>NZ_CP146983.1:0-3077071 GCF_045291305.1 Methanolobus sp. ZRKC4 | reverse complement strand
CGTTTCAACTTTTTGTCAAGATTGTTATTGATAGCGTTTTTATCAGGCTGAATAGTTACAATAAATCAATCTATATATGCTGTTTTTTCCGGTTAGAAAGTTATATTTGTTCCTGATACTTATTAGATTCTGTTTTGGTATTTATTATCTGAATCAAAGGTCTTATAAAGGTTTATTATCTGTTTTTGATGTGTATTCTTTCTTTTCCAGTAAGTATCCTTTTATTTAAGAATGCTAATGGGGGAATTGTCTGTCAGTAATAATATAATGGCAGACACCACCCCTACTTGGTGGCACCTTATCCCCCCAACCCCCTAATTACATCCAACCAAGGTGCCACCATCGTACCACCAACCCTTCTCGTTTAAGGGATGCCTGCAATAAGTGCATCTCTTGATCGATACAGGTGATCAAATTAAGTATTTTCATATGGACTCATTCTACTTTTAAGCGGTTGGCAATTTAAGCGTATTCAATTTGCAAGTAGTAATCATTAAGTTCATTACCTGCAACAAGAGCATGCATTTAAATATATGTGGAATATATTAAATGAAAGTAGTGCTTAAGATGCTTTGATCTCTGTTTACTGTCCTTGAATAGGATCTGGTAATTTGTTGCTTGTATTCCCAAAGGTGTGATCATCAATGAAAAAGATGCCTCTGATAATATTGATATTCCTCATGCTGCTAGTTGTTATTTCAGGCATGGTGAATTTTGGTGATGTGCAACAATATCCTGATGAAAGACATGAACGGTATTCTCAATTGTTTCCTCCTCCTTTTGATATAAAAGAGCCACAAAAAGGAGAAATGGTCCTTATCTACATGTTTCCGTATTCTTTTAATGCGGATGAAAAAAGTATACTCGAAGACAATATTGAGAAGGCAGAGGCGATGGTGGAACGTCTTGATATTGTAATCATACGTCTGAATGAGAAAGGTAATGATGTTCAGGATCTCGACCAGATGGTGGATGAGTATGATGTTCTTGTGTCTGAGTCCAGGGGTTATCTTGTACAGGCTGAAACCTCCTCCGTAAATTCAGATAAAGAGAAATATATAAAATTATCAAAGGAGAGTATCGTTCGTGCAAATTCAGAACTTAAACACATATTCGACAAGATAAAAACATATCTTCCTGGTCCCGTGATATTATCTGGTAATAGTAGTCTGGTAGCTGAAGGTAGCGGTGTTGTAATATTGTCCGGTGACCTTGATACAAGTTTCTTCTTGTCCGAAGGTAAGTTCTCAGTAGTTGATTTTGCAGGAGATATATCAATTGATATGGAAAAAGACTACAAGCAGGAAGTTCTCCAAGAAAAGGACGGAACACCTGATCACAATAAACCATATATTATGATTTCATATGTAGAGGTAGAAGGGAATACATCCTTGTCTGGTTCTGATTTTTCCGTTGCGATAATGGCTGATAGAATGAGTCTTCTTGTAATTGGTACAGGTGAAGTCGAGCTGATTGGCAACGGAACCTATTATTTTGATGATGGTACATCCAGTAGAATAGGAACTGTCTGGGCAAAACCAATATTTGAGAGTGACTGACATAAAAACCAGGTTGTATGACATGAGAGTATTATCCTGCATAGTTTGTATTGCCATGATTTTGCTGTTATCAGGCGTTACTGCAGCTTCAAGTATTGCAACTGTACATGGTGTGGCTTATGAATGGAGCACATTCGAACCTCTTGACAATGCAATAATAGAGGTAAATTCAACTCCTTCGCAGTCGATGGTGGCTAAGTATGGTGTTTACTCCTTTGAATTACCAAACGGTAGTTATCACATCACTGCAAGTTATTACGAAGATGATCAACTTACCTACTCTGCTGAAGATACGATCGTAGTTTCAGACGAGGGGAGTTATGTTTTAGATCTTCTGCTTTTGCCATCATATTCCAGCACTGGTGAGGAAACTGTAAGTAGTGCAGAAACGACATTACGAAACAATTCTATTCTTATTGGGGCTATATTTGTTGTAGTTATTCTTATGTTTATTCTGGTAGTCCAGATCAAACGGAAACCACAAAAGTCTCTTCCATCAAAGAAAGTAAAAATTGAAGAATTTTTACATGTATCGCCAGTGCTTATAGAAACAGCAACTGATAAAAGTGTAGAAGAAGAGCAGGAAGTGGTGCCGGAAGAAGACACTTCCACAACAGCAAGTGAAACAATTGATGAAGTTGTGAATATCCCCTTAGCAGAATCAAAAAAAGAACCTTTTCCCATTCATTCTGATGAACCGGTGCCTGCCGATCTTCAGGAAATCCTTGACATACTCAAGTCCCAGGGTGGCAGGATGACCCAGAAAGATATGCGTAAGCGTTTGAAATATTCAGAAGGCAAGGTCAGTCTCATGCTCCTTGACCTTGAAAAGAGGGGAAAGATACAGAAGTTCAAGAAAGGGCGTGGAAATGTACTTTTCCTGGTAGAATCTGAAGAGTAATTGTCTCTCTGCAAATTACAATATGATTTTTTCATGGTACAGATATTCTATATCAAAATGTCATTATTTAATCTTTTATGTGTTATTATGTATATTACCCGTTCGAATCAATATCAAAATTCTTAATAATTCTTAATAAGCTTTTTATTGTTTTATATGTTCTATAATTTCTATTGTAATCTCTATAAAGCTTTATTTTTTAAATATTGTTCTTTTTTTGCCTTTTTGAAGTAAGTATGCTTTTATTCAAAACTGGTTAATTGATGATTGCCTACCGATTAAAAATCCTGGTGGGTACCACCAAAACTAGGTGCCACCAAACCCCCAACCACATCTGGTCCGGTGTCACCGACATACCAACAACCAACCATCCCTTCGTTTAAGGGATGTCTGCCCCTATCCGGCAGATGTCTCTTATCCGAAATTGGAGGATGAATGAAGAACAATAATAATACACAGCAAAAATTCAATGGATGGAACGCTGATCGTTCAAGCCAGAATTGGACAAATGTTTCTGAACATGTCATTTCCTCTCTGTACAGGAAACTGGATATTGGGCAAATTGATCGTTTGCTGCAAATATCTCCGATAAGGGAAGATTGATTAATATATTCTCTGTGTATTAGTTGCACAGGTATATGTATTAAATACTAATTATATATTTTATATTTAAATTAAAGTGCCACGCATTGAGGTAAATTATGGACGGGAATTTTACGAATGTGAAAAACAAGTCTTCAGACGATTATATTGAGACTGCTAAGAATCTCATTGATAGAGCTAATTTGGAAAACAGGTTTTATGGTGATTATACTGAGACTGTTAAGAATGTCATCGATGAAACGAATGTGGTAAACAAGTCTTCAGGCAACAATCCCGATACTCTCATGCGTCTTACTGATGTCTGGAAAATATACAGGATGGGTGAGGTCGAATTTGCGGCTTTGAAAAATGTTGATCTGGAGATTCTCCATGGTGAATTTGTCGTTATACTCGGCCCCAGTGGAAGCGGGAAAAGTACAATGATGAACCTCCTGGGCTGCCTGGACCTTCCAAGCAAAGGCATTGTGGAATTGAATAACAGGGATATTTCCAGAATGCAAGAATCAGAACTAGCCCAGATCAGAGGTCAGCTTATAGGTTTTATTTTCCAGCAATTCAACCTGATTCCTACATTGAATACAATCGAAAATGTGATGCTTCCTCTTGAATTCCAGGAAGCTGATCCGGATTTGTCCTGGAAAAGGGCGGAAGAGTTGCTTAATGTCGTTAGTCTCTCTGATAAAAAGTACAACCTCCCCTCCCAGTTGTCCGGTGGGCAGAGGCAGAGAGTTGCAATTGCAAGGTCTCTGGCAGTTGATCCCAAGGTCATCCTCGCTGATGAACCAACGGGGAACCTGGATAGCGAAACCGGAAATTACATTCTTGAATTCTTGAGTGATCTCCATCAAAAAGAGGGTAAAACTATCATTATGATTACCCACGACCCGGATCTTACACGGTATGCAGATCGTGTGGTCCACATCAAAGACGGAATGGTAGACAGTATAGAGATAAAAAACCGTGAAGCAATGTGATAAAAATGAAAAAAATTTTGTTATTGACACTAATATTAATCCTCTCATTAAGCACAGCATCAGCAGCCATGTCTGCCAGCGCATCAGGTGTAGAGCTGGATCTGATGACCCAGAGCCCAAACCCGGCAAGACCCGGTGAAACAGTTGAACTTACTTTCAGTGTGAGGAATATAGGAAACGAGGACCTGGCAGATGTGGCAATTGAGATAGAACCTGAGTATCCTTTCTCTCAGCTATCGGGAGAATCCCTGACAAAAACCATATCTTTCCTTGAAGCCCGTCAGGACGAGGAAGATGCAACTCTTGTCAAATTCAAACTGAAGGTTGATGCAGACGTTGCGGAAGACATCTATGAAATAGATGTACTTGTCAGTGACAGTGAAAGTGACTCAACTATGTCTACAACAGTTGATGTGGATATACAGGGTAAGGAGTATGCCCAGATTGTCACTATAAGTGAATCCTATATCGATGTTGCAACCGTTGAACCCATGGAATTCGTTATTACGAACACAGGCAGTTCTCCGCTAAAGAATATGGCTGTTTCATGGGATGAATCTACAGGTACTATTCTGCCCGTATACTCATCCAATACCAAATACATAAGTTACCTTGATGTCGGTGAATCAGTGTCAGTGGAATATTCCTTAATGTCTGATGTGAATGCTGTCCCGGGATTGTATCAGCTTGATATCACTCTTGAATTTGAGGACTATGATTCCAACACCAACACCATAGAAACCAGGGCAGGTTTGTTTGTAGGAGGCAATACGGATTTCGACCTCAGTTATTCTGAGAGCGATGTGGGTGAAGTGTCCCTTTCCCTTGCAAATGTAGGTAACAACGAAGCTTATTCTGTCAAGGTTTCAATACCGGAGCAGGACAATTTCCTGGCTACAGGGAGTACTTCAACAATAGTCGGTAACCTTGAAAAGGGAGACTATACCATCACATCATTCGCCATATCCCAGGCAGGCTCAACGACTTCCGCAGAAAAAGATTCTTCCGGTATCGCACAGGCACGCTCCGACTTTTCAGAGATGACAGATGAGGAGAAGGCAGCGATGAAAGAGGGAATGTCTTCCAGAAACGAACTTCTTGTTCTTATCGAGTATACTGATTCTACAGGCCAGAGACTTTCAGTTGAAAAGTCGGTTCAGGTAGAAGAGCTGACCGGTGGGACCACAGCAGCAGGCGTGGGTCCGGGAAGAAAACAACAATCATCCGGAAACAATTACCTGTTGTATGGTGCTGTGCTTCTGGTAGCCCTGGTTGTGGCTTTCAATTACAGAAAGAGGAAGATGCTCAAAGAAGGTAATTACGAGCCTCTCAGTGTCCAGTTCAGAAACCTGAAAAGGAATGTATTGAAACAGGAGAAGCAATGAGGCGAAGTACCTATCTTAAGCTTGCTACAAATATCCTGGTTCACAGTAAGATCAGAAGCTGGCTCACCATAATAGGTATTGTCATAGGTGTAGGTTCAGTTGTTACTATCATGGCACTTAGTGACAGTATGGAAGCAGATATGGAAGAGAGATTTGCCGATATGGACCTTACATCAATAACGATCACCCCGGGTTACACCAAGGCCCAGTCAGGTTTTGGTAAATTTGGTCCCGGAGGAGGGGGAGGAGGTGGTTCATCTTCTTCCGACGCGGAACTGACCGATAAGGATATCATGGCCATAAAACTGGTCGAGAATGTGGATTACATTTATGGTAAGATATCCGACAGCGGTATGGAAGTCTATTTCATGGGTGAAACTGCGGATCTTTCAGTGACAGGTGTTGATCCCCAGGTATGGCAGTACACTGTGACATATGATCTGGATTCCGGCAGATTGCTGGATACCACTGATAACAATGCAGTGGTCATAGGTTACAGGATAGCCCATGAAATGTTCGATGAGGAAGTCGGTTTGAACCGTGTGCTTACAATCGAAGGCAAATCTTACAGAGTAGTAGGTATACTGGCAGATGGTGAAAGCGATAATTCTATCATCATGCCGATAGATTCGGCTGTGGAGATCATCGAAGATGCGGAGGATGATGTCTATGATTCCATAGTCGTAAAAGCGGATGATGTCGATAATGTAGAGACAGTGGTGGGTGCTGTCGAAGAGAAACTCATGATCTCCAGGCATGTTATTAATGACGATGACAGGGATTTCACGGTATCTGATTCTCTTTCATCGGCCGAATCCGCAAGTGAGATGATGGATTCAATGACCCTTTTCCTGGGAGCCATAGCAGGTGTATCCCTTGTGGTCGGTTCTGTAGGAATTGCAAACACAATGTTTACATCTGTACTGGAAAAGACAAGAGAGATCGGTACCATGAAGGCCATAGGAGCTAAGAACAGGGATATTCTCATGATTTTCCTTGTAAATTCCGCACTTGTGGGCTTTGTGGGAGGTGTTCTCGGTATAATACTGAGTCTCGGATTATCCTCCATGCTGCCGTACCTTGGAATTTCAATGATGCGCTCATCCATGGGTTCCACTATTGCCCCCGAGCTTATGCTGCTGGGTATTTCCATAGCCGTTGGCATAGGAGTTCTTTCGGGTGTGATTCCGGCATACAATGCTTCCAAGATGAAGCCGGTGGATGCACTGAGATACGAGTGAAGTTCCTCTCCACAAAAGAGGATATTGGTTTGGTCTATGTGAGGCTACAACGCTTCATATAGCCAAATTTCATCATAAAATCAGAATTTATTATGGTTTCAGATAAAATTAAATGAAATGAAGTAACATACAGGTAGTATATCATACAGAAATAATGTGATAAAATAGGGCGAAATACTATGGAAAAATCGATACTTTCTATTTTTCTAGTAATGATATTGATGTTTTCGGCCTATACTGTGTCTGATGAGAACGATGATGCAACTACATCTTCTTCTTCTGTTTCTTTTGAAGAAAATGTTTCAGATAATATAAGGTCTGAAGTTCAGAAAATAACCTTTATGAGTAGTTGTCAGTTCCCAGGATTCAACATGCTTCAACTTCTTGGATCTGACTCAAATTCGATGGGTGAGTCAAAAAACATACAAAGTATGCAGAATAGTTCACAAGACCCTAAAAATATTGATTCTTCAACCATTCCTTCTCAAAATATCCGCATAGCTCCGGTTCCATGGATGCTGCCAGAGATGGTTGACAAAGAGGAACTCAGCTCTTTCCTTCAGGCTAATACTCCTGAAACGAGAGGTGTTTCACAGGTCCAGGAATATGTAACTCCATATGCTGATGCTGTTCAAGATTATCTTGGGGATGAGAACCTTGATGATGCAGAGGATATATACGAGGCTGCAGTTTCATGGATATGGGTGTCTGACACTATATTGAATGGACAGCAGGATGCATGGTTGCCTCCTGCAGAGTTTCTGGAAGATACTCCATATTTCGATTCGAATCCCATGCCAGGCGAGATTGTCAGTGACTGTTCAGAACAGGCCAATACTCTGGCATCTTTGCTTATAGGCTCTGGTAAGTATGATGAAAGCACTGTGAGGGTTGCCATAGGTGAAAGGGAGTTCAGTACCAGTACCGGTGGCCATGCATGGGTGGAGGTCTATGAGGATGGGGGATGGTTTCCAGTAGATGCTGTTGTGGGTCCATACTATGATGATGATACTTCAGAAATAGTGTATCCTGATAATTATGAAGATATCGACTTCTATTATTATCTGGATGAAAACTATTCTGCGATAGAGGTATGGTACTATTACAACAATGAATACTTCATTGATGTAGATTCAGGAACGGTAGATGCACCAGACAACTGGAATTCCATTCCTTCCAGTTATTCTTGATTTTTACTGTTGATGTCCTTTTAGTTTCAACGTTACACAATAGTGTTGTTGTTACTTACAATCAAAAGTAGACAATACCTCGTCTTGATATGTTTATTATTGTTTCACGACAATTATTTATATTTTTGAATCCCTGCTTAATATGGGAGGTTATCAGATGCCCGAGAAATCCTGGTTCTTTGCAATGAACGAAAAAGATCTGAGTGAAGGAAAAATAGAGTTTTCCAGAGTAAAGGGAACTCCCGTACTTCTTACAAAGAAGGAAGGAACTATATACTCTCTCTACGGGAAATGTCTTCACAAGGGTTGTCGTCTTTCCAAGGGCACTTTCAGCGATGCATATATCCTGAAATGTGGCTGTCACGGCTGGGAATACGATATAAGGACCGGTAAGCATCTCGGAGATGATAGCACAACTCTCGAAACTTATGAGAACAAGGTCGAAGACGGGGAAATATTTGTCCTGCTTTGAACTGTTCGTTACATAAGGAGGTCTGAAATGACTTCGTGGGTAATAGTCGCAAATGATGTTGAAGTGAAAGAAGGTGAAATGAAACCCATGGATGTTGGGGACAAACAATTACTCCTTATCCGTAAAGGTGGGGAAGTGTTTGCTCTTGAGAACCGATGTCCACATATGAACTGTCATCTTGAGGGTGGTACCCTGCAGGACTATTCCCTAAAATGTCCGTGTCACAGTTGGATATTTGATATTCGCACCGGGGCATACGTAGCATCCGATAAGATAAAAGTGAACGTGTACGATACACAGGTGAAGGATGGCAAGATAGCCGTTCTAACATGATATGCAACAGGAATGTATCTATGAATCAGGAAAGTAAATGGATATTTGCAATAAAGGAAGATGAACTTGCTGATGATGAAAAAAAGGCATTATTACTTGAAGATGATAAAGTGCTCCTTATCAGAAAAGATGGTCTGTTTTTTGCAATATCCAATAAGTGTCCTCATATGGAATGTCCACTGTCAAAAGGTACTCTGGAACAGTATATATTAAAATGTCCCTGCCATGACTGGAGATTTGATATTCGAAGTGGTGAGTTCCTTGATGCAAAAGAGATCAGGGTATCTGTCTATGAAACAAAGCTCATGGATGGCGGTGTTTTTGTAAATATGGGAGGTGCAAGCAAGTGAAGAAAGTGGTACTGTATACTCTTAGTACCTGTCCCTGGTGCATGCGTGCAAAGAAATATTTCAGGGAACGGGATATTCCCTATGAGTACACTGATTACGATAAAGCAGATGATGATACAAAAAAGGCTATCAAGGATGATTGTCTTGCCCATGGTTCTGAAATGTCTTTTCCATTTGTGAAGGTCGATGAGGATGTCGTAGTGGGATACAATCCGGCCAAGTACTCAAAATTACTCAAGTTGTGATCAAAGATGGATACTGAGAAGCGTAAAGAAAAGTTAAGGACAATGTTCCAGAGGGTGATCGATCCTCTGGGTTACAAATATAGTCCTGATGAGGAACTTGTTGATTTCCTTCTGGAACAGGAAGTGATGCTGGAAAAGGAGAAAGGTCATCCATTTTGCCCGTGCCAGGGATTGACAGGTGAGCGGGAACATGACATGCAACTGGTATGCCCTTGCATACCTTTTCACAGGGAACACTTTGATGCAATGAAACGTTGCTGGTGTGGCCTGTATGTTCATAAGGACGTTGAGGACCCGGACAGTCTTATGCAGATATCTCTGCAAGAGTTCCTTGAATCAAAAAAATAGGAGTTGTTCTAATGGGTGTGGAGAAAAATAGCGTAATTGAAAATATAAAGACACGAAGGAGTATCAGTGAATATACTGATAAGGAGGTAAGTGACGAAGACATCAAGAAGATAATTGATGCCGGTGTTCATGCACCTTCCGGTTTCGACAGCCAGCCCTGGTTCTTTGTTGTAATTCAGAACAGGGAAATGATGAAGCGGATGTCCGATTATTGCAAACCGCGCCTTCTTACTCAATTAGGCGAGGCTACAAATGATGCAGCTATAGCGTTCAAGAAAGAACTTGCAAAAGAAGATTTTGACATCTTCTACAATGCTCCTTTGCTTGTAATTGTACTCGGAAGCAATGCAGGTTTCACCACGGATTATGATTGTTCCATGTGCGCACAGAATATGATGCTTGCAGCCCATTCAATGGGTATCGGCAGCTGCTGGGTGGGTACGGCATGTTTCATCCAGGACAATCTTGAATTACTCGAAGAACTGGGGATTACACCTGATTACAGAGTAATTGCACCAATCGTATTTGGTTATCCTCTAGCAGAACCTGGAGAGATCCCTAAAAAAGAACCTGAAATTGTGTGGGTGAACTAAGTATTTTATCTTTTAATTAACCTTTTCATTCATTTTATTTTGAGCCAACAGCAACTATATATTGCATCTGCCACCAACATTATATGGTGATACGGTGGGCATTAATCAATCTATTTTATGCAAGTTACTTATTGTTATCATATTATTAGGAGCTCAGTTTTATCCGGCAGTAGCTGCAAGTAATGAAGATCTGTTTTACAATGAAGATGATTCCTATATTCCTCAGGATACCCTTATGAGCTTATCGATGGTGTCCCAGATAAAAACCCAGACTCCATCTGATAATGGACTGGATGTTTTGGAACTCATAAATCTTACAACTGATCCCAGTGACAGTGATGGAGACGGCTTACCTGATTCCGTAGAACTTGTTCTTGGAACTGATTTTAATAATACTGATTCTGATTTTGACCAACTTGACGATTATAATGAATCAGTGGTTTACCTCTCCGATCCACTGGAGCTGGATTCTAATTATGATGGTCTTGCTGATAACTTTGAGGTGATTGATGTACCATCCCTTGATGTTGATGGAGACGGACTGTCTAACATATGGGATTTCGACAATGATGATGATGGTGTAGAGGACAATGTGGACCCTTCACCTTTTGCACGTTCAATAGATTATGAAACTTTTAATTTTGATCTCAAGACAAACGGTAATCCTGTCTACATGGATTTCCAGCTTCTTCCCGAGGAGCCTGATCATGTAAGACTTGCCTATCAGAAGTGGGACTGGCCTTATGATAATAAAAGCACGATGCAGGATCTTGATAATTCCACAGATGACTTGCATCTGATCCCTCTGCTTGAGCTTACAATGGATTCTGTTCCGAAACAGTCGGAAGTAGAAGACTATGGTATAGGTATTTCCGGAAACAGGGCATATGTTCCGCTTTTCCAGGTCAACGGCATAGGAGGGGAAACTGCCCTTGCAGGAAAGATGTTCTATCCCCAGTCCAACACTACTGATGTTCATGTAAATGCAAGTCTTCTGTGGCTTGTGCAGGCGAAGACAGACAGCCTGGATGAAACCAATGTTACGATAATTACAGATACCACCACTATTGTATCATACAGGGAAAAATTCACCCTGACTGGTTTCAGTGTTGAGGAAAGTTATGGCAGTGATGTTGGTATTTTCTACACCGGTGACCTGAATCAGAGTGTAGCCAGTAATTTCATGCTTGCATATTCATTCCTGAGAAATAACCAGTCCACTGTTCAGGATATGCCACAGGAACTTTCCAGTCACAATATTGCTATTTCATCTAATATAGAGAGTTTTGAGCACCGTGATCTCGGACTACAGGGTCTTACTACCAGAATGACACCCAATGCCCTTGATTCTCTTCCGGATAACCGTGTTCTTCCGATAATCACAGCATTGCAGAATGATTTTGCAAAGAAAGACCTCTCTGAGATTGATTCAGGTTCTCATATAGTTGGTAACGATATTTCAATTGATATCAGCGGTGACCCCATCATTTCCTTAAAAACCCTGAAGACAAACTGGTATAATACGGCGGATAACTCTCCAGCAGATTCTGATTCCATATTAAGTGAATTACAGGATTGGGGTAATGTGGTTAATGTAGATGAGGATGCACTGTCATCTTTAATGACTCTGGCAGTCGTCTGGAGTGCAGGTGAGTCAAAGGTTACAAAGATTGGTGATTCACTGATTAGTTTCAATGACCAGCACGCAATAGACGTTGTCAGTGATGTCCAGTTATGGACCAGTACTGCTTTCCTTGCTACTACTACTTTAATAGATATAATTGCCAATACGGCGGAAGTAACATACAGGGTGTATGTCCTTGCGAATATTATCAGTAAAGGCTGGGATGGAGCTATGAAAATAGCTAATGGTATTACAAAGGGTGCATCCAGTCTGGGTAAAGTCCTTTCTGTAATCGGTGTGGTTATGCTGGTAATAGGATTTGCACTGGAAGTTGGTTTTGCCATATGGGGTTTCTTTAAGATCGCCATGAGCGAGGGCTGGTCGAATACCGGTACTTTCCAGGGTGCGGTCTATGCTGCTATTATGATAACATACGCTGCTGTGATGCTTGCTATTGGTGTCATCCTCCTTGCATGTGGGTTCATACCTTACGTAGGATGGATAATCGCACTGGTAGGAGGCATTATTCTTGGGCTTATAGGCCTTGTTGACTTCATACTCGGCTTCTTCGGGCTAGGTTTCTCTGACTTTGCGGCATGGGTCGTGAGCAAATTCCATCAGACCTATCCTAACACGGAGTATTCCCTGGACATAATTGATACTTCACTTGATATGGAAGATCATGACAGCAACGGATTGAGTGCAGGTGACAGGATCACTTTCAAGAGCCGTATAAACGGGACTATCACAAAGACAGCGGACGGAACCTGGAAGGATGTCCAGGATAGTTATGTTGTTCCGCACTACAATATCAGGCGATGGATGACAGGAGATACACCGGTTTCCTACTGGAAGTCAGATTATGGTGAGTTCACCAACACCGTGGCAACTGTCGAATCATATCCGAATTACAGGAATACCACCTATGAGGTGGGTGCATGGATAGAGCCTGTTGAAGGTACCGTCAACTTCCCTGTCCCGATTGTATTCAATGCTGACTATAAGGTAATATATACTGACCGCAGGATAGAGTGGGACTTCTGGAATGGATATAAATACACAACTATGAATGACACCGGTACTGTGACAAGTGAAATCGATATGCTTTACTTCGATGTCCTTCCTGGTAATGTTGGTGATCTTGCAGATTGGTACCACATTTCTTCAGAAGATCACGATTACGATGGTCTTGATAATGATATTGATCCATATCCATGGGGCTGGGATGCTGATGGAGACGGATTAAGTGATAAGTTTGAGGTAAACACTTTGGGTTCAGATCCTTCCAGTTCAGACAGGGATGGCGACGGTCTCAATGATAAAATGGAACTTATCTACGGCACGAATCTCACAGACCCCGATACCGACGGGGACAACATGTCCGATTTCAAGGAAATCAATGGCTGGGATATCAGTTTCAACTACAGCAATCATACTTTCAATATGACTGTCCACTCCGATCCACTTTTGCCTGACAGCGATGGAGATGGTATTGGTGACCAGATGGAATACTGGAGTTACCTGAATCCAATGTCAAAAGATACGAACGGAGACGGAATCACAGATGAACCCGACCCGCAACATATGACCTATGTGAATTTCGAAACAAAATGGGGTAGTGAAGGTTCCGATGATGGGGAATTCAACAGTCCTGTGGCAGTGACAGTGGATTCTGAAAGATATGTCTACGTTGCAGATTCAGGTAATCATCGCATTCAGAAATTTGATTCAAGCGGGAATTTCATTACCAAATGGACACCAATAACTGGTGAAAATTCCAGTCTGCATATGATTGATATTGCTGTGGATCAGGATGATAATATCTATGCATTTGGAAGTATGTCCGTAGAGAACAACTTTTATTCAGAAATCATACAGAAATTCGATTCAAATGGTAGTTTCCTCTCTTCATGGAATGTAAGCTCGGATCGTGGCTTTGGAATTACCAGTGACGGACACATCTACATCTATAATGGTGTACCATATGTTGGACTCCGTAGCGGATTATTTGATATTTTCAATTCAAGCGGAACATTAGTCGGGAACATGACATTTACAGGTGGAAACAAGGTATTTGAAAGCTTTTCAACAATGGCCGTTTCTCAGGATGGTTATTTCTATCTGACGGACGGGTATGACTGGCATAACAACGGTATATTCAAGTTCGATCCTAACGGAACGTTTGTTAAGAGATGGGGAAGCGAAGGAGGTTCGGATCACAATTTCTCATGGCCTGAAGCACTTGCAGTTGATGAAAAGGGATATGTTTACATTGCTGACACAGGTAATCATCACATTCAGAAATTCAGCTCGGATGGATTTTTCGTTACCAGATGGGGCCAGTTCGGTGTAAACGATAGTGAATTCACTAATCCCACAGGTATCGCAATTGATGCTGATGAGAATGTCTATATCAGCGAAGGATCTCGTTATTGGGGAACTGCTGGAAACCGCATACAGAAATTCTCTCAAATAACGGATATTCCACCACGCAACGTATCCGACACTATAGATACCGACGGTGATGGTCTCTTTGACAATAATGAAACCGCAGGATGGGATGTGACTTTCACCAGTTCAAAAGGTACGTACACTGTTCATGTTGAAAGTGAGCCTCTTGTAAAGGATACGGACTTCGAAGGTCTGAACGATCTGCAGGAATTCAACAGTTCTTCCAACCCGAATGACGTTGATACCGATGATGATGGTCTGAGTGACTATGTAGAATTCACCATTGGAACAAATATTACTCACTACGATACCGATGGTGATGGCCTTAATGACATGACCGAGATTATTTTTGGAAGTGATCCGAAAGTGGTTGATACTGATGGTGATGGTCTCTTTGATGATGAAGAGTTTGACTTTGGCTCCGACCCTACAAAAGAGGATACCGATGAAGATGACCTTACGGATAAGGAAGAAAAAGACTTCGGTTCCAATCCGCGCAATCCTGATACAGATGGAGATTTGATGTTTGATAAGACAGAGGTCAATGAAACTGGCTCTGCTAACAATTCCGACACCGATGGCGACGGCCTACTTGACGGTCTTGAACTGCTGTACAATACCAGTGCAAGGAACAATGACACTGATAAGGATGGCATACCTGATGGTAAGGAAGTCGACAACAGGATGAATCCGAAGAGTAATGATACCGATGGTGACGGACTAACGGATCTGTTCGAGTTCAACAACGGTACCGATCCTACTAACAGGGATACTGACGGAAACGGCCTGAACGATTCCGAAGATCCGTACTCATTCGCGACCAATGCCGAAAGAATATGGGTCAGTTACGATGAGACTGATAATTCTCTGCAGTTGGTCGATGACCTTGAAAGGTACACCAATGTGACAGTTTTCCAGCCTGAAGATATCGGCAATTATAGCGATAAAGAAAATATCCTGTTTGTCGGAAGGCTGGGAACGGACAGCAGCACGGCAGGCAATATCACTATGAACATACTTGCATCCGTTACGCCGGAGAAACTCCTTGAAATGAAGGCATCCGATTACGAAAGGTTTGCTGTCGAGTATGATGTATGGGCCGATAACCAGACTGTTGTTATGCTCTCACATCCGTATCCGAATGATCATTACAGGGTGCTTGAACTGTTCAAGACTGATTCCGGTGAAATGGGATATCCGGATGTTGTAAGTGAGTTCAGGGCAGATGCAATAGATAAGATGGGACTTTATGTTATGGTTGAGCTCAGGAATCCTGTAAAACCTTCTATAGAACTCACACATTACAACAAGGACGAACTTCCTGAAAACATGACATATGGCCTGGCTTCAGGCGGATCAGGTGTGAAGTACCTTGACATCAATGTCAGCGAGAATGTCATAAACGGAACTTTCAACAATATCCAGAGGGCTATGATAGTCATTTATTATACTGCCCGTGACCTTGACAGGACCGGCGATCTTGACGGCAATGATGCAGGGGATATTGATGAATCCTCCCTGTCAATGATCTGGTTCAATGAGACCAGTGGCAACTGGGAAAAGCTTACAACTGACATGGACTGGGTGAGTGGTGTTGGAATAAATACGGACAATGAGATAATCGATGGCGTGGAATACGAGGGCTATATGTGGGCCAATGTATCCCATTTCAGTATGTACGGACTTGCCGGTGCCGAAAGGATTGAAGCTACTGCAGATGGAAAGAAAGATGACGATCATCCCCTCGATTCTGATCGTGATGGCCTCTACGATTTCATTGAGCGCAGGATGGGGACAGACCCATTCAACCAGGACACTGATAATGACGGCATTATTGATTCGGAAGATGATGACCCACTAGTTTCTTACATGTCTGTCGTTGATGAGGATAGAGACCAGTCAGTATCAGATCATATGGAAGACACACAGGATGACACTCAGGCAATGTCAACAGAAGATGGAGGTGCACCTGCTGAAAGTACATCTATGCTGTTCTGGATTCTTGCGTTCATAGTTATTGCATTGCTGGCTGGTTTTGTAGCGTTGCGGAAAAAGGAGTAAGGTAAATTCTTAGAAGTATCAGGAGTAGGCTGATAAATCAGCCTATACTTGTTTATTTTTTCAAAAATACAGCGTGGCATACAGTAACATGCAGCAAATTACTTATACGGGACTTCCTTTTTATATTGAGAAGGTGGCACCATTACCAAAAATATTCTATTTCAGATACTTATAGTTGTAACGCTGTTAGGAGCTCAATTCTACCCTGCTGTCGCAGCCAGCAATGAAGATATATTTAGCAATGAAGACAATCCTTATATTCCACAGGACACGGTCACAGCATTATCGATGTTTTCCCAGATAAAAATGCAAACTCCTGCAGCTAGCGGAGTAAATGTTCTGGAACTTATAGATGTTACAACAGATCCGGTTGATACTGATGGTGACGGATTGCCGGATTCTGTGGAATCTATTCTTGGGACCGATATTAACAATGCTGATTCTGATTTTGACCAACTTGACGATTATAATGAATCAGTGGTTTACCTCTCCGATCCACTGGAGCTGGATTCTAATTATGATGGTCTTGCTGATAACTTTGAGGTGATTGATGTACCATCCCTTGATGTTGATGGAGACGGACTGTCTAACATATGGGATTTCGACAATGATGATGATGGTGTAGAGGACAATGTGGACCCTTCACCTTTTGCACGTTCAATAGATTATGAAACTTTTAATTTTGATCTCAAGACAAACGGTAATCCTGTCTACATGGATTTCCAGCTTCTTCCCGAGGAGCCTGATCATGTAAGACTTGCCTATCAGAAGTGGGACTGGCCTTATGATAATAAAAGCACGATGCAGGATCTTGATAATTCCACAGATGACTTGCATCTGATCCCTCTGCTTGAGCTTACAATGGATTCTGTTCCGAAACAGTCGGAAGTAGAAGACTATGGTATAGGTATTTCCGGGGACAGAGTATATGTTCCACTATTCCAGGTAAATGGTATAGGTGGAGAAACTGCTCTTGCTGGAAAAATGTTCTATCCCCAGTCCAACACTACTGATGTTCATGTAAATGCAAGTCTTCTGTGGCTTGTGCAGGCGAAGACAGACAGCCTGGATGAGAATACTGGAGCAATAAGCACATCCACTACAACCCTTATAACCTACAGGGAAAAATTCACCCTGACTGGTTTCAGTGTTGAGGAAAGTTATGGCAGTGATGTTGGTATTTTCTATACTGACAACATTAACCAGAGCATTGGCAGTAATTTCATGCTTGCATATTCATTCCTGAGAAATAACCAGTCCACTGTTCAGGATATGCCACAGGAACTTTCCAGTCACAATATTGCTATTTCATCTAATATAGAGAGTTTTGAGCACCGTGATCTCGGACTACAGGGTCTTACTACCAGAATGACACCCAATGCCCTTGATTCTCTTCCGGATGGTCACATACTTCCTGTTATTTCTGCAATCCAGAATAATTTCACAATATCTGATCTGTCTGATATGGGCTCAGGTTCTCATATAGTTGGTAACGATATTTCAATTGATATCAGCGGTGACCCCATCATTTCCTTAAAAACCCTGAAGACAAACTGGTACAATACCACAGATAATTCCCGTGTAGATTCTGAATCCATGTTTGGCGAACTCGAGGATTGGGGTAATGCAGTAAATATGAATGCAGACTCTCTCCAATCGGTTATGGCTCTGTCACTTGTATGGGCAGTGGGTGAATCAAAGGTCGTAAAGATTGGTGGAACACTTCTATCCTTTGAATATCCGCTGGAAATGGATATTCTCAATGATATCCAATCATGGGCAGGAAATGTTATTTTTGTAAGCTTTGCATTTATGGATCTTGTTTCAAATGCAACGGAAGTGGCTTACAGGGCGTTCTTTGCCACCAAATATGTTCTGGAAACAGTAAAAGGATTCTTAGGGATTCTTCTGACCACGAGTCAGTCTCTCAACAAAACCCTCGGGGTGGTTGGTAGTATTGCTAAAGGCCTGAATGGGTTTGGTAAGGTACTAGGTGTTATCGGCATAATCACCATGATCGCGGGTTTTGTCTTTGACGTTGGCTTTGCCTTGTGGGGATTCTTTAATATCGCCATGAGCGAGGGCTGGTCAAATACTGGAACTTTCCAGGGTGCTATTTATGCTACGCTAATGGTTGCATATGCGGCTGTGATGCTTAGTATTGGTGTTCTCCTTCTGGTATGTGCAGCAATACCTACAGTAGGATGGATAATTGCGCTTGTGGGTGGTATTATTCTGGGACTTGTTGGTTTGACCGATTTTATCCTGGGAATATTTGGAATAGGTTTCTCAGACTTTGTCTCATGGATTGTTGATAAATTCCATCAAACATATCCGAATACGGAGTGTTCACTGGGTATGATCAATACATCACTTGACATGAGGGATAACGAAAGCAATGGACTGGATTATGGGGACCGGATAATTTTCAGGAGTTATATTAATGGAACGATCACAAAAACATCAGATGGTACCTGGCAGAATGTCCAGGATAGTTATATAGTTCCTCACTACAAGAACAGTCGCTGGGGGGATTCACAAACCCCATGGGCTTACTGGCTAGCAGACTATGGTGATTATACCAATACGGTAGCTATACAAAATTTATATCCTAATCAGCAGAACACTACCTATGAGACCGTTGCATGGATCGAACCAGACTCTCCTAATATTAATTTCCCTCTTAGACTTGAATTCGAAGCAGATTATAAAATAATATATACGGATCGCAAGATCGAATGGGACTTCTGGAATGGTTATAAGTATACTACAGTGGAAGAAATAGATTCAACCCGCAGTTTAATGGACACTCTCTACTTTGATATACTTCCTAATAATTTAGATGGTCTTGTGCGATGGAGCGAGCTCTCCTCACTGGACAATGATCACGATGGTCTTGCCAACGGTGATGATCCATACCCCTGGTCATGGGATGCAGACGGTGATGGCTTGAGTGACACTTTTGAGTTCAATTCCATAAACTCAGATCCTTCAAATTCCGATAAGGACGGAGATGGACTTAATGACAGGATGGAATTCATATATGGCACGAACATGTCAAATAATGACACTGACAACGATAACATGTCTGATTATCTGGAGATAAGTGGATGGCAGATAAGTTTCAACTATTGCAATGAGACTTTTAATATGACTGTCTATTCCGATCCTTTGTCACCGGATAGTGACAGGGATGGTCTTGGAGATGAGGCGGAATATCTGAGTAATCTTAACCCGATGTCACCGACCAACACTACCGATACTGACGGTGAAGGCCTGATGGATGTAATTGAAACTGCCGGATGGGATGTGACGTTTACTAATGGGACAGGAACACATACTGTTCGTGTTGACAGTGAACCTCTTAACAAAGACACTGACTATGATGGTCTGAGCGATTTTGCAGAGTACAGTAATTCATCCAATCCACGGGACACAGATTCGGATGATGACGGCCTGAGTGATCTGATGGAGATCAATCTGGGAACAGATATTCTTGACTGTGATACTGACGGAGATCGTCTGGATGACAACACTGAGATAATATTTGGCTCTGATCCATTAATGGGAGATACCGATGGTGATTTTTTATCCGATATGGATGAATTTAATTATGGTACAGACCCAAACAACAACGATACCGATGGTGACGGGCTCACTGATGAGGAGGAAGAGGAAACTTGTACAAGTATGACAGATGCGGATACAGATGACGACCTGATACCAGATGGCGAGGAAGATTATTGGGGTGATGGTGAAGATTATTGGAGTTGTGATGCATGTAATCCTGATATTGATGGTGATGGATTGCTTGATGGTTATGAAGTGTACTATAATACCAGCATGTACCTCAATGATACTGATGGTGATGGTTTACTCGATGGTCAGGAAATAGATAACATGACCGATCCAAGGAGTAACGATACTGATGGTGACGGATTATCTGATATGTTCGAACTCAATAACGGTACTGATCCGACAAACGGGGACACAGATGGGAACGGCTTGAATGACTCTGTTGATCCATATTCATTCGCATCCAATGTCGAGAGAATCTGGGTGAGCTTCGATGAAAATGAAGATACTCTTCAGCTTATAGAGGAACTTGGAGAATATACCAATGTAACTATTTTCCAGCCGGAAAACATCGGGAATTATTCTGATAAAGAAAATATACTGTTTGTAGGAAGGCCTGGAATTGATAATACCACTACAGGTAATATGACTATGAACATATTGGCTTCCGTGGCACCTGATACCCTGGATTCGATGAAGGCATCCGATTACGAAAGGTTTGCTGTCGAGTATGATGTATGGGCCGATAACCAGACTGTTGTTATGCTCTCACATCCGTATCCGAATGATCATTACAGGGTGCTTGAACTGTTCAAGACTGATTCCGGTGAAATGGGATATCCGGATGTTGTAAGTGAGTTCAGGGCAGATGCAATAGATAAGATGGGACTTTATGTTATGGTTGAGCTTAAAGATCCGGTCAGGCCTTCAATAGAACTGAACCAATACGATGAAGATGAACTTCCTCATAATCTGAGTTTCGGATTATCCTCAGATGATCTTGGTGTCAGGTATGTGGACATCAATGTCAGCGAGAATGTCATAAACGGAACTTTCAACAATATCCAGAGGGCTATGATAGTCATTTATTATACTGCCCGTGACCTTGACAGGACCGGCGATCTTGACGGCAATGATGCAGGGGATATTGATGAATCCTCCCTGTCAATGATCTGGTTCAATGAGACCAGTGGCAACTGGGAAAAGCTTACAACTGACATGGACTGGGTGAGTGGTGTTGGAATAAATACGGACAATGAGATAATCGATGGCGTGGAATACGAGGGCTATATGTGGGCCAATGTATCCCATTTCAGTATGTACGGACTCTCAGGAGGAGCAAGAACTGAAGTTGTTGCATCAGCTGATAGCAGTGATGATGACGGTCCACTAGATTCCGACCGTGATGGATTGTTTGATTTTGTAGAACGAAGAATGGGTACTGATCCATATGATCAGGACACCGATGATGATGGTATCATTGATTCGGAAGATGACACTCCACTGGGATATATGTCAGATGAAGATGATATTGATATTGTGTCATCTGAAGACCCGGTAGATACTCCGGCATATCCTGTTGACGATGAAGGTGTACCTGATGATGGTGATACATCCAATACATTCTGGATGCCTGTTATTGGAATAGTAGCACTGCTGGCTGGTATTGTAGTTCTGCGGAGAAAGGGATAAAGTGGAAGGTGGTAATTTATGTGCAATAAGGTGATCTGATTGTCAACAGCAGAAAAAGGAACTGGTAACAAGCAACTATATGTTGTTCTTGTTATTATTTCCATTTTGATTTTGTCCGGTATCTACTATTACGCGGAGTACAGGGAGATCAATGATCCATACGATCTTGCAGGAAGAGTTATACATGTATCTGAGGATATCACATCCTATCAATTCAACATGAGCAGTGATATTACAGTTCTTGGGGAAACAATCTCTCCTTTAAATGGAAGTGGCTATGTTGGTTATGTTGATCGGGAAATGGATATCACTTTTTTCTCACCTGACAGATCCATTGATATGATGGTAGTTGATGAGAAGGCATACATGAGAGAAAATGCTGGAACGTGGCAATCCAGAAATCTGGATGAGCAAACCTGGGATAGTAATGACCAGTTATCTCAGAACGAATTCCTTCTGGCAGATTCTACCAATCTCAGTATGGAAAGGATTGATTCAGGCATAGTGCTCACAGCAATTCCCGATCAGGCAACATTGATACAGGAAGCTGAAAAAGTTGGTCTGGACCTTCAGGGAGACGAGCAGTTAAGGGATTATTATGTAAGATACCTGATCGATGATGAAACTTATCATATCATTTCCATTGAAACTCATATTGAGTTCCTGATGAAGGTGCAGGGTTTGATGTCGCCGGTTATCATAAACAACAGGGTAGATATTTCCAGCTATGATGAAGAAATCGAGATTGAAGCACCGTTCATAATATAAATTTGAAATCTAAAAAAAGAATTGAATTTGGCATTTCATAATTAGAAAATTGCCAAATTCAAATCAAACGTTTTTAGTATTTTCTTCACGCTTCTGCGGAGTGAAATGAATCCTCGCCGAGCGGAACATAGCTTTCCGGTTCGGACCATTTCGCAGCGAGCTTCTCCTCTTGCGCTTCCAGAATTGTATTCGTGATCCTGTCAAGTATTTCCATTGCGCCGCGATATCCCATAGCAAGTACTCTTTGGGCTCCTACGCGATCATGTATGGGGAAACCAACCCTTACAAGAGGTATTCCCATCTCCTTTGCAATGTACTTGCCATTGGAGTTCCCTATTAGCATTTCAGGTTTTGCCTTTCTTACAGCATCATTGAATGAGTCAAAGTCCACATCCTCAAGTATTGTAACATCGCAGTCCGGCTTAACCTGTTTTACCCTTTCCATTGCATATTCTGCAAATTTTGGAGATTTGCTGGAAGCTACGACCAGTATCGGATGCATACCATTTTCAAGTACAAGGGAAAGCATTCCCAAAATATTGTTCGGATCTCCGTAAATAGCTACCTTGATGCCATAGACGTACTTATGTGAATCCACCATGGCATCTATCAGACGCCCCCTTTCCTTCTGGTAGTCTTCAGGTATGTCCGTTCCTGCTATCTTGGACAGTGCAGCCAGTAACCTGTCAGTGTATTCCAATCCTATGGGTAGTGGCAGATTCCATGAAGGGATATCGAATGTCTGTTCCAGATAACTGACTGCTCTGTTATCGTTAGTGATTCCCAGGCCAATGGTAGCAGCACTGTTCTTCATATCCACTATATCGGCATGGGTAGTTCCTCCGGGGAATATCTTCTGAAGCTCTCCTGTCATGGGTGCGTCAAAAGTTTCCGAGATATCCGGGAGGAAAATGAAGGAATTAGAGCCAATGGTGTCGGATAATATGCCCTTGAGTTTGCGTGTGTCTTCGGGAGAAATATTCTCTGAAAGTACTACATTGAGCTTATTATTGAAAATGTCACTTGCATCTTCTCCGATAGTGAATTCCTTAACAATAGCTTCTACAGCCTTAATATAACCACTATTGTGGCTATCTTCATAGCTGGGTGTTGGTACGGGAATAATTATCAGGTCATTTGAAAGCTCCGTTTCTTCTTCCCTGAACTCGTCGATGATACGTCCGATGTCATCTCCTATGGTTTCGGCAAGACAGGTTGTAGATACGCCTATGACCTTTGGATTGTAACGCAGGATGAGGTTTTTAAGACCCTTCTTAAGGTTCTCGCTGCCCCCGTATACGGCTCCCTTCTCACTCAGAGAACTCGATCCGATATCTACGGGTTCCCTGAAGTGATGTGCAAGATGCAGTCTCATGTAGGTGCTGCATCCCTGTGAACCGTGTAACAGTACCATGGAGTTCTCTATCCCCTTGAATGCCATTACACTGCCTATGGGCTGACACATGATGCAGGGATTAACAGTAGTATGATTTCTCTCAGTCATGCCATTGACCCCTGTAGTGTATTGGTATTGAGATCTTGCATATTATTTCTCTCCCCTACGTCCTTATTTGATTCTGCTGTGTTTTGCTCTGCAGACTTGATAGTATTCTTTGTTTCCGTACTTCCTGAACTTGAATCTCCGAGCTTGCTTCCAACATATTTCCATACAGGACTGTTTATGGAAGCATCCAGCTCTCTTGCAAAGTTCAGAAAACCGTCGTAACCCTCAAACTCAATGACTCTGTCATGATTGAAATCACAGAAAGCTACACCAAGCTTGTAGGCAAGGAACCTTTCCTTGACACCTGCAACCATCAGGTCTGCCTTCTGTTTTACAAGGAGGTCGGCAAGTTCCAACGGATTTGCATCGTCTACGATTACCGTGCCATCCTTTACCTGGTAGCTAATTTGCTTATAGTCATCTCGCTTTCCCGTTTGTGTACCTATTATAACGACTTCCATTCCAAGCTCGCGGAAACCTTTGATAAGTGTTAATGCCTTGGCAGCACCGCCCATGTAAATAGCAGCGGTCTTTCCCTGAAGCCTGTTTCTGATTGCTTCTATCTCAGGCATAATCCTCTTTGTTTCATGCTCGATTAGTTCTTCAGCAGTCTTCATCATCTCTTCAGAATCAAAGAACTCAGCTACTGTCCTGAGGGCAATTGCAAGATCCTCTATTCCAAAGTAGCTTACCTTGCGGAAAGGAATTCCGAATTCCTTCTTCATCCATTTTGCAAGGAATGTCATGGAACCTGAGCACTGTACCAGGTTCAACTGGGCTCCGTGTGCTTTTGAGATACTATCTGCTGTTGCATCTCCTGTCATCGAAGTAATAACCTGTACTCCCATCTTCTCAAAAAGAGGTTTTACCAGCCAGACATCTCCTGCCACATTGTAGTCGCCAAGTATGTTGATCCTGTACTCAGATGTGATTTCAGGTTCTTTTGTTCCGACAAGATGCATGAGTGCATTACATGCTGCTTTGTATCCGTCGGACTTTGTTCCCTTGAATCCTTCTGACTTTACAGGTAATACCGGTATACCAACTCTTTCGGTTGCTTCCTTACAAACCGCTTCAAGATCATCGCCGATTATACCGACAATACAGGTTGAATAGACAAAGATGACCGGAGGATTGTATAGCTCGACAAGTTCGTCGATGCACTTGGAGAGTTTTTTCTCACCACCGAATACTACGTCAAGTTCTTTCATGTCGGTTGAGAAGCTGGTACGGAACGTTTCCTTATTGCTTGACAGGCTACCTCTGATATCCCAGGTGTAGCTTGCACACCCGATGGGACCGTGTACAAGGTGTATTGCATCGGTTACGGGATTTAATGCCACACGTGCTCCTGAATATACACAGGCTCTCTGGCTCATTGAACCGGCGATGGATGTATTATCACAGGCAAGCTGACTGCTCTTCTTTGCCTGCTTCAGGGCGATGTATGGTTGTCTTTCATCCAGCGTGTTTATCACACTTGTAATGTCTGGCATGTTCTCACTCCTAAATTTATGAGGTCGTTACTGTACGACCTCAAGCTCTTCCTCAGGGACTGTCTTGTCCTTAATGTCAAGGAAAGTGTTTCCGATCCACTCAACCATGCGGGCTGCTCCTGCATATCCCATAACAGGGAAGTGGTGGAGATTTGCCCTGTCCATGATCGGGAATCCAACCCTGATCAGTGGTATGTCTTCTGCAAGTGCTATGTGTTTGCCGTAGGTGTTACCTATCAGCATGTCCACAGGTTCGTTCTTGATAATCTGGTGGAGGGTGAACAGGTCTGCTCCGGTAAGGATCTGTGAGTCAGGGTACAATGGGTGTACCATTTCTGACATTTCCTCTTCGAATTTCTTGCTCACAGTACCTGAAAGGACTACTGTTGGTTCCATTCCCATCTCAAGCACCAGGCTTGTCAGCCCCTGGAGTATGTCAGGATCACCGAAGATAGCTACCTTCTTCCCATAGTAGTGTGGATGGGCATCTGTCATCATGTCAACAATCCTTGCTCTTTCCTGTTCCAGTTCCGGTGGGATCGGGACATTTGCCAGCTCAGCCGCCTTCATGATGAATCTGTCAGTGTAGCGTACACCGATTGGTGCAGGTCCTATTTGGACAGGCATCTTGAACTTGTTTCTAAAGATGTTTGCTGCTGCGCCTCCTGCCATGCTGCAAAGTGCTATGGTTCCCATGGAGTTTGCACTGTCTTCCATATCTCCTATTGGCGTTCCGCCCTTTGCATAGAGTGCTCCTTCCCCGGAAAGCCCGGAATCGAATACATCTGTCTGGTCAGGAAATACGATTGCAGGGATATTCATGACAGAGAGTATCCTCTTTATCTCACGAATATCTCCCGGGTCCACAAAACCCGGTATGATGTTGAGCTTTCCATTTGGTTTTGTTTTTGTGGCAAAGGTTGTAACAAATGACTTTACCATGTTGTCGTAACCTGTTACGTGTGAACCTACATAACTCGGAGTTGATGCAGCACAGAGCTTGATTGAAGGATCAATAAGCTCTTCCATCTCAACATCTTCTATTATCTGGTTAACGTCATCACCTATGGTTTCTGCAACACATGTTGTGTGAATTGCAACAACTTCCGGAGTATAAACCGCTTCAATATTGGCAAGCGCCTGCTTGAGGTTTGATGCACCGCCGAAAACTGCTGTTCCTTCATAGAAACTACTGGTAGTACCTACGTTTTGCTCCCTGTAATGTCTTGTAAGGCACATTCTCAGGTATGAGAGGCATCCCTGTGAACCATGACTGTGGGGCATACAGTTGTGTATACCCATTGCAGCATATACTGCGCCAATAGGCTGGCATATCTTGGCAGGGTTGATAACCAGTGCATCTCTTTGAATTGCTTCCTTTGGAGTATAATCTAACATCTTTTCTCCTCCCTTACTCTGCCTTCCACGGGGTTTTCATGAGCTTCCAGGTTGGGTTGTTAACTGCCATGTCTACGTCTCTTGCGAAGTTAAGCACACCAGAGAATCCGGTGTAACGGCCACTGTAATCATAGGAGTGTATCTGCCTGGATGGAACTCCGCATTTCTGTGCCATGTACTTGTCCTTAATACCTGAACAGAACAAATCCGGTTTGAGTTCCTTGATGAGGAATTCTGTCTCGTAGTGGTTCAAGTCGTCTACCACTATTGCGCCGTCAATCATTTCAGGCATCATTCCTTCGTAGTCCATAAGTCCAAGCTTTTCCTTAAGCTCCTTCATGCGTTCTTCACTGATTGCTGGCTCAAATCCTTCTTCCTTTTCATAGTGAAGATCTTCAAGGATTCCACTCGAAGCTTTTTCCTTCATGCCTTCAAGGATTTGTCTGCCTTCGTAGTCATCACGATGAGCAAACTGGTATCCTGCAACAACTACTTTCATTCCAAGATCTTCGAAGAGGTTCTGGTAGTGATGTGACCTGGACCCGCCAGAGTAAATAAAGACTTTCTTGCCTTCGAGTCTGTTTCTGTACTTCTCAAGTTCCGGCTGGATCTTTGCCATTTCTTCTTCTATCACTTCTTCTGTCTTCTTTTTAAGTTCAGGATTATCGAAGAACTGGGCCATCTTTCTGAGTGACTTCTTTGTGCCTTCGACACCAACATAGTTGACTTTTAACCATGGAACGCCGTACTTTTCTTCCATCATACGGTTAGTGTAGTTAACTGATCTGTGACAGAGTAGTATACTGAGCTTTGCATGATGCGCTTTAGCAAGATTGTGATACGATCCGTCTCCTGTGAAACTTGAAACCATGCGGTATCCTATCTTCTCAAAGAGTGGTCTGATCTCCCAGAGATCACCACCGATGTTGTATTCACCAAAGATGTTGATGTCAAATGGTGTTGGGTTCTCCAGTTCTTCTGTGCCGATCAGGTGCTCCATAAGGACATTACTTGCGATGTGGTGTCCAGCTGACTGGCTGACGCCTCTGTAACCTTCGCAGCGAAGGGACATTACTTTTACACCATGTTCAGCTTCTGCTTCTGTTGCGACTGCCTCGATGTCGTCGCCAATGAGTCCTACCGGACATGTTGCACAGACCGATATTGCACCGGGCTTGAAGATTCTCACTGCATCGTCAATGGCTGCTTTTAGCTTTTTTTCACCACCGAAAACAATATCTGTTTCTACCATGTCGGTGCAGAAACTGTATTGTATGAAGTTGTCACCGCCGTCTTCAGCTTTTGCCATGTTACGCCTGGTTCCCCAGGTGTAATATGCACAGCCGATTGGTCCGTGGACAATGTGTACCATATCCTTGATCGGTCCCATGACTACACCCTTACCACCGGCAAAAGCACAACCCCGGTTTGTCATGATACCGGGCACTACCTTGCTGTTGGCTTCGATATGCTGTTCGGAGCAGGAGTTCTTTACAGCAAAATGCTTTCTCCTGTCCTTTGCCACTTTTTCAGGATATATCTTCATCATTTCGTCAATGACTTTTTGAGAGGATTCTATTTCAGAACTCATTGTCCTTCCCTCCCCACAGTGATCTCTCCTTCTTCTCCGGTCCTTATCCTGAATGCTTCAGGTATGTCTGTTACGAAGATTTTCCCATCCCCTGCATGTCCGGTCCTGTTGATGTTAATGATGCGCTGGATTACCTTCTCAGCTGCCCTGTCATCGACAATAATGGTGAACATACGCTTTGGGATAAACGGGATGCAGTTCTTTGCTGTAACACCTTCCTGTTCTGGAAGTGGTGGGTCGAATTCATAGCATAATCCCTTTTGCTTTCCTCTTCCCATCACCTTTTCCACTGTAAAGGAAGGGTATCCGCATTCTGAAAGTGCATCAAGTGTCTTGTGCACCTTGTTCATGCGAATGATTGCTGTAATTTCCTTCATTGAAATCCCCTTCTTATTTACAGTCCGCATTCACCGCTACGTATTGTGTAAGCGCTTTCAACCGGGTTTACGAATATCTTCCCGTCTCCGTATTTTCCAGTATGGGCTGAACTCTTGATAATGTCTACAACCTTTGGCTTGTCTTCGTCTTCCACAACCATCATGAGCATTGTTTTTGGAAGCTCATCGAACTGCACTTCAGCAGTGTGAATGCCTCTTTGCTTTCCTCTTCCGAAGACATCTGTCTTTGTAAGTGATACGAAACCTTCCTTCTCAAGTCCTTCAACAATGTCGCTTACCTTGTTGGGCCTGACTATTGCACGGATCATTTGCATTTGTTTCACCTCACAATTCGATGATACCGAACTCTACCATCATTGCTTCAAGATCGTCCATTTCAAGAGGCTTCGGAATGACGAACTTGTCATTGCTCTGGATGTTCTCAGCCAGTGTCAGGTATTCCTGTGCCTGGTCACAATCTTCATCGAAGTCGATGACAGTCTTCTTGTTGATCTCGGCACGCTGGACAATATTGTCTCTTGGAACAAAGTGGATTAGCTTGCTTCCAAGCCTTTCCGCAAATGCTTCGAGAAGTTCGCGTTCGCCGTCTACCTTTCTGCTGTTACAGATGATCCCTCCAAGACGTGCACCGCCCTTTGCGTACTTCTGGATACCCTTGCAGATGTTGTTTGCTGCGTAGATAGCCATGAGTTCCCCACTGGCTACGATGTAGATCTCCTGTGCCTTTCCTTCTCTGATTGGCATTGCGAAACCTCCGCATACGACATCACCGAGTACGTCATAGAATACGTAGTCCAGTTCATCCTCGTATGCACCAAGATTCTCAAGGAGACCAATTGAAGTTATGATGCCCCTGCCTGCACAACCAACACCGGGCTCAGGCCCGCCGGATTCCACACACTTGATTCCGCCAAATCCCGGTTGAATGAGATTGTCGAGTTCGATGGATTCGTCGCCTTCTGATCTTAATGTATCGAGTACTGTCCTTTGGTTAAGACCTCCAAGAAGCATTCTTGTAGAGTCAGCCTTAGGGTCACATCCTACCAACAGTATCTTTTTTCCCATGGTGGCGAGTGCTGCAGTCAAATTCTGTGTTGTTGTCGACTTTCCGATTCCGCCTTTTCCGTATATTGCTACTTGTCGCATGGTCTTTTCCTTCTGTACTTTGTAAATTTTTATGTTGTACTGTTTTGGAGCTGACGTGCTTTATAGTACAACGGAATCCTATGTTCTATGTTATATTATAAAAAACTTTGTGTTACTTGATTCTGTTAAGTTAAGGAGTATGAAAATATGAACGAAAATCAAAATTTTAATATACACCCTGATAATTTAATTAAGTTAATGTCAAATGAAAAATATGATAAATCTATTCATGAAAATTTCACACTTAAATATAATGGGGGTGCGGTAGAATCACATGAAATGAATGCAAATGATCTTGCTAAATCATTAATGGCTTTATCAAATGTACTTGAACGAGTTACATACATTACAAACGGATCAAATTCTAATATATTTGTCAAAGTAAAAGGTTCATTTAAACCGGGGTCATTTGATGTTGATCTTGTAACTCTTTTGACGTGTGCTGGTGTACAAACAGTTGTAAATTCGGTTGCTATTATAGGATTTATAAAAGATAATTTTAAATCATTGATATGGTTTTTCAAAAAAACGAAAGGAGAAAAAATTGAATCAATAAACCATCTTGATAGTAACAATATTGAATTGATTTTGAATAACTGTGAGAAAATCACAGTTAATAACTATGTGTTAGCCGCATATCAAGATAAAGTTGTAAGAAAGGAAATTGAAAATTTTGTATCTCCATTAGAAGATATGGACATGTCAGATATTACATTATTACATAATGGCATTGAACAAACAAAAATCACACGTGATGAACGAAAATATTTTTACGCACCTGGTGAAGATGTGATTGTTAATAAAAGTACTGATTATTTGTAACTATTCAGCCTGACTGTTTTAATGATGCAAAAAACAATATACTATGGCTTCATTCTATGTGTTAAAAAATATTCAGTAAAATATCATAAAAAACGTCTATCAATCTGAGGGGATTTGTATAGACCGCGAAGAAATACTTGCAGTTTATGAAGCTGGTCCAGAAGCAGTAGTAGAACTTGTAACTCGATTACTTGGGATAATTGAACATCAATCTCTCCAAATTGCACAACTTGAAGAGCGTGTCAGGCATTTGGAAGAAATGCTTGAAAAGAATAGTCGCAACAGTAGCAAACCACCTTCTACTGATTCTTATGCACGGAATAAACCAACCGTTAAAAGTCAAAGAAAAAAGACCAATAAGCATGTAGGTGGTCAAAACGGTCATCCTGGTACTACATTAAGAATAAATGATGATCCGGATGAAGTTATTGTTCATCCTGTTAATCAATGCGTCAATTGTGGGAGATCGTTAGCTTCTGTTCCCTCTGACTATGAAAGAAGACAGGTCTTTGACATTCCTCCTATAACTATCAATTGCATTGAACATCGTTGCGAGATTAAAACATGTCCCAAATGTTCTCATGTAAACAAAGCTCTTTTTCCAGATGGTGTAACTCAGCCGACTCAATACGGTCATCGAGTTAAGTCATTTGCAGTTTATTTGCACACTTACCAATTACTTCCTTATCAGCGTGTTACCAAGTTGTTCTCTGATATTTTGGGATGCAAGATAAGTCCTGCTACTTTGGTGAACACGGAACGTAGTTGTTTTGAGAAGCTTGGAGCTTTTGAAAATACAGTGAAACATCTCCTGAAAGAATCTCCTGTCATCAATCTGGATGAAACAGGAATGAGAATAAATGCAGTTCGTAATTGGCTTCATGTGGCAGGTACAGACAAACTGACCTATTATTTTGCACATCGCAAAAGGGGCTCAGAAGCAATGGATGCTATGGGCATATTACCAGGTTACACTGGTGTTGCAACACATGATTTTTGGAAACCGTACAACAAATATGAATGTCAACATTCATTATGTAATGCACATTTATTACGAGAGTTAACTGGAGCTTCCGAAAACAGGGATCAACAGTGGCCAAAGATAATGAGTGATCTCTTGATATGCATTAAACATCATGTTGATAATGATCTTTTAGATACTGAGCTAATTCAAAGGTTCAGTGAGGATTATGATCACATAACTTGTTTAGGAGTGAATGAAAATCCTCCTGATCCGGAATCAAATGTGCGGTCTAAAAAACGAGGACGTAAGAAGCAGACCACGGTAAAGAATTTGCTGGATAGGTTTATTGGCCATAAAGAGGATATCTTGCGATTTATGTACGACCAAAACGTTCCGTTTGATAACAATCAGGCTGAAAGAGATATCAGAATGACGAAAGTACAGCAGAAGATATCAGGTACTTTCCGCAGTGAACAGGGTGCAAAAAATTTCTGCCGTATAAGAGGATACGTGTCTACTGTTAATAAGAATTCTGAATCTGTTATCGATGCAATTAGTGCAATATTTTATGGCAATTCATTTGTTCCAAAGTTGCAGAATTGATCGTGGATGAAGAAATCAGCTTGGTGGAAGTGAGCTAGGCTGAATAGTTACCATTTTACAATACTAAAAAGGTGAACAACTATGGAATATGATGAAAGAGACACAATATATTCTCGATTACAATTAAAGAAAGGTTCTAAGGAATCTGATGATTATTATTCCCTAAATCCTGACAACAAAGAATCAGATATGAAACTTAAGATGAAACTTTGTAACTATTCAGCCTGATAAAAACACTATCAATAGCAATCTTGACAAAAAGTTGAGACCTACATTTTATTAGGATCATTAATTTTGATTGTTGCCATTGATTGCTTTTTTGATTCTTAGGTTGTTAGTGAGCAAACATCTCCGTTTTGATTAAATCAGTATCAATAGGCTAATTGTGGTAGGCTGAATAGTTACGAAACTTTTTAGTAAAAAATCAATTGGAAAGGGAATGCCAGATAAAGATAAATCGGAAGGGAAACCTTCGAATCCATTTATGGGAATGGGAGAAGATGTATCTGATCATGAATATGCTAGTATTCAATTAATGCAGGAATACCAAAGAATTGCAGCCGAAATAGATGACCAGGCTTACAATATGCCAGTAAATTCCAAAAAAAGGAAAATTCCTGCTAAAACGATGTCAATCCTGCTAAAAGAATTTGTGAAATTATCAGGTATAGATGTAGTTGGTATTACTAAGGTGGAACCTGGTGATTTATACACACATAGAGGTTCTAATAAAAAATCATATGAGTATGGAGAAAAAGTTGAGCACATATTCGAGTATGCAATCGTATTTGCAGCACCATTAGAATTGGACTACATTAACCGTGGACCCAATAAGGAACTATTAATGTCTACAATGTTGGGATACGCTAAGAGTTCCGAAGTTGCAGCAAGACTTGTTATGTATATCAAAGATATGGGATACGATGCAATAACAGACAGTTCCACTTCTTATGAATCCCCCCTCTCCTTTTTAGGCGAAAAGGCAGGACTCGGTCAAATGGGTAGATGTAATGCAGTTGTAAATCCTAAATATGGAAACCGTACAAAATTTGCTGCCGTCCATACAAATCTTCCTTTAATTGAAGATGAAATGATTGATTTTGGCTTACATGAATTTTGTGAAATATGCAGATGCTGTGAAGACAACTGTCCGTCAAAAGCAATCTCCCATGAAAGTTCTGTGAGCGAAGATGGACGAAAATATTGGAAACATGATGTTTCATCTTGTATGGAAATGTGGGTCAGAATGGGAACTAGTTGCGGAGTATGTATGTCTGCATGCCCTTTTTCACAGGGTGTTGATGAACAACTTGTTTTAAGAATGAAAGGTAATAAAAATGTAATGGAGGAAATTCTTGAAACCCACCGTGAGAAATATGGGAAAAGAAACTATGAAAAACAACCTCTTGCTTTCATGCCTACAAAATAATTTTAGGTTTTGTAGAATTCCTCATTTAGATAACAAATATTGACAAATATTATGAATCCGAATTCACACAATGCTAAGTGGAAGACTTGGTTCGAAGCGTTCCAGCTATTTTTGTATGGCAAGACGCTTCAATCGTGTCTACCAGTGGCACTTATTGTCGGCTTACTTTTGTCAACTATCAATCAAAGTGATGTTATTTTAAATGGAGCTGCAACCACCATTACATGGCTAAAAGTCGGAATGAACTTTGTTATACCATTTTGTGTTTCCAGCTATGGAATACTTAAAGGGTGTCGTTTAGAATCCCCAATAGTCATTTGATGTGCATCTTTTCTTAATTCAAAGCTATAATTCAAGTTTTTATTTCTGGGCTTTCTTTAATGTGAACCAGAAAATACTTCCTTTTCCTTCCGGATTATCGTTCACTCCTACACTTTCGCCATGCAAGTCCGTGATTCTTTTTACAATAGCAAGCCCGATTCCATTTCCTTTTATATTATCTTTATGCAATCTATTAAAACGATCGAAAACAGCTGCTTTGTCTTTATCTGGTATGCCATCTCCCTGATCGGTAATATTCACCTTCCATTTGTCACCAACATCATCAACTTTTATTCGAATAATTGTACTGTCAGGGCTGTATTTTATTGCGTTTGAAAGCAGGTTAGAAAAAACACCTTGTATCATTGGATTGGCCAGTACAGGATAAGAAATACCTGATAACATGTCCACTTTAATCCCTTTATGCTCGATTTCCGGTGTAAAACTTTCAATTGTATCTCGTATTATTGGTCCAAGCTCTGTTCTTACAAAAACCATCTCTTCCATTGATTCCAGTTTTGCAAGATGTGCTGCATCCTCGATAAGTTCAATAAGTTTTAAATTTGATTTCTTGATATTATCGATTATACGTTTTTGTTCATCACTGGGGTTTTTTTCTTCAAGTATCTCAGTAAATGACTTTATTAGTCCTGCAGGATTTAGCAGATCGTGGCGTAATACATCGGTGAAAAGATCCTTCAGATCATTGGAATGCTTGAGCTTGTTTGCATATTCCATCAACTTGATCTCGTCTTTTCTTTTCTCTGTGATGTCTTCTCCTGATATCAGGATGCTTGTAATGTTATGTTCTTCATCAGTCCGGACTGAATCATACCACCTGAACAGTCTTTCTTTTCTGGTGAGGGTCATTATGGGATATTCATGGTATTCAGGGCTATTGGATTTTCCTTTTTTCAGAAGTTTGTCATATTTGCTTTTTACATGCTCTACATAAGTTTCTGCAACAAAAAGGTCCAACCAGTCTCTATTAATGATATTCTCTCGTTTATAACCAAGAATATCAGCACCTTTTTTGTTTATGTGGATAAGTTTGTAATTTTTGTCAAGAACAGCTATCAATACTCCGACACAATCTAGGTATTCGTATGCTTTGTTGCGGTCAGTGAGTAGTGAATCATGCTGCTCTTTGATGCGCAAAAGGGCTCTTATCTTTTCGTTAAGTTCAAATTTATCAGCAGGTTTTTTCAGGAAGTCATCCGCACCAACTTCAATTCCTTTCTGATGATCATTCCTGGATGTCAAGGCAGTGAGCATTATAATGGGTATAAAATCAAGTTTGTAGTCCTGCTTGATTATTTTGCATACTTCAAACCCGTCCATTCCGGGCATAACTACATCAAGCAGTATGAGGTCTGGACTTTCTGTTTTCACGATTTTAAGCGCGTCCTCACCATTTGAGGCTGCAATTATATCGTAAGTCTCAGAAAGATATGATGTAATAAGTGCTACGTTGATCCTCTCATCATCAACGATCAATATTTTATTTTGGTGCTTCAAGTATATCGTGTATATTTATATTAAATATACTATATTAAGTGTGTGCTATTTTGTGTTGGGACGAATGTCTTTGTAATATGCCTGATCGCTGCTTGCGTTCCCATTCACAATGTCCATTACTTCCCTGAAACTCTCAAGTGAGGCTTCGATGTTCTCTATTATCTCGTTTGCAAGAACATCAGGGTCAGGAAGATTGTCAAGGTCTGCAAGGCTTTTGTCCTTGAGCCAGAAGATATCAAGGTTTGTCTTATCCCTGGCTATGATATCATCGTAGCTAAATCTGCGGAAATACCCTTCTGGATTTCCTCGCTCCAGTTCTCTTTGCGATTGTGACGGTCTTTCGGGTTGTAGCACTGGATGAATTCTTCAAAATTTCTTTTTTCAGACAAGATTCAAATAAGAATCCACAAGTAACCAGAAAAGCCATCAATTCAAAATAGAAAAGCACAATGTAAAAGTGAATTAGGGAAGAGCCCCAGAAAACTATGGAAATACTATACATTGTGACAACTGGACTTGCAGAATCCTGTGGAATAGGTATATTGAATTCCCGGGGCTCACTGTGATTGTTCTGTAATGTAAGTAAGTATGTTTTTAAAAATAAAAGAAGAAGAAGAAAGCGCTTAAAGCGCATCTCCGTCGGTTTCGCCTGTACGAATTCTGAGTATCTTCTCCACCGGATAGATGAAAATCTTACCATCGCCGATTGAACCGGTTGCAGCGTTCTTCATGATGATATCGACAACTTTGTCCATGTCATCGTCGCTGACAACCACTTCCATCTTGATTTTTGGAAGCAGGTCTACGCAGTATTTCCTGCCTCTCCACTGCTGCATGATGCCCTTCTGCTTTCCGCGTCCCTTTACGTCGGTTACGGTCACACTTTCAAAGCCTGCATCTTCCAGTGCGTCCTTTACTTCGTGAATCTTCGTAGGCCTTATGATTGCTTCTATTTTCCTCATTTAAATCACTCCTTTGCGATAAGGAATTCCGGATATGCAGTGATACCGTGTTCAACAACATCCAGTCCTGCAATTTCATGTTCTTCTGATACACGGAGTCCTATTACCAGATCGATCAGCTTGAAGACTATGAGTGAAATACCAAATGCCCATACTATGCTGAGTACTATTCCAACTATTTGAATAAGGAATTGTTCGTAGCCACCATAGATAAGTCCCACTCCTTCTGCAGCATACACTGCATCTGCAAGTATTCCATTGCCCATTCCTATTGAAAAGATACCTACTGAAAGAAGCCCCCAGCTGCCAGCATAACCATGTACTGCAATAGCACCTACGGGATCATCTACCTTGAGTACGTTTTCGTTGAACATTACACCCATGTAAACTATAATTCCACCTACAAGGCCTATGACAATTGCTGCCCAGTTAGCAACTGAACCACATGGCGCCGTGATTGCCACAAGACCTGCAAGAAGTCCGTTTGCGGTAAGGGATGGATCAGGCTTCCCTGTTTTTATCCAGGTGATGATCATGACTATGATTGCCCCTGCACCTGCTGCAAGGAATGTGTTGACAATTACAAGATTTGCGTATGGGTCGTTTGCATCGAGTGTACTGCCGCCGTTGAATCCTACCCATCCGAATGCCAAAATAAGTGTACCGAGGAATGCAAGTGGAAGGCTGTGACCTGGAATTGCCATTGGCTTTCCGTTCTTGAACTTTCCGATTCTTGCGCCTACCAGCAGTACGCCTGCAAGAGCTGAGTATCCACCGATTGAGTGCACTACTCCTGATCCTGCAAAGTCGTGGATTGGAACACCAATTGCGTCAACGATGAAACCAGTTGTGAGTATTCCCGAACCACTCCATACCCAGTGTCCGTATACAGGGTAAATAAGTGCTACCATAAGTATTGTGTAAATGAGATATGCCCTGAAATCAGTCCTCTCAGCCATCGCACCGGAAACGATTGTTGCACCGGTTGCTGCAAAGACCATCTGGAACCACCAGCTGTTCCATAGTCCGTTGTCTGCACCCATAAGGAAGAACTGGTCAATACCAATCAGTCCTGCAAAATCAGCCCCGTACATTATTCCCCAGCCTACTGCCCAGTATACGATGATGCCAAGGGAGATTGTCATAAAATTTTTCATGAGAATGTTAGCAGTATTCTTTGTCCTGGTAAGACCTATCTCTACCAGGGAAAAGCCCGCATGCATCAGGAAGACAATTGCGCCGGCTAGCAGGAGCCACATGAAAGTAAGTGCAATCTGAAGGTTTTCGATTGCTACGCTGTTCTCTTCTATTGAACCGGCAGATGCCGGGACAATAAATGCCATAAATATTACGCTGACCAGCAGCAGGAACTGCCAGATCTTCTTTGAATTATATTTCTTTGATGTTTCGTTCATAAATGCACACCTTTATTTGTCAAAACTATCGGAATACGGATGCTATGTGTAGACTTTATTATATTTAAAAATTTTGGTTTGCGCACATTACTTAATATTTTTATTTTGTTCATTACTTAATTTTAATGGAATGTTGTGCACATTTAGAGCCCAAACTGAGCAAAAAATCATAAATCCCACACATTAGATATTTTTCATTTCAAGCAATATAATAGAAGTCCCTTTTTTTCACACATATTCTTCATATTCTTGTGGTGTGCTGGGGTAAGAGCTTAATATCAGTTGAATTATGAAAAAAGTTTACAAGCAATAAATTGGTTTTTATATGTGTATTATTTTTGTGGGGAGTATGTCTGCTGTTTTTACAAAAATTATGATTGGACAGTTCAAAATTGAAAGGTCAATAGAGAAAATCCTCGCTCTTGGTACAATAGGGATTAAAAAAGCAATTTTCAGATACTATACCTATGAAAAGTTCAGGGTCAATGGACTTGATTTCATATAGTATCTTCTTCATTGAATTTGGAAGGGGCATTATCAATGCTAAGTAAATAAATACGGTAAAAAATAATACGTATCTGGTTGAAGGTATTGAGCAATCCCATCAAAGTCTCTTCATCTTGCTATATTCCATAACAGTTGACACCGGATGTGTATCTACATTGATCCCGGCTTCTTCAACAGCAGCAACAGAATTTATTCCTACCATTACGGGGATGCCGACCTTCCCTCTTTCTATAGGTGCATAAAAAACATCTTCTCCTTGGTCACCTATTGTAATATGGCCGCTGATGTCATCTTTTTTTGCCATTTCCATAATCTCTGCTGCCCTCTGGGCTGCAGATGCAGGTATCTGGCGCACGTTTGCAAGCATCTTTCCATTGCCTGTATCAATGGCTTCAAGTATGGACGTTGATTTACGCCTGAGGAATATCTTAATTGGGTCAATGGATGTACCGCTATATGATATGAGGTCCAGAAAACCAGTTGGATTATAGTCTTCCATTTGCATAAGACCGCCATAAATGGGGACTACAGGGACACCGTTATTCAAAAGTAAGCCGTCAAAAGTGATACTACACACAGTGGCGATGGCAACTTTTCCATCAGGCACATAGATATCAAGGTCTGTATCCTCTTCAATAATTCCTACTCTTGGGCTGATGGTTGCACCATGATCCATTGCATATCTTATAATGTCTGTGGCATTATCGTAATCATTTTTGTCAATGTTTGTTATATTGACAATAACATTGCCTTTGCCGGATTCCATGTCATAGTTTGCTTTATACATCAGCTCTTCGATCTTGGTAATAACAAAACCAAACCTGTCACTTATAAGCGCATCACTGAGTTCCTTCTTGCCACGTTCGGTTATAGTGCGTCCGATGTATCCGTGTTTCTTAGTGAATCCTCTTTCATCCAGTATGCGTAAATGATATCTTACGGCTCTTTCTCCTATCGCATAACCACGATTGTGGAGCTCGTCAGCTATAAGGCGCGCACCTACTGGCTTGTCACTTTCACTGATAATGCGCATAATTTCGACAAGCTTTCTCTCAACGTTTGGGTCAGTCATTTTTTCACCGAAGATGGTTGTTGATGGCTATTGTCAACGAAGTCGAAGTATTAGTTATATTCTATGTCTATTTAAGATGTACTGTTAAATTCATATCCTTCCTGTTCGAAGAATATACACTACCAACCACATTCCCAAAAATCCTGCCATCAAAAACCCGATGACCCCAAGCAGTGGAACTCCCCAGATATGTGGCGCCATTCCTGTTTGAATTACCAGGGATGATCCTACGATTATGGCTGAAATGATAAGACTAAAGGCAAGACGATTGCTTGCCGCATCGATCTCAGCAACTACCCTGTCAAAACCCTGGGGTTCAAAGCGCAGTTTGAGGTAACCCCGCTCAGCGATATCCAGTACATGGGATATCTTCATAGGTGCCCGGTGAAGAACACGGGACCAGTTGCTAATGTCCCTATAAGCGCTGCCTGCAATATTAGTAAGCCGAATACGGTCCTTAATTGCCTTCTTTGCAAAAGGTTCTGCTACAATTGTCAGATTTATCTGCGGGTCCATTATGCTACTAAAACCTTCTATGGTCATAGCACCCTTTGATAGCAGTGCAACATTGGCAGGAACTCTGACCTGGTATTTTCTCAGGACATTTATCATTTCTTCCAGTATCAGTGCAGTATTAAGCTGGCTTAAGGACCTTCCATAGTATTTGTACAACAGGTTATCAATGTCGATCTTAAGCAATGCTATATCCACTTTATCTCCTATGGAACCAAGATCCCTTAAAAGTTCAATGTATAATGCTGTGTCTCCTTTGGTGATTGCAATAAGTTCGTCAATGAGTAGATTGCGCATATCATGAGAAAGAAAACCAGCCATTCCAAAATCAAGGAGAGCTATCCTGCCATCGCTCATTATGAACACGTTTCCTGAGTGCAGGTCCGCATGGAAGAAACCGTCCTCATAGACCTGCTTCATAAAGGCTTCGATAACAATATTAGCTATCTGTTTTCTATCGAGTCCCGATTCGGCAAAGTCATCGAACAAAGTGCTTTTTGTACCATCAATGTACTCCAGTGTCAGGACTTTCATACTGGTGTAGTCCCAGTAGACTTCAGGAATGTATATGTGCGGATCATCCTTGAAATTGTGCGCAAACCGCTCAGCGTTCCTGCCTTCCTGTGTGTAGTCCATCTCATTATGGATGGAATGCTCAAACTCTTCTACGATTTCAAGAGGTTTGTAAAGCCGGGCTTCAGGAATATGCTCTTCTGCAAAGCCGGCGATACTGTACATTATGTCCAGGTCTGCATCGATGGTTTTCTTGATTCCCGGACGCTGGACCTTTACAACTACATCGTCACCGCCTTTTAGTTTTGCACGATGGACCTGGCCGATAGAAGCAGCAGCAATAGGTTCTTTTTCAAAAGACTCATAAAGGTCCTTGATATCAGAGCCCAATTCTTCTCTGATGAGCCTTTCAACTTTTTCAATTCCAAAGGGCTGTATGTCATCCTGAAGTTTGGAAAACTCCTTTATGTAGTCAGGAGGTATAAGGTCATGACGCATGCTGAGTATCTGGCCAAGCTTTACATATGTGGGTCCGAGTTCTTCCAGCATCAATCTGGCATTTTTGGGTCTGGAATCGGTGTCTTTTATTACCTTTTCCTGTTTTTTGATCCTTGATCTTAAAGGTCTGATATTACCTATTCCCATCCTGTCAGCGATGTGCCCGAACTCGTATTTTATCAGCGTATCAACGATCTTTCCATATCTTTTTATCATTGAATACCTGTGTAATTTGCGGTTTCTCATTATCTTCCTTTGACTTCGATTTTTTTGTTTGGGTGTATTATTATTTATGGTAGGCTTTATTATTAAATTATCGTCGATACCTGTGTTTTAAAATTTAGAGGGACAGTTATATAATTCCTTCTTCCAAGTTAATATTGTCAGAAATTATCTGGCGATTTGTTCTAAAAGAAATAATAAGGAGTGGTAAGATGTTATTTTTAGATATAAGTACATGGGAACCTGAAAACAGTGAAAAGATAATTGAGCATTTCAAGCAGTTAAGACCACCGGCCGGCGTGAACATAATCAATCAGTGGGTAGATATTTCCGGTGGCAGGTATTTCATATTATATGAAGCGGATGATGCAAAAGCATTTGCTGAATTCAACCTTCCATGGTCTGACATATGCTTTATTGAGAGCTGTCCGGTGATGGAGTCTACGGAATTCATAAAATTAATGGCTGCAAAGGGAGTATAATCTCCTCTTTTTTATTTTTTGTCTTTAATTAGCAGGCATCAACGTGATTATTTTTTCACTGTCTCCTATCTTCACAGTGAATTCTCCATCAGGCAGTGCACTGGTGTCATATTTATGACTAAAGTTGCCTGCAATATCAGCTTTGATAGTCTGGGTGGCTACAAAATCTATCTTTACTTCCTTTTCGCCATCCATTGCGTTTCCTTCTACGGCAATTTCATAGTTCCCGGCTGGCACATTCTTTTCAAAGAATTCAGCAATTCCGTTCTCAGCATCAAAGCTACGTTTAAAATCTACGAACATATGGACGATAAAATTCAAGTCCGCTACTTTTTGTGACCTTACTTGAAAACTGTTACTACCGCCAGGAATTCTAATATTCTCAAATACATATCTATATTCATTGTCAATGACCGGAGTGTATATCGTGAATGAAACTGTCATTCCTATGTTTTCTCCAGGGCTTGTTTTTCCTACTATGTCCAGTATATCTCCGGTGTAGGGTTTGGTGGGAGAAATGCTCCATTCATCTAATGGTGCATTCGGGTTCTCCTCCGTTTGGTCATAGATCAAAGAATAAAGTATCTTTGAAAAAATTAAAAAGAGGTTATCGCTTTTGCTAAAGATTACTCCTCCTTTTTAATGTTAAACATCCTTCTCTTCGTCGTCTGAACCTGTGAGCTTGTCAAGTTTTGCATCAAGTTTTTGAATGATATCTTTGAGTTCCCTGACTTCATCTTTTGTTGCAATGTCAGCCTTGTTCATGGTTTCCTGAACCTTGGATGATATTTTGTTTTCCATCTCTTCTTTTTGTTTTTTGTGCTCATCTTTGAGATCGCGTATGAACTTCTTTCCTTCTTCTTTCTTCATCTCGCCGTTTTCTATGAGCTCATCGGTAATGTCCTGGAATTTTTCTTCAGTTAGCGCCCACATTCCAATTCCTAAAAGGCCAGCCTTTTTCCAGATATCTGTTATTTCTGAAAAGTCTTTCATTTAAAACCTCCACTAATTAATTATCGTGTGTTACAATAAAAATCTTATTCTGAAAGCTATTAGTATTGATACAGGGTTTAACCTGGATGTTATATTTCAAATCCTTGTAAGTAAAAATAAAAGACAAAAAAAGAAAATAGAACCTTCAGTTCTTCATCAATTCACTGATGTCATGCTCAAGGTAGCTCGCATTGCTCATTTCGATGAGTCTGCTACATACTTCTTCAGGTTTGCTATCCATTATTATCTTGCCATTGTCGACGAGTACTGCCCTATGTGCAACTTCTTTTACAAAATCCATGTGATGACTTACAAGGATCACAGTAGTTCCAAAAGTGTCATTGATTCTTTTCAGGGAATTGGTGACATCCCTGAGAGTTACCGGATCAAGGTCCCCGAAAGGCTCGTCAAGAATCAGTATTTCCGGGTTTGTTGCAAGGGCGAGTGCGATGTATGCACGCACATGCTCCCCTCCACTTATCTGGTAAGGTGTCTTGTCAAGGACTGAAAGTGGAAGATCAAGAGCTTCGAATACGCCTACTGCATGTTTGTCAACATCTTCTTTTGTGACCAGGGGGAAAAGTTTGGAGTATATGTCGATAGACATATTCAGTTCCCTAAGAACCTTGTCTTTCTCGTCTTCATTGACTTCAGTGATTCTGTAAAGCATGTCAAGAGCTTCATCTGATATGCCTAGCTCTGCAGCTCTCTTTCGGGCATATAAAAGTGATCTTTCACCTTTAAGACGCAGTTTGAAAGCCATCTGTTCCCTGACAGTTGAGTGAGGTGAAAGTGTGAATTCCTGGTGCATTATGCTGATCTTCTTGCGCAGATCCAGGCGCTGTCTTGTGAATTCAAGGATGTTCAGCCATTCCCCTTCATGAAGGTAGCTGATGTTTCCTTCTTTCGGAGTTCTCAACCCTTCTATCATTTTCAGGATTGTTGTTTTACCTGCACCTGACTGGCCTATAAGTGCTGTTATCTCTCCACGGTTTATATCAAGGGAGATATCTTCAAATTTAAGCACTTCTCCGACTCTTAAAATAAAAAAACGGTTTGATAGTCCTGTTACTTTTATTATTGGGCCTTCATCATCTCTTTTTGGTAGTGGGACTTGCTCTTCAATATCCTTGAGGAAATGCTTCAAAACCTTTTCAGTTTCTCCTATCTCCAGAAGTTTTCCATCTTCCAGATATGCTACCCTGTCCGAAAGGTAAAGGTGTACTTCCGGAAGGTGAGAAACAACAACAATAGGGATGTTTAGCCTGCCTTTCATATTCTTTATGACATCTAGTATCTCCTGTTTCGTACCAGGTCCTGTCATGGTTACCGGTTCGTCAAGAAGTAGCATTTTTGGTTTTGCGGCGAGCTGGCGGGCTATAATAAGCCTCTGTTTTTCCCCGCCACTCAGGAGATTTGAAGAATGCAATGCCTTATCATCAAGACCAACGAGCCTCATGTATTCCATGGCTTCTTTTTGTACCTCATCATAGTTGTGCGCATCAAGTTCAGGTACGCCTTCGTGTCCTTCTGTAAGAGCATTCAGTCTGCGAATAATATTTTCAATGGCAGGTCCGTTCCATAGCCCGAAATTACGTTGAAGGTGTATTGCGCTGTTATTTGTAAGGAATTTAAGTTTTTGTTTGTCTGCATTTGGCTCGATCCTTTGTTCATCGAGTTCAAAATAACCTGAATCAAAATCTTCTGTCCCACGGAGTATCTTCAAAAGGGTAGTTTTTCCGCTTCCGCTCTTGCCTGTTACTCCAAGTATCTCCCCGTCGGCAACGCTGAAACTTATGTTGTCCAGAACACGCTTTTTATCGTTTTTGAAGTCATACTCTTTTGAGATATTGCATACTTCAAGCATCGTTAAAACTCCTTGGATGGTTCAGGTCTGAAAAATATATAAGAAAAAGGAAAGCCCTTTAATTAGTTTTTGATAGCTGATACTAGTTCTTCAATCTTGGCAGTAACATTGGAGTTCTTCTCTACAACGGTACCTGTGACTATCATGTCAGCTCCGGCAAGAGCGCATTTCTTTGCGGAAGCTCCGTCACGTATACCTCCGCCGACTATCAGTTTATTGTCGCCGAGGACGTGTTTGACAGCACCTATCATCTCCGGCCTTACAGGTTCATCAGCCCCTGATCCGGCTTCCAGATAGGTATAGTGCATTCCAAGGTACTTGCCTGCAAGTGCATAGGCAACTGCAATATCAGCCTTATTTTTTGGGATGAGCTTTGCATCCCCTACCCAACCAACAGTGCCTCCTGGCTCGACTATAAGGTATGCCATGGAGATGGGTTCTATGCCACTCCTGTATACCACCGGGGCACCCATTGCCTGGTTGGTTGTTATGAAACTAATGTCCCGGGAGTTTAGCAGGCTCATGAAAAAGATAGCGTCAGCATAACGGCTGACTCCTGCTGCATTTCCGGGAAAAAGAACTGTAGGTTTGTCAGTCTGTTCTTTTATTTTAAGAAGTGTCTGGTCAAGCAGTACACCTCCGGCTCCTGTGGAACCACCGACCATAATAGCATCCGTGCCACCCTGGGCAGCGGCAAAAGCAATTTCTGCAGCTTCATCGGGAGACTGGGATGCAGGGTCGATAAGTGTCAAGTGAACTGTACCTTCGCTTTCTGCGATATCATTGAGGTACTTTTCCACTTGCATGAAAAGATCAGCCGCCTCTGGATTCCTTGGATTTTGGACGCAGGCTTTTGTTGTTGCATTTTCTACATCTTGTTGCACGAATAGCATTGCGTGCATTGCATTTCATACAGATCTTCTTATTGAGTATTCTATCTTCAGCTTCTGGAAATCTTCCCATGATTTTCACCTGATCATTGTAATGTGATTAATTAGAATAATGATAGGCTGCTTACATGAAGTTCAAAACATATAATTGTTTTGGCAAATCCATGTTCTATTTCGTATCCTATTGAGTTATTCTGTCACTGTCTTCTATGGTATAAATACTCATGCTAATTATCGTTTCTACAGGACAAACTATTTAATAAGTATCATCATTAATAATTAACGATTGATATGACAAATGATGATCTGGAGCAAAGAAGACAGGAATGGTATGATAGGATGAAGAAAGAGGGTAAGCTCAATAAGAGTCCTACTGATGATCATAATGCAAAACTGAAGACCCTGCAGAACCCGGTTCGAAGAGATATCATCAAACACCTGAATGATAAGAAGATGACCTTCGATGAACTAAAGGCCGAGTTCAAGCTGCAGGATATGCCGATGAAACTGCATCTGAACATGCTGGAAGCTAACCTTTACATTGAAAAAGAGGATGAAACAACCTACGTCATCACACCACGCGCAGAGGTCTATCTTGAGAGTATTGAACCAACAGATGACCTAAAACAAAGAAGTGATGAATGGTACGAGAAAGCAAAAAAAGAGGGAAAGCTCAAGGCAAATCCTACCGAAGACCATAAGGCGGGATTGAATGCACTTCAGCATCCTGTACGCAGGCACATTGTTGAAAGTCTGGGTGAAGGGAAAATGAGCTTTGATGAGGTCAAGGCCAAGTTTGACCTTAATAATGTACAGGCAAAGCTGAATCTTGATATGCTTGAAGATACTCTCTATATTGAAAAAGAGGATGATACGACTTACGTTATCACACCACGTGGTGAGGCATTCCTTGAGAACGTTGAACCAAAGCACCTGTAATAATTAACAAATTAAAAAAGAAATAGATATGGGGTTTCAGCCCCATCTTATTCATTCAGTTTTGCAATGAGTTTTTCTCTTGCTTCACGGGCATCTGCACGCCCTTTTGTCTTCTGCATGACTTTGCCTACGATGAAGTTCAGGGATTTTTCCTTACCTGCGAGGTAATCAGCTACAGCTTCTGGATTTTCGGTAACTGCTTCTTCCACAGCTTTTGCCACGATATCGTCCTCAACCTTGAGCAGGCCTTTTTCTTCTACAATATCCTGTGGCTTTCCACCCTGGTCAAGGATAGTGCGTATAATCTCAACACCGCTTTGCTCTGTGATCTTGTTATTTATTACAAGTTCTATTACTTCGACAATGTCCTCCACAGTGAAAGCATCTATTCCAAGGTCACGGTAATTGAGCTCTCCTTTGAGGATATCGGCAACCCAGACTGCTGCATCTTTGGGATCAACTTTTGCTGCAACCTCTTCGTAGAAGTTGGCGACCTTTATCTGTGAGGTCAGTGCCTTTGCATGCATGTTGGACATCTCGTACTGCTTCAGGAAACGCTCGCGTTTCGCATCCGGCAATTCCGGCAGTGTCTCCAGGATTGCAGGTACCCTGTCGGCAACTCTCATAGGCACAAGGTCAGGTTCCGGGAAGTAGCGGTAGTCGTGTTCCTCTTCTTTGGTACGCATGGACAGCGTGACACCTCTTGCCTCATCGAAGTGCCTTGTTTCCATAACAATCTCTCCACCACGGCGGACTTGGTTTTTCTGTCTCATTATTTCGTAGAGCAGTGCCCTTTCGGCTCCCTTGAAGGATGAGATGTTCTTGACCTCAACACGTTCTCCCCAGAATACGGAAACGTTTGCATCAACTCTCATGGCACCCTCCAGGTCACCATCGAAAACATCAAGGTAATCAAGGATGCTCCTGAGCTTGTCCAGATATCGCCTTGCCTCCTTCGGGCTTCTCATGTCAGGCTCGCTGACGATCTCGATAAGTGTCATTCCGGAACGATTGTAATTGATGAGTGTTCCTTTGGACTTCTCGATGGTTCCTATGTGCTGGAGTCTTCCCGGGTCTTCTTCCATGTGGGCACGGGTGATGCCGACAACGTGTTCTCCATCTTCTCCTTCGATGACAATTTTTCCATTGCCTGCAATAGGGAAATCATACTGGGTTGTCTGGAAGCCCTTTGGAAGGTCCGGATAATAGTAGTTTTTCCTGTGGAACTGGGTCTGCCCTACGATTTCGCAGTTAAGTGCGAGCCCTATTTTGATGGCAAATTCAACTGCCTTTTCATTGATAACAGGTAGTGATCCCGGAAGTCCCAGGCATACGGGACAGACATGGGTGTTTGGCTCGTCGTTGTGGTAGTCGGTGGAACAGCCACAGAACAGCTTTGTGTTGAGCTTGTTCAGCTGGACGTGGACCTCAAGTCCTATCCTGACACCGTCGGGGTTTTCGTAAACCATTATGCCACCTCCCCTGGTCTCTTTGTATGATGATCTGTATTCTGCTCGAAGCTGTAAGCAGCCCTGAGGATATTATTCTCATCAAAGTGCTTTCCTATTATCTGTAATCCTACAGGCATTCCATCTGAGAATCCGCATGGAACGGATATGGATGGTACGCCTGCAAGGTTGATTGGAACGGTGTTGACATCAGCAAGGTATAATGAAAGTGGGTCATCGATCTTCTCACCGATCTTGAAAGCAGGTGTTGGCATGGTTGGTGCCATGAGTACATCAACTTCAGATAGTGCTTTATCAAAGTCCTGTTTCACAAGGGTTCTGACCTTGAGGGCTTTGAGATAGTATTTGTCATGATAACCTGCTGATAATGCATAGGTTCCCAGAAGTATTCTGCGCTTGACCTCGTCACCGAATCCTTCAGCACGGGTTTTTGAGGCCATCACATGCCAGTTGTCACCATCTGCACGGAATCCATATCTTGTGCCGTCAAAACGTGCAAGGTTGGATGATGCTTCGCTCATAGCTATAATATAGTAAGATGCAAGTGCGTACTTGGTATGTGGCATTGATACTTTTTCCCAGGATGCTCCCATGTCTTCGTATTTTGCAATGGCATCCCAGACTGCCTTTTCTACACCTTCGTCAATTCCTTCTCCGAAATACTCATCAGGAACACCGATCTTCAGCCCGTTGACATCATCTTTCAGTGCTTCACTGTAGTTGTTCTCCCTGTTGATTGATGTGCTGTCCCTGTTATCATAGCCTGCAACAATGTCCATGAGTGTTGCAATGTCAGTCACATTGGTTGCAAGAGGCCCTATTTGCTCCAAGGAGTTTGCATAAGAAATAAGTCCGTACCTTGAGATGCATCCGTATGTTGGTTTCAGTCCGACTACACCACAGAAGGCTGCAGGACATCTTACTGAGCCGCCAGTGTCCGAACCCAGGGAAATTGGTGCCTCGCCTGCTGCAACGACTGCTGCACTTCCGCCTGATGAGCCTCCGGGGACCCTGTCGTTATCCCAGGGGTTGAGGGTTGCTCCGTAGTAGCTGGACTCTGTGGATGTGCCCATGGCGAATTCGTCCATATTGGTCTTGCCGAGTATCACAGCACCGGCAGCCTTGAGTTTCTCAATTACATGTGCATCGTAAGGAGGAACATATCCCTGCAGTATCTTAGATGAACATGTGGTTGAAAGTCCTGTTGTGGAAATATTATCCTTGATGGCAATAGGCACACCTGCAAGTGGTCCCTCGTGGCCGTTTGAGTCTATTTCACGAGCAACATTTATTGCCTCGTCCCATACAGTTGTGAATCCATTTATCTTACTCTTGCCGATGGCCTCGATGTAGGTTGCTGTAACCTCTTCTGCGGAACTTTCCGCAATTTTCTGTTTTATTCCAGAGATGTCTGTCCATGCTGCCATACTTCTCACCTCATATAATCTTGGGGACCTTGAAGTTGCCTTCCTTCTTGTTCTCGGTGTTGGAGAGAACTTCATCCTGTGGCATGGATTCTGTCACTTCGTCTTCTCTGAATACGTTTACAACGTCCATAACGTGATATGTGGGAGCTACATCTTCGGTATCAACTTCGTCAAGCTGTCCGAAATAGTCCAGTACGGAGTTGAGCTTCTCTGCATAGGCATCGGATTCACTCTCTGCAATCTCAATGCGTGCGAGCCAGCCTACGTGTTCTACTTCTTCTTTAGTGATCATCGTAAGTTCCTCGAATGTGAAAGGATATAATATGTAGATATTTAAGTGTTAGAAAAGCAAACGATAATATTAAAAATGTTGGTTTAAGAAACTGATTTTAGATTTCTTTAACCTGTCAATGCACGTAACTATTGAAACCATGAAATGGTTAATATTCATGCACAATCCTGACAGGTATATTAGATTATATATTTTAATTGTTTGAGTAGTTCTACAGAACGGATTTTTGTTAAGTTGATGTTTTTCTTATTTCACCGTCAGCTATACAAAGATGGTTGTATCTACAACTATTGTAAGTTGCACATACAACTATTAGAGTTTAAAAAATCTATTAAAGGGGAGCATAAGACTGTGTATACTAAATTCGTTGGAAAACACATTTCATATCTCCACAGATATGCTCGTAGATATTATGACAAAGAATTGGAGCCCTACGGTTTTGGAGGTGCACAACTCCGTATTTTGATGCCCCTCTACAAAATGGATGGTATTAATCAGGGATCACTTGCTCAGATAATAAAGGTAGATAAGACCACAATTGCAAGAACTATAAAAAAATTAATTGATGGTGGTTATATTTTAAGGCAGGTCGACGAAAATGATAGACGCTCATATCGTATTTTTCTGACGGAGAAAGGAAAATCAATAGAACCTGAAATGATGAAGATATTCACGAAATGGGAGGAGAATCTCTTATTCAAATTTGACGTTGATCAAAGAAAAGAGATTCTAAAATTAATTGAAATTATGCATATGAATGCATCCGATATTGTGGATGATGCTAGTTGAATTTTAACTTTAAAAATACATATCATATAAATTTAAAAGGTGACGGATATGCCTCATGTAATGGAACTTTTAGGAAAGACGAGAGTTGTTGTAAAAGATGGTAAAGTGGTAGAAGTAGGGGAACCTATGGTCGATTGGTGTCCTTTATTTGATAAAATGCGTGGAATAAAAAAAATCACTAAAGATGCGGTCAGGGAAAATATGGAATTCCGCATAAAGGATTTCGGCATGTTCACAGATGATAGGATACTGGAGCATGAGGTCTTTGTTGGATTTGGGGCATCAGAAGTTATGATGACCGGTCTTCGAAGAGACTTTCTTGATACGACAGTAACCGTTTGTGAGGGTGCAGGAACCGTTATCACCAATAACCCAACCCTTGTTCAGGGAATGAGTGCCAGGATGTCAGGACTTGTCGAAACAGAGCCTATTGATGGTATCATCAATGGAATCGGAGAGATGGGAGGAGTTATCCTTGATCCATCTTCTGCAATTATCGACCCGGTAGCTGGTGTGGAGAAGGCAGCACAACTTGGTTATAAGAGAATTGCAGTTTCTGCCGTTGACCCAAATACTGCAAAGAAACTTCGTGAAGTTGAAGCTGAACTTGATCTGGAGCTTATAATAATCGGTGCACATACCACAGGTCTTAGCAGGGAGGATGCACTTGAACTCATTAATTATGTTGATATCATCACAGGTTGTGCATCAAAGGCTATAAGGGATGTTATCAAGCCTCTTGCACAGGTTGGAACCGCTGTTCCCTTGTTTGCAGTAACTCAAAAAGGCAAAGAACTTCTGCTTGAACGTGCAAAGGAAGTAGAGAGTCCAATTCTTATTAATACAATGGCATTACCTGCACTTCCTGAGCACAAACAACCAAGAGGAATGATTTGACCATTTCTTCATTTTATTTTTCATTTTTCTCTGTGGTTCCTTCATAATTGCTTACTGGAAGGCAGAAACCTGATGGCAGAAATAGATATTTCGGTCTGTTTTTTTTTTTTTTCGTAACTATTCAGCCTACCACAATTAGCCTATTGATACTGATTTAATCAAAACGGAGATGTTTGCTCACTAACAACCTAAGAATCAAAAAAGCAATCAATGGCAACAATCAAAATTAATGATCCTAATAAAATGTAGGTCTCAACTTTTTGTCAAGATTGCTATTGATAGTGTTTTTATCAGGCTGAATAGTTACTTTTTTTCTTTCATTATTTTATTTGGTTTTTCTGGCATCAGGATTTACTTATAAGGTCATATATACCGTCTTTCATACCAGTTTTGGTTCCAAACATTTCCTATTTCTAATTTTATTTGCCTTTTTATCAGCATAGTAACAAATAGTCAATAATCCATTCTGCAAGCAAGCATGCATTATTTGATCTCTAAATAACATTATTCTTGCTAATGGTTTGAGTTTCCGGAAGCTCTCATTATTTATTTTAATAAATACTACTTGCTGCAATTACTCAAGTATATATCTTGTTAGTATTGTCTTACTAACAGTTATCATGTCTGCAAAAATAATATTTGAAAAAATAGGGGCTTTTATAGAAAAATGGCCCAAGGGTATAATTCTCGTAGCTATACTCCTGATGTTCGTATCATTGCAGGGTGCAGGCCTGATAGAGCATAAGAGTGGAACTGACACTTTTGTTGAAAAAGATTCAGAGCTCTACCAGAATTATGATCACATCTATAAGACTAATTTTGGAAGCGAAGTTGTAATGGTACTTGTAGATTCTGATGATGTAAGAGAATCTGAAGTTCTGGAAGCAATTGATGATTTTGACGGTATTATCGAGCAGGATAAGGGCGTTGAGAATGTTGTCAGCCTTGCCTCACTGGTCAAAGATACAGCTTATTACGTGACCGGGCGTACTGAAATACCAAACAACGATGACAAAATACTGACAATTATCGATCAATTACCATCTGCTTACGTTGACCAGTTCATGCCTGACACAACACATACCATTATCATGGTTCAGATGCCTGGAAATATTGATGAGAGCAATAAACAAAGAGTTCTTTCTCAGGTTGAAAGAGCAATTGAAGTAGTTGATTTCCCGTCAGGTACTACTGCTGTTGCCACAGGTGATCCGGCATTCATGATAGCAATGTCAGAGGAAATGAGCTCAAGCCTCCAGATCATGTTACTCCTTGCTTTCATTCTGATGATATTTGCTCTGCTGGTGGTGTTCCGGCACGTCAGATGGTGTCTGATGCCAATTCCTGTGGTTCTGGTAGGTCTTGTATGGACCTTTGGAGCAATGGGTTATCTCAATATACCTATGACAATGGCATCCATGGCAGTATTCCCTATCCTTATAGGTCTTGGTGCAGACTATGCGATCCAGTTCCATAACCGTGTGGAAGAAGAACTTGCAAAAGGTGAATGTGTCGAAGACGCCATAATCGACACAATAAAACACACCGGTCCTGCAGTGGGTGTTGCTGTTGTAGCTACGTGCCTGGGTTTCATTGCTCTTCTCATATCCTCTGTTCCGATGATACAGGACTTTGGAAAAATGAGCCTTGTAGGGGTAATCCTTTGTTATCTTGCTGCTATGTTCGTTCTTGTTTCTGTATTGTACATACTTGACAGACGGGCTGAAAAAAAGCAGAACAGCTGCTCGGTCAAATCTACTCCTGTAAAGCAGGTAGAACCAACAGAGACTGTAATTGGAAGAACGATCTCAAGTGTTGCGATGTTCACGGCAAAACGACCTTTGATCATCATTGCCCTGGCATCTATCCTTGCAGTTGCAGGACTGTATGCTGATGAGCACGTAGGGGTACAGACCGAGACTAAGGATTTTGTACCGCAGGATATGCAGGCCTTGCAGGACCTGAACAAACTGACCAGTGTTATGAATGGTATAGATAATATTAACATCATTGTCAAAGCCAATAATGTTCTGGACCCGGATGTGTTGCAATGGATGGTAGATTTTTCGGAACGGGAAGAAGAGGGCAATAGTCATATTACAGGATCAAGTAGTATCGGTTCTTTGATCGATTCAAGTTATGGTTCAATACCTTCTGATAAGGATACGATCACTTCAGTTACTGATAGTATATCCACAGTTGTCACTGATCAGTACCTGGAAGGTAGAAATCTTGCCGTAATGAACCTCCAGCTTGAGAGTGACCTTACTACAGAGCAGCTTACAACCACAATTGATCTGGTCGAGAATGACCTTGAGTGGTACACTCCACCGGCAGGGGTTTCAGTCACAATCACCGGTTCAAAGGTGATGTCAACTTCCATTATAGATGCTCTTACATCAGGAAGGACTCAGATGGGTTATCTTGGAATGGCTATCATTTTCCTTGGTATGCTTGTCATCTACAGGGACTGGTTGAAAGCCGTATCCACAATATTACCAATTGTAATGGTCACAGGATGGATAGGCGGTGTGATGTATCTCCTTGATATGGCATATAATCCCCTGACTGCTACGCTTGGGGCTCTTGCAATAGGTATTGGAGCCGAATTTACAATACTTATGCTTGAACGTTACTTCGAGGAACGTGATCGAGGAATGGAACCATATGATGCTATGGAAAGAGCTGCATCCTCAGTAGGACCGGCAATTATTGCATCAGGTTCTACCGTAATATTCGGTTTTTCAGCCCTCATAGTATCTTCGTTCCCAATGTTAAGCGATTTTGGAAAAGTTACGGTGATAGCTGTGGCTTTTTCATTGTTCAGTACAGTCGTTGTCCTGCCACCTATCATGGTGAATCTGGATTTGTGGAGATCAGGACGTAAAGTATCAGATAAATATTCAGATAAAAATGTAGAAATTAACAAGGTGAGTATATGATTTCACTTAAAAATGCAAAGTTGCTTACGATTGCACTCCTGTTACTTAGCTGTATGCAGGTTGTGTCTGCAAGCATAGATGAGGATGTTGTTTCAGAAATTGCAAGCGATTATTATGATGTTTACGGTTCTCCTCATTTGAAAGCTAACCTCGCCTGCGATGAAGTATTTGAGAGAGGAGAAGAAGCAGTTCTGTATGTGAACCTGATGAATGATGGTCAGGTCACAGGATACGAGGCCGACGATGATGAGATAGAAGATGATTTCAGGGATGGTCAGATCGGTGAGGCTCTCACCAGATCGTTCATGGCAAGCGAACTTGCTTCCGACAGGGCGATTACAAAGGCTGAATCCATAACTGCAACACTTTCACTTGTTGACCAGGACACTCCTATAGATATTCAGTTAGACACATTGCTCCTGGGTTCTATAAGTTCAGGAAAATCACTTGAAGAACCTGCTGGGTTTCCAATAGAAGTATATGACAGCGCAAAGGCTGGAACCTATACTTTGAAGCTGGATGTCTCTTACAGATACCAAAAGGATTCTGCTGTCACTCCTCCATACGGTGACACATACTACTGGTACGAGGAAATGAACCAGACAATGTACATTGATGTTGTCGTTGAGGATGAACCTTATTTCAAGGTTATAAAGACCGAGTCCGATCTCCAGGCAGGTGACAAGGAAACCATTAACATTACATATGCCAACACAGGAGACGATATCGCATATGATTGTATCGCAAGGGTAAGTGTTGTCGATCCGTTCACTACCACAGATGATGAAGCATATCTTGGTGACATGTATCCGGGGGATTCAAAGACTGCAACTTTCGAGGTAAATGTGGCAGAGGATGCTACTATTAAGCCCTACGCTATAAGCACGGAAGTAAAATATACGGATAAGCACGATGAGAGCCAGTATTCAGAAGGCCTAAAGGCAACAGTGAACGTTGGTGCTTCCGAATCAAAGTTGAATGGAACCACTATGTTCGGTGGTGTTGTTGTTCTTGGTCTTGTCAGTACACCTCTGTATATGAGGTCTAAGAAAAAGAACAAGAAAGAAGAAAATGACAAATAAAATGTAATTACGCAATTAGTATTATGAATTCACTAATAGAATCTCTCCAGCAACTGGGTCTGACATCCTATGAGGCAAAGGTTTTGGTCACACTTACGCAGTACGGGAGCAGGAATGCAGCGGATATCCATGCTCTTTCGGGTATCCCACGCTCTGCTGTGTATGGCGTTATAGACCGGCTTAAGGACAGGGGATTGGTTAAAGTCCAGAATACCAAACCAATGCGATATAGGGCATATGCTCCTGATGTTATCATTGACAAATTAAAGGCGAGTTATGAGGACGCTGTGAAGTTCTCTAATGAGCAGCTTGAGACTATCTATCAGGCACAGGAAGGTAGTGTGGAAGAGGATTCTGTGTGGAATATAAGTGGTGTGAAGAATGTCAATGATAAGATTCTCCAGATGATGGAATCCGCCGATGAAGAAATCATATTTGCGTCCTCATATTCTTCTCTGAAAAAGGTGATAGAGGTCTATCCTATCATGGATTCCATAAGACAGATGATTCAGGTGAAGCTCGGTGAAGGAGTTAAGATAAAGATAACCGGCAGGGACAAGGCCCACGTTATAGATATTGCAAAGGAGTTTTCCGGTGCTGAAATAAGGGTATATAAGGAAAAAAGCAACGTAAACCCTTTAAAGGGTGGTATACTTGTTATTGATAATGAGGAACTCCTTGTAATAACTATTAAGGATGATATAGCTCCGTTGACGCTTAATGCCACATGGTACAATGGGAAAGAGCATGTTTGCATCTTCAGACATTTCATTGAGGCTGAATGGGATACATCGCGTCCTGTTGACGTTTGATGTGTAATTTTGTTCAGTGCGCATAACACGGATCATGTGACTATATTTTCTGAGGTTTATCCGATGGGTATAGTAAAAATAGCTCTTAAAGCTTTGTTGAAGGAAAAGTTCTACAAGGTGCAGCTACACACAAAAACACTCTCCCTTGCAAGCAAAAGGCCAGATCTGCCTCTGTACACAAGGGTGCTTGCAGGTGGTGTTGCCATTTATGTTCTAAGCCCTATCGATCTGATTCCTGATTTTATTCCTGTCATAGGAACTATTGATGATATAATCCTGATTCCTCTAGGGTTCCTATTGGTCAGGAAACTGATTCCTGAGTCTGTTATGATGGAATGCAGGTGTGAGGCCGAGCGGACTCTGGGTCATAAGAACATGTCAACCAGTACTTCGGAAAACTGACTTTCGTCATTAAGCTATTGATAATAATCTATATCTCATAACGGATAGTATCTTTTCTGAAGCAAGTTTCAAGGAGTTTTGAGAAAGAATGGGCGAGCAAACAAATCCGTGGGAATGTATTAATGGCAAAAACATCCCGACAACAATTGAGCTTGACCCGATAATCTACAAATACACATCTCCTGCCTGCCGTATTCTTGATATCGGTTGTGGCAGTGGAAAAGCGAGTAATCTTCTGGCATCTCTTGGTTTTTCAGTAACAGGTGTTGACATTAACACCGAAGCACTGAGAATGGCTAAATCTTCTTCAGAATCACAGAACTGCTTGCAGATTCCTTTATTTATTCGGACCGATGCCAGGGCTCTACCTTTCCCCGATGCCGCCTTCAACGTAGTCATCATGCAGGCTTTCCTGACAACTATAGTTTCAAAGGATGACCGTGCCAGAATAATCAGGGAAGCATGCAGGGTGCTGGAGCCTGGTGGTTATCTCTACCTTGCGGATTTCGGACAGACCTGGCATTCGAAGGTCTATCGCGAACGTTACATCAATGACCTGCCGGTGACAAAGGAGGAGGGCTCGATTGTTGCTTATGATGAGGGGACCGAGGAGATTGCTTATGTTGCTCATCATTTTACAGAAAAAGAACTGGTTTTTTTATTAATTGATAACGGTTTTGAGATCGAGTTCTTCAAGAGGGATGAGTTTGTAACGAGGACGGGGAATCGGGTGAATGGGTTTATTATAGTAGCCACAAAATTATGAGCTTCTTGTTATCTTTACTATTTCCTCCCCACACCTTTAAAAAACATGTAATTGAATGTCCCGTATTCTCCAGCAGTCCTGTGGATATCCTCAATCCCACGGTCAAAGGTCTCTGCATCGATAATTCCCATCTCAACTGCATTCTCACGCACACCTTTCACCATTGGGATAATGGTTTTTCTCACAAAGCCTTCCTCCATATGTGGAAGGCTTGAATCGCTGTAAACCATGCGAGGTGAAGCTACAATATCAGAAAAACCTGCCTGTTTCAGAAGTGGGTAGACCTGTCTGCCGATGAGCGAATCGCCACCAAGTCTTGCCTGCACTTCAATCAGGCTGTTCCAGGCTTTAACTCCTGCTTCGGTCTCGGGGTGGAAGAAGCATGAGCCGTGGTCGCCTTCGATAACTGTGATTGTGCCACCTTTTTTTAACACTCTGCGCAGGCTTGCCAATGCTTTTACCGGTTCCTTGAGATGCTCGAGAACGAAGCAGACAAAAATGTGGTCGAAACTCTCATCTTCAAAAGACAGGTTGAAAATGTTTTCCAAACTGAACTCTACATTGGTAACTCCCTCTTTCCTAGCACATTCTTTTGCCAGATTCAGGGAGTCTTCTGATATGTCTATGGACGTGATCTGCGCTTGCGGGCTATTCTTTGAGAGTATCACTGTCTGTGCGCCGATACCGCACCCGGCCTCAAGCACGATACTATCCGGTGGGTACTTTGTATCGCTGTGCAGGAGTTCTTCCAGTGTATTTGCCTGGTCGCTGAGGCGGACAGATTCCCTTTCGGAGTAACCGTGGACGTAATCATGAGAGGTCATGGTGGAATATTGGATGTTGATGCTTAAAAAAGTAGGTTTTTTGTGTCACTACTCTCAGATATTTCCCTTCAGCATCCCTGTCAGAAATACAATTACAAGGCAGGTAAAAGTAACTGTAAGTGCCAGAATTGTTCTATCTTTATTCTTTTTATCAAGCACAGGGGTAATGATAAAATTAATGTAACTATTCAGCCTGATAAAAACGCTATCAATAACAATCTTGACAAAAAGTTGAAACGTAAATTTCATTAGAATCATTTATTTTGATTGTTGCTATTGATTGCTTTTTTGATTGTTAGATTGTTAGTGAGCAGACATCTCTATTTCGATGAAATCAGTACCAATAGGCAAATCGTGCCAGGCTGAATAGTTACAAATTAATGTTCTATTTTGAAAAGAAGGAATCTACGAAACTGCTATCTCATTCGTACAGCAGTATTTTACAATTAATAAAAATAGATTGGCAGTATCAGGACTGCCATAAAAGCTCAAATATTCTGCCTGCGGTTAAGTGAATACATCTGTATCTTCTTCATCTTCGCAAGGTTAAGAGCACCCTTTATCTCTTTTTCCTCAAGCAGTTTTGAGTCTATATAACCGTTATCAACAGCTTCATTATACAATTCATATCCCAGACCTGAGCGGGCAATGACCGTGGTCCGTCCCTGTGGTGTACCGACACCGCCAAAAGATATATCGGCATTCTCAGCTGCCATATCCGTACAGAATTTGCATGAGCTGCTCCTGTACACGTCCAGTTCATGTAGAGGATAGACCTTTAGCTCTTCAGGGGTGTGGAATTCAAACTGACCCTTACGAATCTTCATGGATTCGATATCTTCCAGACGTATGTTCTTGCTTTCCACGAATTCCTTAATTCCTTCGTAATAGAAAGTATCCATACAGAACAGTCCCATTTTCAGTATATTCGCTCTCATGAATAGATTCAAAAATCCGTATGGGCTTTTTTGCATCTTGGTGACAGCATCGATATTACAACTCGGACCTACAAAAGCGATACTTCTCCAGCCCTGTTTTATGGCACTCATCAATGCATTCATTGTCATGCTGTGACTGTACATACTGCCGGAAGAGTCCAACAATTCTTCGCATGTCCGTGCGATCATGGGTACGGGTTTCCACGGTTCCTCTTCTGATCTTTTGGTGACGATGGCACAGTCGATGAGTCCTTCATCAAGTGCATATGCAAGCATTGCAGTCACAACTCCACCATCCTGTCCCTTGATATCGGGAAGTGCTGAACGTGCACTGTAAGCATTGCGTAGCTTTCCGATGAGTCCCTCTTCAGTTGTTATGGTTCGAGGACACTGATTGTAGCAAACACCACATGCAGTGCATTTGCTCACAAGTGTGGGCTGATCGTTTTTGATAGCTATGGATTCACATGCTGCTGAGCAGGCTCCGCACAAGGTGCAGATTCCCGGCTTGATTATATCCTTCCTTAGTTTCCCAAAAGATATGCGCTCTTTTTCAGGGATGGATCTCTTCATTCGTATAACGCTTTTTTCGAGGTGCTCGAATTTAACCTGGCACCAGTCGGAACAAAAATGGTACGTTTTTCCTCCGTATTCTGTATTACACGGAGACCCCTCAGGGACAATTTTTTTACATATAGGATCGATCGGCATCTTAATCTCCCAGGATCACGGATGTCCTTTTAGGATGCGTTATATTGTTCTTATTGTATAAAACAAAATTTGAATTATATAATCATTAAGGTTCGCAGCATCATGATTATTAGTGATATTTCCTGTGTTTGAGGGATGTTCCAAAATGTTTTTATGCCAGCTATTTATTACTAAACCAGTTATCTATTCCTTCACTATTAACAGGTGTTTCAAATAACTTCCATATAAATGGAACAGAAAGTGACCTAAATGGTAAAAAGAAATTCAGACAAAGACCTGCTAAAGGAAAAAGGTTTTCTTTCCCAAAGGCAGGATGATTACTTCTCCATGCGCTTGCACGCTGCAGGTGGCAAACTGACATCCGATTATCTCAGGGCAGCAGCTGATGCTGCCGACAGGTACGGTAAGGGCTATGTACATGTGACCTCCCGTCAGGGCATGGAGATACCGTTCGTTCATCTTAACAATACAGATGATGCCAGTGAGCAAATGATTTCAGCGGGAATTGGTCCGGGAGCCACCGGAAAAAAGATAAGAGCTGTCGTGGCATGCCAGGGAGACAGTGTTTGCAAACGTGGTCTTATTGACTGTCAGGGAATATGCGAAAAAATAGATGGGTTATACTTTGCAAAACCAGTTCCTTACAAGTTCAAGATAGCAGTAACTGGCTGCCCCGCATCCTGCCTGAAAGTTCAGGAAAACGATTTCGGTATCATGGGTTTTGAAGAACCTGTTTTTATTGAAGACAATTGTGTCATGTGCAGGCAATGCGAAAAAGCCTGTGGTATGTTGGCCATAAATATTGAGAGTAGCAGCCTTTACCTTGATATGCATAAATGTGTATCCTGTGGTTTGTGCATTGCAGCATGCCGTAAAGATGCCATGCAAACAAAGGCACAAGGGTTTGCTATCTTCGTTGGTGGTAAAGTCGGTAAAAGACCACGCATGGGCGACCAGTTGCTCAGGACGAACAAAGAGGAAGTTGTGTTTGATATCCTCGAAAAGACCATTGAATATTATCGTCAGAATGCTTTTGAAGGAGAACGGCTGGGCGATGTCATTGACCGGAATGGTATGGATCATTTTGGGGAAACAATAAAGTATCCCAGGCAAAAATAGGTTATGTAACTATACTACTAAAAAAGGTCATATTTTCGCGAACGGAGAATTCATGAAAGCAGAAACCAAAACACAACTCATTTCGGTAGGCTCCGTGAATATGGACCCTTCCCTTATCCATTGGCTAACTATCCCCACAGCAGGTCCGGGCGCAGGAAATGTTGCCTTCTTTTTCAGTTCTGGAGGTCATCGTGTTCGTCTTGCCGTTAAAAAGGAATCTCCTTTGCAGGCAGAAATGGAAAATGGAGAGCTTGTAATAAGAAAAGACGGTGTTGAGATCGCAAGGGGGGACATTGAAGAGGAACTCATCCATTGTCCTGAACAGGCTTTCATAACCATGTGCGAGAAATGCGTCTTCGACTGCAAGTTCTGTCCGGTTCCCAAACTTGAAGGCAAGATTAAGACAATGGATGAGATGCTTGGGATGATAGGGAAGGCCAATGAAACAGGAAAGATGCATGCCATTTCCATAACATCGGGGGTTGAGATATCTCCGGAATCCGAAGTTGACAGGGCCGAGGAACTAATCCGCAGGCTTAGGAACATATATAATGTTCCAATCGGTGTTTCCGTATACCCGACTGAAGGCAGCACACGCAGGCTTAAGGACGCCGGTGCTGACGAACTCAAATACAACGTTGAGACCATGGACAGGGATATCTACGCGGTTGTCTGTCCCGATCAGGACCTTGAGCACTTACTTGATGCATTAAGAGAAGGTGTTGAGATATTCGGAAGGAATAAGGTCTGCTCCAATTTCATAATCGGTCTTGGTGAATCTGACAAGTCCGCAAAAGAAGGTATTGAAGAACTGGTTTCTATTGGTGTTGTTCCAATCCTCAGGGCTGCTGCAAAACATCCTTTACGAGAAGGGGAGCTCACTGTCGAACGTCCGTCAGCCGAAAGGCTGCTGATGCTTAACCGTTTCCTCCGGGAAAAACTGGACGAATACGGTCTGCGCGCGGATATTTTCAAGACCATGTGTCTTCCGTGTACTGGATGTGACATTAATCCGCATTCTGATCTTTAAGCGATTTTTCTCACGTAGCTCTTATCAGCTATTTTATAATACTCGATAGAACATTGTAATGTGATTAAAAAATTTCAACAGCACATTTCTCAATGCTGTTCAAAAAAGAAAAATGGAAAGGGTAATTAATCTTTATCAGATCAATTACTTCCTTCTCATAAACACAAATGCTAGGCCCATTATTGCAGCCATTGGCAGTATAACCGTTGGGAATTCTGGTATATCTGCAGCTGGTGATGATTCACCAGGCACTGTGATTTTAACATCCTGTGAAGCCAGAATAGCTCCGTCTGCTACAAGGTGTATCTTAAAATTGTACTCTCCAGAGGCAGTTCCAGCAGGTACTGTAATTGTCACGTCGAACTGCTTTGTTTCGCTTCCTTTGACATCAGTGTATGACTCTGGGGTCCATGATACCCAGCTCTCATAACCTGGTTCTACTTCAAGGGTAAGCGCATCGATGTTTGATACTACATCACTTACAAGAGAAAGAATAGCATTCTTTACTTCAGCTGAGTCGTCGATTTGATAAACATTTCCACCGGTAATACCTGTCCAGTGAGTCCAGTACTCCAACTTGCTTGAACTACTTTGTACTTCCAGAAGGGTAATGTCGTTGTTCTTCATTTCCTGCAGGACAGTTTGAAGGTCGAGGTCATCATTTCCTACGCCGATCTTGCTGGAGTCTGATGTTTCATCCATTACTCCATTCCTTCCTGGGTTTCCACCGGTAGTATAAATCCCGGTTTTACCAGGTACGTCTTCGTTCAGGTTGTTGTCATGAGGGATATCATCAGCGAAATTGATGAATATCTTCTTTGCTCCCGTGCGATAGCCTATTGTTGTATCAGCATAGCTTTCATAGAATACACGAGTATATCCTTCAGGTCCATCGCTTCCGTAGCCAAGTGATAGGCCGTTTATTGCACTGGATATTGCCGCCTTATTATTTGTTATTGCATTGTCCATGTTGTATGGGTAATCGCCGCGTGAAGCTACGCCGTATGTGTTAGAATAGCCAAATGAATTGTATTGATCTACATCATCCATGTATGATACCACACCGAACTGTGCATCAGGAACCTCGGAATCTACCGCAGTCATAATGTCAACAGCATTGGATTTTGCTGTACTGAGGACATCGCCCATACTTCCGGTAAGATCAAAGCTGAAAACTATATCAGCTCTTCCTATGGGGGTCGCGTCAGTTATCACTGTTTTCGTTTCCTCTACGGATTCCCCTGGATTCAGAGTGGTCTCTATAGAGACTGGCGTAAAGACTGTTGCTCAGGCTGTTGAAAATAACAGCAGGGTCGCAACAATCATTATTGTAATTATATTAATTTTTCTCATTTTTCGTACCAACATTTCTATCGTAAAGTGATAGTAATTCCAATTCCGTGAATAGTTATGGGTGTATTTATCTTTTTCGAAAAAATGTGTAGTTGCCATCTACTTAGATTTATTCATATATCCTTCCCTATGATAGATGAAATAGTTTAAAATACGAGATCAATTGACATGTTTTTATTTTCATGTTCAATGACGCTGATTCGAAGTGCTTAAATATATTTGAACTAGATATTTGATTCGGGAACTACATATTCTTACTCAAACTCATGTTTAAGGATTGATATATGCAACCATCTTCACAATATTGTTTTTAATAATACTGATTAAGAATGTTCCCATGTCTAAAACTGACACTCTTAAGAACGTTTCTTGAGCCAATTTTCTTGACAAATGACTATGCATAGATCTCGATGATATCAAATTTATCAAACAGGTATTGTAGCATACATCGGATAGTCGTTGTCAATCTTCTTTTTTCTCAATGATCGCCGGCCAGACAGAAGCTGAGACTATCATGCTGAGTACGAAAACAAAAACCATACCTGCAATGATATCCACCTGGCTGTAAAGTGGCACGGTTCTGGAACCATTGACCAAAAAGGAAAGCCCTGCAAAAATGATGACAAGCAAAAGTCAAGAAACTACGCTTGCTATAAGTGCGTATTTTCCTGCATTCTTGTCTGATACTTTATCCATTTGGACGCCTCCTTACTTTATACTCTTCCTTTTCATCAAAAGAGAGTTTGTCGTAACCGATATGGAGCTCATTGCCATGAAGGCTGCAGCAAGTGCGGGTGTTATTAGTATGGTACTGACGAAGGGGTAAAGTATACCGGCTGCAAGCGGGATGCCTATGCTGTTATAGCCGAAGGCCCAGAAGAGATTCTGTTTTATCTTGCTCATGGTCAGCCTGCTCAGCCTGATAGCTGCAAGCACATCTCTCAGGTCATTCTTAATAAGCACTATCTGTGCAGATTCCATAGCAATGTCAGTCCCTGCTCCCATGGCAATGCCGATATCCGCCTGTGTAAGTGCCGGTGCATCGTTTATTCCGTCACCGACCATTGCAACTATGCGTCCTTCATCCTGAAGTTTTGTTATTTCGACAGCCTTGTCTTCGGGAAGTACCTCGGAAAGCACCTTTTTTATGCCGATGCTGCCGGCAATTGCATCTGCTGTTCTGCAGTTGTCACCTGTGATCATCACAACTTCAATACCCATGTTGCGTATCTTCTCCACAGCCTCTTCGGAGTTTTCCTTCAGGGTATCTGCGACCGCAACAATTCCAATCGTTTGTCCTTCTTTTGCAACTATCATTGCAGTCTTGCCTTCAGCTTCAAGGCTTTCCATGTTCTCAGTGAGCGATGAGGTGTCAATATCATTGTCTTCCATGAGCTTGCGGGTTCCAAGTAGCACCATGTTGCCATCGATAGTGGCTTCAACACCATGTCCTGCGATAGAGCTGAACTGCTCCACAGTCCTTATATCCAGTTTCTTTTCCTCGGCAGCCCGAACAATGGCTTCTCCAAGGGGATGCTCGGAGCCTTTCTCTGCACTTGCTGCAAGTGTAAGAATCTCATCTTTATCATGGCCAGCAGTCAGCACAATATCAGTAAGTTCAGGCTCACCTTTTGTCAGTGTCCCCGTCTTGTCGAAAACAATCGTATTTATTTCCAGGGTTTTCTCAAGTGCTTCCCCACCTTTGATAAGTATTCCATTCTCAGCACCTTTGCCCGTACCTACCATGATGGCTGCAGGGGTTGCAAGACCCACAGCACAGGGACAGGATATTACCAGTACGGTGATGGATATGAGCAGTGCGAACAGGAATGGACTGAGTATTTCGGAATTAATCGGAACATTATATCTCTCGAATCCGATGAAATACCAGAAGAAGAAGGCAAGCAGTGCCAGTACGTGCACGACAAGGATAAACTGGCCAGCTACTACGTCGGCAATCCTCTGTATAGGCGCCTTGGAGTTCTGGGCGTTTTCCACAAGCTCGATTATCCTTGCAAGTGCGGTATCCGCACCAACGTTGGTGGCCTTGAATTTCAGTGCACCTGATTTATTGAGCGTGGAGCCGATAACCATGTCATCAACGTTCTTTTCCACAGGGATACTCTCGCCTGTGATCATTGACTCGTCCATGGCAGACGAACCCTCTACAATAACCCCATCAACAGGTGCTTTTTCTCCGGGTCTAACAAAGACGATGTCATCTACCTGTACATCTTCCACAGGTATTTCTTTCTCTTCACCGGCAACGATGATACGCGCAGTCTTTGCCTGCAGGCCAATGAGCTTTTTGATGGATTCCGATGTTCTGCCTTTTGCACGGGCTTCCAGGTATCTCCCCAGTGTTATGAAAGTAATAAGCATTACAGCGGTATCGTAATAGAGGTGCTCGTAACCGGGTCCAAGGTCAAGGTAGCTGGATGCGACACTGATAATATAAGCTGCTCCCGTTCCGGTTGCAATGAGCAGGTTCATGTCTGTAACGCCGTGCTTGAGTCCCCGGTAAGTTCCAACGAAGAATTGTCTGCCGGGGAAAACAATGACAATTGTTGTCAGCAGGAACAGCAGATTCCTGTCAGAGAGTAGGGCTGGCACAAAACCAAAAGGACCCGGAAACATCATTTTCATATTCCCAAGCATTATTGGAATTAAAATTGCAACGGAAATAAGCAGGTTGTTCCTCTGCTGTCTGATTTCATGTTTCCTTTCCTTTCTTTCCCTGTCTTCTGATTCCTTTCTATCGGCCGGAAGGGAAGCTGAATATCCTATACCATCCACGGCTTTCTTTATTTCATCTATCGAGACAAGGGATGAATTATATTCTACCTGTGCTCTTCCTGTGGTAATATTCACACTTGCAGAACTAACGCCTTGCAGTCTCTTGAGGACTTTTTCAACGTTCTGGGAACAGGCCGCACATTTCATTCCGCCTACTTCAAGCACGATCCTGTCTTTAACAACATGATAACCTATATCCTCAATTGCATTTTCCATCTCCTCCGGGGAGATGAGTGCAGGATCATAACTGATAGATGCTCTTTCCATTGGCAAATTCACAGAAGCAGATATCACAGCATCCCGTTTATTCAGGGCCTTTTCGATGTTCTGTGCGCATGCAGAGCATTGCATACCTGAGACCTTGAAGGCAATTTCCTTAACAGTTCCTGGCTCCGCTTTGCTTTCTTCCGGCTCTTCATCATCAATTATTATTGGACACGCTGCCTCTTCTTCATCGGGAACCTGACAGGCATCTTCACCAACTTCATAGCCTGCGTCAGTAACGGCTTTTTTAATATCCTCAAGGGCAATGGTCTCTGTATCGAAATCAACAGATGCCATCTCGTTTTCAAGGCTGACCTCAACAGAATTCACACCTTCGAGATTTGATATTGCATCATTCACACGCTTGTGGCAATGCATGCATGTCATGCCGTATACTTTGATATCTGCTTTCATATTGCTGGAAAAAGTAATAAAATTAGTTTATTTTTGATACTTCAGACTACAATAGTATAACCTGCGTCTGCTACTGCTGCCTTAATGGCATCAAGGTTTGCAACAGAATCATCAAAGGTAACTGTTGCCTTTTTTGTTGTAAGGTCGACTTTTACTTCACTGACCCCGGCAATTGCACCAATGGACTTTTCCACGTTTGCCTGGCAGTGTCCGCACATCATACCTTCGATCTTAATTGTTTCTGTAACCATTGTTTTCTCTCTCCTGGTTAGTAGTCATTTGATGTATCAGTTATATAGGTTTCACGCTTGTGAAGTATTGTTAGAAATTCAATATGTTCTGACGCATTGTTCTATCATTTCTTTCCATTTCCCAGGTTCATTAACATCAAAATAATGTTTTACTACAACACCGGAATCTTCCAACACAAGCAACTGGTCTTTTTTGAGGAAACCACTTTTTAGTTCAACGCCAACGATTTTCTTGTTGGAAATCTCCTTCTGTCTCTCCCCGGAAATCTCGGAAACAATTAGACGTTTGTTTGTGAGTATTATTAGTTGTGTTCCATTTCTTGATGAGAGCTTCAGGTGTTCGCCCCTCAGGTATTCCGGGCGAAGGGTTTCGAATATATTTGCTAGCTCAGGAAGTTTTCTGGAGGTAATAGGATACATTTTGAGTTTTTTATTTCCTGTTATTATTACGGATCTGTTTGGTTCGTTATGCAATCCTAAAATGTCCTTTATTTCGATGCGTTCTTCAATGTTTGAACTTTTTGAAAAGAAGCTGGAACTTTCCTTTTTGAGGAACACATTCTTATTTGTCAGGATGATGGTGAACTTTTCATTTCCCATCGTTACTACTTCATTTGCAAGAACTTTCTCTCCTCTTTTCAGAATAGCTCCATTGCCTATTTTCTCTGGCAGTTTATCAGTATTTTTCCCAGAATTGTTCGCAATTTCTGAGTACTGGTTAGGTAAATAGTGGTTGAGCATTTCCACAAGCAGATTTCCATCTATGAGTTTGAGGTTATGCTCTGCTGCTTCTTCCATTGCTTCTTTAGTGAACGAAGAGGTTGCAGCAATTATCACGCCATCAACATGGTCACGATATCTGAGACTGCTATATTCTCTTACTTCCTTTACACCTACGGATTCTGAATATCTCTTCGCCTGGACCAGCCATTTGTGCGTGAGTCCGAAGTTCTCTATCATAATAACAATGTCAATTCCTCTGTCTCTGGAGTATTGGGTAAGTTCTGTCTTGTATCCTATACTCGAAAAAAGTCTTGAGAGAAGTACTTCAAACTCCTGCGGGTCGATTCTAAGTATATTCTCAAGTGTCCATTTTGCCATTTTTATCCCTGTTAGTCTATTGTTTTGATGTTTATTCCTTTTTCCCAGATTTTCCCGGAGGGCATGGTATTGCGTAGTAATTGCACAACCATACAAACAATTAAATGTGTTAATAACAGATACTAAAGAGAAATCCAACGTCTATATCAAATCATGTTCACAGTTAAATATCTGTAAACAATAATACTTATCAAAAAGGTGTATTTCATGGATGAATTAGAATCTATCAGGCAAAAAAGGATGCAGGACTTACAAAGATCTCTGGAGAAAAACCAGTATCCTTCAGGTCCGGTGACAATTGCAGATGCAACATTTGATGAATTCGTATCAAAGTATCCTTTGGTACTGGTGGATTGCTGGGCGCCGTGGTGCGGTCCTTGCCGTACGATATCTCCTGTTCTCGATGAATTGGCAACCGAAATGCAGGGAAAATTAGTCATTGGCAAGTTGAACGTAGATGAGGACAAAATGACAGCTGTAAAATTTGGAATAACTAGTATTCCTGCTATGCTTATCTTCAAAGAAGGAAAATATGTTGATAAGTTAATTGGTGCTGTACCTAAACAGAATATCACCCAGAAACTTCAACCCTATATGTGAGGGAAACAAATGGCATATAAACCCAGAATTGTAGAAAGTCCTTCCGTACGCCTGATAGATCTTAAGTCCAAGGCTTATTTTATAGTAGCTTCAGTGGAAGTGGGCAATACAACTACCAAATGCATTCTGACCGCTACAAACCTTGAGGATGGTAAAACAAGACTTGTAACAAAAACAGTTAGTATGACAAGGGATGTCCGACCCCCAAAGGCAGATGAAGAAGTATTTGGCAGGACACTTACAGGTGTGGAGCTTACAAGACAGTCAGTGGGAGAACTCGTTCGGGATACATTGGTCGGTGCTGTGAAAAAAGCGAACCTCGATATCAAGGAAGACATACACTTTGTTGTGAGGTCCACAGGAGTTGTTGCAGGTTTCGATACGCCTGATGAAGTAGGAGAGTTCATAAAAGCCCTGGCAGATGGATGTCTTATGGCAGGTGTTCCGCCAAACCGTATGACTCCTCCGATGGCCTTATCCAATATTCCTGAAAAATTCCGTAAACACAGTAAGCTCGAACAGGTTGTCTTTGACGGTGCAGTGGCAAGTGTAACACCACCTACAGGTGCAACAGGTGTGGAAATCGTTGCCAACGAGATGGAAGGTGAACTGGCAACTGCAGGTATCAAGGAAGGTGCCAAGTGGGTTGATGTTGATTTCCGTAATCCCTGCATCTCCATAGACTTTGGTACAACCCTTGACGGCAGGATAATCAGTCCTGATCTTCCTTATGCAAAGACCATCGGAAATTTCTGTGGTTATGCCGGAGCCATCCCCGATGCCATTATTCAGGGAACCAGCCTGGTCGACTCAAAAAAGGGTACTGCTCTTGATGTTTCTGATAACGTATCACTAGGTAGGCTTGCTCATAAGCTCAAGGAGAAGGCTATAAAGGGATATGCAGAACGGATAAATGAATATATAATTATCGAAAAGGTTCCCAGTGGTCGTAAAAGATATGGCAGTGTGCCAGTAAACTCTGAGGCTGCAGATGAGATTGGAGTTGTTCTCATAGGTTGTGATGTAGGACACAATGGCACTGATATGGAAAAACTTTCAGAGATTGGGGCTGAGGTCTATGAAAAACATGATCTTAAGGTGCTCTTTGCAGTGATTGACGAGGTCATGGCACGAGTAGTACAGCGTCTTGTGAAAGTAGCACAGGAAGAAGGTCTTGTGTTCGAGGACACAGCCATCGGTGTCACCGGCAGGGCCGGAATTACTGGAGATAAACCAAAGCTGATATTGAAATACCTGCAAGAACTTGGTATCAATAACAAGATTGAAGAAAATGTTATTTTTGTAGATGACGGCCTTGCACGCGGCGCTGCTGTCATGGCAAGATGCATGAATTCCCTTGGCACCACATTCAATCCACTGGGTGGTCACAGGGGTGGAAAATGCATACTGGGACAACGTATGAAGTTGCAGAACAAATAATAATAGGAATTGGCAGGATAATCCTGCCAGTTAATATTTTCATTAAAGCGTAACCCAAAAAAGCTATATTATCATGTTCTTCTTTTTTGCTGCCTTTTCATCTCTTTCTGAAACTCGATTTCATGTTTTTTCACGGATCTGTCATGCCTGTTAGCTTTCATATTTTTCAAAATAGCACCTCATAATTTTCCATTTATGATGTGTTTAACTACCAGCTAAGCGTAAATGCCTACAAACTGTATTACACTGTTGATTCTTCAGTAATTCTACTCCTTTCTTGTATTTATCAAAATTAAATTTACAGAAGAGGAATTTATATTTTTTGTTTTTTTCCTGAAAGGAAGCAACAAGAATATCAATTATTTCCTTATGGTGCAATATATCTATAATATTAAGTTTTGGAATCTTATTTTATTATCATTTTTTTGGAATGCCAAGTCTGACGCACAGTTGCTTCAGGCTCATGGTATTGATAACATCTTCCTGTTCTATCCATCCCCTTCTTGCAACATCTATCCCAAATGATATATTGTCAAAATGGTCAATTGCATGTGTGTCTGTGTTGATGGCAATCTTAACACCATATTCCTTTGCTTTTCTTGCATTGGTGTCATTCAGGTCAAGTCTCCATGGCGAAGAATTGATTTCCAAGGCTTTGTCGTTGTCTTTTGCCACGGTTAGTATTTTATCCATATCCACGTCATATGCAGGTCGTTTGCCGAATTTTCTGCCGGTGGGATGAGCAAGTATATCCACATGTTCATTCTCAAGGGCTGCAAATATCCTCCTGGTCATCTTGTTCATGTCCTGTTCAAGTCCAGCATGTACCGCCACAATTACAATGTCCAGTTTCTCAAGGATGTCATTACTGTAATCCAGCTTTCCGTCTGCTTTAATATCGCATTCTGTACCTGAAAGTATCCTTATGTCGTCGAATTTCTCATTGAGAACCTCTATCTCTTCGATATGCTCAAGCAACCTTTTTTCAGATAATCCGTTGGCAATACCTGTGGAATGTGAGTGGTCTGTGATTGCAATGTACTCATATCCGCGCTGAATGGCCGCCTGTGCAAGTTCTTCTATTGTGTTTACACCGTCACTCCAATTGGAATGGACATGAAGATCGCCTTTAATATCTTCTTTCTCAATCAGGTGAGGAAGCTTTCCTGTGAGGCTTGCTTCTATCTCTCCCCGGTTCTCTCTGAGTTCGGGGGTCAGGTATTCCAGTCCCAGAAATTCATACAGGTCTTTTTCCTTGCTGCATGGTGTGAGTTTGCCACTGCTTTCATTTGTAATGCCATACTCGTTCAGGCTGTAACCTTTTGAGAGTGCAATTTTTCGAAGGTGAATATTATGTTCTTTTGAACCCGTGAAATGCTGCAACATTGAACCAAATGAAATCTTTTCAACAACTCTCAGGTCCACACGCAGGTTTCCAGGATACATGACAGCACTTTTAGAAGTTCCTGATTCCAGTACCTCTTCAACCTTACTCAGATTTACAAAGGTTCGAAGTGTCTTTTCCGGATCATCTGAAACTGCTATAAGGTCAATATCTCCCACAGTATCCTTCTTTCTTCGCAAGCTGCCTGCTATGACTACCTTTTCGATATATGGGCTGGAGGACAACTCCTCAGTTATCTCTTTTGCGATGTATGTGGCAAGAGCTATTTGGTGTCTTCCCTGATCCTTGTCCTGTTGAAGTCGGATAATCGACCTGAGGATCTTATCTTCCTGTTTCTCACCCATTCTTGGAAGTCTCCGTATCCTGTGCTCCCTGGCAGCCTTGCTTAGTTCATCAATAGATGTGATACCAAGTTTTTCGTAGAATTGCCTTGCCATTTTCGGACCGATGCCGGGAATATTCATTATATCCATGATGCCATGTGGTACTTCTTTCACTGTCTTCTCATAGGCGTTGAATGAACCGGTTTCCAGCATTTCTACTATTTTGCCTTTAAGTGCTTCACCGACTCCTGGTAAGGTGTCGATTTTTCCATTCTTGTATAATAACACCAGTTCTTCATCAAGTCCTTTTATCGTCTTTGCGGCAGTTGTATATGCTCTGGTCTTGAACGGATTCTCTCCCTTGAATTCCAGAAGTTTTGCTATCTGGTTGAACCTTTCAGCTATCTGGATATTGTCCATATTTCCCCATTTATAAGCTCAGTCTTCTTTTTTCTTCTGAATCGCATCTTCGACGGCTTTTTTATGAATCTCCCCGGATTCATGGATGCCGCCCATATTTCCCCTGATGGCCCTGCATGGATATTGTTGTATGAGCAGTCCGGCTCTGGCAGGTGCTTCTTCTACCTTCATTCCTACAAGTTCCTTTGCCATGTGCCACGTGCTTCCACATGGTGCCCCACATAATACTTCTACGGATTCTATTATACCTTTATCGACATCAATATCAAGGACAGGGCTTGATAGGTGCGAACAAAGTTCTTTTGTTTCCGGCTTTTCCTGAAGGGTGCAGCATATATCCTCAACTTCAATGAGCATGTCATACTGTTTTGCTATATCTTCAAGTTCCACAACAGGTGCTTTTGATGCTCCTCCAGGTACTATCAGGGCTTTTACACCGGCTTTTCCTGCCATATGGGCTATTGCCGCGGTAAGGTCCGGATGAAGTGAATAGGTGATAACAATGTCCGAATCGAACACGGAGTTGTCTATATTGAGTCCTTCCAGGAATTCATTTGGCTCATCGATGAAGTCAGGCAGCATCTGCGGCACGGAAGTCTGAACTACTTCCATTTCAGTTTTTGAGCTAATGGTATCTATCAGGCGGTTCCCATACTTTCCCCTGGTAATTACTCCAATTGTTGTCATTTAGTATCCTTTTCAGGGTTCTTTTCCTTTGCATATAGTTTTGCCGGATGCATATACGTTATATTTATACAACCGATTACTATATTTATCATTGTGAGTCATATTTATTTGAGGAATAATTATGGACAACTATGACCCTAATAAAGTATACTTCAGATGCAATACATGTGAATTCGTTTTTATGGAAAATCCTGATATGTTTCCGGTGAAATGCCCACAGTGCGTCAGTGAAGACGTCTTAAGGACATAAAAGGGAATCAGAGTTTTTGTGGAACAAATACTCTAAATAGTATTCCTTTGCTTTCATTGTTGATGCTCATGAAAGGTAAACTCATCACTCTGGAAGGTATAGATGGTTCTGGTAAATCGACGATAACAAGTCTGTTGAATTCAAATTCCAGATTCTCAGAGTTTGTTTTCACAAGAGAACCCACAACTGGTTGGATAGGTGAGGCTGTGAACCGTGCCATCCATTCTGATACGGATAACCTTGCAGAGCTTTTGCTTTTCACCGCAGACCATGCAGAGCATATCTCTAAGCTCCTGCTCCCTGCTCTGGAAGGTGGAAAGAATGTGATTTCAGATCGTTATTCAGGAAGCCGTTATGCTTACCAGGGTATGACATTAAAAAGCCGGTTCGCTGATCCTGTGAAATGGATCCAGGACATTCACAGGGGCTGGACTGTGGACCCCGATCTGACAATCCTCTTTGACATAGAACCGGACATTGCTGTGGAGCGATGCGGCAATCGCGGGGACAAAACCAAATTTGAGAAGATAAGTTTCCTTGAAGGTGTGAGAGAGAACTACCTGCGGCTTGCCAGGGAAAACCCAGAAAGATTTGTGATAATTGATACTGACCGTAGTATCGGCGAGATTGAATCTGAAGTTCTGGATGCAATTTTTTCATTTTTACGATAAGGATTGTATCACATTGATTTTTATGTCATGCTAATATTTCATTTATCAATTTTATACAATTGGTAAAATGAATCATCATGTTTAATATATTGATATATAGCTAGAGGTCATACTTTACTTATGTAGTATTTATGTTCACAATTATTCTGCAAAAATCAGGTCTGGTTAGACAATGCTTGATTCGATAATTGTTCGGAACGCACCAATTGGAATATGTGCTTTTGACAGAAATGATGACTTCATTCTTTTTAATAATGCAATGGAATCTATTCTGGGTGTGTCTGCAGAGGATGTGATTGGAAAGAACCTCTTTCGTGATATTCCTAATCACACGCTCGATGGCAATCCAGGTTTAAGGCAATTGTATATTAATACTAAGAGTTCCCTTAAGGAATCCTTCAAGCAGCGGATGCATGTAATCACTCCCTTGGGTAAACATATTTTTCTTTCCGTACGTATGGTGCCTTTTTTCAGTGAAAGTGGGGATTATGAAGGCATTGTTATCTATTTGGAAGAAGTGAGTGAGAATTACTACAAGGAAAAGGTTCTCATCGATGAGATATATAATGTCAGGAACCTTGAATCGATCTATAAATGTATACCTATCATTACTTTTAGCTGGTCATGCCAAGAGGGGTGGCCTGTCAAATATGTGTCCGATAACATTTCTCAGCTTGGATATAGTAAAGAGGATTTTGAGTCGGGTGGCATGAGGTACATTGATATTGTTCATCCTGATGATATTGAAAAACTGGCATCAGATGTGGCTGCATTTGAGAGTACCGATCAGGTATACCTTTCTGAAGATTATCGCCTGGTAAGTAAAGCAGGTGATGTCATTTGGGTAAATGAAATATCCCTGCTCAGTGAGAATGGCGGTGACCATCCTTTCCGCTATAATGGTATAATTATTGATATCACTGAGAGAAAAATGAAGGAAAAGGAACTTAAGCAAAGTAAGGCACGTATTGAGAGTATATTCAGGGCAGTACCTACCGGAATAGGCGTTGTGTCTGACAGGGCATTTGTAGAGGTTAATGATAATTTATGTGAAATGCTTGGTTATTCAAGGGGAGAATTCGTTGGCCAAAATTCCAGAATGATATATCCTGATGATGAAACATATGAACATGTGGGTCTGGAGAAATATTCCCTGATAAATGAGAGGGGGACAGGAATAGTAGAGACTAGGATGGCTCGCAAAGATGGTGTGATAATCGATGTTATTCTGAGTTCATGTCCTATTTACCCTGAATCATTTTCAAAAGGTGTTACTTTTGCAGTACTTGACATAACTAATATGAAAAATGCAGAAAGAGAACTGCAAAAACACACTAAAGAGCTTGAACAACTAAATCATTTGAAAGATCTTTTTTCTGACATCATACGTCATGACCTGCTTAGTCCTGCCAGTACTATAAGTGGTTATACGGAAACTCTTGAGGAACTTGAAGTAGATGAGAAAAAGCTTCGCTTCTTACGTATGATCTCAGAAAGTAACAAAAAACTGATAAACCTGCTTGAAAGTGCTTGCAGATATGAGAAACTCAATTCCATCGAAGAAATAGACTATCATAAATATAGATATTGCCGGCGTTTTCAAAAATATAATATTCGACTTTTCTCGACAGATCAAAAACAAAGGAATCATTTTAAAATTATCTTCCGATAATCCCTGTTATTCCAGTGTGAATCCTCTTGTAAGTGAAGTTTTTATGAATCTGTTATCCAATGCTATAAAATACGGACCTGAAAACAATGTCATCAGCATTGATTTCATTGATGAAGGTAAATTCTGGAAAGTCACGGTCACTGACCGTGGGGATGGAATTCCAGATTCATATAAGCCTTTTTTATTCGACCGTTTCAAACGTGCTGATAAAAAAGGTGTTAGGGGCACAGGCCTTGGACTTGCCATTGTCAAACGTATCATGGAGCTACATGATGGCTACTATGGCGTAGAGGACAATCTGGAAGGAAAAGGCAGTGTTTTCTGGGTAACCTTCAAAAAAGTAAGTTAGTGACCCCACAGGTCACTCAAGTCCGTTCTCATCAGCGAATTTGATAAGAGCTTCTCCAAGTGTGCGAGTGTATTTAGGATTCAGGTTAAAACGTGCTTTCTTCTGTCCGCTTCTTTCCTTTGCGATCTCTATGTATTCGTTTTCGAATCTTTCACTTGATGCGAGGGTAATGGTCAGGAACCAGCCGGCTCCCATCTTAATTTCTCCATAGTTCTCGCCTATTTCTACATTGTCTTCCTTGTCTGCCATGATTACACCGATAAATGATAATTTTGTTATATAATGTTACTTCTGAATTTCATGAAGGGGGATGGAACCGTTGTGTAGTGCGGTTGCAACAAGTGCGCCCTTTATTCCTATCTCTTCCAATGCCTTAATGTCTTCCACGTTGCGGACACCGCCGCCAAGAAGTACATTATGTTCAGAGATAGAGACAATCTTACTTAAAAATTGTGAATCCACGCCACTTGATGTTCCAACTCTGTCAAGGTCCAGGATTATTATGTTATCCAGATCATAGTCATTCAGTAGTTCTACTATTCTGAACGGGTCATCAGGCATAGATGGGTCGCTTGTGAGTATCTTACCATTCTTTTTGTCAATGCTGACATTAACTCTTCCAGGATATAGTGAAATAACCGTCTTTATTGTATCAAGGGATGCGGTCTCGGTTCCCAGTATAATGGATTGTACTATTTCCATAACATCCTCTGTTTCAGAAACGGATGTGATTCCAGGATCCAGCATTACCTTTGTATTCTCAGATATGGCTTTTATGATATCAAAGTTCTTTTCCCTCTTGCCAATCTTCTCAAGCAGGTTGAGGTCTGCTATGTATACTTCTGCTGGTTTTACGGCATCGACTATCTTAACGGCATTGGATGTGTTGCATATGCAGCTGGAGAAATGTATGGGTTTATATTCACTACGATTCCCGCCCTGCGCATGGACTACGGTCCGGTTGAATATATCAAGAACGAAAATGATACGAAACATATATAATTGATACACCTGTCATGCTATAAAAAAAGAGGTTATAATATGAAATTACTAATAAGTCCTATCAATCCTGAAGAGGCAATCGCATCACACGAAGGCGGTGCTGACATTGTTGACGTAAAGAATCCAAAAGAAGGTTCACTTGGCGCAAATTTCCCATGGATCATAAGTTCGGTAAAGGAAGCGATCAAGTCTGAAAAGCCAATCAGCGCAACAATCGGCGACTTTAATTTCAAACCGGGCACAGCATCTCTTGCAGCACTTGGTGCCGCAGTTGCAGGTGCAGATTACATCAAAGTCGGTCTTTATGATGTGCAAACCGAGGGTCAAGCTCTCGAAATGCTTACCAACATCACAAAAGCTGTAAAGGACTTTGACCCTGAGAAAAAGGTAGTTGCATCAGGTTATTCTGACTATGAGCGTATCAATTCCATCAATCCACAACTGCTTCCTGCCGTCGGCGCAAAAGCAGGTGTTGATGTGGTAATGGTAGATACAGGTATCAAGGACGGTCGCTCCACATTCGAATTCATGGATGAGGAAGCACTCACTGTTTTCACAGCTGCTATTCGTGAAGTAGGTCTGCTCTCAGCTATTGCCGGTTCACTCATTTTCGACGATATCCCGGTGCTCAAGCGCATTCAGCCTGACATAATAGGTGTTCGTGGCATGGTATGTGGCGGAGACCGTGATGACTGTATCAGGGCTGAGCTTGTTGAGAAATTGAAGAATGAGATGTAACTTCGGTTACATCTTCTATTTTTGACAGCTTTTTACGATTCAGCCTTGCTATTGTTCTTGGACAAGTGGTTGATGGGTTGTAATTGCATGGACTGCAATTTATGGCTGAAGCATAACAGGGGCGTTTTACAAATGTCCAGCAAATCTTTCCGAGTAACTATTCAGCCTGGCACGATTTGCCTATTGGTACTGATTTCATCGAAATAGAGATGTCTGCTCACTAACAATCTAACAATCAAAAAAGCAATCAATAGCAACAATCAAAATAAATGATCCTAATGAAATTTACGTTTCAACTTTTTGTCAAGATTGTTATTGATAGCGTTTTTATCAGGCTGAATAGTTACAAATCAGTATCAATAGGCTAATTGTGGTAGGCTGAATAGTTACTATTTTTTAACACATAGAATGAAGCCATAGTATATTGTTTTTTGCATCATTAAAACAGTCAGGCTGAATAGTTACAATTATTATACGTGGGGCAAACTTTCGATGGAAATGTTAACCTTACAAAAAGAAATACTTGATAAATATGCATCATGGTATGGAAATAGTAAACCATTAATAGAAAAATATAATCCCGGCTGGCGTAACACTTTCAAGGTACACAATAAAATAATCAATCGCCACATAAATTTATCTGACCAAACAGTCGAGGTCAATCATGAAAAAATGTACCAAGTATTCATGGAGTCTTTTAGATATCAAAAGAGTATGGTTGATCCCATAGCAAACATAATTGAAAGCCAATACATTTTTTTTATAAACAAACACAAAATAAACCAAGCATTTAGAATAGCTTCTAATGTAGCTAAAAAGCAATGGCAATACATTCTTGCTTTATTAGCTTTTATTGTTTTACTCGCAGGTGCTATTAATGGTTGGCCTGTAATAACTGAATTTATTAACACAACTTTAACTTAGACCCCCTACTCCTCATATTCCTATTCTTAAAAATTAAATCTTCTTCCTTTATTATGGGCTATAAATCGGGATATAACCTGCCTTTAAAAATGTTCATTTCCTTTGACCTGATACATTTTCAGAAAATCCCGGATTATTGAACTCCTGCAAATTTCAAATCATCCCCACCCAACACCCCAAACCCCAGAAGCGTTAAATCATAGTTCTACTGAATATATTATTAATGACGACCATCGATACCGTATTTAAGACTGGACTTGTGGTGATAGGTTTTGACCGAAGAGATTACCGTAAGTGTGGGGCAGGCATACCCCCGTGATGTCGGAAGAGGCATTGCACGGCTTGATAAGGACCTGATGCAAAAAATAGGGGTTATCAGCGGTGATATCGTTGAGATTGGGAACCGTGAAAAATGTTACGCGATAGTCTGGCCCGGATACCTGGACGATGCTGGCAAGGACATCATCAGGATTGATGGGAATCTCAGGAGTAATGCCAAGGTCAGCATAGATGATAGGGTCACTGTCCGAAAGGTCGCTGTAACGGAGGCCGAAAGAGTTGTTCTTGCACCGACAAAGGAGACCCGTCTTGTGGGTGGTGCACGTTTCATACTAAGGATACTGGAAGGCCGGCCAATTTCAAAAGGACAGAACATCCGGGTCGAAACAGTTAACAATCCTATCTCTTTTGTGGTACTTTCCAGCAAGCCATCGGGGCCTGTGGTTGTGACAAGGAGTACCCAGATACAACTCAGGGAGAAGGCCGCAATTGCAGAGAGCACAACCGGTCAGGTGACATATGAGGACATCGGAGGTCTCCAGAGGGAACTGGGACTTGTGCGTGAGATGATAGAGCTTCCACTCAAGCATCCGGAATTGTTCAACAAACTGGGTATCGACCCCTCCAAAGGGTGTTCTGCTTTTCGGCCCACCCGGAACCGGGAAGACCATGATAGCAAGAGCGGTTGCAAGTGAGACTGACGCCAATTTCACCTCAGTGAGTGGTCCTGAGATCGTGTCAAAGTACTACGGGGAAAGCGAGCAGAAATTGCGTGAGATATTTGAGGAAGCAGAAAAGAATTCTCCTTCCATTGTTTTTATTGATGAGATTGATTCCATAGCCCCAAAACGTGACGAAGTTGTAGGAGAGATGGAACGCAGGGTAGTAGCACAATTGCTGTCCCTTATGGACGGTCTTGCTTCAAGGGGCAAGGTTATTGTTATAGCTGCAACCAATCGTCCTAATTCAATTGATGAGGCCCTGCGACGCGGAGGACGTTTCGACAGGGAGATCGAGGTAGGTATTCCCGATGCTGAAGGCAGGTTACAGATTCTTTTTGTTCACACCCGTGGAATGCCGCTTGAGGAAGGTCTGAACCTTGAAGAAATTGCCGGAGTTACGCATGGCTTTGTGGGTGCGGACATTTCATCTTTGTGCAAGGAGGCCGCAATGCATGCTCTCAGGCGGATGCTGCCTGAGCTGAAAATGGATGATGTGGAGGATGAAATTCCTCCGGAATTCATGGAAAAGCTCATAGTTACCAGAAAGGACTTCGATGATGCACTGAAGAATATTGAACCATCCGCCATGCGTGAAGTATTCGTAGAAGTTCCATCGGTGAAATGGGACGATATTGGGGGGCTGGATAATGCAAAGCAGGAACTGGCTGAGGCTGTGGAATGGCCTTTGAAGTTCCCGGAGCTTTTCGATGTCGTAGGCACAAGACCTCCAAGGGGTATTATGCTCTTTGGACCTCCCGGCACTGGCAAGACTTTGCTTGCAAAAGCCGTTGCCACGGAAAGTGAGGCAAATTTTATCAGTATCAAGGGTCCTGAGCTGTTAAGTAAGTATATCGGTGAATCCGAACGTGCGGTGCGCGAGACTTTCCGTAAAGCAAAGCAGGCTGCTCCCACTGTTATATTCTTTGATGAGATTGACTCAATGGCTTCAGAGCGCGGTTCGAGCACTGATGCCCACGAAAGTGAACGTGTGGTGAGTCAGATTCTCACCGAGATCGATGGTGTGGAAGAATTAAAGGATGTTGTCATAGTTGCAGCTACCAACAGGCCGGATATCGTGGACCCTGCCCTGTTGCGTCCCGGTCGCTTTGATAGGCTCATCTACGTGCGTCCTCCTGATAAAAAAAGCAGGGAAAAAATATTCAGTATACATCTGAACAATAAGCCTCTCTCGGACGATGTGGATGTCCATGAACTTTCAGAGATGACAGAAGGCTATGTAGGTTCTGATATTGAGGCTATCTGCCGTGAAGCTTCAATGCTGGCTCTGCGTGAGGTGGTCACGCCTGGTATCACAAGGCAGGATGCTATTGAAAAGGCTGCGGGTATTAAAGTAAAATCCGATCATTTCCGCAAGGCTATACGTAGAGTAAAGCCGACAACTTCACGCAGTGCCATGAGTTTCTATGAACAGGCTGCGGAGACTTTTGCAAGGTATGCTGCAAATGAAGAAGAGAAAAGTACAGGTGAAGACGAAAGGGCGTATCAGTGAATATGTGATGCTCTACTTATCCATCATTTAATTGGATAAGCAGCATCAACAAAATGGATTCAACCTGATTTTAATTCAAAAAAGAAAACAAGAAAAAGTAAAGGGACTATTATAGCCCCTTTCCCTTAACTTAATTATCCTTGTTCTTTTGTTTACTATTGCTATCTAAAAACTATTTTTATTCAGAAAGTGGCATTTGTTTGAAAAGCAGGGCTCTAAAATATGTTTTTGCAATTATCAATATAGGCTCAAAATGACAATAATCCCAATGAATGGCATACATAATATTCAGAAACGAGTGCACTCTTAATTGAAAATGGAGTCACTATTAAAATATGAGGTAAGTACAGGAAACTACATCCATCTATTTTGGACTACCAAAAATACTTTAAGCCAACTCTACCCATCTATATATGCAGGGCAGGTAATCGAATCTGCCTCTACAGGAAGATAATCACATGCTAAGACAGCGTTTTGTTCTTGATACCACTGCATTGACAGATCTGCATGCCAGACAGAAGATGGGCATCGAAGACATGTGTGACGGGATGAGCAGAATTCTGGAGCTGATAGCTTCCTCAAGGCTGCAGCTTGGAATCAGTTGCTATGTACCTTTTCCTTCGGTGTACAATGAGCTGCGGGAGTTTGCACAGAATAACGGATGTGATCAGGATGCAATTGCAAAGATTGACACATGGCTTGTTAAGAAGGCTCCTGACAGGTATAATGTGCAAATACCTTCCAAGGTATTTCATGAGTATGTTTCTTACATGCGAGAGCGCATAAATAAAGGGATGGGAATTGCAGAAGAGACAATATGGGATTCTTCTACCGACTGTCTTTTTATCACTACCAAGGCCAGTGACAAGAAAGATATTGATGCTGATATTGAGAGGAGAGTTATAGGTGGATATATCGGCAAATTCAGGAATAAGTATCGCTCAGCAATGCGTTATGGAATACTTGATAGTGCTCCTGATATTGATGTACTCATACTTGCAAAGGAGCTGGATGCCGCGGTAGTTGCAAGTGATTTCGGGATACAGAAGTGGGCTGAAGAGCTGGGAGTGCGTTTTGTTCCTGCGAGTACGTTCCCTATGATACTGCAGGAATATCTGGAACATGTAGAATCATCTGGAATAATTCCTTCTGAAAATGAGTAGTTATTAATTCAATGCCATTCTAATTAAAATTACATATACTAACTGCCGATAGTGGTCAGTAATCTTTGGGAGGGGTTAAACTGAGAAACATAACAGTAGAAGAATTCAGAGCATCCTGTGCGACAGCACAGCAGCTTGAGATTGTTGAAAGAAAAGGACTGGGGCATCCTGACAGTATCTGCGATGCAATAATGGATCAGATATCTGTAAATCTATGTAATGAATACCTTGAGAAGTTCGATACGATCTTACATCATAATACGGATAAATGCCTGCTTGTCGCCGGGGAAACTGCTGGAATCTTTGGTGGGGGTATTGTAGTTGAACCCATGCGTCTTGTTATTGGTGACCGTGCAACTTTCAAGGTAGAAGACACAGAGATCGATGTTGCCAATATAGCGGTGGATACTGCAAAAAGGTGGTTCGATGAGAAGCTACGTTTTGTGCAGCCGGACTTTATGGAATACCAAGTGGAGCTTAAGCCGGGTTCTGCGGAACTGACCGACATCTTCAGAAGAAAAGGGGAGGTCTTAGGTGCCAATGATACGTCTGCTGCAGTGGGATATGCTCCTCTGTCTTTCACTGAACAGGCAGTACTGGATATGGAAAAGCACCTGAACTCTGCCCAGTTCAAAGAAGAATATCCGGAATCAGGTGAAGATGTCAAGGTCATGGGCATAAGGCGGGATACAAAATTAGACATAACAGTTGCAATGCCACTGATCGACTCTTTTGTTGATTCCGAGCAACATTATTTCAATATGAAGAATGACCTTTTTGGAGCTATGAACGGATATCTGGTGTCTTACATGGAAGAGAAAGGTGTGCAGATGAACACATCTGTCTCGTTCAACAATCTTGACATGCCGGGTCGTGGAATGAAAGGAATATACACCACTGTCACAGGCACTTCGGCTGAAGATGCGGATTGTGGGCAGGTTGGTCGTGGAAACAGGGTAAACGGCATAATCCCGCTGAACCGGCCTGTAAGTAGTGAGGCTGCTGCCGGGAAAAATCCTGTGAGTCATGTGGGGAAGATATACAACATACTCTCGCACCGGATAGCTGACAGGATATATGCCAATGTGCCTGATGTGGAAGAGGCATATGTGTGGCTTCTGAGCGATATCGGTGCCCCGATTGATCAACCAAAGGTGGCTGCGGCACAACTCGTAATGAAAAAGGGATCAGTGGATTCAGTGGCAAAAGAAATAGAAGGTGTAATTGATTTCGAACTCGAACATATCCAGGATTTTTGTATGCAGCTTGCCAGGGGTATGATAACCGTTTATTGATATCAGACACCGGCTATGAAAGATATGAGTGCGAAGGCCATTGCCATCTTAAACATTTTTGATGACTTTGCCGGATCATTCTTCCCGAGTATCTGATAAACAGCAACGATAAAGAGCATGTCAGCTAAAGCAACTATGAACAGGTAGCGTATACCCATGAGTGATTGCAGATAAGGCAATGGGCTTGCAAGCACGGCAATAAGACCTATAGCAGATGCAAGATAGGCAGCCTTCTTTGGCCCGATGACTATGGGAAGGGTACGAGCACCGTCTTTAGTATCACCTTCGATGTCCTCTATGTCCTTTACGATTTCTCTGGCAACAGTTGCAAGAGTGGCAAGCAGGAATAGTACGAAAACGCTTTCAAGTCCACCTTTATCATAGAAAACGGCTCCTCCGAAGAGAAATGTAGAGCCTGTGAGATAGCCTACAGCAATATTTCCTAAGAGAGGCGTGCGTTTCAGGCTACTTGCATAATATATGAGTAAAAGAGAGTTGACAAGGGCAATAAAACCACATATCAGGTTTATAGATGCTGCTATAAGAGTGCCAATTGCAAAGAGTGCCAGTGAGAAATATAAGGCGGTCTTAAGACCTATCTTTCCGGAAGGTATGGGTCTGTCTGGTTTGTTGACACGATCTATCTCCACATCAAAATAATCATTGATGGCATTCCCTGCTCCGGTTACCATAAAAACAGTCAGGAATACCTTTGTTGCATCAAATATCGGAAACTGGGTGGAAAGCGGATTATTAGCTGCAACGATGTTGTAGGCTATAAACACTCCAATTATTGCGGCAATGGCTGCCATAAGGCAATTGCCCGAACGCATCAGTTTTAGGTACGCTTGCATACTATAGATTACCTGTTTCGTTTCACTTCAAGCATCCTGTCCAGTGTGTATTTTGCTTTCACTCTTACATCTTCGGGAACAGATATTATATGTTGCATCTTCTCAAGTGAGAGCAACAGGGCATTAAGGTCAATAGCCTTCATCTCGGGACAGATTGCGAACTCAGATGCATAGTAGAATTTCTTTTCGGGATTTTCCTTCTCCAGCCTGTGCAGGATACCTTTCTCGGTAGCTATGATAAATTCCTCTGTGGTGGATTTTTTGGCATAATCCAGCATCCCTGTGGTACTGAATATTCTGTCGGAGATGTCCAGAACATCCCTGCGACACTCGGGATGAGCAAGTACTTCGGCATCAGGATATTTTTCTCTCACACGTACGATATCACTGGCCAGTATCTGGTTGTGAGTAGGACAGTAACCTTCCCAGGGAATGATTTTCTTCGTGCTGTTTTGGGCCACATAGTCGGCAAGATTCTTGTCAGGTACAAAGAGTATTTCTTCTTCCTCGAGAGAGTTGACAACTTCAACGGCATTTGCAGAAGTACAGCAGATATCACTCTCTGCTTTGACCTCTGCAGTCGAGTTCACATAACAGACGACAGCTGCTTCCGGGTATTTTTTCTTTTCAGCCCTCAATGCTTCTGCTGTGACCATTGATGCCATGGGGCAACCGGCATGTATCTCAGGCAACAGCACTGTTTTCTGAGGACTCAGTATGGCTGCACTCTCCGCCATGAAATGTACTCCGCAGAATACTATTATATCTGCATCCTGCTGAACAGCCTGCTGGCTGAGTCCCAGGGAATCGCCGGTAAAATCAGCTATGTCCTGTATCTCTCCCCGTTCATAGTTATGAGCCAGAATCACAGCATTACGTTCTTTTTTTAACTCCTGTATCTTTTCAATGATATGTTGAGTGTCTTGCATTAGATCATAACCTTTTGTAAGTGACAATTCTGTCCATAAATCAATTTTATGAATATGTTGGAGATAGATTACTGTAATTTCCAGTTCATGTCCCAGTCTGGAACGGATTGGATATCTTTTTAAGGGTAGCTATGGCAGAAAGGGATGCAAGATAGCTGCTCTTTGGATTTGTAGGCGACGGAACATTCTCGACCCGTGTTGTAAACTCTCCGAATGCACCTTCAACGGATATTTCATGAATGTTACGTGTCAGTGCAGGATTTGCAACTATCCGTACTTTAGTTTTCTCAAAACCAAGACCTGCAAGGCTTAACGTTGCTGCAACGTTCACGTTGGCCGGGAAAGCTTTGACTGCTTCGCTTGCAGATCCTTCAAACAGGATGGTCTTGCTGGTAATTTTGTCAAGTTCGATTTTGTTCCTGATAATAAAAGGTGCACCTGCAAGTCCCCTGGGAGGTTTTTGTGTTGTCAGTGTAACTGAATATATATCCTCAACTGATGCCGACTTGATCCCGTCAAGACCCACAATTGCACCGGATGGCAGGTATACCTTGCAGTTGTTATCTATTGCCAGGTTCTCTATGGTCTTGCGAAGTTTTTCATCCGCAAAAGCCCCGACACTCATGACCATTACATCACAATGTGCCAGAAGTGCAGCGGGTATCACTTCATAGACTGCTTTCTGAGAGGCACACTCTACCAGGAGGTCTATTTGCTTGATCATTGTAGCAGGTTCTATTATCTGAGGGTTGGAGATTTTGAGGGTGGATAACAGTCTATCCACATCATCCTTATTCCTGTCATAGATGGCGACCAGTTCTGCCTTGATGATCCCGTCATCTATAGCTTTGCATATGCTTGTTCCAATAGTTCCGCAGCCGATTACTCCTATCCTAAGCATTCTGTTCTCCCGGAATTGCACAATCGATTGTCATTTTCATTACTGCTTATATTGATTGCTTAAGTAGATTTTCCTTAATACATTAAAAGCATATAAATCTCTTTACTGCACATACCCATAGGTAATATGATGTTCACACATGAAATAGAGAGTTTCCTTGAAGAGGATCTGGGATATAATGATATTTCCTGCAAGCTTGTTCCAGAAAGGCACGTAGAGGCTGTTATTTTCACGAAAGAGGACTGCACATTGGCAGGACTTGATGTTGCACGATCGTTCTTCGATTATTTAGGGGTAGTTTATACCACAAACTATCTGGATGGTGACAGTCTCTCAAAAAGTGATACAATATTTTCCTTAAGTGGGAGTTCTCTTTCTATTCTTAGGGCAGAAAGACTTGTCCTTAACTTCCTTGGTCATCTTTGTGGAGTAGCAACGAACACAAGAAGATGCGTAGACATAGCACGTAAATATTCGGATGTAAAGATAGCATGCACAAGGAAGACGACACCGGGACTTCGCAAATATGAGAAAATGGCAGTGATTGCAGGTGGTGGTGACTCTCACAGATTCAACCTTTCAGATACTATAATGATAAAGGACAACCACGTGAAAATGATGGGTGTGGAAGGTGCTCTGTTATCTGCTAAGGAAAAGGCAGGTTTCACACAGAAAATAGAGGTTGAGGTTGAATCTGCTGCAGATGCCCTGACGGCTGCAAGAGCAGGTGCTGATATTATCATGCTTGACAATATGGGTCCGGGTGCGGTCATTGACACTGTGGAAACGTTGAAAAGATCATCGATACCTGAGCACATTATAATAGAGGTCTCTGGTGGTATCAATACAGATAATCTGGAAGAATACGCAAAGACCGGGGTCGATGTAATATCCATGGGTTCTCTTGTTCATCAGGCTCGATGGATAGATGTCAGTCTTGAACTAATTATATGACCGATTTGCGAAACATATATCGATAAATGTTTGTTCTCACACAAATTTTAAAAACGATTATAATCATAAGATTTATATCAAAAACAGCGTATTTTACTGAAAAACAAAATCAAATTCTGATTACCTGAGGAAAATATGGTTCAACCCACTCGATTCTTTGTCATTTCTCTGTGTATGGTTATTTTCTGTCTGGCAACGGCTGGAAATGCCTCCGCAGCGGTAGAGTTGTACAATGGTACCATTACAATGGGTGATGGGTACCAGATAAACAATTTTGTCATCGATGTTACAGACGCCTTTCCCAGTGCAGAGTCCGCCTCATTCTATGTGTATAACAATGGAAATAAGGTTGATGATTTTCTTGTAAATGAGGATAGTTCTTATGAATTTGATTTTGAAGATGATGCTACAATAGATATCACTCTCATATCAGTTAGTAGCGGAACTCTTCCTGTGGTCAGGGTTTCCATAGTCCTTAACAACTATAATGTTGGCGATGTCTATGAAAGTGGAACTATTGATGGTGGTTATAAGTATGCTATATATTCAGGTACTCCTGAACTTAAGATCACAAAGACAGTTGATACATCTCAACTCAATGTAGGTGATCTTGTACGTGTAACCGTAAATGTTGAAAATATTGGTGACGATGAGGCAACAGACGTTATCTTCCAGGATCCTCAGCAGGCAAAATTCTTGTTATATGAATCTTTTGTAAGCCAGACCGGAATCACGTCAGTTGAAGTGGGCGAATCCAAAACTATATTTGTTTATCAATTGAAAGCAACTGAATCAGGCACTTATACTCTTGCACCCACAACTGCCAGTTTTTCGAACACTGCCGGATTGGATTTCCCGCAGGCTTCATCAAATTCCCCTGTGATCACAGTGGGGGCAACTGAGGATATTGTGAATGCTGAGCTTGAATTCACAACAACCCTCGATAAATACACAGTTAATAGGAATGATGGCATCCATGGCACCATCAAGATCAAAAATACAGGGGATACTTCGGCAACAGGTGTGACAGTGAATATTCAGGTTCCTGAAGGTCTGGAACTTGAAGGTGGTCCTGGAATAGAAACTATCTCAGGTGTGCCAACAGTATATATGGAATCTTTCGGTGTTCAGCAGGAAAAAGAATTCTCTTTTACTTTAAAGGCTGCAGAAGTAGGCACCTATACTATCACTACCCAGAACAGTTACCTTTTCAGCAATGGTGTTGATGCTCAACTGCAGCAGGTCAGTTCGGACTCAGTGACAAACAAGATATTTGTTACAAAGGGAGAGTACGATCATCTTTTCGAGCAGCCTATCTATGTTTACCTGATTCCTTTGATTATAATCGGAGCCATAGCGGGTTGGATCTATCATAGGCACAAACAATATAAGTTCTAATCTATAGATTTATAACTAAAGGAAGCTATCATAAGATTTATCTGATTATAATTATATTATCATTTGGAGGACTTAGTTGCTCAACGTACTTATCATCGGAAACGGGCAGTGTGGAAACCGTATACTTGATGCTATCAACAGGGATGCTTTTGGAAAACAAAGCCGGTTTGCCAAGTTCTATTCCCAACAAAAATACAAAAGCAATGTTCAGACCATTGCTATAAACACTGCTATTAACGACCTTAAAGAAATGAAATTTACAAAGGCGAAGGATAGGATCCATATCCCGCACCTGCATGGTGTAGGTGCCAACAGGAATGTGGGAAAACATGTTTTTGAGGATAACAAAGCTCACATCATGAAGCAGATTGAGGAAAGAGGGAATTTTGATATTGCCTTCATTCTTACTTCTGCATCAGGTGGAACCGGCTCATCCTTCACCCCTATGCTTGTGAAAGAGTTAAAACAGAGGTTCGATTTCCCTGTTTATTCCCTGGTAGTTCTGCCTTTCAGGGAAGAAGGAACTCTTTATCTCCAGAATGCCGCTTTCTGTCTCAGGGACATACGCGAAAGTGGTGCGGACGGTATTATCCTTGCCGATAACCAATTCCTTAAACAGATGGGAGGAAATGTCGAATCCGCCTATAATGGTATTAATGACATGATTGCAAAGCGTCTTCTTTTCCTGCTGGATGCTCTTGACAGTGAAATGATGATGGTCACCGATCTTGGTGATTTCAAGACTGTCATGAGTGGTGGTGCAGGACTTGCAACAATAGGCTTCTTTGAAGCGGATTCCGATATGCCTATCCGGAGTGCTATAAGACAATCACTTTCTCCTTCCGGCCTGCTGTTCTCAACGGACGTTTATGAGGAAGCAAGCAGATCTATGGTCATCATTAAAGGTGACAGAAAATACCTGAGCATTGACGATATCTCATCCGAGGTTGAAAAGTTATCCAGTTCCGTAGGTCATGTTTTCAAGGGTATTATCGTGAGAAATGAGGAACTTCCCCAGGTGCTCACTGTGCTGACACTTGAATCTGCATCGGAGCTTGAGAACCTGTATTCCATAGCAGTGGATGCTATAAACTATGAGAAACAGAAAAAGGAACGTGTAAACAACGACAAGGAAGTTGACCGTGCATTTTCACAGATAGATGGCATGGATCCTTCTTATTGAAGTCCCCTTTCCGTTATTTTTTTTATTGTGATACATTTCTGTTTTTGATTATTCGTGCAGTTGTTGCGGCTTGTATGCCTTTACCACTCGCTATGAAATCAAATACATTGAAATAGTCTAAACCTCAATAAAGGTATCAGAGGTTTTTATTTTGGCTGATGATAACAGGTCAGATATTATTCAGATACGTGGACTTTCCAAGGTATACATGAATGGAGTTGAAGTTCATGCTCTTGATGACGTAGATCTTGATATCAAAAGAGGTGAGTTCCTTTCTATTATTGGTCCATCAGGGTCTGGAAAAAGTACTCTTTTGCACATGATAGGTATTCTTGATACGCCGACTTCCGGTATGATTTCCATAGATGGGAGGGTAATTACCGAGATGTCAGAAAAAGAGAGATCCAAAGTGCGCAACGAAGTATTGGGTTTTATTTTCCAGTATCATCATCTTATGCCTGATTTCAATGCTCTTGAGAATGTTATGATGCCTCTTTTGATAGGTGGTATGAAAAACAAAGATGCAAAAAGGAAAGCTTCTGCTTTACTTGAAGAGGTTGGCTTGAGTGATCGTATGGAACACCTTCCTAGTCAGCTATCAGGTGGCCAGGCCCAGAGAGTTGCCATTGCCCGGGCTCTTGCCAATGATCCGGGTATAGTTATAGGTGATGAGCCCACAGGCAATCTCGATACGAAGGCAAGCGACATGATCTATGACCTGCTGCGAAAACTTAATCGTGATAGGGGACAGACCTTTATTCTTGTTACTCATGATGAGGAAATGTCCAAAAAGACCGATCGCATCATCAGGATCGTTGATGGTCGGATATCAGGAGATTCAATAGAAGGGTGAATTCATGGAATATTCAAAAGGAAATATCGGAAGGGTATTTACAGTTCGTCTGGACCAGGGAGATGATATTCTCTCAGAACTTGAAGGTCTGGCTGTCACAGAAGATATCAGGTCTGCGATGTTCATGATGCTCGGAGCTGTAAAAGAAGCAAGTCTTGTTGTAGGTCCGAAGACAAATGATGTTCCTCCTGATCCACAATGGGCAAAATTCAGCGATGCTCATGAGCTTATAGGTATTGGCAATATATTCCGGGAGGATGGTAAGCCAAAGATACACCTTCATGTAGCTGCAGGAAGGGGTGAATCTGTTAAAACAGGTTGCTTGCGCAGAGAAAGTGAGGTATTCATGGTTGTAGAGATATTTATCATGGAAATATCAGGAATCTCAGCTAATAGGGTATTTGATCCGAAAAGAGGTTTTGCCCCTGTAACATTTTCGGATTAAGAATAAACCCAATTAACCATTATTACTAAGTCCCTTGAGTTGCTCAAGGGCATCAACCATTTCCAGATTCTTCTTTAGGGCTTTAGACTCGAATGTCTTCACAATCTCTTCAAAAGGAACTATAAGCTTGTAATATTTTAAAGGCCTGCCTTTATCACTGTTCTTTTTCTCATTGCGTTCCTCTATCCACTTCCTGTCTCTGAGTGGACGCATCGCAATGCTAACCTCAGGTTGCCTGAGACCCGATGTTTTTTCTATATCCTGTGACGTTAATTCTTCTCCGCAGACCAGACAGGCTATGCATATGGATTCTGTTCGGGGTACGTTCAGTCCCTGTAGTAATTCCACGATTTCGTATCCTTTGCCGTCTAAAATATTAAGTTCCGGAGTTTTCATTTAACTACTATAATACTTTTAAGTTTATATAATTTGTGTGAATATAAATGGCATATTTTACTCAATACTATGCTCGGGTAGGAACGGTAACAATATATACGGTAATTGCAAAGTAGGTGTATAAATTAAAAAGGTGGATCAGGATGGCGTATATCAGCGAAGATTCTAAATATAAAATTCAAAAGATTCGTGCAAGGGAAATCTTGGACTCAAGAGGCAATCCGACGGTAGAAGTGGATGTTTATACACCGAGTGGTTTTGGCAGGGCAAGTGTTCCTTCCGGTGCTTCAACCGGGAGTAATGAAGCTCTTGAGTTGCGCGACAAGGAAGACCGCTACGGCGGAAAAGGTGTACTCGACGCAGTCGACAATGTAACCACAACCATTGAGAGTGAACTGCTGGGCATGGATGTCAGAAACCAGCGTGAGATCGATGGGCTGATGATTGCTCTTGATGGGACTGAAAACAAGATGGAGCTTGGTGCCAATGCAATACTCGGAGTTTCGATGGCTGTTGCAAAAGCGGCAGCTGATTCCCTGAATCTGCCTCTTTACAGGTACCTTGGCAGTGTTAATTCTTACACACTCCCTGTTCCAACGATGAATGTGCTCAATGGTGGTAAGCACGCAGGTAATGCGTTGTCCATTCAGGAATTCATGATACAGCCAAAAGGTGCTGATTCTTTTTCCGAAGCCCTGCGCATAGGTACTGAAACCTACCATGCCCTTGGCAAGGTCCTGGAATCCAAGTACGGTGCATCAGCCACGAATGTGGGTTATGAAGGCGGATATGCTCCTCCAATTGAAATGACCCATGATGCCCTTGATTCTCTTATTACCGCAATAGAAGAAGCAGGATATAGTGAGTCTGAGATATCTTTGGGTCTTGATGCTGCAGCATCAGAGTTCTTTGACGGCCAGAACTATTCCATAGATGGAAAAATGCTTCAGCCTGCTGAACTTATTGATTACTACCTGGATCTTATAGAGACATATCCTATAATCCTCATTGAAGATCCGTTCCATGAGGAATCTTTCGAGGACTTTGCAGCCCTCACGGCTGAGGCATGGGAAACTATCATCGTAGGTGATGATCTGTTCGTGACCAATGTTACACGCCTTGCAAAGGGTATAGAAATGTGTTCAGGCAATGCCCTTCTTCTTAAGGTCAATCAGATTGGTTCTATTTCCGAAGCTCTTGATGCAGCTCAAATGGCAATGCGTAATAGCTACAGTGTGGTTGTAAGCCACCGCTCGGCAGAAACGGAAGATTCTACCATCGCCGACATATCCGTAGCCATTGCTGCTGATCTTATCAAGACCGGAGCACCTGCAAGAGGTGAAAGAACTGCAAAGTACAACCAACTCCTCAGGATCGAAGAAGATCTTGGGGAAGTTGCACGTTACATGCAGCTCTAATTTCTTTTTTTATCTTTTTATTTTATTCCAGAAGAGGGACTGTCAGGCTACCCTGTGGCAGAATTACTGCATAGGGTTCTTTTCCCTGGCTTTTTATTTCCTCAACGGCCCTGTCAAAGGTTTCCTGTATGTTTTTGTAGGGTTCAAGCTTTGCTCTTCTGAGAGTATCTTCATCAAGGTCCGAAACTGCCCACATTTCGGCATAGATACCTATCTGTGCCATTTTAGCAGCTTTGTGATATCCAAGCTTGTAGCCTTCTTCTATCCTGCTCATTACATCTTTGCAGGTATTTGAGGAACAGAGCAGGTCGAGGAATGCATCGTCACCCACACCTTCCCTGCATTTGGATACCAGGATAATTATTCCTCCTTCTTCCAGTGCCAGCTTCCCGTTTTCAAGTGCCTTCTGGGACTGGTAAAGGTCAATGTCCATAGGATATGGCGCTGCTGTCAGTACAATATTTCCCTTTCTTTTGCACTTGGCACCAAACACTTCGTTAGCTTTCTCAACTGCAATATCAAAAGTCCTGAATAGGTCACCTGCGACCATTGCATACAGTCCGTGGTCTGCTGTCAGGACTGTCTGAATAGAGAAAATGTGCAAATCCTTCAGCACTTCCATAGCATCATCCATATCTTCGGCAACAGGATTATCTTTGATGGCCAGTGGCTTTGCAGCATCTGACAGTGCATGCTTGTGGTTCATCTCTATGGTCTTATACGCAGCAACCCCGGGAAGGAAAGATTTTCTTCCTCCGGTATAACCTGCGAAATAGTGAGGCTCCACACTACTGATGGCAATGATATTTTTACTTTCGTTTACCATCTTGTTGATATACATCTCCGTTCCATTGCTGGAGATTCCAAGATATTCCATGTCCTCGTCCCTGCGAGCATCATGGACGAATATTTTGTCCTTGAATTCCTCGTACATTTCCCCGAAAATATACATGAATTCATCTTCTGTCGGTCCCCTGTGTGCGCCCGTGGCCACCAGGAACCTGACATCATTGTGGTCCCTGAGGGCATCACGCATCTCAGCAAGCACCTTTGCTGTGGGTGTCGGTCTGGTTGCATCGTTAACCAGTATCAGTATCTTGTCACTTTTCTTTACAAAATCCCCAAGAGACTTCATTCCAACAGGATTGTTCAAAGACTCAGTGATAATGTCAGATTCATCTCCAACTTCTACATGGTTAGGTGCAATGACCTCATGAGGAATTTCCACATCAAGGTCTACGAATTCTTTTCCATAAGGTATCTGTATTTTGATAAAAACTCCTCCGCGGATATTGTTGTATCTGGATAGTTCATAATAGGAAGATTTATTTATAGAATTCTGTCTTCATATATGCAGGCATCAGAAATTTAATGTTCTATTCCTGATTTCCCGGAAATAGGTGAGTAATTGATAGAACCCACACAGCTCCTGTACTTTCTTGCAGCATCAATAGCTCTGACTTTGTTACCTGGTCCTGATATCATCTTTGTTCTCACAATGAGCATATCTCAGGGAAAGGCAGCCGGCATTGCAACGGCATCAGGCTTGTGTACAGGACTACTGTTCCACACTACAGCTGCAGCACTGGGTGTATCTGCCATTCTCTATAATTCAGCCCTGGCTTTCAGCATTCTGAAATATGCAGGAGCAATCTATCTTCTTTATCTTGCTTACAAAGCAATTCGCGAAGAAGGCGGTTTTGCATCCATGGAGAGCGTAAAAAAGACCGATCATTCCCTCCTTTACAGGAGAGGCATCTTCATGAATCTGCTGAATCCCAAAGTTTCTCTTTTCTTCCTTGCGTTCCTGCCTCAATTCGTAAATACAAATGCCGGAAGTGTTCCAACACAGATGATCTTCCTTGGGGCTGTATTCCTTGTCCAGGCTTTAGTTGTCTTTTTCATTGTATCTTTCTTTGCAGGTTTTATTGGCATCAAAATTATGGAAAGGCCGAATATGGGTAAACATATCAACAGGGCTAAAGCAGGAATATACTCATTCATCGCTGTGGAGCTTGCGCTTTCAAATCAGTAAATGAAATTCGGGTTATTCTTTTGTATATTCACGGAATAGTTATATTGTAACAGTCAAATCTCTTCCTAGGTAGCTGGTCCATGTATGAGTTGAGAATAGCCCTCAGGCACATAAGTGCACGCAAAAGACTCACATTCTTTGCTGTTTTTGCTGTAGCTCTGGCCATAGGGGTCATTGTTGTCCTGATGTCCATGATGTCTGGGTTCACTGAAGAGCTGATCTCCACCACAGTGGAGAATTCTCCGCATATTGTTGTGAGCTCAGCAGATCAGAAAGAGGATTATGTTCATTTCTACAATTATTACTCTGGGCAGATAGCTGCTATGGATGGAGTCGAGGCTGTGTCTCCTGTATTCATTGGGCAGGCGGCTATAAGCCATAAGGATAATGCAGAGGGCATTAATCTCAATGGAATTGACCCAATTGCAGAAGATGCTGTTATGCGCATATCTGATGACATTGTTTCAGGTGATCTCTTTGCTCTTGGTAGGAGTAATAACGGTATAGTGATTGGTGACAGGCTTGCAGAAGATCTTGATGTTGTCACAGGACAAAATGTTGACATTGTCATGCCGGGGTTTGGAGCTTCATCCTACAAAATAATAGGCATATTCAGCAGCGGAACTCCGAACGATGAAAGCATTGCTTACATTCGGTTTGACTCTGCCCTGGATTTCTTTGATGAGAATGGTGTTGCAAGCAAGATCAATATAAGGGTTGTCGATCCTTTCCAGGCTGATACAATTGCAAGTTCTATAGAATCGGAGACTGGTCTTGATGCGGTAAGCTGGATCGAGGCTAACAGTGAGATACTCGAACTGCTTAATACTCAGCAGGTGATCGTATGGCTGTTCTACGGGCTTATCTATGCGATAGCTGGTTTTGGGGTTGCCAATACTCTTATCACCGTGGTAATGGACAAGAAAATGGAAATTGGAATGCTAATGGCGATGGGTGCTTCGAAAAAGCATATAACCAGAATCTTCCTGCTGGAATCGCTGATAATGGGGACTATGGGTGTTTTAGTTGGTTGTGTTCTCGGTTATTTAGGTTCAACTGCGCTGTCCTCATATCAAATAGACCTTCCTCAGGAGATGTACTTCGGTCTGACAACTCTTCCGCTTAAAACTGATATCATGAACTATGCTTATGCAATCATCTTCTCATTCCTGATTAATATCGTTGCAGCCGTCTATCCTGCAAGGCGTGCTTCAAGACTTGATCCTGTTGAAGCGATTGAAAGTGCATGATCGTTCTTGTCTTTCTAACTAAAGCATAAAAGTTTGTTCGTATATGGACGAAAGGTATATATATACAAAAGACGTTTGTGTAATTGCGAACGGGTTTATTTTTAGGTCTATTTATTAGTACCTCTCCAATACACTCCAACCACCATACCTGTACATTCAACCCCCCCTTTGCCCGTTCGCATCCCTATGTTTTTTTATAAAGCGTACCAATAACGTTTCATGAAGATTGTGATCGAGACGCCGAAATACAGTTTTTTTAAATATAATAAAAAAGGATCACAGTTCGTCAAAGAATTCCTGTCACCTATACCGACAATATTCAATTATGGTTTTATTGAAGGGAGCATTGCCGATGATGGCATGGAAAAAGATGTGATGGTGATAGGTCCCCGAATGCCACAAGGTGCAGTTTTCGAAGTGATGAAAACAGATGGTCTTGTCCGTTTCATTGATGATTCTCTTGTGGATAACAAAGAGATAGTCTATTTAGAAGGTTCCTTCTCAAAACCAGTCTTTTACTTTTACTTTCATCTCTATGCAACATTCAAGATAATGTACTATCTTATTCTCAAAAAAAAGATGTCAGTTTGCAGATTCGAGGGAATTGTCTGGTACAACGGGGAGCCGGAAAAATAACATTAAGCTGGGACAGTGTTTGTTCTATTTATCTTGTAGATATAGCTTCAACCGGGTCAAGACTGGCCGCCCTTTGTGCAGGATAAATGCCTGCGATGAGGTTCAGTAAAAATACAATTGTGATTATTGTCAGTACATCTTTGATCCTTACAACCACCGGTATGGAGTCCAGGCCGTATACGCCTTCAGGAAGCGGGTAACTTCCGATCGATAGTGCCAGTGCAACTCCTGCCAGTGTTCCAAAAACTGCACCTGCAAGGCCAAGTATTCCGCTTTCAATCAGGAATATGAATCTGATATTTGATTTCGTGGCACCCATTGCCAGCAGTATTCCAATCTCTTTCACTTTTCCCATTACTACCATATTCAGTGTGCTTACAACCCCGAAGGAGGCTATAAGGAGAATGAATCCAAGTGTCACATTGTTCGATACGGTCTCAATGGCAATGGTTCTCAATATTTCCGGGTTGTTCACAGTCCATCCTGCAGCATTGTAACCATTATCTTCGATTATCTGTGCTATCTCCCTGTCCCGGTTGAAATCCTCTAACCTCAGGGATATGCCGTTTATGACATCCTGAATATCGTAAAAATCCTGTGCTGCTTTAAGTGAAATATATGTCAGGCTTTCATCCAGTGACGTTCCGGTATCGTAGATTGCTATAACTCTCAGTGAAACCGGGTTTGAATTGGGGAATGATACTTCCACGCTGTCTCCAATGTCCAGCTCCATATCCTCTGCAAAGGTGTCTCCTATAACGATACTCGTATCGGAATATGTAAGTTCATCGAAGTTCCCTTTTATAATATCTTTTTTTGTATGGGCAACCGCATCTTCCTGCGATGGAATTATTCCCTTCATGGCAGCGTTTTTGGTATTGTCCTTGAATTTGAAAGAAGCCTCACCTATGAGGTAGGGTGATGAGGCAACAACACCATCGATACCATTGATCTTTTCGACAATGTTCTTGTAGAGATGGATGTAGTCTTCTCCATCCTGGGGTGAAACCACAACGTGGGGAAGGTTATTAACAGTCTTACTGTAAAGTTCCTGTGTAAATCCTGCCATGAATGACTGGGATACCATCAGGATCATAACAGCTATTCCGATGGCTGCAACTGAGAGAATTGTCTGTCTTTTTCTTGCTTTTATATGGCGCAGCGCAATGAATAATTCATATCGCATCGGTCACAACCTTCGATGTTATTCTCGCCTGAATACTGCTGCAGTAATTACAATGATGGCCAGGGTGGCAGGAATCATGAACCCGGGAGATTGCTCTGCATCTTCAGTAGTTGTGTTAGTCGGTTCAGCTGAAGGTTCATAGTCCGATTCGATGATGCTTTCTTCAACATCAAGTGTGTCCCCGTCATTGCCGATAACTTCAATCACAAGTGCATATACCCCGCTGGTGAGACGCTCGTCCCATATTGTTTCAACAGTTTCATCGTCTCCATTGAGAAGGACGGGTGACTTCTTTATAACGGATTCAATTACAGTTTCACTATTGTCTTCCTGCTTTGATACTGTAAATCTAACTGTGCCAGTAAAAGGGACCTGCGATATACCGTCAATGGTTGCACTGGCTCCAATATCATCTTCATATGTGTCACTGATAAAGACATCATCTGTTGCCATGAAATCCTCGGTAAGGGCAATATAATTCACAGAAGGTGAGTACATTTTGACTTTGACCCTTCCGATGTACTCCTTATTGTTCTCAAGCAGCACGTTCCAGTCCTTACTTACTTCCATTGGCTGCGTGTGTACAGATATCTTTTTCTCAGTACCCGAATAGATCACATCAGAACCGTCCATAAGCATGTATTCTACATCAACGAGCACAGCTTTCTGCGGTGTTATCATTACACTGAAACCCTGCGAGTTGGGTACCAGATCATCAACTGTGATCCTTGGTATGGTCTGCCTTCCGTTAACAAAATGATGTATATTCTCATGGATGGTGCATCCATCTTTTGAGATAATGCTCTTTACAGTGTATTTTCCATCACCTTTGTTGTCGGTGTTCCACTCAAATGCTTTAATTATATCTGAGCCGGGTGAGATACTGTCTATGGTAAAAGATTTCCTGTCCAGCATGCTGCCTTCATGTTCAATGTAGACCTCAAGTTCCATCCCGCTGACCTGTTCAGAGCTGTGCAATGTTATGTCACATGTCTCAAGATCCGAGTAGATGTCGATGATGCCAATATCGTAGGTATCTGATGCACAATCTATTGCAAAAGAAGGGCTTGTAAGGGTTATTATCAGTAGGATAGCTGTCAGGGACAAAAAAGCAGATCTCATATCATGGCTCCTGTATTTAAATAAAGTTATTTTTGATACTATTTATAGCAATCTGTGAACTCAATTGATATCTTTTTCGAACTTGCTTTTTTGAGGCTGGAAAATGACAGTATTATCAGGACGTGAAATGATGAATGCACACCTGCATATGTGCATCATTCATATCTCAATGCGTCCAGTGGCTTCATTCTTGAAGCCTTCAATGCAGGGTACATGCCGCCTACAAGGCTTGTTGCAATACCGAAGAAGAAACCTTCCATTACGTATAGCATGCTGGAAAATGTGAACAGGTATGAAGTGTCCTTCACTACCAGTAGCATTACCAGATAGCTGCCGCCAACTGTGAGCATTGCTCCTGCTGTGCTGGCGATTACTCCAAGGAACAGTGCTTCCAGAAGGAACATCTTGAGTATGTCTTTCCTGGATGCACCCACTGCTTTCATGACTCCTATCTCTTTGGTACGCTCCATGGTTGACATGAGCATCACGTTGAGGATACTTACGCCTGCCACCAGCAGGGATATTGAGCCGATTCCCATGAGAAAGAGGGAGATTGCATCAAAAACACCATCAATACTTTCTGTTATCATATTGGTGGCAAAGATCATGATAAGTTCATCTTTCTTATTTATCCTGTCTTCAATTTCATCTGAAACAGCATCGATCTCGTCTATATCTTTTACAATTACAATGGCCTGATCATAACCTTCATCGGCATTAGGATATAATTTATCATACATCGCCGAGGAAGTGAATATACCGCTGTCCGTATCGATATCAAATCCAAGTCCTCTTTCCTTGAGTATTCCGACAACTCTTAACTTCGAGTCGTCTATCTCTATTTTCTGCCCGGGGCTAAGTTCCAGGTTACTGGCCACACTTGAGCCGACAACACAATCTGTTGACCCTGATTTGAAATAACGTCCTTCTTCCAGCTCAACAAGTTTTTCAAGATCATCTCTTTCAATATTGTAAACTGCAACGAACGACTGTACAGTGCTTCCACCGTTTCTATACTCGACCAGCTCTCCACTGGATGCCACGGGGATTATACTTTCAATGTTCCCTACCTTTTGCATCTGGTCGATCTGCTTGTCAGTGATAGAATCCTCTCCCGGAGCAGGGGAAACTACGAGTTTGTCTCCGATATCTGCAAATGAATCAGTGACCGAGAGTTTCAGGCTGTTACCAAGGATTCCCATTGAAGATATTGCAATAACCCCTATTATGATGCCGATAGCTGCGAGTATTGTACGTACTGACTGCCGTTTGAGGTTCCTTTTTGCCAGTTCGGCATACATGTTGTTTTTGAGCACGTTGGGATGCTTTATTTTCATTCCAAAACCTCCCCATCCTGTATATTTATGGTTGTGTGGGAATATTCTTCCAGTTTAGGGTCGTGCGTGACTACGATAACAGTCGTTCCTGTACCATTGAGTTCCTTTAACAATTCCATTATGTTGTGTCCGGTCTTAGTATCCAGGTTTCCTGTAGGCTCGTCTGCAAGCAGTATTGGTGGGTCGTTTGCCAGTGCCCTTGCAATTGCGACCCTCTGCTGTTGTCCACCGGACATCTCATTTGGTTTGTGATCTGCAAATTCCAGTGGAAGATCTGCTTTTTTTAGTGCCTCAAGAGCTTTTTTCCTTCTTTTCTCAGTGGATGCTCCATTGAATATCATAGGAATCTCAACATTCTCCAAGGCTGTAAGGGTCGGTATGAGGTTGAATTGCTGGAAAATAAAACCTATATTGTTTCTACGGATGGCTGTAAGGCCATCATCATCCAGTTTAGACAGGTCTACATTATTGACCTTCACTTTACCGGATGTGGGAAGATCAAGGCAGCCGATCATATTCAAAAGAGTACTTTTACCAGAGCCGGATGATCCCATAATTGTGACAAAGTCACCTTTTTCAATTGAAAAGCTGACTCCGTTAAGGGCATATATCTTGTTCTTTCCGAGAGTGTATATGCGGGCTACATCTTGCAGTTGTACTATGGGATGTTGCATGTAAGCACCGCTTATTCAAGGGAGGAATCCTCGTCGGGAATTTCGTTGTTTTCTTCCCCATCCTCTTCTTCATTTTCTTCATCCCTGCGTTTTTTCCATGAGTATCCTATAACAGCTACAATACCAATAGCAATTAGTCCTGCAATTAACCAGGTCCCCAGTGAGCTTCCTTCATCCTCGCTGTTTGAATAGGTGTTTCCTGCTTCCATTGATATTTCCTGGGAAATAGCAGTGTAAGCATTGTCCGGGTCACGGAATTCGATGAGTACTGGTATAGCAGAAATGTTCCCTGACGTTACCTGAGCACTGAGGTCAAAGCTGCTGAAGTCATCTGCTTCCAGAGTACCGATGAAATAATTGGCATAGGGCTGCATGGGTTCCACACCATCGACATCATCTATTGATACCATCACATTCTTTGCATCCGTAATGCCAAAGTTGTTCAGGTCACCTGAGATGGTGTATTTGTTACCTGCCTTTTCGATCTCAATACCGGTGAACACAAGTGGTGATTGTTTTATTATTCTTACATCCTTAGCTGCCGTATCGGAGTTATGTAGATTGTCCCCGTTGAAATAGGAGGCTGAGAATGAGACTTCACTGTATCCTTCTTCGCTGGTCATTGTGTTCAGGGTGAATGTGGCAGTTGACTTGTTTCCTTCCCGGATGCTGCCAACAAAATAATCTGACGGACTGAATGTCATACCTTCTGCATATGGTGTTACAATGACACTTGTGATGTCGTTTGGTCTTCTGTTAACTACATCAACGCTTACTGTGGAAACCTCGTTCATCAGGGTTGAAGGGAAATTGGACAATATTACCTTGACATTCCTGTCGTCCACTTTTACAGGTATGCGGTAGTTAAGGTCATACATGTTGCTGCCACCAACTATTATAAGGTCCATGAAATGCACACCGTTTGTAGCATTCTCCTTGACTTTGATATTGAATGTGAGTTTCAGAGTATCTCCCGGACCAAGTAGTCCGACATCGGTATAACTCTTATCAAGTATCTCCAGACCACTGTTGCCATCAAGACTTGCACTGGCAATATATGCATTCATATCCAGTGTCTCTTCATCCTCTTCAACATATATCTCTCCGGTTGCCATGTTCTCAAGGGTGACTGTGATAGTTCCCATGTCACCAGGCATGAATACCTCAGGTTCGATATCGTAATCAAGGGTTAGTGTAGGTCTGATCTCTGTAGTTGCAGACCCGCTAAATGAAAAAGTGGCCAGAAGTATCATAGCCAGAACGAATATTTTGATCATATTTTTCACTATCATACACCAAGGAGTTTTAGGTTTAACAATGTGTAAACTACATATATTAATACCGGAATTCCCACGGTCATTGCTGCATTCTTAAGGCTGAGATTTCTTGAGTACAGGAGTCCGAATACCCAGATATTAGCACTCCATAGCAAAAAGATGACTCCGAGTATCCCCGCAATTCTCATGGAGGGGTCTGATAATATCGCTTCCTGCAACAACTCAGGGTCTGTCATACTAAAATCAATATTTGAAAAGACCTTGTTCGTGAAATAGAGGTTTATTATGCCACCAGCTATACTTGGAATCAGTCCATAGGAAACGAATTCCATCACTCTTTTGAAATCACCTTCACCGTGGAAGATCAACGAGACAATATAGAACACTGCACTGTATAATATCCATGTGATGATAGTACCAATTATGGCTCCTATTACTGCAACTACCGCTCCAATACCTGCAAAAGCTGCCGCTTCATTCGGGAGGAATTCCATTACTTTCATCACTGCTACATAAGCACTAATGGCTCCTACCACTGCCAATAAGCCTACTATAATTAGTGGATTCTTCCACTCGATATCCTGATTGATCTTTCTATTGAAAAACCTGTTTGGGTTAGTTAATACTTCCAACATCCTTTCCACATCCTATGAAGTCGTAAATCTGCAAGTCGTTTTGTAAATAATCGAATCTGTCGATATTTAGTCAAGTACATTATGCATTCTGGAATATTTATAGTTTATTCTAATTGATTTTATTCAGCACATTCCAGGCGTGTTTGTAAGATATGTCCATCTTCGCACAGGCTTTTCGAAGTGCAACCTTGTCTTCGTCGATGATAGGTTTCCCATCTTCTGCAAGCCATATTTTTGTTTTTGCTTCCATCATTGTCTCCCGCTTACTCAAGATCCGATTCGTCAAAGATGAACAACTCATCAATTGTTGTTTCAAGGACTTCTGAAACCTTATATGCCAGTTTTAGTGAGGGATTGTATTTCCCTTTTTCCAGAAAACCAATGGTTTCGCGCCTGACACCAACTTTGTTAGCAAGGTCCTCCTGGGTCAGGTCATATCTGGCTCTGAGTTCCTTGATCCTCGTTTTCATTCAATCAGCCCTGCATATTGTTATTTATTCAATGTATCCTTTCCTGAAGAGGTACCACTGGATGCCCTTTGCGGTGACAATCATTGTGAACATAAGTATTGCCAGTATCTGCTTGACCGTCATTTGGGCTATCCCAAATTCCTCTACCCAGAAAAGCAGAGTTATTAAAATAAATGTTATCAACCATGAGTATGACAGTCCGTAAGCTCCGATTTTGATTGTTCTTTCATCTTTTACAGGTCCATTACGATATCGTTTTGCTCCAATGAACGTGACAAAGAGGATGATAGCTCCGATATTTATCAGGCTGATACCACCCTGCTGGTAGTCCGCAAACATTGCAACTAGTATGATTCCGGCCATGATGAGTACAAAGGCTAGTGTGTAACTGAGTTTGATGTATTTTTCCATAAAATCACTCCAAATTTAATTCTAACATTATATTAGATATTAAGCTTATTATGTGATGTATATCTAACATCAAGTATTTAAAATTATGTTTCATCCGGACAACTGGGAAATTATTTAGTCTGTAGTTTCCTCATATAACAGGTTGTTAGTTTTCTCAGCATAGACATTCAAACAAGTGGGGATTATGAAAATAAATGTTATTTTTTACAGTTTGTAAGGTCACAACTACAAGATGGCTAAAGCAGTGTTTGAAGTTGCAAGGGAAGTGGACGGTGCAGATGTAGGCTTATACCAAATACAGGAAACCTTTACTTCTGACGTCCTTGAAAAGATGGGAGCAACAGAATCCAAAAAGAGTTTTGAGCATATTCCTGTTGCAACTGTCGAGAATCTCAGCGAAGCAGATGCCATTATTTTTGGCACACCAACAAGGTTCGGAATGATGGCTGCACAAATGCGTGCTTTTCTTGACAGGGCCGGAGGCATCTGGTCAAAGAGCGAAGTTGCAGTGGATGGTGTTTTCTTTGCAGGTGGGGTGGTGAATCATTTTATAAAAAACAAACATTTCTGAATTAAGAACCCGGCAAATGTAATGAAAACATCAGTCTGTAAATAACCTTTTTATAAGTTCAGCCTAAAGTTAGTTTGAATTGATAAATCCGCTATTGCTATCAATATTATGTGCTGGTTGTTTAAGAACGCTTAAACTCGGGGAATGAATTATGGTTGGGAATAATGACAATAGTCCACCGATACGGGATGCTGTCCCCGTAATTGAACTCGTTGATCTTTGTAAGAGTTATCTTCTTGGGGAAATAGAAGTTCCCATTCTCCACGGGATAGACCTCAATGTGAAAAAGGGGGAATTTGTTGCCATCATGGGCCCTTCCGGTTCAGGCAAAAGTACCTTGATGAACATGATAGGCTGCCTTGACAGACCGACCAGTGGCAGTGTCCGGCTGATGGGAAAAGACACCGCTACCATATCCGATAATGAACTTGCGGAACTTCGTGGTTTTGAGATAGGTTTTGTTTTCCAGAATTTCAACCTTGTTCCACGACTTACAACTCTCCAGAATGTCGAACTTCCAACTTACGCTAACAAAAAAGCAGGCATTGATGCCAGAAAAAAGGCAAAGGAGCTTGTTGAACTAGTAGGGCTTACTGATCGCATTAACTATAAACCATCTGAAATGTCCGGTGGACAACAGCAGAGGATTGCAATAGCAAGGGCATTAATAAATGCTCCTTCTCTCATTCTTGCGGATGAGCCTACAGGTAACCTGGATTCAAAGACCAGTGAAGATATCATGGGAATTTTCTCGGAACTCCATGGAAAGGGCAGTACAATAGTAATGATTACCCATGATCCTGACCTGGCAGAATATGCAGACAGGGTCGTCTATCTGAAAGACGGAGTTATTGGTAATAATTGAGGAAAACGGAGGATAGGTTATGTTTGGGAAAAAGAAACCGCTTTTAATTATGTTAATATTATTAATTGTATCATTTATGATGCCATTGAATGCATCTGCCGCAGATGGTGCAGACCTTAGAGTGAGCATTCTTAAGTACGACCCGATTCCTGCAGAGATTGGGGAATATGTGAGTGTATGGGTCAAAGTGGAGAACTTGGGATATGCAAAAGCCGAAGGTCTCTCCGTAAGAATGGTTCCTGATTATCCGTTTTCCATAGACAGTAGCACAAATTCACAGGTCAATATAGGGATACTGACTCCTGACAATGCTGCTGTTGAAGAATTCAGGCTCTTTACTGACACAGCAGCAAAACAGGGCATCGGTACTTTTGAAGTATGGTATCAGGAAGATAACAGTGGTACCTGGTTCAAGAAGGAATTTGAGATAAGGGTCGGTTCTGACAGTTTCGACAGTAAGGGTACCATACAGCTATCAGGAGATCCTGTGAAAGAACCTGAGGTTTTCATGCCTGGTGATACCGGTACAATTTCATTCACACTTCAGAACAGTGCCACTGATTACTCCATAACTATTGACGGAGAGCAGTATGACACCAATGCAAGAATACAATCTGCATCTCTTGATGGTGTTGAAGGAATCAAAGTTACTACAAGTACTTATTATGGAAATGGTGTCATCGGTCCGGGTGAATCAGTGGACCTGACATACAACGTGGAAGTCGATGAAGGCACTCCGGATGGAACGTACTATCTCGATTTTTCCATTGTAGGCAGTTCCCATTCATACAATAACAACTGGAGAATTCCCGTAAAGGTCGATTCGTCATCTGTCAGGGTCATCCCTTCAAAGCCACTGGTACTTGAGAATGGTGAAGGAGTACTCGAATTCGATGTTGCTAACATCCATCCGAATATGCTCTCATCTGTGAGTGTTCAACTGGAAGCGGAAGGTATTGAATTTTCTCCGGCAGAGTATTTTATTGGTTCCATGGACCCTGATGAACTCTTTACTATTGAGCTCAACGCAAAAGCTGTGGCAGAAGACTTGTCGTTCCCTGCTGACCTTGTCATTTATGCAGAGTTCAGGAATGGTCTGAATGAACATACTCAACAGATCGATACTCGGCAATTGAAACACAACGTAGTTGAAAACGACAGTGGTTCCGGTATCTACATAGTAGTGCTCCTACTGATCGTTGTGGGCGCAGGTGCTTACATCCTTTACAAGCGCAGGATGAAAAAAGAGTAACTGGATGCACTTTATATGTTAAGTCTGGCTCAGGCTATAAGGATATCTCTTGGAAGCATTGGCAGTTCTAAGTTAAGGTCAGGTCTCACGACTCTTGGTATAATCATAGGGGTTGCTGCAGTAATTGCTAATGTGTCTCTCGGAGCCAGTTTCAACCAGTTCTTCAATGATGAAATAGGAGCAGTTGGCTCCAACTTTATTGTCATATATAGCCAGAATGACAATGTATTCTTTGATAGCCAGCTTGAACTTATACGTAATACGCCGGGTGTTGTCGGTGTGTCTCCGATAAACCAGCAAATGGCCCAGGTGACATATCTTTCAACTTCACGGCAGATTGATATCCAAGGGGTTAATTCGGATTATGCCGAAGTTGCCAATTTCAAAATGGATTCGGGAAGTTTCCTTGATGACAATGATCAGTATGTGGCAGTGCTCGGCTCAGAAGTAGCCTATGAAAAGTTTGACAAGAAAATATCCCTAAAAAATCCTATCGAGATAACTTTCAGGCTCGAGGATGGCGGGGTTGTGACCCAGAAGTTTATTGTTAAAGGTATAGTGCAGGATCCAAACACAACCTTTGCCCAGACCGGAGTTGAACCGGAGGTCCGTATATTCATTCCAATAGATACAATGAACGAGATTCTTGGGATAGACTACTACGGTGGTTTTTTCATAAAAGCCGAAAGTCTTGAAGCAGTTGGTCCAACCGGGGAAGAGATTGACAAGCGACTTGCACGCAGCCTGGGGGTTCCGAACAGGGACCTTGAGAATCCTGATGCAAAACCCTATGTTCTCTTCGACCAGATTGAGATTCTCGAACAGACTAACCAACTCTCAGCTGCGCTTACGGCTTTGCTGACATCGGTTGCATTAATTTCACTGATCGTCGGCTCCATTGGTATTATGAATATTATGCTGGTGACAGTTGCGGAAAGGACGCGGGAGATTGGCCTGTTGAAATCTCTTGGATTCAGTGAAAAGGATGTTCTTTCTCTCTTTATAATTGAATCAATGATAGTAGGTCTCATAGGTGGAATCTTCGGTACTGCTCTTGGGATGGGTACAGCTACGATAGCAAATAGTTTTCTTGACCTTCCAAACATATTTCCTCTAAGTCTTATATTCCTTGGTTTTTTTGTTTCTCTTCTCGTAGGACTCGTAGCAGGTGTTTATCCTGCGAGGAAGGCTGCACGTATGGATCCGGTTGAAGCTTTGAGGAAGGAGTGATCATGATCGATCTAAGGCATGCATTCACAATTGCTCTTGGCAGTATAAGCAGTGCGAAACTGCGTTCAACCCTTACAGCCCTTGGTATCATAATAGGTGTCGCTGCAGTTGTGGCTAATGTTTCCCTTGGTGCAAGTTTCAACCAGTATTTTACAGATGAGCTGGGTTCTCTTGGTTCTAATTTTATAATCATATACAGTCAGGATGTTAATATTTTCTATGATAGTGAACTGGAACTTATCCGAAATACTCCTGGAATAGATGGAGTTTCTCCATTCAACCAACAAACAGCAGCCGTTACATACCGATCAGCTACGAGGCAGGTTGATGTACAGGGTGTGTCTGAGGATGCACAGTATATATCCAATCTGCTGGTGGAAGAGGGTAATTTCTTCACAGATAAAGACAAATTTGTAGCGATTCTTGGCAAAGATGTTGCAGAGGATAAATTTGAAAAGGATATCTCCATCAAAAATTATGTGGATATAACTATCAAACGGCAGGATGGAACAAGTGTGACCCGCAAATTCCGGGTAAAAGGCATACTTGAAAGTGAGGATAATACCTTTGTAACGGGTGGTCCTGATCGTGATGCCACTATATTCATCCCTATAGCTACATTGAACGAAATGCTCAATGTCACTGATTATGGTGGTTTTTCTGCGAATACAGGAAGTGCCGAATCTGTGAGGGAAGTCTCTGATGAGGTTGACAAGCGTCTGGCAAGATCATTGGGTGTATCTTCCAGAGATCTGGATAACGATGATGCAAAACCCTACCGCATTTTCAACCAGGCGGAGATAATTGAGCAACTGGATACTCTTTCAGATTCGCTGACCATATTGATTACACTTGTAGCGGTTGTAGCTCTTATTGTAGGGTCTATAGGCATAATGAACATCATGCTTGTTACTGTTACTGAAAGAACCCGGGAGATCGGTCTGCTGAAATCACTGGGATTTACAAGGTCCGGTATTCTTATGCTTTTCATTGTAGAGTCAATTATAGTCGGGGTGATCGGGGGTATACTTGGAACACTTCTGGGCCTGGTCGGATCTTATGTTGTGGAAGTGTCTTTGAATATTCCTCCAGTATTCCCGTTCTATCTTATATTCCTGGGTTTCTTTGTATCTGTGCTTGTTGGACTGGTGGCTGGTGTGTATCCTGCTAACAAAGCTGCAAACCTAGATCCTGTGGAAGCTCTTCGGCACGGATGAATCGTGTGCTGAATTTTCCGATATCTTTTTTAGTTGTTTATAGTCAGTAAACATTTTTGATATACAAACCAGACTATATATCGAAAGGTTTAAGTATTTGCTTCGCATTGTCTGACTTGACGATAAATAGTCAAGTTGGTACAATTAGAGGTGAGCTCAAGTGGTTGATTACAATAATGGTTCAGATGAGGTTAATGTCATTAATATCTCTGATCTGAAAAAGAGTTATCAGGTAGGTGATATGGAAGTCCCTATACTGAAAAGTATAGACCTTTCCGTGAAAAAAGGTGAATTCGTTGCAATCATGGGTCCTTCAGGCTCAGGTAAAAGCACCCTTATGAACATGATAGGTTGCCTTGACAAGCCCAACTGCGGGCAGGTTATCATTATGGGGAAAGAAATCAACAAGCTTTCAGAGGTCGAACTTGCAAGGTTGCGTGGTTTTGAGATTGGTTTTGTTTTCCAGACCTTTAATCTGATACCACGTTTGAGTGCATATGAAAACGTACTCCTTCCCACTTATTCCAATTCAAAGAATGGAGTGGATACAGTCCAGCGGGGCAAAGACCTGCTAAAACTCGTAGGTCTTGATGATCGTATGGGCCACCGACCGCCGGAATTGTCTGGAGGGCAAAGGCAGAGGGTTGCAATTGCAAGGGCTCTTATAAATGATCCATCCCTGATCCTCGCCGATGAACCAACTGGTAACCTGGATTCAAAAACCGGTATTGAGATTATGAATATTTTCACCGATCTCCATAAAAAAGGGAGAACGATAATCATGATCACTCACGATCCCGATTTGACAGAGTATGCGGACCGGGTGGTGTACATCAAAGATGGCTATATCGGGAATAATTGAGGGTGGTTTTGAATGAAAATTAATAGTGTTGTCCAGAAAAATTTTTACATTTTACTTTGTGTTGCTATGTTGAGTACTTCTTTCATAGCACCTGTTTCAGCAGCATCTGCTGCTACAATGAAGGTTAATATAATTGAGTACGATCCATTCCCGGCACAGATCGGTGAATATGTTGATGTGAGCGTGAAAATAGAGAATGTCGGCTATGGTCGTGCAGATGCAGTTTCCTTAAAGATGGAGCCTGAATACCCATTTTCACTTGATTCGCAGAACAATGCAGTGGAATTTATAGGTATACTCTCTCCTGAGGATGCAGCAGTCCATGAATATCGCCTGTATGTGGATGAGAATTCAAAGGTAGGCACCGGTACGGTTGATGTCTATTATCAGATATACACAGGAGGCTCATGGTACAAGTCCTCCTTTGATCTGAAAGTAGGTTCAAATACATTTGACAGTAAAGGAACTATAGAGCTTAGAGGGATATCCTGTGATCCGGTTGTGTTTATGCCGGGGGATGTTGGCACTGTAAGCTTCACTCTCGCAAACACGGCAACTGAAAGTTCGGTGACCATTGATGATGTGGACTATGATACCAACGCACGTGTTCAGTCCGGTGTTCTCAAAGGTGTCGAAGGTATCGATGTAACAAGTGACAGTTATGTAGGCTCTGGTGTGATCGGTCCGGGTGATTCCATATCCCTGAGTTACAATGTGGATATCAGCGACGATATTGAGGATGGTACTTATTATCTGGAACTTTCTATGGTAGGAAATTCACATGCATATAATAGTAACTGGAGAATTCCTGTAAAGGTCGATTCCTCAGCAATAAAGGTCATTCCTTCAAAACCACTAATACTTACCAATGGTGAGGGTACCTTTGAGTTTGATGTGGCTAACATGCACCCGAACACTCTAAGTTCCGTGAGTGTCAGGCTAGTTTCTGATGAACTTGATTTCTCTCCTGAGGAATACTTTGTCGGTTCAATGGATTCTGATGAACTCTTTACCATAGAGGTGGATGCAAAATCTGACATTCAGGAATCATCAGTTCCGGTAACCATCACGGTCGATTACAGGAATGGTATAAATGAGCACAATACCGAAGTTGCTGTCCGTGAATTGAAACTCGTAAATGAAGCAGAGGGAAATAGTGGAAACCTTGCAACGGTAGGTATCGGACTTGCAGTATTGCTTGGAATTCCTGCAGTTATATTCATGAAGCGCAGGAAGCAGAACAACTAAGGTGAACATTATGCTGAGTCTGAAACATTCCTTCAGGATGGCAATAGCAAGCATTAGCAGCTCAAAAATGAGATCTGCATTGACAACACTTGGTATTGTCATAGGTGTGGCTGCGGTCATTGCCAATGTATCACTGGGTGCCAGTTTCAACCAGTACTTTACCGAAGAGATAGGTTCAGTAGGAAACAATTTCATTATAGTCGAAGGCAAGACCTCTAATTTATTTCATGATGACGAAATGGAGCTTGTGAAAAATACACCGGGTATCGTGGGTGTATCTCCTTTGAGTCAGGAAGTAGCCCAGGTAAAGTATATTTCCACCATGCGGCAAATTACTATCCAGGGTGTTTCAGAGGATTATGAGGAAGTAGGCAATATCCAGATGGAAAGTGGAACATTCATCGACGATAAGGACAAGTATGTGGCAGTTATCGGTCATGATGTTGCTTATGACAAGTTCGACCGCAAGATATCTAACAAGAATACTATTGAACTTACATTTACAAGACCGGATGGCGAGACCATTACAAAGCAGTTCAAAGTGAAGGGTATCGTGGACAGTCCGGAAACATCGTTCGTTCAGAGTGGAATTGAATCTGATGAAAGAATATTCATTCCCATCTCGACTATGAACGAGATAATAGGTGAGGACTACTACTGGGGATTCTTTGCAGCGGCAACAAGTATGGAATCCATAGACGATGTTACTGATGAGCTTGACAAAAGGCTTGCAAGACATCTTGGAGTTCCTTTCAGGGATATTGACAATGAGGATGCAAAGCCCTATGCTCTTATGAATCAGGCTGAAATATTGAAAGAAGTTGATCAGTTGTCGGCTGCTCTTGGATCACTGCTGACTTCCGTTGCATTAATCTCCCTGATCGTTGGCTCCATTGGAATCATGAACATAATGCTGGTTACGGTCACGGAAAGGACCAATGAGATAGGTATCATGAAGTCTCTGGGTTATAAGAATCACGAGGTATTGTCACTTTTCATAGTAGAATCAATGGTAGTGGGTCTTATTGGTGGCATACTTGGAATTGGCCTTGGTGTGGCTGGTGCCTATCTTGCAGACAATGCAATGGGTCTTCCTTATGTATTTCCGGTGGATATGATCCTGATAGGTATGCTGGTGTCGTTGGTGGTTGGTTTGCTTGCAGGTGTATATCCTGCCAATAAAGCTGCAAAGATGAATCCAGTGGATGCACTAAGACATGAATAATTAAAGAGGTATTGGAATAATCAATAGGAATAACAGGATAATGGAGGATAAAATAAGATGTTTGATGAATTTGTATTTGTGATAATTCCATTTTTGATGGTCTTCCTTTTCTTTGGTGTTGGCATAATAGGGACATTGTTCTGGATCTGGATGCTTCTGGATACGGCAATGAAGGAGCCTTCGGAGGGCAATGATAAACTGATATGGATTATCATTATTGTCTTCACTCATCTGTTAGGTGCACTTGTCTACTTCTTTGTAAGAAGGCCAAAACGAATAGAAGAATATGGCAGGTAAATCTCAGTATGCAGTACACATCAGATAATATCAAAGCACTTCAGGGCATATAAGGTATCTACCTATGATAAAAACGAGGCAAACAAATGGCTGAAATAGAGACCGCTCTTAGGGATTTTGTAAGTGTTGCTTTCAGGAAGCAGACATATATGAATATCCTGTATCTTTTGTTCACATTCCCTCTTGGAACTGCTTATTTTGTATTCCTCGTAAGCGGCCTATCACTTGGCTTCAGTCTTATGACTATATGGGTGGGAATTCCCATACTAATTCTGATTTTCCTTGCCTGGTGGGAAATAGCATCCTTTGAGCGCCAGCTTGCAATATGGCTTCTGGGTGTGTATATACCTCCCATGTCGCTGAAACCTGTTAATGAAAAAAGTATTCTTGGCAGAGCTTTATACAGGGTAAAGAGTCCGGTTACCTGGAAGGCTCTCTTATTTCTGTTAGTAAAGTTCCCATTGGGGATATTCTCGCTTGTAGTTATGGCATTTTTGGTATCTTTGACATTAGGGATGTTAATTAATCCAATTCTTTATCTTGTGGGTGAGAGCTTTGCCAGTAGCTTACAGGAAGCCATTCTTGTTTCTATTTCCGGGATATTTGTGGGGCTGGCATCCATGCATGTGCTGAATCTGCTGGCGCATATCTCAGGAAGCTTTGCTAAAAGGATGTTAAGTGGCTATGAAAAACAGGCAGACGTTAGTTTGGTCGAAGAAATGAACTCTTAATCTTTTATCTTGTTGAGTTTTGTATAGAAGTTAAGTATAAGTTGTGTTTTTTTGTTATCAAGATTGAGCCGGAATGTGCGTATTTGTTTTCCAAGAGGTTTTTCTATAACAATACCGCTTTTAATGAGAGGAGAGATCACCCTTGCCACACTGGAATGGGAAAGGCCGGTTTCCTCTGCAATACCCGAAAGATATGTTGACTCGCTCTGATGCAAAATAAGGTTTTTCAGAACTGTCATCTGGGCTGTCTTTCCAAAAATCTCTTCCAGCGCATCCATTTTAATCTTATCTAAGATATTCGGTTATGGATTATAAGGTTTTCTTTTATTTGGATAGTTGGTCTACTCAATATACAAGCTCTTTGATATTTGGAAAGGTTTTAATAATATAATTCTTCTATATTTTATGAGCTTGTTTCAGGTAGAATTATCATGCATTCAGAAAACATTAACGAGAAGATTCTTTCACTTCTGGAAGAGATCCCTGGGATAACTACCGGGGAAATCTCAGACCAATTGTCAGTTTCCATGTCGCTTGTTGAGGATACGTTAAGAACCATGTCGGATATACGGCAAAAGATCCTCATCGTGGATGATGAGATGGATGCACTGTTGGCTCTGAAAGTAGCATTAGAAGCCGAAGGATATAACATTGTAGAGGCAAAAGACGGGTATGAGGCTATAGAGAAGGTACATTCTGAAATACCTGATGTTATATTGCTTGATCTTATGATTCCTGGAATTGATGGTTTTGAAGTCTGCAGACAACTGAAATCCGATGCAACATATAATCACATTCCTGTCATAATGCTCACAGCACGTGGAGAGGTCGATGACAAGGTTGAAGGAATTGAACTTGGTGCAGATGACTATGTGACCAAGCCATTCAACCTTAAAGAATTGAAAGCACGCATAAAAATGATCCTGAGAAGAAATCAGGATATATAATTATTTTTAATTGATCTATGTGGAACGGAAAAAGCAGATGGAATCTAATTCTCTTTGCTGTAGTAGTCTTGCTTTTGATAAGTTCCATAGTCTTCCTCTGGATGAAGACCAATCTGGAGGTAAGATCAGTTGTTGAGGAACAACACCAGAACCAGCAACTGTTGTTAACCCAGCAGATATCTGACAATATAGAAAGATCCCTCAATGAGAAGGTTTTGTTACTAGAGGTTATTGCAAAAAAGGACACTGGTGTGCCGCCTGATAATTTTGCATCAGATCTTAAAAGTGTCTATGATGTTGCAGGAATGTTCTACGTGGTGGAATATGTCTCAGAGAACGGGACAATCGTTTCAGGTTATCCTGAAGAACATGTACCCATTGGTTTCAATCTTTACGAGGATGACCAGGCTCGTGCCTTTGAACGCATAAAGGAAAGCAAAGAGGTCTATATTACAGTCCCCTTAAAGCTTATGGAAGGCAATTATGGTTCTTTTATATGGGTCCCTATTTATGAAGGAGATGATTTCAGAGGAGCTTTCATTGCTATTATACGGGAATCTGACCTTAAGGACCAGTATGTGGTAGAGTCCAATTCATCAAGTTATGCATATCTTCTTGATGACCGGGGAAGGTTGCTCTATGATGAGTCAGGGAAACATGAAAGAGGTACCATCTATGCTGAAATTTTAGGTTCGGATTCTTCGGGATTACTTGATATTATTTCAGAACAGGTGAATGGGACGGATGGAAGTGGTAAGTATCTTGTTTTCGATAATCATAGTGTAGTTGAGGAACGGCTTGTATCCTATTCTCCCATAAACTGGTATAATCAGAAATGGTCACTGGCGCTTACCAGTCCCTCTTCTGAAGTAGACCGGCTAATTGTATCGGTTTACCTGAAATTGTTCATTGTGGTTGCTGTTTCAGTTTTTTTTATCATCTTTGTTAGCTCATTCGTTGTTATCATTTTATTCAACTGGAGTAAGAGTCTTGAAAAGGAGGTTGATGACAAGACCCAGGAACTCAAGGAGTCAAATGATTCACTACGTGGAGCAAACAAAAAGCTCAAGGAGCTTGACAGGTTAAAGACTGAATTCCTATCAATTGTTTCTCATGAGCTTAAAACTCCGCTGACTGCAATGCGAACATCAAGTGAATTCCTGCGAGAGGACGATGTATGTGATGTTTCTCTAAGGCGTCAAATGCTTGATATTATCATAAGGAACATCGATCGTCAATCCCGGATGGTTGATGACCTTCTTGATGTTTCCCGAATTGAATCCAACCGCATGAAATTTCTCAGGGAACCGGTTGATATTGAGGATGCTATAAACGTTTCTCTTGAGGTGCTTGACACTATCATCAGGGAGAAAGACATGAGTATCATAGTAAATGTTCCTGATAATCTTTCTCTAATCAATACTGATAAAGACAAACTTGTTCAGGTATTTGTGAATCTTTTGAACAACGCTGTAAAATTCAGTAATAATAATAGTATAGTCACAATTGATGTTGATGATGCTGATGACGGTGTAAAAATAACCGTAAGTGACAACGGCATTGGAATGGGTCCTGAGGAGCTTGAAAGGATATTCGATAAATTTTACCAGATAGACAGTACGTCCACTCGTAAGGTTGGAGGAACTGGCCTTGGCCTGTCAATTGTCAAAGGAATTATAGAAGGCCAAGGTGGAACGATAACGGTACAGAGTGAATTAGGTAAAGGAAGTGTTTTTGTTTTCACATTGAAAAAACAATAATAATGGTACATGAATAATCGTAGCAACAACCGATTGTATCGGTAAAAAAGAACTTGAGATTATCGATGTGGTGTTCGGTAACACTACACATTCTAAATATATCATAAGTAGGATTGCAACTGGCCTGTAAAAATCGTTGGTGGGGAGTTTAAAGCTTATTCTGCCATGCTCGCAGGCAAGAAAAGAGGCATTTGATCGCGTGATAAAGAACGCAAAGAAAATGGTGCTGATGTAGTTGTCAATGTGAGGTTCACAACTTCCCAGAATAGCCGGTGCAGCTGAGTTACTTGCTTACGGAACTGCAGTTAAGTTCAAGGTTATTTGACCAAAGGATATTTACTGTTCTCCCGGGAACATCGGGATCATTAAAGTAAAATTACTTCCATTGTTAATCTCGCTTTCAACCTGAATGCTTCCACCATGCATTTCCACGAATTCTTTCACAATTATGAGTCCAAGACCCGCTCCTTCAAATTTCCGGGTGAGTGAGGAATCAATTTGTGAGAATGGCTGGAACAATTTATCCATATCATATCTTTCCATGCCAATACCTGTGTCTTTAATAGACGCTTTTAACATTTGCTTATCCTTTGACACACTGACTTTGATATCTCCGGATTCGGGGGTAAACTTTATTGCGTTGCTTATAAGGTTATAAAGAACTGTTTTTATTTTATTTTCATCAGCATTTATGGTCTTTATATCTTCTTCAAGCTTGAATTCCAGGTTTATTTTCTTCTTTTTTGCCATTGGCAATGTTGAGTTCTTTACATCTTCGATTATCGCAGGAATAGAAAACTCTTTTACTTCAAGTTCCTTGTTTCCTTCTTCAACAGCAGATAGCTCTATCATGGAGTTGACTAGAAGGAGTAAGCGGTTACCGCTTTGTTTGATAACATCGATGTATTGTTTCTGCCCTTCATTTGTGGGCCCGGCATACTCTTCGTAAAGAAGGTCAGAATATCCGATTATAAGGTTCAGGGGTGTCCTTAGTTCATGGCTGACATTGGCAAGGAATTGTCTTTTAGTACGATATGCGTTGTCGGATATCAATTTAGCAAAAACAAGTGCTTCTTCGGCATTTCTTCGATCAGTGATGTCTTCCCCAGATGCCAGTACTCCTGCAATGTTCCCATCTTCATCTTTTAGCAGGATGTTATGCCATGCAAAGATTTTCGTTTGGTTTTTGATGTAGCTGGGAGCCTCAAAATAAGGGCGAAGTTTTATTTTTCCGTCCATCATTTTTGAATAGTCACTTTTAGCTTTTTCCTGAAGCTTTTCAGGAACTGACATCTCAAACCAGTTCTTCGAAATAAGATCTAATTCGGAACATCCAAACAGTTCCCCGCCCTTTTTGTTAACTAGTTTGATCTTACCTTCTCTATCCATGGCAAAAATGATAACTCCCACAATGTCAAGATATTTTTGCGCCCTGTCTCTCTCTTCTTTGAGTTTGAATTCTATTTGTTTCAATCTGGCTATATCGACCATAAGTCCGTTAATGCCTATGAACTCTCCATTTTTGATTATGGGGCGGGATGTTGTATGTACGTAACTTATTGAGCCATCTTTTTTGACTATCCTGAACATATAAGGTTTATGCTCTCCAGAAACTGTTTTTTCAATATCTTCAAGCAGTCCGCGGATATCGTCAGGATGAACATGTTTTGTAAAATGAGTCCCAAGGACATCTTCTATTTCATAGCCGGTTATATTTTTGATTACAGGGTTAATATATGTGAAATAGCCATCTGTATCCACAGAAAAAAGTACGTCATTAAGGTTATTGAGTCTTTCAGTGTAAAACTCTTCTATTTCTTTTGCTTTAGATTCGGCTGTTTCTAATCTGGCACATAGCTCTTTTGTTTTTTCTTTAAGTTCCCTTATTTCCTTCTGACATTCGTCATTATAAGGTTCTTTTTTTGAGCTATGGTCTTCTGCTTTCATTTTTTGACTAACCGCCACGCATTATTATATTTATGTGTTATATTATATTCCGTACCTTTGCTTTATTGTTAATGAGATTTGTGGTCGGAATGGTCTAAACAGCGACCAAATATGAGGGTAGATGAACTTCCATGTGTTCTTAATCTCCTGCACATAAAGACAATGAATTATAGTTACTAACTTAACATTTTTAACTTATCATCCAGAAATGTCTCAATCCATTTTCTTGCGAAGCTAATCTTTGATGAACAATCAATAAACGCCTCAGCAATCAGATTTTTCATATGATCCAGATCTTTCACAAAATTGCGAGAAATAATTCTTTTGACACTTTTCCAGATGAATTCGATTGGATTCAAGTCGGGTGAATATGGAGGTAAATAGACCAATTCAATATCATTTGCCTGTGCAAATTCCACTGTATATTTTGCTCGATGTGATCTAAAATTGTCGAGAATAATTACGATTCTCTCTCCCATGTTATTGTTTTTAACAGCTGATAAAAACGAACATACATCCTCCTTGGTTGAATGTTCTTTGAAATCAATAACAGAATTACCATTCAATGCATAAAAACCGAAGGAGTTTGCTTTTATCCTGGTTGTGTTTTTGAAGATGGCAGGTTTATTGAAAGACCATAAACGAACCGTATTTGATGTTGTTTGGGGAGATGATTCATCAAGAAATCCGATAACGCAATCATCATCGATTAACGGTAAGTTTTTTTTAAACAATCTTCTGCATTTTGTGGTCTTCGATAATCATGCGCATATGGTTTGGCATGATGCATGCCAAACTTCTTCAAGATCACTAGTATTTGCTTAATGGTGTATTGAACCTTAAATTCATTATAAATGAGTTCCTGAACTTCTTTTGTAGACCAATCATCTCTTTCATGTAACATGTCCCTTAGTTTTTCTTTTTGATCATCAGTGAGTTTGGAAGGACATCCTCCTGAAAACCTAGGCTTTAATCCTTCATATCCGTCTTGATTCCACCGCTCTTGCCATTGATATGCAACGGGTTTTGATATCCCTACAAGTTTAGCTGCTTCATTAACAGAAGCTCCTTCATAACGATGTTTAACAAAATATAAACGTTGTAGAACTCGTGTGTCTTTCTCTAATGACTTAATATGTTTAAGCAATTCTTCTGATGAAAGATGATGCTTTATCGGAATTTGTTCGGGTTTAGCCATACAGTATTGTTATACTCAATTAGTATTAATAGTTTGGTTAATAACTATAAATATGGGGATGTCTGTAGCCCAATGAAACCAGTCTTTAATTTAGTAAAATTCCCCGTTATAATATTTCGGGGGCTGATATATAAATATTTATGCGGCAGTGAATATTCATGTAATATGTATTTGTTTACATATTTTATTGATATTTGAAAAAAACAGTACGCCGAGGTTGGGAGACGAAAATACAAGTATACGCCTATACATTCACTGCAGTATAATATAGGACAGGTTGAATATCAAGTTTCTGATGATTTACTAGTCAAAGATCAGGCCAAAATCGATGTATCTTTTATTCTGAGAGTGTGATTTGTAAACGCAGTCCAATATTTACCTTCTTCAAGAGCTACATTTTCTAGGTTAATTAGGATACTATTTAATGTTTCCCATATCCCTCTAGAAAAGGATGAAAAAGGCACGTGCATCTCTCTTCAGCAAAATGTGGGGTCGGGGGTGAATCCTGGTCGCTACATGGATGTAGTTGCTGTTTTCAGCCCTTCCCCGAAGAAAAGAATCGATGCAACCAAGGCTTGCACTCCGATTATAAAATGTAACCCGAATTGCAGTTCGTTTCCTGATAGTTTTGTAGAATATCATGCAGCTATTGCAAACTGGGCAATAGCCAGCATCAGGAACATTAACTCCGCAGTCTTGTTATTATTCATCATGCTGCCGTATTCTTCTCTTTTTGAGTAATTTCTTCATGTTCAGATTCTTTTTCTTAATACATATGCAGCTCCTAATCCAGTCATTAAGATCAGTATGGATACTGCCAGATAGAACCATATCGATTCTTTTTCAGGGTTTGTATCTGTTTCTGTTGCCATAGAGGTATTTGGAACACTGGTTTTCGGGTTTTGGAGAGGGGACTGAACTTCTTCATCCGTGATTATCGGGATTCTGCGATGCCCGTCCGGGGGTGTAGGATCGAGCACATGCTGCGTTATTTCATTGCCAGAAAGCCCGTACATGCTGAGATGGGATACATTTGCCCAGATGTATCCCTCGTATTCCTTGTCGTAAATGACATCATTTGTGGTATTTACTCCAACATCGTTTACCCAGTCCACATCATTTGACAGTTTCTCCCATATTCCGGACAATTCATTGAACCAGTAAACACCTATGGATTTTTCATCGATATCTCCGGGATCATTCGCATCACCATCACCGGTTCTGTCAAGGTCTTCAACAGTATAGTAAATAACGATCGTTGCCCAGTCTATATTGTTTACCGTAGCGTTCAGGACATTTTCAGTTACATTTATGTCCAGATATTTCCCAACATCCTTTTCATTCACCTGGGTCAATACGTGAGGAACATCTGTTGAGTTATAGGTAGCCAGTCCGATAGTGGGTTTTCCAGGTTTTCCAAGTTCGATCCAGATAAACACGTCCATCTCTTTGATAGCATCAACAGTTATCGAACTTACAAGTGTCTGATATTCTATAGTCTGATTAAGGGTCTTGAAAGAATCCAATACCGCGTAGTGGTCGAAAACATAGGGATGGGATAGCATCACAACTGTCTGGGGTGAAGTCCAGATATCATAAGCGGTATAGAACCTGTCATAGTCCGATTCCTGCATCTTTGCCAGATCATCCGGTGAGGAGCTATTCAGGATGCCGTAGCTTATATTGCCTGCAGTATTGTTCTCAAGACCTGGTCTTCCAACGATCAGGATGTACGGTTTGCTTGAATAATTGGCTAGTTCTTCAGGCTGGAAAATTGTGACATTGCTGTATTTATTAAGATTTTCTATGAACTTCTCGGTATCTTCATCCGTGTCATAGGTCATCCAGATCTCTTCCACGTTGGGAGCCAGTGAATAGGGGTCTTTTGAATCGTTGATACCATTACCCCTCGTATCGCCGAATACCGGGTTCGTACCGTTCAGAAGTTCGGAATAATCATCGAGACCGTCGCCATCCGTGTCGTTGTTCAGGGGGTCCATCCAGTTTTCAATTTCCTCATTGTCACCAACACCGTCACCATCTGTATCATTAAGCAGCAAATTGGTATTATACAGGCTCTCATTGCCATCGTCCAAGCCGTCCCCGTCGGTATCAGGATTTCGGGGGTCGCTACTCTGGTTATATTCCTCCCCGTCAGGCAGCATATCCCCGTCAGAATCCGGATTAAGCATGCTCGAGTTAAATGCAAGCTCTTCGGAGTCATTGAGCCCGTCGCCATCCGTGTCGTCATCTCTTGGATTGGAGTAATTCAGGTACTCATAATAATCCGAGACTCCATCTCCATCGGTATCATATAGCCAGGGGTCGGTTCCAAATATCATTTCAAGGTTATCATCCAGACCATCGACATCACTATCATAACCTTTAATGTTCGTCCCGAGCACCCATTCAACGTAATCTGTCAGCCCATCATCGTCTGTATCCACATCTCTGGGATTTGTAAAGAAGTTGAACTCCTGATAATCAGTGAGTCCATCATAATCGGTGTCATTGATCAAAGGCTCACTCGTCACGTTTACATAGAAGACACCGGTTGAATTTACAAAGGACACAGCCCAGCCGTTCATCTCCTCAATATTCCTCAGACCTTCCCCATCTGTGTCACTATCGGGATCAAATATATCCGGAGGGTAGTAGACCTGTGTTTCATTGAACTTCTGGATGATATTATTCTCCTCATCTGCAACATAGACACAACCATCCGGACTGACACCAATTCCCCACGGCCTTTCAAATTGCCCATCGGATGAACCTTCACTACCCCATGCCAATTCATGCAAACCATTGGTGTCAAATCTTAAAATCCGATGATTATCACGGTCCGATACAAAAACATTTCCTTCAGAATCCGCATTCATTCCATATGGGGTGGAAAAAGTCCATGGGGGATATCCGGGGATGGACCTGATAAAAGTACCACTGCCACTGAACTTCTGAATGCGATTGTTACCCATGTCGGCAACATATACATATCCATTGGAATCTGTTGCAATCCCACTCGGATGATCGAATTTTCCAGCCACGGTTCCCAAACCTCCCCATTGTGTGCCAGTGTAGACACAGTTAATATTGTACTTTTTCACTAAATGGTTCACACTATCAGTGAGATATAAATAGCCATTTTGATCGGTTGCAACGTCGTATATTGGAGTAGCAAAACTAGCAGTGTTCGATAGTTGGTTACCATTCAGATCGTACACAATAACTCCGTTATATGCGCCATACGGGTCGGCCATGGCAACAGCAACGACGTTATAGATATCATCTGCAATTCCATACCCATAATAAGGTATTGACCAGCTTGTTATAAAGGTTCCACCGGAATCGAATTTTTGAACACGATTTCTGTCAAGGACATACACGTTTCCGTTTTGGTCAACTCCAACGTCACGGCAGTAATCAAATTCTCCATTCCCTGTTCCTTCACTGCCCCATTTTGTAACAAACTCCATGGCAGGAACAAGTTTTGGATTTGCCACATCGTTATTTCCATCACCGTTAGTATCCTTTGACCGTGGGTTTAGATTGCTGTAGTATTCCGTCTGGTCATCCAGGCCATCGCCGTCCGTATCGTTCAAAAGTGGATTTGAGCGCACCGGTATGTTTATCGTCTTGCCATCAAAGTTGAAGGTGATCGCCCATCCGGTTTGTTCCATGTAGTCTGACAGTCCATCGTCATCGGAATCCCAGTTCAAGGTATTGGTGCCGTAGAAAAGCTCCATTTTGTCATTCAATCCGTCCTGGTCAGCATCCCAATTATTTGGATCTGTCCCGATGTCCAGTTCGTATTTATCGCTCAACCCGTCCCCGTCGGTATCCCATTTCATCATGTTGGTGACCGTTTCTTCCGAGTCGTTCAACCCGTCGCCATCACTATCCACAGGATACGGGTTGGGAGGCATATCCATGGTAAAACACCAGTCTTCATTACCAAGTATACAGACCTTATAGATCATATGAGCCCAGTCCTTGAAATCTTCAATATTTTCGGGCAACACGTCAAAATAAACAGTAGGGATATTAAGGATCTGGAAACCTGTTTTTTCCCTGTCGTATGTATGCCATCTCATATCCCATTCTATTTTTTCTTCGATGTAATAGTATTTGTAGTCAACTTTAAAGAAGGCTCCCTGCCCGAAATTGATGGTCGGTCTAACAGGCTCCAGCCATGCCTTGGCAGCGTAGGTTGTATTTGTTGAGTTCGGATACTTCGAATCGTATGCGACAATATCAGTAGACTCATTGTATGAAGCGAAATACGAATTCTTCCACAGTAACGTGTATGACGGGATAACATAACTCTTCTCAACGTGTCTGTACCAGTCGCCATATTCTGTTTTTGTTACCGTGGAATTCACGAGGCTTTCAAATTCCACACGATCCCCCACGTCCAGCCCGTTATCGTCATAATCCAGAATGTTTATTGAGTTCTCCAATATTTGCATATCGACTGTAGTTGCCTGATGTACTTCCATGAACTGCCCCACAAGCCAACCTATCAGATCTGCAAAACCAGATCCAAATATGCTGGCTATAGCATCAGCTATCATTATTATGGCAGCAATTACCTCTCCTATGGGTCCTGATAGCAAAAGAAGTGCAAGGATCACAAGATAGATGGTCATTGCAGTAAGATATACGGTTGCCTGTAAGGTTGAACCACTATCCAGAAATATTATGAAACCAACAACAGCAAAAGCGGCTTCAAGTGCAATTGCTGCAAAAGTAATGACCTTTCCTGCAACTTTCAGGACTTTTATTGCTTTAGTGGCTGCCTGTGCGGCTGCTTTTACACTAATTCCAATTGTAACTTTGATAGCACCCCATAGAGCTTTTCCAAATCCGACCAACTTGATCGAGGTGAACAAATATACGCCAAAAATGGCGAGTTTTATCGTGGGTGTAAGATACCTGAATCCATCTGCTTTAATTTGAGCTTTCACATCCATTGCATTCTGGAAACTAGTGTATACCCCGTTTAGTCTGGTCACCGCTGATTCACCGAAATTCCATAAAAGCGCCATGCTCATCATGGAATTAATTGTGTTTTCATCAAGCCCGTTGATCTGTCCCCAATTATCCACTTCAGTTAAAAAGGACTCCACATCAACACTTTCGTCTGTGGTTGTGTCATACCAGCTCATCTTGATGGTTTTCATGACAATGGCAGGAGATGGGGAGGTAGTCAGGTCGAAATCAAATGCATTTCCGTTGACGCACACGTCGCCAGAAACAAGATCATCGATGCCCTCACTGGTAAAGCTGAATTGATATGCGGCAATTAGTGGAAGTATCTTGTTTTCAGGCAATGATCCGAGTGCTTGCTCTTTCATTTCGGACGTTGTGTTAAACACTGCCATATCCCGATGCGAGACCGATCCGATCTCAGAATTGATGGTCAAATTCGCATCTATAAGCTCGTCAGGCATATCATATAATGTCGTCTGGTTATCCCTGAGATACGAAAAGGCCATTAAAAAACCTGCCAGCAATGTCTGGTTCACACTGTCACCGTAGAACATGCCAACATCAGTACCATAGTTCTCTTCAACGTCAAATCCAGTGAGCATGAACCCTTCTTTATATTTGGCAAGAGTGACGATTTCAGATTCTATTTCCCCGGCGTTCTCATTATCGGTCTTTCCTTGCACCAACCAGACCAGACTTGTGTTAATAGAAATATCCAAAGGACTTGATGCTGGGAAGAACATCCTGCCCCCAAAAGCAACGTTGGTACCATAATCCTTCACGACAGTCAGGGGAATGTACAGCCTGTCAGAGGAAACCACAATACCATATTCCAGCAGGTCAGACTGGTCAGGGATCACGTTTGATTTTAATTCGAGCATGGGAATGAGCTTGATATCATCAGTTGAATTATCTAGGTCCTTCATCTGGCCCTTTTCGTCATACGGCCAATCCCAATTCTGCAATGCTAACCTCAAATTGTCAGGATTCTGAGGCTTTATCTGGAATGTGAGATATGTCGGGTTTCCATTTGTTCTTATATCAAAAAGGAAGTTGTCATTAAGACTGGAATGTGAGTAGGGGGACAGGTCTATTGAATCCATCACTCCATCATCATCGTTGTCAAGGTCCCATATATTTGGAAAACCGTCACCATCAGCATCAAGGGACTCGATGTCTGTCACTTCAAAGTAATCCGACAGCCCGTCATGATTTGAATCCGGTTCAAGCGGGTCCGACTTATAGAAAATCGATTCATTATAGTCGTCCAGCATGTCAAAATCAGAATCTGTGTTATTAAAATCAGTTCCAAGAACCGCCTCAACAGAATCGGGCAGTCCGTCGCTATCCGTATCCGTTATGTTTGTTGAAGCGTCTATAAGTCCGACCACGTCCATATTGGTGTTGATCTGGTTCTGAGAACTGAGTTGAGACATCATTTCCAGAGCAGCAGCAGTACCTGTTGAAATGTAAGAAGGTTCTTGAAGTGATTCCTGTCTGCTTGATGCAGCTGCTGGGTAGAACTGGGCAGCTAATAAGATAACAATAATCATCAACTTACAAGTTCCACTAATTTGCAAAACTATACCACCGAACTCTAATAAATTAGAAAATGTTAATGTATAATAAAGTTGTCATTTGTTCGTAACAAAGTTGTTTTAGAAATCAATATTCTGCGAAGTTTTACACCCTTTGCTCACTGGTGCTGGATTAGAAAATGGCTCAGGACATCGATGAATGAGTACAAGGATATTTATATAAATATCTATGGAAGTCCACATTCATCCCTGCATATATTTTATCAAATAAATTACATTCTAAGTTATCACCATGTGGCATCTAAATTTTGAATGAATGATTCATAAACATGTATGTTTTCCCAAAAAAAAGCGCAGGACTGCCAATCGGTCATAGATGAATAATCTTCAATAAAAACGCTGGAATTTGTATCCATTTTGACTCTCACTATAGTATGCAGACTTTAGTTAACTCTTAACATAAGTTGGATATGCAACTACTAAGTTATAGTATAAATAAAATACTTTTTAATCCCAAATGAAAATTACTTTCACCCTACTCACAATCTCTTTAATACTCAAAAAAGTCAATAAGTCCAAAGTACGTACAATGGGAGATGCGTGCACGGTTTGGAACAAGCACCTAGGATGACGAATCCAGGATGTGAGAAAATCGTACCAAAAGTATGTGTTACAGCACATACTACCGCACCTCATGTCGTTCTTAATCAATATACTATTTAATCTTTCGCTTATTTACAGATTTATCGTGATCAAGTAGAAATTCTTATATAGTATTTGCAATATACAACAAATTTAGCTATGTTACAGCATGGCTAAAAAATAAATGGAACAAGTATCATGACGAGTAAAAGCGACGACAGGATAGCTTCGGCTATTTCCAGAAGCGACCTTGCAATAGTCAAGGTAGCCAGTAAAGACCATGAAAAGATATCTAACGTACTCAACGAGCTGCAATCTGTTTTTATGCAAAAATGTAACTCTTTAGGAGTACCTATAAAACGAGGCAGGTCTAACAACCTGCCCACCATCTCACATGCCGTGAATTTCCTCATAGGTCACGCAAGTTTCAATCCCACAGACGTTGAAGCTTACACCGAGACCCTGGCAAAGGAGGCAACAGCATGACCGAGGTCTCCCTGCAATCCCGACAGAAAGCCCGTGAGATCTACGAGGAGCACAAAGAGCTCATAGAAGCCGACATAGCCTTTGGTGCCCCCCTTCACATGAGAATAGCCCGTACAGTCAAAGAAGTCGCAGGACTCTAAAGGGTGATCTCATTGAATCACAAAATTATCAGCGACAGTTCTAACTCTGCTCAACAGCAGTCTCATCCCATTTCTAAGAACGGACGCTGTCCTTCATACATCCTCTCATCAGATGATGAGTTTACAGCTACAATTGCAGAAATCAATCTGCAGGCTGTAAACCTGAATGCATACTTTTCTATCCTTCAATCTCGCTTAGATGCAGTACTTCACAATGAAACGGCGGACCCTTCTTTAATAACCCCCACTCGTACCACAATCACCACGGGGTCCGCTCTTATACCTCCTCTGATTACTCGTGGAGAGGTCGAGGATTTCAAAAGAACAGAACTTGCAAAACTCGGCCTTGATTACATCCCTCGGGTATTGGCAGAGTTTCAGGAGGGAGAGTAAATGAAACTCACTCCTGACGTGCGTGTTCGCTGGGTAATTGCAGACCCAGACAATGAGACTGGTTCTAATATTATCCCAGGTTTACATCCTGACCAGATATCCAACGCCAACCTTCGCACAGATGATGACTGTGTACATGTTTCCTGGCTGGAGATTGTTCCCGGGTGGAAAGCAGAATTATATGGCTATTCAAAGGCTGCTGTCCGTGGTGGGATAATTATTTTATCTATTTTGTACTTTTGGACATTTGGTGCAGTTGTATTTCAATCACTAGGAGTGATCTGAATGACCTCTGATCAACCCTGTCCTGATTGTGCTGAGATCTTCCCTGATCTTACTCCTGTAATCACAATGGAAGCACGCATTGTAAGCAAGCTTACAGGCATACCTGCAGAGAAGCTGCAGGAGATCAAGGATGCACCAAAGCCAAAAGATGGGCCACTCACTTCTGAGATTGTTAACTATCGTGAAGCTTATCATTTTTTGATTGGTGCTGTTTCCGGATCAGTTCTCGCAATAGGATATGTGTTCTATTTTCCCTTTGGTATGGCCATGCAGATCTACACAGGATTCATGCTGCTGCTCCTATTATTTGCATTGCTGGCAGGATGGAAGGCCACACGTGCCAGGTACATAGAACACTACAGCACATATCTTGCTCCAGAACACTCTGAGGGAGGTGATGAGTAATGTGCTGCTGGCAGAGATTCATAGAGATCTATTCACGTGAGAATTTCAAGGATCCAGATAATAGCCAGGATAAAGAAGCAGACGAGGCGGTGTACTGATGTCTGGCTTCGAGCTTACTCAACAAGAGATGATCAACTGGAAAAGGTTCCAGAAGATCACAAAAAGAAAACCTGCAGAACCACTCAAAAATATACCTGTTAAGCGCAGAGAGGAGGCTGTGGATCTGTACCTTGAAAGCAAGTCTTTAGGACATGTGTGTAGCCAGTTGAAGATGGCCAGAGGAACACTGACCAAAATACTAGACCTTTATGAGGTGGTGTACTGATGGCAGCTCCTAATATTCCTATCTGTGCTCGTTGTGGCTTCACTACAAAGAACGCACGTATGACTGACGAGGGTCTGCTTTGCTCTCGTTGTTATTCTTCTTATTGCGAAGAGCGGGCAGAATACTTAGCATATGATGTGTGGTGTTACTAATGTCTGACATACTAAATCCTGCAGACATTGGGATGAACGTTAAAGAAGACCAATCTTTACACCAAGCTGCTAAAGCTCACCGTAGGAAGATCAGAAGGGTCAAGCATCGAGGATTTAAGAGTCACATTCAAGCCTGTTCTACCTGTGGTCACTACATCTGCAGATGCCAGGATATCAAACGAAGAGAAGAGATCAAGGGGGTGATGCAATGACAGGACCGCTAAAAGGATCACATCCTGCAACAGGTCTCTGCAGGAAAGTAAAATGCAAACATCTTCTACCTGAAGATATTGACACCGTAAGAGGTCCTCGTATCAGCTGGTACTGTGGCCTTACCGATAAAATCCCTGGAAACATGGTAGAATGTCCTTTGGATGCTCCGGAGGAAGTCATGAAGGTCCTTGCAGTACGTCAACCATGGGCTTCCCTTATTGCCATGGGAATTAAGGTATTGGATATCCGGTCCACAAACTGCTACTATAGAGGACCAGTGGCAATCTATGCAACCCGGGGAAATGTTCGAAGGAAGGATCGCAAATACTTCGAAGAAGTCCTGGGAAGGAAGATCTCCACACTTCCCCATGGAAAGATTCTGTGTGTGGTGGATATATCCGGAACGATTCCTTTTAAGAACCCGGAGAAGTTTGCTGCATATTCAGAGTGTCACTATCTAAGTCCATTCTTTTTTGAGAAGGATATGCGTGTATATGGCTGGATCTTCCAGAACGTAAGGCCTGTTAAGCCAGTTGTGGGCTTCAAGATGCCAAAGGGCTGTATAAACTGGTCGAAGATAAGGGCCAATGTGATTGAGTCATATCTGCCTATAGTCCAGGAAGTGACAGCATGATAGTCTTGGATATTTTTTATGATTATTTCCAGAAAGATCTCCTAGGTTTCCACTGGAATGCTTCAACTAAGATAGGAGTGTGATTTTCGAGAATTTGAATACGAATACGTACCCATACGTACGCCAAAAATCTCCGGACCTCTAACACGTATCGCTATGCTGCGGTGTAGCCTAAGAGGTAACTGAGCCGGGGCTCTGTTGCCTTGGCATGCGTACGTACCCATACGTACGTATGCGGCTCTCGGTTTTTTCCGGGTATTAATCAATTTGAAAATCGACACGAAATGTAGGAGGTGGCATTATATGAAAATCAAAACTACAACTTCTATTGATCCTTATTTAAAATCATCATTTGAATCAACTCAATCACTCCATAACAAAAGCTTCTCGGAAGTTTTGGAAGCAGGAATCCAGCAGGTACTGAAAGATGTATCTCCGCTAGAATATGTACAGCTTACTATTTCCCAGAGGGAGCAGGAATTATCTGAGCTCAGATCAAAGCTTGCTGAGCTTGAAGTTCTGGATAGGCAGAGGAAGACAAGCAAAAAACCGGAATCCACATATAATCCACAAGTCCAGGAATATCTCGAAGAGTTTCGGCAGGAAAAATTTGAGAAAACAAAGGCAAGTAATATTCGTTTATGGAAGATGGGCCAGGTTAACTGGAAGAATGTTATTAGTAGCTATCAGTTTACTGATAAGAAAGAAGCTCAGGAATGGTTTGCTCAAAGGATTGCTCAAGAGAAATATGCAGTTTCAGTTTGACATTTTAAAATTCATAGAACCTTATATGAGCTAAGAACAACCAGGTCAATCTAGCACATCCTTAACCAAAGGAATAAACAAAATAAGAACAGTAATCGCTTTTAAAGCTCTAATATCTATAATTGTGGAGGTAAATTATCATGTTTTTAAAAAACAAATGATAATTTTAGTGCATTTTAATAGAGATATTTCTCATATTTGTTCATATTTGGATTATTTTAGGAAGGTACAAATATTATTTGGTGGTAGTTTTATTCATGCGATGTAAGGTAAGCATACAAAAAATAACAAATGTTTCAATTCATTATGATTACCAGTACGGTCTTGCTTCTATGTTGTACAAGCGCCTCGCCAATGCAAACATTACCCTTGCAAATGAGCTGCACAGCCATCAGGGATTTAAATTCTATACATTTTCCAACCTTATAATCGAAGACTGGATACCGGATAAACATGGGTTGAACTTTACAAAGGCCCACTTTTTCATATCTTCACCTGATTCTGAGTTTATCCGTAGTTTCACAGAAGGATTGCTTCTTCAACCAGAGTTTTTCCTTGGAAGAGAGAAAAAAGTAAATTTCATAATTGAAAGTATCGAAATACTGCCACAAACTGAGTTTACAGATACCTGTACATTCACGACGCTCTCACCATTATATGTGAAGACAATGAGAAAAAAAGATGAAAAACTTGTTGAGATTGACCTGTATCCGAAGGATGCTAAATTCTATGAGAATCTCCATACGAACCTCACAGCCAGATATGAGGAATATCACGGACACAAGATTGAGCACGATTTTTTTGATATACTGGATGTGAATAACTTTAAACCAAAACGAGTGTCTATAGGTAACAGTTTCAGACGATGTAGTTTGCTGACGATGACACTTGAAGCTAGTCCAGAATTTGTGAAGTTTGCCTATGATGCAGGATTCGGAGAGAAGAATGCAATGGGATTCGGGTGTTTGGGCGTGGTGGAGTGAATAGTTTTATTGTGGATGGCTCGTTAGAGGGTTCTTTAGAAAACAATGGCAAATTTGAGCTCAATTTCAAGGATACAGGAAATTATTGGTTAGACTCTGGTATTGTTGCACTATTCAATGCATTTGACAAGCATAAGAAATTAGCAACAAATCTTGGAGTTACGGTCAAAGGGCGTAGATTTGCAGTAGAAGGTCCAGATCAGCAAACAGTTGTTCAATTTATCAGTCAGGTAATTGATAATCTTGTTAATATGAATTATATCACGCCTACACAAAACAAGGATATCTGGTACGATGAAGCTGATGGAGAGTTCAAACTTTATCAGAAGACAAATTTCACTCCATTTCATTCTGCTCTTATCTCGGGAGTTGTTCCTTCCATAAATAATAAGTTGCTAATAAAAGATATGAATGCAGACCTAAATGAGAAGTTTGAAGCAGCGTTGGATTCTTTTAATGAAGGTACAGAGCAGAAGGCGAAGATTGGACCAAAGCAGGCAAGTAATGTCGACAAGGCATATGTGCCAATGGATGTCCCTAAGCTCTCTCTAAAGACTGCTCTGGACTTTGAAACAGGGAAAAACAACTGTTCTTTCTGTGGTCATTCAATCAAAAAAGGAGCAAATCCGACCGGTGTGAACTATCCATGGCTTACATCTAGTAATAAACTTAAAAATTTTAATCCCATGCATAAAGGAAAACTTGTCATGTGTGGATATTGTGAAGCAGCGTCAATTGCAGTTTATGATCTCTTGCGCTATCACATCAATGGTGATCGCCTATTTGTAGCTCTTCCACATGCTGAAAGCCTCGATGAACTCAGAAGTGTTTGGAATGACATTAAATCATATGCTCCAACAGAAGGAAATGAAAGCGTTTACTGTAACTTCACTGAACAGAAGATTCCTACTTTTCATCTGAGTGAGAACTTCGTGTATCTTGCAATAGCCATGTATCAGTCAATAAAGGATTACATATCTCTAGGTGACAGAGAGGACAAAGATGCATGGCAGCGTTTCACTTCAAAGAGATGGTATGCCACTTTAGGTGTCAAGACACAAAGTTTGCAGTTCAGGAGAAACTTTGAATTTGCAAGATTCGGAGATATGTTTCTATTTTTTGATCAAGTGACTGAAGGAGAGGATGGAGTAGATTTGTTCCAGTTATTCAGTGATCTGTTCGTTGAAAAGAAACGTGGTATCAGCATTGCTAATGTGATTCATCGAGAAAAGATCTGTGAAAAAATGCTCAGTTTTGATGACATCTCGAGTGAGGTGGAGAGATTCACTTTTGAAAAAGGCAGGCCAGTAAGAGGCCTCCATCATTTTGTGAAAATATACATGATAATAAGTGTAAAGGAGGGTTCCCGTGTGGATGAGAATATAGTAGAGATATGTGAAAGTATCGGTGACAGAATTGGAAAATATAGTTACTTTACCAAAGATAAAGGTGTTCTTTTTGGACTGAGAAATTCCAAGAACCTGACCGAATTCTTGGAGAATCTTAATAGTGCACAATTCAAAATGCCAAATGAGAAGTATTCAGGTCGTCTTAGAATACCAAAAGAGTTACTATTAAGTATCAATGAAAAGAACTGGAGGCAATATAAATCATTGATAACTATTTTTGCTAAGAATCCTCCATTGAAGAAAGAGGAGAAAATTGAGGGTGAAGAAGTTCCGGACGAGACTGGAGAAGTCAAGGAGGAATGAAGATGGAATCAAATTGCTTAAACATCAGTTATCTGTTCAAAATGAGTATAGGAAATGCAAACAGTGGATTTAACGAAGATAATGTTTCTACGCTTAAAAAGATTACACTACCAGATGGTTCAACACTACCATATATATCAGGTCAGTCGATTCGTCGCAATATAAGGAACAAGTTTATGGAGTTGGGGTGCGATGTTTCCCCATTACAGGATCCTCGTAGTGATGAAGAGAAGACAAGTGAATCGAAAACCAAAAGTCCTGACTTTACAGAATGTGACCCTGTAAGCTATATTGACGATGATCTTTTTGGTTTCATGAGAGCAGTAACTGGTGATACCCGAAAACGTACCTCTCCTGTGCGGGTAAGTTCTGCAATTGGAATGTACTCCTTCCAGAATGACCGTGATCTTGGAACAAGAAGTAGTGAACAGACACGTGGGAAGGCCGATGCTGGCGGATCAATGTTCGAAACTGAAATCACGCACAATTATTTTGCAGTCAACATACTCATCGAACTTGATCGCATAGGAAAGTTTAGTGGAATGGAACTCAACAAGGACGAAGGCTTCGAAATTGATGCAGAAGCAAAAGTTGAAAGACTGAACTCACTGATTACAGCAATAGAATACCTATGGGGAGGTGGAAAACAGAGTAGGCTCCTTTCGGACATGTCGCCGAAGTTTGTAGTCTACACACGTCAATCTTCAAAACTACCTCTCTTCATTGAAACTTTGCGCACGAACCCCGATGATATTGGTTCTGTGGATGTGAACTTATTGAACAGTACACTTGTAGCGAGTAAAAGCATAATACAAAATGAATGTATTGGATATCTACCAGGTTTTTTCAGAAATGATAATGAAATCAAAGAAACATTCAAGATTGTCAACCTCAATGAATGTTTTGACCAGATACGAGATGATATAAAGAACGTTTACATCGGGTGAGATTGTGGATGCTATCCGACTTCATGTGCGAGGACTTCTAAACTCTTTCAGAGACCCGAATACACATAAAATCCATCGCACATTTCCTTTTCCTCCACGTACAACATTGATAGGACTTGCCGGAGCTGCACTTGGACTTCCTGAAGACACTATATGGCAGGAGTGCAATGACCTTAAAGTTGCAGTTGTAGACATATCCAAGAAGTCTGATATTGGTGGAATGGGAAAGGCTGAAGATCTTATAAAGTACAAGAAGTATAAGGACAGTAACATCGAAACAAGTATTTTTGTGCGTGAACTGCTTTATAAACCCGAATATCTGATATATTATACATCTGATGATGAAAATCATATAGATGAGCTTTATGGTTCTTTTCTGAATCCTGCATATGCCTTAAGTTTAGGGCGTGATGATGAAATAATCTCAATAAAGTCTGTTGAGAAAATAGATTTAAGCCCCGTAGATTCAGGTGAGTTTGGGGAAACGATCCTGCCTTTCAATCCAAAGGATGAGGGGTTTAAAATTGACATAACTAATCAAAAATACTTTGAACCATATAGTCTGGCAACGTTACCTTCTACATTTATTGTTAAGAATAATGTCAGACAACCTTCGGAGTTTAAGGTTTATGCATTTCTCAAGAACTTGAAAATACATCTTAGTAAACAAGGAGGGTTTACGGATGGCAGATATAACTTCTTCCTACTCTGATCTTAAAAATAATGAAGTGCTTGCCAAACTGAACCCTCAGCAATCTCTTCAGGAACATATTTCGGACTGTCTTTGTATCTTTAACAGATTCATAGCACATCGAAAGGAGGATGGTATAGAACTTGCAAAAAAAGCCCAGATAAGTGAAGAGCGACTTCTTAAAGGCTTATTTTATTGCGTTGCGTATCATGACCATGGGAAAGCAACACTACCTTTTCAGATGAAAATCAGGGGTAACAGTAATTCAAATTGTTCCCATTCTCTTGATTCTTTACCATTCATTGAATCACAGGTTAAAAATAATCCATTGTATGAAGAGATCCCCAAACTTCAACTGGAAACTTTGGTAGTAGCAAGTCATCATTCTCGTTTACATCCAGATAAGTTTTCTAAATGGCGTGCTAAAATGCCACCAAAGTATTATGATGACTGCTTGTCTGGTGTAGAAGGGTTCATCTGTGAGTCTTATTCTGCCACCTTTAATGAAGAAAAAACTGCAATTTTCTATCCTAAGCTCGATAAACCGAATTATTATATAGTAAATAAACAATTTTCACTTTTCAAAGATTTATTCCCTGATGATGGTGTGGTCCGTGATATCTTTTCATTTCTGAAAGCGGGAATGCATTACTGTGATTGGTGGGGCTCTGGCGTTCATCTCGATAAGAAATTCTATATTGATAATATCAAAGATCCTTTAAAGCAATCAACGCTTAAGAGGGTTCAGGACAAAGATAGTAAAAGTGGTTTTCTTCCTCGAAAGCAAATAATTTGGCATAATTTTCAAAAAAAATCTGGTTGTTTGAAAGGGGATGCATTTTTGGTAGCTCCTACTGGTTCAGGCAAAACAGAAGCAAGTTTATTGTGGGCACAAAATAATCTTGAAAATCACAGGCTTTTGTATCTACTTCCTACCATGACCACAACAAACAAAATGTGGGAGCGAATGGTCAACATTTTTGGATATGATAATGTTGCTCTTGTTCATGGAACTTCCAGATTCCTTTTGCATGGAGAACTGGATGATGATTACATAAACTTCAACTATAAAATGAAAGAGATGAGCTCTTTTCTTTATCCTGTCAATGTTTCCACGGTTGATCAGATGCTGTTCAGTCTATTCCATTCAAGCCAGTGGGAAACGAGGAATGATGCACTTCAAAACAGCCTGACCATCCTAGACGAAATCCATGCTTATGATCCCTATACTTTGGGATTGATAATAGAAGCCATGAAAAGAGCAGGACAAAGAAGCAAGTTTTGTGTAATCAGTGCAACACTTCCTGATATTATAAGGGAAACAATAGAAGTCGAAACTGGGAGAAAATTCTCTCATGTAGAGGATAAGCAATACAATAACAGAGTTAAGCTCTCCATTAACATTGAAGATGCAAAGATAGATGATTGTATTGAACAGGTCCTGTCCTCATTTAACAACGGGAAAAAGGTACTTGTTATTGCAAATACTGTTTCAAAAAGTAGTGCCATTTATAATAAGATTGTTGAAATGCTTGACGAATCACCTTTGTTTGTTGGGGAAAAAGAAACTCTTGATCAGGTACTTCTTTTTCATTCTCAGTTCATCTTCAATCATAGAAGAATCAGAGAAAACAAGTTAGAAAATCTGCCTGATGGTTCATTCATTGCAGTTACAACCCAGGTTGTCGAAGTAAGTCTTGACATTGATTTCGATGAGCTACATACCGAAGCTGCACCAATTGATTCACTAATTCAAAGGTTTGGTCGTGTTAATCGTAATAGACCAGAAGGCGTAATCTGTCCTGCGTATGTTTATGAAGTTGATTCTCCAAGGCCTTATACTGATATTGACATAATAAAGTTCAGTCTTGCGTTACTTGAAAGTGCAGGTCAGGAACCAAGTGAAGTGGTTTTAAGGGATTTAGTTAATCAATTGTATGACGATAGTTATTATTCAAAGATTGAGATGGGCTTACAGAAGGCAGAGTCTAAAGTCTACGATGTAATTTCTCAAAGACGTTATCTTTATACAGGTAAACTGTTTGATGACGATATTGCTGCTTACACGAGAGAATCCGATTACCCAACAGAAACGTGCATTCCCATTGAGTATCAAAAAGAAGTCGAGGAACTTGTTCCCCTTGAACGCATCGGATACCACATTCGTATTCCGAAATGGATGTATGATAAGAATAAGTATGAAACGAATGGTGAAATTCGATATATTTCTTTGCACTATGATTCATTAAAAGGTATTACACACAATACGCCTTTCTTATGTATTTAATTTACAAATTTCAGTAAACTCACTATAATAATTTTAAATATTAATCTCAAAAGCTCTGCACTCATGACAAACAACAATCCCACCACACCAAATACTACAAAAGCACCCAAAGATGAATATTCAACAACAGATCACCCTCTTTCCCCCACCATGAAAATAACCGGTGTCAAGATCAACTACTACCACATCTGCCACACCAAGCTCTGGCTTTTTTCCCACAATATCACTCTTGAACATGAACACGAAAATGTCAATATCGGCAAGGTGCTCCATGAAGAAAGATACAGCAAAAACAAAAAGGACGTTACTATTGACAACACGATCAGCATCGATTTTGTGAAGCAGCGTAATGGCATCATAGAATTACATGAGGTGAAAAAGACAAAAAAGATGGAGGATGCCCATCTACGGCAGATGCTCTACTACCTTTATTACCTCAAACGGAGAGGAATTGATGCGCAGGGTGTCATGAATTATCCTTTGCTGAACCAGACCAAAGAAGTGATATTGACATCGGATGCAGAGAAGAATATTGAAGAGGACATCAGGGGCATTGAAAGGATAGTCACTGGTAGAATGCCACATCCTAAACGCATACGAATATGCCAGAAATGTGCCTATTCCGAGTTCTGCTTTTGTGGTGATGGCGATTGATAAGATTTTGTCATTAAGATAATGGAGAAGATGGACACTATGCGAGCCGATTATTATATCCTGCAGGATGGTATTTTAAAGCGAAAGGAAAACACAGTTTACTTTGAAAACAAAGGCGAGAGACGCGTTTTACCTATAAACAAGATATATTCCATTTATGCATACGGAAAATTATCATTTTCATCGGGTGTTGTGTCATATCTTTCAAAGAACGGAATCCCCATACATTTTTTCAATTACTATGGTTTCTACGAAGGCAGCATGTATCCACGGGAGACGCTAATTAGTGGTGATCTTGTGATACAACAGGCAGCTCAGTATCTTGATGACGATAAGCGGATGCAGCTTGCAGGAAAGTTCATCGAAGGTGCATGTGGAAATATTCTTAAAAACTTGAAATATTATTCAAGGAGCAGAGAGGATATTCAGAAAAACATAGATTCATACATAAGTTCGATTGAATCGGAGATTCTTCGCCTTCCAGATGCCCATTCAATAGCAGGCATGATGAATGTAGAAGGACGAATACGCAATATATATTACAGTGCCCTGGATGAGATATTTCCTGAAGAATACAGGATTGTAACACGGACACGTCGCCCGCCAGGAAATAAGATGAATACGCTTATCAGTTTTGGCAATTCCCTGATGTATACAACAGTTCTTTCTGAAATCTACAATACTCAGCTTAATCCAACCATTTCATATCTACATGAACCTTTTGAGCGTCGTTTTTCACTTGCACTTGATGTTAGTGAGATCTTCAAACCTATCATCATTGACAGGATTATATTAAAACTTGTGAATAAAAATATGCTGGATGACAACTGCTTTAGAGGAGAGATTGGGGATATGCTGCTGAGTGATAAAGGGAAGAAGATATTTTTAAAAGAGTACAATGACAAATTAGGCACTACTATCAAGCATAAAGGTTTGAAGCGTAATGTATCGTATAAGCGTCTCATTAGGCTGGAGCTTTACAAGTTATCAAAGCATGTGCTTGGTGATGAAGTGTATAAGCCACTTGTGATGTGGTGGTGAAATGTATGTAATTGTTGTCTATGATATCGGTGTGGAGCGTTTAAACAAAGTGCGAACTTTTCTAAAACAGTATCTAAACTGGGTTCAGAATAGTGTTCTTGAAGGTGAATTAACAAAAGCAGAGTACATGAAAGTCTATTCTTATCTGAAACAGATAATCAACGAAGATGAAGATAGCATTTTCTTTTACCGTGTGAGAGATAAAATGTATCTAGGTTTTGACGAACTAGGTAGTCGGCCAGCAGAAATTGATACCATAATATGAGATCATTCGTGGATATATATAAAGGGAGGGACAGATAAACGAACCACGAAAATATGTGTGATTAATTTAGTTGTAGTAAATGGTTTTTAATAGTAGCTAGTTAATTGTTAGTTATTAAAAACACCATCAATATAGATGCAAGTTGATTTTCAATAGACAGTAACTGGTGGTTGAAATATGGACAAATCGGCTTGGTTAAAATCAGACCTTAGAGGGATTGAAACGAAGACAACACCACTTATTATTTGGGATATACAAATGGTTAAAATCAGACCTTAGAGGGATTGAAACTTGGAATGCGCAGGGACATCACCACAAAGCCGTTCGTTAAAATCAGACCTTAGAGGGATTGAAACGATTTTGATACGGAAAGGATCACATTCCATCTTGAGTTAAAATCAGACCTTAGAGGGATTGAAACGAAGATAGCAGCAGATAAAAAGAACTTGCTTGATATGTTAAAATCAGACCTTAGAGGGATTGAAACATTTACAGGGACCATTGCAGACATTCACATTGACACCGTTAAAATCAGACCTTAGAGGGATTGAAACCGACGATTGGATATATAGTCAGATGTCCGCAGCAGGGTTAAAATCAGACCTTAGAGGGATTGAAACCCTGTTATGTTGGAGCCACCGACACCCACCTTGAAACGGTTAAAATCAGACCTTAGAGGGATTGAAACACCGTTCAGGAAGAGGAAGAAGAAACAGATACAGAAGGTTAAAATCAGACCTTAGAGGGATTGAAACGACAATCTCCGGCTAGGCTCAGATTCGCGCTGTAATGTTAAAATCAGACCTTAGAGGGATTGAAACACTTCTACATTTATTGTATATGGGGCTACTGAAATATCGTTAAAATCAGACCTTAGAGGGATTGAAACTTATCAATTATAATATAATTTTCAAACCGGATATCAGTTAAAATCAGACCTTAGAGGGATTGAAACATTATTCTAGTATTATCAGCAAAATCAACAGTGCCATGTTAAAATCAGACCTTAGAGGGATTGAAACTAGAATCAGCAATGGCACTCGGTGGAACGATGCTTCGTTAAAATCAGACCTTAGAGGGATTGAAACTACTCATCAGCATGGTAGACATCATTAATCCACAATGTTAAAATCAGACCTTAGAGGGATTGAAACATTCGTGTGAAGTGTACCGTCGGCGGTGCTTGCAATATGTTAAAATCAGACCTTAGAGGGATTGAAACATTGAATTATTAATATACCCTTCTTTGCTTGCATGGGTTAAAATCAGACCTTAGAGGGATTGAAACCACGGATGCCCGGGTCCATTTGCTTAAGGTCGTTCAGGTTAAAATCAGACCTTAGAGGGATTGAAACGATTGAACACAAAGATATTGATTATCCTGGTCTTATGGTTAAAATCAGACCTTAGAGGGATTGAAACTATCTAACAACTTCCTGGTTGGCGGTGTCATTAATGGTTAAAATCAGACCTTAGAGGGATTGAAACTTTTATAAAATTAATAATGTGTTCTCCGTTCGTCTGTTAAAATCAGACCTTAGAGGGATTGAAATGAATAAGATACCACTATAGGATAATTGTAATCCTCAGTTAAAATCAGACCTTAGAGGGATTGAAATGCATACAAATGTCAGTGATGTTCTGATTGAAAACAATGTTAAAATCAGACCTTAGAGGGATTGAAACAACGATGTGCCTTCGTTTTGCCTCCCCTAGATGATATATTATCCTTTGATTCTTTCTCTAGGAATCCAATTGTTCTTACTATTTAAACAACATAAAAAATATCTGTCATTAAAAAAACATACATTTTCCATGCCTAAAAGGAGAAGGAAATCTAAAAAGGATGTGTCACTGGATAGTGTAATGTTTAAGCATTCCATGAGGTCACCAAAGTCTAAAGAAATGGATCTGTCTTTGACCGCTGTAAATACGTTTAGTCCTGATAATGAAGATGGACTAAATAAATGGTATGCACAACCAAACAGATATGATATCATAGGAATTGATGACAATCCTAAAAGAAAGTCCCATCCATCAAAGAAGGCAAAAAAATCTCTGAAACAAAAAGTATCATCTACTATCCATAAATCCACACCATTAAAGAAAAAAGAACCTGGTAATGATTGGAGTGTAGTATCTCCTAACCGTAAATTGCCAAAAGAACTGAATAATGCATCCGATAATTTCAGTCCCTATGAGCACAATATTCTACGAGATAAAGTGACATATGGAGTAGAAACTAAAAGAGGAGCAGCAGGTTTTCACATATATGATGCGCGTACAAATACCAGTCAAATCAGGATTTCAGGTAGATCTTTGCGGGATAAACACGAAGCAAACGATGTTCTAACTCATGAGATGGTCCATGCTCTAAGAGCAATGGATACGCGCAGAAAGGGGATGTTGCAGCGATATCAGTACATAGGGGCAGACATTGATTTAGAGGAAGCAGCAACTCACAGTGAAACGACAGCCAGACTCAAAAAAGATACAATTCCGCTTGTAAAAAATCCAGCTTATTATGCTGCTGTCAGAGATCCAAAATACCCACAAAGCAGAATTGAAGACAAAAAAACATTAACAGGCAATAAACAGCATGTAATTGGAGAACCTGTCTTTAAAGTAATGGACGATAACTTCTGGGACACTCATTTAAGCAAGATGGCTAATCGCTGGCGTGGTCATGGATTTAGAGGCAGAGAAGAGCTTGTAGATCAATACTTTAAAGTCCAGGATAAGAAAACAAAGAGAATACAATATGTCCATGCATATAACCCCGATATGAGTATGTCTGAAAGACAAACAGCTCAAGAAGTTGAGCAATTGGACGGAGTAAAAGGGGATGATACTGTTTGGGCATACAACGATGGTAAAATAAAGAAGGTGATAAAATGAATAGAGTTTGTACTACCTGCAGTCACATTGTTGATCAGGAATGGGTTGAAAAATGCCCCAAATGTGGTGGAATATTAGAACCATACAATCCTGATGTACATGTCAATTATGCTGAAATTGATATAGATCCAGACTATGAAACTGCGAAATCATGGAGATCAGATTAAAATTCATAATTGTACTATCTATTAGTTCCACCCTGCCAATCTTCTCCGGATCTCCATCTTCTCACCATCCGTGAAAGGCAAGCCCTGGTAATGCATCATTGATGTCAAACAATCATGTTCCTAGCGTAGACAGATTACATTAAGTGTGATAATTCCTACAACCCATAATAAAGGAAGAAGTTGAACATAAAAAAGATTTAAATGTAGGCATATATAATATATTATTGCTATGGAAAAGAAGATACGAAAATATAACTACTACCCAATCACCTCAATTGATTATTATTCTAGTTTATCAATATCTTTAACCATAGTTTTGTGGGCATTTTATATTGTTTTTTATTATGTAGAATTTGGACCGCAAGAATTTCTGTGGAGGTGGAGAATGGGCTCAATCTCTGTAAGCATTATTACAATTATCTTTCTGATTTGGAGATGGCATTTCTTCCATGCTCTATGTACACGAAGCGTTGATGTCATTGGATATATTTATTCAGCAAATGCATTCGTGAGTGGTGGTTCAAGAGTTGAGTACAAGTATGAATTTCAGGGTGTGAAGTACTTGAGAGGAAATGCATTAACACAGAAGGTATTTTTTAATCATGAATTTCATGAAGGCGATGAAGTAGTCCTCCGAGTTGATCCAAAGAATCCCAAAAGAGCAGTAATAAAAGAACTCTATTTTTGATTTGTTATTTCAGTACAATTCATAATATGACAGAGTTTCCCAAACCGCCAAGTAAAGGAATAATGTGAATAAACCATAATCAAGAAAAGTGGTCACAACATAACATTATTTAATTTTTTCCCATAAATTAAAATGAGAAACTATTAATATTAGAGTAACTTGTGAGAGAGTGAGGCATGTGAGCTATTTATGTATTTAATACGTACCACTCCCCCAATAACCCCATACTACATGCCTCTAATAACGTCTTTTCTTGTTTTATTATCTAATCAGGAATAAATCATATTAATTTCGGCTTTTCTGTCTATGAAAACACTGTGCAATAAAAAATAAATGGTAACTATTCAGCCTACCACAATTAGCCTATTGATACTGATTTAATCAAAACGGAGATGTTTGCTCACTAACAACCTAAGAATCAAAAAAGCAATCAATGGCAACAATCAAAATTAATGATCCTAATAAAATGTAGGTCTCAACTTTTTGTCAAGATTGCTATTGATAGTGTTTTTATCAGGCTGAATAGTTACAAGAAATGATTATATGCAAGGAGTGTAAACAATTGATATGGGTTAGGGAGTGACTCATCAGGTTTAGAGAAGAGGGATCAATGAGGGTGAGAAATAAGATGTCTCTTCCCTAAACTACTTTTTCTTTTCCGTGTAATGAGTCGTCGCTCAGTCGTGGCTTCATTCTAAGCATGTCAGTCCAAAGGTAACTAGCACTTTGTGAAAAAGCGATTTCACTTCAGGCCGAATTTGCCAAGTAAAGGAAGCTATTTTCCTTGCAATTGAAATTCCTAAACCGCCAAGAATAGGAAGTAAGTGGTGAGGATAAGCATAAACAACATCAGGCGGCACTTACCGTTCACACATATTGAGACAGGTATTGCACTGTAGGTGACAGGTGTTGTTGCCTAATTCCCATAATTAGGGAAACATTTCCATTAGCATTTCAAAAAACGTTTTTTCCTTTTTAAGCACATTCATCCAAAATATTTTATTATCCAGGTTTGTGTTATTGAAAAGATGAGAATATGATAATAGATAAAACATGAATTTAACAAAAAAAGTAAAAAAAGAACCTTGATCTTCACTTAATCTCTTCTGCGTTGGAACATAAATGCCAGTCCGAGTACTGCAATTACTGGAAGTGCAATTGTTGGGAACTCTGGGATATCTCCACCTTCTGGAATCCAAGTTTTGGATACTGTTGTACTACCTATAAGTGCTCCACTTGAATCTGCTACACTTACTAAAATAGTATCTTCTCCAACGGCTGTTCCAGTGTAGCTAAACGCGACTACCTTAGTTGAATCGGCGACTTTAACAGCACCATCTGTGTTTGCACCTTGTACATCAAACGTCACGATGTTGCCCGGATCAACATCCTTCACTGTAATCGTATGCACAGTGTTCACAGGATTTATGTCGCTTAGCGGTTCTACTACAGGAACATACTGTGGTGGTGCAATTGCAGTACCCCCTGCGAACATTAGCATAAATATCAAAAATATTCCAATACAAATTATCGAATTATGTTTACTCATTTAGATTCCCCACAGATTCATACAAAATCTGAGTTTATATATGTGGTTTATATTTGCTTTATAATGCAATATGCTCTTTGTGAAACTATAATTCTAAACATTGCTACTTACAAAGTTGCCACTTTTAGCTATTGCCCATTGAATAAACTACAGATATTCATCTATCATTTTGTATGAAATCCTATTGAAATTAACACCATAATAATGGCTAATTTTTGCTGGGTTTCCAGCTACGCCAATTAAAGGAAATCGTGATTAAAAGGCACTGGTTTTCTTTTATTCTAGACATGGGTGGTCACCTACATTTCCAATTCTTTAAACATGTGGGTGCTTCCTCTGTCCCATAATAAAGGAAGGTGTAAACGATGGAATTTGAAGAAATTAAAACGGATGATATTAAACTGAAAATGACACTCTCATCATCTGAACTGAGAGAAATTCAAAATTGGAGGGATGAGCTTATGGAATCAATTCCTCCTGAAAATAAGTTCGGCGGACTAGTAAATATGCTGACTAATATATTGATTGCAACTGATGCAGAGTGACTAAACCCCATAATAAAGGAAATGTAAGTATGGTAGTTCTGGATCCCAAATCCAAGTGTGGGTATAGATTAACAGAAAGAGATCTCCGCAAATGCTCCACATGTGGTAGGCTGAGATATTGGTATATCACGGTTGATAATTGGGATCCATTCTCCTATCATTATGATAAGTGCATGGAATGTGGATCCCATTACAAAGCTGTAGTAGCACAATCTATGCTTTTGCAGTTTGCCTAGATCCCATAATAAAGGAAGTTGTGAGAAGTGGAAATAATAGAAGAAGCTACATAAAATTGAAATCTTGTTGTGCTTATTGGAATAATTATGATTTAAAAGGGGACAGACACCGATAACCATTGTCGGTGCCTGGTGGTACAGTATCCTAAGCTAGTTAAGAATACATTTAATTCTTTTTTGTTCATGGCTTATAGAATATGCGAAACATTGTTTCTTAGAAATCATTAGAAGTAAAAAGGATAACACCAACTAAAGTGTGGTAGATTGAATAAATAATCCGACTTAGTATGCTACTATTTGCATTTTTGAGTGAGGCTTGTTTTGCTCATATTTCCAAGTTCAATACTTCGTTAAATTTAACTTCATAAGACCACCAAATCAGAAAGAAGAAAATTATGATCTCAGCAGATGGCCTCCAAATACATGATTCATTTCCGAGTAGTTTATTTATATACTATTACGCATATATATATAGCATGTGCATTTTCCACACATTACTAAACAAGGTTTTAAGCCCAACACATTTCCTGTCGGAGTAGTTGTATGGATAATAATATCAATTCACATATAGGCCTATTTGAAGAGGTAATATCGCATAGTCCTTCTGTTCTTTTTTTGTGGAGAGCTGAAGAGGGGTAGCCTATCGAATTTGTTTTGGATAATGTCTCTATGTTTGGATATTCTGCGGATGATTTTCTCACAGGGAATGTGAGATATGCAGATATTATACATCCTGGTGACCTGGAGCGTGTTTCACAAGAGGTTGAACTTAATTCCGAAAAAGGACTGGACAATTTTAACCAAGAATATAGGATAATATCTGATAACGGTGATATCACATGGATAACAATATATCGATAGTGAAGCGAAATACCGATGGCGAAATAACTCATTATCAAGGTATCATTCCGGACATATCTGATAGGAAAAAAATGGAGAAATTATTGAGTGACTCTGAGCAAAGGTATCATTCAATGCTCGAGAACATCAATGATGGTGTAGTGGTTATTCAGGATGGGACCGTTATAATTGTGAATCCTCAGTTTGCAGGAATGATTGGATATAAGGCTGACGAGGTGATTGGAATGTTCTACCTTGATCTGGTCGCTCCTTCCCATATGGAGCTTGTGCGCAGCAGACACAACAAACGTCTGGAAAAAAATACAACGTGTCCTTCCAGTTATAAACTGGTTTTGATAAGTAAACATGGTGATGAAGTACCTGTTGATATAAATGCTTCATATATTGAACATGCGGGCAAGTCTGCTACCATCAGTATAATAAGAGATATTACCCAGAGAAAAAGGGATGAAGAAAAGATAAATCGTAGTCTTGAGATCCAAAAGGCACTTGCTTTGGTCTCATCTACGCTTTTAACCTCATCAGATATTGAAAAGGCAATAAATATCTCTCTTTCCTGCATCGGCAATTTATGTGGTGCAAGTCGAGCATACATTTTTTTATACGATGAAAATGGCAAGCACATGTCAAACACCCATGAATGGTGTGCCGATGGTGTAGTTCCCCATAAGGTCGATCTTCAGGAATTGCCAATGCATACCTTTCCATGGTGGATGCAACAACTTTCCAGCGGGGAAATGATACATATCACCAATGTCGATGATATGCCTCTTGAAGCATCTGCAGAAAAAGAGATCCTTGAAATGCAGAATATCAGTTCTTTATTGGTACTTCCTCTTTTAATTGGCAAAAGAACAAGCGGTTTCATTGGTCTGGACAATATCATAAATGTCGGTTCCTGGAGTCGGGAGGATATAGCTATCATGGGCACTGTTTCCCATTTGTTATCTAATTCCATTGAGAATGATATGAAAGAGGTCCAGCTTGCTGAAAATGCTCGCGAACTATGGAACGCAAATGTGGAGCTAAAGAGGACAGCAAAGGTGAAAGATGCATTTTTAGCTAACATGAGTCATGAACTGAGAACACCTTTAAATTCGATTATAGGTTTTTCAAGTGTACTTCTATCCGGAATTGCCGGAGTGATGAATGATAAAGAGGTTCGCTATCTCAATCATATATCCAATTCTGGCAAACACCTACTTGAGATCATTAATGATATTCTTGACATATCAAAGGTTGAATCTGGAAAAATGGAACTCATTTATGAGAAGGTATTTGTTTCAGACATTATTGGATCGGTAATTAATATTGTATCCCCTATGGCGGATAAAAAACAGATAAATTTAAATTGCGACATCAACCCGATTGGAATATCGGTCGAAGCTGATCATGTTCGTTTTAAGCAGATCGTTTCTAATCTGGTAATCAATGCTATTAAATTTTCCGATGAAAGAAACGATGTATCAATTATTGCGAAAAGGGAAGGAGACCTGCTCAATATTTCGGTAGCTGACACTGGCATCGGAATTACTCAGGAGGACCAGCCTAAACTTTTCAAGCCATTCCAGCAACTGGACTCTTCAAACTCCCGCAAATATGAGGGCACGGGCCTTGGTCTTGCACTTGTTAAGGATCTTGTGGAATCACATGGCGGGCATATATGGGTTGAAAGTGAACCGGGCAAAGGAAGTATCTTCACTTTCAGTATTCCCATAAAGAGGAAGTGTGATGCATAGTAGCTCCTGATATACGTTAGTTTTTGAGCCATTTATATATCAATAGTATTATGATTGCGATAAAAAGAAATCCACTACTCGCTGCCATTACAACTTTAATTATGTAATCTGGATTATTTAGTGCCATGCTTTGCCAAGTCATAATTTGCAGATGGTTGTATACTTTTTTAAGGGAATCGTGTCTTTAACCTAAACTGCCAAGTAAAGGAAATGAGTGTCGTGTGGTGCAAAATCTTAGGCCATAAATGGATTAAGCAACCTAATAATGATGATGCATATTATAGATGTGTAAGATGTGGAAAAGGGATTTTATAGAGCCATGGAAGTCCTGAACTGTTAAGTTATGCAATTAGTAACACTTTTGCGATTTCCAAGGACATACTGCAAAAGTGCTATTTTCCTTTTATACTATCTCGGTTTTTGTGTTATCTGTAAGAGGTGCGGAAAAATATTTCCTATTAGTTTGACTAATCGGAAGGTAACTATTCAGCCTGATAAAAACGCTATCAATAACAATCTTGACAAAAAGTTGAAACGTAAATTTCATTAGGATCATTTATTTTGATTGTTGCTATTGATTGCTTTTTTGATTGTTAGATTGTTAGTGAGCAGACATCTCTATTTCGATGAAATCAGTACCAATAGGCAAATCGTGCCAGGCTGAATAGTTACATCGGAAGCTTAATTCCACCCTGCTAACCGTCTCTTTATTTCCACCTTCTCACCATTCGTGAAAGGTAAGCCCTGGTAATGAAGCATAGATGTCAAACTATCATGTCCCTGACGTAGACAGATTACGTTAATTGGAATCTCTGCAGTGATCATCCAGGACTCTATACTTTTCCTGGTGGTTTTGCTACTCAACCCTAACGAGTTCAGTCCGGATTTATCAGCCCATCTCAAAAGGTTCTCATTCCAGGCAGATCTTGAAGGAGGTTTTTTATTCTTGAAGAAATAGTCCAGGACATTCTCCAGCTGGCCAGGGATGGGATGCACATACCTTTCAAGCTGTTTTCGTTTGGCCTTCTTCTGGGCTTCCTCTGGAAGATGGATTGTCTTGCGGATTTTCCACCACCACTCAGGATGATTGTGCAACCTCTGGACTTCCACGTATCTCATTCCAGACCAGAAGCAGACATCAAAGATAGTTTTAAGATACATCTGAGGGATATTATCCCTTAGTTGATCTATCTCATAAGGTCCTAGGACTCTTACACCATTGACCAGGATAGGTTCTGTTTTTATCATGCTGTTTTATTAAAACAACAAGATTCTATTAATTTTTATGGTTCTAACCGGGGAGATATCTCTGGATCCTGCAGTAAAATCTTGTCGTTATAGGATAAAATAGCAAGGTAAAAGATGATTGTCTGAAGTTTTTAATTCCCATAATAAAGGAAATGGTGCCGTGATTGATTGGGCTAAAGCAAATTATTATGATAAAGATTGTTATCCATATTGTGATAATTTTCCTGTAGAGTCACACCGAAAGTTGCCTAATTTCCACAGTAATAGACAAAAGGCGATGTTTAAAACTGCGCTCTTTCTTCTTCGACAATTTCAGTAGTTCGCTAGTTTTCCCTCCCTATTGCTTTTATCGCAATCATTCTACCTCAAACACTGCACAACTAACTGAATCTTCAACTTTCTTCTAAGCCATTCCTCAACAAACAGGATAAACCTATCAAACCTAAATTTGTCCTCATCAATAGTTATTGGACCTGGTTTTACTATAGTGAAATGCTTTTTCTGAAGGCAGAGCCATGCATTTCTGAGCAGGAACGATATTAACGCAAAGAAGTACCTGAAAGTAACGTTTCTTGTTGACGTTTTTGGTTTTACGATATTTCGCATCCTGTACGATGATTCGATAGCAAACCGTCTTCTGTAGACTGTGCTAACCTTTCTGGGATCCCACTTAATACCATAAACTACAAAACCAAGGTCCTCACATCTATTTTTGCCTCTTTTACCTTTCAGATACTTGACGTCAATAACAATATCTAACCGAACTTTTTTCTTCTGAGCATTCTTCATAACATATTCAGCATATCTCGCCTTTCTCCCGATCAGTAATTGCTTGATCTCTTTTCCCTTTCGTACTACAGGTGTGATATGAGGAATTTCGTTGTTCTGTAAGAATTCAAACACATCAACTGAATAGAACTCTCTATCTAAACAAAGGACTTTGATGTTGAAGTTTAGATACCTGATTATATCTGTGAAATAGGTGAGATAATCGACTTTTGTTTTGTTCTTTTCAACAGGAAGGATAGCGATAGTGTATCTTTCGTTCTTGTTTATGATAGACAGGGAAACATACGAATAAAAAGAGTTTGTTGACTTTTTGGCCTGACTGCGTATCACATAGTTTTCATTGGACGAGTCTATTGTTCCGTAATAAGGATCATTGGTAAAATCAATAGCGAATTCATACTTTTTCTCAGGTCTCAGATTACTTATTGGACCTTGAAGTAGGATACTTTCATTTACCCGGATAAGCTCTTCAAGATTTATTTTTTTAAGATGATGTCTTAAAGATGTTTCACAAGGAATCTCTTGGTAGTGTTTTGATGCGGAATGAACTGAACTATTATCCACTGCCATGCATATGGCAGTGTAAAACAGGTCTTTACGGTCAAGTGAACCATTGATCTTGATGTTGATATGATCAGCAAGAGGTTTTAGAACAGTTTCAATACATTGTTTTGGTCTTAATTCAACTCCAGAATTGGTCCTTGAATTGGATGGTAGAAATGACATAGGGCGGCGTTTTCGCCGCATATAAAACTATCGCAGAGCATTGGTGAGGTTTAGTAGTAAAAATTAGCGAACTACTGAATTTGGCTTCAATCACTATACAAAAGATACTACCTACCGGGATTAAAGTATTGTACTAAAAAGTCATTTTCCAGAAAATATGTAAGAGCCATCACCACAATTCACAAACCCTAATTTTTCCCAGAAACCAATGGCCTTTGGTCTTACTCTGTCAGCAATGATGATGTTAAAATTATTTTTGAATACCTCTATCGTTTTTCTTCCATAGTGATTACCTTCAAACTCCGGAAATATTGTTATTGAGTGAATAGTCAGAACATCATTATTGACACTACCCCGGACCTTTCCCACTCTAATCCCTTTGCGATCGATGTTCAACCAACTGTGTTTAGAGCCTCTAACAGGTGGAAGCAAATTAAATGAAAGGTCATCAGGCATCATTAAACATCCTTTCAATTACTGGCTTCACTGAACTTTGCGATACAATTGTGCGTTAGCAACAACTGGTTCGAAATAGTCCTGAAGCTCAGTTGGTATCTTCTGAGTTTGTTCAGTTGCTAAATAACCCTCATCTAAAGAATCGTAGAACATCTTAAGAACGTCCATCCTCTCCTTTTCGTTGAAATGCAAAAGAACATTCTTACACAAAATAAGATTGAGGCTAGTTCTTATAGGTTTCAGGTCCAGAAGGTCATTTTTGGTGAATTCCACACTTTTTCTGATCTCTTCTGAAATTATGAAATGATCTGGTTCATCTGACGGTGAAAAATATTTGTTGAATAAAGGTTCGGGTATTCTCTGCACCATTTCCCTGGGATATATTCCTTTTTTAATTATATCTCCAAAAAGATTACTATTATCTATATCTGTGGCGTGTATCCTGACATTTCTGAAGATTATACCCATATTCTCTCTCAATATGATTGCCAGGGAATAGGGCTCCGGACCCATGGCACAGCCTGCATCCCATATATGTATGTATCTTCTGCTCCTGAGTTCTGGAATTACATAATCTTTTACCATTTCTAGTGTTTGCATATCCCTGAAAAAGTAAGTAAAAGCCATGATTTCATCTCCTATAAATAAACATAATATATCGGCTCTGTAGAAAACCTAATTAAATCGACATCAATCGAGCAAAAACCTGTCGTTATAGAATAAAATAACACTCCTTTCTTGGAAGCTTTTGTTAAGATTATACGTGTGTGCTTGTTTAGACTGTCTTCAATAATCAACACATGTATCATGATCCCCATTATTATATACCGTTTTTTATAATTCACTCATTCATCACATTTTTGATTCGGAATACTAAATGTAAAAGTACTTCCTTTTCCTTCTTCACTTTCCACCTTAATCTTTCCACCGTGCATTTTCACAAATTCATTTGCAAGTGTGATTCCCACACCTATACCCCTGTATTTTCTTTTATTCGATGCATCAAGCTGTTTAAAAAGAGTAAATATCTCTTCTTGTTTATTTTTAGGAATTCCAATTCCTGTATCTGAAACTGATACTTGAAAAACATTACCAATCTGTTCGGTAACAACTGAGACATTGCCATTATCGGGAGTAAACTTTATGGCATTGCTGAGTAATTTACACATGATTTGTTTGAACTTTGACCTATCAGCAAATATTACCCCATCATGTATCTTTATATTAAGATTAATGTTTTTCTCGATTGCCCGTGGAAACATCAATGTTTGGATTTCATCAAATATTTCCAGAATGAGCAATTCTTCACAGTCAAGTTCCATTTTGCCGGCTTCAACTTGTGATATATCCAAAAGATCATCAATCAGTTTGCAAAGCTGGTTGCCACTTTTGTTGATGTAGTTGACAAATTCAAGCTGCTTTTCGCTCAATCCGTCGGACATCTCCATGCTCAATAAATCTGAAAAACCGATTACGGCTGTAAGAGGAGTATGCAGTTCATGGCTCATATTTGCTAAGAACTCTGATTTAGTGCGAATTGCTTCATCAACAAAGATTTTGGCTTGAACAATAGCCATTTCAGCCTCCCTGCGCTCGGTGATGTTGGTCAAATTCCATATAAGTCCAATAATTTCACCGGAGTGACTCGTGTAAGGAACGGAATTCACTATGCAGGAGATTTCTAATCCATCATCCAATTTTTTATCTATCGTATATTCATATTTGTACTGCGGCTTGCCTTTGATAACCAGAGCCATAGGGCAGTTGGGTGTACGGCAGAAAGGCCCCTTACATATGTCGTAGCACTTCTTGCCTATCAAATTTTCCATTTCCATGTGGATGTAATCACAAAATATGTCGTTAACCATAAGTATGTTGTAATCTTTGTCACACATGCACAATGGCGCAGTAGCATTGAATATCTGCTTGAAATCAGCGCGTGCTTCGCGAAGCGCTTTCTCTAAACTATCCTGCGTGGAAATGTCTCTGAATTCTGCAACCCTTACTTTATTTCCCATGTATGTCATCTGTTTTGCTCCTACTATGAGTGGATGTTCTGTGCCATTTTTGTGAAGTCCATTTACTTTATAAGATTTTTCATAACCGGAGCGTATGTTTTGTATTACTATATTACGGTACTCTTCTGCTATCAGCAACATTACATCCATTCCGATTAATTCTTCAATCGTATACCCCGATATTTTGGAAAGAGCTTGATTGCAGTCCACAATAATTCCCTTGTCGTGAATAACAATTCCGTTCGAAAATGCAATATTGAATGCTTTAAATCGATCATCTTTCTCTTTCAGCATCTTTACCATCTGCTGGCGAAGAATTGTTTCACCAATAGCATCAGCTACAACCCTGAGAAGATCGATATCCTTCTTAAACCATTGCCGAACTTCTACACAATCATCAAACCCTATAAAACCCCAAAGAGATGACCCACAGAAAATTGGCAGGATCATGGTCGAAAGAATACTCTGCTCTGCCAAAATCATTCTATCTTGATCATCGAGCTCCGATGTAGCATGTGCATAATGCTGTCTTGACTGTAAAGTAGGAAGAAGTGTTGTCAATCCGTGACTATAAGGTAGATGTTTCAGAACAGGGTTATCTATTTGCGGCATGATTCCTTCAGTAACGACTTCACATATCTGTGACATGCAAATACCCAATCTATTGTCTTCTTCGTTTTGAAAAATATACGACCTGCTATTCCCCATAGCATGATGCATTATCTCCAGAAGCTCGGGGAAAATTGCATCTATGTTCGTGGACTCAAGTAAAATACGCATACATTGTATTGTCGTTAGCTCATACTCTTCCCTTCTTATTTTAGCACACTGATGATCGGTGGTATTGTGACTAATACTCCCCAATGCAACATGATTCCCAACTTCACCACAAATCGGGTAATTTCTTTGTAGCATATTTATCAACTCATTTTGAATAAGTAAATATGTAAATAGCAAATGATTTTTTGAACAATTTCGATGTCATACCAAGTTTAAATACTAAAAAAAAGGCTCTGTAGAAATCTTCAATATCGGATACTAATTCAATGAAATATACTATGGGATGCGTTATTCAACATTGAAATCTAATCTCAGTTTCAATCTACACATGTTGATTTTGATAAGTCTTCGACATCGTCACAAAAAATAAGATTATGCAGGAACTGATCCCGCATTTTCTAAATGACTAATTTGTACTTTTTGTTCTTCAGTGAATACTTTATTAATGTCAAGCAATATTAACAATCTTTCATCGATTTTGCCAACACCTTCTATGTATTTTTCACTAATCTTCGAGGTGATTATTTCAGGTGCTGACTCGATGTTTCCGACAGGTATTCGTAAAACTTCAGTCACAGCATCTACAATCATCCCGGTGACGATATCTCCAATTTCTACAACTACTACACGAGATTGATTATTGATTTCTTCATGTGAAAGATTGAATCTGGTTGCAAGATTAATTACCGGAAGTACATTACTTCGGAGATTTATGATACCTTCTACATAATCAGGTGCCCGAGGGATTTTGATAATATTTGGTATTCGAATAATTTCCTTGACATTTGATATAGGTATACCATATTCTTCTTTTGAAAGTTGACAAATAACAAGTTGAAGCAGCTCTCCTGTAGAGCTGCCGCCATTTATTGTTGATTCTGACATTTAGAAACCTCATTCAATTATACAAGTAATTTATTCAAATCACCGAAATAAACATCCTCGTTTTCATTACCCTGCTTTCTTTTTATGTCATTTCCTCCTTCTTGATCAAGTTTGAATTTAACAACTACAGATTGCATATCGGCTGCAACACGCGATAATTCTTGCGAAGACGTTGCAAGCTCCTGCATTGCTGCGGTCTGTTCTTCCACTGTTGCTGAAGCCTCCTGAGTTCCTGCTGCCGATTGCTCGGAGATTGAAGATACTTCTTCGACAGATGAAGTAACCTCTTCAATGGAAGCTGACTGCTCTTCAGCTGCCGCAGCAATATCCTGGACCATTTTCACAACCTCACTATTAGCTTCTACAACTTTATTGATTGAATCGACTGCTTCTTCCAAGGATTTAGCACCAATTGCAACATCTCCTGTAGCTTGATCCATGGAAGTAACTGCGTTAGCAGTTCCTGTCTGGATCTGATTTATGAGGTCCGCAATCTGTTTGGCTGCATTGCCCGAATCTTCGGCAAGTTTTCTGACTTCATCCGCAACTACGGCAAATCCACGACCATGTTCACCTGCACGGGCAGCTTCAATTGCAGCATTGAGCGCAAGCAGGTTGGTCTGGTCTGCAATGCTGGTAATAAGATTGACGATTTCACCAATCTGACTAGATTTTTCAGCCAAGTCATTAATATGTTGAGCAGAATCACCAGCTGCATTTTTTATATTATCCATTTTAAGCGTAAGATCCTGAGTAACATCACTCAAGTCTCGAACAACATCATTGGAATTGATTGCGTTTTCTGCAGTTTTTTGTGAATTGGTTGCAACTTCCTGGACCGACAGTGTCATATCAATCATTGCTTTTGAAACCTCTTCCGTCTTGGAAGATTGCATCTGGGCACCTTTAGCGATCTCATTTATAGTAGTAGTTATCTGGTCAGCCGATGATGTTATTTCTTCAGATGAAACTGACATCTCCTCTGCAGTCGCAGCAATATTATCTGCATCATTGCGAACAATTGAAACGATTTCATTCAAAGAATAGCGACAGTTCTCTATACCATCAGTAAGCTCTTTGAACTCACCAACACCTTCAATCTCCACATGACGAGTTAAGTCGTTGTTAGAGAGGGAGGAAAGTACTGCATTTGAATCGGCAATCATTGCCTGTAGTTCTTGACCAAAATTATCAAGAACATTTGAAAGTTTCTTAAAATCACCACGTGTTTCAAAGTTAACTCTGGTATCAAGATGTCCTGAAGCATAAGCTTCAATTATTCTTGATGCTTCTTCAATAGGTGTTACAATAGCATCAAGACAACCATTAATGCCTTCAACTATCCTTCTGAAATCACCAGCATGCTTATTGGCATCTGCTCTTGTGTCAAGTTTCCCATCTATACCAGCTTGGGCGAGTGATAAAGAATCATCAACAAGCGAATTTACTGCATCAATACATTGATTCAGGTTGTTCTTGATTTCGTTGAAATCACCCTTGTATTCATCATTTATCTTTTCAGGAACATCACCTTTGGAGATGCGATCAATGTATTCGGCAGCGACATTTAAAGGTCCTATAACTGCATCAAGACAACCATTAACGCCTTCAACTATCCTTCTGAAATCACCAGCATGCTTATTGGCATCTGCTCTTGTGTCAAGTTTCCCATCTATACCAGCTTGGGCGAGTGATAAAGAATCATCAACAAGCGAATTTACTGCATCAATACATTGATTCAGGTTGTTCTTGATTTCGTTGAAATCACCCTTGTATTCATCATTTATCTTTTCAGGAACATCACCTTTGGAGATGCGATCAATGTATTCGGCAGCGACATTTAAAGGTCCTATAACTGCATCAAGACAACCATTAACGCCTTCAACTATCCTTCTGAAATCACCAGCATGCTTATTGGCATCTGCTCTTGTGTCAAGTTTCCCATCTATACCAGCTTGGGCGAGTGATAAAGAATCATCAACAAGCGAATTTACTGCATCAATACATTGATTCAGGTTGTTCTTGATTTCGTTGAAATCACCCTTGTATTCATCATTTATCTTTTCAGGAACATCACCTTTGGAGATGCGATCAATGTATTCGGCAGCGACATTTAAAGGTCCTATAACTGCATCAAGACAACCATTAACGCCTTCAACTATCCTTCTGAAATCACCAGCATGCTTATTGGCATCTGCTCTTGTGTCAAGTTTCCCATCTATACCAGCTTGGGCGAGTGATAAAGAATCATCAACAAGCGAATTTACTGCATCAATACATTGATTCAGGTTGTTCTTGATTTCGTTGAAATCACCCTTGTATTCATCATTTATCTTTTCAGGAACATCACCTTTGGAGATGCGATCAATGTATTCGGCAGCGACATTTAAAGGTCCTATAACTGCATCAAGACAACCATTAACGCCTTCAACTATCCTTCTGAAATCACCAGCATGCTTATTGGCATCTGCTCTTGTGTCAAGTTTCCCATCTATACCAGCTTGGGCGAGTGATAAAGAATCATCAACAAGCGAATTTACTGCATCAATACATTGATTCAGGTTGTTCTTGATTTCGTTGAAATCACCCTTGTATTCATCATTTATCTTTTCAGGAACATCACCTTTGGAGATGCGATCAATGTATTCGGCAGCGACATTTAAAGGTCCTATAACTGCATCAAGTGTATTGTTGATGCCGCCGGTTATCTGACTCCAACCTCCTTCAAATTTAGATGTATCACTGCGACTATCAAGTTTCCCATTTATGGCTGCAGAAGTTAGTTTGGCAGTTTCATCTAATAAATCATGCACAACATCAATACATTGATTAATATTTATTTTTACTTTACTAAATTCCCCGTTATAGTCATCAGTTATTTTTTCTAAATTCCTTCCATGTGCTACATCATCAACGAATTGTACAGTTACATTGAGCGGGGTAACGACAGCATCAAGTAGTTCATTGATTTTCTGAACAAGTTCTTGATCATCACCTGTGAAATTTTCAGGATTTACACGGCTATCAAGTTTGCCATCTATTATCTTTTGTGTTAGGTTGAGTAATTCTGTGTTTATCACAGAACCTTTTAACTCATTTTCTGTATCTGCAAAAATATGATCCAACATCGCATTTATAGCAGTTACAACTTCTTTATTTGTTCCTGTGAACTTGCTACTTACTCTGGAGCTAATACTTCCATTTTTAACAGCATTAGCTACGTTAATTATCTCTTCTTTCAATTTGTTATTACAACTAAACAAACCATTCATTTTATCACTTCTTTATTATTTAGCAATGTATAATCAAATAAACAATACATAGCCACAAATATATATACATATCTAATTATTTTTTTGAAGTAGATATTAATTTTTGTTTGACTGCAAAAATAAAAAAACATGTTACAATATAAAACGAAGTTAAAAGATAATATGAAGTGAAAATACAAACAAAAAGTAATTTATTCTATAAGAATGACATAAAAAAGGTGGCTCTGTAGAAAACCTATTGAAATTAGCATTTGTTGATTCAAGTTGACAAATTATGTCAGTAATAATCAGTACATTTTTATTAATTATGTATTATTGTTTGCCCCATAATTCAGAGGATTTCTACAAAACCTAAAAAATCCAGATTTCAAAACAATAGTGTAGTACTAGAAGATAGGAGTGGTTAATTGCATTTAATTTTGTATGAGGTAGTATGCTTTTCGAAAAGAAGAAGAGATTTGCTTTTACTTCTTAATGAAGGGGAAAAAGATATTGATGAAATAAAGAGAGTTATGGCTGTAACTTCAACTTCAATTTTACCGCAAATTAAAATAATGAAAAAAGCCGGGCTTATAGATCAGCAAGCCGACAAACATTACGTTTTATCAAAGATAGGTACATTAGTTGTTGCAAAGTTAAAATATTTGTGCGATATATGCTCTCTATTTGATACTGATACACAATACTGGATGAAACATGATTTAAGCTTAATTCCGGAAGAGTTACTTTATAACATTGGCGAAATTTGTGAATGTAGTATACTTCAATCAAATCCAATAAGTCCTTTTGAGCCATGTGAGGAATGCATAGATTGTCTAAATAAATCAAAAGTTATAAATTCGGTACTGATGTTTGTTCACCCTACTTATCCATCTATTTTCGCAAAACATGCACAAAATGGGAGGGAAATCACTTTAATAGTTGGCGAGCAGGTTTTTGATTTCTATAAAAAGAATTATAAAGAGGAATTTGATGCCTTGATCGACGGAAAGAATTCACGTCTTTTTTTAGTCAAAGAAAACAGTAAACCGTTTTTATTTATTAATACTGATGCCTTTATGTCACTAAGCCTGCCAGATGAGGGTGGAGTTTATGATCTTAAACCGATTTGCAGTTATAGCCCAAGATCATTAAAATGGGGTGAAGATCTGTTTAATCATTATCTGCAAATATATGATCTGGAATCCATTTTGACTTTGTAGAAATCCTCAATATTCAGGCGGCAATAAAAGTCGTAACTATTCAGCCTGATAAAAACACTATCAATAGCAATCTTGACAAAAAGTTGAGACCTACATTTTATTAGGATCATTAATTTTGATTGTTGCCATTGATTGCTTTTTTGATTCTTAGGTTGTTAGTGAGCAAACATCTCCGTTTTGATTAAATCAGTATCAATAGGCTAATTGTGGTAGGCTGAATAGTTACGAGAATTCTTGCATCAGACAGGCCTTCAGCGTATAATACGTTCACGAATGAAAAAATAGTATCCTTGTTTTTCTGTGAGTAAGTTGCTTCAATTATTCTCTTTTCAGCAGCTGCAATATCCTTTTTATAATTATATAGTCCCATACTCAATACTTCCTCATTTTCGCATATATTTCAAAGGTATGCTTAGTGAAAGTATTAGGCGTAGAACTGTATTTTTTACGCCGAGGTTGGGATTCGAACCCAAGCACTCCTCCCGGAGAAACCGGTCTCGAGCCGGTCGCGTATAGACTCCGTGATAATTTTACCACGGATTAGTCCGCTCTGCCACCTCGGCACATGGCACTTTGAGCTTGAAGGTCTTAATCTCTTAAAAAGGTAACGAGGTAATGTTTAGAAGTCAAAGAGGGAACTCTGATTCTTCTTTTGGGTGGCAGGCTCTTCCTCCTTTATGTTCTGTGGAATTTCTATATGGCCGTACTGGCCACCGCCACCGGGGTGGATTATCAGTTTCTTTTCTCTGAAGGCAAGTATTGCATTTGCCACACGTTTATCCAGAAAATCCATTTCGCTGACCTCTGCTTTCAGGAGAACATTCAATTCATTATCATATCTTTCCATCAGTCCGTTCCAGGCAGTCTGAACTCCCTTGGTATTAATACTTGCATGTCCAAGTGCCATCATTATTATTTCCGAAAGTGGCATCAGATGCAGGTATGGCGGTCTGTGGTCTGGATGCATTGGTTCATCGAAATTCGCAAGCTCATTTACCCTGTCTTTAACACCTTTTTTGACCAGACCATTGCATTTGGTGCATTTCCAGTTGCTTGCCAGACATTCTTCAAAGCTGTAATGTGTGAAGCATTTGATGCAGGCAGACTCATTGTATTTTCCTTCCTGTGGATAGAAGCCGATATTGAGTGTGACCTTGTAATTGTTTTCCCTCAATATTGCTTTTTTCAGTCCTTCAAATGAGATATCAGGAACTTCCATCTGGTTGAATTCACGGGCGAGTTTATTGGAATAAGGGGAATGTGCATCGGAATTTGAAAGGAAAGTGAGTCTGTGAAGTTCACTAATCCTGTCTGCATAATTACTGTCGGCACTCAGGCCCAGTTCAAGAAAAGAAACGTAATCTGTCATATCCCCATAACAGCTTTTTAGGGAATCATGATACGCGTACATTGCTGTCCAGGGGGTGAAAGCATGGCAGGGACCTATCATTGCATTTATGTCCTTTGCTATCTCGGCAATATCGTGTCCATTTAGCCTGACCGTGGGTCTTCCGTCAGCCATAAGGTTGCAGTGTTTGCTTAATCGCTCGGCAAGCTCTTCAGCTTTTGATATAGATGGTAAAATTAGTAAATGGTGTACACGACTGTTGTCTTCCACTTCAGTAGTGATTATAAAATTAGTATTTCCTATGATGATCTTCTCATCATCGATTGCATTGTCCCTGATCTCTTTCATCCATTTTGGATGGATGCAGTCTCCCGTTGCGACCAGGTCAATGCCTTTTTTTGCTGCTTCTTCTGCTATCGTCGGCAGGTCCATCTTTTTGGAACATGCCATCGAATATTTAGAATGTATATGCAGATCAGCATTGATTTTCATTCATCGGACACCTTCAGCCTATATATCGCAGGTCTTCATCCCTGACACTGGCTTCCGGTATTCCCTGTTGCTGCTGCTCTACCTCTTTAAGTCTGGCAACGATTTTCTCCATTTCCTTTGCGCGTTCCTCAAGAGGACCTTCATCGATCTCCACATCAAATATTTTGCATATCACTTTCAGTAGTGATTGTGCACTTTTCGGATCAACAAGATATCCTGATGTAAGTCCCATCAGGCATGCAGCATCAATATTTCTGAACTTGCTCAAACCCAGCATTAGGCCGGAAGCGCCAACAATTCCTCCACCAGGTTCGTTCTCTTTGAAATTCACTCCGTACTCCTTGAGTTCTTCGATCATTTCCGGGTTGTTTACTGCACCGAGTACCTCCTCAGAATAGGTCAGTTGTCCGGTGGGGAATCCTCCAAGTGTGTATATTCTCTGTACTCCGAACTCACGGGCAATGTCAAGGTAAAGTGTACAGAGCTTGTAATGTCCTTCTGTGGAAGAACTCTGGTGATCCCCTATAAGTGCAAGAATGTCATGCTTTTCTGTTTTGCATACATACATTTCATTGTTAACCATATCGATTTCACTATTCTCATCCACCAGAACCTGTGGTGGGAAATGGTGTGAATATATCTCAATGATCTTCTCAGCATCAAGTTCTTCGATCAGGTGCTCTGCAACGAGTTTTCCTACATGTCCAACACCTGGAAGTCCTACAAGAAAAACAGGGTTATTAAGCTGAACTTCCTCTTTTAATCGAATTACTTTAGTCCCCTTCATAGATTATTCTTCCTTTATGGCCAGTCTTCGATATTTTCCGTAAGGGTCTTTCGGGGAGTATTTTGCCGGTCGTGGATCCACTGCCGGAGAATCACACACCGGGCATTTATCTTCAAGTGTGTATTTGCTGCAGTTCTTACACCTGTAGATCTTCAACCCCAAAAGTACATCACGCCTTTACAGAATCATTATGTCTGTGGAATTCGCCTTTTCCACCGAGCTGCTCGATGGTATCAACAGCAATCTCTGCAGATTTCTTCAGTACGGCTTCTGCTTTTTTATAATCAGGAGCAATCACCTTAATTCTGTATCTGGGTGCACCTGTGTAACTGATCTCAACTCTGACTTCTTCTTCATCGTTCTCATTTCCAGCATCTAGTGCTTGCTTAATGATTTCGATTCCATCAGGGAGATAGCAATTGAGGTCGACATAGCCTGCAATATCCACAAAGGGTAATTTGATGTTGTTCTGAGCGACAGTGACAATGCTTGTAACAAGCTTCTTCTCCATCTTTACTTCGTTAAAAGCATCCTCTGCATTGATGGCTACTTCTTCAAATACGGAGTAAAGGCTGCCAAAGCTTTCCAGTAATTTGAGCTTTAATGTATCCATCTCATCTTCACTGGTACCAGTTTCCTCTTCCACGAACTGAAGCCATTTTGATGCCTTCTGTTCGTTCTTCCATTCCTGGATCTTGGCACGCTTTTGATGCTCGTTGACATCTTTAAGTGACAGGTCGATATGTCGCCGGGAAGAATCCACATTTAATACTTTACAGACTATCTTCTGTCCTTCTCTTACGTGGTCCCTGACATACTTGACCCATCCGGCCTTGATCTCGGAGATATGGATGAATCCTTCCTTTCCATCATACTCCTCAAGTGTCGTGTATGCACCGAAGTCAGTTACATCCTTCACGGTACAGACGACAAAATCTCCGCTTTCAGGCCAGTTGTTTCTATCCATTATGAATCACTTTAATCGAGAACTTCAAGGATATGGGTTGTTATTGTTGATTTGCCGCCTGTAGGTTCAGCAAGTGTCCTTCCGCAAACAAGACATGTTACCTTTTGGCTTGCACTTCCGAAAATGACCTGCTCGTTCTCACAGTCATTGCATTTTACACGTAGGAATCTGCTCTTTGGTTTGTTGCTCATTTATATCACTCCGAGAACTCGAACTTCTTTGCTCTGAAACAGGGCCTTTGGTGGGATTTGTTACACTCTGTGCACTTGTATCTCAGCCAGACTCTCTTGGTTGGCTTGTCTCCTCCAGGCACCTTTGAGAATTTTCCACTGTTACCGATTCCTGTTTGGCGTTTCTTCTGCCTTTCGATATGTGTTAATGACGATGCTTTTCCCTTCTTCACTCTTTCAGCAACAACTTCTGTATGCTTCTTGCATGAAGGGCAATATGTTTTGAATCTCTTCGGGATCTTCATTATCTACACCTTGAATAAGTTTAAATTAATTATTAGTAATCATCTGTGCAACGTTGCGTTTGACCAGTCCTTTTGCGTTCAGGGCAGGTAAAACGACAACATCTTCCGCACGTAATGTATAATTGCGATTGTCCATAGCCTTGAAAGTAGGCAGGTTCTCCAGTATTCGCACAACAACGAATTCTTCATTTATATTACTTTTGCCTATTGCCTCTTTATTGCTTCGGTCATTCTTTGGAATTGTAGCGACCAGCTGGCCATCATCATGCAGGTCAGTTTGCACCTCTTCCATTTCCTGTGAATTGATATTATCTCTTTCTGAGCTTGTCTTCACTCTGCTTTTGATTGCCTGAGGGTCGAGTATTGGTTCGATCAGTTCCTTACGTGATGTATTGATGGCTGTAAGCACAGCATCGTATACTTTTCTCTCTTCAGGAAGCAACTTGCTCATATCCTGGGACGGGGATTTGCTGGAAAATGCATTTGTTGTGGCACTGGTTATTATTTTCCTGATGCGGCGGATAAATATAACTTCTATATCTGTGATCGCACTCTGTAATTCAGTGTCAAGCATCTTTGACTCAACGGAACGTGTATTGTTTACATTGTGTATTTCTTCTTCAAGTTCCTTCACGTACTTTTCCACGTCCGGGAAAAAGCTCGGGTGCAGTGACTTAAGTGCTGAACTGCTTTCTTCCCTGAGCACGTTTTTGAGTTCAGTGTGATCCATGTTCCGCAACACCTCTACACATAAGATATACTGCGGCATATTCAGGTACTTCCTGTATGCCTTCCTCAACCATGAGGTCCTTTCCTTTCATTTGCACAGCAAACGGTTTAATCACTTTTATTTTTACCGACTTGTCGCTGAATACAACAGCATCATTTAATGGCTCGAATTCTTCAAGTTCCTCTATCTTAAGAGCTGTGACCTTCATCCCGGATTTTCCGTGCAGTGAACCTGGAAGGCGTATAAGACGCTTAATGTCTGCGGTGACTGGCTCATCAACACATGCGGCCATCTGGAAAACCCCCTGCTTCACAATCGTTTCCAGAATTTCTTTCTTGATTCCTCCAAGTGCATCCATCTTGCCTTTTCGAAGTGACATCACTCGCGATTCATCCTGGAATATCTCTACAAGATTCTCTGCGGTCTTTTTCCCAATGCCTTTGAATCCTGTCAGTATCTTAATAGCATTCTCATCTTTGGCCAGGGATGAAAGATATGATATAAGGTATCGGTTGATCCTTCCTCCCCATCCTCCTTCTTCTTCTGAAGGAAGCACTGCCATTTTAGCAGATTCAGTCCCGGCATCCCCTGTAATCTCTCTTTTGGAGAATATCCTTTCCAGGTTGAGGCCCTTGGAGCTGATATAATCAACAATTTCACGCCTTTCAGGACTTTCAAGCGGGAGCACTGACGGATCACTGATATGGAAGTGGTACCCTCTGCCGCCGGAAAACACGGCATGCACATCATTTTCATCAAAACCGAAATCGTCTATGAGGAAATCCAGCAGCTTCAATGTTTCCCGTTTTCCTTTCTCCAGCATATCTCCATATGAATTTATTTTTCCGGGAAGATGGTCGGAGTCTATGTCGAATATCAGGTCTGCCTTGAGCCAGTTCTTTTCCTTCATCTTCGGAGCTCCGGGGTATTCGTAATAGGCTACTGAATAGTAGGCATGGGCAGGACCGATTCCCTTGAGATAATCGTTCAGTTCTCCCTTTGATCCGAATTCCTTGTGTCTTCGCATGAAAGGATCTCCGGTGCTAAACTCCAGAAATCCCCATTCCCTTGATGTGAACTCCGGCGGAAGTCTAAGTTCCGCTTGCGAATAGTATTCCTGGAATGCAGATACTAAAAATCGTCTTGTACTCTCATTCATCTAATGCCTGTGTCTCCTCGCTGAGAATCATGGTTTGCTATTAAATCTATTTTATTCGACATAAAACTTATAGTCTCCATTTACATTATAATCACCGCATGAAGAAGGAAATGACGAGTGCCGATGTGGCTGCGCTGGTTCTTGAACTTAGCTCAGGTGAGAATTCTATTATAGATGCAAAGATCGGCAAAATATACCAGCCTGCGCCGGAGGAGCTGCGTATTAATATTTTTGTTTACGATAAGGGCCGGGACAACTTTATCATCGAGGCCGGTAAGCGTGCACATCTCAGTGAGCATATTCGCCCGAGTCCCAAGATCCCCCAGGCTTTCCCGATGCTGCTGAGAAAGCACATAATGGGTGGACGTATCACTTATGTCAAGCAGTATGATTTTGACAGGATAATCGAAATTGGCCTGGTTCGTGGTGGAATAGATACCATATTGGTTGCAGAGCTGTTCTCTCCCGGTAACATAGTCCTGCTTGATTCGGAAAGAAAGATCATTTTACCAATGAAACCGGTGACTTTCAAGGGAAGAAGGATTCGTAGCGGTGAGGTTTACCAGTACCCTGAGGCCCAGATAAGCCCGGTTGACGCGGAAGAGCAGGATATAAGGGAAGCATTTGCTTTGTCTGATTCTGATGTTGTGAGGACCATTGCAAGCAGGTTCAATCTCGGAGGTGTCCTGGCTGAAGAGGTATGTGCAAGGTCCGGTATCAACAAGGCTGAAGTTGCAAAGGATATAGGTTCGGATGGCATTAAGGCTATCATTTCTGCATTAAAGGATATGTTCTCTCCTCTTTTGTCCGGAACTTTGAATCCGTGCCTGGTCAAAAAAGAAGTTAAAGGAGAATTGCAGGCATTTGATGTTCTTCCTTTTGAACTGGATATTTACAGGGATTATGAAAAAGAGTTTTTCCCCACATTTAATGCTGCACTTGATGCGTTCTTTGGGAAAATGTCTGCAGAATCCGTGCAGGAGCAGGTAACTGCGGTAAAAAAGGAAAAAGTTGATATTTATGCACGCAGACTCCAGAAACAACAGGATGCTATCAAGAAATTCGGCAAGGATTCTGATAAGCAGACCCAGATAGCAGAAAAGGTCTATGCTTATTATGTCGAAATAGAAGAGGTTGTAGGTATTCTGAAGCAAGCTCGTGCAAATGGTTATTCATGGGCTGATATCAAGTCCATACTCAAAAAAGCAAAGGATACGGTGCCGGCTTCAAAATGGATCTCGAATATCGACTCTGCAGCTGGAAACATCGTCCTTGATCTTGAAGGTACTAATGCCACCATTGACCTGCGCCTGACTATTCCTCAGAATGCCCAGTCATACTATGACAAGGCTAAGAAACTGAATAAGAAGAGGGATGGTGCCCTGAAAGCCATAGAGGACACAAAGCTTGCTATGCAAAAGAGGGAAAGAAAGTATCCAATAGACGGAAGGTCAACACAAAGAAATACTGGTATGAGCGTTTCAGGTGGTTCATGTCCTCGGATGGTTTCCTTGTGATTGCCGGCAGGGATGCAGATAGTAATGAGGAGATTGTAAAGAAGTACATGGAAAAGAGGGACCTCGTGTTCCATACACAGGTTCCGGGTGCTCCTATTACAGTTATCAAGACACAAGGTGAAGATGTGCCGGAGCAAACTTTGAATGAAACTGCAGAGTTTGTTGTATCTTATTCAAGTATCTGGAAATCAGGACAGTTTAGCGGGGATTGTTACTGGGTCAAACCCGAACAGGTCTCAAAGACTCCGGAATCCGGTGAATACTTGAAAAAGGGTTCTTTTGTCATACGTGGGGAACGTAATTATTATCGTGATGTACAGGTTGCTGCAGCAGTAGCACTGGAATTAGGTGCTGAGACCCGGGTTATAGGTGGCCCTCTTTCTGCTGTAAAGGCGCATGGTAAACATGTGGTGGAAATTACTCCGGGAAAGTTCAACCAGAATGATATAGCAAAAAAGATATACAAAATATATGTCGATAAGTTGAAGGAAGTCAACTTTGTCAAGCAGATAGCATCCCCGGATAAGATTGCAATGATGATTCCGCCGGGTGAGTCTGATATCAAGGGTCGCTGAAGAGTTTTAGTTTCCTGGTCTTATTGTGAAATATTGCATTGATGAATGGTACTGGTCGGAGGGCATTATAATGAGGGTCAAAAAAAGATTTTTAAGAGGCAGAGAAGGTGAGATCACACTGGTTCCCGAAACCCTGGATGATCTGTGGCATCTGAAGTATATAATAGAGAAAGGTGACATTGTCTTTGCCCTGACAAAGAGAAAAGCTGATTCTGCAAGCGATAAGCTGAGGCCTGAAAAAATGGAAAAGAAGAATGTCAGGCTTGGTATAAGGGTAGAGGATCTTGAATTTCACAGGTTCTCCAACAGATTGAGGATTCATGGCGTAATCGAGCAGGGAATGGACACAGGCTCCTATCACACACTCAATATAGAAGACGGTACCAATGTTTCCATAGTTAAAACCTGGAAGAAGGACCAGGTAGAGCGAATAGATGAAGCCGAAGCTTCCTCAAAGCGTCCGAAGGTTGTGGTCGTTGCCGTTGAGGAAGGAGATGCGGATATCGGTCTTGTTCGCCATTATGGAATAGAGTTGTACTCGCATATTACCCAGTCTTCGGGAAAAGGTGAAGGCACTCTCAGGGAAGTCTTTTTCCAGGAAATTACTGGGCAGCTTATTCACGCAGCATCGGAGTCTGAGGCAATTGTTGTTGCAGGGCCTGGATTTACAAAAGAGGATTTCATGAAATACATACTGGCAAAAGAGCCGGAACTGGCCTCAAGAGTCATTACCGAAGATATCTCTTCAATAGGGATGTCCGGTTTTCAGGAAGTACTGAAAAGAGGGGCTGTAGACAGGATAATGGAAGAATCAAGGATTGCCAGGGAATCCAAACTCATGGATGAGCTGCTCAAAGAGATATCAACTGATGGGAAAGTCTCATATGGGTTGGAAGAAGTGAAGATGGCTCTGGATTATGGGTCGATTGCAACCCTTCTTGTTGCGGATGAAATGTTAAGGATAGAGCGTGAAAAAGGCGGCATCGACTCATTTTTAAGGAACGTTGAGAACAACCAGGGAAATATAGTAATCTTCAGCACGATATTTGAACCAGGCCAAAAATTACTTTCACTTGGCGGAATTGCTGCACTTCTGCGTTTTAAGATCTGATCGAGTTTTAAAATTAGTTGAGTCTGGTGCCTTATTTATGCTGAATGAAGGCAAAAATATAATCCTCTCCTACTTATAAGCTTTTCGGAATGCGTGTGTGTATATTGTACACAGCACACACAACACCTACCAACTGTGTATATATATTCACATTGTCATAATTTATTAACATCTACTAGGTTTTTTTTAGTGTTTTAACCGTAAATAGTGCTTATTGTGTCTCTATAATATTTTTAAAGCTTTTAAAAAGCATTAAATTGATAATAAAACCGTGATTGATATTATCCTTTTTTGTAATAATCAAAAATGATATATACCTCTTTACTAAAGTCCTTATCAGGAGGTGAAAATGGTAACACTTGATGGAGGTAGCAAGCAGTTACGATATTCATTAAACTTGATGGAAATAACTTTTCTGGCATTTTATTTTAAGGCCAGCAATAAACAATTATAACGATGTTAATATTGTTTAGTACTTATATCTTAATTATATTAGGGAAGTGATTAACTATGGATGGAGAAGTAACAATTAAAGATACAACTGGAAGTCCAGCACCACTGGGTTTCCTTGGTCTCGGTTTTGCAGCCGCATTCGCAGGACTTTTAAACATGGGAATGATACCAGATGCACTTATGGTCATCGCAATGGCAATAATGCTTGGTGGCTTGGCAGAAGTATTAGCAGGTATACAGTTATTTAAGAAAGGTGACACGTTTGGTGCAACAGCATTCACAATATTTGGTTTCTGGTGGCTCGGTTTTGCATACATAAACCTTGCTCCAGCCGGACTCTTCAATGCACCAATGGCAGCAGCAAGTGCCACATCGATGGGATTCTTCACACTCGTATGGGGTATCATTGCAACTTTGCTAACAATAGTGACCCTTAAGATTGGCGTAATGGGAATAACTGTAGTATTTGTTTTGCTTGACCTCACATTCTTCAGCAATGCACTCGTGTTCTTCGGAATACTGCCTCTGGGAATCGCAGGATTAATAACCCTAATCACAGGTCTTGCATCACTTTACCTTGCCACTGCACTGGTCATGAATGCAGTTGGAATGAAAATGCCAATTTAAGTAGTTGGTATTGTAAGATCAAGTAAATGATCGGTATATTCTGCCGGTCTACTTTTTTATTTATCCTTATTTAATTGCTCAACTCAAAAAGCCACAGTCGGTATGTCATATTATTCTATTTTCGTATTTTGTGTTTGAAAAAAGGCATTTAAGGCTACATGGCATCCATATTACTTTGTTATGTCTTTCACCACTATCCTGGAATAGTCCAGGTCATGGATGAAGCAGTTAGCAAGTTGATAATATTCCATGTATTTTAAGTTTAGAATAGGGACAAAGATAAAAGTAAAGACAAAATTCATTGGATCGGCATTCTGGCCGATCACTTCTTTTTTATTTACATGTTTTGTAACTATTCAGCCTAGCTCACTTCCACCAAGCTGATTTCTTCATCCACGATCAATTCTGCAACTTTGGAACAAATGAATTGCCATAAAATATTGCACTAATTGCATCGATAACAGATTCAGAATTCTTATTAACAGTAGACACGTATCCTCTTATACGGCAGAAATTTTTTGCACCCTGTTCACTGCGGAAAGTACCTGATATCTTCTGCTGTACTTTCGTCATTCTGATATCTCTTTCAGCCTGATTGTTATCAAACGGAACGTTTTGGTCGTACATAAATCGCAAGATATCCTCTTTATGGCCAATAAACCTATCCAGCAAATTCTTTACCGTGGTCTGCTTCTTACGTCCTCGTTTTTTAGACCGCACATTTGATTCCGGATCAGGAGGATTTTCATTCACTCCTAAACAAGTTATGTGATCATAATCCTCACTGAACCTTTGAATTAGCTCAGTATCTAAAAGATCATTATCAACATGATGTTTAATGCATATCAAGAGATCACTCATTATCTTTGGCCACTGTTGATCCCTGTTTTCGGAAGCTCCAGTTAACTCTCGTAATAAATGTGCATTACATAATGAATGTTGACATTCATATTTGTTGTACGGTTTCCAAAAATCATGTGTTGCAACACCAGTGTAACCTGGTAATATGCCCATAGCATCCATTGCTTCTGAGCCCCTTTTACGATGTGCAAAATAATAGGTCAGTTTGTCTGTACCTGCCACATGAAGCCAATTACGAACTGCATTTATTCTCATTCCTGTTTCATCCAGATTGATGACAGGAGATTCTTTCAGGAGATGTTTCACTGTATTTTCAAAAGCTCCAAGCTTCTCAAAACAACTACGTTCCGTGTTCACCAAAGTAGCAGGACTTATCTTGCATCCCAAAATATCAGAGAACAACTTGGTAACACGCTGATAAGGAAGTAATTGGTAAGTGTGCAAATAAACTGCAAATGACTTAACTCGATGACCGTATTGAGTCGGCTGAGTTACACCATCTGGAAAAAGAGCTTTGTTTACATGAGAACATTTGGGACATGTTTTAATCTCGCAACGATGTTCAATGCAATTGATAGTTATAGGAGGAATGTCAAAGACCTGTCTTCTTTCATAGTCAGAGGGAACAGAAGCTAACGATCTCCCACAATTGACGCATTGATTAACAGGATGAACAATAACTTCATCCGGATCATCATTTATTCTTAATGTAGTACCAGGATGACCGTTTTGACCACCTACATGCTTATTGGTCTTTTTTCTTTGACTTTTAACGGTTGGTTTATTCCGTGCATAAGAATCAGTAGAAGGTGGTTTGCTACTGTTGCGACTATTCTTTTCAAGCATTTCTTCCAAATGCCTGACACGCTCTTCAAGTTGTGCAATTTGGAGAGATTGATGTTCAATTATCCCAAGTAATCGAGTTACAAGTTCTACTACTGCTTCTGGACCAGCTTCATAAACTGCAAGTATTTCTTCGCGGTCTATACAAATCCCCTCAGATTGATAGACGTTTTTTATGATATTTTACTGAATATTTTTTAACACATAGAATGAAGCCATAGTATATTGTTTTTTGCATCATTAAAACAGTCAGGCTGAATAGTTACCATGTTTTTTAGATCATTGAATGTGAATAGCTCTTTCTGCAGATTCTATATGCAACAACTCTTTCCCATCCATATATATGTGGATCACACCGCCTGATTCTGATACTGTTATGGCGATAGATACTGTATCTCTTGTAATTGCTGCAGCTGATACGTGGCGTCCACCAAGACCTTTTTCAACGGATATATCTCTTGCATCCACATCCAGGTATCTGCCTGCAGCCTCCACCTTTCCGTCTTCCGATATAACAAAAACACCGTCAAGTTGGGCGAATTCTTTAATGGATTCCCAGTTCATCTTATCCAGAACATCTCTATCTTCTTCACTCTGCCCTGTGTATGGATTCAGGATCATTTGATGTGAACGCATCATAACTTCTTCAACATCGCCTACTATAAACGCTGTGCCCACCTGTTTTCCTTCTCGTCCGGTGTTGGATATGTCAAAAGCCACTTTTAATACTGCACGCAATAATTCAGATGATATCCTTTCTTCACATTCTCTGAAAATTTTAACTATATGATTGTCAGCAAGATTATGGACTACGATGGCATATGAATCCTTATTGTCTACTATTCCTATCACAGTACCTTCTTCAATTTCTTCCATCATGAACTCAATAGCTGAAATGTTTTCCACATGTTCTGTTTTTCCGGAAGCCTGCTGGTTGATCTTATCCAAAATTACCTTTGATCGGTCTTCTTTTGTTTTACTGCTTGCCACAAGGTGGTCTATTAGTGTTTTTTGTTTGCGGCTTGCGAAATAAACAGGTATGGATGTCTCTGGTTTTTCTAAATTAATATCTCCGGATATTATAATAGCAGTAGACTTCAGTTCTTCTGCGAGCCTTATAGCAGCGTTGACAACTACTTCTGTACTGTCCAAATTATTCCCTCTGTTTATATCAAAGATATAACTACTAAATCGTAATATATTATATATTCTTACTTTATAAATAGAACCTGTTTGGCAGCGATATTCATTTATGTCTCCAACATAAATGGTAATTGGTGATAGGTTTGGTGAGAACTTTTGTTGCGGTAGATTTCCCTGAAGAGTTGCGCAATAAAATTGCTGATATCCAGTCAAAATTCGATGATTTCAAATTCAAATTTGTAGATTCACACATAGTACATATTACCATGAAATTTTTGGGCGATATTTCTGAGGATAAGATCGCAGAGATTTCAAATGCTCTTGATTTAGTAAAGTGTGAACCCTTTGAAGCACAGGTAAGGGGGGTTGGTGTATTCCCAAAGCCAAATTTCGCCAAGGTCATATGGTTGGGTTGCAACGGGGATTTTGATAAGCTACATGAATTGGTAAACAGCTCACTTTCTTCCTTTGAGTTTGAACATAATCCTCATCTTTTCAGTGCCCACGCAACTCTTGCCAGGGTCAAGTACCTGCCAAAAAAGAAAAAAGCAGAGTTTCTGGAATTACTCGAGGAGTTGGCAGACGTAGATCTTGGGACAATGCAGGTTGATACGGTAAAACTGAAAAAAAGTACGCTGACTCCACATGGTCCCGTATATGAGACCTTGCATAAGGTCAGCCTGAAATAAGTTTTCACTTCTCTAATTATTCTTTAATTGTTCTCATAACTGGAAAAACCACTGGAACGTACGATTCTTTTATCCGTTGTTATGAGCAGGCACTCTATGCCGTCGAGATCTTCGACCATATTTATGCCATCTTTTTCTCCAAGAATGAAAACTGCAGTAGCAAATGCATCCGCATCCATTGCAGAACTGGCTATAACAGTTGCACTTATGAGATTCTGTGATGTATAACCTGTTCGGGGGTCTGCTATATGGGAAACTTTTGCAGTATCATTGAAATAGCGCTCGTAGTTCCCGCTTGTAGCAACAGCCATATCTTTAATATCCATAATCGTCACTGAATCTTCGCTTTTTTCCGGATTCTGCAATCCTACTCTCCACGAACTTTCATCCGGCTTGCTGCCAATATATCTGCCGTCACCACCGGCATTGACAAATCCTGAAATAATACCATCATCAATCAGTGATTCTATTGCCAGGTCTACGGCATATCCCTTTGCAACTCCTCCAAGTGTGATTTTCATACCGTTGCCAAGGGTGATGTTGTTCCCGTCGATTACTATGGCCGAATAATTCACCAATATAAGTGTTTCATTGATCTCCTCAGGTGTTGGATCTTCGTAGGTTCCGCCAGGGCTGTACTTACTTGCCCACAGGTCAAGAACAGGCTGTATGGATATGTCAAAAGCTCCTTTGCTTCTTTGGGAATAGTATTTGGATCTGTCAACGACATAGGCAAGTTCAAGGTCTGCATTATTCACAAATCCTTCTTCATTAAGCATGCTTAGTTCACTATTGTTGTCGTAGTTGTTCATCACCCTGTCAACATAATACATTTTGTTAAAAGCACGTTCGATAACTTCCGAAGCATATGTTTCGTTGGAAGTTAGGATTGATATGGTAACTGTAGTGTCCATCAGGCTTCTGGTTTGCGAATAGCTTTCTTGTTCAATGGTAATATCGGTATCCTCGTCAGCGATATAATTTATCATTAATAATACTGTGAAAACCGCTATCAGGACAACGGCAACAGTTTTATACTTCATGCCGTATGAAAAGAGATAATTGATATTTATGTACGACGGTACAGTAAAGGGAACCAAGTTTCCGCTCTATTTCACTATATCATTTATTTGAAGGAAGTAATATCATGAGCAACCCCAGCATAAAAAAAGGTACGGGAGGTAGTTCAAGTAAGGACAAGTACCTAGTTGTCGCCCTTCATCAGTTAATGGAAGAGTATGGTTGGAGAGGTATAGAGAAGCATTTTGGCTTTGTAAAACATCATATTATTTATGTTAAGCCTGACTCGCCTCTTGATAAGATCGAACTGAAGGCAAATGTTCTTGGTAACCATATGGATGTGGACTTTTTAGGCGTTACTCCGAAAAAAGGGTTGCTTGATAGAGTTTTCGACTTTAACATAAGGGTAGTCCGTAAGTCGTTTGAGATCAGCAAATATGTCTCAAATGATATGAAAATACTTAATGAGCAGCTTTTGAGAAACGACATTATAGTTGTCATCAGACAGCTTGAGGAAGTTGCAGAGGATTGAGGACGAGGCAAGCATGGCTAAATTAAATGTAATTCTTATTGGAATCCTCGTAGTGATGTTCGCTGCATCCGGCGTGTATGCTTTTATTGGCTACAGCGGAAATGGGGCTATGTCTGTTCATTATATGACCGAGCAGAAATGGTCGGACGGTTCGTGCGCAGGTTGTCATTTTGGTATGGATGATCAGGTTGCGGAATCATATCATGTGGATCAGGATCTTAAAAAATGGACTTCTTTTATGGATTATGGTGTTGATGTTGATAGTATTGAAGGCGAAGAGCGAGCTCGTACATTTGGCCAGACTCATCCCGGTGGCAACTACATGGCAGAGTACGGTGTTGAGCTTGACTGTATGATATGCCATGAGCAGGTTGGTGGATATGACTTTGAGGCACGTGCAGAAAGAATAGCTGCAGGTGATTTCGAGAACGCCAACGAAGCCGCAATTGAAGAATCAAGGGCGGAATTGCAGAAAGAACCACTTTATATGGCAGGCTACGTGCTCGATGTACTGACACCGCTTCCTCTTGTAACCGAAATACACGATGAGGTTAATGGTGCTCCAGGCAAGGCACTCTGTGGAAGCAACTGTCACACAGGTGATATCGCAACAACTGCAGTAGCATGGACACTTGAAGATTCTGCTTATTATGATGTTCACGATAATGTCGATTGCCAGGAATGCCACGAAACAGAAGAACACAAGATTGGTAGCCGTGAATACCTGTTTGCTTCGGGACCAACACATATGGAAACAGAAGCAGGTGTAAAGGACTGTGATTCATCAGGCTGTCACGAGGACATATCGCATGGCGGAATGGTTGATGCTCACCTTGATTTCCTAAGCTGTGAGTCATGCCACATCCCGTCACTTCCGGGTAGCGATGTCACAGGTACTCCTGTTATTAAAGAATTCAGCTGGGCAAATGGTGTTCGTGAAGATGTCACATATGATTCAGAGTTCACACCTACACTTGCATGGTCCGAGGGTGTTTACTACGATCTTCTGCCAATAGCACAGGAACGTGAAGAGGACTCTGTCCTAAAACCATTCAATATTATCAATGGTATCTGGTGGGATGAAGGGACTGATGTGGATGTATTCGCAGATCCTGATAATAGTTCTTTAATTGGTACTCCGATAGTTCCTGCAGATGTACTCAGTGCAGACGCAGACAACGATGGTGATGTAACTGAAGATGAGCTTCGGTCATATGATGGTGACATGGATGGTAGTCCGGATTATCCAAATGCAGTTCTCAGGCATGTGGATATGTACTATCAGGTAAGCCATAATATTGTCAGTTCCAGTGTAGGTCTTGCTGAGCCGCTTGAATGTGCAGATTGCCATGGAGCATCAGCTTCAGATACACTTCAGAATGTCCACTTCGGAGATTCTATAAAGGATTGTTCAGAATGCCATGATCTTGTACCTGTGATCAACTGGAAATCATTGGGCTATGATAGCGATCCGGCAGAGACTAATCCACCGACAGATTTCTCCGCTAATACAATTAGTGTGACAATTCCAGGTGCAAAGCCTACTGAAGTAGAAAGGGAGCCTGCATTCTAAGGAGCTGGTACTGTGGAAATCAAAACATTGGATAAATTACCCGAAAAAATAATAATTCCACTCAGACAGCACAGGGGTGCTGTCTGTGAACCCCTTGTGAAGAAAGGCGACAGGGTTCTTATTGGACAGAAGATAGGAGATAGTGAAGAATATTACTCATCTGCAGTTCACTCAAGCGTATGTGGTGAGGTCATTGCTATTGAAGAGGCTGCTCATCCTGATGGTAACAAGTCAATGAGCGTTATTATCCAGCCGGAAGACAGCAATGAGACAGTTGTATTCTCTCCCAGCAAGGATCTTACACCTGAAAAACTTGCAGAACTCATAAAGGAATCAGGTATTGTGGAGCATTACGGAATGCCCACTCATACTGTCCTTAAACCAACTGGCAAGAATATCGATACAGTGCTTATAAATGCGACATCATCCGAATGGATTGGTGGTACATTTGGAACTCCCAAGGAATATGCGTCCCAGGTAATGGATGCTCTCAAGTTGCTCATGAAAGCAGCCGGTGCCAAAAAGGGAGCTATTGTATTGAGGACTGATGATAATGATTCCATTGATGCATTTGAGGGCATTGAGGTCGATAATAAAAAGCTGAGAGTTGCTCCTCTTGTAGGTGGCCGTAAGATAGGGTACTATTTCAACGAGCAGGAATCTGACATTGTTGTCCTATCCCAGGAACGCATCTATGGGAAGAAAATTCTTAATTTCTTTACATATAATGTAACGGGCCGCAAAGTCCGGATAGGCTGTGACCCTACGGATGTAGGTGTTGCTGTATGTGGTGTCAAGTCTGCAAAGGCTCTTTACGATGCTGTTCATGAAGGCAAGCCTTTCTATGACACCGTTGTTTCTCTTGAAGGTGTTTCAAATCACATGGAATATATTCTTGTAAAGATTGGAACCCCATTCAAGGATATTATTGAAGCCTGCGGTTTTACCGGTGATATTGGAAAGATAATTGCCAACGGTGTAAGAACTGGTGTGGCTCAGTACACTGACCAGGTCCCTGTGACAAAAGGAACCACAAGAATATCCCTGCAGAAACCTGAAGAGATCATCCGGGACCAGCCTGTCGCTTGTATTCACTGTGCACGCTGTGTGGATGTGTGCCCCGTATCCCTTGTACCCAGCAGACTTAATGTTATGGCCGACCAGGGTCGTTTTGATGAATGCCGGCAGATGCACATAGGGAATTGTATCGAATGTGGCAGATGTGCTGTTGTTTGCCCTTCAAGAATACATATACTGCAACTTATCAGGTACGCAAAGAATGCAATAGAGAAGGCTTATGCAGATGCTGCTCCCAAGGAGTCATCGAATCTTAAACTTGGTTGTTGCGGAGGTGAGTGATGTGGCTTATACGATTTCAGCTCCACCACATAAAAAAACAAGATTAGATTTCAAGACATTGAATATAAGTAAAATAATCGCTTTGCTTCCGTTATGTTTCGCAGCGATATACTTCTTTGGTATTCCTGCACTCGGGATCATCATTGCGTGTGTATTAGCGGCGGTAGCAACTGAATTTGGTATTCAGACAATATTCAAGCAGAAAGTAACCATTGCAGATGGACATGCAGCTCTTACGGGACTTATGCTTGCATTATTGATGCCACCGGAAGTTCCTTTATGGTTGCCTGTGGTGGGTAGCTTCTTTGCCATAGCCGTTGGTAAACATGCTTTTGGAGGTGCAGGCTCTTACATATTCACTCCTGTACTGGTCTCATGGGTCTTTATCAGGAGTGCCTGGCCACATCTTATGACACCTGCATCTATTCCACATATCAGCCAATTCTCTGATCTTATTCTTGAGACTGGTGCGGGTCTGATGGTGGACGTTTCTCCGATACTGCTTGTAGGTGGTTTATACCTTATTTACAAGAGATATGTTGACTGGAGAGTTCCTTTTGCATTCTTTGTAACAATGATAGCATTACCACAAACAATGTTATTTATTTCAGGTGTAATTGCTCTGGTTCATGAAGGTGTCCTGAATCCACTGATGTATATGTCACAGCTTTTCACTTTCCTTGATATGAGTCCTGAGTTGCCATATTCAATGATAGGGATAGTCTTTTTTGGTATACTTTTCCTTGCAACTGACACACCAACTTCTCCGGTGACCAAAAGTGGACGTGTCATATACGGCATTACATGTGGTGTGCTTGTTTTCATATACGGTTATTTCAGCAACTATGTTGACGGAGTATTATACGGCATCTTCCTTGCAAACTGTGTTGCTTCTTACATAGAGGTCAATACCATGCCTGCATCATTCGGAACAAAGTCACTTCCAGAGAAAGTATACAGGAATGTCATGGATAAGATTCCGGCATCCCTAAAATTCGAGGTGATGAAAAATGAGTGAGTCCAATAATGAAACAATAGTAATTGTAGGGAAAATAGTCCTTATATCGGTTGTGGCAGCTCTCTTGTTGGGTATTACTTATGTTCCTACGAGTGCACAGCTTAAGATCAATGAGGAAACTGCCCGAACAGCTATACTAGGTGAACTTATTCCGGAAGCCAACAATAACTTCGAAGCTGTTGAAGGCGATTTGGTTGATGATGATGGCAACCGTGATGTTCTTTACTATCGTGCAAAGGATTCTTCTGGTAATATCATCGGTTACGCTTTCTTCAAGCAGCAGGCAGGTGCTCAAGGCCCGCTGGTTATAGCAGGTGGTGTTGATGACTCATTTGCAACAGTTCGTGGAATGGATGTTTTGAGTCATGAAGAGACGCCTGGTCTGGGTGCAAAGATAATAGAAGATGACTTCAGGAGCCAGTTCAATGGTATTCCAGTAGCTTCACTGAGTCTTTCCAGTTCAGGTGGAGCAGTTGACTCTATTACCGGTGCAACGATATCCTCCCAGGCTGTCATAGATGCACTGAATTCCAAGATAATTGAGATAGAAGAGGCAGAGGAGTGATACTAATGGACCCATTAAGTGAATATATTCGTGGAATTACCAGGGACAACCCGATCATCGGACTGGTATTAGGTCTCTGTCCTGCGTTGGCAGTGACAACGTCAGTTGAAAATGCGATTGGTATGTCAGCAGGTACGGCCTTCGTACTTGTGTTTGCAAATATTTTCGTTTCGGCACTAAGGAAACAGATACCTTCGGCTGTAAGGCTTCCCATATTCATTATAATCATAGCTACCTTCGTATCTATTGTGGATATGCTCATGGAAGCTTATTTCCCGCCTATGTATGCGGCACTGGGTGTTTTTATCCCCCTTATAGTTGTTAACTGTGTCATCATAGGGCGTGCTGAGGCATATGCAAACAAGAACAATGTGTTCTATTCTTTCATAGATGCACTTGGTATCTCCACAGGTTTCCTGCTAGTATTGATGCTGATAGGTGGAATAAGGGAACTTCTGGGAACCGGACAGATAGTGACATTTGGTTATACATTGGTGTCGCTCCCGGCAAACCCTGACGTGACAACTATGATCCTACCTCCGGGTGCATTCCTGACAATAGGGGCTATCATGGCAGTCGTGAACTATCAGAGAGCAAAGAAAAGGGCAAAAGGTGGTTAAGATGGTAGAAAAAGCTTTATTTGCAATTTTCATGGAAGGTGTCTTCATTAAGAATTTCCTGCTAATTCAGTTCCTTGGGTTGTGTTCCTTCGTAGGAGTGACCAAGGATTTCAAGAGTGCTGCGGGAATGTCCGGTGCGGTTATATTCGTTATGGCGATGGCTGCAACGGTTTCTTATGTGATCTACACTTACGTTTTGGTGCCAACGAATATGGAATTCCTTGACCTGATAAGTTTTATTGTGGTCATAGCGGCACTTGTACAGTTGGTTGAGTTCGTTGTAAGAAAGAATATTCCTTCATTGTATCGATCACTTGGTATCTATCTCCCATTGATCACAACAAACTGTGCCGTACTTGGTGTAGTGTTGCTAAACGTACTTTCCGAATATAGTCTTGTGCAGAGTATTGTGTTCGGCATTGCTGCAGGTGTTGGATATACCATTGTAATGCTGATGATGGCATCTATAAGGGAACGTTCGACCTTCGTTCACATTCCTTCATCGATAAGAGGTCTTCCACAGGCTTTCTTTATCGCAACAATGCTGTCATTGGCTTTCGTTAATTACTTCTGGGTGATACCTATATGACCGAGCTCAGCAGTTTCCTGATACAGTCAATGGCTATTCTGGGAGGTCTTGGTCTTGCAGTCGGTATAATGCTTATCCTTGCATCTAAGAAGTTCAGGGTAGAATCAAACCCTCTTGTAGAAGAGATCATTGAGGTTCTTCCCGGTGCAAACTGTGGAGCATGTGGCTTTGCCGGATGTGCCGACTTCGCAGAACGTGTGGTAAATGAAGATGCTCCGATTGATGGCTGTCCTGTGGGAGGCTTTGATGTTGCAAAAGAGATTGGTGGAATTGTCGGGCAGGAGGTTTCCGAGGGTGAGACTGAGTATCCTATTGTTATATGCAACGGAGGTCTCAACTGTGTCGATCGATTCGAGTATGTCGGTTTTGAAGATTGTAAAGCTGTAATGATGCTTTCTGACGGTGAAAAAGGCTGTAATTACGGCTGTATGGGTCGCGGTACATGTGTAAGAGCATGCCCATTTGATGCTATCACAATAGGGGAGGACCGTCTTCCTCATGTTAATAAGAACCTCTGTACCAGTTGTGGACTTTGTATAGCTTCATGCCCCAACGATATCCTGGTCTTTGCAAAGGAGTCTGAAAAGGTACATGTTCGCTGTGTGTCCAGGGACAAAGGAAAGACTGTAAAGGCAGTTTGTAAAGTGGGCTGCATCGGTTGTAAGATATGTGAAAAGAACTGTCCTGAAGATGCTGTTAAGGTCACGAATTTCATTGCTATCATCGATCAGGACAAGTGTACAGCTTGCGGCATATGTGTAGAGAAATGTCCGCAGAATACCATAGAGGCGAGGTAAGATCATGACATATGATACAAAATTAGGTCTAGATGAGAATATAGTTGCGGCTTTAGGCTATGTTGGTATCTGGATAGCAGGCATTATCCTGTTACTCATCGAGCCGAATAACAAATTTGTCCGGTTCCATGCAATGCAGTCACTGCTTATATTCCTCCCACTTTCATTATTGATATTCATAGTGGGATGGATTCCATATGTTGGCTGGATAATTGCAGATTTCCTTGGATTCGGTGCACTCTTTTTGATATTGATATTTGTAATAATCGCATACAGGGGTATTTTGTTAAAGGTTCCTGTTGTGGGTAGCTACGCTTACAAACTGATCAATCAGTGAGTTAATACAGGAAATGCCTTATCTGGCATTAAATCCTGTATCTTTTTTATTTACGAAAACTTAAAAAACTACATCTTCCTATTATTGCAGGAATGTACATTTTTATGCGGAGGGTTAGACATTAAAGAAGAGATATGGATTGAAAAATACAGGCCCTTTAAGCTTGATGATGTGGTCGGTCAGGTTGAGACTGTCGAAAGATTGAAATCCTATATTAAAACAAGGAACCTGCCTCATCTTTTGTTCTCCGGTCCACCGGGCGTGGGCAAAACAGCCACTGCAGTGTCAATTGCGCGTGAGCTCTTTGCTGACTCATGGCGTGAAAATTTCACAGAACTCAATGCTTCTGATGAGCGTGGAATCGATATTGTCAGGACCAAGATAAAGAACTTCGCGAAAACGTCTCCTATCGGAGGAGCGGATTTCAAGATAATATTCCTTGATGAGGCTGACGCGCTGACATCTGACGCGCAGTCTGCCCTCAGGCGCACAATGGAGCGCTATACCAATAATTGTCGCTTTATTCTTTCCTGTAATTATTCTTCCAAGATAATCGAACCTATTCAGTCAAGATGTGCTGTCTACAGGTTCCGCCCCCTGTCCGATGATGCGGTTGCGGAACGTGTACGTTTTGTAGCTGGCAACGAAGGGCTGGATATTGCCGAGGATGGTGTGGATGCCATTAAATATGTGGCCCAGGGAGATATGAGAAAAGCTATCAATGCGCTCCAGGCTGCCGCATTGATCGCAGATACCATCCACAAGGAGGCTATCTATAAGATCACGGCTACAGCACGTCCTGAGCAGGTCCGTGAGCTTATCGAGACAGCCCTTTCAGGTAATTTTACAGCATCACGAACTCATCTGGACAGCTTTTTGCTGGAACAGGGACTCTCCGGTGAGGATGTCGTCGGCCAGATATACAGGGCAATGTTTGAGGTAGATATCCCTGAAAGAAAAATGGTCGAACTGGTTGATATAATAGCCGAGGTGGATTTCAGGCTGACTGAAGGTGCCAATGAGCGGATTCAGCTTGAATCACTGCTTGCTCACTTTGCATTATCTGGAAAGGAATATCAGTGAGTCTTGAAGCACTGGTACTGGAGTTGCTTTCTTCGGTACCCCACTGGTTTGCAACGGTTATAATCGGTGCCCTGCCTGTATTTGAGTTAAGGGGAGCCATACCTGTTGCAATAGGTATGTACGGAATGGCTCCTGAATATGCATATTTTTTTGCAGTGTTGGGGAACATGATTCCGGTTATTCCTTTGCTTCTTTTCCTTGAACCTGTTTCCTCATACCTGAGACGTTTCAGGGTATTCGATATGTTCTTTTCCTGGCTGTTTGAGAGAACCCGGCGAAACCATACTGAAAAGTTTGAAAAATACGGAACCATGGCGCTTACACTTTTCGTGGCCATTCCTTTGCCTGTTACCGGCGCGTGGACTGGCTGTGTAGCAGCTTTTGTATTCGGGATAGAGTTCAAGCATGCTTTACCGGCAATACTTGTAGGTGTACTTATAGCCGGTATTATAGTCAGTGTTGTTGCCTTGACCGGAATAAGCCTTTTAAGTCTCATATGATGCTTTTTATGATCATAGAAATGTAAAGAAAAAAGTAAATGGGTATTATCTACCCATCATCTCTTTTGCGAGTTTGATATCTTCTGCTTTTACTGTTTTTCTTCCGGCGTGTTCTGCCAGTTTGATCGCTTCCCTTGATATCTCAAGTCCGTAAGACTCAAGCATTTCCGTAAGAGCTACTGCTGCTGATTCACTAACTCTCTGGGCACCAGCGTTCCTTATTACTCTTTCAATGGGTGCAAATGGTATTATTGTCACAAATATCCTCTTATATGTCTTATATTTTAAATTTAATTCAATTACACCAGTCAATTAGCAAAATAAACTATAAATAGTTTATTAATGAATTTTTAATATGGAATCAATCTGATTTATCTTATCAGAGTTATTTTACCTGCTTGCTGACTATTACAATTATTTCTTTTTCATCTTTTTTGCAAGGTCCTTTCCAAGCCTCATACACTCTGTGAGATCTTTTTCATTTGGTACATATTGAATTCTTAGTACCGGATCTATAACGTTCACTCCTGCTTTTCTTAGTTTCTCAGCTATTTGTACGGGAGCTTCTCCGCTCCATCCGTAAGAACCAAATGCAGCACCAATCTTTCCATCGATACCTGTCTCTATGATCTTGTCTATGAATTTGGCAATTGGGTCCAGCATTGTATAATAGAACGTTGACGAACCAATGCAAACGGCATCATATTCGTTTATGTCTGCAGGATCCCATTCATAGAAGTTATCGATGTCTACATCCACATGTTTTTCACGTGCACCTTTTGCAATGGCTTCAGCCATCATTTTTGTGCTTCCCTGTGTGCTAAGGTATACGATTGCAAGTTTTGGCATTTTTCCATACTCCCCATTTATTTGAATTCAGGCATAATTTCGGCTCTTAAAAGCTTCTAACATCATCCCTTTTAAACTATGCTGTTTGATTATTCTTAAACATTTCCAGTATTTGATGACAAACTCCAATGCCTTTGTGATAAGGTTATCTTTATTGCCAATCAGGAAATAGAATATTAATTACTTTGAACAATGGAGACTCCAGATGGACGAGAAAATTGCGCCACACATAGACGAATTAACAATGGCGCTTGGAAATATAAGCAAAGAGGAGATTAGCAAGGAACTGGAAAAACTCCTTAAATATCGTGTTCCTCTTGATGAAGCGAAAAGAATCCTGAAAACCAAATATTTATCTGTTTCTTCCAACTCTGTAAAAGTAAAAGATCTTTCTCCTGGGTTGAATGGAATTGAGATCGCGGGCCGTATTCTTGATATTATTGAAAAAACAGTGTCTATACAGGGGGAGCAGAAAACAATATTTTCAGGAACCCTGGGTGATGGAACTGGTATTTGTTCTTTTACATGTTGGGATAATATGTCTCTACGGTCCGGGGATACTATTATGATCCGGAATGCATACACCCGGCTATGGAATAACCGTCCGGAGCTGTATTTTGGAAAGAGGTCTGCAATCACACATTTGCAGGATAGTGAGCTCCCTGATATTGAGCAGATATCCCATTCCAATCTCAAGAAACTTGGTGAAATAGTTCCTGCAGATGTGCTTGCAAGTTCTGTGGTTCTCATCGTTGAGATGTATCACAGGGAAATAATGCTAAAAGGTCAGGAAGTGACTGTTGTAGAAGGCGTCATTGCAGATGACAGTGCAAAGCTTCCATTTACAGCTTGGGTTTCGCTGGGAACATTTGATATCGGTGACTATATTCGTTTCGAAGGTGCTGCTGTAAGGATATTCAGAGGTTTGCCATCCATCAATTTCAATGAGAATACTTCTATTGAACTGGTGAAGTCTGCAGAAGATCTGTCCTTTACAATGGAATCAGTAAATCAAGCCAATTCGCCCGTGGCTATTCAACAGATCCTTGAAAAAGAAGGTATTTTCGATGTAACTGTCAGTGGCAATCTAATTTCTATCAGGCCCGGTTCTGGTCTTATCGAAAGATGTCCTGTATGCAATCGTGTTACGCAAAAATCGGTCTGTCGTTCCCATGGTGAAGTGGAATGCCTGATGGATATGCGTATTAAGGCAATTCTTGATGATGGTACGGGAGCTGTTCATTTGATGCTTAACCGTGAACTCTCTGAGGCAATTTATGGAAAAAGTATGCCTGATGTGGAAAATATGGCTCAGGGTTCAATTTCCAATGATGCCGTATTCACAGATATGAGAAACGTATTAACCGGTAAATATGTCACAGCACGGGGCAATTCTTCAAAGAACGAATTTGGAGTGTCGCTTGTGGCTAAATCGGTCTGGGCTCATGAGAATGACCTTCAGGAACGTGTAGATCAACTTATGGAAAAGATTGGCAGTGGATGTGATGAGTAATGGTTGAGCGAGAAGTGGCACACAGGATGTTTGCCAAGGAATTCAATGATTCCCGTTTTAATTTGTATTCTAATTCTTCTTCATCTGGAAATCAGGATATTTATTCTCCTAATTTTATCATAAGTCCCACAGGACTGAAAGTGAACAGAATCTTTATGGTGGGTGTGGTCACAGAAGTGGATAGGCTATCAGACCAAGCCGGTAGTGAAAAAGAGTTATGGAGGGCACGTATCTCTGACCCGACCGGTGCTTTTACAGTCTACGCAGGTAGTTACCAGCCTGAAGCTTCATTCTTCCTTTCAAATGTAAACGTGCCTTCGTATGTAATGGTTCTTGGCAAGGTTCGTTCATATGAGCCAGGAGATGGCTCTGTTTATGTTTCCTTGCGACCGGAGGAGATTAATTATGTAGATGAGTCAGTGCGTGACAGGTGGATAGTAGATACTGCAGAAATGACTCTTGACCGTCTGGATGCGTTTGATAGATTTTTCTCTTCAGGTACTGATAATGAAAAAATTACTGACAGGATGTCTGTATGTAATATTCCGCAGACACTTGCAAGTGGAATGTGCCTTTCACTGGATTATTATCACAAGGATAAGGAATACTATAACTCCTTAAAAAGTGTTGTCAAACAAGCCCTGTGCACCATTAGTAAGTCATCTGCTCAGCAGGATGTGGAACCTGATTATGAGCATATTATCCAGTCTGTCCTTGAAAGTATTGATGATGGAAGTGGTTTTGAATATTTCAACTACATTGGGAAAGCAGTTTCTCAAGGTGTCCCTGAGCGAATTGCCGATTCAACATTGAAATCTTTGTTATCAAAGGGGCATATATATGAACCAAAGGCGGGCTTTTTCAAAGTTATACATTAAATATGTTGATTTAGTTTCTAATGTGTTTTTGTATGCGACATACTTAAATATGCAAAAATATTAGACCTGATAAGTAATTCAATACATTAACTGCACATTTTATCAAAGAAGGTTAATTCATGGAACATGATGAGATAATAGAAAATGTAAAAAACAGTATCATCAATATGAAGGGTGTAGGAAATACACTTCTCCTTAATGAAGATGATCGGGAAATTATCAGGGAGCTTGAGAAAAAAGCTGATGAGATGACTCTGATGGGACTTGGCCGGGGTGACAATAAAGGTGTAAAGACCGTTTTGAAGAATGACGTTATTTTTGCTTTTACCACAAGTATGGATTTCAACTGGCCCGAAGGTCCAAATGTCATCCTAATGCACAATGACTGTGTTGTAGGTCAAGACCTCGATGATGAGGCAAAACTTGAGGAAATGAAAACCTGCACAGATAAACTTGTTATTGGTAACATTGTTATATATGACACAAGTGTACTCAAGAAAATGGATGGTAAGAAAGATCCGTTAATTGTTGTATTGCCACCTAAGCCATGTGAAGAAGTAGAGTGTGTGGATGAGGTTTGTAATGCAGTGCTCGCTTCCCCTTCTCCTCCAAGTGATGAGTACCTCAAGGAGAAGATGGGACTCGACAATCTTCACGGAACAGGTACTTTTTTACTGGGATTCGATTTTGATTGTTCCTGTAAGTGATGATCTATCTGGTGTTTGTTCTTGCAAGCACCTGATTTCTTATTTTTAATCTATTCAAGTCTGCCTTTTGCTTCTGATTCTTATTGATCTTTAATCAACAATACATTATTTTTTGACTTTCGGTTAACCTGTCAGATAACTGTGAATTCAATTAAAATCAAAAAAGATAAGTGAAATTAAAAAAGAAAAGGTGCATGGTTAAACCAATGCACCTTTTAAATGCAAATTATTCGCCTTTGTATATCTTGAATGCATCTTCAACAGAAGCATTCTCAATAGTGATGGCATAGATGGCGTTACATAGCCTGAGAGCTTCGTCGAGTGGTCTCTGGTGTATATTCCTTCCTGTTGCGTTACCCTCTGCACCACTAACGTGAATCTGTGTATGGAGTTTCTTAAGGAAGTCTTGTGGGTCATCACTGGAACCTCCTGCACAGACAACCTTTGTCCTGCCGGCAGCCAATACTGCCTCCTTGAATATCTCTTCGGATTTCTTCCCTTCTTTCTTGGGGTAATTTACTTTCACGAAATCCGCATTGAGAGTTGCACCAACACCGGTTGCTCCAGCTATGAGATGTGGATCCTTTTCATCAGCCACTGCTGCTCCTCTTGGATATATCCAGAGCACGGTTACCATTCCGTGTTTGTGTGCATTATATATGAGTTGAGCTGCCTGGTTAAGCATATCAGCTTCGAATTCGCTTCCCAGGTAAATCGTATACCCTATTCCCAGTATTTTAAGACCACTATTTTCGCGGAACTCAACTATTTGTTCCATATCATAAAGCTGATTGCTGAAGGGATCCATTTGTTTTGTTTTTACCAGGTGTGATTTTGAATTTATCTTTACGAGATATGGTACTTCGGGATGGTCCATGCCGTATCTTGCAATAAGTCCAAGCTGAGTAGCAAAAACACCTATCTTCCCCATAGAAGCTATTTTGAAGAGGTGCTCAGGATCATTGTCATCCGCTGGAATTCCCTCTCCGAAAAAATCATCATTCAGATGCTCAACCTTTTGATCACCTGCGAAAAGCATCATTCTTCCTGTTCCCTTTGTGATCTCCATATAATTGTGAAGGTATGTTTCACGAGCTGCCGGAGGGACATCTAAAGGTACCTTTATATCTTCTTCTTTTATTAAGACCATTTTAATCACTCGAGTTCAAAATATTATTCAATAAGCGTTTTGTTTCTTATCTACCCTTAATCATGTTTTTCTATTTTAACTATTGTATAACTGTGGGGGACGTTTAAAGATATACCAAATACTTTTTGACAAATACCCTTTTATTTATGGCAGACTAGTACAGTACTGCTATCTATTACGAGGATTAGATTCATTCCTCGTACTAAGTATTATATATTTATAGTCTCATGGAATAATTAAAATACATAGTGCATATATTAAAATCACATAAGTGGTATTTTGCATATTCAAGGAGCTTAGTTGTGGAGTCGATACATCTTCTGGAAATTGTAGTTTCTGTGCTTTTTATGAGCATGATTGCCCAGACACTTAGCAAACACTTTAAAGTGCCTGTTATTATGTTCCTTCTACTTCAAGGTATATTGGCAGGACCTGAAGGGCTGGCTATTATAAACCCGATGTTGTTCGGAGATGGATTGACTGCAATCGTTTCTTTTTCAGTTGCGATAATAGTTTTCGACGGTGGACTCCATATTGATCTCAAGAGTATCCGTACAATACAGAAAACGGCTCTGAAGCTCACGACAATAGGGGTTCTTATAACTTTTATAGGAGCTACTGCTGTAACATATGCTCTTCTTGATCTGCCGATAGAACTTGCAGCTTTGTTTGGAGCGCTGGTAGCTGCTACTGGTCCCACTGTAATAACACCGCTTGTCAGGCAAATTCATGTAAGTCACAAAATAAGCAAGATACTTGAGATAGAGGGTGTCCTTAACGATGCTGCCAGTGTTATCCTTGCAGCGTTCATGTTTGAATGGATAGTATCCCAGCTAACTGGATTCAGTGCTGTTCTTTTCATTCTCCAGAGGCTTGTTATAGGTATTGTCATAGGTATGGCCAGTGGTCATATCCTGAAACGTTTTCTTTCAAGCGATTCCCTTGTGACTGATCAGACTGCCAGACTGTTTACTTTAACGATGGTAATAACCACTTATGTTGTGTCTGAGTTACTAGGCAATGAATCTGGGATTCTTGCAGTGGCTGTTTTCGGAATAGTGGTTGGTACTTCAAATATTCCCCACAAGCAAGCTCTCAAGGAGTTTAAGTCTGACCTTGTCCTGATAATGTTGTCTCTGATCTTCATATTACTTGCTGCGATGCTCAAATTCGAGGATATTATAGGTATTGGGCTAAACGGGATTATAGTTGTCCTGTTATTGATCGTTTTGGTACGTCCTCTGGCTGTATTTGGTTCAACAGCAAACTCTCGTCTTAGAAGGAATGAGAAATTATTTATTTCTTTTATAGGGCCCAGGGGAGTTGTTCCCGCATCCATTGCAACTTACTTTGCATTAAGACTGGATTCTTTCAATATACTGGGTGGTCAGATGCTGGTTGGACTGGTATTTCTGACCGTTATCATTACAGTCATAACAACCGGCACTTTAGCAAGAAGAGTAGCCAATGTATTAGGAGTGATACCCATGGAAATTCTAATAATAGGTGGAGGAGAAGTCGGAAAGATTCTGGCCGAAAGATTTGAGAAAAGGGGCGAAAATGTTGTTGTTGTCGATAATTCCAATGATAGGTGTAACCGTTTGCTTAAGCAAGGTATAAGAGCAGTTCATGGGGATGCCGAAGACATAAATGTACTCAAGACTGCGGGTATTGAAAAGGCCAAGTATGTCGTTGCGACAACGGATCAGGACAATACAAACCTCCTGGTGTCACAGATAGCTAAAAGCAAGTTCGGCCTGAAGGAAGAACAGATAGTTGCAAGGGTTAACAGTATGGAAAATCTCCATGCTTTCTGGGATCTTGGTATACGTTCCATGAGTCCTCAGATGACCACGGCTCTTGTACTGGATAACATGGTAGGTAAAAGCTCTATGTTCTCCTTATGTGAGGTCGGTGAAGAAGGTGAGATCCTTGAGGTGAGAGTCACAAACTCAAAAGTTATTGGCAAAGCTATCAAAGAGCTCTCTCTCCCCGTAAACAGTTTGCTTCTGATGATTCGCAGGAATGATAAGTCTCATATTGCAAACGGTAATTTCGTACTTGAATATGATGATCTTGTAACTGTTATTGGCGAGGATGATGCGGCAAAGGAAGTTGTAGATCTCCTTCATAAATGAGTTCGATAATTCTCACACATCTTCCTTTTTTATTTATATATTACTTTCACCTTGCTCACAACTCAATTATATATGGTTGAAGCATACAGATAAATTGCCTCTCAAGAAGAACCAAACAAGAGGCTTGAGGATTTAACTATGAAACAATTAGCACAGGAAATTAGTTCCAGGTTCCATGAATTAGGAGTCGAGATTCCTATTGAGGACATTGAAGAAAGACTGGACAAAATGATCAATAAGTTCAAGGTCCCGAAAGAGGAAGCCAGAAGGAGTGTTGTCAACTATTTTTTAAAATCATACAATATTAATAGGGGCGAGTTTTACACCGGCCAGACAGAATCACCCACGGTTAATATTTCTGACATAACGGAAGATGGAAAATGGGTCAATGTCCGGGGAAAGATTGTCCAGCTCTGGGAGAATACTCATGAATCTATATCCCAGGTAGGCTTGATAGGTGATGAGACAGGGACTATCAAATTCACACTTTGGAAAAGTGCTGCAGCACCTACTGTTGAAGAAAGTAAAAGCTACATATTCAGGAACGTAGTTGTAAATGAGTGGAATGGGAAATTCCAATTGAATGTTAATAAGAGCAGTTCTATCGAGTCCCTTGATGAAGATATCGAAGTAGGGACTACTACTGTTGAGTTCAAAGGTGCCATGGTTGATATACAATCCGGTTCCGGACTTATAAAAAGATGTCCTGAATGTAATAGGGCACTGACTAAGGGTGCCTGCATGGAGCATGGCAAGGTTGACGGAATCTATGACCTGAGGATAAAAGCTGTACTGGATGATGGTCTCACGACACAAGATTCTATCATAAAAAGAGAAATTACCGAGGAAATAACAGGTCTGAACCTTGAGAGTGCAATTTCCCTTGCCGCAGATGCCCTTGACCAGGGTGTTGTGCTTGAGCAAATGAAAAAGATACTTGTCGGTAAATACTACATTGTAAGCGGATCCAAAATCGAAAGATATCTTCTTGCAGAGTCCATTACTCCTGTGTTCTCACTGGAGCAGTCTGAATTGGATGAATTAATAGCTGCCGCAGAGGTGGTATAAATGGCAGGTTATACAAGGGAAGTCGCACGAAGAGTCTTCGCCCAGGAGTTCAGGGAATCTGATCTGACCTATAAGGATGGTGATGACCAGTATGCACCGCAGTATCTTCTTACACCTACAGGTGCCAGGGTAAACCGCATGTTCATAGTCGGTACACTTGTTGAAAAAGAAGATATAGGAAGTGATTCCGAATACTGGCGTGGTAGAGTTATAGACCCTACAGGCTCCTTTATGATATATGCGGGACAATACCAGCCAGAAGCTGCTCAGGTTCTTGCGGAGTGTGAAACTCCTGCTTTTGTTGCAATTGTCGGTAAACCAAGTACTTATACTACCGGGGAAGGAGATGTGCTTACATCAGTACGTCCTGAGTCACTCTATATCGTGGATGGCCAGACTCGTGATATGTGGGTATTAGAAACGGCAAAATGTACTCTTGATAGACTCAGTACTCTCGATGGTACATCTGCCAATGCACAGCGGGCAAAAGAATATTATAATCCTGACACCGGGCATTATTCTTCAATGGTTGCCCAGGCGCTGCACTCCTTAAAAGAAAGTTATTGATGCCATTTTTGGGGCATATTTTTGCCCTTTTCTTTTTTGCCTGACCAAAAGTACCATATGTGACCCGAGCGTTGTAAATTCTGTGGGTGTTACATGAAAACTTATCTGTTACTCTGGTTTAACAGCAACGGTTCAATGCCCTCTGAAGTGAACAGGAGTCTTATGTCCCTTGGGTTCAAACAAGTTCAGGGGAATTATGACTATGTTTATGACTGGGGCAACAATGTAGATCTGGATGAGATTCTTTTATTCACTGATAAGGTCCAGATGACATTGAAAGGTACGGGCGTGATGTTTAAAACAGAAACCGTAAACGGTCAGAATTAGCTGGATTACTTGCTTTCCTCGCCAAGTTTGCGGGAAAAGTCAATATATCCACAGGATTGACCTGTTATTGGTATGATCTTTGTTTCTATTGAGCCATTTTTAATTTGCAGTTCGACTGCACATGGGTCAGACATCCTCGGTTTTGTGGGTGATCCCGGGCAAATAATGAGGACATCACTTTTTTCAATAATTGGTCTGTGAAGGTGTCCGAACACAAGAACATCTACTCCCATTTCAAGAGCCATGTATCTTGTTGCAGTGTAATCAACAATAGAAAGTGCAGCTTCATGAATTACTCCTATCTTAATTCCTTCCACTTCAAAGACCAGTTTTTCCGGCAGGAGTTCTTTTACGGAAGGTTCATCAGAATTTCCGTGCACTGCTTTAAGTTTCCCTGTAGCATTGAGTGCTTTGAAAAAAGCTAATGAATCAAAATCGCCGGCATGGACTATCATATTATACTGGTCGAAAACGTCAGATAGATAAGCAGGAATACTTTCTGTTTCCAAATGCGTGTCCGATACCAGTATCATTTTCATATGATCATCTTCATCCGGTCATTGTATACTCAGATCTACGAGTTCGTATTCAAGGTTCTCTGCTTCAAGCCGACTCAGGATAACAGGCACTTCTTCATCGATTGCCAGTACCAGAGAAGATAATCCATGATATGCAGCTTCAATAACGGATTCTTTGGCGCCGAACATTACGTGTGGTTCAAGGCCAATTCTTCTCAGGGATATAAGTGACTCAACCCCCACTGTTGCAATATATGATTTGGATTTAGCAAGGGATCTTAAACGTTCAAGATCGACATTCTTTGATCCTCCACGTTCGATCCTTGGTACCCTGCAGATGGTTATGCTAGCATTTTCAAGATCAATGAGTCCCATGAGATCTGTTACTCCCACATCTTCTCCCTTCTTTGCATTGGAGATCGTAGTACCTGAAGCGCTTGTTACTTCCTGGGTTCCTACATACAGGAGTCCTTTATTCATTCTAAGGTAAACCTTTGTACCTTTGTCAAGATCTTCTTCTGCAATGGCCGTCCAGGTTGAAACATGGCTTATGATATCACTCATCACATAGCGCGCATAACGTTTCATATCATTTGCATTCTCGAGTACCCATTCCACACCCTGTTTGGTAATGCGGTAACGTACCCTTCCTTCGGAATAAATATGTCCCTCTGCAACAAGTTCTTTTATGTATTCAGAAACAGCCTGTGGAGTAACACCTATCTTTTCAGCGATCTCTTTCTGTCTGACATTCGGCTGGTGTGCAGCTACTTCTATCAGTATCTGAAACTTGGTTATGCCACTTTTACTATGAAGGAGTTCTATCATTCTTTTTCCTCATCCATCATCTTTAACCTTTGTCCCATCACAGACAGCTTATCAGAACGTCTGGCAACAGCACGTATATACAAAGGGCTCTTGTTCAATGCCCTGGTAAGGCTACTCATTGAATTATTGCCCTGCTCTACTAAATTTTCAAGTTCTTCGATGATGTCCGTTACCTCTTCATATGGCATGAAGGTCAGCATTATAATGTCACTCATATCCTCAAAAGAGCATTGAAAATTAGTCTGGACTTTAGAATATGATGTACGATATTCCTTCTCAGGTGTTTTTCCCGGTTCAGGCATATGCCACTGACTTTCGATGAGTCCGCTTTTTTTGAGTATACTGATGCTGGGTGTGACATCAGTACCCAATACTTCTTCCAGATCATCCTTAGTCATCCATAGATTTAGTAGTTCATCAAAAACTTTTTTGTGTCTCTTTGATCCAAAAACTTGAAGCAGAGGTACGAGTTCAGAGGGGTCATTAATAATTCTTGTTCGTTTACTCATTTAATTACCTCGTCTATGTCAACGGATCTGGTATTAATAGCCACATTTGAACTTCTTCCCTTGTTCATGTGAGTAGTCACTGACTACCTATTGTCTATTTTAGTACCTATTATATTGAGGTTTAATTTAATAAATGTGTTGTGATTTCATAAAGTTTCGAAATAGATTTCAGCCTTTCTTTCTAGTTGAAAGAAGGAAGTTTATGTGACTGGTCCTTAATGTTCTCATGCAACGCATAGGTTATAATTGGAAGTGCTATGGTAGCACCTACAAATACCTGGATTTCTTGCTTTTTTTGCAATTTTGCCTCAGGAAACAGCTTTATCTAAATTACATCCTGAAATACGCTCATATGTTCATCCCATGCTAACGGGGGACACATTTTTATTTACCAGATTAATATCATGATAAGCCATTAGTGGTATAGTTTCCATCAGACTATGAGGGACTGTAATAACGTCATTATTGCTTTTAAATCTACCTGTATATACTGCGTTTCTTAATTTTCTTTGAAAAGTACCGCTAAATATATCAGGTTTGTTATCAATTATGGTGCAGTTAATATGTCTGATACTATTTATCTCCTCATCAACGAAATTCTTAAGGGCAGACAGCTTTCTATCAGTGGTGTTACACGTGAACTGAAAGACAGGGGAATGGATGAGCACCGTCTCGTAATGACTGGCTACCTGCGGGCTCTGAAGGACCTCAATATATTAAATGAAGTTGAGATTCCTCCTTCCAAGGTTTATAGCATCGTGGAAACCGAGCAAAGTGACAATGAGGATATATATTCTCTCATTGCCGAGCATATAAAACATGTTGAACCTTTTTTGATGATTCCTGTTGCAGCCTATGTTTTATCAAGAACACTTGACAGGCCTGTATTTAAGGAAGAGTTCATCAGAATGGGCTTGAGTGCAAAGAGCCTGAATGATTATCTTGCTTCAGTAAACTGTGCTGTCAGTCCGACGGACAAAAATCCAAAGGAATATGCTGCCGGTATCACAAAAATTAAAATTCCTGTAGGAGAGCCTGCTTATGAAGTTAAAACTGTGACTGCAGATATCGTAAAGAATTCCAATTGCATACTTTTCAAAATATTAAGGAGTTCTGTTGATCTGGGTGGCCTTATTCCTAAAACAAAATCCACTTCCATTACGGATTTTGGATAAGCTATTTTCTTTGATGCTTAATAGTAAATAATAAATTGGTTCATAAAATAGGTTGAAAAGGTTTTGTTTTTTATGAATACTATAAAAGCAGCCTGTATCCAGATGGATATCCTCCATTGCGAAAAAGAAGCAAACATTTCAAAAGCTCTTTTCATGGCACGAGAAGCTAAGGCAAAAGGCGCTGATATTCTGATATTTCCTGAAGTGTTTTCAACAGGCTTTTGTTATGAGGATGTGGATAATTCTGCAGAGCCAGAGAATGGTGAAACTGTGCGAAAAATGTGTGATTTCTCAAGAGAAAATCAATGCGTCCTTATTTTTTCCTTAATAGAAAAAAAAAAGTTGAAAATGGTTTTAATTATTATAATCTAGGTTTGTGCATTGAAGATGGGGAAATCGCAGGAACATATCGTAAAACACATCCTTTCAAAAGTGAAAAACAGTATTTTTCATCAGGAAGTGAGATTCATCCCGTCAGACTGCTTAAACGGGAAATTACAGTTGGTCTTCAGATATGCTATGAACTACGATTTCCTGAAGTTGCCAGGAAACTTGTTCTTGAAGGCTCTGACATCCTTGTTACCATTGCCGAGTTTCCTTCACCGCGAGGGCATATATGGCGGTCACTTGCAATAGCCCGCGCAATTGAGAACCAGATACCTCATATTGCATGTAACAGGGTAGGGGATGGCCCATCATCCTCTTTTTTCGGAGGTTCCATAATAGTCGACGCTCTGGGTGAGGTCAAAGCAGAATCAGGTGATGTGGAGTCTGTGATTTTACACCCCATTGAATTTGAAAAAACTCAGAAAATAAGGGACATGATTCCTGTACTGAAGGACCGTCGTCCAGATCTTTATTGAGGTACTAATTAGCTGTTCTCAATTTTTGCTTTTTTCAGGAGCACATTGAATTTAGTTCCTTTTCCATCCGGTCCATCCTCAATTCCCACGCTTCCTTCATGCAGTTCTATTATACGCTTGACTATGGCAAGTCCAAGACCTGAACCTTTCACATTTACTTTGTGTGCTCTTTTGAACCTGTCAAAGATGTGGGGCTTATCTTTATTGGATATTCCCTCACCTTCATCTGTTATGGATACTTTCCATGCATTTTCAAGATCTTCAATATTTATTGTGATTGTACTTCCTGAAGGACTGTATTTTATGGAATTCCCGATAAGGTTTGAAAAAACATCTTCTATAGTTGTATTAACATCTGCCGGATACTCATCTGCCGGATTGAAAATCACTTTCATAGCCTTATCATCTATCTTTGGTTTGAGATTATCTATTATTTCTTCAATGATCTCTTTCAAATCCATGGTTTCAAAATCGAGCTCATCCATATTCTCGAGTTTGGCTAGATTTGCAGCATTCTCAATAAGATCTATAAGTTTCTTGTTATTTCTTTCAATTGCCTTTAGTGCGTCTTCTTTCTGACTCTCGTTCTCTTCTTCTATGAGGTACTCAACATACCCTTTAATGACAGTGGCAGGGTTTATGAGGTCGTGTCTGAGTATGTCTGTAAAGAGATCTTTGAGTTCGTTTGAGTGTTTCAGTTCAAGGGAATATTGTTTCAATTTTTCCTCTGCTACTTTCCTCTCTCTTATCTCTACTTCAAGTTCCCTGTTCTTTGAATTTAGTTCTGAGGTTTTCTGGTCCACTTTGTTACGCAGGGTCAGGCTCAATATTACAAATAATAAAAGTAATCCACCACCAAAACCAACAGATAATTTAAGCCATGAAGGACTTTCCCATGTGTTCAGGTCCAGGTCGCTTGTTTCCGATGAAGCATAGTATATAATTCCGTCTTCAATTACCATCTGGCGAATATTTTCGTCTATTATCCTGGCAATTTCATTATCTGAATTATTAGTCAATGCAAAAACCATGTCAGTAGGGGATATGACGAAAGGTATTTTTTCCACAGTATACTGTGCTTCATGTTCTTTTGAATAGGATTTTGCGATTATCCCTGCATCAGCTTTTCTACTCTGAACCAGTTCAAAGACTTCCACGTAATCATCGGCCATTACAAATGTGTAGCTGATGTTTGAATTTCTCGGGCTGGCATTGAAATTTTCATAAAAAAGATCATCCTGGTAGGCTATTTTTCTTCCATTAAGGTCACTCATGGAACTAATACCTGAACCGTTATACGCGTAGACAATTCCCCCGTCTGTGAACGCTGCTTCAGTTGTCAATATGTATCGTTCATCCATTTCAGGTGTGTAGGGGATAGCAGGCAGAATGTTTATGCTACCGTTATCCAGTCGTTCAAAGGACTGTTCCAGTGTACCAGGGACAAATTCCAGTTCCCATCCTTCCTTCGAAGCGATGATTTCCAGTATTTCAATATACAGGCCTTCGGCTGTTCCGTCCTTATTTAGAGAAACAAATGGGTCATTCTGATAAACCCCTACTTTTATTTCATCCATCAATGAATTCGCAGATACACCGGAAATCAGTAACGAACTTAATATTGCAGTAATAATAAGGACTTCAAGAGTTTTGTTTATTTGTTTTGTCCTGTTTTTGCCCTGAATTATAATTCATCCATTTATTTGCCATCCAATAGTATACTATATTTATTGGCTTTAAATTTATATTTATTGATTATATTATATAATCTGGACGAGAATCTGTCAACAAAAAAAGTAAAAACTGGCTTTTGGGTGCCAACAACCATTAACTTACTTATTCAAGATATATTGCAGGTCTCAGGGGTGCTGCAAATCTTGACTTATTTTCAGGGTCATATTCCGGTGAATCTGCTGTATATACTTCAATCGGGCAACCGATTTCATTTGAAAGGCATCCGCTATTCTCTCGGAGTATATTCTGTTCATCAAGATTAAAATCAAGCAACATCTCGAACCTTTCTGTTTTCATACTTGTAATGTCCGGGACAAGCTTCTGCACGTACTTCGGTATCTCTTTTCCATGTCTTCGGTTCTCGGGATCAGACATCAATGTCTTTATGAGCTTTCCCGGGTTGAGTTCGTCATTGTTCTTCATTTCTAGCGCCATCTTGAAAGTTTTAACTTTCCACTCAGGTGCAGTGTAAAGAGCTATCATCTTAGGTTTTATCTTTGTAACCTTGATAATCTCCTCAATGTCTGACAGTGTGTTACAGATAAGTTCCTCTGCAAGTTCAGCATCGTTGTCCACATGCTCAGGGGAGAATATCGGATACGGTGCCATTGATACAAAGTCTCTTCCACTGTGCCCCATCGCAGACCAGATTTCTTCACATACATGAGGTGTGAAAGGCGCCATCAGACGTATCCATGTGTCAAGTACGTCATAGAGAACCGCACTTCCACCACGTCTCTGGTACCATTTTACATCATTATAGAGCAGGAAGAAAGAATTCTGCAATGCACCCCTTGTCCTGATAGATGTCATATCGTTATTTGTATCTCTTACGAACTGCTGCAGCCTGCTGAGCATCCAGCGGTCGATGAGTTGCAATTCACCCTCTATTCCTGATTTTGCTCCGGAATCGATTATCTCCTTAGCCAGCTTGTAGAACCTTTCCATCTGTTTTTTAGCACTTTCCACTCCTGTATTTTTCCAGTCAGCATCCTGGGTTTGCTCTGCGCTGGAAAGAATGTACATGCGTGAGACATCAGCACCGTATGTATCTACTGCTTCTTTCATGGTCAGGATGGGCCCCTTTGACTTACTCATCTTCTGGCCCTCCAGCGATACAAAGCCATTTACAGCCATTGCACGTGGCCATTTATCCTCGTCAAATATTGCTACGTGATGGAAGAGGAAGAAAAGCAGGTGGTTTGGCACGAGGTCCTTCCCGGAAGATCTGAGGTCTACAGGATACCAGTAATCGAAGTCCGCTTTCATGTTTGCAATGAGTGTTTCTGAAAGTCCGGTGTCAATTGCTGCTTGTTGTACGGATCCTTTGCCAAGCAGTACATAGTCAAAGAGTGCAGGAGTCAGCTGATCTACATCGATTCCATTTGAAAAAAACTTGTTGGTAATATAATATGACATATATATAGTCGAATCTCCAAGGGATTCGATAAGCCAATCTGTGTCAAAGGGCAGCTTTGTACCAAGTCCCTTCTTTCTGGCGCATGCCTTATCTTTGAGCCAGTCAACCTTATTGTTGAATTCGACCCGGATCTCTTCCGGGATTATTTCCATGTTTTCAATGCACCTGTAAACTTTGTCCTTCCACTCTGGGTTGGAATAGTTCAGGAACCACTGTCCTTTGACCATGTTCACTACACATGGAGTTCCGCAGCGACAAACTACTGGTTCACTGAATTCGTAGAATATTTCTCCAATTCCTTTTTCAAGAAGGTCACGTGTCAGTACATCTTTTATCTTTGAGACGGCAATTCCTGCGTATTCGCCGGTATTTTCCTTTAGTACGCCACCATGAAACTCGCGTCGGTATACAAGTTTGGTTGCCTCTTCTGCTTTTGGGTCTTTCTGGTCTTTTACCCCTAGCTGTTCAACAGCATCAACAGCAGGGAATTCCCCGAAATCCTTCACTTCGATAAGTGAGATTAGATCTATATCACGTACGTTCTCATTAATTCCATATTCGGAAAGATCTCGATCATACAGGTCCTTGACAGCGAGGTAATCGTAAGGTGCATGGGCAGGAACACTCATAACTATGCCGCTCCCGTTGCCTGCTTTAACAAAGGATGCTGGTAGTGTGATAACCTCTTTCCCTGTCAGTGGGTTCTTTACCTTGATTCCAATGAGGTCTTTGCCAGGTACGTTCTCTATGAACTCAATGGTCCTGTCGGTAAAGGTGAGCTTTCTGTAAGCTTCCTGGCTTACGACCCATATCTCTTCACGTTCATCTTTTGTGACCTTAATCTTAACATGCTCAATTTCCGGGTTAACCCAAAGGTTTGTGACACCGAAAATAGTTTCAGGCCGCAGGGTAGCACAGGGTAGAATAAGTCCGTCATACTCAAATTTTATGAAAGTGAAGTCTACTATAGTTGCATCCTCGCCGTGGAGGATATCATGATCTTCAACCGGGTTATTGTCATTTGGACACCATTTTACAGGATGTGATCCCTTTACGATAAGGCCTTTGTCATGCAGAAGGTTGAATTGCCATTCGATGAACTTCTTATATGTTGGGTCAGTAGTGGTGAATTTTCTACGCCAGTCAATGGAATAACCAATTGAGCGCATTGCAATTTCCGCTTCTACACTGAAATAGTCAACTATCTTTTCCGGCGTATCCAGTGAAGGCAGGATTTCTTCCGGTATTTTGTGTAGCCTTGAGTAGACGTCCATAGTCTGCGGGTCCCTATTGGCGATGAGTTCCGCAAGACCTACTATGGGTGTCCCTGTAACGTGAAATCCCATGGGATAAAGTACATTGTAACCGAGCATTCTTCTGTGCCTTGCAACTACGTCACCAATCGTGAAGGTCCTTGTGTGTCCAGCGTGTAAGTTGCCGTTTAGATAAGGGTAAGGGATTGTTATGAAGAATTTCTCCCTATTGTCGGGTTCAGGTTCGAAGACCCGGCTCTCGTTCCAACGGCTTTGCCATTTATTTTCTATTACATGCGGATTATAGTCCTGTTCCATTGTTCGCACCTTCTCACGCTGGACTAAATCGTCACTATCTTCCCAAAGTCTATTGGTCAAATCTGAATATTAACCTTACGTACTTTTCATGAAACAGGGCATGTAGTTTACTAAATGTCTCAAATAGCACCTGAAAACCTTCAACATCATGCGGTTTGATTCAGTTCTTTGATTATAGTGGGTTTAATAAGTAACAACCTTAATAAAGGATACGGATTTGCCTTAGTTTCTCCGTTTCCATTTTTCTAAAAAGCGTCCTGTAATTATCTGTTGTGAGCACGATACACAGTTATATTATTATCATTGTTATTGGTTCTAGCAGGCCATTCATGACGGTTAAATGCCAATTATTCGGCAATGAAGATTAAAATAGTGTGTAAGTAATGGGTCATTAAAATAATTAGTAACTATTCAGCCTGATAAAAACGCTATCAATAACAATCTTGACAAAAAGTTGAAACGTAAATTTCATTAGGATCATTTATTTTGATTGTTGCTATTGATTGCTTTTTTGATTGTTAGATTATTAGTGAGTAGACATCTCTATTTCGATGAAATCAGTACCAATAGGCAAATCGTGCCAGGCTGAATAGTTACAATAATTAAACTCGAATTACTCTTGTGTCAGCCAGAAATAACACATTTTAAGAGTATGTCTCAATCTCTTAATTTAAACTGTTTACTACAACAAGGGCATACGGTTATATCATCACAGGATGTGTCGCCACGGTCGATGATTTCCATCTCAAAACCGCATGTCTCACAGAAATAACGCTCCCCTGGTTGCATATCATACAGTTTATGCATTTGCACCAATCTTCCGTTTGTTCATTTTAAAGTTTTGTCATTCCCATCCTCTTGCCATCTTTTCACCGCAAAAAGGACACTTCACTTCTCCTTCTCCGCAGTCATTGCAAGGAATAACAACTTCTTTGGAAAACCCACAGTTGTAGCACTTGTAGTATTTGCTTTGTTGCACATTACGTGGTTTATTCATATTGCCCCATACTCCAATTTATTCTTTGGCTTATGTGTTGATAAAGTTATCCAGTTGAACAATTGAACACATCATGCCTGACCGTTATACTTATTCTCAGGGACTCTTGTATCTTGGTACATGGAATTCAAGATGACAGGTGGATCTATCTACATAGACAATGTACCTGATTTTCTGAAGGTGCTAAGGTCTATATCTTCAAATTACAACACTATCGTCCAGGCAATGGATGGCAGCAAGATAGCAGGCGAAAAACACCTTCTTTTTTCTATCCAAAAAGCTTTGCGTGCTAAAGAGAACAATTGCTGTATGGCACATGATCTGGGAATTGAAATCATGAGGTATGCTTCGGGCAAAAAACAGATTGGTGAGGCATTTTCCATGGGTGTTCATGAAGGACAGATGAATGTAGTATTTGTTGTACTTGGTGAAAATACAGATGTTGAATTATCTGTTCAGGAGTTAAATAATCTCATTGAAGAAGCACCTGTGATGAAATATGCAAGTTCCAAAAGGGCTGTTTTGATTGAACAGTTTTCGATAACAGAGGAAGAAATATGGGCAGCAGGCGAAGAGATGATCCCATCCCTTGTTATGGAAAGAGTAGCTTTGGTTGATATTTTGAAATAGACTGAGCATTGACATATCAACCCCGCGAAACTCTAATATAGAAACCATTAATACATGTGTCATTAAATTTGTTATAATCAAAAAACAATTCAGGAAATGATAATTATGCCTCATCCTAAAACCGCTGAAGAGATGATAAAGTGTGCGGGACCAATCGAGTGTTCCCTTTTGCCCAGGTTATTACATGTTACAGAAGCAGCAGCAATTGCAGCTTCTTACCAGATGGGCCGTGGCGATAAGAATTATGCAGACCAGGTTTCTGTGGAATCAATGCGCAGAATGCTGAACTGTCTTGACATGAAAGGTATGATCAAGATTGGTGAAGGAGAGCGTGATGAAGCACCCATGCTTTTTATCGGTGAAGAAGTGGGAACCGGAAAAGGTGAACTGGAAGTCGATATTGCTGTGGATCCTCTTGAAGGTACCAACCTGGCAGCAAACGGAACCCCAGGTGCCATATCTGTAATGGCCATGGCTGAAAAGGGTGGATTGTTCCACGGTCCGGACATTTATATGGATAAGATCGTAGTCGGTTCGGAAGTAGTAAAATATGAGAAAGCACATCCGGATGAAAAAATAGACCTTGATGCACCAGTGCTTCAAAATCTTCAGATAGTCGCAAAGGCCCTTAACAGAAATGTGGATGAACTTGTGGTTGTTATCCTTGAAAGGGACAGGCACGAGGATAAAATAAAAGAGATAAGGAAAACAGGTGCCAGGGTGAATCTCATCACAGATGGCGACCTCCTGCCTGGGGTTGCAACCGCTATTCGTGGTTCCGGCGTACATATGGTACTTGGTTCCGGTGGTTCAGGGGAAGCCGTGCTTACAGCAGCTGCTCTAAAGATACTTGGTGGCAAGATTCTTGCAAGGCTTGTTCTTCCTACTGTAGCTAATGGTGGTTCACCTGAGGATATTGCGAAGGAAAAGGCTGAAAAAATGCCAAGACTTGAGAAAATGGGTATCACAGAAGGCAATATCAATGATGTGTTGGATACTGAAAAGCTGGCACCGGGAAAGGATATTATTTTCTCTGCTACAGGTGTCACACCAGGTTTACTGCTTCGGGGTGTCAATCTTTTCGGAGACGGTGACTCAAGGGTTCACAGCATAACTATGGGTAGTTCAGGAGTTGTCAAATTTTCTGATACGATCTATATCCATGATACAGAGAAAACTCCTCTCCGATTTGTATAAATGTTAGTCATCTGTAAAATGAAAGTACATATCTCAACTTACGGCTGTTCTGCAAGTCAGGCATCAGCCGAGATAATGAAGGCAAGTATCAGGGATAGCGGGCATGAGCTTGTCTCTGAGAAAGATGCTGATGTAGTTGTTATCAATACGTGTACTGTGAAATATACAACCGAGCAGAAGATCCTCTATAAGATTCAGGAATTCGGTGAAAAAGGTATAAAGGTCATAGTTTCCGGCTGTATGCCAGAAGTTCAGCTTGATGATATCATGCATCAGAATCCTGATGCCCACATATTAGGTGTGAATTCGATATCCCGGTTAGGTCAGATGCTTGATTCCCTTAATTCGGCAAATGGCAGTGTAAAGGTTTTTCTTTCGGAACCCGAGGGTTTCCAGAGTGTTCCAAGGATGCGTTTTAATTCTAATATTCATATCTGTCAGCTGTCCCAGGGATGCAATTATGCTTGTGCATATTGTATAGTGACCATAGCACGCGGTAGCCTGCGTTCATTTGAACCGGATGAGTTAGTTGCTGATGTAAGAAAGGCTGTTGATGAGGGGTGCAGGGAGATATGGCTCACATCACAGGACAACGGCCAGTATGGAACTGACAAAGAGGTCTTGCTTCCTCAACTGCTGGATATGGTGTGCAGGATACCTGGCCAGTTCAAGATAAGGGTTGGAATGATGAACCCTTTTTCTGTGATACCAATTCTTGATGATCTGCTTGACTCTTTTGAAGATGAGAAAATATACAAATTTCTTCACCTTCCAATACAATCCGCATCAGATGATGTCCTGAAGTGCATGAATCGGTATCATTCGATATCAGAGGCCAATGTCATTATTGATAGGTTCAGGTCACGATTTCCTGACATGACTATTTTTACGGATATTATTGTGGGTTATCCTGGTGAAAACGATGAAGATTTCAAAAAGACAGTTGACTGGGTGAAAGAGTATAAACCGGAAAAGGTGAATATCTCCCGTTTCACTCCAAGACCGCATACCAAAGCATGGGAAATGCGAAAGCTCGATTCACGTATAATTGTTAACAGGTCCAATGAGTTGCATGATGTTTGCGAGTCTGTTAAACTTGGAACAAGGGATTGTATGATTGGCAAAGAAGTCGATGTTTTCCTTTCAAAGCCTGCAAAACAGAAAGGCATGATGGCACGTACTGACACGTATAAACCAGTGGTCATTCCGAAATGTGCTCTTGAACCGGGAATTAACTGTCGTGTATACATATATGATGCAACACCAGGCTATTTCCTGGGAAGGATTGTAATTTAAGTTTAGGTTTAATTTTAAATTTAACCGGTATTTTAGCAGATTATAGCCTTTATTCCGGTTAAGGACCTTCTTTTTGTAGTCTCTGTACTTTATCAAGTATCTTCTTATCGTATAATTTCACGATATCACTGCGGGTTATTATTCCAAGCAGTTTTGTCCTGTCTGTTTTTAAGACTACTGGAAGCCTTCCAATATCTTTTGCAGCAAGGCGCTTTAATACTGTATTCAGAGTTTCTTCCGGATATGCCACTTCAACATCCTTGCTGCATATCTCATTGATCGTCTTATTAAGTTCATCGTGGCCTACTTTGTCCCTGACATCTTTAAGCGTAACCACGCCAGATAGATTCCCGTTTGAATCAAGCACCGGAAATCCTGCGTGCCGACTTGATTGCATGAGAGATATCAATGCTCCTACTTTCTTGTTCTCCGATACTGTCTGAACGTTGTGTTTCATCGCATTTGTAACCAGCAAGGATTCCATGATGTCGACTTCCCTGCCTTTTCTGATGGTGAAGCCTCGTCTATGTAATCCTTCTGTGAATATGGATTCGGAGTAAATAGAACTTGAAACTACATTGCTGACTACACATGCAAGCATTATTGGTAATATCATGTTATAGTCACGTGTAAGCTCAAAAAGAATGAGAATAGATGCAAGGGGTGCCCTGCTTGTTCCTGCGAATACGGCTCCCATGCCTGCAAGAGCATATGCGCCTGATTCTGCTGTGATCGTTGGGAATATCCCATGCACAATAGAACCGTAAGCTCCACCAAGCATTGCACCGACAAAAAGTGAGGGTACGATGGAGCCACCTGATCCGCCTGATCCCATTGTAAAAGAGAATGCGATGATTTTCAGAACAATGAGTGCCAGCATGAGTTTCAGTGCCAGTCCGTTGTTCAGGGCATCAGTTATGGCATCATATCCTACACCGAATATTTGTGGGTAGAAGAATCCTATCAGGCCTACGAACAGACCACCAATTGCAGGTTTGATAACCGGGTGTATGCTCAGTGAATCAAAGAACTTGTGTATTCCAAAAAGGGAACGCATTAGAATTGCTGATATGATTCCGGCCAACACTCCAAGGAAAAGATAAAGGATGGATTCAAAGAAGGGATTCATAAGTTGATATGATGATACTTCTATTGTTCTAACACCAAATATCACAGTTGATACCAGTGTTGCAAAGACTGCAGAGATAACAATGGGTATAAATGAACTCGCTTCAAGTTCACCTAATATTACCTCAACTGCAAACACAACTCCTGCAAGAGGCGCATTGTAGGCAGCGGCAATTCCGCCAGAGGCTCCACATCCGATCAGTATTTTCACTCGGTTACCATTCATCTTGAATATCTGTGAAACCAGAGATCCTACTCCTGAACCTGCAAGAACCACGGGTGCTTCTTTTCCAACAGACCCACCGGAACCGATAGATACGATAGATGCAAGAACTTCCAAAAATGCATTTCGTGCTGACATTCTTCCGCCATGAAGGGCGGTTGCTTCAATGACCTCTTCAATGTCATAGCGCCTGGTATGTATGAACAGGTGAACTATTATACCAACGATGAGTCCGCCAAGAGCAGGGAGGAGTATTATAAAATAGCCGTGAGATTCAGGAATTATCCCGTTAAATGAATTCTGGCTGATTTTCAGTAATCTATCATAAAAGACGATGGCAAAGCCTGTGAGAACACCTACAACAAGTGCCAGGGAATTGGATATCAGCGATTCTGTATGTAACCATTGTAGCAAATTTTGCTTTAGGTCTTTGAAAGCTGTTTTTCCATCCAAGAAGTTTCATCTCTGTTACTGGCTGGCAGGTTTAACATATCCATAATAGATATATTTTTTGAATTGCCTGTGTATATATATATTTTATATTCTGTAATTAGATTCTTTTCTGTATATATTGTAAAATAATTATCATAAATATATATATCATTCAAAATTAAATAATTTTATATTATATTATTTCTAATAGGTAAATGTGGAGTAATGTGGGGACATCAGTGATAGCGCTGTATGTCTGCAAAAGCAATCATTAGTAGTTGTATACAGGAGTGTATGCGGCTCAAAAAAATTGACTATATTCGGAAGCAGATAGCTGATTATTGTCAAGGGTGGGATTATGCATCCTTTAGTGAAAAACAGTACACAAAACGGTATATTGAATTATATGAGGGTACTATTGTCGATTTTCATTATTCTTTCGACATTTGGCCCCATGGTACTAGCAAGTGCGGCATCAGATGAGATAGTTTCAATAAGTTCTGATAAGATAAACCCCGGTGATAATGCACATGTAATAATTTCTATAGGAAATTGTGCGAATATCACAGGTATAAATCTGACTCTAGTGTATGATCAAAGTATCATATCCCTAAATAGTATTTCAGAGAACAACAGTGTTGTATCGGGACATGTAGTAGATCATGTTGAAAATATCACTGGAATAATTGATATCCAAATGATGCAGTTGGACAATATAACAACAGTAGAAGGCATTTCGTTAATTGACATAATTTTCACAACATCTTTGAGTGGTAATTCCTCTCTGGAATTGCAAGATGTGGAATTGTTTACGGGTGATACCTCATATGCTCCAGCTACTACTATAGATGGGATGATAAATATCAATTCAGCTCCAGTGTTTAACGCAATCGGAGATTTGAATGTTAGCGTTGGTGAACTTGTCAGTTTTAACCTTTCAGCAAACGACGTTGACGAGAATGATGACCTTACTTTTTATAATGTATCTGTACTACCGTTGGGCTCCGCTTTTTACCCGAATAATCAGAGCTTTATGTGGGAGCCTGCATCCATCGGTAATTACTCTGTGACTTTTGGAGTAACTGACAATTATCAAACAGATACAGTGACTGGAACTATTGTTGTTAATGATACTGTCGTTGTAGTAAATCATGCTCCTGAACTTGCAACGGTTAGTGATAGATCTGTCAATGAGTCTGAAGAACTTTCATTCACTCTCACTGCTAATGATGTCGATAATGACACTCTTGTTTACAGTATGAGTGGCCTTCAAGAAGCAGCTAGTTTGAACTCAACAACCGGTGTGTTCAGCTGGACTCCTATAATCGGTGATGCCGGGACATATTTAGTGATATTCGATGTCAGTGATGGTGAATACAATGCAAATGAGTCTGTTTCTATCACTGTAACATCAACTTCAACTTCGACTTCGTCCACCACCAGCTCTAGCAGCAGCGGTGGTGGTGGTGGCTCTTTGTCATCCGGTGAAAAGTTTGAGAATATTGATTTCAAAGATTATGTCATCAAGTCTGTTGTAAAGGATATGGAAACTGTCTTCAGCTTTGTAAAAGAAGACAATAGCATAATTTCTGTAAGCTTCACTACAGGCATCAATGGCGGACAGACAAAAGCAGTAGTTGAAATGCTCAAGAATACTTCCTCACAGGTAGGTTCCAGTGCACCAGGCAATGTTTACGAGAACATGAATCTACATATCGATTCAAAGCTGGCATCGGATGCAATAAGCAATCCAAAGATCAATTTCAAGGTAGAAAAGAGCTGGATTGATGATAATGACATTGATCTTTCTACAATTACACTTTGCAGATATTCCGACAGCAACTGGGGTCAGTTACCAACTGAAAGACAAGGCGAAGATGATCTTTATTTCTATTTCGCTTCAACAACTCCGGGATTCTCTCCATTTGCGATTTCAAGTGTGGAGTCAGCGGTAGTAATAAATGGGAATATAGTTGAAGATGTTGTAGCTAGTTCTCAGGACGCTGGAGACACAGTTATGTCAACTGAAGATGCCGTTTCGAGGAAATTAACAACAGAAACCAATCAGGAGAGCAGATCATCACTTTCATTTGTATTCGTCCTGGCATTGGTTGGTTTCATGGTTATTGGTGCAGTCGGCTATAGGAACAGGGGTTACTACAATAAGGTGCGTTTGCAAGTAGGAAATCCTGACGGTAAGCGTTACAGGCGTATTAAGCAATAGTTGGATCAAAAATGCTTACAGCAGATTACGAAGCTTTTGCTGATCTGTTGTATTCTCTTTTTGTAACTATTCAGCCTAGCTCACTTCCACCAAGCTGATTTCTTCATCCACGATCAATTCTGCAACTTTGGAACAAATGAATTGCCATAAAATATTGCACTAATTGCATCGATAACAGATTCAGAATTCTTATTAACAGTAGACACGTATCCTCTTATACGGCAGAAATTTTTTGCACCCTGTTCACTGCGGAAAGTACCTGATATCTTCTGCTGTACTTTCGTCATTCTGATATCTCTTTCAGCCTGATTGTTATCAAACGGAACGTTTTGGTCGTACATAAATCGCAAGATATCCTCTTTATGGCCAATAAACCTATCCAGCAAATTCTTTACCGTGGTCTGCTTCTTACGTCCTCGTTTTTTAGACCGCACATTTGATTCCGGATCAGGAGGATTTTCATTCACTCCTAAACAAGTTATGTGATCATAATCCTCACTGAACCTTTGAATTAGCTCAGTATCTAAAAGATCATTATCAACATGATGTTTAATGCATATCAAGAGATCACTCATTATCTTTGGCCACTGTTGATCCCTGTTTTCGGAAGCTCCAGTTAACTCTCGTAATAAATGTGCATTACATAATGAATGTTGACATTCATATTTGTTGTACGGTTTCCAAAAATCATGTGTTGCAACACCAGTGTAACCTGGTAATATGCCCATAGCATCCATTGCTTCTGAGCCCCTTTTGCGATGTGCAAAATAATAGGTCAGTTTGTCTGTACCTGCCACATGAAGCCAATTACGAACTGCATTTATTCTCATTCCTGTTTCATCCAGATTGATGACAGGAGATTCTTTCAGGAGATGTTTCACTGTATTTTCAAAAGCTCCAAGCTTCTCAAAACAACTACGTTCCGTGTTCACCAAAGTAGCAGGACTTATCTTGCATCCCAAAATATCAGAGAACAACTTGGTAACACGCTGATAAGGAAGTAATTGGTAAGTGTGCAAATAAACTGCAAATGACTTAACTCGATGACCGTATTGAGTCGGCTGAGTTACACCATCTGGAAAAAGAGCTTTGTTTACATGAGAACATTTGGGACATGTTTTAATCTCGCAACGATGTTCAATGCAATTGATAGTTATAGGAGGAATGTCAAAGACCTGTCTTCTTTCATAGTCAGAGGGAACAGAAGCTAACGATCTCCCACAATTGACGCATTGATTAACAGGATGAACAATAACTTCATCCGGATCATCATTTATTCTTAATGTAGTACCAGGATGACCGTTTTGACCACCTACATGCTTATTGGTCTTTTTTCTTTGACTTTTAACGGTTGGTTTATTCCGTGCATAAGAATCAGTAGAAGGTGGTTTGCTACTGTTGCGACTATTCTTTTCAAGCATTTCTTCCAAATGCCTGACACGCTCTTCAAGTTGTGCAATTTGGAGAGATTGATGTTCAATTATCCCAAGTAATCGAGTTACAAGTTCTACTACTGCTTCTGGACCAGCTTCATAAACTGCAAGTATTTCTTCGCGGTCTATACAAATCCCCTCAGATTGATAGACGTTTTTTATGATATTTTACTGAATATTTTTTAACACATAGAATGAAGCCATAGTATATTGTTTTTTGCATCATTAAAACAGTCAGGCTGAATAGTTACCTCTTTTTTTATTAAGTTGTATTTGTTTTACTGATTTGTTCTACTGATATTTTCAGAGATCTTTAAATAAAATTCATTTATCGATCAACTGTGGAAATAGGAATATTTCTCCTCCGATGACAGTATTGGATGATTAGAATGATTGCAAGCGTTCTCTGAACAATGAGTCTATAAAGGAGCTATAATTCCCGGAGGAATTATAAATTAATCAAAATTAAATAATTTTATAACATATTGTAGTATATTGGGAAATGGAGTAATGTGGGGGACATCAGCTATGGTACTGTATGTCCATACATGGTTGTGTGGAACTTAGATATGTTTGGCAGATAATTCAAGCTCAAATTGCAGATTATTGTCAAGGGTGAGAGTATGCATCCCTTAATGAAAAACAGTACACAAAACGGTATATTGAATTATTTGAGGGTATTGTTGTCGATTTCTATTATCCTTTCGACATTTAGCCCTATGATAATAGCAAGTGCGGCATCAGGTGAGACAGTTTTTATTAGTTCTGACAAGGTAAATCCTGGTGATGATGCACATGTAGTGATTTCTATAGAGAATTGTGAGAATGTCACAGGCATGGATCTGACATTGGTATATAATCAGAGTATCATTGATTTGAATAATATGTCCATCAACGCGACTGTTGGATCAGGCGAGATAAAAGATACTAATACTTCTGGGACGGTTGAAATAAAGCTCAGAAAGTTGGATAATCTTACTGATGTAGGATTAGTTCCATTAATTGACCTCACTTTCGACGCATTGAAAAGTGGTAACTCTACACTTGAGCTGCGAAATGTGGAACTTCTCGGTGGTGAAACTCCATCAATCTTGGGTGGGACGGATGATGAGTATATTCTTGTAGAGGAGACTATAGCGATAAACACTGCACCCAAATTTGGTACAATTGATAGTCAGTTCGTCAATGAATCTTCAGAACTTTCCTTCACTCTTAATGCAACTGATCCTGATGGCGATACTCTCCTTTTTGGCAAGAATGTCAGTTATGGTAACATTACAGGTGATGTTTTTACCTGGACTCCAACCACAGATGATGTCGGTACTCATTACATCAACTTCAGTGTAAACGACAGTGCTCTTTGGGATTATCATGTCGTTATGATTACTGTTAGTGAATTAGTTGAAGAAACTAACAACGCACCTGATTTTGGTATAATTGGTGATAAGTTCGTCAATGAATCTTCAGAACTTTCCTTCACTCTTAATGCAACTGATTTAGATGGTGATGCCCTTCTTTTTGGCAAGAATGTCAGTTATGGTAACATTACAGGTGATGTTTTTACCTGGACTCCAACCACAGATGACATCGGCACCCATTACATCAACTTCAGTGTAAACGACAGTGCTCTTTGGGATTATCATGTTGTTATGATTACTGTTAGTGAATTAGTTGAAGAAACTAACAACGCACCTGAATTTGGTATAATTGGTGATAAGTTCGTCAATGAATCTTCAGAACTTTCCTTCACTCTTAATGCAACTGATCCCGATGGCGATACTCTCCTTTTTGGCAAGAATGTCAGTTATGGTAACATCACAGGTGATGTTTTTACCTGGACTCCAACCACAGATGATGTCGGTACTCATTACATCAACTTCAGTGTAAACGACAGTGCTCTTTGGGATTATCATGTTGTTATGATTACTGTTAGTGAATTAGTTGAAGAAACGAACAGTGCACCTGAATTTGGTATAATTAACGATCAGTCAATCAATGAATCTGAAGATTTTTCCCTCACTCTTAATGCAACTGATCCCGATGGCGATGATCTTACTTATTATATGAGTGGTCTCCCAGAGGATGCAAACTTGAACTCGGCAACAGGTGTTTTTTCCTGGAAACCTGGCTACAATGATTCTAATATCTATGATGTCATGTTCAACGTTTCTGACGGTTTTGTCAACGTTTCTGAAACCATCCGCATAACTGTAATAAATATCGACCAAGCTCCAGAATTCAGTTATTCTATTGGTAATAGGGCGGTAAATGAGGCAGAGCTCATTAATTTCACGATAAACGCTACAGACCCGGATAATGATACAGTAATTTACTCTGTTGTCGGTTTGCCTGATGAAGCCAGCCTTGATCCAGGCACCGGATATTTCAGTTGGACTCCCGATCATGATGCTTCAGGTATTTACAATGTCGAATTAATTGCCACTGCCAATGGTCTTAATGATACGGAGGCAATCACCATTACAGTCAACAATGTAAATCGTGAACCTGTTCTTGCCGATATAGGAAGCTACAATGTTCAGGAAAACAAGACTCTTGAATTCAGTCTGTCTGCTACAGATGCTGACAATGACAGCCTCAGTTATGATATGAGTTATCTTCCATTAGCAGCAACTTTGAACTCGACCACCGGTGCTTTTTCCTGGACTCCTGATTACGAATCATCAGAAACATATACAGTACAATTCACTGTTTCCGATGGCAATGATACCGCTTCACAGTATGTCCAGATCATAGTTGAGAATACTAATAGAGCTCCAGAGTTCCCTGAATTTGGAACTTTGAATGCTACAGAAGGAAGTGAACTTACCCTCGACATCAGTGCATTTGATCCGGATCATAATTCTCTCACATACTCTGCTAATGTATTATTTGGTACCATCTCCGGAAATGAGTTCATATGGACTCCTGATTATAGTGATTCAGGAACACACGATATCGAATTTACCGTAGTTGATAAATATCTTGATTATGATACCTCTATTGTTACAATAGAAGTAGGCGAGTTTAACAGGGCACCATCTATGAATCCTGTATCACCTTTTTATATCTGTGAAGTAGGTGAAGTAATTTCGTTCAACCTTGTAGCCACAGATCCCGATGGACATTCAATCACTTACAGTGTAAGTGGATTGCCGGAAAGTGCAAATTCCAGTTTGGATATGATTACTGGTGCATTCGAATGGACTCCTACTTATGCCGACGAAGACAAAGTCTATTATGCTGAATTCACTGCCTTTGATGGCGATAAGTATGTCAGTGTAGAAACAGTGTTCCTGGTTGGTATAAAACTAAGTTGGGATGATATTGGTCCTAAGCAAGTAAATGAAGGTGAGAATCTATCGATAGTGTTGAATGGCTCTTCCAACGATACTGAAATAACTTATTTCGCATCAGGTTTGCCAACAGGTTCTACGTTTGACAATGTTAATGGTATCTTTAACTGGACACCTTCTTATGATCAAAGTGGAATTCATAATGCAACTTTTGGTATGAAGGTGGGTACATCTCAAATAAAAGAAACAGTATTTATCACAGTTGTCAATGTCAACAGAGCTCCATCGTTTAATATGGATGAGTATTATGTTGTCAACGAAAGTGAGAAATTGAACATTCTACTCAATGCAACTGATCCTGATATCGAGGACACGACTCTCATATTCAATTCCAATGTTTCTTTTGGTTCCATATCAGGTGATGTATTCACATGGACTCCGGGATATACTGCAAACCAAACATCAAATGGAACCTACTACATAAATTTCACAGCTACGGATGGCCAACTCAGTAATTCTACAATTGTAACTGTGCAGGTTTTCGATGTAAATGCGCCACCTGTGTTGTCTCCTATAGGCAGCCAGAGTATTGCGGAAGAAAAAGAACTTGTAACTAATCTTGCTGCAACAGATGTAGATGGCGACGTTCTTACATTTTCAGCTTTGAATCTCCCGGAAAATGCAACATTGAACATTGCAACCGGCGTATTTAGCTGGACACCTATAACCGGTGAAGATGGAACATCTATAATATTCAAGGTCAGTGATGGTGAATACAACGATACTGAAACAGTCACTATCACTGTAACTAAGAGTTCATCAACAAGTTTAACAAGCTCCAGCTCCAGTGGTGGCGGCGGTGGTGGCGGCGGTTCACTGTCTTCTGGCGAAAAGTATGAGAACATCATCTTCAAGGATTATGCCCTGAAGGCAGTTGCAAAAGACACTGAAACAGTTTTCTCCTTCTATAAGGAGAACAACAGTATTGTTTCGTTAAGCTTTACCTCAAAGCTTAACGGAGGACAGGTTAAGGCAGTAGTTGAAGTATTGATGGGCACTTCTTCGCAGGTAAGCTCCAGCGCGCCGGGTAATGTTTACGAGAATATGAATCTATATATCGGTTCAAAGCTTGGATCTGATGCTATAGGCAATTCAAAAGTCAATTTCAAGGTAGAAAAGAGCTGGATCGATGACAATGACTTTGATACCTCTATAATTGTGCTTTACAGGTATTTCAATGATGATTGGGCTCAGTTACCAACAGAAATGACAGGAAATGATGAATATTATTACTATTTCACTTCAACAACTCCGGGATTCTCTCCATTTGCCATCTCAGGTGCAGACGCAACAGATGAGTTCGTTGTTGAAGAGGTCGTAACCGGTTCCACAGATACAGAGGACACAGTTATGTCAACAGAGGATGCCGGTTCGATGGAATTAACGACAGAAACAACTCAGGAGAGCAAGTCATCACTTTCATTTGTATTCGTTCTGGCATTGGTTGGAATCATGGTTATCGGGGTATTTGGCTATAGGAACAGGGATTATTATGGTAAGTTGCGTATGCAACTGGGAAATCCCGATGGTAAGCGTTACAGGCGTGTTAAGAAATAGACTATGAAGAAAGATTGCAGCAGATTGCAAAAGTCGTTGAGTAATCTGTTGTATGCTTTATTTAGTTTGGCAATCATCCATTAAATTTGTCTAGTTATATAATTTGATGTATATGTTCAAATAAGTTTATTAAATCGTAAACTCAAAATAGAGCCGACTATGGAGGGGATTACATCATTAGTCCTATAAAAGAAAAATTTGCCTGTTTAGTTGTAAATGGGAAAAAGCATGAACGTTCTGGGAATTCCTCAACTTTTGTATGGCTACCAGTTATTCTTATCCTTTTAACAATTTCACAAATCGTGATTGTTTCGGCGACTAATAGTACTCCCGTTTTAGAGGTCATAGGCGACCGAACGGTCGATGAGGGCAGTTTATTATCCTTCACTTTGTCTGCAAGTGATTCAAATAATGATTCTCTGGTATTCTCCTCCTCCGGATTGCCGAATGGTTCAAATTTGAATGGAACCACGGGGTTATTTGAATGGCTCCCAAGCTATGAACAATCAGGCATCTATCTAATACAGTTTGTAGTTTCTGATGGTGGGAACATTGATTCTGAATATATAACGATAACCGTGAACAATGTCAATCGGTTACCTTTATTTTCTCCGATTTCTGATACTGCAATAAGTGAAAAAGCTCAGGCAACGTTGATACTTGAAGCATCTGATTCGGACAGTGATATTCTTGTTTTCTCAAAGGATGTGTCATTTGGAAATCTTCAGGGTAATGTTTTTACCTGGATGCCGGGTTACGATGACCAGGGTGAACATACTATTATCTTCACTGCAAATGATGGTTTTTCCTCAGTAACACAAACTTCAAGGATAAACGTTTCAAATGTAAACAGGGAGCCGGTGTTATACTCAATTGGTGACACTTCTGTTCCTCAGAATGCACCTGTTACTATACAATTGAATGGCTATGATCCTGATGGTGACACTCTTAATTATTCTATCGTAGGTATCTTACCCGAGGGTGCATCTCTGGATGCAAATACTGGCCTTTTCCAATGGCCAAATGCTGAAACTCTAGGTTTTTCTTTCCTGCAGTTTAGTGTCGATGATGGTTTCGCTTCAAAAACAAGGACTGCGAAGATCATAGTTGGCGATTCCAATTCCCCACCTGTCATAAACACTATAGATCCCCAGTTAATTGATGAAAATTCAGAGCTTTCATTTGAGATATCAGCTTCTGATCCTGATGCTGACAAACTGAGTTTTTCCTATCCGGACAATCTTCCACCAGGATCTATCTTAACAATAACAAAGTCTTCAGTTCAATTTACGTGGACTCCTTCATATGAGCAGGCTGGTAATTACAAAATAGAATTCGGGGTTTCAGACAGTAGTACGTATGGCTATTCAGCATATGAAGTAGTAGACATTGTGGTTTTGGATGTAAATCAAGCTCCTGTCATTGATTTAGTGAATGATTATACACTCAGTGAAAAAAATGTCCTTAATATTGATTTGAGTGCAAATGATCCTGATAATGATGATTTTACATTCTCAACGAACAGTAGCTTTGGAACTGTAAGAGGCAATATGTTTACCTGGACCCCAGGTTATTCTGATGCTGGGGTGCATGATATATGGTTCACAGTATCTGATGGTAGCTTGAGCAATAGTACAAAATCAACTATTATCGTCAATGATGCCAATATGCCTCCAAAAATAAATTATGTAAGTCCGTTGGAGGTTTCTGAAAATGAAACGCTAACATTTTCCTTATCAGTCTATGATGAAGATCTAAATGATACTTTTACCTACGCTGCAATCGATTCTCCTTCAGGTGCTAACTTCAATAGTTCAACAGCTACTTTCGAGTGGACTCCTTCCAGTACTCAGCTGGGCAAATATTCTGTGGGTTTCTATGTGAACGATGGTGCTCTAGATGATTATGAAACAATTTCAATAACCGTAGTCGAACCTTCTTTACCAGTCATTCCTACAAGTTCCAGCTCAGGAGGCGGTGGCAGTGGAGGCGGTGGTTCGATGAATACCGGTGAGAGGTATGAGAATATTGACCTCAAGGATTACACTATTAAGTATGTGATGAAGGACAAGAAAGCAATATTTGAATTTGACGAACCAGCTAATAGTATTATGTCCATTGGTTTTGTTTCCAGACTCAATGGGGGTCAGACCAAAGCGGTGGTGGAAATGCTAAGAGGGACTTCGGCATTGGTGGATGCTGCTCCTGATGGGGAAGTATATAAAAATCTGAATATATGGGTTGGAGATTCAAAGTTCTCTTCAGACGTGATATACGATGTAGCTATCAAGTTCAAGGTTGAAAAATCATGGATAGTTTCCAATGATTTGGATTTCGAATTCATAACACTGTATCGTTATTCAGATGGTATGTGGAACTCTCTGGAAACATCTTTTATAGCTGAGGATGGAGGGTATTTCTATTATGAAACAAAGTCACCTGGCTTTTCACCATTTGCTATTGTCATTCCGCATGCTTCAGAACTTATTATAACAGAAAATAGCTCTTTCATCAATGAAACTAAAATGTCAATTAGTGATGAAATCATTCTGGATGAAGGTAAGGATTCTCCACAGGATAAAAAAAGACCTCTGGTGTTCCTTTTAATACTGGGATTGATAGTTGCAGTTGCTGTGGTAGGTACTAAGTACAGATCTCAATATGAAAAATTGTATACTCAAATTGGAAATCCTGATGGCAAAAGGTACAGGCGTCTAAAAAAGTAAAACCTGGGTCTGTCCCTTCAGTTTTTCTTTATTTCATCGTGCATAAGCAAATTCCATTTTGTATATAAATTATTATTATTATATCAATGTGATTAAAAATTTTTATTAACCATTAGATATTAAACTTGTTAGTAGTGGTGGTGCTTCCTTTCGTGAGGTTAGTACTCTTGATAGTCACATCTAGAAGGCAGCTTTGCTTTCTTCTAAAAATGCTTTATGGGGGTAGGGCATGTTTCCGATGGGAGTTGAAAAAGATAAAAAAAGATATTTTCTTTTATTATGTATCGTTTTGCTGATTGTAGTGTTGCCTGTGCCTGCCAGTGCATATTCCAACGAGTCGGTATCACTTGGAAGCACTGTTGTAAATCCAGCCACTTCATTTTCATTACCATTATTTGTCGACAATATAAGCAATATGCGTTCGCTGTCTATGGATATTATCTTTGATGAATCTTCTTTTCTCATTGATGACGTAGTTGCAAATGAGACACTATCAGGATCGCAGCTGACATATTATCTTAACAATTCCACAGGTTTTGCAAACATGACCCTGGACTCTGTGGATATCACGGCAGAAGAACAAACTCATATTGCTGATGTTTTATTCAGGGCTAACACAAGCGGTGTCTATAATATTGTACTAAGGAATGTTTCTATTGAAAATGATACAATGTCGTATCCTGCAAAGTTCGTATTCAATAGCTCTGTAAGAGTCAATTATCCACCGGTGATCGATTATATCGATGATAAAAACGTCACTTCTGAATCAGAACTGTCTTTTCCAGTATCTGCAAATGATGCAGACGATACTGTTCTAAATTATACTGTTGAAGGCTTACCTGCTGGGTATGATCTCAATCCCACAACAGGATCTTTTATCTGGACACCGAAAAAAGAAGATTCCAATGTATATGATGCTAACTTTTCAGTGTCAGATGGTTTTGCAGTGGCTTTCACGCATACCAGTATTACTGTAAACGAAGCAATTGTAGATCAACCACCTGAATTGGCCTCTATTGGTAACAAGGCCGTTGTTGAAGATGACCTTCTTAGTTTCACAGTATCAGCCACCGATCCCGATGGTGATACAATAACTTACTCTTCTATAGCCTTGCCTTTGGTTCCAGTAGTGGTGCTTTTAATCTTTGGTTCCAGTAGTGGTGATTTTAGCTGGATCATACAGCTAACTTTGGTTCCAGTAGTGGTGATTTTAGCTGATCCCTGGTTTTGGAGATGAAGGTAGTTATGAAGTCACTTTCATTGCGACTTCTAATGTTCTTGAAGATTATGAGACAATCACCATAACCGTAGGTGATGTTGACAGAGCTCCTGAATTGGCCTCTATTGGTAACAAGGCCGTTGTTGAAGATGACCTTCTTAGTTTCACAGTATCAGCCACCGATCCCGATGGTGATACAATAACTTACTCTTCTATAGGCTTGCCTTCCGAGCTAACTTTGGTTCCAGTAGTGGTGATTTTAGCTGGATCCCTGGTTTTGGAGATGAAGGTAGTTATGAAGTCACTTTCATTGCGACTTCTAATGTTCTTGAAGATTATGAGACAATCACCATAACCGTAGGTGATGTTGACAGAGCTCCTGAATTGGCCTCTATTGGTAACAAGGCCGTTGTTGAAGATGACCTTCTTAGTTTCACAGTATCAGCCACCGATCCCGATGGTGATACAATAACTTACTCTTCTATAGGCTTGCCTTCCGGAGCTAACTTTGGTTCCAGTAGTGGTGATTTTAGCTGGATCCCTGGTTTTGGAGATGAAGGTAGTTATGAAGTCACTTTCATTGCGACTTCTAATGTTCTTGAAGATTATGAGACAATCACCATAACCGTAGGTGATGTTGACAGAGCTCCTGAATTGGCCTCTATTGGTAACAAGGCCGTTGTTGAAGATGACCTTCTTAGTTTCACAGTATCAGCCACCGATCCCGATGGTGATACAATAACTTACTCTTCTATAGGTGATCAGCCACAATGAACTTTGTTTTGGAGTAGTGGTGATTTTTTCCGGAGCTAACTTTGGTTCCAGTAGTGGTGATTTTAGCTGGATCCCTGGTTTTGGAGATGAAGGTAGTTATGAAGTCACTTTCATTGCGACTTCTAATGTTCTTGAAGATTATGAGACAATCACCATAACCGTAGGTGATGTTGACAGAGCTCCTGAATTGGCCTCTATTGGTAACAAGGCCGTTGTTGAAGATGACCTTCTTAGTTTCACAGTATCAGCCACCGATCCCGATGGTGATACAATAACTTACTCTTCTATAGGCTTGCCTTCCGGAGCTAACTTTGGTTCCAGTAGTGGTGATTTTAGCTGGATCCCTGGCTTTGGAGATGATGGTAACTATGATGTAACTTTCATTGCAACATCCCATGGTCTTGAAGATTCTGAGACTATTACCATAACCGTAGGTGATGTTGACAGAGCACCTGAACTCGATTCAATAGGCAATAAGGCAGTTAACGAGAATGAGCTTCTTAGTTTTACTATCTCAGCCACCGATCCCGATGGTGACACGGTAACTTACTCTTCTATAGGCTTGCCTTCCGGAGCTAACTTTGGTTCCAGTAGTGGTGATTTTAGCTGGACCCCTGGTTTTGGAGATGAAGGTAGTTATGAAGTCACTTTCATTGCGACTTCTAATGTTCTTGAAGATTATGAGACAATCACCATAACCGTAGGTGATGTTGACAGAGCTCCTGAATTGGCCTCTATTGGTAACAAGGCTGTCAATGAAGATGACCTTCTTAGTTTCACAGTATCAGCCACCGATCCCGATGGTGATGGTATAACCTATTCCTATTCCTCTTCTTCTCCTCCAGCTTCTGCTACTCTCGATCCAAGTACCGGCAAATTTAGCTGGACTCCAAGTTATGACGATGGAGGTAGTTATGATTTAACTTTCATTGCCAGTTCAAACGGTCTTACAGATTCTGAGACTATCACCATCACAGTTGGTAACACCAACCGTCCACCAAGACTTGCTGTTATAGGAGACAAGTCTACTGATGAAAATTCACCTTTATCCATTTCCTTGAGTGCAGAAGAGGATGATGGCGATGTTCTATCTTATTCAGCCACACCTTTACCTGAAGGGGCACAGATGGACGAATCCACCGGCATATTCACCTGGACTCCAACATACGAACAGGCTGGTAGTTATAAGGTTCAGTTCGTAGTTTCAGATGGAACAATAGAAGATACTGAAGAAGTAACGATAACTGTTAATAATATCAACCGTCCACCGGTTATGGATATTCCAGATCAGGTTCACGTAGCGGAAAATACTACATTGGTCCTGAGTTTGAATACTTCTGATCCGGACGATGATACACTTGAATATTCAATGGATCCTTCCTTTGGTACTTTGCAGGATGGTATCTTTTCATGGACTCCTGGTTATGAAGATGAAGGTGTTTATAGTGTCACTTTTACTGTGAAGGATGCTGAGTTTGAGATTAGCAAAGTATTGCTTATCAATGTCACACATTCAAACTCTGCACCGGTGCTTTACTCTATCTCTGACCGGCTGGTCAATGAGCTTGAAACGGTAACCATTAACCTGACAGCTATTGACATCGATGGCGATGAACTCACATTCTCAAAGGATGTGAGTTACGGTAACCTTACAGACAATATTTTCACCTGGACTCCTGGCATCAATGACAGTAATTTCCATGACATTCTGTTTACAGTGTCCGACGGTCAGCTTTCAGATTCAAAAACCGCGACTATTGCAGTTGGTAACACTAATATTCCACCGGTACTGGCGCACATGGAAACCCAACATACAAGAGAAAACGAAATACTGACATTCATTCTGGATGCTTCTGATGTTGATAATGATACGCTGACATATTCATCTTCCAACCTTCCAATCGGTGCAAATCTTGAAAGCAGCACTGGTCAGTTTTCCTGGATTCCAACATATGAGCAGGCTGGCAGTTATACTGTGGAATTCAGTGTGTCAGACAAGATATACACAGCAGTAGAGACCGCGATTATTAACGTGGAAAATGTCAACCGTGCACCAGTGTTTGTTTCTATTCCAATGTATGTTGCAAATGAAACCCAGAGGTTAAACATAAATCTTAGTGCAACCGATCCGGATGGCGATAGTCTATCTTTCTCAACTGATAATGTAAATGGCACCATCACAGGCAACGTATATGCTTGGACTCCCGGTTATTATGATAGCGGTGACCATTATATTGATTTCAATGTCACAGACGGGGAATTGGTAGACGCTACAACAGTTCACGTCAAAGTACACGAGACCAATATGCCACCGGAAATTGATTCTATTGGTCCGCTATCTGCTTATGAAAATGTAACTTTGAAGTTTTTTGTAAATGCGACAGATGGGGATTATGATTCATTGACCTATTCCGCTAGTGGATTACCAACAGGTGCATCATTTAATGCCTCTACAAGACAGTTCATATGGAAACCTAGCTATGCTCAGTCAGGCACATATTCTGTAGAATTCTGGGTTAGTGATGGAGAACTGGATATTTCAGAAGCTGTATCCATAAAGGTGTATGATGTAAATAGGGATTCCAGTAATGATCTTAGTAGCTTTTTAACATCTAGTAGCAGTAGCTCAGGTGGCGGTTCTTCAAGTGGTGCAGAAGATTATGATAATGTCGCATACAAGGATTATGGTATGAAATATGTGACACAGGGGGTAGAAATAGTATTTGAATTCCCGAATGTAGAAAATGATCTTGAGTATGTGAAATTCAGTTCTCTAAAAGCAGCAGGCCAGGTAAAGGCAATAATTGAGATACTAAAGGAACGATCTAGTCTTGTAAACAGTAATCCACCAGGAAGTGTTTATCGTCATATCAATATATGGGTCGGGGATGCCAAGTTCAATTCCGGTGACTATATGTCATCGGCAGAGATAAGTTTCAAGGTTGCAAAAAAATGGCTCGTTGATAACAATGCAGATCCTTCAACCATAAAGTTTTACAGGTATTCTACTGGCTCATGGGAAGAACTCGAAACATCAAGGATAGGAACTGATGCAAATTATTATTACTACAAGGCCCAGACGCCAGGATTCTCTCCTTTCTCTATTGTAAGCACAGGCAGTGGTCCGGTTCTGATGAGCACAGTGCCGGAAAGTACTGCTGGCAATATCAAATATAGTTCTGATAGTGAATCAATCCTCAATTCAATAGAAGCAAGATCCGAGTCAGAGGCATTGAACACAGCATTGGAACATGACCCTGTGAGCCCGGTGAACACTGGTATATTCTTCATAGGTATTATCGGAATTCTTGCAATTGGTTCTGTAATTGGTTACAGATCAAGGAACGAATCAGTGGTACTTTCCAGATATTACGAAGCCTTGTATTCTTTTTCGACAGGTATTAAAAATGCTGCAGAGTGGACAAAGTATAAGTTAAGTTTAGAATCAATGCATAATGATTATGCAGTTCTGTCTGGTAAACTGACTGAAATAAAGACTGCAGATTACAAGACAATATATGAAAAGACGATTGCTGAGATAAAGGAAAGGCAAAAACAGTAAATTTGTAAAATGTTGAACTTTCCTTATTTTTCCATTTTCCCTTAGTTTTATCTATTATTGAACTGTATTAATAAAAAGGGAAATTTTCAGGGAGAAATCATGCTGGAAAAAATGTTCAATCCTAATATTGTAGCTGTAATAGGCGCTTCCAGAACAAAAGGAAAGGTAGGAAGAGCCGTACTTGAAAACCTGATGCAGAATAGTGATCTTAAGATCATACCAATAAATCCCAACGTTGATGAGATACTAGGGATCCCATGTTATCATAATATTATGGATGTTCCGGATGATCAAAAGGCAGATCTTGCGGTGATTGTTGTTCCGGCAAGAATGGTACCAACTTCTGTTGGTGAATGTGGCAAGGCCGGAATCAAAAATATAATTGTTATTTCTGCAGGTTTTAAAGAAGCCGGTGTTGAAGGTGCACGTTTTGAACGTGAGTGCGTATCTCTTTGTGACCAGTATGGCATGAAAATGATCGGTCCAAATTGCCTGGGTATTATAGATACTGCTTCAGGTCTTAATGCTTCTTTTGCAGCCAACATGGCTTATGAAGGAAACATCGCAATGATGTCTCAGTCAGGTGCAATATGTACTGTAACACTTGACTGGGCCGAGAGAATAGGGGTTGGTTTTTCAAAGTTCATAAGTCTTGGTAACAAGGCAGTACTTGCAGAGAATGATTTTTTAGAGTTGTTTGAAAATGACCCTTCAACAGCAGTTATTGCAGCTTATCTTGAAGGTGTCAAGGACGGTCCGCAGTTCATTAAAATTGCACAGCGTGTATCCAAGTCAAAACCCATAATAATTGTCAAGTCAGGAAGAACATCTGTTGGTTCCAGGGCAGTGTCCTCACATACAGGTACACTGGCAGGCTCGGATGCAGCCTACAATGCAGCTTTTAAGCAGGCTGGTATCATACGTGCGGATTCGCTGGAAGAGATGCTTGATTACAGCCGTGCTTTTTCTGTCTGTCCATTACCGGAGGGCAGGAATATTGCTATAATCACAAATGCAGGCGGTCTGGGTATTCTCACTGCGGATGCATGTTACAATTCGGGGCTTTCAATTGCTTCGTTTGAAGAAGCCACAGTTGAGAAATTACGGGAAAAATTACCTCCGGCAGCTAACTTCTATGACCCGGTAGATGTACTTGGAGATGCAAGTGCTGATCTATACGTACATGCGCTAGATTCTGTTCTGGAAGATATCAATGTCAATGGTATAATTGTCCTGTTATCTCCGCAGTCAATGACGGATGTACCGGGTATTGCTGAAAAGGTAGCAGAGAAAATAAAACAGTCAAAGAAGCCGATTCTATGTAATTTTGCAGGTGGTAACCGCATAGCTGCAGGTGAGGAAGTTCTCAACAGCTACGGAATTCCAAATTATTCATCTTCTGAAAGAGCAGTTGCGAGTATGAATGCTCTCTGTAATTATCAAAGTATAAAAAATCGTAAACAAGATCAACCGGAAATACAGGATTTTGACACTAAATTTGCCCGTTCGTTCATAGATGGTGCAGCGTCGCAAAAAAGAAGGACACATGGTCTTGAATCCATGGATATACTCAAAGCCTATGACATCCCGGTTGTGGATTCAAGGATTGCAAAAACACTTCCAGAAGCAATAAACGCGGCAGAAGAGATTGGCTATCCCGTTGTCATGAAAATAGTCTCGCCGGACATATCTCACAAGACCGATGTGGGAGGTATACGTCTTAACCTGAAGCATGCGGATGATGTAGAACGTGCCTATAATTCCATGATGTCGGATGTCCATCGTTATATGCCGGATGCAAGGATAGCGGGCGTGCAGGTTCAGAAAATGCTTTCCGGTGGAAAAGAGGTTATCATTGGCATGAACAGGGATCCGCAGTTTGGTCCGCTTCTTATGTTCGGGCTTGGTGGTACCTATGTGGAGTTCCTGAAGGATGTCTCATTTGCCGTGGCACCGATAAGTGCAGATGAAGCAAAACACATGGTGTCGTCAATCAAAACCTATCCTTTGATTGCGGGTGTGAGGGGTGAGACACCTGCAGATATCAATTCTATCATTGACGCGCTTATGAAGATCTCGCAACTTGTGATGGACTTCCCCGAGATCCTGGAGTTCGAAATAAATCCTTTGATGGTGATGCAGGATGGGGAAGGCTGTGTCGCAATGGATGTAAGGTTCACCCTGGATAGTTAAGAGTTTAAGGAGACGATAGTATGGCATCGATATTGGTTAGTTCTTCAGAGAAATTTTCAGGTAAAAGCTCCATCTGTATGGGGCTGGGAAAGATATTCCGGGACAAAGGTTACGCAGTCGGATACATGAAACCAGTGGGAAATCTCCTGATAGATGTGCATGGTTCTCTCACGGATGAAGATGCTGAAAGCATTAAGGAAATGCTCGGACTCGATGATCCTACTAAACTGATAACTCCTATTCACCTGACAGACAGTTTGATAGATGATGCACTTACAGGTGTCAAAAAGGATCTTGATGAGAGGCTTCTGGAAGCCTATTCTATTATCTCGGAAGATAAGGATGTTGTTTTTGTAGAAGGCACGGGAGGTATTGGCGGAGGGGCTATGTATGGTCTTTCTGATCCCGAGATAGCTTCCAAACTCCAGACCAAAATGCTTCTTGTGACACGTTTTGATTCCATCTATGCAATCGATCGTATATTGTGTGATCTTCGCATCATCGGGGATGATAATATGCTCACTGGCCTGGTGCTTAATGAAGTGCCCACTAATATGGAAGACAGAGTGTCTGAACTTGTGGTTCCATTCCTTGAGAAAAGAGGCATAAAGGTATTTGGTACCATTCACGAAGACGACACCCTGCGTTCTGTCTTTATCTCAGAGATAGTTGAGGACCTTCATGCTGAGGTTCTTGTGGCACCACACAGACTGGACCAGCTTGTGGAGCACTATCTTGTCGGAGCCATGGAAGCAGGTTCTGCTATCAAGTATTTCAGGAGAATTCCTAACAGTGCGGTGATAACCGGTGGTGACAGGGCTGATATACAGATGGCTGCCATCGAAACAAGGGTGAAATGTCTGGTGCTGACAGGGAACATGCTTCCGAGCGGTGCTGTCCTTGCAAGTGCCGAAGAGGCGAACATCCCCGTGATTCTTGTTCGCGGTGATACCATGACTACGATTGAGAGGATGGAGCAACTGATGGGTCACGCTCACATAAAACAAAAGGTAAAGCTCGACAGAATGGTCGAGCTGCTGGAAAATCATCTCGATATCCCTGCAATCGCAGAGAATATCGGCGTTGAACTTAAAAGGTAATATAAAAGATGAAGGAGATTTTTAAATCTCCTGTTCTTCTGTTTTGTGATTATTTCAGCATCTTTGTTTTCTCTTTTAGTGTTTCCACAACAGCGGGGTCCTGTAGAGTAGTAACATCTCCTGGGTCCTTTTTATTTGCAATTGCTTTGAGTACTCTTCTCATAATCTTTCCGCTTCTTGTTTTGGGAAGATCATCTGAGAAGATTATCTGTTTGGGACGTGCAAAAGGTCCGATGTTCTTTGCAACATAGGCTGTGAGTTCTTTTTTAAGCTCATCACTTTCCTCTATGCCTGATTTGAGAGTAACGTAACAGTATATCACTTCACCTCGAAGTTCATCTTCCTTTCCTACAACACCAGCTTCTGCAACCGAAGGATGTGATACGAGTATACTTTCGAATTCGGCACTTCCTATGCGATGGCCTGATACTTTGATAACGTCATCTACACGTCCTATTATCCAGAAATATCCATCCTCATCTCTTTTGGCACCATCTCCTGCGAAGTAGGTTTTATTGTCCCATTTGCTCCAATAAGTCTCAATGAAACGTTCCTCATTTCCCAAGACTGTACGGACCATGCTGGGCCAGGGTTTCAGAATTGCAAGATAGCCATTCTGGCCTGCAGGTACTTCATTGCCATTCTCATCCAAAACTGCCGCCTTGATTCCGGGCAGAGGCATTGTGGCACTTCCAGGTTTGGTAGTTGTTATTCCCGGCAGGGAAGATATCATTATCATTCCGGTCTCCGTCTGCCACCAGGTATCGAGTACAGGACATTTACCCATTCCTATGTTCTCGTGATACCACAGCCATGCACCCGGATTGATAGGTTCCCCTACAGAACCGATGAGTCTTAGTGTGGATATGTCATGCATTTGCGGCCAGGATTCTCCCCATTTCATAAACGTTCTGATGGCTGTAGGTGCGGTGTAAAGGATTGTTATCTTATGCCTCTCTATCATATTCCAGTACCTGTCCTTATCAGGATAATCGGGAGCACCTTCATACATTACAAGGGTTGTTCCATTTGACAGGGGACCGTAGACCAGATAGGAATGTCCTGTGATCCATCCGCAATCTGCGGTACACCAGTATATGTCTTCTTCTTTAAGGTCAAAAACAAATTTTGTGGTAGTATGGGTTGCAACCATGTAGCCACCAGTTGTGTGCACAATTCCTTTTGGTTTGCCTGTGGTGCCGCTGGTATACATCAAAAATAGCATATCCTCTGAGTCCATGACCTCGGGGTCGCATGAACTATCGGAGTCTTTCATGACATCATGCCACCAGATATCTCTTCCTTCTTTCATGGAGATGTCATTTCCATTGTGTTTTACCACTATGACCTTATCCAGAAGCCCACAAGAGCGAATCCCATCATCAACCTTGTTCTTTTGTTCAACTGTTTTTCCCCTGCGTGAGTATCCGTCACAGGTTATGAGGACCTTGCTATTTGCATTCCCTATTCTGGTGGCTAGTGACTCTCCTGAGAAGGCGGCAAAGACCACACTATGAGGTGCTCCTATACGTGCACATGCAAGCATGGCAATGACAACTTCAGGTATCATAGGAAGATATATAGTTACAATATTTCCTTTTCTGATTCCCATATCTTTAAGGACATTTGCAAAACGCGAAACCTCTTCCAGCAGTTCCTTGTAGGTGTATTTACGGATATCTCCGTTCTCACCTTCCCATATTATGGCAGTCTTATCAGCACGCTGCTTCAGATTCACGTCAAGACAGTTGTAGCATGCATTTAGTTTGCCTCCGATGAACCATTTTGAATGGGGTGGCTCCCATTCCAGCACTTTGTCCCATTTCTGATACCATTCAATACCATTGGCATTCTCTTCCCAGAAACTTTCCGGATCCTCTTCGGCTTTCCTGTATATATCAGGGTCGTTGACGATGGCATTTCTGGCAAAATCTTCCGGTGGTTTGAATCCGGTTATACTTTTTTGAGATTGATCTATGTTTTCTCCCATGATAGCACCCACATGACGGAAAAAAATATTCCTGTAATATCATTATATCAATTTGTTTATATGGTTTATCGTATGGGTATAAAAAAGATTGAAAAAGAAAGGGTGCTAAGACCCTGAAAGAGATACTAGAAAAATGAATGATGATCTATTTCTTCATCATTTCGAGAACATCACAGACCTTGTTGATAGTGTCAACTGCGGTCTTCATACCTTCTTCATCCTCAGCAGCCGGCTTTTTGAGTATACCTCCAAAGTGTCCGCCATCGCCTACAACGATCATTCCGTGTATATGCATCCATTCATGTATTGTCTGGATGGTCTTCTCCTGCCCGCCGTTCCTTGAACCGCCAATTGCCATGGCAGCACCCAGTTTGTTGCTGAGCTTGAATCCCTGTCTCCTGTGTACGACACTCCTGTCACAAAGAGCTTTGAGCTGGGCTGTCATTGTTCCAAAGTAAACAGGTGATGATACTACGATTGCATCAGCCTCGACCAGTTTGTCATAAACGGGCTGCATATCATCATCAATAACGCATTTTTCACCTTTAGCACAGACTCCGCATGCGGTACAGGGGGCAATTTTGGATGAGGATATGAATACTGCATCTGTTTCAAAACCTCTCTTGCTTGCTATGTCCAGCATTTTGTTAATTAATGTATCATTATTTTGGCCAGCTTTAGGGCTTCCTGATATTCCAAGTATCTTCATATGATCACACTGTGGAATTGGAAGCAAGGGATATTAGTTTTTGGCTTCATGCTCCTAATGGAAAAGGTATAATAAGATTAGTTCATTTAGACAAAAAATTAGATTACAAATGTCATTTATATCCTTACTAATAATTCTATATTGATCAATGGTCATTCAGGTTAAACTAAGCGCGGTGATGGAATTTTGACTACCAGGGACTATCTTACTATTGATGATTTTGATGTGGACGGCAAAACTATACTTGTGCGAGTGGATCTGAACACTCCGATGGATACCGAGGGTCATATTCTCGATGACATGAGGATAAAGAGTCATATACCTACTATAAAAGATCTTGAAGATGCTAAAGTCGTGCTATTGGCTCACCAGAGCAGAGCGGGGAAAATGGATTTCACGACCATGAAACCCCATTCAATGCGCATGTCCCAGTATCTTGGAAAAGAAGTAAAGTATATTGATGATATCTTCGGTACATACGCAAGGTCATCTATTTCCTCCATGGAAAATGGTGATGTAATTTTACTTGAGAATGTAAGGTTCTATTCTGAAGAAAGCATGCAAAGGCCTGCAAGTGATCACGCAACCACACACATGGTGCGCAAACTCTCTCCACTCATTGATATTTTTCTAAATGATGCGTTTGCAGTTTCTCACAGAAGCCATCTTTCGATAATGGGTTTTACTGAAAGTTTACCAACAGGTGCCGGCAGAGTAATGGAGAATGAAATAAGTTCTCTTGACAGGGGTATCAAAGGCGGTGAACGACCATGTATCTTTGTGCTTGGTGGAGCAAAGGTTGATGATTCCTTGAAAGTCGCGGAAAATGTACTTACCAATGGTGGTGCTGACCGTGTGCTTGTTACTGGTGTTGTTGCCAATGTTATGCTTGCAGCGGCAGGTGTTGCTATTGGCCAGGTGAATCTGGATTTCATAGAGTCACAGGGGTATACGGACCAGATAGCAAGGGCAAAGCAGGTTCTGGACAAGTTCAATGGTAAGATCGGTTATCCAATAGATGTTGCTTTTAATGATGATGGCAAACGGGTTGAGGCTAACGTGAGTGAACTGCCGAATGTTAACCTGCCAATAAATGATATTGGTCTTGAGACCATAGTTGCTTTTTCCGAAGAAATTAAGAATGCAAAAACCGTTGTTCTCAACGGTCCTGCCGGTCTGTCTGAGATTGAACTGTTTGCACTAGGCACACATGAGATAATCAAGGCAGCAATAAATTCCGAGTATTCTATTGCTGGTGGCGGACACATTTCTGCAGAGATCAGGAACCTTGGTTACGAGGATGATTTCTCGCACTTAAGCACAGGTGGCGGCGCATGTATTGACTACCTTGCAGGCGATGCTCTGGCGGGAATAGAAGCTCTGAAGACCGCAGCCATACGATACAGACTTAACAGATAAGATAATAAGTTCCTGTGAAGAGTGAAAGGAGCTTTATTATGGGTGAAGGGGTAAAATTACTTGCAAATACCGAAGGTCAGGCAGCTGTTCAGCTTGCCAGAGATGCTATTGAAACCTATTTGAGGACCGGTGAGATGATCGATGGCTCTGAGATACAGCTTCCTGAAATATTCAATGAGGTTCGCGGAGTCTTTGTGACCCTAACGGTAAATGGAGACCTGCGAGGTTGTATCGGTCATCCGTATGCAGATTCTCCACTCAGGTATGCTATCACGGATTCCGCCCTTTCTGCCGCTCTGCGAGACCCTCGATTTCCCCCTGTGCATGTTAGTGAAATGAGCAGCATTGTCGTTGAAGTGACCATTCTCACCAGACCTGAACTTGTCGATGTCCCGCCAAAGGACCTTCCGTCTTCTATTAAGATAGGAAAACATGGGCTCATAGTCAAAAGCGGTTACAGGCAGGGTTTGCTTTTGCCACAAGTGGCACCGGAAAATGACTTTGATGAGATCGAGTTCCTGAATCACACATGCATGAAAGCAGGTCTGCCACATGATGCCTGGGTGACAGGTGCAGAAGTGTATTCTTTTGAAGGGCAGATATTCTCTGAAAAAGAGCCTAATGGGGAGATCGTTGAAAAAGATTTCAACGATAAAGCGTGTTCAAGTAAGTAAGATTCGAATCAATTTTCAATTCTTTTTTAATTTAAAGATAATTTTCCATTACTTTAAGAATTCCTTCAACATCCCTCTCAAGTGCATCAACCGATATTCCCATCATGAGATTGATAATGCCTTCATCTCCGAAAGTCCTGAAATCGGTTTTTAGCCCAAGTACCGGCATCCCTTTTGCATAGGCATATCCCATTTCCCATGCAGTTCCTGAGTCTACGTCACTGCCACCATCAAGTACTGCCAGCACGATGTCAGATTCATCTATCCCACGGACATCATTTTCAAAAATAATTCTCTGCCTGTCTTCCATGCGATTGAATTCCGTGTCGTTCCCATCCTCCTGCGGAAGGAATACAGCGAACCCCATTTCCACCAGCCTGTCCCTTAGCAGTATGTTGAAATCCCTCTCTGCCTGTGAAAAAAGTGGCCCTGCTAAGTATATCTGTTTTTTATCATCCATTATTTTCCCGTCCTTTAATTAAGAGAAATGTATATTGTCAGTCTGGTTAATAATAGTGTTGTAAGCAGGGTGAAAATAATCTAAATTATTGAAGTTGATTGAGAATCGATCATTAATTTTCTTTTGGATTGATCGGTATCTCAAATGTGAAATTGCTTCCCTTGCCTGGTTCACTGTCGACCCATATGCTGCCACTGTGAAGCTTCACCAATTTTTCAGTCAGTGCCAAACCTATTCCTGTACCGTCATATTTCCGGGCGATTGAACCATCTATCTGGACAAAGGGTTTGAATATGTTCTCTATATTATCTTTTTCAATTCCAATTCCTGTATCAGTTACAGAGATCTGAAGCATTTGGTCATGTTTTCTCGTCTCAATAGTTATCGAACCTCCCTCATTTGTGAACTTAACAGCATTGTCCAGAAGATTATGTATTATCTGCGTCAGTTTGTCTTCATCAGCGTATAATGTCTCGAATGCTCCTTCTTGTTTTAAATAAATGTTAATATTCTTTTTTGAGGACTTTTGGTACAGCAACATCATGATTTCGTTAATTAGTATGTTCAATGATATTTTTTTAAGATCAATTGCATCCATATCTTCAATTTCATATTTCGAAAAATCCAGTATTTTATTTATCAGTCCCAGAAGATTTTGTCCGCTGTTGTGGATATATCCAACATAGTTTTTTTGTGCATCACTTAATCCTTCAGAATCCTGTTCCAGCAAAATATCTGAAAATCCGATTACTGATGTAAGAGGTGTCCTGAGTTCATGGGATACATTTTTCATGAATTCGCTCTTGATACGGTTCGTATCATCTGAAACGACCTTTGAATACAGTAAAGCCTCTTCTGCTTTTTTACGTTCGGTTATATCCAGTGCAGTGAAAGTAACACTTTTTGACAGGTCAGAAGTATCTATTGGTGTTGAAGATAACAGTATGTCTATTATGGAACCATCTTTCCTCTTCCATTTTGTTTCCACGGTACCGGTGCCGTTTTCACTTATAAATCGGTATTTCACCTTCCCTACATACTCATACTCTTCCTGAGTTGGGTAGAATATTCGGGAACTGGTCCCAATAAGCTCTTTAGCACTATATCCTGACATTTTACATACAAGTGTATTAACGTCTGTGATTATGCGGTCAGTTACGACACCTATGCCTATGGGTGCTGCTTTGAAGATACTTTTAATTCTGTTCTCGCTTTCCTGTAACTTCCTATTTGTCTGTAACTGTGACAGTGCCAGTGCGATATTGTCTGCCAGACGTTCAAAAAAAGCTATTTTTTCTGCAGTGAATAATCCTTTCCTGGAATCATTGAGCTGTATAAGCCCAAGATTTTGTCCATGTGTCCTAAGAGGGATCAAAGCAACGGACTCATAACCTTCGCCATTGCAACGGTTACGTGTACGTATCATTCTATCTGATTCGTTCGTACTTTTTAGTAGTTCGGTGGTCGAATTTGTCCAGAAACTGCCTTTGTCGGTAAAGAATGGCATCATCGGGTTAAAACGTCCGTTAATAATATTTCCGCACATGCACTCAAGAACAGGATTGCCAAGTTCATCCCGGATTATCTGTCCGTTAATATCTTTTGTACAAAGTGAATTTTCAGAATTCACAAAACTTTCAGAGAAGCCCATTGTTTGGTAATATGGGTAATCCTCGCCTTCTCTTATCCTGATTCCAACAGCTTCGCAGCCGGACCACTTATTTAGCAATTCGGTCACAGAGTGAATAAGTTCAGACAAATCATTATGTGTGCTAAAAAGATTAAGTAATTGAATGGTTATTTCTCTCTCGTCAAGGGTTCTGGCAAGTTCAATATTGCTATAACTTACTATTGATATCAGATGTGTCAATTTAGAATAGAATGACATCACTGTATTGACTGTTTCTTTATTCCAGCGAGGTACTTTCTCAAGTGCAACGATGTATTCTTCTTCATTGAAACCATATTTCTGTGCTTGAAGCCTGAATGTGTCATATGGTATTTCTTCGTCGTCAAAGAAGAATTGTCCCAGAAAAAGGTTGCCTAGATGAACTCCTTCAATTATGATGGGAGTTGCAATGTCCCACATATTATTCTTACAATGGTAATATTTGAATGTTCCAGAGGCCACTCCTTTAGATAGTTCCGTGTCGCTTTCTATGCAATGTTTGCAGGTTTGAGGATTAACTCTATGGAACTTAGTACAAATTTCCTGCCATCCGGTGGTGACCAATACATTTCCATTAAGATCAATGATGCCAACACCAATATTGGTCAATCGATAAAAATCATCCATTAATGATTGGATTTCTGCAGAATCAATGACATCTGCAAGTTCAAGTGTCTCGATATCGCCCGGTTTTTCATTTGATCTTTTTTGGAAGGCGGGTGTTTTTTTCATAAAATCACTTAAGATTCACCTTTAATTCTCAGACTTTGTCTAAGTGAAGATTTACTTTTGCAGTCGGACATTAAATGCTTTGAAAGTTGGGTGATATCTATACCTAGCTAAAATAATTTAACCACTTTTATCTTTCTTTTTGTTCTTTTATGTGATTTATATATGATGGCGTAAAATAATATTTGATCATTATGTAAAACGAAAGTTGAAGCAATTTTTGTTCGGGTAATATAGCTACATGCAATCATATAGAATGGTTAAAATGAGAATTATATTTATTCAGAGCCGTTATTGATATTTTCAATTGCTTCGTTGCAAATCCCCAAATCCTTTTATCCTTCCAGCTCCAACAATTAACAGGGGTTGCTTATGTCACGATTGTTATCAGGTTTGAGAGTGTGGTGGATAGCTGTTCTTTTCGTAGTGATGATTTTCCTTGTGATATTTTCGGCTAACTATCTCGGTGTGCGACCTACCGTGACAGGTTCAGGAGTTGAAGGCATAACCCTGCCACCTGGTTTTGTCATTGATGTATATGCCGATGACCTGGGTAGCACCCTGCTATCATTCGGAGGACCGTCTCCTGGTCCCCGTATGATGATGATCAAGGATGGTCTGCTTTTCGTATCCATACCAAACAAGGGCCTTATAGCTGTACTTCCAGATCGAAATGGTGACAATGTTGCTGATGAGGTTGATGTGTTCATATCAGACCTTGATCATCCTCATGGAATAGACTACTATGACGGCTGGTTCTACATAGCGCAGGAGAGCAGGGTCATCAGGGTAAGGGATGATGACGGTGACCTTGTTGCTGATGAAGATAGTCTGGAAATTATAATTGATGCTCTTCCCACGGGCGGTCATTATACAAGGACCGTGAAAATCCATGAAGGTGAACTCTACCTGAGTGTAGGTTCTTCATGCAATGTCTGCTATGAGTCCAACAAAATGAGGGCTGCCATATCAAAGAGTGAGCTTGATGGAAATAATCTCTCGGTATTTGCAAAGGGACTTCGCAATTCAGTGGGAATGGCATTTCATCCGCTAACCGGGGAATTATATGCCACTGAGAACGGAAGAGACTGGCTAGGGGATGACCTTCCTCCTGATGAGATAAATCTCATAAAAGAAGGCGGGGATTATGGCTGGCCAAGCTGTTATGGTACGAATATTTACGACACTGACTTTAACGATAGTGAATACATTGGCAATCCCTGTAATGAAACTGGGAAAATGCCCAGTTTTGTGAACCTGCAGGCACACTCAGCACCATTGGGACTTACATTCTACCATGGTGACAGTTTCCCGGAAGAGTATCATGGCGACCTTTTTGTTTGTTTCCACGGTTCGTGGAACCGACAGGAACCGACCGGGTACAAGCTGGTCAGTATTGACATGGACACCCGAGAGCTCACAGATTTTGCAACAGGATGGCTTGGAGCTGCAACCATCAGTGGCAGGCTGGTTGATGTGATAGTAGCTGATGATGGATCGTTATTTGTCAGCGATGATAACGCAGGAAAGATATACCGGATATATTATGCAGGTTAACCACGTTTAACCATTTTTCAGGTTATTAGAGGTAATTAATTAAATATAAGAATTGAATACTCTTATTTATCGTAATTTTGAAATCATTCATCACTAATAGTTGTCATACAGGGGTTATATTATCAGCATCCATACTATCAATTCGGACATTGATTTCATAGAGGACATAACTCAGGGGAGTTATTTTTCCCTGCTGTATGAGAACACTGAAGAGTTTGTGGATATAGTGGCATCTTTCTTAGATGCAGGTTTCAGGAACAATGAATGTTGCCTGTGGGGAGTTTCAGGTCAGCTTGACGCTGACAACGCAAAGGATTTGCTAAAAGGTGCTGGAATTGACGTAGACAAGTATCTTGAAAACGGCCAGTTGATGCTAACTTCCTGCAACGAGTGCTACATTGCCGGTGAAGGTGCAGTTTCTGAAAGGGATATCAAAAAATGGGAAGAACTCTACAATATTGCAATAGATGAAGGTTATGATGGCCTGAGGGTAGTTGATAAGTTCACCATTGTCGGCGAGGATGCATGGGAAAGGTTCGTTGAATACGAAAAAAAGGCAATGGGCCTTATAAAAACGAAAGGTATCGTCGGCTTGTTCGCATTTTTACTTGAAGCCCGTACAAGGTCTGAGATAATCGAGATAATCGGTATGCATGATGGTAGCATCATAAAACAGAAAGGCAGATGGACCTTGCTTCAAAGCTCCTCATCTTGCAAGGTCGTACAGAAAGAAGCAATTTTCCCCGATGATATATTAGAGAATGTCTGGACAGGTGTCTGGGCCATTGACAAGCATGACAATATAGTTTACTGGAATATGGGAATGGAGTCCCTGTCAGGTCTGCTCAAGAAAGATGTTATTGGCACAAGAATAATCTCCCTCATGCCCCGGAAACTTGAGGCTGATGAACTCAGGTTCATTGATATTTTCCATATGACAAAGAAGAGCCTACGCTCTCGAACTTACGATATATTTCCTTTCGTAAAACCCGATGGCCAGTACATCTATCATAGCGGTGTTTTGTTCCCGTTGAGGGATAAACATGGTGACTATGCAGGGATGCTCGGTACAATTGGTAATACCACAGAGCAGACTATAGACCAGAATAATTTAAAGAGCAAGTTCATGTCTGCTGAAAGACAAGGGGATATCTACAAGAAGAGTCCGGTAGTTGCTTTTCTTTGGGCTGCAAAAGAGAATTGGCCTATAGAGTTTGTTTCAGAGAACATTGCACAGTTTGGGTATATTCCTGAAGAATTGACTTCCGGCAACTTTGTATATACGGATATGGTCCATCCTGATGATCTTGATTCTGTACGCAATGATGTTGCACAACTTGAGATATCAGGAAAGATGTATTTTTCTAAGGAATATCGCCTGCTCACAAAATCCGGTAATCTACGATGGGTTACAGAGAGATCGTTCCTTATCAGGGATGAAGACGGTGAGCCTGCCTATTATCAGGGAATTGTCATAGACATCACCGACCGTAAAAATGCAGAAGAAGCGATAATCGAAGCCGAGAAGAAATATCGTATGATCTTTGAGAATAGTCCTCTGGGAATATTCAATTTTGATAAAAACGGTGTTATCAGTCATTGCAACAGGAAATTCCTGGAAATAATGGGTCTTGGGAGGAGAGAGAATATCATAGGTTTTGATCTGGTTGAGTCCATTGTAGATCCAAAGATGAAAAAGGCTGTGGATGATGTTCTCTCAAGAAAGGTCGGACACTTCGAAGGTGAATATCACACAGTTTCAACTGATGTAACTATTTACATTAAGGCTGATTACAGTCCAAACATCGCAGAAGATGGTACTTTTCTTGGTGGTATTGGAGTATTTGAGGATATATCTGAACGTAAAAAGGCTGAAGAAGCAGTCCTTGAAGCTGAGAAGAAATATCGTCTCATATTCGAAAACTCTCCTTTGGGTATTTTTCATTTTGATGACAAAGGCATAGTAAGCCACTGCAATGAGAAGTTTTTGCAAATAATAGGTGTGAAGGATAAAAAAGCTGTCATTGGTTTCAACATGGTGACACACATTAAGGACAAAGTTATGAGAAAGGCGATTAGTGATGTTCTTTCCAGAAAAGCAGGCCACTTCGAAGGGAAATATCATGCGGCAATAAGTGGTGAAGATATCTTCATCAAGGCAGATTATAGTCCGAATATTGCAGATGATGGCACTTTCCTTGGAGGTATTGGTATTTTCGAGGACATTTCTGCTCGCAAAAAAGCTGAAGAGGCTTTGCTTTTGGATGAGTCACGGCTTGAAACACTCCTTAAACTTACCAGAATGACTAATAACACATTCAAGGAAATAGCCGATTTCGTGCAGGAAGAGGCTGTAAAACTTACTCAAAGCAAGATGGGATACCTTGCATTCCTGAATGAGAAGGCACTATTCTTATCGTGTATTCCTGGTCAAAGAATATAATGAAGGAATGCAAGGTCAAGGGAAAGAAGCTTGAGTATCCTCTTGAAAGCACAGGCTTGTGGGGAGAATCGATCAGGCAGAAAAAAGCTATCATTATCAATGATTTTGAAGCTCCCACCCCGCTGAAGCATGGTTATCCTGAAGGTCATATCATTTTAAAACGCTATATGAACATCCCCATATTCGATGGCAAGAAAATCGTAGGTGCTGCAGGTGTTGGAAATAAGGAAGAAGAATATAACAAGTCCGATCTCAGGCAATTGACATTGTTCATGGAAGGTATGTGGAGGCTCATACAACGTAAAAGAGCTGAGGATACTCTTCGGGAAAATGCCGATGAGATATCTAAGGTCAATGCTGAACTTTCAAAAGCAAACGCTGAACTTTCAGATGCTAATGAAGAACTGACGTCTCTTGACAGAATGAAGGATGAGTTCCTGTCAAATGTAAGCCATGAGTTCAAGACTCCCCTTACATCCATACAGGGATACAGCCAGCTTATATCGGACGGTACGCTCGGACCAGTGAACGGACAACAGAAAAAAGCTGTTGACACTGTGATCCGCAATTCCGAACGTCTCCGCAAACTTGTGGATTCCCTTCTGTATCTTAGCAGGGCACAGGCAGGTAAGCTGAGTTATTCGTTTGAGAACGTAAATATAATGGATGTTATCGATAATTCGATACAGGATCTTGCACTTCAGGCTGAGGGTAAAAAGATCAAACTTATAAAGGATATTCCTGACAACCTGCCGGTCATAACTGCTGACCACGATAAGATGATGGATGTTTTTGTCAATTTGGTAGACAATGCTATTAAATTCACGCCACAGGACGGCAAGATCACTATCTCTGCACACGCATCAGCTGATTCTCTGTATTTGGAGGTGGAGGATACAGGGATTGGTATCCCTGAAGACAAGATACCAAACCTGTTCGAACGTTTCTACCAGGTTGATTCTTCGATAAAACGCAGATATGGTGGAACCGGTCTTGGTCTCTATATATGCAAAAAAATAGTTGAGGATCACAGCGGCGATATACACGTTACAAGTGAGGATGGAAAAGGGACAATTATCCATATTCGCCTTCCATTGCAGCAATAAGTCCTCATTCTAATTTCCTGTCAATGGATATTTATTTTGTAAAAGCTTTCAGTATTAAAATTAGGTATTATCTAATTACAGTATATTCTACTAACGAGTGTGTTCTATGCTCGTTATTCTCTTATGTGCTAATCAAGGGTGAAACAATTGAAAATTATAATCATAGGTGGTTTTCTGGGAAGCGGAAAAACCACGACTCTGAGAAACCTTGGTAAACATCTGATCGACAAAGGACATAAAATAGCTATAATTGTCAATGAAGTAGGAGAGGTTGGAGTTGATGGTGAGACTATCTCAAGCGGTGGACTTGTCACAAAAGAGCTGACAAGCGGTTGCATATGCTGCTCACTCAGGATAAGTATGGAATACACCCTGCAGACCCTCATTGAGGATTATGACCCTGATGTTGTTATTATCGAACCCACAGGTATTGCTTTCCCTCTTCAGATCAAGGAACATATAGAGCTTATGGACATCGGCGATGTATCATTCGCACCTGTAGTAACGATCGTTGATGCAAGTAGGTTAGGTGTTGAATGGGACCAGATCCCTCGCTTCATCGAGAACCAGATAGTAGAGTCTGAGATCGTCTGCATCAATAAAATCGATCTTGCGGACGGGGATGCCATAGCTTCTTCAACACAGAAGGTTCTGGAGATAAATTCTGATGTAATTGTTGTGGAGTTCTCAGCAAAGAATGTGGATGAGAAGTTCGAGAGGTTCATGGATCTGCTGACTGGTGAGAGTGAGCTCCATCAGCAGCGTGAGGATCTGAACTCAATAGAAGAATCCGGTGTTGGGGCATATGCAGGAGAGTATTCGATCAGCTCAAATGGAATGCACTCCGACAAGGTTACAACAATGCTTGACAATCTGCTTATGGACATCAAGGATAAGGTTAGGGCGGTAAACCCCGACTTTGTAGGTCATATCAAGTTCAACTTCAAATACAGTGAAGGTCTTGTCAAGGGAAGCCTGACCTCTTCAAATGGCGAGCCTGTTGTTGAGATACTTGATGAGAAGGGCGCCGGTGAAGAACATCTTAAATTCCTCTGTGCAGTGACAAAGGTCCCGAAGGAAGAACTTGTGAAAATTGTGGATGAATGCATACAGTCAAATCTGAAAAAGGAAGGTCTTTCTTTTGAAAAGATCAGTTTCGAGGTCCATGATAAACCGAATTTGATAACTCTGGACATTTAATTGGCATATTTTCGTGGCAGGAATATTTATTCCTGCCCTTTGCACTATTTTCATCTCAATGAATAAATATCATTGAAACATTTTCTTTTCTTCATGAAAATGAATCCTGAGACAGAGATTATCGAATCGCTTGCAAAGATCATTCTTGTTGCTGCAAGAACCGCACCAAAAGGCAAAGGAATCGATGATATCGTGACCTTTATACCGGATGATTCCGAAAAGGCCGAGCTTACAAATAAAATGGAAGAGTTAAGTGAGATCAAGGGTTTGAAATTCCTGATTCGGGATGCAAAGAACGTCAGGGATGCTGATGCAATAGTCCTCATCGGTTTGAAGTCATCAGGTGCAAGTGGTCTTGACTGTGGAGCTTGCGGCTTTGGGACCTGCAAGGAAATGCTTGAAACCAGGAAGGTTAAAAAAGAATTTACCGGTCCTCATTGTATGATCAAATACATGGACCTTGGAATTGCAGTGGGGTGTGCGGCTGCAAAGGCAAAGGATCTGTGTGTGGATAACAGGGTTCTATATACGGCAGGAGCAGCAGCATGCTATTTTGATATTGTGGATGCGGATGTTGCTATGGGACTTCCGCTGAGTGTCAAGGGTAAGAACATCTTCTTTGACAGACCGTCTACAAGGTGAATGTCTGATTGATCATTTCCAGATAAGGTGGAAACATCCTTTCTTTTTTATCAGTTTACCGTTAGAACAATCCTTATAAATTCTAAGCTCGTTATTTTGAATGTATTTGAAAAACATTTCTGAATAGGGAATGTTTTGGGGTCAAAATACTAAACGTGCCTGTTTCATATTCATGGCATCATAAAAAGAACATCTGTGGGGATCAGTTCTATGGCTACAAAAGCATGCATCGTAAAACAGCCACAAGGTCTTGCCTTTTTTGAAAAATATCTTCCATTATGGGTTTTTCTTTGTATTATTGCTGGAATCCTGCTTGGAAGATTTGCACCGGATCTGGCACTTTATCTTGACAGTTTGGCAATATATGTTGACGGAGCACCTGTAGTCTCTATTCCCATAGCTATCTGCCTGTTTTTCATGATGTATCCAATTATGGTTAAGATCGATTTTGGGGAAGTGCTCAAAGCCGGACAGAACCTGAAGCCTGTGGGGCTTACGCTATTCATCAACTGGGCAATCAAACCTTTTAGCATGTACTTGATATCCTTTTTCTTTTTGGGTACTGTTTTCATAGGCTTCATTGGCCCGGAAGCAACAGATCTTGTAAAGATGCCTTTCGGGCTTGATCTTCCCGTAGGTGCGACTTATGGTGAAGGTACGGTTGTACTGGAGAACGGCATAAAGATGCTGGAGATTCCTCTATGGAGAAGCTATCTTGCAGGCTGCATACTGCTGGGAATCGCTCCCTGTACTGCGATGGTACTGGTATGGGGATACCTGGCTCGCGGAAATGACTGCCATACTCTCGTGATGGTTGCAATCAATTCCCTGACAATGCTGTTTCTCTACGGTCCTCTGGGTGGTTTCCTGCTTGGTATAGGGATGCTTCCCGTACCGTGGGAGGCGCTAGCACTGTCGATCGGAATATATGTGGCACTTCCTCTGGCTGCGGGTTACGCTTCCAGGAGACTGATTATCCGTACAAAGGGTGAAGAATGGTTTAACACGAATTTTGTCCCTCTGCTGACACCGGTTACGATAGTAGCGCTTCTTGTTACACTTATACTGCTCTTCAGTTTCAAGGGTGAGACAATACTTGCGCAGCCACTGACAATCCTATGGATAGCAGTGCCGCTTTTCATACAGACAGTGTTTATATTCCTGCTTGGATATGTGCTTGCAAAGTTCCTGAAACTGACTTATGAAGATGCAGCACCTTCGGCGATGATCGGGGCTTCAAATCACTTTGAGGTTGCGATAGCAACTGCGACGATGCTCTTCGGATTGTCATCAGGAGCTGCACTGGCAACTGTTGTAGGTGTGCTTATTGAGGTTCCTGTAATGCTAATGCTCGTGAGGTTCTGTCTGAGGACAAGAGGATGGTTTAGTTGACCATTCCTTTTTGAGTTTGTTTCTGGCTTTGTTTATATGATCTGACACTATTTGGGGAATCATTCACTAATTTTGATTTCTGCTTTAGAATAAGAATTCCAAAACGGCGTTATGAATTAAATATTATGTAATCTTGTTTATTTTTCTACAGATGCGAAAAAGCATAACTATAATTAACACCATATATATGATTAAAGAGTTCTTTGTAATAAAAACAAGAATTCCAAATGGAGAGTGAGTGGATGAAAAAAATACTAATCATATTGATGTTGTTGCTGGCGATGATGATGCCAGTAGCAAGTGCCGACATAGTTGATGACCTCAACAATAAGGTCGACGAATATAATGTGAATGCCGAATACCTGCCTTCTTACCTTAAATCCCTTCTGGGAAATGAGGTTATCGAACTGGCAATAGTCACTGACGACGGTGATGAAATATTTATAAAAGCAATCACCGAAGACGGTTACATCACTACCTTTGAAGAGGTTGATGAAGACGAAGAGTTTGATGCAACAATGATCGTAGGTGCAAATGAAGCTACAATAAGAAGCATTCTCAAATCGTCAGATCCATTGGCTGAGTTCATTGCCGCAAAGGACAATGGGGAGATAGTTATCGAGCCTGTAGGCCTTGTAAATACTGTCAAATACACCGTTGCAAATGTGGTGCTGAAAGTATCACAGTTCTTTGGTTTTTAATGATAAAAGTCATTATAAGCAATATCAAGTAATTGTATAGGGGGTGGTTTAGTTTACCATCCGCTTGTTTTTATTTTTAGAATAATTTAGAGTATTCTTGAAAAACAGAATTTGCATATAAAGAGAACAGACATTTTTAAAACGCTGTTTGTAGCACTTCTTTTAATGAAGGCTTAAATAGCATACTATATTTATATGCAATATAAATATATATGTACTTGCCTTCTGATTATCGCTACTATAACTAGTGCTAAAAATGGATTCAAAAAAATTACTCATTATCAGATATTCGATCGCATGTACCGGAATTGTTCTGATTATGGGAGTTGTAGTTGTAAGGAAAAAGAAGGAGGATGGAGGGCTTTAAGCCTTCTTCTTTATTTTTGTGAAATTACTATTTTATTTTGTAAATTGCTACTCTTATTTTAGAAAAGCTATTTTCTTCTCTGAATCAAGCTGTTGTATTACTGTTTTTATTATTATGATAACTTATGGGAAGTGTGTGGGGCACATTAAATATTAAAACAAGTATTATAGTGTTAATATAATCCAAGTTGATATTAATGGTGTTTGGAATGAATCAAAAAAAGTTACACATATTCAGATATTCAATAGTGCTGTTGATCTTATTATCATGCATGGGAATCGTATCTGCTACAGAAATAACGGATGAAGAGCAGCAACACATACTAGCAACACATCAGCTACCTATTGAAATTACATCTGCTGCAACAAGACTGATCGAAGAGCAGGAGCTCAGGCTAGCCTCACATGATCTGCCAGCCGAAATTACATCTGCTGCAATAACAACAACCAGTGGGCAGGAATACGAACTGACAACAGAGCCACTGGGCATGATCATGCCTGCAACAATAACAGTTGGAGAGAGCGGAAAAAATTATACTACAATTAGTGCAGCTGTTTTAAATGCAAATTCAGGTGACACTATTCTTGTAAGTGATGGAACTTACACCGAGAATGTAATAGTTAATAAAACCGTCACTATCATCTCTGAAAATGGGTCAGCAAGCACAGTGGTCCGGTCATCAGGTAACAGTGTTTTCAATATCAGTTCTGACAATGTCATTATTAGTGGATTCAATATAACCGGTGCAACGTCCACCGATAATTCTGGTATATATGTTTCATCTGTTTCCGGTTGTAACATTTCAGATAACCAATTGAATGGCAATTATTACGGTGTCTATACTAATAATTCAAGTTATCTCAATGTAAAAAACAACAATTTTGTTAATGGAGGTGCCCTATTTGAGCACACTGAAAATTCAACAATCGAAAACGTCACGGTATCAGAAAGTGAATTTGGCGTGATCCTGTCATTATCAAGTTTCAATACTATAGATGGCATCAATGTTAGCTCTGGACTCTGCAGTATTTACCTTTCTTCTTCAAGTAACAACACTGTTATCAACAATACTGCCAGTGACAACATGTTTGGAATTTTTGTTTATTCTTCAGGCAACAATGCTTTTACCAACAATATCGCCAATAACAATGGGATAGGCATTATTTTCGATTCTTCAAATAACAGTACAATAATCAACAATACTGCTAGCGACAACAATGGGTACGGTATTGTTCTTTCTTCTTCAAATAACAGTGTTTTGACCAACAATACTGCCAGCAATAACGTCGGGAGCGGTATTGTCCTTGCTTCTTCAAATAGCAATACCATGGTCAATAACACAATGGCATCAAACACTCATAATTTTGGAGTTCAAGGAGATACTCTGGAAGAATTCATACACAACATCGATTCAACCAATCTGGTCGATAGCAAACCACTTTATTACTGGGTCAATCGTTCAGATGCAGAGATACCTGCGGATGCGGGACTTGTGTGTGTGATAAATTCTACAAATATTACAGTTAAAGATCTTGAATTAACAAAAGGAGAAGATGGGGTTTTATTTGCCTATACTAATCATTCTACGATACAGAATGTCAATGCGTCAAGAAATTATTATGGGGTAGATTTGATCAATTCCAACTATATCAATCTTGAAAATATTACCGCCGTTAACAACATTGAAGACGGTTTTTATCTTTACCATTCAAGCAACAATATTTTGAGCAACAATACTGCCAGTTCCAACTCTGATTCCGGTATTTATCTTTCTCATTCAAGCAACACTACCATGATAAATAACACCATGTCATCAAATTCTGGCAATTTTGGAGCTTATGGGTCTAGTCTGCAACAGTTTATTCATAACATTGACATAAGCAACCTGGTTGATAACAAACCACTTTATTACTGGGTCAATCGTTCAGATGCAGAGATACCTGCAGATGCAGGACTTGTCTATGCAATAAATTCTACAAACATTACAGCAAAAGACCTTGAATTGACAAAAGGAGTGTATGGGGTTTTATTTGCCTATACTAATAATTCTACTATACAGAATGTCAATTCCTCTGGTAATTATCGTGGAGTGCGCTTGATTAATTCCAATTATGCCATTCTTGACAATATTACCACCCGTAACAACACCGTGGACGGCATTTATTTTACCGGTTCAGATAATAATATTTTGACTAACAACACTGTCAGTTCAAACGCTGATGATGGTATTGACCTTTATGTTTCAAGCAACAATACTTTTATTAACAATATTGTCAGTGCAAATGCTGATAATGGCATTCATCTTTCTACATCAAGCAACAATGCTTTGATCAATAATACTGTCATTTCAAATTCTGATATTGGTATTGTTATTTATAGATCAGGAAATACTACTTTGACAGAAAATTATGCAATAAATAACTCCGATTATGATTTAATTGTCGATTCGTGTTCTGATAACATAATAGATAATCTTGTGTTAACAAATAATTCCGCAGAGTTATCCTTTGTAAGTGATAGTGACGTTAAACTCAAAGGGGTTGAAACTGTTGCAACAGCTCTTTCTGGAAAAACCAGTATGAATCGCTATGTAACGATTGTCAATTCAAGTGTATCAACCATGAATTTCACATTCTTCTATGATGATTCAGGACTGAGTAGCAGCCTTGAGGATTCTGTGGCATTGTACAGGTTAAATAATAGTGAATGGCTCGCAGTTTCCGGAACTTCACTTAATACCACTGATAATTATGTTTCTGTAAGTCTATCTGAATTTGGTACATTTGGTTTGTTTAAAGAAACTATAAGCACCAGTTCAACCAGCTCAGGTTCCAGTGGCAGTTCAGTTGCTTCAAGAGTAAGATCACAGGGTACAGAAACCCAGTTGTCTGCAAATGATGGTGGGGAAATATCTGCTGACACCACTGCAAAATCATCAGACACAAAAACAACGTTGACCTTTTACAAAGGAACGGCAGCTACAGATCCTTTAGGCAATCCGGTAAGCAAGATCATAGTCACCAAACCTGCATCCTTACCTGTGGATACTCCTGCGGAGGTCGTTGAATCAGGTCTTTACTATGACTTCGGACCATCAGGAACAACCTTCAACAAGGAAGTTCTCATTGCCATCGATTTTAATCCGGAAGATTTTGAAGACAAAGCTCCAACGATCTACACTTACACATCCGAAGGTGGATGGGAAGCCCTGAAAACAACTATTGACTGGGAAAGCGGCAAAGCAACAGCAATGATAAGTCACTTCTCAATGTATGCATTGTTCGGAACCGATACAGAAGAAGTAAAGGAAACTGCGGTGGAAACACCGGAAGTGATTACTGAAGCATCTGATGTTGTGGAAGAAGTAACACCAGCAGATAACGATGATAATTCCGGTTATCTCTATTGGATCACAGGTGTTGGAATTGTTCTGATGCTTGGAATAGTTGTTATAAGGAAGCAAAAGGGTGATTGAGGGCTTTAAGTCCTCTATTTATCCTTTATATTTATGGGCTTATCCCAAAGTTAAATAGTATGTACAAAAAAGAAAAATAGTTCTTAATTAAGCTTAAAATTAAGGATTATATTTCCAGTCACTTTTTTTTATCCATTGTCTTCTGCTTGGTGCAAATGAAACTACAATAAGAAACATTCTCAGATAATCAGACCCATTGGCTGAGTTCATTGCCGCAAAGGACAATGGTGAGATTGTAATTGAGTCTGTAGGTCTTGTAAATACTGTTAGATATACCGTTGCAAATGTAGTTCTGAAAGTATCACAGTTTTTTGGTTTTTGATGGTTTGAGCTGATTGTATTCTTAAGAAAAAGGATGGTTTATTCGACCATCCTTTTGGAATTATTGGTTGAATACTTTATAAGTAGATGGCTGTCAGTTTCTATTTATTGAGTTTCTCATATAGGGTATATATTTTAATCAAATTTAAAATCTGACAGTCTCATTTGCCCATCTCTTTTTGGCGGAATGACAACCTTCTTTAAATTATTAATTAGGATATCGTATCTTTGTATGAGTACTAAATTTGTAAATAATTTAACCATAGGTTCCCAATCTTCTTTGTTACCATATTTTAGCGAAACTATGTATGATTCTCTATCGTTGCCTAAAAACAAAAGCTTTGGATAGCCTTCTCTTGATAGCATATAGTTAAATATTTCGCGACCAACTCTTCCATTGCCATCCGCAAATGGATGAATCATTTCAAATTTATAATGGAATAATACTGCTTGCTCAAAAGGATACTTGTTTTTTTCTATTCCTTCGTAATATTCCTTTATAATGTCGTTCAATTCTTCTTCGATCATAATTGATGGAGCAACTCTTAAGTCACACCCCATTATGCCAATATCATCGGTTCTCCTAAAAGTACCTGCTGATTCTACATCTATATTAGCCATCACAAGACTATGTAAGCTTTTAATGAAATCTAAATTAACTTTATTTTTATATTTGTCTCTGCAACTTCTCACTTTTTTAAAATTTTGAATTTCATTAATTTCTCTTAGTGTCTTGTCTTTTGGTACAATACCATCTATTAAGAGGTCACGAGCTTCTTGTATTGAAAATGTATTTCCTTCTATGGAAGTTGTTCCTTGAACATAATGTATTTCAAAATTCTCTTCATAAGCTCCAATTTCATTAGTAGTGAGTAATTCAGTAAATGTTTTATACAAAAACCGAAGACGTTCTATTTCTTTAACCTTATCTAAAGGCAAATAGGCAGAATCATAAATGCTGCTGCTAAATTCTGCTTTTTTTTCAGCGACTTTAAATTCAAGATTAAATGCATGTTCATCTGAATATCTTATAATATCAATTTCTGAAGGTGGAGTTGTTCCAAGATACTGTCTTACTTTACCTTTTTTTCCTTTAAACCATACATCTTTCACTAAAAAATACTGTGGGTTTTTTCCCTTTGGATAATTGAGTTCTACTCGATATCTCCTTTTTGCCATAATTCATAATGGGTGATGGGGATTATTAATCTTTCCATAAAACACCCATCATCCTACAAATAGTTATTAAGTTAATTGTTTTTGTATATTTTTCGTATTTAATACAATCAAGATTAATGATGTCTATTTTTTCATTCACAACAATCTTCTTTTCTTTTTTCCTCTTTCCTTATCTCCCCTCCCAAAGCGTAACCGTTATAGCACTACAATCACTTCTCCATCTTATATTTGATAATAATTTTACAGTGAGAATCATGATAAGTGCAGGAATAATCGGTGCATCGGGATACACTGGTGGGGAGCTTATGCGCTTGCTCCTGAACCATCCCGAGGTTAATATTACGGTAGCTACTTCAAGGAAGCTTGCAGGAACGGATGTTAGTGAAACACACCCGCATCTGAGGGGATTTCTGGACCTTGAGTTCCAGAATCTCAGTCCTGAAGAAGTAAGGTCGAAGTGCGATGTGGTATTTGTGGCTGTGCCACATGGTACTGCAATGAACATAGTGCCTAAGCTAATTGACGGGAAGACAAAGGTCATAGATCTGAGTGCGGATTACAGGCTCAAGACAGATGTCTTCGAATCCGTCTATAATCTTGAGCATAAGAGTCCCATGGAAGCTGTGTTCGGTCTGCCGGAGCTCCATCCAGAGGTTGCTGAACAGACATTCATCGCAAATCCGGGATGTTTCCCCACAGGTGCGATACTGGGTGCTGCTCCGCTGGCAAAGGCTGGACTTATCAGCTCAGTGATATTTGACTCAAAGTCAGGCGTCACCGGTGCTGGAGTTGAGCCTTCACAGACATCACACTATCCGAACATGGCTGAGAATGTGCAGGCGTACAAATTGACCACACACAGGCATGTTTCTGAATTCGTGCAGGAACTCAACCGTCTGGATAATTCCCTGACAAACATCAGTTTCACACCTCATGTAGTTCCTTCATGCAGGGGAATCCTCACCACAGCCCACATATTCACAAAGGAACAACTCACGCTGGATGATGTTAGGTCATTGTACGAGGATATGTATGCAGACAAGCCATTTGTGCGTGTAATCAAGGGCATTCCTACTCTTGGTGCTGTTCGTGGCTCCAATTTCTGTGACATCGGATTTGAGGTTGATGAAAATAACAACCGTGTAGTTGTCGTCTCTGCCATTGACAACCTTGTAAAAGGTGCATCAGGGCAGGCAATTCAGAACATGAACCTCATGTGCGGTTTTAACGAGACCGCCGGGCTCTGGAACGCTGCAATCTTCCCGTAAGGTGCAAATCCTGAAATATTATAGTAAAGTAAGGTATAATCATGAAAGTAAAAGATGTAATGAACCCGAACGTTGTTACCTGTGCTCCAGATGATGCGATAAGAGATGTGGCGCAACTCCTGAAACAGGAAAACATCAGTGGTCTGCCGGTAGCGGATGAGGGCAAGGTAGTAGGTATCGTTTCAGAAGGCGATATCCTGAAATTGCTGCAAGTCCCGGAACATGGCGGGCTCTGGCTCCCGAGTCCCTTTGAGGTTATCGAGGTTCCTATCCGGGAGCTTATTAACTGGGAAGATACAAAGCGAATGCTCGATGACATTGGTTCAAAGCCTGTAGAAGAGATTATGAAAAAACACGTTTACACAGTCAGTCCGGAAGATTCGATACAGGAAGCCTCTACTATAATTACTAAACACAAGATTAACCGTCTTCCAGTTGTGGATGAGGATGAACAGCTTGTGGGTATCATTACCCGTGGTGACATCATCCGCGGACTTGGCAAATTGTGAAAAGAGGTTATATGAATTTCATTGAAGGCGGTATCTGTGCGGTAAAGGGTGTGCGTGCAAGTGGCATCAAACCCGGGAAGATGGGACTGGCGATAATGCAGGCAGAAGGAAATGCTGCCGGAGTGTACACCAGAAACAAGGTAATTGCAGCTCCGCTGGTGGTTACTAGGGAACATATCACAGATACCGGCAGGCTTGCCGGAATAATTGTTAATAGTGGCAATGCAAATGCTTTTACAGGTGAGCAGGGTATTGCCGATGCTAGGATGATGGCATCTGCACTTGCATCAAAAATGGGTGTTGACGAGAACTTGATAGGTGTGGCTTCCACGGGTGTTGTTGGACACAAGCTTGATACTGGCTGGATCAGTGATCATCTGGACGAGGTTCTGGCTTCCCTGGACGAGGATGCTGATGCCAGTATGAGGGCATCCCGTGCCATTATGACTACTGACACTGTCCCTAAGGAAGTTGCTATCGAGATGGAATCCGGCATTCGCATCGGAGGTATTGCCAAGGGTGCAGGCATGATCGAGCCGAATATGGGTACTATGCTTGCCTTCGTGTACACGGATGCTAAGGTTCACCCGGATGTATTGCAGTCGTGTCTTACAGTTGCTGTTGACAAGAGCTTCAATATGATAGTAGTGGACGGTGACACAAGCACCAATGATATGGTGCTGGTGACAGCTACAGGCCAGTCAGGTATTACTCCTGAACTACCTGACCTTCAGGCAGGTCTTGACCTTGTACTTACCGAGCTTGCCAAGATGATAGCAGCCGACGGTGAAGGCGCCACCAGATTGATTGAATCCAAGGTAACAGGTGCAGCGACAGAAGAGGATGCCTGTCTTGTAGCCAAGGCAATAGTCCGCTCCCCGCTGGTAAAATCCGCCATATTCGGCGAGGACCCCAACTGGGGACGTGTTGTGGTGGCAGCAGGCTATTCAGGTGCCGGTATGGACCAGACAAAGATATCCCTTTCTTTCTCGGCAGGTACCGAGGTCGCTGAGCTTGTAAAGGACGGCGAGGTTGTCAAGAATGACAAGGAGACCCTGTCTCATCTGAAATCCATCATGTCACAGGATGAAATTATCATAATAACTGACCTTGGCATGGGACATGAGAGTGCAACTGCCTGGGGGTGTGATCTGACATACGATTATGTCAGGATCAATGCCGAGTATACGACTTGATATTTCTGTTAATAGTGGAGGGGCTGAACCTTTCTGTACTTCTTTTTTTAGTTTCTTGCATTATTAAATAATTTTGGCATACCTTTATTGTTTTTGATAATTCCCACTACTCTGTATTCGGTTGCAACAAATTATAAGTAACCCTTATTATATAATCAATTTCATAAAAGTGGGTGTGCCAGATATGTCTTTGAAAATAAACGATTCCTCGGTTTCTAAGTTTGAAGTGGATTCAATGGATATCCATGGAGATGGAATTGTCATACTATCACCCGATGGGATCATTTCTTATTCGAATTCAAGTTGGCATGAATTTGTCTGGAGCAATGGTACACATCCTGTTAAAAATGTTGAAGGAATCGATTATTTAAAAAAGTGTGATGAAACAACTGGTGAAAAAGCAGAAGAAGCTGCAGAAGCAGCAAAAGGGATAAGAGATGTCATTAATGGGGATAAGAACATATTCAAGCTTGGATATTCCTGCCAGGTTTCTGGTGAAAAACACTTTTTTTTAATGAAAGTCCAACCACTCTCACAAAATCATCCTACAAATGTTCTTTTACAACATATTGATATCAATGGGCAGAAAAAAACAGATGCAGATTTACTTGGATTAGAAAAACGTTTTCATACAGTCCTAAATAACATACAGCTTGTCAAGTTAACATTGGCTTCAAATGGGGATATTATTTCTTTTAATGACTACTTACTCGATCTGACAGGATGGAAAAAAGAAGAAGTTCTTAACAAAAATTGGTTTGAAATTTTCCTGCCGGCAGAAACAACTGCTGACATAAAAACCGCCTTCCTTAAGACAATTGAAAATAATGATGTGCCCACATATCATGAAAATGAGATTATCACAAAAGATGGGGACAGGAGATTAATTGCCTGGACAAATACTGTTTTTAAAGACCAACATGGTAGAATTTTCGGTATTACCAGTGTTGGGGAAGATATAACCGACCATAGGTTTGCAGAAAAGTCGCTGTTGGATAGCAAAGGGCAATTACGCACATTAGTGGATACGATTCCAGACGTAGTTTGGCTGAAAGATGCTAATGGTACTTACCTCATATGCAATGCCAAGTTTGAGCGATTCTTTGGTGCAAAAGAGGCAGAAATTATTGGGAAGACTGATTATGATTTCGTAGACAGTGATCTGGCAGATTTTTTCACCCAAAAAGACAGGGAAGCAATGGAAGCTGGAAAACCTGTTATGAATGAAGAGAAGATCACGTACTCCGATGATGGACATGAAGAATATCTCGAAACCATCAAAAGTCCAATGTATGATTCTAATGGACAGTTGATAGGAGTACTGGGTGTTGGCAGGGATATTACCCCGCGCAAACAAGCAGAAGAGGAACTGAAGGCGAGAGAATTAAAGCTTCGTACTGCACAGAAGATCGGACATTTTGGAAGCTGGGAGTTCGACTTAAACTCCGGCAAAGTGGATGCTTCGGAGGAAATACTTAGAATATACGGCATGGAAGATAAACAGTGTACGATCGAAGATATGCAAAAAGTACTGCTACCTGAATATGTTCCTATTCTGGATGCGGCACTAAGTGATTTAATGACTAGCAAGGTGCCTTATGAAGTCCAATTCAGGATAATGAGGCAAAATGATGGTGAGACCCGTGATATACGTTCGGTGGCTGAATATTTCCCCGAGCGAAATGCAGTTATCGGAATGATTCAGGATATCACTGAACAAAAAAGGATTGATAAACAAATTGCCGAAGAGGCTATCTGGAGACGTATATTCATAGAAAAATCCCGGGATGGGATAGTTGCCCTTGATAAAAATGGTAAAGTTTACGAGATGAACCAAAAATATGCGGATATGCTTGGCTATTCTCTGGAAGAAGGCCTTGAGTTGCATGTTTGGGATTGGGACACCCAATGGACACGTGAAGAATTGGTTGAAATGATCAGGCATGTTGGTGAACCCGGGAATCATTTTGAGATGAGCCAACGCCGCAAAGACGGCTCTTTTATTGATGTGGAGGTCAATTCGAACGGGGTCATGTTTGGGGAGCAGAAATTATCTTTATGCGTGTGCAGGGATATTACAGAAAGGAAGCAGGCTGAAGAGGTATTACTGCGTGCTAAAATAGATTCAGAAGCTGCTAACAAGGCAAAATCAGAATTCCTTGCTAACATGAGTCACGAACTACGCACCCCTCTTAATTCCATTTACGGTTTTTCACAAGTGCTAAATGATAAAATAGTGGGTGAGCTGAACGAAAAACAATCAGTGTATCTTTCGAATATTCTGGACAGCAGTGAACATTTGCTCGAATTGATCAATGATATTCTCGATCTATCAAAAGTTGAAGCCGGGAAGATGAAACTTGAATATGGAACTTTCAGAGTTAGTGATCTAATAGATGAAACTTTGATATCGATGCAACCTGCTGCAAAGAAGAAACTCATCGATATAAGGTCCGAAATTCAGACTGATGATGTCGAAATATATGCCGACAAAAGCAAGATTAAAGATATTATGTATAACCTTTTTTCCAACGCAATTAAATTCACACCTGAAAAGGGAGACATATACGTTAATACAATTTCCATCAATGGCACACTGCAGGTCTCTGTCTCAGATAATGGTATTGGTATTTCAAAAGACGACCAACAAGAGATATTCAAACCCTTCAAACAAGCAGACTCTTTTCTAACCCGTAAATTTGAAGGGACGGGTCTTGGTCTTGCAATTGTTAAAAAATATGTGGAAATGCACGGTGGAAACGTTCTGGTAGAGAGCAGTCTGGGGAAAGGCAGCACTTTTACATTTGAAATTCCATTGTATCAGAAAGAGAATTGATGGTTAATTTTTTTGGGTTGAATATATGCTGCTCATTTAAGGAACTTTCAGGATATGAGAGAATGCTGGGTATATTAATTGGGCGCATTAACATCTCTTCCTTCTATCAATCACATATAAATACTCTCTAAACATAATTTGTATTCATTGGGTGAAATAATGGACATTGCCGATTGGGAAAAACGGTATTCAGAAGCAGTCTCTAATGTAAAAGGGCAGCTTGAAAATGTGCAGGGTGTATTCGTGGCTTATAATAGTAATGTTGATGCCATGAAACATATCAGCGAAACGGACATAAAAAAGCTCATTGGGATAGTGGGATGCGAAAAGATACATGAAAGGATGGTGGAATATCCCCGGGAAATAAAGGATCCGGTTGATTTCATGGCCCGCCTTGTCATTTCCATGCGTGACGGGAAAGCTGCGGAAGTGCCTACTTATGGTACTGATTTAAATGAATGGCTCATGGACAATCTTGTCTTCGATCATGCACGGATGGGGGGACAGGCTGGTATCATGTCCAATTTGCTGGCAAATCTGGGCCTGAATAACGTTATCACCTATGTACCCTGGCTCTCCAGGGAGCAGACTGAATACTTTGTTGATTCTCCTAACCTGAAGTATCCTGTTGTCGAGGATGGTAAACTGGTGCTGAAACGTCCAAAGGATGCTTACGACCCGGACCAGAAACCCAAGGTTAACTGGATAATCGAATACTCCAATGGTATGAAGTTCAGTTGTGCAGGCGAAAAATACGAAGTTCCAAGGGACAACCGGTTGATAATATCATCCCGGCCTAAATGGATAAGAATAGACATGAGTCCTGAGATGTACGAGCAGCTCTCTGATATCAGGAAGGAAATTGATGGTGCAATACTTGCAGGCTACCAGATGATAAAAGAAGAATACGGGAACGGGATGACATATCGCCATTACGTGGAAAAAGCCGTTAATGTCATCGAATCCCTGAAAGCCTGTAATCCTGACATGCCCATTCATGTGGAATTCACATCCATACAGAACAAGGTCATCCGCAAGGCCATACTCACCGACATAGTGAAAAAGCATGTAACATCCCTGGGTCTTGATACTGTAGAGGTCGCGAACGCCCTCAATGTTCTCGGGTATGAGGAACTCGCCTACTCCGTTATGAGCAGGGACGAAAAGAGTGTAATTGCCCTGTATGAAGGCGCTGTCAGGCTTCTCAAGGAACTTGAGTTGCAGAGGGTGCATATTCATTCACTGGGCTATTATATCTGTGTGGTATCAAAGGACCATCCACTGGATGCAGATTCTCACAGGCAGGCACTGCTTTTTGCTTCAACGGTGGCAGCAACACAGGCAACTCTTGGCGCCATTAAATGTATTGATGATATTTCCGTAGGTCTGGAAGTACCTGTCTATACTGACGGACATGATGACCTTATAGAACTTGAAAAATATCTTGTGAGAAGGGGCATCTGTACAGCTGAGGATTTCGAGGATGGTTGTATAAGCAGTAGTAGTCATGGTCTTATTATAGTTCCATCCAAAGTTGTAAAGGACCCTGTTGCAACGGTGGGGATAGGTGACGCCATATCAGCAGGTGCTTTTATTGCTTTGCTTGCAAAAATGCCGAAGGTCAATATATGCCAGATAAAGGAGTAACCGATGAATATTCTCTGTGCCTACAATGCAAATATAGATTCCATCAATCACATTGATGGCCAGGAACTTTCCCGAATGCTCGAAGAGAGCACAGAATTTCAGGACAAGTTTCAGGAGAAATTAGTAAATCCTCCAGGTTCCATATCATCAAAATCAGACTTCTTTGCAGGCCTGCTTTTATGCATGCGTGATGGTACAGGCGCTGAATGGCTCATTCATGACAAAGAAGTTTTTGAATGGCTCAAAAAGACATTTCTCAATGATTCTTTAATGAGAATGGGTGGCAATATGGGTATAATGGCCAACGTTCTCTCAGAGCTCGGCGCTTCAAAGGTGGTGCCGAATGTTGCCAGTCTTTCAAAACTGCAGGCATCCTTTTTTTCTCAAAAGGCTATCTTCCATCCGTATGATGGAAAGCTGTACAACAGTAAGGAAATAGGGGCTATTCTACCAGCCAATAATAACAGGCCTGAGCTCATTCACTTTGTATTCGACTTCAAAAAAGGAGACACTGTTAATTTTTCAGGTGACATCATTTCAGTTCCAAGGGAAAACAGGTTCATAGCAACCTACGATCTTTTAAACTTCCAGCTTCACCTTAATGAACATTTCCGGGATTATTCCATGAAAAATACCGCAGAGATGGATGGAGCTATTATTTCCGGTTTCCACATGTTGCAGGAAGATGAAGAAGGTTCTGAAAAGAACGATTATAAGCTAAAACTGGATACATCCCTAAAGCAACTCCAGAGTTGGAAAGAAGCCAGAAAAGACCTGTATATTCATGTAGAATTCGGTCATTTTTCTTCCGGGAAAATAGCATCCTATGCATTTTCTATTCTGTCTCCTATAGTTGACCGCATAGGGATGAATGAAGATGAACTTGCCATGCTTGCCAGTATCAATGGAATGGACCCAAAACCGATACTCGCAATGGATTCGGTGGCAATTGCAGAATCGGCAATAAAACTTTGCAGTGATTTCGGGCTGTGTAGAATGCTTGTTCACACAAGGGAATTCGCACTTTCAGTATCATGCAGGACAGATGATGATCCAGAAAAAACAATTAATGCAATGGATTTTGGAGCCGGATGTGCTGCTGCTTTTGCATGTTCCGGGAAGCTTACTGACAGGGGAGAGCTGCTCACGATAGCATCCAATATACCGAAAAGTGAGTTTGGAAAAGCAGCATCTTCCAAACTTGCAAAACACATAGAAGAAGAGTGGAAGTGCAGCAACACATGCGGGATACACATGTCTTATCTGGTGACCATAGTTCCGACCCGTATTTGCGATGATCCTGTCTCCACCGTGGGACTTGGAGACACAATATCCTCCGCCATATTCTTAAGGGAACTTGAACTAAAATCCTGATCATGTACACACTTTTTTGTGAAAACTTCAACCTGGATTATACACTGGACTGCGGTCAGGTCTTTCGCTGGGACTACATAGATGACTGGTGGACAGGAGTCGTAAATGGTGAGGTTGCACGCTTGCAGCAGGATCCAAAAAGTGGCGAAGTTCTTGTGGATTCAAAACTTCCGGCCTCTTTATTTGAGAATTATTTCCGCTTCGATGATGATCTTGATACCATTCTGCGGGAGGTTAACAAGGACGAGTTTATGGACGAAGCCATAAAAAAGTACTGGGGACTACGTCTTATCAGGCAGGATCCCTGGGAATGCCTGATATCCTATATGCTTGCAACTGCCTGGAGCATTCCGAACATCAAAAGGGGTATTTCCATGATGTGCAGCAACTATGGGGAGAAAATTGAAGACGGTTACTACAGTTTTCCGAAGCCTTATTCACTAGTCCATGCATGTGACGATGACATGCGGGCCTGTAAGCTTGGTTTCAGAGGAGGTCGTGTTATCAAGGCAGCAAAGCATATAGAGGAAGGGAATCTTGTACTTGAAGATATCTTCGAACTGGATTACAATGTCGCAAAACAGAGATTGATGTTCCTTGAAGGCATCGGGGAAAAAGTCGCAGACTGTATACTTCTCTTTGCATTCGACAAAATGGAGGCTTTCCCTGTGGACACCCACGTGGAAAAAGTTGTAAGAACTGTCTATGGTCACGATGATTTTTTCAACGGCACGGTTACAAAGAACAAAATCGGTAACTGGGGACGCATGTATTTCGGAAGATATTGCGGCTATGCCCAGCAGTACTTTTTTTACCAGAAAAGACTGGAAGGGCTCTGAGCGTAAAAAGAAAAAGCTGTAAATATAATTACTTTTTCTGTTCCCATTTTCTCAGGAATATCCTGAATTCAGATTCCTTTATTTTTGCTATCTCGTTGCCTTCCAGAATTGTGAATCCTTCAGTCACTGCTTCTCCAAGGTGTTTCCCAAGTGAACAGGTTCTCATTCTCTTATTGAAGAGGTGCTTTGCAGTTGAGAACTTTCGTCTGATATCGGCAACGTAGAAGCCATCCTCTATGTAAAGTGAGAATAGTTCATCTGAATCCTGATATTTTTCCTTGAATCCTTGTGCATGTTCACTGACCCATACAGGTGGACCTCTATGTTTTTTAACATTTGGAAGTTCAGATGAGATAAGTTCTAAAAGGATAATTGCATCTTCTTTTGCCCAGTAGCCCGAATTCAATACCTTAAAATCATATTCATCAAGCAAGGCACGGACCGAGTGCTCCATTTTATCCAGTTGAGGATACAGTATGTCATCAACAAGGTCCGGAGCCTTGAAGACAATAGCAACAAACGAGCTTCCCCTTGAGTTCATCATATCGATGATCTCGTTTTCTTTCATAGGTGCCTTTTCTTTTGGGAAGAAGAAATCTTCAGAAGGTTCTTCCGTGTATAGTCTACAGACGTCGATGAATTGTGCAAATTGATTCAGGGAAAGTGCAGCAGCCACATTTCTCTTCGGGTCGGTGGGGTCTATGACAATAAGAGGGTCTTCGTGCTTGACTGTTCCATGTTCCAGCATGTCGATGGTGAGTCCCGGTTTCCAGTTGCATGCGTTTCGCATTGTGTTGCGGAATGAACCGTAGTGTACTATCAGAAGTTCAGTGAGATAACCTGAGAATCCCTGTGTCCGAAGCTCAGAGCCATAGGTTCCGGTGCCTTTCATAAACTGTTTCATGATCAGCACATCATCTTCGCGACCGGGAATGCTCATCTTGATGAATTCATTATGAAAAGGTGTTCTGTCAACGGCAGACTTGATCATGGAGGCGGAATCAACGGCAAAACAGGGGACAAGGTCAACGTCGAAACCTCTGTAATTCATGTTGAGGTAAGGATGTTCTGCATAGCGTTCCTCAATGTTCTTTCCATCCTTTGCAACTTCCCTGGCAATGAGAAGCCCGTTAACTTTCAGTTCTTCCCGACTGGTACTTTCCGGGAATGCAATAAAAATATCAAGATCATGTGTGCCTGATATCCAGGTATTTCTGGCAGCAGAACCAACAAGTTTAGGGATGATATTCTTTATTCCCAGTTGTTTTGCAGCAGTAATTACGTTTGATAGCAGTTCGGAAGCTACTTCCTGTAACTTCTCTTTTTCTTCAGGACTGGGTTTTATCCTGTCAAGTACCTGTTCTTCCAAAGTCATTTTAGATCTCAATTTGAAATATGTATATAGGGAATCAATTATTAAAGATTAATGAACATTTATGAAAAAATAAACAGGATTAGTAAATAGATTCAGCAAATCCCTATATTCTCCTTTTTTATGACATGGTTGTAGTTTTTATAGCCAAGAATATCGGCTATCATGTTCGTGTGCTGACCTTTGATTTTTTCCAGCTCTTCAGAAGTATAATCCGTGATTCCCTTGGCAAAGGTCTCTTCATTACATTTTATCTCTATGATGTCTCCCCTGTCAAAACTGCCTTCTACATTGAGCACGCCCGAGGGAAGAAGGCTCATGCTGTTAAGGATAGCATCCCTGGCACCTGCATCAACTTCCACTGAACCGCATGCTTTGGAGAGAAGTATCCATCTGATCCTGTTCCTGTGTACTTCCTGGTTTGCAACGAACAGGGTACCTATTTCCTCGGCATCCAGAACCTTTTTGATAATGTTCTCGACATTGCTGTTGGCAATTACCATATTGCAGCCGGCCATGTAACATATCTTGGCGGCTTCTATCTTTGTTCTCATCCCGCCAACTCCTTTCATGCTGGTCGGGCTGCCGCCGTAACTTTCTACTTCGGGAGTGATCTCATCTATGATACTTATGAAATTGGCATCGTTATTGCGTTTCGGATTCTTGTCATAGAGTCCGTCGATATCGGAAAGAACTATGAGAAGATCAGCTTCTATCTTGCTTGCAACCATTGCAGAGAGTTTGTCGTTGTCTCCGAAGGTGGCTTCTATTTCGTTGACAGAGGTTGGATCGTTCTCATTGATGATTGGAATGACACCGTAGCTGAGCAATGTGGATATGCTGTTTCTCAAGTTCAGGTATGTAAGCCTGTTAGAGAAAGATTCGTATGTCAGGAGAATCTGCGCAATTTTAAGGTTATGTTTGGCGAAGGAATTGCTCCACTCCTGCATAAGCACACTCTGTCCGACCGCAGCACAGGCCTGCCTGACCGGAATTTCCCTGGGTCTGCTGTCAAAGCTGAGCATATCGATACCTATGCCGATTGCACCTGAGCTTACGAGGATGACTCTCTTGCCTGTCTCGTGCAGTTCAGCCACTTGTTGCGCCATGCTCTCCATAAATTGACGGTTAAGCTTGCCGTCTTCGGTATTGATGGATGATGTGCCTACTTTTATGACGATCTTGTTCACATCATTGAAGAGCTCTTTCCTGTCGGTCAAAAGTGTTGCTCCTGTTTTTCTTACTGCCTTATTGATTTCTGTACGGCTCTTCTTCTTCTTATCTGGAAAGGGCATTTGATGCCGTCTTGTTGAGCCTGCGGTGGGTGAACTTCCTGGCTTCGGGGCCTGCATAGTCTGCTACTTTGTCACCGTTGCCAACAAGTATGTATTTGTATATCAGTAGTCCTTCCATGCCCACCGGACCCCTTGCATGAATCTTGTTAGTACTGATACCTACTTCCGCACCTTTTCCGTACCTGAAGCCATCTGCAAATCTTGTTGATGCGTTTATCATTACGCTGGAAGAGTCTACAAGGTCTGTGAAATCCTTTTTCTTGAATTTGTTTTCGGTGATGATGGCGTCTGTATGATGTGAACCATAGGTGTTGATGTGTTCTATTGCTTCGTCCATTGACCCGACTATCTTTATGGAAAGAACAAGATCGTTATATTCGGTACTCCAGTCTTCTTCGGTGGCCCTGAGAATGCTTTTCAGGAAATCGATCATTTCAAGGCTGTCATAGGACTGCTCGTCGCAGCGCATTTCCACACCTGCTTCGTCAAGCATCTTTGCCATTGTAGGAAGGAACTTTTCTGCAACTTTCTCATGCACAAGCAATGTCTCCATTGCGTTACACACTGCAGGGTACTGGACTTTGGAATCAAAGCAGACATCGTATGCCTTTGAAAGGTCTGCGTTGTCATCAACATAAACATGGCAGATACCGTCTGCATGTCCGAGGACAGGTATCTTTGTGTTGTCCTGCATGTATTTTACGAATGCATTGGAGCCCCTTGGAATAAGCAGGTCAATATATGCATCCATGCTGAGGATGTCGTTGACCTCTTCTCTTGTTTCCATCAACTGGAACGCACCTGCTGGCATACCTTTCACAGACTCAGCAGCTTCATTCAGAAGATCAAAGATTACACGGTTGGAATTGAGTGCTTCGCTGCCACCCTTGAATATAGTTGCATTCCCGCTTTTCAGGCAAAGAGACATAACCTGTGGAACTACATCGGGACGAGCTTCGAATATTACACCGATAAGCCCAATTGGGCAGCTTACCTGGTAGAGTTCAAGCCCCTGGTCGAGTTCAAGTGCTTCGATGGTTTCACCAACAGGGTCTGCCAGCTCAATAACATCACGGATTCCGTCTATCATTCCGCTGATCTTACTGTCACTGACCTTGAGCCTGTCCACAAGTGCCTGGGAAAGCTCGCCTTTTCTTTTCAGTTTTTCTGCTGTTTCGACGTCTTTCTGGTTTGCCGCCAGGATTTTTTCGCGATTATTGTCAAGTGCCTGTGCCATCGCTTCAAGAGCGGTATTCTTTGTTTCTGTATTGACACTTGCGAGGATGATGGATGCCTTCTTTGCCTCAATGACCTTTTCTTCAATTTCCGTAACCATGAAATAAACCACCTTGGGTTTTTAAAAGAGTGATGTAAGTATTAAGTGTCTCTATTATATAGTATAGTGATATTGCACATTGTTCTTTGGTTTTATAGTTATCGATTATAGTTGACTGCCTAGAGTTCGGTATTTTTGGATTTAATTTGTAACTATTCAGCCTGATAAAAACGCTATCAATAACAATCTTGACAAAAAGTTGAAACGTAAATTTCATTCGGATCATTTATTTTGATTGTTGCTATTGATTGCTTTTTTGATTGTTCGATTGTTAGTGAGCAGACATCTCTATTTCGATGAAATCAGTACCAATAGGCAAATCGTGCCAGGCTGAATAGTTACTTTAATTTTAATGTTCAGCGAATTTTTGTCTTTGTTTTATCAAATCACCATCTCCCTGCAGTATGTTAACACATAACATTCTCTTAGATATCTTTATCAATAATCGTTAAGTATACGCTGGCAGGAGATTCTTATGAGAAAACGCGAGTATATGCTGGGAAACGTTGCAATTGCACGCGGTATCGTTGAAGGGGGCGGACAGGTCATATCCGGCTATCCCGGAACCCCGTCGTCAGAAATCATCGGTACACTGGCAGGAATGAAAGAAAGGGACTTTTACGTAGAGTGGTCGGTCAATGAGAAGGTTGCCCTTGAGGTGGCAGCCGGTGCCGCGATGGCAGGTGTGCGTTCAGTTGCAACCATGAAACATGTTGGATTAAACGTTGCAGCAGACCCCCTGATGACTCTTGCATACACAGGTGTCAAGGGTAGTATGGTCATCATTGTTGCGGATGATCCTTCATGTCACTCATCACAGAACGAGCAGGACACCCGCAGGTATTCTCAATTCTCACTCATCCCCTGTCTGGACCCTTCCACGCCACAGGAAGCAAAAGATATGATGGTTTATGCACTGGAAATATCCGGTAAATTGCAGATGCCTGTGATCTTCAGGCCCACAACACGTATATCGCATGGTAAATCCGATGTGGAACTGGGACCTGTGAATGAGGACCGGCCTGAGGCTGGTTTCCAGAAAGATCTGGAGCGGTGGGTCATGGTTCCGAAAAATGCGAGGATACAGCACCCTCGTTTGCTTGAATTGCAAAAGGACATTCTCGGTGAACTCGAGGATTCTCCCTGGAATGAGCTGGATCTTCGTGAAGATGCCAAAACAGGTGTCATAGCATCGGGAATTGCTTCTGTTTACGCTGAAGAGGCCATTATAAAGCAGGGTATAAATGCATCATTCCTCAAGATCGGGACTTATCCGCTGCCTGACAAAAAGATACGCACCCTTATGGAAAACTCCGACCGCATAATCATTTTTGAGGAAATGGAGCCGGTCGTCGAGGAACAGGTAAGGATAATTGCACAGGAAACAGGTTCCTGTGTAGAGATTGTTGGCAAGATGCAGGGTCCTGTGCCAAGGATATTCGAACTGAACACTGATATCTGCGCAGACGTCCTTGCAGAAGTTCTCGGACTTGAAAGGAGTGACGTTCCGGCTGATGTCGGAGAGGATTTTGATTACGATGCTTGCAGGATCGAGCTTCCTATGCGTCCTCCTGTCATGTGTCCGGGCTGCTCTCACAGGTCAACTTTCCATGTCATGAAGAAAGTATATGGAAAAGATGCTATTTTCCCGAGTGATATCGGTTGCTATACACTTGGTATACAGAGCGGTACCGTTGATACCACTCTCTGTATGGGTGGAAGCATAACCGTTGCAAGCGGGATGTACCAGGCCGGGGAGAAAAAACCAATATGCTGTTCCATTGGTGATTCTACTTTCTTCCACACAGGTATGAACGGTCTTCTCAATGCTATCTATAATAAAGCTGACATTACGGTAACCATAGTAGATAATCGCACAACTGCCATGACCGGACACCAGCCAAATCCCGGAATGGGAAAGACGGCTACCGGTGAGGAAACCGTGGAAGTTTCAATTGAAGCTCTATGTCGGGGACTTGGTGCTGAATTTGTAGAAACCGTTGATCCATATGACCTTAAGCAGACAGAAGAAGTATTTAAAAGAGCAAAGGACTACAAGGGAACTTCTGTTGTAATCACAGAGCAGCTCTGTGTCATTGATGCAAAGCGTGCAGGAATTCGAAAGAATCCGTTTATCATTAATACGGAGGAATGTGTTGGATGCAGGATATGTGTTAACCTTGGTTGTCCGGCAATTGAATTTGATACGGAATCCAAAAAAGCATCTATTAATTCTATGTGCACTGGCTGTGGAGTATGTGCTCGCTTGTGTAAGTTTAATGCAATTACGGAGGTGAAGAAATGAGTGCTGAAGGAATCTCGCAATTTGATCTTGTCATTGCCGGTGTGGGCGGACAGGGTACTATCCTTGCATCTGATATAATCGGTAAAGCTGCAGTGAGGGAAAATCTGTCAGTACGTGCAGCAGAAACTCATGGTATGGCACAACGTGGTGGTTCAGTAGTCAATCATGTCAGAATCGGATGTGAGTTTGGTTCCATGATTCCCGTAAAGGGTGCTGACGTATTGCTGGCTCTTGAACCAAGTGAATCTCTCAGGTATCTGGAATACCTTTCCGATGATGGCGTGATCATAGTCAACACCGAACCGATACTTCCGGTGACAGTTACCTCAGGACTTTGTACATATCCTGATGTTGATTCTATCATCGCAAGACTCAAGCAAAACCATGAAGTCAAGGAATTCAATGCAACAAAACTTGCAAAAGAAGCGGGAAATCTGCAATCCATGAACGTTGTAATGGTTGGTGCAGTCTCAAATTACCTGCCGATACCTGTTGAAACTATGCTGGAATGTGTAAGGGAACTTGTCCCCCCGAAAACTATCGATATCAATGCCAAGGCCTTTGAGATGGGAAGGTCTGTAATACAGGGATAATCTAAGATTATCCTGTCTTCATTTTCTTTTTTAGGTCTTTATTGGATCTCATATTTTCTACTCATGTTTTATTTGTAAATTTATTTGTCTTTTGTACATAGTTCTATCGATTTATGGGCCAAAAGTTAAGAATTATATTTTTATAATAACATTAATATTTTTGACAAAGTCTATATGGTATACTGTTCCATTATATATTGTATAAAAAATTTGGAGGGATTTTATGGCATCTGTTGGTCAAAAACTATTAGATGTTCCATTTGGGGACATGATAAAAGAAATGGCTTTTGCTATTGCAGAGGGGCAAACTGCTCTGGACATTAATTCGATTAATGTTGCGCAGGCCCTTGCAGAGACTGAACTGGAAGCTGGGAGTGTAATTCTCTATATAGAGGAGACGGTAGATGAGGATGGGAACGTAACTGCTACTGATGTAGTTACCAATGATCAACCCATGTCCTTACTTACATATGGTCTTGAACCTCGTTTCTATGAATTCACCGAATCTGTTATTGAAGTCAAAATGACTATATCAATGAAGAAGGAGTATTCAACAGAAAGGAAATATGGTAGAGAGTTCAAGTTCACCAACCAGTCGAAAATAAGTGGAAGCTACAAGTCCGGTGGTCTTGCAGGTCTTCTATTCGGTAAATCTAAGGTAAGCTACGAAAACACAACTAATGTTGCATACACATCGACTTATGATGCAACATATAAGTCAAAGTATACCTTCAGTGAATCAGGTACCAGTCTTCTGCGTACAACACTCAAACCAGTGCCACCACCAGAGAGAGCTATCCCAACCGTCAGGGTCAAAGAGAGTTCCTCAGAGTAAGGCAGGTATATGTGAATCAATGCAGTGATATCTGCATTGACAATTTATTTTTAACAGAATATTGAAGGAGATTATACTTTGCCATCCAACAGTAGCGAAAGTATTGAAGAGGTTCTTGTCAGTCCGCTTTCAACCATATTAAGTGAAATGGGTAAATCCATTGCACAGACACAAAGGGCACTTGACCGTAATTCCATTGACACACAAATAGAACTTTCAACTGATGAAGCGCTTCAGGAGTTCGATCTTGAAGCCACCTGGTATCACATACCTGAAGTTGATATCGAACTTAAAATGGCCCTGTCCATGAAGTATGAGGAAGAAAGGGATTCAAAAAACCGTATACGTGGGTACAAACGGGTCCTTAATGCAGCACCTTTGAATGCTTCTTACAAATCACTAAACTCATATGATGTAGAGGGTTCAAGCGTTCTTAAGGCGAAAATAGTATCAGTTCCTTCTTCTTCAAGGATAGTGGAAGAGTAATGAGTGGAGGGGTGGAATGAGCGATATTACGGAATTAAGGCAGAATATTGAACGGTTAAATAAGTCAACAACTGCTGCATTAAAAAAACAGAGCTATACTCTGCTCCAGAAGAATATTGTCGGTATAGAATCTGAACTGGGGGCTGTCCAGAGGGAACTGGTGTCTAAAACAGATGTAGTGGATGAGTTGAAAAAAGAAAACCTGGTCCTGAAACAGGATTATGCTATCCTTGACAACAGGGTTCAGGAAATTCTTAAAGAAAAAGCTGAAAGTGATAAGAAACTGGAACAACTTTCACGTACAAGGCCTGAGTTATCTTCTGCAAACCTCGTTAAAGCTTTTCGTGATTCCCTTGTGCAGATGGATGAGTCTATAAATTCAGAGTCCTCAAGGGTGGATTATAACGTAAGTTCTATGAACATCAAACTCAGGACCAATATAGCTGTGAAGGACGATGAACTACGTTTCCAGCTTCCAAAGGCAGACGATGTTATTCCTGCAGACAACCTGAGTGAGGTCGAATTCACTATAAATTCATCATCAAAAGAACGCATATTCTCTGATTATATTGATGTGCCTGATGTTGTAGGGTTGGATATGGACCTTGCAGTATCTATAATAAAGGCTGCTGGTTTTGTACAGGGCGAGGTAATTGAAAAAGACAGTTCTCTTGGACAGGCAACAGTACTCTCTCAGATACCCTCTGGCAGTTCGGTTGCAAAAGCTGGGGATGCTGTGGATCTGGTCATCTCAAAGATCACTTCAGTTGAGGTGCCAAATATTGTAGGTATGAATCTGGCTTCTGCTCAAAAAGCATTGGAAGCTGGCAAGCTTCATTCCGGAAAGGTGACTGAACAAACTGATGCTTTTAATGTCGGTAAGGTTCTCAGTCAGTCCGTAGCTGCCGGGGAGTATGCAGATATTGGAAGTGCAATTGATCTTGTGGTAGCCACTTCTAAGGTAGAGTTCACTGCGGTTTCAGGTATAACTGCAAAGCCTGTAGTCACAGGGACTGTGAGGAATGTCAGAGCGGTGTTATCCGACAGGCAGGCCGCCAGAATATCGTCAGTCAGGAAGTCCACTTCCGGGAACTAAGTTGCATGCCTGTGGAAACACATATTATAAGGGTTGCCGATAATGCAACCCCTTCTCAGGTAGAAGGTATTCTAAAAGCCCTTGTTGGTGTGGGTGGGCGTGTTGAGGTTGTTGCAAACAAGAGCATAATTGCCACTTTCAATGGTGACTATGCAGGTTTGATAAAGGGAAAACCCGGTGTCCAGCTTGTTGGAGGGGTTAATTTCGGGGGCAGAACTATCAGGAAAGTTGTGAAACGCAGCTCTACATAATTGTATGCTTCATTTTGCAATGAAGTTATCAAAGGCAGTGGGAAAATATGATCACAGATTTATATCTGTGATATGTTCTTCGATTTGCTCTCTCATATCTTCATTGTTGAGGGCGAAATCAATGATGGCCTTTACATATTCTACCTTGTCACCGGTATCGTATCTTTTACCCCTGAACCTGTAAGCATATATCATCTGTTCTTCATTCAAAAGACGTATGGCATCTGTGAGTTGTATTTCGTTGCCAACTCCCTTTGCTGTCTCTTTTATGCAGTCAAGTATCTCGGGTGTGAATACATATCTTCCGATAGCGCCGATATTGGATGGAGCTTCTTCAGGCTTTGGTTTTTCTACGATGTCATCAAGAGTATATAGCGAGTCATCAAGTGCTTTGCCTTTAATAATGCCATAACTGCTGATTTTTTCTTGAGGAACCTCTTCTACAGCCAATGTGGAACGTCCGTATTTAAGGAAGTTGTCAATCAGTTGCTTGGTGCATGGCTCCTTGTTAACGATAATATCATCACCAAGCAGTACGGCGAAAGGTTCGTCATTGATGTGTTTTTTCGCTGTGTAGATTGCGTCACCAAGTCCTCTTGGTTCCTTCTGTCGTATGTAGTGGATGTCAACCATGGAAGAGATATCCTGCACAATCTTCAACATGCTCTCTTTATTCTTTTCCCGTAGATGGTGCTCCAGTTCAGGTGAATCATCAAAGTAGTCCTCTATGGATCTTTTGCTTCTACCGGTAATGAATACTATATCATCTATCCCTGATGCTATGGCTTCCTCTACTACATAGTGAATTACCGGTTTATCTATTATCGGAAGCATTTCCTTTGGCATTGACTTTGTCGCCGGAAGGAATCTTGTTCCAAGCCCTGCAACGGGTATTACAGCTTTTTTGACTTCCACTTTTAAACTCCTTTTACTGTCTATATGATCTGGTTTTTGTCCGTTTCTTAAAGTTTTTCCGGGAACTTTCTGTATATATCCCTTTTATACTTTTAATAATCTTCTTAACTTTTCATATGGGTTTGATCTCATTGGGTAGTATTATATTGTAGTTTGTAGTTGTTGTGTAGTATATTATCATAATACGGTCCTATGCTTTTCCTTTGCATTTGGATTATGGTTTTCTGATGCTTTATATTGGTTTATTTTCTACCATTTGCTTGCAAAGGATTTATATACAATATGTCCGTTTAAAGGCGCACGTTAGATTCCATTGAAATATGGATATTTGGCTGAATTAAACTTACAGTGCGAAAAAGTCGGATTTAACATGAAGTATAGGGCCTCTTCAAGAATGCCCGCCGTGCATAATATAGTGCACAAGAATGCAGAGATGTTTAAATCTTTTCGAGATGACCACTCAGTAATGCCTTTGGGCATACTAAGGTCCGTTGATGACTGGAAGGGCATAAGGGTTGGCGTTGAATGCGTACCATGTGGGTACGTGGAGTCCGCTAATATCATATCTACTTCTTTTTCATTAGTGGTTCCTGCCTGACTTTCTCGCGTAATAGGTCTTGCAAAATTGCATTGACCTGTCAAGAAGAAAATGTATAATCAGGAGAATAAGAATGGCAAAAGGACATAGACCAAGACGAGGATCACTCGCTTTCAGTCCGCGCAAAAGAGCAAAAAGCCACATCCCAAGATTCAACTCATGGCCAGAGTCAGCAGGAGAACCTAAACTCCAGGACTTTGCCGGGTACAAGGTGGGCATGACTCACGTGCTATTGGTTGATGATGTGAAGAACAGCCTGACAGAAGGCATGGAGATCTCTGTACCTGTCACAGTTGTGGAGACACCTGCTATTCATGTCGCTGCTATCCGCGCTTATAATAATACTGTTGACGGTGAGAAAGCTGTTGCAGAGGCTTGGAGCTCCGAACTCGATGAAAGTCTTGGAAAGACCATCAAGTTACCAAAGGAATCCAATACAGATGCGGCTCTGGAAAAAATTGGCAGCCTGATAGAAGAAGGCAATGTTTCTGATATCAAGGTTATAACCTACACTTTACCAAAGAACCTTACCGGTGTTCCTAAGAAGAACGCAGATATCATGGAAACCGCAGTTAGTGGATCTGATATAAAGGCAAAGTTCGAGTATGCAAAGTCCTTACTCGGCTCAGAAATAAAGCTCAGTGACGTTTTTGATGAAGGTACATTTGTGGACGTGGCAGCTATTACCACAGGTAAAGGTACACAGGGACCTGTCAAAAGATGGGGCATCAACCTTGCAAAGAACAAGCATTCCCGTCAGGGAAGTCTCAGGCAGGTAGGAACTCTTGGTCCTTTCCATCCGGCACGTGTTAGCTGGAGAGTACCACAGATGGGTCAGATGGGTTACCACCAGAGAACAGAATACAACAAGCGTATCCTTAAAGTGTCCACCGATGGTCAGGAGATCAATCCTGAAGGTGGTTTCCTGAATTACGGACTTGTTAGGGGAGATTATATCCTGCTCAAAGGGAGCATCCCCGGACCCTCCAAGAGGCTTGTAAGGCTCAGAGATCCGATGAGGTCTAAGGCAACTGCAATGGGTGAACCACAGCTCCTTCATGTGAGCACACAGTCCAAACAGGGGTGAAGTGAATGGCCACAGTAAATATTATAGATTTATCCGGTAACAGCAAAGGCGATGTACAGTTGCCTGCAGTATTCGATGAGGCATACAGGCCTGATCTTATCAAGAGAGCTGTTCTTGCAGCACAGGCAAACAGGCTGCAGCCCTACGGTACCAAGCTGTATGCAGGTATGGAGACTTCCGCTCATTCATGGGGTTCAGGCAGAGGTGTCGCGCAGATCCCAAGGATAGTAAATGGCAGTCGTGCAGCAAGAGTTCCTCAGGCTGTCGGTGGTAGAAGGGCACATCCTCCTAAGACCGAAACAGACAGGACTGAGAAAGTAAACAAAAAAGAAAGGCGTATGGCAATCCGTTCAGCAATAGCATCAACAGCTAATGCAGATGTTGTCAGAGGACGTGGTCACCAGTTCGATGCCCAGCTTCCACTGATTGCTGAAGATGCACTTGAAGGTCTTGAAAAGACAAAAGATGTTGTCAGTTTCCTGCAGGCTGCAGGTGTATATGATGATGTCCTTCGTGCAAAGGAAGGCAAGAACATCAGGGCAGGAAGAGGAAAGCTTCGTGGCAGGAGATACAAACACAAGAAGAGTATCTTGATCGTAGCGGCAAATGATACTCCACTTTTCAGGTCAGCAAGGAATCTTGCAGGCGTGGATGTAGTATCAGTTGATTCCCTGAATGCAGAGGTCCTTGCACCCGGAACTCATGCCGGCAGGTTGACCATATGGACAGAATCCGCATTATCCAACCTGGAGGGAATGTTCGAATGAACGTTGTCAAATATCCATTCATTACTGAAAAAGCAATGATGCTTCTGGAAGATAACAAACTCCAGTTTATTGTTGATTCCCGCGCAAACAAGAATCAGATCAAAGCCGAGGTCATGAAGATGTATGGCTTCCCCGTTGCTTCGGTATGTACTATGAGCACAATGAAAGGCATGAAGAAAGCCATAGTGACCTTTGAAGGCACAGAAGCTGCCCACGAGATCGCTACAAGGATAGGTCTGATGTGAGGTGAAATAATATGGCAAAAAGACTCATATCACAGAACAGGGGTCGCGGTTCTCCTACTTACAGGGCACCTTCACACAGGTTTAAGGCCTCAATGAAACATCCTCGTGTAGACGAGAATGATACCGTATACGGTACTGTGCTTGAGGTTACACACGATCCGGCCCGTTCCGCACCTGTGGTGAAAGTTTCCTTTGATAATGGTGAGGAGCGCCTGATCCTTGCACCCGAAGGTATTGCAGTGGGTGAAAAGATCGCATGCGGAATTTCCGCTGAAGTAAAACCAGGAAACATCCTGCCATTGGCAGAAATCCCTGAAGGTGTTCCTGTCTGTAACATAGAAGGCAAGCCCAACGATGGCGGACAGTTCGCACGTGCTTCCGGGACATACGCAACAGTGGTATCTCACGAGCGTGGAAAGACTATCATACAGATGCCTTCTGGTGAGATGAAATGGCTGAATCCAAGATGCCGCGCAACTATTGGTATAGTCGCAGGTGGCGGCAGAATTGACAGGCCTTTCCTCAAGGCAGGTAAGAAGTATCACAAGATGAAGACAAGAGCTGCAAAATATCCCCGCGTAAGCGGAGTCGCCATGAACGTAATCGACCACCCCTTCGGTGGAGGTAACAGGCAGCACCCCGGAAGACCAACAACGGTCAGCAGAAATGCACCTCCGGGACGTAAGGTGGGCCAGATTGCAGCACGCAGGACCGGAAAGCGTTAAACCGGAGGCTTAAAGCATGGCAAGAAAATCATCATCCAAATTACCAAAACGAAAAGGTGAATATACATTCCGTGGCAAAACGGTTGAACAACTTAAGTCCTTGAGTATTGAGGAGTTCGCTGAGCTTTTGCCTTCCCGTGAACGCCGTACTATCAAGAAAGGATTCACAGAAGGCAGAAAGCAGGTCCTTCAGAACCTTAAGGACGGCAAGGATAACGTACGTACCCATTACAGGGACCTTATCATATTCCCTGATATGGTGGGTAAACACATCGAAGTATACAACGGTAAAACATTTGTGGCAGTAGAGATACAGCCGGAAATGATCGGACACAGGTTCGGAGAATTCGCACCAACTCGCTCAAGAGTCAGTCACGGAAGTGCAGGTGTCGGAGCGACCCGTTCAAGCAAGTTCGTTCCACTGAAGTAAGGTGATCTGTATGGCAAGAATTGGATACTCAATAGAATTTGACCCGAAGACCTCTGCCAAAGCAATGGGTGCAGAGCTTCACATATCACCTAAGAAATCCCGCGAGGTTGGAAGCGCAATCAAAGGAATGCGTACCGAAGTTGCCCAAAGGTACCTCGAAGATGTTATCGAAATGAAACAGGCAGTTCCCTTCAAGAGACACCACGACGGTGCAGGACACAGAAAAGGTCCTATGGCAACAGGCAGATACCCTGTTAAAGTTGCAGAGGCCTACCTTAAGATCTTGGAGAACGCAAAGAGCAATGCTGAGTATAAAGGGCTTGAACCTTCGCAGATGTATATAGTACATGTTGCTTCAAAGCGTGGACGTGTCATACACGGAATGAGGCCAAGGGCTCGCGGACGCGGAAGTCCCAAGAATACGGAAACTGTAAACATCGAGATTATTTTGAACGAGGTGCGCTAATGGCAATAGAGAAGAAGTTTGTCCAAGAAGGCTACGTGAAAGCCTCAATGGATGAATATTTCGCAAAACAACTCAGCAGGGCAGGTTACGGTGGCATGGAGATCAACCGTACTCCAATGGGTACACAGATAACAATATACGCCGAAAAGCCCGGAATGGTTATCGGTAAGGCTGGTAAGGTCATTCGTAAACTTACCAGGGATATTGACAGGATGTACAACATCGACAATCCTCAGATCGATGCACAGGAGGTCAGAAAGCCTGAACTCAATGCTCAGATGATGGCTTCACGTCTTGCTTCCTCTATAGAGAGAGGCTGGTACTTCAGAAAAGCAGGCCACAATACCATGAGAGCTATCATGAACTCTGGAGCACTGGGTTGTGAAATTGTCATCTCCGGAAAACTGACCGGTGCAAGGTCAAGGGTCGAAAAACTCGTAAATGGCTATATCAAACACGCAGGAAAACCTGTAGACGATATTGTTGATGAGGGTTTTGCGACTGCTGTAAGGAAGCTCGGAACCCTTGGCTGCAAAGTAAGAATTATTCCTCCTGGCGCAGTACTACCCGACTCTTTTGATATTAGAGAAGTCGTAGAGGCCGATGTGGTCGAAGCTGTTGCACCGGAAGCTGCAAAGGCTGACATCGCTGAACTCGTAGGCAAGGAATCAGAAGGTGAGGTTGCTGACGAGGAGGAAGTAGTAGAAGTTGCCGAAGTCGCGGAAACAGGAGTCACTGAAGAAGCTTCAGCTGAGAAAGTTGAAGAAGAATCCTGTGCAGATGAGGCATCTGAATCTGATGATTCAATCCCTGACGAAAATCCCGGGGCAGAACAAAGGCTGGTTGATGGTGTATGGCAACACAAACATGAAGGTTACGATTACTGGCATCCTATCGCACGTGTTCATAAGGAGGAGAAGTAATGGCAGTTCTTCGGTTGAACGAGATAAGGGACATGTCCCCTGACGAAAGGATGGACGAACTTGACAAGATGAGAGACGAACTCATTCGTGAACGTGCTCTTTCATCTGCAGGAGGAGCTCCTGATAATCCCGGAAGAATCGGGGAACTGAGGAGAACCATTGCCAGGATCAAGACCATCCAGAGAGAAATGAAGGAGATCTGAAGTGGAAATCACTCCTTCAAAACTAATATTCCACGAATTAATTGGATTAGTAGTTGAAGTTGTAGAAGCTACTAACCCAACACTGAGCAATATACGCGGCAAAGTGGTTGACGAAACAAAGAACATGATAATTGTTCAAACAGAGGCAGGTCTTGAAAAAATGGTTCCAAAAATGGGCACGACCTTTGTGTTTCGGATACCCGCCCAAATTTCGGGCAAGCATGCTGAGAGGCATGTAAAAATAGAAGGGAACCTTCTGCTCTCACAACCCGAGAACAGAACGAAGAACATTAGGAAAATACGCATGAGGTAATAATCATGGCAAAAGATATTGGATTGGATGTCCCGACTCCGGAAAAGGAGTGTAATGACATTAATTGTCCATTCCATGGAGAACTGCCCGTTCGCGGACAGGTCCTTGTAGGGACCGTTGTAAGCGATGATATGGACAGGACCGTGGTCATCCAGCGCAAGCATGAGATGCTTATCAAGAAATATCAGAGATATGAGAAAAGGCAATCTAAGATCCATGCACACAATCCTTCCTGCATAGATGCAAAGGTAGGAGATGTTGTGACGATCGCAGAATGCAGACCGTTGAGCAAGACTAAATCATATGTGGTGATCAAGGCGGAGGCTCAGGCATGAGGGGTATCAGGTCAAGTATCCCCCGTGCTTTGAATGCCGGAGCACAGATCGACTGCGTGGACAATACAGGTGCCCGTGTGGTTGAAATCGTATCTGTCAAGGGATACCGTGGTGTCAAGAACAGGCACCCAAAGGCTGGTATCGGTGACATGTGCGTTGTGTCTGTGAAAAAAGGTACTCCTGAGATGCGCAAGCAGATCCTTCTGGCTGTTGTAGTCCGCCAAAAGCAGGAATTCCGTCGTCCTGATGGCCTGAGAGTCTCATTTGAAGACAATGCAGTTGTTATTGTTGACAAAGATGGTGTCCCAAAAGGAACCGACTTCAAGGGTCCTGTGGCAAGAGAAGCAGCTGAAAGGTACCCAAAAATTGGTACGACGGCATCTATAGTTGCATGAGGTGTGAACAATGGTATCAAATCAGCCAAGAAAGCAGAGGAAAGCAAGATACAACGCTCCTCTTCATGTAAGGCAGAAGTACATGGGTGCTTCCCTTTCAAAGGAACTACGTGAGAAGTACGGTTGCAGATCTGCAAACGTAATAGTAGGCGATACTGTAAAGGTAATGCGTGGAGACCACGCAGGTAGTACAGGTAAAGTAGAGGCTATTTCCCTGAAACATGGAACGATTGTTGTTGAAGGGGTCAGCGTGTCCAAGGCAGACGGAACAGAAGTTGCAAGACCTGTGTATCCTTCAAACGTGATGATCACATCCCTTGAGATGAAGGATGACCGCAGAGAAGCAGTTATCAGCAGGAAGTAGGTGATTCTGTGGGTAAACATCAAAAGAGAATATCTGTACCAAACAGCTGGCAGATATCAAAGAAATCTAATAAGTGGATCACTGCTACAAGGCCTGGTCCACATCATAAAGAACAGAGTATCCCTTTGGCTATAGTACTAAGGGATATGCTGGGTGTAGTTGACAATCGTGCAGAGGCAAAGCGCGTACTCTCAGAGGGCAAGATACTCGTCGACGGTGTAGTCAGGAAAGACCTGAGATTCCCTATAGGGTTACTGGACGTAGTATCCATCCCGGATGAGAATGTATCTTATCGTGTCTTGTTGGATCGTAAGGGAAGGCTTGAACTCCACAAGCTCGAAGACTCCGATGTAGACAAGCTTTGCAGGATCAACGGCAAGACGGTTATCAAGGGTGGAGCCATACAGCTCAACCTCAGTGACGGTTCAAACGTCCTCGGATCCAACGATTACAATACAAAGGATTCAATTATCCTTTCACTACCTGATAAGAAAGTAGTTAAACACATCAAGTACGAAGTCGGCAATCTCGCAATGATCGTCGGTGGTAAACACACCGGTGAGATCGGTACTATTAAAGAGATCAACACTGTCCGCAGTTCAAGGAATAACACGGTTTCAATATCCGGTGACTATGACTTTGAGACAATTGAGGATTATGTGGTAGTTATCGGCGAGAACGAGCCTGAGATCAAACTCGGTGGTGAGGTAGTTGAGTAACGTAATGAGGACGCCTGTTGTCGAAAAGGTTGTAGTCCATATGGGTGTTGGAGAAAGTGGTCAGCATCTTGTGGATGCTGAAGGTATACTTGGAGAGGTTACAGGACAGAAGGTCATCAGAACTTACTCCAAGAGAACCCTCCCTGCTTTCAGCATTAAGAAAAATGAACCTATCGGATGTAAGGTGACTCTCAGAGGCGAAAGTGCTGAAAAATTCCTTACTATTGCACTCGGGATCATCGAGAACAGACTTCGTGCTTCACAGTTTGACATAAATGGCAATGTGGCTTTTGGTATAGAAGAACACACCGACTTCCCCGGAATGAGATACGACCCTAACATCGGTATCTTTGGAATGGATGTCAATGTAGTTGTTAACCGCCCGGGCTACAGGATCAGTAAAAGAAGGATTGTAAAAACCAAAATCCCTACGTCACACAGGATAACAAAGGATGACACAATTGCCTTCTTCAAAGACAAATATTCAGTGGAGGTTATCTAATGGTTCAGACCACAAAGAACTTCGGCCGGGGCGCACACGAATGCAAAAGATGCGGCAGGAAACAGGGACTTGTCAGGAAATATGATATTTACCTTTGCAGGCACTGCTTCCGTGAGATTGCCCACGATATGGGATTCGAGAAATATACGTGAGGTGAGATAAATGGTATTATTAGATCCGCTTGCTGATGCTTTATCCACTATTAAGAACGCTGAGGCTATAGGTAAGAGTTCCTGTACGATCCAGCCTGCTTCAAAGCTCATCGGAACTGTACTGAAGGTCATGCAGTCCCGCGGATATGTCGGCGAGTTTGAATTTATAGAAGATGGTAAGGCAGGTATTTATAAAGTAGAACTTGTTGGTAGGATCAACAAATGTGGTGCTATCAAGCCACGTTATTCAGTAGGTGCTGCAGATTTCGAAAGATGGGAAAAGCAGTATCTTCCCGCAAAGAACTTCGGTACACTTATATTGACCACATCGATTGGTGTAATATCACAGTACGAGGCTCGTGAGAATAACGTTGGTGGACAGTTACTTGCTTATGTGTACTGATGGAGATGGGATATCATGGCAAAAGAGATCAAAAAAGAGATCCCTATTCCCGATGACGTCACTGTTACGTTCGTGGGCCAGCTCCTGACAACATCAGGGCCAAAAGGCAAAAACGAAAGGACTTTTTGGTACCCAGGCATCAATATCGAGGTTGCAGGTTCTGAGGTTATTGTGGACTCATCAGTCACAAAAAGACCCAGAAAGCGATGGTAGGTACCTTTGCTTCGCATATCTCCAACATGCTGAAGGGTGTAACAGAAGGTTTTGAATACCGTATGAAAGTTGTTTACTCTCACTTCCCTATGCAGGTGAAGGTAGAAGGAAAGAGGCTTTCAATAGGTAACTTCCTTGGTGAGAAGAAAGCAAGGTCTGCAAATATCCTTGGTGAGACAACTGTCAAGGCAAGTGCTGATGAAGTAATTGTCTCAGGCATCAACAAGGAAGATGTTGGCCAGACTGCCGCCAATATTGAACAGGCAACAAAGATCAAAAGGTTTGATCCGCGTATATTCCAGGATGGAATTTACATAGTGGAGAAGATAGTGTAGGTGATTTGAATGGAAGGAAAAATCAAACGCCTCTTTAAGGCAAGAAAAGTCCAGAAGGGTAAAAAACCCGTATTCAAAAGGACGGACTCCCACAAGTACAAGCGCTTGGATTCAAACTGGAGACGCCCAAGGGGTCTTCGGGGAAAACAGCGCAGGCATTACAAGGCAAAGGGTGCCCTTGCACAGGTAGGCTACGGTAGCCCAGTTGCTGTAAAAGGCCTGCATCCATCAGGATATGCAGAAGTCCTTGTATTCACAGTTGGACAACTTGATGTTGTGAATGCAGCTGAGGAAGCTGTCAGGATATCTGGAAAGGTTGGCGGAAGGAAGAAATCAATTATTCAGGCAAAGGCTTCTGAGCTTGGTATCAAAATCCTGAATCCTCTGAGGAGTGAGTGAGATGACCGATCTGACTAATCAGAAAAGGATAGCTTCCGAAGTACTTGGTTGCGGTGTTCACAGGGTATGGCTTAACCCTGAAGCTGCAGGTGATATTGCAGTTGCTATCACAAGGGCTGACATACGTGAGCAGGTTGAACTCGGTAACATCAAGGCAGAACCTGTAAAGGGTGTAAGCCGTGGTCGTGCAAGAGCAAGGGATGCCAAGCGTAAGTACGGACACCGTAAAGGACACGGTAAGAGAAAAGGTAAGCAGGGTGCACGTAATCCAAGCAAAGAACAGTGGATGAAAAAGATCCGTGCTCTTAGAAAGAGACTCAAAGAGCTACGTGCAGACGGTTCACTGGACAAATCCACCTATTGTAAGGTATACCGCAAGGCAAAAGGTGGCGAATACCGTAGTGTTGCTCACTTGGAAGCACACCTGGAGTCCGAGAAGCTCATTAAGCACGAGGAATAATCATGGCGACAGGACCCCGATATAAAGTCGCCTTCAGAAGGCGAAGAGAAGGTCGCACAGACTACCACTTAAGGCTAAGGCTTCTTCTTTCAAAGGAAGATCGTGTAGTTGTGCGCAAGAGCTCAAGACATATGCAGATCCAGCTCGTTGCTCCAAAGCCTGAAGGGGATGTTACCCTTTCATCTGCTGTTTCGACTGAACTCAAGAAGTACGGATATGACGCATCCACAGGTAATACAACGGCTGCGTATCTTGCCGGCCTTCTGTTTGGTTACAGGGCACAGAGCAAGGGATTCGAATACGGTGTTCTTGACCTGGGACTCCAGGCAGCATCTCCCGGATCACGTGTATATGCAACCCTGAAAGGCATTGTAGATTCCGGATTTGAGATTCCTCACAATCCGTCAATATTGCCTTCAGACGAGCGCATAAGAGGAGAACATGTAGCAGAGTATGTGGAAGGATCAAATCTGCCTGAACTGTTCGATGCAGTTAAGGAAAAAATCTCTGCTGACTTCAATTAGGTGATTATATGGCATATGAATATGAAGAAGAATGGGTTCCGCAGACAAGGCTCGGAAAACTCGTTCATGAAGGGCAGATTACTTCCATGAATGAGGCAATCGATTCCGGTCTTCCGGTAAGGGAATCCAAAATAATCGATATTCTGTTACCTGATCTCGAAGACGAGGTGCTCGATATAAACATGGTCCAGAGGATGACTGACTCCGGACGTCGTGTTAAGTTCAGAGCAACTGTCATCGTAGGAAATGGTGATGGTTTTGTAGGTCTTGGACAGGCAAAGGATGTTCAGGTTGGTCCTGCTATCAGAAAAGCAATCGACAATGCCAAGATCAATATCATAAAGGTCAGGCGTGGTTGCGGTTCATGGGAATGTGCATGTGGCCGCGCACACACAGTACCATCTGAGGTAAGAGGAAAGGCAGGCAGTGTTATTGTAGAACTCAAGCCTGCTCCACGTGGACTTGGTCTTGCTGCAGGTGACACTGCAAGAAAAGTACTTGAGAAAGCAGGTATCAAGGATGTGTGGACCCGAACTGAAGGTACGACCAGAACTACCCTGAACTTCGCAAAGGCAACTTTTAATGCACTTCACAATACCGGTACTGTAAGGCAACCTATCCAGCTTGAGGAGGAGGCTTGAAAATGTACGCTCTGATAAGAGTACGTGGTAACGTGAATGTCAGGGGATCTATTGAAGATACCCTGAAAATGCTCCGTTTGCACAGGGTAAATCATTGCGTCCTTCTCAGTGACAACCCTCACAACAAGGGAATGATCCAGAAGGTCAAGGACTATGTGGCATATGGTGTTATTGATGCTGCTACTCTTGAAGAGATGCTCACAAACCGTGGCAGACTTGAAGGTGATTTAAAACTTACCGAAGAGTATGTAGCTGAGAATACAGACTATGATTCCATCAAGGCATTGGCACAGGCTATCCATGACGGCGATGTCACAGTGAAAGATGTTCCAGCTCTGAAGCCGGTATTCAGACTTCATCCTCCAAGAAAAGGCCATTCAGGCATAAAAAGGACTGCACAGCAGGGTGGTATACTCGGTAACAACGGTGAGGATATCAATCTCTTGTTGAAGAAAATGAGGTGATCTGGATGAAAAAATGTAACACCAAGAAATTCAGAGGTTCACGCACCTGCGGTGGAGGTACCAGTAAGAACAGACGTGGTGCCGGAAACCGTGGTGGAAGAGGTAAAAGTGGTGAAAATAAGCACCATGCAACTCTTGCACAAAAAATGGGATACCAGCGTGGTCACCAGAAGGGATTCAGCCGTCCGCTGAAGATCATCCGTGATACTTCCATTGTTAATGTGGGAGAGCTGGATGAACTTGCAGATCAGCTTGTTGAGGATGGTTTTGCGGAACTCAAGGATGGCGCATATGTCATTGACCTTGCTGTTCTTGATATAGACAAGGTACTTGGTACCGGTAAGGTGTCAAAGAAGTTTTCCATCACTGCGGCTGAATTCTCTGCAAGTGCAAAGGAAAAGATCGAAAGTGCAGGTGGATCCTGCACTGAACCTGAAGAGTAATGCCTTTTGGCATTACATATTTATTCTTATATTTTGTGCAATTAAAGGGTGCATATTTATTAATGTTAAAATCTATTAAGGTGTACTTTATAACCTAATAATTGCATGGATTTTTCCATTCAAAGGGTGGAATTAATGAGTCTTAAGGAAAGTTTAAAACCAATTTTTAACAGATTGCCTGCGGTTTCAAGCCCAGAAGGGCATGTGCACTTTAAAAACAAGCTGACATGGACGCTTGGTATACTTGTGCTCTATTTTGCGCTGGCTAATGTGCCGTTGTTTGGATTGTCCCCGGATTCGATCGATCTGTTCGAGTCCTATCGAGCATTCTTTGCGGGAGCGTCGGGTTCTTTGATGCTTCTTGGTATAGGTCCTATAGTCACTGCTTCCATCGTACTGCAATTGCTTGTCGGTGCTGATGTTATCAAGCTCGATATGTCCAATCCGGAAGACCAGGCATTTTTCCAGGGTGCTCAGAAGGCGCTAGTTTTTGTTATGATAGTCCTTGAGGCTCTACCACAGATAGCCGGTGGCTACATACAGCCGGATGCAGCACTTGCGGCTACATTAGGTGTTAGTGCAAGCCTTATTACAGCCATTATATTCATTCAGATCTGTATCGGAGGTGTCTTGGTTCTCTTCATGGATGAAGTGGTTTCCAAATGGGGCATCGGTTCCGGTGTGGGTTTATTCATTGTTGCAGGTGTGTCCCAGCAGATCGTAACGGGTCTGTTTAATTGGACATCTGATTCAAGCGGTTTACCTACCGGATTCTTCTTTAAGTGGATATACATCGTGCAGAATGTGGAAGCAGATTTCTTATTCTCAGGCGATGGTATAATGTTCATGCTGGTAAGTGGTGGTATACTTGCATTGCTAAGTACTATAGCTATCTTCCTTCTCGTAGTATATGTGGAGAGTACTCGTATTGAGATACCTCTGGCCCACAGTGCTGTAAGGGGTGCAAGGGGCAAATTCCCTGTAAAGCTGATCTACGCTTCAGTCCTTCCGATGATTCTTGTCAGGGCACTTCAGGCCAACATACAATTAATCGGAATCGTACTGAGCAGCAGAGGAATTACAATCTTCGGGGAATATGTAGGTTCAACTCCTGTTAATGGTATTATGTATTATCTTTCTCCTATTCAAAGCCCGTATGACTGGGTACCCTCGCTTGTAACAGCGACCTTCTCTTCATATGGAGTCGCTGCTCCTGCAACCTGGCAGATTGCCCTTCATGTGCTGGTTGATGCCGTGTTTTTGATAGTAGGTGGTATCATATTCGCTCTCTTCTGGATCGAGACTACTGGAATGGGTGCAAAGCCTACTGCAAAGAAGATATTTAATTCCGGGATGCAAATTCCCGGTTTCAGGAGAAATATAGGAAGCATCGAGAAGGTGATGCTAAGATATATCCCGAAGGTAACGGTTATCGGTGGTGCTTTCATTGGTTTCCTGACACTGGTTGCCAGTATGCTCGGTACGCTTGGAGGTGCAGGAGGTACCGGTCTTCTGCTTGCTGTCAGTATAGTATACCGCCTCTATGAGGATATAGCATCCGAGCAGATGATGGAGATGCATCCGATGGTGAGGTCTTTCTTCGGGCAGGAATAATTCATAATTTAGGTGTTGATAATAATGAATGTTGTATTGTTTGGTCCTCCGGGTGCAGGAAAAGGCACCCAGGCCAAGGAATTGTCACAGAAATATGACATTCCTCATATTTCTACAGGTGACATTCTCAGGGCAAATGTCCGTGAAGGTACCGAACTTGGTCTCAAAGCAAAAGAGTATATGGACAAGGGTGAACTTGTTCCTGATCAGGTTCTTATAGGTCTCATAAAGGACAGGCTGGAAGAGCCTGACTGTGCGAACGGTTATCTTCTGGACGGTTATCCAAGAACTATTCCTCAGGCGGATGCGCTTACAGGAATTCTCAATGAAATTAACAAACCTCTTGATTCTGTTATCAATATGGGGGTAGGCGATGAAGAGCTCGTAAAAAGACTGAGTGGACGTCGCAGTTGCAAATGTGGTGAAAGTTACCACATTATGTTCAACTCTCCAAAAGAGGAGGGTGTCTGTAATGCATGTGGTGGGCAACTCTACCAGCGTGATGATGACAGGGAAGATGTTATCAGGCAGAGGCTTGCTGTTTATAATGATAAAACTAAACCTTTGATCGAGTATTATGATAATGCCGGGCTTCTTGTTAATGTGGATGGCGCAGGATTAGTTGATTCTGTTCTTGCTGACATCTGTAAGATTATGGACCAATACAAATAAACCATCAAAAGAGGCTATCCCTTGGTTACAGAAACATTCAAGAAACAGCTGAATAAATTTTTGCTGGCATTTGGTATTTCATTGATGCTGGGTATTGTTATCCTGGGCGAGGATTTCAGGAATTCCCTCGGACAATCCGTTGGTTTTCTTATGGATCCTCTTGTGAATCTTCTGGGAGCAAGTAATTTTCATATTGTCCTTTTCATAATGGCATCGATAACTGCACTTTATGCATCACTGATTCAGAAATACACCATGGACTGGGAACTGATGCGCTCTACCCAGGAAAAGATGCGTGTGTTCCAGAAGCAGTTCAGGGAAGCCCAGCTTTCAAATAACACTTCACTTATGAAGAAGATGGAATCTGAGCGTACCGCGATGATGTCCGAACAGATGGAGATGTCGAAGCAGCAGTTCAAACCCATGGCATATATCAGTATAATATCGCTCCCCTTGTTCATGTGGGCGTATTATTTTATTACATTGCCAGAGCACGGAGGTGCTTCATTCGTATTTCCGTTCTGGGGTGAACAGCTTTTGACAGATACCATCATCGGTCCTTTCCAATACTGGATATTCTGGTATTTCATCGCTTCTCTTGCGGTAAGTCAGTTGATCAGAAAAGCATTGGATGTCGGTGGAATTTAATTGCTGCTGACTATCAGTGGTCTTCCGGGCAGTGGTACTACCACTGTTTCCCGTATCCTTTCGGAGAAGCATGGGCTCGAGATGATATCAGCAGGAGAGGTATTTCGTTCACTTGCAAATGAATACGGAATGACTCTTGCTGAGTTTGGTGAACTGGCGGAATCCGACGATTCAATTGACCTCAAAATAGATGAGCGCCAGAAAGAAATTGCCAATACAAGAGACAACGTGATCCTTGAAGGACGGCTTGCGGGCCATATGGCGAACAAGGCACTCAAGATCTGGATAAAGGCTTCAGTTGATGTTCGTGTAGGGAGGATTGTCGCAAGGGAAAGTGGTTCTTTTGAATACAAGCTCAGCGAAACAATTGAACGTGAGGCCTCAGAGTCTGTCCGGTATAAAACAATTTATGATATTGACATAAGAGATTTGTCTATTTATGATCTTGTGATTGATTCTGAAAAATGGGATCAGTATGGAATCGCAGATATTATTTCCTGTGCAATCGACAACAATTCTTATTTCTGATATTTGGCGGGTTCTATGAATTCTGGTATCTTACCTTCGGAATATAAACGTGAATTAGTACTTAAGGCAGAAGCGAAAACCAGTCCTTTCTATGGTTGTTCTCCTTACGATCGACCGATTAGGCAACACATCGAGATGGGAGTTGTGAACCTTGACAAGCCACGAGGTCCTACCAGTCATGAGGTTACTGCCTGGGTCAAGGATATCCTTGAGTTAAGTAAGGCCGGACATTCAGGCTCCCTGGACCCTGGTGTGACCGGTGTCCAGCCTATCATGCTCGGAAAGGCTACAAAGGTTGTTTCTGCCCTGCGTCTTTCGGGCAAGGAGTATATCTGCCTGATGCGTATGCATGAGCCTGTCCCGGAGAAGAAGGTGCGTCGCATCTGTAAGCAATTCACCGGGCCAATTTTCCAGATGCCACCTGTGATTTCTGCTGTTAAGCGTGAGGTACGTGTTCGGATGATTTACTACCTCGAGGTGATAGAGGTAAAAGACAGGTCTGTGCTGATGAGGGTCGGATGCGAAGCAGGAACATATCTTCGTAAACTCTGTCATGATATCGGTAATGCACTTGGTTGTGGAGCTCACATGCAGCAATTGCGCAGAACAAAAACGGGTCCTTTCGGGGAAGATTCCCTCGTAACCCTGCACCAATTGAAAGATGCCTATGTTTTCTGGAAAGAAGACGAAGATGAATCCTACTTGCGTAAATATATAAGGCCTATGGAAGAGGGTCTCAGTCATCTTCCGAAGATTATTGTCCGTGACAGTGCTGTTGACGCAGTATGTCAGGGTGCGGCATTTGCAGTTCCGGGTATAGTAAGCCTTGACAAGAATATCAGCAAAGGTGATGATATTTGTCTTTTCACCTTAAAAGGAGAGGCTGTGGCATTATGTACTGCATTTATGGATACTGGGGAAATGCTTGAAAATGAGCATGGGATTGCAGCAGTGACCGAAAGAGTAATAATGGATGCTGGCACTTATCCGCAAGGCTGGCACAGCAAGCCAGAATAATCACGCGTGCCGAGGTAGTCTAGCGGTAGGGCGCAAGCCTGGAAAGCTTGTGGGGCATCCGCCCCTCGGGAGTTCGAATCCCCCCCTCGGCGCATAATTCTTTTTTGATTTTTAATTACTCTATGTTTCATTTCAACTATATGTGGATAAGTGAAGGTATGTGACATGGGATATTGTGCAATTGCAGCAGAAGATTACTAATCCCGGGCAACAAATTTACGATTCACGTCATTCTCAAAGAATGAGCTGTCATTTTTTTATTCAGTCTATGTTTTCAGCAGACATAATTTCCAAAGGATGTTTTTAAGCAACTACCTCAATTGAATCTATAACAATATAATTGGACATTACTTGAGCAACTGTCCTATGGATATGTGTGCGAATAAGGTGATACGATGGATGATCAAAAAGTATTCAATCTGAAATCAAATATGGATGTAAATTACGATGGGGATGCGTTAGTGATGTGTCCTGAGTGCGATAGTGAAATCAATGTGGCTTTTTCCAATATAGTTGATGAAAGCCTGGTGCTTGGTGAATGTATAATATGTCTTCTTTGTGGCGCTAGTTTGGATCAGGTGCATCCATCTAAAGCGACAACTAAAAAAATAGCTGATTATGTAGAAAAAGAAATGCTCAAAGATCTGGAAAAGGAACTTGGTCAGATTTTCAAATGATCGCTATTTATGAAGCGGCAAAAAGTGCAAATGTTTAAACATAAATGTTGGGTGGGTCTTATCGCAAACAATTACTTGAAACAGGTATTTGCATTGATTAAGGGGGCATAATGTGGGATTTCACGCATGATCTTCAAATTCACTTCACAGGAAAGTATTTATATAATTAGTCTATAGGATGTGTTCACTTGTATTGCTATTTTCTGTTGCATGGATTGTGCAAATAAGAGCAATAGTATATGCGGGTAAATTATTCTATTAATCTTTAGAATTGCCTAGCCCTTTACAGGGTGTGTCGAAACTTTGTTTCGAGGCTACAGGACGATTTACGTCCTTAAGGAGGAAATTTAATGGCAGACGAAGAAATAAGACATCTTGTCCGTATCATGAATACTGACCTTCAGGGTAGTCAGCCTGTAATAAATGCGCTGACTGGCATTCGTGGTATAGGGATGAGGACATCAAAGGTTATTGTAGAAAGCACCGGCATTGACCCGAAAGCGGTCATAGGATATCTCTCAGATGAAGACATTGCGAAGCTCGATGAAGCTATCGGCAACTTTGAGACGAAAATGCCAAAATGGATGCTTAACAGGCAGATGGACCCACTGACAGGGGATGACAAGCACCTCCTTGGACAGGACATTCTCCTTACTTTCAGGGAAGACATAAACACTCTCAAGAAGATCAGGGCATACCGTGGTCTCAGGCATGAGAGAGGTCTTAAGTGCAGAGGTCAGAGGACAAAATCCACCGGCAGGCGTGGTTCAACCATTGGCGTAAGCAAGAAGAAGTAATACTAAGGTGATTTTATGGGATATCCAGGTAAAAAAAGAAAGAGTTATGATACTCCAAAGCACCCCTGGCAGGCAGCCAGGATGGCCGGTGAACTTGAGCTTGTTAAAAAGTATGGTCTCCGTAACAAGAAGGAACTCTGGAAGGCACACAGTGTCCTGAGAAGGTACAGGGCGGATGCCCGCAGGCTTCTTGCAGAATCTGCAGAAGGAGAACTCACAGGTCACTTGAAGACCGAATCTGACCAGATCCTTGCAAGGCTCATTCGCTACTCAATACTTCACGGCGATTCCAATGTTGATGATATTCTTGGTCTGCAGACCGATTCCATTCTGGAGCGCAGGTTGCAGACACAGGTCCACAGGCTCGGACTAGCACGTACTCCAAAACAGGCCAGGCAGTTCATTACTCACGGTCACATTGCGATTGATGGTAAGAGGGTTACAGTTCCCGGTATGCTTATATCAAAGGACGAAGAAATGCGCATAGACTATTATGGCAAATCACCGCTTACCAGCGAAGGGCATGCAGAAAGGCCTGCACAGGTTGCTTCATCTGTAGCAGGAGTAGCAAAGGAGGAATAAATTCATGGCTACAAACGGAATCTGGGGCGTTGCTCACATCAAATGCTCATTCAATAACACTATCATCACAGTGACAGACATCACCGGTGCGGAAACATTAGCCAAGTCTTCCGGTGGAATGGTTGTAAAAGCTGCACGTGATGAAAGTTCACCTTATACTGCCATGCAGATGGCAAGCCAGCTTGCAGATATACTCAAGGACAAGGGAATCGAAGGAGTTCACATCAAGGTGCGTGCACCTGGTGGGAACAAGCAGAGAAGTCCGGGTCCTGGAGCACAGGCTGCAATCAGGTCATTTGCAAGGGCAGGTATCAAAATTGGAAGGATACAGGATGTAACTCCTGTGCCACATGACGGAACCCGTCCAAAAGGCGGAAGAAGAGTATAATCTAAAGCGGATACTGACTCATGACAATGGAAATAGACGTACTGGAGATATCTGAGAGGTCTGCAAAATTCGTATTGTCTAATGTAAGTGCGGCCTTTGCGAACGGTATAAGGAGAGCTGCTCTCTCCGATGTACCTACACTTGCAATTGACGATGTCAATATATACAACAATACGTCTGTCCTCTTTGACGAACAGCTTGCATTAAGACTTGCTCTTATTCCTTTAACTGCAAACATGGATGACTTCGTGCCCATGCAGGAATGTAGCTGCGGTGGTTCTGAATGTCCTGGATGTAAAGTTTCCCTGACGCTCAGCGCTGAAGGACCAAAAATGGTATACTCGGGTGACCTTATTTCCTCTGATGAAACAGTGCGCCCTGCAGATCTCAATGTACCCATAATTGATCTGAAGGAGGGCCAGAAGGTCGTGCTTGAAGCTATAGCTCATGTGGGTTATGGTTACGATCATGCCAAATGGCAGGCAGGTGTTGCTTGTGGATATAAGAACATGCCTGTTGTTACATTCACAAACTGTGACAAATGTGGTGCATGCATTCAGGAATGTCCTCAGGATATCATTAAAATGGGACCTGAAAAGGCTGAAATCTCAGACGAAGATATTCTGAAATGTATACTCTGCAAACTCTGTCAGGAAAAATGTGAGATCAATGCGATTAAAGTTTCCCAGGATGAAACTTCTTTCATTCTGACTATGGAATCGGACGGCTCTTACACTATTCAGGAGTTAATTATAAATGCAGGGACGAACATTAAGGACAAAGCCGCCCGGATGGGGGAAATCTTAGATTCCCTGTGATCCGGCCAGGAGATTTTTCTCCTGAATATTTATTTGATCTGCACTTGTGCGGGGGTTGCCCAGCCAGGCCAAAGGCGCTAGGTTGAGGGCCTAGTCTCGTAGGAGTTCGTGTGTTCGAATCACACCTCCCGCACCAAACTTTTCAACATGTATATCTTTAGTGAATGTTCTTTCACTTAAATCGACAATTCCATCAGCAATTCTTGTGCGGGGGTTGCCCAGCCAGGCCAAAGGCGCTAGGTTGAGGGCCTAGTCTCGTAGGAGTTCGTGTGTTCGAATCACACCTCCCGCACCATACGTTTTTTACGTTAATTGTTTGATCAGTGGTTACTTTTTTGGTTAATGTTGGTATTTATTGTTATATCTTTTGTGAGGGTTTTGCTCAGCCAGATTAGAGATGTTAGATTTCGGACTTGGTTTGCTGAAGGTTTTTGTATTCGAATCAAACCTCTTGCGCTAGTATTTTGGGATCTGGGTAACTGTAAAACACCGAACTTTAATCAATAGTCTATAAAGTATTTTAATTCGAAAGAACAAAACTATTATTTTATTCATTATATCTGTTCTTTAAAAATTATTTAAACTGATTAATTGAATAAACATTAAATTGTAAAAAGACAATAATCTGTAAAATAGTATATAGAAGTTGAAACAATTGGCTCTGTAGAAAGCCTATTGAAATCACTATCTGTAGCTAATATTAGACAAAACGATCACCATTCAGAAAAATATACAGAAGTTTTATTGACTTCTACTATTGTTTGAATTTTAGAGGATTTCTACAGAGTCATAAGTCGGAAAAATGATTTTTTGCTATTTTTTGAGTATCAAGATCTACTGTACTACATCAACCAGCAGAAATGTATATAATATAGACTCCTGATACTTAGGATTATGAGTCTATTTATCAATCGCACCGAATAATTAGAATTTCTTGAATCCGAATATTCCCGTGATTCTTCATCACTGATCGTAATATATGGAAGAAGGCGTGTTGGTAAAACAGAACTTGTGCTGAAATTCATGGCTGGAAAATCTTCTGTCTATTATTTGTCCCAGAAACTTGACCTTGAGCATCAGGTAGAGGACTTTCTTGAAAAGACATCCGAACAACTTGGTATTTACCAGCCAAAGATCACTAAATGGGATGCTGCATTGAAATTCATTGCAGAGCAGACCAATGAAAAACCTGTAATTATTATCGATGAAGTACCATACCTTATAGAAGGCAACAAAGCTTCAATGTCTGCATTTCAGGCTGCATGGGATTATTGACGGTAGTTCCAACAGGGGACGTAATTCATCCACCGTTTGAAAACGGTGGTCTTCTTACTCCAACATGATAAAAAATATGTGACCTTACAGGAGATCCTCCAGTTCCCATACAAGAAATCCTTCATCTTCAAGCAACTTCCTGTCCTCTATGTTTCTTGCAGCGATCCCTACATTGAAATTCATGCCAGATACATCGGTAATCAGTTCTATTTTCTCTGAAGTAGAGTTGAGGATGCGTCTTGCTTCATCCCTGGTAAGCTCCTTATTCTTTATCTCAATTGCCATAACCTCACTTTTTTCACGGTTTATTGCCAGTATATCTATCTCATCTCCTTTCCTGTTCCACCAGCTTCCAATTTCAGGATATTCGGAAATTAGCCTGCTACTTATCAGCTCTCGGATCATATCCTCAAATAATTTCCCGGTGTAGCTCTGCCACTGCTGTAGAACATTTTCCATTATAGGGTCATATTTACCACCCATGTACTGGCTCAATGCAGAATATATGAAACGGCCATAGAACCTGAAAAAATTATCCTTGAGGAAATATCTCCCTCTCTTACTCTTTTTTGGGCTGTCTGTAACGGGTATCCTATACTCAACTATCCCGAGCAGGTCCGCAAGGTCATAGAAATAATGTGAAAGAGAGTTTGAAGATACGTGTGTCATCTCCGATATTTCGCTTTTGGAACATTTACCTTGAGATATAGCAGATATTATCTCATAATAGGTAGAGTGTTCCTTGCCGAATTCTTCGATAAGGATATCCCTAACCTCATCTTTGAGCGGTGCAAATTCGTTGAACACGAGCTTTTCGAGTGCATCAAGGAACCCGGTACACTGATATTTTTCAAAAAGGCGGTAATAGTAGATCGTTCCTCCAAAAAGGAAATACAGGTCCAGTTTTTCCTGCATATCCGTGATCTCTATTTCATCAAGCATGGCAAAGGTCTCGTGAACCGTGAAAGGACGAAGTGTCAGTATGTTGTCCGCCCGCTTAAAGAGTGGAGCTTTCTCCTCAATGAATATCTTTCTTATCATACCGATGGAAGAACCCGATACGATGAGAAAGACCTTGCAATCATCAGACTTCATATCCCAGTATCTCTGGAGCTGGGTAATAAAGGAAGGATATATCTTAAGGAATCTCTGGAACTCATCGATGGCTATCACTATATCCCTGTCATAGGATGTAATGAACCTGAGAAAATTCTCAGGTTCCTTAACATTTATGTAATCAGGTAGTTCAAGTTCTTCCCTGAGCATCCTGTCGAACTCGTCCATGAGTATATCTATGCTCTTGTTACTGTCCACAAACAGGTAGAGTGCTTTCCTGTCCCTGCTGAACTGTTTGATAAGCTCGGTCTTCCCGACCCTTCTTTTGCCGGTTATTACGAGGAAGGACGGTTTGCTTTTGTCGAGGAGGGACATTAGGGAGAGTTCTTTCTCCCGGTTGTAGAATTCCACAATGATTATTTTTGTAATCATTATATTTATAACCATTGATGATCGAGTGCGATATGAGAGCAAAGCCCTCAGCATCCTTCTGGTCAATGGTTACACTTTAAATTTCATGCAGGATTGTTTAAAATATGATCGATTTTGAATCAATGCGATTTAACGCAGTGCAACCAACACGCCGCAAGCGGCGCTTTGCTGTTGAAATAGTAAAAGATAGTGATGACGTAAAAATAGATCACCTCAATAACCACTTCCACAGAGGCACGAAACTGATGCCATCTTCTTCCTTTTCAATATCTTCTGTCAGGAGAATAAGTTCTGCATCATTGAGCTTGCTAAACTTGTGCAGACCCTCAGTTTCCCTTGGGTCGATGTCATTAGTATATGAGACGTCTATGGACTGGAGTTTGCCACCCTCGCTTCTGGCAACAAGATCCCTCTTTTTCCCCATCCAGTAATAGACATCGCAGTTCCTTCTCTTAAGCTCAATGAAGTCACAACCGATATTTATAAGCTTCAAATTATCAATGTCTGAGCCTTCACACCCACTCAAGCGTAGCGCTCTCACTACAACTGCCATTGCAAGCAATGGGCAGTATCGCTGCTGTGCATTAAGCAGTAAAAAAAATAACGGGTGCCGTTGTAATATGGAAAATGAATGCCCCTCATGTGGTTCTGATAAAGAATATCCCGAACATCTTCTATGTAAGTATTGCTACTATCGAGGTACTGTAGGAGCTGCGAAATTCTTATTATTGCAAACTATGAGGGATAATGGAAATAAATACTTGACCGTCGATGAACTTACTGAGCTTGTAAATCAGAACCCACACAAAAAACATAAGGTGACAAGAAGTGCCGTATATAAGATACTTCATCGTTATTCCCGCTATTATGAACAGGCCAAGAAAAGAAGGCGAGGATATCTTGTACTAAAAAAGAGATTCCTCGAAAGAAAGGCCAGAGGGGAAGACCGCAGATTAAATATAAGTTGAGTTCTCGTCTATCAAAAAGGGTTGATTATTATGCTATGCGATGGAAAATGGTTTTTCCGATCAACAAGCGTGTTAACAAATGGAAAAATTTCAGAATGACTCAGGAATATTCTAGGAGGGCAAGAGGGATTGACGTTAAGTTGAAAAAAGAGAATATGAGGGCTCTGTAGAAATCCTCATTTGAATAATAAAAATAACCTTGACATACCTGTCAAGGTTATGGACTAATATCTTGAATTTGACTTCTTTCACTTGATTCCAATACTTTTTTGCCCTAATCGCTTCCCCATATTTCCTTTTCAGAACGGAGAACATCGTTTCAACCAGGTTTCTGTTATGATACAATGCTTTGTCAAATTCCCATACCATTTTTCTGCGATATTTGCCTCTGATTCTCTTCCTTTTTCTTTGTCTCAAAGGAATCATAGCTATCGAATCTAGTTGTTCTCTTGTTAGTGAATGTATGTCTTCTGAATCATAACCTTTGTCCATTACATAGTACTTTGATCTACGAGTTTTGTGGCATTGCTTCAGTAATTTCATTGCATGCTTTGCATCATGCACAGGCTTATCTGATATCTTGAAACCAGTAACAATGAACTTTGCAGTATCAATAGAGATACTTGTTTTCAGGAAAGATCTTTGTTTCTTTCCTGTTCTCCAGGAATAATAGTAACTACAGTGGCCACTAGTAAACCCACTTGAATTATAGTTATTAACTTAACATTTTCAACTTATTATCCAGAAATGTCTCAATCCATTTTCTTGCGAAGCTAATCTTCGATGAACAATCAATAAACTCCTCAGCAATCAGATTTTTCATATGATCCAGATCTTTCACAAAATTGCGAGAAATAATTCTTTTGACACTTTTCCAGATGAATTCGATTGGATTCAAGTCGGGTGAATATGGAGGTAAATAGACCAATTCAATATCATTTGCCTGTGCAAATTCCACTGTATATTTTGCTCGATGTGATCTAAAATTGTCGAGAATAATTACGATTCTCTCTCCCATGTTATTGTTTTTAACAGCTGATAAAAACGAACATACATCCTCCTTGGTTGAATGTTCTTTGAAATCAATAACAGAATTACCATTCAATGCATAAAAACCGAAGGAGTTTGCTTTTATCCTGGTTGTGTTTTTGAAGATGGCAGGTTTATTGAAAGACCATAAACGAACCGTATTTGATGTTGTTTGGGGAGATGATTCATCAAGAAATCCGATAACGCAATCATCATCGATTAACGGTAAGTTTTTTTTAAACAATCTTCTGCATTTTGTGGTCTTCGATAATCATGCGCATATGGTTTGGCATGATGCATGCCAAACTTCTTCAAGATCACTAGTATTTGCTTAATGGTGTATTGAACCTTAAATTCATTATAAATGAGTTCCTGAACTTCTTTTGTAGACCAATCATCTCTTTCATGTAACATGTCCCTTAGTTTTTCTTTTTGATCATCAGTGAGTTTGGAAGGACATCCTCCTGAAAACCTAGGCTTTAATCCTTCATATCCGTCTTGATTCCACCGCTCTTGCCATTGATATGCAACGGGTTTTGATATCCCTACAAGTTTAGCTGCTTCATTAACAGAAGCTCCTTCATAACGATGTTTAACAAAATATAAACGTTGTAGAACTCGTGTGTCTTTCTCTAATGACTTAATATGTTTAAGCAATTCTTCTGATGAAAGATGATGCTTTATCGGAATTTGTTCGGGTTTAGCCATACAGTATTGTTATACTCAATTAGTATTAAAAGTTTGGTTAATAACTATAATAGCAGTAATCTCTATCTGCTCTCCGCGTGAATAGAATAGTTTTAGAGGATTTCGATATTCCCTCATTTTAGATCATTAAAGTATTCAAACTCAATTATATCCTCTCATTTTTTATCATTTTGTTTAATTTCTCTTCATTAATCCTTATTTTTAGTATAGCTCCCGCTATCCTAAATTACTCCTTTGGTTTTTAGTGTCCTCAATTGATGCAGATTAAAACAAAAAGCTGTCATCAACATTTTTGCATTCACTCTTTCTACAGTTGTAACAAGAACCTTTCTGGTTTTAAATATTTCTTTTGTCACTGCATACACTCTTTCGCAAGGGACTCTTTTCACACTTATTCTTTCATTTCTGAGGATATCCATTATTCCTAAAGGATGTCCTCTTACAGCTCGTTGCATTGTTGCTGCAAAACCTTTTGCTATTGCTCCAAAATATCCTTTATCTCTATACACCACTTCACCCTTTTCAGACAGATCAACCTGTGAATCGTGAAGTGATGCAGTTGTTGTCTCAAATCTTCTGATTAGTTCATAATCCTTATCAATAATTGTATGAAGTTTGTATCCAAAGTGAGATTTACCATTTTTCTTAGTCCAGGTTCCATCTTTGCTTCTTCTTGTTTTCGCATCTTTTCCTCTGAGTACATCTGCTTTTGCATGTCCTGGATCTGAGTGAATAAAAGTTGCATCCTGGATCATTCCTTTTTTAATCTTCAAACCAAGAGCATCAAGCTGATTCTGCATTTCATCCCACACCGCTTTTTCTTTACCATTGTCGATAATTCTCTTCCTGAATGACCAGACAGTTGTACTGTCTGGTACATATTCAGGAAATCCCAGGAATTTCCTAAAGGATATCCTGTCAATACACTGCTTTTCAAGCTCAGCATCAGAAAGACCATGCCATTGTTGCAGAACAAGCATCTTGAACATTACAATAACATCAGCTTCAGGCCGTCCGCCTGAAGCTGTTCTGTTTATGTACATTGACTCCAGAATAGGGCGAAAAGGCTTCCAATCTACTAAATATTCAATTTCAGCAAGCTTATCTCCGACAGATTGGAGACGCTTATATTCTTCATTTAAGGCAAAATCAGTAAAAGAATCCATAATAGTAAATTTGCTTTGCTATTATTTAAATTTTATTAAATTGTATGAGTATTGATGGTAGTTTCTCGAAATCCTCTTTAGTGTTTGCTGCAATAATCCAGTGAAGTAGATATATTTAATTCTTGTAATGAATTTATGCAGTGTAGTAAAATGTGGAACTTTTTTTAATCCAATTCTTGCTTTAACTTTATCCATCACTTCTACAAGTTCAACAATATCTCTATAATCTTCATCAAGATATTCTTTTAACAAAACCAATGTCAATAGCTGGTGCTGAGTATATTTTCTTTTAGAATATTTACAACTGTAAATCTGAAGGTGTGAGTTTCCTGATACAGCTAGCGCTGTATCAACAAACTTTAAGTACTTGTTAGGCAAAACACAATCATCCCCTTTTGTGTTTCTATCGCAAGTAATACTCAGGGGATTTATCCTTTTTAAATTATTATGCTAAAATAAAATGAGAAGTAGGTTTTCTACAGAGCCAGAAAAAGAAAAAAACATATCTGATATTTTAGATAATGTTTGGAACGATGCCAATATAATTAAAAAGAGGTCTGATGAAATTAAGTTTGGAATATCACTTAGTCTTGGCTTAATAGGTGGTGTTGCTGGCGGAATAGAAGGTTCAGGAATAATGTCATTTTTAGGTTATACTTTTTCAAATACAGTGTGGGGGATGCAGGATGAATCAACTAGCGAAAAAATGGCTAAATTTGCTACTCCAAATCACTTAGTATCAATATATGACTTTAAAAAGAAATATGGTTTAAATGATTGAGCGTTCTTTCATTTCAAATTTGCCATATCCACTTCATCACAGCTAGAGTATTCAAATTCAAATTCCCTGTATCATTTATCCTTTTCTGCATATCCCACAATGTAGTCTTTGGAACTCCCATGTCCTTAGCTTCAGATACAGTTATGTTGAGAATCCTCTGCATCTCTTGATCCTTGTTGATGAACTCCTGAGCTTGCTCAACATTCAATTCCTGTTCATCAATATTGTTTGCTTCTTTTCCAATATATACGATAGAATCAGCATGAACGTGTTTTCTTTCCAATACTCCAATATCACCATCAAACTTAGATCCAAGATGATTGGCATACTCAAATATTGTCCTGCTAAGTTGCATGGGAACTATAACAAATGGTAAATGATATATGTTCTTAAAGGGGTCATAATTCGTGGAAAATCATATATATTTATTCAATTGGTGCATGGTTCATCCTTGTGGTTTTTGCAATCATCAATGGGATTATCAGGAATTCTTTTTATGGGAAATTTTTTAGTGAGCTCCTTGCTCATCAAGTCAGTACTGTTATTTTCTGCACACTTATCATAGCATTTTCCTATGTATTCTTCATGTTTTCAGGTGTTACAGGCACTCCGAGAGATTATGCGTATATTGGAATAATGTGGCTTTTTCTGACTGTTGCCTTTGAGTTTCTCTTTGGCTATTACATTGCAGGTCATAGCTGGGAACATCTTCTAACCGACTACAATATATTAAAAGGAAGGATCTGGCTTCTTGTGCCTATAGTCACAGCCTTAGCGCCGTCTATTGTCTACAGGCTGATAAATCACAGCCCATGAGATTCCCATATATACAACCTTTCCCGAACTTTATTAAATACAATTTTTCGTTGTCTTAGTTTAGTAATAGTTTTTAGTAATTTAAGTTCCAAAGACATATCCTATTTAAAACTAATTTACTAATTGTTGATCGATGAAGACTTTGAAGAATTAGAAAGTAAAAACGGGTACGTTCAAAAATAATATCTTGAAGCAAAATACACCTGATAATTCATTGATCAGTTTTTCTTTCCACTGATCTTCCTAACATTTAAAGAAGGGGATTAGAAAATGGCATCAAATAAAGAATCCAATGAACGGGTTTGTATGAAGCTATGTGCGGATTCCACAGCCGATGATATGGAATATATAGCAATGGCAGTACATTCTCTTTGTGGTATTCCAACAACTATTCGCAGTGTTAATTGCAAGGGAATTCTTATGGAAAAAGGAATGGTTGTAGACAGAGGGTACACTGGTCCGATCCTTGAAGAGGTCATAAAGACAAACAGAATTGTCAGAACGAGACCTTTAGAGGGTGTCTATAAAGGAAAGTGTGTTGTAGTCGCTCCAATCAGAGCTAATACAGGTGAAGTTGTTGGTGCTGTAGGTATTGTGGACATTGTGGCATCCCTTGACATTTATTCAATATTCGTGGACTATCCTGAGGTAGTAGATGAAGTAGAAGGAGCAAGAAAAAAGCAAAAAGTTGACCTGTTGAATGAAGTAGAAGAAGCAAGAAAAAAGATGGGATAACGTCACTGCAGAAAATTTGCAATCTCTGATATTTAGGTTTGTGTTATTGAACAGCATGTCTATTTCGTGCCATTCAAAATCAGGAGTTCCACTAGAAATCGCCCTAATCTGCCGGATCTTCTCTGAATCCTGTCTTTCAACAGCATAAGCAGGCTCACTAAAATCAAGAGTTTTCCTTTTCTAAAAAACCATATTGACATCCACTAGTATCTTAATACATGCCATTCTCATTCGCAGATTCTTCCGGGATCATTTGTATGCTGTCCCAGTGTTCGACTATTTTCCCATTATCGTCAAATCTGAAAAAGTCCATTGTAACATATTCTTCGTTATCTGGCCATATTTGATGTGTGTGCAGAGCAACCAGATTGCTTTCTGCTATCGCCCTTACAAATTCGATACTTTTTTCAGGATATTCAGCCTGCATCCTTTCGAAGTACTTGATGAATTCTTCAGTTCCATCATCCACCAATGGATTGTGCTGAATGTATTCTTTGCCCACGTAGAGTTCAGTTGCCTTTCTGGGATTCCCTTCATAGGCCATTTTGTAGAATGCGATTGCATTGTTCTTGTTTTGTTCCAAATTTTGTTCCATTATCCCCACTCCGTTCCTGTCTAAAATTCAAGAGGTTCTTCAATTGCATAATTAGGACATTTTTCGTAGCAGTTACCACATTCAAGGCACAGCGAGCTTTCAATGATGTAAATGTCTCCTTCGTTTATGGCTCCAGTCGGGCATGAATCCTTGCATATTCCACAGGCAATACATTTGTCAGTAATTTTGTATCCGGGTTCAATTGGAGTTTTTCCTCCGAATGCGAATCTTTCACGCTTTGGAGTATTTGTCGAGAGGTCAAAAACTTCACCTACTCCTTTTGGAAGGCAAAATGCTTCCAGAATTTCCCTTGTATCTCCCGGATATATGTGGTTCATGACCGGATTCGCATCAAACATCTTATCTAGGAAACTTCTATCAACAAACTCTATTTTTCCTTTAACTCTTACAGTGACATAATTCTCATCCATGACAACAATGGATATTTCTGGATTAGCTTTTAGTTGCTTGTAGTATGGTTTTCCCCTTGCTGTCAAAAAGTATAGCTTATCGTCTTCATGCAGCATCACATCAACTATCCGAACTTCCGGTATGTTGTTGTTAACAGTTGCAAGCGCTACGGATTTAATGTTTCTCAAAAATTCCAATGGATCATCCATTTCATCACACCATGATCTTTATTGTTAAAATTGAATAGGACAAGTTCTTAACGAAAACTTATCCCTGATATTTGATATTGTTTTCCTTACTGAGCGTAGAAATTACCAGTCGTAATCTCTACTTTCTTCATTCATCAAGATCGAAATGTGGAGTTTGGTGATCCATCACATTTTTTGCAGACAAGGATTTCCAGTAAATCAATCCTGAAAGGATCGCAATAAAAAACTCCACAGATGGTATTACCAGCCAGATCCCCACCCCTCCGAATATTTTTGGAATTACCAATGCGGCAGGAATCAGAAGAACAAAGGCTTTCAGGGATGTTAAGATCAAGGATGATCTGCGATCTTCGGTGGACTGGAAATATTTTAATAGCGCCATGTTTATTGCTGAAAATATGTAGCCAACAGAATAGATTTTCAATGCAGTGCTTGTCAATGAAACAAGCTCTGATTCTGCGGATACATTTACATAGAGGCTGACCATCTGCTCGCTGAATATTGCAATGATGGCAATTATGACAATACTAAGTACAGTTGTTGTTTTCAATGAATACTTTACAATATCATGTATTCTGTTATGTTTTCCATGGCCATAGTTATAGCTTATCAGAGGCTGGTTGGTTTGTGCAATTCCGACAAAAAACATTGCCGACAGCATTGAAGCAGCTCCAACTATTGCAAAAGCAGCTACTCCGGTAGTTCCGTAATATTTAGTGGCCAGAATGTTCATAGTGGCAATGAAAATTGATAATGAAATGGTTTCAATGAATAGGGGAATTGCATTGTGAACTATCCTTGTAATGATCTGCAAATTGAAATTTGGCAACACAAAACGCAAATGCCCCTGTTTTCGGGTAAAATGAATTAATAATACTGCTGCCCCTGTAAATTGAGATAATCCTGTGGCTACTGCTGCTCCGAAGAGCCCCCAGTGAAGTACAAAGACAAAAAATGCATCAAGAGGTATGTTCAGTATACTTCCGCCAAGAGTGCTTAGTAGTGCAAGATTGGGGTTACCGTCATTCCTTACGGCATTTGATAGTGTAATCTGCAAACTGAAGATGAGAATGAAATACAGGATGACTGACAGATATGTCTGCACCATTCCATGTACCTCTTCGGTAGCTCCTATCGCATAGGATATGTCTTCAATAAAAAACAACCCTGCTACTGTGAAGAGGACTGCAATTACGCCAGTTGTGACAAAAACCACTGAAAAAACATTGCTGGCATCCTTGTATTTCTTCTGGGCCAGCATGATGGAAATGATTATTGATGCTCCCAGGGAAAGTGCCAGGATAACTGCATTTATTCCCATTATCAATGGCACACATAAATTTACAGCAGCCAGAGCGGTACTGCCCACTCCTCTGGCAACAATGATACCATCAGCCACAAAATAGACTGCCATTATTAGCATTGAAGCTATTGAGGGAATAGCATATTTCCAGAAAATTGTTGAGATCTTATCGTTTCCAAGATCCATCTTTTTGGCGTCCATATCGATAAGTCCCTTTTCAATATTACATTCGGCACTTTGTTGCAGCTTTCCAGTGGGAACTCCTTCCATTTCCTGTCATTTTTATCATAAGCAGCTTCGTAACTGTTCTGTGCCATTTTGAGAAGCAGTGCCTTTATCTGTGTTTTTTCTTTCTCAGTAAATCCTGAGAAAATAATTTGTTCCATTTCCTGATCGATCCTGATAACTTCCGGGATGATTCTCTCTCCGCTTTCCGTAAGATAAAGCTGCACAGCCCGGCGGTTACTTTCATCGGTGACACGTTTGACAAAGCCTTTATCTTCAAGGACATTTACTGCACGGGCAACACTTCCCTTATCTATGAGAAGTAACCAGGCAATTTTATCCTGTGTCAACCCCTGCTCATACGAAAGTACCATGAGCACGGAGAACTGGCCACCAGAAAGTCCAAGTTCTTTCATTCTGGTGTTAAGCCTCACAAAATTACTGCGATAGGTAATTGAGATTAATGCTCCGATGGGTATATTGTCCATATTTTGCTCCATATAAATTTAGTTGTCCAGTCAACTGTTGACGATGCAACTATGTCTATTTGGTATTTAATGATGTTGATGAGAGTAAGAAATCAGAGATCCATCTCTAAAAAGAAAATAACAAATTTGTGGTGCAGGAGCTTGAACACAATCGCATTGAAGCCAATGAAATAATTGAAAGATATGGTTAGAAGGTTTTTTTAATCGAAACACGAAGGAGATGAGGGAAATGATTCAATATTCGGATTGAATTCAGATAATGAGAAAAAAGCAAAAATGAAGCAAGCAATCAAAATAAAACAATACTTCATCTTGATTTGCTTGATTTCCAGACAATGAATCCATTAAGATACTGAAAAGTAAAATGAGGATTATTCATCCTCATCATAAACAGCATTTTCAAGATGAACAATATCTGTATTTGGTCCCAGAGTAAAATTTTTGCTCTGTCTTAATACTATATTTCCAGCAGGTATAATAATCCCCATAGCAACTCCTGCCAGACCAAAGTATCCAAACGCGCTGGCAAGTGACATACCGTTCCCGAGTAAAGGTTGCATGATTATGGGAGATACAAATTGAGCGAGGAACAATATCGAGGTTAATCCACCAAAGATCCTTCCACGCAGATGCTGGGGTGAAAGCAGACCGATCCAATGGATTAAAGTCGGTTGGATCACGCCGGTTCCTATTCCAGCAAATACAACACCTGCAACAATAGTAGCCATACTACCATTTGCCATTAAGAATAAACCAAGGCCTGTAAACCCAATACCTAAAGCACATCTCATCAGTTCGTCCAGATATTTTGAAATTCGAACCTGACAAAGAGCAGCCACCATACTGGCCATTCCCAAAAGGCCAAGCAAAATACCTCCTATGAGACTGGAAGTAATTCCACTTTCAGTAAAGAGGAATGGTCCTTTTGAAGGTACAGTGAACATAAGTACCATTGCAATGAACATTATAAAATAGACAAATGCTATGGCTCCTATCTTCAATTTACTTTTTGGGTATGTTGTTTCATTTTTACTTACCAGTGTGTGATGTTTTGCAGGTTCCAGCAAGGAAAATGCACCGAACATTATTGGCAAAGCAATCAAATAGATAAAGAATGGATAACGCCAGCTAAATTCAGCAAGTCCTCCACCTCCGGTTTCCAGTATCAAACCACCAAAACCCATGGATGCAGCTTGCATTCCATAAATCTTCTGTCTTTTTGCAGGATCCGCATAATAATCAGTGATCAATGCGGTTGCACAGATCATTATTCCTGCGATCGCTATCCCAAGAACAAACCTTCCCGCAAGAATAGATTCAAGAGAGTCAAAATAAGCTCCTGTAACTCCTGACAGACTGAAAAGGAGAAGGGAAGCTATAAGTAATTTCTTTTTACCGTATTTATCTGCAATGATTCCCATGAACGGGGAACTCAAAGCGATTGCAAGAGAGGGCAAGGTTACCATAAATGACAGGAGGTATTCTGCATTCTCTAAATTGCTGAAATATTGACCCATCTTCGGAAGTGCAGGTGCAACTGCTGCTCCTCCCATAAGAGTGATCATGGAAGCAGCCAGCAGGATAGGTAGTGCTAATTTACTGCTTGAAATAGGGTTTTTATCTATAGCCTGATTTTTCATTATTTTTAATCTCCATTTGGTAGAGGTATAAACTATTGTTGACTAGATTTTTTTAAGTGGAAACTCCTTCCGTTTCTCACCGTCTTTATAAGCAGCTTCATAAGAATTCTGTGCAATTTTGTGGAGTAGTACCTTCGCATGTGTCCTTTCTTCCTCTGTCAATCCTGCCAAAGAAGTATCTTCCAGTTCCAACTCAATTTTGACAACTTTCGGGATGAGCTGTTCCCCTGCTTCCGTAAGATAAAGCTGCACAGCCCGGCGGTTACTTTCATCGGTGACACGTTTGACAAAGCCTTTATCTTCAAGGACATTTACTGCACGGGCAACACTTCCCTTATCTATGAGAAGTAACCAGGCAATTTTATCCTGTGTCAACCCCTGCTCATACGAAAGCACCATAAGTACGAAGAACTGGCCTGCAGAAAGACCAAGTTCTTTCATTTTGTTGTTTATTCTCACAAAATTACTTCGATAGGTTATTCCGATGAATGCTCCGAAAGGTATGTCTTCCATGTGTTGCACCTTTATTGTATACTGTTGTGGCAACAACTGTTGTTCTGGCAATAGTGTATAAACTTGTTATTTAAAGATGGCTGTTGCAGAGAAAGTATATTTCTCAATACTCCGTACCTTTGTCCTTCTTTGCCTCGATTTTTTTCTGTAGTTCAATAAAACCCTGGATAAAGGCTTCGGGCCTTGGAGGACATCCGGGAACAAAGACATCTATAGGGAATATTTCATCCATGTTCTGATGAGTGCTGTAGGATTCGTAGAAAGGACCACCACTTATAGAACAGTCCCCGATGGCCATCACCCATTTTGGCGCAGGCATCTGGTCCCATATCCTTTTCAGGGCAGGGAGATACTTCTTAGTCACATATCCACTGATGATTAGCAAGTCCGCGTGTCTTGGGGAATTACGCGGAATAATACCGAAACGATCAGTGTCGTAGTGAGCAACACCTACGGCAATCAATTCAACACCGCAACAACCCATTGGATTTACTACGAACCACAATGAATTTTTACGGCCCCAGTTGATGACATCCTGAATTTTTGTCTTTTTCAGAAACTCCGCAATGACATTTGAATTAGTGAGTGCTACACCAGGTACATCATCATAACCTATCTGCTCTATTCTTGTTTGATCTAATTCAACCATTTGAGACACTTCCTGTTGGTTAGTGTGGATGTGATATGTTATCCGGATGAATACTCCGGGGGGTATGGAGTCCAGATTTACTCTTTCAAGTGTGTTGCTGCAACAACTGTTGTCATGACAACATTAATGCGAAAGCAGGTATTTAAGGGTATTGTCAGGAGTGAGAAATTGCTAATCGCTATCGAAACCTTTTAATCCAAAGCATTACTTTATGCACTCTGATGAATAACAACTAAGCATTCTGTTCTATTGAAGTTGTTAGCGGTTAATCGAAGATTTGGAGTCCCGGATTTAAATCCACAAAAGGAGGGGGTTCATTGTGAATTCATGTTAATATCTTCCTGGTTTTAAACCATATAAATTCAATGAATTGCCTTATATAATATCAAGGTACACTTAATGCACATATACTTCATACAGACTTAATATATAGCTACTAACAAAAAGTATACTGGATGAGATCATGGTAATCGATAAGAAACTTATCAACATCAGGAATAACAAGGAATACCACTGTCCTGTGGAAGCAACCCTTGATGTAATTGGTGGGAAGTGGAAGCCTCTAATCCTCTGGAAGTTGAAAGAAGTAGAGGTCATACGTTATAACAAGCTGCAACAGAATCTCCATGGTGTTTCTCCGAGAATGCTGACAAAACAGTTAAGGGAGCTTGAAGAGGATGGCCTGATAAATCGTAAGATGTATCCGGAAATTCCTCCGAAAGTCGAATATTCATTAACCGAATTTGGTAAGACCGTTGCTCCCATACTTGAGGCACTTTGTGACTGGGGCAGTGAATACCTGGGAAGGCAGTGTACACTTGGGCAGGATGAATAAAACATTACATTCGATTATTCAAATCTTTGCAACCTTTAATTAGATCATAAATTCCCCGTAATCCCCATGTCCTCTTCATTTGTCCGTTTAACTTTATTCGAGTAATGAGCACTGCCTACTGTAACAGGTGCTCTATCCTGAATATGATCAACACTTTTTTCGATTACACCTTCAGATGCCATTAAGTTAAGGTGCCATCTAAGGATAGTCTTTGAAGAAACACGACTGTTTTTTGACTGCTTAGAGTCTTACTTCTACAAGACAGTGGTATTTTTTGTTGTTTTTTATGTTGGCAAGTTTTTCATAGTTTCTATTGTCACGTGCGGTATACTTTTTGTTAGTAGCTATATAAAAAGTCTGCATGAAATATATGAGCATTAAGTGTATTTTGTATGATTCCATCAACTATATCTTTGGGGTAACCAATATGATAACCGTAGGTTCAGCTTATAGGGACCTAGGCATCGGCTTGCATCGGAAGATGTCAAAAAAGATTCAGAAATGATGTGGTATAAGGGAAATGAAACCAATAACACTAGAGGAAATGCTTGCACTGCCATTGAACAAATTTGTCGATAGGTGCGTGGACTGGTGTGAAGAGTTCAATGATGAACAAACCATGAAAACAGATAAAGAAACACCCTGCTCAGTTCTATTTTGGGTAGTGAATAATCAAAAGAAGTGTTCAAAGGGAAACGTGGCAAATATTGAGCATTGTCCTGTGTGCGATCAACCGGTATGTCCAAATTGTATGAATCATAACGTGCATCAGCTGTTAAGGGTTACTGGCTATCTTTCCACTGTGGCTGGTTGGCTGGAACGCGTCAAAAAAGCAGGGATTGAAGGGTAGAAATAAGAATTTGAGTTCTGCCACTATTTGAATGGTGACTTATATTTGATGCTATGTGGAATACTTATTCAAACAAGTACCAATCAGGCTGAAACTGGTAACTCTGTTCAACATATGGTATTTTTAAAATAATTGTGAGTTTCCATTAGAGTCTGAATATTAAGGATTTCTACAAAGCTGAAGATTGATTGATGGAATGCAAATGATGAAAATTTTATTTATAACTGTAAGGTGAAAAAATGGGAATAACAACTCAATGCAAAAAACTTAGCCCCATTGCTGAAGATATCCTCGGTAAAAGGTATTACCATAAAGGGGAGGATTGGAGCGGACTATGTGAAAGAGTCGCATTTGTAATATCAAATGGTGACAAAGAATTAGCAGATGACTTCTTTGATGTAATGTACAACCTTGATTTCTTGCCAAATTCTCCTACATTGGCAAATGCAGGTAAAGAAGGTGACAGACAACAGCTTTCTGCATGTTTCATATTGCCTGTTGAGGATGATCTGGTTGAAATAATGGGAACAGTCAAAAACACCGCTGTTGTTCATAAAAGCGGTGGTGGGACTGGTTTTGATTTCTCTTCAACCAGACCCAAAGGTTCCCCGGTATCATCAACAAATGGTGTTGCATCCGGTCCTCTCAGCTGGATGAAAATCATCAATGCAACTACAGAAGAGGTCAAACAGGGTGGTATGAGACGTGGTGCAAACATGGGTACTCTCCGTGTGGACCATCCGGATATTCTTGACTTCATCCTTTGTAAGAAGAATGACAAGATGATGACAAACTTCAATTTGTCCGTTGCTGTATCTGAAGTTTTCATGGATGCTGTTGAGAAGGGCGATGATTTTGAACTGGTAGATCCTCATAATAGCGAAGTAGTCCGTATGGATGCCCGTGAGGTATTTGATATCATATGCGAGAATGCCTGGGAATCCGGTGAACCCGGAATGATATTCATTGATACGGTAAATTCCACTAATCCTGTTCCTCATCTCGGTGCGATCAAATCATCAAATCCATGTGGTGAGTTCTATTTCATTCCATTCGGTGTATGTAATCTCGGTTCAATAAACCTGGTCAATATGCTGAAACCTACAGAAGATGGACTTTATGCAATTGATTTTGACCGTCTCAAGAAGATCACTGAAATTGCAGTCACATTCCTGGATAAGGTTATTGATGTGAATCATTTCCCATTACCTGAGATCCATGATATGGCACACAAGACCAGACCTATTGGATTAGGTGTCATGGGACTTGCAGACATGTTGTTGTACATGAAATTACCCTATGACAGTGATGCGGGTCGTGAAATGGTTGGGAAGGTCATGAAGTTCATTGATAACGCTGGATGGGCTACATCAAACATGCTTGGTCGTGAATTCGGTACATTCCCTGAGTTCCAGCAAGAAAACCTTCCATCACAGAAGACACCAAGAAATTGTCAGATCACAACAATAGCACCAACAGGTACACTTGCAACATTCGCTGGTGTATCATTTGGAATTGAGCCTAACTTCAATTTCGTGTATAAGAGGAAGATTATTGATAGCGAATTCATTCAAGTCCATCCACTCTTTGAGAAGGTGGCGAAGGAAGAAGGTTTCTATTCTGAAGGACTGATGGAAATACTCAGGACAACTCCATCTCTGCAGATGAGAGATCTGACTGAAGTTCCGGACCATGTGAAGGAATACTTCATCACAGCTTTCGATGTTTCACCTGAAGACCATGTGAAGATGCAAGCTACGGTCCAGAAGTATGTTGACAACGCCGTCTCAAAGACTATAAATCTCCAGTATGACGCTACATCTAAGCAAATTGGAGAATTGTATATGATGGCCTGGAAACTCGGATGTAAGGGTCTTACAGTCTATCGTGATGGCTCCAGGGACGACCAGGTGATCGTTGCTGCAAAAGAGTCAGATGCGGACGATATAAAGCTCCTTGAAATATGCGGAGATACAGATTTTGAAGAAGCTGATATTGAAGAAGATATCGCTCCTACTCAGATCGATATCATGAATCCTGATACACTCGCTTTTGCAATGGAAGGTTTATCTCCTGAAGAGAAGTCTGAGCTTCTTCAGAGAGTAAATCTCTTCAGATTGGATTACAATACAGAAATCGACTTGCATCCAAAGGAAACTGTAAACGGTAGAAGGATAAAGTTCACAACCGGATGTGGTGAATTATATTGCAAATCGTTCGAGAATCCAATAGGGGATGGTAATGATGCAATTCCTTGGGAGCTGTTCATGACCACTGTTGGTGGTGGATGTAAAGCTCATTCTGCTGCACTTGCGATCACTGTGTCACTTGCATTGCAGGGAAGAGCAAATATCAAAAGCCTTACGCATCATTGGAGTAAGATCCAGTGTGATGCATGTAAAGGCCGTGATACTGATGGTAAGTCATGTCCTTCGATCGTGGCCAATTACATCAGATCATTGACCAAAGAGTCGGTTACCGGTACAACAGAAAAGACGATCAACAAACCAAGGATTGCTCAAGAAGTCACTAAAGTACAGACATCATTGAAGGGTGTTTGTCCGGAATGTGGTGAAGAGATAAGGCGCATTGATGGATGTAGAAGTTGTTCAGCATGTGGCTGGACAAGGTGTGATTAATGTCACATCATCTATTCTTTGATAAAACGTGTGCGTAAAAAGACTGTTGACAAAACAAATTTGTTTACAATCTTAATTTAGCATTCTTTGATAAAAATTGAGGCCATAGTTTTCGGTAAATTTCAGCAAAACCTCCATTATCTCACTATACTATACTTTTTGTTAGTGACTATATAGTAAGTCTGTATGAGGTATATGTATATTAAATGTGTTTTGAAGCATATAATGCAATTCATTAGATTTGTATTGTTTAAACAATGAAGGTATGCAAATGAAAGTAGTCGCTATAAACGGAAGCCCACGTAAAGAGGGGAACACAGCAGCCATGTTGAAAGAACTCACGTCTAAACTCGAATCAGAAGGCATCGAGACCGAAACTATCACCATTGGCGGAAAGAAGATTCATGGCTGTACAGCATGTATGAAATGCTTTGAGAATAAGAACAGCAAATGTATTTTTGATGATGACGGCATCAATGAATGCATCGCGAAAATGAAGGAAGCTGATGGTATAGTGATTGGTTCACCTACTTACTTTGCAGATGTCAACACAGAGACCAAGGCACTCATAGACCGTGCAGGATTCGTGTCTATTGCAAATGATCAATTCTTTTCCAGAAAAGTCGGTGCTGCTGTGGTAGCAGTTCGCAGGGCAGGTGCAGTACGTGCCTATGATACCATCAATCACCTGTTCGGCATTACCAACATGTTCGCCGTGGGTTCAACTTACTGGAACATTGGTATCGGTCTGAACCCCGGCGATGTCGAAGATGACGCTGAGGGTATGCAGACCATGGATAATCTCGCCTCCAACATGGCATGGTTGTTGAAGAAGATTAATTCCGAGTAAATAAAAATAGAGGAATTGGCAATAAAATGAGAATCACTGGAATATTGGGGGAATGTCATAACGACATTTTCTCTGTGATTCTTTAATGTCAAAAGCCTTCCCATGTATCAAATGTTTCTGAATTCCTTTCTTTTCTTCCTTCGCCCCATCTTCTATATCATTCTAATTTGATGGAAGCTGTATGAATTCATATTACAAAACAATTATATAGGTGCAAACATCTCCAATGCAATTCTGATATGGACGATTCATGAAGATGAAGAAAAATGGATGATCGAAAAAAAGGAATACTTTACTTACTGATAGTTGCTGCAATGTGGGGTTTTTCTTTCATTGCCACAAAAGTGTTGCTTGATTATCTCAATCCTGCAATCATTGCATTTGCTCGTTTCTTGATTGCGGCCATTCTCCTGTTAGCTATTTCCCGGGAACGAGAAAATTATACCCAAAATGAGATTAAGTATGTAGTACTTGCAGGTTTTCTTGGTATTACCTGTTACTACATGTTTGAAAATGTGGCACTGACATTCACAACAGCTACCAATTCATCACTTATAGGTGCTACTATACCTATTTTTTTCATTATGACTGTCGATATAATCAGAAAGAGGCTATCAAACCCAAAAAAATATTTTGGTGCATTTATTGCTCTTTTTGGAGTAAGTCTGCTGATACTGAATGGGAAATACAATCTTAACCTGAATCCTCTGGGGGATTTCCTTATGTTTGGGTCAGTCTTTTCATGGGTATTTTATACCCTTATCATAGAACGTATGAGTTCAAGGAACTTACTCATTGTTTCCCGGGATCTCACATTAGCAGGTATGGTCTTTCTCCTTCCATTTGTATTCTATGAAGCACAGACCCTAAAGATATGGACATTCACTCAAAATGACCTTCTGATAGTTCTCGCTGCTCTCATTTATCTTGGTGCGTTCTGTTCAGCACTGGGATTTTTCTACTGGAACAAAGCTATACATCTTGCTGGATCATCTACCTCAACTACTGCTCTCTACCTTATTCCATTTGTAGCGATTATAGGGGACAGCATAATAATTGGAAATTTACCAAATATCTATGTAATAACAGGGGCAGTTTTTGTAGTTGCAGGTGTCTACTTTTCTGAACATTCCTGATAGAGGCGATATACTAATAAATGCAAAGCATATAGGCAAAGACCTGTAAAGTTAGTATGCACATCAATGCGGAGTTATCATCATGAAAATACGTGAGCTTATCAGCCATCATTCCACCAGCACTGAAAAAAGAGGAAACGGGATTACAATCCATACGATCAATGTTTCCGAACCTATAGAAACACCCGAACGATTCAGCTATCTGGATTTCCTGTCCGAGGAACCGTCCAGAAGGATCTGGGCAAGTGACCAATACAGGACGATATTGATAGAGATTGATGGTGAACTAACCGCTTACGAACATGTGAGACTGGCAAACTACAGGATCCAGTTAGATGGTCTCAAGGAAAAATACGAAGAAGAAAAGGTGAAGGGTCTGCAAGAACTTGCTGATGCATTTACGTTCGCCAGCGATGAACACAAAAGCGGTGTAAGGAAGTCAGGTACTCCATACATATCACATCCAATGGATGTAGCATCCATCCTTCTCAAAGAAAATGCGTCATATGAACTTGTTATAGCAGGATTGCTACATGACATCGTTGAAGATACTGACGTTGATATTGCAACAATATTAGTTAAATATGGCCAGCAGGTTGCTGATTACGTGGACGCTGTTACCGAACCTGAAGAGCTAAGACAGCCTGCAACTGGTGACAAGACACAAAACTGGAAAGAACGAAAGGAATACACCATCAGAAATATGGCTAGGGCAAACAGCGAGATAAAACTCCTCTCATGTGCAGACAAGCTCGCCAATATCAGAGACCTTATCAGTGATATAGGGATTCAGGGAGAAGGGTTCTGGGACAAGTTCAATGCACCTAGGGAAGAACAGCAATGGTACTATCGCTCAATGCTTGAAGCATTTGCTACAGGTCCCCAGAACATCACAGAGACCCGTGCTTATCGTGATTTCAAGGAATGTGTGGACAACCTGTTCTGAATTGAAAACTACATTCCAAATAACAGATTGCTTATTGTAAGCAATCTTCTTATTCATTAAATCCTGAAATTCTTCAGTAAACTTCTTAGCTCCCGAATATTTCAATCTCGAAGCATAGCTTTCAGTTTAGGTCAATACCTGATTCTGATCCGGCAGCTTACCTATAAGTAAAAAACAGTCAAAAGACACTTCAGTTCTTGACCTTGGAATGATGCCTTACTTCTTCAATTTCAGCTTTTCCAAGGGCTTTTAAAAAGTGCGCGGCGCGGGTAGTTGTATGCTGGTGTCTTTCTCTCACACGGGCCTGATAGATGCGTATGGAGCGAAGGAAATCTATCTTACGGAACTCCGGCCAGAATGGTGCGCAGAAATATGCTGCACATTCGTTTCCATTAGCCTGCCATGGGAGGAAATTGGATACTCGTTCATCTCCGCCTGTGCGTATGACCAGGTCCACATCAGGTAGTGCTGAGCCATTTGAAGGGTACAGGTGCCCGGATATGGTATCTTCATTGATATCTTCAGGTTCCAGTTCTCCGGCCTGGACCTTGCCAGCAATTTCCTGTACCGCCTGAACAATTTCCTGTCTGCCGCCGTATGCTATTGCAACATTGAGATTGAATTTATCATACACTGATGTTACAAGTTCAACATTCTTGATGGAATCGCGGAGCGGTTCTGGTAATTTATCGATATCTCCAATGGCATGAACTCTCATCTTTCTTTCATGCGTTCTTTCGTCGACGACTATCTCATCGAACTTAATTCTGATAAGGTCAAAGAGTTTATCCTTCTCATCGTCAGACCTGTTAAAATTCTCAGTTGAAAAAGCGTAGATGGTAAGGTGTTCCACTCCTATCTCACAGGCCCATTCCATTACATTCTCAGTAACATCTGCTCCCCTGCTGTGTCCGAAAGAACTGATCTGGCCGAGCTTACGCGCATACCTGCGGTTCCCGTCCATAATAATAGCTACATGTCGTGGAACATCTTCACTTTGAACTTCCTGCGTAAGCAGACGTTCATATCCTTTGTATACTATTCGGGGTATACTTCTTAGTATGAGTGACACTCCCGTGTTTTAAGTGAAATTTAATTATGTTTTTAGCTTGAAACCTTTCAAAATGGAAAAAGAGAGAGTTTACGTTAATAATTTTCCAGAACAGTTTTTACAATATCTCTATAATCTTCTTTCAACAAATAGATATTATGATCACCAGTCACATCAATGCTAAGTATTCCTAATCTGGTATTCATAAGGCCTACCATTGCTGAAACACCTCTGTAACTTACATCAAAATCAGCGTTGTGAAGATGTTCGTAAACGTCGCCTGTAGTGAATTTACCCCCTTTGAGGAATAATTTCAATACGACTTTACGTATACCTGTGTCATCGCGACTAAGATATTTTATGAGTCTCTCCCTTACTCGCTCTTCTATCGTTTCCAGTACAAACACCTCTTTTTTTTATATGTTACTTTCTCTTATAAAACTATTTATTTGAAATAGCTTTAAAATCCTTATTGGATATGAGAATTGTACCATCTATATCATTCTCCCTTATATATTTTAGCTTTTACAAGGGTATCTTCTCAACAATTAGTCCATCTTTAAGAGGATATCTTTCAAGAATGTACAATTTTCTTATCGGAGTCCTGATCGATTCTGCAACATCTTCCAGTATCCACCAGGCAATATCAATTCCATCTGCAGCGGTTTCCATCATTTCAGGAGGTACTTCCATCTGCAATAGTTCATTATTTACAATTTTAAGTTCATCACTTGTAACACATTCAATATGTCCATAATATATAGTGCCATCCTCACTTATCTCATCAAAGGGCCTTGCGGTGTTCTCAGCAATACGTATAAGCCTGTTTCGAAGCTGAACCGCATCTTTGTAACTTGATGAACAGAAGTGTATCATTTCACAATTTTGGGCAATTTCAGTTGCATATTCCTCAGAACCGATAACTGCATTTGATACATCATCTCTCAGCGTATAACCTTTTGCTTTCATCGCATCAGTATTTGTGTCGGAAAACTCCAGTTCATTAAGGTTAAGGAAGCACCCGACCTTCTCTACAAAAAGTGCCATTTTATCAGCACCTTCAATAGAAGGTATCTCTATTCCTGCTTCCATTTCCAGTTCCTTTGCAAAGTTTATTGAATCTGCATAGCTGGTAGTATCCATTCTGCCCCACAGCTCCACAGGGGGATGGAACCTTATCTCATCGAGTCCTGCCTGAGATAGCTCATTTAGCGTTTTCCTGTCAGGAGCAATGGATGTATACATGTGTATATGGTGTTGAGCCCCGAACTCTTTTTTCAGGAGTTTAATATAATGGATAACTCTATCCATTTTTAAAAGAGGCTCTCCTCCGGTAATCCCTGTCCCGAGTGCATTCATCTGTCTCGCTTCTTCAAGGACATCCTGGTCAGAAAGGACCTTCCTTTCATTGGCATAAGTATCGTCAGTACGCCTCTCGTCTGATACAGGGCAATAAAAACAATCTTTCGGGCAGACTCCTGTGACGAAAAGCACCATCTTTGCTCCTTGCTGGCAGAGTTTGCATCCATCCGATAGAAAAGAAGAGAATGAACCTGATTCTCCCGGGATAAGTTTACTCATTCAGGCTTCCTATAACTTGCAGGTATATAAGGTTATTTTTATAGCCCCACATCCTAACTCTTATTTAGAATCCACGTAATAATTAATTCCGATGGAAGAACGTGAAGGCTTTATTGTATCCATTGGATGCAGGAAATGTGGGAGGTGTGAGAACATTTGTCCCAATGGAGCACTTTACAGGATCAATGGTTTTACCAACGTGGATCACGAAAAGTGTGATCTCTGTATGAAATGCGTAAAAATATGTCCTAACAAGACACTGGAATATATGGAATGAACCAGGCCACTCCATATAGTTTCGCAGTTATTCTTTCATTCCGATGGAAAATGCCTTGCCTAGTAACTTGCCAACACCGTAGTAATTCCTTTCAGGTGAGTAGATAATCGGTTTTATTTTTTGAATTTCGGGATTTCCTTTTTCATTCAGTACAGACTCATCTGCTTTTATATCTACGATCTCCCCTATGAATTGTGTATGAAGTCCCAGCTCAAAGCTCTGTACCAATTTACATTCAAGGACAATGGGGAATTCTTCTATGTAGGGTGCATACACAAGATCACTTTTCACAGCTGTAAGTCCCATCTTTTCGAACTTGTCAACATCCTTTCCACTTGCCATGCCAAAGTAATCTGTTTCCTTCACGTATTTCTCAGAGGGAATGTTTATGGTAAAAGCTTCCTTTTCCATTATGTTGGTATAAGTGTAAGTGGCCTTGCGCATGGATACGCTAATGCATGGTGGTTCTGAACAGCAGATACCTCCCCAGGCGGCAGTCATTGCATTTGCATTTCCAAACATGTCATAGCTTCCAACGACCCACGCAGGTGTCGGGTAAGCTAAGGATTTTGCTCCGATCGATTTTTTCATAGGATACACCTCTGCAAAAAAGGTCTTAGGAAACCTTTAATCTTGCGGCAGTTGCCTCATCATATCATTCCCCTGAAAATGACCCTTGAAAGTATGGTTGACACAGTGAAGACTATTATGGTAACCGGCAGGATCTGCCCGATATCGTATCGCAGTTGTGCCTTGTCACCTCCATACTCGATAGTGCCTGAAAAGCGAATTAGTATAACCGTTATAAATATGATATATATTCCAATGGCGAACATGAAAAGATCAGAAGGTATGGACTGGTTCAGGTTCTCAGGGGATATTTGAGCAGGACCCGGGAATGCATTTTCAGGCAGACGTTTTATGCTTTCTGCTATATTCTGGAGGATCTTTGCTATCACTTCAGAAAGGGCAATGGTAACTCCTGCTATAAGGGGTGCGAAGACCGCAGCAGTCGTACGCATGGTTGAGGTCATATCATAGAGTGACTGCTTTATGTTCAGCTCCACGTCCTGAAGTTCCTTAAGGTGGTCTGCAAGCTTAACAATAGCGACACCTGCTACCACATGGCTCTTGTGGGCACTTTCAATGAACAGCATCATTGTGGTCTTGATCCTCTCTGAATAGATGTCCTTGAATGCTCCGAAATCCTCATCGAATATTGCTGAATGGATATCTGTTCGCATGTTCATCAGGTTAAGTGATATCCTCTCAAATGCGGTTGCTATGTCAGAACCACGCATTGTAGCTGCTGTGTGAATGAATGCTTCTTCAGCAGACCTGCCCTCGGATATCCTTCGACCAAGGACAAACAGGGCATCTGAGAACTCATTTTCCATTCTGCGTATTTCATCTCGTATCTTTTTGTAGGGTGCATAGCTGATATTCAGGTAAACGGAAACAGCAAATACAATACCCCATATTATGAAAAGCGTGGGTGGAATAATTCCATCCAGGGTTGCTGTTGACACTATGTTCCACGGGTTTCCCCTGTAGATCAAAACGTATCCAAGTAAAGATATTGCAATACCTATTGCTGAGGAAAGCAGAAGTGCGTGTCTTTTTCGATTTTTTATATTAGCGAGTTCCGGGTGGCTTTCAGGTATGTCCTGTGGGATGAATGCAGCAGGTCGTTGCATTAATATATATTCTGCATATGCGAAGGTTAGCAAGGGCAGGACCACATCATAGACTGTCACAAGGGTTCCAATCCCAAAACGTATCCCTACCACGGTTATTGCAGGCATCAAAGCTACAAGTGCAAGTGGTATCAGGATGAATATGGAGTAAAGTACGTAGGTAGGTGTCTTCAGTTTAGAGGCGAAACTATCCATAAGGGTACGTGTACTTTCAAGCACCAGATCAAGTGCCCGGTTAAGAGTGATAACTCTCTGTACCTCATCCGGTTCACATGTAGAGCTTTTGATTAGATGCAACGCCCTTTTGAAATACTCGCTGTCCTTCCCCCATAGGTTGGAAAATTCCAGTATAGCATCATCGATTCCCCTGTATTCTCTCACATGCAGGTTCCATATCATCTTTTTCAGGTCCTTTGCAAGAGGCCTGCTGGAGTTGCTGGCTGCAAAACGAATGGCTACCTCCATATTTGGCACCAGTTTCATTGACATCACAATGTAGCTGATGATCTCCGGCATATCGCCAAGCGAACTTACTTTCATCCATTTTGCATGTATTTTGATGTACTCGCTCATGTAGAGCAGCACTGCCAATGGAAATAGCAGGCTCAGCAAAACAACGGCCATGAGGGTAGACGTTTCAAAGTTAGTGATCCTGAAAAGGAAAAAGTCAAAAATAAGTATTCCTATCAGTGTAAAGGCAGCAGTCACATAGGAAAGAAGCACGGTTTCATGAGCTTCGAGTCCCAATCCTGTGTATACCATTGCATTGCGGTAGCTCTCACTGGTAGCATTATCTGAACTCTGGCGAAAAACATCGAAATCCTTTACAAGCCATCTGAAGTTTGCAGAAGTGAACTTGCAGCTATGATAATACCAGTTCTCATTGTACAGCCTGACCACCTGCGCAGATATAATGTTCAATTTGCCCGACAGTTTGCTGTCCTTCACCTGTGATTGTAGCGTGTTCTTCAGTTTTCCCGGCAAAATCATTGAACCAGTCCAGCCAGCGCTCATAGACTCTTTGGTAATCAGTGCCGTCAGGTTCTGTGATCTCCCTGTCCATAAGCAACCAGAACATGTTGTTTGCAACAGCCACATTCCTTGCATCAAGCAGGCGCTGGTCTTCTTTGCCGTATTCTGCTATCCTGGTTTTTATTTGCGCTCGCATGCGTATGTTGCGGGAAGCCTCATCCATGGAAATTCCCCATTTGTCTGCAATCTTAGCGATTAGGGCGGATTGTCCCCTGTCCATTATGTCAGAAGGTTTGAGACAGTCATCTAATGCACTGTAGGTGAGTATATCCGAGAAAACCTTGCCTGAGTTTTCTTCCCATTTTTCATTGACCTCAGCAACCTGCATGACCCGCCGTTTCATTGTCATACTTCCTGCTATTCTGGTATTGGCGCAGACAATGACCGCATCAGTGGCTTTGAAGGACGCAGGCGGAACTCCAAGTGTATTTACTATTCTCTCGTAGACTGCATCTGTGGATGAGCCATGTATGGTTCCTATTACTGAGTTTCCAGCGGCACCTACCTGCATGGCTTCATATAGAGCAGCTACCTCTGGTCCCCTCACTTCTCCCATAATGAGGGATGAACTGCCAAGTCTCAGGGATGCTCGCAGTGCTACAGTTGGCTCTATCTCAACGCCGTACTTCATTATGGCAGATTGCGAGTTAAGCCCCTGGACTTTCCAACCCATTTCCTGGAACTGTTCAACAGGTATCTCAGGTGTGTCCTCAATGGTTATCATGCGGTATTTTTGTGGCATTTCCATGAGCAAGGCACACATAAGTGAAGTCTTTCCGGCTCCAACACCCCCTGCAACAAGGACAGAAGCCTGTCCGTCCATGATAAAACTGAGAAGGCCTGCAGTGAGTGCTGAGATGGAACCGTTATTGATGAGTTTAGGGAGTGTCCAGGGGTCCTTTGCGTGTTTCCTGAATGCATAGGCTATCCCTTTTGCACTAAGGGGATCTCCAATGACTGAAACACGTACTCCATAGTCCCTGAGGAACATTTCAAGTACAGGTGTCGCTTCTCCAAAAGGACGTCCGCTAATGGAACGAAGTCTTGAGACCATGGATTCCATATCTTCCTGGGAAAGATAGATGTTAGTTACACATTCCTCGCCATCCAGAACCACATGAACCGGATTGCGGTCTGCCGGTGCATTTACATAGACATCAGTGACACGTTCATCTGACAGCAGGTCCTCAAGTATCCCGAGTCCGGTAGTATATTTCGTCAGCAGGCCACTGCAGATATTCATCTTTGCAGGGTTGCAGGTTATATCGTCAACGTCCTTCTCTTCGAGCAAAAGCTGCTTGCTAAGCCTGCGGAAATATTCCCTTGAGTTAGCCGGGTCGGCAAACTGCAGGTCCACAGGCCGGTGCATTATCATCTTCTTCCTTACTCTCTCTATTAGTTTGAGTTCCTTTTCTTCAAGGGAGTATTCCATTGGGTTGATGATGTACATTTTCTCAGGACGGTCCGCTAACTGATATATGTTCACAGGCAAATGTCTCTCATCCTGATAACTGATGTCGTAACATTCCTGGAATATGGTATTGTCCGGTGGTTCTGTGTAGATCCTGGATGTGGAAAAAGGAGGTCTTACATAGGACCTGAGATGTTTTTCATAGTCAACTTCGCATTCTGTGCCGAATTCTCCAGAGCTTTCAGGACCAATGCCTTTTGTTATTCTTTTTGAAATGGAATTCATTTCACAGAGGATGCCTGTGAAATTCTTCCTGCATAGCACACATTCGTCCCGGATATCAGACAACTGATCTTTTGCTTCGTTGTATTCAATTAGCTTGTCAATTATGTAACAGGTTTTAAGTGGATCAGTTCCTGACGATTCAAGTATCATGTTCATTATGCTTGCGTGCTCTTTTCTGCACTGCTCATTGCTCTGACATGTTTCAGGTACGATTTTTGAACTTTTGTAGGATATCAGCTTGTCTTTCAGGCCGGACATCAGGTATATCGTTGCAAGTGATTTTCCCTCATAGTCTCTTTCGTAGAGTTTTGAAAGAGTGACCCTTCCTGCAACAGGTTCTTTCTGGAGGATATTGAATATCTTCTTTCTGCATTGTTCATCTTCAAAAGTGGATTCATGGTCGCATTCCTTGCAGTCAATGGTTATGGTTTTGCTATTTTTTGAGACCTTTGACCTGTAAGGGCAGCCTTTATCATCATTTTCCTTTTTCCCTGCAAGTAAGGAAACACCTGAACGGAATTTGCTTAAAATCCTGTTGATCTTTTTCTTATCACCAGGCAGATCATTAACAGGCATTCGTTCAGAAAGTACCAGTTGCATTTGTTGGTATTGTATGATATTATTGGTGTCGTTTTTCAATATCAGGTCGTTTTCTATTTTTTCAAATGTCACGTTTTTATCCCACCAAGTAAGTTTTTTTAAGAAACAGAATAATCTATTAAAAGTTTTCGAAATTAATTTCCAACAATTTAATTTTTTACACACTTATTTTTTAGAAAGTTGTTGTTCCTTTTCCGGTCAACCTGCAACAAGCGTTAATATAATACTTTCACATAACTTCCCACTGGACTTTATATTCCCGAAGCATAATTTGTTTTAGAGGCCGGAGATTCTACATGGGTATATACACTGTTTCACAATTGAATGAATACATAAAACAGGTTCTTACACAGGATCCGCAGCTAGGGCAGGTATGGGTGCGGGGTGAGATCTCAAATTTGACGAAACATAGTTCCGGTCATTATTATTTTACTCTGAAGGACAAGGGAGCTCAGATAAGTTGTGTGAGCTTTCGGATGACCAATCGTACTCTTAAGTTCGAACCGGAGGCCTCCATGAAGGTTCTGGTTTTTGGAACAGTGGATGTCTATACCGTGCGTGGGCAGTATCAGTTGCGGGTACTGGATATGCGTCCTGACGGAATCGGTGAACTCTACAAGGCGTACGAACAACTTCGTAACCGGTTACAGGAAGAAGGTCTGTTCGAAGTGGTCCACAAGAAAAAGATTCCTCGTTTTCCATCAAAAGTGGGTGTTGTTACGTCACCCACAGGTGCTGCAGTCCACGATATTATCCATGTGCTCAAACGAAGGTTCCCTGTAGATATACTGCTAAGCCCTGCAATAGTACAGGGAGATAATTCTGCTGAAAGCATCGTCAGGTCTCTTGAGCATCTCAACAGGACCGATGTTGATGTGATCATTGTTGGCAGGGGTGGTGGTTCGCTGGAAGACTTGTGGTCTTTTAATGAGGAAATAGTCGCAAGGGCAATATTTGACTCAGCAGTGCCGATAATCTCAGCAGTGGGTCACGAAACAGACTATACGATCGCTGACTTTGTTGCTGATGTAAGGGCGCCAACTCCATCGGCTGCGGCAGAGATTGCAGTTCCTGAAAAGTCAGACCTTAAGACGCATGTGCTTTCCTTGACATCACGTATGCAGCAGGCTACAATACATTTCATATCCGGCAATAGAAATCAGGTGGATTACCTTTCTTCCAGGATCGATCATGAAAGGTTTGCTGAAATACTGCGACGTGATATGCAAAGAGTTGATGAGCTCAGTTCCCGCATAGAGTTTGGTGTCAAAAAAATAATAGAATCAAAGGTATCATCTCTTTCCGGGGTTGCCGGTCGGTTGAACGCAGTAAGTCCTTTGAATACGCTGGAGCGGGGTTACAGTATCGCTCTTCGCAATACTGACCACAGTGTTGTCAGAGGTATTGATGATGTAAGTCCTGATGAATGTTTGGATATCAGGGTAATCGACGGTACCTTGGAGTGCAGGGTGACAGGCGTTAAGTCAGAAGAGCGAAGCATTGGTGAGAAGAAGAGTTGAGTTTATGAAGGAAAAGAAGAATGAGCCTGAAGACCAGGATGAAATGAGTTTTGAAAGCTCCCTGGAAGAGCTGGAGTCTCTAGTAGAGAAGCTTGAAAAGGGTCAGTTGACCCTTGATGAGAGTCTTGGGATATTTGAGCGTGGCATGAAACTTGCACGTGTGTGCAATCAGAAGCTCTCAAAAGCTGAAAGAAAGATTGAGATACTAATTGAAGAGAATGGGAAACTGAAAACTGAATCATTCAGTGATGAATAATTCTAATCTGGGGGAGTTTGAAGGGAATGGGTTTTGACGGTCAAAAATACGAAAAATTCTCAAAGCCTCAGCAGGACTGGGGAAGCAGGTTGATGGATGAGCTTGATCTTCAGGGCGATGAATGTATCCTTGATCTTGGTTGTGGTAACGGTCTTCTCACAGAAAAGCTGGCAAAAAAAGTGCCTGATGGGAGGGTTGTAGGAGTTGACAGTTCTGTCTCAATGCTTGAGCAGGCTAATTATCACAAGGCTGACAATATGGAGTTTCGCCTGCTGGATATGGAGGACATGATTATTGAGGAAAAATTCGATGTTATTTTTTCTAATGCTGCCCTACACTGGGTCAAAGATCACTCCCATGTCCTCAATACTATTCATGACTCTCTAAAAAGTAATGGAATAATGAGGGTGCAATTTGCCGGAAAAGGTAACTGTATACATATTGCTGGTGTAATGATGGAGGCAATATCCTCTCCAGAATTCGAATCAGAATTCAGGTCCTTTGAATGGCCGTGGTATATGCCTGATAAAGGTGAGTATGAAGAACTGCTCCGCTTGTCAGGCTTCGAACAATACAGGGTATGGATGGAGGATGCTGATCGCAATTTCCAGGACGATCAATCTTTTGTAGGATGGATTGAGCAGCCAAGCCTTGTTCCGTTTGTGTCTGTTCTTTCGGAAGATAGAGCTTCTCTTTTCAGGGATTTCGTAGTTGACAAAGCAAAAAAAGTAGCCGGACAGCCGGACGGGACTTATTTTGAATTTTTCAGAAGGCTAAATATATTTGCTGTCAAAAAATAAAAAAATGGGATGAATCAGGCAGAGTCTATTCCTGTCTCTTTCTGATCATTCTCATCTTCCAGGTATCTTTTTGCTAACAGGAATGTACTGCTTCCTGTGAGTATCACCAGGAATATGGCAATTACAAGACTTTCGGTTGTGAAGTCCTGCCATGAATGTACTGATGCCCACATACCGCTCCTTGTTACAAAGGTAGCAAATATCACAAGTATGAACGAAAGCACTGCAAGCAGAGGCGCAAGAAATCCGTATTCTCCATATGATACTCGTGTTCTTGCATGCAGGAATGCAGTGGATGTGATCCAGGGTATAAGGGATGAAGTTTCCACAGGGTCCCAGGTCCAGTACCATGCACCCCATCCAAGTACTTCATATGCCCAGAATCCTCCAAGCCCGATTCCGAGTGTGAGGAAGAGCCATGCTACACGCATCCAGTCCTTTGCTATATCTGTCCACCTGCTGTCCTTTGTAAGCAGATTTGCGATTGCTGCTGCAAAGGGTATCGTAAATGCAGCATATCCAAGGAAAAGTATGGGGGGATGCACTGCCATCCAGGGGTTGCGGAGCAGGGGATTCATGCCCTGGCCGTAGGGAACATCATAAAGTATAGCGAACGGGTTCCAGTTAGTTGCTTCAACCGTGCCAGTTGGCAGTATCTGGTACGCAGAAAATGGATTATCAATGACAAGCAATAGCAGGAACACGGATACAACTATCATGGATATCATTCTTGTGATGTCCATCATCTTTGTTTCAACAAGTTCTTTTGTGTGTCCTGTGTAGCGGAGCAGCAAAAGCATCACGAGGGTTGCCCAGGCCCAGAGTAGTAGTGATCCTTCCTGACCGGCCCAGAGTGCTGATATCCTGTAGTACCATGCCAGGTCAATGCTGGAATGGCTGAATACGTAATCATAGGATGCATTCACACTAAGCAGTTGTATTATGAGTATGAGTGCAGAGAGTGTAATACATGCTGTACACAACATTTCCAGCTTATTCCAGTGCATTTTTGCCCTGTGCTGCGATGATGTATAGTAACTAATTGAATAGAAGGTGGCACCCCATCCACAGATGAATGCCAGCCATATGAGGATCATACCTAAGTTCAAATCATCACCTCTTTCCCTTTGCTCTCTTAGCTTTTCGTTTTTCTATTTCATCTTCGAGCATGCGGTCATATCTTCCTTCATTTGCTTTATTGCTCATTCCGGATGTGCCTGATTTGATGCCTTTACTGCGGTCTGTTAGTAGCAGGCTGGTCATGCCTATTACCATCATGTAGATACCTCCCCAGAGGCAGTTGATGAATGGTACCGTTCGCATGTAGAGGTCGATCTCACCACCTGACTCGTCAATAGCTCTTGGAGCTATGAACAGTTCTTCTGTTGGCCCGCGGTTAATGTAGGTAGTCGTATATGTCTGCCCCCACTTGAAATCGGTGATGTAGCTGACCTTACCGCTTTTGAAATAATTACCGTTCTTATAAATGTCAAAATCGACCCTTGTAGTATAGGCTGATGCCGGATAGGTGCGGAAGGGTTCACCAGTGTAGTATGAATCCATATTATTGATCTTTAGCTGATAGTGCTGTCCTTCAAATGAACCGGTTTGATCTGTACTCAGGACAGCGGAACCTTCTACTTTCATGTTTGAGCTGAGGATAATTCCAAGCAGGATGAGTATGATGCCTACATGGATTACGTGCGCGCTGAGTTTCCTTATCTTTGCTGATGAAGGGGCATTTTTGTTGATGATGAATATCCTGATAATCCTGTAGAAGGTTGCCATCAGTGCAACGATAAGGATGGGCACAGCAATATCCATGGGTGTATTCCCAAAGGGCGACATCACTGCAAAAAGTATCGAAAGGGTAGCAGATAATCCTATTATTGGGATGATGTACTTGCGATCAGCATAACCCACGAGCATACCTGTGCTCAGGACCAGAACAAGGATAGCAACGGGAATTGCAGTTCTATTGTTGAAGTATGCGGGTTCAAGGCCAAGCTCGACCCCGGTTGTGAGTTTTGCTATAAGGGGTGTTAACATCCCCATTGTTATGATTGTTGCCAGTAAAAGAAAAGTGACAACAGCTGCAAGCATAGTATTACTTGTTGTCGGGTAGGGTATTTTGTTTTTCATCTTGCTGGCAAATCCTATGTGTACAACATATTTATAATTAAAGCTATTTTATCTATTGTGCTTCGATATATTAAATAACGATGTTGCATATCAGAACAGAACAACAAATGAGAGTTGATAATTACGATAGAAATGCTGATAACTGCTGTGTGGCTAATGCTTCCGGCTTATATCCCGAACTCGACTGCTGCTGTCTTTGGTGGTGGAAAACCCATTGATGGTGGCAAAACAATGGCTGATGGGCGGCGTATACTCGGAGATGGAAAAACATATCATGGCCTTCTTACAGGTATATTCTTCGGAATGGTGGTGGGTCTGCTTCAGATGTATTATCTTTCTAAGAGAACAACACTGTTCTCAGTTGAGCTACCATCGTTTGCAGGAAATGGTTTAAGCGCCAGTGCGGTAATCGTGATATTTACGCTCGCCTTTGGTTCTCTTTTTGGTGATATGTTCATGAGCTTCTTTAAGCGAAGGCTGGGGCTGAAAAGAGGTGCACCGTTGCCTGTAATTGACCAGCTTGATTTTGTTTTTGGTGCATGGTTGCTGACTTATATAGCATCTCCTGTGTGGTTTACTGAAAATTTCACAATTCCAGTAATCATTGTGCTTCTGGTGCTGACTCCTGTTCTACACCTGGGTACGAATGTCATAGGTTACTTCATTGGGGTCAAAAATGAACCCTGGTGAGCATTTTAAAAATATAATTATTAGGTGATCGAATGTCTGATGGGAATGGTAAACGTGCATTGATCGATGCCCTGAAAGAATGTGGAGCTGTCAGGTTCGGAGATTTTACTCTTGCTTCAGGGAAGAAGAGCAGTTATTATGTAGACATCAAAAAGGCAAGCACTGATCCTGCTACGCTTAAAGTGATAGCAGAGGATGCCGCAATGGTCATAAAAGGATTGGATCTCGATGCTGTTGGTGGTGTCGTGCTTGGTGGTGTTCCTCTTGCTACGGCTGTTTCCCTTGAAGCAGAGCTTCCATTGATACTAATTCGCAAATCTGCAAAAGATTATGGCACTGGTGGACGCTTCGTCGGTGAGTTCAAACAAGGTTCTAAAATTGTCCTGCTTGAAGATGTGACTACCAGTGGAGGCTCAGTCAAGGATGCCATTGAGGCTATTCGTGAAGCAGGTGGCATCGTGGAAAGGGTCATAACTGTTGTTGACCGAGAGTCTGGGGCAGAGAAAAACCTGAGTGACATAGGTGTGAAGCTTGTTCCTCTTGTCAGGGCAAGTGACCTTCTTTGATATTACACATTAAAATAAAGACAAGTTATTTATTTCAGGAATTAGAACTCTTTGATATTCTGATTCCTAACAAAATAGGAAATAATAACAGATATTGAGTTAAGTTCCGGCTTATCTGCATATCATTAATAATAATTTTCTGATGATGAGGTTTGATATATGAATGTATTAGTAGTCGGTGGTGGCGGAAGGGAGCACGCTATAATAGCAGCATTGGCAAAGAGCAGGAAAGACCCTTCTCTGTACGCAGTAATGTCAAAGAAGAATCCGGGAATTGCACATCTATGTGAGGATTTTTTGCTGGAGAAGGAAACCAATGTTGAGAAAGTGGTCGAGTTTGCTGCCAGGCACAACATTCAGATCGCAGTGATTGGTCCTGAGGCTCCTCTTGCAGCCGGACTTGCCGATGCACTTGAGGATGCGGGCATTAGTGCTGCAGGCCCCAGAAAAGCAGTTGCGGAAATAGAGTTCAACAAAGCATGGGCACGAAATTTCATGAAGGAGAACAATATTGCCGGATGTCCCGAGTTTGAAGTATTCGACGAAAGGGAGCCAATGGATGCTTTTATCGAAAAGCTTGGTGATGTTGCTATCAAACCTGCAGGTCTTACAGGTGGAAAAGGCGTCAAGGTCATGGGTGACCAATTGCCTGATCTGGACGCGGCCAAAGAATATGCTGCAAGCCTTCTTGATGGGGATAGCGTTGTGGTTGAGGAAAACCTCAAGGGCGAGGAATTTACCCTTCAGGCTTTCGTTGACGGTGAAAATCTTGCTTTCATGCCTACAGTACAGGATCACAAGCGTGCCTTTGAGAGTGATCTTGGTCCTAACACCGGTGGAATGGGTTCGTACAATGCGCCGGGAGAGATACTTCCTTTTCTTACTGCTGAAGATGTTGAAAGTTCAAAGCAGATAATGGTGGATACTGTAAAGGCGCTCTACAAGGAAACCGGGCAGAAGTACAAGGGTACATTGTACGGACAGTTCATGATAACTCCTAACGGCCCCAAGGTCATTGAATTCAATGCCCGTTTCGGTGATCCTGAAGCAATGAACGTTCTGCCACTTCTGGAGACCGATTATGTGGATGTTCTCTCTGCAATTGTCACTGAAACCCTTGACAAGCTTGATGTCAGGTTCAGCGGAAAAGCTACCGTCTGCAAATATGCGGTTCCTGCAGGCTATCCCGATAACCCTACAAAGGACCGGGAAGTTGTAGTAGGCGACATCGGAGAAGCACTGATATTCTATTCAAGTGTCTATGAGAAGGACAATAAGGTCTATACAACTGGTTCAAGGGCTGTGGCTGTTGTAGGTATGGCTGATTCAATACAGAGAGCTGAAGAGATTGCTCAGAATGCACTGGAGAACATAACCGGTGACCTGCATTCCAGGCGGGATATCGGTAAAGCAGCTCTTATCCAGAGGCGCATTGACCACATGAACCAAATACGTGGACAGTAAGATTATTAGTTATTTAATGAGGGTTGATAATATGAAACATCTTATTTCAATGGCTGATCTGACTCATGATGAGATTATTGAGATACTGGATATGGCAACGGACCTGAAGGAAAAACGCCAGAGGGGTAAAGTCACAGACCTGCTGAAGAATAAGAGTATCGGTATGATTTTTGAGAAATCATCAACCCGTACCAGAGTTTCTTTCGAGGTAGCTATGTCAGATCTCGGAGGTCATGCCTTGTATCTCAATACAAGGGATATGCAGGTTGGAAGAGGAGAAACCGTAGCCGATACCGCTGCTGTGCTTTCACGATATCTCTATTGTATTGTTGCCAGGGTATACAGTCATGATACTGTAAAAGAACTGGCTGAACATTCCAGCATACCTGTGGTAAATGCACTTTCTGATCTGGAACATCCCTGCCAGATAATTGCTGACCTGATGACCATCCGTGAATATAAGAATCGATTGACAGGTCTGAAATATGCCTGGATCGGTGACGGTAACAATGTTTGTAACTCTGCAATTCTGGGCTGTGCCCTGGTAGATATGGAAATAGTTGTTGCATGTCCTCCTGGCTATGAACCGGATGAAAATATAGTTGAGCAGGCCAGAAAAATGGGAGGCAAGGTCACGGTAACCCATGATCCTGCCGAAGCTGCAAGGGATGCAGATATCATTTATGCTGATGTGTGGGTTTCCATGGGAGATGAGGAAGAGCGCGAAAAGCGTTTAACGGAACTGGCACCCTATCAGATTAATTCAGAACTTGTAGACCTCGCAAAGCAGGATGTAATAGTTATGCATTGCCTCCCTGCACATCGTGGTGAAGAAATTTCCGCAGAGGTTATGGATGGTCCTCATTCTGTGGTTTTCGATCAGGCTGAAAACCGCCTGCATGCCCAGAAAGCCCTGCTATTGAAATTAATGTGCTGAACCGCTTATTCAAACACAAGCTTTAACTAGAAAAAGCGCTACTAAACAGCATTCAGTTTGCGGGAGTTGCCCAGCCAGGCCAAAGGCGCTAGGTTCAGGGCCTAGTCTCGTAGGAGTTCGTGTGTTCGAATCACACCTCCCGCACCACGAACTTTTTTTAGAGTAACGGAATAGTACAAAAAGCAATTTTATATTTTAGTTATTGCCGTTGAATCCTTCAAGTAATACTCGAAAAGATCTTTACTCCATTGTTTTGCTCTGGGGTTGCAGCAGGCTAATTGCTTGTTACTAAATTCATTCGTTTTGGAAAGCAACCTTAAATTAAAACAATGTTTGCTTACTGACAAGGATAACAGTTCCATATGTTTCTGGCAAATGTAAAATTTAATTTTACCACCATCAATTAACTCTTTGAATTCCTCATACCAATCTTCTTTGAGTTTTTCAAATAATTCTTCGGTGATTATTACATGAACATCTTTGTTTTTTTCTGCAAAATTTGAGAGTATTTGATAGAAGATCGGGTGTACAAAAGTAAATATAAAAGACAGTGAACTCGATTCATTAGCCTTTTCGATAAAATCCTTGTTGATCTCATATGTATTGATCAAACTGGGTTCTATTATTTTGCAATCCTTAATTTCATTTATTCTTTTTAATAGGTGAGGGGGAATGAATTCAGTTTCGTGGCATGCAAAATAGCCTTTAGTATGCTCAAAAGCAGCAATAGTATCCAGGAAAGGTTTCGTTTCATCAACTATTAGTTTTCCTATAGTAGTTAATTCGTAAACATCTCCGGATTGAGTTACAAGGGAGTAATTTTTTAAAATCTTGGCTTGAGGAAGCAATGCCGTTCTTGTTGTTTTTAGTGACTTTAGAATAGTCTCCATTTCCTGGGGACCTTCATGCAACAATAAAAGCATACTTTTTCTTTTTTCAGATGCAAACATTACATCGGTCAACATTTTTTTCATGCACTGCACATCCTGCCAGTAAATCCAATTATCTGTCTACTGCAACCAAAAATAACACAGAGTCATATAATATTCCTAATAAATCGCCTTTTATAGATATAGCTATCGAAAGTTTTCACATGTACACATGTATATCTCCACTACGCAGTACTATTTATTTTTCTTTCCTGAAAACATTTTTTTCTAAACATGAAATTGTGGAAACTAGGCTAACAAATATTGGTGAGAAGAAGGTTTATGAATATGCACATAACTAAAATACGTAGGGCTGAAAACAGGACTGAATATAAACTATTATCATAAGAATGTAGTAGCATACAAATCAAAAAGATTCTATATTTCAGTTATTGCTGTTGAATCTTTCAAGTAATAATTGAAAAGGTCTTTACTCCACTGACGTGCTTTAGGATTGTAGCAGTATAGTTGTTTGTTACTAAATTCATTATTTTTAGACAATAATCTCAGAACAAAGCGCTGATCACTTATTGATAATGGCAAAAGTTCTATATCTTTTTCACAGACGTAATATTTGATGTTTTCACACCCAAGAAAGTGCTTAAATTCATCATACCACTCATTCTTATGTTTTTCAAAAAGCTCTTTGTTGAGTATCATTGAAACTTTTATGTTTCTTTTTGCATAATCTGACATAATTAAAGGAAAATCAGGATGCATAAAAGTAACTACAAAGAATAATGAATTTGATTTATTAGCCATTTCAGAAAATATCTTGTTGACTTCATATGTATTCAGTAAACTAGGTTCTATTATTTCACAATCTTTGATTTCGTTTATTCTTTTCAAAAGATTATTGGGAATACAATCTATATTATGAGATGCCAGATATTCCTCATTCTGATCAAGAGCATCAATAGTTTCCAGGAAAGGTTTTGTTTCATCAACTACAACTTTTCCCATAGTCGTCAATTCGTAAACATCTCCGGATTGAGTGACAAGGAAATGATTTCTTAAAATCTTAACCTGTGGGAGTAATGCTGTTCTTGTTGTTTTTAATGACTTTAGGATTGTCTTCATTTCTTTTGGACCATCCTGTAGTAACAAGAGCATATTCTTTCTCTTCTCAGAGGCAAATATTACATCAATCAACGTTTTGGCTTTGGTAATTAAACATCGTTATATAATATGATGGCCTCTTTTTATATATGAATTGTCCAAAGTGTAAGAGTTCCAGTCATAAGAAGAACGGTAGGATTGATGGTCGACAACGCTACAAATGCCATGATTGTGGATACAACTATTCAGTAGATATAAAATCCACCGCTAGCCCCGTATCTGTTAAGCGACAGGCTTTACAACTCTATCTGGAGGGGTTGGGATTTCGTTCAATTGGACGTTTTTTGGGCGTTAGTCATGTTTCTGTTCAAAAATGGATTCGAAAATTTGGTAGTGAATTAGAGGATCTAAAAAGTGAAAATGAGATTTCTGTTGTGGAATTGGACGAGATGCATACTTATATTGGGAATAAAAAAACTACTGCTGGATATGGATTGCTGTTGATAGATATGGGAAGAAATTCATCGATTGCTCTTTTGGCAGCAGAGGAACAAAAACAGGACAAAAACTCTGGAAAAAGTTAAAGACAAAAGAGGTTGGGGAAGTAATGACGGATTATTGGAGGGCATATGCCAAGTTAGTCCCCAGAAACATCCATACTCGATCAAAAGCAGAAACATATACTGTTGAAGGATACAACAGCATATTTAGGCATTTCCTGGCAAGACTAAGGAGAAAGTCAAAGTGTTATACTAAAAGTCTTGAAATGCTAAAAATCTCCGTTTTGCTCTTGATGAAATATAGGAATAAAGAACTAGCTATGTTTAATTAACAATGCCAAAAAAAGAACGGTTCTCTTGAATTAAGCGCTTATGACAGTAAAAAGCAGAAAGATATCGTCCATGAATGCAACATGGTGGTCCACGGACTTGGAAGGGTTCCTGCCATAGATGGCCTTGAACCTGAAAAAGGTGGAGTGGATATCGAACATGGAGCCATTGATGTCAATGAATATCTGCAAAGCATATCAAATCCTTCAGTATATGCCGCAGGAGATTGTATAATCCCCGGACCTGCACTTACCCCTACTGCAAGTCTTCAGGCACACATAGTTGCATCCAATATACTGGATGGAAACAAACATACAGCAGACTACACAGAAATAGCCTCTGCAGTATTTACCATTCCCACACTTGCAGCAGTAGGAATAATGGAAAAGGATGCTACTGACAGACATAAAGTTCTATTCAATGACATGAGCCAGTATTATTCTGCAAAGAAAACGAACCTTGGGTTTTCTGCATCCAAGATCATTATTGAAAAAGATACCGGAAAAATAGTAGGAGCGCACGTAATTGGACCAAATGCTGAAGATACTATCAATCTTTTCACTCTGGCCATAAAGGCAGGACTTACCGCTGAACAGGTAAGGGAACCCATGTACGCCTATCCTGCAAGCAGTTACGATGTGAAGTATATGCTCAAATAAGAGCATAATTTTTTTTCAAAAAATACTATTCAGTTGAAAAATCAAAGGAGCGAAGACGCAGGGCTAGTACAAATACAAGATAGATTATAAGCGCAGATACTATGAACGCTCCTCTTCCCATAAGTTCATAGATGAAACCGCCTCCGATTAGTCCCAGAATACTGGCGATGCTCATAAAACTCCCTGAAACTCCCTGAACAAGCCCTTGATTTTTATTTCCTGCAAGTTTTGATAGCATGGACTGTATGGAAGGCCACATGAAACCGTTGCCAACTGCGAAAAATATCGCTGCCACATACGTAAGTAATGTGCTACCAAAGGCCAGAAGCACAAAATTGCTTCCGAGTATCAGACTCCCTGATATTATCAGAAACACGTCCGAATATCTTTTGGAAACGTATGAGAGTACCGGCCCTTCAACTATCACAAGCATGATACTCAAGAAAGAAAAATAGAAACCAAGCTCTGCAATACTCCATTGAAGATCATTTGCTGCATGTACCGGGAAAGCCGTATAGAATGTATTAAAACCAAGGAAGATGAGGAAATAAATAAGGAACATGTAAGGTATGTGTTTCAATTTCATCACATCCCTGAACTTCTGCTTTTGTATAGGTGTGGCGTCAACACATCCACCCGGCTTGTCAGACATTGCGGATAATTCCATCGGAATCTTGTTCTTTAAAGCGCATCTATGAGACTCTGGGACATAGAGTGCTATCATTATAACGCCTGCAAGGGATATGAGAATGGCTGCAAGCACCGGCAGAGCTTCACCATATATGGTCACACTGAGAATTCCGGCAAGTGCAGGCCCGACTATGAAGCCAAGGTTTGTGGAAACTGACATTTTACCGAAATTCTTGCTTCTGTCCTTATCCTTAGTAATATCAGCGATGTAGGCGTTTGAAACGGAAACGTTACCCCCGGTAAGTCCGTCAAATCCTCTTGCAATGAAGAGAAGAACAAGTGGAACCGTTATTACGAAAGTTCCCAGTATCCCGGAACTTACAGGCACCAGCACGGCTACCGGTACAAAAAGAGCAATGAAGAAAATGATCCATGACAAAAGAGTGCCTGCCTGGCTGAGAAAAAGAACTTTTTTCCTGCCATATGTATCAGACCATCGTCCCAAAAGTGGAGAGCCTATTAACTGGAAAACAGGATACATTGAAGACATAATACCATATATCAGTGCATTGCCACCGAACCTTTCAACAAGAAATATGAGAAAAGGCAAGACTAAACTAAGCCCCATGGTGCCGATAAAATTCACCAGAAGGAGAGGATAAAGAGAGATTTCATTTGTTTCTTTGTCATCCATTTTCTCAATAATTTTAGGGTACAGCTAATATATGATGCTTTTGTGACTTTTGTAGAATATCCAAAAAATTAATTATGGAAAGGATCTTTACCTGTATCCATGAAAGAACTATACCTTACTGACTGTTACTTGAAAGAATTCGATGCAATGGTTGAGAGTGTCAAGGACGACAAATTCGTAGTACTTGATAAAACAGCATTCTATCCTAATTCCGGCGGACAGCCAAATGACACCGGAATGCTGGTAAAAGAGGATGGAACTGAATTCCCTGTGAGCTATGTCGCAAAATTCGAGGGCAATATCAGCCATGAGGTTACAGCAACAGGATTGAAAGCAGGAGATAAGGTAAAGGGAATTATCGACTGGGAGAGAAGATACAGGTTCATGCAATACCACACAGCCTGCCATATACTAAGTGCCATAATACACAATGAGACAGGGGCTAAGATATCAGGCAACCAGCTGGGAGAAGAAAAGACCCGTGTAGACTTCAATCTGGAAGATTTTGACCGGGAGCAGATAAAGTCCTACGAAGCTAAGGTCAATGAAGTAATAGACCGCAAGATACCTGTGACTATTACTATTATGCCAAGAGATGAAGCATTCAAGATCCCTTCTGTAATTAAGCTGAAAGATGCATTCCCTCCGGAAATTGATGATATTAGGGTAATCAGCATCCCTGATGTGGATACACAGGCATGCGGTGGCACTCACATCGCAAATACAGGTGATATACCCCATATAGAGATAATCAAAGCCGAGAATAAAGGAAAGAACAACAGGAGAGTATATTTCCGATTTGCAGATAACTGAGGAAATATAAGAAAATGGCTTTTTTCTAATCGTGAATATCCGGGTTGTACAGAGGAATGGACACGTGGACAACTGTGCCAACGCCTTCCTCACTTTCAACCTCAATTGTTCCGGAATGCAATTCCACAATATTCTTTGCAAGATAAAGACCCAAACCATTACCCCCATGGATACGTGTGGCTGAACCATCAACCTGATAGAACCTGTCAAAAATCAGGTCCATACAATTTTTGGGGATTCCCATACCATGGTCACTTATGTCCACATGAATACTATTAACATCTTCCTTGATAGAAATAGAAACTATAGAGCCATGTGAAGAGAATTTTATTGCATTATCCAGAACATAAACAAAAAGATACTGTAAAAATTCACAATTACCATATACCAGGTTCATATCAAAAGAATAATCTGTGTTTAGCTGAATGTCCTTTTCTTCCACCTTGCTATGGAGGCCGAATATAGAATTATCAAGAACTTCTTTAAGATGAATAGGTGACAATACATGATATTTTTCAAAGTAAAGAGAATTCATGTTAAGCAAAGACTCTATTAACTGCTCAAGGCGTTCTGAATTAGAAACAACGATTTTCATACACTTCTTTTGTTTTTCATCAAGCTCACCAAGAAGTCCGTCATAAATAGCTTCACTATACCCTTTAATGGAGATGAGAGGTGTTTTGAGCTCATGGGTGATATTAGCTACAAACTCATCTTTCATCCTGTCAAGAGATTTCAGCTCTTCATATGCGTTTCTGGTTTCATCAACAAGACGAATATTCTCAACAGCGATACCAACCTGATGACCTACGTTACCAAGTATATCAAGGTCAGTGTTTGAGATAATAATCGCATCATCGGGGAACAATAATATGACACCAACCAGATCTTCACGGGAAATAACAGGAACAAAAACAAATCTTCCGGCATTTTCGTTCACGTTAAACTTTTTCAGGCTACCCTGAATATCATTTGCCTTATCTGTGACCAATGTACTCTTTTTTAAATCGGGAATGGTCCGGAATAGGGAATCATCACAATTGATACCGTTAAGTTCTCCTTTTAGCTCGTCTTTTATTCCGTTCGATGAGCAAACCTTTAAACTCTTGTCCGGGGAACAACAAAGACAAATCACACCTGAATTGCACCCTAGATAAGAAAGTACCTCATTGAGAATATCATCTAAGAAATCCTCCATCTCCATTGAACTTGCAGCGATCAATGCCGTGGACTGTAAAATCAGCAGGTTACGGTTTTTTCTTTGAAGGTCTTCTTCTGCAAGTGATCTGTCAGTGATATCCTGGGTGGTTCCCAGAAAAAGAACCTGTTTGCCATTATTATCCCAAGTTACTTCACCAAGAGAATGAAGGATGCAAATTGAACCGTTTTTCTTTATTACCTTGGTCCTAACTTCGAATTTGTAACCCGGAATTGAAAGTGCCTTGTCTAAGCAGGAATTGAACAAACTGCGATCATCCGGGTGTATGAAAGTAGAATAGAGATCCTTGTTAATTGATATTTCATTGGGTGAAAAGCCCATGATCCGATACATCTCATCAGACCAAAAATGCTTTTTTGTGCGCAGATCAATTTCCCAGCTCCCTGTACGTGATATTTCCTGTGCCCTTATGAGCCTTTCTTTGTGTTTAACAACAGATTCTTGAGCTTTTTTTCGTTCTATACTGTCTACAAAAATATCTCCAATTATCCTCATGAGTTTTATGTGATTTGGTGGCCATATCCGATTCTGGCTGAAGGAATCAAATCCCAGAAAACCAATCAACAAACCATTGGATTGAAGAGGAATAGACAGTGCAGACATAATTCCCGCTTTTTGCAAAGCTTCTTTTTCTTTGCTTGCTTCTGCCGGTAATTTTGATACATCTGGTATGTTTAGTATATCAGGATTCCTTAGTTTCTCCATCCACCATGGAAAATTTCTTCCAGAGAGATTGTCCACATAGGCATTATCGATATTTTCTGCGTGCCATTTGTACACTGTATCATTTTTGTACCGATGTTTTGAAAAAAGTATTAAGTAACTGCGATCAGCACCTGCAAATTCAGCTATCTTCTTAAGGGAAAGATGGATTCCAGTGTCTATATGCTCTGATTTTTTTCCAATAAAATGAGAAGATATCTCTGCGACAATATTCTCAAATTTCAATTGTGAAAGTAGTTCACTTTCAACAGACTGGCATTTTTGGGACATTTTGGAAACGGTCATGCCAAACAAAAGGAAGCCGATGAAGACAAATGACCTGACATAATGGTCATAGTTAAATATCTTTTGCGATAAATAATCAGGCAAGATGCTTGCATTTTGTAAGAAATGTACTAGGTAAGCATCTATGATCCAGAATACAAGACCAAAGGAGATTGATATTAATACTATTTTTACTTCTTTCCTCATATACAACCCTGTTATGAAAAAAATTATTTTAGCATTTTTAAATACCTAAATTGATTATCATTGGCCTGATAGGTTATTATAGAGTCTTTTATATATATGTTCCTATTTATTCCGGTAACAAAAGTAAAATGGCTTTGCAGTTGAAATCAAAGATAATATGTATTTAAGATGGTAAAGAGACAAGTATATGTAAAATGGCGCATTTTCAAAATAGATTAAAATAGCTTGAAAAGAACTAGGGAAGCATAGGACGGTATGTGAACAATTATAAAAGAGATAATTGTATTAGTCCCTAACCACATTAAATCAAAATGCGTAATTAATTATATTGCATTTATCTGCGGAGATATACAAAATGAAAGTACTAGTTAGTGATCCATTATCAGAACAGGGATTAACGATACTTCAACAACATTTCACAGTTGATGTCCTTACAGGACTTTCCGAAGAAGAGCTCGTTGAAAAGATACCAGAATATGACGCACTTGTTATCAGAAGTGGTACACAAGTCACAAGAAAGGTCATAGAGGCAGCTGACAGGCTGAAGATAGTAGGCAGGGCAGGAGTTGGAGTTGATAATGTAGATGTAGAGGCAGCTACGGAAAAAGGAATAATAGTTGTCAATGCACCTGAAGGAAACATGCTCTCCGCGGCAGAACACACTATTGCAATGATGATGGCGCTGGCAAGGAATGTGGCACAGGCCAATGAGTCACTCAAGTCCAAAAAATGGGAGCGCAGCAAGTTCATGGGCATAGAGGTCAATGGTAAGACCCTTGGTGTAATCGGGCTGGGGCGAATTGGTGCTGAGGTTGCAAAAAGAGCACAGGGACTTAACATGGATATCTTAGCATACGATCCTTTTGTCTCAGATGAGAGAGCAGAGGAAATGGGTGTGAGAATGATGTCCGTGCATGAGATAGTGAAACAGGCTGACTTTATTACTGTTCACACACCGCTTATCAAAGAGACCAGAAACATAATTGATGCTGAAGAGTTCGCGATGATGAAAAGCAACGCAAGGATCATCAATTGTGCACGTGGCGGAATCATCAATGAGGAAGCACTTGCAGATGCATTGAACACTAACAAGATAGCAGGCGCTGCAATTGATGTGTTCGTTAATGAACCTCCTTTTGACAGCCCTCTTATTGATTGCAAGACCCTGATAGCTACACCACACCTCGGTGCTTCAACTAAGGAAGCACAGATCAATGTCGCGGTTTCTGTGGCCGAAGAAGTAGTGTCTGTACTTAACGGCGGACCTGCGAAAAGTGCTATCAATATACCATCGGTCAAACCAGAGATCATGACCATGCTTGCACCTTATATCCAGCTTGCTGAAACAATGAGCAGTGCATGTGCACAACTTCTTGGCAAGAACTATGAAAAGATAGAAATATCATACAACGGGGACATTTCTGAGAAAGACACACGACCGATAACTGTTGCTGCACTAAAAGGTATGCTCCAGGTCGCACTTGGTTCAGCTGTCAACTATGTAAACTCAAGCTCCCTTGCAAAATCAAGGAAGGTGGAAGTTGTTGAAAGTAAATCTGAAACTACAGAAGAGTTCACTTCAACAATAAAGGTAGAGATCACAATGGATGAAGAGAAAGTATCGATCATAGGTACCGTAGTTGGTGGCAAAGGAAAGATCATCAACATCAACGGGGAACATGTTGATATTATACCAACCGGATATATGATAGTAGCAAAACACATTAACAAACCTAACGTGATCGGACCATGCTGCATATTGCTTGGAAAGAACAATATAAATATATCTGGAATGCAAGTTGGAAGAGCAGATATTGGCGGAACGACCATAATGGCACTTAATGTTGATTCAGAGGTTCCAGATCCAATACTAAAAGAAATGAGATCGGTTGAAGGAATAATCGATGCCAAACTCATTCATTTATAAGTCAGACAAACAGAGATTTATTTAAAATATAAAGGATGGTAGCAGTTTAAATGATGCGAAAACGGATATATCATCGGTTTCCCCACAGAAATGTGGAATTTGAACAGAAGTACCGCTACCATTCGGACCTACCTTTTTTTGTGAAAGTGATGGCAAACACGGACGGAAAATTCGGCATGTTTGTCACTGAGTCTGTTACTCAGAGAGGACATCGCATACAGGCTAAGAGGGAAATTGCGGTGGAAGTCGTAACCAATGGCATCGATTTTGCCCCACTTAATTATGATACGGTGGATGAAGTACTGGATACCATTGAAAGAGAAGGAATAATGGATTTCAGGGTTCACTTAAGGTATAGTTATCTTGACGGGAAGTATAACCGTGTACCATTTCGAGGTGACATATATCTTGTGAGAGCCATTCTCGAATATGAACTACTGGTACTTCAGATAAATCATATAGACGGTCCGAAGAGAACAGAATGTGGCCGGGTTGCCGACACAATTATTGACGAGCTTCGAAGGGGTTCCTAATGGACGAATTGATGCTTGTAGCTGCAACCCCATTCAAAAGAAATAACAAGAATTCACTTTCGATCAAGGATTTTGAATTTGTGCTCTCTTTTGACCTTAAGTGGATGGCACCTGATGTTGCATCAAAGGTAAGAGACAGGGCCATAGGTGCCCATTTGTTGAAATTTAGCGGGGCAGAATTAATTCCTAATTTTGACATAAGTACAATAGAGATACCACACGGTTTCAAGCCTTCTGAATCAATCTTCAAAGATAGATCAACCATTGAGGATATAATAGCCCTGATAGTTGCAAATTGCGGAAAAAGTGCAAGAGATACAACTGCACTTATCAATAAGAAACAGGAACTATTCGATGATCTTATAGATATAGAGGTTGCTGGTCTGCTAACAGCAAAAGAACTTGGATGTGACATCGAGCCAATATACGACAAAGTGTATAGCAATGTTTTTAGTGACGACCAAAATCCCACATAATCTTTATGTACTATTAGTGTTATTCAAAAGCAGTCTGATTCTACAGACAACTCATGTTCTTACTTTACTGGCACCTTACGGATGTTCGAACGCATAATCATGCGTGAGTGAGACATAATCTTGCGGAGGAACATTATGAGCAAGAAAACACACGTGAAGATAGTTAGAAAGACCAACCCACGGATACCAAAGCTGGTCGCAGATCTCAAACAGGTATCCCGTGACAACGATGTGCTCATCTGGAGAGATGTGGCAACCAGGCTTGAAAAACCAAGGCAGAATTATGCTGAAGTAAACCTCAGTAAAATCAACAGGTATGCAAATGAGAATGAAACTGTTCTTATACCTGGCAAAGTACTGGGTTCAGGAGTAATTGGCAAAGCAGCAACTGTAGTTGCATTAAGCTTCAGCTCAACAGCAAAGGAAAAGATCACCGACCTTGGCGGAAAGTGCCTGACAATTGAACAGGTCCTCGAAGAGAATCCCAAGGGATCCGGAATAAGGATTCTGCAGTAAAGGTGACCAAGATGACAATTATCGATGCAGACGGACTCATTATGGGAAGGCTTGCAAGCAAAGTAGCAAAGAGATTACTTGCAGGCGAACAGATAGACATAGTAAACGCTGAGAAGGCAGTAATATCAGGTTCCAAGATCAGCACCTTAAGGGAATACGATGAGATAATAAACATCGGTACCCGTGAATTTGGACCATATTTCCCAAAAAGACCGGAGAGAATACTGAAAAGGACCGTAAGGGGAATGCTTCCTTACAAGCGTGCAAGAGGAAAGGACGCAATGGCACGCCTCAAGGTCTACGTAGGGGTTCCGGCAGAGTTCAATGACAAGGAAAGTGTAAGAATTGCTGAGGCAAGCATGGACCGCCTGAGCTCAAACAAATACCTCAGACTTGGCGATGTCAGTATAAAACTGGGTGCTAAGTTCTAATAAGGAGGAAGATTATAATGTCAATTAAAGTTGTAACTTCATCCGGTAAAAAGAAGACAGCAATAGCACGTGCGACTGTCAAGAAAGGAACAGGAAGAGTGCGAATAAACAAGAAACCTCTCGAGATATATGACCCCGAGTTCGCAAAATTGAAGATCGACGAGGCAGTCATGCTCGCAGGCGAGACGGCAGCTACCCTTGATATCGATGTTACCGTCAACGGAGGAGGTATCATGGGCCAGGCAAATGCAGTCAGGACTGCTATCGCAAGAGGCATAGTTGATTGGACAAATGATACCGAAATCCGTGATACATACATGGCATACGACCGTAACCTGCTTGTAAACGATTCCAGGCAGAAAGAGACTAAGAAGTTCGGCGGACCCGGTGCACGTTCCAAGTATCAGAAATCATACAGGTGAGCTTTAAGAAATGATTCCAGTCCGGTGTTTTACCTGTGGAAAGGTAATTTCAAACTGTTGGGAAGAATATAAAAGACGTGTCCAGGAAGGAGAAAATCCTGGCACAGTACTTGATGACTTGGGAGTCACAAGGTACTGTTGTCGCAGGATGATTCTTTCCCATGTCCAACTTGTAGATACGCTGGCTCCATACCAGTAAAGGGACCGTAGGGTAGCCTGGACCATCCTTCGGCGTTCGGGACATGAGTACATCATGCGAATTACGCCGGTACCTGAGTTCAAATCTCAGCGGTCCCATGGCACCTTATAGGAAACCTACTGTTCAGGACATACATACGACCACATTCGGAGGGATTCCGAATAAAATATTTATAATAACTATCATTGACCCCATTAATGGCTATCCATACAGGAACACTTTTTGTAAGCAATAGGATTAGCTGTCGATAAATGGACTATTGATATTTTCATTATGATTTTGATAAGGTGATCGATTGAACACAGAACACTATACCAGGTATGAAAAAGCAAGGATCATTGGAGCAAGGTCATTACAGATTTCAATGGGAGCACCAGTGCTGATCGATGATCAAAATACAAATTCCCTTTATCTTGCCAAAAAAGAGTTCGAACTAGGGGTTACCCCGATTACTGTTAAACGAAATTTTGATAAATAGGTGATTTTATGGATTCAACAGAGGAAACTATAATCAATGAAGCAAGTGAAGTGACAGAGGAAGTAAACGAAGAAGCAAAAACCACTTCACTTGTCCCGATAGATGAGTATCTCGCAGCAGGAGTACATATCGGTACCCAGCAGAAGACAGAGAACATGATGAAATTCGTGTACAGAGTCAGGACCGATGGTCTATATGTCCTTGACATCCAGGCAACAGACGAAAGGATAAAGCTGGCTTCAAACTTCCTGTCTTCATACGATGCTTCAAGAATATTGGTAGTATCCGCAAGGCAGTACGGACAATATCCTGCAAAGATGTTCGCAAAGGCAATCGGTGCAAAGTCAATGGTTGGAAGATTCATCCCGGGTACACTCACAAACCCGAAAGTAGAGAATTTCTTTGAACCTGACGCAGTCATAGTGACAGACCCTACCGGCGATGCACAGGTGATTAAAGAGGCTAACGACATCGGAATACCCGTAGTAGCCCTTTGTGATACCAACAACATGACATCAAATGTCGATCTGGTCATTCCTACAAACAATAAAGGTAGAAAAGCACTTTCACTTGTCTATTGGCTGCTCGCAAGGGAAGTTGCAAAGGCCAACAACTCAATGTTCAATTACGAGCTCGAGAACTTCGAATCAGGCGTCTGAAACCACCAGCTGCACAGGCATACTACAAATAGAAAAAACCCTTATATTGCTATGGGGTGACCAGTAGTATGAGACAAACAACAGTTGCCGGCCAGTTCTATCCGTTAAATCCCAAGGACCTAAAGAAAGAACTTAGCAGATGCTTTAAAGATATAGAAATCCGGGAAAGGGATATCACAGGTGCTGTGGTACCCCACGCCGGTTATATTTACTCGGGAGAAATTGCAGCACATGCTTACGCTTTGCTCCCAAAAGCAGATACCTACGTATTATTCGGACCTAACCACACAGGATACGGATGTGCTATCTCTCTTTCCCAGGAAACATGGACAACACCATTAGGAACAGTAGAAACCGACAGGGATATTGGGAAACTCCTTGCAGGAACTATAGTTGACTATGACGAGCTGGCACACAGGTTTGAACATTCCATAGAAGTACAACTACCTTTTCTTCAGTACAGGTTTGGAGATGATTTCAAAATACTTCCAATCTGTATGGGATTGCAGGATGAAGAGACCGCCGTAGAGGTTGGAAAGGAAGTTGCAAGGGCCGTTAAGACCTCAGGAAAGAAAGTGGTGTTCATCGCGTCGAGTGATTTTACTCACTACCAATCTGCTAAAATTGCCAGCGATAATGATCAGTACCTCATCGAGCCAATACTTGAAATGGATATTCCTGAATTTTACAGACGTAAGGAAGAAAGGAATATTTCAGCATGCGGATTTGGCCCGATAGCAGCAATGTTAGCAGCCACAATAGAATTTGGTGCCAGGAAAGTCTCACTGTTGAAATATGCAACCAGCGGAGACGTAACCGGAGACATGTCAGGAGTTGTCGGATACGCGGCAATCACTCTGGAATAAATATCAATATAAAAAGGACATTCTATGATCACATGTTCTGCACCCGGAAAAGTTTACCTTTTTGGTGAACATGCAGTAGTGTACGGCGAAAGCGCCATCTGCTGTGCAATAGAGCTACGCACAAAGGTCCATGTCCAGAAAAATAATGATATAATAATTGAATCGGCCCTTGGGACCACCGGACTGGATTTTGAGATACATCCCTATGTATCCCATGTCATCGAAAAAATGCGCCAGTATGCAGACATAGAAGGAGTTAGAATAAATATCGAATCCGAGCTTCCCGTAGGTTCCGGGCTTGGATCATCAGCCGCAGTAACCATTGCCAGTATACAAGCATTGAACCACTTATATGAATGTGACCTTTCGCTTGAAGATATTGCGAAGACCGGACATGAAATAGAAAAGATAGTACAGGGCAATGCAAGCCCCACAGACACATATGTGAGTACCATGGGTGGTGTTGTGATGATACCCCAACGAAAGAAGCTTCAACTTATCGAATGTCCAATTGTGGTCGGCAATACGAACAAGTTCTCCTCAACAAAGGAGCTTGTAGAAAATGTTGCTAACCTTCGCAGCGAATTTCCTTCTGTAATTGACCCAATACTTTCCAATATTGGCCAGATGTCCACACTTGCTGAAAAGTTCGTTAATCAGAATGATTACATAACCATTGGCAAGCTTATGAATGTAAACCAGGGACTTCTCGATGCCATTGGTGTCGGAAGTGCGGAACTTTCATCCCTGGTATATGCAGCACGCAAAAATGGTGCTATAAGTGCCAAGATAACAGGTGCCGGCGGTGGAGGATGCATGGTTGCACTTGCAGAGAACGAAAATGCAATGGCCATTTCAAGAGCCATTGAGAAAGCAGGCGGAGAAGCTATTATTACTAAAAATACAGAAGAAGGCGTACGACTGGAGTCATTAAATGGATAACAATAGTATCACCATCTTAAAGATCGGTGGCAGTGTCATTACAGACAAAAGTGCTGATGACGGTGCTGCAAGATTAAATGAAATTGAGCGTATTGCCAGTGAAATTGCAGATTTTAACGGTAAACTTATCATCGTACATGGAGCCGGTTCGTTCGGCCATCCACAGGTCAAACGTTTTGGCCTGACAGGAAAGTTCGACCACGCTGGATCGATAATAACACACATGTCCGTAAGGGAACTAAACACAATGGTTGTCAAAGCCCTTAACTCTGCAGGGGTTAATGCATTACCAGTGCACCCAATGGCCTGTGCGGTATCCGAAAACAGCCGAATAAAGAGTATGTTCCTTGAGCAGATAGAGGAAATGCTTGCAAACGGTTTTGTTCCTGTGTTACATGGAGACATGGTAATGGACACTGAACTTGGAACTTCGGTCCTTTCAGGAGACCAGATAGTTCCATATCTGGCAATCCAGATGAAAGCATCAAGAATTGGCATCGGAAGTGCTGAAGAAGGTGTACTTGATAATAAAAATGAAGTGATACCCCACATCAGCAATGAGAACTTCAATGAAGTTAAGGAATACCTTGGAGAGTCATCCAATACTGATGTCACTGGCGGTATGCTGGGAAAAGTACTTGAGCTTTTAAATCTTAGTGAGCAGTCAAGTAGCACTTCTTATATATTCAATGCAGGCAATTCAGGGAACATATCCGATTTCCTGAAAGGACAGAATATCGGCACCGCAATTTCTGGTGTCTGAACAATATAGATCTTAAGGTATTATTATGAGCACTTCCAGGAGAAAGATAGAGCATCTAGAGTTATGCGCTTCAAGCCCGGTAGAATCAAGGAAAATTGGACCAGGATTCAAGGATGTAATGCTGGTACACAGGGCTTTGCCAGAGATGGACATGGATGAGATCGATCTGTCTGTCCGTTTTCTGGAAAAGGAAATAAATGCACCTTTTATGATAGCATCCATAACCGGTGGACATCCGGATACAAAACCTGTTAATGCTGCACTTGCAGAAGCTGCAGAAGAACTGGGGATTGGAATTGGCGTTGGAAGCCAGAGAGCAGCCATAGAAGATCCTTTACAGGAAGAATCATTCAGCATTGTCAGGGATAAAGCACCCAGTGCATTTGTATATGGGAATATTGGTGCTGCACAAATACGAGAATATGGCGTTGAAGGTGTAGAGAAGATCATTGAAATGATCGATGCAGATGCCATTGCAATTCATCTGAATTTCCTTCAGGAAGCAATACAGCCAGAAGGTGACCGAGATGCTTCTGGAGCACTTGAAACTATAAAGGAGATATGTTCACTGGCAGTACCCGTTATCATTAAAGAAACAGGTGCAGGCATATCACATGAAGACGCATTACTCCTCAAAGATGCAGGAGCATCTGCCATAGATGTAGGTGGTGTGGGAGGTACCAGCTGGTCCGGTGTGGAAGTATATCGTGCCAGGGAAAGAAAAGATCTGGAATCTGAATTACTAGGCGAATTGTTCTGGGATTTCGGCATACCTACCGTTCCAAGCATAGTGGAATGCAGCGTGTTTTTACCAGTAATCGCAACCGGTGGAATTAGAACGGGACTGGATATTGCAAAATCACTCGCACTTGGTGCATCAGTTGCAAGTGCTGCGCTTCCTTTTGTTGAGCCGGCACTGAAAGGGAAAGATGAGGTTGTAAGCAGCATTCAGCATATGCTGAATGAACTCAAAGTAGCAATGTTCCTTTGTGGCTACCAAGATGTGAAAGACTTGCATCTGGCACCCACTGTAATCAGTGGCTGGACAAGAGAATATCTTGAAATGCGTGGCTTTAACGTAAAAGACCTTGCTCTTCGTTCAAAGAACACTGATTTCCAGAGAGTTTAACATTCATCAAATTAGGGAATATTTGAATAAAATATATATAATAATTAGAGAGTAATACATATGACTGAAATAGGTATTATCGCAGTAGGCGGATATAATGAAATGGGCCGCAACATGACTGCGATCCGGATTAACGAGGATATAATAATCATTGATATGGGTCTTCGTCTGGACAGAGTCCAGATACATGAGGATGTGGATATAGACCGCATGCACTCCCTTGAACTAATTGAGATGGGTGCAATCCCGGATGACACTATAATGAATGAGGTCAACGGGAATGTGCGTGCTATTGTCTGTACGCACGGTCACCTTGACCACATTGGTGCGATATCCAAACTCGCACACAGATACACTGCACCCATAATCGCAACACCTTACACTACAGCACTCGTAAAACACCAGATAGATTCTGAAAGAAAATTCGGAGTCAAGAACAACATTGTTGCATTAAAGGCAGGAGACACAACTGAGATCACAAAGGATATTTCAATCGAGTTCGTGAATACACAGCACAGTATCATCGATACTGTATTTGTAGTAATACACACCCCAAGTGGAAGCATTGTATATGCATGTGATTTCAAACTGGACAGGACACCTACTGTAGGAGAAATTCCTGATTTTGAGAGACTTAAGCAGCTCGGCCAGGAAGGAGTCATCGCACTTATAACCGAAAGTACGAATGCAGGCAGGAATGGAAAAGCACCTTCTGAGATGATTGCACACATGATGCTAAGAGATGTGCTGCTTGGCACTGAAGAAGCAGATGTTGGTATGATCGTCACGACTTTCGCTTCCCATATAGCCCGTATGAATTCAATCGTGCAGTTTGCCGGCGAGATGGGCAGGATACCTGTACTCCTTGGAAGATCCATGGAACGATATGTAGGTACGGCCCACCAGCTCGGATACATTGATCTGCCGGAGACAGTAGAGATTTACGGCAATCGCAGAGATATTGACAATGCACTGAAAAAGATAATGGAAAAAGGCAAGAACAAGTATCTTCCGGTCGTCACAGGTCATCAGGGAGAGCCTGGTGCAGTACTTGGCAGGATTGCAAACGGAGAAACGCCTTTTAAGGTAGAAACCGGGGACAGGGTGATTTTCTCGGCAAACATAATACCAAACCCGATGACACAGGCAAACCGCTATGCACTTGAAACAAAACTTAAGATGAAAGGTGCAAGGATATATGACGATGTCCACGTTTCCGGACATGCCTACAGGGAAGACCACTGGGAATTGCTCAGGATGCTTAAACCTGAACATGTTATTCCCGCACACGGAACCATACAGATGCACAGCGAGTATATCCAGATGGCAGAAGATGCCGGTTATTCACTAGGTGATACACTCCATCTGCTACGAAACGGTGAAGAACTCTACATAGAAGATGAGTGATTATTTATAAGAACCAAAAAAACAGTGGGAATGAGTATGGATTTAATTGAAGAGATCAAAAAAAGGTCTGTACATGTTGACAAAGGTATTGAGGATTACCTCCCTGTCTCCAGACCCATAGAACTTTACAAGGCAGCCCGTTATCTTCCGGATGCTGGTGGAAAAAGACTTCGTCCTGCAATCGTTATGCTCACTGCTGAAGCAGTAGGTTCTGACCCATATAAAATAATACCTGCTGCTGTAGCCGTAGAACTGGTGCATAATTTCACACTTGTACACGACGATATAATGGACAGGGATGATATTCGCAGAGGAATTCCGGCGGTGCATGTTAAATGGGGGGAAGCAGGAGCTATACTTGCAGGTGATACCCTTTATTCGAGAGCTTTTGAGATACTTACTCAAGTAGAAGGAAAACCTGAAAGGATCCTGAAGTGCGTTGATATACTGTCCAGAACATGCAAAGAGATCTGTGAAGGGCAATGGATGGACGTTGAGTTTGAAAACCGCATGGATGTGACAAAGGAAGAATACCTTGAGATGATCGAGAAAAAAACCGGTGTCCTCTATGCTGCTTCATGTGAAATCGGTGCTATCCTCGGAGGAGCATCCGACGAAACTGCAGAAGCTCTTTATGAATTTGGAAGATTGATAGGTATCGCTTTCCAGATATATGACGATGTTATCGACATGATAACTCCTGAAGAAATACTCGGAAAAGTGAGGGGAAGCGATCTTATGGAAGGTAAGAAAACACTGATCGCAATCCATGCATTGAACAGCGGTGTCAAGCTTGATATTTTCGGCAAAGGAAAGGCCACCACTGAAGAGATCAATGAGGCTGTCCATCAACTGGAAGAAGCAGGCTCCATAGATTATGTAAGAGATCTTGCACTGGGCTACGTGGCAAAGGGTAAAGAGCTTCTTGATGTCGTTGAGGATTCAGATTCAAAGACCATACTTCTGGCAATTGCAGATTATATGATCACAAGATCATATTAATCTGTTCTTCCTTTTTTTTATTTTACTTTACTTTTCTAAGAGCTATGCTCTTAGAGTATTCTATTTACCATTTATCAGAATGAGTTGATACGAAAAATACCCAGTTATAGATTATCAAAAAAAAAGTATTGAAAAATCAGGAGTTATCCTGTTTTTCAATTGCAGCCTGTGCCGCAGCCAGCCTGGCGATTGGTACACGGAATGGGGAGCAGCTTACATAGTTCAGTCCGATATTGTAGCCGAACTTAACGGAACTTGGCTCTCCTCCATGTTCACCGCAAATACCGATCTTTAGATCAGGTCTTGTGGATCGGCCCTTTTCTATACCAATCTTTACCAGTTCACCAACACCATCCTGATCAAGGACGGCGAACGGATCTGCCTCAAGAATGGAATCTGAAACATAGAATGGAAGGAACTTGCCTGCATCATCCCTGCTGAAACCAAAGGTAGTTTGCGTCAGGTCATTGGTACCGAAGGAAAAGAATTCTGCTTCCTGTGCAATCTGGTCGGCTGTCAATGCTGCCCTTGGAAGTTCAATCATGGTACCCACAAGATAATCCAAATCAATACAGTTTTTGGCTATCACGGCTTCTGCAACTTCAACAAGATCCTTCTTAGCAGAACGGAGCTCATTTACATGGCATATCAGAGGAATCATGATCTCAGGTACGATATCAATACCCTCAAGTTTGAGTTCGCACGCAGCTTCAATGATTGCCTGTACCTGCATCTCGTATATTTCAGGATATGTAATACCAAGACGGCAGCCTCTATGTCCCAGCATAGGATTTATCTCTATAAGAGATTCAACGCGCTCCATCACTTTCTTCAGACTCTCGATCTCGACCTTAGGCCTATTAGATGCATCTTCTTCAAGAATCTTCAATTTATTGGCCAGTTCTTCATGTTTTGGAAGGAACTCATGCAATGGCGGATCAAGCAGGCGTATGGTCACCGGATAACCTTCCATTGCACGGAAAATACCAATGAAATCTTCCCTTTGCATGGGAAGGAGTTTCTTAAGAGCCTTCTTTCGGACATCTTCATCTTCCGCCAGGATCATTTCCCTTACAACAGGTATCCTGTCATCGCCAAAGAACATATGCTCAGTTCTGCAAAGTCCGATACCTTCTGCACCAAACTCCCTTGCTACAAGTGCATCATGCGGTGTATCTGCATTTGTCCTTACACCCATTTCCCTGAATTCATCAGCCCACTTAAGCAGTGTTTCCAATTCTCCGGTAACACCTGGTGTGATCAAATCGACTTTACCAATAATTAGACCACCAGTAGCCCCGTCCACTGTAATGTAGTCCCCTTCCTTCACAGTAACATCACAGACTGTAAATGTCGAGCTAGTCATGTCAATAGTGATAGCACCACACCCTACAACACATGGTTTTCCCATACCTCTGGCAACTACTGCTGCATGCGAGGTCATTCCTCCACGAACCGTGAGTATACCCTGGGCCGCATCCATACCACCTATATCTTCAGGTGATGTCTCAGCCCTAACCAGAATTACTTTTTCATCAATTGATGCCATCTCTTCGGCATGCTCTGCAGTGAAAACAACTTTACCAACCGCAGCACCGGGTGATGCCGGCAGACCTGTAGCAATAATCTCATATTCTGATTCCGGGTCAATCATGGGATGTAGTAACTGATCCATCTGCTCCGGTTTAACTCTCATCAAAGCTGTTTCTTTGTCAATCAGGCCCTCGTTAACCATGTCTACAGCGATGTTCAAAGCTGCTGCTGCAGTTCGTTTACCGGTTCTGGTCTGGAGCATGTACAGCTTGCCCTCCTCTATGGTAAACTCAATGTCCTGCATATCCTTGAAGTGATCCTCAAGTTTCTGGTAGATCTCCTCAAGCTGTGCATATGCATCAGGCATTGTCTGCTTCAGGGTTGCTATGGGTTGTGGAGTCCTGATACCAGCCACCACATCTTCTCCCTGTGCATTAATAAGATACTCACCAAAGAATTCTTTCTCCCCGGTTCCCGGATCTCTTGTGAATGCAACACCTGTGCCGGAAGTCTCGCCCATGTTTCCATAGACCATTGATTGCACATTGACTGCAGTACCCCAGTCCGTAGGAATGTCATTGAGCTTCCTGTATGTGATAGCACGCTGGTTGTTCCATGAATTGAAAACAGCATCTATTGCCATCTGAAGTTGCTCACGTGGATCCTGCGGGAAATTATTACCGGTGTTCTCTCTTATTATACTCTTGAAGATCTCAACGAGCTCTTTAAGAGACTCTGCCTTAAGCTCCGTATCAAGAGTTGCACCGATTTCTTTTTTCTTTGCACTCAGAACAGATTCGAACTTGTGATGGTCAATATCCAGTACAACGTCCCCGAACATTGTAAGGAATCTACGATAACTGTCATATGCAAACCTTTCATTACCTGTTTTTCTTGCAAGCCCTTCGACTGTATCGTCATTCAGGCCCAGGTTAAGGACAGTATCCATCATACCAGGCATGGAGACACGTGCACCTGACCTTACTGAAAGCAGCAAGGGATTCTCGACGTCCCCGAACTTTTTATTGTTTATCCTTTCAAGCTTCTCAATCGCATCATTGATCTGATCAAGTACACCATCAGGATATGCTCCCTTTTCAAGATAGAGCACACAAACCTCAGTTGTGATGGTAAAGCCGGGAGGAACTGGAATTCCCAAGTTGGCCATTTCTGCCAGGTTGGCACCTTTGCCACCCAGCAGATCTTTCATGCTATTTTTGCCTTCTGTATCTTCGTTACCGAAAAAATATACGAATTTTCTATCTGCCACCGAATTTCCTCCATACATAAAATATATGATGGATCGTATTAAGTATAAGTCGTGCCAAAATAGTCTTGTTATCTCTTTAAGTTTGTGGTCTGTGAAATATTAACATGGTCCTAAAAAGAATGGATATACTTTTGTACTGAAAAAAACAAATATTTAAATGCATACCATAAGTATATATAGCATAAACGTACCATATAGTACAAAACCTAAATATAATGAATGAAGACATATGAAAAGATTAGGTCAAATACTGCATATTTCAAAGCAGAATGAAATCGTTGTTAGAGGGGACGAGAAACAATTTTCTGGGTCAATGAAGGAGCTACCTAGAATTAACTCTTTTGTCCTAGACAAATCCATTAAGCCCATCGGAAAGGTTTCCGGCATATTTGGTCCTGTTGACCAGCCCTATTTTACTCTGAAACCTGATAAGAGAATTATAGCTACCGGATTAGAAAAACTTGTAAATGAGCGAGTTTACGTTCAATGATGAATTGAATTAGATCATAAGTAGTTACGCTGTGAGCTGTGAATGACTAAAAATATACTTATGAAATATATTTTATGATTATGATGAAAGGTGATTGAAATGGTCGAAGTTGAAAGGGTACGTTATTCAGACACTTCCGAAAGGGAGAAGATACGTGCAATGATCAAGGCACGTAAAGAGAAAGAAAAGGACATGGAAGTTGAGAAAGCAAAGGTCCAGTGTCCTGAGTGTGGAAGTCGCAGCCTTGTACAGGATTATGAAAGAGCGGAATTGGTATGTGCTGACTGTGGGCTTGTAGTTGATGCAGAGTTTGTTGACGAAGGACCAGAGTGGCGTGCTTTTGATCATGACCAGAGAATGAAGCGTTCCCGTGTGGGAGCACCTATGACCTACACTATCCATGACAAAGGTCTCTCAACCATGATCGATTGGAGGAACCGTGACTCCTACGGAAAGTCCATCTCATCAAAGAACAGGGCACAGCTTTACAGGCTCAGAAAATGGCAGCGTAGAATACGTGTAAGTAATGCAACTGAGAGAAACCTTGCCTTCGCACTTTCAGAACTTGACCGTATGGCATCGGCTCTTGGTCTTCCAAGAACTGTACGTGAAACCGCTGCCGTCGTATACAGGAAAGCAGTTGACAAGAATCTTATCCGCGGAAGGAGCATTGAAGGCGTTGCAGCAGCAGCATTGTATGCAGCATGCCGTCAATGCAGTGTTCCGAGGACGCTTGACGAGATCGGAGAAGTATCAAGGGTAAGCAGGAAAGAGATCGGAAGGACATACCGCTTTATATCAAGGGAGTTGTCTCTCAAGCTTATGCCAACATCACCGATTGACTATGTCCCGAGGTTCTGCTCAGGACTTAATCTCAAAGGTGAAGTTCAGTCAAGGGGTGTTGAGATCCTCAGGCAGGCTTCAGAAAAGGAACTTACCAGTGGCCGTGGTCCGACTGGTGTTGCTGCTGCAGCCATCTATATTGCATCCATCCTTTGTGGCGAACGCCGTACCCAGCGTGAGGTCGCCGATGTTGCAGGTGTGACCGAGGTCACAATCCGCAACAGATACAAGGAACTTGCAGAAGAGCTTGACATCGAAATCATTCTCTGAACACATAGATAACGATTTAAACAAGCGAAGGAAGACTGTAACAGCACTTCCTTTGTTCTAATTCTTTTTTGCCCAAACCTTTTTTATTACCTGACCCGATTAAGCAGTGTAGACTATGCTGGAATTACTTGAGATGCTGACCATAGGATTTGCTGTGGGAATGACAGGGGCACTTGTGCCCGGTCCAATGCTTTTCGCTACCATAGATACATCCTTGAAGAAGGGATGGAAAGCAGGTCCTGAAGTATTTTTAGGACATGCAGCCCTGGAGTTTTTGGTCTGTATACTGGTAATCTTCGGAATGGCATCTGTAAGTGAAAACACGATACTTGCAATATCCATGATTGGAGGAGCTACACTTATCTTGTTCGGCATTCTGACAATGAGGAATGCAAAGGGAGCAGGAGATTCACTGCACGAACATGGAACGGTTAACACCAATCCAATGCTGGCGGGAGTAATCACGTCCGCCTCAAACCCCTATTTCTGGCTATGGTGGCTTGCCGCAGGCAGTGCACTTGTCCTGCGCGGACTGGAGATCAGCCTGTTCGCCGCGACAATGTTTGTAATCGGACACTGGATTGCAGATCTTACTTATTTCACCGTGGTTTCCACATCCTTCAGTAAAGGAAAAAGGCTCATGTCCCCAAAGGTTTATGAGCGGGTATTGATGTCTTGTGGTCTGTTCCTTGTCCTGTTTGGGTCATGGTTTATCATAGGTACGTAAACATGAGAAAAAATTGCATTAAGGTTTTGAAGAAAAATGGAGAGCCGATACGCAGGGAACTGCTGGAAATGAACATGCTTGACAATTCGGCACGCATTATTTCAGAAGGAGAACATCTGTACCTACCTCTGACAGAAGAGCCGCAGGAAAGCCAGTTAATGAACCTGGCCGGAGAGTTCGAACTTACAGAGCACGATTTTGAAGAGCAGAAAGGACAGCTTAAGCTTGAAGACCTGCTGGAAGATGTGCCACACTTCGAGGTTATAGGGGATATTGCACTCATCGAAGATGACGTCTTTGAACCTGAAAAGGTGGCAAATGCTATCATGAAAGTTAAGATCAACGTGAAAACGGTGCTTGCTGCCCTTGGACCCGTCGAGGGAGAGTTCAGGACCCGCAGGTTCAAGGCAATTGCAGGAGAAGACAGGACTTCCACAATCCACAAGGAATACGGGTGCAAGTATTATATTGACCTTGAGAGAGCATACTTTACCCCCCGCCTGGCAACTGAACGTTCGCGCATACTTGCACAGGTAAAAGCAGGCCAGACTGTTGCAGACATGTTCGCAGGCGTTGGCCCATACAGTATCATGATAGCAAGAAAAAACCCTGATATAAGAGTCATAGCAATGGACAAAAATCCCGATGCTGTTGAGTTCCTGCGACGTAACATTGAACTTAACTCAGTAACAAACGTTGAAGCCATAGAAGGCGACGCCAATCAGGAAGTAGAAAAATTCCCTGATGTTGCAGATCATGTTATTATGAACCTGCCTCACAATGCAAACGAATTTCTCGACGCTGCCATGAAACTGTGCGCCCAGGGAGCCATAATCCATTACTATGATATCACTCCTGAAGACGACCTTTTCGACAGCTCCCTGAAACTTATCGAAGAAGCAGCATCAAAAGCAGGAAGAGAAATTGAACTAATAGATGCACGTGTAGTCCGCTCCTACGCCCCGCACCAACTCAATGTCTGTATTGAAGTAAGGGTAATTTAAAGTGAAAAATTACAGTATTATTTTCAGTTATGTTCTAAATGCTCCTTGTTCAGATAATGTGTAGCGTCTTCCATCAGACTATCTGGAATCTCATCTGAAGCCGTCAGTACAGCATAGAATATTGTGAAATATATTGTTTTCACCATGTCTATGACTATCCTACCAAAGAAACTGGCTATGATAGCCAGAAGTACTAACATGTATATGACATAGATCAGAAGAACATTTTCGGTGATGAAAAACGCTACCATGGAAAGAAGAACACCGATAATTACTATAAAGGTCATGTAACCTTTAACAGTATTACCTACAAAGTCAATTCCAAATACTCCTACCAGAGCACCGGGAACATTCTCTTTTATATCTTTGATATCTGAGATTGCTTCACCCAAATTCTTCTCAGGAATTATTGAACCTGGCAAAAGGTAATTCCCCATTAGATCCCACCCTTCTTCAACTGCTGCTCCTGCTATTATAAGAAGCATATTAAGCAAAGACCACAGACCTCCGCTTTGCTGCGATCCTGATTTTAGTTTTCTTGAGATAGCACCAAATACTAACTCAAGTGATGAAAGAAGAAATATATCAAGTAAGTTTTTCCTTGCTCTGGAAAGACCTCCTTTATAGGAAATGTTCTCTCCTTTGAAAGTATGATAAACTATCCAGCTCTGAGCAGCCCGATAATACATTTTGATGTAGGAGAAAAATAGAATTAAGAATAGTGAAAGGAAAAGTACTAGAATACAAAGCAGAATAAAAAGCCCGTTCTTAACGATGAACATTGCTCCAATACTTCCAATGACAAGTAGCCACAATAGCATTCCAATAACAAACTGTGCAATCGTAGGCTTGAGAATCGAAGGATTTCTCCCAACAATAGTAAATGTATTTTGAACTAGTTCTACTGTTTCGCTTAATGATTTTGTTAAACCGACCATGAAACCCTCTCCCTGTACTTATGCTGTTAATTTATACATACACAATAAATTACCCCTACATAGATAAGTTTTCTAAAATAGTTAATATAGTTATTGGTTAAGATAAGTAGAAGCAAAATACCAAAATGAAATTCAAAGCTACAACAATGGTAATAAGCGAAATGGTTAAATGATTAAATAGAGTTATACAGTCGTTCACATTTGCCTCTGTGGCTTAGCGGTATAGCGGCTGATTCGTAATCAGCAGGCCGAGGGTTCGAATCTCTCCAGGGGCTTGATATCTCGGGGTTAAAAGCCCCCTTTTTCTTTTTTGTTCAATGAAACATTGTGATTTTTAGATTGTTCTGCGTAAATTCATTTCGATGACTTTATATTTCTTATTGTTTTATGAAATATATGGGGGGACATAGACATCATGTCACGGTGGAAAATTGAAATAATATATTTTCTAATGATAGCAATTTTGACATATTTACTCGACTCATCCTTAGGTATTAACTATTTACCAAATGCTCTTTTGCTTTTTGCTATTTTTGTGTTGGCAGCAAAATTATTAGTTAAAATCTTCATGAACAATGAATTCTTTGATATAAAGGGAAAAATAACATTTTCCCGTTTATGGAGGGAAACAAATTTTCAGACAAAAATTGCTCTCTTAGGATGGGTGTGTTTCTATTATTTTATGATCTTGTGGGGTCTTTCATATGTGCTCGATGAAACACTCGGTCTTCTTTCCGTGGTATTCATAGAAGTTGGAGGAATGTTAATATCTTTTGAAGGATATTATATGATTGTTAAAGGTTCCAACCCTAAAAGAACATCCTCTAAAATGACAAAAACTCGAATAATAAGTAATGTTTTCAATCTTGGAAATTATAACCGCAAATTGTTGTTAATGATTTCATTCATCAGCTTGTTAATTTCTTTCTTTGCAATGGGCAATATTCATCCATCCATAAATCAACTCTTTCTATTTTCTTTTGCAGGTATGGACATTCCATTTTTGTTCTGGTTTATTGTGCTTTTCATATCCTTTTATATCTACATTTCTTTAAGCGTTCATTTGTTCTTTAGAAAAATCAATTCAAAAAGATACGTTTCATTTAAGATTACGTGGATGTTTTTGATTTACATCTTTTTTTATATTGTTGGGCTTTATATGTCTTGGTATTTGGCGATAATGTCTTTAGATTTAATCACATTTTCAAATGATATGGGGGGACCTATATTAGATCCACAAATTCTTCTTACTTTTTTCAACTACGAATACCCTGATTACTCTGTTCACCTTATTCAAACTTATGAATTAGCTTTTTGCTATTCATTGCTTAATGCTTATTTAGTCAAGAGGTATGCTTTGAAAAAATTGATTCAAAAAAACACAGAACTAGATGGTATGAGATATTTCATTGAAACTGCACCCACTGAAAAAGCAAAACGACTTATACAGAAAATAAAAATTATCTTCGAAAAAAACCTCCTGCCATCTGAATCCCAAGTTGAGTATTCTAAAGAAAGTCTTTTTTTCATCTTCCAGAAGGAGAAATATGCATTATTATATTGTAAGGGGTATGCAATTTTAACGATAATTAGCGGCTCCCTATTTTCTATATTTTGGTCATGGCACATTTATCGTTATTATATGGAAGAAATTCCTATCATATTCACTCTATTTTCATTTGATACGCTCATTTACATTACTATTCCAGCAATACCTATAATTTTGTTCGGAGGACAATACGTAAAGATTTTCTCAGTATATGATTTCGCTATCGAACAGATAATTAGTATAGAGTTCTTTAAAAAATACTGGGTTGGATTGGGATTATCCATTAAACTTGTAATCCCATGGTATGTTTACTCTATAGTTGTATCTTGCTATTACTTACTAGAAGAATATGAACAGATAAGAGTGATACATTTTTACCAATTACTTACTCTGTTTATTTTGGAAATAATACTTGTTTTGCATTCTGATAAAGCAGATTCAATATGGAATAGTATATGGTCAATACTCGAAGAAAATATTAATCACCAAAAAAATAAAAAAGATGCATTGAAAATCAATGCATCAAAAAAGAAACTTAGCTAGCAATCTCATTTTTCAGAGATTCAAGTATTGAAGGAAGCTTAACACTCAACACTTCCAGATCAGAACCAAAGAGAGTGAAGTTCTCCCATCTGTTTGATTTCTTGTTGAACTTGGAGAACTGGAGCCATTTCACGCTTGAACCATCATCCTTTTTCTTTTCAGAGATTGAGACTGACGTATTTGCTAGGTGGATTTTTTCGCCTATCTGTCTAATTCCAAATTCATTATATTCATTTGACATTTAAAATCCTCAATCAGAAATTAGAATATATGAATATATACATTTATAATTTCAATAAAAAGAGGGCACAAAAGTAATACAAAAACAATACTGTTTTTCACACTTGTCTACGATGAAGTAAATAATAGTCTGTTTTTTGGGTTTGGTTAGGATGTTCCTCACTTGCGCCCGCAGTGTTCGTCACATCATTTTTAGAGGGGAGTTTGGTATTTGACGGACAGAATTACTGCGCAACTCTGTCCTTTAAAGATGGTTGGTGCGTCAATGCGCCACTGTATTCATTGGCTTAAATCTACGATATTGAAATCCAAACGGATAGTAAATAACTATATATTCTATATAGCAGACAATAAAAATATTTAAAAAAATATATATAAGGACAGTTGTAATTCATATATACATATTGATAATGTAAGGAGAATAGAAAATTGGGTTTACATGTGATGAAGCAGGCCGATCAATCAAAATTGACCAATGGGGAAAAAAGGATTGCGAACAAAATAATTCAAATATACAAAGATGTTAGCTGGAACGCTTATCTTTATTATGAGCCTCGAATTAAACATCTAATTCCTGATTTTGTTCTTATTGATGAATGCAAAGGTGTTTCGATAATTGAAGTCAAAGATTGGAGATGGGAAGATCTCGATACGATAAATCAGAAGACTGCCATTATCAATGAAACTTCAAGAGAAAATCCAATCAATAGGACAAATGAATACTTCAATGCCGCAAAGAGCAAATTACAGAACCATGGGACATTAGTTAACGATAAGTACAAACTAAAATACGGCCTATATTCAAATTTGATCTTAACCAATCTTAAAGCAAATGAGCTTCAAGAGCTTGATAGTTGTTTTTATCAACCTCCATCAAAATGCATTACTTCTGAGAAAATAACTGACTTGACAGTTAACGATCTTTTTAGTGAGGAACTTCAACAGATCAATGAAAACGATCTATCGTTGATAAGGAGCATCTTTTTCCCTGAAATTAAAGTAAAGCTATTGCAAAAAGAGATTTGGGAATATAGCAAAAAGGAATCTGGGGAAAACAGCATAATTAAGACTCTTGATATAGAGCAGGAAAAATTTGCTAGAAGGGTTCCGTATGGGCATTACATGGTCTCAGGTATTCCTGGAAGTGGCAAAACAGTTATTCTTTTAGCTAGAGCAGTTTTCCTTGCTAGAGAACATCCAGATTGGAAAATTAAAATTCTGACCTACACAAATTCATTGAATTCAAAGTTATCAAGTAAAATAGAATCTCTTCATGATGATCTCGAAAGTATGGGTGTAAAATACCAGAATATAGAAGTTTCCACTTTCCATGGTTTAGCAAAATACGTTGCTGATATTGGCAATGTTCCCAATCCTGTACCTGAGAACTATTGGGATGAAATTGTCCCGTTCAAGGCTATTGAAAATGCAAAGCCTACCTATGATGCAATTCTAATCGACGAATATCAGGATTTTCGCGATAGTTGGATGAAGCTTTGTTTATTGTTATGTAATAAACATGAATATAATAATCAACTTAGCGAGAATATTTTTTTAGCAGGGGATAGACTTCAGAGCATCTACAATCCTTCAACGCATAATTGGAAAAGCCTGGGAATAAATATTGCAGGCCACTCAAAACTTCTGAAGAACTCCTATCGTTCAGGTAGCAGGCATGTAAATTTAGCTTTGGAGTATTTGGTAACAGACCCAGATAATAAAAGGGAAGTGGAAACTTTCTATGAAGGTAGAGATGGAATATGCTGCAATTTCAACACAGATGATAATGTCAAGTTTGTTACTGGAAGCTTTAAAGAGACAAATTCATTGTTAAATGGTCTGCTGGAAAAAGAAAATTACAATCCAGAAGATATTTTGGTTTTGTTTCCGAGTGTTTGGCTTCGGGACAAAACGTATGAGCATTTGACTGAAAAATTGAAGATGAATGCAATTGCTTCAAAAGACCTAGTAGAAGACAAGATCAATTTGGTGACATATCATTCTGCCAAGGGTATTGAAACTAAGGTTTGTATCTTAATGGATGTTGATAAGGTCAAGGATAAAAAGTTGCTATACGTAGGAATGACTCGTGCTTCTGAAAAACTAATCATTCATTCTCATGATAAGAATGGAGGACCAATTTTTAAGGAACTAAAATCTTGCTATAATTCGATTTCTGAAAATCCAGTTGAAGAAGAATTAAAGCCTGAGAGCGAACCAAGTGACAAGAAAAGCTCTTTGATTGAAAAAGCTCAAGAAAAGAATTTGAAAGCCTATGAGCCCTGGAACAGAACTGATGAACTGAGGTTGATCAATGACTATTCGAGTGGTAAGAAGGTTAGTGAGCTGGCCAAGAAGTATGGAAGAAGCCCTGGTGCTATAAAGAAGCGGCTTGAGAAACTTGGTTTAGACAAATGAATAGCTTCAAGTATATTGACCGGACCGTATCGCACGCGAAGCGTTCCTCCAAACAAGGTTGATGCGTCAGTGCGCCTGGTGGCAGACACACTCACGCAGAGATTGAGATTACCTGCAACACTTGAATAATAAAAGTGTGGCTTGCAGCCACACACATACCGTTTACTACGGGGGCAGGGCTTGTCAGCCCCACTCCGTAAATGATATTGCTTTTGTTACGGGATTTTGTGGGGATGGAGTGAATTGAGAGTATGCTGCGCATACTGTGGGGTTTCGAGGAAACCCCACTATTTATTAAGTGATTAGGATTTCTGATGCTTACTTGTATTGAGCATTTGATTTATATATTAAATACTCCTATAAAATATAGAGGTATTAATACCTCTACTTATCGACTCTTGGATGAGGGCGCAGTCACTGTTAGCATTAGGCACATTGCAAAAATGCTGGTATCTAGGTTTAATAACGCGGAAACGATTAAACCTGCTGATAGCACAGTACAAATGCCTGTGCCCTCGATAGGTCCTAACTTAACTTTGTTTTCTATGGTTTTTACCTCCAAATATATGGAGGCATGTACATGCTATTAATGGACATGACCATATTTAGCATAATTGTGTACATGGCACAGGATTACGTTTTAATCATAAAACATGCGTACTTTTCAAAAGTAATAAAAATGTGAGGCATGTTTGACCCACAGTATATGTACATGTTTATATTAATAACATATATAAAAGGTACATTTTGGAAATTATTATCAATCACCATCTTCATTAATTACAAACTCAGCATACACCGGATAATGATCTGATACTGCAATTGTATTGTCTTCTGTCAAGTTATATTCCAGGTCATACCTGAGAACACCAAACTGGCCATACAAATCAGAAGTGTCTGTTAGGATTATTCTATCATAGGTGTAATCTGTGGATTTGGTTGTTGTATCCTCACTGTCATCGATCAGCCAGTAGTATTCATCCAGATCTGAGGTAGAATCTTCATCGAAATATGAACCGTCTGCGTTGAGATCTCCCATGATTATGAAATCCTGTTCATCTGGATAAATGCTTTGTGAGTATTCCAGAACATCATCAAGTGCATTGATCTCTTCTGTGGCCTCATCAGGATCTGTGTGGATGACTATGAGAACTGCATCATAGTTACCTGCAGTTGCTTTGAATGGTGCTATGTATGGCTGTCTGTGGAAAGGATCTGTGTTCTCTGGTTCTGGGTAGGTTTGAGGATCTCCTATTAGTTCTACTACGTTGCTGTTGAAAACGTAGGCATATTGTTCCTTTGAGCTTGTTCTGCCGAGTCTTTCACTGACAACGTATTCATAGTTTGAACCATCAGAGTTGACTAGATCTACCAGCTCAGGAAGGGCAGTTTGTGACTTGTCGCGGATTTCCTGGATGGCTATTATATCGTGGGTTCTGATGATGTCTGCCAGGACTTCCATTACCTCGGGTTTATCGGCTTTTGAGACACCGAATACCTGGACGTTGAAGGCTCCTATTCTTAGAGTTTCATCTGGTAATGGAGATGTGTTTATTTCTTCATCCAGTACTTTCGGCTGGATATCTTCTGTAGGCTGAACATCGATTTGTTCAATTTGCTCGATCTCTTCTGCTATCTCCTTGATAGTTTGTTCTGTGTCTTCGGAGATGCAACCAAGAGTGAATGATATCAAAATGAGTACTACTAAGAGTTTGATTTTCATGTTAATCAAAAGATAAGAAGTAATATTAAAGGGACTTGGTAAAAAAGTTAGATTAAACAATATAATAGAAATAGATATGTCAAATAGGAACATGAAATATTTATGAAAAATCAAAACATAACGATACTATTTATCCTGCTTTTCGGAATATTTCTAACAGTGTTTGCAGGCTGTATTGATAAGGAAGCTAGTGAAGTCGATCAATTAATTGAAAGTGCAAATGAGCAGAGAGACTATGGTAGGTATAATACTGCACTAGAATATTATAATCAAGCATTGGATATTGATCCGAGCAGCGAAGCAGCATGGTCAGGAAAAGGACTAACCTACATTAATCTCGATAAGAAGGAAGAAGCAACCAAGTGTTATGATGTGATACTAAGCAATAGCGATGATGTTAGATGGTTAAGAATTGCAGGAATGGCATATGATATTAGTCTTAATCAACCCAAAAAAGCAATTGAAGCTTATGATAAAATGTTGGAGATTAATCCAGATGATTGTTATGTTTGGGCATCAAAAGGATCAAGTTTACAGCATATCAATCAGAATGAAGAAGCAGTGAAATGTTTTGACATGGCACTTTCTATCAACTCGGATAATGGAATTATATGGAGAAATAAAGGAGATTCACTTCTCTCTCTGGGAAAACAGAATGAGGCTGTTGAATGTTACAACGAAGCAATCAAATGTTACAACAAGGATTTAGAAGTTAATCCTGAAGATATATTCGCTAATTTTGATAAAGAAAGAGTTGAAGAGAAATTAGAGGAAATCAAATAACCCTTTTATTTTTTATAGAGTTAGAATTTTTATCCATTGATTATACTGAATCCTCAGTTTCAATTGGAAATTCAAACTGTAAAAATCATACGAAAAATCGGGTTGCAGGCCAACTGTGGCACACACGCCTTAATCGTGTACCTAAGGGAACATAGGAAAAAAGCCACGGGCGCCGCGAAGCGGCGCGAGTGCTGGGTAGGTTGGATTTTTTAATTGAAGTGCTGTTTTGTAAAAACGATAGCAAGGGATTGTTAAAGAAAAAGAAATACTGGTTTTTACAGTACCACAGTATAGACTTAGTCCAATGGAAGCTGTGCAGGGATAAAAATATTTTAAGATAGAAAGCATGAAGAAAATCAACATTTGAAAAGGGACTATATTTGGTTTTATTCTTCTCGTATATCAACATTGATTCCTAGTAATTTGCAATCATCTGATTTATCAGTTAAAGTTAATACTTTGTTTTTTGTGATGATCTCATCAAATTCTTCATCAGTTAATTGTTTTTTGATTTCATCAAGCTGATTTTGATTTACGGTTGCTATATATTGCTTACCAGAATTTGAGAATTTATCGTATATTAGTTTGAACATATCAGATGTTTGTCTCTCGTCAGTATCAGAAAATAGTCTACTGTCATGGAAAATAAAATCGATGTTATGATTATGACCTTCAAATAGGATTGTTAAATCATAGCAAAAAATCTTGACATGATTTATACCATCAGAAGCATCTGACTCAATTTTTGCATCAATATTAAACCTTAATTGATTTACTCCACTATTTGATTCTATTGTAATACCTGCTATGCTATCTGGATAGAACGTTTTAGCAAGACTTCTAAAATAATCTCGCAGTACATTAATTTCACTCTCAACACCTTCTAAATATTGGTCTGCAATTTCCGCATAATCCACAAATTTCTTTTTAATATCTCTTTTTGTGGCTTTGTATTCAGCTTGCAAAGCTTGGTATTTTTTAATGCTATCTCTTTCTAATTCATATTCAGCTTTTTGATTGTTCAGACTGACAAAAAGATCGAGTGCTTGATGCTCTCCAAGATACCTTATAAGCTGGTGTAGCTCTCGTTGTAAAATTTCCATTTTATTTTCTTTATTTTTCTTTTCAAGCCTTAGTTTATTTTGCTGCTCAACTAATCTTCTTTTCCTATTTGATATTAGTTTTTCATAGAATATTTTCGTGTCATCTAATGTTTTAACAAGATTTTCAGAAAAATGTATGTTTGTTTCTTGGTAAACACTTAATAAACTTTCTTTTGAAATATCCGGGGTAAAATTGAAACTCTCGTTTATCTGCTCTATATTGCTTTCTAAAAGTAGACTGTCATTATTTAATGTGAATAACTCTTTCTCTACTTTATCTGCTTTCAGTTGGATTTCTCGATAATTTTCTGCTACTTCAAAAGTCTTTAAACTATTTTCCAATTTTTGAATACGCTCTTCAAGGTCTACGAGTGTTAAAACAGCATCTTTATTCCCTGTAAAAAAATCCTTTAGCAACGAATCTTTTTTAAAATTTTTCTCTAAAGTAGTTATACGATCCAATTCTTTCTTAATTTTTTCTTTTTCTTGTATTAAGGATATATCCAATCCAAGTAAAAATGAATTGAAAAGTAACGTTTGATATGGTCTTACTACCTTTCCGGGTTCATTAAAAGCTACATATGAGTTCCTTTTTGGTCGGATAAAAAAAGGAATTAAGCTGCGAAAAGAGATATCTGTAATATTCTTCGGTATGTTAAAACACAAAGAATTCATTTCATCCCTAAATGCTGAAACCGAAATTAATTCATTATTTAATTCCATTCCATTAGGTTCATTTGTTGTTCTTTTGACAGTGTATATATTATTTCCAAGTTTAAAGTCAACATAGAACTCCCAGTCTGGCAACTTTTCGCATAATTCTTTGTATCCATTTTCATTGGCGCCAAAACAAAAATGAATTATGCGAACTAAAAAAGACTTCCCTACTCCATTATAGGTTTTTCCTTTATCGTTAGACTCAGGATTATCTTGTTCAGCAACAATAAAGCTAAGTCCAGTTTCATTAAACGTGACTGTTCTGAAACTTTCTTTATTTGAGTAAACTTTTAACAAATACATTTTTTTACAACACCGTCCTGCTCTTCAACGGCACCTATGGAATAGAGAAAGACTATTGTAAGTAAAAGGTTGTCAAAGCTATGTTTTGCATGGTATAAGTCTTTATGATAGTCATATTGATATTGATTCCATAAATTATCAATAGACTTCGATGATTCTAGTGAATTTAAAATGTAACTTCCAAAACCAAGAAGAGATTCTGAGAAATTTGTGTGCTTAGTTGGAAGTATCATTACATCTCTCCTTGAGTAGGTTCTTCAAATATATCACAGGTTTCAAAATACTTTGCCATTATTACAATAACTGAGATTTGATATATTTGTTCTGGCCTCGGACTTGCACAATTGATGATTGCCCAAAATAATTCATCCCCTGAATTATCTTTCTTTTCTTGAATATATATTTCGTTCATCTTGTCTCGTAAAGAATCTACGAGAAAATCACTGTTATTTTTTAAGTACTTATTTAAAGAACTTAACTGAATACATCCATTATTGAGATATGTAGCTACATGTTCAGATAGATTGTTAAACTCAATTTTGTCATCCCAATCTGGATATCTGATTTCAGGTTCATCGTCTTTTGGCAAAGGTAATTTCATGATATGTGATATTACCTCAGCTAGGATTGAATAGTCCAAATATTTTATGCTAGCCGGATCTGGAAAAAATCCAGTTATAACCAAAATTTGGTCATCTTCTAGTTCAAAAAGTATATTTTCAAGCTTTCTCGCAGTCCAAAATCCTGCTTTTTTGAGTTTGTGAGATGTTTTAATTTCTTGAATTAATTTTTCAGAATCTGGATTAACACCTTTGTTTTTGTCATTAACAACAAAATAAAATTCATTAATAGGAGACCAATGTGTTTTTAGACCGGCAAAATCAGTTTTTAGCTTGCTGACAAGACTTGTATACGATTTCTCAATGTCTTCAGGAGCAAATACTTGAAAAAAAATGCCCTTGGATTTAATGTATCCATCATTTTTTCGGTCTCCAATATTTCCCCATGGTTTAATCTGTTGAAAATCTGGTTCTGCATAATTCATAATTGCACTGAATAAATCTTCAAATGCTTGGCCATCAGCTTTTAGGATTTTATTTTGAAATAAATGCCTAGCAATTGTTTTTTCGTTAATATCCATCTAATGACACCTATTCTATTTGTGTAGAAACTCATGGGATGTTTATGCAGATTGTTCCTTATTTCAACTATTTATTAAACATAATACCCATATATAGTACTTCCGAAATGATTTTACATTTATTTTAAAAGTGACGATTTGATACAATTTTTTTGTTGCTGTTACTATTCTGAGAGAAGACTATGTTCTTTAGCATAGTCCAAATATTCAACTAGAGCTCCTTTTATTAGATTGTCATCATGAGCAATTAGCTTATCAATCGCAAGCCTAACATCATTATTGCTCCAGTCCTCTGATATTTCAAGATTTGTTATTACTTCCTGTACATTCAGGTCATCATTTTCAGCTAAATGTTGTCGAAGTGTAAAAGCTAAATCGCATTCATAAGAACAGAAAGGCACTTTAGTCCCTATTCGATGATCCAAAAAAGAACATACAAGAGTTGTAGTGGAATAAACATCGGGGTCACGCATTTTCGTGGAACATAATCCACATTCAAGAGTAGGATTCATTCTTTCTTCAATATCTTTTTGCATGCAACATTTTTTGTATTTATTTCCACTGCCACATTTGCAAGGGTCATTTCGTCCAATTTTGCCTATAATATCAACTCCTATTTTGTCAGAATGGAGATAACACTTCATAGTATTTTTGACTATGGTCTTATTTTATGCATTGTACGTACAAAAATATAAAAATAATCTATACCTTCGGCTATCCAAGTTAACTGAAGACCCTGCTATATCTCACTGTGTTGTGATTAGACCTTACAGCAATCTTACGAGTAATACCAAGCTCTTTGAGTTTTTTTGATATCTTCTTTCCTTGCTGATAGGTGTCTACTATAATAGGTTCTAGGTCTGGTAGATGTCTGGGTTTAATTGGCTTCAGATTCTTATTACGTTCCTTGAAAGGACGAATAACACCGGAATCCACGAATACATGACCGAATACTTTTTTGAAGCCTATGTTAAAGGCTGAACAGAAGTTGATTAGAGGCTCTTTTGTATTTTCCCATAGGTGTTTGGTTTTGAAGAATACCTTTGTGCAGTGTTCGCGGGCTGTGTCTAGGATGCCTTCGGATTTCCAGAAATTGATGTAGCGCCAGAGGGAACGCTCGGGGATTTCTGTTTGTTCCTGGATGTCTCGGAAGTCTGCGCAGCCTTCGGATTGGAGAGCGACATAGGCAAGAGCTTTAACGGCTTTGAGGTTCTCGCCCAGGTCTATGTTTTCATTTTTGGAAGATTGATTATTATAATCCCATTTTGGGAGATTATAGCGATATTCAAAGACCTTTTCGGCATCAAAGTAATTGTCTGACACGTATTCTATGGGAGAGATGAAGTTAAGAAGGGAGAACAGGAGTTTATCGAGGTCTTTTTTCAGGGAGAGGAAGTCATTGATAGAGGGGTTTTGTTTTGAATCAGATTTCAGGAAGACTTCGAGTTTTGGGTGTCTTAGGGGATCTTCTGGCCTGCGGTCCAGGAAGTTTATTATACGGTATGATTTAACGCTGTGCTGATATTCTGTTTTTATTTTGCAGGTGGAGAAGTCGGGATTATCCAGTTTATACATGTCATATTTACCGGACCTTAGATTTTTGATGAGCTTTGAGTCTCCACGCATGGAGGATTCATATTCTATTGCCTGGAGCATTGTTACCAGGTCATGCTCATGTCTTTCATGATAACGGATGTGTCTGGCCATCTGGTATATTGTGGACCTTGAGCGGTCTATCATGTGCTGGAAGCGTGATGCTCCCAAAAAGTCCATGAGTTCAAAAATGATGTCAAAGTGTTCGTCAAGATCGATATAAGAGGACTGGATATGTATTTGAGTTCCTACTGAAGGAAGGTTAAGGATCTTTCCTGTTTTTGTCTTTGTACCTGCTCCAAATAGGGGTTTTATGGTGTAGGTGCATTTTGATGCTCCTTCTTTATCGGTCCATTGGAGCATGTATTCAAAGGCGAGTTTCTTTGTTTTGGGATTGTAGAGGCCGCCTTGCTTGGACCAGAATTTGAAGTTACGGTCACCTATCTTGATGTGATGATTATAGCTATCGGTTACGTTGTTAGAGAAGTAACTGACAACTGTATAATAGAAGTCCAGGTCTGTTATATGGAAATAACAGCCGAACTCATGGGTGACGGGTTCGGAGAACTTATGAACCATGTTTGAAAGAGCTTATTTTGAAGTCCTGCTACTTTCAGTCGTTTATTAAATGACCTTTGTTAGGCTCATAAGGTCGGATGATTGCGTATGGTCCGTTTTCATCCCTATCGACTTCATATTTGATGCATTCGATTATTAAATTGCCATCTTGATCCAGAATGTCCAAATAAAGTGCAACTTTTTGAGGTAATGTTATACTCAGACGGCCACCATTTTCCCTGATACGATATTCTGTTTTTCCCATTAGATCAAACCCCTTGACCTTTTGAGCTCATCCAGCGTCATCTCTCCTCGTTTTACCGGTTCAAGAAGCTCATCTACCTTTTCTTTTGCGAGCTTATTGATTTTAAGCATCAATTTTTTAGAGGGAGACAAATGGTTTAAAAATTCATCATCAAGCTGTTCAGAATAACTAGTGTCAGAACTATACTTATTGTTATTATCTAATTGAAAATTAATGCTAAACACTCCTATTTGTTTAGCAAAAAAGTGTGCATCTTACGATGCACTTTCAGGAGCTTAGGATTTTGTTTGTTATTTTGTTTGTTATTTTGTTTGCATCTGGGATCTTTGCCTCTGCGTCTGAGCTTATCTTTGTGTATTGGTTTTTTTGCTTCTGCGTCTGGGATCTTTGCCTCTGCGTCCGAGCTTACCTTTGTGTTTTGATTTTTAGCTTCTGCGTCTGGGTCTTTTGCCTCTGGCATTTTTCTTTTATGGTATTTTCCTTTTTGTCCATAAAATCTCTTTTTTGCAAGGAAAACTTGTAACTTTTATCATATAAGACTATCGAAATTTAATAAAAACAGTCACGTTTTTGTATCTCAAATCTTTATATTCTGCAATATATCATTGACCCTTGCCTCAACCAAGTCATTGAGTTTTGATTCCATTAACTTGGATATTGAATCTTCTAGTGGTTGTGATTTCTCTTCTATTTCAAGTGCAGTTTTTAGTGTTAACACTGAACCACACTTGTAGCAGAACATGTTGTTTGGAGTGTTAAGTGTCTTGCACCTGGGGCACTTGTGCACTTTTGGCTTATTCTCTTCTTCTTCGATTTCAACACCGTTTGCTTTCAGTACAGCAGTATCGACATCACGTCCAGATAGGTGAACATATACTGATGGAACATCTGAACCTTGCACCCATCCAAAATAAGCATTCATCTGTGCCTCTGTTAAATGATTGGCCATAAATGTAGCTCGACTATGCCTGAATAAGTGAGCATGAATTCTTTTGTTTACACCTGCATTTTTGGCTATTTTTTTGAGCTGCTTAGCAATAGCGGCATAACCTATCATGGTAGAAGTGTTAGCTTTATTTCTATCAAAATTCCACCAAAGTGGCGCATCTGGATTATCCCTTTCTGGATGCTGTTCAAGCCAAGCCATCAGAAGACGAACCGAATAAAAAAGAAGTACAGTACGATGTCCGGTTTTACCATCAACCCTGATCTTCATGCCTTCATCAGCATGCATTATATGTTTTATTTTTAAGTTGCCAATCTCACCAATTCGACAACCTGAATCCCATAAAATAGCTATAAGAGCTTGGTCTCTTGTGTTGCGCGTTGCACCAATCATTTTGTTGACATCATCTTCTGTAAGCAGCTCTTCAGGCAACTTGCGCCCCTTACTTTTCTTTGTTGCCTTAAAGAATTCAATTATTTCGGGTTCTTTACCATTGTTTAACCATCGATAAAATTTCTTTAATGTAACTGCATAATCGTGTCTTGTATCTTCACTTTCCGTTCTTTTCCTAACAGCAATAAGCACATCTTCTATGTCAGTTTTAGTTGCTTCATTTAATGGTTTATCATTCATTATAAGAGCAATTTGCTTCAACGTGCTAACATACTTCATTTTCCTGAAGTCTGTCATGCCTTCAATATCACATTGTCTGACAAATTTTTTTATAAGCTGGATATTTGTATCAGATAGCTTTCCATTTAGTCCAGATATCCTTGTTTCGAGCTTTTGGTTGTAGAGTGCCATATACCATAATTGTAGTGGGGGCTTATAACCTTTAGGTAAAAATCCCTCCAGAGGCTCTTTTTTCTAATTCTAAAGCCGACAGGTATTTTCAAACTATTACTTTCACTTTGCTAGGTCAATGTTTTTTAAAAGTAAACTAGTTGTGAGAGTATGAGTATTTACGACCACGAAAAGAACCTGAAAAGAGTAGAAAAGCGAATAAGAGAGGCAGAATATTCTGAGAAGAATAAAGCAAATATTTTTAGATTTGAGAATTATCTTTTCGCTAAGGGATTAACTACAGTTCGTGTTTTAAAGTATTTGTCACAAATTAATATCATTTCTAGGGAATTGGGAATAGATTTTGAAGATGCAACTAAAGATGATATTGAGAGATATGTTGCATCTGTTGAGAGGTCCAAAAAGGCAGCATGGACTAAAAAAGACTATAAACAGTGTCTGAAGCGGTTCTACAAGTGGATGAACGGGGATGAAGAGGAACACCCACTTACTAAGTGGATATCCTTGAAGATGCAGAAGAACACTAAGAAGTTACCTGAAGAACTTCTGAATCAAGAAGAAGTTATGCGGATGATAGAGGTTGCCCGCAATTCCAGAGATAGAGCTATGGCTGCATGTTGGTATGATGGAGGAGCAAGAGTTGGTGAGAGTGGGAACCTCAAACTTAAGCATGTGATCTTTGACCAGTACGGTGTAGTTGTGATGGTTGGGAAAGAGGACGGTAAGACAGGCATGAGAAGAGTAAGGCTTGTGTTCTCTGCTCCATATCTGGCTGAATGGATAAACGACCATCCGGATAAAAATAACCCGAATGCATATTTATGGATCAACCTGGGAACTAAGAATTATGGTGCTCAGATGAAATATGATTCTATTAGAAGAGCCATTATTAGATTGGCCGAGAGAGCTAATATTGAGAAGCGGGTTTTTAATCATTTATTCAGGCATTCAAGAGCAACGGAATTAGCAGAACATCTGACACAGGCACAGATGGAAGACCATTTAGGATGGATACACGGCTCAGATATGCCGGAAATCTATATTCATATGTCAGGTAAGCAGTTGGATGAACCACTGCTTAAGATGGCCGGTATTATCAAAGAGGAAGATGAAAGCAAGACTTTAAAGCCTGTTATTTGTACGAGATGTAAGACCATGAATGGTCCTACTTGTGATTTTTGTTCTTCCTGTGGGATGGCTCTGACCATTGAAGCATCTAAGAGTATTGAAAAGAGAAGATCAGATATCTCTATGGCCTTGATGGAGCTTGTTGAGAAGGATCCGGAAGTTGCTAAGGTGTTGAGGGGTGTGATAGAATAAAAAAAGTTATATCCAATCTAACTGCATAAGTATATTTTATGCATGTAGTAAAAGATGACCAAAGCAGTGACAAACTAACTAGATATCAAAAACTAGAAATTGTTTTTGCAGTATTTATGATACTATTAACAATTATTGCATGTATAACAGCTTATACCGCTAATGAAAAATCTGATGAAGCTCTTGAATATCAAAAAATGATTGCTGAATCTACCTTAAAGGTGAGTTCTTTAAAGTTTAATAACACTACAATTTCGATGGCTTTGCTTAACAATCAATACGCAGCTTATCCTGCGTATTTGGTTAATGCAAAGGTAACTTTTGAGGGAAACGCAGATCCAATAGCTATTATTCCTATGAATGAGGAAAATCAGATTATAAAACCTGGGGAATATACAAGTATTGATTTATCCCTTAATAATTTAAATGAAGTGTCTGATGATATTTATCATATTCAAATTGAATTTTCCTATTACGATTTTACAGGAGAAAGTAGAGAAACTATCATGAATCCATATTGGATAACTGTTGAAAATCACAATATTACATCTGTTGAAATTGGCTTACCTCTATCTGATATTTAAATCCAACCATAATAAGCACTATATTGAAACTCTGCCTATGCGCTGCCAAAGGCGGGCGCTTGAATCGCTGGTTTTTGCCTAGGCACAGTAGCCGGCATTCTGAAAGGATGTGTAGTTATCGATTTTATTTTGTTATATGATGCGGAAGTATTAAGGAATTAGAACGTAGCAGGGAGTTAGGTTATCTTTGGGAACGGGCAGTTCTTCAACTATTCAAGAGCTTTTGCCAAAAGGTACATTCCGACTAAAATTAATCCAAGTTTGATTAATTCATCAAGAGAATCATTTTGAGCAGATGGTTGATCTTTTACAATTAATCTCTTTAATTCCATTTGTTCTGTAGGAGCAAGGTTTGAGTAATTGGATTTACCTAATAGATATTCCATCCTTTCAAACTCATTTGGTGAAAGCTTCATTCTTTTTTCTCCTTGAACACTTTTTGGACTCTTTCACTACCTACTTCAGAAATAATATTTTTCATAATGTCTAGTGATTTTACTTCTTGTTCAACTGAAATGAGCCTCGGTTCTAATTGTAAAACTGGTTCAAGCTTTGTTTCCATTTTAGATAACCTTGATTCATATTGCACTATAAACAATATAAGTCCAGCCACTATAGTTAAAATTGCTACACCTGCTTCTATTACGCCCACGGTGAGTTCCATCTTATTTATATAAAATAATAATATTATTTAACTGTATTGGTATTAGTAACGTCCCTCAATAACCTCGCAGGTGCACCAAACTTCATCTATTACAAGGGTTCTGGACTTCATCTTGTAGAGAATGATCTGGAAGTTGCGAAAATTTTAAGAAATATAATATGATATTTATATTTAGGTGAAAGTATCTCAAAAAAATATTATCCTAAAAAAAGAAAATATCATTCAAATAAAAAAGAGAATGAATTTATTTATAGAGCATTAGGATTGATTTTAGCAATTTTTGCAATAATGAGTATTGTAGGATATATACTAGAAAACTATTGGCAATATCTAATAATGATAATGTTTTTTTTAGGTGCTTTTGTAATTGGAAGACACATTTATTATAATTTTTTAATTGTCGATGTAAACAATAAAAAACCCCCTGTTTATTATGAATCTTCAAAGAATGAAGAAAATATTAAAAAGGGAGATGATTTTGAAAAATTTGTTGTTAATCTATTTCCTGAAAATAAGTTTACTATTGTGGAATGGACCACAGATAGTATGAGAAAACATAACAGGTATGTTGAAGCAGATACAAGACCTGATCTTTTAATTCGACATAATTTAAGTGGTGATGAATTCTATATTGAATGTAAATATAGGTCTTATGCATTTGAAAATAAAATTACCTGGACAAATAAAGAACAATTGAAAAGATATCAGGATTTCGACAGAGAAAGAGAAGCACCTGTTTTTGTTCTTATTGGACTGGGTGGAAGTCCAGAAAAACCAGATAATTTATATTGGATACCTCTTGAAGATGCTAAATATACTGAGCTTTATATCAGTTATATGAAAAAATTCCAGAAAAGCAGAGAATATTTTAATTAAAATTGTACTCTAATTTTTAATTCAGTTTTGGGTAGTTACCTGCCGCCGCCATCAGGCGGGCGGTTTGTCGCTTGCCATGATGTCGGTGCGGCAGACGGTAAATTAAGTTAATGGGTCAAGTTCTTCAGATGTATCATAGAGGTTCAAAACCTGCGAGACATCAAAGTAATAAGATTTAGGCATGAAATTATAGAAACCCCATTTATCTTTTGTAATTGATTGAACTTCTAACATGAGGGGTTTTCCTGTTTCATCTTTTTGAAAGACTTCGGGGATTAAGATAGCTTGCATTCTGTCACGGAAACGAGAGTCTAAGAGGTCCATGGACTGCATGTTAAGATATGCGTTCATGTCACGTTTTGCAAGTTTTGAGAGGATTACAGAGCCTTTCATGTTGGTTTTTGTACCAAATGCCCGGGAATCGAAAGTATACCATGCTTCGTCCATGACAAAGGTACCGGACTGCATAGAATCCATTTGTTGAATAGATGTTATGCGAGTATGTGGGAATTCAAGATGATAGTTTGAATAGATCGGTATACCTTGAAGATGATCCCGGTAGGCAATAGCAGTCATTAAGGCGGTTTTGCCTGCTGAATACTCACCAATTATTGAGAATCTACCGGTTTTGATACGTCCTGACATTGTTTTATCTCCTTGAGAGATTCTATTGAAATTGAAAATGATAGAAATACCACTATGGAATAAACAACGATCCTATAGGGATCAGGAGTAATTGATAGATATGAATAACTAAAATCAATCACTGCTACCCCGATAAAACCAAAAGCAAAAGCAAGACCTGCAATTGCTTTAGTTAGGTTTTCTTTATGATTTTGCACGGTATCATTTCCCGATTAAACCTTTAACACTTTCAGTAAAGGACCTACCTTGAACAGAGGGATTCAGGGATAAAGTTCCCTGGAAGATATCCCTTATGTCATGCCTGCCGTGTGCATTCTTTGATACGTTTAACTTGATATAATCACGGACAAAATCAAGAATAAAATCACATGTATCAGGAAGGAACATTTTTTTGACAAGAAGAACTTTTGCAAGCTCATCTATTTGAGAATTATTCAGGTTTGAAACTGCGAGCCAGGCATCAGGATCATCCGGGAAGAGTTTTTCTATACTTTCCCTTATGATAATTGCATGGTCATCTACAGGAACCTCTTTTTCCTGCATGTCATGAAGCAGGATATCAGAAAAGGGAACGTTTGAGCTCATAGCATCATCCCTATTAAGAAGAGTGTTGAAACGATGAAAGCAGTAATGGCTATACCAAGTATGAAACCTATGACTGCGAGGGTCATGTTTGGACGGACAACACGATCAAAAAGACCAGCTTTGAGGATACCTTCAACCTGTTCGCCGGATAAATAATCCTGTCCTGATTGGTCAGGCCTTAGAGCAGATGCACGATTATATGATGAAAATATAACTTTTTGTTTTGCCGCTGGGTCAAAATAGGTACCTTTCCTATTAAGGTAAACTGTTTTTGCTATTGCCGGAACTTCAACGCAATCCAAGGAAGCTGAAAACTCACCGTTGTATTTTCGCAGGTTGTTGGAAACATCAAGATACCAGACAGTAACCCGATTATCCTTATCAGCTCTTCTGGCTGAAAAGAGATCCTTAAAGAAATGAGATAGACCTGAAAAACTATAATTCATTCTATCAATCCCTTTATTTTCATGGATGCTTCCATTTTGTCTTTAGCCTGCTTTACAGTCCGACCATGGACGGACATTATTTTATCATGATCTAATCTTAGTTCCATTTTGACACGTTCCATTAGTTCACCTCTTCATAGTGGTAATATTGCATTTGCAAGTGAAATAATTAAATTAATTAAGAATTTAAAAATCTGAATTGGAAGAAGGAATGAATAATACATTCCTTTGAAATAGCCTTCAATCATTCCAAAAGTACCTCTATTAGATTGAAGAATGCCATAGAATAGGCCTACAACATTGGCCAGGATGAAATATGACCATGTGGAAAATAGCATGAATGTAAGCAAGAATGATAGAATATCCCACATGAAAACAACATATGTAAGAGCATTATAAAGGACCATATCAGGGTCCATAAAGCTAATTCTATTATAGAGCCACTGAATCCAACCTGGAAGCTCTTCCCCTTCCTGAGTAAGTTCATCATCTACTACTTTTACAACACAGTATGAAGATGCATTGTTATTAATTTCTGTTAAATCAAAAGTAACCGCAGTAAGCGGAGACATAGTAAGATTTACAGAAGCACCTGTTGTATATTGATTTAAAAAGCTCCGATCAATACGCGATACTTGAAGTTCATTAGGTGTTACGGTAAATCGAGCATAATTGGTATGTAAAGAACTATATGTTTTTGAAACAAGAACATTTGAATTATTATCCTTTATTTCATATGTCATAGAGTCAGTAAAGAAAAAAAGCCAGGACGGATTTTCTTCAAAATCAACAGAAAAAATTAAATCACGCTGACCTTCAGTATACCAAAAAGTAACAGGAAGTTCAAACGAACTATTTGACTTAAAATGAAAATCAAGATACTCATAAACATCATCTGATGAAGTCAAAAAAGTATCATAGTTTGAGTTTGGAATATAATTCTCATCTGAATCTAAAGGAGAAAACCCATAAACAAGACCTGTAGGTTTATAATCAGTCACATCTGCACAGATACCATAATAATCATGGCCTGCGGTATCTTCAAAGGTTAATGTTTCAGCAGATGCAGGGAGCAATAACAAAGCTATTGCAAGTAGAACTAATAGAATTTGTTTCATTTACTCACCTGCGAGATCCTAAAGCAACCATGAAAAAGACCATGAACATTAGGATCCACATGAGAGGACCTAACGTAAGTGACAATTGTTTTGCATCGTCCTGGGTAAATTCCCCATCTCCATCTAAATCTAATAACAGGGGATTGTCTGAAGATGAATCAGACGAATCATTTACGGGTGATGTATAATTAGCATAAAAATACCCACCATATAAACCATCTGATGTATACGTTACCATATTATCGGCATCTTCAGCATAGATTACACCGTTCGATAGCAGAACAATACCAGCTGACCGACTGGATAAAGTATCAATTGTAGAGGATGACCACGAATTGGAATAATTAAGACGCATTAGGTCTTTTTCCATAGTATAATAGACATCCCCGTTTGACGCAACGGCTATTCCAAGTGTTTGCATAGGAGTACTGGTAGATGAAGAAGTATATTTTGTAGATGAGGATCCATCCGAGAATAAACGAATATATTTTGGAGTTGTTGCGGTATATGGATAAGAATCATCGTAAATTATGCCGTCTGGATGCATCCCCACTGTATAAATTGCATAGTTGCCAGATATTCTTTCAAATAACAACGACTTTGAATAATAAGGTGCAGCCAATAGGAACACCTGACCATCAGAGCCTGCCATGTTGTTCACACAAACATAGAGATTATCTGAAGAATCGGGCTTAATTTCAGTAACTTGTGTGTCTGCTAATGTTGTAAGTTTGCCAGAGGGAGTCGGGTCATTTTGCAAAGAATATAAATCAATCGGACTTGAAATCGACTTATGCCAGATTACACCTGTATTATCATCAAATACAATAGTACCGTCTGACAACATGCAGGCAGCATTAACAGTTCCATTATAAATTAGTAAGGTACTGGACTCTTCCTCGACATAATAAACCTTCACTTCTGTACCTGTATATTCATCTGAAGCACCACCTATTAAAAAATTCACACCGTCATAATCGGATACAAATGTAATAGACGATAATCCAAAACCAGATGCAGGAATCGATGTTGCACTTGTCAGAGAAATAGACATCAAAAGCAATGCAATAAATAATATTTGTTTTATAATCTCACACCCTTACGATAGATCAGCACAAGACCAATGACAATAAGAGAGACAAGCATTAACGCAAAGACAACAGGAATATAAGCCATAGTCCAGCGAGCACCCTCTATAGGATCAGTAATTAAAGAAACTGTATTTGGTTTCACAAAAATCTGATAGTTTAAACCAGACTCAAGTAGAAGTGTTTCTGTTGTGTTGAAATCGCCTATGTAAGTTCCATTTGCATCATAAACAGTATAGACATAGGAGTCAAGAGGGTCCGTAAAGGTAACAGAACCCGCAGAAACCACAGGGGAACAACAAACTAAGAGCAAAGCAAATAATGATATTAACCTCATACGGACACCTCAAGATTTTAATTTCATTTACGTGAATAGAGAGAATTAAAGCGACCAAATGAAGACCATTTACTATTTTTCTGACTCTTGCGTTTCACTTTAGAACGCAAAGCAGAAGAAAAAGAAACAGGCTTCCCACTAGGCTTAGAAGCTTTCTTAGGTCGCAAAACACGATACTTTACTAGACTAGATTTAGCCATATTTTACACCTCGAAAAAGAAAGAAAAAGAGTGAATGAATCCACCCTTATCTGAACCTCATACCCTGAAGGATATTATCAAACAGGCCAGTAACGAACCTAATTACAGCCATACCAATTATGACACCAGCTATTGAGATAATAAGAGCCAGTATGTAAGGCATGAGAGTTGCAGCATCCTGAATTATAGGACCCACGTCTGCAATTGAACTGTTTGTTTCTGCGGCTGCTGTGGAGACTGTTGATACAACTGCTGCACCTGCAGCAACTACTTTAGTTTTGTACTCATTGAATTTTGATTTAAGTTCCTGATACATGTGAAACACCACCCTTTAGAGAGGAAAGGATGTCAGGGATCTTCAAGCCAAGAAGCTCAAGATCATCGGCAAAAATCGAGAAGTTCTCATATTCATCTTTGAACTTATTGTATTTGGACAACTGAGCCCACCTGACAGTAGAACCGTCATCTTTTTTCTTTTCAGAAACAGCTACACTTATTCCAGGAAGGCGCACTCTATCGCCTACCTGACGAATCCCATAGTTATTGAAGTCTGACATAGTTATCAATGGGAAGTCTGAAAAAGAGATATTTAAACATTTCAAATTTTTATAAATTTATGCATAAGTTTAAGAATAAAATTATGTATAAAAAGTAGCTCTGAAAATAAGACAGACTGAATTATTGCATAAATCAGCCTTTTAGTAAATGGCTGATGTGTCAATACAACACTGTGCCGCATTCACACTGGGTGAAGAGATTACTTGCAATATTACCTACGAAAACGAGCATACAGCACGCTGGTTGCTGCGCTTCGCTTGCTATTCCGCTATGCGAAAAACCAGCCGTGCGAATTGCTCGCCTTCTGGTGTTTTGGGATTGCCTCTATTGGGGGAAGGGGTATACTATGCATACTGTAGGTTTTCGAGGAACCCCACTTAGTAACAATAAACTTTTTTAGTAAAATTTATGTATTCCAATGGACTCTTAAAAGTTATGGTACGGGTAAATTGGACTAATGATGAACAAATAATTGCATTGTATTACTATTTAAAAGGTGCAAAGGCAGATAAAAATGATAAGCTGGTAAATGAAATATATCATTTGTTGCCAAATGGACATTCTTTGAATTCAGTAGCCCTTAAAGTTGGAAACTTTAGGTATCTGGACCCTTCTAACGAAGGTGGTTTAAAAAATGTAACTAAATCTGATATTGAAACGTGGGACAAATACTTTAATAATTTTGTTGAACTTGAAAAGAAGGCAAAGGAGATTATTGCAACACTAAAAAAGCAAATGTACACTGATCTACCCAACCCCATAGAAGCCGAAGCTATGTTATTACCTGAGGGTTCCAAAACAACCATTTCAGTAAATGTTTATGAAAGAAATCCAAAAGCAAGAAAAGCCTGCATTGATCACTATGGTACAAAATGCCATATCTGTGGTTTTGACTTCGAGAAAGTATACGGATTAATCGGTGACGGGTTTATTGAAGTTCATCATAAAGTTCCGGTTTCTGAAATAGGTGAATCCTACCAGGTAAATCCAATTGAGGATTTGATTCCTGTTTGTTCTAATTGTCATTCAATGTTACATCGAAAAAAAGATAGGACAATGGAAGTGAATGAACTTAAGCAGATCTTAAATCAATAAGATTTTGCAATATTATTTTTATTTTAATTACCATAAACCTCAATTTCCAGTGGATTTGTTCAACTTGAATATCTAGCTAAAAATCGCATTGCATGACAGCCGTGGCACACACGCCTTAATCGTGTACCTAAGGGAACATAGGAAAAAAGCCACGGGCGCCGCGAAGCGGCGCAAATGCTGGGTAGGTTGGGTTTTTTAATTGAAGTACTGTTTTTTAGAAACGCCATCGGCTATTTTCAGAAAAGAAAAAAGAGAAGAAAATAACAGTACCACAATATAGAAAGATTGGAGTAGAAATAATGGAGTAAATAAGATTTATTTTCTTCCGATTAGTCAAACTAATAGGAAATTTATTTCCGCACCTGCAACTGATGTGAGTAAAACCGAGATAGTATAAAAGGAAAATGGCGTTTTTTGAGTGTGTCGTTGGAAGTTGCAAAAGTGTTACTGAATAATACTTTTATACCAGAAGCCGGTTTACTTTCCATACAAGTGTTCTTGAACGACTACCAATAAAATGATATAGTTTACAATTATACAAAGCTGTTAAGTGGTGCTCATGGATTTAAAAAAACTAGTAGCAGTTGGACTACTATTATTAGTAGTAGTTGGGATATTATTAACGGCAGTAGTTGTATTTGTTGGATACGCTTATTTCGGTGAAGTTTCTATATCAAGCAGTACAGAGAGCGCTACCATCCAGAATATATCTGAAAATTTTTCTTTCATGTTGTTCAGGAGCGGGTACTCTTTTTTCAAGTAATGATCCCCTTTCTCCCATATTCATGCTGTTTTTTCCCTTTGATGGGTACGGATTTAAAAAGAATGTATACGCCCAGGATGCTGAAAAAACATTTATAGCAGCTACTAAAAACCACTTTTTACCATCTTTCAAGCTTGTAGCAGCCATTTGCACTGCACTCAAACTATCAGTCAGATATTTTTAAAAGTATATTGGACTAATCCTTCATAGTGTCCTTTATTATGGGTTATCTTCATCCTTGTTACCTTTACTTGGCAGTTTAGGATAACTTATAATCAATAAAAACTTTTAGATATCTATGGACTTAAGCAACAAAGCACTGAAAAAAGTAGCTATCAATTTAATTATATTATTAGCGGCATTTATTTTTATAAATATATTCTGTTTAGCTATAAAACATGCATTATATGGATAACTTCCTTTACTTGGCAATTACGGAATAGTAACTCCACAGGCAATACAATGTAAAATCATTATCAAGAAAATTATAAACGAGATGATTACAATTTGAAAATAATCCCATTTAGGTAATCGGAAGGAAGTAAAAACAGAAACTAATTGCTGCAATCGAGGACTAAGCCATGGCCAGAAAACTAGCAAATAAAGAAGTGCGATCAAGCCAAGAAAACCAATAAGCGAGAAGTAAAAAACAGCTCCATCATCATACATAGTTAACGAATCATTAAAATATCTATATGATGAAGTAACCAAGAAATTACCAATCAAACTAAATAATGCACCTATAGCTATTCCAGCCAAAGCCAAACGTACTTCTTTTTTTGAATCAGAGTTATCCACGTTTCCCATCCAGTGCACTTATGACAGATTCTTATAAATCACTTCCTTTATTTGGCGGTTTAGGATAATGTCAACTGTTAAAAAAACCGCGAGAGTATTTATGTTGACAAATTCTACTTCTGTTGATTCAATATGAATAATACTGATCTTACACTATGGACCCAGATAATTTTAGCATCATCAACAATGGTTTTAGTTGGTATAACTGCATATTATGCAGTGACAACAAATAGAATATTAAAAGAATCAAAGAGAGACAGAAAAGTTTCTTTAATTAAAAACCAGCTTTATGAGTTTTATTACCCTTTAAAATATTTACTGGAATATATGTTTTTCAATGTACCAGAAAAAGGAAAAAATAAGAGAGAGTTGCGAAGAGCCGAACCTATAAACAACAGGTTTCTGATGGGTAACAATCCAATATTCACTACGGTTGTGAAAAATCGAGGACATGCATTGCATACTGAAACACAAAATAGTCTCGATGAAGTTTTAGAAATAATACATAAAAACGAGTCCACTAGGGACGAAGATCATCACAAGCATTACGATAAACTATATGAGTGTGTCAATGAAGATATTAAAAAATTAAAGAATGAACTTGAAAAGGAAATGAATTAAAAACTTCCTTTATTATGGGGTTTAGGCAGTTACACCAGACTGAACAAATTCAGATAATGATAGTTGTTTAGGCACTGGTTGATCTGCCTTATATATAGTTTCCATCTTGAGAGGATATTTTTTAAAATAAGCTGCTGCTCTCGAATTAGCTTTTAATTCATTTCCGATTAGCAGAGCACCATAAACATTAGTGTATCTCTCAAGAACTGAACAAAAACTAGGAATTGGGATCCCATCAAGAGTATGAGCACATCCAGCCGATCTTAAAAAATATCTGACTTCTTCCTCATCCTGACGAGATCTCTTAACCACGTTTCACACTTCCTTTATTATGGGTTCTTGGAAACCCTAAGTTTGTTCATAAATCTATTCAAATCCCATAGCTTACGCTCTTCAAACAACACGACTATACCTCACAGTATTATGATTAGATCTTACAGCAATCTTACGAGTAATGCCAAGGTCTTTAAGTTCCTTTGCAAGTCTTTTAGACTGCTGATAAGTATCAACAACCAAGGGTTCAAGATCAGGATAACGTTTGGGTTTGATAGGTTTCAGGTTCTTATTACGTTCCTTAAAAGGACGAATGACACCAGAATCTACAAAAACATTACCAAATATCTTTTTGAAACCTAGATTTAATGATGAACATAGATTTATAAGAGGGTCTTTAACGGACTCCCATACACGTTTTGTTTTGAAAAATACTTTAGTACAGTGCTCCCGGACAGTATCGAGGATTCCCTCAGTTCGCCAGTAATTGATATAACGCCAGAGGGAACGCTCCGGGATTTCTGTTTGTTCCTGGATGTCGCGGAAGTCTGCGCATCCTTCAGATTGAAGGGCAATAAATGCGAGGGCTTTGATAGCCTGCATATTCTTACCAAAGTCGATGTTCTCATCTTGAGAAGATTGATTATTGTAGTCCCATTTAGGGAGATCATAACGATATTCAAAGACCTTTTCAGAATCAAAGTAATTATCTGATACATATTCGATTGGAGATACGAACTTAAGAAGAGAAAATAAGAGCCGGTCAAGGTCTTTTTTTAGTGATAGAAATTCTGAAATAGAAGGGTTTTGACTTGTAGCTGATTTAAGGAAGACTTCGAGTTTAGGATGTCTTAGAGGGTCCTCAGGACGACGATCAAGGAAATTGAGAATACGGTAGGATTTGACGCTGTGGTGATATTCTGTTTTAATATTGGCTGCTGAAAAATCAGGATCATCCAGTTTATACATGTCGTATTTACCGGATGTTAAATTTTTAACGAGTTTAGAATCACCACGCATGGACGATTCGTTTTCTATTGCCTGAAGGACACCTACCATATCATGCTCATGTCGTTCATGATAACGGACATGGCGAGCCATTTGATAGATACGAGAACGTGAGCGGTCTATCATGTGTTGGAAGCGTGAAGCTCCTAAGAAATCCATGAGTTCAAAGATGATATCAAAGTGTTCGTCAAGGTCAATATAAGAGGACTGGATATGAATCTGAGCACCCACAGAAGGAAGATTAAGAATCTTTCCTGTTTTTGTTTTAGTACCCGGACCAAACAACGGTTTAATAGTGTAATTGCATTTACTTGCACCATCTTTAGCTTTCCACTGAATATAATATTCGAATGCTAATTTTTTAGTTTTGGGATTGATTAACCCACCGGGTTTAGAGAATAATTTGAAATTGCGCTCGCCTATTTTGATATAGTGATTATAGCTATCAGTAACGTTGTTAGAGTAGTAACTAACCATTGTATAATAGAAGTCCAGGTCTGTTATATGGAAGAAACAGCCGAACTCATGAGTAATGGGTTCAGCGAATTTCATCCTTGATCTATAACCGGACGAACTATACCGTATGAGCCGGAATCATCATAGCCAAGCTCGAAACGGACACAATCTACTTTGAGATTACCTTCAAGGTCACGCAGACCAAGGGCAAAGGCAAGTTCAGAGGGAATAGTGACCCAAAGGCCACTACCGTTATTATCCCGAAGGCGATATTTTGCTTTAGCCATGAAGGACCACCGCCGTATTACTTACTGTTGCAAGAAGGCCAATGAAGGACACTGCATAACGGGTAATATTCCAGTATGGACGCTCAGCAATTTTATAGACCTTGTATAGAAGGAACATGAAGCCGAGCTTTAGGGGAATGAGTGAAAGGATACCATAAGAATTGAATAAGTAAGATAGCACTGGATTTCCTTCGTAGAATAGGCCGGTTTGCAGTGCGTAGATAGTGGTGATGGTGTCCCCTATGATAAAAAGGAGAACAGGGAGTTTGATGTCTTTTAGAAATGACATTAAGCAGACACCCCCGTTTTAAGATTAGATTGGAAATATGGAATAACTATTCTATTTCCAGAGGATGTTTTGAAGATGCCAGGAGCAACACAGCAAACAATCTCTTCTTTAGTTGTGGAATCCTGTCCGAAAGGACGAAGGAAAAGACGGGACATTTAAAGGACTCCTGCAAGATGTTGTATAGTCCTTGCTACACGTTTATCCCAATCAGAACCAAACTTTGCATCGTTGTCGATGAGTTCTTTTTCTGAATCGTAAATTATGCCTGCTACCTTACGGGAACAATCTGCAATCAAGAGAGCACCCCCACGGCAGAAAATACACTATGGTTACATTGTAACCTTTGGCCGTGGGGAGAGCTTGCGCTATGGAGTTTATGATCTATACTAAAAACAGTTTCACTTCTTGTATTTTCTTTCATCTTTTATGCACCTTCCTCATTTATTACCCGGTAACTACCCGGATAAGTTCGGTAACTAATCGAACAACAATTAATTGATAAAGTAACTATATATATAAGTTTCTAATTAACTATTAATTAGGCTGTGGTCCTCAAGCCTAACTAACTTGAAACTGCCTTTCATCAGGCAGATGCACCACCACAGCCTAACTCGCTTATTGAGCCTACAGGTAAAATAAGTTAAGCAAGCAAAGTGAAAGTAATAAAAAGAGTTAGATAGATATGTATGGGCTCTCCAGGGGCTTACTTCTTTTTCGGGTACAAAACTCTTTAATTCTTATCTTACAATTTTTTCAGCTATATATTGTAAAATATCCATTACCATGCAGAGCTCATCAGCCTCACGGTTTTAATCTTCAGATAAGATCCACGTAGCTGCCCCAATAAGATCCATATCAGAACCATTAACTAAGAATTTGTCTTCAGAAACACGTTCAACGAGATAAGATCCAAAAAAGTGCTTCTCACCAAATGGAAGTTTGTTCAATTCGCTTATTACTTTATCCATAAAAGTAATATGTATCAAACTTTATAAATATTTGTTCGCCATTTGTACGACAATTACCCTTTATTTTAGCTGGAACGATCTATACTAAAAACAATCCATAAACTCGTATTCCTAAAATAGGTCATGCCTTCAATATCACATTGTTTAACAAACTTTTTGATTAACTGAATATTAGTATCACATCTTTTTCATCAAGCCCAGAAATATTTTTTTGAGATTGTGATTGTAAAGTCCATAGTGCATAATTGATTTATGGGCTTATAGCCTTTAGACAAAAATACTTCAAGAGGCTTACTTTTTTCAATATTGGATATAGCAGAAACTTTGAAATACTGTTTAAGATTGTGATATTATCAAAGACAAAACCAAGACTTTAAAGCCTGTTATTTGTACGAGATGTAAGACCATGAATAATCCTACGTGTGCTTATTGTTATTCTTGTGAAATGACTCTGACCATTGAAGCATCTAAGGATATTGAAAAGAGAAGATCGGATATCTCTATGGATTGAGGGAGCTTGTTGAGAATAATCTGGAATTTGCTAAGGTGTTAAGGAGTGTGATCGGTTTCAAAGATAATCACAGAAGCTCTCAAAGCTTAGATTATGGCCAATTGGTTTCATTATGATTCGAGCTTTTAGCTTCATATAGAAGCCATATGAAAAGAACTAAGTACACCTATTGCAAAATTTGTATACGTAAAGGTTATTGATATGAACGAAACAAAAAATTTTAGTGATATGGAAAAATCATGGAAGAACGTGTTAGAACAACTAAGTCCAGAAGGCAGTGATTTTCTTACGGTTGGCATAAAACCCAGGAAGAATGACAAGTACTTCAATGCTAGAGTTGAAGAACAGCAAATCGTTGTAGACGTTGCCAAGATGCACGAGAAATCATCAGATATTAAGGCAGAGAAACATATCGATTTCAATCAATTCAAATGCGTTGCGAGCAAGTATAACAAATACATATCTGGTGTTAAGGGTATCAGACCACAGATGGTAGATGAATGCGGTCAGAACACTTCGTACCTGATATCACTGATTCATCATCTGTTGTGATATCCAGTTACTTTTTCTTTGCACATTTTGGGCAGGTTTTGTACCACATGAACCATTTCATTATTTCAAATACCTGTTAATCTGCATGTTTTTCAAAATCCTCGCACCACTTTTGCATATCCCTGTACCTTTCTGTCAAGCCTTTTCATCATCCCGCCAAGATTAATTGGCATATAGAATAATGTGCGAACTCTGTCCTTGGTAAATTTCGTGCATATCCATTCTTAATCAAATACTACTTCTGCCCTTATCGCACATCCATCACAATTTACAGATAGAAAGACATACAAACAAACAAAAACACTCATGGAGACCGATGAAATGAATATTCGAAAAATAAGAGAAGAGGATGTAACTAAGATCGAGAAATTTATATCGTTGTGTAAGCCGCTTGATCAGCATTCGACTTTTACTTATTGGGTGCTTGCCAGGTACTTTGATAACACATGTTTTGTTGTAGAAGAAAATAATGAGATTGTGGGATATGTATCAGGAGTAAAGAGTAGTTCAAAACCAGATGTATTCTATATATGGCAAATTGGGATTTCACCAGAGCATAGGAAAAAGAGACTTTCATCACAACTTATTAAAACCGTGGTTGAAGCTGCTGTCAGCTTAGGCAGCAGGTCGATACAGGTGTCAATTGACCCGGAAAACAATTCAAGTTTTGGTGCTTTTTTGAGATTCGCAGGAGATAGCGGGTTGCAAATAAACAAAATTGATGAACTTGAGTTATTTGATCAGGCAAATAAGAAAGACATCCATGAATATATTTATGAAATGTAACTATTCAGCCTACCACAATTAGCCTATTGATACTGATTTAATCAAAACGGAGATGTTTGCTCACTAACAACCTAAGAATCAAAAAAGCAATCAATGGCAACAATCAAAATTAATGATCCTAATAAAATGTAGGTCTCAACTTTTTGTCAAGATTGCTATTGATAGTGTTTTTATCAGGCTGAATAGTTACTATGAAATTAAGATTGAAGATTTGATCGATTCATAATTTTCATGGCTGGAGAAGTCACGGCAGTTCTACCGAGAACCAGCAACCAGCCAGCCAGAGATAATTACCTTTCATCTCATTCGTTAAATACATTTTTGATAAAAATTTGAATAGATAATCTGAAAAATCAGTTTGTATCTGCTTAAAGTAGTAAATAAATGCAAATGATTATTAATTAAAGAATGGTAGTTGTATTTGGAATAAAGAAAATATAATTAATGTTGTGCTTTACAATATGAGTAACTGTTAATCAGTTGAACCACATTATAAAATATGCCTGTCTGAGAAATGGTCACAAACAATGATGGTGCAGTTTACATTCGATTTAATGCCTTAAATAAAAAAATGATCATGCTATAGAACTGATGAACACTAGCCATGAAAGGGGCAATTATGAAAAATGATGAATGCAAACCGACATGTGAAGAAATGAGCAGCAACCCTTCCGGATACAGGGCATTGTTTGAAAATAATCATGCGGCTATGTTGCTGATAGATCCTGTCAGTCTGGACATTGTAGATGCAAATAACGCCGCATGTGACTTTTATGGATGGTCCCGTGAAGAGATTACCTGCAGAAGAATATTCGACATCAGTACTCTGCCTGGACAGGAAGTTATAGCTGAGATCGAAAAAGCAAAAAATGATAATCAGGCTCACTTTTTATCTGAGCACCAGATTGCAGATGGTTCTACACGTAACGTCGATGTTTATACCAACCCCTTAATAATTAAAGAGGATTTCGATATTCCCTCATTTTAGATCATTAAAGTATTCAAACTCAATTATATCCTCTCATTTTTTATCATTTTGTTTATTTCTCTTCATTAATCCTTATTTTTAGTATAGCTCCCGCTATCCTAAATTACTCCTTTGGTTTTTAGTGTCCTCAATTGATGCAGATTAAAACAAAAAGCTGTCATCAACATTTTTGCATTCACTCTTTCTACAGTTGTAACAAGAACCTTTCTGGTTTTAAATATTTCTTTTGTCACTGCATACACTCTTTCGCAAGGGACTCTTTTCACACTTATTCTTTCATTTCTGAGGATATCCATTATTCCTAAAGGATGTCCTCTTACAGCTCGTTGCATTGTTGCTGCAAAACCTTTTGCTATTGCTCCAAAATATCCTTTATCTCTATACACCACTTCACCCTTTTCAGACAGATCAACCTGTGAATCGTGAAGTGATGCAGTTGTTGTCTCAAATCTTCTGATTAGTTCATAATCCTTATCAATAATTGTATGAAGTTTGTATCCAAAGTGAGATTTACCATTTTTCTTAGTCCAGGTTCCATCTTTGCTTCTTCTTGTTTTCGCATCTTTTCCTCTGAGTACATCTGCTTTTGCATGTCCTGGATCTGAGTGAATAAAAGTTGCATCCTGGATCATTCCTTTTTTAATCTTCAAACCAAGAGCATCAAGCTGATTCTGCATTTCATCCCACACCGCTTTTTCTTTACCATTGTCGATAATTCTCTTCCTGAATGACCAGACAGTTGTACTGTCTGGTACATATTCAGGAAATCCCAGGAATTTCCTAAAGGATATCCTGTCAATACACTGCTTTTCAAGCTCAGCATCAGAAAGACCATGCCATTGTTGCAGAACAAGCATCTTGAACATTACAATAACATCAGCTTCAGGCCGTCCGCCTGAAGCTGTTCTGTTTATGTACATTGACTCCAGAATAGGGCGAAAAGGCTTCCAATCTACTAAATATTCAATTTCAGCAAGCTTATCTCCGACAGATTGGAGACGCTTATATTCTTCATTTAAGGCAAAATCAGTAAAAGAATCCATAATAGTAAATTTGCTTTGCTATTATTTATATTTTATTAAATTGTATGGGTATTGATGGTAGTTTATCGAAATCCTCATCTATATGAATTAAGTTGCTTTGAGGGTCAAGGTTATTTGCAAAAATGAAAAAGGTACAGTTAAGACGTTTCGAATGTAATTATCTCATCTCTTTTAAATAATTGGCAAGTTAAATATAGCATTAAACAATTAGTATAGTTTGTAATTTATAATTAAGATTATTAATTTCATGTTTGTATCTAATTTAGCAGGTGTTATATTGTGAATGGTTTTAAGAAAGTACTTTGTATTCTTTTGATAGCTGCACTGTTGGTGGTGGCTGCTGGCTGTGTCCAGTTTGATGACACATCCACAGATGATGATCATAGTGAACAGGTCGATGAAACATTAGATCAAATAATTGAAGACGATCAGAACGAACTATTATCCCAGAAAGAGAACAGGATGTCACTGGTCAATTCTGCTATTGAGTTAATAGATGAAAAAGGAGAGCTGGCATTTGATGATTTCAGGGAAAAGGACAGCCCGTGGTATCACAATGATTCTTACATCACCGTCTGGAATACTGAAGGAATACGTATTGTGTTCCCTCCAAAAGTAAGCGGTGAGGGGGAAAGTGTGCTCGATCTTGAAGATTATAATGGTGAGCCTTTAGGCAGAATGTTCATTGACACTGCTTTAAGCGAAGAAGGAGAGGGATGGGTAAATTACTACTGGCCAAGACCAGGCGAGACTACCCCTTCCAAGAAGTCCGCATTTGTCAAGAGGACTTCTATCGGTAACCAGACATACCTCGTGCATTCCGGTCTTTATGTAGATGACTATGTTTACAGCAACATCCTTGAAGATGGAAGCGATGAACATTTCGTGCGCTTTGGAGATGTTTCTCTTGGTAATGTTCTCCATCCGGCAATGGTTGACAGGGACCTGGATGTGGATTACAGTATTGCTCATGTAATGATAAAACCGGGCGGTTCCATTGAGCTTCACCTGATGAAGAATCCTGAGGTATATTATGTTCTTGCAGGTGAAGGTATGCTCTATATAGAAGATGTACCGTTTGAGCTAAGTGAAGGGCAACTTGTCCTCATACCTGCAAACTCAAAGCAGCATACGGAAAACACCGGGGATGTTGATCTTGAGTTCTTAGCTATAGACCAGCCTGCATGGGCAGCGGAGAATGAGGTAATATTTGAGTGATTTTTCACTCTACTTTTTTAGTGGATTTATTTTGATCTTTATTTGGTGCTATCTTTATTGTGGTCAATTTGATAGCATTTTATTTTATTTTATTTTATTGTAACTATTCAGCCTGGCACGATTTGCCTATTGGTACTGATTTCATCGAAATAGAGATGTCTGCTCACTAACAATCTAACAATCAAAAAAGCAATCAATAGCAACAATCAAAATAAATGATCCTAATGAAATTTACGTTTCAACTTTTTGTCAAGATTGTTATTGATAGCGTTTTTATCAGGCTGAATAGTTACGAATTAAAAAGAGATGTTTCTATAAAAACGGGGTTATAGTCGGAAATATTCCGGCACAGAACAAACATATGGGGTGAAAATATGGCTACAATGCCGATAATGGATAGTGTATACACTATGATAGACCAGTTGATAGCTTTCCTTCCTACTTTAATAGCAGTTATAGTACTGCTGATCATTGGACTGATAGCTGGAAAGGCAATTGGAAAAATAGGATCGAAGATACTTGACAAGATTGGGCTTGACGAACTGATAGACAAGACATCTATAGGAAAAATGATATCACGAACGCAGATCACAACCGTAGAATTCTTTGAAGCTGCCATAAGGTGGTTCATCTACTTGATATTTGCAGTCATAATCATAGATCTTCTAAACATCCAGATAGTTGCAGATTTTATCACAACGATAATACTCTATGTACCACTGATACTTTCTGCGATAGTAATACTTATAATCGGACTGCTAATAGTTGATTTCTTTGCAGACCTTATAAAGAATGTACTGGTTGCATCCGGGCTTGACGAGCATATATCAAAGACAAGTTTTGGAAGCGCAATGAGTTCAAGTAATATGACGATTTCGGGAATCATATCCGGGATCGTAAGGGCATTTGGTTACCTTATATTTATCACAGCCGCTCTTAATATCCTTGAACTTTACATGATAGCAGCAGTTATAGAATCAATCCTGAACTACCTGCCAAATCTCTTTGCAGGAGTAATAATACTGCTGATAGGACTACTGGCTATTGATCTCTTTGCAGACTACATGGGAAGCATGCTTGAGAAAATGAATGTCGAAGGAAGTAACATATGGATTCCGGCTCTTCGCGGATTCCTTGCATTCGTTGTGATAATGCTTGCTCTTGATGCAATGCTCATAGACACAAGCATCTTCTACCTGTTTGTTGGTCCACTTGCCTGGGGACTTGCTGTTGTTGTAGCCTTCAAGTGGGGAATCAAGGAAGCTCTGGTTGAGTATGCAAAAGCAAAGAAGTAGATAAAACAACCATTTAAAAAATAGATACACATTGCTGGCACATTCCTGCCAGCTTCTTTTTTTACCAGTGTTCCTATGTGAACAAAAATCTTTTATTGCTGTGACTCAATCCTGAACTTATAATTCTTAGCAATGATGAGTACCATGTTATCCAGAAAAGTTGAAAACATTCCGCCTTTTTACGTTATGGAGATACTGGAAAGAGCACAGGAACTTGAGAGAGAAGGCAGAGATATAATCCATCTTGAGATCGGGGAACCCGATTTTCCTACTGCACCACATATCTGCGAAGCTGCAACATCAGCTATGTGTACCGGGAACACTAAATACACCCATAGCCAGGGTCTGCTTGAACTAAGGCAGGCTATTGTAGAGAATTACAAAAATAAGTTCGACGTAAATATCACTCCTGAACAAGTGATGATCACATCAGGCACTAGTCCTGCAATGCTTTTACTGTTCATGGCACTTATTGATCCCGGTGACGAAGTCATAATGTCAAATCCGCATTACGCATGTTATCCCAACTTTGTAACAACCGCAGGAGGAGTACCTGATTTCATTTATACCAATGAAGGAAATGGCTTCATGTTACAGCCGGATGAAATTGCCGCACACATCAATCCGAAAACAAAAGCGATACTTATCAATTCACCATCCAATCCAACAGGTCAGGTCCTGCCTGAAGCAACATTTAGAGAACTTGCAAAAGTTGCCGGAAAAGTTCCAATAATTTCCGATGAGATATACCAGGGACTTGTGTATAAAGGAGAAGATCATACAATTCTTGAGTACACAGAAAACGCTTTCGTACTCAATGGCTTCTCAAAACTTTATGCAATGACAGGATGGAGACTTGGATACCTAATCACCCCAAAAAAACACATAAGGACACTGCAGAAAATGCAGCAGAACTTTTTCATATCCACCAATACCTTTGTTCAATATGCAGGAATTGCAGCCCTCCGTGGTCCTCAGGATAATGTAAAGAAAATGGTTTCCACTTATGACAAAAGACGCCGCTATCTTTTAAAAAGGATCATTGAGGCAGGCATGGAAGTCAAAAGCGAACCCAAAGGTGCATACTACATACTTGCTGATGCCCGTAAATTCGGCGAAGATTCCCTTGAACTCAGCCAAAGGATATTGGAAGATACAGGTGTCGCAGTAACACCGGGAATAGACTTTGGCGATGGAGCGGAGGGTTACCTGCGCTTCTCCTACGCAAACAGTCTTGAAAATATAAAAGAAGGCATGGAAAGGTTAGAAGCATATCTTAAAAAGTAGATGAAAGAGGCTTTTCCAGAGATAGTACCCTATAAAATAAACCACACTGTTGGTGAAGAGTATAGACATACTTATATACAACCTATATCTCATTTCACTAACAAGAATAGGCATCCCAAAAAAAGGTAGTTTTTTACATGACAACTGAGAGAACCGAAGATTATCTGAAAGTAATCGAGAAGATAATTGAAAGAAAAGGCTATGCACAGGTTAAGGACGTATCAAGGGAGCTTGAACTTAGTTCACCCAGTGTCACAGGGATGTTCAAGAAGCTCACCAAGATGGGGTATATCAATTACGAGAAATACGGCGGAGTCACACTTACCCCTGAAGGAGAGAAAATTGCAAAATGTACCATGGAAAAACACAGTGTCATCAGGGACTTTTTACAAATTCTCGGTCTAAATGAAGAGATTGCAGACCATGATGCCTGCAAAATAGAGCATGTGCTCACTCCTGAAACCTTTGAGATACTCACCAAGTTCGTCGAATTCATGACTATGAAGGAAGATGGACCGTACTGGCTTGACCACTTCAGCCACTACCGCGAAACAGGCGAGTATATTAATTGTACCCCGGCTGCAAAGGATACCTGCCCGGTTCATGGAAAAAGAAAAGAATAGATCAGAACCGAACTTTACTTATCTGTCATTTTTCGCATAAACTTTTTTATTAGCTGTTCAACAAGCACAATTGAAAGTACACATGATTTATGTTTTTTGCATACAGAAACAAATTAGGTAATGCGAAATTACTAAATATAAAAAAAATGGATTACTGCTATCATCAAAAAGGACAGGGAATAATTTGCTCGATATTCAGGAGACAACACTTGACACGCTTAAACCCGGAGAGAAAGCCAGGATTACAAAGGTGCGTGTGAAAGGGCCTGCCAGAAGAAAACTATTTGATATGGGAATGGTTGCAGGCTCGGAAGTCGAGCTCATTAGAAAAGCACCACTTGGCGATCCTATAGAATTCAGGATAAAGGGATACAACCTTTCAATAAGAAAAGATGAAGCGAGACAGATCTTTATTAATAGACTTTGATCCGGGATCTCTACCGAATCTTTTAGAGATGACGGCACATATATTATAACTATTCTCAGAGGATCGCTCCATGGAAGACAGGGAGATAAAGATAGCCCTTGCCGGTAACCCCAATGTAGGAAAAACAACTCTTTTTAATGCGATTACCGGCTCAAGGCAACATGTCGGTAACTGGCCTGGCGTCACTGTTGAGAAAAAAAGTGGTACCAGAATATACAAGGGTTATGAAATAGAGATCATCGATTTGCCGGGAACATATAGCCTGACAGCCTATTCTATGGATGAGATCGTTGCAAGAGACTTTATCATTGAAGAAAAACCCGATATTGTAATCCAGATTGTAGATGCCTCTAACCTGGAAAGAAACCTCTATCTTACAACGCAGTTGATGGAACTTGAAACAGAGATGATCATTGCTCTGAACATGTGCGATCTTGCCGAGGAAAGAGGAGACCGTATCTACATTGATAAGATGCAGGAGCTTCTTGCAACACCCATAATAAGGACCGTCGCAACCCAGAAAAAAGGTATTTGTGAGCTTCTGGACAAAGTTATCGAACAAAAAGAAATAGAACCGCATCACGGCCATGAAATTGGATATGGTAATGAGATAGAAGACAAGATCCTTGAAATTGAGAAGGTATTAAGTGAGGATGAGAAACGCGATAAAAGATATCCCCTAAGATGGGTAAGCATACGTCTTCTTGAAGGTGATGACAATGTCAGGGAGAAGATTTCCAACAGTCCAGTATATGACAGGACAATAGAGATCATTGATGCAATCGATCAGGAAGAATATGAAGCTGAAATAGCTGACAAGCGTTATCTTGCAATCAATATGATCTTCCCCCAAATGTGTACCAGAGCCAATGATACGTTGACTAAATCCGACATGATTGACAGGGTACTAACTAACAAATATCTTGGCATCCCAATATTTCTAGCATTAATGTGGGGTGCATTCGAACTTACATTTGCCTTTGCGACACCTTTCATGGATATGATAGACATCACGGCCACGTGGTTCGCTAACTACATATCCTCCAGTCTTCAACCCGAATGGCTGGCATCACTTGTGGGTGATGGAATTATTGGCGGTGTCGGGGCAGTACTCGTATTCGTTCCGAATATTTTCATATTATTTTTCCTCTTATCGCTGCTTGAAGGTAGCGGTTACCTTGCACGAGCCGCATTCATCATGGATAAATTGATGTACAAGATAGGCATGCACGGCAAGTCATTCATACCCATGCTTATGGGATTCGGTTGCAATGTACCAGCTATCATGGCTGCCAGAAGTATAGAGGATGAAAAGGACAGGCTTATTACTATACTTATAGTACCGTTCGTTTCCTGTGGAGCCAGACTACCCATATATGTGTTGTTCGCAGGCACATTCTTTGGAAGACAGGCAGGAACTGTCATATTTGCAATGTACATATTAGGTATTGTTATTGCGATCATATCTGCAAAACTACTCAGGAAAACTATCGTAAAGGGGAAACCGGCACCATTTATAATGGAACTTCCCCCATACCGCGTCCCGACCCTTAAGGCAAGTGTTATGCACATGTGGGACAACGGTTTCATGTACATAAAAAAAGCAGGATCCATCATACTCGTGGGTGTTGTGGTTATCTGGGTAATGGCATCTTTCCCGTGGGGTGTGGAATACGGAAGCGAGGATAGTTATGTTGGCAGTCTGGGTCACGCAGTTGAACCATTTCTCAAGCCTCTGGGTTTTGACTGGAAGATATCAGTTGCACTCATATTCGGACTGGTCGCTAAAGAAATTGTTGTGGCATCCATGGGAGTTCTTTATGGATCAGGTGATAGTTCAGAAGTACTTAGTGAGAGGCTCCTGGCAGACTCCGGGATCACTGCGCTCAGTTCACTTAGCTTAATGGCATTCAGTTTGCTATATATGCCCTGTATTGCAACTGTAGGAGTCATCAAAAAAGAAACAGGCTCATGGAAATGGACAGTATTCGCGATAATATACGGAATCGGCGTAGCATGGATCACAGCATTCATAATTTACCAGGGAGGAAGGTTACTTGGCTATTAACAGGGAGAGTGTAAGCGATAAACCAGACACCAGGTCAGCAATGATATTTTCCATGATCACAGGTTCCTTATATATCATTTTAGGCTTGCTTCAGTTGTCAGCAGGATTGGGCAGGATTCTTATGGGCCCGAATACCCACATCCCATTTACGGATGTATTATTCATACCTGCTGACACCATAGGCGCATTTGTCCTGCTGCTAATAGGAACGGTATTCATATACGGCGTTATGGAAATGCGTCAGGGAGTATATGAAGGTGTATCCTATGCCTACGTAGGCGTCCTGATAGCACTTATTTTTGCAACAATATACATGCTTGTAAGCACAGGAAACATGCTTGAAGCATACGTTATTAAAAATGAGGACTACATAGGCTGGACACCTCTAAGCGATCTAAGACCGGGAATATATCTGGCACTCCTTCCACTGCTTGCATTCAGCAAATGGAAAGACATGTTTGAAGGAGGGTTGTTGAAATGATAAGGGAAACACTGGGAAGTCTTTTTGTTGACAACTGCACATTCCAGGAAGCAGCAAAAAAACTTGGTATTGACCAGGGTAGCATCAAAGATAGGCTCATTATGCTGGAACATATGGGTTATATCATTGAAGTCTGCAACAATTCAGGACCAAAGTCATCCACTTGTTGCTCATGCTCTGCGGCATCTGCATGTTCAACCAATAATGGGGACTTTACAGGGAAAGCATACCAATTGACCAAAAAAGGTGAAAAGATATGCCGCAGCTGAATATTCAACAAGTGTCGACTGTATTCTATTATAATGAATGAAGTTGAAGAATCAGGCTGTACCCATTATAGTATTTTCTGATGTTTTTAGATATATTCAATCATAAAGAAAATAGACCATAGTACTGTGGAAATTTAGCGGTTTCGATATGTACTTCAATCAGTTTAAATAATGATAATAAGAGACTAAAATTACCGCAACATATATTTTTAAGTTCGGACACAGATAGTACGGTATTAATTTTTAAAAGGATATAAAAGGGATTCATATGAGAACAGGAGTTGCAATTGATCTAGGAACCAGTGGCATAAGAGCACAGAAAATCGACCTTGACAGCGGGGAAATACATAAAACAGTCATAACCCTTCGTAATCCACTTCCAGGTGCAAACGTAATGGACCATCTTGATTTTGCAATCACATATGGTCTTGAGCGTGCTCATGGACTTCATGTAAATGCCGTGAGAAAAGTCATTGAGGCATTAGGTATAGAAGCTGAAGAACTGCAAAGAATGGCGATCTGCGGTAATCCTATACAGCTTTCAATTTTCCAGGGAATTCCCATAGATGATCTTGCTTACGCCGGGGAAAGGAAAAAAGAAAAACTAAACATCAAGGAAGAGAACAGAGATGCGCGCATCGTTGAATGCTCTGAGATTACCGGTCTTGAAGTTTACCCGAATGCCAAGCTTGTCGTACCGCCTGCCATCAGGCACGAAGTGGGTGCCGATGCACTTGCCCTTATCATAAAATCCGGTTTCCTTGATACAGAGGAAACTGCAATAGCTACTGATTACGGAACCAATGCAGAAATGGCACTGATCCATGAAGGAACAATTTACACAGGCTCCGCTGCAGCAGGCCCTGCACTGGAAGGTCAGCAGATAAAACACGGGAAACTGGCATCTCCATTTGTTATCTCCGATGTAGAGTTCGAGAATAACTACCTGCGTAATTATGTGCTTGATGACGAAATGAACACCGTTAAGGGAAAGCTTGTTGACCCTAAGAGTGGAGACGTGATAGAAGATCACACCATCAGTGCAAAGGGAATCACCGGAACAGGCGTTATTGCAGTTCTTGATGCTGCTATTAAAAATGAGGTAATACAACTTCCGAAGATTAATACCCCGGACCACATATTGTATCTTCAGGACCAGGTGAAGTTCTTCGAGAGTGATGTCCAGGAAGCCGGACTAGCTATCGGTGCCATACGTGCCGGACACCTTGCACTTTGCAACGCTGCAGGCATACAGATGGCAGACGTTAAGAAAGCGTACATGTCAGGTGCCGCAGGAACATATATGGACGCTGTCAAGGCGCACCAGATAGGCATGGTGCCTTTCAATGTTGATGAAGTCATACAGATTGGTAACACTTCACTGATTGTCGCAAAAGAAGTACTTCTCTCGGAAGACAGGTTGTGGGAACTTCAGGAGATAGCTTCAAGAATTGTAAGCAATCACGTCATGTTTGCAACTGACCCTGGTTTCAAGGAAGCATACATACAGGAAATATCTTACTGGACGGAAGGGATGCCTTTCAAGATGCTCAAGAAATTCCTTAAAAAGAAGGGACTTCCTCTGATTGATCTCCCGGAAAAAACTACCAGCGTAGACAAACGAGTGGAGAGAGATATACCCGTTCTTGGTGAAGAAGGACTCGATGTGCTTGAGCAAGTTGGTACCTATCTTACCATGAGAGTTGAATGTCCCGAGTGCCAGAAGTGCGCAAAAGTTTGTCCCACTGATGCCCTCACCGTGGATGATGAAGGTCTTGTTATGATAAGATCAGATCTCTGCGACGGTGCGAACTGCAAGAGATGTATCAACGCATGCCCGAAAGATAAATTCAAGTGGGAGAACCTTACTGTGCTGGAGCAATCAGCATAATTTATTTTTTTTAATTTTTTAAAAGAAGGCAAAAAATATGAAAGTACTTGTAGTAGGCGGATTTTTAGGTAGCGGAAAAACATCAACCATTATACGATTGGGTAAGGAATTCAGTGATGCCGGTCATAAGGTGGCAATCATTGTTAATGAGATCGGTGAAGTAGGTCTTGATGGGGATGTCATCTCCAAGTACGGTCTTGATATGCAAGAAATAACAAACGGATGCATCTGTTGTACTCTTAAGGTTAGTATGAAAGCCACAATGACCCTCCTCTATAGGGATTACAATCCGGATATCGTACTTGTAGAACCTACCGGGATCGCATTCCCTGAAGTCATCAAGAACGATGTTGAGTTAATGGAGCTGAAGGGTGCTACTGTTCAGCCTCTTGTTACACTTATAGATGGTAGCAGATTCAAGCAGTTGATGAAAGAAGCAAAGAATTTTGCCATGCGTCAGATAATCGATGCTGAAATATTGGGTATTAATAAGATAGACCTCATCGATGAGATTCGTATCCCTATCATTGAAGCATCCGTGCAACAACTGAACCCTAAGGCAAAGGTGGTACTGCTTTCCGCATCCAAGAAAGATGAACATTGGGACAACTTTGTGAAACTTGCAATGACCGAGGTCCCTGAAAATCGAGCAATGCATGAATTCCATACTACCAGCCCTGATACCCAAATTATCGATGAGGTAACAGGTAAACCGGTAGAAGAAACACTTAATTCTATTGAGGCATCTGGGATAGCCAGTTATGCCACAGAGTACTCTATAAATGATAGAATTAACACCGAACTTGCACAAAACATTGCAACTGAGATAATGGACACTATCAAATCAAAAGTTATCGAGCTGAGTCCGGAATTTGTGGGTCATATCAAGTTGTTCATAGAATCTGATTCAAATACCGTAAAGACAAACCTTACTGCTTATGATCAGGACGTGACAATGGAAGTGATCGATGTAACTGGAGATATGCCCCGACTTAAAGTGCTCTCCGCGGTTTCGAGCATTGACCATGAAAAGCTTGTAGGTGTAGTAAATGACACTATTTCAGAGAAGCTAAATGACAATAAGATCACTTTCAAGCACAACAAGCCACATAAGCATGATCATGCCCATGGGCACCCACAGCCAATTGACATAATCAATAACAATTGATTACGATACAGGTTTGCTCAAATAAAGCCTGTACCTTCTTTTTTTATTTTTTTAAATTGCGTAGGGATAATTATTCCCTTGTTGATAGATCAAAAACAGGATGGTATTATCAACAAATAGAGGAAATCTGCGCTGCTGTGAAATATTATATAAGTATTACGCATAAACAGATGAAAGGCACATTTTTTGTAGATTTTCTTAAATCCACTATGTATACTTCGACTTTTGACGATACTTAAATCAAACGGTTAACAATTGATTAAGAAATAGTTATGATTCTAAAAATAATGGAAAAACAAGAATAATTAGAAAAGTTATTCCGCATTTTTTACGAATAAATTATATTGTTTCACTTTTTAATTAAATATATTAATAAATACATAAAAAATAGAATAACAAGCAAACTTTACTTACATACAAGAAAATGACAAAAACAACCAGTACTATTTAAAACTAACTGGTACAGTCATGTTTTTTTACCACCTAATTATAAATAAAACAAATAAGTAAAGCATATACTGTATAAATATAATCAGATATTAGAACCATAATACGTAACAAAAACAGAAAACAGGTAGTACTGTGTAAAAATATATACCGCACTTGTATTTGTGATTTATTATAAAATACTAAAACCGTTAAGTTTATATATCTGTCTAGAATAAGTGCTTGTGTGGAAATATGAAGTTAGCCAATGACTAAAGATTAATTAGCAAACAGTTGTGGAGACTTTTGCTATATCATACAAAGTCATAAGCCAACGGATAACCATCTGCTGCTTTACAGCATACTTCACTTGAACGTATGACAAGTGGCAGGAAGTATCTAGATACTAGGAGGTAGAATAGATGGATATAGACCCAAGCAAAATTTTAGTTAGGTACAATGTGCAGAAAGAGAAAGCACAGACACCTGAACAGATGGCAGCTGAGATGTACCCAAGTGCAGAACCAGCAAAATCAATTTCCGCTGCAATCTTTGACGGGGAAGAAGATGACGTAATCGAAGGTCTCGAAAAAGCAATCGAGGGTGGAGCAGACCCAATTGCACTTATCGACGACGTCCTTATGCCAGGTATGAAAATAGTGACAGATTTATACGACCAGGGTGTCATCTTCCTGCCAAACGTCATGATGTCTGCAGATGCAATGCTCGAAGGTATCGAGTTTTGTAAGGACCAGGGCGGATCCGCACCTGAGCCAAAAGGAAAGGTTGTATGCCACGTAGCAGAAGGTGACGTACACGACATCGGTAAGACAATCGTAGCAGCTCTTCTCAGAGCAGGCGGATACGATGTAGTTGACCTCGGTCGTGACGTACCAGTCGATGAAGTCATCGCAGCAGTTAAGAAGGAAAGCCCAATGATGCTTACCGGAACAGCATTGATGACAACAACAATGTATGCATTCAAGGAAGTCAATGACAGACTTCTCGAGTCAGGAATTAAAATACCATTCCAGTGCGGTGGCGGTGCAGTGAACCAGGACTTCGTTACCCAGTACGAACTTGGAGTATATGGTGAAGAAGCAGCAGATGCACCAAAGATGGCAGATGCAATACTGGCAGGCAAAGGCCTTGCACAGCTAAAGGAAATGATGCACAAGCACTAAGAGGTGAGATAAATGGTTAAAAGATACACTGACATGGCATACAAAGCTGCTGACGACATGATTTTCGGAAGCTCAGTCTACCCTGTAAAGGCAGAACTCGGTTTAGAAGTAGGTGCTGGATACGTAACAGCAGAAGTTAACTACGCACCAAGGCCTGAGGCCGGTGTCTCCAAGGAGAAACTCGTTTCAGAATACCGCAGGCTTACAACCGACATCATGGCAAGAGCTGTACAGATCGGTTTCCCAGCAGTATCACTTGAGACAGAACACGTAGAGCAGATGACCAACAACCCTGACTGGGGAGGAGAAGTCGCTCACGTACAGAAGACAATCCTTGAAGAATACCACGAAGAATACGGAATCAAATGTGGTCTCAGACACACACCTGGTGACATCCGTGAAGACCGTGACCTTCTTGCACTGATCGGTGCAAAGTATGACAAACTCATGGAGTCATTCGAAGCTGTCGCTGAAGCAGGTGCTGATTTCCTGTCCATCGAAACCATGGGCGGTAAGGAAATTCTTGACTACGCAATTCTCAGAAATGACATTCCAGGTCTCATTTACGCAATTGGCTGCCTCGGTTCAATTGACATGACCATGATCTGGTCAGACATCAGGAAGATCGCAGACAAGAAAGGCAGAATTGCAGCTGGTGACACAGACTGTGCACAGGCAAACACTGCAATGTTTATTGCAGGTGGTCTCCTCGACAAGAACCTTGCACACACCATTGCAATCATCGCAAGGGCAATCTCCGCACCAAGGACACTCGCAGGATATGAAGCAGGTGCCCAGGGTCCAGGTAAGGACTGTGGATACGAGAACACAATCGTAAAGTCCATCACCGGATGCCCAATCTCACAGGAAGGAAAGACCTCAACCTGTGCACACGCTGATGTAATGGGTAACCTTGTCATGCAGTGCTGTGACCTGTGGTCAAACGAATCTGTAGAATACCACGGTGAATTCGGTGGTACATCTGTCCAGTGCTGGTCAGAGTCCCTTAACTACGATGCAGCAATGCTCAATGTTGCAACCGAGACCGGAAACGCAAAGATGCTCCGTGACATCCTCGTACTCTCTGACAAGTACAGAGACCCACAGGGATACGTCCTTGCATACGACAACGCATACAAGGTAGGAGAGGCAATCGTAAAGGACGGAGACGATCTTTACCTCCGTGCAAAGAACGCAGCAATTGCCAGTGTCGACATTCTCAATGCAGCAGACAACAAGAAACTCGTCATGTCCAAGTTCGAGCTTAATGCACTTGCAGACGCAAAGGCATCACTCGATGCAATGACCGACGAAGCCGACACCTTCATGAGTGACAGTCTCGAGAAGTACAAGGCAGAAGTTGCAGTCTTCAGACCAGACGCAAACTACAAGTTCTAAGCCTAGAACTTGTCTCTTTTTTCTTTTTTTTACTTCCAATAATAAAAATCCATACTGTAAAGTATGCTGTTTTTCAGACTTATATAAAAAAGAAAAATTGTAGTCAAATAAAAAAAGATTACAATATAAACTTCTTAGGATAACCCACACCTGAAATTGTAATTGTGGTTTCAAGAGGAGCATGCTTCCAATCCTCTGGTGAAAAGGTCTTTTTTGTAATTTTGATTTCAAGATTTTCCTTACTTACCCCGCAATCACCCATATATTCAAGGACCATATGTTTCCCATGTTTGTTTGCATATCCTACAGCATCATGATATTTTTCAAAATCTTTCCTTCCAATTGGGGAAAATGCCAAGTAGCCCTCACCGGGATCAGCAATCGAAACCGGCCTTATGAAAATTTCAATCCTTTTTATTCCTTTGCCAAAAAGTGCACCTGCTGCATTCCCAACTTCTGCATGCTCCGGAACAACAATTTCAGCATCAATCACTTTAGAAAGCTCTTCACATAGAGCACTAACTGGCCCTCCCAGCAAAACGACAGGAACATCCATTTTGAATCTTGCGGGAAACTGCCCATCAACTATTTTTTTAATACCTGATCTTTCAACATCATAAAGAATATAGGACATCAGATTGAAAGCCATATTTCTGGCCACAATATCTTTTACCTCATTGCAGAATTCGAGGATTTCCATCTTATAAAGATTCCTAAGTTTATCCGCCCCTACTTTTGATGCTTCAGTATCCCATAAAGTATAATCACCAAGAACATGTAGTGCATCTGTTGGTGTAAAACCGACTGGCTGAATCAACCTTTTATGTATAAGAGAATCTATCATAATAGTAGAGGGATGCTTTTTAGACAAACTGGTGATTTCATTAAAGCTCATTGGCTCATCACCAATTACCTTGTATACCTCAGCTTCCGACTCATTAAGACCAATGGCTTCAAATCCTGACCTCATGAAGAATTTTGTGGGCTGGATATTCCTGTCAAGCACGCTTCTCATAGGAACAACGTTTTTCTTCAATTTTTCCAGGAATCCGGGGTACTTAGAGGAAGCAAGACAAAGAGGTATTACCCTTCTTGGTCCGATATGTATTTTTCTTGAGCATGTCCACACATGACTATCGCCACCCATAGCCGAAGTTTCCATCCTCGTTGCCCGAACCCTTGTTCTCCAGTTACCAACAGTGGCGCCGGCATCTGTTAACTCAGGAACTCCGTCATACACTGCGGAGACATCAGTACTCGTTCCTCCCACATCTATTACAGCACATGTTTCACAGCCTGAAAGGTAAGATGCACCTACCAGGCTTGCAGCCGGACCTGAAAAAATCGACTCTACTGGTTTTTCCAGAGCATCCTTAAGTCCTACAACAGTACCATCGCATTTTAACATAAGCAACTTTGCATCAATATTTCTTCGTTCAACCTCTTCCATCACGGACTTAATGAAGTGATCAGAAATCGGCAACAGTTGTGCATTTAAGGCTGCAGTCACAGCCCGCTCATATGCACCTAAATCCTGTGAAAGCTCATGTCCGCAGACCACAGGCATCCCTGTAAGTTCATGAACAATGTCACGTATGGTATTTTCATGTTCAGGATTACGAATACTGAAAAAAGAAGAAACCGCAAAGGCAGCAACATCGTTTTTGACTTTTGAGTAAATTTCCGTACTGCGCCAATATCAGGTTTTTCAATTTCCTCACCGTTAAAACCGTGACCACCAGGAATTGAAAGCACATGTTCTGCCGGGAATTCGCCCTTAATTGGATGTTCTCCCACAAGAATCAGAGCTACTGGGCTGCCCGTACCTTCCAGCACAGTGTTGGTGGCAAGAGTAGTGGAAACGGATACAAGACTTACCTTTTCAAGATACTGCGAATCAAGTCCATCAATCGCATTCCTGATGCCCACCACAAGATCAGGATATGTCGTAAGCGATTTATTAGAATCTACCACAGAACCATCCGAATCTCTTACCAGAATAACATCCGTATATGTGCCTCCTGCGTCTATCCCAAGACTATAGTGCATAATATATCTCCATTTTAAAATTAAAAATCCAAAGTTAAATTTCAAAAGACGAACTAGTAGCACAAATAACATTTGAGCATTTAGAGATGTGCCTAAGTCATATTAAAACGTTATGTTAACACTGAATAATAAAAACGAAAGCAATGGAATGTAATTAATACAAATCGAATAAAAAAAGAATATAGACATGACCATAGTGAACTATGGTATGTCTGTTTAGAAAAATTATGCGTAGTACTCGTCTCTTGCTGCAACCATTGCTTTAAGGTTTGCAACGGAGGTGTCCGGTGCAATACCACAGCCTGGTGCAAGTACATCGATTCCGTCATCAAGAGCCTTCTTTGAGTCTGCCTTGACTTTGGCTTCATCGCCTGCAAGAAGAGTGAATGGGCTGGAAACATTACCGCAGATTGTTACCTTACCGGCAACTTTTGCCTTTGCGCCCGCAAGATCTGTAACCTTCTCTTCGATACTGATAGATTCAAAGTGGCAGTCTGCCATCATTTCAAGAACCGGGGAAACATCACCACAAACGTGGAGAATCATCGGGCCTTTTACACCATCAGCAAATTTCTGGAGAACTGGTTTAAGGACAGTGTCAAATGTGTCTGGAGCCATAAGATCTGGTGAAGCTACCGGGTCCGGTACACTAATGACATCTGCACCTGCATCAAGAAGAGCATTTGCATACTCGATACATGCATCACATGCGAAATCAAGAATTGTCTGGAAGTCTTCCGGCTTCTTGATAGACCATTTCATGAACTTCTTTACGCTTGCAAGGTCGGATGCAAGGGTTACCGGACCTTCCATACCGGCAATTACAGGTACTTCGCCTCCGGTCTTTTCTTTCAGAATGCCAAGTGCCTCCATTACTGCTGGAATCCTGCCTTCGGCAAGGAGATTGTCTGGCATCTTGAGGTTGTCGACACCCTTTGGATATGGGTGATCTGTTACGGAAGGCTGCCTGTTCTTTGTACCCATGTTGACTTCACAGCCCATAGCTTCTGCAAGTACTGTGAGACAATATGGAGCCCTGACACCTTCAAGACCACATTCTGAATATGATGCGTATGCCAGGTCTGCCATTTTCTGTGCATCACTGTGCGCTTCCGGCCATGCAGCGCCAGTCTTGTCCATTAGCTCAACAATAGCTGTCTGTGTTACAGACAAAACCGGAACTTTGTCAACTTCTTCGCCCTGTAATGCTTTCAAAAACCTTTCTTTCATGTTCATATGAATCCTTCTCTTTATAGTAGATTTTAGTCATTTTGATTTACGTTGCATAAGATATAAAACTATTGGATTAGAATTATTAGATTAAAGCTGAGGGATGCAGAAAACAAGGAAAAATATGCTGGGAGTAATCATCTGATATAAAGCTATTGGATTAAACAAGGAAAAAAATTAAAGCAATTGATTCAAATGAAGAATAATTTGAAAAGTATTATCAACTATTAAATACCTTTTATTACTTTTTCCCATCACTCCAAATCGCAATGATCTTATCAATGGCAATGTGCGTGTACATATCATTGTCCTTTATGGTCAGAACACCATCAGCACATGCTTCAACAACACCATAGAATCTGTCAGGTCCACCACAATAGATATCAATCTTCTTTTGCAGGTAATGTTCAACTATAAACGATTGCATATTTAGCCTCCCATCTATAAATCCATAGGTCAAAAAACCCTACACATTTAAATTTTGTACTTTTTTTTATATTAACATTATCTATCCGAATAGCCTTACAGATAAAAGCAATTTAGCTCCAAAATCTCTTATTTTTTGCATAATTTCTCTCTGCAACAAGTATATCCCTGTAAAATGCCTCTTCATCATGTCTCATCTTCTGTATCACACGTGTTGCCATCTCGGGACCCACACCCCTGCTGGCAAGTGCTATTACAGCCTGTTTTCCATGTGTCATCACAATATTTGCATTCCTGTAAACCCTCTTTACACGTTTGAGATCTTCCTTCGAGCTTAGCTTTTCCTGTTTTCGTACAAGCTTTATCTCATCCTCTTCCCAGGGTTTCAGGGAAGCTATCATCTTCGAATCACATACAGGACAGATGATATCATCATGAACATTTTTTACCTGTCTTCTTGAGGTCCACTTTTTGCAATGTACACAGAAAAGTATGACCCTGTCATTCATAATCCGTCCTTTAAGGGCCATTACTATGGACCTGTCAGCCTTTTCAGGTGCAATAAGATCCCTTTTCATGGAAAAACCGGAACTGCCTATTGGTGTTGAACTGCTGACAACAACAAGAATATCCCCCGAGGAAAGTCTTGTAAGAATCTCCGTAACCCTTTCCAACATCAAGCATCGTATGGAAGATCTCCCTTATAACCTCGTCATACATGGCTGTCCCACGGTATATCTCAAGCAGTTTTTTCATGCTTATCCGGTCATAATCGATATCCTTACTCAGGGCTCCGAACTTTCTGGCAACATGTACCATCTTCCATTTCATAAGAGAGGTGTTCTTCAAGGTCATCTCTATGATAGGTTCTATATGTTCGGGTTGTATATCGCGTACCAATTGCTCGATTTCCCGGGCCTTTATTCTTCTTGGAAGCTGTAATCGTATCCTGTACGGATCAATTTCCTGAGAGACACTGCTCCCGTATCTTGCAGCAAGTAGTGATGTCAGAACCTTTGCAAAAGTTTCATTTGCATTATGACCCAGACATGAATTTATAAGAACTGCATCACCGTCATTCTCGATAACGAACATATGCTGGTCAGGCAATGGATAACCACCCTCGACATGATCTCTCAGTACAGAAAGCAACTCCTCCAGACCTTCAGGTTCCAGAGGGTAAACAGAACAAACCTCCTTTGAGATATACTCATCATCTTTTCCATCATGGACCATACCAGCAACAAAGGAACGAATGTTTGCTACTTCCTGAGCAACTTCAAAAGGTACAGGTATTTCCTCACCTACCCAGCTTGGTATTTCTCCCATTCCACGCACAGGTTCTACTTTAATCCTGTCACGGTCACTGTTCATCTCAAGTACCCTCCACATATCGCCCTTGGTTATGAAAACAGCTCCAGGAGTTACAAAATTGATGACAAAAGCCTCGTCAAGAACACCCACAGTCCTTCCGGTGACTATATCAAATATCTCATACTTTTTCTCATCAGGTATCATGGAAAGGTTATCATAATAGTATTGCCAGCTTTTCCTTCTGCGTGAAAATACATCCGATCCTTCCTCATTCCACACCATCCTGTAATCCAGTATCTGACTGATTACTTTTCTGAGAACCTCTATCCGCAGGTCTTTGAAAGGATATGCACGTTTCAGGATACTGTATATTTTATCTATCCCAACTTCACCAAAATCAAGAACAAGGCCTGATATCTGGTTTGCAACAACATCAAGGGAATTCATATGCGGATCAATAGCTTCCACTTTACCCTCAAGAGCAAGTTTACATATAGCCATGCTCTCTGCCACATCGTCCACTCCCATTGCCAGGATAGTGCCCCTGGAAACCTCATGTATCCTATGGCCTGCACGACCCACACGCTGCAAAAGCCTGGAAACCTGCCTTGGAGAACCATATTGAACTACATGATCCACGTTACCGATATCGATTCCCAGTTCCATTGAAGATGTGCATATAAGACCCCTAAGGTCACCGCTTTTAAAAGATTCCTCAGCCTCTATCCTGGAATCCACTGATAAAGAGCCGTGGTGCACACCAATAGGCAGTTCAAGTATCTTGAAACCGGATGCGAGTGCTTCAGCACTTTGCCTGGTATTCACAAATATCAATGTGGAAACATTATTCAGGACTATATCCCTGACACAACGCAGATGTGCAGCGAACTGAACATCACAGGCCAGCTTCTTTGAAAGTGCCACATCATCTTCTGTTACCTGCGGATTCACTACACTGAACTCCAGAAGCTTGAGCATGGAAACCGAAACTACGGAAACTTCCCTCTCTGACCCTGCAAGGAACTTTGCAACTTCTTCAGGATTGCCTACTGTTGCTGAAAGTCCTATTCTCTGGAACTCACCTGCAAGTTCCACAAGCCTCTCCAGACCGACAGCAAGCTGAGTGCCTCTCTTCGAGGATGCCATCTCATGTATTTCGTCCACCACAACATGAGTCACATACTCAAGGTTCTTACGCAGGCGTGAACCCGTGAACATTGCCTGGAGAGTCTCAGGAGTGGTTATCAAAACATCAGGCGGGTTACGTGATTGTTTTTGTCGCTCGTACTGGGAAGTATCTCCGTGACGTACCCGGACATCAATACCAAGTTCAGCTCCCCACCACTGTATACGTGAAAGCATATCACGGTTCAGTGCACGAAGAGGAGTTATATAAAGTGCGGAAATGCCAGCCCTCTGTTCTTTGCTTTTGGAAAGAATTGCATGAAATATCGGAAGCACGGCTGATTCAGTTTTACCTGAACCGGTGGGAGCCACCAGAAAAGTATGTTCACCTTTAAGTATATGCGGAAAAACCTTTTCCTGTGGTTCGGTGGGAGCTTCAAAACCCTGTTTTTTCAAAGCATCCTGTATCCGGGAGTCAAAAGAGTCAAAGATGTTGCCAAAACTCATTTTATAGCACCCTTTCTTTTTCTTCCTGAGGGACGCATCTTACTCTCTTCCAGTTTTCTTATATTTTTCAGTTTCCCGAGATTTGTTCCGTCCAGAAGATAGGCCTGCGCATTGTCAATATCCACACTTTTTGAAGAAAACAGCGGCCCAAGCAGATCATCATGAAGAGATTCGTTGAATGCAACTCCACCACAGAGTTCATTGAACGACGGTATGACTATCAACTCCGGGTCGTTCCAGTTGCCGTTTTCCTTCTTCAGGTCCTGACTTATGAAATGTCCCTGCAGTGCAGATAAATTCAGATGTGTCCGAATCCAGCTTTGCTCAACTGTGGCATACCCCAGTGAATCAGTTAAACGAATAGTAGGATGATTGTGAGCGGCGATTATGTATTTTGCGCAGAGCAGAGCCGGGTCAGGCCAGGTATGCCCGTGGAAATATCCCACACCCTCTATTACAGAACCACGTACAGGATGTACGGTTATATTCTTCCTTTCCGGCAGCAGGTACTCAATACCACCGTCATGATTCCCTGGAAAGATATCCACCATTGCATGGTCGCAGAGCACTGAAAGGAAATACGGGATCTCGTCCCGCTCCTGCCAGGATATCTGGGGAACATTATGCTTCACATCACCAAGCAGGATTATCCTGTCAGGAGATACTTTTTCAATATAACCAAGGATCCTCTCAAGACCATGTTTCATGCGGCTTGGAATCGAAAAGCCACTTCTGTAGAGATCCCACTCTATCCCTAAGTGCACATCGGCAATTATCAGTGCCTTTGTATCATTGCTTACCACAAGTGCAGGTTCATCAATAAGAGGGTCTATCTCGATTGTCATTGTTGATGGATAATTAACGGTTTTATTTTTCAGCCATGTGATCCATCTTTTTAGACAGCTCAATGACAGCAGTTTTTAGTTCTTCAATATCACTTTCGATGTCCAGCACCTTGTTAAAAAGAGGACTTCTGTCATCCTTGATGGCCTGTTCCTGTGCAAATCGCTGTTTGCTTGGGAACACATACACATAGGTCAGCCACATGCCTATGAATGCAGCAATGAATAATGCTGCAAGGAAGAAGAGGTAATGAGGGAAAAGTGTTCTCATGAAACTGTCCCCTGAACTATAATACTGAAGCCTTGTTATCATCAGGAAATTCAGCAGTGAGAAAAGGAACATTGTCTCCCCCACGATTATCAGCAACCCGCCAACTTTTGTTGACATCTTTCGTTGCTTTGGGACTATCCGATCAACTATAGAACTCATTAAGGAAATATTGGATTCATGTGATATTTAGATTATGTAGTGTGGACAGGGAGATAACTGATTCTTATGTTGGTGAGATATGGAATTCTCTAATGGTACTTTGCGTTATATGAAGAAGAATGCTGAAGTTGAGAAGCTATTTTGTTTGAATGAGCATGTTAGGGAAAGGTTGGAGATACCAGAGTTTAATCATCAAAATAGAATCGGTACATTTTAGGGTAAAGTCTAACTACTTATTCGTTTTTAAGTGACGTATCTTGGGACAATATACTCTTGAGGATTTCGATATTCCCTCATTTTAGATCATTAAAGTATTCAAACTCAATTATATCCTCTCATTTTTTATCATTTTGTTTATTTCTCTTCATTAATCCTTATTTTTAGTATAGCTCCCGCTATCCTAAATTACTCCTTTGGTTTTTAGTGTCCTCAATTGATGCAGATTAAAACAAAAAGCTGTCATCAACATTTTTGCATTCACTCTTTCTACAGTTGTAACAAGAACCTTTCTGGTTTTAAATATTTCTTTTGTCACTGCATACACTCTTTCGCAAGGGACTCTTTTCACACTTATTCTTTCATTTCTGAGGATATCCATTATTCCTAAAGGATGTCCTCTTACAGCTCGTTGCATTGTTGCTGCAAAACCTTTTGCTATTGCTCCAAAATATCCTTTATCTCTATACACCACTTCACCCTTTTCAGACAGATCAACCTGTGAATCGTGAAGTGATGCAGTTGTTGTCTCAAATCTTCTGATTAGTTCATAATCCTTATCAATAATTGTATGAAGTTTGTATCCAAAGTGAGATTTACCATTTTTCTTAGTCCAGGTTCCATCTTTGCTTCTTCTTGTTTTCGCATCTTTTCCTCTGAGTACATCTGCTTTTGCATGTCCTGGATCTGAGTGAATAAAAGTTGCATCCTGGATCATTCCTTTTTTAATCTTCAAACCAAGAGCATCAAGCTGATTCTGCATTTCATCCCACACCGCTTTTTCTTTACCATTGTCGATAATTCTCTTCCTGAATGACCAGACAGTTGTACTGTCTGGTACATATTCAGGAAATCCCAGGAATTTCCTAAAGGATATCCTGTCAATACACTGCTTTTCAAGCTCAGCATCAGAAAGACCATGCCATTGTTGCAGAACAAGCATCTTGAACATTACAATAACATCAGCTTCAGGCCGTCCGCCTGAAGCTGTTCTGTTTATGTACATTGACTCCAGAATAGGGCGAAAAGGCTTCCAATCTACTAAATATTCAATTTCAGCAAGCTTATCTCCGACAGATTGGAGACGCTTATATTCTTCATTTAAGGCAAAATCAGTAAAAGAATCCATAATAGTAAATTTGCTTTGCTATTATTTAAATTTTATTAAATTGTATGAGTATTGATGGTAGTTTCTCGAAATCCTCTCTTATATTTTTTAATCATGTTATCTAGGTCATCTGTTGACGATATTAACATTAAATTACAATTACCCATATTTGCAGCCATTTGCAACTTTTTGAGACTAATCTTACAAAATAGAAGCAAATGTAGTTTGATTAACAAGTTAAGTCCTTTACTTCGTTTTTTTCCATGTTCTAGCCTCCTGAAAAGATCATGATACACAACCCTGACTTTAAAAAGGTACATGTAAGGTATTGATATTATTGAATAAACTACAGGGAACAAAAAACTTTTCAAATAACTAACATATCCAATTGAATGTATTTCACTTACTGATCTATACAAAGAATAAGATAGTATAAAAAACCAAGAATGCATAAAATTATGTTCAGGGATTTTTCTACATTTTTATATAATTCATCGGATTTAGATACGGCGTTCATCAATAATATAAGCCCTATAATCCCGGCTATGAATATCTCAACAACCAATGAAAATGAACTAATAATAATAATAATCTCTACAAGCGTTATTAGTTTTATATTTTTCAGAATTAATCTTTTCCAGAAACCATGTTCTAAGTTATTCATTGCAACAAATATACCAATTGGTAACCCTGAAAAAATAAACCATATTGTTGTTTCTTTAAGGTCACTTATATCCCACAATTCAAAGTAATAAAGGAGATATATAAACAAAGATAGGTAGACGAAATACCAGAAGAAATACGAAAATATTATTCTTTTAAAAAAAGATTTAATGACTTGAAAAAACGAAATTCTTGCTTCCTTTATGGACAAAATTATTATAATGAGTAATATGGATAAAAATATTGATACTATTTCTCTGTTTGTTAAAACATCCATATTTAAAAGTAACTCCTGAGTAGGTTTGCATATTAAGATACAACAACCACGCATAAATATTTTTCACTGTTTATGTCCATGACAAATAGCGTACAAAAAAATAGAGTTCCTATATCCCCTTACCCACATGAAATGTCTTGAATTTGAACCTTGCATACTCTTCCACACAATAAAACAAACAATAGAAGATAACACCCTACTTGTTTTCCTTCAAATAATTTAAAAATACATACATTGCCGAAGAAACCTTAAAGAACATTGTTGCTGTAAAACAGCGTATACAGAGGCTTTCAAAATGGAACATTGTCATTCATATGGAGAAAAACTCCAGGATCCTATCAGACAGGCAAAGATCACTGGGAATATGAGCGTGGACGAACTTGTGTTTGCCATCGATGGCTGTGCCTTCGGTGCGGGCAAATTAGCCGATGCCGCAGACATCTACACCGAGATGCTTGCAAACGGGTCCACCAGTTTTTTCGGGCTCGCAGGTGCAATGGTGCCTGCCGGAATGCGACAGATAGTAACTGATCTCATCTATGACGGTTACATCGATGTGCTTGTTACCACCGGTGCCAACATGGTACATGAGATAGTTGAATCAATGGGACTGCATCACTACAAGGGATGTGCGGAATGTGATGACATCGAACTGAAAAACGATGAGATAAACAGGATATATGATGTCTATCTCCCTGAACCTTATTTTGTTGACTTCGAAGAGAAGATCAAGAGCATACTCTCCGATATCGGTCCCGAGACCATCTCCATAAGGGAGTTCATGACACACCTCGGAAACAATATCGATGACAGGGACTCCATCCTCAGGGCTGCAGCCGACATGAACGTACCAGTCTACTGTCCTGCGATACAGGACTCCATGATAGGACTTCAGGCATGGCTCTACAAGCAGACCAACAAACTCAACGTTGATGTCTTTGCAGACATGAAAGAGATAATCGACATCTGCTACGAGGCAAAAGATCCGGGTGCCGTACTTATAGGTGGCGGTGTTCCCAAGAACTACATCTTCCAGTCAATGCTTATCACGCACCAGGAATTCGAATATGCCATACAGTTGACTATGGACACACCGGAGACCGGTGGTCTGAGCGGTGCAACACTCGATGAAGCACGCTCGTGGGGAAAGGTCAGTGAGACAGCACGCTCCGTAACAGTTCACTCCGATGCCACAATCACTCTTCCCATCCTTGTTGCAGCTGCAAGGAGCAGACTTGCAAATTTGTAAAAAACATATCCAGGAGTAGATCATGGAAAAGAACACAAGACTCATACTTGCACTGGATGTTCTGAATAGGGATGAGGCCATAAAGATAGCACAGGATGTTGCAGGAAATGTGGATGCCATAAAAGTGGGATATCCACTGGTACTTGCAAGCGGACTCGGTATCATTGGGGAGCTTGCAAAGTATGCACACATCATAGCAGACTTCAAGGTAGCAGATATCCCGAACACAAACCGCCTGATATGTGAGCAGGTATTCGATGCAGGTGCAGATGCAGTTATTGTACAAGGATTTACCGGACATGACAGCTTAAAGATCTGTGTTGACCTCGCACGTGAACGTGGAAAGGATGTTTTTGTAGTTACAGAGATGAGTCACCCAGGTGCACTTGACCTAATGCAGGATGCCGGAGAAGCTATTGCAAGAATGGCAGCAAACGCAGAAGCTTCAGGTGTTGTAGCCCCTGCCACGAGACCGGAGAGAGTAAAAGAGATCAGAAGGATAATAGGTGACGAGATTGCCATAATATCACCGGGAGTTGGCGCACAGGGAGGCAGTGCTTCAGATACCATTAAGGCAGGTGCTGACTGGGCGATCGTAGGAAGAAGCATATACCAATCAGATGAACCTGAAATGGCTGCCAAAAAAATAGTTGACGAGATTAAAGAAGTCATCTGATATTTAATTTGAACTTGTGTGCCTGTGATGATAAAACTGTTCTGATCCATGATGAACCCTATGAGTTCTGAGGCACACATATCATCCTATTAATTCCAGATTCTGTTTGAGGATCTGAGAAAATACCTCATTCTTTTTAACATCAGACTTTGCTTCCTCAAGACTCATTTTAAGACCTGAGATCGAGTTTTCAAGACTCTGTATATAGATAGTCTGCTGTTCCATTTTGTTATTGAGCTTCTTGATATCCAGATGTTGACGGTGGATGGTCACATGCGTACCAATTTCCTTGCTTGTGGTCTCAAGAAGTTCTTCAAGCTCCTTACGTTTGGATTCCAGCTCTGCAAGAGTTTTTTCCATACTCCCTTCAAGTCTTGTATTTTCCTCACTTCTAAACCTTAGCTTTTCATCCTCAGCTTCAAGCTCGGTTTTCCTCTCTTTCAGAGCCTTCATCTCATCCTGGAAAGCAAGTTCCTTTTCTTTGTGAAGCTGGATATTTTCCTCATGCTTTAACATGAGTTTTTCATCCTCACCCACAAGCTCGGCTTTCTTATCCTCCAGAGCCTTAACCTCGTTCTGGAAAGCTATTTCCTTCTCCTTATGAGCCCTTACGCCTTCTTCATACTTTAGCCTGGAAGCTTCAAGTTCATCTGTCTTTGGACCAAGTTCAACGAGCTCTGTATGTATGTTTTCTTTTATTATCCCTATTGAAGAACGTTTTTCAGTGAGTAGTGCTTCTTCATCCTCAAGTTCAGACCTGAGTGTCTCAATATCCGCACGCTTGCGATTGAGCTCTTTCAATTCAGAATAATAACTGGACTTTATGGCCTCAACGGCTGCAGGATAAGTAATATCTGACAGCTCAAGGGAGATTTCCTCACCTGCTGAAAGTTTTTCCTCTAAAGACCGGCATTTTTCATCAAGCTCATTTTTCTGCTGCTTGTACTGTTTTAGCTCATTATCGTAGGCCGATCTTAGGGAAGATAATTCTTCCATTTCTGAAGTGTACTCAGCAAGTTCTTTTTCATATCCAATTCTTGAGTCTTCAAACTCTTTAGCCTGAACTTCAAACACAGAACGCTTTTGTTCAAATGCAGTAATCTTCTTTTCGAGTTCTGCTGTCTGCTCAGGAGGGATGGACCTTTCAGCCCTCTGCACAGCAGACTTAATTATCGCGCATTTATTCCTAAGCACTTTTTCCTGTTCGGAAAATTGACTTTTGAGTTCATCAAGTTCTTTCTGTTTTTCCTCATATTCACTGATATCGGATTCATAGCGCGTTTTTATTTCAGAAAGCACAGACTCTTTTTGGACAAGGTACTCTATCTCTGATTCCGGCACACTGTGAACAGATTCCTGATTTGCAGGGACATGAACTGAATTATCCCCTGGCATGTAGTTTTGCGGACTGGAGGAAGATACATCTTGTGCTACCCCCTTTTCCCTATCATCTGTTGCAATGGGTTTTCTATAAATATTCGGAGTGAAAACCTTAGATGATTTTTCAGACTTCTTTTTTCCCCCTGACCAATTAGATGAGTTCATAATATCAATTCCTTATCCTGTTTCCCGGCACGTAGTTGTTGCCAGAATTCCAGCGGCATGTTTCTGGCAAGTTCCAGTGCACCTTCAGAAATACCAAACGTAGAGTCTAAGTCAAGGAAAACTTTACCTCCACCAAGCTCTTTAAGTTCGTGCTCAATAAAGGTACCAAGGCCAGGCAGATTACTTGTACCTCCAAATATGTGGATATTGTTCCGTATGGACTCACGTATCTCAGGATCCACATCGGATAACATCCTGGTAATCCCTGAAACAACATCAGTTAACACAAACTCACATGAGATCTGCATTTCTTCAGCTATTGATTCCTGAATAGTGCCATTTTCAAGGGGAATGTCTACAACACATTGATCTGAACAAGAACCAAGATATCCATACTCTTCTTTCCAACCCATAGCAAGTTCTTCTGTGATCCTTGAATCCGGCCATCTTTCATTGATAAGCTTGACTATTTCACTATCGATATTTTTTCCGGCACATGGAAGGCTCAGGCAATCATCTTCTTGCGGGATATTGCTGTTAATAACGCAAATGTCTGTTTTATGAGAACCTATATCCACTATTAGTCCCCCTTCCAGAAGCGATTTTTTGTAAGCTATGCAAAAAAGTTCATCTACAACCATTGCACCTGAAAATATCTCACTGAAAAGCTCCAGAAGCTTGATTTTGTATTCCCTGCCAGCATTTGAAGGAACACCTATCATTGCATAGGTACTATCTTTAGCAGGATTAACAGCATGTTTATTAAGAAAGTGTTTTAAAAACTTCTTAAAATGAAGAACATCATCTTCTTCTTTCAATTCACTTTTAAGGAAGTATTGGATAGTGCCATTTTCCAATGCCACAGCCTCTTTTCCGGATAGTATGCTCTCTTCAGGGTCTTCACTATCTTTCTGCAAAAAAGCTATTGCAGTTCTCTCAGAGAATTTTTTACCATCGCTGGTGCAAACCGATGTTTTGAACATACCCACGTCTATCCCAAGATACAGGCATCTACTATTGTTGTCAAACTCCTCCATATGATCTACCAGGTTTTAGTTAAGTCCCATGAATTTGAAGTAACTCTATCATGGAATTATTTCCATGCTATGGAATCTTATTAAATCAGTATTTATATATTATGAACATGGGATTTCATTCTATGGCGATGAATAAACATAAAAAAAATAGAGAAAAGGTAAGAAATAGATACTGTCGCCATTAAACAAGCTTTCTAGTTCTATGAACAAAATAAGATATATATTCAGCTGAATTATATATAACTCTCTTTATGCTTTTTGTACAAAACGTGTATGATACCGTCTGCAAGTCCGAGCCGTGGAACATGCATTTGATCGATATGTCCCCATTTCATGACAGAGAAATAGATCTTTGATGCCGGAATAATGACATCAGCCCTGTCAGGCCGAAGACCAAGTTTTGTTATACGCTGCTCCAGTGTAAAACCTTTAAGATATTTATTAAGATCCTTAATATCCTTATCCATTAGAAGAGTACCATCCTTCCTGCCGGACATACGAAAGAGCTTGTTGATATTGCCACCGCTTCCAATAGCATAATCTGGCATGTGATCACGGGTCACACTTTTCACCCAGCGTTTCATCTCATTCCAATCATGTTTTGTAACAATGCCTTCAAGCATTCGAATGGTACCGATATTAAATGACCTGTAGGCAAAAACCTTCCCGCCTTTAAAGAGTATCAATTCGGTACTTCCTCCACCCACATCAACGTGCAGATAGGAAGAAGGATCACCATTGGCAATTATCTTTTCAATGCGATTGGAGTAGATAATCTTTGCTTCTCTCCTTCCGCTTATTACTTTTAAATCGATGCCACTTTCTTCTTTAATTTTCCTGACAATTTTTTCGCTATTCTCCGCTTCCCTCATTGCAGATGTAGCACATGCCATGAAATCTATCGGCTCATAGGCATCCATAAGATGCTTAAAAGCGATCATTGTTTTGACTAACTGACGAACCTTCTCATCAGAGATATGTCCGTGGACAAAGGCATCATCCCCGAGGCGTATAGGCATACGTATCTGAGAAATCTTTTCGTAAATAGGCTCAATACCTTCCGTATCTACTTTTGACAGAAGCAAGCGCACAGCATTAGAGCCCACATCTATTGCAGCAAATTTCATTCGATGTCCTCGTTAACTAATTGTTTTTCAAGGAATGTATAAATGTCTTCCTGGGCACGGTAGGACTTTTTACCGCCTTTCTTGTATTGATTATCCTGGCGATCGTTGATAATCCTTGCTTTTGTATTGTCAAGGAACTGCAGGTTCATATATTCTGCCAATTCGTTTCTTATTGAAGTATCATAGATAGGAGTGGCAACTTCTACACGCCGGTCCAGGTTTCTTACCATCCAGTCAGCTGACGAAATATAATATCTCTCATCGCCATTGTTACAGAAAATAAAAATTCGTGAATGTTCAAGGTATTTGTCAACTATACTCACTACTTCAATATTCTCACTCAGGCCCTTGACACCCGGCACAAGTGAGCATATCCCCCTGACGACCATCTTGATCCTGACACCTGCCTTGCTGGCATCATACAGTTTATTGATCATCTCACTATCCACAAGACTATTCATCTTTGCAAGGATATATGCCGGTTTACCAGCCTTAGCGTTCTCGATTTCATCGTCAATGTATTTCTCGAATGTATTACGCATTTGAAGAGGAGCGACTACAAGATGCTTGTAGTTGTAAATTTTGTAATTGTGAGCGAAAAAATCAAAAACCTTCTCGACTTCGAATGTCAGGTCCGGATTTCTGGTCATAAGCATGTGGTCACAATAGAGTTTTGCTGTGGACTCATTGAAATTACCGGTTCCGATACATGAATAGTGAACAATGTCATTCTCCTCACGCCTGGTGATATGACAGAGTTTTGAGTGGACCTTCAAACCAGGTACACCATCGATTATCCTTGCACCTGCATCTTCGAGTTTCTGTGTCCAGTAAATATTAGACTCCTCATCAAACCGTGCCTGAAGTTCGATAACAACTGTAACACTTTTTCCATTCTTTATTGCATTGATGAGTGCATTGATGACATTGGAATTACGGGCAACCCTGTAAAGAGTGACTTTTATGCTTGATACATAAGGATCAATAGCAGCTTCCCTCAGAAGATCGATGAAATAGTCGAATGACTGGTATGGATAATGAAGAAGGATATCCCGTTCCCTCATGGCAGCAAAAATACTTTTGTGACTCATGAGATCTTTATGAGGCAAAGGAAAAGGATGCTTCTTTTTGTAATAGAAAGAATCGGGACCTATTTTCGGGAAATTCATGAAGTCCTTAGCGTTATGGTACTTTCCCCCGGGAACCAGATTTTCGAATTTCTGTATCTCCAGCCTCTTTAATGTAAAATCGAGCAAATAGTAGGGCATATCCCTGTCATAGACAAAGCGTACAGGCTGACCTTTCTTCCTTTCTTCCAGACTCTGGGATACCTTTTCAAAGAAACTCTTGGTTACATCATCATCGATATCCAGTTCAGCATCTCTTGTCAATTTTATTGTATATGCACTAATGGAATCATACTCGAAGGTTGAAAAGATATCATCAAGACCGAACCGAATAATATCATCCAGCATTATCACGCATTTCCTGTCGCCGGATTCAGGCAGCATAATAAAACGTGGAAGCACATCTGCAGGTACTTCTATCAAAGCAAATTTAGAACTATTTGGATCCCATTTCTTCCGAACGTCGATTATAAGATAGAGAACCTGGTTCTTAAGATATGGAAAGCTTGGAACGTCCTTCAGCATTACAGGAATAAGACGTGGTCTTACTTTTTCCTGGAAATAGGTCTTAAGGAAAGAACTCTGGGTTTCGTCAAGCTGGGTTTCATCGACAATGAAAATGTTATGCTCTTCCAGCTCCTCTGTAAGTTCAGCAAATACCCTGTCAAAATCATCACGTAACCTTAATACTATGTGATGCACCTGTTTCATGACTTTCTTCGGGGAAACACCAACCATTGCCTTGGATTTTACACCTGCATCTATCATACGCTGCAGTGTCCCAACCCTTACACTGAAGAATTCATCAAGATTTGAAGAAAATATCCCAAGGAACTTCAAACGCTCAATTAACGGGACTTCAGGATCTTTTGCTTCCTGAAGCACTCTTTCATTAAACGAAAGCCAGCTGATTTCCCTGTTAACATACTCATCTACTTTGTCGGACATAGAGGTCATATTCCTTGATTGTAAAAACATTAGCTTGCTGTGGCATTTTGATAAAAATACAACAATCCTATTATATAATACTTCATACAGATCCATATATAGTCCTACATAATACAGTGTAGTTATTAGTAGCCTATTGAGACTCAGCAGACATCATTTTCAGGAAGTGTAAATACCTGATATTGCCTGAGAGAACCTAACACTGAAATCATGGTCAATAACCTTTGACCATGCATTCGGAAAAGCCTCAAGCAAATTTTGAAGTTCCTGTTTCCTGTATTCCATGTAGGCATCAACACCCGGATAATCCTGAAGTCCACCGGAACCTGATGACTTCTTCTTACTCACTTCACCCCACGTGCCATATTTTTCAAAGTTTTCCAGAAGCTCGAGCGCAACAACAGTGTCATGCATATCTCCAAGATTGTCCTGAAGGACCTTAAGGTCCTTTATTAGTCCTTTGGACTCGGAACCAAGCACTTCCTTGAAGAACTCAAGCGTGTAACGTAATATCTTAACATCGATCCTTAGCTGATGATACTTTTCCAGAGATGGATCAACTATTGACTCGTCGGAGACAATTTCATCATATGCCCTTACAGTTGCAAACTGTGTGTACAAAAGTACAGGTAATATATCCCTTACCCTGGATGGAATGGGCTCACCATCCTTTTTTACGGATTTCATTTTCCATGACTTTTTATGCAGGAGGTAGCTGGAAAAATTCTTTTTGAATTTGTTATATTTTGAATCATCAAGATACACAAGCATGTTACCTCGATTTTTTGCCCTCTCAATCAGAATGGAATCTGTAAGCGGATCCATTTCCAGTCTTCTTTCAGGAGGCTGCCCTTCAAGATAGTGATCGATCTTCTCAAGGAAAACGTCCAGATCCCGGACTGTCCCAAGGACTTTTCTTGTGGATTTGATGTTCTTGTAATATGAAGACATTTCCTTCATATCAAGATAATCTTCCAGAACTTCAACAACAGAACGCATACGCATTGCGGCAACGCGCATGTCGTGTAGCTCTTCTATGTCTTTCCCAACTTTGGTGCCCCTCTCATGCTCAATCATTACTCCGAAATGAAACATCAGAATCTTGTGCGCTGCTTCACGCATCGTATCAGTTGCCTTGATATTGGTCTTTTCCAGAGAACGGAATTCAGAGAACGGAATAACAGGAACGACTGTAGTTGATAATCCCCTGGTTTCCGTTACAGGCGCAAAAGTCGGCTCAACATTTTCATCTGAACCATCTTCAGGCAGTCCATTGTCCTCTGTTTCCAAAACATCAACTATTTCGGGAAATTGTGTCGTTTCCATAGCTGTTGGTTCATTGAAACTATCATCTTCAAAATGAACATTTTCTTTCATCTCTGCATTAATTGAAGGATTATGAATTGTGTTTTTCTCAGGGATCATAGTTTCCTCAGTTTGTCCCATTATTTGTGGCTCTGGCTGTTTTTCTTCAGAAACTTTATCGTTTACAATAAAATGGTCATATCTTCCATTGGTATCAGTAAGGAAGGAAGGCTCATAGGAACCTGATGTTATATTAGTCACCATAATACCCGCAAAGGTTGCAAGTACGGAACGATCATTAAATTGACTATATTCATTACTGATATCAGGCTTTTGTTTCTGTGCCACTGTTGCTTGCGTTTCTGTGCCTGTAAAGGCCTGCAGGAAGTAATTGACAAAAATATTGATCAGTAACAGAAAAATACCCACTGAATAGAACATTATCACATAGGACACCTTTGGGTATGTCCAGCTTTCAGGGAAAGAGAATGTGAAAATAAGAAGTCCGGTTACAGAGAGCAATATACCTGTTATGAACGAATAACTTCGTGAAAATCGCTGGCGCATGCCCGCAAGAATGATGCCTGCAAGAATGAACAATATCCCGGCCCCCAGAAGGAAGCAAACTGTCAGTATAACTTCCGGACTGGAATTACGACTAAGTCTGCTCACCATAGCAAACAGAAGGCCAGTCATGCAAAATACCAGACCGAACAAAAAACCAAGCGATGCAACTAAGGAGTACTTCTTAACAAGCATGTTCGATGACAACTATCTCCCCTCTTTAACTTATTATAACTTTATGCGTTTCAATCCTTTCATCGTTTCCTGAAGGACCTTCTGCTGCATTTTCAGTTGTCGCATTTGACTTTTAATAAGGCGCTTCTTTGCCTTTTTACTCTTATATCCGGAAAGAGAACTATTTACTGCTTTTAATTTTGATTGAATCTTAAATTTCACTATTTCCCTGTCCTTAAGAATTGCTTTTACAGGGCAGATCTTTATGCATTTTCCACAGTTGATGCATTTTTCGTCTATAATAATGGCTTTCCCTTTTACCATTTTAATTGCATCCACCGGACATTTCTTAACGCACTTTTTGCATGCTGTACATTTCTTTTTATTGACCAATGGCATATTACCCAATCCTAATTAACAATGGGTTAAGCAGGTATAAAAGTATATACAGTGAATATAATATACTATAGAGGATTTCGATAAACTACCATCAATACCCATACAATTTAATAAAATATAAATAATAGCAAAGCAAATTTACTATTATGGATTCTTTTACTGATTTTGCCTTAAATGAAGAATATAAGCGTCTCCAATCTGTCGGAGATAAGCTTGCTGAAATTGAATATTTAGTAGATTGGAAGCCTTTTCGCCCTATTCTGGAGTCAATGTACATAAACAGAACAGCTTCAGGCGGACGGCCTGAAGCTGATGTTATTGTAATGTTCAAGATGCTTGTTCTGCAACAATGGCATGGTCTTTCTGATGCTGAGCTTGAAAAGCAGTGTATTGACAGGATATCCTTTAGGAAATTCCTGGGATTTCCTGAATATGTACCAGACAGTACAACTGTCTGGTCATTCAGGAAGAGAATTATCGACAATGGTAAAGAAAAAGCGGTGTGGGATGAAATGCAGAATCAGCTTGATGCTCTTGGTTTGAAGATTAAAAAAGGAATGATCCAGGATGCAACTTTTATTCACTCAGATCCAGGACATGCAAAAGCAGATGTACTCAGAGGAAAAGATGCGAAAACAAGAAGAAGCAAAGATGGAACCTGGACTAAGAAAAATGGTAAATCTCACTTTGGATACAAACTTCATACAATTATTGATAAGGATTATGAACTAATCAGAAGATTTGAGACAACAACTGCATCACTTCACGATTCACAGGTTGATCTGTCTGAAAAGGGTGAAGTGGTGTATAGAGATAAAGGATATTTTGGAGCAATAGCAAAAGGTTTTGCAGCAACAATGCAACGAGCTGTAAGAGGACATCCTTTAGGAATAATGGATATCCTCAGAAATGAAAGAATAAGTGTGAAAAGAGTCCCTTGCGAAAGAGTGTATGCAGTGACAAAAGAAATATTTAAAACCAGAAAGGTTCTTGTTACAACTGTAGAAAGAGTGAATGCAAAAATGTTGATGACAGCTTTTTGTTTTAATCTGCATCAATTGAGGACACTAAAAACCAAAGGAGTAATTTAGGATAGCGGGAGCTATACTAAAAATAAGGATTAATGAAGAGAAATAAACAAAATGATAAAAAATGAGAGGATATAATTGAGTTTGAATACTTTAATGATCTAAAATGAGGGAATATCGAAATCCTCTATATAATATTAGACAGAGCAGTATTTGATATGTATTCTATCAAGGAGAGATTATTACGATCCAGGTCATCCAATGGGACATCGACCCTGTACATGTTGTTTTCCTGGAAAAGATAATACTTTCATTGATGATAGGGATACTTATAGGCCTTGAAAGAGAACACTGGCGTGCGGACAAAAAGATATTTGCAGGTGTAAGGACCTTTGCAATAACCTGTATAACAGGCACTCTTGCCACTTTCCTCGCTTCATACATTGGTATCTGGATACTTGTTGTAACAACCCTGCTTGCTGCCTTTTCTTCAGCATCCCTCATATATATGATCAACGTACTAAAAGGGAAATCAGGTCTCACAACTGCAATTGCACTCTTCTGTACATACCTTTTAGGAATAATCGTCGCCCAGGGACTATATCTGATAGCAATAGTTACGGCTCTGATACTGACTTTCCTGTTGATAGAGAAAAAACCCCTGCACTCATTTGCAGAACATCTCTCAGAAGGTGACATTAATAGTGCACTAAAATTCCTTGCAGTCGCCTTCGTCCTTTATCCTATCGTTCCGGAAGAACCTATCTATGGGATCATAAGGCTAAAGCAATCCATACTCATCGTTGTGCTTGTATCGTTCATCAGTTTTGTAAGCTACCTGTCCCTGAAGAAGATGGGACCACAAGGAGGTATTCCTTATTCCGGCCTGTTTGGAGGATTCATAAACAGTGAGGCTACAATAGCCGCACTGTCAGGACTATCCAGAAAAAGACCAATACTTAAGGATTCTATCCACATTGGTGCGATGCTCTCTGTTGTTTCAATGATCATAAGCAACACAATAATAGCATTGATAGCGGATCCAAGTGCAAAGACCGCATCAATGATGGCACCACCTTTCATAGTAATGGGAATCATTGCCATGGTTTTTGTAATACTGAAATGGAAGAAGACATTGAACATTGAAGAAAGTATTGAGATCGGATCACCTTTTGCCCTTGGTCCGGCATTCAAATTCGGTGCGGTTTTCACAATACTTCTCATAATTGCAAACTTTGCAAATGAGTATGCAGGAGCAGGAGGAGCTTATGCAACAGCACTTGGTGGAATTGTCAGCAGTTCTGCTGTGACAGCTTCAGTTGCAGCATTGGCATTCACAGGAAACCTGTCGGTCCAGACTGCCGCTGAGACCGCAATACTCGCAGGGCTTGTCAGCACTCTCAGCAAACCACTTTACATAAAGATCAGCGGTTCACCGGAGTTATTCAGGACAGCACTGTTGTCATTCATCGCAATTGTAATTGCGGGGTCAGTTACACTTATAATATGGAGCTTTTACATGAGAGCATATCTGAGTTGATTCACCAATCTCTATAGCCATATATAAATAAGCAGTACTCTTTTTATTGATTAAACATGCTTGAAAATGTAGACCTCTCAAAAAGTATCAGCAAAGAAGAATACGATAATGTAATTGAAAATTTGAAGATACGAATTGGGGAACTGCAGAGAAAAGCATGGAAAATGGACATTCCAATTATAGTCGTCTTTGAGGGATGGCATGCTTCAGGCATGGCAGAAATAATCAACAGGTTCCTCATGCCCCTCAACCCAATGGGATTCGAGCTTTACACCGCTGGAAAACCGTGTGCTCAGGAAGAGAAGAAACCTTTAATATGGCGCTTCTGGACCAAAATACCGAAAAAAGGTGAAATAGCCATCTTTGACAGGAGCTGGTATCGCAGGATAACCGTCGAGCACAGCAGCAAAGGTAAAGCAAATGATAAAATGTCTAAATGTCTTGAAGGATCGAACTATTTTGAAAGACAGTTGACAGATGAGGGATATCTGCTCATCAAATTCTTCCTGCACATAAGTAAAGAAGAACAGGGAAAAAGATATCGTGAGATGAAAAAACAGGGTATACCAATGTTCATCGTTGAAGAAGAAGAAGAAGAACAGGAATACCTGAATGATTATGACAAACACCTGCCTCTGATAGAAAGCATTCTGGAAAGAACAGACCGGACTTCTGCACCATGGACCATTGTAGAATCAGAAGACAAGAACTTTGCAACCATTAAAATACTTGCAAAGGTAATCGAATCTATTGAAAATAAGATACAAAACAACGAAAATGAGATAAAGATAAGTCAAAATCACCATAATGAAAATTGTATCATTCCCAACATAGATTCATCAATACTTGAAAAGACCGATCTGGACAAAAGTCTCACTTATAAAGAATATAAAAAAGAGAAAAAAATATGCCAGAAAAAGATAACGCAACTCCAGTATGAACTTTTTAAGCACCGTATACCCTTAATATGTGTATTTGAAGGATGGGATGCATCGGGTAAAGGAGGAGGAATCAGGAGGCTTGCACAGAAATTAAATCCCAGACTTTATCAGGTAATTCCTGTTGGCGTTCCCTCACAAACGGAGATTTCACACCACTATCTTTGGAGATTCTATAACGAGATACCTGAAGCAGGTCATATAGCTATTTTTGACAGGAGCTGGTATGGCAGGGTTTTGGTTGAAAGGGTAGAGAATCTTTGCGGTGATCAGGAGTGGAAGCGTGCTTACAGGGAGATTAATGAATTCGAGGAGATACTTTCCAACTACGGTACAATCATTATCAAGTTCTGGGTGCACATAGATAAGGATGAGCAGCTTCACAGGTTCAGGAAAAGAGAAAAAACAGCCCACAAAAAGTGGAAGATTACTCCTGACGACTGGCGTAACCGTGAAAAGTGGAACCTCTACAGGGATGCTGCGGATGAAATGCTACAGAAAACAAGCACATCCTGGGCACCGTGGACAATTGTGGAATCAAACGACAAGTATTACTCAAGGATTAAGATATTCCATACTGTTATTGACCGCATAGAAGAGGAGTTAAAACAGAGAGGAATTCAATAGTCTTCCCTGAAATAAACGTCTTTTTCGGCTCCAGTAAATGTAAATTTTGCCTTATTTTGCGTATTCCATAGCATCAACAGACACTATGTTTTAAGATACTTTGATTATTAGCTCAGTAATTCACCTCTAGATGCATCACGACAATCTTAGTTGAACCGTGATAAGTAAAGAACGTAAAGTCCAAATTTAGACCCTTAGCGAGCCACGGAACCCCCTAACACCATAGTAAGAGGGCGCACTGTTGTGATACATGAACACATTGTCGTAGCGTCGATCAGCAAAGAGGGCGCCGCCGAGTTTTCTAATATCAGAAGGTGTTTTCACCCAACTCGACGTCTTCGTATCGAAATTTCCAATTTTCTGCAACTTCTGATATTGTTCCATCGTTAAAAGTTCAATGCCCATGGCAGCTGCCATATCGATAGCGTTATTTTCTGGTTTATGTTCTTTCCTTGACTCCAGCGCTTCACGATCGTAACAAACATTTCTGCGGCCTTTTGGGCTTTCCGCTGAACAATCATAAAAAATATATTCACCCGTCTTTTTATCATGACCAACAACATCCGGTTCACCGCCGGTTCTTTCCATTTCATTGAGTGACCACAGTTTTTCAGTATTAGCTTCCAGCTTTGCTTGTACTTTAGCCCACTGAAGACCTTTATGGCGGTTCATGTTCTTCTCAAAACGGGTTTTCAGCGCTCTGAGTAGTTCTGCGTGTTGTTCTGTTGACAACTCTTTTTTGAGATTGTGCATAGTCATAATATTCATAGGAATATAGAAAAATAGTTCATTCAGAGAGGAATTCAATAGTCTTCCCTGAAATAAATATCTCTTTCAAATAGCAAACGCCACATATCTGCTTTTGTATCTGCTCTGTCTACATCCAATTCGGCTCCTGAACCCTGCACCTTAATTATTATGTCTTCTTTTTGAAGATCAACACCAGTTATCATACTATTCATTCTGCTAAGATCCAGAGCATCTGCAATCCTCAGGATAGCTGCCATTTTAAGAATATCGTCCTGCATCTCAGCAGTTAATCGGGAAAACTTCTTTTTAGCAGACAATTTCAGCAGCTTGTTTTTGTCTATTTTTTTCTTGTGAAGGAACGTTGTCCATGGCAGGAACAGGCAAAGAGGATATGGAAGTTCCTCCGGACAGGAAGTGAGAAGGATGTCCCTTCCTACTTTGTGATGGGTTTTCATATCGGTCATGACACCTATGTCATGTACAAGAGCTGCAAACCTTAATGTTTGGCGCAGATTATCATTCAGATTGTGAATTGGTTTGAGAGCATCAAACAGTTTCAGGGAATTTTCTGCAACCTTTCGAGCATGGTCCTGTTCAATATTGTATTCCTCGAACATATCCCTGAGAGGAGAATACACTATTTGCTTGTCTTTGGGAATGATCCCATAATCTATTATTTGAGCATCATTTCGAATATTTTCCATGAACAGTGCAAAACCATTGTCAAATTTGGAACTAGTTCCAACAAGCAGACCCACATCATCCCTGAAGAACGAAGCTACCTGATGAAGTTCAGCTTCATTCCCATCACCCACGAGCTCGACCTCAAGCTCAAGATAGCTATTTCTATTTTCATCGCAAGCGACAATTACATCATCAAAACTCAATTCCAAAATGTGTCTTTCTTTGTCGTAGGCCTGAAAGTCCGTCCTTTTGTGTTCCACAGTAAATAATGGAAATAGAGCACCTGAACCTATTATATTCAATATCCGGTTTTTAAGGGCACATTCATCCCACTCTTTAACAGGAAGTTTCTTTGAAAGAGTGAATTCTGTTTCTTCCCTGATATGAATAAGAGAACTGGCACTTTTCAGCGATTTGAGAGTATAGACTACCTTGTCTTTTTTTTCTCTGCACCTGAATGAGAAACCTGAAGCATATATTGCCATGTCCAGAGTATCAAGATAAGTATCCCTGAATTCTTTAGGCACAGGATCTGAAACACTAAACCCAGCTATTGATCTTATACTCATGAGTTTATCAAAGACATCACGCTCTGAAACAAGGAACTTCGCTTCAATTTCCATAAAAGAAATACTATGTCTTAAGTTAAAAGTTTTCTATTAAAGAACAGGGTCATTTTTATGGAATATATAAGACCCTTCACCAGTGCGTGAAAAACCCATCTTTTCCCAGAAGCCGACAGCTTTTGGTCTTACTCTGTCCGCAATGATAGTATTGAAGTGTTCTTTGAACATTTCTATCGTTTTACTGCCATAGTTATTTCCTTCGAATTCTGGAAAAATAATTATAGAATAAATGGTCAAAACATCATCATCTACTCTGCTCCGGGCCTTTCCAACCCTTTGGTCATTAAGATCGATATTCAGCCATCTGTAATCAGAACCTTTCATCGGCAGGAGAAGATCAAATGATAGCTCATGTGGCATGGTAAAGATATCCATCCAGTTACTGTGATCAACCAACTTTTCGATATAGCTGTGCGTTTGCAACAACCGGCTCAAAGAATTTCTGCATTTGTGGAGGAACTTTCTGAGTTTGTTCAGTTGCAAAATAACCCCCATCCAAAGAATCATAGAACATCCTGAGGACTTCTATCTTTTTTTCGTCCTTAAAATGCAAAAGGACATTCTTGCAGAGAATGAGGTTAAAACCTGTCCTGACAGGTTTCAGATCCAAAAGATCATTTTTTGTGAACTCGACGCATTTCCTTATTTCTTTGGAAATCTGGAAGTTGCCAGGCTCATCTGTCGGTGAGAAATATTTGTTCAATATAGGCTCTGGTATCCTCTGAACCATTTCCCGGGGATATATGCCTTTTTTGATTATGTCCCCAAACAGGTTACTATTATCTATATCAGTTGCATGTATCTTGACATTCCGGAAGGTCATACCCATATTCTCTCTCAATGTAATTGCCAGTGAGTAAGGTTCAGGACCCATAGCACAACCAGCATCCCATATGTGAATATAGTGTCTGCTTCGAAGTTCAGGAATTACATAGTCCCTGATCATTTCCAGTGTTTGCATATCCCTGAAAAAATAAGTGAAAGCTATAATTATCCTCTCCTTTTGCCACACAGACATAAAAAAATATATTTACAATTTCTTTCACAAAATGAAACTAATAATAGAACAAGTAAGAAATAGATAATAAAAAGAAAATATCGGTTGCCTGAATATCAGGCAAGACTTGCGATATTTTCAACTTCTTTTTTGTTCAATACCTTAGCAAGGTCAAGAAGTATCAGAAGGCGATCATCCAATTTACCTACGCCCGTGATATATTGCTTGCTTACACTCGACGTGACAAGTTCAGGAGCGGGGTCGATGCTTGAAGCATTTATCCTCAATACTTCATTCACAGAATCAACTATCATACCCACGACATTGTCACCGATCTCAACGACAATTATACGTGAATGCTCATCTACATCCTTGGAACTAAGATTGAAGCGCTTATCAAGATTTATAACCACAATGATCTTGCCACGAAGATTGATAACACCCTCTACATATTCTGGAGATTGTGGTATCTGTGTGATCTCAGGCATCCTTATAATTTCCTGGACCTTCATGATCTCGACTCCAAATTCCTCACCACCTAGCTGGAAAACTACCATTTGTAACAGTTCATCGGTGGAACCTGTTCCAGATATTAAATCATCTGCCATATTATATCACATTCCATTAAACAAGAGCATGTTCCATTTTTTCAATTGATTCGGTTTTTTCTGAATTATCAGTCTGTCCACCTGACGTGGACGTGGAATCCAGTACAAATTTATCGACGACCACTTTCATTTCACCTGCAAGACTTGAGAGATCCTCTGCTGAATGTGAAAGTTCCTGCATTGTGGCACTTTGTTCCTGAACAGCAGCAGATGCTTCCTCAGTTCCGGCAGCCGATTCCTCGGAAATTGCACTGACCTCTTCAACTGAGGACGTAATCTCTTCTATTGAAGCAGACTGTTCCTGTGCGGCAGCCGCAATATCCTGAACCATATTTGCTATCTGGTTACCTGCCTCTACTACATCTTTAATGACTACTGCCACTTCGTTAAGAGCAGTTGCTCCGGTTTCAACCTCTACAGAACCCTGTTGCATGGAAGTCACTGCATTGGCAGTACCTTCCTGTATTTGGCTTATAAGGCCTGCTATCTGTTTGGCGGCATTGCCTGAATCTTCTGCAAGTTTTCTTACTTCATCCGCAACAACTGCAAACCCATGCCCATGTTCGCCAGCTCTGGCTGCTTCAATGGCAGCATTCAGTGCCAGCAGGTTGGTCTGGTCTGCAATGCTGGTAATAAGATTAACTATTTCTCCTATTTCCCTGGATTTGCTGTCAAGATCCATTATAACACTTGAAGACTCTGCAGATGCACTCTTTATGGATTCCATCTTGGCAAGAAGATCATTGGTTACAGAACCGAGGTTGTTTATCAGTTCGTTTGCATTGTTTGCATTATCGGCTGCTTTTTGTGAATTAGAAGCAACTTCCTGTACACTCTGGTTCATATCAGTCATTGCACGAGAAACATCTTCTGTCTTTGATGACTGGGTCTGTGCACCTCTTGAAATCTCAGATACTGTATCAGCTACCTGGTAAGATGAAGATGACATCTGCTCAACGGATGCAGACATTTCTTCCGCTGTCGATGCAACGTTCCTTGAGCTGTCGTGAACCATGGAAACTACTTCATTTAATGACATTCTGGTGTTTTCGACACCATCAGTCAGGACTTTGAACTCGCCAACACCCTGAATTTGAACAGCTCTGCTAAGATCATTATTAGATATGGCTTCAAGAACATCGGAAGAATCTGCAATAATTGCCTGCAGGTTTTCTCCAAAATTATCAAGTGAATCAGAAAATACCTTAAAGTCACCTTTACTTGTGAAACTGAACCTCGCATCTAGTTCACCTTCGGAATAATCATTGACTATGCGCATTGCCTCATTCAGAGGGGTCACAAGTGCATCTACAGCCTGGTTGACAGTGTTGATAGCATCATTAAAGCGTCCTTCGTAGATGGACCCATCAGCCCTGTAGTCAAGGTTTCCAGCCTCTGCAGCATTGCCAAGTTTAATGAACTCATCCACAATTCCTTCTATGTTGCTCATCATTGAGATATAACATGGGATAAGTTCATCGTTGTCTGATCGCTTACCTACTTTCTTGAGTCCAGCAAGATCACTCAGATCACCTACAGCGATTTTCTTGTTCACGCCCATAACAGTCAGGATCCTGTCACGAATACCATTGGTGGCTGATGCCACTTCAGCGAATATCCCCTGATAATTACCTTCAACAGTTCTTGTATGGTCATTATTTTCTATCAATTGCAAAACCTCATTGCTCTCTACAAGACCGGCAAGACCAGCAATACAGTCGTTGATGTTGTTCTTGATATGATTAAAATCACCCTTATATTCAGCAGTTATTCTCTCAGGTACTTCTCCCCTAGATATCTGCTCAACATATTCAGCAGTCATGTTCAATGGGTTGATAACAGCATCAAAAGCATCGTTGACAGTCGTGATAGCTTCGTTGAACAACCCCTGGAAATGTGATGCATCTGCCCTGTAGTCAAGCTTTCCGGTTTCAGCAGCATGACCTAGACTGATAAATTCATCTGCCATACCCTTTACATTTTCCATCATTCCAATGGTATATGGAAGAAGTTTATCATTCTCAGAACGCTTGCCTACTGCTCTGTATTTTTCAAGATCGCTGAAATCTCCTTTGGTCATGTATTCAAAGGTACGCTGAATATTCTGAAGCCTCTTGCAAACTTCATTTACAGCATAGGCATTATCTTTGAATGTCCCATCGTACTGACCTTCAACACTTGTCTCAAAGTCGTTGACAGCCAGTTTAAGCAGAACATCAGTGCTCTCGTTAAGAGGCTTGGCGATGGAATCAAGTGTATTATTGAGATTCTCGATAATGGTCCTGAACTCTCCACCATGGCGGGAAGCATCAGCACGGACATCTACCTTGCCCTGAGAACCTGCTGTTGCGAGCATCTCTGAATCGACAATCAAGGCATTGATAGCATCAACACAAATATTGAGATTGTTTTTAAGATCGTTGAAGCTACCCTTGAACTCCTTTGTTATCTTTGGCGGGATATCGCCATTTGAAAGGCGGGTTACATATTTGGAAGCTGCCATGAAAGGAATAACAATGGCATCTATCATTGAGTTGATACCTGTAACAAGTTCTTTAAAGTCACCTTCAAAGTTCTCAGGATCTGCACGAACATCAAGATGTCCTTCAACAGTAGAGTTTACAAGCAAAGTAATCTGTTCCGAGAGTTTTTCCTGTTGCTCTACCTCATTCTTCCACCCTGTAGCTTTGTCCAGAAACGCATTCAATGCTTCTGACATCTCACCCTCTAATCCATTGGTCTGAGGACTCAACCTTGAATCTGAATTGCCATTATCAATGGAAGTCAGAACATCAATTATCTCATTGTATAGTTTGTTATTTTTCCCTAGCATGTTTTCACCCTGCCGTATCAAAATTGATGCTCGGCGTAAGTTTAACTTTTGCACATTTAGACCTATAAATTTGCATTCGAACATACAATTCTATATAATTATAATTAGGCTTATTTAAAGATAAACACGATATTATAAAAGTATACCTACACAAAATATATATGTACAAATATAAAATAAGATTGGGTAATAAAGAACTAATGTAACTATTCAGCCTGACTGTTTTAATGATGCAAAAAACAATATACTATGGCTTCATTCTATGTGTTAAAAAATATTCAGTAAAATATCATAAAAAACGTCTATCAATCTGAGGGGATTTGTATAGACCGCGAAGAAATACTTGCAGTTTATGAAGCTGGTCCAGAAGCAGTAGTAGAACTTGTAACTCGATTACTTGGGATAATTGAACATCAATCTCTCCAAATTGCACAACTTGAAGAGCGTGTCAGGCATTTGGAAGAAATGCTTGAAAAGAATAGTCGCAACAGTAGCAAACCACCTTCTACTGATTCTTATGCACGGAATAAACCAACCGTTAAAAGTCAAAGAAAAAAGACCAATAAGCATGTAGGTGGTCAAAACGGTCATCCTGGTACTACATTAAGAATAAATGATGATCCGGATGAAGTTATTGTTCATCCTGTTAATCAATGCGTCAATTGTGGGAGATCGTTAGCTTCTGTTCCCTCTGACTATGAAAGAAGACAGGTCTTTGACATTCCTCCTATAACTATCAATTGCATTGAACATCGTTGCGAGATTAAAACATGTCCCAAATGTTCTCATGTAAACAAAGCTCTTTTTCCAGATGGTGTAACTCAGCCGACTCAATACGGTCATCGAGTTAAGTCATTTGCAGTTTATTTGCACACTTACCAATTACTTCCTTATCAGCGTGTTACCAAGTTGTTCTCTGATATTTTGGGATGCAAGATAAGTCCTGCTACTTTGGTGAACACGGAACGTAGTTGTTTTGAGAAGCTTGGAGCTTTTGAAAATACAGTGAAACATCTCCTGAAAGAATCTCCTGTCATCAATCTGGATGAAACAGGAATGAGAATAAATGCAGTTCGTAATTGGCTTCATGTGGCAGGTACAGACAAACTGACCTATTATTTTGCACATCGCAAAAGGGGCTCAGAAGCAATGGATGCTATGGGCATATTACCAGGTTACACTGGTGTTGCAACACATGATTTTTGGAAACCGTACAACAAATATGAATGTCAACATTCATTATGTAATGCACATTTATTACGAGAGTTAACTGGAGCTTCCGAAAACAGGGATCAACAGTGGCCAAAGATAATGAGTGATCTCTTGATATGCATTAAACATCATGTTGATAATGATCTTTTAGATACTGAGCTAATTCAAAGGTTCAGTGAGGATTATGATCACATAACTTGTTTAGGAGTGAATGAAAATCCTCCTGATCCGGAATCAAATGTGCGGTCTAAAAAACGAGGACGTAAGAAGCAGACCACGGTAAAGAATTTGCTGGATAGGTTTATTGGCCATAAAGAGGATATCTTGCGATTTATGTACGACCAAAACGTTCCGTTTGATAACAATCAGGCTGAAAGAGATATCAGAATGACGAAAGTACAGCAGAAGATATCAGGTACTTTCCGCAGTGAACAGGGTGCAAAAAATTTCTGCCGTATAAGAGGATACGTGTCTACTGTTAATAAGAATTCTGAATCTGTTATCGATGCAATTAGTGCAATATTTTATGGCAATTCATTTGTTCCAAAGTTGCAGAATTGATCGTGGATGAAGAAATCAGCTTGGTGGAAGTGAGCTAGGCTGAATAGTTACGAACTAATAATGAAAAGATATGGTGAGAATGATTACGCTATCATTCTCAATTACTCACCCAAGAGTACAGTGAACACATATTATATCACGCCATATAGTATAATATTCTACTATACCAGATATAATCACACAAAAGCATGCTCTTTCTTTTCAATCTCCGGACCTCTTGCAGAACTGGCTACTTTCCCATCTGATCTTGAAGTGGAATCCAGTATGAACTCATCGACAACTGCTTTCATGTCACCTGCAAGACTTGAGAGGTCTTCTGCAGATCTTGAAAGTTCCTGCATTGTTGCTGTCTGTTCCTGTACAGCCGCAGATGCTTCTTCTGTGCCTGCAGCCGATTCCTCAGAAATGGCACTGACCTCTTCCACAGAAGAAGTGACCTCTTCAATAGAAGCTGACTGCTCCTGTGCAGCAGCGGCAATATCCTGTACCATACTTGCAATGATATCACCGGTAGTTACAACCTTTTCAATTACTACAGCAGCCTCATTGAGTGCCTCCGCACCTGTGGAAACTTCTTCAGAACCCTGCTGCATGGAAGTAACTGCATTGGCAGTACCTGCCTGGATCTGACTTATGAGAGTTGCAATCTGTTTGGCTGCATTGCCCGAATCTTCGGCAAGTTTTCTGACTTCATCCGCAACTACGGCAAATCCACGACCATGTTCACCTGCACGGGCAGCTTCAATTGCAGCATTAAGCGCAAGCAGGTTGGTCTGGTCTGCAATGCTGGTAATAAGATTGACGATTTCACCAATCTGTTTGGACTTGCCATCAAGCTCCATTATTACACCGGAGGAATCGGATGTTGCGTCCTTTATACTATCCATTTTCTTCAGCAGATCCTTGGTAATTGTACCAAGATTGTGGATCAGGTCATTGGACTCTTTTGCAGTTTCAGCAGCCTTTTGGGAATTGGAAGCTACTTCCTGAACGGTCATGGTCATGTCAACCATTGCACGTGAGACTTCCTCAGTCTTTACAGCCTGGTTCTGCGCACCCTTGGAGATCTCGGAAACAGTATCCGCAATCTGGTAGGATGATGAAGTCATTTCTTCTACCGATGCAGACATTTCTTCTGCTGTGGATGCAACATTCCTTGAACTTCCATGTACCATTGAAACAACATCATTCAATGATTTTCTTGTATTCTCTATTCCATCTGTCAGCGCCTTGAAATCACCAACGCCATCAATGCCTACAGGATGAGAAAGATCATTTTCAGAAATTGCTGTAAGTACAGCACTTAGATCGGATATGAGGCTTTGCAAAGAATTACCGAATCCATTGAGAGTATCACCAAGTTCTTTGAAATCTCCACGGACATCTATTGTAAATCTTGCATTAAGGTCGCCGTATGCATAGGCATTTATGACTTTTGTAGCTTCGTTGAACGGATGAATGACAGCATCTAGACATCCATTAACGCCCTCTACGATTTTACGGAAATCACCATGATGTCTGGATGCATCGGCACGTGTGCTTAGCTGACCGTTGATTCCTGCCTGGGCCAAATTATTGGCATCTTCAACTAAAGCATTAATAGCATCGATGCAACCATTAAGATTATTCTTGATATCATTGAAGTCACCATAATATTCCTCCGTGATCTTATCAGGAATATCACCTTTGGAAATGTGATCCACGTATTCAGCAGCAACATTGAGTGGAGATATTACTGAATCAAGGGTGTTATTGACAGCTATCATGATCTCATGGTTATTGCCCGTGAACTTATCTGCATCAGCCCTTACATCCAGTTTTCCTTTAACAGCTGCTTCTGCAAGGTTTAGGACTTCTTCGGTAACACCTACCTCAGTAGTAAGGTCAAACACATACTCAAGCGCACCCACTACGTTGCCATCTGCATCTTTAAGTACTGTGGCGGTGTAGCGTATTGGCAAATCTCCCGAAGGAAGTCTTGCAACAGTATCACTCGTACAAACCTCGCCGGTCTTAATGCTTTTTGCAACCTGACAGTTCTCTGTATTACAGTGCGGAGTCTTGAAAAGATCGTAACATTTCTTGCCAGTACATGCCTCGGTAGTGCTTTTAAGTGCAGCAGCTCCGGCAGGATTAATGAACTTGACATTAAGGTCCGTATCCATTGCCATGATTGGTGTTGGAATACTATTAAGATAGTCGACCTTGGTTCTTGCATCTGCTATTGCAGTCCTGATTTGAGTTTGGTCTGTGAATATTTCCAGACAGCCGATAACTTTGCCCTGTCTGTCCTTAAGAGGTGCACCACTACATTCAAGATTAATATCCTGACCTCCAATGCTAGCTACACCCTCACTTTTTTCGTTGTTTCCAGATACCATTGCCATATGGCAGACACATGAATCAGTCCCACAGGCACTGGTTTTGTAAATGTCATGACACTTACGTTCAAGCATGTCACCTAAACTAAGACTCGCCACACCTGCTGCCTGATTATTGACATAGTTAATTGAGTAGTCATTATCAATTATCATAAATGGAACAGGGACATTATCGAGATGGCCCACAAGTGTATTGACAATATCATTCATTTCCTGTATCAGCTTGGCATACTCACCATTGAACTTCTCAGGGTTTGCGCGAACAGTGAGTTTTCCCTCAATTGCGGAATCTGCAAGGAAACTGGCTTCATCAAGGAGTGAATTATAGTTATTAACCAAACTTTTAATACTAATTGAGTATAACAATACTGTATGGCTAAACCCGAACAAATTCCGATAAAGCATCATCTTTCATCAGAAGAATTGCTTAAACATATTAAGTCATTAGAGAAAGACACACGAGTTCTACAACGTTTATATTTTGTTAAACATCGTTATGAAGGAGCTTCTGTTAATGAAGCAGCTAAACTTGTAGGGATATCAAAACCCGTTGCATATCAATGGCAAGAGCGGTGGAATCAAGACGGATATGAAGGATTAAAGCCTAGGTTTTCAGGAGGATGTCCTTCCAAACTCACTGATGATCAAAAAGAAAAACTAAGGGACATGTTACATGAAAGAGATGATTGGTCTACAAAAGAAGTTCAGGAACTCATTTATAATGAATTTAAGGTTCAATACACCATTAAGCAAATACTAGTGATCTTGAAGAAGTTTGGCATGCATCATGCCAAACCATATGCGCATGATTATCGAAGACCACAAAATGCAGAAGATTGTTTAAAAAAAACTTACCGTTAATCGATGATGATTGCGTTATCGGATTTCTTGATGAATCATCTCCCCAAACAACATCAAATACGGTTCGTTTATGGTCTTTCAATAAACCTGCCATCTTCAAAAACACAACCAGGATAAAAGCAAACTCCTTCGGTTTTTATGCATTGAATGGTAATTCTGTTATTGATTTCAAAGAACATTCAACCAAGGAGGATGTATGTTCGTTTTTATCAGCTGTTAAAAACAATAACATGGGAGAGAGAATCGTAATTATTCTCGACAATTTTAGATCACATCGAGCAAAATATACAGTGGAATTTGCACAGGCAAATGATATTGAATTGGTCTATTTACCTCCATATTCACCCGACTTGAATCCAATCGAATTCATCTGGAAAAGTGTCAAAAGAATTATTTCTCGCAATTTTGTGAAAGATCTGGATCATATGAAAAATCTGATTGCTGAGGAGTTTATTGATTGTTCATCGAAGATTAGCTTCGCAAGAAAATGGATTGAGACATTTCTGGATAATAAGTTGAAAATGTTAAGTTAATAACTATAATCGAATCAATGCACATGTTGAGATTGTTCTTGATCTCGTTAAAATCACCCTTATAATCGTCTGTGATCTTTTCAGGAATGTCACCTTTGGAAATACGATCAATATATTCAGCAGAAACATTCAACGGACCCATTACAGCATCCAGAAGCCTATTTATACCTCCAAGAATGTTTTTACAATTGCCATCCAATTCTGAAATATCACCACGTGTATCGAGTTTTCCCTCTACAATTGCGTCGATAAGTAAAAGAACCTCATTTGCAAGTTTTTTGTTATGGACTTCTTCAGCAGCCATTTGCTCCAATCTATTTTCCTTCTTCGATAATTCATTTTTCAAGGAAACATATTCATCTAAGATCAGATTCACTGATTCTGCCACTTTCTTATCTAAAGAACCATTTTTTGGAGATATTCTAACAGCTGAATCCCCAGATTCCACTGCATCAAGTACATTAATAAGCTCAGTTTTAAGTTTATCATTCATTCCTAGCATTTTTAATCCGTCCGTAAATAAATAAGTTTTATAACTCAAATTTTAGCACGTTTCACTTTATTGCAAGAAAACGTGCATTTGATGAGCAGCTTTGCCTTGCAAAGCTGCATATATACAATTGAATTATATAAAATAAATTAGATATTTAAAGTTATTGATTTTTCATGTGTAAAAATTATTTAACACATGTCTGTTGTTTACGAATTTAGAACAATATGTAACGGTGTTAACAATACACTTATATATGCAGTTGTTACACAAAACCGAAATTAGTAACAATCTCACAAATGTGAATACGAAGTAAAAACTTTGCTACACTTGTGCATTACATTTACGTCAAAGAAACTATAGAGAATATATTAATGCGCATATACAAAAAAGAAACAAGTATGATTAAAAATGTTCTAAAAGACAACCCTCGTGGCCTTAGTGTTACGGATATTTCTAAAAAAATAGGCATTAACCGAAATACTGTTGCAAAGTACCTGGAAATCCTTAGAATCAGTGGGCACATTGAAATGGAATCAATTGGTACTGCCAAAATATATTACTTATCGCAAAAGATACCAATCTCAACATTACTGAATTTTACCTCAGATAATATACTGGTAATAGATAGCGAACACAAAGTCGTTCAGGCAAATGAAAGGTTTGCAGACATGCTTGGTATTCCTAAAAAAGAATTAAGTGGCAGGCCAATCGAAGAGCTAATCACTCCAATGATGTCAACTAGGACATTTATAGAAAAAATAGATGAAGGTATCAAAGGAAAAGAACTGGTAGAGATCCTTGACCTGATCATAAAAAATGAACTACGTTTTTTCAAAACTAAAATAATTCCTTCAACGTTCGATGATGGTGAATCAAGCGTAACCGTGATCATGGAAAATATAACTGAAAACATGAATTCTCTAAATTATTTGAAAGAAGAACAGGAAAAACTTGAAATCCTTGTTTCTGAAAGAACATCAGAACTTAAAAAATCAAACGAATTGCTCAAAAAAGAGATCACTGAGAGAAAAGTAGCAGAAGAGAGAATTCTGGAAGAACATGCAAAAGCACAGAATTATCTTGACGTTGCCGGCGTTTTGATAATGGTACTGGACAAGGATAAAAATTGCACTCTTATAAACAGAAAAGGACTTGGTATCCTTGAATGTGATATTGAGGATATTATTGGCAAAAAATTCCTGGACAATTTCCTTTTAGAAGGGGACAAAGATAATGCTCTGATCAGATGCAATAGAATTCTGAATGAGGGATTTGAAACTAACTGTGAAAGCCACATTGTCACATCCACTGGATAAAATAAATTAATCAAATGGATAAATGTAAGCCTTAAAGACAAAAATGGTAACATTTTGGGAATTATCACATCAGGTGAAGATATTACTAAACAGAGAGAAATGGAAGAAAAACTAAAAGAGAGCGAGAGAAAACACCGGCTTCTTGCTGAAAACACCCTTGACAGTATATGGCAACTGGACGAAAACCTTGTATTTACCTATGCCAATCCTGCCACAATAACAATAACAGATCTTAAATCGGAAGATGTCGTCGGGACTAAACTTCAGGACCATTTTCCTGAAAATGAAATAAAAAAAATGGAAGACGCAATGAAGTATTCTGTGGAAAATAGGTATGATGATGAATTTACAAAAATTGAAACGTTCACATACGATAAAAATAGGAAGCTTGTACCATATAAATATACGCTAAAATATTACTTGATGATGACAGGAATTTTTGTGGATATCAAGGAACCAACAGAAAAAGATCAGATGATTGTGATTCACTAAAATAAATCATTCTGACTCCGGAAAAACCAGCATGTTTTTTTATTGATTACTAATTATATTTGATCAATGCCTTCTTTTTTTATTAATTATTGTGTAGGGCAGGCAGAATATATAAATTACTTACCAGAAACTACATAAAAGAACATGATATATAGAATAGAAATCCATCTGAGACGGAGTTAGATGATTCTCTATTATAATTTACCACTCACACTACTACATAATTTCCCGGAGGATTCCCATGAAAGTAAAAATAACTGAAACCATTCTACGAGATGCGCATCAATCACTTATTGCAACCCGAATGCGCACCCGAAACATGTTACCAGTAGTTGACAAACTGGACGAAATTGGATATTTTTCACTTGAGATGTGGGGAGGTGCTACATTTGATACCTCCATAAGATACCTGAACGAAGACCCTTGGGAAAGGTTGAGGGAGCTAAAAAAGCACATGAAGAATACACCGGCCCAGATGCTCCTGCGCGGACAGAATCTGGTTGGTTACAGGCATTACTCTGATGACGTTGTGGAAAAATTTGTTAAGAAAGCCCATGAGAACGGCATTGATATCTTCAGGGTCTTTGATGCTGTAAATGACATCCGAAACATGGAAAAAGCAATAACCGTGGCTAAAAAGGAAGGTGCACATGTCCAGGGAACAATATGTTACACCATAAGCCCGGTACACACCATTGAGAAATATGTCGAACTTGCAAAAGATCTTGCAGAACTGGAATGTGATTCCCTGTGTATAAAGGATATGGCAGGACTGATTTCACCACAGCAGGCACATGACCTTGTGAAAGCCCTGAAAACCGAAGTGAACCTTCCGGTGGACCTGCACTGCCATTGTACATCAGGCATGGCACCGATGAGTTATACCGCTGCATGCAGGGCAGGTGTCGATGTACTTGACACCGCACTTTCACCCTTCGCATGGGGTACTTCCCAGCCACCTACAGAATCTATTGTTGCCGCACTTGCCGAGACAAAACGTGCTACAGGACTGGACCTTGAACTGATAGCCGAAGTTGCCAAATATTTTGCGGATCTCAAAGAAGAATACAGATGCATACTTAATCCGATATCAGAGCAAATCGACACTAATGTATTGCTTTACCAGATACCGGGCGGTATGCTGTCAAACCTGGTTTCCCAGCTCAAGGAACAGAATGCACTTGATAAGTATAATGATGTACTTGACGAGATGCCAAGGGTCAGAGCCGAACTTGGATATCCTCCGCTTGTCACTCCGACAAGCCAGATAGTAGGTACCCAGGCTGTACTCAATGTCCTGATGGGTGAGAGATATAAGGTAATCCCAAAAGAAGTGAAGGACTACGTGCGTGGCCTTTACGGCAGGCCTCCCCAGAAAATTGATGATGACATCGTCGGAAAGATAATAGGAAATGAGGACCCCATAACATGCCGGCCCGCAGATCTTCTTGAACCTGAATACGAGAAGATGAAAAAGGAAGCCGAAGAAATGGGACTTGTAAAGAAAGAAGAAGACATACTCACATACATCCTTTATCCGGCAGTTGCACCTGCTTTCCTAAAGGGAGAGCTTGAAGAGGAAGACCTTGCACCAATCATGGAAAAGAAAAATCCATGCGCTGCTTCATCCGATGTTTCCGGAATACCAACTGACTTCAAAGTAGAAGTTGACGGGGAAATGTTCAATGTCAAGGTCAACCCGGTTGGAGGAGCAGTAACAGTAGAAGCTCCAAAAGAAGAAGTAACTTCAGAATCAGTCCCAGGAGCAGTTACCAGCCACATGCAGGGAATGATTCTGTCCGTTAAAGTCAAAATTGGAGACCAGATAAGCGAAGGTGACACTGTCTGTGTGATAGAGGCAATGAAAATGGAGAATGCCATTCATGCACCACACGGAGGCACCGTGAAAGAGATATTTGTTGCAGAGGGTGATGCTGTAACTTCCGGTTACGTACTTATGAGCATTGACTAGAGGTAGTTATTATGTTCAAGAAAGTACTTGTTGCAAATCGAGGAGAAATCGCCATCAGGGCGATGAGAGCATGCAGGGAACTGGGAGTCAAGACCGTAGCAGTATACTCGGAAGCAGATAAGAATGCTCTCTTTGCAAAGTATGCGGACGAAGCTTATTATATCGGTCCTGCACCCTCAAGCCAGAGTTATCTTAACATGGACAAGATAATAGAGGTGGCCCTTGAGAGCGGAGCAGAAGGCATACATCCTGGCTACGGATTCCTTTCGGAAAACAGCGTCTTTGCAAGAAAATGTGAAGAGGCAGGAATAGTCTTTATCGGCCCGCCCAGCAAAGCAATCGAGCAGATGGGAAGCAAGATAGCAGCAAGAAATACAATGATAAAGGCAGGTGTTCCGGTAGTTCCCGGAACCGAGGGAGCCATATCAAACGAAGAAGAAGCTATCGAAATAGCCGACTCCATAGGTTATCCGGTCATGATCAAAGCATCAGCAGGAGGGGGCGGAATTGGTATGAAGATAGTCCACTCCAAAGAAGGTTTCAAGGCAGCCCTCAATTCAATCCAGTCTGTTGCTGCTTCAGCTTTTGGTGATCCCACTGTCTTCATAGAGAAATATGTCGAGGAACCCAGGCATATAGAATTCCAGATACTTGCAGATAAATATGGGGATGTCGTTTATGTTATGGAAAGAGAATGCTCCATACAGCGCAGACATCAGAAGCTAATAGAAGAAGCACCATCTCCTGTAATGACACCCGAACTTCGTAAGGAAATGGGTGAAACAGCAGTCAAAGCTGCCAAAGCTATAGGTTATGAGAATGCAGGAACTGTAGAATTCCTCTATTCAAAAGGAGATTACTACTTCCTTGAAGTTAACACTAGGTTGCAGGTCGAGCATACCATTACCGAAATGATCACCGGTATAGACCTTGCTAAACAGCAGTTGCACATTGCATGTGGTGAAAAGCTCCCATACAAGCAGGAAGATATTGTCCACAGAGGATGGGCAATAGAGTGCCGTATCAATGCAGAAGATCCGCTTAATGATTTTGCACCTTCTCCAGGTAAGATAAGGAGATATCGCTCCGCAGGAGGTCCCGGCATACGAGTTGACAGCGGAGTACATATGGGATATACTATATCACCATATTATGATTCCATGATCTCAAAACTATGCGCATGGGGACAGACAAGGGAAGAAGCCATTGACCGGATGAAGCGTGCACTCTATGAGTATGTAGTTGCAGGAGTAACAACAAACATCCCATTCCACAAGGCAGTTCTGAGAAACGAAGCTTTCAGGGAAGGTAAACTTACAACTCACTTCATCGACGAATACAATATCATTGAAGATGTCAAGAAGGTCGTGGAAGAAGATACTACCAAAGGTGTTACCCTGGCTTCAGTACTTGATAACAAGGATCTGAAAATAGCTGCCGTAACAGCTGCTGTAGGTTCATATGTAAATGCTGTCAAAAAACAGACAAAGTAACAAAGTTTTGGTAGCAACATATATCTAGATAGGGAATAAACTTTCGAAGGGGGGAATGACTGTGAATGACAACAGAAAAGAAATCATAAGATTGTTAAGACAATCTGAAGGTAAACCAGTATCCGGTCAGGAGATCGGATCGAAACTTGGCATAACCCGTGCAATGGTCTGGAAATATGTCAGAAATCTCAGAAGAGAAGGGTATGACATTCGTTCTTCTCCAAAGGTAGGTTACATACTTGATGCATGTCCGGACAGAATCGATCCTGATGAACTGAAAGCTATTTTGAAAACAAGTCTCATAGGAACTAATATCAGATATCATACTGAGCTGGAGTCAACCAACAATACGGCCAGGGAAATTGCATTAAAATCGCCAGAGGGCACTGTGGTCATTGCAGAAACACAGAAAAACGGTCGCGGACGTCTGGGGAGTGAATGGCAATCAAACCCTGGAGGTGTATGGTTGTCCCTTATTTTAAAACCGGCCATATCACTTGACAACCTGTCAAAGATAACACTTGTAGCAGGCATTGCTGTAACGAATACATTGAGAGATGCGGGAGTGGATGCACGCATCAAATGGCCAAATGACGTACTTGTTAAAGGCAAAAAGATATGCGGAATACTTACAGAGGTCAGTGCTGAAGTTGACAAGGTCGACTATGTAATCCTTGGAATTGGCATAAATGCAAACATCAAACTTGATGGACTTAAAGAAGAAATTAGAAGAAAATCAACAAGTATTACTAATGAAGTAGGAAAAGCAGTCAACAGAACTACTTTCATTGCATCCCTTCTTTATGAACTGGAACAACAATACATAAAGTTTAAAACGCAAAAATTCACGGACATCGTTGATGAATGGATCAATCTCTCTGATACAATTGGAAAGGAAGTCAGGATAAGGACACCAAACAAACTCATTGAAGGCAAGGTTGTTGGAATTACTGAAAAAGGTGCAATTGTTGTCCTTGACAGGGATAAAAAGAGACATGAGATCATTGCAGGTAACTGTCGCTACTGCAATTGATCAAATGAAGTGATACTTTCATGCTATACTCAAACAGAACCTGCAATATTGTAATTGCATTTATACTTTTTTTTCAATGGCATCATCGGCATGTGCTGACTCCGTATTCACAAGGGACTATAATGAACCCTTAATTATAAGAGAGTACAGAGAACCTTTGTTGATAAACGGAACCGGAATATTCCTGACAACCGGAAACTCATGGAATTTCTATCAGGGATATATTTTTACGGTCAGTAGTGTGAATCTTGAGAAAAAACAGGTCTGGGTAAAACTCCTGAAGGAAGATGAACTTCTGAAGGAAGCAATCTTGTCAGAAGATGAGAAGTTTATCTATTGTAAAGACGAGGAAATTTTAAACATTACAGTGGATACGATATACATCAGTTCCGGCAGAGAACTCATTACCTTCAAGCCGGTGTACCAATACCAGGATAGTGACCTCCCAGATGCCGTATTAGAAGAAGATGAAGAGAACAACGGTCAAAGCGATGACAACCAGACATCTGGAAACAGTACTATCGGACAAACAAGCGGATTTACAATATTCCAGACATTCGCATGCATCTCTTTTTTAATGGCATGCAGACGAATTTTAAATTAATTAAAAAAGAATAGTAGAAAAGGAAATCAGAATTTCAGATCTCCCTTCTCCATTAATACCTTAAGGTCCTCAAGACTCAGGCGGCCACTCTTCTCCAGTTTCTCTTTGGCAACCACGAGATGTTCTTCCTGCTTCTTGTCATCTTTTTCAATCTGGATATCGTTGAGCTTTTCAAGATAGACACCAAGCTCATCTCTAAGCAATTCAATCTTCTTCTTAAGAGGATCGATCTTTTCCCTTATAGGCGCAGTTACAGCATATTTCTCCGATATCTGAGAGTGTGCTTCATCGGCAGCTTTTCTGAATTCATCAGCCTGATTATAGAAATCTATCATTTCAAGATGATATTTCTGGGATTCTTCTGCAAGCTTACCAATCTCATCACCAAAGTCTTCCCTTGAATCAAACACATCTTTTGAAGCTTCATATGTTTGCATTAATTTCTGATGGATATCGTTTGCATCAAATGCTGCTCCAAGACGCTCTTTAAGATCTATCAACCTGCTAAAGAGATCGATCTCATGTTTCAACGGAATATCAGCATTCAGGAAGAGATCAAGGTCTGCAGCATAGGCTTTTGAAAGTGTTTCAACACTACCCTTGGATAACTTGTTGAGATCATCCCTCTTTGTCTTGAGTTCATTGATATTATCTGAGAACTTACGTGTCTTTTCATTAACCACATTTCTTGAAGATTTCAAGGCAGCTATCTTTGCATTGATAGAATCTCTCTTAGACTTGACATCACGTGCCTTTGCCACCAGACCCTTTACCTTGGAATTAAGACCATCACGCTTCTTTTTTAAGTCATCTGTGTTGGTTCGATGAAGTTTGAGTTCCCTGAAGATACCTTTAAGTTCACGCTCATGGTGGCCTACTTGAGTACGAATGTCGTTTACTTTGTTCTTCAGCTCTTTTTCATTCATTGATGAAACATCTATATCAGTCATGCTTCAACCTCTCCCGCATCAATCACATCAGGTTGCTTCTCCCAGTGCTGCAATGCCTCTTTATGGCTTTGTATCCTGTTCTCTAACCATTTATACCTTGGAGAGATTTCGTTCATTTCATCCTCAAGTGAAGATATAGAATTATTGTAACTTTCTTCTGAACTATCGATAGAACTTAGTTCTATTTTTGAACTGAGGGCTTGTTTTATCCTTTCATTAATAGCATCAAGACGATCATCAACTCCTGATGCTTTTGAACTGAGAGCGGAGACACTCAGCAAAATAGAATCTACCCGTGTTTGCTCTTCATCAGGAGTAAGCGAACCTTTCACCTTTAAAAGCTTCTCTTTGACAAAAGACATTTCTCTGGAAAACTCGCTGTTATCGGAAACCGAATCATCCAACTCATCAAGCAACTTTTCTGCCTGATGGTAGAACAATTGTCTCTTTTCAGTTAATATCTCTACTTTTTCCAGAACCATTTCCCTATTGTTCTTAGAGGAATCGATATTTTCCTGAACGACTTTCATTTTATTTCCGAGTTCATTGAATTCAGAAGCATATTCATCTAAGAATTTCTTATGCTTCTTAACAACTCCTTCAATGAGTCCTTTTCTGTCAAAGGTGTTTAGCGCATTGTTTTCTACGCCCGAAACCGCCATCTCATCATTCATAACAAAACCTCGTAACATTTATAGCCTGAATACCTGGGCATGTGCTACTTCATTAATAATCCGTACATTATTTTGATTTACTGCACCGCATTTAACGGCGCATGAAACTGCTTTATCGCCAAATATGTTGATATTTGATGCCTTTGATATAATTTTTATAGCATCTTCCTCTGATATGAGTTCCCCTTTGTAGAATTCTTCTGTTATTGTAACAGTGATATCTCCTTCTTTAAGGGTTTTTCCTATCAATTCCCTGTCGCATAGAGCAACGATAGTTGTGTCACCTGATTTGTGGATCTTGATATACATGGGATCACTTCTTCAAACTACTTTAACATGGTCTTTATCTGGCTTGAGCAGGTCACCCGAGCGTCGCATCTTAGATATAAGCTCTTCTGCATGTTGCTTGTCAACCTGCTGGGCCTGTGCTTCAGCATAGACTTCCTCCAGGGGAGCTTTCCCGCCAGGATGCTTTTCACCAACCATCTTGATTATTTCCTTAATTAACTTTATTTTATCCCTCTGGCTCTTAGTAGTACCAGAGGCTATTATATCAACATCCAATGCCCCGGTATCAGGATCGATACCTACCTGTTTCAGGCATGAATATACTATCCTTGTAGTTCTTTTTGCATCATCGAGAGTAGCCACGTTACTGAGCCTTACCCTGGCACTTGCTTCGGCAAGCCTGACCAGAGCTTCCAATTGACGTGCTGTTACAGGTACAGGAGAATCCTTGCCCTCGCCCATCTTACGCAGATCCATGTAAAATTTAACTAGATGCTCACGGGCATCCTCCTCCATGATAGGATAAATGTTTCTTCTGGAATATGCAACGTACTTGCGCATGATATCTGGATCGATGTCAGGTTTTATCACTTCCATATGCTCCTCTACCTGCTCCTGCGTGATCTCACTGGAGAGGATATTATTGCGCTGTTCCGAAAGCTCGCCTGCATAGTGCGACTTGAGAATGTGCTTGGCAATTTTGGAATCCATTTCCTCATTAGGAGTATCCAGAAGCACAAAGATCATGTCGAACCTGGACATAAGTGCCGGAGGCATGTTTATTTGCTGGGCAATACCCTCATATCGATCAAATCGTCCGTATTTAGGATTTGCAGCACCAAGAAGTGCACAACGAGATTTCAGTGTTGCAATAATACCAGCTTTTGCGACTGAGATAGTCTGTTGTTCCATGGCCTCGTGAAGCGCACTCTTGTCTTCTGCGCTCATTTTGTCCATTTCGTCAATTGAAGCAATACCCATATCAGCCATCACCAGTGCTCCTGCTTCCAGGGTCCATCGGCCATCACCAAGATCATCCTTGACCGCAGCCGCTGTCAGACCACTTGAAGACGCACTCTTACCCGAGGCAAAGACCCCTCTGGGTGCAAGTTTTACCATATATCTCAGTAACTGGCTTTTTGCAACACCGGGGTCACCAACGAACAACATGTGAATATCCCCACGCACTCTGGAACCGTCGGGAAGGTGTTTTGGAACACCTGAAAAAAGTTGAAGAGAAAGTGCCTCCTTCACATCCTCATACCCATAGATTGAAGGAGCTATGGACTTGATAACTTTATTGTAGATCTCAGGATTGCGGCTAAGTTCCATGATCTCTTCCTCATCCTCAGGAGATATCTCAAGTTCATCGAATTCCTGATCCACGTATTCAAGGGAATTAGCATGCAATACAAGATCATAGAAAGGGGACTTGCCTTCCCTTGTAGTCCGCTGGTGGGAACGAAGCACACCATTAATGATTACACGATCGCCCGGCTTTACGATACCTGCAAGGTCATCCTCCACATCCACATCAAGACTCTGTGGCTGTGAACCACCTTTAAGGTTCTCCGGGGATTCCTGAACCTGCAACTTCTGGGCATCGATAAAAAGTGACTGGTTTATCATTATCTTGAAAGGTCCTTTCCTGCCACAGGATTCTTCCTCACATTCCACAGGCTCAACGAACTTGAGCTCTGTCTGTGGAATCATAGTAATATGCTCACAGCGCATGCACTTGAAAGCCGCATTGAGTATCTTCGGGCGGACCTCTGTTGCCTTGCGTATCATGCCCTCGATAGCAACCAATTGAAGAAGATGCTTGCTTCGCAAATCACGATTTGGGATCTTGTTTGGAATCCTGGTAAAACGGACCTTTGCATCATCCAGTGACTTCTCAACCGGAAGATCAATATCCTGAAGCGCATTATCAGCTGACGGTATTACCTCGTCAGGATGAAATAGAAGCTCATCCGCAAGTTCCCTGTCAAAAATTTCGAGATCTGAAAAATCAACATACAGACTACGCTGGTCAGGATAATCATTTGCAAGCTGGAGAATGTTGTCCCAGTAATATTTTTTTAGAAAAGTCCTGAACTTTTCTTCCCACTTACCTTCAGTCATAGTTACACAATAATTAGTTAAAAATCATTTAGGGAATCCAACATAGCCTTCAAATGATATGAACATTTCGAAACATATCTCAAATGTCATCATCATCAGAGTCGCTTTCACCGATGTACTGCCTCTGCATCTTGCGAATGATACCACGAAGTGTCTGTACTTCCCTTGGAAGCAGGCAGGCTCTTCCAAATATTCTCCTGAGCATCAGCTCGGTCTTTTCCCTCTTATGCTCCGGATAGTCAATATCATTAAGAAGTTCGGTAAGATGTTCATACAGTAATTGAATATCAAATGGGTCTGCCAGTGGAGTATCACCGTTTGTAATTTCACTTAACTCATAGAGCACAACAGCAACGGCATGTGAAAGATTCATGACAGGATAGACCTCTGATGTCGGGATCGTCATTATCATATCACAAAGCCTGAGTTCCTCCCTGGAAAATCCCTGATCTTCCCTTCCAAAAAGTATTGCCACCCTGCCACTTAAACCATTCAAACGTTCTTTCATCTGGGCAGGAGAGTATCCCGGAACTCTCAGGTGCAGATCAAACCTGGAACCGGAAATACCCGTAGTACCTATGATAATACTACAGTCATCAATAGCCTCTTCAAGAGTTGAAACTATTCTTGCATTTTCAAGCAGGTCCCATGCATGGGAGGACATTGCTCTGGCTTCTATTTCAAGCTTGCATGGATTTACAAGCACAAGATCGGAGAAACCGAAGTTTTTCATTGCCCGGGCAACCGAGCCGACATTTCCCTGATACAAAGGTTCAACAAGTACTACTTTAAGATCCATTTAAAAGCTACAACCATTACATCCTTTTGTGATTTGCGTTACTTAAGCATGTTACGGCATATAAGGTTAATTAGACTGAAACACTTTGCATTTTGTTAATTAAGAACAACAAAAGGGCTACTGATATAGATTTCTTGAATGACAATCTTTAAATAATATAGATACTACAGTCATGCAAACCAAAGCGGTTACTTATAAGTAAAGATGTATTTCGATTCTTAAAATGATAATTATATTTTGTGATGATATATCAGGAGAAAGGTAAAAATGAGTATGGAGTACTTTGCTGGCGTCTCTGATGCCTTAAGGCTTACTTTCGTACAGGTTATGATACTTGCTAACCTGTCAATTGGTATTTTCCTTATTGGAATGTATATAAACCTCAAAAAATGGGGTATGGGTTCAACCGGTTACGGGCTTGAACCTTCGGGAAGTATCCTTGCATTCCCGAAAATGCTTGCATACCAGATGAGCGAACATGCACATGTTCACAATCAATCTGTGCTTTCAACATTCTTCCTTGACATCCTCCTCCAGAGAAGGATTTTGAGAAGAAGTCCACTCAGATGGTTTATGCACTTCACTATATTCTTCGGCTGGATGGCACTTTTTGTCCTCTCAGTTGCGATGTTCCTTGTGGAAATGGTCTATCTGATAGGTGAGCGGGTAGGATATTCGCATTCACTTCCGGAATTCCTGATCCCCGAAATATTCAGAGAGATACTGGCAGTACCAAACGACATTTTCAGTTATATCCTGCTAACAGGAATTATCATAGCGCTTTACAGAAGACTGTTCGTTGCCAAGGTAAGAGAATCAACTATTGCATATGACTCAATACTCCTTATCGGACTGACTGTAATAACTATATCAGGATTTATTGCAGACGGAATCAGGACAGGCAGGTTCTGGTCACTTGGAATCGACGATCCTACCCTGGCACCTCCAGCAGCATTATTCCACGTAGTAATTTCACTGCTGTTCTGTATAGCATACATACCTTTCAGTAAATACATACACATGATAGCAATACCGCTTGCACTCCTTGCAAACAAAGGAGGAGAATAATAATGGCTAAGCGCGAACCTTCAATTAATACAGAAAACCTTACAGCTGTTCAGTTAATGGAACTCGACTCATGCAGTCGCTGTGGCGAATGTGTGAACTGGTGTCCCACCTATGATGCATCCGGAGAGGATCCGGGACTTGCCCCAAGAGACAAGATCCTCAGATGGAGAGAATTTATGAACAAGTCCTATGGACTAAGGGCAAGGCTCTTCGGACCAAAGCAAATACCAGAAGAAGAGATAGAGCAATTCAAGGATGATGTATACGGATGTACAACCTGTGGCATGTGTGCAACTGTCTGTGAATCTGCGATCAATACCGTAGAACTCTGGGAATCCATGCGTGCAAACCTTGTTAAACGCGGAAACGGTCCTTTCGGCAAGCAGGGTGCTTTCCTCAAACTCATCGGAGAGTACAAGAATCCATACATGGAAGATAACGTCAACAGGACCAATTGGTTCCCTGAAGATATCAAGGTAGAAGACAAGGCAGAAATCCTTTACTTCGGAGGATGTACCGCAGAACTCAAACAGAGGAAACTTGCACTTGCAACTACGCGTGTACTCAACAAGCTTGGCATCAAGTTCACAATGCTCGGCGAAGATGAGATATGCTGTGGATCAGCACTTATCAGGACAGGTCAGTACTTCATCAACGATACTGCAAAGGTCAACGCTCAGGCAAATATCGACAACATCAAGGCAAAGGGTGCAAAGCTTGTACTTTACGCTTGTGCAGGATGTTTCAGAGCATCACTTGTTGACTGGCCAAGACTCACAGGAAAGGAACTTCCATTCAAGGTAATGCACATCACAGAGTTCCTTCAGGGCCTTATCGAGAAAGACGAGATCAAATGGGAAAAGTCCATTGACAAAACTGTCACATACCATGACCCATGCCACCTTGGACGTCACGTAGGTTACTTCGAACCACCAAGAGCGGTTCTTAATGCTATCCCAGGTATTAAGCTCATTGAGATGGAAAGGATCGAAGAGAACCAGCGTTGCTGTGGAGCAGGTGGAGGTGTCAAAGCAGGTATTCCTGACCTTGCACTCGGCATTGCTTCAACACGTGTTGAAGATGCACTTGAGACAAAGGCAGAAATTCTTTCAAGTGCCTGCCCGTTCTGTAAGAGAAACCTAAGTGACGGAAGGGATGCAATTGGTGCAAAGGAACTTGAAGTTGAGGACGTTGTAGTTCTCACTGCTGAAGCAATGGGAATTGACCTCAGCGACGCACCAGACGAGTGATTTACTTCACTCTTCTTTTTTTTATTTACAGGACAAATTGAATATACTTATTACTACTATTTACTTTCACATGCAAATCCCTTATGAATTACTTGGTAAGGTCTTTATTATACTCGCAATAGCTGCAATGGTAGTGCTGGGAATAGCACTGTTACTGGGAGCCTACAGCTACAAAAAGCATAAAATATTATTTCCAAATTTTATTCTTTTTATGCTCTACCTTTTCTACGGACCTGCAAAGCTGATATGCAGGATATTTGGTATCAAGGACACTCTGGTCGACGAGATATTAGTAGAAGTCCGTAACGCTGTTATGCTGGAAGGATTCAGGAAAATCAACAATAACAGGGTTATATTCCTGCCACAATGCATGCGCCATCCTAATTGTAAAGCTCGCTGTGACCCGATTAAAGGGTATGAATGTAAGATGTGCGGGCTATGTGACATAGGAACCATATGTAAAGCTGCTAAGGAGAGAAACTTTAAGGTTTATGTAATACCTGGTGGTAGCTTTGTTAAAAAAATAATAAAAGCCAGACGGCCTGAAAGCTGCATAGGTGTTGCATGCTATCCCGAACTTACCGAGTCAATGCAGGGAGCTTCACCATTTATGGTTGTTCAGGGAGTGACACTGATTCAGGACGGATGCTTCGATACAAAAGTCAATGTGGATGATGTTATAAGAAAAATGGAGGAATGTGATGTATAGAACAATAGGAATATTGGTTACTATAATCGTTGTATTGTCCGTTCTGCTGGCACTCATTGCCTTGGCCGTAAGCCGCATTAGCCTTAACAGGCATGTATGGCTTGCAGGTTTCTTTGCCGGAATACTTGACTTCTTTTATATGCCCTTGAAATATTTCTTTTATAAATTCTCAGACCCACGAATACTTGACAAATGGATGGTATCCCTTAAGAACATTTCAAACAAGAATGAGTTCAGTAAGACTCAAAAGCGCATGATAATAGCACCTCACTGTATGCGTTCCATGGATTGTCCTGCAATATCCACAAGAACAGGGATACAATGTGTTTCCTGTGGTAAATGCGTATTTAGCGAACTTAAGGACGATGCAAAAAAATACGGATATGACCTCTATATCGTAACAGGCTCATCATTTGTAAAACATGTTCTGAAGGAGAAGAACTACGATGCAGCTTTGCTGATAGCCTGTGATTATGAGCTAAACAAGGTTATGATGGGACTTAAAGGGAAGAACCTGATAACATATGGTATTCCCATGCTCAATGATGGGTGTTTCAATACAAAAGTTGAGTATGATGAAGTGATTAAAACGTTAGAGATGTTTTCTGAGTGAAATCTCAGAGCTAACACAATTGCAGAAATCAATGTAAGCTCTGATCAAAAAACAGGACGTTGATTTATTGATATATGATTAATTGTTATTGGTGGAGGCTCAAGCGGAGCCATGGCTGCAAAAACATGTGCCGAAAGTGGTATGAGTGTATTGCTTCTGGAAAAAGAAAAAATACCACGCTACAAAGCATGTGGTGGAGCGGTTTCTAAAAAAGCATTTGACCTTATAGGGAAATATGATGAACTTGAACCATTTTTTAATTTATATGGAGCCAGAACCTTTACACCAGATCTAGAACCATTGGTCCATAAATTTGATGATGTTGTCTCAATATTGACATTCAGGAATTCATTTGATGAATTCCTAATCAAAAATGCAGAATCAAATGGGGCAAAAATCATAGAAAATGAAAAGGTTGTAAACATCAACCAGACAAGCGAAGGTGTGGAAGTTTCAACTTTAAAAAACAAATATCTTTCAAAAATACTGATTGGTGCAGACGGAGTTAACGGAATTGTTGCCAAAAGTAAAAACATGAGAAAGAATTGGGGCAAAGGCAACTCCGGCATTTGTGTTGAGTTAGAGATCGAACTTGATGATACCGCAATAAAAGAATATGTTTTCGACCCGCAACTTATTGATTTCTATTTTATTGAAAACTGGGGTTATGGTTGGATGTTCCCAAAAGGAAACATACTGTCAGTTGGAATTGGGGGTATGAGAAATAGAGTAAATGACCCAATGAGTTCATTATCCACTTTCTTACATTTGTTATCTGATGGGAAAAGTACCAAACTGGATGAACACATAGTTTCAAAAAAAGCACATTTAATACCTGCCGGTGGAGTAAATAGAGTCACATATAGTAACCGTGTTATGTTAGTGGGTGATGCTGCTGGTTTTGTTGATCCTTTTCTGGGAGAAGGTATTTATTACGCAATTGCCAGTGGAATAATAGCAGGAGAAGTCGCCACTGAAGCAATAAGAAGCAACGATTGTTCAGCCGACTTTTTAAAAGAATATGAAAAAAGATGTGATAAGGAATTCAACAATGACCTGAGATTTGCATTCAAATTTGCAAAGAATGCATATAATCATTTAGATTTCTTCATGCTTTGCCTGAAAAGCGACCCTATTTTGTATAAGAACTATCTGCTGACTGCGAAAGGGGATTACACATATAAACAATATTTTAATCAATGCGTGAAAAGATTCCCTATAACTGTTGGAAAAATAATATACAAAAAATACGTGAAAATATAAATATTTAGTGAGTGAGGAGAGTAAGCTCCCTTCTGTTGATGCAATACATCATCCTGCCTGGCAGGAGATGTGCTTTGATAAGCTGCATTGACGGCATTCGGCTAAGCGTCATATAACCAGGATGATCAAAGACCAGTCCTTTTCCGACTTGCACCCACGAGGATTCGCCGTTCCATCCGCAATCCATGCGACCTCAGCCTTTCAGCATCACAGCATTAACATGGTACGGTATCGTTTCTGTGCCAGCACGCAGAAGAACTGCATGAGTTGCATTGCAACTGCCCGGACTCTCGCCAGGTGCCTTTTACGGGCACTCGTGTGTTTAAATGGTGGGGAGACTTTCCTCAGGTCTTACGACCCGGTAGCCGCCCTTCCTCTCTCACCCAGAGACTGGATACCATGTCATATATACCTTATGATAAACAAGACAATATTGTTACGCATTTTTAATTTCATAAAGGATTGTAATTTCATAGTTATTTTGTAACTATTCAGCCTGATAAAAACGCTATCAATAACAATCTTGACAAAAAGTTGAAACGTAAATTTCATTCGGATCATTTATTTTGATTGTTGCTATTGATTGCTTTTTTGATTGTTAGATTGTTAGTGAGCAGACATCTCTATTTCGATGAAATCAGTACCAATAGGCAAATCGTGCCAGGCTGAATAGTTACGTTATTTTTAAAAATAAAGCCTCTGCTTAAAATTATTAGACATAAGTCACAACATTTATTAGCTATACAATGAAACAACTAAATGGTTGGTATGAAATATAACAGATACCTTATAGCAGGTATCACTTTGGTAACAATACTATTGTTGTTCATCTTCTCAGGAGCAGTTACTGAAACCGAAACCGAGTTATTCAAAACTAATGGTTTCGATGCGGCAGAGCATGGATACAGTATGTTATTGTTAGGAATAGGATTGCCCCTCCTACTGGCAACAATTTTTATCTTTACCAGAATGAGAAAAGGCGAACCTCTCCAAAAACAAAAGTAAGGTGTAATTAAATTAAAGTTTAAGTACACCACAGCCGCAGCCACGGTTCAGCAGGAAATCAACTTTTGAAATTATCTCTTCCTGATGAAAATCAGATAGTTCTTCGAACTCTTCTTTATGCTTATCCTTTACGTGCTCTATCATTTTGTCCTTAGCTTTTTTTGGATCGTTGTCTACCACAATGAAATCGTCATTAAAACCAAGGTCTCTGCATCTTAGTATATGTACTATGATAAAACCTCCCTGATTTAATTAGAAACTCCTGCTTTATTAATTTTTGTTTTAACTGCAAAAAAGATATTGTAACTATTCAGCCTGGCACGATTTGCCTATTGGTACTGATTTCATCGAAATAGAGATGTCTGCTCACTAACAATCTAACAATCAAAAAAGCAATCAATAGCAACAATCAAAATAAATGATCCTAATGAAATTTACGTTTCAACTTTTTGTCAAGATTGTTATTGATAGCGTTTTTATCAGGCTGAATAGTTACAAGATATTAATAATGGTCGTACTTCAAAGGAAGAATGAGACACCAATCACAATGAACAGGACACCTGCAGCTGTGGAAATGGTTTTCTTGTCAATCCTTTCCATTAATATCCTTCCAACATATACAGCCATAGAGGACAAGATGAGTAAAGCAAGTACCACCCCTATGAACACAAGTACAGGATCGTACTGTGTGGCAAAGAGAGCAGATGCAAGTTGCGTCTTATCCCCCATCTCAGAAACAAGGATTAGAGCAAATCCAGACATAAATGGACTTTTCAGTTCATAAGAGCCATCGTCATCATCATCTTTCCTGTTCAGCAGCGTTGTTAGGCCAAATATTATGAACAGTATGCCTGCACCTATCTGCACATAGTCCATGGGAATCCTGTTTGCTATGAAATTCCCTAAAAGGATAGCAAGACCATCCGTCAATATGAAGGCAAGCATTACACCAGCAAGTAGCGAAACATATTTTGTGGTCTTTGTAGACAGGACAAGCACTGCAAGCTGGGTTTTATCACCCAATTCAGCGAGGCCAACAAGCAGGAATGGAATAACAATGTCCTGAATCATAATCCATAAATCCCAGACCTAGTATAAAAGTTATTCCAAAGACCATCGGAAAATTGGACCTAAATTAGAATTTAAATGAATATTTAATAGCCAGTTCCCTCCCAAGTCAGGCTTGATAACATCTCTCTTTTTAAGATAATCTATCCGATTTTATGATACTACAATTGTTTCAATTTGATACGATAAAGTATATACTCAGAAATCCATCCAAACTGTTAAAAATTTCAAATACTATTAAATACTGCTAGTCGGAAACAGGCTGGCTGTTGTTGGTTATCCAAGCAAAAAAACCATAGATAATAGATACTTATTAATAATAGCATGCACCAACCGTTATCCTACTATTACCACCTACATGGTTAGAAACAGGCTGGAAATAGGAAGACCGACCTGTATCAAATAGTACTGAATAACAGAGGAAGTGAACACGCATGGTCAACCTTAGGCAACCAAATGCAAATGAAGCTACAAAGACCTTCAACAGGTCAAAAAGCGTCGTACCAATGTCAGGAATCTGTACACGTTGTGTGGACGGATGCCGCGGAAATTGTGAAATTTTTAAATCTACTTTCAGAGGACGTGAAGTCCTTTACCCAGGACCTTTCGGTGAGGTAACAGCAGGTGCTGACAAGAACTATCCTGTCGACTACTCCCACCTCAACATTCAGGGATATGCTGTCGGAGCTATCGGCATGCCCGAAGACATGATACCTGGTCCTGAAACCGCAAGATTCCCGAACGTTAGTACGGAAACCGAATACGGATGGGACAAAAAAGTAAAGATGAAGGTACCTATCTTCACAGGAGCACTTGGTTCTACTGATATCGCAAGAAAGAACTGGGAACACTTCGCAATCGGTGCAGCTATCTCAGGTGTTACTATAGTATGCGGTGAAAACGTATGTGGCGTTGACCCTGAACTCAAGAGGGGAAGTGACGGCCTTGTAACAGAATCTCCTGAAATGGACCGCAGAATCGAGCTTTACAAAAAATTCTACGATGGATACGGCGAAATGCTTGTTCAGATGAACGTAGAAGACACAAACCTTGGTGTAGCAGAATACCTTTCCAGCAAGCACGAGATGGACACTATCGAGCTGAAATGGGGACAAGGCGCAAAATGTATCGGCGGAGAGATTAAAGTAAGAGACCTTGACCGTGCAATTGAGCTTAAGAAGAGAGGCTACATCGTAACCCCTGATCCAGAACTTGCATCCGTCCAGGAAGCATTCAAGGTAGGTGCTATCAGAGAGTTCGAGAGACACTCCAGACTTGGATTTGTCACAGAAGAAGGATTCCACGAAGAATGTGACAGACTCAGAGACCTTGGCTTCAAGCGTATCACCTTAAAGACTGGTGCTTACTCCATGGCAGAAACCGCAATGGCTATCAAGTACAGTTCCGATGCAAAGATCGACCTTTTGACATACGACGGTGCTCCTGGAGGTACCGGTATGAGCCCATGGCCAATGATGGAAGAATGGGGAACTCCTACAATATACCTTCAGTCACTGGTTTACGAGTTCGCAGAAAAGCTGAGCTCAAAGGGCAAGAGAGTACCTGACCTTGCAATGGCAGGTGGCTTCTCAAGCGAAGACGGAATCTACAAGGTACTTGCAATGGGCGCACCTTACTTCAAGGCAGTCTGCATGGGCCGTGGTCTCATGATCCCGGGAATGGTAGGCAAGAATATCGGCAAGTGGCTTGAAGAAGATGATCTTCCAAAGACTGTATCCGAATTCGGACACAGAAAAGAAGAAATCTTCACACACTACGAAGAACTGGAAGAACGCTACGGAAGCGAAATGAAGGACATCCCACTGGGAGCTCTCGGAATCTACTCCTATTCAGAGAAAACCAGGGTAGGACTGCAGCAGCTCATGGCTGGTTCCAGGAGATTCAGCCTTCCAACACTCTCACGTAAGGATCTCATGGCACTTACAGAGGAAGCTGCAAAGGTATCCGGTATCGCTTACGTAATGGATGCATACAGAGACGTTGCAGAAGAAATACTCGACGGATAAGTAAGCCCTGCTTACTTTATCCTTTTCTTACTTTTTTCAAATTATAAATTTCCCGGAAAGTTTCAGTCTTCAACTTCCAGGGCCTGTATAATATCGTAGATGTTAAGTTCCCCTCTTGCGACACGTAGCACCATGGGATATATGAAGGAACAATCATCAATTGCGTTCCAACGTTCTTCACCGACAGTCCTTATTAGCTCATCCATAACTTTCCCGCACTCATCACAATATCTTGCATCACTTTCGACACCACAAACAATACAGTTCATGAATTTACCTCCACATTTCAGTCCCACTTGATGGAATAAATTGTTATTTAAAACGTTTGTGTTGATAGTATTTAGTTTTTGAGTTACTCAATAATCAATTGTGTACATATTTGAAAATTCAGACATCCACTAATTTTCTAAAAATACTTTGCACAAGAATTATCCCGATAATACGATCATTCCTACGATATCTTTTAGTACATTAGCATAAAAACGTTAAGCAGTTAATCATAAAATGGGGGAAATGATATTGATACCTAATAATATCGAAAGGATTCATTTTGACAGCATGAATACATGCAACCTGTGCATGATGGAACTGGAAAATGTGTATGATAATCTAATCCTTTCACCTGAAGAAATTGACCTGCTCGACATGCCAAAACGTTCCTTTACGGTTCATTTCCCAGTCCACATGGATTCAGGAGATACAAAAATGTTCGTTGGACACAGAGTTCAGTATAACGATGCACGGGGACCGACAAAAGGAGGTATCAGATATCACCCCGAACTTAACCTTGAAAACCTCAAGAACCTTGCATTCTTGATGGCAATAAAATGTGCCCTGGTAAACATACCTTTTGGAGGAGCAAAAGGTGGAATTGTTGTCAATACGAAGGAAATCAGCAGGGACGAAATGGAAAGGATAACAAGAGCTTATATTCGTGAAATATCGGACATAATCGGACCATTCAAGGACATACCTGCACCCGACGCGTACACTGATGAAAAGGTCATGGTCTGGATACTTGACGAATTCGAAAGGATCAAAGGAAAGCATGTCCCTTCGATAGTTACAGGCAAACCAATTGAACTGGGGGGCAGTGAAGTAAGAAATATTTCTACAGCCCTCGGCGGGGTTTATGTACTTGAGGAAGCCCTGAAAACAACAGATCTGGACAAAGCCACCCTTGGTGTTGCGATCCAGGGATTTGGAAACGTAGGGAGGAATGCCGCTGAGATCCTTTATGAAAGAGGATACAGGATATGTGCTATTAGTGATTCCAACGGCGGAATAGCCAACAAAGATGGCCTTGATATTCCTAAAGTAATAGAGCATAAATACCAGACAGGAACCGTGCTCGATTTCCCAAATAGTAAAAACATAAGCAACGAGGAATTGTTGACATCAGACTGTGATATCCTTATACCTGCTGCTCTTTCAAAGCAGATCGATGGGAAAAATGTCAGGGACATCAAGGCAAAGATAATCATGGAACTGGCAAATGCACCTACAACACTTGAGGCCAGCAAGATGTTGATCGATCAAGGAGTATTGGTCATACCTGACATACTGGCAAATGCAGGTGGTGTAGTGGTAAGTTACTTCGAATGGATACAGAACCTCAATCAAGACTACTGGGAAGAAGAAAGGGTTCTGAAGAAACTCAACCAGACAATGATAGATGCCTTTGCAAATGTCCACATGATCTGCATTGATGAAAAATGCACCATGAGACGTGCAGCACTGCAATTTGCAATAAGGAGTATCCTGCATGCAGAGAGATTAAGGGGCAATCTTTGAGCATTGATTTTTTCATTTATATTCCACTCAAAATTTCTTCATACTACTTTTTTGGTCCTAATCAAAATTACAGCGTTATATTAATAATAGAATCTACCATTATTCAGCGACATAATACCAATTTACACTTACCTGAGGTAAAAACTTGTCAGATAATCTTTTTGATATTAGAGCAGGAATTTGTTCTTTTAAAAATCCCATTGCACTTGCCCCAATGGGAGGAATAACCGACAGTAATTTTGCGAATGAAAAGGCTAATGATGCAGGTCTTGTAATACTTGGAGGATACAATCTTGACTCTGCAACAGAGAAAGCTGCAGCCGATATGGTTGCAAGGGGCAGGGAAGAATTTGTGTCAGAGAAGCCTTTTGAGCTTATTGAAAATGAGATAAAAGCCGTAAATAGCGGACCTGTTATAGGGATTAATGTCAGGAGTTCAACCATTGAGCCACTTATTGAAGCTGCCAGGTTGGTTAATGATGCAGGTGCAATCCTCGAACTGGATGCACATTGTAGGCAGAAGGAAATGACAGATATTGGAGCAGGACAGGCGCTTCTTGGCAATCTTCCAAAACTCCGTGACTGGATAAGCAGGATCAAAGAAACAGGAGTTATACTCTCTGTAAAGGTTCGTGCGAATGTAGTGGATGACATCGAACTCGTTCAGCAGATTGAAGAAGCCGGAGCTGACATACTCCACCTTGATGCAATGCAGGAAGGTGCAGGAGCAGATCTCAACCTCATCAAGAATGTACGTGATTCCACCCGTATGTTCCTGATTTGCAACAACTCAGTCACGGACTTTGAAACAGCTAAGGATATGTTTACAAGGGGAGCAGATATGATATCCGTTGCAAGGGGATTACTTCAGAATCCAAAACTTATCAGCCAACTTGTCACGAATATGTCAATGCTTCAGGAAGACATGGGATGGTACAACGCTCCAAAACATGTATGTAGAGGTGAAGGTGATCTTAGAGGACTGACGTTCTGTTGCCTACCTGTCAAACAATGCCCTGTACATGGCAAGATCGAAAGACTGGGACTGACAGCACAGGAATTTGCAGACCTTAAAATGGAGTTTGCAAAAGGAACAATGCTGGAATACGGAGACAGTACATGCTTTGGAAGCCTCGTATGGTGTTGCAAGATCTCAAAACCATGTTTCCTCAGAGACGGTGTACTTGAAACACTTGGCCTTTCAGATGCTGAATACATGCGTCTTAAGAAAGAGCTTGCCGATTACATAATTGAAAATGCTAAAAAGCCCATCAATGGCTCAAAGAATTAAGCAGACATGAAAGACTCACTTTATGCAATAGACAGAGGGAACTATCCTCTCCCATCCTATATTGCGCGATGTGCCCAGCTTGCAATGTGCCTTGAAGTCTCATCCTCTCCAAAACCCGGCAATGTGGACAGACACGACGATTATGAGGATACGCGTTACGAGCATTTTCTGGCATCTGCTATCAGTATGTATCCGGTTATAGAAGAAGTTTCATCAGAGACAAAGGGTATTGGCAGGTTTATCAGGAATGCTGTTACCGAGAGTGCAAGATGGCAGAAAGGAGGAAACACTCATTTCGGTGCAATTATACTGCTTATACCTCTTTCAATGGCAGCCGGAAAAATTCTCAAGGAAAAGGATACATTTTCACTTTCCGAAATCACCGAATGTGCAAACAGAATCGTGAAAAATACGGATACATCAGATGCTATTGATTTCTATAGTTGTTTTGAAGCTGCCGGGGTGAAGGTCAATCCTGCAGATGAGTTCGATCTTCAGAATCAGGAAGCTATTGATGAGCTAAACGAAAAGGACATGAGTCTCTACAAACTAATGGATATTGCCAGGGGATACGACCTGATAGCAAACGAGTGGGTCACTGGTTTTAAAAGATGTGCTAATTGTGCTGAAATAATAATTGATGGTATGAACGGTAACCTTAATCCAAAGGTTAAAACTGACATCAATGACGTAACCGTCTATGCTTTTCTGAAAACACTTGCTGAGAATGAAGACACCTTCATCAGTACTAAGTACGATGATGAAACTGCTACTTATGTGTCAGGGCAGGCAAAATTAATATTTGGAGAAATATATAAAACGAATGAAGACTTTAATACTATACTACCATTGATAAAAAAACTGGATGAAGAGCTTCTGGAAAGAAAAATAAATCCAGGGTCCACGGCAGACATTGTAATTGCAGGTCTGTTTATCTCATTGCTTGCAGGAGTCAGGTTCTAATGCTTAATAAGATAAAATATGACAATTATGGTATTTATGACGGAATTTCCGAAACTATTGTAACAACTAACAAGGGATGGACGCCAAACGCGGCGCCTATGGGGATAATAAGAAAAAAAGACAAATTATTCGTACGTATGTTCAAAGGTTCTAATACCTACAACAATGTGCTTTCAGAGAAAACTCTCGTCGTAAATATTACTTTGGACCCTTTGGTCTTCGTCAATTCAACATTTACTGACCTTGATGATTCTGATTTTGAAAGCGTGAATATAGGTGGCAGGAATTTTGCTGCTCTTAAAAAAGCCCAGTGCTGGATCGCTTTTGATTGTACGAACACTAAACTTACATCAGAAGCACTTGTAACAGAACTTGTGCCTGTAGGAACCCGTATGAATAAGCCACTAATAAGAGCACCTAATCGTGGATTTTGTGGTGTCATAGAAGCCTGCATACATGCTACCAGATACCAACTGACAGAAGATGAAAAATATCTCAAGCTAATCAAGGCATATGGAGACATCGTGGAAAAATGTGGCGGAGAAGCCGAAAAAGAAGCAATGAAGCTGATATATGAGTTTCTCTAAAATTTCTCCTGTCAGAAAGATATAATATATAAAAAACCGTTTTGTGCGCTATGAAAAAAACAGTTGCATGGGGCATTACTGGTGCAGGACACTTCCTGACATCCAGTTTTAGAATTTTCGATCAAATAAAAAATGAACATGATATCAGAGTGAATACTTTCCTTTCAAGTGCAGCCGAAGAAGTGGTAAGGATGTACGGACTTGAAAAGGATCTGGAAACAATATCATGTGGAGATTACCTTGAAGAGATATTCCTTGAGACCCAGCAGGGTAAAAGCTGGCCCAAAACCGGCCGCTTCCTTCTTGAAAAATATGATGCACTCATTGTCACCCCTGCCACATCCAATACCGTGTCCAAAATAGCACATGGAACCGCTGACTCTCTTGTTAGTAATGCTGTGGCACAGGCAGTGAAGGGAAGTGTGCCTGTCTATGTAGTACCTGTTGACATCGCAGGTGTCGTTGTGTCCGAGCTTCCTTTCGGGATAGACAGGGAACTTTGCCGCAAATGCAATCCATGTCCACCAAAAGACAACTGTCCGAATAATGCCATAGCTGACCAGATAGACCTTCTTAAATGCAACGGATGCGGCCTATGCAAGGAACTTTGCGATTACAACGCAATCAAAGGCGGACCTGTGGAACTGAAAGTAAGGGATGTCGATACAAGGAACGTGGAGATTATCAAAAACCTTGAAGGTATTACCGTCCTTGAAAAGCCGGAAGACATACCTGGAATTCTCGCAGATATCTAAGTTAAGAGAACTTCATCTGATCTTATTATCTTATTCCAAGACGTCTTCCAAGTTTATTCAAATGACCGACAAACATCTGTTTTACAACAAAGGACGTTGGAGTTTTTCCACCACCGGGACTGGTATGGCCTTTGCGTATGGCATCAAGCACAGCTTCAACTGTTCCGGACTCTGCGTCTATATTTGTATATGACCTGCCAACCATCTCTGCTTCGTGAGAATCACTTCCACCGACCATGGGAAATCCCAGTTCCTGAGCAGCTTTTCTGGCTTTGTTATTTGGACCATCAGTTACACAACGGGAATTCAACACTTCCACTGCATCAGTATCCAGCCCTTCAACATAGCCGATGCCGTGGGATGTCATTTTAAAAGGATGAGGAATAACTACAACAGCTCCCTGTTGTCGTGCTTTTTTGATGGTTTCTTCAGGACTTAGTCCCGGCTCTATAGGTTCACGGATACCAAGTACAAGAATATGACCTTTGGATGAACTTACTTCCACCCCTGGTATGACAATAATATCCGAACCGATTTCCTGTGCTCTTTTTGCACACTTAATTCCACCTTCTATGGAATCATGATCACATATTGCAAAACCATCCAGACCATTCCTTGAAGCATACTTCAGGATGTCATCGTGGCTTGCATTGCTATCCTTGGAAAAAAAAGAATGCACATGAAGATCAAACTTCATAGAAGTATCTTAGTCTTCAGAGTTTATAAAGATAATTTAAAAATAGTTGGTTGCGAACGGGAAAATAGAAGTTTGTGGTTGGTTGGGTGGTTGGATAGGATTGGTGGTACATTAGAGAAGTTACCCGTTCGCATGTTTACAAACAACTTTATTCTATATATATATAGCGCTGCTAATAAAATAGTTCAGCACCAAATATCATGTATTTTAAGGTAGTTTTTCCACTAAAGAAATGGCTTTATTTATAATCTTGTCCCTCGCTTCAAAATCGATTGAAATACCTTTATCGTACACTATATTATGAACAAGACCCTCATCAAATATCCATGCTACAAGGGACATCCCTTCCTCGGACATGGGGAAAGAGAGACTGATCCGCTCCCATTCAGGAAGTTGATTACGTATCTGCGCTTTTAAATCATCAAACCCAAAACCACTTTTTGCAGACACAGCTACGGGATTAGGAGCAAGATAACCAAGATCCAACATACGTTCCTTCAGTTCTTTTTCATCTACAAGATCAGTTTTGTTGAAAACTGTAACAATAGACACGTCCTGCAGTTGGTCCCACATCGTTTCATGACATACAAGCAATTTTTTGCGTATATTTTCCGGATCTTCTGAAGAGTCTACAACCAGAAGGACAACATCTGCAAAGAATATCTCATTGAGAGTAGAGCGAAAAGCATCGACCATCCAGTGCGGAAGATCTTCAATGAAACCTACAGTATCCGTAAGCAAAACGTCCCTGCCATCCACATTCAAACAGCGGGTTGTAGGAAGTAGTGTGGTGAACAACATATCCTTAGACTCGACATTCTCACCTACAAGAGCATTGAAAAGGGTACTTTTTCCTGCGTTGGTATACCCGGCAAGTGCCACCAGTGAAAAACCCCGGGAGTGCCTGTGAGCCCGGAGGGATTCGTTGTCCTTCTGTATCGTTTCCAGTTCTTTACTGATACGTATCATCCGATTCTTCACATCCTGGGCATATGAGTCCTCATAACCTCCAAGACCCATGAAACCCGGGCGCTCTTCTTTTTTAAGTATGGAGACTATAGCCCTTGCCTTTGGAAGCTCGTACTCAAGTCTTGCAAGCTCCACTTGCAGTTTTGAACGATGTGTTGTTGCACGGGTTGCAAATATCTCCAGGATGAGCTGGAATTTATCAATAACTTCGCAGCGGCACACCTCAGAGAGATTATATACCTGCATTGTACTGAGCTGATTGTGAAAAATAATCTTATCAGCTTTCAGATGAACGACCATTTGAGCTAATTCATCCACCTTTCCTCTCCCAAGATGAAACTTCCTGTCAGGATGCCTGGTCTGGGTTAGTTCACACAGAACTTCATAACCTGCCGCTTCAGCCAGTTCCCTGAGCTCATTCAACTGAAGTATGTTCTTGCCATCTTCAGACCTTGGGTCATTCCGCTTTACTAAAATAACACTTTTCATAGGGATACCCTGATTTCCTGAATGGTCATTGAATGCCCATCTCTTTAAGAAGGAGTTTCCTTGCACTTAGGGAAACATGATGTGCAATCTCCATGCAACGCCTCTCGCTTAAGGATTCTTCGTATTTGAACTCCGTTGAAAACATGCTGTCGATAAGCCACTGGGGCTTGTTATACATGTCGCCTGGCTCTGTAACAATTGTACCACCGAACCTGAGTTCTGAAACGGTAGCTTCAATCATCTTCACAACATACGGGACGTCAGGGGCAGATCTGCTCCTGAAGGATCTGATGGCTATCTGATTCACTTTCTCAACATGATCAGGAGTTACGGATGCAGCGACCGCCGCACAAACCATGAGATAATAGTCCTTTACCTTGTGGCGGCCCGAAATATCCACCGCAATTATGTTAAACATCTGCTAAAGCAAAGACAGGTATATTATATAAGTTTGAGCAGAATTTTTACATTTGCATTGACACTTACATCTTTATCCTGCCGATATCGATATACTCAAGACCACTTGTAAATTCCACAGCATATAGCATCTGTTTCCTGACACTGTTGGCAAGTCTTACTGCCCTGGACATGAGAGGAAGGAAGAATTCATAGTCCTGCGGAATTGCATGGACCAGGTGATCCGAATGAGGAAGCTTGCTCAGGGATTTAACTTCATTGTATACCCTGAAGTGAGTGCCAAACTTGAAACCGGTCTTAGGCACAAAACCTCTGCTTCGAAGGTCAACATATGTGCTATACTTGCGTTCAAAATCAGGATCAATAGAGGATGCTGTCTCTGAGAATTCGGCAAGGTCAGGAATATTGCCCGTTGTGCCATCCTTTATCTTTATGACACCCTGCTCCATCAGGTAAGCCGACTCTACAAGGGAAAGCTGAAGACGCTCATCATCAAGTGGCTTCCCGTAAAATCCATCTTCATAGAGCAGATGTGAGGCCTGTTCATCCCATATAAGGACACGGTCCTCCAGCATCGTTGCAGGAATTGGTTCATCCTGTGGTAAAATTGTCTCCATGCTCCCCTTTATATCTGCTTTTTTCACTTCATAATATGTGAGATCACTTTCCTCATCAACGATAGCAAGTATCATCTGCTTGCGTACATTTTCCGCAGCATTGACAGACGGAAGCAGATCGGACAATGGCATGGGTATGCGCTCGGACCTGACATAAACAAAGCTCTTTGCAGGCGTTTTCCCAGGATGACCTCCCCTTGGATATACCCTGAAATCGGTGACACCGGACTGCACATAGAAACCTCTTTCCCTGAGGTCTTTGTAGACGATGTATTTCAGTTCGAAATACTGCTGCCTTTTCGCAGCTTCAGTAAAGAATTCCTCAAATACAAGAGTTCTTCCGTCCATTTCAATATCGAGCTTCTTCTTGTAAAGTAGATACGCCGCCTCAACCAGTGTAAGCTCAAGGGTATCACCCTTCTGCCGCCCGTAATAGCCGGTTTTGTAGAGTTCGTTTATTGCCTGTTTTCCCGGCCTTTACCCTATCGTTGACAAGTTTTCCGATCAAAAAGTTCACCTGAATTAAATAAGAATATGTGTAAGAATGTATATGGATTCAAATATTGGACTAACTATTTAACCATAGTGGACTGGAATCTGCAATTTCAAAATAATGACTGGTGTAAGAATAAAAGCAGAACAACAAAATCGGGTGCATGCAGAATAAATTAAAAAATTCGAAAAAGAAGCCTGAACCCTCTCTCAGAGATAGGCTTCTGTCACATACCTTCGCATCATCCTGTGGCAGTTGAAATAGTAGGCTATCATCTCTACGGAGTTCTTCATTATAGTCACCCATTCATCTCTTCTTTCATAATACTTTGGTATTACATTATACTCCAGTTTGTTGTAAAGATCATCAAGTTCCATCATTTCTACTTGTTCCGGGGACTTGTCCACTTCGGGTTTAGGTCCGATGGCATATCCGGTTACGCCTTCCACGCAGCCTTCCAGCCACCACCCGTCAGGTACGCTGAAATTCACAACTCCATTGTGAGCTGCTTTCATACCGCTTGTACCTGAAGCCTCGAAAGGTCTTTTTGGTGTGTTTAGCCATACATCCACACCTGAAACCATTTTTAAGGCAAGATTCATATCGTAATTTTCCAGGAAAGCTATCTTTATTTCGCTTTTGAGTTCTTCAGCATACCTGAATATGCTTTCAATGAACTGTTTACCCTGAATATCACGTGGATGAGCCTTTCCTGCAAAGATCAACTGTATCTTTCCGGCTTCATTCACCTTTCTGAGTCTTTTAAGGTCTGAAAAGATAAAAGTAGGCCTTTTGTACTCAGTAATACGTCTGGCAAAACCAATAGTCAGTGTATCATAATCCATATCAGTTCCGCATTCACTGTTAACATGATCTATCAGCTCTTTTTTTGCATTACCGTGGGCTTCCCATATTTCGCCATCTGGTATGCTGCGGACCCTGACAAGGAGCTCCGGCTCATTTGCCCATCCGGGAAGGTATTTATCGTAAAGCGTTCTGAAATGAGAGCAAACCCATGTATAGGAATGAACACCATTTGTAATCGAATTGAACTTGTATCCGGGGAACATTTTTTCAGATATCTGCCTGTGTCTTTTTGCAACACCGTTGACATAGTTGGAAAGGTTCAGGCCAAGGACAGTCATATTCAACTGGTGCTCTCCACCATACTTCTTCAGGATCTCAAAATCCGAATTATTCCCAATCAACTCCATAACAAGATCATGTGAGAATACATCGTGTCCGCTTTCAATAGGTGTATGAGTGGTAAAAACACACAGTTCTTTGACCGTAGAGAGAGAAGTGCCATTCTGACGTAGTAATTCAAGGGCCAGAAGACTGGAATGACCTTCATTCATATGATATTTGGTTATGGAATGACCAAGCTCTTTCAGCATCCGGACCCCACCGATTCCCAATATCATTTCCTGCTTCAACCGATATTTTCTATCCCCGCCGTAAAGACTATATGTGATCTGTCGGTCTTCCGAAGAATTACCTTCAACATCCGTATCCAGGAAAAGCACAGGAACTGTTTCCCGGGTCTGGCTTCGGTGTTCATAAAGCCATGCTTTTACCTTCACGTCTCTATTATGAATTTGAACAGTCACTTCAGCAGACAAAAGCTTCATGAAATCAGCTGGAGACCACTCTTGGGGATGTTCGGTTTGCCTGCCTGCAGAATCCAGTTTCTGCATAAAGTATCCCCTTCTGTTCAGGAGAGTGACACCAATAAGTGGAAGTCCCAGATCAGCACTTGCCCTTATTGTATCGCCTGCCAGTATACCCAAACCGCCGCTATAGGTCGGAATCTCCTTCTTTAATCCAATCTCCATTGAAAAATAAGCTATCTTACGCCCTTTTTCCAAAATGACATTATCCATATTATCATGCACCTTCATGTTCTATGAAAGATTTAATGAAAATGTTATATTAAAATTCTTTGTAACTATTCAGCCTGATAAAAACACTATCAATAGCAATCTTGACAAAAAGTTGAGACCTACATTTTATTAGGATCATTAATTTTGATTGTTGCCATTGATTGCTTTTTTGATTCTTAGGTTGTTAGTGAGCAAACATCTCCGTTTTGATTAAATCAGTATCAATAGGCTAATTGTGGTAGGCTGAATAGTTACAATTCTTTAAACAATAAAGAACTCCTGTTTAAAGATAAGCTTTCCCTTCAGTCTTTATATAAGTTCAAGGTCTTTTACAACTGCATTCTTCAGTTGTTCTCTCAAGTCAGGTACTGCTGAAAGTGCCCGTTTCCAGTCAGGCATCTGGACACTCTTATCGACTTCAAGATATGAATTACCAGTCTTCAGAAGGATATCGGAGAAAACTTCAACAAACTTTTCCTCAATATGCCGATCATATATCAGATTATTACAGATCGCATCGGCATAATGCTGGCGAATCAAATCCTGTGCAGAGCGCCTGTATTTAACGTACAATCCCTGAATAAAGGGCTTCGATATCTGTATGCTTGTTGTTTCATTGGCTATACGGAGTAAAGTCAATACAATATCATTGACCATCTTTGAAAGGCCTTCGCTGATATTTTCCCCGGTATCTTTGTGCTTATGGTCGTAGAAACCAAGATCAGTTTGACATGTTCGTTTCAACGAACTGTTCCTATATACCTCGGCAAGAAGACCCACTTCAAGCCCCCAAGATGCCGGAAACCTTAAATGAAGTGCTATATCGGATGTGAGGGCAAATTCACCTGCAAGAGTGTACCTGAATGCCTGAAGATAATCAAGAACTTCCGATTTATAGCCTACATCTGTTTGTAATGCTTCGATAAAAGGTCTGACAAAAAGCCTGAATACCCTCCCATACATCATCCTGTTTTCTTTATTGATGCGTGCATAATATCCTTTGTTGAAAAGGAAGTTTAATTTCGGATTGAGTATCGGATATAGCAATTTAGCAGGAAAACTCTTGGAATATGTAAGTATATCCGCATCGTGAAGTACAATAGCATATGCATCAAGAGTCGCAATACCCATAGCCAACCAGACATCTTTTCCTTTTCCTTTGAACTGGGAAATATCCAGGCCTTTTTCTTTCATATCTTCAATGACCTTTGAAACACACGGACCATTACACCATACAACTAAATGGATCAGGTTCAGGTTCTTAAAGAAACGAACCACCTCCTCGTACTCTTCTTTGTTGCTGGCAGCTAATGCAATGATAATTTCCGAAATGAAATTACATTTGTTCAGTTCATAAACGATATTCACAAGACTTGGATTTTCTATTTCCGAATATAACATAGGAATTATTAAGGCTGAACGTCTGCTTACTACAAGTTCCTGCAGATGATTTATTATCATGTCACCGTCATTTGAAAAATCATGTATCGTTGTTATTTTTTCCTGATAAAAATCCATTTAACCCCAGTCCCCTTTTGACTATTAATGACATAGTCCCAAATTCACACTTTCATTTAGAAGAATTGCCAGCTCCAAATCTATTGACAAAATTGTTGTAAGCACGAAGATATTCCGCATGTGGCCATATCAGAGGAATTGTCACATAAGCCAGACCATCATTCCATTTTGGATGAGAGCGTACATTCTTGATCATGGTCATTTTACTTTCCCTCAGTATGTTGGCATTTGTATAATCCTCTAACCAGAGTTCAAACCTGTCAATCGTGGAAATATGTTCAGGCAGCATGTGATTGTGGGCCATGTCCACCACCCATCCCAGATACATTTCTGCCATATCCATGTTATCAGTTTCAACATAATGATTAGCCAGTTGACATGTAAAATGGCACCAGGGACCATAACCTCCATTGTTTCTTCCCCAGTATTCAGGATACCTGTTAAGCCCGCCTATCTCAGAGTCCCACAATCTTTCATGTATTCTTTTTACCGTGGATTTTATCTTAATATCAGAATCATCCAGAAGCTCAAAATAGGCAGGTGAATATTCTACTGCATCCACATCGATGACAGTTGATGCAAAAGCATCATACCCTATGGGTTTACTGTTACGGTCTTTGACCCGGATACATTTGATAAATGACCTTCTTCGGGGACTATACAGACGAGTTAGGATGGATTCACGTATCTTTTCTGCCTCAGCCTTCCATTCAGAAACTTCCTTACCCAGAGCCTCAGCCATTTTCACAGAAGATAATATTCCAGCACAGCAAGCACAATTAGCATATATCTCAAAACCATGTTCGTAAGCAGGATATTCATGAATACTGTTGATAGTATGGATCAGGTCCACCTCATCATTCTTGTTCATGAGAATGAATCCAACAGCTTTTTCAATCTTCTCCCAATGTTTTTCTACGAAAGCCCTGTCTGCCATCTCATCAAAAAAGGAGGCACCAGTAGCTTCAAAATATTTACCGAGGGCAAAGAGCACAAGACCATTACCGTCTATTTGAAGGTCCTTATAACTTGCATCATTACCATCGACGTCATACCTCTGGGAGAATTCCCCGAGTGGTTTCTGTGCATTAAGAACGAATTCAAGAGCTTTTTTTGCCTCATCCAGCATCCCGGCAGCTACAGCCCCAAGAATATCCACAGAATGGTCTCTTGGGTATATGAACGGATAACGTGTACCTGGCGGACTTGCATAAAATCCACCATTTTCATGTTGGTTCTCTTTTAAAATCTGGATGCTGTTTTCATATATCTTGAGAGCTTCGGAATAATTCAAGATGCTCACTCCTTTTCAAGATATTCTATCCTATATATACAAAAAGAACGGTCAAGCAGTTCACTTACCTGTTCTTTTGTCATCCTGGTCTTTTCAATGGCTTCTTCGTTGTACACTTTTACATTGCTCATAACTGACTTACTGCCTACATTGTATATCCTTGTATCAGCAAGCTCAGCGCGACGTTTGCTGTAGCTGTTATGAAGTATGCCAATCACGCTTGAAAGAGCAGGAAAATTCCATGGTTCATCAGATTCTTCTTTCAGCTTATTTACAAAATTGATAAGTGCATTGAACTGGGAAGGTGTTTCACCATAGATGTTGTTGAAATCAATTAATTCGTTGCCAAAAGGACAAATCGGTAAATAGTTTATATCATCTTCCCAGGCCCCTTCAAATCCCGGTCCTTCGATATCAGCAAGTTTGATACCAATAGAAGTCATCCATTGGTATGTCTTTTGGACACCTGCAATGTCCACCATTTCCACAATACCAATTAAGAATGCTTTAGGAAGTATATTCTTTAATCGAATCATCTTCTACCCCATCTTCGTGATGATTTCGGCACAATCTACATTGATGGCCCTACCCATAAGCCCGGAAGCTATGGATTATCAAAGTCAAATGCTAAGTCTCCCAAATATATATTCTGCATTGACCGTATAAATAATGATAAGCAACAACTCACGAAAATGAACTTGAATAATATATTACAAGTAAAAACAACACAAAAAAATAACAATGTCCATGATCATTTTACCAGACCTGATATCGCCATATTCCATCCCACAGGGCCGACACCTCCAACCCTGTTGACCCTCTCATCCGTGATATTTGAATCATATTTCCCACCTGGTTTCTGCACAAGAAAAGCAATATCCACCACTTTTAGCATGGGATAGTCATTAAGACTATCACCAAGTCCAACAGTTTTTACATCCCCGAATTGTTTCCGATATATCTGTGTGAGAATTCGAACCGCTTTTCCCTTATCGTTGTCACCGATTATGTGCCAGTACCTTCCGCCACGTGTATAGTTGAGTCCCTTTGCCCTGATATCCCTAATTAACTTCTCAGCATCGCTTTCGTCACCATCCAGTTTGAAAGCTTCATCATACTCCCGCTGCTTCGCAAGACAGGCAGACTCTTGATCAAGCCCGGTATCCTCGCTCACCCCTACATCAGTCATGTCACCAAAACCCATTACATCAAACCCCCCTGATGCCGCTATATTCAACAACACGTTCCTCAGTAGATTGTAATCCGTACCAAGCTCAATTATATCATACTTATCCGTGGACCTGGAAGAAACAAAGTCCACATCAAAATACCCATGTGGAATAAAAATAGCTCCTCCATTCTCAGATATGAAAGGATGTACAATATCCAGCTTATCCACATAGACCTCAATCTCTGCTCTGGTCTTGCTGGTACAGAATATAAGCGGTATGTCTTTTTCCTTTAATTGGTTAATTGCTGGCAGTGCTGCCTCGTACGAGTATGTATCGTGATCTACCAAGGTGCCGTCAAGGTCTGTAAAAACGATGTATTGCATGTATCCAACTCCCAAAAATGGTTATGATAATATTTTGGAGGGAATTGTTGTTAAAATGATTGAATGAGAAATAAAATTGATTTTATTTAATCTGAAGCACAAAATCCACAAAACTCTTTGTAAATTCCCTGTAAGAGCTCGCAACAAGATGAGCATAGCAGCCCAGCGTGTTATTAACTGTTAGTCCATCCCAGCCATCAATGATACCCGTTCCACGGGAGAGTTTAATAGCGAATTTCGCATCCTTGGGAATTCCGGTAACTTCGGAGTGGTGGAACTCGTGGCCACGGAAAGAATTGCCCGTTTTACCGATAACCGCATCCATTGCCAGAGAGCCGATATTGTAGCTGACCACACGTTTATGTCCCATTAGAGTATGGCCCGGAAGCGCACCCACCATCTCATGAGTGGACTCCGGCATCTCTGCCATATGATGAGCTCCTTTACCTTTTACACCTGTGCTCAGCTTTTCTGTAAGGTACATTAAGCCACCGCACTCTGCATAGATTGGCAAGCCGGAACGTGATGCATCCAGAATATCATCTCGCATGGAGACATTGTTTTCAAGTTTTGCTGCAAAAAGCTCAGGATAGCCACCACCAAGATACAGGCCATCCACATCAGGCAGCTTACTATCATGAATCGGGCTGAAGTATTTGATTTCGGCACCAGCCATTTCCAGCAGTTCGATGTTGTCATGGTAATAGAAATTGAAAGCCTCATCAAAAGCAACACCGATTGCAGGATGCTCATCTTCAATCTCCCGTGGGGAGAAAACTGTCTTCGATGGCCTCTCAAGATCAGGAGCCTCATGAGCCATCTCAAGCAGACGGTCGACTTGTACCCCTTCCTTGATAGTATTTTTGATGAAATCGATCCTTTCATCAAAATTATCAGCTCTGCGACGCTCCTCAATAGCAGGAACAAGTCCCAGATGCCTCATGGAGATCTTCATGGAATTATTGCGGCGAATTACACCGATAACCGGAATGCCGGTGTAGTGCTCAATGGCCTCTGTAGCTTTTTTAGCATGCCTTGGCCCACCAATGTTGTTAAGGATAACACCTGCAATATGCACGTCCCTGTCAAACTCCTTGAAACCATTAACCAGGGCAGCAGCAGAGCGAGTAATGCTCCTTGCATTGATGATAAGTATGACAGAACATTTCAGTATCTTTGCGATCTGTGCCGTGCTGCCGGTATCTGTAAAACTGTCAAAGCCTTCATACAGGCCACGCACACCCTCGATAATTGCAATGTCAGCATCCCCATCGGCCTCCGCACCGTGGATAAATACATCCCTAACACCCTCCTCATCCATCAGGAAACCATCGATATTTCGGGCTCTGCGACCTGTAATCTCAGAATAGTAACTTGGATCAATATAATCCAGCCCCACCTTATACGGCTGGACTTTGTACCCGGCTTCTACAAGGGCAGCAAGCAGACCAATTGTGATGGTGGTCTTTCCCGAAGAAGAACTGCCGGCTGACAGGAGTATTCGGGGTATGTTCTTTGTCTCCGGTACATGAGGCTTCTCGGACATTGGAACCAACCTTCAGCGTGTTAGCTCACGCAGCCTTTCGTCTTCAAGAGCCGCAGGCAGGACTGAGCTTTCGTTGGTCATAATAGCCTGTGCAAGCTCACGGTAGACACCTGCAACGGATGAATCAGGAGCTTTTTCAAGCACAGAAAAACCATCCCTTTCACAATCCTGTACAATCTGCTCTTTTGGTATGAAAGCCATTAGTTTACTTCCGATTTCCTCGGAAAACTTTCTCACAATTTCCTCTTCGCGGGTTACACTTCTGGAATTGCATATTATGCCGGACAATGGCGTATCAATCTTGGCAAGTCCTCTGCATATGTTATTTGCAGCGTAGAGCGGCATGTATTCGCCTGAAGTAAGAATATAGGCTTCGTTAACAAGTCCCTTGCGTATGGGTGCAACAAATCCTCCACATACGATATCACCGGGTACATCGTAGATTATCAGGTCCATGTCACCCATAGATTTGCAGACTTTGCTTAATTTCTGTATGGCAACAATAATACCGCGACCAGCACAGCCAATACCAGGCTCCGGTCCACCGACTTCCACGCATTTAACACCCTTGTAACCTTCAAAAACTACGTCCTGTTCGGTTACATCGATCTTCTGTCTCAGCAGATCCAGAATAGTTGGTATTCTCTTTCCACCGAGAAGCGTAATGGATGAATCACTTTTAGGATCGCATCCTATTATCATTACCTTGTAACCCTCATCAGCACAGGCTGCTGCAACATTGGAAGCAGTGCTTGATTTACCGATACCACCTTTCCCGTATATGGCAATTCGTTTCTGTGCCATTATGCAATCTCCTTGTTCTCTTCCTGCATATCCTTTGCAAGCTCACGCATTGTTGCACCAAACTCCGATTCTACGATATGGTTAACACCAAGAGTTTTCGGATGCAGATCGATCTCCACGAGAACATGCTCATGTCCCATTTCCTTTAGGGGAATAACCTGCCTCGGACCATTGGTCACGGATATTACTTCCATTCCCTTGAGATTGTCCATAGGTATTGCATGTGGAACACCGGTAATGACAACAAAATCGAAATCCCCGTATTTTTCAGCGATGAGTTCACTTACCCTTTCCCCGGCAATAGGATACTCATCCATGCCACCAATATTCTCATGGATTGTAACACCCTTTTCTCTAAAGTCATCCATTATGCTTTTTGCATGGTAGCGAACACGTGGAAGACCTACGCTGTCATCCACATTTGCCATGTTGATAACATTGTCTTCCCTGCCAAGCTGAGCAGCCACTTCATTGATAGCAACTGTGATATCAGCAAACATGTAACCGGTTTCCTTCTTGGCGTTCATTATTGTCAGGCAGCGTTTGCCTTCTTTCAGGTAGTTGATAACCTTTTCAGCGACCTTGTATTTTACATCGCCCCTGGAAGGTTCCAGATACTCCCTGCTTGCCGCACCATGACGTTTCTCGACATTGGTGGCTTCCTCAAGAAGGAATTTCTGCCTTTCAAGCTCCTCTGCATCGATTATATCTGCATCACATGCAGATTCAAGTGCAAGAAGAACACCTTTTGTGTTATTCGGATATCCTGCATGTACTTCAACCTCTATGACAGGTACATCAAGATTTGCATCCTGCACAGGTTCGCGAAGCTCCTCACCTATTATCATGCTGGCACATGTTCCCACCACACCTATCAGTTTAGGCTGGAACATTTCATTGACTTTTTCCAGCAGGGAAGAAAGCTCTTCACGTCCTCCGAAGACAAAACCGTTTTCATCAAGGGCCGTTGTAACAACATGTATACCATCTTCCTCAAGGAGTCTTGCATGCTTGAATGAACAGCCTGGTGGGCCGTGGAGGATAGCAACATCAACATTCAGGTCACGTAACGTGTATAACGCTGCCACAATAGAACTTGGCCGCGGATGTATGATTGATATATCATTTTCCGCCATATCGATCCCTTTTATTTTCTACTAGAGTAATCTAATTAGTATAATTGTTAAATTTCGTATTAAATAGTATACTTAAAGTATAGGTGTTTTCTGCACTATCTAGTTCTTTATCGTATAAAAGCACTAATCATAACAAAAAAACAGAGGATAAAATAAAGATAAAATCAATTATAAAAGGAGCTTGTATCACCTGAAACATTTCACACACGACAATATAATATCACTTTGTGAAGAGACTTCAAGTGCCGTTTCAAGCCCTTCCCCTATTCCGGGAGCATATGCAACATTTACCCCACCTATCCCCTGCATCCTTTCACCCACTAGTATCAACTGTCCTATATCATTACCACGCCTCATGACAAACTCTGAAACCTTCTCAGGGGGAAGACCTTCACAAACCTGGGCAGCTTCTTCCCCAAGCACCATTATAATTCTTTTGGACTCGGTCTTACTTTTATTCAAAGCATAATCCAATGAGCTTTCTGCTGAGCGTATATCCATGCCGGAATTGGAATTATCAATTAGCTTTCTTCCGGAAAGTTCCTTCTCCTGCATCCTTCCCTGCAAACCTTCAAAAGAGCCAATGACTTTGGATATATCCTTTGTAGATACTCCCATCCACATTGCCACGGAAACTGAAGCTGCAAAAGCAGTCGCATATGACCTGTAATTGTAACTGGACGATAGTGGTGAGGTAAAACTAACATCTCTGTGATCCATAACTAAAGAGTCGTCCTCAAAATTAAGCTTAAGATCAGCGTTCACTTCTGCAGAATCACTGAACGTGAAAAACGTCCTGCCATTTTCCCCTGCCTTAGCCACTGCCTTACAATCCCTTGCATTCAGGAAGAATACCTCTTCTGGTTTGCATTGGGAAAGTGCCCCCATCTTGGAATCGCTTGCATCAGAAGTTGAAGCCGCTATCCTGTAATCAGGTTCCAATGTGGTAATTATCCCCACATCAGCAAATCCGGTCAGACCTATTGAAATTTCAAGAATATAGCAATCTGCAGCAATATCTAACTCAGCCAGCATGTCAACTGCAAGCAATATGCTTCCGGGAGCTATGCTTAAACCAAGGTGAACTGTACTGGAATGTCCCTGTTCCCACAATTCAAGGCCTCTGGAAGTATGGAGTATGACCTTCATCTTCCTTGAAAGCATTTCAGCAAGTAGGGATGCAGAACTTGTTTTGGCTTTTGAACCTGTTATCTCGATCACAGTAGCACCATCAAGAACACCAGTCATGGACAATATCAAACCCACGGCTTTGTGATGGGTAATGATATCAATGCCCTTTTCCCTGGCATCTGCGAGCATGGCATATTCCGGATCCAGATGCGCAGGACTTACTATAAGCTCGAATCCAGCAACATGTATAGGGTCCTTTGAAGTTAATATACCATAATCGGATTCCATTTTTGAGAGAATATCCTCGTCCACGGTCCCGTAAACATCTATTGCTGTCACATTGTAACCAAGGCCAGCAAATTTTTCTGCGATGATAATGCCTGCATGCGTCAGGTCAAGGACTGCAACGTTGGTATGATCTAACATAGTACCAGTATGATATAGAATTTAAAAGAGAAAAAATAAGTTAAAGATAATAATGAAAAAAAGAGAATAGAAAGAACTCAGTTCTTTCCATCGTCCTCTTCATCGTCCTTGTAACTGTCCGAGCCCACCATTGCAGCTGAAATTGACTCTATTCCATCAAGCCATTCCGCTACAAGTCCGTATGGAACTTCTTCCATAGTCTTATCGGAGAAGCTATTTCCTTTCAGGATCAATGCTCCGATCTCGGCGACCGTAGCAAGGGCGATCTCTATGTCATCTGATGCCTCTGCTTCAAGGGCAACCTTTACCAGGTCGTCAACACTGTCTTTTTCGTCGTAATCGCCACCAAGGTAGCATTCACATGCTGCAAAACTTCCTATAAGAGAAGTCTGGAGCGAATCAATCATAAGATCTGCATCCTCGGAGATAGAGTCTATTTCCGCAAGTGCGACATCCCTTATCTGTGCAACATACTCCAATGCAGACTCCGGAGATACCTGCTTCTTTTCACATTTTGCAATTATTTTCAAACAGGCAAGGATAATATCGTCTTCCATATTGACAAAAATAGCTCCTTCTTTTCCCTGTGGCTCATCGGATTCCTCGAACTTGAAATCACTCTCTTTTACCTGGTTTAACCAGTTGTTCCAACGCTCTGCCGTATAAAAATCATGATGTAACACATCACCGTCCTTCCCTGCCATATAATTACCTCTGTATGATAGTATAAATTTAATATTTCAGCTTATTATTACGAATTGCTTTTTATATAAAAGATGTTCGCAACGAAACTATACTTTTAGTTCCACCATTTTAAGAGAACATCCTGAAACCATGTCCTCATCCATAGGACCAAGTACCTTAACAACTGTACATTTGTCCCCTTCCTTAAGACCTTCGGGATAAAAGATGTCATAAACACTGTCATCGAAAGTCTGGCATTTTGGGTGTTCGTAGCTAATCTTAGAACCTTCCACTGCCTTGCGGGACTCAATCGCCGCAACGATCGGGGAACTTTCAACATCAACAGTCAGCACTCCACTATCATGAATGAAACATTCGTGAACTGTATCGCTTCTGACCTTTGCAACACGATACTTGCGACCAGGTACAAGATTCAAACAGGTACGCCTCAGCTTGCATTTCTTACATTCACGGGACTCACCCATAAATATGAAATCCTCGCCTTCTTTTGCAAGCCTTGAACCAATAAGTGTAATGGTAGTATTATTATCTGTCATATAAATCACCTTGATCAATTGAATTTAGCTATCCTACTATGAAATAACTTTTGTTAAGCGTGCGACTTTCTCTGCAGCCTCGGAAGTAAGACCTGCACCAAGTATAGTGTATCTTTCCGGGCGGATCGTATGTGCAACAAGAAGCGCCTCTAATATATACTTATCTTCAATACCAAGTTCTTCAGCGGTCGTAGGTGCTCCTATGATTTCCAGGCATTCTTTTATACTGCACCAGTCACCACCATGCAGATACATCATCATAATTGTTCCGATTCCGCATTGTTCTCCGTGCAAAGCATGTTTTGGAGCTACCGTGTCCAGAGCATGACTGAACATATGCTCCGATCCGGATGCCGGCCTTGATGAACCTGCAATGCTCATTGCAACGCCACTGGATACAAGAGCCTTTACAACCATTCTTACAGAACTTTCCAGATCCGGTTTTATAGAATCAGCAGAATCGATTAGTATCCTTGCAGTCATCAGGGACAGGGCTGCAGCATATTCACTAAAAGATTCATTAGTCAGGCGATGTGCAAGTTCCCAGTCCTTCACGGCCGTATAATTAGAAATGATATCTCCGCATCCTGCTGCAAGCAAACGGTAAGGCGCACTGGCTATTATATGGGTATCCGCTATCACAGCCATGGGAGCATTTACCTCGATTGATGTTTTTTTTCCCTTGTCGTGTATTGAAGCCCTAGAAGATACAATGCCATCATGTGATGCAGCTGTAGGGACACTTATGAAGGGAAGATCGAGCTGTGTGGCGGCAAGTTTCGCCACATCTATGGATTTACCGCTTCCGACTCCGATCAAGTATTTAGAATTTGATTCCTTCGCCTGTGCAGCCGCTTTTTTGACTTCGGCCATGGATGCTTCTTTTGAAACTGTGATAGATGGGTCGTAACCACATTCAGACAGCAGGTCAAATACAACATCTCCTGCTATCTTCTTAGTATTGTTTCCCGTAACAATAAAAGCACCTTCCCTAAGTTTCAGGTCATCGCAAACATCCTTCATGTCATAGATAACATCAGGACCTACAACAACATCCCTTGGTAATTGCATCCATTTTTTCTTGCCTATTGTCGGGATCACTCATATACCTGCCAAAAACTGAATAATTAAATTTTTAATAATCAAATACTATCAAGCATTAGCTGCAAATAGGAACATGACTTGATTTGGGAAATTTCTTTTGATATATTAGGTACTTCCCATAAGCTATTAAATATTAGTTGTATTTAGGATATTCCTATATTATGCTACTGCTGTGATTATAATGCCATTAATAGATAAAGTTACCCGATTCATTAACGATTATTACATAGACCCCATTCTTCATGATAGTGGTTACAATATCGTTAATACAGTTACATGGGCGATATTGCTGGGAATATGTATTTTCGGCGTTGTAAAGTTGTTGAAAAAACTGGATATAGAGATAGATGACAGGTTCACAGTATCTGTTATTCCTTTCATCCTTGCGGGTTCATCCCTCAGGGTTATAGAAGATACGGGAATCCTGACCGCCCCTATAAGTTACCTGTTCATAACCCCAAATATCTATTTTGTTGTATTTGCAATAACAGTGTTCTTCCTGGTCCTTTCAAAATGGATCGTGAAGTTAAATGGAACAGGAGATTATCGAAAGAACTTTGCAGGTTTTGGACTCGCATGGTTCCTTGTGAACCTCACAATCCTGTCCTATCTTGAAGACATGATACTCCCATGGGTGCCTGTTTTTGTCGTATGCGCAGCAAGCCTGATAGTATATTTTACAAAATTCGTATTCGACCGTATAGGTTTTGACCTGCTCAAAAGTAAGATCAATATAGCAATACTCTGGGTTCACCTTATGGATGCATCTTCAACTATTGCAGGAATTGATTTTCTCGGATATTACGAAAAGCATGTAGTACCATCATACCTTATCGACCTTACAGGCACTGCATTTGTGATGTATCCGTTAAAACTATCTATATTCATCCCGGTACTGTATATACTGGATAATCATTTTGACGAGGACGAAGAATCACAGACATTAAAGACCTTCCTTAAACTAGTCATCATAGTCCTTGGATTATCACCTGCATGCAGGAACACTATCAGGATGGCATTTGGGGTTTAAGCCAATGCATAATGAAAACACAAAAGAGGCATTCAGGACATACATTGATGAGCTGATACCTTTCGTATGGATCAGTCTTTTATTTTTTGTATTGTCAACTATTGCAGGTTACGCCTATTACACAATTGAACCTTCATACGCATTGAATTCACTTAGCGGGCTGGAAGAACTCGCAGAAATGCTTCAGGGCCTTTCTGCTTTTGAGATTATGCTGCTTATTTTTGTGAATAATTCTGTGAAAATGTTCTTCTCGATACTGCTTGGTTTCGCCCTGGGTATAATTCCCTTTGGATTTTTGGTGCTGAACGGCTTTATTCTGGGAGTATTCGCACATTATCAGGCAGTTGAAAGTGGAACCCTGTTTATAATTGCAGGCCTGACACCTCACGGAATAATAGAGATACCCATGCTCCTTATTTCATCTGCTATTGGATTGAAGATAGGATACGTGGCACTAAATACCATCCGCTCACAGCCTGCTGACCTTAAGGGAGAGATTATCAGGGGAATTAAATTCTACCTGCACTGGTTGTTCCCACTCATATTACTTGCAGCTATTATAGAGACTTTCATAACACCCGTGATAATTTATCTGGTGGCTGGAATTTGAAATTCCAAACAAAGCATTTTGACGTGAACAGATTTATTAATACTAAATACAATGTCTGGAAAAAGATCGAGGTCGTACGATGATAGACAGAAAAGAGATCATAGAGATTATCGAAGATTATGACATTGACAAATTAAAAATAGGCGCTGTTGCCTCACACTCAGCACTGGACATCTTCGACGGTGCAATTGAAGAAGACTTCAGGACACTGGCCCTTTGCCAGGAAGGCCGTGAAAAAACATACACAGATTATTTTAAGTCACAGAGAAACGCCAATGGCAAAGTTACCAGGGGAATAGTGGACGAATCCATATCCCTGAAAAAGTTCAATGAAGTCATCAAAGCTGAGAACCAGCAGAAGCTCATTGATGAAAATGTACTTTTCATACCAAACAGATCATTCACTTCCTACTGTGGCATCGATGATGTGGAGAACAATTTCAAAGTCCCGCTTGTGGGCAGCAGGAACATGCTCAGGAGTGAGGAAAGAGGAATGGAAAGGGACTATTACTGGTTGCTTGAGAAGGCAGGCCTGCCATTCCCTGAAAGAATAGAAGACCCACAGGATATAGATGAGCTTGTGATGGTCAAACTGCCTCATGCTGTAAAGAAACTTGAAAGGGGTTTCTTCACCGCAGGTACATATGAGGAATATCTTGAAAAATCACAGGCACTCCTGAAACAGGGAGTCATAACAGAAGAAGCTCTTAAGAGTGCAAGGATTGAGAGATACATAATAGGACCTGTTTTCAACCTGGATATGTTCTATTCACCCATCGAGTCAGAGATGAATAAACTCGAGCTGCTGGGCGTAGATTGGAGGTTTGAGACAAGTCTGGACGGTCATGTCAGACTACCTGCACCCCAGCAGATGAATCTGGCAGAACACCAGCTGACTCCCGAGTATACTGTGTGTGGTCACAACTCTGCAACCCTTAGAGAATCACTCCTTGAAGAAGCATTCAGGCTCTGTGAGAAATACGTGGAAGCTGCAAAGAAATATTATGATCCGGGAATCATAGGACCCTTCTGCCTGCAGACCTGTGTCGATAAGGATCTGAACTACTACATCTACGATGTAGCACCAAGGGTAGGCGGAGGTACTAACGTCCACATGTCTGTTGGTCATCCCTACGGCAACACCACATGGAGAAGACCAATGAGCACAGGTCGCCGTGTTGCCCACGAGATCAGAAGGGCTATTGAGACCGATCAGCTCGACAAGATAATAACATAAACGATCTTTTTTGTAATGGTCTGGACAGTTAAGTTCAGACTTTCTTTAATTTTTCAGTTTGCATCAACATGAATTAATATACAGAAGTAAATAAAAGTCTTTTTATACAACTGTGTGCATACTATCATGCGCATGGAAATCAACAGGGTTCCAACAGGAATCTATGAACTTGACGAAATACTCGAAGGTGGGTATCCTTCACAACAGGGCATTCTGATAAGTGGACCCCCTGGATCGGGAAAAAGTATCCTTGCAACTCATTTTCTTCACAGGTCATGCAAAGACGGAAAAAAATGTATGCTAATGCTCACCCAGGTTAACGTTGAGAGTTACCTTGAACAGGCTTTGAGCATAGGAATTGATTTTCAGACTTGCATTGACAAAGGAACCCTGCTTATTACTAAATCATTTGAAACCCGCACGAACAAAATATATAATGCTGAAAGACACGGAACAGGAATAGGATTCCTTGAAAAGGATTGTGTCCAGAACGTACAGGATATACCTGATGACGTAGAGATCGTAGTAATAGACAATCTTGACATGTTGTCCCTTTATCACAGCACAGAAGATTTTGCGGACAAGTTCTTTGCTATAAATGACATCCTATTCGCTAAAAAATGTACAACACTTTTTTTAATAGGTCAGGAAGACTCTAAGACAAAACATGCTATTGCACAGCACACGTCTTTTGGGAACATTGAACTTTATACGGACCGTGATCCTGCAACCGGAAGAGGTATGCGTCAAATGTATATTCCAAAAATGAGATGTACCTATCTTTCACTTGACCCCCTTAATTTCAAGATAACAAAAGAAGGTATAAAAATAGAGAAGATATTCCAGAGGGATGAGATCATAAAAGATGCCCTCAATGCTTTTGTTTGAGAACTGTAAATTCAGGCCCTATCTTCTATGTACTCTTTTTCGTAGTAAGCTATATACACCATTAAAAGAATAAGAACTGTTTTGCCATACTATAGGCATTTGTACTTTCTGTTTTGTTTGAAATCATTTAAATATGATTAATTGAATGATAGCACAAACCTAAACTGCAATCAATAAAATCTTTCATATATTTTGTACATTCGAATTATTGCTCAACCCGGAGGGAAATAAAAAATTGAGTCAACCTAGCGTTAATATCGGCATGGTAGGTCATGTCGACCATGGAAAAACCACACTTGTCAGCGCACTGTCAGGAGTCTGGACAGATACACATAGTGAAGAGATGAAGCGTGGTATATCTATCCGCCTCGGATACGCGGATGCGACATTCAGGAAGTGCCCTAACTGCCCTGAGCCGGAATGTTATACTGTTTCTAAAAAATGTGAAGGGTGTAAAGAGCCCTCTGAAGAGCTCAGGACAGTATCTTTTGTCGATGCACCAGGCCATGAGACACTCATGGCCACTATGCTTTCAGGTGCTGCCATTATGGACGGAGCTATTCTTGTAATCGCTGCTAATGAGGAATGCCCGCAACCACAGACCAAGGAACACTTAATGGCATTGAATATTATTGGCATTAAGAACCTGGTAATAGTGCAGAATAAGATAGACCTGGTATCCAGGGAGCAGCTCATTGAACATTATCACCAGATCAAGGATTTTGTAAAGGGAACTGTTGCTGAGAATGCACCAATCATACCGGTTTCTGCCCAGCAGAATACAAACGTAGATTCCCTCATCCAGGCAATGGAGGAAATCATACCGACACCAGTCCACAAGCTGGACAAGCCGCCACATATGCTTATAGCAAGGTCTTTCGACATTAACAAGCCCGGTACACCTATTAAAGATATAACAGGTGGAGTAATAGGCGGCACACTTACAGAAGGCTCATTGCGTGCCGGTGATGAGATGGAAGTGCGTCCGGGAATAAAGGTTGAAAGCGAAGGAACCACCCGATGGGAGCCTATTAAAACTAAAATATCCAGAATCGTGGCCGGAAAAGAAAATGTGGAAGAAGCAAGCCCAGGCGGATTGCTTGCAGTCGGAACCACACTTGACCCTTCATTGACAAAGAGCGACACACTTACAGGACAGGTCGCAGGTTCACCCGGAACCCTTCCACCAACTCATGACTCATTTGCACTTGAGCTACACCTTCTTGAAAGGGTGGTAGGAGTTAGTGATGAAGAAGAGATCGGGGCCATTAAGACAAGCGAGCCTTTAATGCTCAACGTTGGAACTGCTACTACTGTAGGTATTGTCACCAGTGCGAGGACAGATATCGCCGAGGTCAAGCTAAAGAGACCGGTCTGTGCAGATATCGGATCAACTGTGGCCATCAGCAGGCGTGTAGGATCCCGCTGGCGCCTTATTGGTGTAGGAGTAATTAAGGATTGAAAGTCATTATCGATACAAATGGCCTGATGATACCGGTACAGTTCAATGTCGATATTTTTGAGGAACTCAAAAGACTTGGATATGACACATATCTCGTCCCTACAGCAGTTATCAACGAACTGGATATCCTGATAAAGAATCTCAAAGGCGGAGACAGAACAGCTGCAAAGGTTGCGCGAGCAATGGCAGATAGGTGTGAGATAATCCAGGCAGACGGACATGCAGATGATGTCATCCTGGACCTTGCTATCAGTCATGCGGCATCTGTGCTCACCAATGACATAGGGTTACGGAAAAGATTGAAAAAAAGAGATGTACCCGCCATATGCCTGCGACAGAAAAACAGGCTTGAGAAGATCACAGATGAAGTTTAAAACCAAATAAAGCATTTAAATTAATCATATCGGGATAATTGGAGTCAATCACATGTACAAAAAGATGAAACTAGCGGACACAATTCGTGTGGCGCCAGACCTTTTGGGCGGAGATGTGAAAACAAATGTCAAAGCTGCCCTGAGGGACAAGCTTGAAGGCAGGATCGATAAAGCGCTTGGTGCCATTGTTGCCATTACTGAAATCGATGAGATTGGAGAAGGACACATTCTTGTAGGCGACGGTGCAGTGTATTATGACGTTACTTTTGAAGCAATTGTATTCGTTCCGATAATACAGGAAGTCATTGAAGGAGAAGTTGTCGAGACTGTTGATTTCGGTGCTTTTGTCAGCATCGGAGCAATGGACGGCCTTTTACATGTGAGCCAGATAACCGACGATTTCATGTCTTATGATGGTAAAAACGGCAGGCTTGTAAGCAAAACCGGTGGAAAATCACTTTCTGAAGGTGACAAAGTAAGAGCCCGTATAGTCGCTGTCAGTATCAACGAAAGAGAGCCAAGGGAAAGCAAAATAGGGCTTACCATGAGACAGCACTCTCTCGGAAAGATCGAATGGATCGAGGAACAGAAAAAGCCAAAAGCTGATAAGGCAGAATGATTGGAGGGTGAATAGATGAGTGACCAGGTTTGTCGTGAATGCCATCGCATAATCTCAGGCCAGACATGTCCTATCTGCGGCTCCAGCAATCTCAGTGCAGACTGGAGTGGCATGGTTATTATTATAGATCCGGAACGTTCGGAGATAGCAAAGAAAATCGATGTGAAAGTAGCTGACAAGTATGCTCTGAAGGTGCGCTAGTTGGGCCTTCATTTAACTTTACCCGATACACTGCGACCACGTTTTCGGGAGAGTTTTGGGAGCCTTTACAGAGGAAAAGGCGATGACACTATCAGGAAGCTTTCAGGGGATCTGGGAAGTCCCACAAAACTTATATCCGTAGGTGATGTTACTACATTCCACTTGCTCAACTCAGATATTATACCGGACATCCTGATAGTGGATGACCGGACAAAACGCGGACCGGCTTCTGACCGGGTCGTTGTGGGTACAAAGCATAAAGGCTTCACTGAAATATTCGTTGACAATCCAGCCGGGGTCATAACCGAGGATCTGATAGATGCTGTTGGTAGCGCCATAAGATCAGATGAACGTGTCCGAATATTCGTGCGCGGCGAAGAAGACCTTGCAGCATTGCCCGCAATTCTAATGGCACCTGAAGGCTCAGCTGTTCTTTATGGGCAGCCGGACGAAGGTGTTGTGCTTGTTAAGATAACGTTACCTAAAAAGGAACAAATGAAGAACCTGTTAACTGAAATACTCAAAGAACAGGATCATGATTCAGAAGAAGTAAAAACCATTTGGAGAAAATTAGATGGACATCAAAATCATTAAAGAAAAAAACAACGCACTTCTCAACAGACGTGAGTTGAACCTGGACATTGAATTCGACGGAGCAACACCTTCCAGGGACCAGGTAAAAGGAAAAGTTGCCGCTATGATGAACGTACCTCTGGAACTTGTGATCATCCAGAAAATGGATAACGAGTTCGGTAAGCAGGCAGCAAGCGCATATATAAAAGTATATGAAAATGCCGAAAGGATGAAACAGGTCGAAGCAGACTATGTCCTTAAAAGGAACGTACTCCCTGAGCCTGAAGTTAAGGAAGAGGAAGTAGTTGAAGAAGCAGAAGCATCTGAAACTCCTGAAGAATAAGGTGATATGATGGCAGTAAAGGATTATTACAAAGTCAGTGGCGATTCAATCGAAAGAACACACCAGCCATGTCCCCGTTGCGGTGAAGGCGTATTCCTCGCAGAGCACAAGGACAGACGCTCCTGCGGCAAATGTGGCTACACAGAATTTAAAAAATAATTATTGTATAGTACAGCCCATAAAGGGTTGTCTTCTTTTTTTTAGAACTTTTTCTTAAAAACCAGATGTGCTAGTTACATCTGTATTGAACCTGAAAAATTTACGTTTTAACTATTTTTTGAAGTTACCTCTTTTTTTTCATTATAATAGATAATATATTTTGTATATGTACTGTATCAGCACATTGTGAAATTTTATACTGCCTGATACGCATTTTATGTGAGAACATTCCGAAAGATTTAATAATAGGTAGATTGTTTGCACTTATTAGTTGTAAAGCAAACATGCATAATTTAAATATATATATACATTGTTTAAACTATAATGTATGAGTTGTTTTCACTCATAAAAATTACTCACATCGATATTCATAATAAATTATAAAAAAGAGGAATTCAATGAGCTACGTTTATGCAGCAGTTGTAGGTATCCTTATAGGTATATTCATATTTGGTCTGAAGACCGGAGTAGGATGTGGGTTTTCCACTGTCAGAAAAAGAGATATCCTGATACTTGCAAGCAGTTACTTTGTCATTTCCATAATACTTGGGAGTCTTGTGGAAATAGTGGACCAATCCTATATTGAAGCTATTTCAAATCTTGGAATGACATTACATGTATTCATAGCACTTGTCCTCATTGGTGCCGGGATATATACCCAGAAAAAATGGAACTGCGGACATGATGTTTCAAAGAAAACCTTCCTAGTAATCTCTATCCCCTGCCCGGTTTGTCTTACCGCTCTTTTTGTATCCTGCATGATACTTGCATCCAGTCTTGAAATCAGCGGATGGAAGGTAGGCATCATAGTTGGGATCGTTTTCTTCTTGTCAGTGATATCATCAACCTTTGTTTTCAGGAAGCTGAACCGCTCTCCGGAAGACCTGGGCACAGTGATGATGTTCCTCGGGATATTCTACATGCTCGGAGCAATGCTTGTTCCTGCATATATCAAGGCAAAGAAACTCAACCTGGTACTAAGTAGCGGGGGAGAGTTCGAGATTATTCCACTGTTGGTATTCACCATTTTCATAATAGGGGGCTATGCCCTCAATTATATGAGAGGTCAATAAAAATGGATACAACTTCATCTTTGTTTGGTATACTGTACACATTTTCAGCTTCACTGCTATACCCGGTGATCATTATTCTTATACTGCTCGTGGTATTCTCCCTGATTCTCATCGGAGAATTCCTTTCGGAGTACGCAAAAAGAAACCGTGATATCGAAAATCTCGAACTATGCTGCGATACAGCAAGAAAGCATGTAAATTCCACGGAATTCGGTAAGGCGGCCGGATCTCTGCGTAACGTAAAGCAGAACTTCATGGTCACCAGTTTCGCAAAGTCGGCAGCAGAACATCTTGAAGAGAATATGGTGGCTTCAATCGAATGGCTTTCGCAGGAATATGAGATAAAAATGGCAAAACGACTTGAGCAGACTAGGATCGTTGCAACTATCGCACCAATGCTGGGCCTGATGGGAACTCTAATTCCACTGGGACCTGCACTCATTGGCCTTTCGCAGGGAGATATCGTACAGCTTGCAAACAACCTCATGATCGCTTTTGCTACAACAGTGGTCGGACTGTTCGCAGGAACCATAGGCTATGTGCTTACACAGGTAAGAAAAAGATGGTACTGGCAGGATATGGCTGATATCGACTATATTCTCGACACACTGGAGGTTGGGGAATGAAAAGAAGAAGAAGCCGGCGAACAGGACTTATAAATAATGAGGATGAACAAAACCCCCTTACAGGGGTTGCCAACCTTTTTGATATTGCCATGGTTTTCTCAGTGGCACTACTTATTGCACTGGTTATGTCATACCAACTGCCCGAACTCCTTGCACCGACAGATGATATTACCATCGTAAAAAATCCTGGACAAAAGGATATGAAGATAATCATCAAGGATCAGGGAAAACCAATTGAAGTTCTGAACATGACCGACCAGATAGGCGGTGGAACAGGAGAAGCACTTGGTACTGCTTACAAACTGGCTGATGGAAGGGTTGTTTATGTGCCAGAAGAAGAGGGGGCAAATACTACCTCGACTTAATTTTTTATTTTTTTTTATTATCATGAACGCAAGTTTATTTGTTTTAAAACAATTTATAGTTACTAAACCATAAAAATGGTGGATGAAAAGTCAGTATAAATGGATCAGATGGTGGTCGGTATGATAGAAAAGAGAATAGTTAAAAAAAATTACATCGGAATTGCTGGAAAGATCAGTCTAATCTTTCTTTTAAGCATAGTTATGTTTTCATCTAGTGCAACCGCACTGGACCTGAGCCAGTTTGAGTTTGTTGCGAATACGACCAGTGACTCAAATGGAAATTTTACTTTTGAGAATATTCCAAATGGAGAATACGTCCTGTACTCAGTAAATGAATCATATTCTAAAAAATATGACGAATGGAGATGGTACAATGGAAAAATAGACATAAAAGTAAATAGTTCAGACATTACAGGCCTTGAACTTGAAGTGGCCAGTGGATCAGATATAGATCAAAGCGAAGTATTGGCATATCTGGACAAGTCAGCAATAACAGGAAATACTTACCTCTATGCAATGAGCACCTATTACTACAAAGCAAGTACGTTGGTTCTCATTGACAAACAAACAGATGAACTTATAGCTAACACCACATCTGATAGCAGCGGTAATTTTACTTTTGAAGATATTCCAAATGGAGAATATGTCCTGTACTCGGTCAATGAATCATATTCTAAAAAGTATGATGAGTGGAGATGGTACAACGGAAAAGTGGACATAAAAGTAAACAGCTCAGACATTGCAGGCCTTGAACTTGAAGTGGCCAGCGGATCAGATATAGATCAAAGCGAAGTATTGGCATATCTGGACAAGTCAGCAATAACAGGAAATACTTACCTCTATGCAATGAGCACCTATTACTACAAAGCAAGTACGTTGGTTCTCATTGACAAACAAACAGATGAACTTATAGCTAACACCACATCTGATAGCAGCGGTAATTTTACTTTTGAAGATATTCCAAATGGAGAATATGTCCTGTACTCGGTCAATGAATCATATTCTAAAAAGTATGATGAGTGGAGATGGTACAATGGGAAAGTAGACATAAACATAAAAAGCTCAGACATTACAGACCTTGAGCTTGAAGTAGTCAGCGGATCAGATATAGATCAAAGCGAAGTATTGGCATATCTGGACAAATCAGCAATAACAGGAAATACTTACCTTTATGCAATGAGCACCTATTACTACAAGACAAGTGATCTGGTTCTGCTGAAGCAAAGAGCATCTTCCATCACCAATGAGCCTCACCTGGATGTAGCAATAATTACCGGGTATTCATCATATGAGGAAGAACTTGCCAATTTCACAAACAGGGTTAATTCTAATCCTGAGCTAAACATAAATGTAAGTACATATATCACTACAAAATTGCCTGATAATATTGATCTCAGCAATATGGATATAATTTACATAAAAATGGTTACGCAGAGTGCTTCAGAATTTGAGGATTCGCTTCAGGAAGCTATTGATAATGGCGCATTGGTAATTGGTCAGAATACATATTTGCCTGAGAGCAATTACACACTTCCGTCCAATCCAAATTATGATACAATTACTAAATTCAAAGATCATTTGGACGACTACTGGTCTGGCGCTTCGTTAGATGACACAAACTTTGACAATCTCATATTCTATCTGGCACAGGAATATTATGGTCGTAATGATCTAACTGTAAAAGAACCCAGTGTGATACCAAAGGCAATTTATCACCCAGGAATGGAAAACATGCCTGCTGAATACCTCGTGGTCGATGCAGACGAGTATTTTGGCTGGTATGCCAACAGAACAGATGGACATGCTTTCGATGAGAACGCACCAACCATAGGCATCACATTTTATGGCTCCTACTATCTGGATGACATGGAACCAATTGATAAAATCATAGAGGGATTTGAAAGCAGAGGAGCGAATGTCATTGCATGTTACGGAAAATCAGGCTACTATCTTGAGCCCTATCTGAACCACAGCAGCCAGACAAAAGTTGATGCTGTTGTTTCCTTCCATTATCGTGGAAATTACTTTGATCTTGATGAACTTGGAGTGCCTGTTATGAATGCCATACTCAACGGGTACATGAACACAAGCCAGTGGATGGAAACCAGTACTCCGTTGCCAGTAACTAATATGCTAAGACTTTACAGACCTGAAACTGAAGGTGCTATTGATCCTATTATGATCGGAGCTCTGGAAACGATTGTTGAGGACGACAGTACAGTAGAAAAGTACATTGGACATGATGAACAGATTAACTGGCTAATTGAACGTACAATTGCTCAGGCAGAGCTTGGTATTGAAGAAGAATCTGACAAGAAGATAGCTATAATCTACTACAATCATGGTGGCGGAAAGGACAATATCGGTGCATCATATCTGGAAGTTGCACCAAGTATTGTGAACCTCCTTGAAGGAATGGATGATGCTGGATACGACGTGAATGGAACACTCATACCAAACAAGACAGAACTCGTGGACCTCATGGTCTATCAGGGAAGGAATGTTGGTACATGGGCTCCCGGGGAACTGGACAAGATGGTTGAGACCGGAAAGGTCGAACTCATACCTGAAAGCACATATTTGGGCTGGTTCAATGAACTTCCCGAAGTAAGAAGGACAGAAGTTATCGACATGTGGGGAGAGGCTCCCGGAGAGATAATGGTCTACACCGATGGCAATGATGACAGATTTATCGTCATCCCGAAGATAAGCCTCAGTGACAATGTGATCCTTGCGCCACAGCCAACAAGAGGATGGTTGCAGGACAACGAAGTACTCTACCATGACGAGGAACTACCACCTCACCATCAATACATTGCATTTTATCTATGGATGCAGAACGAGTTCGATGCCGACGCAATAGTTAATATGGGAAGACATGGAACCGTTGAATGGCTACCTGGTAAGGATTTCTGCTTGCTCAGTGAGGAATGGCCTGCTATCATGACAGGTGACATACCTGTTGTATATCCATACGTAATGGATGGTATGGGAGAAGGAATGCAGGCAAAACGCAGAGGCAATGCCGTTATCATTGACCACCTGATACCACCTGTAGTGTCTGCCGGAAGCTACGGTAATTACAGTGTGTTGAATGATAAGATCAATACCTACAAGACATCAGTCACAGAATCCGAATCACTTCTACAGGCTCATCTGCAGGACATAATAACCCTTACACTGGAGCTTGGCCTTGACAGCAGAGTGAACATGAGCCTTGCAGAGAACAATGCCACAGTAGATTTCTTCCTGGATGACCTGGATGACGTGCTAAGGGATCTGAGAAGCCAGTCCATGCCTTACGGACTTCACATACTTGGCGAAGCACCACAGGACGATGAACTTGTAGGTATGATCAATTCCATGCTTGGTGATGACTACACAGAGGCTGTTGCAGTCTACAACGAGTCTGAATCCGCACCATTGGACATACTCAGTCTTGTTCTGCTTGACAGCATGAACACAACAGATGCTCAGATGCAGGTACTACTCGGTAACAGTTCCACAGATTTGGATGGTCACCTTGCCAATGCAATTGATTATGCAGCACTTCTGGTAGAAGCAGATAATGAAGTTGATCAGGTGCTCAAGGCAATGGATGGAGGATTCATCGAGCCAAACCTTGGTGGCGATCCGATACTCCGTCCTGACACTCTGCCAACAGGCAGGAACTTCTATGCATTCGATGAACAATTGATCCCAACAAAACATGCATGGGATGAGGGTACAGCACTGGTAGACCAATGGATAACCGATTACTATGCAGAACATGGTGAATACCCAAACAAGGCAGGATACATACTTTGGGCTGGAGAATCCACACGTCACGAAGGTGTAATGGAAGCACAGATATTCTATCTGCTTGGAGTCAAACCTGTCTGGGATGAGGACGATAGTGAAGTCGTTGATGTGGAACTGATACCAGCAGCTGAACTGGGAAGACCTCGCATCGATGTCATGGTACAAATATCAGGTCTTTACAGGGATACATTCCCAATGAAGGTAGAACTCATCGATAAGGCAGTAAGACTTGCCTACGAGGATGAATCCGGCACCAATTATGTCAGGGAGAACACCGATGCTCTTCAGTCATCTCTTAATGATACCATCAGTAACTACAACCTGTCACTTGATATAGCACAGTTCAGGGTATTCGGTCCGGAGGACGGTTCCTACGGAACGGGAATGTCAAACGCTGTGTCAGCCAGTAACACCTGGGATGACAACAGCGAGCTTGCTGAGCTTTACATCAACAAGATGAGCTACATCTATGGCCAGAACCTCTGGGGACAGACTGTAGAGGAGTACATTAAGCAGCAGACAGGTGAGGATGTAAAGATCGATGATACATTTGTCTTTGAGAACATCCTGGACGGAACCGAAGTGCTTGTACACAGCAGAAGTTCCAACACTTACGGTGCCACAAACACCGATGAGTTCTTCCAGTACATGTCAGGTCTGGCCAATGCCATTGAACACATCTCCGGTGAAATGCCTGATCTTCTGGTAGCCAACCTGGAAAATCCTGACGACCTCGTGGTAGAGGACATGGAAACATACCTCGCGAACGAACTGTACACCGTTTTCAGTGATACTAACATTGAAGGATGGATGGCACATGGTTACGAGGGTGCCAGAATGATGATGAACTTCGTTGAGAACCTCTGGGGACTTGAAGCTCTGACACCTGGTCTTGTAACCGATGACATGTGGGACCAGACCTATGGAAAGTTCGTTGCAGACCAGGCAGTATCGGATTGGATGAAAGATGCTAGTCCCTATGCCTATGAATCAACAACTGGCAGACTGATCGAAGTGGTTCGGACAGGAAACTGGAACCCTTCAGATAATGTTATGGAAGATATTGTGAACGAGTATATTGACACTGTTAACGATAATGGTGTTACATGCTGCCATCACACCTGTGGTAACCCAACACTTGATGAGTTCATCCAGAGTGAGATCGATTCCGGAAGGATTCAGGTGTCACAAGAAAAGATGGACAAGTACAAGAAGATCATGGAGGAAACAAGGAATCCACTCCCGAAAACAGCAACTCCAACTTCAACTCCAAGTAGCAGCAAGAGTTCCAGTAGTACCGGAACTGAACTGAATGTTGTTGAAACCAGTGGAGGAAATCAGAGTAGCTTCACTGATTCCGGTGCAGGAGAAATACTGGAAGAAGAAGCTTCCCTGAAGTCACCTGTTGAAGACAGTTATGTCGAGGGCTATGAAATGACAAGGGAAACTGTTGAAGATGAATCTGAAAGCAGTCCCTATTCTATATCAGGCTCAGACATTGTAGCTTCTGTACTGGTGATTGGCCTTGTAGGAATTATGTATGTAGGATTCTGGAGAAGAAGGCAGTTCTGAAGTGTTTTTGGCGCTTTTCAAAAAAAGCGCATTTTCTTTTTTTATCGCGAAAAAAGCGAAACTTTTATATATACAACAATTATTAGTTTTAACGATTACAAACCTAAGCTAACATATAGTTAATGTTGCTTATAGTGATGTAATTATAACCAATAGTGTAAATGGTGGTTTGTTGAAAAAATTATATATATATTCATTTAAACACACGTAGTGCTATGCAGGAAGAAACGAAGTTTTGGAAAAGCATAGCCTATTTTATGCTTTTGTTGAGCTAGAATTATAACTATTATATAGCACTCCATTAAGCCGCCAAGCAAAAAATGGAGTGCTTGAAACACATTATCAGGTGGATAACATGCGAGTAAAAAATATATTGATAATAGTATTAAGTGTATTGTTAGTTTTATCACTAATAAACACTGTATCGGCAGACGAAAACCATGTGAATATCACCCTCATTACTCTTGATGATGCAGAAGTGATCAGCTATGCCAAAAGCTCAAATATCTATAATGAAAGCATAAATGTTCAATATTTTACAACACTGAGTGACCTGTCAGACATTGACCTGAGCAATCAGGATGTCATATTTACCTATATGCTATGGGGTACTAAATACGACGAATTTTCCACTGAGCTGGAAAAAGCAAAAGATAATGGAACTACCCTTGTAAATATTGCCAGTTTAATAAATACTTCCTTATATGATTATGATTTCCCAAGCGCACCAGAACCCTATGAAAGCGACGATGAGAATTACTTTTTCAATATGGGAATGAAGGAAGATTTCCTGAGAATGAATGGTGAAAATTTCATTGTATACCTTGCAAAGACATATGGAAACAAATCAGCACTTACAGACAGCTGGGAATGTCAGCCTCCCATAACACTTCCACAGGGCCTTTACCATCCGGATGATGATGTTTACTGGTTTGATACTACAAACGAATATCTGGACTGGTACCAGAATGAATCCAATGGTGAACATCACACATATGATCCTTCCAGACCTACGATCGGCATATGGTTCCATAAATCAGATTACAAGAACAGTAACTTGCAGGTTGTTGACGCTCTTATATATGATCTTGAAAGCAAGGGTTGTAACGTTATTGCCGGATTTGATACATTCTATAACATCAGTGATTATTATTGTGATGAAAGTGGAGAACCACTGGTCCAGTGTATGATATCTCTCAAGAGCTTTGGGCTGGATGTTAATAAATATGAGGGATACGGCCTAACTGAACTCACAAATCTTGATGTTCCCGTACTCAAGGGTATGGTTGCAGACCCGGATTCAGGAGATCCTGCAGATACAAACAGAGGAATCTCCAATGAAGAAGCCATAAGGAAAACAGTAAGTCCAAACATTGACGGTATTTTTGAATATGTAGTGCTTGGACAGAGCAAAAAAATAAAATGGGACGTTTACGAGTATGAACCAAATGCTGCACAGATTGATTGGATGACTAACCGTGCTATCAAATGGACAGAGCTTAAACGCTTAGAAAATCCAGACAAGAAAGTTGGTATCATCTATTACAATTATCCATCCGGTAAGGACAACATAGGAGCAAGTTACCTGGATACCATGGCCAGTATGATGAACCTGCTCAACAAGATGAATGAAAGTGACTACAGCCTTAACAATGTTCCTGAGAACAAAACACTCCTTCTGGAAATGATTCAGGAGCAGGGAATAAATGCCGGTTCCTGGGCACCCGGTGTCCTTGATGAAATGGTGAATAACCGCACAGAATGGGGATTACAGCTCATCCCGATGGACGAATATAAACAATGGTTTGAGAATGAGTTGCCTGAAAACCTTAAAGATGATGTAATAAATGAGTGGGGAGAACCCTGGTCCGATGATTTCCCAGAGGACAAAAAACTCATGATATGGGAAAATGAAACCGGCAAGTATATTGTGATCCCTGCGGTCCAGTGTGGCAACGTATGGCTCATGCCACAGCCTGCCCGCGGTTTTATGCAAAATGACAATGTAATGTATCACAGCTCTATTGTTCCTCCACCACACCAGTATATTGCCTTCTACCTCTGGCTAAACAATGATTGGAATCCTGATGCCATTATCCATCTTGGTACCCACGGTACACACGAATGGCTTCCAGGACTTGCATACGGAATGAACAGGACAGCAGACTGGGCACCACTTCTTCTGCAGGACCTGCCTAACATCTACCCATATATCGTAGCAAACGTTGGCGAAGGACTTACAGCAGAATACCGTGGAAATGCTTTGATAATTGACCATCTTACTCCAACCCTCGAACACGGAGGCCTTCATACGGAGATGGCAGAACTTGCATCAAACATTCAGGAGTACTATGATCCTGCAATCTCGGATGAAGTCAGAGACGGATACAGAGAAATTATAATCGACCAAATGGTGGAACTCAATCTCCATAAGGACCTGGATGTGACTGAAAGTATGATCGAGATTTACAGAGCGGATGATTCACAGTTTCAGGCTTTTGTAAAGAACGTGCTCCATGAATATCTGGAAGAGATATCCGAAGAGAACATCCCCTATGGTTTCCATGTGCTTGGAGAAGTCCCACCTATGAATGAAAGCGGACCAGTTGATGACCAGATGTCCGTCATGGTAAGATCAATGCTTGGAAGCAGTTTTGAAAATCTGATATCCGGTACGTTCTATTCGGATACAACTGAATATCCACTTGGAATACCATTAAACGATACAAAAATTGATTGGCTTGTATGGGAAGTTGTTACCAATAACACAGACCCTGCACTAGCTCAGGACATGGTATTTGGATACAATGATTCTTCAGTTACTGCTTTACTTGAAAATGGAATCATACACAAGAACAATCTTGTTGAATCAGCTACCGAGCTTGACCGGGTGATTAATGCTCTGGATGCAGGTTTCGTCCCACCGGGACCTGGAAGGGACCCAATCCAGAATACGGATTCAGTACCTACTGGCCGCAATTTCTATGGAGTCGATTCGAGATTATACCCTTCCAAGGCTACTTGGGACCTTGGTTCCAGACTTGCACAGGATCTGCTGGAAGACTATTATGACAAACATGGAGAATATCCAAGGAAGGTGTCATTCTCAAGATTCGGTGTAGAATTCATAAGAGACCATGGTACACTCGAAGCCGAAATGCTGTACCTGCTTGGAGTAAAACCAGAGTGGGATGATACATCCAAACAGATAAAAGGTCTTGTACTCATGAATGAGTCCGAGCTTATGCCAAGTTATGGCGAATACCCAGGCAGACCTCGTATTGATGTAGTCTATGCAACCGCAGGAATGAGAGACGCCTTCCCGGAAAAGCTCAAGATGATAGATGAAGCAGTAAGACTTGCAAACTCTGCTCCTGCTGGCAATTATACCAACTATGTAAACGAAAGTACAATCTCAATAAAACAGGCATTGATAGAAGCAGGTTATGATAACGAGACTGCTGAGCAGATTTCGACAATGCGTTGTTTTGCTGTCAGAGACGGTACTTATGAGATTGGCATTGCCAATGCCATAGAAGCGAGTGGCACATGGGATGATGAAGCCCAGATAGGAGAACTTTACCTGAGTAAGATGGGATTTGCCTACGGTACAGAACTATGGGGACAGCAATGCCCTGACCTTCTCAAACAGAACCTGATGAATGTTGATGCTTCGGTACATTCAGATTCATCCAACCTGTATGATACTCTGGACAATGATGACGTCTTCCAGTATTTCGGCGGCCTCAACCTTGCAACCAGATATGTTTCCGGCAAGACACCAGAAATGTATATTTCGGACACAAGGGATACTGAAAACGGCGGAATGGTCACCATGCAGAAATACCTGAACACGAACCTGCGCTCCAGATATCTCAACGATAAATGGATAGAAGGTATGATGAGTTCAGAGTATGCCGGAGGGAGGATGATGGCTGAATTCGTAGATAATCTCTGGGGATGGGAAGTCTCCAACCCCGAACTTGTTGATGACAGTATGTGGGAAACTGTGTATAATACATACATTAACGACGAAATGAAAAAGTTCTTCAATGAAAACAACCCCGGAGCTTATCAGTCCATCACAGGCAGGATGTTGGAGGGCTTACGCAAAGGGTATATTGATCTGCCAGACGATATTGTGAACAATCTTGTGAAGGAGTACATGCAATCGGTTGCAGATAATGGTGCAACATGCTGTCACCACACATGTGGAAACCCATTGCTGGATGACTTCGTACAGGGTAATATACCAGCTGACCTTAGCCAGCAAGTGATAGATGACTACAATAAGCAGATGTTCGATGCAACACAGAGAGATGAATTCCAGGTACAGAAACAGACAGAAACTGATTTACAAAAGGTTAAGGATGATTCACTCAACTCTGTCCAAAGAACAATGGCATCAGGATCAGGGTCATCTAACCAGACCATGATGGCAAATTCCGGAGGAGCTGGTCTGGATTCTGACGCGCCTGTGCAGGATTCACCGAAATCAACCCCCGATAACTACGTTGAAGGCTACGAAATGACAAAGCAAAGTATCACGAACAATGATAATGCAAATAGTCCATCAGTATCCAGTTCTGATATAGTAGCTTCGGTATTTGTTCTTGGTGCATTAGGAGCCATGTACTTTGGATTCTGGAGAAGAAGGAAATTCTAAAGACTCTTTTGGTGCTTTTCAAAGAAAGCGTCTTTTCTTTTTTATTTTTTCAAAGTTAATGAATTGTTTTATAAGCACGAACATGTATATTTGTTTTAGCTAATACATGTTTGCACAATCATAATATATGTAGCATTTTTGAATATTTGTATAATTGAAAGAAATTCTATGTGAAACGAGGATGATGATCAAGAAGTTATGAATTAATAAAACAATAGTTGTGATCACTCCTGCATAGCCGCCAAGCAAGTACAGGAGTGTTATACACATTGTCGGGGGACAATATGCAGTGTAAATATATAATATTTATAATATTAAGTTTTTCCCTATTTTTTTCAATAACGAATGTCTCATCAGCTGATTATCATAGTATAGATCAAATAAACTTGATTTAAATCAACTTACATAACTAACTTGGTGGTGAGGTACGATATGGTACTTAAAAACATTAAAAAATACAGGAATATCTTTGCAGCAGCTCTTATAATAGTATTCTTAGCAACAGCATTTGCTGCTGCAGAGAGTGCTGGTAACGATACAATAAATACAACTGACAATGCAGTAGATTCAGCCTTATCGGAAAACGATACAATAGCTGTAAATACTTCTATTATAGTGAAAATACCGGACATGGATATAAGGCCAAAAATAAGCTATGTGCTATCCCGTCCTTATGCGGTCACACTTATGCAGAACGTAGCTGCCGACCCGCAGATAAGTTCACAGATGGATATCAGTATCTATCTTGGCACATCATATGCAGACCTAGGTTTTGATCTGAGCGATCAGGACATGATTGTTCTTAGGAACCTTGATGCCTATGTTGTGGACAGCATTGCACCAACAGTAAATGAAGCGAAAACAAACGGTGCACATGTCGTCTCAATAGGAGAGACCTTGGAAGCTTACGGACTTCATAACGTAAATACATCAGATCCGCAGTACTCTGACATAAATCTTTATCAGGAGTACGCATCCCAGGAGAACTTCAACGGACTCACTACTTTCCTTGGGGTGAAGTTCTTCGGTTTGAACTACTCCATCACAGCACCTGTGGAAAGACCTGTCTACGGTATCTATCATCCACTTGCACCTCAGATATATGATAATCTCAATGATTACCTTGACTGGTACAGTTCAACAGGAACATATGATACAGACAGTCCTACCATTGCAATAATAACCACCAGTTACAAAAGAGTGGAAAGGGACATGCCTCTGCTTGACCCGCTTGTTGAGGATATAGAAGGAAAAGGATACAATACGATTGTAACTACTTATGCTTACAAGGATGAAAAATCCCTTAGCTACCTTATGAAGGATAATATGTCCATTGCAGACGCTGCTATTATGATATCACGTGGGTCACGTCTGCATTATTCAGACAATGAGCATGGAATTTCTGACCTTCAGACACTGAACATAACTGTCCTGAACGGTGCCCGCTTGTTTTCAGGAGTAAATGTGGAAGAATGGGAGAACAGTGTGCATGGTGTGCCGCCTGCTCAACAGTATCAGGTAGCTTATGCAGAACTTGATGGAATCATCGAGCCAATAGTCATCAGCGGAAAAGCCATAGATGAGGCAACAGGAATCGAATATAACCAGCCAATTTATTATCAGATAGATTGGCTTGTCGACAGGACAATAGCCTGGACTGAACTGCACCAAAAATCGAATTCAGAGAAGAAAGTGGTTATACCATATTACAATCCTGAAGGCGGTAAAGCAGATATGGGCGCAGACATTGATTATTATCTTGATGCACAGGCAAGTCTGGCAAACCTTCTTGAAGCTATGCAAGAGAGAGGTTATGATGTTGGCAGTGAGCCACTTCCAAATTCCAGTGAACTTGCAGATATGATGATGGAAAGCGGACACAATATTGGTAGCTGGGCTCCCGGAGAACTTACCAAATGTGTTGAGAATGGAAGCACAATACTCATACCTGAATCCCAGTACAGGGAGTGGTTCGAAGAACTCCCACAGGATAAAATTGATGAAATGACAGCAATGTGGGGTGAAGCTCCTGGAAATATAATGGTCTATGAGAATTCCACAGACAAATATCTGGTCATACCTGTGCTCGAATTCGGAAATGTTCTTCTTGCACCTGACCCACAACACGGATGGTCTTCAAGTGAAAAAGCAATGTATAACAATGCTTCATATCCACCAACACATCAGTGTTTTGCTTTCTACAAATACATGTCAAGGGAATATGAAGCCGACGCATTATTCACTATATTCTCAAGCGTTGAGCTGATGCCCGGTAAAGAATGCGGTCTTTCCGCAAAGGATTGGGGAGCACTCTTACTTGAAGATATGCCACATATCCACGTACTTCCAATGGATGCAGAAGGTGTCTTTGACAGAAGAAGAGCAAATATGCTCATCATTGATTTCATGACACCGACAATAGTGCCGGCAGGTCTTTATGGCGACCTTGCAAACCTCCAGCAGGAGATCACATTATTCAAACAAGCAACAGACAGCGTGGTGAAAGAGAGTTACAGAGAGAGTATCATAAACCAGACAAGAAACCTGAGCCTTGACAATGACCTCAGTGTTGACCTTGACTCAATTTCAGGTGATGCAGACCTTACAGATGCTTTCATTAATGAACTCTCGAATTATCTCTATGAACTGAAGACTGCCTACATGCCATACGGATCTCATATACTTGGTGAGGTTCCTGAAGGCGAGAGTCTCATCATGCTCATAAAAGGCATGCTTGGAGATGAATATGTAGAACATGTGGAAACTCTTGGTGGAAACGAGGAACTTTCAGTATTACTATTGAATGAAACAATACTGAACGGAAGCTTTCCTTACGATGCACAAATAATGCTACTTGGTCAGAACTCCACAGAACTTGGAAGTGACCTGGATCTGGCACTTGAGTATATGGAAAGGATACAGGACTGCGAATGTGAAATAACGAAGATACTCGATGCACTTGACGGTACGTATATCACACCGGGACCATCCGGTGACCCTATCAGGAACCCTGATGCATTGCCAACAGGCAGGAATCTCTACACATTCGATGACCGCCTCATCCCCACAAAAGCGGCATGGGATGTTGGTTCACAACTTGCAGACGATATACTTGCACTGAAACTTGAAGAAGATGGGCAATATCCTGAAAAGATAGCGTTCCTGCTATGGTCTGTGGAAACAACAAGGAACCAGGGAGTTATGGAATCCGAGATATTCAAACTTCTGGGAGTAGAACCCTATTATGACAGCAAGAACAGAGTAAAAGGTTTCACACTAATCGATTCCGAGGAACTTGGCAGATCAAGGATAGATGTTATGGTGGTAACCTCAGGTCTTTACCGTGATGTGTATCCGAGCAAGATTGAGCTCATAGATGAAGCTATCAGGATGGCGGCAGGAGCTGACAATGACACATATCCCAACTATGTGAAAATGCATTCCAGTGAAACATACCATAGCCTCATAGATGAAGGATACAATGAATCGATTGCATACAACCTGTCAGTTTCAAAGATATTCTGTCCCCCACCAGGAGGATATACACCTGGGATACAGGAAGCCATAAGCAGTGATACATGGGAAGATTCAGACGAGATCGCCGACCTCTACATTGACAGGATGGGATATATCTATGGTCAAGAAATATGGGGTGAGCATTACTCAAGTGTACTGGAGAAGAACCTTGCAGACGTTGATACTGCAGTGTTTAGCAGAACATCAAATCTTTACGGTGTGCTTGACCACAATATGGTAGCTGCCTATTTCGGTGGTTTGAGCATGTCAGTTGAAAGAATCAGCGGTTCTGCACCTGACATGTATATCAATGACCTCAGCAGCTCTGCAGACATTGAAACCCTGAGTGAGTTCCTTAACAAGGACTTACGCTCACGTTACCTGAATCCAAACTGGATAGAAGGAATGATGGGTAACGGTTTTGACGGTACAAGATATATGGATTCAGTCTTTGAAGTCCTGCATGTGTTTGATGTAACAGACCCATCTCTTGTTACTGATGATATGTGGAATGAGATGTATGATGTCTACGTCGAGGACAAATATGGCCTTGGTGTAAGCGATTACCTTGAAACTACAAATCCATATGCATCCCAGTCAATGAAAGCTACATTACTGGAATCCGCTCGCACGGATTATTGGAATCCATCTGATGGAGTGACCCACAATCTTGTGAAAGAATATGTTAGATCAGTTGTCGAAAATGATGTTACCTGCTGCCATCATACCTGTGGAAATCCATTGCTTGATAAATTTATACAAGAAAATATGGATCCATCAGGAGTTAGCAAGAAAATGCAGGATGCATATAAGAAAAAAATGTACGATGCAACCCTGAGAGAAGTGGTCCAGACACCACAATCTGAGCAGGAAGAAACGGTTAGTAGCCGAAGTAGCAGTTCAGCCGGAACGGAGCTGAAGATCGTTGAATCCAGCTCTGAATCAGGGTCAACCAACCAGACAACTGCGACTGATTCCGGAGCAGGTATGGATGCTGATACACCTGTACAGGATGTACAACGGTCTACACCGGATGATTACGTAGAAGGTTATGAAATGACAAAGCAAAGTGTCGCAAATACCGAAAGCTCAAGCGGTTTCTCAGTAACCGGTTCTGAGCTGGCAGCTTCTGTGCTGGTACTTGCCGGAGTAGGAGCTATGTATGTAGGATTCTGGAGAAAGAGGAAGTTCTAAAGTATTTTTGACGCTTTTCAGTATAAAAGCGTCTTTTCTTTTTTTTGCTCAACTATTGCATAGTGTCAACCCACATTAATATACACATACAAAAGATACTATTTTTAAGATACTCATTGCGTTTTATATACAAGTTTGCCTGAATATATTTACTACTTAGATATTTCTAATCCTACATATCAGCACAAAAACAGGAACACGGCCCATGAATCGAACAACAACGATATTCATATCCATTATCATTATCCTGCTTTCTGCTCTGGTCGTTTCGGCCAGTGACGAAAATCTAATCTTTTTGAAATCAGGTAATATAGATACAGACCGCCCACCGGAAAAAAATGTATCCGAACAGGATCAGGCCAAAGTATCTTCAACATTTGAATTGGAGGATAGTTCCGAAACATATTATATCGTGCAGTTTGAAGGACCTGTCAGTCAACAATGGAAAGATGAAGTGCAGAATGTCGGAGCCGAATTCTTTGATTATATCCCAAACAACGCTTTTGTGCTCAGGATGAATGGAACAGAGAAGATTCTTGTGGAATCGCTTGATTTTGTGCGTTGGACAGGGGAGTTTCTGCCGGAGTATAAATACACAGATGAAAACCTGATCATTCAGGATACAAATTTGCTTGCAGATGATGTAAATGCTTCTGAGATGATACTATTCATATTTGACCCCATTGAAAGTTATGATATTGAATCAAATGTAGAAACCTTAGGTGGAATAGTTGTTGATGCGTCGGACCGCATATTAAGAATACAAATTCCATCTGACAATCTTGAAGACCTGGCTTCCATTAGTGGAATCTGCTGGATAGATAAATATGAGGAAACATCTGTATCAAACGATGTTGCAGCAAGTATTGTCAAAGTAAATGCAATCCATAATACATTGAAGCTGAACGGAAGCGATCAAATTATTGCGGTCTGCGATACAGGACTTGACACAGGAGTAAATGACAACTCAATGCATGCCGATATAAGAGGCAGGATACTATCTATTACGGACTTTTCCGGAGACGGTGCACAGGATATAACAGGCCATGGAACTCATGTTACTGGCTCCGTCCTTGGTAATGGAGAAATGTCAGATGGTCAGTATGCAGGAATGGCACCCGAAGCATCACTTATATTTCAGGCTGTAGGAACGGACGACTGGGAACTTGGAGGAATACCAACTTCAAACATCAGTATTCTTTTTCAGAATGCATACGATGCAGGCGCAAGGATACACACCAATAGTTGGGGAGCGGATTCCAATGGAGCATATAATTCCTATTCATATTCTGTTGACCAGTTCTCATGGAGTCATCCTGACATGCTGATATTGTTCTCCGCTGGTAATGAAGGGAGTGACTTGGATTATGACAGCGTGGTCGATTCAGATTCACTTAACACACCTGCAACCGCAAAGAACTGTATAGCAGTCGGTGCATCTGAAAATGATAGAGGTGATAATTTTGGAACCGCTTACAAAAAATGGGGAGATATCGATTGGTCAGGTGGGCGATTCTTGATAAACCCCATCAAAGATGATTACACTGCAAACAATCCAGAAGGAATTGCTGCTTTTAGCAGCAGAGGGCCAACTGATGATGGAAGGATTAAACCCGACATTGTTGCCCCAGGTACTTTCATCGCCTCCACAAAATCGAGTCAGGCAAGCTGGTATGATTGGGGTATTGTTACTGAAAATACCAATTATGCATATTTAGGCGGATCAAGCATGTCCACGCCAATTGTTGCCGGTTCCGCAGCGCTTGTCCGGGAATACTACACTGAAATAGAAAATATGGCTAATCCAAGTGCTGCGTTGATGAAAGCAACCCTACTCAATGGTGCATATGATATGGCACCGGGACAGTATGATGACGAGGACACACAGGAGATAGACAGCAGACCTGACTACTCACAAGGATGGGGACGTCTTGATGTCGAGAACTCAATACTTGTGCCATATCCTGAAGTGATAGCATATTTTGATGATATTTCGCTGTCTACTTCGGATTCATGGAGTCATATATATGAATATGTGAAGAGTGGCCAACCAATGAGAGCAACCCTTGCATGGACCGATTATCCGGGAACCATCTTTTCATCAAAAGAACTTGTCAATGATCTTGATATGATAATTTCAGGCCCATCGGGCACATATTATGGTAACAATGGACCAGATCACGTAAACAATGTTGAAGGAATTGAACTCAGTAATACAGCAGAGGGAGATTACACTATCACAGTAGTGGGTTATAGTATCATTCAGCCTTTAGACCTGCCGCAACAGCCCTTTGCACTGGTATTAGCATTTACCTGCGATAATAACAAGTTTCCGGCACAGAACTCCTATACAGAAAATAGCACAACTGTAGTGTCAACAGATGTTGTACATCCGGCAGGAGTAGACCAGAGTTCCATAAATATGTCAATCAACGATATCCCGGTAGTATTCAATTATGGCAGTATACCTGATGGATACAATATCTGGTACAATACACCTGTTCCTTACCAGGAAGGAGAATATAATGTATCTGTTACGGCCATGACAGATAGCGGACAACAATTTTCTTACGGATGGAAATTTAATGTTGAAGCTGCACAAGTTTCTAATCATGCTCCCGTTTTGGAGTACATTGGCGATAAGGTAATCATTGAATCTGAAATTCTTCATATAGATATATCTGCTATTGATGAAGATGATGATAATCTTACCTTTGCTACCAATGCAAGTTTTGGCAGCCTTAATGATAACATATTCACCTGGACTCCAGACTATAATGATTCAGGAGTGTACTATGTAGAATTCAATGTAACCGATGGAATTGAAATTGATAATGAGACAATCACCATAACGGTCGAAAATAAAGACAGAGCACCAGAACTCACCGCAATCGATAACAAGACAGTTGATGAAAATGAGCTGTTAAATTTCACCATCTTGGCAACTGATCCTGATGGTGAAACTGTAGCTTACTTTGCTACTAATTTACCTAATGGAGCGAACCTTGACCCAAGCACAGGAGTCTTTAGCTGGATTCCAGGATATGATCATAAAGGCACTTATAATGTAGAATTCATTGCGACAGCAAACAGTCTTAATGATTCTGAAACTATCGTCATAACAGTGGAAAATGTCGATAGAGCACCAGAGCTTGCTACAATAGGTAACAAGGCCGTTGATGAAAATGAGCTGTTAAGTTTCACAATATCAGCAACTGACCCTGATGATGAAACTGTAACTTACTCTGCTACTAATTTGCCTGATGGAGCTAACCTTGATCCCAGTACAGGAGAATTTAGATGGACACCTGATTATAACGATGAAAATAGTTACGATGTAGAGTTTATTGCAGAATCCAATAGCCTCAGTGACTCTGAAACTATCGTCATAACAGTGGAAAATGTCGATAGAGAACCAGAACTTGCTGCAATCGGTAACAAGGCAGTTAATGAAAACGAATTACTTAGTTTTGCGATATCAGCAACAGATCCTGATGATGAAACTGTAACTTACAATGCTATTAATTTGCCTGATGGAGCTAACCTTAATCCCAGTACAGGAGAATTTAGATGGACACCTGATTATAACGATGAAAATAGTTACGATGTAGAGTTTATTGCAGAATCCAATAGCCTAAGTGACTCTGAAACTATCGTCATAACAGTGGAAAATGTCGATAGAGCACCAGAGCTCGCTACAATAAGTAACAAGGCTGTTGATGAGAATGAGCTGTTAAGTTTCACAATCTCGGCAACTGACCCTGATGATGAAACTATAACTTACTCTGCTACTACTTTACCTGATGGAGCTAACCTTGATCCCAGCACAGGAGAATTTAGATGGATTCCTGATTATAATGATGAAGGTAGTTACTATGTACAGTTTATTGCGGAATCAAATAGCCTCAGTGACTCTGAAACTATCGTCATAACAGTGGAAAATGTCGATAGAGCACCAGAACTTGCTACAATAAGTAACAAGGCTGTTGATGAGAATGAGCTGTTAAGTTTCACAATCTCGGCAACTGACCCTGATGGTGAAACTGTAACTTACTCTACTACTAATTTGCCTGGTGGAGCTAATCTTGATCCCAGTACAGGAGAATTTACCTGGACACCTGCATACGGTGAATCTGGAAACTATGATGTAGAGTTTATTGCTGAAGCTAATGGCCTTGATGATACCGAGACTATAACTATCTCCGTAGGAAATGTCGATAGAGCACCAGAGCTTGCTACAATAGGAAACAAGGCCGTTGATGAAAATGAGCTGTTAAGTTTCACAATATCAGCAACTGACCCTGATGATGAAACTGTAACTTACTCTGCTACTAATTTGCCTGATGGAGCTAACCTTGATCCCAGCACGGGAGAATTTAGATGGACTCCTGGGTACAATGATTCAGGTAGTTATAATGTCAATTTCATTGCAACTGCAAATAGTCTGACTGACTTAGAGACAATAACCATAACAGTAAATAATATTGATAGAGCTCCAAACTTTGAACCAATAGGTAACAGAGTAGTTGATGAAAATGAACTTTTGAGTTTTACCACCTCTGCAATTGATCTCGATGATGACACAATAATCTACTCAACTAATACATTGCCTGCCGGAGCCACCTTCGACTCCATTACGAAAGAGTTTAGATGGACTCCGGGATATGATGATTCAGGTAGTTACGATATCAATTTCATTGCAACTGCAAACAGTCTTACTGACTCAGAGACGATAACCATAACAGTAGATAATATTGATAGAGCTCCCGAACTTGATCCAATAGGTAACAAGGTAACTGATGAGAATGAGCTTCTTATTTTTTCCATTTCAGCTACTGACCCTGATGATGACAAAAGAACTTATTCTGCAGTAGACCTGCCTTCTGAAGCTACTTTTGATTCAAGTACAGGAGAATTTAGATGGACTCCAGGGCACAATGATTCTGGTAGCTACAATATAGAGTTTATTGTAACCGCAAAAAGTCTAAATGACTCAGAAAAAATCACTATAACGGTAGTAAATGTAAATTCTCCACCATCATTTGAATTAGTGTCCTCTAAAACCATAGAAATAAACGAAAACCTTCAGTTCACCATCAATGCAACAGATGCCGATAACGAACATCTTGATTTTTCGAACGTTGGTACTTTACCAGATGGTGCGACATTCAACGACTCGTCTCTCTTGTTCAACTGGACACCAATAGACAATCAAACAGGGACCTACTCTGTGAACTTCACAGTAACAGACGGAATAGACCATGATAACCTTACGGTTCCAATAACAGTAACTGAAGTATCAGTAGCTACAGCCTCAATATCCACAACTAGCGGAGGCGGAGGAGGCGGAGGCGGAGGTGGAACCACAGGAGAGGAATTTGAGAACATTGAACTTAAGGATGTAAGTTCCCTATTTGTTGGAAAAGATAATGTTAAATTCGAATTCCGCAATGAGGACAACGATATCCAGTATATTGGTTACAAATCACTGAAAAATGCAGGAACCATATCTGTGACAGTCGAGATACTCAGAGATAAGTCAACATTTGCTGACTCCCTGCCATCCGGGACGATATACAAAAACATAAACATATGGGTTGGAAAAACAGGATATGCCATCGACAGCAATATCGATGATCCGGTAATAGGATTTAGAGTAGACAGAAAGTGGATAGAGAACTACAATATTGGCCAGGATTCCATTGTGATTAACAGATACAATGGCGTTTGGAGTCGACTTTCAACCACGCAGACAAGTTCAGATGATAACTACCTCTACTTCGAAGCAAGCGTTCCGGGCTTTTCACCGTTTGCAATCACCGGTGAGGCATTGGCCAGTGAGAAAAGCCTGCGTGATGAAACTGATGCACTGTATTCAACAGAAGATAACAGCACATATGACTCCAATGTTTCAAAACCAAATGAAAACCAACCAGAAAACACACTTTATGCTCTTTCCACTTTGGTATCTTGTCTGATAATATCATTTGTCTGTTTTCTTATGAGGAAGCAGTAACCTTTTCTATTATTGGTTCAACGAACCATATCTAAGAACAGCAGCAACATTTCATTTTTTATTAGACAGCAGATATAAATATATTTAGGGTAATATATGGGTGCTTTGAATCTAATCTGAGAATGTTGCTCATGCGCACTAAAAACAAGATCCTGATACTATTTACACTCATAATTTTAGCCATTGCCTCAATTACCTCTGTAAGCGCAGGCAATGGAGATGTAGACAATAATAATCTCCTTCTTTTGAAGGCCGGGAATGTAAATACGGACACAATTACCGGACCTGAAAGACAAATTGATGAACCGGAACTTATGAGCTCTTCAGTTCAATCCATAGACAGTATAGAAAAATACTATATTGTACAGTTCAGCGGACATGTGCAGGAAAAATGGAAACAGGACGTATCATCAAAGGGAGCCGAAATATACAATTACATTCCAAACAATGCATTTGTTTTCAAAATGAATGAAGATGTCAAAATTCAGGTGTACACACTGGATTTCGTAAAATGGATTGGTGATTACAAACCATCATATAAGTATGAACCTAAATTAACATACACCAGCAGTATTCAGACAGCAAGTACTAAAGTTGATACCGAGAATACATATCATGTACTCCTTTTCTCCACAAAAGATAATGAAAGGATAAAAAGTTCCATCGAATCAATTGGTGGAAAAATCCTTTCATGTTCAGGAACAAAACTAAGGATACAGGTTTCAGCAGACAGGTTGCCAGATATAGCAGCAATCAATGGTGTCAGCTGGATAGTGAAATATGTTCAGCCGAATATATACAATGATGTTGCTGCAGATATTATTAATGTAGATACTGTTCATGAGACCTACGGACTGAACGGTAGTGAACAGATAGTGGCAATTTCAGACACAGGACTTGATACAGGAGTAAATAACAGCTCTATGCATGCAGACCTAAGAGGAAGAATACTGAGTATCATAGATACGTCAAATGATGGAAGTGCCGCCGATCAGGCAGGTCATGGAACTCATGTTGCCGGTTCTGTATTAGGCAATGGTTCACTTTCCGAAGGAAATTACAGTGGGATGGCACCTGAAGCAAAATTAGTATTCCAAGCTATTGGAAATAGTAGTGATTATTTGTTCCCCCCGAATGACCTAAACGATCTATTCCAAGAGGCATACACTCTCGGGGCAAGAATACACACTAATAGTTGGGGCAGTAATGTTAATGGAGAATACACGGATTATTCACAAGATGTAGACCAATTTGTCTGGGATCACCCTGATATGCTGATACTTTTTGCATCTGGCAATTCAGGAGTTGATTCAAATGAAGATGGAGTTATAGACGAAGATTCAATTGGATCACCTGCATCTGCAAAGAACTGTCTTGCAGTTGGTGCATCAGAAAGTGAAAGAGGAAATACTTTCGGAATAGCACCTTACCTGAGTTGGACAGTATGGGATCGTTATCCATTAAACCCTATCAGAGATGATTTCATGGCTACCAATAGTGGAGGTCTGGCTGCATTCAGTAGTCGTGGACCAACTGATGACGGCAGGATCAAACCAGATGTTGTTGCACCGGGAACATTCATTGCTTCCACGAACTCAAGTATGGCAAACACATCAGGATGGGGAATTATTGATGAAAATTATCTATATATGGGTGGTACAAGCATGGCCACTCCTGTTGTTGCAGGATCTGCTGCTATTGTCAGGGAGTACTATACCAGAGTTGAAAATCTAAGCAGCCCAAGCGCTGCATTGCTAAAGGCAACATTGATTAACGGTGCATATAACATGACTCCCGGGCAATATGGAACAGGAGATTATCAGGAGATAGCGGGCAGACCTGATTATTCCCAGGGATGGGGACGTGTTGATATTGAGAATTCAATCTATCCTCAATATCCAAAAACGATTAAATATTTTGATAATCCAACTCCTTTGAACTTCAATGAATCATGGAATGTGAGCTATGATCTTCTCTGTACATCTGAACCTCTCAGAGTTACGCTCGTCTGGACAGATTATCCCGGAGATGCTGCTGTAGTCCCACAACTTGTGAACAACCTTGATCTGGTAGTTGTTGGCCCTGATGGCACATATTATGGAAATGGAGCTCCTGACACAGTGAACAATGTAGAAGATGTTGAATTACTGGAACCAGTTATCGGCACATATACCATCATGATAAATGGTACAAACGTCCCACAAGGGCCACAGAATTTCTCACTTGTGGTTTCTTATGGTCATGATGGCACCGATATGTATCCTGAACATAACTCATACACAACTAACAGCACAACTGCTGTCTATATGAACCTTACACATGCAGATGGAATTAATTCCAGCACTATAAACATGATAATTGACGGTTCGGATGTAATCCACTCCCTTGCTAACATCACTGGTGGATACAAAATAGAGAATCTGACGGTACAGCCATATTCAGAAGGTTATCACAATGTATCTGTCAGTGCATTGACAAATCTAAGTGAAGAAATAAGTTATGGATGGAGATTTTACGCCAGCGTTGAAGATAATGTAATAAATATACAGGGTCTTGAGGAAAACACCGTAATACAGAATGATGAATTTGATATCAATATCACCAACAACAAATTATGTGACTTCTGGTACAATACTGATAATGGAACTAATTCCACAAATGAAACCGGATTCTCATTCAATGCAACCCTGAACCTAAGTGAAAGCAATCATAATCTAACGGTCTTTGCTGAAGATATCACAGGATACACTAATTCGACTACTGTGAATTTTACTGTATTTACAAGCCAGCCGACAATCGATACACCTGTGTCCGGAGCGATATATTATCTCCCGGAGAACAGTTTTACAATGAACGGAACTGGCGGCATAGCAACAAATGTTTCGGTCTACGTGAACGAAGCACTTACAAACTGGTCATATCCGGTTTCAAACGAACTGTTCAATCTAAGTAACATTCCGCTTTCTAACGGAACAAACACCGTCAACATCACTTCCATCTTCAATAATTCAGTGGATGACTACTTTAGTTCCAACAAAACCATATATCTCAGTCTTGGAGAGACATTCAACACAGAAGGTAATGATGAAGCTACACTTGCAGTTCCCGGCATGGGAAGCAATATCAGTCACCCAACAATTAACTTCAATGTTACCGGTACATCTGCCAATCCTGGAAATGTGTCTGCTGCAGTTGTAACGGGAGAAGAACCTGAAAACGGATCGATTCTTACAGGTCCGGCAATTGACATCAGGGTACTGAATGAATCAGATGCAAACTATTCACATCAATTCGGAAGAAACGTTTCCCTTACACTTGGATATAATCAGAGTCTTGTAAATGATACTGATAAACTTGTGGTCGCATGGTATGACAATGAGGGGGAGATTTGGACCCCATTCAGAAGTACGGTAAACACCTCTGCACACACAGTTACCGCAAATATTACTCACCTGAGCATATATACACCAATTGAGGATAATACCGCACCTATCATCAGCAATCTTGCTAGTTCCGATAGCACCACATCCATAACTCTCACATGGGAAGCATCAACTGACACAGACTACATGGAAATATGGAAAGATGAGACTTTCCTTGCAAACCATTCAACTTCACCGATGACGGACACAGGTCTGTCTTCCGGCACAAGCTACAATTATAGTCTTAAACCATTCGACTTTGTAGGTAACTCTGGAAACTGGTCCAATACTACCGTAATAACATCCACACCGGTTACTGCCACATCAGCTTCCTCCAGCGGAGGTGGAGGAGGCGGGGGTGGTGGCTCCACAGGCGAAGATGTTGAGAACATCGTATTCAAAGATGTGCTTTCAGTGTATGCCGGAATGGATGACATCGTAGACTTTGATTTTGATGATGATAAGAACGATATTGACTATATCCGCTATCAATCACTGAAAAATGCTGGAAAAATAAGTACTACCATTGAGATATTGAAGAGCACATCCACATTTGCAGATAAGCCGGTCTCCGGGTTAGTATACAAAAATATGAATATCTGGGTGGGTAAGACGGGTTATGCCACAGAGAACAATATCAACAACCCGGTCATAGGGTTCAGGGTCAGTAAAGAATGGATAGAGAACAATGGCATTGATCCAGCCACCATAGCACTAAACAGATACAATGGAAATGCCTGGGAAATGCTGGATACAAAACAAAATGACCCTGGTGATAACTATCTTTACTTTGAAGCAAGCACTCAGGGATTCTCACCTTTTGCAATTACTGCAGAAGAACCACCGAAAAACAATGCAGAAGAAGCTGCAATCACTGACATATTAACAGAAGAGAGCACAGATACCACCACATCCCCGGCAGAAGAAAATGAAAACGGCAGTAGTAGAGACATACCTGCTATATCAGGTCTTGTAACAATATTGATACTAACAATTGTCTGTGTATTTGTAAGGAAACAGCAAAATTAATATTATGATGCTGACCATTAAACGCTGGTGAAATTAGATTTGAAAGGAACAGTCCTTGGTATCGAAGGCACGGCATGGAATCTCAGCGTTGCTGTCGTGAATGAAAAAGACGTAATCTCGGAGGCAACCGACACATACAGCCCTCCAAGCGGAGGCATACATCCGCGTGAAGCTGCGCAGCACCATGCAAAATATGCTTCTGCCATGATTAAAAAAGCACTTGAAGAGGCTAAGGAAAAAGGTATCAAAGCAGATGACATAGATGCTATTTCCTTCTCACAGGGACCCGGACTCGGCGCCTGTTTACGTACGGTTGCAACTGCTGCAAGGATGCTTGCCATTACTCTGGATATCCCGCTTGTAGGCGTTAATCATTGTCTTGCCCACATAGAAGTAGGACGATGGAAGACACCTGCTGATGATCCCGTAACACTTTATGTCAGCGGTGCAAACTCACAGGTACTGGCTTACCGTATGGGAAGATACCGTGTCTTCGGAGAGACACTGGATATAGGTCTTGGAAATGCCTTTGATAAATTTGCAAGAAGCGCAGGCCTCAGCCATCCTGGTGGCCCAAAGATTGAGCAGCTGGCCAAGAAATCAAATAACTATATTCCCATGCCCTATGTAGTCAAGGGGATGGACCTTTCCTTCTCGGGACTTTCCACTGCTGCAACAGAGAGTCTCAAAAAATATCCTATAGAGGATGTATGCTATTCCCTGCAGGAAAATGCCTTTGCCATGGTCGTAGAGGTAACCGAACGCGCACTTGCACATACTGAGAAGAATGAAGTGCTTCTTGCAGGTGGAGTGGGAGCAAATGCAAGGCTTCGGGAAATGCTTGGCATTATGTGTGAAGACAGAGGAGCATCCTTCTATGTTCCCGAAAAAAGATTTATGGGCGACAACGGGGCAATGATAGCCTATCTGGGACTACTGATGTATGAGGCAGGAGATACACTGTCGATTGAGGATTCACATGTGAACCCGAATTTCAGGCCTGACGATGTCAATGTGACCTGGCGTGAATGACTTTCGGTAATATGAGGTAAGCAAAATATGACATATCTGACGAGTGGTGCCGAAGCTACAGTTAAAGTAAAGGGAGAACTTATCGTCAAGGAAAGAGTACCAAAAAGGTACCGTATCAGGGAACTTGATGAACGAATCCGAAAAGAAAGGACAAAGGCCGAAGCCCGCCTGATATCCGAAGCCAGAAGAGCTGGAGTGCCAACACCCATCATCTATGACATCGATAATTCCACCATAAAAATGCAGTACCTCGATGGAACTGCAATGAAACATGTGATCGATGAGAATCTCAGTGAGCAAACAGGAATCCTTGTGGCTGAACTACATATGGCAGGCATTATCCACGGAGACCTCACAACATCCAACCTGATATGTTTCAGCGACAGGATATATATGATAGATTTCGGACTCTCATTTAATGACAGTAGCATCGAGGCACGTGGTGTGGACGTACACGTCCTGTTCCAGACGTTCGAGAGTACACATCATGACTATAGAGCACTTATAGATGCTTTTTCCAGAGGCTACAGGCATACATGTGACAATTCTGGTGAAGTACTGGAAAGAGTAAAGGAAATAGAAAAAAGAGGAAGATATGCGTAAGATCATTTTTGTAACAGGCAACAAAGGCAAGTTCAGTGAAGTGAAGGAAATACTTGCAGCAAAGGACATTGAGGTTATCCAGAATAGTGATGGATATCCCGAGTTGCAGGAGAATGAGCTTGAACCCATTGCAGCTTATGGAGCCAAGTGGGTGGCTGAAAAGCTGGGAATGCCTGTAATGGTGGATGATTCCGGACTGTTCATTAAGGCACTTAACGGTTTTCCAGGCCCTTATTCAGCCTTTGTTGAAGAGAATCTTGGTAACAAAAGGGTACTGAAACTCATGGAAGATGAAGAAGACAGGACTGCAACCTTCAAGTCAGTTATTGGCTACTGCGAACCTGATGGTGAACCGCTCACGTTTACCGGAATAGTGGAAGGAAATATCGCTTTTGAAGAGCTTGGAACCGGCGGGTTCGGATATGACCCTATATTCGATTACAATGGAAAGACCTTTGGAGAACTTGGGGATGAGTTCAAGAATACTGTTTCACATCGCAGAAAAGCACTTGATAAGTTCTTAGAATGGCTTGAATGAAATTGAAGGGGACATAAAAAGTGGTGGGGGTTAAAATAACTACTTTTTTCAGGGATACACGTGGTGTTGACACAATTCCTCTTAAAATGGTGTTTTATCTTGCAGTGACATGTGCTGTCATATTCCTTGTAGCTTTTTCATGGAATAGCCTGTCTCCAATCTATTCAGGGGCAAAGGACAGCAAGCAGATCAATGACGCTGCACTTTTGAGCTCTTGTCTATACAAAACGGATATGCAAGGACCCTTCAGGAACATAATAGCCCACAGGGATCCACGTGCACTATCAAATTGTCAATGCCTGATGTAGATTATCTGGCATTTGGAGTGGACCCGGACCCGGATATGAATCACAATCTTAATGATACTCACTGGATTCAGGAAAACAATACAATTATCTGCCAGTACAAAAACGGTGTCAAGGACAGATATGATATTGATGGTAATGTAATCTATTTCAGAAAAGGAAAGCTGGATAATACCCGAAAGTGGGTTCTTGATGATAGCCAGGATATAAGTGAAAATATGAGAGTTATAATTGAAGGTCCCATATCAGGATACTTCAATTTTGAACTTGTACTTGCAGATAAGAAATATACACTTTCTCATTTTTGAGCTGACCTTCAGTACCTCAGCAGGATATACTTTTCATTGAAGTAAGCACCTGGTGTTATAAAGTCGAAAACTACAAGAGCACCGGCTTCCGGCCTTACCTGGAAAGCAACTTCAGTCCTTGGTTCAAGGCCTTCATAGTCTTCATCATCAATCTGGTAGATTTTTCGCATATCTACTACGATCTCCATGATATCACCTGTCCTTAACACAGGTTGTGTGGCCTTGAATGTTGCTTGATCACGGGAACGTATTGGGCTTACTGAAAAATATTCAGAAGTAGGATTGTGTATTTCAGTGGTCTCAGCATCAGTATTATACCGGACATTAGCAACATGCTCACCATCTGAAAGATAAATAATCAGCTGTGAAAGGTCCACATCTTCACTACCAGGACCAAGTGATACGGATATGTGTAATTTTGTGATCTCACCATACTCTAGTGTGTCACTTACAACAACCGTTCCGGTGGTGGTGGTTGAGCCATCATCTATAGTGAAATTATAAGTCGTGTCCTCTGAAAAACGATATTCGAAGTACGAGCCATCGGCAACAGAATCATTTTCTCCATCCACCGATATATCAAAAGCTCCTGAAGAAGAGATCCATTCAACCATTTGGCCTTCATAAACCGTTATATTTGTAGGAGACACCACACCATCGGTTACAGTAACCGTTTCGTATATTGCACGTTCACCTTCCACACGATCAACACGCATGTTGGAAGCAACCTCTCTGGTAGTTTCCTGGCCAGTCTGGGATGCTTTCTGCTGAAGCACACCGGAAGTTTTGATTAGGAGTGCTGATGCTACTGCAGCCACCAGTACCATTGATATGAAAATGATTAGAGTACCTATACCTACCTGTGCACGGTTGTCACTGTGCATTGTCTGCTTCTGATTTGCTTTCGTGCGACTTCCCTCATCAAACGTTGTAGCAATCGTGTAACATGAGTATATAGTTTATAGTATATTAATTCTGTTATTTAATACTATTGTATCGTTAATATAAATATTGAGATATTTATATCCAAATACGTAACTATATATCGGAATATAAAAGGTATCGTATTTAAAGTAATCTATGAACACTTTAACATTTTACTATGCAAATAATTATATAAAACATGCCTTGTCCATCAGAATTGCACGTGCTGGCGCGCCATCACACCCAATTAGTTTCAATGGAAGGCAGATGAAAAAATAAATGCCAGCTCTTACTTCACTTAAGTGCAAATACTCAACAATACTCAATCCATTGCGCAAAAAAAGATTATGGTTTGGCAGGGTAAATTCTGAATCCACAGAAAGAGTATCCACGCCAACTACGGTAAATCCATTATCCATTATCCAGTTACCTGCAGTTGCCGCAAGCATACGTCCCGAATCGGGAGATTTACAATAATTAGAATGCTTTTCTGTTTTTATCAAAAGAACAGACAAATCCTCTTCATTTATATATTGTACAAAACACTTTTCCAGTTCATCCTCTGTAATGCAGCCATCACCAGAAGATAGGTCAAGCAGAACAGCTTTCCCCATAAATGATCCAGGTGTAAGTTCATCAACACTCTTCCCATTAACAAAAATGTGAGAAGGAGCATCCACATGAGTTCCTGTATGCGTACCGAAACTCACTCTGGATACCACAAAACCATCATTTTCTATTGATGAGACTCTTTCAATAAGTGGTTCTGGATCTCCATCGTATACTGGAGTATCTACAGATATACCAGTAGTTATGTCTATTACATTGAACGACATTTTAAAGAAAACAGGAGGATATTTCACTCCAGAAAACGAAGAGAATTATCAAGTACAGCCTGTGCCTGCTTTTCAGTCAAACCTGCGCCCATGGCAACTTTTAAGGCAAACTCTTTTGTTATGAGATTATCAGGACTATGCGCATCTGTATCGACAACAAGTGTTGCACCGGCTTCCAGTCCAATCCTGGCCACGTGTCCGTTTGTCCTATTGTGGCCGTTGCGCGCAGTTATCTCAAGGCACACATCATTGTCACGGGCAGTCTCAGCTTCTTCCGGGGTGATAAAACCCGGATGTGCGAGTATATCAATATCTTCAAGCTCAACAGAAGCTGCATTTGTACCGGGCATGACAGGCTCGTTTATAGTCTCTCCATGAACAACAACTATCTCTGCACCCAACTCCCTTGCTTTTCTGGCCAGCGGAGCAATCTTCCTTGGAGGTACGTGGGTGATTTCAACACCTACGACTACCTGTATGTCCAGCTCATCTTCCAGATACTTGGCCTTCTTGACATTCTCAAGAACATGTTCCACGTTAGAGAAATCAACGTGATCCGTGATTCCTATCGCTTTGTAGCCCTTGACTACAGCCCTTCTTACAAGCTCGCTGGGAATAAGTTCACCGTCACTGAAAATGGAATGGGTATGCATATCTATCATGATAACACCTCATTAATTATGAGAATGAATTGTTCTATGTTCTGAAAATAGATAAAGTCATTCATAGAAAGACAAAAATAATATAGTGTTTTACATGCAATGCTTAAAAGTTTAAATATTCATAGAACTATGACTTTCTGATAAGGAAGGATGTAAAAATTGACAGGAATCAGAAGACTAGTTCTGGATGTACTAAAGCCCCACCATCCATCGATCGTAGAGTTCTCAAAGATACTAAGTGTAATTGATGGTGTTTATGGAGTCAACCTCAGCCTTTACGAGGTAGACCAGCAGACAGAAACCGTTAAAATCACAATCGAAGGTGAAAACCTTGACTATGAAGAGATAAAGAACTCAATTGAGAATCTGGGCGCTGTCATACACAGTATAGATGAGATTGCTGCCGGCCAAAAACTCGTAGAAGAAGTAGAGACCCTGCAGGAAAGATGAAAAAGTATCGTATAGATACTTTTTTGCCTTTTAAAAAGAGTAACTATTCAGCCTGGCACGATTTGCCTATTGGTACTGATTTCATCGAAATAGAGATGTCTGCTCACTAACAATCTAACAATCAAAAAAGCAATCAATAGCAACAATCAAAATAAATGATCCTAATGAAATTTACGTTTCAACTTTTTGTCAAGATTGTTATTGATAGCGTTTTTATCAGGCTGAATAGTTACTAAAAAGGTAACTATTCAGCCTGGCACGATTTGCCTATTGGTACTGATTTCATCGAAATAGAGATGTCTGCTCACTAACAATCTAACAATCAAAAAAGCAATCAATAGCAACAATCAAAATAAATGATTCTAATGAAATTTACGTTTCAACTTTTTGTCAAGATTGTTATTGATAGCGTTTTTATCAGGCTGAATAGTTACCTAAAAAGATTTATTTGTTGAACATTGTTTACTTAAAGACTTTTATAAGCCCGTGCAATATTGTGAATGACCCCTTCATGCTCACTGGGAAAAAGACCGACAGTAAATATCTTCAATGCCTCATGATAGGCATCAACAGCCATTTCAACATTACTTTCTTTATTCTCTATTTCTGACATGGCCAAATATGCACTCCCAAGGTTGTTCTGAACAGTAGCATATTCTATGGGACGGCTTTCGATAGAATAGACCTCAAGAGCATTGCTAAAAGCAATCATGGCACTATTTATATTGCTCTTTTTATCGCTGAATTCTGACATTTCAATGTAGAGATTTCCAAGGTTGTTCTGAACCCCTGCATACTCTAAAGGATAAGTATCTTTCCTGAAAACTCTTAAAGATTCATTATACGCGCTAAGAGCAGTTTGAAAGTTTTCGGTATCCTTTCCTGTGTTGCCAATCTTACGCCAAGAATTGCCAAGCTTGTTGTTTATAGATGCAAAGTACACGGGATCCACAGCTATGGAATAGTAAGTGAGCGCTTCATTGTAATGGATAATGGAATTATTGATGTTTTCTTCGGTATCCTGAAAGACATATAGTTTCAGGTAAGCACCACCCAGACTGTACTGTACCCTGGCAAATTCAGCCGGATACTCATCTTTTGTGATGTATTTTAGGGAAGAATCATAGGCATATATACTGTTCTTCAGGTTACTTGAAGCATTGGCAGTATATACTGAAGCCATTTCTTCATATGTAGCACCACGATAATAATGATTCATCCCACATTCAAGAGGAAACTCATTTGACGAGATCATTCCGAATACGGACTTGTAGATCTGTAATGACTGATCATAATTACCTTCTTTCCGCAATGTTGATGCATTCCCCCAGGAAGAATCGACATCATGCAATATACTTTGTTTTTGCATATAGTCCCCTAAGAGAAGATAGCCTGCTACAAGAACCACAATAATGGTCAAAATCACAGGGATATATTTTGAATGGTTATTTGGTTCAGGGACTTCAGCATTCATGTAACCAGATTCTTGGAGTGTTTACAGAACCTGTTTGCAAAAGAATAAGGTTCTGGTTAAGAAAGTACTACAAGTATATGTGCCAACCTTGTATAAAATATATTATATAAAGAAGATATATAATTAAAGTTTGGTCATAAATTATATATGAGCCTATTTCAAAACGTCCCTTATACCTTTTCCCAGCATAACATAAAACATGCAATTTCTATTAGCCCCTTGAAAACCACGTTAAGTCTTTCATATCTACTTGCTATTTTTCTGAAAGCCATCTTCAACCATGCAAAGAATCGTTCTATTGTTCCTCTTTTATGGTATGACTCATACTCGAACCTTGTGGGCCTTCCTTTTTTTCTATTTTTCCGAATCCTGATATTGATAGGAATGTTACTTTTGATCGCTCTTGATCTCAAGTATTTTCTGATTACAACATTATCATAAGCAGAATCCGCAAGCACTTCTGATGGTCTCGTACTTGGTCTTCCATCCGTCTTGACCCTGATACTTTCCATGATCTCGATGAAATGCTGACTATCATGCTCTTTTCCAGAAGCGATCTGTATTGTCAAAGGAAAGCCTTCGCAACTTACACAAACATGGATCTTTATGCCGTTCCTTTTTTTGTGGCCGTTGTATACGGAATCTTCTCCCCTTTTTTAGTTTCAATGAAACTGCTATCAACACATACGACATCCATGGTGAACTTACCTTTTTGGTAAGCTGAATCCCAAAGGGATTCCATTATCACAGTCCACATTCCTTCCTCTGACCACCTTTTTAGTCTTCTCCAGGCAGTTGCCTGGGAACCATAACTAACTGGCATATCTCCCCATCTGCAACCGGTTATCAGAACAAAGAGAATACCATTGATGACCTTACGGTCATCAGCTCTCTTTCTTCCGGTTATTGGTTGCGGAGGTAAGTGTGGCCTAATAAACGTCCATTGCTCATCAGAGAGTTCTCTGAATTCCATTCATATCCCCATAATAAACTTCAGAGACATAGTATTTATAGTTTTGAGATAGGTCCTATCAATTAAAGATCTCTTTGTAGAGAAGCAGAGTATACCAATTATGCATGTTGTCCATAATAATGAATTACATGTGAGCTATTCTTATGCCAACAGCTTTTGAAATGAATCACTTTCAAAGTGGTTCATTTAATGCACTTTTCTAATTTGAATATGTTTTACAAAGAGCACTGAATTATCTGCATTCACTTTATTCCCATATATAGCCAAGAACATGGAGCATGTGTTGGTATTTTTTGACTTGTCCGAATAATACTATTTTTGACCGAAAAATCATGTTGTTGACCGAAAATTACCCTATTTTTCGGATAAAGCGTATAAATCTCATTCTAAATTCCCAATTACTTCTGCAAAAGCAAAGTTCGGTTTTACATCCTGAATCTTTATCCTTACACGATCTCCAAGCTCAACCCCTTTGACAAAAACTACAAAATTGTCTATTAGAACCGCACCATCGCCACTTGAGCCAAGTTCTTTGATCTCAACTTCGAACTCATTACCACGTCTGACAGGTGATGTAAGGAACTTTTTACCAATGACATATATCTCGGCGCTCTGTGACCTTGAAGCTTTGGGAGAATAAGAACGAGTAAAGGTGAAGTTATTGCGGACCTCATCAAGGAAATCCTTGAACATGTCTCCCTGGAAAACCTTCACCACAAAGTTACCACCAGGCTTCAGTATCTTCTTGGCACATTCAAGGGCTGATGTAGTCAGGTCTATGGATCTTGCATGGTCAAGACTCCAGTTTCCTGAAAGGTTGGGTGCCGCATCACATATGACAACATCCGCACCTGCTTCACCTACCATTTCCAGTATCTTCTCGATAGTCCTGTCTGAAGTGATGTCACCTTTTATAGTCTCCACACCTTCGATCGGACTGATCCGTTGCAGATCAACGCCAACTATCCGCCCATCGGAAAGCTTCTTTGCAACCTCAAGCCATCCCCCCGGAGCTGCTCCGAGGTCCACTATCGTGTCTCCGGGTTTTATGATATTGTGTTTTTCGTTAATTTGAAAAAGCTTATAGGCAGCTCTGGAGCGAAATCCTTCGTCCTTGGCTCTCCAGTAGTAAGTATCCCGTCTGTCCCTTGCCATGTGAATCTGCTACCTGATTATATCCAACTGTCAAATACCTTATGCCGGTTTCAGAGCTTCTATTCTGCTGCTAAGAACCTGTATCTCGGCTTCAATATCTGACATGTCCCCGGGAAGCCAGAAACTGTAATCATAGTACTGGTTCAATATATCACTATACCTTTGTTCAAGATTCTCAAGGTCTTTTGGATTGACTTTTGCCTGATCAATGGAATCAACCTTGATCTCCAGATTTTTTATCCTTTTATGCAGATTTCTGCTGAACCTGCTTGCAACTTTGCTGAGATCAACTTCCCTCTCTTCAATCTGAAGTATATCGATAACTTCACTCAACTCGAAGGGACTTCAGGAAAGGCGTTTGGTCCTGATATATAGTAGGAAAGGTCATTTTCATCCAGACCAGCAACTTCTTCCCAGGATACAACAGCGATAAGATGTTCTTTTTCAGCCTCTTCGCAAATGTTTTTTATCGAAGGCAAAGTCAATGGAACGCTGCCTCTAAGTAAATATAATTCCTTTGTAACTGAATAAATGTCCCCTATAGACAGGGCGCCAAGGGCATCAATTATCCCGCAGAGCTCTTCTTTACTTTTCATAACATTCAACCCATTAAAGCCTGTACCTACGATAAACCAGCAACTGATTCAGAATATCCTGGACATAATGCTTTTCGATACGTATATCAGATGAAGAGAATACCTGTTCGATATCCAGAGGCACATCTGAAGTCATTTCCTTTGCAAGCTGAAGGTCACCTGCCAGAAAAAGGTAGTCTATGTTCTCTTCGAATTCTTCAAGCAGTTCCTTCAAAGACAACTTTACCTTGTCGATGTGATGGGCTATATCTTCATCCCTTAGGCGCTCGAATCTTCTCTGACTGAAACCTCCCTTTGCATGTTTGGCCTTTACACTGCTCTTTATCACCTGGAATGAATCGAATTCTTCAGAATCAAATGAGTAACCAACAAAAGATTCACCCGCATGTGCTACCAAAACACTCATGCTGACATTTTCTTTTATTGACTCAAGTAAGGAGTCAGTGTCAAAAGTGTTACCTTTGGTCCAGTAAGATCTTTTCAGGGGCAAAGGAGGGACTATCAGTTCATTTACAAGATGATCAGGAGAATAAAACAATACAAGACCTGTGGATGAGGATATCTTCTCGATCAACACAAGAGATTCATTGTCAATCCTTTCAATCAGGTTTTCATGGTCCTTTATGTTATTCAGTTGTTCCCCGGCAGCAACATAGACCGTTAGTAGTGATTCTGTAGAGTAATTTACAGATGAAATGGACGATATAAACTCTTCAGTTCGTTGCTTGCTAAACTGGTCAACATGGGTAAAAGAGAATTCACCTGGTGCGTCAGTCCTTTGTTTCTCAAGTTCATGTTCCAGACTTCGAAGCTTTACTTCCGCAGCTTTCAGCTTTTCTTCAGCCCCCTGTTTTGCTGCAACAGCCCTTTTTTCAGATGCTGCACTCTTCTCATAGCGCTTATTGGCAGTATTCACATCCAGCTCAAGTTCAAGTATGTGTGACTGAAGCTTGTTGATCTCGGCCTCAAGTTCTTCTTTGCCTGAATATTTTTTGAAAATATAGTTGATATTGTTAATGACCCTGTCTTTTTCAACCATCTAACTGCAATAGAAGCGTCCTGTATAAAAAATATGCCTATATGAAATGAGACAATCAAAGCATAAATAGAACCAGAAAACATGACTCAAAATAAACAAAATATAAAAAAGAAAAAAGAAGATCAGGCATCCATAGTAATACGGAAGCCTATTGACGAGTCCCCATCACGAGGATCCTGTTTCTTTCTGTATGCCGTGTAGAGTGCATTTTCCTTACTTGAGAAACTACCGCCTCTGGCAATCCTCATGGAACTTGCTCCTTTTTCAACTGCACTGCCATCTTCGCCTGCACCTGAATAACCATCAACCCAGCTATCCTGCACATATTCCCAAACATTGCCGTGCACATCATAAAGTCCCCATGGATTTGGGATTTTTTCGCCTACGTTATGAGTTCTTTCATAAGAGTTCTCCTGGTACCATGCATAGTCCCCCAGGAAAGGACCATCATCTTCATCTATTTCTCCAAAGGAGTAAAGTGTTGTTGACCCTGCCCTTGCAGCATATTCCCATTCAGCTTCTGTTGGAAGCCTGTATTTTGTGCTATCTTCCATCTCGTTGAGATTGTCAATGAATTCCTGAACATCATTCCATGAAACACTTTCAACAGGCTGGACTTCACCTTTAAAACTTGAAGGGTTGCTACCCATCACTTCTTCCCACTGCTCTTGTGTTACTTCATATGTACCAATGTAGAACGGATCATTCAGTCTTACTTCATGAATCGGCTGGGAATAAGCATATTTCGATGTACCCATATCAAAGCTTCCGGCTTCTATAAGCTGGAGTTCCATACCTATTGAATTGGTGAACTCATCACCAAGGTCACCTGTGTTTGCAGATGAACTGCTGCCTTTATCATCGCTACCATTATCATCAGAAGTACATCCTGTGATAGATATTACAAGCAGGAGCACTGCTAGAATTGTTATTAATCGTTTCGTACCTATCTGCATAATAAGTCCTCTCTTAGAGATTTTTCAGACACTATGATATTAATAGATATCTATTTACCACTCGGCAATACAGTAGAAATATATAAATGTAGAGACGGATATTGATGGACTTGTGATTATTCGATGAAAAAAATAACAGGCATTTTAATTATGATTTTACTCATAGCAACCATGGGTATCGGTTGCGTTGAATCGACTGGGGAGGCTACCAGTGAGTCAGAGGACATAACCATAGGAGCACTTTTACCAATTACAGGAAATCTTGCCTCTATCGGAGAAGCAAGCCAGGCAGCACTTGAAGTATCAACCGAAGACATTAACGGCTATTTCTCAGGACTTGGCTCCGGAAAGAATGTAGAAGTTATTGCAAGGGATACAGAAAGCAATCCTGCAACGGCTCTGGAACAACTCAAGGAACTTGATGAAATGGGAATAAAAATGGTTATCGGCCCGCAGGCAAGTAATGAGGCAGAAGCTGTTTTGAATTATGCAAACGAGAATGGTATTATCCTTCTGAGTACTGCATCAACTGCCCCGTCTTTAGCAATCCCTGACGATAATCTGTTCAGGTTTGTACCTGACGATACCAATCAGGGAATGATACTGGCCACATTCATGAATGATGAAGGGACCAGTGCTATAATTCCGATGTACAGAAATGACGTATGGGGCAACGGACTGGTTGATGAGATTGAAAAGAGTTTTGAGAATCTCAACGGCACAGTGCTTGAAGAAATTGCATATGAACCAGAAAACACAGACCTTTCAGCAGAAGTAGAGGCACTCAATGAAAGAGTAGTAGCTGCCACTGCTGAAAATGATGATGGTTCCGTAGCTGTGCTTCTTTGTTCCTTCGAAGAAGTAACAGAGATATTTAACCTGGCCCGTGAATATCCTGCCCTGTCAGATATCGACTGGTATGGCACTGACGGAATGGCACTGAACAAGGAACTCATAAGCGATAAGGATGCAGCTGCCTTTGCAGCAGAAATAGACCTCAAAGCATCAATATACGGATATGTGGTAGCAAATGACAGATACCAGCAAGTCGGACCCAGAATCGAAGAAAAGCTGGGAAGGATTCCCGAGTCCTATGCACTAACCGCATATGACGCTCTCTGGATAGCTACCTTTGCTGACCTGGATGCCATTCCGGACAACGATCAGAGTATGAAAATGGCAATGAAGACCCTCACAGACACATACTGGGGAATCAGTGGATGGACAATACTTAATGAGAACGGAGACAGGAAATACTGGAACTATGACATCTGGACAGTTACTGATAAAGATGAAAGCTACCAGTGGGAGATTTACGGCAAAATCCTTCTGCCGGTAGAGAATAACATGATGATAGTGCGTGGCGAGAACCTGACGTTTGTCTGATAAATGGTGGTTTACTCAAACCACCGTTCATATTTTTATTATTTCTTTTTTGCAGGCCTAATACCATTATCCTGCCACAGCTACTCAAAATACTCGAAAGCATCTATAATGTCAAGATAGACGCCATCGAATCCCGCATCCAGTATCATATCAAGATACGCATCATCATCCCCATAGATAAAGGCCTGCCATTCTTCATCCCAGTATTGCACCTTGTAGTTACCTTCCCAGTCAGGGTTCTCTGTTTCAAGCCACTCAGGCGACCCTATACGCCACAAATCATCCCAGTAGTAGCGATAGCTTTCAGACTCACCGATGCTCATGTAGGCAATTACAATACGTGAAGCACCGTTGGCTTTGGTTTTCAGAGAAGAAACATCGTCTGCACTCAGAGGAATATCATAATAGAATAGATCGATGAGAATTATATCGTAGTCTGTTTCCTGCAATGCTTCCAGAAACTCTTCCTTGCTGCCTAATTCCTCAGGATTGATGATGTATAGAAAATTCTTCGCATCATCAAGCGATATAATATCACCTGCATTAACATTGAACGGCTCTGCCGGATATTCAGGAATAGAGTCAAGTTCCCTGCGCTCAGCAGCAAAGGAAATGAACTGTCTTTCACTATTCTCACGATAGGAAGCATCGACATATGATTTAGTCCAACAGTAATCAGTTACCAGCACCTCTACGCCATTGTCCATGGCAATGTCAAGCAATGATGCCATGTATTCAGTGTCTTCCTCTTCTGTTGCCACGTTGTCGTCATCATAACCAAAAAAGAAGTCTTCTCTGCCAACTCCATCTATGGCGGCAACATAGTCCTGTGCAACCGGTTCGTCAGGATTGCCGCCTGAGGTTAGAAGCTCCTGACCGTTCTGCGGAATTATTATGAAATCCGGGTTCTTCTGTTTTGAGTATGTGCTGATGCCAATAACAAAATTACGCATTTGCTGGCGGTAGTCCATCTTCGAAGCAGACTTTTCATTGTTACGTGGAGCATCAGGTTCGGTGATTTCTGAAAGGTCTTCATCCTCAATACTCTCCGGGGTATCAGTTCCGTTATCCAGACAGCCGGATGTCAGGATTACGATTGATATTAAAATAATACTTGCCAATAATTTCAGATTCATAAATAGATAGTATAGAAGAAATATGATAAAGGTTAGCCTTTTGCCATTTCATAATCAGGATTAAACCACGCCATGGGAATATCAGCCTCAAATACTCCGTCTGCCCTTCTAATCTTTTTTTCCATCCTGCCTTCCTCGACAAAACCAAGTGATTTGTAAAGGCTTCGTGCGGCATGGTTGCTCTCCTTTGCTATAACCTCGACCCTGAGAACCTCAGGATGATCTGACCTTACCTTCGCGAGCAGAGTGGTAAAGAGCATCCTGCCAATTCCTTTCCGCTGGAAAGACGGATGCACAACAAGAGTAAGGTGCTCAAAAACATGCGAGAACACACAGAAAGAGGGCTTGTAGCTGTGGACCTCACCGATTATCCGGTCACTGTCAACATCATCGATTACGAGGATGATGCCATCTGCTAAGCTGTTTGTGAGGAACTTGCCTATGTATTCCTCTGTAACCTCGTGGGGTTCACGGATAATTCCGCCTGAACGTGAGGCAACCTCACGGTAGAGGACGAAAAGTTTGTGTTTGTCTGCTAGAGTTGCGGGGCGGGGATGTAATTGAGAAGTCAATGTAAAGTCACCTTTTTTTCAATCTGTAAACCTAATATTATCCTAGTATATTATAGTAATATAATAGAGGATTTCGATAAACTACCATCAATACCCATACAATTTAATAAAATTTAAATAATAGCAAAGCAAATTTACTATTATGGATTCTTTTACTGATTTTACCTTAAATGAAGAATATAAGCGTCTCCAATCTGTCGGAGATAAGCTTGCTGAAATTGAATATTTAGTAGATTGGAAGCCTTTTCGCCCTATTCTGGAGTCAATGTACATAAACAGAACAGCTTCAGGCGGACGGCCTGAAGCTGATGTTATTGTAATGTTCAAGATGCTTGTTCTGCAACAATGGCATGGTCTTTCTGATGCTGAGCTTGAAAAGCAGTGTATTGACAGGATATCCTTTAGGAAATTCCTGGGATTTCCTGAATATGTACCAGACAGTACAACTGTCTGGTCATTCAGGAAGAGAATTATCGACAATGGTAAAGAAAAAGCGGTGTGGGATGAAATGCAGAATCAGCTTGATGCTCTTGGTTTGAAGATTAAAAAAGGAATGATCCAGGATGCAACTTTTATTCACTCAGATCCAGGACATGCAAAAGCAGATGTACTCAGAGGAAAAGATGCGAAAACAAGAAGAAGCAAAGATGGAACCTGGACTAAGAAAAATGGTAAATCTCACTTTGGATACAAACTTCATACAATTATTGATAAGGATTATGAACTAATCAGAAGATTTGAGACAACAACTGCATCACTTCACGATTCACAGGTTGATCTGTCTGAAAAGGGTGAAGTGGTGTATAGAGATAAAGGATATTTTGGAGCAATAGCAAAAGGTTTTGCAGCAACAATGCAACGAGCTGTAAGAGGACATCCTTTAGGAATAATGGATATCCTCAGAAATGAAAGAATAAGTGTGAAAAGAGTCCCTTGCGAAAGAGTGTATGCAGTGACAAAAGAAATATTTAAAACCAGAAAGGTTCTTGTTACAACTGTAGAAAGAGTGAATGCAAAAATGTTGATGACAGCTTTTTGTTTTAATCTGCATCAATTGAGGACACTAAAAACCAAAGGAGTAATTTAGGATAGCGGGAGCTATACTAAAAATAAGGATTAATGAAGAGAAATTAAACAAAATGATAAAAAATGAGAGGATATAATTGAGTTTGAATACTTTAATGATCTAAAATGAGGGAATATCGAAATCCTCAATAAATTGTTTAAAATGCACTAAAACCTTCGAACTATTTTATCCACCTTCTTAAATACTAAAAATCCACTTATTTAATCAAAAAAGGACAGAACATGCCTCAAATTCCAAATGAACATCCCACCCTCTGGATAAAATCCGGCAAATCCAGGTCACTTCAGGGAAAAACAATCGTGCTTGCAGTCACAGGCAGCATCGCTGCTGTGAGAACAGTAGAGCTTGCACGGGAATTTATCCGCAGGGGAGCAGATGTATATGTGGTCATGAGTGAAGCTGCCGGGTGGATTATAAACCCTATGGCCCTGCACTACGCCACTGGAAACGAAGTTATCACTTCGATTACCGGAAAAGTTGAGCATGTGGAGTTCTTTGGCAACCTTGGCAGAGCAGACCTCCTACTAGTTGCACCTGCAACAGCTAATACAATCGGAAAAATCGCAGCAGGGATAGATGACACACCTGTGACGACCTTTGCCACCACAGCCATCGGAGCAGGCAAGCCAGTAATGATCGTGCCTGCAATGCATGAGGATATGTACAACCACCCGGCAGTTATGGAAAATATAGAGAAGATAAAAGACTGGGAGATCAGCTTCGTCGGACCAAGGCTAGAAGAAGGCATTGCCAAGATAGCAGGTAATGATGAGATCGTACTGGAAGTCGAACGCCGTATCGGCAGCAACACATTACACGGGAAAAAGGTCCTCATTACAAGCGGTTCAACTGCCGAATCCGTTGACCCTATACGCATAATCACTAACAGGGCATCCGGGAAGACTGGCGTTGAGCTGGCACTGGAAGCTTATCGCAGGGGTGCTGATGTCACCATCGTTCACAGAAACAAGCTTGGAATCTACGGGATAAATGAGATGTATGCAGAAAGCGCCGAGCAGATGACAAATACTGTACTTAATGAACTTAAGGTGGGTTACGATGTGCTCATAAGTTCTGCGGCCATTGCAGATTATACTACAGATGCCAGCGGGCAGAAGATCAAATCCACGGAAGGACTCGAGCTTTCATTCAAACATACGCGCAAGCTCATAAAAGAAGCAAAACAGGCATACCCGCAAGTAAAGGTAATCGGGTTCAAGGCAGAAGCTGGCGTGGATACGGAAGAACTGCTCAGCAGAGCAAAGCAAACACTTGAACATTCCAGGCTGGACATGATAGTTGCCAACGAGGTCAGCAAAGGAGGCATCGGGACAGACAACAACAATGTTACTATAATATACTCTGACAAAAGAGAGAATCTCAACGTAGAAGGCTCCAAAAATCTTATTGCAAATGTCCTTATGAACGAAATAGCAGGACTCCTAGCACCAGAGGACGAAGAATAGATGCCAGGCAAATATATCTTGACTGCCAGAGCTTTTGCACCGGCTCATATTACCGGCTTTTTTCAGATACATGACCATGATGAGCCTATGAAAAAAGGATCCACAGGATGCGGAGTGGTGCTTGACAAAGGAGTTTACACTACAGTTACAATTGGTGAAGATATCACGGATACGGTGGTTAGCCTCAACGGAAATAAAGTCGCAGGGAACACCAGTAAAGCTGTTGTTGAAGCGATGACAGAGCTTCCGGTAAAGGTTGAAAGTGTATCAGACATACCCATTGGATGCGGGTTTGGAGCATCCGGTGCCGGAGCCCTTGGAACTGCCTATGCACTGAACCATGCCCTTTCGCTTGAACTTACCGCAATCCAGCTCAATGACATTGCACATGTGGCGGAGGTTAGTAATGGTAGTGGACTTGGGGACGTTACGGGACAGGCATTTGGAGGTATCCCTGTCAGAAAAACACCCGGTGCGCCTTCCATAGCCACTGTTGACCTGATACCATCAAGTGAAGCGGAGGTATATTGTGTAGTCCTGGGAGAACTGTCCACGAAGTCAGTACTGAATAACCCGGAGATGGTAAGAGATATTAATACCGCCGGGAAGGAAGCCTTGAGAAAACTTATGCAAAAACCGTCAGTGGAAAATTTCATGCTTTGCTCTAATGAGTTCACAATACAGAGCAGACTTGTCAGTGAAAAGGTAATGGATGCCATCGAAGCTGCCCGGTCTATCGGAGTTACAGCATCTCAGGCAATGCTTGGAAATGCTGTATTTTCAATACCTCAGCCATCACTTTGTAAAGAGCTTGAAGAGACTTTTTCGGACTTTGGGACCGTACTCAGATTCAAGGTCAGAACTGGTAGTATCAAAATCACCTGAGTGAAAACATATTTATGAATTCCATTTATATATGCATAACATTAAACGTTTTTAATTATTTGAGAGGTTAAAACATGGTTGTTGAAGGAGAATGGGAACCAGAACCAAAAAGGACACCTGAGTTTCCGATAAAAGAGATACCACCGATATTCGTAACGGTATTCCGATCTATTGCGATCATATTCATAATTTTAATCGTCTTTTCAGTGATGTTCGGCTCGATATTCGTATCCATCGGTGCCGGAGAGGTAGGAGTGAAATTCAACCAGTTCGGGGGCGTTGAAGAAGAGGAACTCGGGGAAGGTCTGCACATAGTCCCTCCATGGGTAAGCGTTACCAAATATTCTGTCAGGAGTGAAACATACACTATGAGCGGAACAGAAGGTGAAGGCCAGGTTTCAGGTGATGACCAGATAAAAGCCCTTACAGTAGAAGGACTTACCCTTGGAATGGATATAACTGTCAGGTACAGGTTAATACCCGATGAAGTCAGCACAGTACATCAGACCCTGGGAAGTAACTATGCTGAAAAGATAATACGTCCCTCAATAAAGTCATCTATACGTGAAGTAGTATCAACCAAAACCGCCCTGGAAGTCTATGGAGAGGAAAGGCAACAGGTAGCAGGAGAAATGCTGACCAATATTGACGAAGCTTTGGGAAGCGATGGTATCATTGTAGAAGAAGTACTGGTAAGAAACGTCGTATTGCCAACAAGAGTCGCAGAGGCTATTGAGGCAAAGCTCCAGGCAGACCAAGAAGCCCAGAGGATGGTCTTCGTTAAGGAAAAAGAACAGCTTGAGGCAGAGAGAAAAATCATCGAGGCAAATGGTCTTGCAAATGCAACCATTGCAAAGGCACATGGTGAGGCCGAGGCATTGAGCGTCATCAATGAAGAACTGTCAAAGAACCCGAACCTGATTGATTACAAGTACATAGAGATGCTTCAGGGCCAGGAAATATCCACAATGATAGTTCCTACAGACCAGGGACTTATACTGGATACAAGCAAATAAGCAACTAAGTGAATCGAAGCAAATTGGGAGATACGGACATAAATGACAGGAATTCCCAGGGATCATCCAAGGTATGAATCCCTCATCACCCGGGAAAAAATAATAGATGGAATACATATGGGCATCACCAGTCAGCAAGGACTGGTGGCCCAGGGCAGAGGAGAAGCATTCGATTACCTTATAGGAGAACGAACAACAGAATCTGCAGCCTTTGCAGAGCGTGCGGCTGTGGCCCATATACTTCTTGCCAAGAACCCGATAATTTCCGTTAACGGGAACACCGCAGCCCTCGTGCCTGAAAGCCTTGTAGCACTTGCAGATGTTACAGGGGCTATGCTTGAGGTGAACCTTTTCCACAGAAGTGATGCAAGGGTACACAAGATAATAGAACATCTCAAAGCCAATGGAGCAGGAAAAGTGCTCGGCGGCAAGGGTGACAAAAGGCTTGGACTGTCCCATGACCGTGCCATAGTGGATGAAGAAGGCATCTTCAGTGCCGATGTGGTGCTCGTACCCCTTGAAGACGGAGACCGTTGTCAAAAACTGGTAGAAATGGAGAAGACTGTGATCACAATTGATCTGAACCCACTCTCAAGAACATCACTTACATCTACGGTCACAATTGTTGACAACGTCACCAGAGCACTCAACAATATGGTCCAGTTTACAGAGGACATGAAAAGCGGAAGTAAGAACTCACTTCAAGCTGTTATTGATACCTATGATAATGACAGGGTCATATCAGATGCCCTTTATTCCATGCAGGAGCACCTGAAAAACAAAGCTGAAGAAAAGGGAATTACATGGATATAATAGAGACAACACGCAATTTTGTTTCAGAGGTGCTTGCAGATGAGCCAAGTACCCATGACATGTCACATATTGAACGTGTTGAAAACACCTGTGTAAAAATACACGAAAAAGAAGGTGGAAATATTCAGACCCTTCGCCTTGCAGCATTGCTGCATGATATCGGAATAGTGAAGGAGCACCAGGAAGGCGGGAACCATGCCGAGTACGGTGCGGAAATTGCACGTGAATTCCTGTCCTCCGAAGGAGCTGACAGTAATGTGATAAACCATGTGACATCCTGCATCCGGACTCACAGATTCAGCAGAGGTATGAAAGCCGAGACCATCGAAGCCTGTATACTTCAAGATGCCGACAGGCTGGATGCACTGGGAGCAGTCGGAATATTCCGCTCACTTGTTTCTATGGGAGCCCTGAGGGCACTGAAACAAACCATTGGTACCGTCAAAGAAACTTCTATGAATGCTTATACTGAAGATCCCTTTGACGGATTCTATGATTACATGCAAAGAAAACCTTTTAAGATAATGGACAGACTTAATACGGAAACTGCAAAGGTGATTGCAGAACAGCGATTAAGGATAATGCACCTGTACCTGGAAGAACTTGAAAAGGAAACAGGTCAAGAGAGGTAAAGATGGCTGATATCATAATAGAGAATGCTTACATACTTACGATGGACCCCGATAAAAGAGACATTGAGAAAGGGGTTGTGGTGATTGAGAATGGTATCATCACAGAAGTCGGCAGTTCGACAGATAAAACTGCAGAGAAAGTAATTGACGCCAAAGACAGCATTGTCATGCCCGGACTGATAAACACTCACTGCCATGCAGGAATGACCTTGTTCAGAGGCTATGCTGATGACATGCCACTACAGGACTGGCTTGAGAATCACATATGGCCCGCAGAAGCTAAGGTCACTGATGAGGATATTTATGTAGGGACACAGCTTGCCTGCCTGGAGATGATTAAATCGGGAACAACGGCTTTTGCAGACATGTACATCCATATGGACAGGGTAGCACAGGCGGTTAATGAATCTGGTATGAAGGCAGCGCTTTCCTACGGAATGATCGACTTTGGAGATAAGGAGAAAGCAGATGCCGAACTTAAAGAAGGTGCCAGGTTCGTAGAAGAATGGAAAAGAAAATCAGATGGCAGAATAACCACAATGTACGGACCCCATGCGCCTAACACGTGTTCAGAGGATTTTCTCATAAGGGTTAAGGAGCAGGCTGTTAAAGACGGCGTAAGGATACACATTCATGTTCTGGAAACTGAAGCTGAACTTAACCACATGAAAGAAAACTTCGGTGTATGTTCCATACATTTCCTCAAGAATATTGACTTCTGGGGACCCGATGTGCTTGCAGCCCACTGTGTCTGGCTATCTGACGGTGATATAAAGATACTTGCAGAACACAATGTGAACATTTCCCATAATGTTATAAGCAATATGAAGCTGGCATCGGGAATTGCACCTGTTGCAAAGCTACTTGATGCCGGAGCCAACGTGTCACTTGGAACGGACGGATGCGCATCCAATAACAATCTTGATCTGTTTGAGGAGATGAAAACAGCAGCATTGCTCCAGAAGGTCAGCACTATGGACCCCACGGTACTACCTGCACGTGAAGTTCTTGAAATGGCCACTGTGAACGGAGCAAAAGCACTTGGCATAAACAGCGGAATGCTTAGGAAAGGATGCAACGCTGATATTATAATTGTTGACATGAAAAAGCCACATCTTACTCCATTGTACGATGTAGCGTCACATATGGTCTATGCTGCCTGTGGAAAAGATGTCAAAACTACCATCGTGAACGGAAAAATACTGATGGAGGACGGAAAGGTCATTTCAATGAATGAGCAGGAAGTAATAGATATTGCAATTCAGAAGTCAGAAGACCTTATATCAAAGATTGGTAATTAATACATATTTATTTTATATTTATGAAATTGGAGAATTTAAATGAGTAATAAAGAAATGGTGGAATCCGGGAACCAGAAAATAGAGTGGGCTCGCAATCACATGCCGGTTCTTGCCGCAGTTAGGGAGCAGTTTGAGAAAGAAAAGCCACTTAAGGGACACAAGGTCGCAATGGCACTACACGTTGAAGCTAAAACAGCAGTGCTTGTAGAGACGCTGGCTGCAGGTGGTGCGGAAGTTGCTATTACCGGTTGTAACCCGTTGAGCACACAGGATGATGTATCACTTGCCCTTGATACGCGTGATTGTATAGATTGCCATGCAAGCTATGACTGTTCTACAGAAGAATATTATGATGCTATCGATAAGGTTCTCGACTTCGGACCCGATATTACAATTGATGATGGTGCCGACCTCATCTTCAAGATGCATACAGAACGTCCGGAAATGCTTGCTACCATCCTCGGAGGCTGTGAAGAAACAACTACCGGAATCCACAGGCTCAAATCCATGGAACGTGAAGGTGCCCTGAAGATGCCTGTTATTGCTGTCAATGATGCTATGACAAAATTCCTTTTTGACAACCGCTATGGTACAGGACAATCATCCTGGGATGGCATAATGAGAACCACAAACCTCCTTGTTGCCGGCAAGAATGCTGTCATCGGCGGATACGGATGGTGTGGAAAAGGAGCTGCTATGCGTGCAAGAGGGCTCGGAGCAAATGTTATCGTTACCGAGGTAGACCCTATAAGAGCACTGGAAGCCCGTATGGATGGGAATGAGGTTATGCCTATGAAAGAAGCAGCAAAGATAGGAGACATATTCCTAACTACCACAGGCAATCGTGATATCCTCACAAAAGAACACTTTAAGGTCATCAAAGACGGCGCAATACTTGCCAATTCAGGTCACTTTAACGTAGAGATAAATCTTGAGGACCTTGAGAAAATGGCTAAGTCAGTTCGAACTGTGAGGAAAAACATTATAGAGTACGACCTTGGCGACAGGAAAGTCAACGTTCTTGCCGAGGGCAGGCTTGTAAACCTTGCAGCAGGCGACGGCCATCCTGCTGAAGTTATGGATATGAGTTTCGCAAACCAGGCGCTCTGTGTAAGATACATTGCAGAGAACAAATTGGTAAATGGTGTGCATTCCGTCCCCCATGAACTGGACATAGGTGTTGCAGAAATGAAACTTAAGTCCATGGGTATCAGCATTGATAAACTGTCAGATGAACAGACAGCATACATGGATGGCTGGGAATCCGGGACATAACCCCGCCATTTTTTTAAAATAAACTGTTAATTGGTGCTAAACCGAAGATACCTTCTGTTTTTAAGGAGATGCAAAATAGCCACGGGAACATAACTGAGACTACTTTGTAAAGTGGGAGAATAATCACATATAAACGTTCTGCTTTTGATTTAAATTAAAAGTACATTAATAAAAAACATATAAGTAACAGTAGGCCATTATAGGCAATTGTAGCTCAAACACAGGAGAGAGCACAAAACTATATATACAATAAGTGCTTCTATCACCCGCTACACCGAAGTCGATGAACGTGAAGCAGCCTCAGCAAATCCACCCAACATATTGGGCTCGTAGCTCAGTCAGGCAGAGCGTCTGGCTTTTAACCAGACGGCCTAGGGTTCAAATCCCTACGAGCCCGCCACATTTTGCAAGGGGTGTTCACGTTCACATTTTTGAGGGAGGAAATTAAGTGAGAAAGTTCAGCCTGCTCGACCATGAGTTAATCCCGAAACATGAGATTATGTCGGAAGAAGAATTAAAAACTGTTTTAAAAGCATACAATATCGGGAAAGAACAACTTCCAAAGATTAAAACTGACGATCCTGTGATACAGGAGATAGGGGCACAGGCAGGAGAAGTTGTCAAGATTACCCGAAATAGCCAGACAGCCGGCGAGGCGTATTATTACAGACTTGTAATTGCGTGAAGAAGCGAATCTTACATTAATCATTTGACATGGGCTTTTTTACCATTTTGATAATATAAACCACATAAAGAGGGTGCTATCATAGCGTTAAGTAAAGGACAGATTGCGAACTCATTTTTTACGAAAGATAAGATCGTACAGCATCACATCGATTCATATAACAAGTTTCTGGAGACCGGGCTTCAGAAGATAATCGATGAACAAAAAATAATTGAAACGGATCTTGAAGATACATACATCAAACTGGGCAAGATACGAGTGGAGAATCCTATTGTAAAAGAGGCTGACGGAGCCATCGAAAGACTCTACCCGAACGAAGCAAGGTTAAGGAATCTCTCATATTCAGCCCCGCTTTATCTCCAGATGAGCGTGGTAGAGGGTGAGGAAGAAAAGGAGCCACAGGAAGCGAAAATCGGCCAGCTTCCCGTAATGATCAAATCCAACATTTGTAACCTGCAAGATATAACTGATGAGGAAATGGTCAAATACGGAGAAGATCCCCTTGACCCGGGAGGATATTTCATTGTTAACGGAACCGAGCGTGTAGTTATGACGCTTGAGGATCTCGCTCCCAACAAGATTCTCGCAGAGTTCGGAGAAAGATACGGCGACATCATAGAGGTTGCAAAAGTATTCTCACAAAGAAGAGGTTACAGGGCACTTGTAGTTGTTGAAAGGGGAAGAAAATCACTTCTTGAGGTCTCATTCCCATCTATCTCAGGACGTGTCAATTTCATCACACTTATGAGAGCACTCGGTGTGGAGACTGACGAGGATCTTGTCAAAATCGTATCCACAGATCCTGAGATCATGAAGTTCATGTTCGAGAACCTTGAGGAAGCAGAAGTCGACACCATGGAAGAAGCCATGGAAAAGATAGGTTCCCGTGTTGCTTCAGGACAGGCCAGAGACTACCAGATCAAACGTGCCAATTACGTTATTGACAGATATCTGTTGCCACATCTGGGTAATGAGCCGGACAACAGGGTGGCAAAGGCAAATTTCCTTGGAAGAATGGCCGAGTCATGTTTCGAACTTGCTCTGTCAAAGAGGAAACAGGATGATAAAGACCACTATTCCAACAAGAGACTCAAGCTTACAGGAGACTTGATGGAAGACCTCTTCAGGGTGGCTTTCAACAGGCTTTCACGTGACATAAAATACCAGCTCGAAAGGGCAAACATGAGAAACCGTGAACTCAACGTTATTACGCTTGTAAGGGCAGATGTGCTTACTGACAGGTTACAGCATCCACTCGCAACAGGAAACTGGGTAGGCGGAAGAACAGGTGTATCACAGCTTCTTGACAGGACAGATTATATCTCAACACTCTCCCACTTAAGGCGTGTTATCTCCCCACTCTCGAGGGCGCAACCGCATTTCGAGGCCCGTGATCTGCATCCCACACAATGGGGAAGGTTATGCCCTTCAGAAACCCCTGAAGGTCCTAACTGTGGTCTGGTGAAGAATTTTGCACAAATGGTAGAACTTTCTACCGGTACTGAGGATAATAAGAAAATAAAGAACATACTCTATGACCTTGGCGTTGTAAAGACAGTTCTTAACTCATCAATAAAAGCACTCCCGGAATATGATGAAGAACTCGATGATTACCTGGAGGAGCTGGAAGTAAAACCCGTAGTGGAAGAGGAGGCAAAGCCAGAACCTATCGGGTATTCAAACTATTCTGATACACTGGATGACAGCGTAGGAGGTAATATCGATGAATGAGGCAAAAGTTTTCTTGAATGGAGAGCTGATAGGAACACATACAGATCCTGTTGACCTTGTCGAAAATATCAGGAAACAGCGTCGGGAAGGATTAATTTCCAGCCAGATCAATGTGACCCTGTATGAAGACATTCATGAAGTAATTATCAACTCGGACATGGGTCGTGCAAGAAGGCCACTCATTGTTGTGAAAAATGGTGAAGCCCTTGTGACAGAAGAAGAAGAAGGACTTCTGGCAGAAGGCAAGATGTCCTACGACGAAATGAAAAAGGCTGGAAAAATAGAATTCCTTGATTCTGAAGAAGAAGAGAATGCTTTCATTGCACTTTATGGTGAGGACATCACCGAAAATCACACCCACCAGGAAATCAATCCTGGCCTTATGCTTGGAATATGTACTGGAATGGTACCTTATCCAGAGCACAATGCATCACCTCGTAACACCATGGGTGCGGCGATGGTTAAACAGTGTATAGGAGTATCCACATCAAACACAAAACTCAGGCCAGACACACGTGCACATCTTTTGCACTATCCACAGAAGGCAATGGTAAGAACCCAGACCTGTGAAGCTATTCACTTCGATGAAAGGCCTGCAGGGCAAAACTTCGTGGTAGCTGTCATGTCCTACGAAGGACACAATATTGAAGATGCACTGGTCTTCAACAAGGGCTCCATCGAGAGAGGCCTTGGAAGAAGCCACTTCCTCAGGACATTCGAAGGCGAGGAAAGAAGATATCCGGGAGGACAGGAAGATAAGTTTGAGATCCCGGATTCAGAGTACAGAGGTGCCCGTAGTCCCGAAGCATATGCAAACCTGGACGTCGACGGTCTTGTGAACCCGGAAACCATCGTCGGACCAAATGACGTACTTATCGGGAAAACCAGTCCTCCACGTTTCCTTGAAGAACAATCTGATTTCGGAATAACCGTAGAACAACGCAGGGAAAGTGCAATCACCATGCGTTCCAACGAGAAAGGTATAGTTGATACGGTGCTGCTTACAGAATCCATCAATGGTACCAGGCTTGCAAAGGTGAAGATAAGAGACCAGAGGATTCCCGAGATTGGTGACAAATTCGCATCCAGACACGGACAGAAAGGTGTTATCGGACTCATCGTACCATACAACGACATGCCATTTACAGAAAAGGGAATGGTTCCTGACCTTGTGATCAACCCACATGCAATCCCTTCACGTATGACAGTCGGTCACGTGCTTGAAATGATCGGAGGAAAAGTAGGCTCCATGGAAGGAAGACGTATCAACGCTACTGCATTCTCAGGAGAATACGAAGATGACCTGCGTGCAGGACTTAAGGAGCAGGGATTTGCACATACAGGCAAGGAAGTATTCTTTGACGGAGTTACCGGAAAGAAAATCCAGGCAGATGTGTTTGTCGGAGTTATCCTTTACCAGAAGCTGCACCACATGGTTGCTTCAAAGATGCATGCAAGATCCCGCGGTCCTGTACAGGTGCTTACCCGCCAGCCAACCGAAGGACGTGCCCGTGAAGGAGGTCTGCGTTTCGGAGAAATGGAGCGTGATGTGCTTATTGGCCACGGCGCTGCAATGACATTGAAGGAAAGATTACTGGATGAATCAGACAAGGTAGTGGAACTTGTTTGCGGTCACTGCGGAATGATCGCCACTTTCGACAGGAAGAGAAATATCAGGTACTGTGCGAACTGTGGTGCCGAGACTGATATCCATCCGGTGGAAATGAGCTATGCATTCAAATTATTGCTTGATGAGATCAAGTCCCTTGGTGTGGCTCCTAGGCTGCAGCTCGAGGATGCTGTGTGAGGTGATATAATATGAAAGATCTGCCATCAATTCCTAAAAGGATCGGTGCTATCAAATTCGGTTTGTTATCACCACGCGAAGTAAGGAAAATGAGTGTGACCTCAATCATCACTGCAGACACATATGATGATGATGGTTACCCGATTGACATGGGACTTATGGACCTGAGGCTCGGTGTGATAGACCCCGGTCTTAAATGTAAGACATGTGGAAGCCGTGCAGGCGAATGTCCCGGACATTTCGGACATATCGAGCTCGTAGCTCCTGTAATCCATGTAGGATTCAACAAGACCATACGTAAAACCCTTCGTTCAATATGCCACAACTGTAGCAGGTTGCTTCTGGAGGCAGGGAAGAAGGATGAATTCCTTGCACAGCTTACCAGCTCCAAGGAAATGGGACACTTGCCTGATGACATCGTCAACGAAGTCTTCAAGGAAGCCCGCAAGACAAAGGTTTGTCCCTATTGTTCTGCCGAACAGAAGGAGATAAAATTCGAGAAACCTACGGATTATATTGAGGACGGACACAAGCTGACTCCAACCGAGATAAGGGATCGCTTTGAAAGCGTACCCGATGAAGACGTTAAAGTTCTTGGAATGGATCCTGCAAGTGCAAGACCCGAATGGATGGTACTCACCGTACTTCCTGTACCACCGGTAACTGTCAGGCCTTCCATTACCCTTGAATCCGGTCAGCGCAGTGAGGACGACCTCACCCACAAGCTTGTAGATATTATACGTATTAATCAGAGATTCCAGGAGAACCGTGATGCTGGTGCTCCACAGCTAATCATTGAAGATTTATGGGAACTCCTTCAGTACCATGTGACAACTTTCTTTGACAATGAAGTTTCCGGCGTACCACCTGCAAGACACAGGTCAGGAAGGCCCCTGAAAACCCTTACCCAGCGTCTTAAAGGTAAGGAAGGAAGGTTTAGAGGAAGTTTGTCAGGTAAACGTGTGAACTTCTCTGCACGTACTGTTGTATCTCCCGAACCAAACCTGAGCATCAATGAGGTCGGCGTGCCCTTTGAAATCGCAAGACAGATGACAATACCCGAGAGGGTAACCTCCAGGAACCTTGAGCTGCTTCGTGTGTATGTGGAGCGTGGAAGTGAGGTCCATCCCGGTGCTAATTATGTAATCCGTGATGATGGCAGGCGCATCAGGGTATCAGAGATCAATAAGGAAGAACTCGCCGAGAAACTGGAAGTAGGCTGGACAGTTGAAAGACAGCTTATGGACGGAGATATTGTCCTGTTTAACAGGCAGCCATCATTGCACAAGATGAGTATCATGTCACACAGGGTAAAAGTACTACCATTTAAGACATTCAGGCTGAACCCTGCAGTATGTCCACCATATAATGCTGACTTTGACGGTGATGAGATGAACATGCATGTTCTTCAGACCGAAGAGTCAAGGGCTGAGGCCAGCATTCTCATGCAGGTGCAGGAAAACATCCTCTCCCCACGTTTCGGAGGACCCATCATTGGTGGTATACATGACCACATATCAGGACTGTTCTTGCTAACCAGGAATGAGAACAAGATCACAAAGAATGCAGCTCTGGAGCTTCTCAGAAAATCCGATGTTAGAGACCTTCCCGAGCCTGCAAGTTACTCCGAAGACGGAGAGCCTCTCTGGAACGGTAAGCAGATATTCAGCCAGATATTGCCAAAGGGATTGTACCTTGAATTCCCTGCCCAGGTATGTTACAAATGTGACATCTGCAAGAAGAAAGACTGCGAGTACAATGCTTATGTAGTGATTGAGGATGGAGAGATGATCCTGGGAACCATCGATGAACAGTCAATCGGTGCTTTCAAAGGCAAGATCCTTGATAAGATGGTAAAGGAATATGGTTCCGAGGCAGGAGCAAAGTTCGTGGATGATTTCACAAGACTTGCAATACGTGGTGTTATGAAGACCGGACTCAGTTTCGGAATAAGTGATGAAGACATACCACTTACTGCCAAGACCCAGATAGCCAACCTGCTTAATGAAGCTGAAGATAATGTCAAGCGTCTTATCGAAGCCTATGAGGCAAAAGAGCTGGAACCATTGCCAGGACGTACTCTTGAGGAAACCATTGAAATGAAGATCATGCAGGAGCTTGGTAAAGCCAGGGACCAGACCGGTAATATTGCAGGAAGGCAGCTAGGTCTTGAAAATTCAGCTGTGATAATGGCTAAATCCGGTGCAAGAGGTTCAATGCTTAACCTTACCCAGATGGCTGCCTGTGTTGGTCAGCAGGCTGTTCGTGGTGAAAGGATAAGGAGAGGTTACTCAGGAAGGACACTCCCGCACTTTGACAAGGGTGACCTTGGAGCAGATGCGCACGGTTTTGTAAAAGCCAGCTACAAGAGTGGCCTTAATCCGACCGAATATTTCTTCCACGCAATCGGTGGCCGTGAAGGTCTTGTGGACACTGCGGTCCGTACATCACAATCAGGTTACCTCCAGAGGAGACTTGTGAACGCATTGCAGGATCTGGAAGTACAATATGACGGTTCTGTTCGTGAGACTCGTGGCGTCGTAGTACAATTCAAATATGGTGAGGATGGAATCGATTCTACCAAGAGTGATTATAGTAAGCCGGAAGCTGTACACCGAATAGTCAGGATGGTTACCGGGAAAGAGGTGAACTGAAATGAGCATCAGTGAAACTACCATAGATGCGATGATCGAGAATCTCGATCTTCCTTTGAATATAAAGAAGACCCTGAGAGACGATGCGATCAAAGTAGGTGTAACAAAGAAGGAGCTTGAAGAAATCATCGAACGTCTCATGGAAAGTTATGATTATGCCTGTGTGGAGCCCTGTGAAGCTGTAGGTGTTGTATCAGCACAGTCCATAGGAGAACCAGGTACACAGATGACAATGCGTACATTCCACTATGCAGGTGTGGCCGAAATTAACGTTACCCTCGGACTGCCCCGTCTTATTGAGATCGTGGATGCAAGAAAGCAACCAAGCACACCGATGATGACTATCGCACTTGAGGAAGGATATGCAACCGACAGGGACAAGGCCCGTATACTTGCCTGGGAGATAGAGGCAACACATATCGAACACCTTGCAGACATCACAACTGACTTGGCAAACATGCAGCTCATCATCGACCTGCACGAGAAAACATTGATACACAGAGCACTAAATGCAACTGATATTGCAGAAGGTCTTCATGAAGAACTTGGTGTCATGGTCAATGTATCAGACAGTATTGCAAATCAGGTAATAGTAACTCCAAACGCACCTTCGTACAGGGAACTCTTGCAACTTGCCAAGAATATCCATGGCATTACCCTCAAGGGTATTGAAGGTATCAAAAGGGTTGTAATCAGGAAGGATGGCGAAGAATATACCCTTTATACCGAAGGCTCACAGCTTAAAGAAGTTCTGCAAATAGAAGGCGTGGATGTTACAAGGACCTATACCAATAACATCGGAGAAATCTACGATGTATTCGGCATCGAGGCTGCCAGAAATGCAATTATTACTGAAGCAACCAATACTCTTTCCGAGCAGGGTCTTACTGTGGACATCAGGCATATCATGCTTGTATCGGACATCATGTGTTCGGACGGTGAAGTGAAGCAGATCGGAAGACATGGAATCTCCGGTGAGAAAGCCAGTGTCTTTGCACGTGCTGCTTTCGAGGTCACAGTCAACCACCTGCTTGATGCGGGAATGCGTGGTGACAGGGACGAACTCAATGGTGTAACTGAGAACATCATTGTTGGCCAGCCAATTAAGCTTGGTACAGGCGACGTACACCTAGTTTCCAGATAAACAATATGATGTTGCTTAGGAAGAACAACCAGAAACTACATATAAGGAATCATTTATTAGAATACAAATCTCAAATTGATTACAAATGAGTTGATCTAAATGGATATTAACATTGATAAAGCACTTATCAAGGTCATCAGAACCGGGAAAGTCATTATCGGCTCAAACCGGACTATTGATGCTGCTGTAAAGAATGAAGCGAAAATGGTGGTACTCGCTGCAAACTGCCCTCCAGAAATCAGAGAGAAAGTAGAGAGCACAGACGTACCTGTACTTAATTACCCAGGCCCTGGCACCGAACTTGGACCTGCATGCGGTAAGCCTTTCATCATTGCAGCAATGGCTATCCTTGACAGCGGCGAATCTGATATTTTAGCTGCATCTTAAAGGGAGTGCCTTACTTGAGTGAGATCAAGCTGTCTACAGAAGGGATCAGATATATTGCATTATTTGAAAAACTGACGGGAGCAACGGTCAAGGATTGTATAATCGATGACGGACGCATAATATATGTGATCAAGGAAGGCGACATGGGCGCTGCTATAGGAAAGAATGGAGATCACATAAACCGGATGAAAAAAACTGTAGATAAGCATATAGATCTTGTAGAATACTCAGAGGAACCTGTTGCTTTTATCAAGAATGCATTCGGCCCGGTAACTGTCAAATCGGTGAACATCGTTAGCCGAAACAACAAGCGATTAGCTTATGTAGAAGTATCTAATAAGGACAAGGGACTTGCCATAGGACGTAATGGGAAAAATATAGAGAAAGTCAAGCTTGTTGCTAAAAGGCATCATGATATAGATGACGTTATCTTGCAATGATAATTACAAAGTCAACAACTCACAATAATACATAATCGGAGACATAATAATGCCAAATGGAAAATATGCAGCTCACACGGTTCAACGCATGCGAAAGGATGCAAGATGGAAGGACTCTCGCTATAACAGGCGTGAACTTGGTCTTAACGTAAAGGCAGATCCACTCAGTGGCGCACCTCAGGGAAGAGGTATCGTACTTGAAAAGGTGGGCGTTGAAGCAAAACAGCCGAACTCGGCTATCAGGAAATGTGTAAGAATACAACTGATCAAGAATGGTCGTCAGGTATCAGCTTTCTGCCCTGGTGACGGTGCAATCAACTTCATTGATGAGCACGACGAGGTTACAGTAGAAAGAATAGGTGGCCGTATGGGTGGTGCAATGGGTGATATCCCAGGTGTACGTTTCAAGGTCATCGCAGTGAACAATGTATCTCTTAATGAGATGGTCATCGGCCGCAAGGAAAAACCAAGGAGATAATTTACATGATAAAATTATTTGGAAAATGGGATTTCGGAGAGGTAGAGGTCGCTGATCTTGGAATCAAGAGCTATGTGAACCTGGACCCTGTAATAATTCCACACAGTAATGGAAAACATGCAAGGCAGCAGTTCAACAAGTCCGACATATCCATCGTCGAGCGTCTTGTGAACAATGTCATGCGCAACGAGCAGAATACCGGCAAGAAGCAGTCTGCACTCAGGATCGTTGAGGAAGCCTTTGACATAATCAGCACAAAGACACAGAAGAACCCTATGCAGGTACTTGTCGAGGCTATTGCACATGCAGGACCAAGAGAAGAAGTCGTAAGGCTCAAATACGGAGGAATATCCGTACCAAAGGCTGTTGATACATCTTCACAGAGGCGTGTGGACACTGCATTAAGATATATTACAATGGGTGCCAACCAGGCAGCTTTCAAATCAAAGAAAAGTGCAGCCTCCTGCCTTGCATCCGAGATAATCGCTGCGGCAAACCGCGATGCTAAATGCTTCTCCATTAACAGAAAGGATGCAAAGGAAAGGGTTGCGAAGGCAGCACGTTAACGCCATACATATTATAATAATTAGAAAATTCCAGGAAACAGGTAGTAAATATGGCTAAAAGCGACAAAATGGTTGACCGTGTTGCGGGGCTTATGAAGGAGCCAAAGATGATACGCAACATTGGTATCGTTGCGCACATCGATCACGGAAAAACAACATTATCAGACAACCTTCTTGCAGGTGCAGGCATGCTCTCAAAAGAGCTTGCTGGTAACGCATGCTGGACAGATTCTGATGAAGAAGAACAGGAAAGAGGTATTACAATTGATTCCGCAAACGTTTCAATGGTCCACGAGTATGAGGACGAAGAATATCTCATTAACCTTATTGATACCCCGGGTCACGTAGACTTTGGTGGTGACGTAACTCGTGCAATGCGCGCTGTGGACGGTGCAGTTGTGGTTATTGATGCTGTAGAAGGTACAATGCCACAGACTGAGACTGTTCTCAGGCAGGCATTGAAGGAACATGTCAAGCCGGTACTGTTCATTAACAAGGTTGACCGTCTCATCAACGAACTGCAGGTCGACGGACAGGAAATGCAGATCAGACTCGGTAAGCTTATTGATCACGTAAACAAGCTCATCAAAGGTATGAACGAAGAGCGTTACAAAGCAGGTTGGAGAGTCGATGCTGCTAACGGAACAGTAGCATTCGGTTCAGCACTTTACAACTGGGCTATCAGCGTACCGATGATGCAGAAGACCGGAATCAGTTTCCAGCAGATCTATGATTACAACAAAGCTGATGATGAAGATAGCATAAAGGAACTTGCAGAAAAGTGTCCACTTCATGAAGTCCTGAACGATATGGTTATCAGGTATCTCCCCTCCCCTCTTGAAGCACAGGAAGGAAGGATCAATGCAATCTGGCACGGTGACAAGGAATCTGAGATTGCCAAGTCAATGATCAATGCAGATCCGGAAGGAGATCTTGCTTTCATGGTAACAGACATTACAATGGACCCACATGCAGGTGAAGTCGCAACTGGAAGACTGTTCAGTGGTTCACTTTCCCGTGGAATGGAAGTATATGTATCAGGAGCTGCAAAGAAGAACAGAATTCAGCAGGTCGGTGTTTTCATGGGTCCGAAGAGACTGGAAGTGGAGAACATTCCTGCAGGTAACATTGCAGCTGTAACAGGACTAAAAGATGCTATTGTCGGTTCAACTGTAACTACCCTTGATGGCATGGAACCTTTCGAAAGCATTACTCATGCAAGTGAACCTGTAGTTACTGTTGCTGTTGAAGCAAAGCACATGAAGGATCTTCCAAAACTTGTTGATGTACTGAGACAGGTAGCAAAGGAAGACCCAACCCTTAAGATCACACTTGACGAAGAAACCGGCGAGCACTTGATGGCCGGTATGGGTGAACTTCACCTGGAAGTCATTGCTCACAGGATCGAGCGTGACAAGGGTGTAGAGATTACAACAACACCACCTATTGTTGTGTACCGTGAAACAATTCGCGGTAGTGCCGGCCCTGTTGAAGGAAAATCACCAAACAGGCACAACAGATTCTACGTTGAAGTCGAGCCTCTTGAGGAAGAAGTCAGAGACCTTATCAAAGCGGGTGAGATATCAATGCGCATGCCTGAAGTGGAGCGCAGAGAGAAACTCATGGCAGCAGGAATGAGCAAGGATGAGGCAAAAGGTATTGCAAATATCTTTGAAAGCAATGTTTACATCGATGTAACAAAGGGTATCCAGCACCTTAACGAAACTATGGAACTTATCCTTGAAGGATTCCAGGAAGTAATGAAGGCAGGACCTCTTTCAAAAGAACCATGTATGGGTGTAAAGGTCAAACTCGTTGATGCAAAGCTTCATGAGGATGCTGTCCACAGAGGACCTGCACAGGTAATTCCTGCATCAAGACAGGGTATCCAGGCAGCAATGCTCATGGCAGATGACACACTTCTTGAACCATACCAGAAGGTATTCATCCAGGTTCCACAGGACCAGATGGGCGGTGCAACCAAGGAGATTCAGGGACGTCGCGGAGTTATTGCTGACATGGTGGCAGAAGGTGACATGACCATTATCGAGTCAAAAGCACCCGTATCCGAACTCTTTGGATTTGCAGGAGACATAAGGTCCGCAACTGAAGGACGTGCAATGTGGAGTACTGAGTTTGCAGGATTCGACACACTGCCAACAAACCTGAGCAGTGAGATCGTGTGCTCCATCAGAGAAAGAAAGGGGCTGAAGAAGGACCTACCACAGGCATCTGATTTCTTGAGCCAGTGAGAACAGAGGACTGCAGCATTGGCTGCAAATCCCTTTTCTTCAGAAAGGTTTAAACGTGAAAACAACTATTAGGTCAAATCAAATTGATAATTTATAATTAAAAGTAGGAGATATGAAAATGGCAGCTGAGAAACCACACATGAACTTAGCAGTTATCGGTCATGTTGACCACGGCAAATCAACTTTTGTCGGAAGATTGATGTTCGAAACAGGTGCAGTACCTGCTCACCTTATCGAGAAATACAAGGCAGAAGCAAAAGAGAAAGGAAAAGAATCCTTCGCTTTCGCATGGGTAATGGACTCCCTCAAGGAAGAGCGTGAGAGAGGAGTAACCATCGATATCTCCCACAAGAGATTCGATACCGACAAATACTACTTTACAGTAGTAGACTGCCCAGGTCACCGTGACTTCGTAAAGAACATGATCACCGGTGCTTCCCAGGCAGATGCAGCTGTTCTTGTCGTAGCAGCACCTGATGGTGTAATGGCTCAGACAAGAGAGCACGTGTTCCTTTCAAGGACACTCGGTATCAACCAGCTCATCATTGCTGTTAACAAGATGGATGCAGCTGACTACAGCGAAGAAAGATACAACGAAGTCAAGAAAGATGTAAGCCAGCTTCTCGGTATGGTCGGATTCAAGGCAGACGAAATTCCATTTGTCCCAACATCCGCATTCGAAGGTGACAACATCACAAAGTCAAGCGAGAATACACCATGGTACAAAGGCCCATCACTTCTTGAATGCCTTAACGACCTCAAGGAACCAGAAAAGCCAGACAAGCTTCCACTCCGTATCCCAGTACAGGACGCATACACCATTTCAGGTATCGGAACCGTACCAGTAGGTAGGGTAGAGACTGGTATCATGAAGAAAGGTGAAGATGTGACCTTTAATCCAAGTGGCGTTACCGGAGAAGTAAAGTCAATCGAGATGCACCACGAAGAAGTTCCTGAAGCAGTACCTGGTGACAACATCGGTTGGAACGTACGTGGTGTCGGAAAGAACGATGTCAGAAGAGGTGACGTCTGTGGCCCGGCTGCGAACCCACCATCAGTTGCTGATGAGTTCACCGCCCAGATCGTAGTGCTCCAGCACCCATCCGCGATCACAGCAGGATACACACCTGTATTCCACTGCCACACAACCCAGACCGCATGTACAGTTATGGCACTCAACAAGAAGCTTGATCCAAAGTCAGGTCAGGTCAAGGAAGAGAACCCAACCTTCATCAAGGCAGGAGATGCAGCAATCATTACCGTAAAGCCAACAAGGCCAATGGTAATCGAGCCAGTAAAGGAAATCCCACAACTTGGAAGATTCGCTATCCGTGATATGGGTATGACCATTGCAGCTGGCATGTGCATGAGTGTCACACAGAAATAAGACACTCAACTTTTCCTTTTTTTAGGAGACAAACATGTCACAGAAAGCAAGAATAAGATTATCAGGGATCAGTCCGGTAAACCTGGATGGAGTCTGCGAACAGGTGAAAGCCATTGCAGACAGAACAGGTGTAAGTATCTCAGGACCAGTTCCCCTACCAACTAAAAAGATGGTAGTACCTGTCCGTAAGAGTCCAAGTGGTGACGGAACCGCAACATGGGATCACTGGGAAATGCGTGTACACAAGAGGCTCATCGATATTGCAGCCGACGAACGTGCACTCAGGCAGCTCATGCGTATTCAAGTCCCAAAGGACATAAACATTGAGATCGTATTACAGAACTAAAAACGCTATAGTTATTGTTCACAATAACTATACTCCTTAAACGTTACAGAACATTCTGTAACCTTCTACTTCTTATCTTTCAGCGGCACTGAAGAGTGCCTGCTATGAAAGATATTTGGAAAGAACTGCTATATAATATTTTTTTTAGAGGTTCTTCCATTTGGTTAAATACTGCCCAGAGAAATCATCAGTACCGCAAAATATATCTAAACCAGCAACTCATAAAAAATATGGGGTTAAGTTATGAAAGAAAAGGTACTGATATTAGGAGCAGGCTATGCCGGTTCGGTTGTAGCAAATATCCTAGCCAGGGAATTCAGGAATAGAATTGCAAGAGAAGAACTGAAGATAACAATTCTCGACAAAAGTGATACGAGTATTAATCAGGGCGGTTTTACCTTCATCCCTTTTGATCTTTATACACCTGAAGATATCACAAGATCACGGAAGAAACTCATAAGTCCCAGAGTGAAAGCCTTCTATGGAAAGAATGGCGAGGTTACCTCAGTAGATCTCCAAAATAAAGAAGTAACTGTCAGGAGTGGTAAAAAGTACAGTTATGAACACCTCGTCGTTGCAATGGGTTGCAGAGCCGATGTCGATGCTGTTCCGGGGCTTACAGATGACCTTAATACGTTTTATACATCTTTGGAGGATGCTTTCAAGGTACGGGATATCATAAGAAAAATCAATGGAGGAAGAGTTGCAATATCAGTTGCCTCCATGCCTGTTCCCTGCCCCGGTGCACCTATAAAATTCACTTTCATGCTCGATAGTTATCTTCGTAATGTAAAAAAGAACAGGGATGATGTGCAATTGACCCTGTTCTGGCCCATGGAACCCATAGGACCTCCTGAGTTCAATAAAATGGTAAGTGAACAATTTAAAGAAAAGAATGTAGAAGTCATCAGAAACTTCCAGCTGGCTGAAGTTGATGCAACCCGAAAAGAATTAACATCAAAAACTGGAGAAAAGGTAAATTATGATCTGTTGATCACTGTGCCTCCGCACAAAGCGCCAGAGGTACTAATAGATTCCGGTCTTACAGATGAAAAGGGATGGCTGTCAGCAAACGAAACCACACTTCAGTACAGAGGGCCTGCGGGTAACTTTGATAATGTATATGTCCTGGGAGATCTTGGACCGGCCCAAATTCTCAAAACAGGAATCGGAGCACATTACCAGGCACTGGCGGTGAGTCAGAACCTGATCAACGATGTTTATGGAAACGGTATGAAGACACACTATGAAGGTGAAACAGGTTGTCCGATAGTAACTGATATGGAAACCCAAACCACACCAGGGAAAGGCTATATTGCCACATGGAAATACGGAGTACCTCCTGCACCTTTCAAGACCACCGAAATAGGCTGGTATCTGTATCGTATGTATTATCATATACACTGGGATGCCAGTGTTAAAGGATTATTCTGAGGAGGGAGAGGCATGACAGAAGATATTACCACCAGTCAGATATCGGGAATCGAAATTACACCTTCAGATGTTGAAGCTTTACTGGACCTGATAAGAACATCACGAATGCTACAGGACTACATGAACGATCAGACTGCACACGGTATAGCTGAAATTGCATCGGTCTATTTCAAAATGATTAACGCAATGATCAGTACTGATCTTGTCGATGTCATGGAGAGAGGATTGCAGGACCCCCAGCTTGATAAAGCTCTTCTGGACCCACCAAAGATAGGAGTCGGCGGTTTGGTCAGGGAAATACAGGATGAAGATTTCCAGAAAGGTATGGGAGTAATGTTAACGCTGGTTAAAGCTATAGGAAGAGCAACAGAAGATTAAAGTAACTTACTATTCATCTTCTTTTTTATAATCTGACGCAGCATCTAATTCAATTACAAATTTTGCACCTGACAGTTTGTTGTCCTCAACACGTATAGAGCCACCGTACCGTTCAACTGTTTTTTTAGCTATATACAATCCAAATCCGGTATTCCCGGTTTTTCCATACTTGTATCCCTCATCAAAAACTCTGGATTTTACTGCATCAGGAATTCCAATACCATTATCAGCAATTAAAATTTCACAGATGCCATTTTGATTCAATATTTCAATATCGACCTTGCTGGCATTTCCATGAACCAGAGCATTACTGACAATATTATCGAAAACTGAAGCCAGAGCATTATCAGCCATAACCAGACAGTTTCCAGTTACATTGAATTTTGCTGCATGTGCACTTATAGCATTATCCACCAGATTTTTGACATTCAAAAGTTTAAGCTGTTCATCAACAACTGAGACCTGATCAATTTCCTTTACATCTTTTATAAGAGAAGCACTTTTTTGTGAAGCTTTTCTTATCATAGAAATAAATTTTTCATCCCCCTTCTCCTCAAGCAAGTCTAAAGCTCCCATGATGACCTGAAGATCATTAGCAATGTCATGCCTTAGAATACGATTTGTATTACGAAGCATTTCGGTAAGTTTCACCTGCTCTTCCTTTGATCTGAATACTTCATGATAGCGCCTTATATTGGATATCGCAAGTCCTGACGCCTTTGCAAGATCAAAAGCAACACTTAGATACTCATCCAGATTTTCCGGAAAAGCAATGCCATGCACCTCGATAATACCAAAGAGAGTATCTGCCATCAAAACTTTTATCGCGAAACCATCTTCCGTATCAAACACAACATAGCTTTCATCAGAATCTCTCAATTTCATTATGACACCATGTTTGGTTTCAAAGGATTTGCAGTACTGAACTTCTACCTCATCTTCATAAAAAGAATGGTAAACAACATTCTTCGGAGCGAACATTGTACTGAACAATTTACAAATCGATTTGATTTCAACAGATTCATCTGTAATATCAGCAATTGTTTTGATAAAATCAATGTAACTATTCAGCCTGATAAAAACACTATCAATAGCAATCTTGACAAAAAGTTGAGACCTACATTTTATTAGGATCATTAATTTTGATTGTTGTCATTGATTGCTTTTTTGATTCTTAGGTTGTTAGTGAGCAAACATCTCCGTTTTGATTAAATCAGTATCAATAGGCTAATTGTGGTAGGCTGAATAGTTACAAATCAATAGACATAGCATATGAAGCCGCTTTTCTCTGGCATAATTTCAACTGTTTTTGCTTCTTTTCAATACTCCATCGAAGTATAAGGTTATCAAAGACCACACTGAAGTATCCCATCCCAACATTTAATATTTTGAATGGGACATCTACAAATTTGGAAAATTCTTCTGCCTTGAAAACAAAATCGGAATGAATGCCTATGTCCAGAATCAAAATAGATGAATATAATTCAGAAAATGAGGACGCTGAATTATCGTCATACATACCAATAGACCTCAGATTATTCTGCCAGTCTTCCAGCCATCCGGGAGCTACAATAAAAGAACCTGCATCTTCATACTCCTGCAAAGCCTGACTCTCAGTAAACAAGTCATAAATATTTTCAGTCTTATGAATTTTAACAGAGCCAGAATACTCTTCCGGAATGCAAACTTCGGGACATGATGTATCACACAGAAGCAGTATATCATTGTCGCATTTTTGCTCCCTGATGATACCAAGGATTATTTCAGACTTTGGAGTATCCTGAGAAGACTTAAAAAAGGCGCATTTTATCCCTTCATATTGACTTTCAGAATTAAGGATATATTCGATTTCCTGCCGGATATTTACGGGTGCAACAATGTAATGATCATAAAACATAATATTCTACTCCGGGTACTGACCCCATTTTTTTACGGAATCAGAAATATTCATGATAACTTCTGAAGGAACAAGATAAAGTATTTCCCCGTGGTTATCAGAGAGAATATAACCACCGCCATTCGCAGTCTTTTGAATTGCTTCCTTTACATGATATTCAGTATCCTGACGAGTCCAGTGCCGCATCTCAACTCCATTCAGGTTACCCATTACTGACACTTTTCCATTACATTCATTTTTTATTTCTCCAAGGTCTTCCAGTACACTTGTACAAATAATAGAAGTTCCCGTTTCTATAATATCATTTATTATGGGAAGACATCTTCCTGAAGCCATATGAGTTGCAACAGGTGCGTTAATTCTGGGAATTGCACTTTTGGCAACCTTAAATCCTGTTTTCCTGTAAAGTTCAGGCGGAATGATAGTTGAGGACGATACAGGATCAAAGTAACAGATTGCAGTTGCGCCTGACTCTATCTGGGCATTGGCCCACTTGATACAGAATTCTTCATTGATGCGCATAAGTTCTTCAAACTTGTCAGGTTCCTCGTATATCAAATCAAAAAAACGATTAAATCCCATCTGCATAACCGGCAATGCAAAGGGAGACATAACTACTCCAATTATGGGGATATCTTCACCTGCATGTTTCTTGATCAGTTCTGTGGTCTTCAGAACTTTCTGTAATTGTTGCGATTCAAAAACATCAGGCGCTTCCAGCGACCCTATGTTCTCATAATCAGATATTATTGGCTTGCCAGCATTCGGAGGGGCATCAGAGTAGAAAATAGAATTTCTTCCCCATGCTTCAAGCTCAAGTGATGCATAGTAAAAAGAATAGTAGCAATCATGACCATATTTCTGTTGCATTTTTATCTGGCCCTGTGCAACCATTTCAGGCTTTGAGAAATATTTCTCGATAGAAATATTGAATTCTTTTGATCCCTGTGTTGTAAGCAGGTGGAAGAATGGAACTCTATCCGCTTCTTCATAATTAAGGGCTGTCAGGACTCTTTCCATGGGAGTCATTGCTTCACTTTTCATTGCGATAACCCCAGAACATTATATATCTTACTGACAGACTCTGTAGCATCAACTGCCATAGCATCAGCACCAACTTCTTTCCACAGCTGACGGTCAAACAAAAACGGTGCACCCCCCACTATTATTTTTGCTTTGATACCTTCGCGGTCAAAGATATATCTGAGATTTTTGATATTAAGGGCAAGATTAAGCATTAGTGTCGAAACCATCAGAACCTCGATACCATCTTCTTTGACCTTTCTGGCAACTTTTTCAGGCCCCATATCACCATAATCATGCATATTGAATCCATTGGCCTTAAGGAATGAAGAAACGATACGTTTTCCAAGCATATGTTCATCCCCAAGGGTTGTAATACCTATTATTGGCATGTCCTTCCTGTCAGGACTCTCGGCAGGCAGTATAGATTCCATTATTTCCTCACATATCTTGCTTGCCATATACTCCTGCGATAATGCAATTTCGCCACTTGCCCACATAGCTCCGATTTTTTCAAGAGTAGGAGCAATAAGCTCTTGGATAAGCTCAAAAGCATTATCCCCGGTAAATTCTTTTTTTACGATGTTACCTGCTGCAACTCTGTTCAGGGAAAGAAGGGCATTTTCTAGCTCAAAAACGTTATCTCTGTCGACACGCACACCGCCTGGTTCTTTTGTAAAGAATATGCGATTTAATTATATAAAGGTGTTATTAAAAATATGTGAAATTTCGCTGAATTTTGTATCCTGTATAATAGAACATGTATATTTGAATCATGTGATTACGCCTGTGATTTGACGGTTTTACCACATACCTTGCAATCATGTCTTCTGGATACCTTGAGAGTTTCCATCTCCGAATAAAGCCCATTCCAGATGAGAAGCCTGTTTGTCAGAAGTCTACCAGTACCTACCAGATACTTGATAACTTCATTGACCTGTATCATAGCAATTATACCAGGAGTAACACCAACAACTGGAAAGACTTCTGTTGGCGGAGCTGAAGGGAAAACACAGTTGAAACATGCACTTTCCCCGGGAATTATGGTCATAGCCTGCCCGTCAAAACCACTTATAGCTCCATGAATCAGTGGAATACTTTTTTCATAGGCAACTTGATTTAGGAGATAACGGATAGAGTAATTGTCCATGGCATCAACTATGAGATCTGCATCCCCTACAAGCTTCCTGACGTTTGATTCATCTATTGTAAGGTGAAATGTTTCTATATCTATGTGAGGATTTACGGCCTGGAGCTTATCTCCGACAGACGATACCTTTGCTCTGCCGATATCAGCCTCCCAGTGCAGCACCTGTCGGTTAAGATTGCTTAGTTCCACGCAATCGCGATCTGCAATTCTCAGTTGCCCCACACCGGCAACTGCAAGATAAAGTGCAACCGGACATCCAAGTCCTCCTGCACCTGCAATGAAAACCTTTGCATTCTTTAATGCCTTTTGGCCATCTTCACCTAAAAGCATTATTTGCCTGTTGTAACGTTCAAGCTCTTCCTTGCTTAACATGATACACATCCCTCAAATCTGTTAATAATATTCTCTGAAGTAATTCTACATGATAGTTGACCTTTTCCCATGAAAGACTATAGATTACAGGGACTTAGCTTCCGATGGTGTCAACCTTTGAAAGTTCATGTTTTCTGGAGTTCTCAAATAATACTGTACTTCCTTCTATTTCAAGCAACTTATCGATGAGGAAATTAGATATCTTTTCTTCTCATCCAAGTTCTGTGTACATTCCTTCACCGAAGGGAAAAAAGCTATCCTTGCCATTAGGGTTGAGCCTATGAGAGAGAAAAGACTTTAAGACTTAGACGTTATTCACAATTGTGAGTAAGATTCATAAAATATAATCTATTAAAATCAAGAGGAAATCAATATCATGAAATTACCCTGTCAGACAATTGTCTGGGATGTTTTACCTGCCATCAGAGCAGCAATCGCAGAAGAACTTGTTAACTGCGGACTTTCGCAGCAGGAAGTTGCCAAAGAACTGGACATGGCACCTTCAGCTGTTTCACAATACCTCTCCAAGAAAAGAGGTTATCGAATAGTATTTGGAGAAGATATCAAAAAATCCATACGAGTTCTTGCAGAAGATATGAAAGAAAATCGAGTAGATGATCTTGCTGAGAGAATTTGCAGTATTTGCCGGCAATTGCGTGAAGATGGACAGCAGTGCGTCAATGACGAAAACAAAAAATAATATGGTATTCCATATTACATGAAACTCTTCCTGATGAAAAAATATGCTGAAAAAGAAGATTTATCCATCCTTTCAGCTATAACCTATATAGACAGTGCTTCAACCAGTCTTTTCCCGGTCAGCCACCGAAAACAACCTGCATTATACGAATATCATCACCGTTATTGAGTACAGCATCCACAGGAATGATATGACCATCCCTTGACACAAGCACTTCCCCCTGGCTGATCTTCAGCTCACGCAGCAACTCTTCAACAGTAATTGGTCCTAAATTCATTTCTTCGGTTTTACCGGATGGTAATTTTACTTTCATGGTCCTGCCTGAATAGGTGATAGTAAATAAAATTAGGGGTTTTAGACTTTCAGGTTAATACGTTTTTTAGCAGGAGTTATGATAACTCCTGCAACAAAGGTCGAAAAGACCACAATCCAATGCCCGGATTCAAACTGTGATGAATGAGTCCGAAACCTTGGAAAACGTTTTTCTTCACAATTGTGAATACACATAATAGACACCTGTGGTATTTAACACTTTTGTTCGCATGCCGGCAAACAAATATTTTGAGCATATTTTAAAAAAAGGTAACTATTCAGCCTGACTGTTTTAATGATGCAAAAAACAATATACTATGGCTTCATTCTATGTGTTAAAAAATATTCAGTAAAATATCATAAAAAACGTCTATCAATCTGAGGGGATTTGTATAGACCGCGAAGAAATACTTGCAGTTTATGAAGCTGGTCCAGAAGCAGTAGTAGAACTTGTAACTCGATTACTTGGGATAATTGAACATCAATCTCTCCAAATTGCACAACTTGAAGAGCGTGTCAGGCATTTGGAAGAAATGCTTGAAAAGAATAGTCGCAACAGTAGCAAACCACCTTCTACTGATTCTTATGCACGGAATAAACCAACCGTTAAAAGTCAAAGAAAAAAGACCAATAAGCATGTAGGTGGTCAAAACGGTCATCCTGGTACTACATTAAGAATAAATGATGATCCGGATGAAGTTATTGTTCATCCTGTTAATCAATGCGTCAATTGTGGGAGATCGTTAGCTTCTGTTCCCTCTGACTATGAAAGAAGACAGGTCTTTGACATTCCTCCTATAACTATCAATTGCATTGAACATCGTTGCGAGATTAAAACATGTCCCAAATGTTCTCATGTAAACAAAGCTCTTTTTCCAGATGGTGTAACTCAGCCGACTCAATACGGTCATCGAGTTAAGTCATTTGCAGTTTATTTGCACACTTACCAATTACTTCCTTATCAGCGTGTTACCAAGTTGTTCTCTGATATTTTGGGATGCAAGATAAGTCCTGCTACTTTGGTGAACACGGAACGTAGTTGTTTTGAGAAGCTTGGAGCTTTTGAAAATACAGTGAAACATCTCCTGAAAGAATCTCCTGTCATCAATCTGGATGAAACAGGAATGAGAATAAATGCAGTTCGTAATTGGCTTCATGTGGCAGGTACAGACAAACTGACCTATTATTTTGCACATCGCAAAAGGGGCTCAGAAGCAATGGATGCTATGGGCATATTACCAGGTTACACTGGTGTTGCAACACATGATTTTTGGAAACCGTACAACAAATATGAATGTCAACATTCATTATGTAATGCACATTTATTACGAGAGTTAACTGGAGCTTCCGAAAACAGGGATCAACAGTGGCCAAAGATAATGAGTGATCTCTTGATATGCATTAAACATCATGTTGATAATGATCTTTTAGATACTGAGCTAATTCAAAGGTTCAGTGAGGATTATGATCACATAACTTGTTTAGGAGTGAATGAAAATCCTCCTGATCCGGAATCAAATGTGCGGTCTAAAAAACGAGGACGTAAGAAGCAGACCACGGTAAAGAATTTGCTGGATAGGTTTATTGGCCATAAAGAGGATATCTTGCGATTTATGTACGACCAAAACGTTCCGTTTGATAACAATCAGGCTGAAAGAGAGATCAGAATGACGAAAGTACAGCAGAAGATATCAGGTACTTTCCGCAGTGAACAGGGTGCAAAAAATTTCTGCCGTATAAGAGGATACGTGTCTACTGTTAATAAGAATTCTGAATCTGTTATCGATGCAATTAGTGCAATATTTTATGGCAATTCATTTGTTCCAAAGTTGCAGAATTGATCGTGGATGAAGAAATCAGCTTGGTGGAAGTGAGCTAGGCTGAATAGTTACAAAAAAAGAAACTAGACCAAAGTCACAAAACTCATCAACCTGCAATATGGTCTTGTTTGCACGGACACAAATACTACTTCCCACATCACAATTATTACATAGTCTTACAAAAAAAACGTCATCATAAATTGCTTATACACACATTTGAAATGAGACACGCTTTATGCATCAATTGCCTTTATTTTTTGATATACCAAGTTTCCTGACTTCCCTTTTCATCAGGACCACCGCCACGACAAATCCGAGAAAATCGGATATCGGGAATGATAACCATATGCCTGTCAGGTCCATGAATAACGGCAGTATGAATATAAGGGGTGGCAGGAAGAATACCTGTCTTGAAAGTGTGATCGCCAGTGATTCTTTTGATTTTCCCAGAGACTGGAGCAGGGCCATGGCCACTACCTGGGTTCCTATAAATGGCATCATAAGGAAGCTTATCTTTATGGCAGGAACTCCCATTTCTATCAGCTCAGCATCATTGCTGAAAATCCTGAATATCTGCTCCGGGACCAGGAAGACAACTATGACGCTCAGAATGCACATGCCAAGTACGATATAATTCGAAAGGGAGACCGTTTCCCTGACTCGCTCGAAGTTGTTGGCACCGTAGTTGAAGCCGAATATGGGTTGTATCCCATGCTTAATCCCTATTATAGGCATCAAAGTGAGCATGAACACCTTGATAATAATGCCAAATACAGCAATTGCCATGTCTCCTCCGTATGCCAGAAGACTCTGGTTCAGGAGAATAAAGACCAGGCTTTCAACTGAGTTGAAAATAAATTCAGACATTCCGATGCCTGTTATTTCCTGTGAAAGAGCAAGATCGGGCATCATATATCCTAACCTGAATGAGACCATGCTTATGCTGCTTGAATAATAGTAGATGACCATTACAGAGCCGATCACTTGGGATATGACAGTCGCAACTGCAGCTCCCATGATTCCCATGTTGAACTCGAAGATGAAGATCGGATCGAGTATTATGTTCACAACGCTTGAGAACAGCATGATGGCCATTGCGAACTTTGCATGTCCCTCTGCTCTAATGGCATTGCTCAGTGCTGCAGAGAAAGCAAAGAATATGGTCCCCATGAGGATATACTTCGTGTATTCCCTCGCAAAAGGAAGGACGCTCTCGGAAGCCCCGAATATCTTCAGCATGGGATCAATGAATATCAACCCGAGAACTGTAAAGATCACACTCGATACAATGACCAATGTGACCATATTGCCCAGTGTCTTCTCTGCCTTGTCGGGATTATCCTCTCCCAGTGTCCTCGAGATTATGGATGATCCACCGATACCTATTCCAAGAGCAATTGCCATCATGAGCATCTGTATGGGAAATGCCACGGAAATTCCCGCAATTCCAAGCGAACTATCGGCTCCCAGTCCCCTGCCCACAAATATGGTATCCACAAGATTATAGAATGCCTGCACGAGCAATCCCACGATTGCAGGAGTTGACAGCTTGAAGATGAGCTTTTTTATGTTCTCGTTTGCAAGCATATCATATCTTTCGTGCTTCATTCAATAGACCTCCGTATGATTATGGGGTACTAAGAGCAACTTGAATGAGTTTGCCGTATTTAATCATTTGCAAACAATCAGATCATGTCAGTAATTGAATGAAAAACAACGTGTTACGGACATTATAGATGTAATTATTCTTCAATGAACAAAATCACCTGCATATATTGCCTTCTTAAATCTAAAAAGACTGTTTGATAAGAACTCAACAGCAGCTTAAACTTTATTCTCTTTCAAATCAGAGATCTGAGCGTATATGTATTGGATCAATTCTTCAAAGCGGTTTATCTCTGCAAGGTAATTTTCGTATGTATCCAGTTTGGTTTCCTGTTCCTGAGTCGTGGCATTACATCTGTATTCTTCTATAAGAGGAGGTATTTTCGTTTTTGCAATTTCTAATTCAGTTGCAAAACCATTTTTAATCTGGATAGCAAAAGCATCTAACAGATCCTTTTCCATGAGAAGGTATGTCTTACGAGACCCGGGTTTTTGTATTCTTTTTATACCCCAGAAATGTTCAATATTTTTAATCTTAAGACTGATGGAGGCAAGACTATACCCGGTTCTCTTTGCCAGCTCCTCCATACTTACCTCTTCTGACTCAAAGTTAAGTATTGATAGAATCTGTGCAGTGGGATTGTCAACCCCGTAGCCTTTGAAGATCTCATGACCAATGTCAATTATCTTGTTCTCAATGTCACTCATTTTTCTCCTCTATGAATCTGAATGTTCCCTTTTAAATATTGGGTAATGCACGATCATGCAGACACCAATTTTAAGCCACCAATGCCAACAGCTATCAGTCCTATGAAAAATAATCGGGATAAATTAATGGATTCATTGAATAGGACTATTCCCAGTACTGTCGTCCCAATAATCCCAATACCTGTCCATACTGCATAGGCAGTCCCAACCGGTAATGTCCTCAGAGCTTTTTCCAATAGATACATGCTTAAAATCAGAGTCACGATTGTAAACACCACCGGATAAAACCTGGTTAAACCATCACTATATTTCAGTCCAACTGCCCACCCGGTTTCAAATACTCCTGCAATTAATAAGTAAATCCATTCCATTTTCATACCTTTTAGTATTTTTAATAAATATTAAAAGCTAATAAAACAGATTTTGTATTTATAACTATTGGCAAAAAATTCTGCAGAAAAAACATTTCACATTTAACAAGAATAACATTGCAAACATTAAGCAAACACAGGCCATTCCACCTGATACCCTAACCAATATTAGAATTAACCTTTAAATCAACATTCCGTCCAACACTATATTTATCTTCAATGAGAAACATGCAAATCGTTATACTCAAATAATGGACCTGTAGTGTAGTGGATATCACTTTAGCCTCCGGAGCTTAGAACCCGGGTTCGATTCCCGGCAGGTTCGTAAATATTATCGGCGATCATATGAGTCAAAAGCATACTACCAAAGGAAAAAGAAAGACACCTGAAAAGCAGAAAATGAACATCAAAATGCTGCCACTTGTTCTGGGAGTTTTGCTTATGATAGCAGGTGTTATCGGAATAATGGCCAGTTCCGATGATCAGGCTAAGTGGTCTGTTTCGGACGAAGGTATTCTTTCTTACTCGCAAATTGAAGATATGCAATACAGTGTAGGCAATGTCACAACGACAGATAACAATGACTCTGTTAAAGAGGTCACATTCAAAAGCAGGAACTCTGATATTGAAGGACTGATACGGACACCTGAGTCCGGCACAAGTGTACCAGGTATTGTGGTTCTTCCCGGTGCTGGTGTATCCAAAGAACAACAAACCGCTGTTCCTGAATTGCTCTCTGAATTAGGATATGCCTCCATCACTATTGACCAGAGGAATCTTGGTGGAATAGACCCACAGGCAGACTTTGGACTGTTCATAGATGGTGAAGAACCTGTGGAATATATGATGGTACATGATGCATTAATGGCTGCAGATGTCATTGGCGACCAGACGGAAGTCAATGGCGAAAATATTGCAATGTTTGGACTTAGTAATGGTGGAAGGTTTGCCATAATTGCAACTGCAATCAGCCCTGAAATTAAGGGTGTTGTGGCTATCAGCACAAGCGGATATGACACAGACGTTATTGTTGTTGATGAGAACACAGACAAGGACGCATATCTTTTCTACAGGTCTATAGACCCTGACAACTATCTGGATAAAATTGTACAACGCAGGTTTGTCATGTTCCACTCCCTCAACGACAGCATTATACCTTATGAACTGGCACAACGCAGTTTTAGCAAAGCACAGGAACCAAAGGCACTCCATAGCATTAATGGCAGTACCCACGGATACAGCACACTGATGGATCAGGGGATTGAAGCGGAACTTGAACTCATATTCCTATAACTTCAACAAAATTCGAAAATAAAAATGGGAAATTATTTCCCATCTGTCTATTTATTTATTTATTTATTTATTTATTTATTTTACAACTATGATACCTTTTATTGCAGCATTGTTTGCCACACTGAATGTGTAAATACCAGGCTCTTCAAAGGTGTAAGTGAATATCTTACCGTAGTAGATAGTCTGGTCTTCCCACAAACCATCATCACTTACAAGCACGACAGGAAGCTTAGGTCTCTGTAGATTTCTCCAGGTAACAGTTTCTCCTGCATCAACCTCCACGGAGCCGGGAGTTGCTATGCGAATTATAAGAAACTCAGTGCTATGATCCACTATTTGTTCCCTGACCTGCTCACGCTCCTGTTCCATTGAACGAACAGGTTCACCGACCTCTTCTCCCATCATAGCTTCTGGACCTGGTGCCATCATACCACCATTGACAGGAGTATCAACTACCGATGTCATTCCCTTTTCTATAACCACGACAGTTCCTGTTATTGCTGGCTTATCCTGAGCATGGAATGTGTATGTGCCGCTCTCTTCAAAAGTGTAGGAGAATGTCTTACCGTAGTAGATGGTCTGGTCATCCCACAGTCCTTCTTCACTTACAAGCACAATAGGAAACTTAGGTCTCTGCAAATTTTTCCATGTGACGGTCTCTCCTACATAGGCCTCCAACGCCGTTGGTGTTGCTACACGAACAATAAGGAAGTCATTGCCATGAGACATTGCCTGTTCCCTATCCAGTCTCATCGGACTGACTGCCCCGGTCCGGTCCCCCATTACAGCTTCCGGACCAGGTACCATCATACGCTCATCGGCAGAAGTATCGACCACAGATGACATTCTTTTTTCGTTGACCACAACTGTTCCGCTTATTGCAGGATTGTCCATTGCGCTGAATGTGTAAGTACCAGGCTCTTCAAAAGCATAGGAGAATATCTTACCGTAGTAGATGGTCTGGTCATCCCAAAGTCCTTCGTCACTTATAAGCACAATCGGAAATTTGGGTCTCTGCAGATTCCTCCAGGTTACCGTATCGCCCACTGATATCTCGATAGATTGCGGAGTGGCAACTTTGATCATCAAAACCTCATGTTTTTGTGAACTTGTTTCCACAGATTTAACAGATAGGTCCTTGACACTCATATAAGGACCATCAGCAGCCGATGACACTGCTATTAACAAAGTAGATGCTGTTATGAATACAGCTACAACTAATGCCATTGTTCTAATGTATTTCATAAGAAGATTCCTCCCTGAGTTCCCCTCCTTATATATATTTTGTACTCGATTCCATATAGCCAAAACCATAGGGATATGGCAACAGATGAATGGATATTCTAATGCTCTTGGAAAAGTAGAAAGCTACAAGAATACTAAACATATTTCCAATGATTATATATGTGTTTAAAGGCAAAGTAAAATGGGGTTTTATGCAATCTTCTTTACTTGACACGTTGTTCCTTTCTGAAAAAAGAAAGGAATTGTTGCTGTTCCTGAAAGATGGTACGAAGAATTCGGAGGACATAAAGGCAGCTTTTGATTTCCCATGGAAGTCCATGATACCACAGATAAAGAGACTTGTTGAATGGGACCTGATAATCTACAATAAAGGTAGTTGTACCCTTACTACTATGGGAGAGATCGTTGTCGAGAATATGGAACACTTCATGAGGACCCTGAAAATCCATGAAGAGCACAGGAACTATTGGCTGGAACATGACCTTAGTCCTATACCAAAAGAGTTACTCTATAGGATAGGTGAACTTGGGCAGTGTGAAATTAGTGAGCCAACCCTTCCAAATATATTTGAACAACAGGAAGAGATGCTAAAAAGAATGGATGGTTCGCACAGGATCATGGCTTTTGTTTCTGTATATCATCCAGCACAACTAATTATATTTTCTGAATTCATGGAAAGTGGAAAAAAACTTGATCTGATAATGACTGAAGAAGTCTACAAAACCATCAAGGGAGAGATACAACCAAATATCAGCATTCTTCAGAACGGGAATTCAATTTTTATCTCGTTGAAAGAGGAATATGAGAAAGAGATAGAGAATCTTTTCAAAGACCAAAGGTCGAAAATATTTATTTATAAAGGAAGTATGAAACCTCCGACCATCATTGTAACTGACAAGTTCTTATCACTGGCACTTCTTGACAATGAAGGAAGATACGATAATTCAAGTATCATAAGTTCCGAGCTTTCAGCAGTCTTATGGGGTGAGAGGCTTTTCAGCCATTACAGAGACAGGTCAGATAGACTGATAGAACAGGAAGGAGTTTCAATTAAAATTTAAAAATGGATGAACTGGCTGCAGTCATCCAAAAGAACTGGACATGTAATCTTTTAATGTTACTGCTTTACCGTATACGTATGAAAGCCTGCCCACATGATGAATAAAATCCATCCTCTTCTTTTTGAAGAGAGGATGACTCATCAATTATTGACATCTGCAAGTGTATATCAGTATCATCTTTCTGCATCGTTCGTAGTTCTGTAACCATTATTTACCCTCATTGCTCAAAATACCATTAATTAAATAGATAGTATAGTATACTAATAAATAATATATAAACTTTTTTTTAATCAGAGCTCTGGCTAAACGAATATGTGATATATGAATGTTGCATTATTTTAGATAGATAGAGTACCACAATGTTTCAAAGACAGGATGAAGGCATGAAAGACAAAAAGATAAAAGGTGTCATTTTTGATATGGATAATACACTTTTTGATTTTGTGAAAGCTAAAGTAGCTGCCTGTACGGCCATTATAGAGTACATTGGAACAGGCGACCCTCATGAACTATTATCTTATTTTCGAAGAGAAAAACATGGCTTCGAAGACATTGAGAACATCAGCGATTATCTTGTAGAATACAAAGTATACTCTCTGGAGAGGTTTCATGAATGCTGCACTATATACGAGAGAGAGAAGATCAGCAGCATTGAACTTTATCCGGATGTGAAAAAGACAATGATCGACCTGAAAAGCATGGAGCTGAATATAGGTATACTCACAGATGCCGACAACAGAAATGCAAGTAAGAGACTTAAAAAAGTTGGCTTATGCGGATGTTTTGATTCACTTTTTACCTTTGATATGACAGGATGGAAGAAACCGTCACATAAACCTTTCATGTATGCATTAGATTCAATGGGACTTGAGGCTCACGAGACACTTTTTGTAGGAGACAGCCTCATGCGGGACATTGGGCCTTCAAAACAGCTTGGAATGCTGGCAGTCCACGCAATATATGGCGACTGTAATCCTTCAGTCGATAGCCAGCTTGTAGAAGAAATACCAGACCATGTGATCAATAAGTTCAGGGACCTGCCCACTATAATTCAAAATTGGAACAAGTATTAATATGACAGAATATGACGTTGTTGTCGTCGGAGCCGGACCCATTGGCTCTACGGCTGCAAGATATGCCGCAATGAATGGTGCACGAACTCTGATGGTTGAAGACCACCCATTTATAGGAAGCCCCGTTGGATGTACAGGACTCCTAAGTACAAGGGCAGTCAGTGAATGTGACATAAAACCATCGGAGGATTTTGTATTTAATTCCGTAAGAGGTGCCTTTGTGCATCCAATGAACGGATCATGCCTCCCCATAGATGGTAAAAAGACGAAGGCATACGTTGTTTCCAGAAAGATATTCGACCGCCGCTTAGCTGCAATGGCACTTGAAGAAGATGTTGACCTCTGGCTGAACTCAAGGGTCAATGCTGTCGAAAAAGCAGACGGAGAACAAAGGGTGTCAATAGTCAGAAATGGGCAGCTTGAAACCATTAAAACAAAAGTGGTCATCGGCGCAGACGGTGTTCGCAGCAAGGTTGCAAAGATGGCTGGACTTGGAAATGTTACTAAAGTATTGTCAGGGATACAGACAGAAGTGCCTTACTGTTCAGATGATACTGATTTTGTAGAATTATTCGTGGGCTCACAGGCACCTGGTTTCTTTGCATGGGCGGTTCCTGTGGACGAGAATATATCACGCATAGGAATGGCAATTGACCCCAGACACAAAAATGCTACGGTGGCAAAGCAGCTACTAGATAACCTGTTGACAAATAACTCTCACATTGCCTCAAGATATGGCAGAGGGAAACTTGACCTTGTAATCGGAGGAATCCCTCTCGGCCCTCTGGAAAAAACCTATTCAGAAGGTACGCTGATTGTAGGAGATGCTGCAGGACAAGTTAAGCCAACGTCAGGTGGAGGTATATATACCGGTGCTGCATGTGCTAAGATAGCAGGCGAGGTTGCTGCCAGGGCTGCGCTTGAAGAGGACAATTCAGCGCAACGACTTTCCGAGTATGACCGCAGGTGGAGAGCAAAAATTGGAAAGGAACTCACCATGGGTATGAAGATTCATAGCTTTATGGGAGGACTGGGAGATAGCGAGATGGATGAACTCATTGCTTCAATGAACAAGCCACCCATACTTGACACTATTACTACCTATGGAGACATGGACCATCCCTCAATCGTCATAAAGAAAATGCTGCACCCTTCAAGATCGGTGCATATGTTTAAGGTATTCCGTGCATTTGCAAAAGCTGTTCTTTGAATGAAAAGCACTCAGCTTAGTAAATGCTCACACCTCTGACAGATTCAAGTTCAAGGAGTTCTTCAACAATGCTGCCTGGGACTTTTGTGTCAGTGACTATTGTCAGGCGGGGTTCCGTTATAAAGAAGGGATCATCTGAAACTGCCTGCCTGATGCTGATATTATGACATGCTATAACAGCAGATACTTCGGAAATAATCCCTTTATGGACAGCATCATCAGGCGTAATTATGATTACACCGAGACCAAGCAACGGAGCAACATCACGCAAGAAAGGAACTGACTTTACATTCTGGAATATCTTCCTTAACAACTCATCGGAAAGTATCGCCTCTGTTGTTGAATCTACAACCCGTCGGTCAACACCCGCTTCCTTTGCAAGCTGGGTATGAGCAATTTCAATTGCACCTGATATAACCTTTCCTTCATCATTCACCTGGAAACCACGTTCAAAAAGGATCTTTAATACCTTTTGCTGGGCGGGGTATTTTTCGAACTTACTGAGTAATGTGCTCCACATATTAACCATGTAATCATTTAAATTATAAAGATTTACGGTTAAGTTTATGCGGTGCAGACTAATTAAACATACAAAAATTCCTAAAGAAAAGACATTTTAAGTATGAGGTCGTTTATGATAGTCTGCAATTCATCTTTCAATAGAGATAATAATCCGGAGTAAAATCACTTTTTGATGTGATTTTAGAATATTGATATTAGCTCATTTCTACAATTTATCATAAACTCCGGGATCTTTACGATTTACACCAAAGGAGGCATTTAATGAAAACATACAGGGACTACGATGACCTTCCGAAAATCAGATTGCCATATGGGCAGGAAGTGTCTATCAGTGACAGTACTATACGTGATGGCTCTCAAATGCCAGGAATCGTTGTGAGAACCCATCACAAAGTGAAGATATATGAATATCTGCACAGAATAGGCATTGAAAAACTGGAATCATTTGTCTACAATGAAAGGGACAGAAAAGCCATTAAGACCATGCAGGACATGGGATATGAGTTCCCGGAGATCACAGGCTGGGCTCGTGCAAATCCTGCAGATATAGATATGGTTCTGGACATCGACGGAATTGAAGAGACAGGAGTTCTGATGTCCGTATCCGATCCACACATCTTTGATAAGATGGGACTTCCAAGCCGGGAGGCAGCGGAAGAGAAATATCTCAATGCACTACAATATGCTGTAGACCACGGCCTGAGGACAAGAGCACATATCGAGGACATGACCCGTGCTGACAACTATAATTTTGTCTTCCCGCTCATCAAGAAAATAATTGACATCGATCCCGACTGTACAATACGCATATGTGACACTATAGGTTACGGAGTACCTTTCACACGTGTAGATGAGCCATATGGAATACCGACTATTGTAAGGCATCTGAAAGAAGAGCTGAATGTGAAGCACATCGAAACTCATTGCCACGACGATTTTGGTCTTGCGGTTCCCAATTCCCTTGCAGGGTACTGGCATGGAGCCGACTGGTCAAACGTAACTTTCCTGGGGATCGGAGAGAGATCAGGCAACGCGGAGATGGAAAAATTGCTTCTGTTCCTGAAAAGGCGTGTTGAAGGATTCGACAAATATAATCTTGATTGCATTGCGGAGTTCTCCAGATTTATGGAAAAGGAGATCGGCATCAGAATACCAAGGAATAAGTCTGTTGTGGGTAACAATGTATTTGCCCATGAGTCAGGAATCCACACTGCAGGCGTTATCAAGAACCCCTTTACCTATGAGCCCTACCCACCTGAGACAGTAGGTGGAAAAAGGAACTTCCTGGTTGGAGATTCATCCGGTATCGAGGTTTTAAGATTCAAAGTGCAGGAGACTCTCAATGAGCTGATGGACGTAAACATAGAAGTGGAAAAGAATGACAAGCGTCTTCGTTCCATCCAATCCGATATCCAGAAGCTCTACAACGAAGACAAAAGGGTTTCATGCATCTCCGATGAAGAAATACTCGGCTATGTCAAAAAATACTTCATGTTCAATCCAATGGTCAGAAAGGACATGCACCGCAACGATGAGGATGATGAGAACGGTGACAATGAGCCTGAAACGGACACCCTCGGTAATACGAAAGCTCGTATGCATGATATTGTAGACTAAAAAGAAATCATACAAGCACAAGCAATTGTGTTTGTAACTTATAGATATGGTGGAGATTTCCACCATACAATTATTTTACTATCAAAAAAGAGTTTACTCGGTTCCTTCCGGATCCTTGATCTCAATTATATCCACCACAGGGGCATTCTTTTTTACTGATTCTATCCCATGCATACAACTGGCTTTGTTTGAATATGCCTGGCCCACTGCGATTACTTCTCCGTTTGGAGCTTTTAGTCTGAACCTGTATTTTCCAATCTTGTCTGTGAACACTTCGAATTTTGGCATTTTATCACTTTCTCCTTTAGTACAAAATCGGGAAAATATACACTAACAATATTCTCCCCCAATAAACATTAGAGGTATCTATAAAAAAAGTTTGTGACTTTATGCGCTTTGTCCGAAAAATCGATTTGACGTGCTTGTAAAAAGTTTATTTTTTACGAAAGCACATATTGAGCATCATTGTATTTCAAATATTATTGAAACCGTTACCTTTAAATATAGACTCATCAATTATATATTATTGGTTTTGTAGGCATAATCCAATACCGTGCAAATGAGTTTCTGGAGATATTAAATATGGTAAAGATGAAATGTTCGAACTTGAATTCGAATCCCACGGATACCGTTGTCCAGGATCGTCATTTGGATTGAGACTTGCTTGGACAGCTATGGAAAAACTTGGTGAATCAAAAGCAAAAAGAGGATATTAAAATGATTAATGTAAATGACTATCTTGAAACAGGATTTAATTTTCACGGCCACAGGTGTCCTGCTATGCCGCTTGGAATGAGAGCCGGAGCTGCTGCTATGAACGTACTTGGCGTTGACAGATCAAAGGATAAAGAGCTTTTCATGATCGCAGAGACAGGAAATGATCATGCAGCTGGGTGTTTTGTTGATGGCCTTATGACTATCACTAGTTGTACTTATGGGAAAAGCAATATTGAGAAGACTTACCATGGTAAAATGGCTTTTACACTCATCGATACCATTAATCAAAAGGCAGTCAGAGCATATATAAAGCCTGAATTCTTTGGAAACATGCTAAAATCTCCGTTTGTTGAACAGAGAAAAATAGGTGTACCGCCACAGAACATTGATGCTGAGATTGCTGAGCCATTGATTAACAAAATACTAACCATACCTGAAGAAAACTTCTTAGTTATTGGCCCTGTTTTTGATTATCAGTTTGAAAAGAAAAAAGGGGTTTTTGATACAGCATTGTGTGAGGAATGTGGTGAACGTACATTTACTCATAAATTGCAGGATGTTAATGGCAAAACACTTTGTAAACCCTGTGCTGACAAATAAAAAATACAAATAAATGGCAATCGCAAAATATTTACGTATGTTCGACGGCAAAATAGTCTGATAGCCATGTTTGGAAAAAGTGTATAAGCTGTAGGTGCAATTGCACCTACCATTTTAACATAATATACTGATGTAAAGTCTGGAATTGATCATATGGATATTATTGTAATTGCCGTTATTGTCTTTTTTTTAGCTGTTATATTTTCAATGCTTGGCCTAGGTGGTTCCTTGGTATATGTGCCCCTATTTTACTGGCTTGGTATTGATATGCTTATAGCAATACCTACAGCATTGCTTCTCAATGGTATAACTGCCAGTTCAGCAGCAATCACGTATTACAGGAAAAAAATGATAGACTTGCAAATGGCAGCTCCTTTTATATTAGCTTCTACTATAGGAGCACCAATTGGCGCTTATTTTACTAAGTTTATCACCATTGAAACATTATTGTGGATACTCAGTACTGTGTTGATTTTTGCCGGAGCACGCATGTTATTCTCTGGAAAAAAAAATGCAGATGCTCAATTATCAGCCACTTCTATCAATAAAAGAAAAAGCTTCGCCATTGGTATTTCATTTGGTTTTGCAATTGGTGTTACTGCAGGACTTCTTGGAGTAGGTGGAGGTATATTCATTGTCCCCATTTTAATAGCAATTGGTTATGAAACAAAACGTGCTTCTGCCACATCAGCTTTCATTGTATTGTTCTCCTCTTTCTCAGGGTTCTTTGGTCATCTGACCACAGGACATCTGGACATGAATCTCATGATATATACAGCTATAGCTGCATTTCTAGGAGGACAGGTCGGTTCTTATTTAATGCACAGCAAAATGAAATCAGAAACAATCAAACAGATGTTTGGTGTGGTTTTGTGGATAATGGCCATCAAAATCGTTTATGGATTGATATGATTTTGTGTGGGTAGCATAGGATTTTCGTGTATTATTCACCTATGGATGATACAAAATTCATAAACTATAGCACAAATGAAAAACTAAAAAGACCAACTATCCAATAATCAAAAAAGTGAATATTCCTAGGTGAAATAAAAAAAATAGCTGAGATGAATCACTTCATCTCAGCTTCGACGTACTTTGCAATTGCATCGGTCATTTCGCTCAGTTTTGCGTTACCGCCGATGTCATAGGTTACATACTTGCCTTCGGAGATGACCTTCTCGGTTGCTGCGAAGATTGCTTTTGACTGCTCTTTCTCACCAAGATAATCAAGCATCCATGCGCCTGCAAGGATTGTTGCAACAGGGTTGACCTTGTCCTGACCTGCATATTTTGGTGCTGAACCGTGTGCTGGTTCGAACATTGCATTTATGGACAGAGAACTCCTGCAGTTATACGGAAACGTTCTTTGACGGAATCCACATCACGAAAACTGACGATTTCATGATAGAAGACGCATCTGTCTTTCCAACCTAAGCAGAAGCGAAAGCCTTAGCTCCCTAATCACATTGATTATTTAGATACTAAAAAACCCCGGCCGAAACCGGGGCTTTCTTTTTGTTTCCACAATAAAATTAAATTGAATCGATAATCCCATTCAAAGTCGCACTAGGTCTCATGGCATGGGATTTCAACTCCTCATCTGGAGCATAGTATCCTTTGATATCCATAGCTTTGCCCTGAGCTTCTAACAACTCATTGGCAATCTTCTCTTCATTTTCCATCAGAGCTTTAGCTACAGGTTCAAAAATCGCTTTTAATTCACTATCTTTCTCCTGATCAGCCAGAGCCAGAGCCCAATACATTGCCAGATAAAAATGAGATCCCCTGGTATCAATCTCATTCACTTTTCGGGAAGGTGATTTTCTGTTTTCCAGGACCAGCTCTGTCGCTTCATCCAATGTTTCTGCTAAAACCAGAGCTTTAGGATTGTCAAAACTGTTGCCCAGATGCTCCAGAGAAACAGCTAAGGCCAGGAATTCTCCCAGGGAATCCCAACGCAGGTGACCTTCCGATTCAAATTGCTGTACGTGTTTGGGTGCCGAACCGCCGGCACCTGTCTCGAAAAGCCCACCACCATTCATTAGAGGAACGATTGATAGCATTTTCGCACTGGTTCCTACTTCCAAAATAGGAAAGAGGTCTGTCAGATAATCTCTCAAAACATTTCCAGTCACAGAGATTGTATCTTTGCCTTCTTTAATTCTCTCCAATGAAAACCTGGTCGCTTCAACGGGAGCTTTGATCAATAGTTCCAGGCCATCAGTATCATGATCTTTCAAGTATTTGTTCACTTTTTTAATGAGCTGTGAATCGTGAGCTCTTTTCTCATCGAGCCAGAAGACTGCAGGATTGCCTGTCGCTTTGGCTCTTCTCACGGCCAGTTTGATCCAGTCCTGAACGGGTGCGTCTTTCACCTGACACATGCGGAAGATATCTCCTTCCTCTACCGGCTGTTCAATGAGTACATTATTGTTGTCATCGATAACCTGGACTTTTCCTGTACCAGTCATCTCAAAGGTCTTGTCATGTGAGCCATATTCTTCAGCTTTTTGCGCCATAAGCCCCACATTGGAAACGCTTCCCATTTTTGATGGATCAAAGGCACCGTGTTTTTGACAGAACTCAATAGTTTCCTGATACACTCCCGAATAAGAGCGGTCTGGAATTATGGCTTTCATATCTTTCAGTTTCCCGTCTGGTCCCCACATGCCACCTGATGAGCGGATTGCTGCAGGCATGGAAGCGTCGATGATAACATCGCTGGGAACATGGAGATTGGTAATTCCCTTATCGGAGTTAACCATAGCCAATGCCGGTCTCTTAGCATACACAGCTTCTATATCTGCTTTGATTTCAGCCTGTTTGTCTTCAGGCAGATTCTGGATTTTTGTATAGAGATCTCCAAGCCCCTGGTTGGGATCTACACCAAATTCTGAAAGCAGATCACCATATTTATCAAATATCTCTTTAAAGAAGACCTTAACAACATGACCGAAAATAATAGGGTCAGAAACTTTCATCATTGTCGCTTTCAAATGAACGGAGAATAAGACATCTTGAGCCTTGGCATCTTCTATCTGTTCAGCCAGAAATGCCTGAAGCGCTTTTTTGCTCATAACAGCTGCATCAATGATTTCTCCAGTCTGAAGAGAGGCTTTGTCTTTTAATAGTGTTTTATTACCAGCATCATCTGTAAAGATAATTCTGAAATTGGTAGCCTCTTCAATTTCAACAGATTTCTCACTGCCATAAAAATCTCCGCCGGTCATGCTGGCTACATGGGATTTGGAATCGGACTTCCATTCTCCCATGTAATGGGGATGTTTTTTCGCATAATTTTTTACAGCTTTAGGAACTCTGCGGTCAGAATTCCCTTCTCTCAATACAGGGTTAACAGCACTGCCCTTGGCAATATCGAATTTCGCTTTGATCGCCTTTTCTTCATCATTAGAAGGATCTTCGGGATAATCGGGCAGATCATATCCCTGAGCCTGGAGTTCTGCGACTGTCGCTTTGATCTGGGGAACTGAAGCGCTGATATTGGGTAGTTTGATAATGTTGGCTTCCGGAGTTAAGACCATCTTTCCCAATTCGGAAAGGGCATCGGAAATCTTCTGGTCCTCTGTCAGTCTTTCGGGAAACTGGGCAATGATTCTTCCAGCCAGGGAGATATCCCTCGTTTCCATAGTGATTCCGGCGTTTTTCACATAAGCCTGTACAATAGGCAGGAACGAACTGGTTGCCAAAGCCGGAGCTTCATCGGTTTTCGTATAAATGATTGTCGATTTCTGTGCCATGTCAATCCTTTTCTCTGTAAATTAATATTGCTCAAAATCAATACGTTTTTTAACGAAATGTAATTTGACAGAAAACAAATAATTTTTTAAGAGTTCCTTTTTTCAGTATTAACTATATCCCCGAAGTATTGTGCGAGGGGACAAAATTTGGACTTCTTCAAAATTAAGCGTACACTTTTTTCACGTTATATATATCCCTGAAGTTTGCTACTTTGAGCATTGCCTCTACAAGATCCGGGGCAACTCCGTAGCCTTTAATAACTGCTGCTGCTTTACTCATATTCTCACTTTCCAATAAATTGTATAATCATGAAGGGCAAATTGCTTTATTAACGACTACATCATATATATGTCATACCCAGCAGGGAAACAAAAATAGAAATTTCCTGAACATTAGGCAAGAACATATTGAATGACATTGTCAAAGAAATGATAATATTTAGCAGTTTGACTGGAAAAATGCAAAAGCAAATATAAGAAAATAGAGTTGTACGCGATTCATTTCGAATTGATATATCCTGTGCTCTTTGCTAAATTTAATAACCTTAAAATAGTGACGGAAAAGATAAAGGTAAAACCAAGCAAAACAACTACAAGAACAATAGCCCTTTCTAAAGACACATCTGTATAGAACAGCATAACAGAAGCAATGGATATAATGATAATCTGCCCAAGCAACGAAAGCAAACTGAGCCAGACATACCTGTACTTTAAGAACATTCCTAGATTCATCAGGTAATATTGATATCGAAGCCATTTATAGATAATTACCCTATAATTTTGAAGTGCGATACAGTATCATTTTACATAATGGTAACATATATCTATATATGACACAAAATTTTCCTATCACCGACGAGCACATGCACATAGACCTGCGGGCTAAGGGACTAAAAGCGGTCAAAGAGTTCCAGAATAATGGTGGAACACACATTTTTCTTGTAATGAAACCAAGCTGGACCCTTGGTATTAAGGTTACAAAACCTGAAGACCAGATCGCTGTCTTTGATGAAACTGTTGATATTTCCCGCCAGATCAATGAAACGGGCGTTACCTCATTCCCTGTGCTTGGAGTTCATCCGGCTGAGATCACAAAGCTAATCGAATATATGGATCTCGCAAAAGCTGTTGAGACCATGAAAGGCGGACTGGAAATTGCAGCCGGCTATGTGGATAAAGGACTTGCTGTGGGACTCAAGAGTGGCCGACCGCATTACCCGGTGAGTCCGGAAGTGTGGGGTGCTTCAAACGAAGTCATGGAATATGCATTCACGCTTGCAGCTGATCATGACTGTGCTGTTCAGCTTCATACTGAAACTGTGGAAGAACCGGAACTGATTGACATAACGCAGCGTGCTAAAAAAACTGGCATCAAACTTCACAAGGTAGTAAAACACTACGCACCACCACTTGTTGATGTTTGTGAAAGACTTGGAATATTTCCCGGAGTGCTAGCAGGCAAAGGTGCCATTGAAGAAGCACTGCAGCAGGGTACCCGGTTCATGATGGAAACTGACTATATCGATGACCCCGAAAGACCAGGAGCAGTACTCGGACCTAAAACAATACCACGAAGAACATTGAAACTTGCAGAACAGTTCGGAGAAGAACCTTTCTGGAAGATCCATAAGGAGAATCCGGAACTGGTCTACGATGTTGATATTGAGCTTTAGAAACTATCAACAAGGATCATATAGATATCCATTACATTGGTGCCTGTGGGACCTGTTGCAATCAGGTCACCTGTTTCCTTAAAATAAACATAGGAATTGTTATCATAGAGCTCACGTCTTGCATCCATCTGTAGATTCTTACCCCGCTGAACAGTATCACCATCAGCAAACGCACCAGCCTGGTCTGTAGTACCATCATTGCCATCCGTACCAGCAGCAAGGAAAAGAAGTCCTTCAAGATCTGCGACCTCTATGCCAAATGAAAGAGCCATTTCCTGACATCTTCCACCTGCTCCTTTTCCCTTCATGGTAACTGTGGTTTCACCACCTGCAAGAATACATGCCGGAAGTGGCAAAGGGGTACCATGTAACCTTTCCTCTCTGGCAATAGCAGCGAATACTTTAGCTACCTCCTTTGCCTCACCAATGATCGATGAAGTAAGGATAATGGTATTATATCCAAGTTCAGATGCCTTCTTTTCTGCTTCCTGAAGGGCAAGGAAATTATTGCCGACCAGATAATGAGAGGCTCTTTCAAAAACAGGACCTCCTGACTTTGGAGTTTCCTCTATGACACCTTCAAGGCCATCCTCAAGTAAGCCACCCGCAGCAGGAGACAATTTGAGATCGTACCTTTCCACTATCTCATTGAACTCGTCAAAAGTGGACGTGTCAGGAACAGTGGGACCTGATGCAATAACATCCAGTGGATCCCCCACAACGTCAGAAAGAATCAGACTCACAGACTGCGAAGGATAAGCCATTTTGGCAAGTCCACCACCTTTTATGGAACAGAGATGCTTTCTGATTGTGTTAAGCTCATCAATTGTAGCACCTGCACGCATGAGACCATCAGTAAGTTTTACAATATCAGTGATTGACACTCCTTTGCGTGGAAGAGTAATAAGAGCAGAACCACCACCTGAAATAAGGAAAAATATAAGGTCCTTCTCACCAGTCTGCTCAAGAAAGTCATGAACTGTTTTACCGGCAGCAACACTATTAGCATCAGGCATCGGATGACTTGCTTCATAAACTTTCATCTTTGCAAGGGAACCGCCAAAACCGTGTTTGGTGACAGCAATACCACCTGTCAGGGAATCTCCAAGAATGTCTTCAATAGCCTTTGACATGGAGATTGCAGCTTTCCCGAAGGCTATGGCATATATGTTATCGTAAAGTGAAAGGTCATATGAACTGTCATTAATGATGACGGTCTCACTTTCTTTGTTCATAGCCCTGTAGACACAGGCAGATGGATCTACTGCAGAAATTGCGTCTGATAATATAGAGTAAGCATCGTTTCTCATTTTTTCAGCCATATGACATCATCCATGTTTAAAACACAATCATTAAATGACTAATTCAGGAACGACTGTATAATCCAATTAGTTCCCCATAGGCAACAACGTGACCGTCCATGGCATCCTCCACAAGAGTTCTACCAGAACCACTTTCAATATCCAGCTCCGAATCAAGTGCGTAGAATTTGAAGAAATACCTGTGGGTGCCTGAAGGAGGACATGGACCGATGTATGACACCATGTTTGCATCATTTACCCCTTCTATGCCAGGAATACTATCTTCAGCAATTATCGTTTGATATATATCCCAGACAACCCAGTGTGTAAAATTCCCAGAGGGTGCATCAGGGTCATCCATGATCAACAAAAGAGATCCAGCATCCTCTGAAAGACCAGCAATATCCAGTGGAGGATTGATATTTTCCCCGTCGCATGTATATTTTTCAGGAATAAAAGTTCCATTTTCAAAAGCAGAACTGGATATGATCAATTCGCCCACAGGGACGTGGTTCGAACCAATTTCCTGTGGCACTGAAGAATCGTTCTCTGATCTGTTAACATCATACAGGTCAGGGAGCTCATCCGGCTCTTCATCTGCAGACTCAACACAACCTGAAAATGCTAAAACTGAGAATAATAGTAATACAATTGCAGATGTTGTTATTAAATGACGATAACATATGATATTATCACGAAAATATTGATATGACTTGTTGACCCCTAACATATTTCCCACAAGTGATACACTAATTGCAGCCTATTTATTGTTTGTGGACTAAAAAAAGTGTTAGAAAAATAGTTAATTCGAGACGCACGAACCACGGCTCCAAGGGTTACATAAAGATTTATTCCTCAGGAATTATGATCCATGCAAGTATATAGAGAAAAAGACCTGAACCATACATGAATATAGCAACAGCCCAAAGGAGTCTTATTATCACTGGATCGATGCCAAGATGATTTCCAAGACCACCGCAGACACCTGCAATCATTCTATCTCTTCTGGAGCGTGTTAATCTATTGTTCATATTATCCTCATAATTGTTCTTACAGTCCACAAACCTTACAATTTGTTCCGCCACATTCAGGATTATCAAACTGCCATTTGAGACCCCATTTTTTAATACTTTGTATTATAGATAAAAATTCCTCACCACTTTCTGTAAGTGAGTATTCAGACTTGATAGGGAACACTGAATCATCGATCTTCTTAACAATAAAGCCCTGTTCTTCCAGTTCTCTCAACCTTATAGAGAGAGTTTTGGGAGTAACATCCTGCAATTTATTTTTCAGTTCATTAAAACGCTTTTGCTTTTTCTCACCCTTATAGAGCTCAAGCAGGATGCACAGGGACCACTTCTTGCCGATGATATCCACCGTCTTATAGATCGTACAGTCTTTCATGATATCTAATTGGAAACCATACAATATATAAGGCACTATCCATAATATATCAGGGTCCAGAGATTTATAATGGAATAAAGGAGTGACATAAATGGCAAAAGATTTACTTGAAAAGGGAGCGATCCTGCAGAGAGACAAGGAAACATATGCAATAGCACCACACCTTCCAGGAGGGATTGTTTCAGCAGAACACCTGAGGAAGATTGCAGACGTTGCGGAAAAATATGATGCTGCAACATTAAAAGTTACTTCATCCCAGAGGGTAGCCATTGTAGGTTTGAAAGAAGAAGACATTGATAATGCCTGGGACGACCTTGGGATTAAACCAGGTGCAGCTATCGGAATTTGCGTAAGGAGTATCAAAATCTGTCCAGGTACAACATTTTGTAAGCGTGGACAGCAAGATTCCGTAGGTCTCGGACTGAAACTGGACGAAATATACCATGGAATGCCACTTCCGTCCAAGTTTAAGATGGCTGTCTCGGGTTGTGCAAACTCATGCTCAGAACCTGCTATAAAAGACATAGGCATCATGGGTACACCAAAAGGATACACCGTCATGGTTGGAGGAAATGCAGCTCTTAAGCCAAGACTTGCTGACGTCATCGCAGACGAACTGAACGAAGATGAAGTTATGGGATTGGTGGACAAAATCATCAGTTTCACTAAAACCAATGGTTCCAAACACCGTCTTGGAAGAGTTATTGACGAAATGGGCCTTGACAAGTTCAAGGAAGAAATCGGATTGTAATCATAAGTATTTTTTAAAGGGGATTTATCCCCTGATTTTCTTTATTTTAAAATTATTTCTTTAAAAACGGAGTTGTTATTATCGAAGATGTTAAACCTGTCACAAAAGTTGCTGTTATCAGATGCGACATCGTTTCCGAGGCATGTCCGGGAGTCGGATGTTTTATGGCATTTAACAAACGGAACATGCACTTCAAGGAATATGATGATAAAGCTGAAATGGTAGCCTTCTTCACGTGTGGAGGATGTTCCGGGCGCAGAGTATACCGCCTGATAAAGTCTCTCAAGAAGCGTGGAGTTGATGTAATCCACCTCAGTTCATGCATGCAGATGGACAATTATCCCAGATGTCCTCATATAGAGGAGATAAAAAAGACTATCACCGATGCAGGAATAAAAATCGTTGAAGGAACACATCACTAATATCCAGGTGAGAAAGTAATGAAAACCAGAACAATAGTCAAAATAGATGAAGAGAAATGTAACGGATGCGGGCAATGTATCGCCCCCTGTGCTGAGGGAGCAATAGAGCTTGTCAATGGCAAGGCAAAGGTAGTCTCGGATGAACTCTGTGATGGGATGGGATTCTGTATAGGAGTATGCCCGGTAGGTGCAATATCTGTTGAGCAGAGACAAGCTCTTGAATTCAATCCTGAAAAAGCCGAAGCACAGCCAAAGAAGACAGATGTATCTATACAGTGCTTCAAATGTGGCTGCGGAGAAGAAGAATCCTACCTCCTTCCTGCAAGGCACAATATGGAAAGCATCTGGGTATGTACAAGATGTCTTCCTAAACTTATCCACGGATGAAAGAATGGTAGTTGAGATTGGGCTTAGCAAGGATGCGGACTATCTCTGCGACTATACTTTTAATTTTTACTGGCACAACAAAAGTCTTGAGCCCGACTCACTGATACCACATCAAAATGGCACTAAACTGACTTACAGAGACCTTGTCAACGAACTTAAGTCAGGTGGTGAAGTTCATATCAAAGGTAATGTGGCAAAGAACTTTGCCTACAGCCTGGGTGCGGACCTGAAACACTTCGGAGGAAGCGGGAAAGCTGAAAATACCGGCAGGATATTCATTCAGGGAGATGTCGGCCCTGAAGCTGGTATGGGTATGGTTGCCGGAGCCCTGTATATCAAAGGTAACATTGAATACCCAATTGGGAACATAGTGGAACTTGAATCCGACATTCAGGATTATCGAAAATTCCGCTCGATCACAGATATTCTCTGTAACGGTATTAAAGAAGACAGACTCATAGATAACGACTATAGTGAAAATGGAAGAATACTGACCCTTAAAGATGGAATTCCCAGAGGCACTGTTGCTGCAAGATGTTCGTGTGAGTCAAAGGTGATAATCGAAGGTGATGCCTACAACGGAACAGGTATGCTGACGACAAAAGCTACTGTGATCGTGAATGGTAATGCAGGCATGAACACAGGTTCACATCTTAACGGAGGAACTGTTGTGGTCCATGGAGACGTTGGAGAGTTTGCCGGTGCTTATATGAAAGATGGGAAACTCGTGTTCCAGAGTGCTAAAGGTTTCATTGGTGCTGCAATGGAAGGTGGCTCTATCTATTCAAAAAGTAAGGCAAATACAAGTCCTCCTGCTGCAAAGTCCAGAATGAAAGGAGAGGACAGCGCACTCATAAGAGAGCTAATGGATGCCGGAAGAGTTGAGTCAATGCTCTATAACAAGTACGAGCCAGAGAAGGAAAAAGAGAAATATGTGGAAGTCCACATGCGTGACGGATCAATAGTTATGCGTAAGATCAAATGACCTTATGCCTTATCCAGCATTACCCAGAAAACAGAACCCTTGCCACGTGGATTATCTTCTACACCAACAGTACCCTTGTGAATATCAACTATCCTTTTTACAATAGCAAGACCAAGACCTGTTCCTTTTATTCCTTTTTTGTCAGCTCTTTTGAATCTCTCAAAAATATATGGCTTGAATTCATCTGGAATTCCATCTCCTTCATCGATTACCATTATTTTCCAGCTATTGTTAATATCAACAATTTCTAATTTGACCGTACTGCCTGATGGACCATATTTGAGAGCATTGGATATCAGATTGGAAAAGACATCCTCCATTACATCGTTAATTCTGGAAGGATACGTACCTTTGGTATCAAAGTCAAGCGTAACATCTTTATTTGCAAATTCAGAGGAAAAACTGTCTGCAACCTGCAATAATAAGAAACCGATATCCTTTGTTTCAAATTCCATCTCTTCATATGATTCAAGTTTGGCAAGTTTGGCAGCAGAACCTATCATCAAGATCAAATGATCGGTGTGTTCGTTGATCAATTTGAGTGTTTCTTTTTTCTCAGTATCTGTCTCGTTAGTGTACAAAACATCGGTAAAACCTTTGATAATACTCGCCGGACTTAACAGATCATGCCTCATGATATCGGTGAAGAGATCCTTTAGTTTATTTGAAGTCTCAAGCTTCGATTTTTTTACCTTTTCCACCGTTAAACGTGAATGTACCTCTATAATAATGAATAACATCAAAATAAGAACCAAGCCATACCAGTGTTGCACCAGTACATCCATAAGAGAGACCACACCATAATCAACGTAAGGGCCCATCCTGAGCTCCCGCATCAGTTCATCTATAGAACTATAATCAGCTGGAACTGACCAGCCATTTGAAGCAAGAGCAATAGCAGGTGTACTATTAGGAGCAATCTTCAAAAGAGCAATGGAAACTTCTTTTGAAATATTGTCAGGTGTAGAGCTTGTCTTTGCAAATGCCCAGTCGGGATAAATATCTGTACTTACCAGGAAAGGATAATCATCATATTCCTTTTGATCCAGGACTTTGACATCTTCAACATTGATCTTGCCTTCAAGCACCATTTTTTCAAGAGTACCCGCCCTTACCGTACCGGCATCCACATCACCATTGACAATTGCAAAGACAACATTATCATGCGTATGGCCATATTTTAATTCGCCAAGGTCTTTTCTGTAATCAATTTCATTGCGCTGCAATTCTCCCATTGCAGCCAGAAATCCTCCAAAAGACCATTCACTTACTGCCATGAAGGATCTTCCTTTCAGATCCCGTACATAATTAATATCATCTCTGTTAGCATTGGCAATAATCAGGCTTCCCACATCTGAATATGAAGAGTTGTTCCATACAGGATGGAAAGTTGCTATCCTGCTGGCCCCATAACTGCGCTCCATTTCCACATAAAGCATGGGATTTGCATAGAAAAAATCAACATCATCATTGCTTACAGTAAGGATAAAATCATCATAATCCAAAGGTACAATTTCAAAACTTGAATTCGGAATGTTGAGTGAGAGATAATTCGCAGTTGGAGTCCATAACTCCATTGAATTTTCCTTGTCTCCATAAACAGAAAGCACACCAATCCTGTAAGAGTTGGGTTCACAATTTATCACAGGAACAAGAATTGTATTGATAATAAGTAAAAGCAATATCATCCTGACAAATGAACCTGATAATTCCTTATTAATTAAGACCCCCCCCGGGAAGATTCAAAAGCGTCTATGGCCGCGAACATATTTATGGATATTGGAATGTTCTTTTGGTTTCAATAAAATAATGTCAATTATTTTACCTCAATGAACTTCAAAAGATTTGTGCCACCTGGCTTTCCATGACCTGACACTTGTCCCTGGGTGAGAATTACCATATCTCCCGAATCCACAATACTTGCTTTATTCAGAGCATCCATGACTGTTTCCTCCCAATCATCAACTTTCTGACGGGTAAGCACCGGATATACCGCATATTGCATTGCAAGTTGCTCACATGTCAGAGGATAGCGACTAAACCCAAGTATCCAGATATCAGGCCTGAATCTTGAGATATGCCGGGGAGTCTTTCCAGAAACCGTGGGAGTAATAACATAACGTACAGGCAGACTGCGAAGTGCATCATTCACCTGTATTGATATCATATCCTCTACACTCGGATTCATCCTCTGGATGGCCTTTTTCATCATTTCAAGGCCTATTGTCGTATGATCTCTCCATTTTTCTGTGGATTTGGCAATCCTAGCCATCATCCTTACAGTTTCTACCGGATATTTTCCTACGGCAGTCTCTGCAGAAAGCATGATTGCATCTGTCCCATCTATTATCGCATTTGCCACATCTGTGGCTTCAGCCCTTGTAGGTCGGATATTGCCTGTCATTGATTCGAGCATCTGCGTCGCAGTTATTACAGGAGTGCTCATGAGGTTAGCCTTATGAATAATGTTCTTTTGCACGATAGGAACATCCTGTATTGGAATCTCAACGCCAAGGTCACCACGGGCTATCATTATGGCGTTGCTCTCTTTGATAATTGAGTCTATATTCTCTACAGCCCTTTCCCTTTCAATCTTTGAAACTATGAACACGTCTTTGCCCTTGCTTTTCGCATAGTTTCGAACCTCAAGGACATCCTCTTTTGATTCTATGAAAGAAAGACAGAATATACTCAAGCCTTCCTCAAATCCAAAATCAACTATCTCCAGATCTCTTCCGGTTATCGGGTTGATAAATAACCGGGAACCTGGTAAATTGATGCCTTTTTTAGAGAAAAGAGGACCACCAATAACAACATCACAATAGATATCCTCTCCTTCGATGCGTGTACAATCAAGCTGTATGAAGCCATCGTTCAAATAAATAGGACTGCCTGGGGTCACACTGTCTGTAATCTGTTTGTACTGAACAGGGATCAATGAATCCTTACCGAGAACTTCACGTGAAGTAAGAACAACCTGTTGTCCTTTTTCCAGCATCATTGGCTCATTCTGGATGACGCCTACCCTTATCTTTGGACCAGGAAGGTCTGCCATTATAGCCACTACTCTGTTGAGTTCTTTGGCAATGGCACGTATTCTTTTGATAATAGTACGATGGTTATCCATATCACCATGAGAAAAATTCAAGCGGGCTACATTCATTCCCTGAATGATAAGTTCCCGGAGTACTTCCTCTGAGGAAGAGGCAGGGCCAATCGTACACACGATCTTTGTTTTGTTCTCAGGCAAATCCATACTTGTTCCCACCTTTGAAGATTAGCAGCAATTTATTCTGTATTCCTTTATGGAACTGATTGAATTAAGGCTTATTCAGAAGTATTCAAGTCACTATATATATGATACATCGTTAAAAAATGTTAAGAATAAGATAATCCAATGTATAAATGGGGTTTATTATGACAAATTCGATGTATGAACTAACTGAGCAGCAAAAAAAAGAACTCACCGAGATATTCGGAAAAGGGGTTAATTTCAAGGAAACGGAAAGGCACTACTACACTCACGATGTAGGTGCATTGCCGTCACTTGTAAGAAAAATGCTTGGCAAGACAAAACCTGCTGCAATCGTGAAGGTCAAGGATGAAAAAAAGGCTATTGAACTTGTTAATTTTGCACGAAAATACAAGATCCCGATCGTACCAAGAGCAGGAGCTTCATCAGGATATGGTGGCATCATTCCCACGAAGGGAGGAATTATTGCCGACGTAACCCCAATGAGGGAAATTATCGATATTGACAAAGAGAATCTCAAGGTGACCGTGGGTGCCGGAGCTGTATGGTACGACCTTGAGTCAAAACTCAATGAGGAAGGACTTGCCGTGCAGGCTGTACCCTCCAGTGCACTTTCGGCAACCGTGGGAGGATGGCTTGCCCAGAACGGAGTCGGTTATGGAAGTTATGAGTACGGATGGTCACAGGATACTATGGAGTCTGCCAGGGTTGTGCTTCCAAACGGCAAGGTCGAAGAGTTTTCCGGAGAAGAACTTGATAAGATCACCGGAACAATGGGAACTACAGGTATCATCATAGAGGTCACACTGAAAATCAGGGACTACGAGAAGACAAACGCCATGTCAGCAGAGTTTCCCGATGCTAAAGGCATGAAGGAAGCTATCAGAAAAGTAGGGGAGAAAAATATCCCTGTCTGGGCCATCTCATTCATTAACCCACAGTGGGCCGATATGAAAAATCGTGCGCCTTACAAAACACACTACGGAGAGACAGTCGAAAAACACAGGCCAGAGCTTCCTGAATCCTATATATGTAACTTTGCGTATCCAGAATCAAGGAATGTCAGCGGGCTTAAAGAGATAATTGAACAGGCAGGAGGAAAGGTACTGCCTGAAAAGATTGCAGAGCATGAGACCCAGGAATGGTTCAGGTCAATGAAGGTTAAGAGACTTGGACCATCATTCATTCCTGCCGAAGTGGTTGTCCCGGTAGATAAGATTGACACAATGTTCAGGGAGATTTACGATAAGATTGGCCTTCCTGTGCTTGTTGAAGGAATGGTCACAAAGGGTGACGAAGCTGTCATGCTCTGTTTTATGCCGCACTCTGAAACGTCTTTCAAGTATAACCTTGCATTTCCGCTTGCTTTGAGCATAGTCAAAATTGCCGAAGAGAATGGTGGAAGAATATACTCCTCTGGACTGTATTTCTCAAAACAGGCAGAGAATGTTTTTGGCAAGAGACTCCCTTCCATTGAAGAATTCAAAAAACAGGTTGATCCTGATGACATAATGAATCCTGAGACCCTTACAGGCAAGTCGATGCTGAAGACAGGACTTTCCTTTGCAAAAGCCTTTGAGCCCATCACCCGTGCAGTGGGAAATATGTCAGGGGTAGGAAAACAGGAGTTCAGGGAAACAAAAGGAATTCCCGGGGATGTTGTTTCTCATGCATATACCTGTGCACAGTGCGGATACTGCGTGAATGAATGCGACCAGTACTATGGCAGAGGATGGGAATCCCAGTCACCAAGAGGAAAATGGTTCTTCCTCAAGGAATATTTTGCAGGCAGGATGGAACTTAACCAGGAGCAGGTTGATACTTTCCTTGCATGTACTACCTGTGAGATGTGTGATTACTATTGTCAGCTTGACCTTCCGATCGAGCGTTCATGGATGACACTAAGGGAGAATTTTGTCCAGAAGAGAGGCATGATGACTATCCCTCCCTTTGAGATCATGGCACAGAGCCTTGATAATCAGAGGAACATATGGGCCAGTTACAGGACTGACAGGGACAAATGGATGCCTGATGATATTCGTGAAAAGGTGAAAGATAAAGCAGAAATTGCCTATTTCGCAGGATGCACTGCATCCTTTGTGGAAAAGGATGTTGCAGTGGGAACCGTAAGATTGCTTGACGATGCAGGAATCGACTTCACATATCTTGGAGATAAGGAAGCCTGCTGTGGTATACCGATGCTTGTGGCAGGAAAATGGGATGTCTTTGAGAGAATCCTCAAAATGAATATCGCCAACATGCAGAAGAAGGAGGTTAAGACCGTTGTCACTTCATGTCCTGCATGTCTGCTCATGTGGAGGACAATCTACCCTCAGTGGGCTGAGAAACTTGGTATGGACTTTGACATCGAAGCAAAGCACTACTCTGAAGTTCTCATGGACAAGATGGATATCCTGAAGCCTAAATTCAAGGTACCTCTGAACAAGACCATTGCATGGCACGATTCATGCCATATTGGCAGGGCCGGTGCCGGAGTCTACGATGCCCCACGCGAACTGCTCAAGGCAATTCCTGGTGTTAAGTTCAGGGAAATGGAGCACAACCGTGAAAAAGCTCTCTGCTGTGGTTCTGTGGTGACGCTTATTGATGAGCCGGATGTTGCCGGTAAAATCGGTAATGTACGCTTGCAGGAGGCTGCAGACCAGGATGCAGACATTATGGCTGCACTATGCCCGTGCTGCCTTGTCCAGTTCAGGATAGCTGCGAAGGAGAACAATGTGAACATGGAAATTCAGGACCTTGGTGCGCTTGCCGCCCGCAGTCTCGGTTATGATATCCCGGATTCTACAAATGATGCACTTGTTGCCTGGGCAACTTTCGACAAGATGATAGAACTCATGGTACCTGAAAACATGACGGAAATGATGGTTGAACTGCTACCTGATATGATAGATGCTATGCCTTCATACATGCAGGCCATGATGAAGACAGTAAAGTATGTGCCAGGTATGGACGCTCTCATGACACCAATGATGCCAAGGATGATGCCGCTGCTAATGCCATCCCTTATGCCCAAGGTGATGCCAAAGATGCTGAAGGCTGTTGAGAAAAGAGTGCCAATGCCGGATCATATGAAGGAGCAGATGCCTGACCTCATGCCTGCGGCCATGGGGAATCTGATGCCCAACATGCTTCCGCAGATTGCACCGCTTCTGACCCCGAAGATGATCCAGTACATCAAGGATAACTGAAGGAATAGGAAAGGAGAAATAAGAAGCATTTCCGGCTTCTTATTCTCTGTGCTTTTTTGCGTTATAGAAAATACCCGATGTCCTTGTTTTCCGATTTGTTCAAATTTCAAATTGGACGTGGAATGAACATAAACAACATCTTAATCTCTCAGTTGAAATGCGACACTTACGTTGTTGCCAACTTCAATATCCTTTTTTTTTCTCACTTTTGAGGAAATAGCTCAACTTTCCCCTCAATTTCAAAGATAGCCATAATAACAAATTATCGTTGAGATATTTAAGTTGAACAGAACTTCATTCTGTGGAAAACGTGCATAAACTGACCTAGAACAAATATCAAAATTAAATAACAGATATACCGCAATCGATTTTTATTTGTTTTTTTTTACTTTTCATATTGTTTTATGTTCTATTGTTTCATTTCGCTTTTCCAGTAAACGTAAAGTCTAAGTAGTTATGCATTATAATGCATAACATGGTACGTCCGAGAAAAAGGAGAATGGTAAACTTCGAGCATGATATCAGACACTTTAAGCCATCAGATTCCCGCATTGAAAGTATGGACGAGATTAACATAACTATTGATGAACTGGAATCATTACGATTAAGTTATCTTGAAAAAATGAAACAGGATGATGCGGCTCAGAAGATGGAAGTACATCAGTCAACTTTTCAAAGAACGCTACGCAGAACACTGGAGAAAATATCAGACGCTCTGGTTAATGGAAAATCAATACGAGTAGAAGGAGGAAATTATACAATGCCAGGAAAGGATGGAACAGGACCAAGAGGGCAAGGATCGGTCGGTGGACAAGGAAGAGGTCAAAGAGGACAGGGACAACAGCGCGGACAAAGAGGAAATCGCAACGGCAATGTACCAGTATCTGTCACACCAGCAGGACAATGCAAATGTCCTGGCTGTGGTTATGAACAAGCCCATCAGCCAGGAACCCCCTGTGCCCAGAACAATTGCCCTGAATGTGGAAAAGCCATGATCAGGAAATGATCTAAATGAAAACAAGGATCGTCTACGGACCAATTCTTTCAAGGCGACTTGGAAGGTCACTTGGAATAGATATTATCAGAAAAGGTGAGTTCAAGAAGAACTGTAATTTCGACTGTGCCTACTGTCAGCTTGGACATGTGGATCATAAAATATCAGACCCTTTGGAAGTTACAGGTCTTGTGAGAACTGAAGAAGTGATCGATGCCATAACTAATTATCACAAAAAAGTAGATGACCTTGATTACATTACATTTTCAGGGACATGCGAACCTACATTGAACCTAAAAATAGGTGATATGATCGAGGAGATAAGGAAGATCAGTGATGTTCCCATTTGCGTTATCACGAACTCATCACTTGTGACCAGAGAAGATGTCAGAAACAATCTGTCAAAAGCAGATATTGTGGTTGCTACACTGGTATCAGGAAATGAAGATACTTTCCAGTCCATCAACAGACCTGCAAAGGGAATTGAAGTTAAGGATATCATCGAAGGGCTCAAAGAATTACAGAAAATGAAAGGTGCAAAACTCGCCATCGAAGTTATGCTCCTTAACTCAAATAATGGTTACCTTACAAATTCAAGCGATCAAGAGGTCAATAAGCTTATCGAAGTTCTCAAATCCATCGATCCGGATGAGATCGAACTACTGACCACAAGCCGACCTCCTGCTGAAGATTTTATCATTCCTGTAACGGAAAAAAGACTCAAGGAAATCGCACAGAAGTTTGATGAAGAACTGGGCAGGGAAAGGATCAAGCTCGTACTTAAAGGCCTGAAAAGAAAAAGATCCAGCATCAAACATGAAAACCTTACAAATGAAGTCTATGACCTCATACTCCGAAGACCATGTACATTTGATCAAACAATCCAATCTCTTGATATTGATAAAAATGACCTCCTGCCGATAATTAAAAATCTGCTCAATGAGAAGAAGATAATAGAAATTGGCTCTGGAAAAGACTGTTATTATAGAGCAACATGAGTGTATTTTCTGGAAAAGTATGACACTGCTTTAAAGTAGTGTTATATCTATTTTCATCTCAACATATTCCCCCTAAAATGTGATAACAATATTTTTAAATGTCTATTGCCTTGAAGCAAGACATGAATTTACAAAACTTCTTTAAACTGACAAGAGAAAAAACATACAGTTTTGCTATTTTACTAGTTGGTTTAAGTCTACCAAAAGTCGCTAATTTCTTTCTTACGATTTTTGTCGCAGGAACTTTTGGAACAGAAAAATATGTCGAATATTTAACGTTTAGAACTACCAATGTCCCATTTATCCTAACTACGATTGTAGTTTATTGTGTATGGATTTATTTGCTGGTTGCCATTATTGTAAATATTTGTGAAAAAAGTACTTGTGAGAATTCCACTAAATGAATAGAGATTGTACAACTTTCATAAAAATGTTATTTTTGAATTTACTGAATGTGTGATAACATAATAGTCAGTTTTTGCCTTTCAAAATTTCCGATTAGTCAGCATAATAGGAAAAAATCTTCCTTCACTTTGCAGGCTTGCAGTTAAACCAAGATTACTTAAAAAGAAAATGGCTTTTTTCAAAATACCATTGGAAGTTTTCCTTTATTTGACAGAAAAAGAAATGTTCATAAACATTTAAACTATAATCTAAAGTTATGGGAATAAGTGAAATTATTATTTCTTCATTGCTTTTGCCGATATCAGGTTTTCTAATTTACTGGTTTGGAATCATTAATTGTATGGATACACCCAATAGAACAGGTCAAAAATATCCATACGTCACTGGTATTTGCTTTTTAGCATTGTATGCATTTATTCCTCTGATTATTCATCTGCTAATAATTAACATAATGTCGTATTTTTCATTATCTATCTATCATTTAATGTCTACTTACAAAATCATCATATATTCATCTGCATACATATTTTCGTATTTATTAATAGGAGTTGCACCTATAGTCGGGTTATTTCTATACGACCCCGATAACGACCGTATCTTTGATGCGTCCTTTGTTGTCTTTTGTCTGTATATGGTCGCTTGTTACATTATAATGTCTATTATTTATACAGAAGCAATGCAAACAATATCAAGCGAAACATTGTCAATATCATTTATGATGGTGCTGCTTTTTTCATTTATTTCATTATCTTTAGTAGATATATCAAGGAACATGACTACAGATGTGGACAAAGTTATAATCACCACTAATAGCGACAAAACATTTAGCGGCCTTCTTCTTTCCCATAATGATGAATATATCCAAATTTCATCCGATGACCATAAAAAGATACGCATCAACAATGATTGTGTTTGTTATATAGAATATATGCCTAAAAACGAGGCTCTAACAAATAGAATTTGCTTGCTCATAGACAAAATTGAGGATACTATTGAGCAGATGAAGACATAATTCTATTTTCAAAACATCATTTCCTTCATTATGGGAAACAGGAAGTCAAAAAACTCCACATACATCAATCGCACATTTTGCAACTCCTAATTATCCATCCAATAACAGAGTTCGAGATAAAGAAAAATATCAGAACCATACAGAAAAAAATAGAGGATAAAAGGCTCATTTGCCTTTTATTTACACATTACTTTTTAGGAATAGGCTTGTCAGGTGTGACACCGTAGTATTCTGTTCTTGCCTTGCCCCATGGAAAACCTTTTTCACCAAAGCCAGAATTACAAATAAAATCAACATCTATTGAATCTTTGTAACTATTCAGCCTAGCTCACTTCCACCAAGCTGATTTCTTCATCCACGATTAATTCTGCAACTTTGGAACAAATGAATTGCCATAAAATATTGCACTAATTGCATCGATAACAGATTCAGAATTCTTATTAACAGTAGACACGTATCCTCTTATACGGCAGAAATTTTTTGCACCCTGTTTACTGCGGAAAGTACCTGATATCTTCTGCTGTACTTTCGTCATTCTGATATCTCTTTCAGCCTGATTGTTATCAAACGGAACGTTTTGGTCGTACATAAATCGCAAGATATCCTCTTTATGGCCAATAAACCTATCCAGCAAATTCTTTACCGTGGTCTGCTTCTTACGTCCTCGTTTTTTAGACCGCACATTTGATTCCGGATCAGGAGGATTTTCATTCACTCCTAAACAAGTTATGTGATCATAATCCTCACTGAACCTTTGAATTAGCTCAGTATCTAAAAGATCATTATCAACATGATGTTTAATGCATATCAAGAGATCACTCATTATCTTTGGCCACTGTTGATCCCTGTTTTCGGAAGCTCCAGTTAACTCTCGTAATAAATGTGCATTACATAATGAATGTTGACATTCATATTTGTTGTACGGTTTCCAAAAATCATGTGTTGCAACACCAGTGTAACCTGGTAATATGCCCATAGCATCCATTGCTTCTGAGCCCCTTTTGCGATGTGCAAAATAATAGGTCAGTTTGTCTGTACCTGCCACATGAAGCCAATTACGAACTGCATTTATTCTCATTCCTGTTTCATCCAGATTGATGACAGGAGATTCTTTCAGGAGATGTTTCACTGTATTTTCAAAAGCTCCAAGCTTCTCAAAACAACTACGTTCCGTGTTCACCAAAGTAGCAGGACTTATCTTGCATCCCAAAATATCAGAGAACAACTTGGTAACACGCTGATAAGGAAGTAATTGGTAAGTGTGCAAATAAACTGCAAATGACTTAACTCGATGACCGTATTGAGTCGGCTGAGTTACACCATCTGGAAAAAGAGCTTTGTTTACATGAGAACATTTGGGACATGTTTTAATCTCGCAACGATGTTCAATGCAATTGATAGTTATAGGAGGAATGTCAAAGACCTGTCTTCTTTCATAGTCAGAGGGAACAGAAGCTAACGATCTCCCACAATTGACGCATTGATTAACAGGATGAACAATAACTTCATCCGGATCATCATTTATTCTTAATGTAGTACCAGGATGACCGTTTTGACCACCTACATGCTTATTGGTCTTTTTTCTTTGACTTTTAACGGTTGGTTTATTCCGTGCATAAGAATCAGTAGAAGGTGGTTTGCTACTGTTGCGACTATTCTTTTCAAGCATTTCTTCCAAATGCCTGACACGCTCTTCAAGTTGTGCAATTTGGAGAGATTGATGTTCAATTATCCCAAGTAATCGAGTTACAAGTTCTACTACTGCTTCTGGACCAGCTTCATAAACTGCAAGTATTTCTTCGCGGTCTATACAAATCCCCTCAGATTGATAGACGTTTTTTATGATATTTTACTGAATATTTTTTAACACATAGAATGAAGCCATAGTATATTGTTTTTTGCATCATTAAAACAGTTAGGCTGAATAGTTACGAATCTTTTACGTAACTTCTCATATATTGACCCTCTGTGGTCAATAGCCAGAAAAACAATAGTGTTTGTTTCCCTGAGATCAAATACAATTCTGTATTTTCCAATTCTGTATCTGTAATATTTGAAGCATTCCAACTGTTTAGTATCAGCAGAAAAAGGATCATTCAAAAGGATAGTGTCAATAGACTCAAGTATAGTTTTTACATCTTTAGGGTGCTTTTTACTAATAGCTTTTAAATCTTTATCAAATGCATTAGTAAAAATACTATTAAATTTCATTCTAATCCGTACTTAGTTTTAATCTCTTTCAGAGTCAAAACATTGCCTTCCAGAAGATCATTTTCAGCTTCTTCTATGCGCTTTATAGTACGTGAACTCAAAGGAGTGGAATCTACATCAACAATAGAATGACTACACTTTTTAGTTGTTTTATGCGGATGTGTGTTTGGAGTCATTAATGAGAAATACTCAATTTATCCATAAAGATTTGTTGGTGATGTAGAAGAGAAAAATCAAAAACATCATTTACGGTTAGGAATGATTTTAAATGATTTGTATTCGGATGTGACCTGCTTTTTATGAGCAAGTCACTCCACATATACGCTATTAGAGTTTGTTCTTCATTGATTTCTTTTTAAGTTTCAAGGTCATTTATTTGTGTTCTTTTGAAAAATGTAGAACGCATAACCATATTCATCTGGGCGTTCTCTGAAGAGTTTTATCTCTCTTCTATTAAACTCAAGTATCATTTCTGCCTCAGTGTTTCCTTTATAGTCATCACTGATGTCATCAACTCTTTTTTCCAGATTGTCATAAAACTCGTACCAGACAGAAGCTGGCAGTTCAAAGTGATCAATGACATCATATCCTACTGCCGTGATAACTTTTTCAGTGTCAGTTATGTTCATTATTCCAGGATATATTTCCTGCCAGAATTCAACAACTTCCGGAGAAGGTTCGTCTGTGAACCATGTGTTCTCTGTCACTGCCATATAGCCACCATCTTTCAGGAACTGTTTCCAGTAGCTAATTCCTTTTTCAAAGCCAAGGATAAAGATAGAACCTTCTGCCCAGATGACATCGAATTCTCCTGCTTCAAAGGGCAGGTCATCCATGGAAGCACAAACCGTGGTAATCTTGTCATCAATTCCTTCTTTAGCTGCATTTTCCATCAGCTTATCCAGAAAAGGCTGGTAAATGTCAGTTGCAGTGATGTGACAGTCGTTGCAAATCTTCGCAAGATGTATTGTCTGCATACCCACACCGCAACCAATGTCAAGGATCTTACTGCCTGCAGGAAGGGAAGAAAGCAAATTAAAGGCCTTTTCAGTACATTCATTGCTGCCAGGACCCTGTCTGGGTAAGCCGTCAAATATTTCAAAAATCGGTGATTCTGCCATGAAATTATTGAAGAGATGATTGCCTAAATATTTTATGGTATCACGATATTAATTGCATTTTTTAAAATGACTTTTATCGCAAAATTATGTTGGAACTAAATTAAGTTTCTAATATGGTAAATCACGTAACTTTTAAATAAGTATATTTATATTGTGTAAATATGGCAGATTTTTTAGATACAAGTGGCATTACATATCATTTAGAGAAGCTTATTAAAAATGCAGATGAAAAAGTAGTTCTCATTAGTCCATACTTGAAAATTAATGATAGAATTAAAGAACTAATTGAAGACAAAAATCGAATGAAAATTCATATTGATGTTGTTTATGGGAAAAATGAATTACAACCTGATGAAAATAACTGGTTAAAGTCATTAGATTTTGTTAGAACTGGTTTTTGTAAAAATTTGCATGCTAAATGTTACTTGAGTGAAAAAGAAGCTTTAGTTACTTCTATGAATTTATATGAGTTTTCCCAACAGAATAACAATGAAATGGGGATATATGTCTCAAGAGAAGAAGATCCTAAATTATACGACGATATAAATAAGGAATCAATGAGACTATTCCGTATCAGTGAGGAATTAAAAGTAACTGTCGAAAAGATTGCTCGAAAAGAGAATACAACTAATAATAAATCTAAAGCTGTGCCTAAAAACACACCTAAAACTGCAGTAAATCAGGGTGGGTTTTGTATTCGATGCAATAAGGAAATTAAAATAGACCCAATGAGCCCATATTGCAAAAAATGTTTCACTTCATGGAACAAATATAAGAATGAAGAGTATGAAGAAAAATATTGCCATATATGTGGTCAATTAACTAAATCATCAAAAATTAAACCAACATGCTATAATTGCTATAAGAAGAATAAAAATAAACTAGATTTTCCTCTTTGAACACATTGTGACACTTCAAAGAAGAGAGTAAAAATCATAACTACAATTAGAAGCATGAGAAAAATAAAGAGGTAAAAGACAAATTTGCCTTTTATATATACATCATTTCGGAATTGGCTTGTCAGGAGTGACACCGTAGTATTCAGTTCTTGCCTTGCCCCAGATACAGCCATTCTTTCCGACAATCTTAAGTTCAAGATTCTGCAATGCCTTGCACAGGCTGTTCCCGGCACGTGCTCCCTTACAGATAAGGCAGTAGTTCTCGCAGAAAACCGGAGCCTTTTTCTTTTCTGCCATTATGATCCCCTTCTCTTCCAGACCTGATCAGATAATAAATTCAGACCTTAGACTGCACTTCCCTGGCAAATTTCTTTGCTTTCTGCACGCGTGAATCGTCAGGCTGTCCCTTTGTGGAAGGACCCATCTCTCCGAATGCCTTCATCTGCGGATCATCTGCCTTTAAGAGCATATCAATCACATGCTGGGCAAGTTCCCCCTGGCAGTCAAACGATCCAAGCACGTTAGCTCCGGTAGCTGCCTGAGAAGCGGAACCGGTCCATGAATGAATAGCTTCGAATCCTTCAGGAACAGCATGGGTCATGAATATGGCGATATTTTTTCCTGATGTCTTCTCAGACATGAACTTCTTTACGTTTGGAGGAACATCGAACTGTAACACCGGAAAACCTATGAATGCAAGGTCATATCCTTCAAGGTCCGATACCTCAGACAGGGGTTTGATCTCTTTTTCTCCTTCAAGTTCACCATAAATGGATTCTGCGATTTTCTTTGTGTTACCGGTCTGTGTCATGTACGTTACTAATGTCTTCATATCCATACCTCATTTTTTTATTAAACAAAGTATCAAACTATAGATTAATATAGGTAAGCGTCAGGAAAATGTAGTTTAGAAATATTGATACAAAAAAATGACCTTCTTGAGAGAAGTTTGATTGAATGGTGTTTCGGGTGGATAGCTTCTTCTAAATTTCCAATTATGCAAACTAATAAGAAATTATTTTCCACAAATTGAATAGATAACAAAAAAACAGATGTAGTATATAATAAAAAAGACGTTTTTTAAAATGCTGTTGGAAGCATTTCCTTTACTTGGAGAATTGGGATAAATAAGATATCTGAATACTTTCACCTAATCTACAACAAAAATATAAACGGGTAACACAATTTTCATTTAGAAGTGATTAAGACAATAAAGGAAGGGGTTAATTGGATCACCGTAAATTTGTATTTAACAAGGAACCATACTGTATTTGGGATTTGGATTTAGCACAAAAAAACCTTGATTTCATTGAATCAATGAGGCCTGAATATTTCAATTATGTAGCATATAACAACTTTAAACAGCTTGAGGGGAAGGAAAAGAATCTTGCAGCTCTTTCGATTCGATTGGCTTACTTTCATGGGATGGAAACATTCTTCGCACTTATTTGTGCAACTTTGCAAGCTCCAGAATGTGTTGTAGGATGGCTACAAAAATATCAAATTAGCAGTTTGAGGGAAATGGTTGACGATATCGACAATGGACTGAACATAAAGAGAAAAAAAGAGCCGTATCATTTCTCTTGGGAGTATTTATCTAAAACATTTGTAACTATTCAGCCTGACTGTTTTAATGATGCAAAAAACAATATACTATGGCTTCATTCTATGTGTTAAAAAATATTCAGAGGATTTCGATAAACTACCATCAATACCCATACAATTTAATAAAATTTAAATAATAGCAAAGCAAATTTACTATTATGGATTCTTTTACTGATTTTGCCTTAAATGAAGAATATAAGCGTCTCCAATCTGTCGGAGATAAGCTTGCTGAAATTGAATATTTAGTAGATTGGAAGCCTTTTCGCCCTATTCTGGAGTCAATGTACATAAACAGAACAGCTTCAGGCGGACGGCCTGAAGCTGATGTTATTGTAATGTTCAAGATGCTTGTTCTGCAACAATGGCATGGTCTTTCTGATGCTGAGCTTGAAAAGCAGTGTATTGACAGGATATCCTTTAGGAAATTCCTGGGATTTCCTGAATATGTACCAGACAGTACAACTGTCTGGTCATTCAGGAAGAGAATTATCGACAATGGTAAAGAAAAAGCGGTGTGGGATGAAATGCAGAATCAGCTTGATGCTCTTGGTTTGAAGATTAAAAAAGGAATGATCCAGGATGCAACTTTTATTCACTCAGATCCAGGACATGCAAAAGCAGATGTACTCAGAGGAAAAGATGCGAAAACAAGAAGAAGCAAAGATGGAACCTGGACTAAGAAAAATGGTAAATCTCACTTTGGATACAAACTTCATACAATTATTGATAAGGATTATGAACTAATCAGAAGATTTGAGACAACAACTGCATCACTTCACGATTCACAGGTTGATCTGTCTGAAAAGGGTGAAGTGGTGTATAGAGATAAAGGATATTTTGGAGCAATAGCAAAAGGTTTTGCAGCAACAATGCAACGAGCTGTAAGAGGACATCCTTTAGGAATAATGGATATCCTCAGAAATGAAAGAATAAGTGTGAAAAGAGTCCCTTGCGAAAGAGTGTATGCAGTGACAAAAGAAATATTTAAAACCAGAAAGGTTCTTGTTACAACTGTAGAAAGAGTGAATGCAAAAATGTTGATGACAGCTTTTTGTTTTAATCTGCATCAATTGAGGACACTAAAAACCAAAGGAGTAATTTAGGATAGCGGGAGCTATACTAAAAATAAGGATTAATGAAGAGAAATTAAACAAAATGATAAAAAATGAGAGGATATAATTGAGTTTGAATACTTTAATGATCTAAAATGAGGGAATATCGAAATCCTCTTCAGTAAAATATCATAAAAAACGTCTATCAATCTGAGGGGATTTGTATAGACCGCGAAGAAATACTTGCAGTTTATGAAGCTGGTCCAGAAGCAGTAGTAGAACTTGTAACTCGATTACTTGGGATAATTGAACATCAATCTCTCCAAATTGCACAACTTGAAGAGCGTGTCAGGCATTTGGAAGAAATGCTTGAAAAGAATAGTCGCAACAGTAGCAAACCACCTTCTACTGATTCTTATGCACGGAATAAACCAACCGTTAAAAGTCAAAGAAAAAAGACCAATAAGCATGTAGGTGGTCAAAACGGTCATCCTGGTACTACATTAAGAATAAATGATGATCCGGATGAAGTTATTGTTCATCCTGTTAATCAATGCGTCAATTGTGGGAGATCGTTAGCTTCTGTTCCCTCTGACTATGAAAGAAGACAGGTCTTTGACATTCCTCCTATAACTATCAATTGCATTGAACATCGTTGCGAGATTAAAACATGTCCCAAATGTTCTCATGTAAACAAAGCTCTTTTTCCAGATGGTGTAACTCAGCCGACTCAATACGGTCATCGAGTTAAGTCATTTGCAGTTTATTTGCACACTTACCAATTACTTCCTTATCAGCGTGTTACCAAGTTGTTCTCTGATATTTTGGGATGCAAGATAAGTCCTGCTACTTTGGTGAACACGGAACGTAGTTGTTTTGAGAAGCTTGGAGCTTTTGAAAATACAGTGAAACATCTCCTGAAAGAATCTCCTGTCATCAATCTGGATGAAACAGGAATGAGAATAAATGCAGTTCGTAATTGGCTTCATGTGGCAGGTACAGACAAACTGACCTATTATTTTGCACATCGCAAAAGGGGCTCAGAAGCAATGGATGCTATGGGCATATTACCAGGTTACACTGGTGTTGCAACACATGATTTTTGGAAACCGTACAACAAATATGAATGTCAACATTCATTATGTAATGCACATTTATTACGAGAGTTAACTGGAGCTTCCGAAAACAGGGATCAACAGTGGCCAAAGATAATGAGTGATCTCTTGATATGCATTAAACATCATGTTGATAATGATCTTTTAGATACTGAGCTAATTCAAAGGTTCAGTGAGGATTATGATCACATAACTTGTTTAGGAGTGAATGAAAATCCTCCTGATCCGGAATCAAATGTGCGGTCTAAAAAACGAGGACGTAAGAAGCAGACCACGGTAAAGAATTTGCTGGATAGGTTTATTGGCCATAAAGAGGATATCTTGCGATTTATGTACGACCAAAACGTTCCGTTTGATAACAATCAGGCTGAAAGAGAGATCAGAATGACGAAAGTACAGCAGAAGATATCAGGTACTTTCCGCAGTGAACAGGGTGCAAAAAATTTCTGCCGTATAAGAGGATACGTGTCTACTGTTAATAAGAATTCTGAATCTGTTATCGATGCAATTAGTGCAATATTTTATGGCAATTCATTTGTTCCAAAGTTGCAGAATTGATCGTGGATGAAGAAATCAGCTTGGTGGAAGTGAGCTAGGCTGAATAGTTACAAACATTTAATTGTTTTCAACTTGAAGATAAGGAAAAAGAACAGGAAATTAAGGTTGGATATGGCAAATTCTGGAAAAGTTTAGCTACAGAATTCCTAAATGAAAAACGGCGTTCCGAATATAACAACTTAAAGCACGGATTAAGAATCGAACCAGTGGGATTCGAAATGTTCATAGCAGAAGAAAAAGAATGTGTGATGTCACCACCTTTTAATGAAGCTATTTCGATGGGTGGAAGCGAATTTGGTTCTTCGTTTTTGATACGAAATCAAATTTGTGAAAAAGAAAAAAAGAATGGAAAATGCCATTTTCAGGTTGAACAACATAATGTTAACTGGGAACCCATCACCATCACAACCCGACTTATATTATTAAGTCACTCAATTAAAAATATTCTCTCGTATCTGAAAATAGAAAACGGAGTCAAACAAGAAACTGTAACATTCTCTTTGCCATCAGATTTAAGTGTATTTAATAAGGCGTGCAAACCACTAGATGGGGTTTTGAGTATGAACTCTGATTCAATTATTAACCAAGAGGATATTGAGATATTTACTAAAGAGGAAATACTAGCAGTATACAATCAAACGGAAGAGAATGAAGTACATGAAGGTTAACATCAACTGTTTGAAAAAACCCAGCCCATCTTCCTGTAAAACAAGAGAAGTGAGTAAGCATGTTAATCTTCCTTTACTATGGAATTTAGGAAACATGCACCCATGAAAAAAATAAACCGACAATCGTAATATGAGATGTCGGATAGTTTCTCAAAAAAGAATTAGACTCAAGTCGCAAAAAGGGGTTTTGTGTCCAGACCGGACACTATTCAATTTCATCTTAATTCAACGGCATATTGCTTATGTTGCTACTACCCTGACCATATCAACAAATGCATCTTCCCGTGAATTGGACATCTTTCCTCGGAATCGAAGCTTGAGGTTGTTTATGTCATTCAATTCAACGCTCGCGTAGTGCCATCGATTTTCCGTATCCATATATCCTCTTAAAGTTGCTTTTTCAGTCCAGGTAGCTCCTCCATCTGTGGATACATCAAATGCAAGGTATTCTCCTCTGTCAAGACCACTTTCAATGTACCAGGAGAAGGTAATTGTAGCGCTGGTTTTGCCATCCAGATCTATATCTTTAGAGGTTAATGGTGCATCTATAGCCCAGCCATCAATTTCAGCAGAATATCTGCCGTCTATTGCCCGCTGAACTGAATTGGTCCAGTAGCTTTGTCTGCCTTCAGTCCATAGCTCATTCCAGTCCCCCTGCTCAAAGCTATCATAGAATACCTCCTGGGGTCCACTGGATGCTTCTTTAATAGTCAGGGTCGTACTTTTAATCAAGGTGTCTATGGAATTTCCTGATGGGTCACTTATGATCACGTTTTTCAGAGAAATTGTTGATGTGCTTGTAGCCTGCTCTTTTACACTCATTGTGATCCTTGCAAATGACTCAGGTTCTAAGATGCTTGAAGGACCCAATACCACACCATAAATATCAGAAAGTATCCCTGCATTGTTGTCTATGTTTCCGTAGTTGACGAATGTCGCAGCACCTTTCGAACCTAAGAATTTGCCTTTAGATACATCATCTACCTGTATCTTTGAACTGTCAAACTCGAGATCGAACTGTAATCCGGCAATTGCAATATCCGGCGTTACAAAAACATCTACTGTGAAATCTTCACCGGGTGTGACGATTTGAGTTGATGGTTTAAGTGTTACTTCTGCTGCAGTTGAATTAAAACAACCGAAAACAAGAATAAGTAAAAATATAGTAATTATCGTAATGTTTTTGATGAGGTATACCCTCCTTATTTTAGGGTTTGTAGATTTATAGCCATATATAATTATTTGATTTTTTTGATAATAATATATTATTTGTGTTAAACAATACTATTTTGGTACATCTCAAATAGAGAGTTCATAAGAAAGTTGAAAGAATCTACTTTCGGTTCTGTAGAAAAACTATCAGTGTAAGCTTTCAGTTTGTACCCGAGTTTAGTAAGAAAATTCATAGTTTCACACTTCCTTTTCTATGGGTAATATTCCCCACCAGTTCTACTTTTACACCTCTGCTTCCATAAGTACAGAGCTACCAAATTGAGCCGGGATTTTCGCCACTTTTTAAAACTCTTGTATTCCTTTTACCACACCATATCCCATAAATGTCGACTTTTTGACCATATCCTTCCTTTCCTATGAGAATTCAGCCACCATCACACCACAAACACCGGATTTGTTCTTTTTTGCCAACAAGAAATAATTATTACTTTCACCCGACTTACCATGAGTTTTTATTGCACAGGTCACATAAAATAATGTGAAGTTAAAAGTGGGTGATAAGTTTGGAAATTATAAACGAAGCAAAGATAACAGAATTAGAAGAAAGAACCGTAGCATACGTTTCATTTGTTGGCAACTACATGGGAAATGTCGAGGTATTTGAAAAATTATTCACTAAACTTTGTGGCTGGGCTGGACCGAAGCAATTGATGGGACCGGAGACTCTTTTTTTGTCAGCATATTATGATGATCCTGGAGTTACACCCCCAGAGGAACTTAAACTGGATGTGTGCATGACCATTAGCGATGATGTTGAAGTTGAGGGAGAGGTAAAAAAGCAAAAACTTCCCGGGGGAAAGTACGTAGTTATGCGTGCAGAACTGGCAGGAACTGAAGAATACGGCCCTGCATGGGAAAAGATCGTTGATTGGCTGATACAAAATAACCTTGAAATTGACATATCCCGGGCAAGTTACGAGATATATTTGAATTCACCTGAAGAGCATCCGGAAAATCATCATATTCTTGATATATGCATGTCAGTCAAGTAAATCTGATCCAAGGAGTGTTTTGAAAGATTAAAGTATCTCTGTTTTGGCTTGAGCTGTGCTTGGGTTAAATTCAGTTTATTGTGAATTGGGTGTTATTTATTTCCTTTATTTTAAGGAAACCCGGAAATCCCAATTTAATTTATTTTTATTTACAGGTAAGAAACCACATCTGACCATCGCTTCTTTAAACTGCTTATTTGTGATAAAGAAACCATCTGGTGATTCTTCAAAAAGAAGTTTAAGCGCATAACTGGTATAAGGTTTATTTGGTTTTTTTTGCGGAGTATGTTCAAAGTTATCCAATTATCCATGGCTTTTTTTTGAATTTCAGGTAATTCGTAATCACTCATTTTATTCACTCCGGTTTTTCGTAATTTATCAGTAAGGTACCACTAAGCTGTATCTTGATTTCCTTTACTTGAGGGTTCAGGTTATTAATATAAATCGCGATAACTTATATTGTTCCATTTATTTAAGCAACGATGCACAAAAAGAAGGGGCTGTTCAGGTTGTTCTACTAATATATGTACTATTATTCTTTATTTGCACTTATTTTGCTGTGAAGTATGTACTAAATGGATAAGTCACTTATTTTATTATGGGAAAACTAAACCAAAAATACACCCTTAAATACTTTCACCCCACTCACATCAGCCATATATAATCAAACTTCCAATTAACAATCCAATGACAGAGTTTGAGAGAAAAGTAAAGATCATAACCCTGATCCGCAGCATGCAAAAAAGGGATTCATCACGCCGGAATGAAGCAAAACGGCAAACTGTTTTTTAAGCTTGCTCAGTTCACCGTAAACTTTACCTGTTAATCACCTTATGAGAACACAGCCATGTCTTTGAGCAATATCATAATAAAAGGCGCAAAGGAACATAACCTGAAAAATCTGGATCTGACTCTTCCACGTGATAAACTCATAGTTATCACAGGACTCAGCGGTTCCGGGAAGTCATCTCTTGCTTTTGATACCATCTATGCCGAAGGACAAAGGAGATACGTGGAATCTCTCTCCGCATATGCCCGGCAGTTTCTGGGACTTATGGAAAAACCTGATGTAGAGTACATCGAAGGTCTTTCACCTGCTATATCCATAGAGCAGAAAACCACTAGCAAGAATCCAAGATCCACAGTTGGTACAGTCACAGAGATCTATGACTACCTCAGGCTGCTATATGCAAGAATAGGCATAAGGCACTGCCCGGAGTGCGGAAGGATAATCGAGACCCAGAGTGTTGACCAGATACTCGACAGCATAATGAAGCTTTCTGAAGGCACAAAAATACATGTGCTTGCACCTGTAGTCAGGGAGAGGAAGGGAGAGTACAAAAAACTGCTTGCAGAACTGCTTGCCGAAGGTTTTACACGCGCACGTATCGATGGCGAAGTATACTCACTGGAAGATGCACAGGATATTGAACTGGAACGTTATGTCAAGCATAATATAGAGATAATCGTCGACAGGTTGGTCATCAAGGAAGGAGTAGAGGAGCGACTTGCAGACTCCGTTGAAGCAGCGCTTGAGAAGAGTGGAGGCACCCTTACTGTCCAGGTATTGGATGGTGAAGAGCTGACATTCAGTGAAAAACTTGCTTGTACGGAATGTGGCATCGGTTTTGAGGAGATGGAGCCTGCGGCATTCTCATTCAACAGTCCCCAGGGTGCATGTCCCGAGTGTCACGGACTGGGCACCTCTATGGAGTTCGACCCCGACCTGATAGTTCCTGACAGGACTCTTACTCTGCGTGAAGGAGCAATCGAACCCTGGAGCAAGACCAAAGACGGCTATTACATGCAATCAGTGGAATCACTTGCAAACCATCTGGGATTCTCCATGGATGTACCCTTTGAAGAACTAAAACCTGAAGTAAAGGATATTATCTTCAACGGCAGTGAGGAACTGATTCCCTTTGTGCATGTAGGAAAGAATGGTGGAATGTGGAAGCATAAAGGACGCTTCAAGGGAGTTATTGCAAATCTTTCCAAAATTTTCGAGAAAACCGAATCAGAGAGCAGCAAGGATAGAATGCAGCGGTACATCAGCACAAAACCATGTCCCGTATGCGGAGGTGACAGGCTCAAACCAGCCAGCCTTGCTGTAAAAATAGATGGAAATAACATCATTGACATCACAGGCATGTCCGTTGAGGAAAGCCTGCATTTCTTCCAGCATCTTGAAGAAAAGCTCAATGAGCGTGAATACACTATCGCACGCCTCATACTAAAAGAAATCAAGGCCAGACTAGGCTTCCTTGTAGACGTCGGCCTCGACTACCTTAACCTGGGCAGGTCTGCAGCAACACTTTCCGGAGGAGAAGCACAGCGCATCAGGCTTGCAACCCAGATCGGTTCAAGTCTCATGGGGGTGCTCTATATCCTTGACGAGCCAAGCATCGGCCTGCACCAGAGAGATAACCTTAGGCTCATTAATACTCTTAAACACCTGAGAGATATCGGAAATACCGTGCTCGTTGTCGAACACGACGAAGAGACAATCTGCAGCTCGGATCACGTAGTGGATATGGGGCCCGGAGCAGGCATCCACGGAGGGGGAATCGTTGCCGAAGGCAGCCCCGAAGAGATTATGAAGAACAAGAGCTCCACAACCGGAAAATACCTGAGTGGAAAAGTGAAAATAGAGGTCCCGGAAGATAGAAGAGAGCCCACCGGAACCCTAGTCCTTCGGGGTGCAAGCCAGAACAATCTCAAATCCATAGATGTGGAATTCCCGCTGGGGATACTTGTATGTGTTACAGGGGTGTCGGGTTCCGGCAAAAGTACGCTTATCAATGAGACATTGAACAAGGTTCTGGCCAAGAAACTCAATCGGGCAAGGGAAATTCCCGGTAAGTTCAAGGACATCGGCGGACTGGAACATGTGGACAAGGTCATAACAATCGATCAGTCACCCATAGGAAGAACACCGAGATCAAACCCTGCGACCTATACCAACCTTTTCACACCCATCAGGGATCTCTTTGCACAGACAAAGACCGCACGTACCCGCGGGTACAAGCCCGGCCGTTTCAGTTTCAATGTCCGCGGTGGCAGGTGTGAGGCATGTACCGGTGACGGTATAATCACAATAGAGATGCATTTCCTGCCGGATGTTTACGTTCCCTGCGAGGTTTGCCACGGTAAGCGTTATAACAGAGAGACCCTGGAGGTCACCTACAAGGATAAGAACATCGCTGAAGTCCTTGACATGACTGTAGAGGAAGCACTTGAGTTCTTCGAAAACATACCATCCATCAACCGGAAACTGCAGACTCTGTACGATGTGGGTCTGGGATATATCAAACTGGGCCAGTCATCCACAACCCTTTCCGGCGGCGAAGCACAGAGAGTAAAACTGGCAACCGAACTGAGCAAGCGCTCTACAGGCAAAACAGTCTACATCCTGGACGAACCCACCACCGGCCTGCACTTCGATGATGTGAAAAAGCTCCTGGAAGTACTCCAGAGGCTGGTAGAAGGAGGAAACACAGTGATAGTCATTGAGCACAACCTCGATGTCATCAAGACCGCCGACTGGCTCATCGACCTGGGACCGGAAGGTGGTGACAGGGGTGGAAAGGTTATAGCACAGGGAACTCCGGAAAAGGTTGCAAAGAGTAAGGTATCCTATACCGGGAAATTTTTGAAGAAAATGTTGGATTAAGAAATAATCTAATACAACTTATTTATATTTTATATATGGTCCCTGTAATTTTCATATAGCTAGTATAATTTTTGTGCATAAAGTATTAAGCAGATAATATTCATTTGATAAAAGTTCCGGCAACATATATTTATTTACAGATATTGTAGTAATATAAAAAAACGAGTCGTATACTAAATCAATAAGTATTGACAGACAAAAACGTAAACATGTATCTCAATTATTTTGCACTGCCACTATTTGCACTGGTGTTTATTCTGTGTGCACTGATATTCTATATTCAAAAGCATAGAGATAAAGACGGTACTACCTATTTCTCATTACTTTTATGTTCCATTATTGTTTATACATTTTTTTATGTATTCGAAATATCTTCAGCAACATTGAATTCTACTTTAACCTATTACAAACTTGAATATATTGGAATTCCTTTTATTCCAGCTTTATTGCTGATCTTTACAATAAAATACACAGGGAAAAAACAATGGTCAACCACAGCGACAACTTTTGCAATCGTTGCCATTCCATTAGTAACTATGCTCCTTGTGTTCACTACTGAGAAACATACTCTATATCACAAGGAAATATTCCTTAGTCCTGAAGCAATCTTTCCTATACTGGCATTTGAACCTGGTACATGGTATTGGATTCAGCAATTTTATACCATCCTCTGTATTAGTTTCAGCATTGTCCTTCTGCTAAACATGCGAACAGAGGTCATGCCAGCTTTTCGAAAACAGGTATCTGTAGTAATGCTTGGAACATTAATACCCTTTTTAGTATTCTTACTCTATATTGCTGGAATATTTCCGCCTGGCCTTGATCCAATTCCTTTTTCTCTTGCATTTTGTGGTATAATAATTTATTTTGGCCTGACACATTACAAATTATTAGATCTAGCTCCTCTTGCACGTAGTCTGCTTTTTGAAAAAATGCCTGACGGGGTAATTGTTCTTGATGAAATGCAAAGAATAGTTGATTGTAACCATTCTGCGACAAAATACCTGGAACTTACATCGGATTATATTGGAAAAATAGTATCTGAAACACTGGTTTCCTGGCCAGAACTTATTACTAACAGACAGAATGCAGTTGAAAGAAATAGCCTTGAAGTGAAAAAGAGCGTTGGTGGAGAAAACATCTGGCTTAATGTTGATTTTTTGCCACTTTCCAGTGAAAATAAAAATGCACTGGGACAAATGATAATACTTCGAAATATTACAGAAAGTAAAAAAGCGCAGGAAACATTGCTTGAAACTAATCGGAATCTTGAAAAAGCCACGATCCGTGCAAAACACATGACTGAACAGGCAGAAATGGCAAACCGTGCAAAAAGTGAATTCATTGCCAACATGAGCCATGAAATTCGGACGCCTCTTAATGGAGTGATGGGTTTTTCTGATCTGCTGATGCAAACAGAACTTACAGAATCACAATTATATTACATTCAAACAGTGCATACATCAGCAAATACATTGCTTGATCTGGTCAATGATGTATTAGATTTTTCAAAAATAGAAGCTGGAAAACTGGAACTTAATCCAGAAAGAACACAACTCATGGAGTTGCTTAAGCAAATTACAGATATTGTTAATTATAAAGTCCATGAGAAAGAGCTTGAAATTAAACTGAACATAGAATCAAACATACCAGAATATATCATTGTTGATGATCTGAGATTGAGGCAGATATTAATTAATCTCTTAAGTAATGCTATAAAGTTCACTGAAACAGGTGAAATTGAACTGAAAGTGGAACCCTCTATTCTTCATTACAAAACGCATGAAATCGGACTAACATTTTCAGTGAAAGATACAGGAATTGGAATCGCAAAAGAGAACAGAAGCAGGATATTTGATTCTTTTTCGCAGGGAGATGGTTCCATAAGTCGCAGGTACGGAGGAACAGGTCTTGGACTGACGATATCAAACAGGCTTCTTGATATGATGGGATCTAAACTTGAACTTGAAAGTGAAGTTGGAAAAGGAAGCACTTTTTATTTTACTGTCGTTTTGCCTGTCGATTAAGGACAAATAGTTATCGCAAACATCTCCACTAATAGCTTTCACGAGTGGATTTAATGACAATGAAAACTAAGACAACGTTGTTATTTAATTGGTCTGTTTAGACAGAGAACAATTCGTTATGAAATTGTTCCCGATGTCCCGGAAAAAGTAAAATATAAAATAGAATTATCAAAATAGAATTGCGAAAAAAAGAGGAAATTAGTTCTTCTTCAGTTTCTCAACAAGCATCTCGACCTGCTCCACAGCAGTTCCGATGTACTTGTCAGGGTCCACGAGATTTATGATGTCATCTTCGCTCAGGTAGTTTGCAACATCCGGATTTGCCATAAGGACTTCCTTGAAATGCATACCACTCTCATGGGCTTCCATGGCACTGGAACGAACAAGTTCGTGGGCTTCCTGGCGACCTACACCACGTTTTGCAAGTTCGATCATCACTGCTTCACCCATATTCAGGCCCTTTAGAAGGTCCAGGTTACGGCGGATGTTTTCGGGATAGAACCTGAGATTCTCAATAACACCGATAGCCAGTTTGATGATATGATCGGTCAGCACACATGACTCGGGGAAGACTATCCTTTCACATGAAGAGTTGGTCAGGTCACGCTCGTCCCAGAGAGTATTGTTAAGCAGCTCCGGCTCTACCATTGAACGCACGATCCTTGCAAGCCCGCATATCTGCTCTGACTTGATTGGGTTTCTCTTGTGTGGCATGGTTGATGATCCTACCTGCTTTTTCCTGAAGCTTTCCTCGACCTCTGCGATCTCGCTTCTCTGCAGGGAGCGTATTTCAACAGCAATCTTATCGATTGTTGTCACGGTATTGGCCATCCACATTACAAATTCTGCATGGCGGTCCCTCTGTATGATCTGATTGGACACATCCACCGAACCGATCTCCAGATACTCCATTACACGCTTTTGAACCTCAATCCCATCTTTTCCGAATGCCGCCTGTGTTCCCACAGCTCCGGTCATCTGTCCGACAAGCAGACGGGGCTTAAGCTGCTCCAGACGTTCGATATGGCGTGCTATCTCGGAAGCCCATATGCCAAAGCGTAAGCCATAGGTTGTTGGGACACCGATCTGGCCGTGCGTCCTTCCGGCGCATACCAGATGTTTGTGTTCATCGGCCTGCAATAATAATATATCAAGCAAGCTCTGCATCTTATCTTCAAGAATCTGCACTGCTTCCTTGAGCTGCAAACCGGTTGCTGTATCCAGCATGTCGTTAGAAGTTGCACCGAAATGCACCCATTTTCCGGCATCTTCTTCACATTTCTCGGAGACTGCAATCACAACAGCCATCATATCGTGGTGGATCTCATTCTCGATCTCATTAACCCTTTCAAGTTCGACTTTGCCGATGCTTGCTTCAATGATGTCTGCCGCTTCCTTTGGAATCAGGCCGATATCAGCCTCTGCCTTTGCAAGTGCAGCTTCGACTGTCATTACCTTCTCAAGCCTGTTGGCCTCACTCCAGACAAATTTCATCTCCTCTGTTCCATAACGATATTCAATTGGATGGATTGCCATGTATCAGATCTCCATGATATTGATATATATCTTTCAATTAACGATATGATTCTGGTATAGTAAATCTACCAATAAATAGGCTTTGTATGGTTAAAAGAAGAAAAATGATAGCAATGCCGTAACATGCAATAGACTTACTCTTTTATGAAATCAGCCGTTTTTGAAGAAATGAATAAAAACGAAAATACTCAATTCTTTTCATCCTTGAAACCAATTTCAATGTGAGAGCCATCACAAAATGGCTTGTTCTTTGATGAACCACATCTGCAAAGTGCCATAGCAGGTTGTGTATCCAAATTCTCTCCTTTTGAGTTAACGAATGTGTTCACATTTTTGACGATATACGGCCCATCTTTGCTGACTTCAATAGATGTTTCTTCTTTTGTACTCATATTTAAACCCCAGTAAACATCGTATTTTCTGGATAAATACTTACCTAATAGATGAAAAAAGAATATTGTCCATAAGGTCAAAACAAAATATTTAAATAATATTACATAGGAAAAGGGAAGAATATTGCAGACATCCGTATTACGATATATAAATATAGGTGGAACTATGGAACAAACAATTGATCATAATTCAAAAAATCAGGTGATCTGAAATGGTGCTCGATACTGGAGATACCGCATTTATAATCATTTGTACTGCTCTGGTCATGCTTATGACACCTGGAGTCGGACTCTTTTACGGTGGAATGGTGCGCAACAAGAACCTTATTTCCATGATTGCAATGTCTTTTGTCGCCTTTGCCATTGTGAGCATCCAGTGGGTACTATTCGGATATTCACTTTCCTTCGGGTCCGATATCGCAGGATTCATAGGAGGACTGGATTTCGTAGGCCTCAGGGGCGTAGGACTTGATGGAGAAGGCATACCGGATATGCTTTTCATGGTATTCCAGCTTGTATTCGCAGGAGTCACACTTGCTATTCTCACATCGGGAGTCGCTGGACGCATTAAGCTGAGTTCCTTTATGGTGTTTGGGGTACTTTGGACAACGCTGGTATATGATCCCCTGGCCCATTGGGCATGGGGCGGCGGCTGGGCCGGGGAACTCGGTGCTCTTGACTTTGCCGGAGGAACCGTAGTTCATATCAGCTCGGGATTCGGTGCACTTGCCCTTGCACTGGTAATAGGTAACCGTGCAGGTTTTGGGAAATACAGTATGGAAGCTGAAAACATCACTACTACTCTTCTTGGGGGAGCACTGCTCTGGTTCGGATGGTTCGGGTTCAATGCAGGAAGTGCACTGGCAGCAGACGGACTTGCTGTTAACGCTCTTGTAGTTACAAATATTTCAGCTGCATCCGGGGCAATCACCTGGATGATAGCATCATGGATAAGAGGTAAGCCAAGTTCACTGGGAATGATCAGTGGAGCGATTGCAGGTCTTGTAGCAATAACTCCCGCATCCGGGTTTGTAGGCCCGATGTCTGCGATCTTAATCGGCGGCTTCGCCGGGCTGCTTTGTTACGGTACTTTGCTTTTCCGTGTGCGCAGAGGACTTGATGAAAGTCTTGATGCGTGGGCAGTTCATGGGATGGGGGGATTCTGGGGGGCTATTGCAACAGGAATCTTTGCAAGTGCAGCTATCGGAGGGGTAGACGGACTTATTTACGGAAACGTTAACCAGTTCCTCATTCAGGTACTTGATGCATCCGTTGCCATGATATATGCATTCACAGTGACATTCATACTGGCAAAGCTGGTAGACAAGGTAATGGGACTGCGTGTGACCGAAGAGGAAGAATATGTGGGACTGGATATATCCCAGCACGGGGAATCCACAACAGCATGAGGTGATGGTGTGAAGAGAGTAATAGCTGTTATCAGGCCCGAGGTGTTTGAAAATGTTAAATCCTCACTGGAGGAGAAAGGCTACTTCTCAATGACAGTGCATGAAGTGAAAGGGCGTGGTGCACAAAAAGGAATCTGTCTCCAGTACAGAGGAAAACAAATTAAAGTAGACATGATTCCAAAGATAGAAATCGAGATGATAGTAGGCGACGAGGATGTCCGTCCTATCATTGACATCATCCGGAAAACTGCACGTACCGGCAAATTCGGTGACGGGAAGATTTTTGTATCCCCGATTGAGCTGGTAGCTGCAATTAGAAATGATGACGAGATAGTATCCGAATAATATGAGGGTAATTCCTCATATCTTCTTTTTTTCGCATTCTTTTTTTGTACAATATATTGAAGAATAATACTATATATTACATTGATGAACTGAACTCTTTATGAGAAAACTGGTATAGGGCTCTATTTGACATACCATTCCAACGGGACAACTATTTCGTCATCTTTTTTCTTTGCACCAAAAAGAGGAATCTCAAACTTTGTATCTTCAAGAAGAATGACTGAAAGACCACAGCCTCTACCTCTTGGAATGCATTGAATTACTTTTGCGCGAAAAGTGAGTTCTTCGCCCTCATTACCCCAAGAAGGAACTTTGATAGTAATAATATTGCCAATATTAGCAGGTAAACTATCTTCAAATTGAGAGATTTTCCTGTAGTCCAGTTCAAAGCCGGTCCCTTTAAGGTTGTTCTCAACATCCCGGCGGTTCAGGTCAAGTGCATCTGAAATATCCTCCAGAGAATATCCAGATTCATAGAGGAATTTAGTAGAACCTTTTTTCAAATAATCGAGGTCCGAGTATTTTAATGGACGAGTCTTGCACAATTGTCGCATAGATTCTAATTTATTCTTACCATTGCCCTCTTTGTCCAGAAAAAAACCTCCTTAAATGAACTTATTCTGACGATAGATATAAAAGTACTTTTAGTTTGCTTTACTCCCTATATTACTTTCAAACCAGTCAAGTATTGCAAACATCAGATCAGAAGATGACTTTATCAGATCATCCCTCCCACGTATCTCATGCTCTGATTGTATATACTTACCTTCCACGAAGTCAGAACTACAGTTTTCTATCAGGCTGTCTACACACTCTTCATTAACCTCTGGATGGAACTGCACTGCAAGCACATTGTCTCCGTAAATGAACCCTTGCTCCGGGCATGCTTCACTTTCAAACAGACGTTTTGCACCCTTTGGAAGACTGAAGGTATCACCATGCCACTGGAAAACAATAATTCCCTCAGAAATATGAAACAGAATATCATCTGCCTGAAATGCTTCAAGTGAACGAACTTTATGCCAGCCAATTTCCTTAAGTGGACTTTGTGACACTTTACCCTCCAATAATTCTGCTATCATCTGGGCTCCAAAACATATGCCATAAACGGCTTTGCCTGATTTGAGAACAGTTTTAACAAATTTCTTTTCCTCCTTTAACCATGGATATTCTTCTTCCTGATAGACACTCATCAAACCACCCATTATTATGAGCAGATCGAATTCATGTAACTGTGGGAAAACAGAATTTACGTATGGAGCAGTCACGGATATAGAATGACCTTTATTAAAGGCCCATTCTTTGATGTTACCAAGGGATTCGAATTCCAGATGTATCAGGCAACTAATTTTCATAATTATTCTATCTCAAATGGATTTTTTAAATTCTGTTGGTGTGTAGTGTAAATAATATGTGAATTTATGAATAAACAAGAACAGATTAGTACTTTACTGTTAAAAAATTAATATGGTGCGTAAATGAACAGAAAATATATAGAATTATTTATATAATATAGATAATAGATTGACGTATATTATATTAATTTTTTATCATTGTGGAAGGATAACATGAGATACAGAGACATCCCAATTGGACGTAAATTACTAATATTCACACTAATAGCTGCTATAGTACCCGTTCTTCTTGTAGGCACATATGCCTATGAACAAGCAGGCAACAGTATTTCACATGAGATACAAAATAAACTTGAAGAGCAGGTGCAAATAGAGAATGATTACATTGGCTCAACATTTTCCCTTGCACAAGACAAAGTAAACAGTGACCTGGGAGTTGCAAGGACCGTTTTTTACTCAAAAGGTAATCCTGAAATCATTTATGGACAAATGGTATTGGGAGAAGATTATGTTGTCAACAATAATTTTGAGATCGTTGATGATGTCAAGAATATGGTAGGAGGGACTGCGACTGTATTCCAGGTAGTGGATGGAGAGGCTGTAAGGATCTCTACTAACGTCATCACCAATGAGGGAGAAAGAGCAGTCGGTACCATAGTGTCACAACCAGTGTATGAGACAGTTGTCAATAAAGGTGGAGTGTTCTATGGAAGAGCATGGGTAGTCAATGCCTGGTATCTGACCGCATACGAACCTATTGAAGATAATTCAGGAAATATAATAGGTATCCTTTATGTTGGTGTTTTGGAAGAGCCCTTCATCAATCATATAAAAGAGCATATAGGAGAACTTGTTGTCGGGAAAACAGGTTATCTATACATAATGGATACAGAAGGCAATCTGATACTGCATCCAAATAAAGAGGGCGAGAGCATCTATGAATATGATTTTGCGAAAGAAATGGTCGAAACCAAAGAAGGCTACCTCTCATACCAATGGGAAGGAAGAGAAAAGGTTGTAGCATATTCATATTACGAACCAAGAGAATGGATAGTAGCCTCAGGAAGCTACCTTGATGAATTCACAGAAGGAGTTCAATCCATAAGGAACACAATGATCGCAGCGATATTTATACTCATCATTGTAGGATTCTTTGCCGCCAGAAAATTCTCAAAATCAATTACAGATTCACTTGAAAAAATGATCACTGCCACCAATTCTATTGCAGAAGGAGACCTGACGGTTAACATCGAAAGTGATTCAGAGGACGAGATGGGACAATTATCATCTGCAATCGATCAGATGGCAAAAAACCTTAAAGATCTGGTTATAGAAATAGAACATAGTGCTAATAAAGTAACTGGAACTTCAAATATTATGTACACATCATCAATTGAAATGGAATCTGTAAGCAACCACATATCCCAGACAATTGGTGAAATAGCCAGTGGTGCTCAAGGACAATCCGTGAAAACAGAAAAAACATCACATGCAATGGCAGACATGACATATAATGTCCAGGAAATTGCTTCAAGTGCCCAGGTTGCTGCAGAAACTGCAACAAAGGCAAGTGAACTCATACAAGAAGTTGGAATCCAATCAGAGACACTTCTTAACCAGATGGATGAAATACAAAATTCTGCCGGACAATCTGCAAATGTGATAAGGGAACTGGATGTTAAGTCCAGAGAAATTGGTGAAATAGTCGAACTCATCACAAATGTTGCAGACCAGACCAACCTGCTAGCACTCAATGCTGCAATAGAAGCAGCCAGGGCAGGAGAACATGGCAGAGGATTCGCAGTTGTTGCCGATGAAGTAAGGAAACTTGCTGAGAACTCGGGAAACGCCGCACAACAGATATCAAAGCTAATCCTTGAGATTCAACAAAGGACAGAAGAAGCTGTCATAACCGTAGAGAAAGGAACTGGAACCATTGCAGGTGGTGCAAAAGCACTTCAGGATACCGTCGATGCTGTTAAGAAAATTGTAGAAGGTGGTGGGAAGGTTGCAGGTATGGCACAGGATATTGCAGCTGCTGCACAAGAGCAATCTGCATCGATTCAGGAAGTTACTGCATCCATGGAAGAAATGTCATCAATATCAGAGGCATCAGCTGCCGGAACAGAGGAAGTTTCTGCTGCTATTGAAGAACAAACATCATCCATGACAGAATTCACAGAATCTTCAAGGGAACTGTCTGAACTTGCAGATGGACTGAAAGCAAAGCTGGATAAATTCAAATTTGAAAGTGAATAAGAGCGTTCAATGAGCCTTCACTTTCCTCTTCTTTTTTTATTCTTTTTCATAATCAAGTGTGCACTTGAATTCTTTTTCAGAGCTTGTTATCAGATAATATGTTGCTGCAAGTGCAAGAATAAGCACACCCATACCTGCAAGGAACAGGGGTTCTGTACTTTTAATATCAATTATCATCACTTTTCTTACGATTGCAGTGACCCCTACAAGGATGATAACATCCACATTCATTAAAGATTCCGTGATTATCATTTTTACAGTTTCCAGTAACTCTATACCAATTATAACAAGGAAGAACAGACCAAATACATCCAGTATCTGATCCACACCGATTAAGAAAACAGGAGGGGTAATCAAATCCTTAAACACTATCCATCCAATTTCCAATGTAGCACTAAGGATAACAAGTGCCATCATCACGATAACTGTCTTTATGATCAATTTCTGAAACCTGTTAATATAATTGATTATCACATTATTCACCGATAAAAGCACTTAATTCATGATTAAGCGCTTGCATATAATCTATGGGATTATTGGTAATTTAGTAACAGCTTAATAAAGTACTTTTTCTTTTATTTTGAATACTTTTTGTATACACATACAGAAAAACATATATTTCGCAGCAAACATATGTGTAAATGGCAGGCAAATCTGACCAGTCTATATATGTGGGGGGAACAAAGATTGGTAGTTAGCATAAAATTATATGTATTCATTATTTTTATTCTTGTTCTGACATTATTATTTCCAAATATTATACCACAAGAACAGACATTTCATGAAGCTTTTGAAAATATAACAAGTATAAATAATGAAGCTATAGAACCTACTCCTGAACAGGAACCTCTTATGTCAATAATAGATGACACATCTACTGATGATGAAGAATCCGGTTGGTGGAAACATGACGGACACAGTATTGTAAGTTATGCATCGTCAGAAGGTGTGCAAAATATAATTAATGTAAATGAGTCTAACGAAAGATCAGACAACGATGAAGACTCGAACGAGGTATCTGAAGATGAAGAAGAGACAGATGAGGATAATGGGGATACAAATCAGGAAATACCAAAATTCCCAACCATATTGCTTCCATTCATGATTGCACTTTGCATAGCAATGTTCTTCAGGAAATAGATATTATTTCCTTAGTAGCCGTGAAGAATATATTGCAGGGATTTTTAATAATTTATTTCTGCCAATGATAGATATATAGGTCTTTGAACCTGCCACATGTGCAAGATTAAGATTTCCCGGCTCAAAAAGAAGGATGAATGCACCCAGGATTATAAGGAAGCACCCCTGAAGAGTATGCATAAATATAGGTTCGTGAAGGAACAGGAACCCGAAAAGAATACCACTTACAGGTTCAAGTAATGCAAGCACACTTACTGTTTGTGCCCGAATTTTTGCAACACTGTTGAGATAGAGCACCGAAGCAAAAGCTGTTGTTACCACCCCGAATAGAATAAGAGTTCGCAGATTCATAAAAAGTACGTCTGCCGGTACTTTGCTACCAAAAGGTAACAGAATCAGCAAGCTGATAAAAGTTGACCAGAACAACTGAGTGATACCTGAATATTCATCTTTGAGATAACTAACAGTCATGATCGTTCCACTGTAAGAAATACCAGACAGGACACCAAAAATTATACCCAGCAAAATATGAGCATCATATCCGGATGCTTTGCTTCCTGGTAGTATAACGATTAGAATCCCGGTTATTGAGATCAATAGGGAAAACATGCCACGTTTTGTAATCTTCTCTTTTAAAAAGAGAGGAGACAATAATGTAACGTACACTGGTGCTGTGTAAAGCAACAGGACGGCAATCGAAATACCTGCATACTTTATAGAACTGAAGTAAGTATAAAGGGTAAGAACATTAAAAATTGCAATTAAAAGGATATAAAGTTTCTTTTTGTCCAAATAAAGGATATTACACTTTTTAGTCAGTATACAGTAAGCTAATAGCATTATGAATCCAAAAATAAGCCTGTAAAAGATAATAGAACTTGTTTGCATACCACTAACATGTTTTATAAAGATTCCACTAGCTCCGAATATAGTACATGAGATTATAAGCTCTAAATAAGAGTATTTACTGCTTTTAATAGATATCATAAGGGCTATGCTGAAACAGCCCTATAATATATAAGCAAATCTGAAATAAAAAATCATTAACAAATCATATTGTAAAATATATTATAAGGATTTGGATAATACACAATTATTGAAAAAAGTAAGTAATTGAAAAAAAAAACGTAACTATTCAGCCTGGCACGATTTGCCTATTGGTACTGATTTCATCGAAATAGAGATGTCTGCTCACTAACAATCTAACAATCAAAAAAGCAATCAATAGCAACAATCAAAATAAATGATCCTAATGAAATTTACGTTTCAACTTTTTGTCAAGATTGTTATTGATAGCGTTTTTATCAGGCTGAATAGTTACAAAAAAACAATGAATCATCCTAATTCAAAACTGGTTACACCGAAAATATTGTTAATTGGAAGCATAGGAACATTTTTTGTATACATCCTTCCAGTTTCAAAAACTCTGGACATGCCATGGGATTGTACGATAGCCAGAGCATGAGTGTTAGGTTCAGGAACATCGAAGAACACAGGTGTTTCGCCAACTGTGGCCAGAAGACTGTTGAATATATTTCCTGCAATCTTAGGAGTTGAGGCAAATAACGGACCTATTTTCGATCCAGTGAAACATGGCCTTATAACACCGTATCCCATAATTGCACCAGAATCATCAAGTTTTGCAAATGCACTGCACCCTTTCTGGGAAATCCATGAACGCAGGAAATTCTCACGACGCGATGGAAAATGAAGGCTATCATAATCCACCAGAGCATCAAATGAGACGTGTGAAACCGGAATCATCCCCTCGGGTTCTGTACCTCCTCCAATGCCTTCGAACCTTATGTTACGATAGGCAAAAGTGAAACCAGACCTCTGCTGATATTTTTCCTGCATTTCTACTACCCCGTCACCACCAATGTTCCTATTGCCTGCATAGGACATTGCTTCATTAAAAAGTCTGCTTCCATAACCGTGGTTTCTGTATTCCGGTATCACAATATAAAAACCTGCAAATGCAAATCTGTCATCATAAACAACATTTGACATACAGCAGATTGGTTCTCCATCAAGTTCCCCTATAAAGAAACCGGAAGGATCAGTGGCATAAAAACACTCTGCATCATTCAACCCAGGATTCCAGCCTTCTTCTTCTGCCCATCTGATAGCCATATCAATATCCGAACGCCTCATTGTGCGGATCTGAAAATCCTCTGTTTTATCCACCATATAACACCTAATAATCATTATAAAAATATAATCATAGATAAAACTTAGCAGGAATTTTGTACATATTGATGAACTTCGAACTATGGTCCTTAAAAAAACTACTAAAAAAGAATCATATTCATGATTTGAATAGGCACTTGGATGCCGAAGAGCTCTATAGAATAAAATATATCGAAATTAAAAAAGTGACGATGCAGTATAATTATAAACTGAAATAGTTTTCCTGCAAAAGCAGGAAAACATATTATTGACAATAACCCCATTGGCAATAATGTTGACAATAACCCCGAGCCCTTCCGAGAATTTCGGAACGACTTACCCTAATCCGCTCATACTCCACTTCCCACTAAAGTCCCACTTTAAACTCGCTCATACTCCTTTGCTTCATCCTTCCAATTTTTGGAAAGGTGGGTATTTTTCGTTTTTCAGATACCGAGAGGGAAGGTATCGTACCCACAATTCCATGCAATCCAATTCCGTTTTTCCAGAGGAAATTTGGATGAAATCCATATCGTACCACCGTATGGGGCATTTCATTTGAGGCATTTTCTGTCTGGCAGATCTTGCCACAATTAATACTACATTATACTACTATATTAATATATCTACACTTGGATATATAATGATTATGATAATGATGAGGTGATTATTAAATAAAAAATCAAAAGCAACAAGCAGAATAAATAATTATTCCAGGCAAAAGTACTCACCTTTTAGAGCAAATTTGTGATATATATAGCACTCAGAACACATACACCCTTTTTTCTGCGTGCCAGGATATACACCTTTAGAACAAAACATGAAGACACCATATCCAGGATATGATGGACATCTTGGACAATTACAACCTTTGGAATGATGATAGGAGGTACATATACCGAAATATTTACCATGACTTTTTGATGAACATGAGTCTTCCCCTGTCGTAATAACACCCCACTAATAGATGAAAATTAAAAATCAATATAAGGAAACTAAAGAAGAAAAGCTCAGATGAGCTTTTCCTGAAGATACTTCTTAAAACCGGAATAATCCGTACTAAGATAATCCATATACTCCTCCTTCCCTTCTACCTCTTTCAGGCTTTGTGGAAGTTCGGGCTCAACTCCCGTTTCGTTCTTTACATGTTCAGGGAACTTAGCCGGGTGGGCGGTTTCCAGAGTCACTGCAAGAGTATTATCACCTGTTTGGGATCTGAATTCGAGCAGGCCTTTTACACCGACTGCACCATGAGGCTCGATAAGTATGCCATATTGTTCATATATTTCTTTTATTGTAGCTTTGGTCTCGCTGTCCGTGACAGAACCAGAGTAGATATCATTCCTAAGACTTTCCATGTCAGGCTCTTTGCTGATATTCCCAATCTCGTCCATCTCGCCGCCATATATAGCAATCAGTCTTGACAGGTTACTTGGATGACCCACATTCATGGCATTGGAGAGACAGTTCTTAGATGGAACTATCTTGGCATACTTCCCGCAATCAAGGAAGGTCGGGACCTCGTCATTCTCATTTACAGAAGCAAGAATTTTTTTAATAGGCACGCCCATGGTCTTTGCAAGCACACATCCCATCATGTTTCCGAAATTGCCGGAGGGGATGGAAACTATCAGCTCTTCGGGGTAATCTCTCAATTTAAGGTAAGCGTAGAAATAATAAATTGACTGGGGCACCAGACGACCAATGTTTATAGAATTCGCCGATGAAAGGTTAAGGTGACTGAGTTCCTCATCTGCAAATGCCTGTTTAACCATAGCCTGGCAATCATCGAATTTTCCGTCGATGGACAAAGCGGTGATGTTCTCGCCCAGAGTAGTCATCTGCTTACGCTGACGATCTGAAACCTCATCCTGGGGGAATAGCACAATGACCCTGATATTGTCAAGACCATAGAATGCATGGGCCACCGCACTTCCGGTATCACCGGAGGTTGCCGTAAGTATGGTGAGTTGACGTTCCTCTTTCTTGAGGTAATACTGCATAAGCCTTGCCATCATACGGGCTGCAAAATCCTTAAAAGAAGCTGTAGGACCCCGATCAAGCCTCATAATATAGGTAATGTCATCAACTTTCTCCAACGGGACATCATAATTGTACGCATCATAGATGATGGCTTTCAGTGATTTGTCATCTACCTCACCTTCAAGAACCTTGTTCAGTACCCTGTATGCAATTTCAGGATACGACACATCCTTGAAGGAGTCAATCTCTTCTTTTGAGAAGGTCGGAAGGCTTTTTGGCATGTAAAGCCCTCTGTCCGGTGCAAGCCCGGTTATAAGGGCCTCCTGAAAGCTTACTTCCGGTGCCTTAAGATTTGTGCTATAGAGTTTCATTGTAATCAGGAATTCAGTTGATGTGTATTAGTATTAGTATAAAGTAAATGATGACCTTTAAAGGATAAATAAGTATGAATAACTTGCCATCCATCCGCGATCAGATATTCAAACCAGATTATTTTTAATGAGAGAGTCTGCCCATTGGTTCAAAAGGTGCAGCCTCATTATGCTCAGCAAATAATAGTTCCTGATCCACGGACTTGAGACGCAACATGATACCATCTCCGTGGACACCTGCAAACATATTACCTTTAACGAAGTGGACAGTGGTTCTAAACATTTTTCTAAATTCCACATCAAAGTCTGCAAGTACATCTGCAAGCAAGATTGTCAGCTCTTCAGACGGTTTTTCCATGTCATAAATTTTCGTCACCAATCAATTCAAAATGTTGTTTAAGGACTAATTAGCCCCATTTTCAATCGATATTAATTGTATTTAATGCTAATGTCAGGGCAATGTCAAACATATAAGAAAATCCCATACTCTATCCATACATGAATCGTAACTATTCAGCCTAGCCCACTTCCACCAAGCTGATTTCTTCATCCACGATCAATTCTGCAACTTTGGAACAAATGAATTGCCATAAAATATTGCACTAATTGCATCGATAACAGATTCAGAATTCTTATTAACAGTAGACACGTATCCTCTTATACGGCAGAAATTTTTTGCACCCTGTTCACTGCGGAAAGTACCTGATATCTTCTGCTGTACTTTCGTCATTCTGATATCTCTTTCAGCCTGATTGTTATCAAACGGAACGTTTTGGTCGTACATAAATCGCAAGATATCCTCTTTATGGCCAATAAACCTATCCAGCAAATTCTTTACCGTGGTCTGCTTCTTACGTCCTCGTTTTTTAGACCGCACATTTGATTCCGGATCAGGAGGATTTTCATTCACTCCTAAACAAGTTATGTGATCATAATCCTCACTGAACCTTTGAATTAGCTCAGTATCTAAAAGATCATTATCAACATGATGTTTAATGCATATCAAGAGATCACTCATTATCTTTGGCCACTGTTGATCCCTGTTTTCGGAAGCTCCAGTTAACTCTCGTAATAAATGTGCATTACATAATGAATGTTGACATTCATATTTGTTGTACGGTTTCCAAAAATCATGTGTTGCAACACCAGTGTAACCTGGTAATATGCCCATAGCATCCATTGCTTCTGAGCCCCCTTTTGCGATGTGCAAAATAATAGGTCAGTTTGTCTGTACCTGCCACATGAAGCCAATTACGAACTGCATTTATTCTCATTCCTGTTTCATCCAGATTGATGACAGGAGATTCTTTCAGGAGATGTTTCACTGTATTTTCAAAAGCTCCAAGCTTCTCAAAACAACTACGTTCCGTGTTCACCAAAGTAGCAGGACTTATCTTGCATCCCAAAATATCAGAGAACAACTTGGTAACACGCTGATAAGGAAGTAATTGGTAAGTGTGCAAATAAACTGCAAATGACTTAACTCGATGACCGTATTGAGTCGGCTGAGTTACACCATCTGGAAAAAGAGCTTTGTTTACATGAGAACATTTGGGACATGTTTTAATCTCGCAACGATGTTCAATGCAATTGATAGTTATAGGAGGAATGTCAAAGACCTGTCTTCTTTCATAGTCAGAGGGAACAGAAGCTAACGATCTCCCACAATTGACGCATTGATTAACAGGATGAACAATAACTTCATCCGGATCATCATTTATTCTTAATGTAGTACCAGGATGACCGTTTTGACCACCTACATGCTTATTGGTCTTTTTTCTTTGACTTTTAACGGTTGGTTTATTCCGTGCATAAGAATCAGTAGAAGGTGGTTTGCTACTGTTGCGACTATTCTTTTCAAGCATTTCTTCCAAATGCCTGACACGCTCTTCAAGTTGTGCAATTTGGAGAGATTGATGTTCAATTATCCCAAGTAATCGAGTTACAAGTTCTACTACTGCTTCTGGACCAGCTTCATAAACTGCAAGTATTTCTTCGCGGTCTATACAAATCCCCTCAGATTGATAGACGTTTTTTATGATATTTTACTGAATATTTTTTAACACATAGAATGAAGCCATAGTATATTGTTTTTTGCATCATTAAAACAGTCAGGCTGAATAGTTACCATGAATCAAAACATAATTAAAACAAGTAACAATGTTTCGAAATAATGTTCCCAATGTTATTTGCGTTATTATACACTAATATTATAATTAGTAGCATTATTGCAATTAATTACCAGAATTTTAATAAATGAAATCAAGTTGCTTAGTAAGGAAATCAAAAGGCGGGGGTTTAATGTCAATCGTAGTCGTTTCAGATGTACATCTTGGTATGAAAGAAGCTAATACAGATAAATTTGTAGAGTTCCTGAATTTTTTAAAAACCAAAAATGTTGAGCATTTGGTTCTTCTGGGAGATATAATAGACATATGGAGAAGGGACTTCACAAAGGCAGTCATTGAGTGTTCGGAATCATTGACACTTTTAAATGATATGAAAGGTAAAACCGAAGTTCATTACATTGTTGGCAATCATGACTATTATTTGCTACGTCTTAGCGAACTTTTAGGTGAAAACTTCCCATTCGAAATTAAAAAATCGACTGTAATTAAAAGTAAAGATCAAGACTTCTTCTTTTTTCATGGATATCAGCTGGAAGTACTGTGCAATCCATACTATAAATCGATGAAAACATACGAAACCTTTAGCGAACACATGTGTCTGGCAGGAGATGATGCAGGCAATGCTGCCGATAAACTATGGAAAAGCATACAGACACATAGCTCTCTGTGGGATAGTTTGAAGAAATTCCCCGAGAATCCCCATGCTGCTCTTAAATCAATGATGGAGCCACCCGAAACAAGAATCAGAAACTTCCATAAACATAATGTTATTAAGCCAATCGAAGAACTTGCGGAAGCAAAAACCAGGCATTTTCTGTTAAGTATACGTCCTGAACAGTATTTGATATACGGCCATACTCACCATCCATATGTTGAAGAGGAAAATAAAGTGGCGAATACAGGAAGTTGGGGGTTTGGTGAGAAAAAGAAGTTAGATTATATCGAGATTACCGATGATGTGGTGATTTTAAAGGAATTTACCGGGTAAGATCTCTAATTTTTTACTAACTAACCACTGTTCCTTATTTTTCTTTTTTCCCGGCTTAATAAGCAAATTCCCCATTATTCTGAATAGAACTTTTTCAGTAACCATGCAATGTTTAAAGCAAAATTTTGCCTTTGCAGTAAAAAAATCAGATTTTCTCATCTAAAAAATGATATAGTATAAATAGATTCACACCTATACATTCTTCAGACCCATACTATGCAAATATTTAGCTTTTTTATGAGATGCGCAGAACATGAAAAAAACGTTGGCATTGTTAATTAAACATAGCTAGTTCTTTATTCCTATATTTCATCAAGAGCAAAACGGAGATTTTTAGCATTTCAAGACTTTTAGTATAACACTTTGACTTTCTCCTTAGTCTTGCCAGGAAATGCCTAAATATGCTGTTGTATCCTTCAACAGTATATGTTTCTGCTTTTGATCGAGTATGGATGTTTCTGGGGACTAACTTGGCATATGCCCTCCAATAATCCGTCATTACTTCCCCAACCTCTTTTGTCTTTAACTTTTTCCAGAGTTTTTGTCCTGTTTTTGTTCCTCTGCTGCCAAAAGAGCAATCGATGAATTTCTTCCCATATCTATCAACAGCAATCCATATCCAGCAGTAGTTTTTTTATTCCCAATATAAGTATGCATCTCGTCCAATTCCACAACAGAAATCTCATTTTCACTTTTTAGATCCTCTAATTCACTACCAAATTTTCGAATCCATTTTTGAACAGAAACATGACTAACGCCCAAAAAACGTCCAATTGAACGAAATCCCAACCCCTCCAGATAGAGTTGTAAAGCCTGTCGCTTAACAGATACGGGGCTAGCGGTGGATTTTATATCTACTGAATAGTTGTATCCACAATCATGGCATTTGTAGCGTTGTCGACCATCAATCCTACCGTTCTTCTTATGACTGGAACTCTTACACTTTGGACAATTCATATATAAAAAGAGGCCATCATATTATATAACGATGTTTAATTACCAAAGCCCTTTTTTTCTATTTTTATAAGTTTCTGACTTGTAATGATTCTGATTCCTGCTTTTTCTGATGCTTTTATCAGCATGTTCACAAGGTCAGTGTCAAATGTCTTGAGGATATTCTCTCCTCTGTGGATTATCGTAACGTCTGCACCTGCTCTTGCAGCTATGTGTGCAAATTCAAATGAAATATAGCCGGCACCTACAAAGATCATCTTCTTAGGGAATTCTTTCATATCAAGGAACTCATCACTGGTTGTGATAAGTTCTGCTCCGGGTATATCAATGGGCTTTGATCTTGCTCCGACAGTTACAAGGATGTACTTCGAAGATATGAGTTTGTCTCCGATAGCCAGTGTGTTCCTGTCATGAAAACTCACTTTACCGTGATAGGTATCTATCCCTGCATCACTGAATGCTTTTTCTTTAGGACTTGTTAAGGAGTGAACCAGTTCATCCTTAAAATCTATCAACTCAGGCCATTGAAGATAATTATTACACTTTATACCTTTATTTTCCATCCTCTTACCGGAAGCCACTATATCGGCAGCACCACTAAGTATCTTCTTTGGAATGCATCCATGAAATGCACAGATTCCTCCGTACTTATCCTTGTCTGCAATGGCAACTTTCATTCCTGCATTGTTGAGTTTGTATGCAAGTGAAGAACCTGCAACTCCGGTACCTATTACAAAAGCATCATATTCTATATCCATTGATATATTCCCCAGTAGCTGGTTTTTTCGTTATTGAATTGCATCATATTATAAATATTATAGAAGTATAGTCTGCTCATCTTTGAACATCTGATGAAAATATCGTAAATTTGCAACTAAGGTTGCAGCTTGAAAAAGTGGGTCAATAATACTTCAGACATCATCGGGATTTTGGTCCGGCTGGACAGTAATTATCTTGCTAATGGAAATGTGTGAATAGCGTCGGTCTGTTATCTCAAGAGTAAGGACTCCATCGTTGCAAGCTTTTACATTCCCTCTGAATGTAAGTATTCCCCCACAATAGACGGAAACATCTTTTCCCATAAAATTCTCAAGAATAAATGATTGCATTTCCATCACTATCAACTATTGATAATATATTGATTATTTTTCATATAAGTATTGATTGATATTGTTGTCTAATCCTGATTTTAAATTCCGTTTCCCAAAAGGATGAAATAGTTGCCAAAAGATAAATAGTGCCAATCCCATCTAGCTACCAAAGCGGTGATTACCAATGGCTGACAAAAGAAGAAAACGAGGTTTTTTTGATGATATCTTTGATGAAGGTAACTTTGGTGATATAGAGGATATCATAGAACACATGATGGACAAGTTCGGTATCAACCTCGATGATTTTGAAACACAACCCTTCTTCTACGGATTTTCTGTGTCCAGACATCCCGGTGAAGAACCAGAGATCAGGGAATTTGGGAACGTCTTTCCCGATGGTGATGAAAATGATGAATTGGAGTCTGTAAAACAACAGTTCAGGGTAAATGAAAGAAAGCCTTTGATAGATGTTTTTGAAATAGATGGGAAAATCCATGTTATGGCAGAGCTTCCTGACGTGGAAAAGGAAGACATTAATCTGGATGTTACTGAAACATTGCTTAAACTGGATGCGCAGACTGAATTAATATCTTATTCAGAAAGTATCGAACTTCCTTCAAGTGTGGATCCTGATACTGCAAAGGCAACATATCTTAATGGTGTCCTCGAAGTTGTTATGGATATGAAAGAGTTAGGATTAGCTCGCTCAGTTCACATTGATTAATTACTCTTCTTCTACTTTTTTAATCATTTATATTTACTTATTTGTTTTATACCAACATGTATATATGTATTACATATAACTATTATTTAGTTTTGCAGAGTATGTAGTTGTGGGGGTAAAAATGTCTGCTAATTCAAGGGAGATGGATAGCAATAACTTTGTTCTACCAGAAATGTTGCAGTATGTTCATTCAGATGTATTTTCTAAGCTTGATATAGGAATTCTTTGTCTGGATAAAAATGACAAGGTTCTTTATTCTAATGAAGTCTTTCAGTTCCTTACAGGAACTAACGATGCAGATGTCATAGGAAATAATCTGAACCATCTGTCTTCAACAATTATGAAAAATTACTCATCTTTGTTCGATTGTATACTTTCGGCAAAAAAGCTGGAAGATTTCAATAAAAAAGATCCTGTAAAAATAGTAACCCATGATGGTTGCCTGAAGTATTTTACCTGTGATATCATTCCATCTTTTGAGAATGAGGGTCGTTTTAATGGCATGATGTGTCTTCTCAAAGATGAAACGGTTAAAACAGTTTGTTCAAATAAATCTTTTTTTGGACGTGATGGACTGGATGTCTCACATCTTCCGTTCGTATCATTTCTATGGAAAGGAGATGATTCATGGTCTGTAGAATATGTATCGGATAATGTAGTTCAATTTGGTTATGGCCCTGATGATTTCAAATCCGGAAAACTCTCGTATGTAGACATTGTACATCCAGATTATCTGGGAAGTGTCAGAAGTGCAATTGATCAATGTGCCGGGAATAATTTTTCTAAAGAGTACATGCTTTTAACCGCAAACGGAGAATCTCGGTGGGTTCTTGAAAAGTCATATGCTATTCGTGATAAATATAAGAACATAACTCATTTCCACGGTATTATTCTTGATATTGATGAAAGGAAAAGATTTGAACAGGAACTTAAGAGTACTAACCTTCAACAAAGTTCTCTCTCAGAACTTGGGGAAAAAGCTCTTTCCTGCAGTGATATAAATGATCTGATGAACTATACTGTGGAGCTTATAGCAAATACTCTCGATGTGAAGTATGGAACTATAATGGAAAAGCTTTCAGACGGACGTTTTCTCCTGAGGTATGGATACGGGTGGAGTGATTGGGGTATTGGTTCTGTTGTCGTAGACAAAAACGAAGGTTCACAGGCAGGTTACACAGTATTTACCGGCAAACCAGTTATCATTGACGATTTGAGTAGTGAAATACGCTTTAAAGTACCACGTTTTCTCCATGAACAAGAGGTTGTTAGTGGAGCCAGTGTTATAATCGGAAGCAAGAACGAACCTTTCGGAATATTATGTGTCCATACAGATATAAAGAAAAAATTTTCAGAACATGAAATTAATTTCCTTCAGTCTGTTTCATCCATACTCGCCGATACTATTAGATTGCGGGAGTCATTCAGCTCTTTGGAATTATATAAGAAACTGATGAACCAGTCTACTGATTATATCATGGTTCTTGATGCGGTATCCAAGAAGTTTATCTATCTAAGTGACCGAATATTTCAGAGTCTTGGTTACTCTGAATCTGAAATAATGGCTCAGAATATCTTTGAGCCGGATTGTTTCATAAAAGGACTCAATATGCATGATGTTACCAGTAAAGTAGTTGATAAAGGTTCATTATTGCTAGAGTCTGAGTTTATGCGAAAAAATGGAACATCCTTTCCTGTGGATATAAGTTTTGCATTTGTGGAGAATGAAGATAGTACATATATGGTGTTGATAGGGCGAGATATAAGTGAAAGGCGAGCATTTGAAAAAGCCATTAAGGAGCACTCAAATCAATTGGAATACTCCAATGAGCTCAAAGACATGTTTGCTGATGTTACAAGCCACGATCTTACAAGTTCAGTTTCCATAATAGAAGGATTTGTTGAATATCTGTCTGAAATTGAAGATGATGATGGAAAAAAGCATCTTCTTGGTAATATTAATAAAGCTACTGAAAAATTAAAGAAGACAATAGAATATGCTTCCGTTTTCGCAAAAATGAATTGTTCAACAGATATGGTTACCCAGAAGTTGGATCTTCGGTGGTTTTTTAGTAATTCTATGGCAAGACTTCACGATAAAGTTATGGCTAGTAATATTGAAGTTGTACTGAACTCTCCTGAGTCCTGTCCTGCCCGTGTAAATCCAATTTTGGATGAGGTATTTTTCAATCTGATGTCAAATGCCATAAAATACTCACCAGAGGGTAGTGAGGTAATTGTGGATATAACTGAGGCAGGTAACAAATGGAAGGTCAGTGTATCTGATGTTGGTCAGGGTATCTCTGATGAAGATAAACTAAGTATATTTGGCAGATTCAAAAGGGCAGGATCTTCCTCTATTCAAGGAAAAGGTCTTGGACTTTCAATCGCTAAAATGGCATTGAAGTGTCATGGGGAAGAACTTCATGTTATTGATAATAAGGTAGGTAAAGGCAGTACTTTTTGGTTTACTGTAAAGGTGTATGATTAGTTTGAAAAAGTAGCATGATAAATTTAGAATGACAACTTTTATTAAGAACTGCAATTATATTCAATGTCTGTTATTTCTGTGTATTCCTGAATATGTTCTTTCAAAGTCAAATTACCACAAGTAATATATAGTTGCCAAAAAATTACTTTCTGGTATTAGAGGAATAGTGCATGGTAAAAAAGACAATTCATGAAATTAACTCTAAAATAAAAGATGGCAGTGTCAATGTTGTCACCGCAGAGGAAATGGTGGGTATTGTTGCAGAGCTTGGTCCTGAAGGTGCTGCTAGGGAAGTCGACGTGGTGACTACAGGTACCTTCGGCGCGATGTGTTCATCCGGTGTATGGTTTAATTTCGGTCATTCCGAACCACCTATTAAAATGCAGAAAGTGTGGATGAACGATGTTGAAGCCTATACTGGAGTAGCTGCAGTGGATGCGTTCATGGGAGCAACCCAGCTTTCCGAATCCCTGGGTATGGAATACGGTGGAGCACATGTCATAGAAGATCTTATACGCGGGAAGTCGGTAGACCTGCATGCTGTCTCCCATGGGACCGATTGCTATCCGCGCAAGCTGCTTGATACTTCAATTACTCTTGAGGACATGAACCAGGCAATTATGGTTAATCCAAGAAATGCATATCAGAAATACAATGCAGCAACCAATGGTACTAAGCAGACCATACATACATATATGGGTTCATTGCTCCCGAATTTCGGGAACGTGACATATTCCGGTGCAGGTGTACTATCTCCTCTGTCAAATGATCCTGATTACCGGACAATTGGAACCGGAAGTCGTATTTTCCTGGGCGGTACGCAGGGCTATATTGTGGGGCCGGGCACACAGCACGCATCTGCCGGAATGTTCGGGACTCTTATGGTTCAAGGTGACGTGAAGAAAATGAGCTCCGATTACATCAGGGCTGCAAATTTTGAAGGTTATGGTACTTCCCTATATATCGGAATGGGCATCCCTATTCCCGTACTGGATGAAAATGTTGCTCAGGCTGCCGCTGTGACAGATGTGGATATCACTACCAACATACTTGATTATGGCGTTCCCAGCAGGGACAGGTCTGCAGTGCGCGATGTAACTTATGAAGAACTGCGCAGTGGACATGTTGAGATAAACGGACGTGATGTTCCTACATCTTCTCTGTCAAGTTTCAAGAAATCAAGAATAATTGCATCTGAACTCAAGGAATGGATCTCCAAAGGTGACTTCTTTGTGTCAATGCCTGTTGAAAGGCTTCCAAAGGATATATCTGCAAAACCGATGAAACAAACTGAAGGTATAGCACTTGTTTCTGATATCATGGCAGTTAGTGTTGTAACAATTACTAAGGATGCGAGCGTCTATGAGGCTGCAAAGATCATAATGGATACGGCTTTTAATCATCTTCCTGTGGTAAGCAAAGACAATTCACTGGTGGGTATCGTGACAGCCTGGGACATCTCAAAGGCTGTTTCCCAGGACAAGTTTGACCTTGTAGAGGATATAATGACTAAGAAGGTCATAGTGGCAAGTGCTGATGAAAGGGTCGCGGTTGTTGCAAGGAGGATGGATCAGGATTCAGTTTCCGCAATGCCAGTGATAAATAAGGACAAACACATCGTTGGTATCATAACTAGTGATGACATCAGCAAGTTGTTCGCCAGGAGGTCATAAATGTGAAGATCAAGATCAATATTTCAAGTGATATAATCACAAAGCCCATTATGGCAGAGTCGATACTTGAGACAGGAGTCCTGCTGAACATCTCCCAGGCACATTTTGACCGTTCTTGCGGTGAGGTCGTCGCTGATGTGGATGAAGACAAATTTGACCAAATGTGCAAATCATTGACCAGCAAAGGGGCTAAGGTCACAAAATTGAATGTTCCTATTGAATGGGATGAGGATGAATGCGTTGAATGTAGTGCATGTATATCTGTGTGCCCTACAAAGGTTTTCTCACTGGATGAGGAATACAGTCTTCTTGTAGACAAGAGCAAATGCATACAGTGTGGCACATGTGTTGAAATGTGTCCTCACAATGCACTGTCACTTGGAAACAACAGGTGATACATCTTTTTTCTTTTTTTAATATTTTACCATGAAAGAATATTTCAGGTTGAAAGAAACCATTGTAACGATTCAGGCCGACACTTCCTCTCACATAGAGGTAGCTCGTGAAGCCATAAGGGTGCATCGCAGGGAGTTGGAATCGTATATTTCTTCAGACCAGTTCTTCCAGAGTACTCTGGAAGCATATGACCTGGATGATGATTTTCCCGAGATTGTCAGGAGGATGGTAAAAGCCGGAAATGCAATGAACATCGGTCCCATGAGCGCTGTTGCCGGTACGATATCTTCCCTTGCCGTTGAAGCGATGGTTGAGTCTGGTGCTTCTTTTGCTTTTGTGGACAATGGAGGTGATATTGCTATCATCAATGACAGGCCTGTTGTCATAGGTATTTATGCAGGTGAATCTCCTTTGAAGAATCTTGGGTTTACACTGGAATCCCGGGAGACTATTACCGGAATATGCACATCCTCTGGTACTGTGGGACCTTCTATTAGTTTCGGTATGGCAGATGCAGCGGTTATTTTTTCTGACAATGTCTCATTGGCAGATTCTGCAGCAACAGCCCTTGGGAATGCAACAGGTGCCGGAAAAGCTTCAGTTGAAGATGCTTTTGATACTGTGAGAAATGTCGATGGCATAAAAGGAGCTATTGTGATACAGGGTGAGTTCATAGGTTTCTGGGGTGATATCCCGGAACTTGTAAAGGCTGACGTCAGGTATGACTGTATCACAAAAGGTTAAAAAATAAAAAGAATGATTATGCCACCGGAGCGACATAAGGTACTTCTTCATAGGGTTGGACAACAACAAAACCCTCGCCTTTGAAGGCCATCTGTATACTCTCACCACTTGACCTACCCACAAATGTCTTAAATGAAACATCAGTCTTGACATCTGGCTGTAGGTTTCCTGACCATGCAACAGTTGCATTCGGGTCAGTGAAAACCGGCGTGTTGTTTGAAACTCTCAAGGTGAGGGGGTCATAGTGGGTTGTAATAGCTACCATTCCGGTTCCTTCGAGTCTCACATTGAAGAGACCACCTGACATGATGCCTGCCACTCTTTTCATTAGTTTTATGTCCCAGTTTATCCCTTCTTCAAAGGCAAGAAGGTCGTTCCCGTTAACATATATCGAATCGTTTTCAAGATTTATAATTGATATTTTTTTCCCGCTGTCTGCAAGGTACACTTTACCCGCGCCTTCTGCTTTCGTAAGGGATATTCCTTCACCCGTAAATGACTTCTTTACGAACTTGCCAAGTCCGTGTTCAAGTAATCCTTCACGTGTGAATTTGACATTTCCAAGATGTGCAACCATGGTGCCTCTCTTGGTCCAGACCCTGCCGTTAAGATTGACTTCAAGCATCCTGTCACGTTCAAGCTCGAATTTCCCTTCTCCAAGGTCCTTCTGGCCTGTGCTTCTTACAAATTCATCAATAGAATATCTTGAAATATCAATTCCTCCTTCATTATAAATATTGTTTATTAGTCATATACTTTTTCAAAAGCACATTCGCTTATATAAACCTGGTTAACAGTGTAAATTAACTTTTTACAGTCATTAATTTGATATACTCTACTAACTAATAGAATAATGACCAATAAAAAGGAGTGTGGAATAATATGGTAAAAGTAACTCTGGTCCATTCGGAATGGTGTCATTTCTGTCCTGCTGCAAAAAATCTCTGGAGGGAACTCAAAGAAAAATATGATTTCGAGTATGAGGAAGTAGATCTTGATACCCCCGAAGGAAAAGAACTTGCCAGCAAATTCAATATCCGGTCAATACCTACAACGATCATTGATGACAAGGTTGCCTTTGTGGGAGTTCCTGACAAAGAAAAGACCAGCAATGTTTGTGATGATAGTTGATCAGCATGCACGATCTTATTATCATAGGAGGGGGTCCTGCAGGACTAACTGCAGCTATATATGCTGTCCGGTATGGTCTTGATACAATTGTACTTGAAAAGAACGTAGTTCCAGGCCAGATATCCACAGCTGACAGGGTAGAGAACTATCCGGGTTTTTCCTCGATATCAGGGATGGAACTGATGCAGAAATTCAAGGAACATGCAGAAAACACAGGAGTGAATGTAGAGGTCACTGGTGTGAAGACAGTCAGGGATGAAGTTGACCGGAAAGTTGTCGTAACAGATGATGGCGAACTTGAAGCTCTTGCAGTGATAGTTGCAACCGGTGCAAATCCAAGACATCTTGGAGTTCCCGGTGAGGACGAATTTCTGACAAAAGGAGTTTCATATTGTGCTACATGCGATGGTCCATTCTACGGAGGTCTGGAAGTGATTGTAGTCGGTGGCGGTGAATCTGCTGTTACAGATGCTCTCATTCTTTCGGATATTGCAAGTAAAGTTTATGTGGTCCACAGGCGCGATGAGCTAAGGGCATGTTCCATACTTCAGAAAAGGGTATTTGACAAAGAGAATATAACTTTCATATGGGACACTGTAGTAGAGGAAATAAAAGGCAAGGAACTCGTTGAAAAGGTTATCCTGAAAAATGTAAAGACGGATGAAACGACTGAAATGAACATTGATGGTATTTTCATTTATGTGGGTATCGATCCCAATACATCAATGGTGGATGTTAAGAAGATAGATGCAGGTTTTATTGAGACTGATGAGCGGATGGAGAGTTCTGTTAGTGGGATATTTGCTGCAGGTGATTGCCGGCGAACTTCAATGTGGCAGGTTGTCACAGCTGTTTCAGATGGTGCTGTAGCAGCCATATCTGCTCACGAATATATTACATCTGCAAAATTTGATAGATCATAATATTATCAATTCAATTAACGAGGTGAGCTTAAAATTATGTGCGATGAAGAATCTAACAGTGTCATTTGCCTGAAAATATGCCCTGATTCCACGGCTGACGACCTGGAACCGATAGCAATTGCAGTGCATACTCTTCTAGGGATTCCAATAACTATTCGCAGTCTCAATTTCAGGGGAATTCGAATGGAGCGGGGCTTGATAATTGACCGGGAATACACAGGTCCGATTCTGGAAGAGGTTATCCGGACGAACAGCATGATCAGGACTGTGCCCAAAGACGGTGTATACAGGGGAAAGTCAGTTGTAGTTACTCCTATAAGGACTATTCAGGGAGAAGCCATTGGCGCAATAGGTGTTGTGGACCTTGTAGCAGCTCTTGACATACTTTCTATGTTCAGAGAATACCCTGGGATAGTTGATGAAGTGGAAGAATCAAGAAGAAAAATGAAGTGATTTGCTCATTTCTTAAAATTCTTTCATTTTCTGTATCTTGATTGCTTTAGTTACTATAAAGGCTACAATTGATATTGCTACTGCAAGAAGTATTACCATCAGCACGTTTCCGTTTTCCGCTGCCTTCATAAGGCTGTAGAAAAGAAAAGCACTCAAAACCATGCCTATTACCAGCAATACTGCTGTTGGCATGCTGTATATTTTCCCAAGTGGTCCTTCCATAGAATTCAACAACACCTGATTCATATTATAGTTTTCTATTCATTCTCTGTTCTATTCAGAGGTCATAGATTTTTCCTTAATATTTAATATTTATGATAGTTGGAAGGTGGGCCATAAAGTATTTATATAAAACTCTACTCTAATACACAAATGACTATTCAGTCAATGATAGAGATAATTCATGAAAGAAAAGATTGAAGACAAAAAAACAGCACTTCTGCAAGCGGCCCTGAGACTCTTTACTGAAAGAGGTTTCCAAGGTACATCCACTGCCCTGATTTCAAAAGAAGCAGGCGTAGCCACTGGCACGTTATTCAATTACTTCCCTACTAAAGAGGATCTCATCAATGGTTTGTATTTTGATGTGAAGGGTAAATTAAGCCGCAGTATGGGGGAAGAACTCCAGACACAGAGTACCTTTCATGATAAATTCAAGAAGATCTGGTATAATATGATCGAATGGGGAATCAACAATCAGGATGATTTTCTTTTTGTAGGCCAGTTCTGTTCATCTCCTTACATAACAAACTACACGCGTGAAGTAGTCATGAAAGAATATGTCTTCCTTCACGATCTTGTGAAAGAAGGAATAGCAAATGGTGATATCAGGGATTATTCTGCAGAACTGGTCATTGCAATGTTCTATCAGTCCAGCAGGACGGTAGTGAACTTTATCCTTGATTCTGAAGTTCAAGACAAAGAGAAGGTTATAGAAAATGGATTCCAAATCGTCTGGGATGGGCTGGCCAAAAAATAATATTTTTTCGCCACATAAGTGATTGATTAGTCAATCAAAGCAATTATATACTAACAAGCATATCTATAAATGACTACTCAGTCATTTGCAAGGTCACCTTTAACAATTCAATAATTCAGGAGAACTAAAATGTTATACAGAACAATACCAAAGAACGGGGACGAATTATCAATATTGGGATTCGGAGCCATGCGTCTTCCTATGAAAGAGGACGGAAACATCGATGAGGAAAGAGCTACAAATCAGGTCCGCTACGCAATAGATCAGGGTGTGAACTATGTAGACACTGCCTGGCCGTATCACATGGGCCAAAGTGAGCCATTCCTCGGCCGCGCACTTAGTGACGGTTACAGGGAAAAAGTCAAACTTGCAACAAAACTTCCTACCTGGATGATTGATAGCCGGGAGGATATGGATAAGTTCCTCAATGCCCAGCTTGAAAAACTCAACACCGATCATATCGACTACTATCTCATTCACAGTCTTGCGGGAGAATTATGGGAGAAGGTGAAGCCTCTCGGAATCCTTGATTTCCTGGACAAAGCAAAAGCTGACGGTCGCATAATTAATGCCGGTTTTTCCTTCCACGGTTCGCCGGATGAATTCAGGCCAATAATTGATGCCTACAACTGGGACTTCTGCCAGATACAGTACAACTTCCTGGATGAAAAAATGCAGGCAGGAACCGAAGGACTGGAATATGCAGCCTCAAAGGGTCTTGGGGTTATCATCATGGAACCTTTGCGTGGAGGAAGCCTTGCAGGAAAGGCCCCACCTGCTGTAGAAGAGATATGGAATGAAGCTCCTGTAAAGCGAACGGCTGCAGAATGGGGTCTGCGGTGGGTCTGGAATCATCCTGAAGTCACAGTTGTGCTTTCAGGTATGAACGAGGAAGCCCATGTAGAAGAGAACCTGAATATCGCAGGAGAAGCTCTCCCGGATTCCCTTACAGAAACCGAACTGGAACTTGTTAAGAGATCCGAGAAGAAGTACCGTGAGATCATGAAAGCCGGCTGTACAGGTTGCAGTTACTGTATGCCCTGTCCGGTAGGCGTGAATATTCCGCTCTGTTTTGAGCATTATAACAATCTGGCCCTGGTTGACAATCTTGAAGGGGAACGGTTTATGTATGCTGCAAGGTTGGGCGGGGCTGTTGGTCTAGGTAAACCTGAGTTTGCATCTCTCTGTGTGCAATGTGGCGAATGTCTTGATAAATGTCCTCAGCACCTTGAGATTCCAACTGTCCTTGGTTCCGTTGTCGAAGAACTGGAAGGGTCTGACATAGAACAGAGAGCTGCCATGGCAAGGAAGATGTTCAAGCAGGTATAACTGCTGGAACAATTCAAAGTGCTAAAACGGCAAAATAAAGATATTGTTTGGTTTGACCATATTGAATGATCAAACAATATCTCTGCTATTCTCAAATTCAGTTATATATTAATAATCCAAAGTAGAAGGGAGTATAAATGGATATCAAAAGCGTACTATACAAGCTGAAAAATAATGAGCTGGATCTCGAAACTGCAGAATCCGACATCCGTTCTATGGGTTATGTACCTGTCTCCGATATTGCGAAAGTAGACATCTTCCGCAAACATCGTACTGGTATTATGGAAGCTGTGCTTGCGGAGGGGAAGGATCCGAAGGATGTTGTGGAAATTGCAAAAGCCCAGGTTGCTGCAACAGGAAGAGTGCTTATTACAAGGCTCAGTGATAGTCACAGGGAAGTGCTTAGATCCAGTTTCAAGCCTGAAGAACTTGAATGGAACTTGCATTCAACTGCTGCAGTGGTCCACGACGGCACGCCAGCTCCCAGTACAGGAGGCATTGTTGCTATTATCACGGCCGGGACCGCAGACATAGACGTTGCCGAGGAGGCACGGATGGTAGCCAATGAGATGGGATGCGAGACAATTGCTATCTATGATGTAGGTGTTGCCGGTTTCCACAGGCTTGTGGGAGAGATGCTGAAACTCCAGGAAAAGAAACCCGATTCCATTGTTGTCGCGGCAGGCAGGGAAGGCACCCTTCCAACGGTAGTTTCCAGCCTGGTGGATGTGCCTGTCATAGGGCTTCCCGTGTCAACAGGCTATGGGGCAGGTGCTAAAGGTGAGGCTGCGCTGCTTTCCATGTTGCAGTCATGTTCTGTTCTCTCGGTCGTTAACATTGATGCAGGTTTTGTAGCCGGTTCTTTTGCCGCAAGGATAGCAAATACTGTTGCTGAAGCAAGAAACAGCACCGTTGAAAAATAAAAGTCAATTTTAAGTTCATGTCTGAAATGATGAACATTCAGTTAGGATAAGATAAAAATGAGGTCTCTTATATTCGAACCTTTCTCAGGTGCAGCCGGCGATATGATACTTGGAAGCCTGATAGGTCTTGGTGTTGATGGTGAAAAGGTATGCAAGGTGATAGAATCCGTTGTTGACGTATCAGTATCCGTGGACCGGGCCAATAAGAAGGGTATAGATGCAGTTAATGTGCACATAAATGTGCCACATGAGGAGCACTCCCGGCATTATCATGAGCTAGTGGATATCATCAAGGCTGCCGGACTTTCCCCACCGGTTGAAAAGAGCGCACTTGGTGTGTTTTCCATTCTGGCAGAAGCAGAGTCAAAGGTACATGGTCTGCCTCTTGAAGAACTACATTTCCATGAGGTTGGTCAGAAGGATGCGCTTGCGGATGTTATTGGTTCCTGTTTTGCGATTCATGAGGTAGCTGCTGATTCAGTTTTCTGCACGCCTGCCAATGTTGGTGGTGGAATGGTAAGAGCCGCTCATGGTGTGATGGCAGTCCCGGCGCCTGCAACCCTGGAGATTCTAAGGGCAGGCAATCTTTTGTCATACGGCTCTGGAAACCGTGAACTACTCACACCTACAGGCGCTGCGTTGTTGTCCTATTTTGCAAAACCACTGGAAAATCTTCCAAGGGGTAAGGTCAGATCAGTTGGTTACGGTGCCGGGGATGCGGATACAGAGGACCCGAATGTGCTGCGCTCGATGATCATGGATGTGCAGGATACACTTTCCAGGGATACTATTGAAATACTGGAAACCAATGTGGACGACGTAACAGGTGAGATTCTCGGCAGCCTTTTTGAAAAATTGCTGTCTGTGGGTGCAAGGGATGTAACAATCACGCCGGCAACCATGAAAAAAGGCAGGTCCGGTCATATTATCAAGGTAATTACGAAGCCTGAGAACAGTGACCGTGTTGCAAGGGAGCTCATGAAGGAAACAGGTACACTTGGAATACGTGTTATTCCCACCAGGCATCGCTACGTTGCAGACCGCAGGATGGACAGGGTCAATATCAGTGTAGGTTCTAGGGAGTTTAAGGTTGCTGTCAAGATTGCACAGGACAAAAGCGGCGAAATATTGCACATGTCTGCGGAGTACGAAGATTGTCGCAGGGTTGCTGATAAGATTGGTCTGCCACTGAAAGAAGTTATCAGACGGGTTGAGGAAGAAGCCTGGGGGAAGTTTGAGTAGGATTCCTTCAATTTTTCTTTTTTAGTTTTTCCTTTATGTCATTTTAAACTTATACCACAAACCATCTAAATAATCCCGGTAATTACAAAGCAGATGATAACCGACGTCATTAAGATATTCAGGGAACTCGACAGTAAGGATCTTCGCATACTTCAGGGTATTGAGGTCGGGATGAAGCATTATGAATGGGTGCCTGTGGAAGAGTTGATGAAGATCACTCGCTTGCCGTATTCTTCTCTTGTGTATAAGATGAAAGCTCTTATAAGGAACAATATGGTTATCGGGACCAACCAGCCTTATGAAGGCTACCAGATATATTTTGATGCATATGATGCACTTGCCTTAAACACATTTGTCAAGAGAGGCACCATCAGCGCCATCGGTGATGAGATTGGAGTTGGCAAAGAGTCGGTAGTGCTTGAGGCTGTGAAAGAGCCTGAACTCGGTTTTGGTGAACCGCAGGGTGTCATCATAAAGTTTCACAGGGAAGGGAGAACCAGTTTCAAAAGGGTGAAGCGTGTACGTTGCCATCTAGAGGACAAGGAACACTTTTCATGGATATACGCAGCCAGGCTTGCTGCTAAAAGGGAAGCTGAGATAATGCGCAAACTCTATCCGGATATATCCGTACCCCGGCTTATAGATAACAACCGGCATGCACTTGTGATGGAAGTTGCGGAAGGCAGTCTCCTGTGCAAGACAAGACTTGAAGAACCGCAATGGTTCCTTGACGAGATCATCAGGCAGGTAGGCATAGTTTATGAAAAAGGTTACATTCATTCTGACCTTAGCGAGTACAACATCTTCGTTATCGAGGGTGGAGTGCAATTCATCGACTGGCCTCAGTGCGTGGAAATAAGCCATCTTCATGCGGATGAGTTGCTTGAAAGGGATGTATCCAACGTGCTCAAACACTTCAAGCGCAAATACAACATCAAAATGGATTTGAGCGAGGTTATATCGCATATAAAAGATGGTCAGGAGTCATAAATATATCATAGTAATGACATAAAATAAACTGTATGCAAAACGGTGTCATATACGGCATTGACATAGCAAAGGGCTCTTCCAGGGCACAGGAGGTTCCCAGATATGCCGTTGCCGTTCTTCGGGATGGCGAGATAAACCATTACACAATGGTCCGGTTACACAGGATACTCCGTATGCTGAACAAGGACCGGCCTGATTATATTGCAGTTGATAATATTTTTGAGCTCGCAGCAAATAAACGGGAGCTAATACGTTTTCTTGAAAAACTCCCAGGTAATACAAAACTGGTGCAGGTCACCGGAGGTATTCATCAGAAATCTCTGCTTCGTCTGGCAAAGGAGCATGGTCTCTCTTTCAACCAATTGGATCCTAATCAGGAAGCTGAAGCCTGTGCAATTCTTGCAAGTCTTGGAGTAGGTGCTGAGGTCTCTCTTTTTGAAGATATCACCCGCATAAAAGTAAGTCGTGCCCGTTCACTTGGCAGAGGTGGCTGGAGCCAGAACCGCTATCGAAGAAAAGTCCATGGGGCTGTCAGGGAAAAGAGCAGGGAGGTCGAGAGCACCCTGCGTAAGTTCTCCAGAGAAACGGGTTTTACTTATTCCGAACATATTACTGAGGGCTTTGGTGGATATGTCCGGGCTGAATTTACTGTAAATGCAAGACGTGAGCTTGTGCCGGTCAAACCCTCTGCTAATGCTGATGCCCAGGTTACTGTCAAAAATGTTGAAAGGGACAAGATACAGTATATACCTATCAAAAAAACAGGACGCAAATACACGATTGTCGGAATAGACCCCGGCACAACCGTAGGAATTGCTATTATTTCTCTTGACGGAGAATTGCTTCTTTCTGATAGCACACGCGGTATCTCACATGATGAGGTTGTTAGGTTGGTAGCTGAATATGGTAAACCAATACTTGTAGCCACGGATGTCTATCCTGTTCCATCAGCAGTTGAAAAGATACGCCGCAGTTTCAATGCAGTTATCTGGACTCCGGGTGGTGAGATACGGGCAGAGGAAAAGATAGCAATTGCCAGACAATTCGGATATTCCAATGACCATGAGCGTGATTCACTCACTGCAGCATTATCCGCGTACAAAGCGTACAAAAATGTATTTTCGAAGGTTGGGAAGAGAGCTCCTAAATATCTTGATATCGACAGTATAAAGTTCCATGTGATAAACGGTGAGTCCATAGATGAGGCCATCGAAAAGGTTGCATCCGAGTCAAGGATAAAGATCAGAATGAAGCCGGAGGCAGAAACGCAAAAAGAAGAACCTGCCGATGTGGATGAACAAATAAAGAAACTGCGTGAGGAGCTCAGGCATAGGAATTCCCAGATAAAGCAGCTCAAAGATTATGTTTCTGAACTCAAATACGAGGCTGGACAAAAGGAAAGATTTGTTGAGCAACTGGAAATGCGCATCAAAAAGGTCAAAACGTCAATTTACCGACAGGTGAGGCGGGAAAAAGAGATTCATATAAGGGACAATGAAATAGAGCGTCTCAACAAAGAGCTTGGCAAAATGAAAAAATCCCTGCGTAACCAGCGCAAACAAAACAAACGCCTCAAGCAGATACGCAAAAAAGAAGTAAGGGGAGAGGGACTTCCGGTAAAGGTCATCTCATCGTTCACGCGGGAAGCGATACAGCACACTATTGAGCTTTACGGCATCAGGGAAAATGATGTAATTTACCTGAGAGATCCAAGTGGTGGAGGTCCTGTAACGGCTTCATTGCTGGTTGAAGCAAAGATCAAGGCAGTTATCATACGTGAAGACATGCCACACGGGGCACTTGAATATTTTTATGAAGGCAATGTTCCTGTGTTAAAAGATGTACAGATTCATCTCATTGGTGACCTCGCTTCTGTAGAACCCGGAATCCTTGAGGGTGCGATAGAAGAATGGCAAAAAGGAGCCGATGAGCGGCGCAAGGAAAAAGAACATAAACAAGTCCAGTCCATTCTGGAAGAGTATAAGAGTGAACGCAGGAGAGGGCTTGCATAGATGAAGTTGTCTGAATCTGGAAAATAAGAGGTTAATGATTATGAAAAGGTCATCACTACTGCTGGCAGGTGGTTTAGGAGCCCGTCTTAATGGCAGGGAAAAAGCGTTGATGATGTATCAGGACAACACATTGCTGGAACGCACACTTGCTGTTTTGGATGAAGTTTCTGATGAGGTTATCGTGTCTCTGAGGGATAGTGAGCAGGTGCGGCAATTCTCTGAATATCTCGTAGACAGAAAAGTTGTAACAGATAAGATAAAAAATGCAGGTCCACTTGCAGGAATGCTTGCAGGTTTTGAGGAAGCCTGTGGTGACTATGTTTTTACGGTAGCATGTGACATGCCGTTTCTTAATGGGCAGTTAATTGATATGATGTTTAATATGGTGGAAGAACACGATGCATTGATACCCATTAGTGAGTATGGGACAAAGGAGCCACTGCATTCTGTGTATCACAAGGATAAGATGCTGGTGGCAATTGAACATACTATGGGGGAAGGACACAGGAGCATACTTGCTCCGGTATCTTCTCTGGACGATGTTCTGTACCTGGATGCCGATGTGATGAAAAAAATAGACAAAGGCCTTAAGAGTTTTGTCAACATAAATATCCCCTCAGATATGACAAAACTGGATAATGTTAATCATGAAAACCTTGATGATAATGATAGTTCCGCTTGAAGGGATGTGTTAAAATGATAGACAATGATATCGTTATAAAAAAAGCTATCATAAGAATTGCTAATGAGTATGATCTTGACACCGAGGTCGTGGAAAGTGCAATAAAGGGTTCTGAAGACCCATTGGACCTTGACGTAATGGTCAGTGAAGGTATCTTCTGCTTCCGTGGGCCGAATGACGATGTTAAACATGACAATGCTTCTATTTGCCTTTCACATAAGATACTGGCAAATATCGGTGTGGCAAAAATTTTGATTCCTCTTATGTGTGAAAGAATTCGGAAATGGGATCATGAAGATATAAATGTCCTGTTGTCACTGCTAAAGAAAGTGGTTACAATAATGGAACTTAATCCTGATGAATATCCGGGTCTTCAGGCATGCAGTATTAACCCTGCCGAACTACCATCTGAGAAAATACCTGAAGATATAGGTGACAGACATTACGTTTGGGCAATGGACAAGAAAGGCATGTGTCTGGTAGGTGTCGATGCTAACAGGCTTATTCACATAGATGATCTACGCAAGGGTCAGGAAGATGTAAAATTGGTTTGTTGATTGTTTTCAGTAAATCACAAAATTCATTTTCATATCCTTTTTTCTTTAATTGTTGGCATTTTTACCTTTATTATCCGAATAATTTCGATAGCTTAATTAATATGTTATGTACATTGAGAAAAAATAAAAGTTATAATGCACTGCTTTATGGCGGTATATAGAATCATGTTATTTGTTTTGGAGTTGGTTAACTGAATGGATCCTGATATGCCGGAAGAGTGGTTCAAACTGGCTTTTGAAGCCGAAGATCCGGAAGAAAAAATAGAATATTTTTCGCTCATATTGGAGTGTGAGCATCTGGATCCTGAACTATGGAGTAATGAGGCTATAGCACTCGTTTGGAACAACAAGGGTATAGCACTTTCTTTTCTTGGTAGGGATGAAGAGGCGTTGGAATGCTTCAGAAACTCTGTTTTTCTCAACAAGAATGATGCTGATGTTTGGTACAATATGGGAGTCGCTCTTTTTCACCTGGGGAGATTTGAAGAGGCAATCAAGTGCTACAACAGGATTCTCTCAATTGATCCCAGAAATGATAATGCATGGATAAACATGGGTGATGTTCTTGAGTACATGGGAAACCACAGTGAGGCAATAAACTGTTACAGCAAGGTCCACAAAGAAATAGAACTTGACAATAAGTTCGCTATTGTCTGGAATAAAAAAGGACTTGCTTACTTTGGTCTTGGACAATATGAAAACGCAGCAGAATGTTTTTCCAGGGTTCTCCTGATCGATCCTGAACATAGCGAGGCAATAGAAAATCTTAAGCTTGCAATGATAAATACTAAAAAGATGAACGATGATATGAAATATCAAAGTTCTTCTTGTTTGTGAATTGATATTTTTGGTTTATAGTGTAAAGCGCTCGCCTATTTCCGGTGCGAATGCCTCAACGCCTATTTCTTCTTTAACCCAGTCTGCAAATCCTTCACAGTCGTCTCCATGCATGGTAAAGACATTTTCGGTGCCCCTGTCACAGAAATCGGATACTATTTCTTTCAGTTCCTTGTCTCCGCAATGAGCCGAGAAATCATATTGTTCTACCTTTATCCCGAGCTGCTGGATTATGCCATCGTTATCTATGATTCCGTTATCGACAGCTAATCTTCCATTTGTTCCCTCGACCTGGTAACCTGTGATCAGTATCTTGGATTTAGGGTCTTTGAAGACCTTTTTAAGGTAATACATTACAGGTCCCCCGTTCAACATCCCGGCTGTCGTAACTATTACTGAGGAATCCAGGGCAATTCTGTTTCTTTTACGACCAGTCACCATGGTGGCATTGGAAAATGCTTTTTTAAGATGGGTGGGGTTGCGTATGTATTCAGGATGTTTTGACATGATCTTGTATGCCTGTACACCCATTCCGTCAACATATGCCCTGATGCCGTGTGCATCGAGAAGCATGAGTATCTCCTGAGTTCTTCCGATTGCAAAGGCAGGGATGATCACATTGCCGCCGATGTCAAGTGTGTCCTGTACGGAATCGATGAATTCCTTCTCAATTTCTTTTCGTGGGGAATGGTCATCTCCAAAATATGTGCTTTCAGTTATGAGTATGTCTGAATCAGGGAAGTCAATTGCACCGGAAACCAGTCTGGTGTCCAGGGTGTTTATATCGCCTGTATAGAACAGGCTTTTACCCTCTTTATCCCGGACATGGATCGCTGATGCACCGGGAATATGCCCTGCATTCAGGAACTCAACATCGTATCCATGTGTGTGAAATTCAACTCCCGTATCCACTTGTTTTGTTTTATGGACAAACTTTGAGAGGTCAATAGAATCATATGCTGGTATTTCTCCTTTCCTTTCCGCAATTCTCAATGTATCATTTGCCAGCATATGTGTGAGGTCAAAAGTAGGTGGTGTCATGTAGATATCAGGTTCAAGGTCCATTAGGTTTGGAACCGCACCAGAGTGGTCTATGTGTGCATGGGATACAAGCACAGCCTCAGGACGTGACCCATTCACTGGGTACTTTATATGCTCTCCCGGAGACACTCCGTAATCCATCATAAGTTTATCATCAACGAGGACTGCCGATCTTCCAACTTCCCTGCATGCACCTTTGAATTCCAGTTCCATGTATACCTCACTCCTTTCAATCTATTTCAGACTGCCATTTCTTTAATTTCTTAACAGGTATACTTGTAACTTTTGCAAGTTCTATAGCATCAGCAGTGCACAGATCATCCACGCTACAAATTCCAGCATCAGTAAGTTTTTCCGCGGTAACCTTCCCAATTCCGGATATATCGTTAATTGTCTTTGGGCGTTCCTTGTCCTTGTCAGTGCCTTGCTTTTGTTTCTCTTCTTCCTGGGTTTTTTGCCATTCCTCGAAATTGCATTGGGGACATCCTAGTTTCCACGGCCTCTTTCCCGAATTGATAATGGTGATATGGTAAAGGTCATGATCCTCGCATATTTTATCCGTAACAATGACTTTACCTCCTCTTGGTAGGGGTAATGCGAAATTACAGTCAGGGTATCCTTCGCACCCGATGAATCTGGAACCTTTCCTGGACCGCATTACCATCAGGTTGGACTTACACTTAGAACAAACACCAATGATCTTATCCTCTCGAAGACCAGCACGCAATGATTCAGTGATATCTTCCTTGTTTCCTTCAAGGTCATTGAACATCAGCTCCAGCATTTCCCTGGACTCACTCAGGACTTCTTCCTCCGGGATCTCACCTTCGGCTATCCTGTCCATATCGACTTCCAGCTTGCTGGTCATGTCATGCTTTGAGATCGTGGGAGCAAATTTCTCCAGTGCCTCAACAACCGCATAGGCAGTCTTTGTAGGCTGGAGGGGATTTCCGTGGATATATGCCCTGGAATATAATTTGCTTATTATCTCGTGTCGGGTCGCTTTTGTACCAAGTCCGAGCTCTTCCATGATGCGTATGAGTCTGCCCTGTCCGTATCTTCCTGGAGGTTGTGTTTCTTTGGCCTGAACTTCTTTATTTAGGACTTTGAGTTCATCTCCTTCCTGAAGTTCTGGAAGCAACCTGTCTTCAGGTGCATTGTAATGATAGTACCATCTCCATCCCGGAACTACAAGTCGTGCACCGTTGGCCTTGAATTCTTCAGAGTCGATATCAAACCTTGCCTTTATTGTCTGCCACTGTGCAGGTTCGGCAAAGGTAGCAAAGAAACGTCTGACAACTAGTTCATAGACTTTCCATTCCTGCTCGTTTAGTTCTGACTTCTTCGCCAGGGATGCAGGGTAAATAGGCGGGTGATCTGTTGTTTCTTTTTTACCCCGTGTTGGTTTGAGTTCTTTTTGCTCAAGTAGTTTCTTAGCATATTCCTTAAAAGGCCCCTTGCTGAATACCTCAATCTGTGTCCTCATATCAATGCTTTCGGGATACACCGTATTGTCGGTCCTGGGGTAGGAGATAAAACCATTCATATAAAGTGATTCAGCGATCCGCATTGCATTTGCGGCCGTAAATCCGATAGAACTTGCCGCACTGATAAATTCAGTGGTATTGAATGGAGTGGGTGGCTTGTCTGTTTTTGTAGATGTGGTAATACTCGAAACGGTAGCCAGGTCTCCTAACTTCTGAAGTATCTCGTCTACTTCTTCCTTATTCCAGAAACGACTGGTTTTGTGCTCGACCTGGAATGTTTCTCCTTTTGCAGTTTCCAGGTTTGCAGAAAGTTCCCAGTAAGGTTTAGGCACAAACGCCTCTCTTTCTTTTTCCCGTTCAACTATAAGGGCAAGTGTGGGTGATTGTACTCTTCCCACGGAAAGGAACATGTTCCCAAGACGTCCGGCAGCAAGAGAAATATAGCGCGTCAGTGAAGCACCCCATACAAGATCGATAACCTGTCTAGAGTGACCTGCATCAGCCAGATTGAAATCTATTTTTGTCGAGTTTGAGAATGCTTCCTCTATCTCCTTAGGAGTGATGGCACTGTAATGTACACGGTCAAACTTGAGTTCGGAATTGACATTTTTTAATATCTCAAGAGCCTCGACTCCTATAAGTTCTCCTTCCCTGTCGTAGTCAGTAGCTATGGTTACTTGCGTAGCCTGTTTTCCAAGCTTCTTGAGAGCTGATACGATCTTAACCTGTGTGGATGCAGTAATGATCTCAGCATCTATGAGCTCTTTAGACTCCACTTTCTGCCAGTTGTTATAGGCTTTCGGAAAGTCGAGTTTCACAATGTGTCCGCTAAGTCCGATGAATATCTTTTTATCTTCTTCCGAGCCAAACTCGTAAGTGTCAACCCCGCTAACACGTACCTGTTTCAGCTTCTTAGGAGCAAGGATATTTGCTATCCTTTTTGCTGCAATGTGTTTTTCTGCTATGATGAGATGCATGTTATCTCCGTGATCGATCAAATAAATGGATTATATGATAAACATAGTATTGATTATAAGGATATGCATAAAAAAGTTTACTTTTACACAAACCCCATGCTTTAGTCTAACAAACATTCTTCTAAATATATCTATCGCAAACAATATTTTTGTGAGCAGAGTAGTACAGCCTTAGATACATGTCATGCATAAGGCTGGAAATTCGTGTATGATCTTCTGTATTTCACAAAGAACAGTATTGATCATTCTCATTAATGTTACTCAATTTAATCAAATTTACAATTTTTGTTTAAAAGTAACTATTCAGCCTGACTGTTTTAATGATGCAAAAAACAATATACTATGGCTTCATTCTATGTGTTAAAAAATATTCAGTAAAATATCATAAAAAACGTCTATCAATCTGAGGGGATTTGTATAGACCGCGAAGAAATACTTGCAGTTTATGAAGCTGGTCCAGAAGCAGTAGTAGAACTTGTAACTCGATTACTTGGGATAATTGAACATCAATCTCTCCAAATTGCACAACTTGAAGAGCGTGTCAGGCATTTGGAAGAAATGCTTGAAAAGAATAGTCGCAACAGTAGCAAACCACCTTCTACTGATTCTTATGCACGGAATAAACCAACCGTTAAAAGTCAAAGAAAAAAGACCAATAAGCATGTAGGTGGTCAAAACGGTCATCCTGGTACTACATTAAGAATAAATGATGATCCGGATGAAGTTATTGTTCATCCTGTTAATCAATGCGTCAATTGTGGGAGATCGTTAGCTTCTGTTCCCTCTGACTATGAAAGAAGACAGGTCTTTGACATTCCTCCTATAACTATCAATTGCATTGAACATCGTTGCGAGATTAAAACATGTCCCAAATGTTCTCATGTAAACAAAGCTCTTTTTCCAGATGGTGTAACTCAGCCGACTCAATACGGTCATCGAGTTAAGTCATTTGCAGTTTATTTGCACACTTACCAATTACTTCCTTATCAGCGTGTTACCAAGTTGTTCTCTGATATTTTGGGATGCAAGATAAGTCCTGCTACTTTGGTGAACACGGAACGTAGTTGTTTTGAGAAGCTTGGAGCTTTTGAAAATACAGTGAAACATCTCCTGAAAGAATCTCCTGTCATCAATCTGGATGAAACAGGAATGAGAATAAATGCAGTTCGTAATTGGCTTCATGTGGCAGGTACAGACAAACTGACCTATTATTTTGCACATCGCAAAAGGGGCTCAGAAGCAATGGATGCTATGGGCATATTACCAGGTTACACTGGTGTTGCAACACATGATTTTTGGAAACCGTACAACAAATATGAATGTCAACATTCATTATGTAATGCACATTTATTACGAGAGTTAACTGGAGCTTCCGAAAACAGGGATCAACAGTGGCCAAAGATAATGAGTGATCTCTTGATATGCATTAAACATCATGTTGATAATGATCTTTTAGATACTGAGCTAATTCAAAGGTTCAGTGAGGATTATGATCACATAACTTGTTTAGGAGTGAATGAAAATCCTCCTGATCCGGAATCAAATGTGCGGTCTAAAAAACGAGGACGTAAGAAGCAGACCACGGTAAAGAATTTGCTGGATAGGTTTATTGGCCATAAAGAGGATATCTTGCGATTTATGTACGACCAAAACGTTCCGTTTGATAACAATCAGGCTGAAAGAGATATCAGAATGACGAAAGTACAGCAGAAGATATCAGGTACTTTCCGCAGTGAACAGGGTGCAAAAAATTTCTGCCGTATAAGAGGATACGTGTCTACTGTTAATAAGAATTCTGAATCTGTTATCGATGCAATTAGTGCAATATTTTATGGCAATTCATTTGTTCCAAAGTTGCAGAATTGATCGTGGATGAAGAAATCAGCTTGGTGGAAGTGAGCTAGGCTGAATAGTTACGTTTAAAATTAAGATAGAATTTTGAGCAAATCAAAGTATGGGTTCTTTGCATTTGTCGCTAGAAGTATGTACTCTTGCAGGCTAATGTTTATTTAAAAAATCACGCTGCAATTTGATTATAAATGAAGCAAAAAAAATTGTTACATCCTTCCTGTTATTTAGTACATGTCAGGAGGATGTAAATTGTAATTCATTAAAGCTTATTTTTTTTGGATGAGCTCGATGTCTTCAAGAACTGCCTGAAGATCATCTTCATGCTCTATTTCGTCGGTAAGGATCTGGAGTACTATATTGTAGGTTATAGGATCCTTATCTTTTACTTTTGCAAGTATGGAATTATAGACCTGAATTGCACATTGTTCACCTTTTATGTTCTGTTCCAGAATTCTCTTTACAAATGGATCTTCAGGTGATTCGTATCCGCAGTTACCTTTTTTCATCCATTCTTCAGGTGAGAGTACAGGTGTTCCGCCAAGCTGTAAGATCCTTGTCGCAAGCATGTCGGCATGTCTCAGTTCATCTGTTGCATGCTGAATGAGTTCAGCAGCAGCCTCTTCTTTCATAGGTCCTTTAATTACCTTTGCGCCTACCCAGTATTGGTAGTAAGCAAGCCACTCATCAGCAAGTGCCTTATTTAAGGATTCGATCAGGTCTGCTATGTCCAGTCCCAAATTCTCTAAAATTTCCACGCCTTTTGTTCCCATAATGGTCACCTTTTTCTATTAGTTAACTAATCTAATTATGACTGTTTCCTGAAGCACATAAACCAGTCAAGGCAGTATTTTCCCTCTTCCTCTGACTCCACTCTTTCCTTTGCGGTTCCACATGAGCCAGGTGGTGGGATTATGACATCCTCTCCGGGTTGCCAGCTGGCAGGAGTTGCAATGTTTTCAGCATCTGATTTTTGCATGGCCTGCAGCAGTCTCTTGATTTCATCCATATTCCTTCCATTGGAAAGTGGATAGTACAGGATTGCCCTGACCTTGGCTTTCGGGTCCATCATGAAAACTGCCCTTACAGCCTGTGTGTCTGAGGCATTGGGCTGAACCATGCCGAATTTCTTTGCTACATCCATTTTGAGATCAGCTATGACAGGGAAAGTTATCTCTACTCCTTTCATTCCCTTGTACTCTATCTTCTCTTTTATTGTTCTCAACCAGGCTATGTGGGCATATATGCTGTCAATGGACAGTCCGATCAGCTCACAGTTCATTTCTTTGAATTCATCCTGCATACTTGCAAATGTCATGAACTCGGTGGTACACACCGGAGTGAAATCTGCAGGATGGCTGAACAGGATTACCCATTTGCCTTTATAGTCTGCCGGGAAATTGATCTCCCCGTTGGTTGTCTGTGCTTTGAATGATGGCGCATCATCGCCGATAAGTGGCATTGTTACAATGTCTTCCATATCTAATCCTCCGTACATTTTTTACATATTCCATAGAAATTCGTATCTGTTGTCTCCACTTCGAAATCCTCTATTTCCCCTGCTATTTTCAGGGAATATTCCGTTAGTTTCTCCGATTCGTAATCGGATATCTTTCCGCACCCAATGCAAATGATATGATGATGCGGTATGAGGTTTGCCTCAAATCTTGAAACCCCCTTAATATTCACCTCCTTGACAAGACCCTTTTCTGCCAGGAACCTGAGGTTCTTATAAACAGTGGCTTTACTTATTCTTGTCAGTTTTTTCCGTACTCCTTCATAGACATCATCTACAGTCGGATGACCGTCGAATTTCTTAAGGAAATCCAGGATCTCAATCCTCTGGTTTGTGTACTTGATGTCTGCCTTTTTCATTTTGGTCCCACTTTTTTGTTTTTCCTGCTCTCACATAATCCATGTAAGAACATATCCTAAATAATAATTATTATTATTTAAACATTATTCTTGTTTAGTATTGATACCTATTTAGAACTATATATTGTTTGTTCTGATTTTAAAATGAAAATCACGGGGATAAGAAAAAAGCAATCTATTAAGCAAGATACTTAATAGATAAGTTATCAAATAATCAGCAAGAATTCCGGAGACACAAAATGACCAATACCAGGATAATCTCTTGGAATGTCAATGGCATCCGTGCAGTTCAAAAGAAAGGTTTTCTGGAGTGGCTAAAGAAAGAGCAGCCCGATATTCTGTGCATTCAGGAGACAAAGGCCCAGAGGGAACAGCTGAACAGTGAACTGCTGGAGGTTGAAGGCTATAACAGTTATTTTGCATCCGCAGAGAAAAAAGGTTACAGTGGTGTTGCAATTTATAGTAAACTGGAACCTGAGAATATCAAGTGTGGATTTGGTATTGAGAAGTTTGATCGTGAGGGAAGAACTCAAATCGTCGATTACGGAGATTTTGTATTGTTCAACATTTACTTCCCCAATGGTAAGGCATCGAAGGAAAGGCTGGAGTACAAGATGGAGTTTTATGATGCCTTCCTGGAATATGCTGATACCCTGAAGGGAAGGGGCAAAAAACTGGTTATTTGCGGGGATGTTAACACTGCACACAAAGAAATAGATCTTGCACGTCCGAAAGAGAATGAAAAGATTTCAGGTTTCCTTCCTTCAGAGCGTGCCTGGATCGATAAACTCATGGACAAGGGTTATGTGGACACTCTGAGGATGTATAATACTGAGCCAGATAATTATACCTGGTGGAGCATGCGCACGCGGGCTCGGGAAAGGAATGTTGGCTGGAGGATCGATTATTTCTACGCAAGTGAGAATATCAAAGATCAGATAAAAGACGCATTCATTTTGCCTGATGTTATGGGTTCTGATCATTGTCCCATAGGTATTGACCTTGAGTTATAATATAAGACTATAATTTGATTTATTCCGGATCGAATAAAAAAATTCCTTATTTGATGCTGTTAATTGCCATCATGACGGCATCTTTCGGACTTTTTGCTTTAATCGTACCCTCGATTTCCCATTTTGATTCGAGGGTTACGACTGTTTTACCCATTTTTAGGGAGAAGGCTATTTCTGAGAGGGTTCCGTATTCTCCTCCGACAGCTATCAATACGTCCGCAGATCGTGCTATTATTACATTTCTGGCATGCCCCATATCAGTCACGATCGCAATGTCAATGTAAGCATTTGCACTTATACGACTCTCTCCGGGGAGAATGCCAATTGTAGTCCCACCTTCTCTTTTAGCACCAGATGCTGATGCTTCCATTACTCCGCCATGCCCGCCACAAAGCAGTATTGCATTGCTTTTTGCGATTTCAGCCCCTACTTCTTCTGCTGTAATTCTCAGAGCATCATCACATGAGCCGGCACCAATGACTCCTATTTGTATCATTTTTCGCTACATCCTTTATTAAAACACTCACGAATTTACATATATTCACTTTGTATCCTTAAGATATCCCTGCTATCCTTAGCTTCTGAGTATTCTTCCAGAGGTTCGTGGTTCAGCTCGAGAAAAGTGTGGCCCCAGTTGAACTTGGACATGACTTTCTCTGCCTGCTGTTTATTTCCAAGTATGTATAGTGCAGCGGCAAATGCTTCTACGGATGTGAGTTTGAAAGGTCTTCCAAAATTCACGGGATTTGCAGCCACAAGGTATGGGAGTGCACGGTGTTCGAGTTTCATCCTTAGGAGTTGTGGGAATACCCTTTCAACTTCTTCCCATGAACAGTCAAGAACAGTTATACCTTTTTTAGTACTATCTCCGGGTGAAAGAGCTTTTTCAGCCATAGGGTCAAGTAATATGGATCTTGAAGGTATCCTTTCTATTTTCTCAGAAAGGGTCACAAGCCCAAATTTTGCCATTTTCTTGCCGGTGCATTTTTTTGGGTCACATTGTTTTGCATGATATAGAAATAGTTTAATGTCTTTTTCGTCATCAGGTGCCATATGAGTATGATGATGTCTGATCATATATCAATAATTCGTTTATGCATGTCGAAATTTCAAATAATATAGATATGTATTTATATTTATGAGTTGTATTAAGTCTTGAATATACTTATGTGGTACTAATTACTGGATCTTCAAATGAAAAGGGAATAACTCATTGTAATCATCTATCGAGGTATTTTATGACGGCAACAATTTTTACTATTGTTTCAGGGAAGGGTGGTGTTGGCACAACTACAGCTGCTATAAATCTCAGTGCTGCACTTGCAGGATTCGCAAAAAATACTCTATTAATAGACACTGACATTGGAATGCCCACGATTGGGCTGATGTTGGGAATCGAAGCTTCAAAAGCAAGTCTTCATGATGTTCTTGCAGGGACTGCGGAGTTAAAAGACGCAATATATGACGGGCCTAATAATCTACGTGTCTTACCAGGAAGCATTTCTCTTCATAGTTTTTTAAATTCAAATACTGATGTTATCAGTGAGATCGTAGATGATGTAAAAGAAAAGTATGATTACATTATCATTGATTCTCCAACCGGTATCAACAAAAATTCAATTTTGTCCATATCACTTGCAGATGAAATCATTCAGGTAGTAAACCCTGACATCATCTCTCTTGCAGGCGCAATGAAAATAAAAACAATTTCTGACAACATGGGAAAACAGTTCCGTGGAGTCATCATTAACAGGTCAGGCGTTACTCAAAATGAGTTAAGCAATGAAAGGATAGAAACGACCCTTGGCCTCAGGATACTGGAAACCATAGTTGAAGAGAATAGCGTAAAGAATTCTCTGGCTTTTAAAACACCAGTTGTTATGAAATACCCTGGTTCACCAGTGGCTGTCGGCTTCAATCGGCAGGCAGCTGAGATCGCAGGTATAAAATCTTCGGTCGAGGATATTTCAACAGAAGTTAAGGAAAAGAAAAAGAAGGGCAAGAGATTCTCATTGTCAAAAAACAAGAAATGAGTTTTCGATTAAATTGAAGACAAAAATGCCTTAAAAAAATCAATTTGGAAGATAATAAAATGACCAGTAGTATTGGGGTTGGTAATATTGAGTAATATTTCAGGTGACCAAACTGAAGACAAGGATGATACAAGCGGTCTTCCAATTGAGGCGATGAGGGTTGAATACTCTGAATCTGCTTCTGAGAGAAAAGAAGCCTCTTCATTAAACTCTGAAGTCTCAGTTGAAGGCGCAGTTGAGGATATGGATCACGTATTTCCTGCGAAGCACCTCATTGAAGAAAATGATGTGTCTATTGCAGAGGATGAAATAGAACATCAGGATATTGAAGACACAGATGATGAAGATGATCTTTTAGTGACTTTGATGTCTGCGGATGAGGATGACGTTATCGATGAACTTGCAGAACTGATTTTGCCGGATTCAGAGCCTGTGAGTATAGAGAGTTTAAAAAGCAAGCTTGAAGATTTTTATATTCCTTCTTATGAAGATGATGTTCCATATGACAAGGATTCATTCTGGGAGAATATCATTTCAGAGATCTATAAAGAAGAACCTATAAATGATGAATTATTTTTGGACGAGGAAGAAACCGGTTCACTGCTGGATCGTGCCAGTAAACTATTTTCTCGTAACACTCTTGTAATGGAGCCTTATAATATCGTAGAACATGGTCCGATTGTTGATTTTACTATCCCTGCAGATAGTCCGTATAAGGAAGTAGAATTGTACGAGGTGAATCCTCCTTATGCATATGTAAGGATTGCCTATAATCCGGACTCTCACGAATTCCAGTACCAGGCACTTGAGCCCATACTTACGGAGAAAGAAGAGGAACTCCTTGATGCCATCAAACTGAAGTTCGTAGAAACCCTCGATATAAACCTTAAGGAAATATCCAGGGAGAATGCTGAGGCATTTCTTAAAGAAAATGTTGTAAAATATTTGCAGGAATATCGTATAAATATCTCACCACGAAAAAGAGAGCGAATAATGTATCATATTGTTCGTGATTTTGTTGGATATGGTGAAATTGATCTTCTGATGAGGGATGATAATCTTGAGGATATTTCCTGTGATGGTCCGAATACCCCTATTTACATTTATCATAAGGAATACAATTCTATTCCTAGCAGTATAGAGTTTACAAGTGATGATGAACTGGATTCTTTTGCCATAAGGATTGCACAAATATGTGGCAGGCATGTCTCTATAGCAAATCCACTTCTGGATGCTACAATGCCTGACGGCTCACGTATCCAGCTAACTTTGGGCAGGGAAATTACCACACGTGGAAGTACTTTTACTATCAGAAGATTCAAAGATAATCCGATAACCCCTACTAATCTCATTGACTTCCATACATTCTCCACCGCAATGATGGCTTATCTCTGGCTTGCAGTTGAATCCAACAAGAGTCTTATTTTTGCAGGTGGTACGGCGTCAGGAAAGACAACTGCAATGAATGCTGTTTCACTTTTCATTCAGCCAGAAATGAAAATAGTGTCCATAGAGGACACAAGAGAACTTAATCTTTCTCACCCCAACTGGATTCCCGGTGTTACAAGACAGTCTTTTGCAGGTGGTGGAAAAGGTTCTATCGAAATGTATGAGCTGCTGAGGGCATCCCTGAGGCAGAGGCCAGAGTATATTCTTGTGGGTGAGGTTCGAGGAGCTGAGGCTTATGTGTTATTCCAGGCAATGTCTACAGGACACACTACATTCTCTACAATGCATGCAGATTCTGTACAGTCGGTTGTTCACAGGCTGGAAAACCCCCCGATCAATGTTCCAAGGATTATGATCCAGGCACTTGACCTTGTATCTATTCAGGTCCAGGTGAAGGTTGGCGAGGAGCGTGTCAGAAGATGTAAGACGCTGACAGAGATAGTGGGTGTTGACCCACGAACCGGTGAATTGCTTACCAATGATGTATTCTCATGGGATGCTTCAAGGGATATGTTCCAGTATTCGGGAAGGTCCTATGTGGTAGAAAGTGTTATGGAGAGCAGGGGCTGGACTGAGGAAAGAGTGCGTGAAGAGTTGAAACGCCGTCAGGATATTCTGGAGTGGGCCCGTGATAAAAAGATCGTTCACTTCAAGGAATTTGCAAAGATCGTGGTCACATACAACCGTGAACCTGAAAAAATAATGAAAATTATAAGGCAGGAATTGGATGGTTAATTTATATTCGGTTTTAGCTTACAATCTTTTCGGCAAATACTACGAAAAGAAAAGACTTGATTTCTTTGGCCTTCGCCATAGTCTCCTGCGAAACAGAATGGATATGGCTTATGATGTCTACATGTCCTGTGCATTATTGAGTTCTATAATTAGTGCATTCATATCTCTTATTGGTGTTTCTTTACTTTTGCTGGTATTTGGAGTTCCTGAAATAAAGGCTACAAGAATTATGTTTCCCGCATGGGTTGCACCATTTCTGCAATACAAGTCCATCGTACTTGGACTGGTATTTGGAGTTATTTTCACTGCTGTGGTGTTTATAATTGTTTACAAATTGTTCCAGATATATCCTTCTTTAATGGCAGGTGACCGCAAAAGAAGGATTGACATCATGCTTCCTTATGCTGTAAACTACATGTCTGCAATGTCAGGTGCAGGTGTGCAGCCTGTTGAACTTTTCAGGTCTCTTGCAAATAACCCTATTTATGGTGAAGTGTCAACAGAATATCGTTATCTGGTACGTGACCTTGAAGTGCTTGGTACTGATCTTGTAACAGCTATGAAAAACCTTTCACTGACAACTCCTTCTACAATGTTACAGGATTTTCTTCAGGGAGCGATAACCGTTGTAACTTCCGGGGGAGAGCTTGAAACCTATTTCCAGATAAAAACTGAGCAGTACCTTATGGAAAACAGGCAGCGTCAGAAAGAGTTTCTGGAAACTCTGGGACTCCTGGGTGAAACTTATGTAACTGCTTTTGTGGCAGGCCCTCTTTTCCTGATAGTCGTTATATCCATTATGTCAATCATGGGAAATGCAGAAATGATCTACCTTTATATCATAATTTACGCATTGATACCAATTGGCAGCATAATGTACGTTGTAGTTATCAGTATGCTTACTCCGGAGGCATAAAATGAAAATACTTGATATTTTCCAACGGAAATTGGGTTCTAAAGAATTGCTTACAGAGGAAGAACTATCCATAATTGAAGATGATCTGATAGACTTAAAGATGGAGGAAGCAACGAAAAATGTGCTTGTAAAAGACTTCTTCAAGGATCCTCTCAAAACACTTAGCATAAATCCTGAATATACGTTTGTCCTGAGTATCCCTCTGGCATTGGCATTTTTTGCAATTGGGATGGCCGCTACCTGGGGTACGCCAATAATAGATGACGTTATCATTTTCACAGTTCTCATAGCAATAACACCTCCTTCCATTGCTTTTCATAAAAAATACAAAAGGACCAGTACAATTGAGGAGTACCTGCCGACTTTTCTGAGGGACATCTCTGAAATGAGCCGGGCAGGATTAACTCTTCCAAATGCTGTCAATACTATTGCCAAGGGCGAATATGGTGCTCTGACCAAAGAAGTTCAGGGTATGGATTCTGCAATGTCCTGGGGTGTATCTTTCGAAGATTCACTGAGAAGTTTTGCAGTGAGGATATCAACTCCTATTATTGTAAGGTCTGTTTCCCTGATTACGCAGGCAAGCAGGGCTGGAGGGCGTGTTTCATCTGTACTGGAAGCTGCAGCCCGTGATGCAAGGGAAGTGAAGCTGCTTGAACAGGAAAGGCGTGGAAACATGATGGTCTATGTGGTCATCATCTATATGTCATTCTTTGTCTTCCTCTTTGTGATAGCAATGCTGACATCAGCATTCGTACCAACCATGGCAGAAGCCGGTAAAGCCGCTTCAGCAGCAGGAGCAGGCAATCAGTTCATCGGCTCATTTGATCCTGCTCATTACACAAGGCTTATGTTGCATACTGCAGTAATCCAGGGTTTCATGAGTGGGCTTGTTGCAGGTCAGATGGGAGAAGGTTCAGTGTCACTTGGTTTAAAACACTCTATTATATTGACACTGATTGCATGGTTTGTGTTTACTTTCCTGATCTGAAAATAAGAACAGTATGGCTTATTCGATTTTAGAATAAGCCGCCTTTGCTTTTTTACTAATTTCCAGGAACATGTCATTGTTGTGTGAGTCTATCCCAACAACGAGCGGTCCGAAATTATCTACATGTAGTTCCCACACAGCTTCCGGCATCCCTAAGTCCAGCCAATGGACCTTGATTACTTTTTCGATGCTAATGGCGGCCAATGCCGCACAGCCTCCGGTGAATGCAAGGTAGACACACCTGTTTTTCAGTGCTTCTGTGACATTTGCCATGCCACCTTTTCCTATCAATGCAAGTACTTTATGTTTTTCCAGAAGTTGCGGTGTCATCTTTGACATGCGTGCGCTGGTGGTGGGACCTGCTGCTACAACTTCCCATTTTTCTTCTTTATTCTGCATGAGGGGTCCGCAATGGTAAATAACCGCACCTTCTAGATCAAAGGGAACTTCTTTCTTTTCCTCTGCCATTTCCAGGACTCTGGCATGGGCTTCATCTCTGGCTGTGAATATGGTCCCGCTCAGATAAACTACATCACCGGCATTGAGCTTGCTGATATCTTCTTTTTTCAATGGTGTGGTAAGTTTGTACTCCATTATTCATCACTTCCCAGTGTAACAGATGCATGGCGGTTGGCCCAGCACTGGATATTCACCGCCACGGGAAGGGAAGCTGTGTGACAGAATGCTTTCTTCACATGCACTGCAAGGGCGGTGGTATCTCCTCCAAGTCCCATCGGCCCGATTCCAAGGGAATTAATGTCATCAAGCAATTCGCTTTCAAATTTATCCATGTTATCCATATTTTCCAGCAGGGCGGATTTTGCAAGTCTTGCTGCTTTGTCAAATGAACCCCCGATGCCTACACCGACAACGATTGGCGGGCATGGCTTTCCTCCTGCATTCAAGACAGTTTCAAGGATGAATCGCTTAATATCTCCTGTCTCTGTGGGGTTAAGCATTTTTAGAGAACTCATGTTCTCAGAGCCAGCTCCTTTTGGTGCCACAGTGATCCTGATGCTGCTTCCTTCAACCAGTTCGTATTTTATATCAGGGATGCCCATTCCGCTGTTATCTCCGCTATTTCCACGAGTTATCGGGTCTACAGCGTTCGGGCGCAGTGGGATAGATTCAGTTGCTTTCTTCGCACCTTCGAGTATGGCGTCTTCCAGACTGAAATCCAACAAGGCTTTGCGCCCAAGTTCTACAAAGAATATGAGTATGCCTGTGTCCTGACACATGGGAACTCCTCTGGTACTCGCTATCTCTATGTTCTTAAGGATAGCTTCAAGTTGCTCCTTTGCAACAGGGGATGTTTCTTCTGATGCAGCCTTCTGAAGCGAATCTACAACGTCCTGTGGCAGCACGGTCTCTGCCTCTCTTAAAATATCAACAATGGCTGATACAACGGTATCACGTTCTATTGGATTTGACAAAAAAGATCACCTTTGGTGTTGTGCGGGAGAAGGGATTCTAACTCCTGCATGAGTATGTTTAAAGTATTCTATGATTTCGCGGTAATAGACCCTTTTATTATTTATTTTATTCCGATTGCTATTATGAATGAGATTGGGAGAAATAAGCATTTGGATTTTGTGAGCAAAAAATGTATGTAGGTATATGGGTCTCATTTCACCAAGAGGACAACAGGCTTTGATAGGGAGTTTTCGGGGAAGTAGGTGTTGTTACGAATTTCACTTTTTTCTTCAGAGGAATATTACCGAATCATCCAATTTTTCAAAAAGTCTATATTTTATCTCCGAGCTTTGAAATCACATTTTCAAGTTCAGCATATCTATTTTCGACTACTTCAACTAATTCTGTTTTTGCTTTTTGATAAGATTCATCACTCATTCCATCATCTGTGGATTCTAAATAATTATCTAGTGCTGAACGTAATTCAGTTGGCCCTAGATACTTATATCGCTCAATATTCTCCCAAAAAGTTGAATAATCTTTATACCCTTCACGCCCACGGTTTTGACTGTGTAGCTGCAATTTTACAAAAATATATGTATCGTCTTTTTTAGAATATAATGGAGCAACAAGTTTCTCCATTTCTTTATGAAATTGATTAATTTTATTATTTTTTCCAGATTGGATGTCTCTCCGCAAAGGTAAAATAATCGCAACGATAACACCAATAGCAGTTAAGATAACACCAATGGCATTCAAATTTAATTGTCCATTATTGTTTAAGAAGACATCTGCAATATTCATATTTTAACCTCATACCTCGAAGTCAATATGCACCTGGCTTAATTCCAAAACCTACAAATAATCCACCAACCTCTCGATTTCCAATTTTGCCTGGCAATACGTTTCTCCACACATACCACCCATTAAGTTATTGGAATTATACTCCTTAACACTCCTCAATTCCAACCTCTTATAATCTTTTCTATTTCTGTCTAAAGTCTGAAACACTGCAATCCTAAGATTCTCTAAAGGATGGGTGGTAGTCACAAAAAAATCATGGAGATTTTGCAATCGCTCTGCAAAAACTCTGTGTTGGCGGCAATGATGCTGCTTTTGCTAAAACTGTGTTTATTATTATTTGCATATTGATAGCAATCTAACTCATGTGAAAATAATCCAACTTGCAAAATGATGTCAGATTACGACAAAAACATGATCCTAGCAGAGTAAATCAGAAAAGGCTACATATTGAAAATGGTGCGAGAGGGGGGAATCGAACCCACGAATTCCTGCGAAAATGGATCTTGAGTCCATCGCCGTTGACCGCTTGGCTACTCTCGCACAGTGTATTTTGTGTGTTTATCTCTAAGTTTTAGCGGGATATATTGAGCCTACTGCCGTTGACCACTTGTTTACTCCGCATTTGAGATATTAACGATACACCTATTGCTCTATTAATTATAAATCTAACTGTTGTTGGTAGTTTTTATTTGTTCTTCTTAGTATCTAATTAGTAACATATTTACTGAGAACAATTACATATCGATGATGTTAAATATGTTCTTGACAATGAGTTGAGTAATTAATAGAGTATTGCCAATACACCTTTGTGTCATTGGTTTAAGTGGTACTATTTGAATAGAATGCTGGGGGCATTACTATTAGAAGGAGTAGGCTGGATATAACAATTGCTATCTTAAAGTTAGCTGCAGATGGGGCAAAAAAGACCCAAATAGTTTATGGAGCGAACCTGAATTCCACAATTGCAAATAAATATCTTATAAGACTGGAAGAAAAGGAACTCATCGAACAAAAAGGAAATATGTTCATTACAACCGACAAGGGTCGGTCGTATAGGGAAATGGCCAGCGAATTGGATATTCGCTGACCTTAGTTACTTAACATCACTTTGTTATTTGACTGATTATGTCAGTCCAAGCAGTTGTGAATATTTTAGTAACACATTTGCTACGGCAAATGTGACATTGTTCACAAGGCCCACTGGCTCAATCACGATTTCATCATTTTCTTTTGCATCAAGAAATGTTCCCAGTGGATCATTGAAAGTAAGTACATTTTGAACTATCTTTTCGTTCGTTCCTATGATTATTGCTTCACCAATTTCCTCGTTATTATCAATTTCTCCAAAGATGGTAACGCATGCATCTTCAGTAACTGCTTTGATGCATACCTCTTCACCATCGTTTGTCATTATTAGAAGTTTGATAATTTCATTGCCCAAAAGACTTTTAAGAAAAGATGATACCTAGTCTGTATTCTCATTGTATTCATTGACCTTGAGGTTATGGTCACTGACTACATTTGTACTGGCTACTGGTATGAGCACAGTAAGCACTAAACATCAATATGATTATTTGTTTTTATCCACATCCTTCCTAAAGCTTATAATCTAGTTTAATTAATAGTAATTTGTACTTTAATATATTAATTTATGAAGCGCACACTTAATGCAGGAAAACAATTTTTAATGACAAACGCATAAGTGCAAACTCATCGAGGGCTGTTATGAATGGGTGAAATAGTAGTTAGCGATTCTATGAGGGATTATTTTGAGGAGCTTGAATCAAAGCTTCATAGTGAGATCGAAATAGCAAACCGGGCACGTTCAAAAGGCAAGGACCCAAAACCCTCAATAGAAATCCCTCTTGCCAAGGACCTTGCTGACAGGGTGGAAAATCTCATTGGCGTTAAAGGTGTAGCCGAGCAAATACGTAAGTTCGAAGAAACCATGTCTCGTGAGGAGGGAGCCCTCGCAATCGGCAAAGCAGTTGCAGAAGGTGTCGTGGGTGAATTTCCTTCCAAAGCTGCTGCTATTGAGGCTGCTATCCGTGTTTCAGTTGCCATGCTCACAGAAGGTGTGGTTGCTGCTCCCATTGAAGGCATCGACCGAGTGGACCTCGATAAGAATGACGACGGTACCGAATTCATAAGAATTTATTATTCAGGTCCTATACGCAGTGCAGGAGGTACGGCCCAGGCTTTATCCGTGCTAGTGGGTGATTATGTACGGCGTGCTGTGGGTATTGACAGGTATAAGCCCCGCAAAGAGGAAGTTGAAAGATACGTTGAGGAGATTCTCCTCTATAGGCGTGTGGCCACCTTGCAGTACACGCCTACTGAGGCGGAGATCAGACTCATAGTCGAGAATTGTCCCATATGCATTGACGGAGAGCCCACCGAGGCAGAAGAAGTGGAAGGCCACCGTAATCTTGAAAGGGTACCGACCAACAGGATACGTGGAGGGATGGCCCTTGTGCTCGCAGAAGGTCTTGCCCTGAAGGCTCCGAAGGTACAGAAGCATGTGAAGAAACTGGAGATGGATGGCTGGGACTGGCTGAACACACTTATAGCTGGAGCAAAGAGTGGCGATGATGACGATGATGACGGGTTTGTCGGCGTAAAACCAAAAGACAAATACCTGCGTGATCTTATTGCAGGAAGGCCGGTCTTCTCCCACCCCATGCGTCCCGGAGGTTTCAGGCTCAGGTACGGGCGCTCGCGGAACACGTCTTTTGCTGCAGCCGGTATAAGTCCTGCAAGCATGTTCCTTCTGGACAGCTTTATAGTGGCAGGTACCCAGCTAAAAGTAGAGCGTCCCGGAAAAGCGGCAGGTATGGCTCCTGTGGATTCTCTGGAAGGGCCAACGGTGCGGCTGAATTCAGGGGATGTTATAAGGGTAGATGATGAGGAACTTGCTCTTGAAATCTATTCTGAAATAGAGCACATTATAGATATAGGTGAGATTCTCATCAACTATGGAGATTTCCTCGAGAATAACCATCCCTTGGTACCTTCTTCCTACTGTCCCGAATGGTGGGTGCAGGAGTATGAAAAACAAGTTCCGACTGCATCATATTCCCGAAGTGAGCTTGAATTGCCTTCTCAGGAATTTTCACTGGAACTATGTGACAAATATGGTGTTCCTCTACATCCAGCATATACATATCTCTGGCATGATATCACAATTGATGAGTTCGCTACACTTGTCTCGTTCATATCAGAGAACGGTGTCCTTTCTGGTGACGGGACAAGTCTTGAACTTCCATTTGAAAAAAGTACTGAAAATGGCATAAAAATCCTTCTTGAGCATTTGCTTGTCCTGCACAGAATTCATGAGGGAAGGATCATCATTGATGAGCCTCTACCTTTTGTCAGATGTCTGGGTCTTGACAGAGGCCTGAATAAGAAATGGAGTACTGTTGAATCCACAGACACCATAGGATCAGTTAATGAAGTGAGTGGCCTGATCGTACGTGCTCGTGCACCTGTGAGGATTGGTGCAAGGATGGGGCGTCCGGAAAAATCAAATAAGAGAAAGATGACTCCTGCTCCTCATGTATTGTTCCCGATAGGGGATTCTGCCGGAAATACCCGGAAAATGGAAGCGGCTGCAGGTTACATGTCTTCTATGAATGGGAAGGTCGGGCAGATTCGGGTTGAGATCGGTAATCGTGCATGTCCTGCATGTGGAAAGGATACGTTCTGGTATCGGTGTGATTGTGGCGAGTTCACAGTTCCTAAATTATCGTGTCCGCGTTGTGGCATATCGGTGCAAAAAGAGAAATGTCCAAAATGTGGTTCAAAGACCACATGCGTGAAGATGCAGAATATCGATTTCAAAGAGGTCTACCAGAATGCTTTTGAAAACATTGGTGAGAGGGATACTAATATCGAAGTAAAAGGTGTCAAGCGCATGATGTCCGGGACAATGACTCCGGAACCTCTCGAAAAAGGAATCCTGCGGGCGAAACATGACCTTTTTACTTTCAAGGATGGGACTGTCAGGTATGATATGTCCGACATTCCGCTTACACATATCCGTGCCGATGAACTTAGTATCACAGTTGAGAAACTGAAGAAACTTGGGTACAGAGAGGACATATATGGAAATCCTCTGGAAACGGATGATCAGGTAGTCTGCCTTAAAGTACAGGATCTTGTAGTTTCATACGATTGTGGTGAATACCTCCTGCGTACTACCCATTACATAGATGACCTGCTTGTGAAATACTATCATGAGGAGCCTTATTACAAGGCAGAGACAATTGATGATCTTGTAGGTGTAATGCTCATGGGCCTTGCACCGCATACATCAGCAGGTGTCCTTGGAAGACTTGTAGGTTTTACCAAGGCATCAGTGGGTTACGCACATCCTTTCTTCCATGCGGCAAAAAGAAGAAACTGTGATGGTGATGAGGATTGTGTTATGTTGTTGATGGATGGTCTTATCAATTTCTCAAGAGATTACCTGCCTGAAAAAAGAGGTGGGAAAATGGATGCACCACTTGTTCTTACAACACGTATAGATCCAAGTGAGGTTGACAAGGAAGCTCATAATATCGATGTTTGTGATCATTATCCTCTTGAGTTCTACGAGGCAAGCCTAAATTATACAAATCCCAAGGAACTGGAGGGACAAATAGACCTTATAAGCCGCAGGCTTGGAACTCCTGAGCAATATGATCATTTTATGTTCACTCATCATACCAATGATATCGCATCAGGTCCTCTTCACAGTGCCTACAAGACCCTTGGGAGCATGGTGGAGAAGATGGATGCCCAGCTTGCATTGGCAGATAAGATACGTGCGGTGGATGCTTCTGATGTGGCTGAGAGGGTGCTTATATCCCACTTTCTGCCAGACATGTTCGGAAATCTCAGGGCATTCTCCCGTCAGAGTACAAGGTGCCTTAAATGTGCTGCAAAATTCCGCAGGCCGCCTCTTACAGGTGTTTGTCCAAAATGTGGTGGGAGTGTAATACTGACGGTTCATGAAGGGTCTGTAAAAAAATACCTAAAAGTCTCAAAGAAAGTAGCCCATGATTACAATGTTTCGAGCTATACAAAACAAAGAATCGAGATAATTGGGTTGGATATGAAATCCCTTTTTGAGAATGATCGCTCGAAGCAGACAGGGCTAATGGAGTTCATGTAGCCCGTCTACTATTTTCTATTATCTTATTGTGCTTTTCCAATGTTTATTCTTTCATAGGCATTCCAATGGCATTTATCCCATGGATTAGCTCTGTGATTTGCTCTATTTCAAATTCGAGAACCTCTTCTTTTGAATGGCCTATTGACATTTCACCGTCATATGTAAGCATTTCAGGTCCCCTGCGGACAAATCGTGAGATTCCGTCCCTGGAAAGCGCAGTTGTTGCTTCCGAATCATATACGAATGCTCTCCCTGGTATTATGACAGTTTCCTTGACATTTTTCAGGTCTAGTTTATTCAGGTCTTCAATGGTGATGAGGCAACCAATGTCTTTATCGACTGCAACAACATTGACGTCACTCCCAAGTTTTGTGAAGATTTCCTGAAGTCTTTGCTCAGAAGCCCTGCTGGAGAGTATCGTAGCGTCTTTTCTTAGCTCGGGAAGTTTGACAAGGGCTTCCTTTTCATTGCGTATGGCGTATGGGGAGCCGATGAGTGGGTCTTCGAGTGGTGTTCCTGTGATGCGTAGATTATGTTTTGAAGCAGCATCGCGGACGATTTGTGTGAATTCATCTATGCCGTGTGTTTCAATACCTTCCATGACCGGGGCATTGTTAAGTATGAGCCCTTCTTCAGTCTTGTTGGCAAAACGCATTAGTATGGCGCCTTTTGCACCCATTTCTTCCAGATCGTCAAGTGTCTTTTTGAGTTCTTTTCCGTCATTTATTCCCGGTATTAACACAATGGCAGCATAGACGTCACAGCTTGCGCAGAAATCCCTGAGTACTTTAAGTGATGCCTCGGGTTCGGAGTCATTCATGTATTTTCCCCTTATTTCCGGGTTGGTTGAAAAAACAGTAAATGAGACTTCAGTTACACCGTAGCCTATATAGAACTCTGCTTCGTTCCCTTCGCTAAAACCTTTACCGCTGGTGTATCCAAGATGAATAGGATAACCGAACTGGGATAGATTGGCAACCAATGGCATGAGTTCAGGGTAACAGCTGACATCTCCTCCTCCACTGATGGTTATCTTGTCAATGTCTCCTGAACTGAAGTTAATCTTCTGGTAAGTTTCCTGAAACACGAACTGTGCAGGTTTGAAACCTGAATAAGCTTCTCTTACGCCTCTAGTGCAGTAGTCGCAACCTTTCTTGAAAGGAAAACAGTACTTACAACCGAAAGGTGGAACTTCCCTTACCTTTTTGAAATAACAATAGGTACAGAATCCTTTACAGTCAATACCAGGGTTTCCGCCCACATCTGCCGTGATTTCCATAGAACGGATTACTTATTATATAGGTACTTAAAGGTTTGTGGATGACCATTGTATGACTTCTTCCAGATATCATTTTGGTATTTGGTCTGAAATTATATCTTATCTTAAATATAATCTCCTTACATTTTTATTGGATACATACTCAATTATTTTCATTTACTCTTTTTACTTGCGTTTGATGATTGCGAAATTGTTCCAAAATGATGCAAAAGGTTTAAACGTCATCGCTACTTAATACTCCCGAGAATTCCCGCTGGAAAGTTTTACGCACGGAAAATTCGATGTGGTACAGAAATATTACTTATCGTTGACTAAGATGTGCGTATCCAGAATGGGTTATTTCTGTATAGAAACATAGGAGGAAAATATACGTGTCTGATAAAATAGACATTTACGACGACAGAGGTAAACTGTTGGAGAGCGGCGTCGATCTTATGGATATTGCGCCAACAAGAAACGCAGCAATACAAAATATCATTAAAGATACCAAGAGAACCGTTGCTGTCAACCTTGCAGGAATTGAGAAAGCACTCAAGACCGGAGCAATGGGCGGAAAGAAGAAGCAGATCCTTGGTAGAGAACTCGACTATGATATTGTCGGAAACGCAGGCGCAATTCAGGACGCAGTTGCAAAACTTGTAAGTGTAAACGAAGGCGATGACACCAACGTAAAGGAGCTTGGTGGCGGAAAGCAGATGATAGTCCAGGTACCAAGCGTAAGGGCACAGGTAGGTGCTGACTACGTATCCGCAAGTACCGTAACCGGTGCAGCAGTTGTCCAGACAATCATTGACATGTTCAACACCGACATGTTCGATGCACCAATCGTCAAGTCCGCTGTATGGGGAAGCTACCCACAGACAATGGACATGTCCGGTGCAAACATTGCATCCATCCTCAGTATCCCACAGAACAACGAAGGTCTTGGTTACTCCCTGAGGAACATCACCACAAACCACATTGCAGCCATCACCGGCAAGAAAGCAATGAATGCAGCAGCACTTTCATCCATCTTCGAACAGGTAGGTATGTACGAGATGGGTAACGCTGTAGGTCCTTTCGAGAGACACCAGTTACTTGGCCTTGCATACCAGGGTCTTAACGCAGGCAACTTCGTCTACGACATCGTAAAGGAGAACGGTAAGGACGGTACAGTCGGTACTGTTATCCAGTCAACAGTAGACAGAGCTCTTGAAGCAGGCATTATCTCAGTTGACAAGACCGCACCATCCGGATACAACTTCTACAAGGCAAACGATGTTTCAATGTGGAATGCATGCGCAGCAGTAGGTCAGCTTGCAGCAACACTCGTAAACTGTGGTGCAGGCAGGGCAGCTCAGAACGTATCATCAACCATCCTCTACTTCAACGACATGCTTGAGAAGGAAACAGGTCTTCCAGGCTGTGACATGGGTAGGGCACAGGGAACTGCAGTAGGATTCTCATTCTTCAGTCACTCAATCTATGGTGGCGGTGGACCAGGTATCTTCAACGGTAACCACGTTGTAACCAGGCACTCCAGAGGTTTCGCAATCCCTTGTGTATGTGCAGCAGTCTCACTTGACGCAGGCACACAGATGTTCTCAATCGAGAAGACATCAGCACTCGTTGGTAACGTATTTGGATCAATCCCAGAGTTCAAGGAGCCAATCAAAGCAGTGGCAGGAGCTCTCTAAGACACAAAACCCTCCTAAAATATCACAAGGTAATTACAAATGGTCAATTCTTCAGACACAAACTTTGTGCAGCTTGAAATTTATCCTTCAAGATTGCTAAGACCGGAAACAGCCCAGACATTATTGAATGAGATCGCTGAGATCGAAGGTGTAGTCAGGTTGTTTATTCATGGTCCAAGGCTTCCTCAGACTGTTCCATACGGGCCTGCAAAAGGTGAAATCGTGCAGCACCCCGCGAACAAAGTGATCGAGGTTGCAGGTCAGGCCATGGAACTTGCTGTTTGCGTGGGTGGCATCCGCATGGAAGTTATCAACGCTGATGTTAAGGAACAAGTCCGGGAAGTTTGTGAAAAAATCCTTCCTGTTTCATTTGAGTTCAGGGAAGGTCATTTCATTCCGACAAAACAGACAGTGACGGATTACGCAAAACGCGGGCCCGGTGCGGACCCTGTGATGATTGGAATGACTGATCCGAAAGGAAAACTGAAAAATTATCCTGTATGTATCCTGAAATCTGAATCCGAGGATGAATGATCATGTTTGACCGGGAGACACAGGTTGTAGATTGCAGACACGGTATGGGTCTTGGCAGAGGAGGAGGACTTGCACAGCGAGGCACTCTTTCAGAGACTGGAAGATCCGATGTGATTGCAGTTGCCATGAGTCCCGGAAGAAGACATATCACAAAACCCGTCTGTGAACTCACATACGGAATGCGTAGAGAAGAGATTCAGGTCAGTGTGCTTGTGCTTAGCACCGGTTCAGGTGTTCCGGATACCAATATGGGTTCCGGATCTTTTGGCATAAGTCCCGAGGAGATTGCACAGATAAACAGGCACAAGGTTGCTGTTATCCACACAGGGAACATCAGGGAACATGTAGTAAGGAAAGTAAAGGCGATACTTGAAAAAGCCAGTACTCCTGCAGTAGTTGTTTGCCAGACCCCCGTTGATTTCGAGGATTTTGCAATGGCAGGAGTTAAGACAAGGCTTGTAAAGCCACAGGATAGTGATATTTTAACCAAAGGAAGGGTGATGGAAATTGTGAGCGGAATTACACGAGGAGAGTCATGTTCAAGGGAAAAGCTGAACGAACTCGTGAAAGCCGTGAAAACCACAATGAGATCATTAGAGAATCAGGAGTGAATAATTATGGCATATGAACCACAATTTTATCCAGGAGCAACATCCGTTGCAGAAAACAGAAGGAAACACATGTCAGGAAAGGTCGAAAAGCTCAGAGACATTTCCGATGAAGACCTGACATTGGTACTTGGTCACCGTGCACCAGGTAGCGACTACCCAAGCACCCACCCACCACTCGCAGAAATGGGTGAACCAGAATGTTCCATCAGGGAAATCGTAGAAGCAACACCAGGCGCAAAGGCTGGTGACAGGGTAAGGTATGTACAGTTCGTTGACTCAATGTACAACGGCCCATCAACACCATACTTCAGATCCTACGCAGCAGCAATCAACTTCAGAGGTGTCGACCCAGGTACACTCTCCGGTCGTCAGGTAGTTGAAGCTCGTGAGAGAGACATGGAAGAGCTCGCAAAGTTCCAGATTGAGACCGAAATGACCTGTCCAGCACTCGCTGGCCTCAGGGGTGCAACAGTACACGGTCACTCACTCAGGCTTCCTGAAGACGGTGTAATGTTCGACATGCTCGAAAGGGTAAGAAAAGAAGGCGACGTAATCATAATGCACAAGGACCAGGTAGGCAGACCTATCGACAAGAAGGTCAACCTCGGAAAGCCAATGTCCGAAGAAGAAGCAGCAAAGAGGACAACAATTTACCGTGTTGACAATGTCGCATTCAGGGACGATGCTGAAGTCATTGAATGGGTTCAGAGAGTATTCGACCAGAGGACCATCTACGGCTTCAAGCCGGAGAACTGAGGTGATGATAATGGCAGATGACAGACAGAGGAAATTTGCAAAACAGATGGAGATCAAGTTCACTAAAGAACATGGTACCAACAAGATGGAAGGTGGCGAGATCACAGACAAGACTGTAACATACTACAGGCTTGGTGTCGATCAGAACCCCAGAAAATTAGAAATGAAGAAAGCAGGTGCAGAGCTTGCAAAGAAGAGAGGGCTTGTAGGTTACAACCCAATGATGCACTGTGGTGGTATACCACTCGGTCAGAGAGCACTTACACCATCATTCCTTTCAGGAACTGACATGATGGTAGAGATCGATGACCTTCACTACGTCAACAACGCTGCAATGCAGCAGATGTGGGATGACATCAGAAGAACAGTAGTTGTCGGTATTGACATGGCACACGAGACCCTTGAGAAGAGGCTCGGTATCGAAGTCACACCAGAAACAATCAACCACTACCTCGAGACACTCAACCACGCACTTCCTGGTGGAGCAGTCGTTCAGGAGCACATGGTCGAAACCCATCCTGCACTTGTAGATGACTGTTACGTAAAGATCTTCACCGGTGACGACAACCTTGCAGATGAGATCGACAAGCAGTTCCTCATCGACATCAACAAGGAGTTCCCAGAAGAACAGGCAGAGCAGCTCAAAGCATCTATCGGAAAGACAACCTGGCAAGCAGCTCACATCCCAACCATTGTCAGTAGGACCACAGACGGTGCTCAGACAAGCAGGTGGATGGCTATGCAGGTCGGTATGTCATTCATTTCAGCATACAGCATGTGTGCTGGTGAAGCAGCAGTAGCTGACCTTTCATATGCAGCAAAGCACGCTGGTGTTATCTCAATGGGTGAAATGCTCCCAGCAAGGCGTGCACGTGGTCCAAACGAGCCTGGAGGAATTCCATTCGGTCACATGGCTGATATCGTCCAGACAAGCCGCAAGACCCCAGAAAACCCAGCAAACGTTGCTCTTGAAGTAGTCGGTGCAGGATGTATGCTCTACGACCAGATCTGGCTCGGTTCATACATGTCCGGTGGTGTAGGTTTCACACAGTACGCAACAGCAGCATACTGTAACAACATCCTCGATGACAACCTCTACTACAACGTTGACTACATCAACGACAAGTACGATGGTGCAGCAAACACAGGTGTAGACAACAAGGTCAAGGCAAGCCTCGATGTCGTAAAGGACATTGCAACAGAGTCTACGATCTACGGTCTTGAGAACTACGAGAAGTACCCAACAACCCTCGAAGACCACTTCGGTGGATCCCAGAGAGCAACAAGCCTTTCAGCAGCAGCTGGTTCCGCTGTATCCCTGGCAACAGGAAACGGAAACGCTGGTCTGTCCGGCTGGTACCTCTGTATGTACCTCCACAAGGAAGCACACGGACGTCTCGGTTTCTTCGGATACGACCTGCAGGACCAGTGTGGTGCTACAAACGTACTCTCATACCAGTCCGACGAAGGTCTGGCTGTCGAACTGCGTGGACCAAACTATCCAAACTACGCAATGAATGTAGGTCACCAGGGTGGTTACTCCGCAATCACTTCCGCTGCACACGCAGGACGTGGAGATGCATTCGCAGTCAACCCACTCATCAAGGTCTGTTTCGCAGACGACCTCCTGCCATTTGACTTCTCCCAGCCAAGGAAGGAGTTCGGCAGAGGTGCTCTCAAAGAGTTCGAGCCTGCTGGTGAGAGATCACTCATCATCCCAGCAAAATAATTTTAAAACAAGTGTAGGCTTTATGCCTACTACTTACTCTTTTTTGATTTTCTTTCTTCTGACTTTGCTTTCATCTCTGTTTTACTGACTATTTTATTTGGCAATGCTTAAATATTGCAAAGCCATTCGTTTTTACATTATCAATTATTATCTTTGATCTCTGTTTTCCAATAAATACGAGATACACACTGCTATTTATCACGCAAACTCAAAAGATAAAGCACTTGTTCTTTTGGAATCAGCTCTGGTATGGACTCAAACGAACTGGCAAACCTTACATTAGAGGCATTCAAAGAAGATTATGACCCTGAATCCGAAATCAAAATGTTCGATATGAGGGGAAAAAAGGTCTTGAAAAAGAAAGTTGCAAATAAAAATCCATTCGAAGACCTATCCGATCACTGGTTTATGGGGAGGATGACTTTTAGAAAACTACTAATAATTTGAAGAACCTTAAAGGGACTTAAAAAAAGGTGCTATAAAAATGTCTTTTCACGTGATGTTGATTCCCACCCTTGGCTGTCCAGGAAACTGTAGTTATTGCTGGAGTTCCGAGGAAAAATCCCCTATAATGAGCATCGAGACCATAAAAGAAGTAGTTGAATGGCTCAAAAACTTCAGAGATGATTCGGTTACCTTTACTTTCCATGGAGGGGAACCACTCCTGGCAGGCGCGGATTTCTACAAGGAGGCTTTACCAATCCTTGTTGAAGGAGTAAAGCCGAAGAAAGTGGCTTTTGCCATACAGACCAACCTCTGGAAGATGACAGACGAAATAGCTGAAATTTTTGCGGAATATAACATTCCTATCGGTTCAAGTCTCGACGGCCCGAAAAAACTTAATGATTTCCAGAGAGGGGAAGGATATTTCGAAAAAACCATGCGTGGCTACAGGATAGCAAAAGAACACGGACTTTCCGTGAGGTTCATCACCACTTTCACCTCCTATTCTGAAAAATATAGGGATGATATTTTCAATTTTTACTTGGAAAACGGCTGGATTCTCAAGTTCCACCCTGCTCTACCCTCTTTACGCGGTGACGAACCAGAAAAATGGGCTCTTGACCCGGAAGAATACGGCAGACTCCTAATTTACCTCTTGGACAAATACTTGGAAAACATGGACCGGATTGAAGTCATGAACATCGACCACCTTTGTAAGGGCGTATTTGGAGGCAGAGGTGCTGTCTGTACCTTCGTGGACTGTATGGGAGATGTCTTAGCCGTAGGCCCTGATGGAGGCATATATCCCTGCTATCGCTTTGTAGGCATGCCAGAATACGTAATGGGTAATGTCCACGACCATCCAAGCATTGAAGAACTTGCAAAGTCTGATGCCTGGAAGCTCATGTTCGCTTACAAAGAGTACGTGGACCAGCACTGTAAGGACTGTGCCCATATAAAATACTGCAGAGGTGGCTGCCCTTACAATGCCATAACCCCCACAGAAGGGGAAATAAAGGGAGTCGACCCCCATTGTATCTCCTATAAGATGATATTGGACGAAATAACCGAGAGGGTCAATAACGAGATGTTTGGGGGCTCAGGCATGGAAATGGACTTCTTCCAGAACCCGATGAAACCTTCAAAGCCAGGAATAATGTCCCTGATGCTTAAGAAAACATGAGTGGTATCGAGAAGTACCCAACAATCCTCGAAGATTACTTTGGTGGATCTCAGAGAGCAACAAGTCTTTCCGCAGCAGCAGGTTCCGCTGTTTCAATCGCAACAGGAAACGGAAACGCTGGTCTTTCCGGATGGTATCTCTTAATGTACCTGCACAAGGAAGACTCGTTTTCTTCGGATTCGATCTGCAGGATCAGTGTGGTGCAACCAACGTTCTCTCATACCAGTCCGACGAAGGTATGGCTCTTGAACTGCGTGGACCAAACTATCCAAACTACGCAATGAATGTAGGTCACCAGGGTGGTTACTCCGCAATCACTTCCGCTGCACACGCAGGACGTGGAGATGCATTCGCAGTCAACCCACTCATCAAGGTCTGTTTCGCAGACGACCTCCTGCCATTTGACTTCTCCCAGCCAAGGAAGGAGTTCGGCAGAGGTGCTCTCAAAGAGTTCGAGCCTGCTGGTGAGAGATCACTCATCATCCCAGCAAAATAATTTTAAAACAAGTGTAGGCTTTATGCCTACTACTTTTTTTTTATTCAGTACATAATTTCGTTCTCATTTCTGTTTTAACTCCATTTATTGCCTGACCTAGCGGATAATGCTTAAATATTGCAAAGCCATTCGTTTTTACATTATCAATTATTATCTTTGATCTCTGTTTTTAAGGAGTGAACCGATATGCAATATAGTCTGGGAATCGATGCTGGTGGAACGTTTACAGATGCGGTTATAGTCCAGGATTCGGATGGTACAATCGTAGAGTCTACAAAGGTGCTTACCACCTATCCCGACCCAATCGGTGGTATCAAGAAGGCCATCGATGAGCTGGATCCTGAATGTGTCAAAGACGTAAAACTGGTCTCTGTATCAACAACACTTTCAACAAATACAATACTGGAAGATACGGGTTTTCCTGTTGGTGTTGTATTGGTGGGTGACTACGTCATTCCCGAAGAAGGGTTTCCGGCAAAGTACTACGTCCGTCTGAATGGTGGTCACACGAGTAATGGGGAGGAAGCTGCTCCTCTTGATGAGGAGGGTGTAAGAAGATTTGCCCGGGAAACTAGGGACCAAGTCGCAGCATTTGCAGTCTCCTCTTTTTTCAGCAACAGGAATTCCGAACATGAACTCCGCGTAAAGCAGATTATAAAAGAACTTACCGGGTTGCCTGTTGTTTGCGGTCATGAGCTTTCGCAGGAGGTAGGTGCATATGATCGTTCTATCACTGCTTACCTGAATGCCCAGCTCTTGCCTATCACGCACAGGTTCATCAAGTCCATTATGCAGGATATCAATTCCCGCGGAATAGGTGCCAATCTTCTAATGCTCAAATGTGACGGTTCAGTAGTAGGAATACAGGAAGCTCTCAGAAAACCAATTGAATCCATATTCTCAGGACCTGCAGGAAGCCTTGTAGGAGCTTCATTCCTTGCAGAAAAAGGAACTTGTGCCGTTATAGATGTGGGAGGAACCAGCACGGATGTCTCAGTAATCTACAATGGTGTTCCCGAAATGAGTGATGCGGGAGCCGTCGTAGGTGGCTGGCAGACCAGAGTCAAGGCCATTAGAATGGAAACATCTGCAATGGGAGGAGACAGCCATATATGGGTCAAAGCTAAAAAAATCAGCATCGGACCCAGAAGAGTCATACCACTTTGCCGTGCTGCTGTCTTGTACGCCGGTTTCCTCGACAGGCTCAAGGAATCTAAATCACCTTCCAGAAAACTTCTTTGCGAAAACATACAGGCAACAAAGTTCTTTGTGCGCACGGGCCTTAAACCTCTTGAACTCACAAGGACTGAGGAAGAGATATATGATACTATTCAGGGAAACCCTCTTTCTTATGTAGATCTATTCCAACGACTGAAAAAACAGCCAAGTGTCAGAGCACTGGATAATCTGATACAGAAGCGCCTTGTCCAGGCTATAGGTTTTACACCCACAGATGCATTGCATGTGCTTGGTGACTTCCGTAGATGGGATGTCGAAGCTTCTATAATAGGGGCTGAACGACTTGCCAAGCAGTTAAGGACCAGCAAGGAAGAATTTTCAATAATGGTAAAACGGCAGGTTGCAAGGAACATGGCAAAAGACCTTGTTTCATATCTGGTCACAGGTATACAGGACTCGGTTATTAACCAGATGCTATCCGGTGAGAATTTCACTCGCTTTAAGGTGGAAACTCCTGTTGTGCTTCTGGGTGGTCCTGTTGTTGCTTTCAAGGAAGAAATGGAAAAACTAATTGATGCTAATATAATGCTTCCCGAACATTCAAGTGTCGGTAATGCCGTAGGGGCACTTGTGGGCAAGGGTATCAAGCGTACTGAAATATTGATAAAAAGAGATTTTGCGCCGATAACTGGTGAAAATGCTACCGATGAGGAGCTCAAAAACGCAAAAGAGGTTGTCAGATACTTTGTTTTTTCACCAGGGGGAAGGGCCATATTCCCGCAGTATATGGATGCTTATGAATTTGCCCGTAACAGCGGTAAGAAAATAATAATGGATTATATGAAGGCAGCAGGTTACTCAAAAGATGAGGTAAACATTGAGGTGACTAAAAAGGACCTTATGACCAGAGAAGGCGAAGAACCGGTTGAAAGTAAGGTAATTGTAGTTGGAATTGGCACATCCCGGTTGGTTGTGGAAAAAGACGTTATTCCTGATTATATGAGAAAGAAGGCAACCAGCTCCAGGAGAGCTGCAGAACATTCATATTCAGGAAAATAAAAGGGAAGTTATCTTCCCAATTTTTTATTTTTATTAGAAAGGAGTTATCTGTGCTCCAAGAGCCATCATTTCTTCAAAGAAGTTCGGATAGGATATTTCCACCGATTCGATGGTATCTATGGTAGTGTTTCCTGCTACCATACCTGCTATGGTGAGCGCCATTACTATCCTGTGGTCGTGCCATCCATGCAGGTCTGCGCCTCTTAGTGTTCCGCCGATAATTGTGAGCTGGTCAGGATATTCTTTGACTTCGATTCCCATCTTGGTAAGTTCGAGTGCCATTGCATGTAGCCTGTCTGTCTCCTTATAGCGTACATGCTCCGCATTTTCTATCACAGTTACGCCTTTTGCACATGCTGCCAGGACGGCGATTGTAGGTACAAGATCGGGGGTTGCACCGGCATCAAATGTAGTTCCCGTAAGGCCGTTACCTGTAACTCTTATGACTCCTTTTACTTTGTCCCACGATATATCCGCACCCATGCGCTTGAGTACTTCGATAATCTCTATATCTCCCTGCTTTGAAGGGAACATGTTTTTAACAAGAACAGTAGAACCTGTGATTGCAGCAGCAGCCAGAACATAGGAAGCTGAAGAGAAGTCGCCCGGAACCGTATACTCTTTCAGGTCATATTTCTGGTTTGCAGGAATAATGAACTTTATATTATTCGTTTCCTCGATAAGTATCTCACAGCCTGCTTTTTCAAGCAATTCTGTTGTAACATCTACATAGGGTCTTGATTTCATTTCCCCTTTGATAGATAGTGTAGTGCTTTTTGTTGTAAGAGGGCATGCGATAAGCAGTGCAGAGATAAATTGGGAACTGATAGACCCGTCTATCATTGTTATGGCTCCCTTTAATCCACCACGCACAACAAGAGGGGCGCATCCATTGCCACGAGTTGAATATGCTTCGACACTAAGTTTGTTCAATACGTCAAGCAGCGGTTGATTTGGCCTGTTTCTTATTGAGCTGTCACCTGTAAGCACCGTCACTCCATTGGTAAGTGCTGAAACTGCTGTCATGAACCTCAAAGTAGTTCCTGAGTTTGCGACATCTATGACATCATTGGGGACAAAGGGCTTACTATTAACTCCGGTTACATGGAGTTTATCTTCTGTTTTTTCAATAGTTGCTCCTAATGCCTCACATGCACGTATTGTTGCAAGGGTATCAGCTGAGAGAAGGGGCCGATGAATCACACATTCATCCGACAGGGCGGCAATCGTGATTGCCCGGTGTGTATAACTTTTAGACGGTGGTGCAAATACTTCACCATTGATCTTTGAAGTGCTGACAGATACTTTCATTTTATCCTCTTAGTCTACAAATTTGAATAAGTATGATGGTTTGATATTTTCAGATGCCATTCCAAATATGCATCAAAAAGGAATATCACATTTTAGTTTCAACAAAACCAATATAAATATTTTCCTTATATTAAAATGCATGGACAAAATAGCCTTTCTTAGTGATATTCTTATCGATGAGCAGGAACAATTTTCATGTTTTGTGGAGTGTGCAAGTTCGTAAGGTTCATATCTGGCATAAGTCATAAATCCCGTATCAACATTTAAATAAAAAAATAACACTTCACCTATTACATAAATGATGGTGCAAAGAATGAAGTGCTATACGGTAGGATATGGAAATCGTCAGGTCAATGATTTTATTGGCATACTTATTGAGAATAAGGTTACTTATCTTGTGGATATACGAAGATACCCACAGTCTACGTTTAAGGACTACGACAAGGAATCACTGGAGTCGATTCTCCCAAAGAATGGAATCATGTATTCTCATTTTGAAGGTGTTGGGGGAATGCGTGATTCCACTTATGCTGAATATATGGAAACAGACTCTTTTAAAAGCAGCTTTGAAAAGCTCATGAACCTTATCAGGAAAGTAAATGAAGAGGGCGGCAGGGTGATATTAATGTGCGCTGAAAAAAACCCGAAAGGATGTCACAGGCATTATCTCTCGAATAAACTTGAAGAAAATAATGTAGAGGTTATCCACTTGGTCGAACCAGGGCAGATGAGCCTCTTTAACTTTTACGATTGATCTTACATTGCACGAAGGCGCTTAATGCGTTCCTCTGTAGCAGGATGAGTTCTGAACAGACTCATCAGTGTGCTTCCTTTCAAAGGATTCACAATGAACATGTGTGCAGTGTTTTCGGATGCCTGTACATCTCCTCTTCTTTCCCTGTAGTTTGAGGAGCCATATTCAAGCTTTTCAAGTGCACTTGCAAGAGCCCATGGTTTTTGAGATATACGTGCTCCTTCTGCATCAGCTGAAAACTCTCTGGACCTTGAGATTGCAAGCTGAATAATGGTGGCTGCAAGAGGTGCCAGTACTGCGAGTGCAATAAAGCCAACGATATTGTTGCCTTCACCATCCCTTCCGCCGATGCCTCCGAAGATAGCTGCCCATCGGGCCCATGCGGCAAGCATCGTGATGACACCTGCTATAGTTGCGGCAATTGCACTGATAAGTGTGTCACGATTCTTAACGTGTGCAAGCTCATGTGCAAGCACGCCTTCCAGCTCTTCTGCTGTCAGCAGGTTAAGTATCCCGGTTGTTGCAGCAACGGCTGCGTGTTGTGGGTCCCTGCCGGTTGCAAATGCATTTGGCATGGATGTGTTAACGATGTATACTTTTGGCATGGGAAGATTTGCACGCATTGCAAGCTTCTGCACGGTGTCATACAACTGAGGATGTTCGGCAGATGTTACTTCCTGGGCACGGTACATCTTGAGTACTATCTTATCACTGTACCAGTAGCTACCAAAGTTCATGATAATTGCAAACAAAAAGGCAATTATCATACCTAGCTTTCCTCCAACAGAGCCTCCTACCAAAACAAGTAGACCTGTAAGAGATGCCAGTAATATTGTGGTTTTTAACATATTCCCCATTATTTACCTCGTAGATATGATATCATTTCTAAGTGCAAACAGGTTGTTTGTTCTTCTATAAAAGTGTATCTGTAAATTAGTTTTCCAGTTATATAAACGACAAAACCTATAGCCTGCAAATCCAATTCAATTGCATTACTATTATAATTATTGCTCTTATGTATGTGTATGGGGTTCGAATTGGCTTATATGGTTGGTGTTTGTAGAGAATCAAACAGTTCGTACGTGATGAGCTTATTTTTGCTAGATATTATGCCAGACTTAGTGTTGGTCATACGATTAACGGCGAAGATTTTCAGATTAAATTGGTAATGCTTAAATAGTGCAAAACCGTTTTTTATCTGCACTTTATATATTAAAATTGATTATTTTTCCAAGGAGTGAACTAAAAATGCAATACAGTCTTGGCATTGATGCCGGAGGAACCTTTACAGACGGGGTTATTATCCGTGATTCGGATGGTGTGATACTGGATGCTGCTAAAATGCTTACTACCTATCCGGACCCTATAGGTGGAATTAAAAAAGTAATTGATTCTCTAAATCAGGATTATGTTGAAAATGTAAAACTGGTCTCAGTTTCAACCACTCTTTCTACCAATACCATACTGGAAGATACTGGTTTTCCAGTAGGTGTGATTCTGGTTGGTGATTATGTGATTCCTGATGAGGGTTTTCCTGCTAAATATTATGTTAGACTTAGTGGTGGTCATACAAGTAATGGTGAAGAAGCTGCTCCTCTTGACGAAGAGGGAGTTAAGCGATTTGCCCTTGAGGTAAAGGATCAGGTTGCAGCATTTTCTACGTCTGCATTTTTCAGCAACCGTAATTCGGAACATGAACTCCGCGTCAAACAGATAATTCGCGAGACTACAGGGCTGCCTGTTGTATGCGGACATGAGCTTTCCCAGGAAGTTGGAGCCTATGACAGGGCTATTACCGCGTACCTTAATGCTCAGTTATTGCCAATCACACATAAGTTCATCCAATCCATTATGAAGGACATCAAGTCAAGGAATATTGATGCCAATCTTCTCATGCTCAAATGTGATGGTTCTGTAGTAGGTATGGAGGAAGCACTGGAGCGTCCCATCGAATCAATATTTTCCGGACCAGCGGCAAGTCTTGTAGGTGCTGGTTTCCTTACAAAATTCCCCACATGTGCAATGGTGGATGTGGGTGGAACCAGTACGGACGTTGCTCTCATCAGGGGTGGTGTCCCGGAAATTAGTGACCAAGGAGCTATTGTAGGTGGATGGAAGACCATGGTAAAGGCTATTAAAATGGAAACCTCTGCTACAGGTGGTGACAGCCATGTATGGGCCCAGGATCAAAAGTTCCACGTAGGACCTAGAAGGGTGATTCCCCTTTGTCGTGCTGCAGTTGAGTATCCTGGTTTTCTTGAAAAACTTCAGACAACTAAATCTCCTTCCAGAACGCTTCTTTGCGAAAATATTCAGCCAACTAAATTCTTTGTACGCACAGATGTCCGTTCTATTGAACTTACAAAGATGGAAGAAGAGGTATATGATGTTATTCAGGGAATTCCTCTTTCTTATGTAGATATTTTCCAGCGCCTGAAGAAACAGCCAAATGTCCGTGCTATTGATGGCCTTATAAAGAAACGTTTGATACAATCTATAGGTTTCACTCCAACTGATGCTCTGCATGTACTTGGAGATTTCAGGCAATGGGAAACGGAAGCATCCATAATAGGCGCTGAGAAACTTGGCAAACTGACAAGGACTAAGAAGGAAGAACTCTGCAGCATGGTAAAAAGACAAGTTGCAAAGAACATGGCATATGATCTTATTTCTTACCTTATAAAAGGCATTCCGGAATCAGTTGTTGAGGATATACTCTCCGGGGAGAATTTCACTCGTTTTAAGGTAGAGACTCCTGTTGTACTGCTTGGTGGTCCTGTTGTTGCGTATAAAGAGGAAATGGAACAACTGATAGATGCTGATATAGTTGTTCCGGAGCATGCTAATGTAGGTAATGCAGTAGGTTCTCTTGTGGGCAAAGGTATCAAGCGTGTTGAAATACTTATCAAGAGGGATTTTAATCCTGTAGTAGGGATAAACGTTGAAGATGTAGAAATGAAGGGTCCCAAAGAGGATATCCTCAATTACTTCGTGTTCTCACCAGAAGGCAGGTCCATATTCTACCAGTATATGGATGCTTATGAGTTTGCCAGGAACACCGGTGAAAAAATCATAATGAATTACATGAGGGCAGCAGGTTACTTAGAAGGAGAAGTAGATATAGAAGTAACTAAAAAGGATATTGTAGTCAGGGAAGGTGAGAAACCGGTTGAGTCTAAGATTATCGTGGTTGGGGTCGGTACATCCAATTTGGTCGTGGAAAAAAACATAATTCCTGATTATATGGGTAAAAAGGCTCTTAAACAGGGTATAAAAAGGTCTTAAGGACAGGCTTTGTAGAAGTCCTGCTTTGAACAATAAATATAACCTTGGCATTATCTGTCAAGGTTATAATATAATTAAATATTTGTGCATCACTAAAATAAGAATTAGGTGTTCTACAGAGTCTAAAAACGAAACTACCCATTCAGGGATACGTGAAATTTGAGCAGAATGTAAAAAAAGTCAAAACAAAAAAAACATGAATGCCAGGCATTCATATTTCTTCGAGAACAATATCTTCTTCAAGATCGATTTCGTCAATAAGTGCTTCAAGCTCTGCCAGTTCAGCTTCAAGAGCCTGTATCTCGGTGTCTGTGATACCCACCATTTCTTCACTGAGTAGCTCGTCTGCAACACTTATTTCGGGTTCAGTATCATTAGTTACTGTCTCTTCTTCAGTAATACTTTTATCAGCACACCCTGACATTACAACACCGCAGAGAAGGACAGCGATGATGACGATATTTCTTAGTTTTACCATTTTCATTCAACTCCTATATCGTTTCTCATTCATTCCTACTCTCAGACAGTGTTTTCATTTTCATCCGATGAATCATCTTCATTGTCATCATCTGAAGAATCATCATCCTGTTCGTCATCTGGGGAATCATCATCTTCTTCGTTGTCTGATGAATCGTCATCGACTTCGTTGTCTGAAGAATCATCATCCTGTTCGTCATCTGAGTCATCGTCTACGTAGCGGCTTGCCCAGTCGCCGGATTCTCTTTCAACTTCATAGGTACCATCGCCTGCAAGTACTGCAGTACCTGTTCCTTCGGCAGTAAGTTCAATGTTGTCTCCACGAATCATTACTGTAAGACGGCTTCCTTCAATGAACACATCGCCTGTGACATTATGGTAGACAAATGCACGGTTGTTGTCTGTACTGTTGCCATTATCAATGTTGGATGACTCATATTCATCTTCATCAATATCGATTGTTGCATTCCCTGCCATATCTTTTATGACAAGTGTTGCATTGGTCGATATGGTGCTAATAGAAAGATTGCCAGAAAGGACTGTAGTTCCATCACCTTCTGCAGTGAGCTCGCCACTTCCACTGAGTACTACTACTCCTTCTCTCTGCTCTTTAAGCTCTTTGAGCATGTTCCGGAGTAGGCCATTTGCGTCCTTGATATCTTTTCCTGCCTGCACAATATACCTGTTAGCCTCACGGACATTCTCACCGTTGCTGCCGTTTCCATTTCTATATGTATTTCTTGCATGCTCCTGGTTTTCCTTCGCATCATCCATGAGCTCCTGGTACTTGGCGAGCATTTCTTCAAGTTCTTCTGCATCCTCTCCATTTTCTTTCATGGTAGTGATCTCATTCTCAAGACGTAGTATAAGAGCATCAGATGCTTTTACAACTTCACTGATCTTGTTGTCGATGACCTTTCCTGAAGTAACTATGCGGTTCTTGCGGGAATCATTCCATATATTCCTGATGTTCTTTGCAGAATCTGCAAGTTCAGCTCTGGTGGTTGCAGCTTCTACATTGTCTCTTTCTTCTTCCAGTTCCTCGATGTATTCTTCGTTAACAAGGAATGAAAGCATATAATCGATAGAACTGGTCAGATATGTCTTGGTAGCTTCAATAGCTTCTTCAGAATTCAGGTTTGGATTCTTAGATTTTATACTGGCAAAATTGTTTTTTGCTTCAAGGTATCCATCTCTTGTGTCCTTAACTTCCTGAACTCTGTTTATTACTTTATTTGCGGCCATTTTTCTTGTCGCATCAGGGGCATTTACCATATCATGATCTCTGTCATGGTCCTGAACACCCGAAGGTTCATTATCATCTTCTGTTTCATCAGATTGTTCATCAGAACTATCGTTGTCCTGAACTTTTTTCTCTGACATTCCATTATCGCTGCTCTGTCCATTATCAGACGCTGCAAGTGCTCCTGCCGAAAAGATGCTTAGCAGCATGAGTACTACAGTTAGGTATGCAAATATTCTCAATCCTTGTTTTTTCATTCGATAACCCTCCACTCCTCTTGTTGAATTTTTATGTATTTTAGATGGTATTTTAAATGTTTATATATAATAAAAAGTTCCGGCTATATTAGCCGGAATTTCATAATTTATTCATTTACGGTTTAGATCTGGCATGAACCATCTCTCTTTGGTCCATCTCCGTCACAGTCTCTGTCATTCTGGGAACCGCTACCATCACATTCTCTATCATAATTGCCTTCACAGTTGCTGCCATCGCAATATCCGTTACTGACACCGGCTTCTCCAGTTGCAACATCGCCAGCATTGAAACCTGTTCTTGTCTGCGTTCTTAGTGCTTCATCAGGTACACCAGTACAGTCCTGGTCTCTGTCCCTTTGCTGATCTGCTGCCATGGCAGTCACTGTAAATAAACTTACCAGCATAATTGCTACAGCAACTAATGTAAATGTTCTTATTTTCATAATCAATATTCTCCCGTTTTTTTTCTTTTATTTTGTAAGTGAAAGCCAAGCACAAATTTGGTGGTTGATATGCCCGGAAGCAATAACTTGGTGGTGTGCTTTAACTTACACTTGTAATTCTTAGATTCGCAGAGCCGGATATAATCATACTTTACTTTACGGGAACTTTACGTATGCTTCATTGTGTAAAAAAGCCTTAAAACAGTTTATTTTACTTGATAAAACTTTATCTTTCTTCAGATTCCTGCTCGAAGTAACTATTATATGTGTGTACTTGCTAAATATACATCCTGTGATTTACAAAAAAATGATTCTGCTTTGCCTAATCGCAACCGTGATGCTTGCGGGTGTCCAGTTTTCAACTGCTGCAGAGATGGCAACCATTCATGGTGCGGTATATGAGTGGAACTCATTTGATCCTCTGGAAGATGTCATTGTCGAGGTGAACTCAACTCCTCCCCAATCAATGCTTGCAAAATATGGGATATATTCCTTTAATCTGGAACCTGGGGATTACCTTATATCAGCCAGTTTTTATGGTGGAAACAATCTGGTGGCATATACTGAAGAGGAAATAACCATCACCGGTGATGGGGACTACGTGATGGATCTGCTCCTGCTTCCTGTATATTATGATGCACCATTTAATGGGACTGAGTTTTCTGAGCTTGATGAAATTGCTAATTTATCAGATGCTAATGATAGAGAAACCAATCCATTTTCCCTGAGTATTATACTTATTCTTATTTTCATTGCTGTGTTATCTGTTGGGGGATATTATTTTGTAAAACAACGCAGTGTAACCTCTATATCTGAGGATGACAGTCATCATATTTCTCATGATAATTTTGGTTCAATAATTCCCGACGATAAATGGCAGGAGTTACCTGATGATCTAAGAGAGGTTATAGACCTCATTGCAAAGAATGAAGGTCGAATTACCCAGAAGGAATTGCGTACAAAGGTAAAACACTCCGAGGCAAAGGTGAGCCTCATGGTATCGGATCTTGAGAACCGTGGTATTGTTCAGAAATTTAAAAAAGGCCGTGGAAACGTTATAATTCTTGTTGGATCGGAACAACCAAACCAAAATGTATAACTGTATCTAATGAGTATGGGTAGGAAAGTTACTGAATTTAGTTAAATCTATACACGAGGGTATACATGCGAGTTTCAATGGATCTTGAGTTAAAAGATATCCCCGGCCAATTACTTCTTGCACTAAAACCAATTTCCGATTTTAAGGGTAATCTGATCTCCGTGGTACATCACCACGAAAAGAAAACCCCTCGCGGTACAATTCCCGTGCAGGTAGTGTTTGAGGTAAAGTCCGACCACCTTGAGAAGCTGATAGCAGACCTTGAGGAGAGAGGTGTCCGTGTTGTTAGCATGGACGAGAAGCGCTATCTTGAACATGGTGCTGTCATACTGATAGGTCATATCGTTCACACGGATATACAGGATACTATCGATCAAATCGATAGCACAGGATATGCCGAGGTAGTTGACCTTAACCTGTCGATGCCAAAAATCAACATGGCTTCGTCAGCTTCCCTGAAAATAGATGCAGTAAGCAAAGAGCATCTTGCATCCGCTATTGAGCTTCTGAAGGAAATTGCAAAAAAGAAAGATCTTCTGGTCATTGAACCTATTAATAGTGAATTGGGGGCAATTTAATGAAAACAATTCGTGTTTCTATTATAGGCTTTGGTGCAGTGGGTCAGGGTGTTGCAAAGGTCATTCTTGATAAACAAGAGTATCTTGAAAGTATTGGAATTGATTTTAAAGTTGTTGCGATCGCAGACTCAAGAGCAGCTGCTATTGATACAGATGGGGTAGACCTTGCTGCCGTTATCTCCAGAAAGAACACAGAAAGTACAGTTGGTGCTGAAAAGCTTACCGGACTTGAGATTATAGAGAGTATTGACCACGAGCTTGTTGTGGAAACAACTCCCACCAATATAGTAACTGGTGGTGTCGGTCTTGAGAACATGCTTATGGCGTTCAAACACAGAAGGAATCTGGTCACCTCAAACAAAGGTCCCCTTGCGATGCAATACGGCAAGCTTATGGAAGCTGCCAATGCCGTTGGTTCCAAATTCCTGTTCGAAGCGACTGTAGGTGGTGCAATGCCTGTATTGAATCTTGCAAGAGATGTGCTGGCAGGTAATAGGATCACCAATGTTGAAGGTATATTCAACGGTACCTGTAATTACATCCTCACCCGTATGATGGAGGAGCATGCTCCGTATGAGCAGATGCTTGCAGAGGCGCAGGAGCTTGGGTATGCTGAAACCGATCCGACATATGATGTGGAGGGTATTGATACTGTCTGCAAAATGGTCATACTTGCAAATTGCATATTCGGAATGAATGCAACTCATGAGGATGTCACAGTCACAGGCATAACGAAGATTACACCTGAAGCACTGTTGCTGGCTCATAATGATGGTTATGTTATCAAACTAATAGGAGAGGTCAACGACAGCAGGATAAATGTGGCTCCTAAACTGGTGCCAATAGATCACCCACTGGCAGTTGGTGGTTCTCTTAATGTTGCATCCGTGCAAACTGACCTTTCCGGCCCCATCACTGTAACAGGGCGTGGAGCAGGTTCCATTGAAACAGCGAGTGCGATTCTGAGTGACATGATATCCATTTACAGGGACTGAAATTCGATATTTCCGGGACGAGGATCATATAATGACAAGTTTTAGAGAATTCTCTCAGATCTGCAAGGTCATCGAGAGCACTTCCGGTTCCCTAGATATGGCATCTCTGGTTGCTGAATTGCTTGAACAGGTCACTCCTGAGGAACTTCCGGTTGTCACTCATTTTGTGATGGGTGAGATCTTTCCTGCATGGAGCAGCGAAGAGATTGGTGTTGGTGCCGGTATTCTTTACAATGCTCTTGCAAAATCAGCAGGACTTGCGGTTTCTGATATAAAGGAACTTGTAAGGGAAACAGGTGATATCGGTAAAACTGCTTCAAGAGCTCTAAAAAAGGTATCCAGTGGCCAGGCTACCTTCTCTTCATTCATGGAGGAGTCCAATGATCTCTCTATTCTTGATGTATTTGAAAGATTCAAGGCTATTTCTAAAGCATCAGGAAAAGGTTCCCAGACATCTAAAATAAAAAATCTTCAGTATCTTTTTAATTCAACTTCACCGGAAGAGGTGAGCTATATTGCACGCCTTGCAGTGGAAGAACTAAGGATAGGAGTTGGCGAAGGCATAGTAAGGGATGCCATTTCCAAAGCCTTCGATGTTCCTGCAGAGGAAATTGAAAGGGCTTTCATGCTTAGCAATGACCTCGGACTTGTCGCGAGCACCGCCAGAGAAGGTGGAAGAGATGCAGTACTATCTCTTGGCCTTGAGCTCAATCGGCCCATACGCATGATGCTGGCTCAGATAACTCCAAGTCTTGATGCAGCTCTTTCAGATATAGGAACTGCTGCAGTAGAGTGGAAATTTGACGGGGCAAGGGTGCAGATACACAAAGAAGGTGATAATATCACTCTTTTCTCCCGCCGCCTTGAGAATATAACAGATTCTCTTCCTGATATCGTAGAAGCAGTAAGGGAGAATGTAAGTGCTGAGTCTGCAATACTTGACGGTGAAGCCGTGGCCATCGATGAAAATGGAAGACCAAAGGCATTCCAGGAAATACTGAAACGTTTCAGAAGAAAACATGATGTTCAGGCTACAGCACGTGAGATTCCTCTCATACTCAATCTTTTTGATATTATGTATCTAAATGGTGAGGGTCTGCTTGACCTTCCGCTCGTACAGAGAAGGGAGAATCTTAAGGGTTGTGTCAAAAATGGGGCTAAGATCAACGTCGATACCCAGTATCTGACCGATGATTCTGAAAAAATTGTGGAAATATACAATGCTGCTCTTAAAGCAGGTCATGAAGGCGTGATGATAAAGAACCCGGAGTCACCTTATTCTCCGGGAAAACGCGGTAAGAACTGGCTCAAGAAAAAGCCTGTCATGGAGACTCTGGATCTTGTTGTAATAGGCGCAGAATGGGGATACGGTCGGCGTACCAGTTTCCTTGGGTCCTACGCACTTGCATGTCATGATCCTGACACAGGACGTTTCCTGCCTGTTGGGCGTGTTGCGACTGGTTTTTCAGATGAACAACTTGCCGAACTCACGGAAATATTCTCTGAACTTATTATAGTGGAGTCTGGAACAGAGGTCGAAATTAAGCCTGAGATAATCTTTGAGGTTGCATTTGAAGAGATCCAGAAAAGTGTCAATTATGAATCTGGTTATGCACTTCGTTTCCCGAGACTGGTAAATGTAAGGTCTGACAAATCTGTTGAAGATGTTGAGACCATTGGTCGTCTTGAAGAAATGTACCTAATGCAGCGTGAAAGGAATTAATTTACCATCAAAAGTGTTATTAGGAAATAGTAATTCTTCTAAGAATATGAGAGCAAGAAGTCTAATTTTCCTGATAATGCTAATATCTGTATTATCATTATCCTTTTCAGGTTGTGTTGATGAGCAATCTTCAGAGTCACAATCTGTTGAGGCAGATGCGATTATATATATCAATGAATATGAATTCCATCCTTACTCAAGCATGATCTCACCAGGCGATACTGTCAGGTGGATAAATAATGATTCAGTGGCCTTTATCATAAAAGGAAATCTTGTAGGGGGGGACAGTTTCCAGTCTCCGACACTCAGGAAAAATGATACTTTCACCTACACGTTTGAAGATGTGGGCACTTATAAATATGAACTTGTTACCCATCCATGGACAAAAGGCGGACTCATTGTCGTTGAATGAATCTTTTAAAGCAGGACATATTTAGGTCCTGCATTTAATCATTCTGATGATTTTTTTCTGTCCAAGGACATCATTTCTCTGTCAATATCAGGATGTTTGCGAAATATTCTATATGTATGATTCCTGATTCTATGCTTTTATAGTTTGAGACATAATCACCATACACAGGTCGTATGATGAATTCAGATGCTCCGGTACTTCAAAAAGATGAACAGAAATTAGATCCTGCACTTTATGTGCTCTCTCTTTCCAAGTTATTCAAGGATCTGGGTACCGGGATGCTTGCATTCCTGCTTCCTTTGTACATAGTTGGCCTGGATAGTAATATTTTCTCTGACACACCGATAGTTGTCAGGGCAGGCATCATTGCTACTGTTTTTGGACTGTCAAATGCTATTTCACAGCCATTTCTTGGCCGCTTGTCAGATTCTCTTAACAGAAGAAAGCCTTTTGTTGTTCTTGGAATGGCAGGATTTACTCTGATATCTTTCATTTATGCCAACACCAATAGTTTTGATCAGCTGGTGCTGCTTCGCATTGTACAGGGAATCACTGTAGGTGCAACAGTCCCTGCAATTGTTGCAATGGTCACTCACATGTCAACAAGCAGCACAAGAGGCGTTGCAATCGGTATATATTCCACTGTCAGGGGTTTTGGTTTTGGCACCGGCTCCATCATAGGTGGTATACTTGCCAGTTATTACGGTTTTGTCACAGCATTCTATGTGTGTGCGTTACTGGGTCTTGTAAGCTTGATATTAATATCATTTTTTGTATCGGAGACTCATGATGTTACAGCTCAAAAGAAAAATATATCGGAGCCGAAGCAAGGATTTCAGTTTGCAATCCTTTCAATTACCATGTTCATGATGATGGTAGGAATAATGATTATATTTGCTTTTCTTCCGGAATACAGGACAAGGCTGAATGCAAGCGCGCTATCTCTTAGTATTGCAGTCTCTTCCTATGTATTTTCAAGGGTGCTTTTCCAGACTCCGATGGGATTTATATCAGATCGTATAGGAAGAAAACGGATAATTGCACTGGGTCTGCTACTCAATATTCCAATCGTAATTGGTCTTGGTCATGTTGACAACGTCACCCAGCTAATAGTACTACGTGCATTCCAGGGCATAGCAATGGCAGCAGTGGAAACTCCTGTAATGGCTTTAGCAGTCGAGCTTACTGGTGGTTCGGGAGTAAGTTCTAAGGTCAGCACCATTACAGCCTCACAGGCCGCCGGAATGGCTCTGGGACCTTTACTTGGGGGACTGCTTGCAGGTTATATTTCATTTGAACTGCCTTTTTATATCTGTGCAGCTATGTTGCTGTTTTCATTGCTGCTTGTACTTGTGGCGTTAAAGAACCAGTATACGTAAAAAAGAATTACAGAATCGATCATACATAAGCAACTTCAAAACTTCGGAACGATCTTTCTATTTTTTTCCTGTCAGTTATGTCGTAAAAAATAATGACAGTACCGATGACCTCGTTTCTCTTATTTGTAATTGGGGAGCCTATTATGTCAAGTGGTATGTGGGTGTTATCTTTTGATATCAGTATTGTGTTGTCATCAAGACCAAAGAATGCACCCTCTCGAATAACTTTTTTTGTTGGATCCTCTGCACACTTATTATCTTCACAAACGACCTTGAGTATTTTACTTATTTTCTGTCCTAGGGCTTCTTCTTGCTTATATCCGGTGAGTGCTTGTGCCAGAGGGTTCATGTATTTAATTGTTCCATTGTTATCAGTGGATATGAGCGCATCACCGAAATTATTGTGCAGTGAAGTAATCCATTTTTCATGATCGAAAAGTTTTTCCTTCTCTTTTTCATTTTTATATAATGCAATTTCAATATTGGTTCGAAGCTCCCTTTCGTCAAAGGGTTTTAAAATGTGGCCGAAAGGTTCTGTGAGTTTTGCTCTTTGCAGTGTTCTCTCGTCCGAATAGGCGGTAAGATAGATAACCGGTATATCTGAATTTTTACGTATGGCCTTTGCAGCATCTATACCATCTATCTTTCCTTTAAGGACTATATCCATCAATATCAGATCAGGATTGAATCTGTTAACGAATTCAATGGCATCTTCACCACTGGCCGCCATACATGGGACAGAGTATCCAAAATGTTCCAAACTACATTTGATATCAAGGGCTACTACTTTCTCGTCTTCGACTATCATTATCTTTTCATTAGTCATTAGTAGTCCCTTCTTTTATAGGATAGTTCTTTGAATGTGATTCTAAATTCTGTGCCGTGCCCTCTAATGAGTTCTATGGTTCCTTCAATTTGTTCAACCAATGAAACAACAAGTTGCATCCCCAATGATTCCGTTTTCATGAAATCTATGTCTTCCGGGAATCCGATTCCGTCATCCCTGATAACGAGCATGTAAAGGCCATCTTGCTCAGGGATCATTTCTATTAGAATTTTCCCCCTTTGACCCGTAAATGCGTGTTTCAAGGCATTTGAAATGATCTCATTTATGATAAGGCCCAGTGGAATGGCTGTATCAATTCCTTGTGTTATGTTTTTAATCTTTATATCAATTTTGATATCTGCAGGATCACAGCCATATGAACTTAGCAAGTATTTAGTGAGGGTGTCGACATAAGTTTCGAATTCTATATTCTCAATGTTATGCGACTGGTACAATTTTTCGTGGGCAATTGCCATTGATTTGGCACGTATTTGACTTTTTCTGAAAGCCTCTATGGTATTTTTGTCAGTGAATTTTCTTGATTGGAGTCTTAGCAGACTTGATATGATCTGGAGGTTGTTCTTTACCCGGTGATGTATCTCTTTTAAGAGCAGATCTTTTTTGCGCATCTCCTCTGCCTGCTTGATCTCAGTTATGTCCTTAACAACAGCCATAACCTCGTCTTCACCACTGGCTACCACTCTTACTTCGAAATCCCGCATATCGCCCTTAACAGGCATTGCGTATTGCATTGTCTGAATCTTGTTTGTAAGAAGGGCTTGTTCTATGACCTTAAGTTCCATTTCTGCAATGTGGGCGGGAAAAACATCATCAATTTTGATATTGAGCTCAGTTTCAGGAGATTCGTAAATACAGTTATCCGTGGAGAGTTTGTAATTGCAAATGGTTCCATCTTTTTTGATCTGGAACATCATGTCAGGCATTGCCTGCAAAATAGCATTAATAGTAGTATCTCTTTTTATAATTAAATTCTGTGAGCTTTCAAGTGATTCAAGCATCCTGTTTATTGATTTTCCAAGGTCGGAAATTTCATCAGTTCCTTCATGGCATACTCTCTTAGAGAAATCTCCCAGATTGCTGATGTCTCTCACTTCATTCTGAAGCTTCTTGAGGCGTGATATGTGTGATCTTTTAAGCAGGGTTGTTACGGAAACACCAAAAATGATGCCGGTAAGGAGCAAAACCACGAGGGAGTAGTTCATAGTATTGACGCCTTGGTTATGTATATCCCGGGGAATTCTTATTTCCAGGGAAAACGCATCGTTTCCGTAGATGTCATTGAAAGGTGCATATGAAGAAATGTAGCCATTATCAGTGAGAAGGCTGATATTTGCATTTTCATCCTTCGTACCTTTTGCAGAGTTTATATCATTGTTATTATCTGTGGAATCCTGGATGTTTTTGATATACAGTTCCAGATTCATTATTTCATTTAATCTTTTGATCTCAGCATTATCAAGGACTGTTCCCATGATCACAGTTCCTGAGATGGGACCACTTTTATCGCTTCTAATAACTGGCTGAGAAGTTATTATTACCGGCTTGCCTTCAAAGACCAGATATCCTGTCTTCCTGATGTTTTTATTCTCATGCTCCAGAAGATAGCTTTTCTGTTCAAGATGCTCTTCAAGCTTTCTTATGGTCTGGTCATTGTTTTCTTTTAATGAAAGTACTTTTTTATAGGTCATAATCCCGGAATCATTATAGAAGAACATAAAATCCAGTCTCTGATTCAGAAAAGTATCGTTCATCAGGTAGTTTCCAATATACTCACTGTTATTGTCTTGAACGAATTGGTACGTCTCATTCCACACGGACCAATAAGCAGCTTTATTTTCAAGCTCCAGACTTTCAAATAATAATGTGTTTTTCAGATAAATGGTATTTTCTCTGGCATCTTGTTCTTCCAATTTATCAAAGCTATCTATGATTATAAAATGTGAGCTAAGGTATATGATCAAAATCATCCCAATTAGGGTTGCACCAATGATGCCCAATGTCTTTTCGTGCAATGTTGCCATTTATTCGCCTTACAATAAATATGATATGTATGATTATTTTAATTTATTATGACTCCCTTATAATTTATATGCATATATTTGTTTCTAAATGATGTGCACATTTGAGAAACAGTGTACTTTCAATCAGATACAGTGGTCTTAAAAAAAGAAAAATCTTCAGGTGAGTGCACACTTTTACAAAATGCAATGTGTATAATGTGACATAAAAAAGAAAATAATTTATGAGAACAATATTGTTCTCATACAATTTTTTATGATCAGCCAATGACACTCATATCCGAAACCCTTATTGAAGGAGTAATAGTGCCACCCACTTTCCTTACATCGTTGCCAGCACCATTGATGTTCTTAAGCATATCAAATATGTTGCCTGATATCATTAGTGATTTGATAGGCTTGTCCAGCTTTCCATCTTTAATTGTAAAAGCATTCCTTGCTTCCACAGAGAAATCCCCGGATATTCCGTTTGCTGTATGCGCTCCGATTACTGTATTTACGTAAACACCAGTGTCAGTGTCAGCTATAATATCGCATTTGGGGAAATCAATGATGAAATTTCTGGTTCCTACGGAAGGCGTTGAAAGATATGAATTCCTGGATGCATTACCGGTACTTTCCACGTCATCTTTGCCTGCTGTGTAAGTGTCATAAAGATATGACATGAATGTCCCGTTTTCAATAACAGTGTTCTTTTGTGATGCAACTCCCTCATCGTCTGCGATCCCAGTTTCTATGCCGCCTTCAAGCAAACCGTCATCATATATTGAAAGTTTCTCATTTGCTATTATATCGCCTTTCTTTCCAATGAGGTTTGAACGTCCTTTCTGTACATTATCTGCATCAATTGATGGCATGAATGTATTTTCAATAAGGTCTGAGAATGCAAAAGGATGAATCACGACTTCTGTCTTGTGGGGCTCGATGGATATTGTATTCTGTGACATCTTTGCAAGTTCAGCTGCATTTTTCCCAATGGAAGTAAAATCAATATCATTCTTTCGGGATATTGCAAAATCATAGGCTGTGGATGTTTCTCCTGAATTTGTGATAACATCGACGAATCCGGAAACTCCGGTTCCTTCCTCTGATATTTCTACCCCATTTGTGTTCAGTATAAGATTTTTTCCATGACTGCGACCAAAACTGCCTGAAGTAACTATAATTCCAGGTGTGTTCTTTGCACTTTCTATCATTTCCATAGTGTGAACAATGCATTCGTCAAGTTCCATTTTTTGGAGTTGCTTGTCCATTGTTCCAGAGACAGTTGGGTATTTCTGATTCGATGGTAATGATTTCCAGTCCGGGTCGCTGTCCTGTATATTTGCAGAACTGACTGCATTCTTTGCCGTTTTATCAATAAGGCTCATTATGTTGGTGCTTGAAAATCCGATGGCACCATCTATAACTGCGCGTATACCGATTCCAGTTGTGATACTTTCTTTTGCGCCCTCGATTAGATCCTTCTGTATGTTCACAGAAGTTTTCTGACTTTCCATAATATATACTTCAGCTTCTTTTGCACCATATTTTATTGCTGCCTTAAGGGCCTTTTCAGCAAGTTCGTACATATCATGCACCTCCAACCATTGCCTTGGATATCATGAGATGCGGGGATCCGTCGGTTACAGGTACTAGTTGCCCGCCTTTTCCGCATCTTCCGGAGTTCATCTCCAAATCGTTACCTACCATCTTCACATTATTGAGTATTTCAAGTGTCTTGCCTGATAGTGATACATCCCTGAGCAAGGTTGTAAGCTCCCCGTTCTCAATGAGATAGCCTTTTTCAGCATTGAACTGGAATACTCCTTCACCGGTGTTTACCTGTCCTCCTCTTGATCCTATAAGGTACACGCCATTGCCAATCTCTTCAAGCATTTCCTCAAAATTTGATTTTCCGCTATCAATATAGGTGTTGCTCATTCTCACTATAGGTCTTGAATGACCCTGGGCCCTGCTGTGTCCAGGTTTGCCACCAAGCTTTGCGGCTGTTTCCCTTGAGTGGAGGTAGGAATTGAGTACTCCATCTTTAATCACAACAGTCTTTTTAGCCTGGGAGCCTTCGTCATCAAAGGGGAAATAACCGTATTCGTGTAGTGTGGGGTCATCGATGACATTGATGAGTGGTGACGCAATCTCCTGACCTATCTTGTTTTCCAAAATAGAGCTTCCTTCCAGCACAAGGTCTGCCTCGGAAGCATGTCCAACGGCTTCATGTGCGAATACCCCTGCAAGTTCAGGATCGAGTATCACAGGCAACGTTCCGCCACTTGCTGGTTTTGCGTCGAGTAGTTCTAAGGCTGTTTTTGCAGCAGACTCTGCAAGTCCGAAGGAATCATGTTTATCGAATAACTCGTATCCTGCAACCCCAAATCTGCTTTCACGCCCTGCCTGGTAAACACCTTCTCTTGATGCCACGGCACTAATAGCAAAACCTGTTCTTGTTATGTCATATTCTCCCTCAATCCCGGTTGAGTCTGAATACATTATTTTGTAAGTAGACTCGCTGTAGACGGCACTGGTGCTGCTAATACCATCCATTTTTGCATGCTTGCCGAATTCCGTCAGGTTTTGTACCTTTTCTTCAAGGGAAACGTCAAGTGGATTCTTTTTTACTTTAGGGAGGTTGGTAACAACGGGGTTTGCTATTTCCTTGATATGAACTTTTTCTTTAGATGATTTCTCATCCATGCTCGCAGCAAGTTCAGACGCTGAACGTATTGCTTTTTCAATATCGAAATCCCCATCAGCGGATGTGAATCCCCAGGAACCTCCTTTCAAGGCACGTACTGCCGCACCTTTTGTAAAATTGACAGATATCTGTTCTATCTTATCGTTATCAAGCACAATGGAAGTGGTTGTCCCTTCTATGATCCTGGTATCAAAAAAGTCTACGCTATGCATCATTTTACTCCTCCTTGTATAAATAAAATACAAGTTTAATAAATAAATTAATAAATAAAAGGTCCCTGTTTATGCAGGGACTATATCTGGCATTTCTGCGCTGGTTTTGAGGCTGCTAAGGCTCTTTAGCTTCTCAACGATCTTGTCTTTATCAGGCCCGTCAACAAGACTATGTTCAATAACTTCAATAATATTAGTTACCGGAACTATTTTTATCTTATCCTTGTAGGCGTCTTCTATCAGGACGTCATCCTCATTAGACTTTGGAATGATGACTTTCTTGATTCCCGCCTGGGCGGCTGCTTCTATCTTGTAGGTCACACCACCGATGGGCAATACGTCACCACGTACTGACAGTGACCCTGTCATCGCAACCGACTGGTCGATAGGTATGCCTTCAAGAGCAGATATGACTGCTGTAGCAATTGAGATAGACGCACTGTCACCCTCTACCCCCTCATAAGTTCCTATGAACTGGATGTGGATGTCGTGGTTTATCACGTTCTTCCCGGTGACGTTCTTGATTACCGCAGATACGTTCTGCACTGCTTCCTTTGCAATGTCCTTGAGCATGCCTGTTGCAATAACACGTCCTTCTGAACTGGACTGGGCAGGTGTGACTTCCGCCATGATTGGCAGGACTATTCCTGAATCTCCGCCCATGACCGCAAGTCCGTTTACTCTTCCTACAGCTCCTCCCATCTTCTTGAAAAGCTGGTAATCTTTCTTGCGTTCAAGATAGTTGTCAGCAAGCTGCTGTTCAATGGACCTTGCCATTTTCTTGGCTGCGAGCACATGCTTGTCTGTTACAATGGTAGCTCCTTCGGAGTGTGCTATGTCTCCGGCTACCCTCACAAGACCTCCAAGATCACGCAATTTTAGTGTAAGGTGGCCTTTTCTTCCAGCCCTTCTCTGTGCTTCACGTATGACCTCGTCCACAGCACTCTTATCAAATGGAGGTATGTGTCCGTCCCTCATGACTTCCTGCGCTACAAATCTAACAAGGGTCTTGCGGTTATCTGGAGTATCTTCCATTGATTCCCGCATGAAAAGCTCATAACCGTACCCCTTGATACGGGACCTGAGTGCAGGATGCATCTTCTCCATTGCGTCCAGGTTTCCGGCCGCTACCATGATAAAGTCACATGAAACTGGTTCTGTCTTGACAAGTGCTCCGGAACTTCTCTCTGACTGGCCTGTAATTGGATACTCTTTTTCCTGAAGAGCTGTTAGGAGACTCTGCTGGGACTCAAGGCTCAAGGTGTTAATCTCATCGATAAAGAGTACACCTTTGTTTGATTTGTGGATGTCTCCACTTTCTACCCTGTCATGTGCAGGAGTCTCAAGTCCTCCTGACTGGAACGGGTCGTGCCTGACATCTCCAAGAAGCGCACCTGCATGTGTTCCTGTGGCATCGATGAATGCAGCATGTTCTTTTTGGTAATTGGAAACTATCAATTTAGGTATCATCAGTTCTTCCTTGGGCATGAACTGACGTGTCAGCAGGAGTATCATGATTGCCGCAATGATTCCCCATAGAAGCTGGCCGACATAGAATGAATAAATTATGATACCGAATACCAGTATCATCATGAGCATATTTCGTGACTGGACTTTTTTCTGCGCTTCCATTTTGTGGGCCATCACGATCTCCCTGCCCTTGCCGGCAGGAACTGACCTTATCTTAGGATTGTTATTGTCTTCGGGATTGGGATAAGCAAGTATGTCCTGCAATTCTTCCTTTGGCAAAAGCTCTGCCATTGCCTTAGCCAATAGTGATTTCCCTGTACCGGGACTTCCTATCATCATTACATGTCTTCTCTGGCTGGCTGCCTTTTTAACAACCTCTACCGCATGCTCCTGTCCTATGATCTGATCGATCAAAAGTTGAGGAACATCTATGGAATCAGTTGTATCAAAAGTATCGCCATAGAGTTCAATCTCTTCACCAGAAGTAGTTATCTCGTTCTCCATAGTCTACTCACAAAGTTTATGATTCGTTCACTGAGGTACGTACAAAATATATACTTGACGGTTTTTAGTAATTTGTAACTCAAATTTATTATATTTAACTTGTGAGTAAAGTTAATATGATTAAAGTGACATCAGAATATAAGAAACTATGCATTTCTTAATCGTGGATATGGTAAAATGAAGCTGACTGTCTTTCTGGTCTTTGCGCTGATCATTTCTGTTTTGTCATTCTCAGCCAGCAATAATATAATTTCAAATGGTGAGGAGTACATAAGGTTCAATCAGGTCTCCATGGAATTTCAAGGAACAGATTCGGTTATTTCGATCTCTTATAGTCTTGATATGTTTTCCAGCACGTATATTTTCCTGCTGGGGGCACACAACCTTGGGCCTGCTATTGATGATCTTTTCTTTGATTTTGGGGACATGGAAGTGCTTGAGATCGGTAAGGACAAAGCTGTCATCTTAGCAACTAACGTATCCAGAAAAAATGATGAATTCTACTTGCATGACTCGCATGAATTGGGTAGAATTGTGGGTGTCCTGACAATTATTTATCCTGATGGTTCAACACGAACTATTTCTGATGCCAGTGCTACGCCTGACACTTTTTACAACGAGTGAAATATTCGTGGGATATATCAAGATCCATAAAGAATTGTGTATTGCGATAGGTCTTTCGGATGATTAATCTCATAGCTTAAATGATTATTTCATGTATTACTGCAAGAACTTGCGCAAGGAATTTGTTGCCGTTATTAGTCTGGACCGTTAGTCCATCAGTCAACTACTTGTTGATGGGGAGACATTGGGCAGACGTGTGCTGTATTTTTATGTGCGGCTTGTGGCATTAGATTATAGTAAAAAGTAAGCCATCTATTTTGTCCTTTCTTTGCAGATGAGTCTGCAATTAGGGAGTGAATAGTCTCTGAGAATTATTGGAATCTCTGTTCTTTATATGGAAATGACCATGTTGCATCTGTTTACCCAAAAGGTTTATTAGCTATTATGCATTATGAGAGGTGCTGACAAGCGCCAAGGCATGCGGTAATAGCACTAAGTGTTGTTAAGCTGTAAGGCGTTTACAGATATTCGCAAATCAAATGGGCTCGTGGTCTAGCTGGTTATGACGTCGCCTTGACATGGCGGAGGTCCGGAGTTCGACTCTCCGCGGGCCCACCACAAATCCTTTCTATAGGATTCGACAAGTTTAAATGTAAAAGCAGCATTAAGGTGCTTCGGGTCATTAAGCCCAGGTAGCTCAGTTGGGAGAGCGCTGCCCTGAAGAGGCAGTTGTCCCCGGTTCAAGTCCGGGTCTGGGCACCTAAGATGCACACCAGTAGTGTAGCGGTTATCACCGGGCGTTGCCAACGCTCGAACCCGGGTTCGAATCCCGGCTGGTGTACTTATCTTTTTACAAGTACATTTTTAAGAAGTATTATTTTGTTATTTAGCTATTGTTTTCTTATTTTAGCCGTGATAAAAGCATTCTATCAGAGTGTTTGTGATTTTGAATTGATGTTGTCAGTAGTCCGTCTGAGGCTCCATCATTATTCCAATATCCTGAAAAAAAGTCTTATTGCCAATACAGAGATTGGTTTTTCAAAAAACATGATCTAGAAATGTGACGACATTGAGCAATGAAAGCCTGCTTTCACAGATGTCCACAATAATGTCCGCTACCTGCTTTGCATTTCTATTGGGAAGTCTTCTGCCGTAAGAAGTTTTCCTGCCTCACCTACAGTTACTTCAACATCTCCTGATTTACATGTGGTATCTGCACCAGCAGGGAATGCTGCAAGCAGATCTTCAGGTGTGTTTATAGGGAATGTTGCATTTGCGAGTACGCCAACGATCTGGGAATGGATTTCTTCTTTTACACTCATATTTTTAAACTCCTTTATGTCGTTTTTATGGTTGAATGTCCTTTGAAGACATTGAACCACATAGAACAATGGTTAGTTATTGATGTATACTGAATAGGCACTGCACTATACTCACTACGCTTGAGTAACTCCCATGACCATTAAAGTCTTATTAGAAACCATTATAAAGCATGCACATAAATTCTCTGTCATGAGTGAAAAATCCGATTCTGAGATTGACGATGTCAAAGTAAAGCTCGATGAAATTCACAGGGATATCAGGACATTTATCGAAGATTCCAATAGGCAGCACCTTGAATCTATTCTGGCCTTTGTCAGAAGTGATTATTCCAATGTCCTGGAAAAACACCTTATTGCCGATACAGAGATTGGGCTTTCAAAGAACATGGTCAAAAAATGTGACCGCCTTGATCAATGCAGGCCTGTTTTCACAAATCTGCTAAAGAAAAATGCCTCACTCATCAAGGAGCCTTCGGTAGATAGTGATCTTATTGATAACAAACGCATTGAACTCAAAACTTTAAGGGAAGGTATGCCTTACAAAAAATGTGATGTCTGTTTCTCAGAAGTATCAGACCTTTTTGAAAAACAAGCAAATCTTATGCAATCCTTGAGGATATATGATACAAAGAATGACAGTAAACAGGACATATCCCAGATTCCCTCACAATCAGTGATCTACGATGTGCTTGACCCTCTCTGCCACCCCAAGAGGTTTGAAATATTAAAAGCAGTCTCTGCTCAGTCAATGAGCTTTTCTTTCCTTTCCAAGCTTACAGGTCTTCGTGGAGGAAACCTTTTGTTCCACCTGCAGAAGCTCTCAGATACCGGAATGATAATCCAGCAACACGAGAGGGGCGATTATATGATAACAGGCAAAGGTTTCAAAGTAATGGAAAGTATCAGTGAGATGTATTCTTTACTTATTCCAGAAGTGAATTGAGCTAATGCAAACCAAATGGTATATACTATTATAATTTATAACCATAAATAAAATATGTTTGAAAATTAAGTAGTTATGATCGAGAAATGGATTTTCAGCATTTTATTGCACTCACTTGCTGATTGAAAATCCAGAATTTTGATCAACAGTTTTTTTACTTGTTTATTTTCCACCAGTTCTAACATTCTCTAAGAATGCCTCCCCTCTGATCGTTAGCTCATAGATGATCTTATCAGGTGAATCGGTCTTAGCAATGTAGAATGAATCTTCCAGCATATCGAGATTAAATCTTGCCTGCATATCATTTAGATGATATGTGTCTTTTATTTGCTCAAGACTTTTTTGACCATCCTTCATAAATTCGATTATTTTCCTGCGTGTAGGGTTTTGAAGGGTTTTCAAAGCAACTGCATGGTCTTCCGAAGGGTTTCGTTTTTTGCCTGCTTCATTCATTTGTTTGATAAGTTTCTGTTTTTTTATGGCGTGTTCATCTAGATTCATACTCATAATTCCTCATGAACATTTATATACTATTTCTTTTGTCACTTACTTTTTACATAAAAATATATGCTGAAGCCGTTTCTAATTTATTCTTTTGAGTTCAGTTTTTCTGCAATCTTCCCACCCAGTTCTTTTGCTGCTTTGACAGCTTCAGGCTGATCCTCAAATCTGCTTATTCCAACGGACTCTTTAGTTGCATCGGGACCGAACATCATCTTAATGCCAGTCATGTCGCAGTCATCTCCATATTTACATTTCACACAGGGAACATTTCCAAGGGTCTTGACAGAACCCATTATTTCCATTCCCTCCTCCATCATGTAGTATGTGATTGCATTGATACCGTTCTCAAGTGCAGGAGGAAGCATGTCACATTTTTCGGGGATTGCGGATGTGATTATTATTCCACCGGGCTTTCCCTGCATAAATCCGTATCTGTGCCGAAGAGGGTAAAGCCTTTCAATGAATGCCTTTGTACGTGAATCAAGAGAGGAATATGGTGTAAAGCCTGCAACAATAAGGGCATCTGCTTCCTTAGCTTTTTCTGCCAAGGCAATGCCATCGTCTTTAATTACACAGACATTTGTACTTACGCATCCCAGGCAGGCTTTGCAGGGAGCAACGGTATAGGAACTATACAATTCATCAGATTCCTTTATCTGTAAGTTCTTTCATATTTTTCAGTGTCTACTAAACACAAACTTGCAATTATTTCTGTTCTGATCAATAACGGGAGTGAAAATATGGATATAAAAGAACTATTCCTTCAGGAGAACGTTGGGGGCTTGGACCTCATGTTCAGAGCACTTTTCGGGTCGATAGCAATAACTGTTCTGGCACTGGATCTTGTAGGTCCGGGCATCTGGAGCTGGGTGCTTGCTATTATTGCTTTTGCAGGATTGTATACTTCTATTATGCGTCACTGCACGCCATATTATTTTATAGGTTTCAGCACTGCTAAGAAATGATTGGCATTAAAGCAAAAGCGTATATATCGTTCCAGACAAAAATAAGTCGTTGCCTTTTATTCAGATCTTGAAAAGGTAAGTGGAGTTTATCTAAATGTCGGCTGCAATGATTGGAATGAGCTTTCTTGTACTTGGTGTCATCCTGCTTCTTGGGAAATGGATAAGGGTTATGTCACATCCCATCCAAAAGCTCTTCATACCCAGTTCTCTTATCGGGGGATTCCTGGCTTTATTTCTTGGACCTGAGGTCCTGGGTTATTTGATTTCATGGATCGGAGATAGCGGTACATTCCTCTCAGGAGGGATATTTCCAGAAGAGATGCTTGATGCGTGGACCACTTTGCCCGGGATTTTCATAAATATCATATTTGCAACGCTTTTTCTTGGAAAAAAACTACCTGCTATCAAAGATATATGGCTCTTGGCAGGACCACAAATTGCCCACGGACAGACCATAGCATGGGGTCAGTATGTGTTTGGCATATTGGCTGCGATGCTGATACTGAGTCCTTTTTTTGGAATGGACCCGATGGCAGGTGCCCTTATAGAAATATCATTTGAAGGCGGACATGGCACAGCAGCCGGGATGGCCGCAACTTTTGAAGAACTTGGATTTTCAGATGCAACAGACCTTGCACTTGGCCTTGCAACTATGGGCATCCTCTTTGGTGTCATTCTTGGAATCGTACTTTTGAACTATGGTGTAAGGTCAGGAAAAACAAGTGTGTTGAAAGACCAATCCCATATATCCCTTAATGAAACCTATCAGAAAGGTATCATCGATTTTGACTCAAGGGAATCTGCAGGGAAGATAACCACAAGACCAGAATCTATTGAACCTCTTTCACTTCATTTTGCCTATGTGGGCGTTGCTATTGGAATCGGGTATTTGATTCTTCAGGCACTAATATGGATAGAGGCCATCACATGGGGCCAGGCAACGGGAATATATTTGCTTGCCCATGTACCTCTTTTTCCTCTGGCGATGATAGGGGGCATCGTACTGCAGATTTTCCTTGATAAGTTTGACTCGTACCATACTCTGGACAGAGATCTTATGATGAGAATACAGGGATTATCTCTTGACATTCTGATAACCAGTGCAATAGCCACACTGTCACTGACGGTTATTGGAAATAATCTGATACCTTTCCTCATACTTGCCACAGTTGGAATTGGATGGAACTTGATAGCGTTCTTATACCTTGGACCAAAAATGATGCCTTCATACTGGTTCGAAAGGAGTATAGGTAATTTCGGTCAGTCCATGGGAATGACAGCCAGCGGCCTGTTGCTCATGAGAATCGCTGATCCTGCATCAAGTTCTCCTGCCCTTGAGGGATTTGGTTATAAACAACTGTTATTTGAACCCATCGTGGGCGGCGGGATATTTACAGCTGCCTCTGTACCTCTGATATTCTATTTTGGCCCGATGCCGATGCTTATTCTGACCTCGTTTCTCATGTTATTCTGGGCAGGGATAGGGGTCTTCTACTTTGGCCGAAAATAGGATCGGGAAATAACCAAGTATTCAAAATTCAACTAAAAAGGTGAATTTATCATTTAGGTATGTGAAGGCAGAAATGGGTGAGTATAAAGCAAACATTCTGACTTTAAATTCGTGGTGAAAACTCTTATATGGCTCATAAGCGAATAATTCATGGGGATATAATGGGGAATAATGCAATTCGATCAGCTAACGATATAGAGTTTACACCAGATGATAATGTTTTTCCATCTCCTGTTGACTGGAGGGACGTTTTCATTTATTTTTTACTTGTAGACCGATTTGACAATAATGAGGATGGTAATGAGCTATATGATTCATCTATAAAGTCCCAGGAACTTGATATTACTCAAGGCAAGGTATTCCGGGGAGGCAACATAAAAGGTATTAGCAGACGATTGGATTACATCAAAGGTCTGGGTGCCAATGCTATATGGCTCAGTCCTATATTCCGAAACCGGCAGGAAATGGATGATAGTTACCATGGTTATGGTATACAGGATTTTCTCAGGGTTGACGAGAGATTTGGAAGCATGGCAGATCTTCAGGAGCTTGTAAAAGAGGCCCATTGTCGCGATATGTATGTAATTCTGGATATCATAATAAATCACACAGGCGATAACTGGGCGTATCCTGAAGATCATCCGTATTATTACTGGCAAGATGCTCCAGATCCCTTCAAGTTCGGGTACTGGAGATATTCCGGACAAAAAGCAGATACAAAGTCTTTTTTGGGTGAGAATGATGCTGTATGGCCGCGGGAATTACAGGACCCGGAATGCTACAAAAGAAGAGGTCAGATACAGGATTGGAACAATCATGATCAGGCTATAAATGGTGATTTCTTCACGCTGAAAGAACTTGATGTTCGTAAGCCTGAGGTTCTTGATACTCTTATAAAGGTCTATAAATACTGGATAAAAAAGACAGATGTTGACGGATTCAGAATTGATACGGTGAAACATCTGGAATCCAGTTCAACAGCTATTTTCTGTAATTCAATAAAAGAATATGCCAAATCCATCGGCAAACATAATTTCTTCATCTTCGGTGAGATAGTGGGGGATGATTCCACAATACAGAATTACATAGGACGAAACAGTCGTATACCCGGGACTAACGAGCGTTTTCCTTCCCTGGATGCAGCACTGGATTTTCCTCTTTATTTCGTGCTTGAAGAAGTTATTAAAGGCTTTAGTGATCCGGGTATTCTTCGGAACAGGTATGAGGCTTTCAAAAACCTCTATACGGACCATGGTGAAGCAGGCAGATATTTTGTGACATTTGTAGATAATCATGACCAGATGAGTAGGCCCTATAGGCGCTTTATGCATGGAAATAATTTCCATCGACAGGCAGTTCTTGCAATGTCTTATCTCCTCACTAGCCAGGGCATTCCATGCATTTATTATGGAACCGAACAGGGTTTTAGTGGTGGTGGTGACGACGATGCTTGTGTAAGGGAGTGCATGTTTGGAGGTAAATGGGGAGCATTTGGCACAACAGGATATCATTTCTTTGATAACTGGCATCCTATCTATGCTGGCATCTCGGAAGTTGCCAAGACCAGAAAAGCGGAGTCTGCACTGCGCTACGGCAGGCAGTATTTCAGAGAAACATCGGGTAATGGAACTACTTTTACTCTTCCATGTAGTGGTAAATGCACTCTTGCATATTCACGAATACTTGATACAACTGAGATACTAGTAGCTCTAAACCTGGACTCTGAACCACGGGAAGATTACATTGTCGTAGATGGAAACATCAACAATGTTGGTCAGAGAATGATCGATCTTCTTGACCTGGAAAAAGAGTTGAGGATTTCGATATTCCCTCATTTTAGATCATTAAAGTATTCAAACTCAATTATATCCTCTCATTTTTTATCATTTTGTTTAATTTCTCTTCATTAATCCTTATTTTTAGTATAGCTCCCGCTATCCTAAATTACTCCTTTGGTTTTTAGTGTCCTCAATTGATGCAGATTAAAACAAAAAGCTGTCATCAACATTTTTGCATTCACTCTTTCTACAGTTGTAACAAGAACCTTTCTGGTTTTAAATATTTCTTTTGTCACTGCATACACTCTTTCGCAAGGGACTCTTTTCACACTTATTCTTTCATTTCTGAGGATATCCATTATTCCTAAAGGATGTCCTCTTACAGCTCGTTGCATTGTTGCTGCAAAACCTTTTGCTATTGCTCCAAAATATCCTTTATCTCTATACACCACTTCACCCTTTTCAGACAGATCAACCTGTGAATCGTGAAGTGATGCAGTTGTTGTCTCAAATCTTCTGATTAGTTCATAATCCTTATCAATAATTGTATGAAGTTTGTATCCAAAGTGAGATTTACCATTTTTCTTAGTCCAGGTTCCATCTTTGCTTCTTCTTGTTTTCGCATCTTTTCCTCTGAGTACATCTGCTTTTGCATGTCCTGGATCTGAGTGAATAAAAGTTGCATCCTGGATCATTCCTTTTTTAATCTTCAAACCAAGAGCATCAAGCTGATTCTGCATTTCATCCCACACCGCTTTTTCTTTACCATTGTCGATAATTCTCTTCCTGAATGACCAGACAGTTGTACTGTCTGGTACATATTCAGGAAATCCCAGGAATTTCCTAAAGGATATCCTGTCAATACACTGCTTTTCAAGCTCAGCATCAGAAAGACCATGCCATTGTTGCAGAACAAGCATCTTGAACATTACAATAACATCAGCTTCAGGCCGTCCGCCTGAAGCTGTTCTGTTTATGTACATTGACTCCAGAATAGGGCGAAAAGGCTTCCAATCTACTAAATATTCAATTTCAGCAAGCTTATCTCCGACAGATTGGAGACGCTTATATTCTTCATTTAAGGCAAAATCAGTAAAAGAATCCATAATAGTAAATTTGCTTTGCTATTATTTAAATTTTATTGAATTGTATGAGTATTGATGGTAGTTTATCGAAATCCTCAGTTGTTTGTAGAACATTCAGGCTCAAAAAAGATCGTAAAAGTTCCACTTGATGCCCACGGAATCTCTATTCTAAAAAAGGAATGATAAGAGTCCTGTTCATTTCTTTTACTTCGTTTTCAGGCATCTGTTGAATTTCCATCATTTGGGACATACACTATTCTGCCATCAGCCAGTCTATAAGCTGTGCCCAGTGCTTCTCCCGTTCCGCCACCAATCTTCTGTGTGTCGAGAATAATCGATTAGCGTTTTTTCCTTGCAAATTCTGAGGCTAACTCTCCAATAAGTATCATGGAGTAAACTGCTAGTAGTATCAATGTGATAACTATCGGGTACAATAGTCTATATCAAAAAGTAAATGAAATCAATAATTGATAAAAAAGAATATGTACCTGCAGAAAAAGCAGGTACTTTTTGATTCAAGTTTATTTTCAGTTCTTTCTTTCATTCCTGCGTATCAGCAGAGCAACACCCAGCATTGCCATTACTGATGCGATGATACCTGGTGCCGGAATGGAGCTCTTTTCAACTTCCAGGATTGTTGTAGAGCTGCCAACCTGTATTTCATAGGTACCTGCTTCTTCCTGTGAAACACTGAAAGTAACACTGGTCTCTTCTCCTTTATCCAATGATATACTCTTCGAGTCTGCAACGGTTCCGTTAATGAGCAGATTCACATCAGTATCACCTGCTGTGGTGCCTGTGTTCATAACATCAACTGTAACTGTGGCCTCTTCTCCGGTCTTCACCAGAAGAGGTGTGACCTGCAAATTGGAGTATGAGAACTTTGCTGTCAATTCAAGAACCTCAAGGTTTAGTTCAGCCTCAAGGTACTCATCTGATGAAGAGGTCAGCTTATGCATTCCTGTTTCCTTTACAGTGTATGTAAGCATGCCATCAGAATCTGTGCTGCCTATGAGCTTATTGTCGTAGTAGATCTGTACATCTTCAACAGGGTCACCGCCTATAGCCGTGATCACTGAGATAGTTACTGTATTTTGCTCAACGACTGTTTCTGGAGGTACTTCTATAACCAGTTTCCTGCTTGCATCCTCAGGTGATATTACTTCGACTTTTTTACTTGCAGACACAAATCCTTCCTTTTCAGCAGCAACGGTGAAGAAGCCTACAGTTTCCGGGGAGTAGGATATCATTCCGCCAGTCGATGTCTGTCCGATTTCCTCATTACCGAACATTACAACGGCGTTATTAACGGCTGCGCCCCTTGAAGTAACTTCAATCTCTATTTCTGTATCCTGCTCAATTACAGCAGGCAATTCTATGGAAAGTGATTCGGATGGTAGTGTGGATACTTCTACAAATGGATAGTAACGGACATCACCGGAATCTGCAACATTAAATGCGATATTTCCCATGATCTCGATAACATTTCCTCTTGTAAGTGATATCGAGTCTTCATTTTCTAGGACTATCTCATCTGATGAGAAGCTGGTAACTTCCATCTCTCCGAACTTTTCGTTGTCTGCTATTTCAACCATGTCCTCTGATATCTGGAAAATACCTTCAACAAATATGGCATTTGTTTCGGTTCCTCTGAATATCTCATCAAAATGAACAACTATAACTGGTACATCATCGGTTGTTCCAATATCTTTCTCGTAGACGTAATCGTCATCAGAGGAAACAATTCCCGTGTCAATATCATCTCCATTTTGTGCAAGATTTACCATTACACTGCTGCCGTCAAGATCGACTTCAACTATGTATAGCTCATACCCGTCTTCCAGTATCAGTGATGAACCTGAGTAAAGGGACGTCTTACTGTCATCGTCAATAAGCACCTTTGAGAGTTTACCGTCGGAAAGCAGGCTTACATCATCTGTAAATTCATTGTCCGGGTATCCGGCAAAGTATTTCTCTGCAAGGAAACCGACAACCTGGAACTCTCCCCAGTCATCATATTCAAAGCTGACATCCAATGGTACACTTCTGTAAACAAGGTCTCCATCATCGATGCTTCTGCCGCCAAGATCCTTTATCTCAAGGGATTCGGTTCCCACACCTTCATCAATATTGTAATAGAATCCTTCGAAGTTCAGCGGTGTCCATTCGAACTCTTCATTTTCCGCAACTGTACCCCTGAGTTCATATGTGCCTGGTTCTGACATGTCCACCATCGGTCCGAACCTCAGTGTGTTGTCATCCGCAACCAGGAACTTCAATTTACCCATAATACTGATCGTGTCGCCTCTTCCAAGACTGATGGAATCTGTATTTTCCATTGTGATCATATCTGAGCCAAGAGCCTGGATCTCCATCTTTCCGAACTCATCACCGGATTCAACATCTACGTAGTCCTCTGATATCTGGAATGTTCCTTCAACAAACACTGCATTTGTTTCGGTTCCCTGGAAGATATTGTTGAAATGGACTGCTATTATTGGTACATCGTCGTCAGTTCCAAGGTCAGTCTCATATACATAATCATCATCCGAAGACACAATATCCGTGTCCAGCTCCTCACCGTCTTTTTCCAGGGTTACAAGGACACTGTTCCCATTCATATCAACTTCTACTATATTCAATTCATATCCTTCTTCAAGTATCAGTGAAGACCCTGAAAAAAGAGAGATTTCTTCGTCATCATCAAGCAGGACTTTTGTGAGTTTTCCGTCAGATATCAGACTTACCCTATCTTTCGCAAATTCTGTGTCATCGGTGTAACCGGCAAAATATCTCTCTGCCATAAATCCAATCACCTGATAGGAACCCCAGTCACCCTGCTCAAAATCAGTATCTATGGGGGTTGTTATGTATTCTAGGTCTCCATCACCTACACTTCTGTCATTGTTACTGTCCAGTTTTATGGTGAGTGTTTCAGATCCTTCTCCAGAATCAAGGTCAAAATAGAATCCTGAATAACTCATTGCTGTCCAAGTATATTCAAGAGAGAGGTTTTCATCTGCATCCCATATACGATTTCCAGTGCTGTTGTTTGCAGCCATGGCTGTGCTTGAAAGTATAATCATAAATATTATTGATATAACAGATAAATTCAAAATTTTTCGATTCTTCATATTTATCATCCCCATAGTTCTGTTTCTTTTGCATTTTTACAAAGCATTTGAATGTTAAAATTGCACTATATATTAATTTACTCTTAAAAAATTAAACAATTGCATCTATTGCTGACCTTTCATATTGTACATCAGCATCAGTGGTAGGTACTAATATATGTATGCCCGGAAAAAAGATTGCCAGTTTCACTTTAAACTTAAAGACCAGGAATTTCCGTTCTTGGTCATGCAGATCTTGTCTTCTCTTGCTAGCCATCCTATGGCCATAAAAGCTACCTGCGAATCAAAACCATTTTCTTTGAGATGATTCTTCAAGTTTGCCATATTCGATTCCCCACTATCGAGCAACCTGTAAATACAACCTGCCGCTTCACCAATGTTTAAACACATTTCTTCCATTTTATCACTTCATGTAATTCAATTGTAAACATGAACCGTGTTTCTGGCAATGTTGTCCCAGCTATATTCTATTTTAACCAGATTATCTGATAACTCGGTTACATGAGGAGCCAGCCCGCCGATTTTTGCAGAATGAAGACTCTCCCATGAGAACATTGCAATTCTCAATGATTCTGTTTTTCCACTTACTTCTATCAATAAATAAACCCAAAAACCCGATAATAAAAACGAATTGAACTTTCATAAAGATTGCGAATGAATATCTTAATGTCTCTGCAAAATATTTTCGGCATAGCAACGTATTATTTCCGCCACACTCCATGCCTGTGATACACACCCACCGGGTTCGTGTGGCATATCACCGTCAAATACCTCTGATATCGTATCGACACATGCTTCATCCATGTGTTTTTCTATCGAATGCAAAAATCCCACAAGCTTGTCTTTCAGATCAGGCATATTCTTGTACACTTTTGCATAAGCCGTTACATAAGGACCAAGTAGCCAGGGCCATACAGTACCGTTGTGATAGACAGCATCCCTGTCTTCAGGATTCCCTCTGTAAAGGCCTGAATACCTGATATCATGTGGTGACAGTGTCCTTAGTCCATAAGGTGTCAGCAATTCTTCCGTGGTCACGTCAACAATACCTTTTTCCATTTCATGTGAAAGCATCGTATGAGGGAGAGATACTGCTAGTATCTGGTTTGGCCTAACGGAGGCATCCTTTTCTGTGATGTTCCCTAAATCTGAAATGCAGTCATAAAGGCAATTATTTTCATCGTTCCAGAATTTTTCTCTAAAACTTTTTTTTGTGAGTGCTGCAATTTCATTATAAGCAGAAACGTCGATTCCAAGTCGTTTTCCTATTTTTATTGCATACATCAGTGCATTGTACCAGAGAGCATTAATCTCACACGCTTTTCCATTTCTTGGTGTAACTTCCCAGTTTCCTATCTTTGCATCCATCCAGGTAAGCTGTCCTGCATGTTCTATCAGGCCGTCATCATCCATTTTGATATCATAGGCAGTTCCAGATTGATAGTGATTCAGTATACTTTCGATGGTAGGCCACATTCTTTCCGCAAAGTCAATATCATCAATATAATCCAGGTATCTCCCAACGGCATGGACAAACCACAGGGATGCGTCCACAGTGTTGTATACAGGTGATTCAGATGCATTTTCCGGGAACAGATTGGGTATAAGCCCATCTTTACAGTGAGCTGCAAAAGTAGAAAGTATGGATCTTGCGTCACTAAATCTTCCAGTTGCAAGCGTAAGGCCCGAAAGTGATATCATTGTATCCCTTCCCCAGTCTGCGAACCAGTGATAACCGGCAATAATTGATCTTGATCCTGTTGATCTTCGTTCAACTACGAAAGAGTCACCTGCAATAGTGAGTTTTCGTAAGAAAACATCCTCTTTTATGGTTTTCTTTACAAGCTCTTCTTTTCGTTTTTCTTCATTCTTGAAAAGTTCCAGTACTTTTTCCATATCCCAGTCTTTATCCATCTTAGTCGATGCCAGGATGAAACAGGAAATATCAGTGTCATTTATTTCCAGGTCGAAGTATCCCGGATTAAAGTTATCTTCAATGTGAGGATATCCTCTTGAAAGTTCCACTTCGTATTCAAAATTGTAGTACCAATGTTCATCAGCTTCGTAAGGCAGGTCAGAGCATATCTGGAATGAAGAATCTCCGCAGGTAAGTATAGTTCCTCCTGAGAATGTTTCTTGTCTGAAGGAAAGTCCTTTTGCATTGGTCATATGGTGAATAGACCTGTTATTTACAAGTGGCAGTATCCTGAAAATTCCATGTTCGCCTGAAGGATTGTTAATTTCATACTTTACGACAGTGGTGTTTTCACCATGTATCATCATAATTTGTTTTTTAATCTTCATCCCGGCTACACTATACAGAAAAGCAGGGTGAGGGTTCGAAATGAAGTTTTCAAGATATTCGTTGCCGTGGGGATAAACAACGTCCTGATATTTATGGACTGCAAGTTTATGGATATTATCTCCAATGATCAATTCCTCATCAAGGGATGAAAGCAGTAGTTTCCTATCAACAGGAGGGTTCATTGAGGCTACCAGCAGACCGTGGTATTTACGTGTGTTCGCCCCGATAATTGTGGAGGAAGCATATCCTCCAAGGCCATTGCTAATAATCCATTCCTTGCCTGTTCCTGTTATATAGTCTGCGTAGTTCATAGTGGCGTCACTTGCAGCAGGTAGTTTCAGATACTCTTATTAGACAGTTTCTTCTGGAGTTTGTCAAGCAGGAGAATGTTGTCAAGCATCAATGCACAACTCCAGCTAAGAGGTATTGCCCATGCAGGTCTACCTGTATATTTGTTGACCTGTTCTGGAAGCATTCCTGCTCCCGTAGCACCTTTCAGTGACCATTTGATATACTTTAAGGCATCATTGGTCAATGTTTTTAGTTCTTCTTTTTCATTGTCCTTATCATCAATGACAATTGCCATCTCAAGTAATGCCTTTGACAGCCACAGGGTTGTGACTATCCAGGGATTGCCATCGATATACTTATCGTCCACATATCTCTTGATCCCAAAATGATCATTTACAGGCACCCTGAGCTGTTTCTCAATATTCTTTATTATGGACTCTATCATCTCTTTTTCTTTTTCGTCGCTTGCTGATAGCATATTAAAAGGAACGAAGGTGCCGATTATACTTGCATCAATAGCTGTGTCGACTTTTCCGTGGAGTATTCCGCGGGCAAAATAACCTTCATCAAGCCACAATTTGTCGATGGTGGTACTCTTGATAAACTCAGCTCTTTCAAGCCAGCGGTCAGCAAGTCCTTTTTCATTATAATCCCTTGCCATGCGTGCAGCACCCACCAGGCCGCCATAAATGGCAGCATTGGTGTAGGTAAAAACACCCTGGTAAGTTTCCCAGAGGCATATGCAGGGCTCATGCATCCCGTCAGGTGTCCTTCTCATAAGGTATTCGGCAGCTGAGAGTACAGTTGCCCAGATGTTGTCAAGGAACTCCCGTTTAAGTATGGGCTCAAGACTCTCATAGTACTTTTCCATTGCAAAGAGCGTGGAACCGGTCTCATCGATCTGGGTTGAGAAACTGAAGTTACCCCATGAGGAACCTACGTTGCCATCAAGCCAGTAGCGCTGAAACCAGGAGCCATCAGGAAGCTGGGTATTCTTGCACCATTTGAAGAAACGCTCGCAATACTCAGGATATCCTGCATTGAGAAGTGAAATAACAATCTCCGAGCTATCCCTGTTCCAGCAATATCCATAACCTCCACTTTTCTCAAAATCGTGATCAAACTCAGGTGATGCTACAAAGGAACCTTTGCTGGAGTCATTGAGTATACTTAATGCAAGCAATGAGCGGTTAAAAGCTTTGAACAGGTCCTGCCTGAATGTTTCAAAACCAGGATATTCAGGTATTTCAAGAAGTTTTTTCTTTGATAGCCATTTGATCGATTTCTCCTGTGTCTCATTGTACATGTTCTCAACAGTTTCATTCTGCACTTCTCGCATCCGCTTGTAAAGTGCCGGTCTCCTTGAAGCTGCACCAATGAATACTGTGAACTCAGCAGGCTTTGAATCATCGATATCAAGTCTCCATCCTATAGCATTGTTTATGTTACCGATGTCCTCACGGTTTTTCTGTAGTTCTCCGTCTTCCATGTCATACTTGGCATTAGTCCACCATATGGTATCCATTGCCTTTCCGATCTGCCATTCTTCAAACATAGGGCTGGAAGTTATCCCAACATAGTAATTCTTCCAGTACTGCCCCAGCAGACCGGAATCATAATCGCAGAATGCTGAGTTCTTTTTGTTCATTTCTCCAACCTGGAGGTTTGAGTAATAGAAGAACTTCCCGCTGAATTTTTTCTTAGAACTGATCTTGTATTTACGCACAAGCACCGGTAGGGTAGGATGAACAAAATCTGTGATGTGCATTACAAGGCCCGATTGATGGACAAGCTCAGTGCTTACTATATTTGTATTCTCTATGTATTTCTGCTCTGCTACCCATTCACGGGCATTTGACCATATGAGATCCTTTCCATTATGTAGGCAGGCCTGTGACTCTTCGACATGTTGAGCGAAATCCCTCCCTGGAAAATAATATCCGAATATCTCGCCTTTTTTCCCGACAGTTACAAGTAACCTGTCATTGCCGAGAATTGCATTGGGTTGTCGAATCAATACGATTCTCCCCTGAGTAAATGTTCTATCTTAACGTCTTTTGGGGCAGGTGATACCTGATGTTCACAGAAACCACTGCCCATGCTTTTACATATTGTTTCGCGAACCTGAACTGTTGTATTTAATGATTCAGAAATGTACCCGGCAAGAAAACCGCTGATATATCCGCATGTAGGAACGTCACTTTCTTTGTAGTCATCAGCAATGAACGAGTCACTGATCCTTAAAGTTCCTTTCTTATCCACGGTATTCATTTCGTAGTCAAGAGTACCCCATCCTGCGGCCATAAGGAGTTCATTTAACAGGTCGAGGAAGTTGCTGTCGTTCACATCGATCATATCTCTGAGATATTTAACAACGCCTGCTCCGCTCTTGAGTCCTATTATAGTTAGTAGTCCTTCTGACTGTGGCACGTTTTCATTGATAATATTGAGGATATTCACAAAGGTCTTTGCCCTGATTATAATAGCTCTTTCTCCCAGTAGATGCAGGGGGAATTCCACCGTTTGAACGGCTCTGTTCTTTGAAAATCCCCAGTCCAGGTTAAGTACGACATCCATTTTTCCAAGTTCATCTGCAATACTTTTGATATCCATGCCCTTTTCAACTTCTGTGAAGATCACATACTTGCCTCTTGAAGGATCTTCAAGGCTGTCCAGATATGCAAATCTCATATCAAGTTCTTTCTCCGCAAAAAGGGAAGTTATGTCCGCTTCCGAATGAACGGTGTTCTCATAGGATATCTTGAACCAGACAACTTCTGCTTCTTTATCAATCTTAGAGAACATGTAAAGATCTCTTACCATGCACAACACTCCCGATAAATAATATGGCCTCATGCAATATATTATTATTATTCTGTTTCTGTCAGTATTCTGAACACATGCGACTTGAAATCCATCATCACTGCCATAAAATTCACCGCAGCATCATAGGGTGAGTTATGAATGCTGAAATAAGAATGTACATCCCCGTCGCCCAGCCACTTTGTGCTCATGTAATAGTAATGGTCCGATGTCAACAGATGTTTCCATGTCCTGATGAGTTCTTTGTCACCTGTTGCTTTCACATAGGGTCCGAGCAGTTTTGCTTCTTCAAAACAACGTCTCTGCATATCATTACCGAGCCAGGCGCTGGTGTCTCTTTCAACATCTGCCCAGGAGATTGTTGAGAAATCTCCTACATCTATCTCTCCAACAGGTGTGTAGTTTTTGATAGTCTGGGAAGGGGTAAGGAACCTGACTCCCCGGTCGAGAACCTCGCTGGGCAGCATCTTCAGGAATTCGAATATTCCGGTATCTTCCCATTGGTGCTCTCCGAATGTCTCATAATCCATGAAAATATTGCCTGTTTCCCCGAAACTCCGGGATACCCAGTCTGCCCATTTGTCTGCGGTCAGGGGATATTCTTCCCACCACCTGGATGAGAAACGATATCCTATGTCATCACTCAATTTATAATTACGAAGCAGAACCGATATGTCAGCACCTTTTGCTTTGTATACATGGTCAGGAGACCTGCCATCCATAATACGTTCAATACCCTCTGTTAATATTGCATGGTAACCCATTTCCTTCGCAAAATGGGCCACACTGTTATTGTACAGCATTTCGGTATTCCTGAATATGCGTGGGGTGACACCAAGCAATTCAGACATGAGGTCACGGTGCTCTTTCACTTCTTCTATGAATTCCTCCCATGACTCAAAAAGTGATGCAATGGAATGATAATAGGTCTCATCAAGAAACTCCACACAGCCGGTGTCTGCAAGGTCGCGAAAAGTATCCAGCACGTCTTCACCCCAGCGCTCACACTGGTTCAGCAGAGTGCCGGTGACCGACATACTCACCCTGAAATAACCGTCAGTCTCATCCACAAGTTCAAGCAAGGTCTTGTTTGCAGGAAGATAACATTTACCTGCAACCTTATGGAATATCTCCTTGTTCACAGCTTTATCAAAATACCTGTCAAAACCCTGTTTACTATCAGGCCAGAACCATCTGAGCCTGTATGGTTGGTGAACTTGAAAGAAAGGGCAAATAGAATTCATTCTCCTGCCTCCAGTACTGCACGTTCGATATCCGAAAGTATCGATAGATCGTTCACTGCTCTTTCATACCCAAGGCGTCTTTCTTCCGAGTTCATCTCCAGGAATATCTCGCTTTGTTGAAGATAGCGGTATATCCTGAGCAGCTCCTTTTTCTTTTCCAGATCCTTCACAGTTTTGAGCTGTTCTCCTATGTCTACAAGCTCATGCATGAAGAGGTGTTGCGCATGGTTTCCCAGAAGGTTATGCATGCCATAGCGTGCTGTTGTTTTTGAATCGAGGGATGGCAACTCGGTCATTTTGAACATATCCACAGCTTCTTCAGGCAAAAGCATTTTTATCCCATGTTTTTTAAGACACAAGGGGATATCCTTCAGGAACTTAAGTATTTCATTATTTTTCTTCAGGTGAGTGTTGATGGCATCATATTTTATGTACAGGGTTATCACATCACCATCCATGTTTGCTATCCATGATGCGAACTTGTCGGCTATCAGTGGATATCCGGGCCATGACATATCAGAGAATTTGATTTCCAGATCTTCACTCAGGTTTATGTGCCGAAGGAGTGTGGGTACATGATTGCTGTAAACATGTGTGGGGTCGTAGCCGTTCATGATGTTGTGGGAACCTTCTGATATGAAGCAGTTGAATCCCAGCTCTTTGAGGATTTTTGTTGCCCTTCGTTCAAAAAGAAGTTCGGTGTTCACGAATGTCTTTGTTTCCCTGCCAAAAAGCTCCTTTATCGTTTTTATGTCCATTTCGACCTGTTCCCTGAATTCTTTCATATCAGGGAACATTGAACTTACTGAGTGATAATACGGTGAAGCGGCAAAAGATACTTTTTCCGGGTTCAGTTTCCTGAAACCATCAATTATTTCAGGTGCCCATTTGCATTGTTCAAGGAAAACACCGGACACGTCAAGGGTATATTTTCCTCCATTTTCTATGGATTCTGACAGAGTGTCGTTAAGTGTTTCCACATTATCTGCAAGCTTTGTGAAATTATGGAATGCCTTTTCCATGTCAAAGTATTTTTCAATATGGGCTTCACTATACCCTTCCCGTGGCCAGTACCAGCGAAGGGGCAAGGGCAGATGTACCTCAAAACAAACGCATACGGCTTTCATGTTTCATCCATTCCCGGGTTGATATCGGTACCCATTCCATTTTCCACGTAGTTCGTGCGGATATTCCTTGTATTAAGATCGCTGGCAAACCAGACAGTCCTTTGCGGGAAGGCTATTTCAATACCATTCTCTTCCAGTGTTTTCTTTATGATCCAGAGCAACCTTGTCTTCAGGTCATACCACTCACTTACAGGTGCCCATATCCTCACCAGGATGTTGACTGAATTGTCTCCAAGGTTATCAACAAATATTTCGGGGGAAGGATGTTTGAGTGCAAATGGTTCATTGTCGAGTATTTCCCGAATAATCCCGATTGCTTCATCAGCATCATCTTCGTAACGTATTCCTACAACGTAGTCGAATCTCCTGACTACATTTGCAACATAGTTGGTTATGCTGTTTGTGAAAACAGTTTCATTCGGTATTCTCATGTAAAGGCCATTGTAGGTCCTTATAATAGTAGAGATCATGTTTATGTCTTCTACAAACCCGGAATTGTCATCAATGTTAATCTGGTCACCTATCTTGATTGGCCTCTCGGTCATCAAAAAGATGCCGGAAATAAAGTTGCCTACAATACTCTGGCTTGCAAAACCAATCACAATACCTACCACACCTCCAGCTACCAGAAGGCCGGCAGGTTCGATTTCCAGTATAGGGAAGATGAAGACCAGTATGGCAAATGAAATTATTCCATAGTAGGCAACCTTTAGCAGGATATTGAGGTGCTCCTTGTCCATCTTGTCTTTAAGTGTCCTTTGCAGGTATATTGTTATACCCTTCCCTATCACAATGGCAAAAAAAAGTATGGCTATGACTGTGATAACCTGCAGGAAAGGATCATACGGCACGGAGATGTGCTGCGAAATAGTGCTGTTGCTCATAGCCCGAACTCCATAATTCCTTTGGTTCCGCTGATCATGAGCTTGCGTGAGGTATAAAGCTCCATTGACCTTTTGAATCTTGAGGTCGTTGGATTTGTACTGAAATCAGTTTCAGCCAGGAGTTTATTTATGATTCTCATGGAAGCATTCATAACAATTCTCTTTTTGCCATAGTAGATTTTCATTCCATAGGCATTGAAAACCGCTTTTGTTACCTCCATCAGATGGTTGGAATCATTGATTATCTCAAGTTCTATGTAGCCTTCATGAAGTACATTTGTTTCCGGCATCTTGGTGAATACATCACTTTCCCAGTGCCGGCAGATGAGTCCAGCATTGTGGCTTCCATAAAGTGTGAATTTGACCCTGGAAAATGTAAAAATATCAATAACTTCATAGTTTCCCGCCTTATCTGAAACGAATACTCCGATCTCCACGGGGAAAGTCAGGTATATTTTTTTCCTGTCACCTGGACGTATCAGGGCGGGACGTTTAAAATCTATAAGCAGGGACGATGTGAGTTTGTTTGGCAGATTAACAGGTTCAATAGGATTTATGAGGATGTCACCGTCATTATTAAGCAACACGAGTTCTGTTTCCTCTTCTCCCTCGAACATACGTCTATAGATCAGGTTGTTTCCTTGTTTTTCAACTGTAATTACAGTATCTTCAACTTCCACAGTGAATGGTGGATGGTATGTATCGAACATTTTATATCTGCATCCTTTTTCTGATTATAACCAGTTCTTTTTACGGAAGTACATGTACATAGCTAAGAATATCAATATATTGATGGTCCATACGGCAGGATATCCCCATTTCCATCCAAGCTCAGGCATATTGGTAAAATTCATTCCGTACATACCGGCGACGAAGGTAAGCGGTATAAAGATAGTTGCTATAATAGTAAGTGTCTTCATTACTTCATTCATCTTATTGCTTACACTTGAAAGGTATACGTCCAGTATTCCCGAGAGTACATCCCGATATGTTTCAATCGCATCTGCCACCTGTATCGTGTGGTCGTAAACATCTCTAAGGAACGCGAAGGTCGAATTCTGAAACAGGGATGATTCCGTTCTTTCAAGACCGCTGATCACTTCACGAAGTGGCCATACGGACTTGCGAAGGTATATCATCTCTTTCTTGAGGTCATGAATACGTTGGAGGATTTCAGGGGATGGGTTCTCTATCAGTTCCTCTTCCAGTTCCTCAATTACTTCTCCAAATCTTTCAATTATTATGAAGTAATTGTCAACTATGGAATCAAGAATTGTGTAGGCCAAGTAGTCAGAACCCATGGTGCGTATTCTGCCTTTGGTATTTCGAAGTCGTTCTCTTACGAACTTAAAAGTATCGCCCTCGACCTCCTGGAAGGACATAACATAATTCTGACCAAGTATAATGCTTACCTGCTCGGTCTTCACATCTGTATCACCATCTGCAAACCAGAGCATTTTAAGGACGACATATATGTAGGAATCGTAATCTTCCATCCTTGGTCTCTGGCTTGTATGGACGATATCCTCCATAACAAGTGGATGCAGGCCAAAGTGAGTGCCCAGCTTTTCAATGATATCCACCTGATGGATGCCATCAACGTTTATCCACGAAACAGTTGGATGATCCTTAAAAGGAAAACATTCCTCTACACTTTCAACTACTTTTTCCTGATAAGTATCCTTGTCGTAATCTATTATGGTTATCTTTGGTTTCTCAGTTCTTTCTTCACCAATGTGAACCAAGGAGCCTGGTGCCAATCCAATTTTCTTTGAAACCCTGTTTACCAACTTTCCCATTCATGCCACTCTCTTTTGTTCTTTTTATTCCAAAAAAGGCTGGAAATTGATTTTTGAAAGTACACTTACATGATCATGTTGCTGTATACTTTCACAGTCATTTCAGCTATATTGTTCCAGTTATATTTGGTACCAATCAGCTTCTTGCCTTCTTTTCCAAGCTGGTCATCAGTATAATTGTCAAACACATGCTTGATTCCCCACGCAATGGATTCAGGTTTCTGGTAGACTATGACTCCATCCTTGAAGTTATCTATAAGCGATATCGCATTTGTTGCAACGATATTCTTACTTACATCCCATGCTTCAAGCAGGATTATACCAAATGGTTCATTGCGGCTTGGAACACAGATGAGGTTGCAGGCATTCATCCATTTTTTCTTAACGGATTCATCAACATAACCTAAAAAGTGGCAACTGTCATGAATGTTCAGTTCAGATGCTATCCCTTCACACTCTGGTCTCATCTCTCCTTCACCTATAATGACAAACTTTGCATCCCATCTGCTTGCAAGTACCTCAGGGATGGCCTGTATTAAAAGGTCAGGTCCTTTCTGGTAATTCATCCTTCCCACGAAAAGGATAACAGGGGCGTATGGGTGTATTCCATATTCTGATTTGACCTTGCCAGGGTCCACATCCATTTGCATCTTATTTTCGTGTATTCCGTTAGGTACAATTGATATCTTTTCATCAGGTATTTGATAAAGGTGCTGTATCTCATTTTTGAAAATAGTGGATGTGGCTATTACAAGGGATGATTCATATCCACCTTGCCATTCGCGGTGACTGATCTCCATGGCTTCCCACCAGTTGACATGTTGATTCCCGTTTCTTCCCCATTCTGTGCTGTGATAGGTGATCACAAAAGGAATATTATATTCCTCTTTCAATCTGCATACCAAGTTCACAGGATGCCAGTCATGCACGTGTGTCAGGTCAAAATCGCCAAAAGTTTCAGAGGCATCAACAAAAGCTGTATACATGGCATCACACATGCTGTTCATCTGTTGTATTATGCCACCTTCAAGAGCGTGGTACACACGGTGATAATGCACATCATTGATTATCTCATAGGGGAGCATGTCTTTGTTTCGGGTGAATATATGGATGTCATGTCCCATCAATGCCAGAGCTTCTGATAACTCGGTCACATGAGGGGCCAGTCCTCCAACTTTCACGGCATTAAGGCTTTCCCATGAGAACATAGCTATTCGCATTTTTTCTTTCATTGGATCACTTCTTCTGACATGTGTTCCTATGCTTTCTCCAGCAGGTATTCAACAGCTATTTCCGGAGGCATTGAATTGATGTATATTTCCGTGTTCTTCTCAAAACCAGCTTCAATTGACGTTACCGGTGCTATACGGATGTTGAAATGGTAACTCAGGTCATGTTCTATCTGGAAGAACATGTAATTGTATGCCAGTTCAGGTATTGTCCTGTCCAGAAATGAAACTGCTGTCCTGATGCAGTCTCCAAGGCTCAGGAGCATTTCATCACTAAAGGCTGATATATGATTCACATGCTTTTTTGGAAGTATCCACGTCTCATAAGGCACTCTGGAAAAATATGGCGCTATCAGGATGAAATCAGCATTTTCATATACCTTTCTTTCTTTTCCAGTTTCCTTTTCCACGATCTTACAGTAAGGGCAGTTTTCCAGTTCTTCCATTGCCTTTCTTTCTTTCGTGATGGTGGGGGGTATTATGGGGACGGCTATTAGTTGTGTATGTGTATGTTCAAGAGATGCACCGGCCTTTTTTCCCCAGTTCTTGAACAGGGAGACATATCTTATGTCTTCCTTTGACTGGTAATACATTACCCTGTCCCGATATACCTGCATGAGGAGAAGCAATTCATTATCGGTAAAAAGATTCATCCTGCTTTTGTGAAGGGGGCTTTCCACTATTACTTCATGGAATCCGTACCCAGTTTTGACTTCAAATGAAGCATTATCGAATTCAGGAGCATCAGGGGATAGTGCAGGGTAGAGGTTAGGAATACATCTTACGTCCCAGTCTGTAATGCGTCGTTCATCCGTATCTTTGAGTACCTCGGCATTTTTGTATACTGCTGTTGCAGGAGGTGTCTGGTCTTCATTGCCATGGCAAAAAACACAGCTTGAAGAAATCTTTCCTTCATCACAAGCCTTTGGTGCAGAAGGCCTCTTTCCCCTGTTGGAGGCTATTATGCAATGTTCTTCAAGGAAATAGTGTTTGCGAATCTCTGACATCTTATTTCATCCTTGTACCTGTCAGGAGTTCGTAATATTGCTTTGTCGGTTCTTCCCAGTTCATGTCTCCTGCCAGGAGGTTTGCTTCCTGGCAGAGCAGATTGTACTTGATCTTATCATCGATATAAGTATCAATGAAATAGTCCATTGCAAGGGCATAATCGCTTATTGATTCAAGATATGGAATGTTGATATTGTCTACGACTATCACCCCTCCCATCCCCATGACAAGCCTTTTCAGGGTGCCCAGTGCATCGCTGAAACCACAGATTTTGCTGACAATACTCGGAGTAGCTTCTTTTCCTGCCTCCAGGCCCGTAAGGAGGAAAGGTTCATACCTTGATGGAAAGATACCTGCGATACATCCTGCCATGAATTCCTCGGTTTTCATGTTGAGTCCCCCATCGTTTTCAGAGAGCCATTGGGGATAAAGAACCGCAGTTACATGCCGGTTGCCGTCAGGTATGCGTGAGCATTCCAGCCTTCGCTCTCTTATCATTTGCTGGAGCCTTATTTCTTCACCTATGAGCAGCTCTTCAGGTAAATATATAGGAAAATTATCAGGTGTTTTAGTTTTTGGGCCGTGTGCTGCTACGATGAAACAAATAACCCTGTAGTTCTCGTCAAGATGACCCGCTTCGATCTGTGTCTTTATTCTCCTGTCAAGTATGACCAGCGAATCCAGAAGATCAGGGTATCCTTTGTTCTCTATTTCGATGCGTGATATGGAAAAGATGGGGATTATCCTGTTGGGAGGGATGACTTTGCTGTCATGCACATTATATATCTTCTCAGAGAGGAATTCCTGTATCTTTTCACGGTGCTCTTTCTTCTTTTCCCAGTCGATGTCAATTTGATGGAGGTCTATACCATTGCGCACTACTATGGAATCTATGCCGTAGAACAGTTTTATTTCCTTAAGAGTCGAATCTCCTACCGCAGTGACCACGTCAGCATAAGATGACAGGGATTCAAGTTTTGCAAAATTGACAGGTACGCCACTATCCCATGAGCTGTCTTTTTCCCTGACCTTGCAAATAGAACGATGTCCGGAAGATCTTCCGGGTATTGTTGCATGGTATGTTGCAACAGTCTGGACGTTTATACCTATCTTTTCAAGCCGGGCAGCGGCATAGAATACGCCGAATTCATGGCAGTGAAGTGAAACATGGACAGCTGGCATGAGGGATGCTGCAAATTCAGATATTGCTTTGTCCTCATACTCTTCTGCGCTTTTTTCACGGAGTGTTACAAGTGTTTTTACAAATTCGGAAATAGCATATGAAAGATTAAGGTAATGTGTATACTCTATGCCGTTGTTCATGTTCTCATATGCCATGGAATCCAGGTTAATAAAGTCATATGCTTCTGATTTGATGAAATTGGCAAGGCACATTTCCTGTCCTTTGTATTCTGTGCTGACCCTGCAAAAATCATTTGTCCTGAACATAAGGTGAATTATTTTCACACCATTTACCTGTTCAGTTCCGGCAAAAACATCGATACCTTTCTTTTTTATCTCTTCAATGGTTTCGAAGATCTCACCTTCATCTTCCATTTCTTCAAGACCGCTCATATCAGTTATACGGTTAAGTCCTTTGTTCCAGTCAGCACCGCTGTGGCCATAGAAAGGGCCTGCAACAATAATCGTAGGTGGATTATTTTCACCAATGTCACCGTTGCTCACCAGGCGTGCAAGGTTTGTTGCCTCGGCATCGATGACGTTCCATATCCCACCCATTTTGTTAGATCTTGGCCCTGCTTCTTCACCTGCTATTACGATGAAATTCCTTTCCAGCATTTTCCCTCTCCCTTAAATATCTCCATCTTAAATAGAGCCTCGATTATATATGAAAATATCTGAGAAGAGTTCCCGAATAAAATATTATGTGCCATTTGAAACTGAATTTCACAGGTCATAGAACATTGCACTTAACAATAAAGGCAAAACAGTATTTTTTTCAGAAAGGTTTTACTACTCTTATATTCATATCAAGACCTGAGGGTTAAAATAACACCTTAGCGGAATAATAATGAATGACATAATAATATGGTTTTTAATAGTTCTTTGCCTGATTCAATCTGGCATATTTTCCGGTCTGACAATAGGTCTGTTCGGTCTGAGTCGACTTCGTCTTGAGATAGAGACAGAAGCTAAGAATGAGGATGCAAAAAAAGTACTGGAACTAAGGCGTAATTCTCACCTGCTGCTCTCTACTTTATTATGGGGTAATGTCGGCATCAATGTTCTTCTGACATTGCTGACGGATTCGGTAATGGCTGGCACCTCAGCTTTTATTTTATCTACAGTTCTCATCACAATTTTTGGTGAGATAGCTCCACAGGCTTATTTCACAAGAAATTCCTTAAGACTTGGGTCTACATTATCCCCACTTATCAAATTTTATGTACTGTTGTTGTACCCTGTTTCAAAGCCATCCTCTATGGTTCTGGATAAGTGGCTTGGAAAAGAAAAAATGGAGTTCTTCAAAGAGCGTTCACTCAGGATAATGCTCAGGAAACATATTATTTCAGAAAGTAGTGACATCGATCGCCTTGAAGGGCTTGGAGCTTTGAATTTCTTATCCATAGATGATCTTAAAATCAAGCAGGAAGGTTCTGTAGTGGATCCTTCCAGTATAATTTCCCTGCCTACTTTTAATGGTCTTGTCATATTTCCATCATCTGATGGACCAGAGTTCGAAGAATTGCTGAAAAAAATCGCGTCGAGTTCAAAGAAATGGGTTATAGTTTTGGATGAAACCGATAGGCCTGTGATGGCGATTGACTCCGGTTCTTTTCTGAGGGACGCGATATACAGAAAACCGGAGTTCAATCCGTACCGATACTGCCACCACCCTATAATTGTAAGTGATTCCAATGAACAAATTGGTGATGTACTCCATAAGTTAAAAGTATATCCGGAAGATTCAGAGGATGACGTTATAGATAACGATCTGATACTTTACTGGAACAGGGAAGACCCTGAAAAGATGATCATAACAGGTTCAGATATACTAGGTCGCCTCCTCAGGGGGATAGTCGTAAGGGTTGAATGAGGAAGTCTACCAAAAAAAAGAAAACGCAAAGAAATGTTGCAATTGTGGAGATGACCTTGATGAAATTGTTAGGTTCCTTCCTAAATAAAGTGTTTACAGAAGATGCTTATTGAGTCAGAGCTACCAGTTTATTATCCACACTCTATTAGATTTATGAATCAATTGGATAAAATCATTGTTATTGTTAGACTTTCACAGAGCTAAAAACAGATATCACTGAAATGATGTATAAATATTCCAGATTCCAAGGGCGATGAAATTCACAGCCATTGCTGCCAGTAAAAGTCCCATCAGCCTGGTGAAAACCAGCATTCCGGTATATCCGAGGAATTTATAAACTCTTCTGGAAAAACGGAACAATACTAATGTAATTGCAAAGGTTAGCAATATTGCAATCGTAACTGCAATGTTTTGCAATAATGAAGCTGCACTTCCCATGAGGACAATAACGGTTGTGATAGTGCCCGGGCCTGTTAAAAGTGGAAGGGCGATAGGGAATATCCATATATCACTGCGGTCCATCGATTTGTCAATTTCTGTATCTGTTATGCTTTCACGGGAAACCTTTGCAAGTATCATATCAAAAGCCACAGTGAAAAGTAGTATTCCACCAGCTACTCTTAGTGCGTCAATACTTATTCCGAAGAAATCCAGTATCATTTCTCCGGATATTGCAAAAAATAAAGCAATTGCACATGCAAGAATTACGGATTTTGTGCCAAGTGCATTCTTTTCTTCCAGTGTCATATCAGTTGTCAGTGAAACGAATGTGATAACTACACCAACCGGACTGACTACTGCAAAAAGGGAACTGAATGCGTATATCAAAAATGCGATGTTATCCGTCTTTGTTCCTCCTTCTTGCTCAATCCTCGTATGCTCTTTTCTGTAGATACATAAGATTTGTGGTTATTGGTATCATATAATAAGTTTGAAGGGTGTGCGCGAGTTTGTTTGTGTTATGAATTGTTTGCAGAAATTCTAATATGTTTACTTTTATTTATATACTGGTTTACAATCCTTTTATCTATTTTGTTGCACAATTCCAAATAATGCCTACAGTATTTATATTTTCACGATACTTATAAATACTACTAATCATAAAACGATAATTTGTCAGAGTAATATTACTCTGAAGCATTCGCGGATGTGGGTCAATTCGAATATCCATCAACTACCTCCTTCAAACTCCACCACGTCCCACTTCCAGAGTTACCCTGGCTTTGCCAGGGTCACTTCCCTTTGGTAAAAATATTTTTAACTTTGCTTCTAATTCAGTTTGCAGCATGTATGCTATTGAACAACACTTATTTAAGCTGTAAAAAGGTCAATATTTATTCTGACAGGACAATTGATGTCTATTCCTGCTTTTTATTGTCTATTGGTAATTCAAATGTGAAATTACTTCCTTTTCCTAATTCACTCTGAACCCATATTTTTCCACCATGTAATTCAATCAGTTCCTTGACTAATGCAAGTCCAAGTCCGGTTCCTTGATAACTTCTCGAAGTAGATGAATCTATCTGGCTAAAAGGTTTGAACAGTTTTTTCAGATCATCTGGGGAAATTCCGAGTCCGTTATCGATAATAGAAATCAGCAGTTTAGAATCTTTAACATTTGCGAGTATGGATATATGACCTTCATCACTGGTGAACTTTATTGCATTTCCTAGCAGGTTATACATTATCTGTTTAAACTTTGACCTGTCTGCCCGTACATTCGGGACATTTTCGCATATATCCACACTAACTTTAATCTTCTTCTTGAATGTAAGAGATTGCGTTATAATAATAATTTCATTCATTGCGGTTGGTACATCGATCATCTCAAAATGTAGCTCCATTTTTCCTGCTTCTACTTTTGAAATGTCAAGGATATCATTTATAAGATTTAGCAAATGATGTCCGCTGTCGGAAATATGTTGCATATATTGTTCCTGCTTTGGAATCAGCTCTCCTGCAATACCATTGATCATAACATCTGAGAAGCCAATAATGGAGTTCAATGGTGTGCGTATTTCATGACTCATGTTTGCAAGGAATTCGCTCTTTGCACGACTTGCTGTCTCTGCTTCTATTTTTGCATTGATGGCATCGGCTTCTGTTAGTACTCTGTCTGTTATGTCCCTTCCTACTGTCTGGATTGTATCTTGTTGCGTTTTGAGTAATGAAGCACTAACATCTACATATATCAAACTTCCATCTGAGCGAAGCATTTTGTTTTCCCTACGGCAGTAACCTTCTGTTTTGATTTTCCGAAATCTTGATTTAATGTCTTCTCTGTCTTCTGGGAATGTCAGGTCCATCATCGATCTTTGTTTTAATTCTTCCTCATTATAACCGAACATTTCACAGGCTCTGTCATTAGCTTCCAGTATTTTTCCGTTAAGGTCGTGAATCATTATGGCATCGTTAGATTTTTCAAAAAGGCTCCTGTATTTTGTCTCACTTCTAATTATTTTCTCTTCTATTTTTTTCTGCTCACTGATATCCTTTACAATAGCCAGCCCCAAATCAGAATATCCTTCAAGAACCTTGGCATTGACCTCTGCATCAAAGGTTTCACCGTTTGCTTTTATGTACAATGGGTACATATGCACAAAGCCCTGATCTCTGAATTGCTGCATTCCTAAACTTGCTGATTCAATCTGTTCTGGAGCCAAAAGCTCTACAACATTCATGTTCTGAAGATTTTCCCGTGTGTATCCAAACATTTCACAGGCTTTCTTATTTATGTCTACTATTTGTCCATCAAGTTTATTCAGGAATATGGCATCGTTTGACTGTTCAAAAAGAGCATGGTATTTTATCTCATTGCGTTCCAGTTCTATTTCGGCTTCTTTAAGTTCTGTTATGTCTTGCAATGTACCAATCAATTTCTCAACTTTACCATCTTCTATTACCGGACGGCCAATTGCCCTGACTCATTTATGGTTACCTTTTACTGAGATAAACTCCAGTTCATAATCATATGGTTCGCATTTTTCAACAGCATCATTTACTGCTTTTTCAAGGATCTCTCTTGAACCCTGAGGGAAATGACCCAATCCTCCCTGAAGATTATAAACTTTATCTGTTTCATGGATCCTTGCAACTTCAGGTGTCAATGTAGTCGTACCTGATGCTACATTTAACTCCCAGCCTCCGATTTTTACAATTCTACCGACTTCATTCAGAAGAGCTTCACTTTCACGCAGCTTATTTTCAGCCATTTTGCGCTCTGTGATATCTCTGACAACGGCCTGCGCAAGATCCGGATAACCTTCAAGGATCTTGGCATTGACCTCTACATCAATGACATATCCACCGCCTGTGATATATTTTGTATTACCTTGTATCTGATCTTCCTTTCTTAAACGTTCAACAACATCTAACCCTTTCACAATAAGTTCCGGGGTAAGGAGGTCGATAACATTCATTTTCAGGAGTTCCTCTCTTGGATAGCTGAGCATCTCACAGGCTTTATCATTTACTTCAACTATTTGTCCATCAAGTCTATTCAGAAATATTGCATCGTTTGATTGTTCTATAAGGAACCTGTATTTTTTTTCGCTTCGGCTTATCTCTTCTTCCGCCATTTTGCGTTCTGTAATATTCACCGAGGTTCCATAAGTCAGAAAAGTGCCATCATCCTGCAGATAGGAGTTACCTGTGGAATTCATCCAGATTATCTTTCCATCACCAGTTAACATCCTGTAATCCTCATTCAAAGAAGTGCCCGGGTTTTTAAATGTCAATTCAAGTTTATCCATCACTCTTTGGAGATCTTCCGGGTGGATATGATCAAAATACTTATCCCAATCAGTAGCTATAGTGCCATCCGGTAGTCCCAGTATTCTGTCCACCGGTTCTGCAATATAGGTTTTCAGGGTGTTTCCTTCTTTATCAAAGACAACTTTCCATATTATTGAATCTATGGAATGGATGATTTCCTCATATTCTTCTTCTTTTTTAAGAAGCATTCCTTCTGTATTTTGACGGTCTAGGATATTTGCTATCATATCCCCGACAATTTTCAGGACATATAGAGCATTGTCATTCCAATCCATTCTCTTATTTTTAGAATATACTCCAATAAAATTTTTAAAAGCACCATAACGCGAAAGAGGTATCATTGCAATGGACTTTATTTCAAGATCTTGTAGTATCTCTCGTATATGTGTATTTTTTTCAGGTATTTTATCAGTGTCCAAGATACTTATTATCTGTAAATTACTTAATTGTTTAAACACAATCTTTTCAGTATCCCATTTCTCATTGAGTGGTATTTTGGATACTACTCCGTCAATGCACCATTCATGTGTTTTAACAATGTAACTTGTATTTTCATCAACACTGAACACAGCTACACAGTCCGCACCAACAAAATATGTCAGGTCCTTAAGGGCCTTGTTGATATCATCATCAATTTCCTTGAAGTTGCTGTTGATAAAGCGACTTGAGATTTTTGATATCAGGTTGTCTTTGCGTTTATTTTGCTCAAACTCGAGGGTTGCTTTTCTTCTATTTGTAAGATCTTCAACAATAGCATAGCATCCACAAATACGTCCATATTCACTCTTTTTTGAAAATGCCTTGAAACTCAGGAAAAGCTCTTTTCCCCACTTTGATCTGTAAGGTGTTTCTATCGAGGAGTTTTTACCAGTTCTAAGTGTTTCTCCAATAACTGAGGAAATTCCAGATTCCAAAAGAGGCGGGAAAGTAAGTATATTGATTTTTTTTGTGGCATCAGCGGAAGGTGACCCCAATATCTTCAAAAGAAAATCATTTACTGCAGTGATGTTTCCTTCCCTGTCACATGAAAGCATGCCAAGGGGTAATTCATCGACGAGGTTCTCAAAACCATCGTTGTTTTTTTTGACATATTGGATGAACCATGCCCGGAAATAGGATCATTATTTGCCATTTTTATTGAGAAGACCTATTCATGATCTGGTATTGCTATATAGTACTGACCAAGTGTTTGTATATTAGCTTATTTATTATTTATTGTCCAGTGTTGTACTTCAAGCACTAACTGTATAACAATTAGCCACACAAGAGTCAAGTTCTTATCTTAAAATGCCTTAATTATTAGTGGAGTATGGGATGTTCACTATTTTTTAGTCCGTTCCTGTAGTTCACACTTCATTAGAATGGTGATTTAAAATGGATGAGAAAAAGGATACTAAAAAGTATCTTGAAGATCAGTTCAAGGATATGAAAGGATACATTTCCAGGAACATAAAGGATCTGGAACTGGAAAAGGAATTTGATAAGCAAGTGAAGGACATCAATGAATACCTTGACAGCAGTATGAAGAAAATAAAGTCCGGAATGAGTGATACATCCTCATCTGAACCTGTATATATGCCTTTGATAGGTGACAGTGCACCATCATTTACTGCTGAGACAACAGCTGGTGCGATAAGTTTTCCAAGGGACTACAAAGGTAAGTGGGTAATTTTTTTTAGCCATCCTGCTGATTTCACGCCAGTATGCACTACGGAGTTCATGACCTTTGCAGGTATGCAGGATGATTTCAAGACGCTAAATGCTGAACTGCTGGGGCTTTCCATTGACAGTATCTATGCTCATATTGCATGGCTTCGGACCATCAAGGAAAAAATAGAATATAAGGGCATGAAAGAAGTGGAAATTACTTTCCCGGTTATTGCTGATCTTAAGATGGATATTGCAAAGAAGTTTGGCATGGTGCAGCCAAATGCTTCAGATACACAGGCTGTAAGGGCCGTGTTTATGATCGATCCAAAAGCAAAGATAAGGGCAATTTTGTATTACCCGCTGTCTAACGGACGTAATATGGATGAGGTCAGGAGATTATTACTTGCAATGCAAAAATCGGATGCTGAAAATGTTGCAACCCCTGCCAACTGGCAACCGGGGGATGATGTGATTATTCCACCACCGGGTTCATGTGGGACTGCTAAGGAAAGAGTGGAATCGAAAGATGAGGATACATACTGTCTTGACTGGTTCATGTGCTTCAAGAAACAATGATATGAGGGGATTATTCCGGTCATTTCTTTTTTCTTTCTAATATTCGAGTCGGAGACCAGAACCTACTTCTTTTAGTTTACAGACTTTAGACAAAGCGATTTTTGACATAAGGTCTGTGCAATGGCATGCATGAACTTTCCGGGCATTGAGTTTGCTGAAATAATCGACTGTTCTGTTGATCTTTGTTTCTGGTGGTTGAAGCAAATGAAAACCCCCTATAACATCGACAACTCTATTTTCACTGCAAACACTTTTAGCATACTCGATTATATTGCAAATTCCTGAATGTGAACAACCGGTGATAATGACAAGACCATTTTCAGTCTTAATAGCAATGGCAGTATCATCAGAAAGTCTGTCTTCTTCTTCTTTTCCATCGATTATGACCTTGCTTTCCAGTGGGTCGAGTTCAAAATCAAAGATTCGGGGAATCTCTCCGAGAAATACGATATTTTCAGTCAGCCACAAAGGCACACGGCTTAGTTTTAGCTTGAATACCCTTGAGAGCTTTTCTGCACCAATGATACTTCCTATCTCTTTTAGACTTGCATAGGTTTTGCTATTGAATACCAATGGATGGGCAACAACAGTGGGTTCTGAATGCACAAGCCCTTCTATTTTTGCTTCAGTAAATATCCTTACCATGGAATCAAGTCCCCATGTGTGATCCAGATGACCGTGGGACAAAACTATATGGTCCAGGTGAAGAAGGTCGATTTTCATTCTGTGTGCATTCTGGAGAAAGGCATCAGAGTATCCTACATCGAAAAGTATTCTTGTTCCGTTGTCTTCTATAAAGTAGGAAACACCTGGTTCACCTAAAAAATAGCGGTCAATGATTGTATTATTATCCAGAAGAACGGTGAGATTCATAAATTAAAATTATCATTCAATGTTTAAAAGAGCTACATTGCATAGAAATAACAGGTGACTATGTTGTCACCTTTTCTTTTCTTCTTCAAGTGCCTTGCTGACTATTTTCATAGCACAGAGATCTCCGCACATGGAACATGCATCGCTGCCTGTCATGCGGCTTTCCCTGACATTTCTTGCACGCTCACCATCGATAGCCAGGCTGTACTGTGTCTCCCAGTCAAGGTTCTTGCGGGCATGTGCCATCCTGTCGTCAATGGCTCTTGCACGCTCTTTTTGTCCTTCCTTGGCAAGGTCTGCTGCATGGGCTGCTATCTTTGTGATAATGGTTCCTTCCCGGATGTCATCGTTTGTCGGGAGTGCAAGGTGTTCGGCTGGTGTGGTCATACACAGGAAATCAGCTCCGCACATTCCGGCAAAAGTCCCTCCGATCGCACCGGTAATATGATCATATCCCGGGGCTATGTCTGTGACAAGCGGGCCCAGGAGATAGAGCGGTGCCTGGTCACACAGGTTCTTCATTCCCTTTACGCTTAGTTCTATCTCATCGATAGGTACGTGTCCCGGTCCTTCTACAAAACACTGGATGTTTGCTTCCTTTGTGCGCTTCACAAGTTCTCCGAGAGTTATGAATTCCATGAATGAAGGGCCGTCAGAGGCATCATGTATGCATCCAGGTCGCATTCCGTCTCCAAGACTTACTGCCATATCGTATTCCTGTGCGATCTCCAGCAGGTAATCATATTCGGAATAGAATGGATTATCTTCGCCATTATGCAGCATCCAGGCAAGGGTGAATGATCCTCCACGGCTGACGATATCCGTTATCCTGTTTCCCTGTTTGATCCTTTTCAGGGAATCCTGGTTCACTCCTGCATGTATGGTAACAAAATCAATACCGTCCTTTGCATGCTTGCGTACTGCATTGAACATATCATCGGAAGTCATATCTACAACAGCTTTCTGTGAAGCTGCCGCCTGGTAGATTGGAACAGAACCTATGGGGAGGTTCACAGCATCCATTATCTTTTTTCTTATAAGGTCCAGGTCCCCGCCGGTGGAGAGGTCCATGAGTGCATCAGCACCAAAAGCTTCTGCTGTTTTTGCCTTCTCTATTTCATCATCAATGTTGATGTGATCACGTGATGTTCCTATGTTGGCGTTTATTTTTGTACTGAGGTATTTGCCTATACCTACGACCCTGCAATCCCTGACAGGATTATTGGGGATACTTATGAGTCCTTTGGCAACACATGAGCAGATGGTCTTAGCTTCAATGCCCTCGTCTCTGGCAACGGCTTCCATCTGGGGCGTGATGATACCCTTTTTTGCATCTTCCATTAATGTCATTGTAGCTCCGGTATGCAGTGTTTTTGTATAGGTGCAGATACATTCTTGCCCCATATATATCTTTCATACCACTTATCGAATATCTATCAATATTTTGGTTCTGTATCACTTTCACCCTGCAAGCTCAATTCTTATTTAATATCAGAACATAGGAGTCCAGCATGTCAATAGTCGTATTCACGGAAAAGAATAAAGCAGCAGCACAGATAGCTGGTATTTTAAGTGGGGGCGGTTTTAATCGTGCATCAATAGACGGTATTCCGGTCTACGACTTTAAGAAAAATGGTAAGGAATGGCGTATCATGGGTTTGTCAGGCCATATAATGGGCTATGACTTTCCACCTGAGTATAACAACTGGAGAGAATGTGACCCTGCAGTTTTACTTGATGTTGATCCTGTAAAAAACGTACTGAAAAAACCATATGCTACTGCTATTTCCATGCTTGCAAAGCAGGCTGAAGAGCTCATTCTTGCATGTGATTTTGACAGGGAAGGGGAGAACATCGGTTTTGAAGCCAGGCATCTGGCTGAAAAGATATCAAAGGCTCCTGTAAAAAGGGCTCGTTTTTCTTCACTGTCTGCCAGTGAGATCAAACAGGCATTCGATAATCTTGTCGAGCCGGATGCCAACCTGGCAATGTCTGCCGAGGCACGCCAGATACTTGATCTGAAGATGGGTGCCGCTTTCACGAGGTTTATGACTCTTGCTGTAAGGGAAAGGGCACGTACTAAGGATGTTATCTCTATTGGTCCCTGCCAGACTCCGACTTGTGGTTTTGTGTACGAACGTGAGAAAATTATCCGGGATTTTGAATCGAAGGATTTCTGGAAGATCGAGGCTGTTTTCAATAAAAATGGTACGGATTTTACAGGTGCTTACAGGGGCGGGCATATTTCTGAAAAAGCAAAGGCTGATGAAATATTTGCCCGGATAAAGAATTGTAAGAAAGGCCTTGTGGACAAAAAAACCGTAAAAAACATTCTCACAAATCCTCCCTATCCGTTGAATACTACTGAGTTCCTCAAACGAGCTTCCAAGTTTCTGGGAATAAGTCCCGAGACTGCCCTTGAGGTTGCAGAGCAGTTGTATCTTGCGGGTTTCACAAGTTATCCGAGAACAGAAACCAACAAATATGCTGATGATTTTGATTTCCGCTCAAAGCTGGTGTCTTTCTCATCCGGTATTTACCAAAAATATGCGCTTTCAATACTCTCTGCCGGTGATATTAACTGTAGGAACGGTACCAAGGATGGACATGACCACCCACCTATCCATCCAATTAAAGCAGCTTCAAGGGATGATGTGGAGCGAAGCGTCAGGATGCCGGATGTATGGAAGGTCTATGACCTTATCGTGAGGCATTTCCTTTCAAATCTAATGAAGCCTGCTGTATTTGAGAAGACAAGGTTTGAGATACTTGTCGGTGGGGAAATATTTGATGTCACTGGCTCGGTGCTAAGGGATTCTGGATGGCTGTGTATCCTTTCGAGACCAAGAATGATAAATTGCTGCCAAATGTGGAGTTAAACGAGGAAGTCGATGTTAAGAAGATAAGCAACATCAAATCCAAGACCACTCCTCCGAAGAGGCTTACTGAGGCTGAGTTACTTACGTTAATGGATAAGAATGGAATAGGTACCAAAGCAACGGCTCCTTCTCACATAGAGACTAACAAAAAACGGGGTTATTTTGAGACCAAGGGAAAAACTATTGCCATTCTTGACACTGGTTTTACTCTCATGGAATCACTGGATTCATCCGTGCCAGTACTAGTGAAACCTGATATCCGTGCCCACATCGAAGCTCTCATACAGGATGTGGAAGACGGGAAAAAGACACTTGATACTGCTCTTGATGAAGGAACCATGCTTATCAAGGAAATGTATTCCCAGCTAAACTCAAGCAAGGATGCAATCGCTACAAGAATGGCAGGCACTATCACTGATGAGCAGGTAACTACTGATAAAAAGAATTTTGTAGGGACCTGTCCTGAGTGTGGGCGGATATTACATATGATCAAGACTGATAAAGGAAGGTTTGTGGGCTGCACTGGTTATCCACAGTGTAAGAAGACATACCCTCTGCCAAAGGCAGGTGCACTTACAGTCCTGCGTTCTCAGGAATGTAGTAAAGGTGGAGTTGCAGTTCTTAAAGTCGGCAACAAATATAACTGGGCCGTGGGAATTGGTCCCTGCTTCACGTGTGATATGGAAAAGAAATGTTTCCCTCCTGAAGTTGTAGGTCCGTGTCCTGTTTGTGATGGCTCGATGTTCGTCATATCTGTGAAAGATTCTCGTTTCCTTGGCTGCACCAATAGGTGTGGACATACACAGTCAGTTCCTAAATCAGGTAGACTTACAGTTCTCAGCACTCTGTGTGAGCATTGTGGATGGCACATACTCCGTGTTAAAGAGCAAAAAAAGGATGCTTTGGAGTTCTGTGCCAATCGGCAGTGTGTCGGGAAGAAAAAGAAATCCAGTGTTGTCAAGCAAAATTGATTTAATGGTAAATCAGTTTTCCTTGATTTATCTCTGAAATTGACAAAAGTATATATACGATAAAATCCATTTTATGAATTAGAGACGAATTGTAGACCTGTTTCCTGATTATACTCCATTATAAATGGGTCATACAAATCTACCACCTTCAATCAATCTACACAACACAAAAGGTTACTTTCAATTCGTCTCAGCCTCTATATTTTGTCAAAATTATTTTCCATACTTTTCACTGTATACTATCTCACTCAGATCTTTTCTGGTGCTATTTTTTCCATGTTCCGCAGGCTTTCCTATTGCGATCACTGCCATAAGTTCCATTGAGTCAGGACAACTAAGAATCAAGTTAACTTTCTCTTTGTTGTTCAGAATCTCTCCCAGCCATACCGCACCAAATCCCAGTTCGCAACATGCAAGAAGCATGTTCTGTATAGATGCACCGATGGCCTGGATATCCTTTGTCCGGTTGTACATGGTATCCTGATCCAGAAATACGGCTATCAGGAGAGGAGCACTTCTAATTATTTTTCCGTAATGGGTACAATCTTCCAGTTTTGCCATTGTCTCTTCTTTCTGTATGACAATGAATTTCCACGGCTGGTTGTTGAGGCCGGATGGTGCCCATCTTCCTGCGTTCAGTATGGTTTTAATATCTTCATCTTTGACCTCTTCTGATGTGAAGTTACGGATGCTTCGCCTTGATAATATAGTCTCAATTGTTCCTTTCATGTTCTAGCGACCTCTGCTACATATTTTGTGATGTGAATACTCAAAATACTAATTTCTGGATACTTATAGGTTAGGTGTATCATAAGACTGAAGTTTATAACTCAGATTACTTGTCTCTTGACCTCAAGTTGAATAAACCTTATCAATCAATAACATTAAGGTCATGGTATGGTCAGAAGACAAAGCCTGAAAAACCGCGAGTTTGGTTATGAGCTCTCTGGTGTGGAGCACAAGCTCATATTTGATAATGATGAGATGGGCTTTGTTCGATTTGATGGCCGAAGCAGGTATCTTTTTTATCTGGATCCTTCTCCTTTTCTCCCAACACCAAAAAGGGAGTATTATATAATCACCGATGAATCTGTCCCGACACCAAACCAGAATGAGCTGATCAAAGTCACCTCCTTTGAAACAGAACGAGTTGTCAGGGGTACATTTGCTAATCTTGTTAACATTGATGTCAGGCATGTGAAAGCGTGGAAAAAGGTCGATCCTAAAAAACTCCTTCACCGAAAGGTAATGGATCAGGAAGAGTATGTTAATTTCTTTAAGCATCCATTTCAGAGTGCAGATGAAAATCTGGATAGTATCTCTCAGTGTCTTGCAATGTGTTCAGTTTCGTCAAATGCAATTGGTATCAATGAAAAAGGCGGTATTGATTCTGGCATAATTGCAAAGAAAAGTGGCTGGAATTCCTTTGTTTCTTTACAGAAATTAATTCCCAGGGAATTCAAAAGTGCAAAGTCTCCTTATTTTTACAGTTCTTCTGAGCTTGAAAAGAACTTGAATCCATTAGGCAGCAGGGAAGTAAATCTTTCAATACTAATGCCGAAAGAAACATTTGTACATGTGCCTATTGTTCTTGATGCAGAGATGCGTCCTAAGTCTGCTTATTCTGCTGATGTATCTTTTGAGATACCATTTGTAAGGGCTCATCTTCTGGATGCTTTAATGTTTCAACCGGAAATCTCACAAAAAGCAGAAAAATGCTTGACTGATCGAATATATGAGATGACAGAAACATTCACACACTCAAGTAATTTTGTTTACAAGCAGGACCTTGGTGCTGCTGCTCCTAAACTAGGTTCGAGTATTGCCCGAATGAATTTTAGCAATGAAGTTTCTGTTTCCAATGTACGTGAAGGATTTGATATATGGATGGACATGTTTGCACACGCTTCTAAATTTAAGAAATCCAATCTGTCCCCTAGCGAAATATTCCGTTTACCCAAAGAAGCGGCTCAATTGTATCTGCAACTAGAGAATACTTTTGGTATTGATGTAACAATTTCAATGGTGGATGTTGAAAAAACATCTCTGCTTACACCGTTTGAGTTATCGAATGCTCTTGCTTCATTGAGGAGTGCAGGTGCGATATATTCACCAAGGATAGATTTTATTAAATTACTAGCATTTAATTTTTGAGCCGAGAAGTCTCCTTCTGTAAGGTGGGAGATGAAAGGCGTACTATCCGAATACAACGTTTATATAATCTCATGATTTTACAAAAACTATATGTGTTGTTAAATCATTGTAAGTAATGATGCTTAAAGCCTATAAATACCGTTTATATCCAAATAAAGAGCAACAAGAGCTTTTTATGAAACATATTGGTGCATGTAGATTTACGTATAATTGGGCTTTAGAAAACAAAATTAAAGCTTATGAAACAGAAAAAAAGCATCTATCTAGGTTTGATTTACAAGAAATGCTGGTTCATGACTTGAAAATGACTAATGAATGGTTGAAGGATGTAAATTCTCAATCATTGTTAAATTCACTTATTAATCTTGAATCTGCATTTACACGGTTTTTTAGAGAAAAAAAAGGATTTCCTAATTTCAAATCTAAAAAGAACCCTCTACAATCATTCCAGATACCACAACATTATACTGTGGATTTTGAAACAAATACTATAAAACTTCCAAAAATAAAACAACCAATAAAAGTAAAGTTACATAGGAAGTTTGAAGGCAAACTTAAAACCGCTACTATATCCAGAACATCGACGGGAAAATTCTACATAAGTATCCTTGTAGATGATGGTAAAGAATTACCTGATAAACAACATTTCGATGATAATTCGACATTAGGTCTAGATGTAGGTATCACTCATTTTGCCATATTGTCAAACAGTGAAAAAATAGATAACCCAAAATATCTAAAAAACAGTATGGAAAGAATGAAAATCTTACAAAGAAGATTATCTAAAAAACAAAAATGTTCAAAAAATAAAGCAAAAGCACGTTTATCAGTCGCTAAACACCATGAGAAAATAAGCAATCAGAGAGCAGATTTTTTGCACAAAACATCTTCTAAAATTATAAGCGAGAACAAAGCAGTTGCAATAGAATCACTCAATATATCGGGTATGCTTAAAAATCATTGTCTAGCTCAATCAATTAGTGATGTTTCGTGGAGTATGTTCTTCAACCAATTGGAATATAAAGCCGAGTGGTACGGAAAAACCTTATTAAAAATAGGTCAATTCGAGCCATCTACTAGAATATGTAATAATTGCGGATTTCATAATAAAGAGTTGACCTTGAAAGATAGAAAATGGCAATGCCCGGACTGTAATACCAATCATGACAGAGACATTAATGCAGCTATCAACATTAAGAAATTCGCATTACAAAATCAAAATCTAATAACCGCTTGACACCTTTGGAACGGGGGGAAGAGCCTGTGGACTTGTGAACGATAGTTCAAAGAATGAAGCAGGAAGCTCCATGCGTAAGCGTGGAGTAATTCACACTGTAAGTTGGGTGTGGGGTACGATGAATGAAGATATTATTGGGCTCGATAAAAAGGCAACTAGACTAGGCTATGAACTTATGGATCTTGAGGATAAATTAGATGTTATCATCGAGGGCGTGGGAAATGCGGTCAATGAAGATGAAAAAGCAGAATTGATGCATCAAAAAACTCTGGTGGAGAGTGAGATCGTAGATATTAAAGATGAAAGGCATAAACTCAATGAAAGATTGATCAATTCATTCTAATAGCAAAATATATGGGTATTACTTAAACCCAAATTGAGAAAAAGAAATAAAAAAGGTGTGTAGACCTTCAGGTCTACTTTTCGTTCAGTTCACTGTTCAGCCAGGGCATATTTGCTCTGATCTGTTTGCCGATAACCTCGAGTGGGTGCTCCCTGTCCTGCCTTTCCATGGCAGTGAGCACAGGCCTGTTTGCCCTGCCCTCAAGTACGAATTCCCTTGCAAATTCACCATTCTGAATCCTGTCGAGTGCTTCGTACATAGCTTCCCTGGAAAGCTCGTTGATTACCTGTGGACCCACGGTCATACCACCATATTCTGCAGTATTGGATACTGAGTACCACATCTTGTCAAGTCCGCCTTCGTGAATGAGGTCTACTATGAGTTTTAGTTCGTGGCAGGTTTCGAAGTATGCCATCTCTGGCTGGTAGCCGGCTTCCACCAGAACTTCGAAGGAAGTCTTAATAAGTGAGGCTACACCACCACAGAGGTCTACCTGTTCTCCGAATAGGTCGGTTTCGGTTTCCTCGCGGAAGGTTGTCTCGTATACTCCTGCACGGGTGCATCCTACACCCTTTGCGTGTGCAAGTGCCATTTTCATTGCGTTTCCGGTTGCGTCCTGGTATACGGCAACAAGGCCAGGTACTCCTGCACCGTCAACATATGTCCTTCTGACGAGGTGTCCGGGGCTCTTTGGAGCTACCATGTAAACGTCAATGTCCTTCTGTGGGACTATCTGGTTGTAGTGGATGTTGAAACCGTGTGAGAATACGATTGCATTTCCTGCTTCAAGTCCGGGCTCAATCTCACTGTAGTATACCTGTGACTGAACTTCATCAGGCAGGAGTATCTGTATAACATCTGCTGCTTTTGCTGCATCGGCGACTGTCATGACCTTAAGTCCGTCGTCCTCTGCCTGCTTCCAGCGTCTGCTGCCTTCTCTCAGACCAATTGTAACATCAAGTCCTGAGTCATGGAGGTTCTGGGCCTGTGCGTGTCCCTGGCTTCCGTAACCCATTACTGCTATCTTCTTACCTTTCAGAATGTTAAGGTCTGCATCGTTATCATAAAACATCTGTGCCATTGTTAGTACCTCTTTAATTGAAATATCTATAAGTCTCTGAATAATTAAGAATTCTTCTGTCCTCTACTGAGAGCAACTTTTCCGGTCCTTACCATTTCCTTAATTCCAAAGGGTTTGAGTAACTGTTCGATGGCAGTTATCTTGCCTTCGTCACCTGTGACCTCAACGGTCATAGATCTTGGAGCAACGTCAATGATCCTGGCGCGGAAAATGTCTGCTATCTGCATAATCTCAGAGCGTGTGGTCACATCCGAATTAACTTTGAAGAGCGCCAGTTCCCTTTCGACAGTTTCTTCGGATTTAAGATCTGTAACCCTGATTACATCAATGAGTTTGTTAAGCTGTTTTGTAACCTGCTCAAGGACTTCGTCATCGCCCTTTACTACTATGGTCATACGGGAGATGGTAGGGTCTTCTGTGACTCCGACAGTCAGGCTGTCAATATTATATCCTCTTCTTGAGAACATGCCTGCGACTCTACTGAGTACCCCGTACTTGTTCTCAACCAGAACTGAAAGTGTATGCCTCATTCTTTTCTCTCCAGGTCAAGTATCTCGTTAATCGCAGCACCTGCAGGAACCATCGGTGAAACGTTCTCCTCACACTCTACTACGAAATCGATAAGTGTGGGTCTGCCTGATGCGATAGCTTTGTCTATTGCAGGACGTACCTCATCGCGTTTAGTAGCCCTCAGTCCAAGAGCACCATAGGCTTCAGCAAGCTTCACGAAATCAACACTGTCCTGTATACATGTTGAAGAGTATCTTTTATCAAAGAACAGTTCCTGCCACTGCCTGACCATTCCAAGGTATCCGTTATTGAAAATTGCAACTATTACCGGAATGTTTTCTTTTACTGCCGTTGCCATTTCCTGGGAGTTCATCTGGAAGGAACCGTCTCCTGAAACATCAAAGACTACCTTGTCAGGTCTGCCCAGCTTGGCTCCGATGGATGCGGGGAAACCGTATCCCATAGTACCGAGTCCGCCGGAGGATATGAAAGTCCTCGGTTCTTTGTAATTGAAGTACTGTGCAGCCCACATCTGATGCTGTCCTACTTCGGTAACAATAATAGCATCTTCGCAAGCTTCCTTTATCTGCTCGATGATGTATTGGGGCTTGATACCGTCTCCGGTTGCGGGTCCTATGTAATGTAGAGGATACTGCTTTTTCCAGTATTCGATTTTCTTAAGCCATTCTTCGGATTGTGACTTTTCAGAATATTCGATTAGACGGGAAAGAATCCACTTCGCATCACCGACAATTGGGATATCCACTCTTATATTCTTGGATATCTCTGCAGGATCAATATCAATGTGGATTATCTTTGCGTTTGTTGCAAAGGATTTTAGTTTACCTGTGACTCTGTCATCGAATCTTACGCCGACGGCAATGATAAGGTCTGATTCCTGTATTGCAAAGTTTGCATACTTGGTACCGTGCATCCCCGGCATTCCCATGAACAATGGATGGTCTCCGGGGAATCCTCCCATACCTGTTAGAGTTGTGGTCACCGGTGCCTGAATTTTTTCTGCCAGTTTAGTTAGTTCTTCTGCAGCACCAGAGCTGATGACACCTCCGCCAGCATATATCACGGGATTCTTTGAGTTTTTGATCTCAGAAGCAGCTCTCTTGATCTGCTGGAGGTTGCCGTGATAAGTTGGATTATATCCACGGAGTTCTACCTTGTCAGGGTAATAGAAGTCTATCTCTTCTGTTGTGATGTCCTTTGGCAAGTCAACCAGTACAGGTCCCGGTCTGCCTGTGGATGCAATGTGGAATGCCTCTTTAACGATTTTGGGTAGCTCCTTTGCATCCTGGACCAGGTAATTATGCTTGGTTATCGGCATTGTGATGCCTGTTATGTTTGCTTCCTGAAATGCGTCGTTACCTATCAGTGAGCTTGGCACCTGGCCGGTGAAAGCAACCATCGGAACTGAGTCCATGTATGCGTTTGCAATACCTGTGACCAGATTTGTCGCACCCGGTCCCGACGTTGCGAGGCATACGCCTGTCTTGCCTGTTGCCCTTGCATACCCTTCAGCTGCATGTGTAGCCGCCTGTTCATGGCGTACAAGTACATGCCTGATTTTCGAGTCATACAATTCATCGTAAATAGGAAGCAGAACCCCTCCGGGGTATCCGAAAATAGTATCAACGCCTTCCCTGTACAGGCACTCAATGAGGGCTCTGGCGCCTGTCATTTTTTCAGTTGATCCTGTCATATAAATCCTCTAAATTTTAAATCAAATAGTTAAGTTAAATCTGCATGTAAACTGATAGTATCTATCTTATAATTTTCTGATATTTCATATCAAACGGTTGATGCCGTTAAGCAGGGCTTCGACCGATGCCATTACTATGTCTGTACGGGCACCTCTTGATGTAACCATCTTTCCGTCTTTCGAGAGTTTCACAAGCACTTCCACGAGGGCATCAGTACCACCACTGATAGCGTCTACATGATACTCTTCCAGTTGCACGTCCCCTATGCTTGCAACTCCCTTTTTAATACTTGCCAGAGTCGCGTCAACAGGCCCGTCACCGATGCCTGCTTCGACAACCTCTCTGCCGTCTACTTTGAGTTTAACTGATGCAGTGGGGGTGACCTTGTTCCCTGAAACTACGGTATATTCTTCCAGAATAACCTTCGCTTCTTTCTGGATACTGAGTACAGTCTCGGCTATCGACTGCAGGTCTGCATCCGTTACTTTTTTCCCGTGATCTCCAAGTTCTTTTACACGATCAAGAATCTCATGTAGCTGGACATCGTCAACATCGAATCCCATCTCTTTTACCGCAAGTGTTACAGAGCTCTTGCCTGCATGCTTTCCAAGTACGATCTTGCGTTCCCTACCGATAACCTCTGGCTTAATGGGTTCGTATGTGGATGTATCTGCCAGCAGGCCATGTACGTGAATGCCTGCTTCATGGGTAAACGCATTCCCACCTACAAGTGATTTGTTCGGAGCAACTGGTATGCCTGTCAGCTTGCTCACAAGCCTTGAGGCCTTGAAGATATCTGTTGTACTAATGCCGGTCTTGCATTTGTATAACCATTCAATGGTCATGACTACTTCTTCTAACGACGTATTACCTGCACGTTCACCAATGCCATTAACGGTTACGTGTGCCTGCTTTGCACCTGCCCTGAGAGCTGCAACGGTATTTGCAGTGGCAAGTCCGAAATCATCATGGCAGTGTATACTTACGGGTGCTTTAACAGCAGATGTGATGTCTCTGAATATCTCATCAGCCTTTTCAGGAACAAGCAATCCGACCGTGTCACAGAAGCATAATCTCTCGGCTCCTGCCTGCACGCCATCAGTGTATAAAGACTTCAGGAATTCCAGATCTGCCCTGGAGGCATCCTCACCACTGAGTTCAACTATTAGACCATGTTCCCTGGCATACTCGGTAGTATCTATGGCCATCTGTCTTACGGATTCTCTGTCTTTGCGTAACTTTACGTTGATATGCAGGTCCGATACGGGTGCTACAAGGTGGATAGAATCAACATCACATGCCAGTGCATGGTCCACATCCTGTTTCATGATCCTGCAGTAACTGCAGATCTCTGCATTCAATCCTTCTGCTACCACTGCTCTTATGGACTCGCGTTCACCTTCTGATGTAATGGCAGATCCTGCTTCGATCACATTAACGCCTAGTTCATCGAGCTTAGTAGCGATTGCCACTTTGTCCTCGCTTGTAAGTGCTACGCCTGGTGTCTGTTCGCCGTCTCTGAGAGTTGTGTCTAAAAACCGGACATTTTCAAATAATATAATCCCTCACATTTTCTTGTCTGTTATCCAGTAACAGCTTACAGGGATATTACGAAGTGATATATATGTATAGCGATTATCATCACGATTCGTCATGAGGATGCCAAATTATTATCCTGAAACTCAGTTCATAGTATAATGTATTTTTTTTGAATAATTGGGGATGAATTTACATAAGGGAAGTGAAAACTGTCAAACCTGGGATGTTAATCAGGCGATCTGATTGTATAAAGTTCACTTTTATATCGGTGAGTATGGTGCTATCAGGCCTTAAGCGCATGAATGCTTCCCTCAGGACCATGCCGCCAAGAACATACTTTTAGGGCTGTAATACGCTTCTATTCAAATAATGTGCTCATCTGCCTCTAATTTTAAGCTTACCAAGAGGTGGTTGAATGGGTTCGTTGTTGAGTTCAGTTTAATGCTACAAAATACATTCTTTCTATAACAGCAGCAATGGACTGCGCCGCCTTCGGCGTGGTGGTTGTACTGTTTTGATAACCCATCAAAAAAAGTAAGGGGAAATCCTTCCCTGCTTAGAAATAATCATTGACACTGAGTACTGCCTTTGCTACAAGGTCAGAGCAGTGTTGCAGGTCAGCAACATCAAGCACTTCTACAGGTGAATGAATGTACCTGGTTGCTACACTCAGCACTCCTGTGGGTATGCCATCTCTGGTAAGATGAATCGCAGTAGCATCGGTGGTACCGCCATCTCCGACATCCATCTGGTAGGGTATCTCGTTCTTGTCTCCGGTTTCCACAATCCATTTAACGACCTGTGGTGCTGCTATTAAGCCTCTGCCTGATGCATCAGCTATAGTGATAGCTCCACCTTTGCCAATGTCCAGTGCAGACTCATTCTTAGTCATGCCAGGGTGGTCTCCCGGGATAGTTGTGTCTATTGCTATGGCAATATCCGGGTTGAGTCCGAAGGCTGAAGTACGTGCACCTTTAAGTCCTACTTCTTCCTGTACTGTACCTACAACATAGAGAGTTGCTTTCAGGTCAGCCTTTGAGAGCTGTTTCATTGTTTCAATTACAATAGCACAGCCTGCCCTGTTGTCAAAGGCCTTCCCTGTTATCTTGCCGTTTGCAAGCTTCTTTACTTCGCGGTCCATTGAAATGGGAGTGCCTACTTCAATTCCCATCTTTTCAGCATCTTTCTTGTCCTTGGCTCCTACATCGATAAACATGTCATCTGCTTTGACAGGTTTCTTTCTGTCCTCAGCTTTCATCACATGTGGGGGCTTGGAACCGATAACTCCTGGAATCGGACCGTTTTTGGTATGTACGATAACCCTCTGGCTATGAAGTGTCTGGTCGAACCAGCCTCCGATGGTTACAAATCTTAAAAATCCTTTGTCATCGATGTACTTTACCATCAGACCAATCTCATCCATGTGAGCAGCGAGCATAATTGATGGACCCTCACCTTTTTTGACAACAACAAGATTTCCCATCTTGTCAGTCATCATTTCATCTGCATAGGGCTTGAGCTCTTCTTCGAGGATGGCCTTTATGTTTCCCTCACTACCTGATATACCATGTGCGTTGGATAATTTCTCAATTAATTCTTCCATGTATCATCACTTTTAACTTTAGACAGAGAAGAATGGAGTTGTAGGGATATAAGGTTTGAGTAGAGAAAAAGAAAGAAGTTTTTAACAAAAAGATAAAGAAAAAAGTTGGAGTAAGTTGTTAACTTACTCTTCCTTGCGGCGCTGGAATAGGAATGCCAGACCGAGGATTGCAGCTACTGGAAGTGCTACGGTTGGGAATTCTGGGATTGCTTCTACATATCTTGATGCTGAATCTATTTCTGTACTGGCAAGTACTGGGCCTGCACCAATGCTTATTCTGTAGATTGTTCCTACTGGTGCACTAGCATTGAGTGACACTGTTATTACGCCTACATCTGTGTATGATGTTGCAAGCGGTACTGTTACATTAGCAGGTGTAGTTATGTTTATATCAGTTGTTGCTCCTGGGCCTGATATAACAGCTACTTGTGTCGCGTATGGGAGTACAAGGCCTTGTTCTACGGAGCTGATGGCTGTCATTCTGTAACTGAGGGTTATACTGTCGCCTGGTTTAAGTGTCAAATCACCTATGGCTGCAGTTCCTGTTGCGTCCCATATGTCTGCGGTATATGGGGTTGCAGATGCTGTTCCTACAAACAGTGCAATCAATGCGATAAGTAATGGTAGTTTCTTCATATTTCCACTCCTAACAACTTTTATTGTTATTGGATGCATTCTTTTTTTTTGCATATATAGTATGAAGTAACTATCTTCTGTAACAAAATGTCTTAACTACTTGTACTCGAGCAGTTAAAAACAAGTTAAAAACAAGAATAAAAAAAGTATTGGAGTAAGTTGATTAACTTACTCTTCCTTGCGGCGCTGCATGAAGAATGCAAGACCAAGGATTGCAGCTACTGGGAGTGCAATTGTTGGGAATTCTGGTATTGATTCTACGTATCTTGATGCTGAATCTATTTCTGTGCTGGCAAGTACTGGGCCTGCACCAATGCTTATTCTGTATATTGTGTGTAGTGGTGCATTAGCATTGAGTGACACTGTTATTACGCCTACATCTGTGTATGATGTTGCAAGCGGAACTACTACATTAGCAGGTGTGGTTATTGTTATGTCACTTGCTGCTCCAGTGCCTGATACGACAGCTACTTGTGTCACATATGGAAGAACAAGGCCTTGTTCTACAGGACTTATATCTGTCATTCTGTAACTAAGGGTTATGCTGTCCCCTGGCTTCAGTGCAAGGTCTCCAACTGGTGCTGTTCCTGCTGCATTAAATATGTCTGCGGTGTAGGGGTTTGCAGCTGCAACACCCATCATGCTTATTGCTACTAGCAATACCAATATAATTTTCTTCATTTTCGTACCACCTTTTTTAATTAGGATTATTACTAATTAAAGTTCCTTATTGTCTCACTCTTATTTATACATTTGTAAAAACGCTGCGATGACATTATGATCCTCATTATGAGGTGCGTGGTCTGTTATGTTGATACATAAAATGTCCATGTTTCCACAGCAGTATTTCCGGCCTGATCGGTGACACTCAGGCGGACATCTACCGCACCATTCTCTAATCCTACAGCATTGTAGGTAATAGAACTGTAATCTATTTCGGCATCATCAGTTACATCAACTCCATTTACCTGAAAAGCTATTTTCGTTTTATCAATGCCTGCACGATCATCTGAGTAAGAAGCCCTGATAGATGGATTGCCTGTATTCACTGTTTCGCCATCATCGGGGCTTAAACTTTTAATGGTCGGGTCGACCCTGTCAATGATGAATGTCTCTTCTTCATACAAGCTTAGGGAATCCACTGTTTTTGCAGTAGTTTTAACCCGTGCTGTGCCATCACGTATACTATAATCCAGATCCTTATCCTCTGTTGTGGCTGTGTATGTATATTCATTATCTGATGAACCTTCAAAGGTCACATCCAGTTTATAGCCATATCTATCTTGTACTATCACAGTTGGTTCTTCCTTAAGGGCCGTAGAGGAAGTAATGGTAATTTCTACATCATCTGATGTTTTTTCAGGATTGATGTCTATTGTTAGTTCTTCCAGTGATTCATCGGTGTATAAGCTTCCAAATGTATAGGCTGTATTATTGGCATAGTCCTTTGCAGTGACTTCTATATTGTAATTATCCTGCAATTTTACAGTGTATTTAGTAGTCCATATTATGTTGTCTGTTGTTGCAAGCTTTAAGGACTCAGAATTGCCAAATGTCCATGGTATTATCTTACATTCCATTTCCATCAAAGGCTTGCTTGATGTCACAGTTAGGTATGTGGTATCACTGGTGGGGTTTGGCGTGATGTCGAGTTCGATTGTTGGTGCAGTGATGTCAACTTTTGTACTTGTGTCGGATACTGCATGTTCCATTTCTTCATTCAGGGCGTTGTCAACTGCTTTTGATCTGAAGTAATATGTTTCACCTTGTTTTCCTTCAAACTCTGCGGAAATTGCTGTAGTTTTACTAATCCACCTATTCCAGTTCGTGCCGTCTGTGCTGTAATCTATGTCATAGTAATAAATACCTGAACCTTCATCGGTTCCGTTCCAACTTACTGTAAATTTATTATTGCCAACACTTGGGACTAAGGTGAGCACTTTGGATATCGGAAGGTCAAATTCTACAGTGTTATCATCTTTGACGTATGGGGATAAAGCTGACAGTGGCATGAAACTTACTTCATCAATAGCAAATTCAATCGTTTTAAGGTCCAAATTACGGTTCTGTGCTAAAACAAATGAGATTGTATTTTTACCTTCCTGTATTGTAACAGGTAGCATCAGATGCTGCCATCCTTCGTCACCGTTTATTCCTTCTGACCATACTATCACATCATTGAGCAATACTCTCTTGTATTGTGACTCTTCTTTATCCGGAGTTCCCTTTGCATAGTTGTCCTTCATGTAAGCGGAAAGCAGTACATCCTGTGTTCTGTTACTGTAGATCTCCTGCTGAAGGTTATACTGGTCATAACCCCATTGTCCCATGTTTCCTTCAAAGGTGCTATTGATCACAAATGCCTTGGATGAATTGATTCCAGACTCGTTCAGGTAATGTCCTGTTACTGATGTCTCGTTGCTTGAAATAAATGTCCATCCTTCATCCGTTTCCATATCTGGGTTACTAAGTTGTATGAAATCGATGGTTGCAGAATTTGTAGTTTCAACGACCTCAGTACTTATCATCTGAGTCACCCAGAGATGTGCTGATCTGTATGCGAAATTTCCAACTTCATCTTTGTACAGGGCAAACTCAAGTTTCTGTCTTTCCTGCTTGAATTTTGTTGGGGTTAGCACAAGTTCCTGTTCCCACTTATCTTCGTGTCTAAGGGTTACTTCAATCTCATCCAGTACGATGCCATCCAGTTTTGCTTGTAGTATGTAGTTCACATCAGCATGTTCGTAGTTTTCTATACCTGCTATTATGTGGAGGGGATTTGATGTGGAAATATTCTCAGGATAGTTCTCAGCTTTTCCATCCGGGCCAAGGATGTAAAGTGCTGTGAATGTTTCTTTTTCCCGGGTTGCCTTTGCATAGGCGAACATGGCGCCTGCAATAATTATGGAAAGCACCATTGCGATCATAAGGGCTTTTGTGATCTCCGGGGCTATTTTTTTTGTATTGAGCTCAGTTGGAGTCGCACGGTTCTTTTTACGCACTGAAGATATCTTTTTTCTATTGCTTGCAGAGAATCTTTTATCAATTTCTGTGTTTTGATGCTTAGTCTCTTCAACTTCTGCATGGATCTCCTCATCTGAATTCAGTGACTGGATAAAGGCACTGTATGAAAAGCTGAATTGTTCATCTTCAGGAAGGCGTTTTCTGGAAAGATATGTCAGAAGTACAAAGATAACTGTAAGAATCACAAGTGATATTGTTATTGAATTTGGTCTGAATTTCCATTCTGTAAGGCTGACGATAAAACCATCGAAGACCATTATCATAATACTGAAACCAACGCTCAGGGTGAATCGCTCTATTTCGGATATCTCTTTGTTACTCGGGAACAGGGCTGACATGAAGGCATATCCTGGTATGAAAAATATGATCAATAAAGCAAAGAGTATCCTTATTAGTGCTATCTCGTTAAATGGGGGGAAGAGGATGAATATGATTGATAGTAACGATGCTACTAATAATAGTTTAAGATCCTGGGTATATGTGTATTTATTGGGGCCGAGCATCTGGTCACGAGTTCCTTGTGGGTGATTAATATATAATGAATTATTTATGAATTTAGTGTAATTATTTGCTAAAATATATAAGTATAGGGTTCTATTATATTACAGCTTCTTAATACAGGTACATTTCAAATAAACTAAAGTAAAATACAAAGAGGGTTCTCTATTAAAAATAAGGTATGGATATATTTTCTGTTTTTCATAGTCTTTCTGCCCATAGTCTCTCTGATATTCTATCTTGGAGGTTCCATGGCTGGGTTAGTAAGCTTGCTTGTTATTTATGTGTTAAGCAGGCAAATCTATCTTTCAGCTTCCAAATTAATCATGAGGTGGTACGGATGTGAATATATGTCTCCCACAGAATATTCAGATTTACACTATATATTGAATGAACTTTCAGAAAAGTTTTCTATAGAATGCCCAAAGAGTCATATATTTGATTCATCGACTCCAATTGTCTTTACAGTAGGTTCCAAAAAAAAATATGACATTGTAATGTCCTATGGACTTCTGGAACTTTTAAATAATGATGAATTGGAGGCTATGCTCGCACGTGAGATGGCACGTATCTCCGAGGGAAATGTGTCCCATAACACTTTTGTGGCCTTTGTTGCAGGTATCATTGCTTCTTTCTCCACGGTCGCCATGTGGATGTCCATGCTTGGAGGTTTCGGGCAGGAGGGAGATCCTGTACCCAAGTTCATACGGTTTGTCGCAATGGGTCTGGTAATGCTCCCTGCTGCTCTGATCGTATACATTGGATCGGTGGATTCAACTTTACATTCAGATATAGTGGCTGTCAGGACACTGGGAAGCAAACAGTATCTTGCTTCAGCCCTGAAAAGGGTGTATAACGACATTAATCTGAATTCTGTTGAATATTTCAATCCCGGTCATGTTCATCTTTTTGCAATGAATCCTGTTAAGGTGAATTCACTTTATGATATCCATCTATCTTTATTTGAGGCAAAACTGGATCTTCGGCAGCGCTTAAAGGCCGTTGACGGAGTAGATATACTGAATTGAGGTACTATCATGTTCTCTGAGATAAATTATCTTTACACAAGTCTTGCGGACTGGCAAAAAGCACTGATGTTCAGCTTTATTTCCTACGCTGTGGTTCTTTTTGGTATCATTGTAGCCATTACATTTATACTGAAGGATTTCAAGTTCCTTCTTGTATTCGGTATCACTTTTGTATATATGGGTGGCCTGACAGTTACTATTTTTGTAACCAGGCGAATATTCAAAAAAAGGTTGATAGAACGCTGATCGTTCTTCATATGTTTTTCATTTCTTCTTGTTCATGATGTACATTATACCGCCTGCGGTCAGGGCGAAGATAATCCATCCTATATGTGTGTGGACAATCATCATCACATCCATACCATAAAGGTACGCTGTAATGTATAGTATTATTACCCTAACAAGATTTGCAAGGTATGCGACCAATACTGCCAGTCCAAGAAGCCTTAAAGATTGACTGATATCCATTCTTTCAATCCTTGAATATCCTGCAACTATGCCTATGAGCAAGAACATAGAGTAAAGGCCTGAGCATGGTCCGCCAATGACAATAGTCATGGGTTCGGCTCCGTATAGGATTACAGTCTCAGTTGATATAATTTCTACAGGGATGCCAAAGTATTTTATGATGGAAACTGTTGGCATAAGCACAAAATAATGGTCGAAGATATGCAGGAAATCAATCTTTAAGAGGCCAAAGGCTGAATAGAATATCAGGTACAAGGCTGTGAAAATAGAAGAAATGTAGAACCCGAATTCTCCAAGCTGCTTTATGTCTTTCTTATTCGTTCCCATTGCAATAAGTGATGCTCCTACAAAGAATACTATTGAGTCGAGAGTGCCTATGTTGCTCTTGTTGATAAAGTTATATACGAGGTCGGCAGCTACGATGAACCCACCTATCAGGAAGTAGTTCCTAGAACTTTTTATGCCTTCAGTTCCTGTTATTTCTATTCTGGATATCAGTAGTGCTGCCAGAACAAAGAGTATGATTCCCATAATTGTGGATCCTTCACTGAGCTCGACTGTAGCTCCTGTGAAGAGTGCAAGTACTATTAGAATAATTATTATGTTTTTGTTTTCATTTTTCATTTTTTACCCTTCATTTATGTAGTTATTTCTCTGGTCCTTAAATAAATATAACTTTACTGATGAGTGTGAATGAAAATATTTTTGTTAGGATAAAGTTGAGATTATTTTTTGGGGTGTATAAAAACTTGTATTTCATATATCTCAATGGTTTAAATAACTATCAGGATGTTAAATCAATAAAACTATTTTATATAATTCTCTCTTCTATATGCATGAAGAAGCTGTGCTTCTCAGTTTTTGATTCTGCAAGAGTCATCATTTAAGTTTTGTTTTACTGATATTACCATATAAGTACAGTAGTTCGCTAATTTTGACTACTTAACCTCACCAATGCTCTGCGATAGTATTAATATGCAGCGAAAACGCCGCTCGATGTCATTTATAGCATTCAATTCAAGGACCAATCCTAGAGTTGAATTGAGACCAAAACAATGTATTGAAACTGTTCTAAACCTCTTACTAATCATATCAACATCAAGATCAATGGTTCACTTGACCGTAAAGACCTGTTTTGCACTGCCATATGCATGGCAGTGGACAATAGTCCAGTTCATTCCACATCAAAATATTACCAAGAGATTCCTTGTGAAACATCTTTAAGACATCATCTTAAAAAAATAAATCTTGGGCTCTGTAGAAAACCTACTTCCAATTTTATTTTGACATCATAATTTAAAAAGGATAAATCCCCTGAGTATTACTTGCGACAGAAACACAAAAGGGGATGATTGTGTTTTGCCTAATAAGTACTTAAAGTTTGTTAATACAGCGCTAGCTGTATCAGGAAAATCACATTTAGAGATTTACAGTTATAAGTATTCTAAAAGAAAATACACTCAACACCAGCTATTGACATTGATTTTGTTGAAAGAATACATCAATGAGGATTATCGGGATATAGTTGAAATTGTAGAATTAATGGATAAAGTCAAAGAGAGAATTAGACTTAAACAGGTAACACATTTCACTACTCTTCATAAATTCATTACAAGATTGAATTCAATCTATTTTAGTGGATTGTTGCAGCAAACACTAAAACTGTTTTATTCTCATGGAGAGATGATAGAAATTACTGCAATTGATTCAAGTTGATTTGCAAGTGCTCATTGTAGATACTATTATTCATGGAGGACAGGAAAGAAGCGTAGATCATTCTTGAAAACTAGTATTTCCATCGATACTGGAAAATTCATCATTACTGGTTTTAAGATACCAGGTAAACCTGTGCATGATGCAAAGCATGCGATGAAATTACTGAAATAATGCCATAAAACTCGCAAATCGAAGTACTACGTGATGGATAAAAGATACGATTCAGAAGACATACATTTGCTAGCAAAAGATAACCTCCAAGCAATAGCTATGATTCTGCTAAGACAGAGAAAAAGAAAGAAAATCAAAGGAAAATACCGTAGAAAAATGGTATGTGAATTTGATGAGGAATTGTATCATAACAGGAATCTGGTAGAAACGATGTTTTCTGTTCTGAAAAGAAAATACGGGAAAGAAATCAGAGCAAAAGTGTGACAAGAAGTTACAATATGAATTGCTTAACAGCTATTCCTTCCATTCGGGATAATCCTACTGTGGGATGCATAGAATGGTAACATCATTGTGTTAAGCTCACAGGACAATGTGGAAAGCAAGGAATTCCAATCCTTGACTATCTGCTAGGATAAGGAAACTATGAAGAGTATAATGCAAATCATCGTAAGGGTCGTTATGATTGATAAGCGAAATGGAATGATACGCTTAGACCAAAAGGTATGGAATCAGGCCATAATGGTTTTTTGCACATTATGGAGAATGGACACAGATTCCCGGCCTATAGATGGCTTCTAAGGTTTCCGTGATTATTCATATTATAGAACTTGGTAAGTCCCATGTGCTCCTGTAAAAAAAAAAAAAAGGTAGTTAATTCGTGAGAATGAACAATAGCACAGGGGATAAAGGAAACGGTAGAAAGCAAATGGCAGTCTGTAATGGAGTGCATAGAGGTTCAAAATTTGCCTTGTCCCGAAAGGGAGCAGACTTACCGTAGGTGTTCTATTACATGAAAGGAGGCAAACTTATGAATGCAAGATACTCGACTACACCATCAGGTGAGAGGCTTGCAGACAATTCAATCCCATTCAAGTGGGAGGACATCGACTGGAAAACAGTCGAAGGGAACGTTAATGAGCTGCAAGCCCGAATTGTAAAAGCGGTTAGACAAAAGAAGTGGCATTTAGTTAAACGACTACAATACCTGCTTACCAATTCTTTTCATGCCAAATTATTGGCAGTAAAGAAAGTAACACAGAACAAAGGTAAAAGAACAGCTGGAATCGATGGAGAAAAATGGACAACATCCAAATCTAAGATGAAAGCCGTTCTAGAACTGTCTGGTAAGAGCTACAAAGCTAAACCATTGAGAAGAATCTATATTGAGAAACAAGGAAAGAAGAAAAAACGACCATTAAGCATTCCTACAATGTACGATAGAGCAATGCAGGCATTATATGCTTTTGCTTTAAGCCCAATAGCAGAAACCACAGCAGACAGAACATCATTTGGATTCCGTAAATATCGAAGTTCAAAAGATGCAGAAGCTCAATTGTTCGCATGTCTGAGTAAAAGAAACTCTGCTCAATGGATTTTGGAAGGCGACATAAAAGGATGCTTTGATCATATAAATCACGAATGGCTCTTGAACAATATTCCTATGGACCGGTCAATACTAAAGCAATTCCTTAAAGCTGGTTTTGTGTATAATAGACATCTGAATCCCACCAAAGCAGGTACTGCTCAAGGTGGAATAATATCTCCAGTACTGGCAAACATCACATTGGACGGTATGAAAAATGCAATAGCATGCAAATATCATACAAACAGGAAGGGAACTATTAACAAAAAAAGTTATAATTCCCATAAAGTCAATTTTGTGAGATACGCAGATGACTTTATCGTCACTGCTGATTCAGAGGAAGTGGCTAAAGATATTGCTGAGGTTATCAGACTATTCTTGAAAGATAGGGGTTTAGAACTATCTCGTGAGAAAACTCTTGTTTCACACATAGACGATGGATTTGACTTCTTGGGATGGAATTTCCGGAAATATAATGGTAAACTTCTAACCAAGCCCTCGAACAAATCTATTGAGAATATCACAAAAAGCATTAGCAACGTGATTAAGAAAGGTAAAGCTCGGTCTCAGAGTTCTCTCATTAAGGAACTCAACCCTATTATCACTGGATGGAGCGAATATCACCGTTCAGTTGTCTCTAAAAATACGTTCAGTAAGCTTGATTCCAGATTATGGGATATGCTATGGACGTGGGCTAAAAGGCGGCATCCAGATAAATCACACCACTGGATAGTAGATAGATATTGGCATAGGGTAGGGTCAAGGAAATGGGTATTCTCCACAGAAGGGCTTAAACTCAAATCTTTTGCACATACAAAGATTGTAAGACATCCACGCATAAAAATGGATAAGAACCCATATGTAGACAAAGAATACTTTAAATGGAGAATAAGCTATCTGAGAAAACAGAAACTAGTGGCGTCGAAGCAAAATATCATGGAAAGTCTAACAACTGCCTGATACTTAAAGGGTTATAGAATGCTTGAGCCGTATGAAGAGAAATTTTCACGTACGGTTCTTAGAAGAGGGAGGGCGAGTAATCGCTCTTTCTTATTCGACAAGTACTGGAATCAAGCAAAAGAGATCAAATTCAAGTTATTAGTGCATAACCTTGACAGGTATGTCAAGGTTGTACTTATTATGCAAATGAGGATTTCTACAGAGCTAAATCTTGAAGAGCTTATCCAGGTAAATAGAAGTATTCTACTTCAAGGTCCAATAAGTGATATGAGACCTGAGAAAAAGTATGAATTCGCTATCGATTTTACCAATGACCCTTATTACGGAATAATAGACTCGTCCAATGAAAACTATGTGATAAGCATTCAGGCTAAAAAGTCAACAAACTCTTTTTATTCGTATGTTTCCCTGTCTATCATAAACAAGAACGAAAGATACACTATCGCTGTCCTTCCTGTTGAGAGGAACAAAACAAAAGTTGATTATCTCACCTATTTCACAGATATAACTAAGTATCTAAACTTCAGCATCAAGGTCCTTTGTTTATATAGGGAGTTCTATTCAGTTAATGTGTTTGAATTCTTACAGAACAAAGAAATTCCTCATATCACACATGTAGTACGAAAGGGAAAAGAGATCAAGCAATTACTTATTGGGAGAAAGGTGAGATATGCTAAATATGAGATGAAGAATGCTCAGAAGAAAGAAGTTCGGTTAGATATTGTTATTGACGTCAAGTATCTGAAAGGTAAAAGGGATAAAAATGGATGTAAGAGCCTTGTTTTTGTAGTTTATGGTATTAAGTGGGATCCCAGAAAGGTTAGCACAGTCTACAGAAAACTGTTTGCTATCGAATCATCGTACAGGATGCGAAATATCGTAAAACCAAAAACGTCAACAAGAAACGTTACTTTCAGGTACTTCTTTACGTTAATATCGTTCCTGCTAAAAAATGCATGGCTCTGCCTCCATAAAAAGCATTTCACAGTAGTAAAACCAGGTCCAATAACTATCGATGAAGACAAATTTAGGTTTGATAGGTTTATCCTGTTTGTTGGGGGATGGCTTAGAAGAAAGTTGAAGATTCAGTTAGTTGTGCAGTGTTTGAGGTAGAATAATTGCGATAAAAGCAAAGGGGAGAGAAAATTAGCGAACTACTGAAGTAGGAATATCTTTAAAAAGATAAATATCTATTACTATACTACTATATGGGATTTTGTTCTCATTGTTTGTGAAAATGTCTTAATAATTATTGATAGCAATTACTATGTCTCTTAGGAAAAAAGCTTATAGTGGTATTTGGTGGGTAATTATATCTACTATATTTTCAAAACTAATAAATTTACTAACAAACATATCTTTAGCAAGGCTTCTTGACCCTTCTCATTTTGGAATCGTTGCATTAGCTCTAGTTTTCATCAATTTTTTTGAAACATTTCGTGATTTGGGCATAGGTTCAGCATTAATTCACAGATCAGATAATAATTCAATTGCACAAAATACTGCATTTTTCATTTTTCCTTTTGCAGCAGTATTTTTCTATATATTATGTTATTTAATTTCTCCATATGTAGCTCTTTTTTTTAAGAGTGATGGATTAGACCTTATTATAAAAGTATTGTCATTATCTCTTATTTTATGGTCTTTTGGAAATTTGCCAACAACTTTACTAGCAAAAGAACTTGAGTTTAAAAAATTGCTTTATCCTCAGATAGTCCCAAAATTGGGATATGCACTTGTATCTATTGTATTGGCAATTCAAGGTTTTGGAGTTTGGAGCCTTGTTATTGGAAGAATTAGCCTGGAAATATTAAGTTTAATAATTGTTTGGCATGTTATTGATTGGAGGCCAAAATTAGAATTTGATAAAAAAACTGCCGTAGAACTTTTAAAGTATGGTAAATATGTACTGGGTACGTCGTTGATTGCTTTTTTATCATCTGTGTTCGATGTTGTAGTAATAGGAAGGGAATTAGGGGCTGAAACATTAGGTTTTTATTCAATAGCACTAACAGTAGCAAGCTTTTTCACAATACAAATATCTCATGTAATTTATCAAGTGGTGTTCCCTGTTTTTTCCAAACTTCAGCATGATATGGATAAAATGAAATCAGTATTTTTAAACTCTCTGAAATATCTCTCATTTTTCATTTTTCCTTCTGCAGCTGGAATAATTGTAGTCTCAAACCAATTTATTAATGTTTTTTATGGTAGTAAATGGCTTCCTGCTGTTCCTCTTATTCAAATATTGTGTATTTATGGTTCGGCTCAATCAATTTCGAAGGTAACATCTTCTGTATATTTGGCAAGTGGTACTCCTCATAAATCTACGATGATAAATATTTTACATTTGTTTTTTATTATGATTTTAATATATCCACTTACTATTGCATACGGTGTTGTTGGGACGAGTTTGGCTGTAACAATTTCTTCAACGATATCTTTATTTTTTAGTTTGAATCAAGTTAAAAAAATACTATTATGTTCATACGCAACTATATTTAAGGTTTTAGTTTACCCTTTTGTGGGATCTATAGCAATGTTCATTTTTGTTATTTTAATACAAGAACTAATTTATTTGTATAGTGATATTTTTATTTTCATTGTGTCTATGATTAGCGGTATATCTTTTTATTTATTGTTTCTATTATGTGTGCAGTTTAAGGAAATTAAAACGATTGCTAATTATGTTTCAAATTATTTAATATTGAAGAGTTAGCAATGTTTAAATATGTAGGATAATATATTATTATTTAATATACTTCATCAGATTGGGGGTAAGAAAAATGACTCGTGACTTTACTTTAGATGCATATTTACAACTGCTAGAATGTATCAAAGAAACTAACTATTCGTGTAAAAATGTCCGTGACTATACTTATAAATCTTCTGGTAAATGTATTATATTGCGTCATGATGTAGATCGTGATATTAAAAGGGCTTTGGATATGGCTGAATTGGAGTATAATTGCGATATTTCATCGACTTATTATTTCAGGCATACTAAGGATGTTTTTGTGCCAGAAGCCATGAAAAAGGTTGAGGATATGGGTCATGAGGTTGGTTTTCATTATGAGGTACTAGATAAATCACACGGTGACTATGGCAAAGGTATCGCTATTTTTGAAAATGAATTAAATGAATTCAGGAAATTTGTTGTTGTGGATACTATTTGTATGCATGGTAATCCCTTTGCTCATTGGTCGAATAAAGATATTTGGAATGAATATGATTTCGAATCCTATGGTCTCATAGCTGAGCCTTATCTATCGCTAGATTACTCAAAAATATTTTACATGACTGATACTGGTAGGAGTTGGGGAAACATTGCAAGCAGGGTCAAAGATGTTGTGGATTCTTCGTTTAATTCTCAAGTATTAAATGAATTCGGACCGGTGAACTCTACAACTGATTTGATAAAGTTGATTAAATCGCAAAAAGTATCTCAAATATGTATATTGTCTCATCCCAATAGGTGGTGTAATGATATTAAAGGGTGGTCAAAAGAGCTAGTTACGCAAAAGATTAAAAATGTTGGTAAAAGATTAATCGTGCAATATCGACAGATAAATACATTTAATCAATAATGACTTCTAATAATGGGTATTATGTTTGAAAACAATTATTTATTTGATTTTCATATACACACAAAATATTCTCCCGATTCATATAGTGATCCTGTTAAAATTATTAAAATGGCTAAAAGGAGAAATTTATCGGGATTTGCAATTACTGATCATAATACTATCAAAGGAGGGCTTATAACCAAAAAAATGTTGGGTAATGATGAAGAACTTACTGTGATAGTTGGGTCTGAAATTCAGACTGACAAAGGTGAAGTGATAGGATTATTTTTATCAGAAGAGATTGGAACATTTAATTTTCATGAAGTGTGTGATTCCATAAGGGATCAGGATGGGGTTATTTTACTTCCCCATCCATACAGAAATAAACTTGCGAATCCAGAAGATCTTATTAATAATGTTGATATAATAGAAAGTGTCAATGCAAGAAATTCCAAAGAGTTAAACTCAAAATCAATCAACTTGGCAAGAATGTTTAATTATCCTGTTGTTGCAGGAAGCGATGCTCATATTCCTTATGAGGTTGGTCAAGTAAAGACATTGTTACCAAAGGATATGTTCATTTTAGAGGAAGATGATATTAAAAGTAAAATAACAAAAAACCAATTGATTATCGATGGCTCTGAGTCATCTTTTGTACCAAAAACGTATAGTAAGGTTCTTGGTAAGTACAAAAAAGGAGGATTTAATTCGTTAATTAAATCATCTGCTAAATATTTAATTAGATAAATGTAGTGAATACCATGAGTGCAATAGTAACAAATGCAGCTAGTTCTAAATGCTTAGTTGTAACTAGAAGTTTGGGCAAAAGAGATATTGATGTAACTACACTAGGCTATAATCGCTTTTGTCCTACTTTTTATTCAAAATATTCTAATAACTATTTGATGGTTCCTTCTCCTAAAAACTTTCCAGCAGAGTACATTAAACAACTTGTGAAGGTAGTTAATAGTGGTAAAATAGATGTCTTGATGCCTGTTAATAGTGTTGATACTTTATTAATTTCAAAGTTTAAGTACAAATTTACACCTTATATCAAAGTACCCTTCAGTGATTATGATCAAATGCTTCAGTTACACGATAAGGTACAATTATCAAAGATCGCCGGTGATTTGGGTCTTCCTGTTCCAATTTCATACGAAATTAGCTCTATGGATGAACTCAAAAATGTCGCTTCATCTGCAGAATATCCACTTGTTATTAAGCTAAGAAACACTACTAGTAGCGTTGGAATAAGCTATGCTCATACGCCTGAAGAATTCGTTTTTAACTTCAAAGAAACAATCGAAAAATTCAATCTGACTCCTAATCAATATCCTTTAGTGCAGGAATATATACCTGGTGATGGTTATGGTGTATCAAGCTTGTACAATCAGGGAGATTTGAGAGCTTTCTTCGTTCACAAAAGACTAAGAGAATATCCTGTTACTGGTGGTCCAAGTACTCTAAGGACAAGTGTAAGACATTCTAAAATGGAAAAAATATCTCGTGAATTACTAGAACACATGGGGTGGCATGGACTTGCAATGGTTGAGTTTAAATTGGATTCTAGAACTAATAAGCCTTATTTGATTGAAGTAAACCCTCGTTTTTGGGGGTCAATAAATCAAGCGGTTTCAAGTGGAGTAGATTTTCCTAATTTGCTATATGATATGGCAGTTGAAGGGGATGTTCAGCCTGTTTTTAAGTACAAAGAGGGTGTCAAAACAAGATCTCTTTTCAATGATCTCCGGTCTTTTCCAGGTTACTTTAGGAAATCAAAGAGTCGTACTGAGCTCATAAAGGATTTTATTAAATTCAAAGAACATGATTTGTATTATGATGTCTTGTCAACTGAAGATGTTTTACCATCTTTGTTTTTCTCTTGCAGAGGTTTATTAAATAGGTTCTAAAAGTACAAGTGGATTGAGAAAAATGAAATCAAAAAATGAAATGAATGTTTTAGTTATATTTAATTCACTTCTAGGAGTAATTGGGGGAGGAAGTCGTCATATTGTGGAGGTAGTTGATTGCTGGATAAATTCCCATAACGTAGATTATCTAATCTCAAATGCGGGTTATGGCGTAGCAAAAGACCATCTTTCACATAATAGTTCTTCTAGGAAAAAAATAGTGACTTATTTTGTACCATTTGATAATTTTCGTTTTTTTTTTATTGCCTACGTTTCAAGGACTATTGTTTCTTCAATACTATCTCTCAAATTAAAAAGAAAATACGATATAGTTATTGCACCAAACTATTTACCTCAAAATATGATTCCTGCAATTTTTTTTAAACGCAAAAATTCTAAACTGGTTGTGTATTTTCATACCACGCCTCCATATTTAAGAAAAAAATATCTTGATAAAATGAGTTATATGCGACGAAAAGTTTCATATTTGAATTGGACCCTTTGTGTATCGTTGGCAAAAAAATATTTTGATTTGATGTATGTATTTAACAATGATACTAAGCAATATATGATTTCTAAAGGAATACCTGAAAATAAAATATGTTTGATGTACAATGCCATTCCTTATAGTTCCATTCTTTCTATAGAAAGCACCAGTAAAGAATATGATGCTGTATTTCTCGGAAGAATCGTTTCAAATAAGGGTATTTTTGATTTAGTCAAGATCTGGTCTTCTGTAATTAAGAAATATCCTACAGCTAGGTTGTGTATTTTAGGCAATGGTCCTGACTTTAATAAGCTTAAATTGGAAATTGATAAAAATAATTTGGGGAATCACATTGTTCTTAAGGGACAGGTTGAAGGGGAGATCAAATATAGATTAATGAAAAAGTCAAGGGTTTTTCTTTACCCTAGTTACTACGAAGCACAGCCAATTGTCATATATGAAGCTCTTGCATGTGGATTACCAATTGTTGCATATAATCTGGATACATATAATGAATTTTATGGTGATTTCATTCAAAAAGTACCGATTTATGATGCTGAATCAATGGCTATGATTGTTATTGATATTCTTTCCAATCCACTAAATTACGCCAATCTTGCAAAGAAAGGAATGGCTTATGTAGCTAAAAATGATTGGACAAAAATTGCTCAATTGCAAGAAAATGAGATGAACAAGTTATTTATGCATGAAAATCAGTTAGAATGAATAACTCTTTCATGATTAGCTAAATTTAAGTAGGGATCTAGAATATGAGGTTGATGATTGGTGTATCTCATCCAAAGCATGTGTTAATATTCAAAAACCTAGTGCAATCTTTAATTGCAGAAGGCAATGATGTTTTGGTAGTTGCGGTTGACAAAGATATAACTCTTTACTTGCTTTCAAAATTCAATATTCCTTATATTGTTATTGGAAAAAATCAAAAAGGACTGCTCAGAAAACTTTTATATATTCCTTGGTGGGTATATCTAACTTTCAAGTCTGCAAAAAGGTTTAAACCTGATATTTTTGTGGGTCGTGCAATTCCACATATCGCTTATGTTAGCTGGCTCTTCAAAAAACCTTTTATTATCTTTGAAGATACTGAGATAGCAACTGCTGTTCATAAAATAACTTTTCCATTTGCTAAAATGATTGTAACACCTTCCTCTTATCAAGACAATCTGGGCGAAAAACATGTTAAATTCAAAGGTTTTTTCGAGCAATGCTATCTTCATACCTCTTACTTTGAACCAGATTCTTCTGTGTTACAGGAGCTCAACATTAAAGAAAATGAATGCATTATTCTTGTAAGGTTTGTTTCATGGAATGCGAGTCATGATATAAATGATTCTGGTTTTTCTAATAAGATTGATCTGATTAATTCATTAATCAATTATGGTAAAGTAATCATTTCGTCTGAAGACAAATTACCCACTGAACTAGAGACTTATTGCTTTAATCTTCCATATGAAAAAATGCATCACTTGATGTTTTATTCTACTTTATTTTTGGGTGAAAGTGCTACTATGGGAGCTGAATGTGCAATGCTTGGTGTTCCCTCTATATTTGTATCTACTTCAAGGAGAGGTTACACTGACATATTGGAATCTCAATATGGTTTGCTATATAATTTTTCTGGAGGTTCTGAATCTCAGAAATTTGCATTAGAAAAGGCAATTTCGATTTTGTCTGATTATCAAAATTCAGTGGAATGGAAAAATAAAATGAAGTATATGGTAGATGATACTATTGATGTCAATAAATTTATGGTTCAATTAATTCAAGATGTTTTTAGGGAAAGTTTTAATGATTGTTCACATAAATAAGATAAATCGATTTAGGAGCCCACATGACTACTGTATCTATTCATCAACCTAATTATTTACCATACCTTGGTTTCTTTGATAAAATGGCTAATTCAGACATTTTTGTTATTCATGATGATGTTCAATTTAATCGTCGTGATTTTCAACATAGGAATAAAATCAGAACATTTGATGGCTGGAAATGGTTAAGTATTCCTGTGAAAAAAAAAACAGGATATATTTTTGACATTGACATAAATAATGATAAACAGAATAATTCGGCCAGTTGGAGTGAAATTCATTACAGAGAAATATATGCAAATTATTCACATTGTCCATTTTTCTCAGAATATGAAGATGAATTATTTTCAATCTATAATACTAAACATGAAAAACTAATTGATTTTAATATGTCGTTAATTAAATTTTTAATTGAGGCATTTGATATTGATGTCGAATTGGTATTTGCAAGTAAATTTGGATTCAAATCATCATCTTCTGAAAAAATAATTGAACTTGTGAGTGCTTTAGGTGGGGATTGCTATATTTCTGGAATAGGAGGTTATAATTACCTTGACACATCTATATTTGGAAATATCGAAGTTGTTTTCCAGAATTTCAATCATCCTATTTATCCTCAGCGTTTTGAAGGCTTTGAATCTAATATGTCTTCAATAGATGCGCTTTTCAATGTAGGTATAATTCCTTAAGGAGAATCAATAAATGAACAAAAAAAGAAATGTATTGGCAGTTGGAGCTCATGCAGATGATGTCGAAATAGGGTGCGGTGGAGCTGTAGCAAAACACATAGAAGCAGGAGATAAGGTGGTTATTTTAATAATGGCTGAATCCTCATATACTTCTTATGATGGAGCAGAATTGAGGTCTTCTTTTGAAGCTGAACAAGAAGCCAAGGATGCAGCTGAAATATTAGGTGCTGACTTGTTAAATCTTGGATTTGAAACAAAGAATGTACCTTATTCTGGTGAATCTGTTGAAGCCATCAATAAAGTAATTGATGATTATTCAATAGATGTAGTATATACTCATTGGTATCACGATACTCACCAAGATCATGTTCGTACAACTCAATCTGTAATATCTGCTGCAAGGTATGTAAAAAATATTTATATGTATGAGCCTGAGTATCCATCCGGTAGATCTTATTTAGGTTTCAGAAATCAATATTATATTGATGTAACTTCTACATTTGATAAAAAAATTCAATCGCTAAAAAAGCATCAAAGTCAGGTAGCTAAGTATGGGGAGGATTCGTTCTTGAATGCTATCCGTGCAAGGGCAGAACATAGGGGATATGAAATACAGACAAAGTATGCAGAATGTTTTGAAATTTTAAGGATGATGGGATTTTAACAAAAGTCACCACATTTAATAAAATATGGAAATAAATGGTTTATGTCTCTTAATAAAAATGACTTGTGGGTTATTGTCACTCCCTATTGGCTACCTGTTCTTGGCGGTGTGACCAGTTGTGTCGTAAATTTAACTCGACAACTGGAATCATTTGATGGTTCCGAAGTTGAAGTTATTTCACTTGAGGGTGAATCAGATTCGAGTAGTATACATATATATGGCAGTAGGAATAAAATCATTTTTTTAATGGATGCTTTTTGGAAAATTAAAAGATTGAAACCACAAATATTACATTCTCATTCTTGGTGGTATACATATTTGCCTTGCCTTGTGTATAAATTTCTGCATCCTTCGGTAGTTTTGATTCATACATTCCATACTGATCCTTTAATTTCCAAAAGATTGTCTTTGTCATCAAAGATAAAGAATTGGTTATTTACATCTGCTTTGAATCAATCCAATGCTATTACATTTGTTTCAAAAGATACATTAGACAAATACAATCTTTTAGGCAAATTTAAGAAGCCTACTAAAGTTATTCGCAACGGTACATCAATTCCACATATCACTTCTCAGGAGATAGAAGCGTTTAAATCTAAGCATTTACAAAACAGTAGTTATCCCGTTGTTTCTTGGGTAGGTCTTTTTGTACACAAATTTAAAGTAGAAGGTTTGATTCTTTTAATTGAAGCCTTTAGAATAGTGTGCAACAAGTATTGTGATGCTAAATTGATTGTTGTAGGCGATGGTCCCTTTAGAGACAATGTTGAAAAGCAAATTCAATTATTTGGATTACAAGACAATGTTATTATGACGGGCATGTTAAAAAATGTTTATCCATGTTTTGTTTTAAGCGATATTTACGCTCATATTTCGTTTCAAGAAGCCTGCCCTCTTACTATTCTTGAGGCAATGTCTGTAGGTACTCCTGTAGTTTCATTGAAAGTAGGTGGCATTCCTGAAATAGTAACTGATGGTGAAAATGGTTCTCTTGTCGATGATAATGCTAATATGATTGCAAATGGGATTATCAGCTTATATGAAAATAAAGATATGGCAAATAATTATAAACTGAAAGCATACGAATCAATTAATAAAGAGTTTAATTGGGAATATGTTGCTAAACAATATAGCGAATTAGTTGATTTATTACGAACTAATACCTAAATGATTATGGAAAACTTTGAGTTGTATATGGTTGATTATATGCATAAATTATGAAGAATTAAATTATACTATAGATTGAAAGCGATGCATTAAATAGGTTAAATCATTTATTATTATGTTAACTATGTTAGAAAAATACATCTTAAATACCGCATGTAAAAATGAAGCAGATAATTTGATACAGCTTATAGATTCAGTATTATCACAAACAATAACGCCACTTATGTGGGTTATTGTTGATGATGGAAGTACTGACGACAGTAGAATAATCATCCAGAAAGCATCTGCTGATCATGAGTGGATTCACTATGTTTTTCTAGATGATGCTTATAAAAGAGACTTAGGTCAACATTTGGCTCAAGTTGTACAAGATGGTATTGATTATGCCATTTCTGATTGTGAAAGCAAAAATGTTACTTATCACTTCATTGGAAATTTAGATGCTGATCTGACATTACCAAAAACATTTTTTGAAAATTTATTGTATGAATTTGAAAAAGATTCTTCTTTAGGTATTGCAAGTGGTGGACTTCAACTTAAAAGAGGGGATAGTTTTGTCTACATTGACCATCTACCAAACGATGAACCTTCTGGTGGACACATGTTGATTAGAAAATCATGCTTTGAAGATTGTAATGGCATACCTATTTCCAAATCGTTTGATAGTGTATTGAAAGCAAAAGCAAGGATTAAAGGATGGAGTACAAAAAGGTTTGAAGATAATATAGCAACTGAAAAACGAGATGTTTTCAATGCTGAAGGGTACTGGAATGGATATGTAAAGTACGGAGAAAGCAGTTATTATTTAAATTTCCATCCAATTCATGTTTTTAGTAAGAGTGTCATATGTACTTTTATTTATCCATATTATATTGGTTTTGCTTTCTTATTAGGCTACCTGAAGAGTTTTATTTTGTTTAAAGAAAAAATAAAGGATGAGGAAATAAAGAAGTATTTTTGGAACAAGTGGAAGTTAGCTTATGCTAGAAGGATAAGAAGGTTAAAAGCATGATAATGTCAAAGTCGCAAAAAATTCTATTATTATTTTTGATTGTAGTTTTGAACATAGTTATTCGGCTTCAGGCAATTTCATTGGAAATAGGTATTGATTCATTTTTCATCCATTTGATGACAAATTCTCTTTCCGAATTTGGATCTGCTAAATGGTGGCTTCATCCATTGTCAGTCCCTGGATTATACCCGTATTCCTATACAAGTACTCTTCAATATCTGTTATCTGGTGTTCATCAGATGACAGATATGAGCATGAATAGTGTTATTTTACTATATGGGATGTCTGTTGGCTTACTTGGAATCTTTTCAGGTTACCTCATCGGCTTTGCTATTGATCCAGATGACGATTTATACAAAATATTATGTGCGTTTGCCTTTTCTTTTGCTCCGTCTGTAGTTGGTTATTCGACTTGGACAATACCTACTAGAGGTCTATTAATAGTATTTGGCCCACTCTTTTTTTATATGTTAGTAAAATCTCTTATAAGCAAGAAATATATCTTTCTAACATTAGTTATTTGTCTATTTCTTTTTGTAACACATCATTTATTTTATTTCCTTCTACCTCCTCTTTTAGGTTATGCTTTACTAAGAATTCTTAATTTGTACAGTAAATACAAAGGTGCAGTATTTATTGACGAGAGGTTTCATGCAGTTATTTATTTATTTGGTTTCATATTAATGTTTTCGATTCCTTTTGTCACAGGAAAGTTTGTTGAACAATCCCGATATATGTTTTTTGATGTTCATTATATTCGATATATCGGTGTCCCAATTATTTTTGTATTTGGTGGTATAGTTTCTTTGATTTTTAAACCAAATAAAAAGTTCACTGAAAAATTTTTATTACTATCGCTTGTGTTACTTACTTTCTTTATCTTTCAATTGACTTATATGAAAATGTTTGCTCCTGTTATTGCTATTCCTTTTGCAATACTTGGGCTAAATAATGCTTATAAGACAATTCCTAAAAAAAAGTATTCGGCCATATTGCTTGCTTTTTTCTTAATAAGCAGTACCATTTTTGTAGGATATTTCCAGTTCTTGCACGAATATAGTTTTTCTAGAAGGCAAATGGATGAGAACACGTATATCACTGGAACATGGATGAAAAATTATTGTAATGGATCAGCAATTTCAAACGATGATTTGTTAGGAATGAGGTTATTTACAGTTTCAGAACACGTACATTTTTTAGTTATGTCTTCAGTTATTGATCATATCTACGGGTTTATAGGCTCAAATGTTTCAGAGTTCAAGCGTTTCCCGTTAACTTCTGATAATTTTTGGCTTAATGGGTATGAAGGTCCTGATCCTGGTAATTATTTATGGGCAGATCTGAACAGAATGCAGAAAAATCCTATTGATTATAACATAAGTTATGTAGCTGAGAATGACCGTGCTTATGGACAAATTGTTTGGTCTCATAGCCCTAGAGCTTCCGATCTTATTGCTTACTCAGAAAATAACGCTGATAATATATATAGTAGTGGAGAAATTTCAATTTGGTACCTTTAAGGTAGGCTTCCTATTAAAAGTAACATTTGTTATTGCTTTTTAGTAAAGATGCTAAAATATAAATGAATTAATGGTGACATTATTTATTATTGTTCAATGGTGGAGTATGAATTACTTAAATATCTATGTAAAAAAATTAAGACGTAACATTTGTAGATATGTGCTTCGTTTCAACCTTAAAAGAAAGTCTCCACATTCTCTTAAAACAGGTTTCAACGGTAAGAACATTATAATACCTTTTCCAATGACTATCACAATTGATGATGTAGGCAGAAAAAAAAGCTGGAGGATGGACAATTCTGATCATATCTTAGATGATTATCTTAATCTTATTTTCATAGGGAAAAGTGTAGGTACTCGTTTAATGTGTGCATTTATGATTGCTCAATTTGATAAAAATAATAGCTGTGCTAAATATCCATCAACAACTATTGATGGAGATAATTGGGATAACGGTACAGAATTTACTTTTCAAGATCAAATAATGGATGTAGTTAAAAACAACAGTGCTTTTATTGAATATGGTTTGCATGGTGTTGACCATCGTATGTACTGGGATTCTGAATTGGTTCCAGATGGTCTGGGAGGTCCAAACAAAGATGCATTTGCACACTATGGTGAATGGTATGATGCAGGTGGATTAAAACCATGGAATAAAAAAGCTGTGAAGGAACATCTTAAGTGCTTTTATGAAATTTCGTCTGGGTACAATATTTCTTTTCCAATTAGTATGATTCCACCACATAATGCTTATTATTTCAACCCAAAAAGTGATGAATCTACTGGCTTCATGATGGCAGAATATGGTATTAAATACGCCACAACTGATTTTTTTAAAATTGCAAACCTACTTCCAAAAGAAGGTCTTTTAGATAGGGTTTTGCTTTTACATCGTGATTCGGGCAATATACCTCATGATGCAGTAGGTAAAGTTGCAGAAGAATTTGTAAATACTACTTCAATTATGACACATTTTGGAAATTTCTATTCAGAAGATTCTTTATCTAATAGACAAGTTGCAGAGGAATGGATTCAATGGTTTGATATTGTCAAGGGATCAAGCAGTCGATATATTCCAAAAAATACAAAACAACTGAATTCTCAATGGATATATTGTAAGTACGCTAAGTTAGACATACACAATAATTACATCATAATAGATACCTCTTCAGTTCCACAAATGTATTATGATGATGGTTTCGTGGGTAATTTGCTTCTGAAAATATGTCTGGATAAAGGGATGCATATTTCTGATGCACAAATCGATGACAATTTGATAGTTGGTTATTACGAAGAAAGGGGATACGCTCACATTATATTACCCCCATTAAATCGGGGAATTCATAAATTAAATTTAAAGTTTTCGAATGATTATCCTTCTATAGCTGTTTTGAATAATGGCACTTATAACGTTCTTTCCTTTACTTTTGGTAAAGAAGAATGTTCCTTTTGTTTGGAGACATATGGGACTCAAGATGTTACTATCAAAATTCCGCGAAGTCCAAAAGAAGTTATCTCATCAAATAAAAATGTTATAATTAATTCCTTTTTATATGATGAAGAGTTACAGCTTTTAACTATAAACATAACTGCAATTAATATTCAAGGGAATGAAGCTCTTGTAATTGTAAAATTATAAGTTGGATTTGATTATATGAAAATAGCATATTTAATTAATTATCAATTGTCTCTTGATCTGCCAAGAGGTGATGCAATTCACATCAATAATGTTGTTCGAAATATATCTTTCTATGGGAATGATGTTTTTATTGTCAAAAAAGATGTATCCTCTACTTCATATATTAGCAATCAAAAGAAAATCTATTATGTAGGTGCTGTTCCAGGATTTGGTTTATTTTCCCATTTATATTATAGCTTAAAGTTCTTTAGAGATTTTTTCTCGATAATCAGAGAAGAAAAGCCTGATGTCATTCATGAAAGAGAAGTTAGCTGGAGAACATATTTTAATTTAGGAGGATTAGCAGTTGCAGCTATCTGCAAAATTCCATATTTTGTGGAAGTAAATGCTCCTATATGTTATGAGAGGGGTATCCACCATTCAGCGATCTCACGGAAATTAGAAGGGCTTTCGGAAAAGTTCATTTTCAAATTAGCAGACAGGGTAATTGTAGTTTCAACGGTTTTAAAGAATTATATTGTTTCTTCTTATGGAATAAATGAAGAAAAGGTAGTTGTGGTTCCGAATGGATCGGATGAGAACATTTTCAATCCAAATATTGATGGAAATCACATACTAGATAAATATGGTCTCAAGAATAAAACAGTTGTTTGTTTTTCGGGCTCTCTTGAACAAGAATGGCAGGGGATTGATATTTTGTTGAAAGCTGCAGCTTCGATTGAAGCTATAGATCCTAACATTAAATTTTTGATAATAGGTGATTATTCTAATGTTATTGATTTAGTTGAAGTGGCACCAAAAAATGTTGTTTTCTCAGGAAGGATCAAGCATGCAGATATTAAATTTTACCTTGCTGCATCTGACATACTTTTGGCACCATATATATTGAAGAATGAATTTGCAAATGTTGGTTTCTATAATTCTCCAATCAAATTATTTGAATATATGGCAATGGGAAAGTCAATTATTAGTTCAAATATGGGACAGATAGCAGAAATCATTCAGCATGGTGAAAATGGTTTATTAATTGAACCTGGCGATTCCGCTCAATTAGCAGAATATATCCTTAAATTGGCAGATGATTCTGCTTTGAGATTCAAGCTGGGATATAATGCACGCATGGCGCTTGAAGATAAATATACCTGGAAAGTGAATGCTAAGACTATAATGAAATTGTACGAAGAAGTAAATTTATAAATAAATTTATGAAATAGACTGGTTAAGAAATTGTAGGATAATGTAATCTAAAGATAAATTCATTATTAAATCCTTTGATAAGTCTTTTCCAAGAATTGGTGTGATGAAAAGAATATTTCAATCGGATATTTTCTCTTTATTATCCTCCAATTCACGACCGATAAATCTGTTTTGTAAATGTAAAATATTAATAATCATTAGTGTTTTTTTGTGAAGATGACATTATACTAGTTATCAACTTTCCGGTTTTCTCAATTCCATGTTCTTCACGATACATTGACTTTATAACTCGCTTATTATTTTCAATATCCTTTTTCGATAAAGATAAGTCCAACAGCGAAGGATTATTATATAATTCATCGATAGTGAATAATACTGCTCCTTTTTCTTTATAGTGCATATATATTGGATTCATTTTGTTTAAATATATTTTAGCACCCATATACATCATAGCTGTAATGTTACCTAATGCCTGTTGTCTATGATGATTCATTATTACATTTGAGCATGAGCTTATTAAATGCATGTATTCTTCATATGGCATAAATTCTTCAACACTATAAAATTTTATCCCAAAGTAACATTTGCCTTTGTTTTTTAAGATAGTCGCATAAAAGCGATCACCATAACTTAATGGGCATATTATTTTTTTCCCTTTCAAATCTTGATTATTAAGAAAATCAAAGATTTCTATATGGTTATTTGTGGGTGTAGCACTATTTCCCACTAGTATATTGTTACTGTTTAGATTTATGTTTTCAATTTTACCTTCAATTAGTTTAGATGTACTTCCATAGTTCCACTCAATAAAAATTGGAAACTTGGAGTTAAAATTCTGGGCAACCATAAAATACTCATTTTTTAGAACAGGTGAAAAAAAAGCAATTTTGCTAATGACCTGTTTTTTACCCATATTCATATAAAGTTTATTTTTGACCCAGTGTTTAAACTTGAGAAAGATATCATCTTTTGTATTATCCATCTTGCTTATAATTAATTTTGTCTTCTCTTGATATAAGCTATCTTCGCTATCACATATAAGGTCATAATAATCATAACCCATTCCAATCCATAGAAATTTTAATTTAGGATTTGCATGTGCTACTAGTTCTTGGTTGTATTTGTTAAGGGAATGAAGAACGATAAAATTGTATTTTTCTAGTTTTTTCATGAAATAGGGATTTTTAAATGAAAAAGGATCGATAAAAGTAACCGGTGTTTTTTTGATATAATCTAATTTTTTCGTCCTTGATGGTAAAAAAAATGTGTTACAAGATGGAGCTACCAATTCAAAAAAATAGTATGCAGAATCTATGAATTTTTCATCTGGTACAAGATGAAGAATGCTAATATCATTGTATGCTTTAGTAACCATGTTCTAATCAAATTCCATATGGTTCGTGTTATAATATGTATGATTCTATACTATATTTATTATATCATTTAAATTGTATCCTATTTTCTATTTGATAATTTTAAATTTTGTTTAAATACTTGTTTGATTATTTTAAATGACTCAAATTTAAGAATACAACTGGCTGATAGGTATGTAATAATTGCCAGAGTCGATAGCAGTATTAGTTCAGCACATGCTGGTAGGATTGATAGGGATACAGCAAAATAAATACAAATGCTAATAGTAAAAGACAGTACCAATTCTGGGAGAAAATCAAAAATTTGTTCATTGATTGAATAGTTGATTAATTTGCCTGAATAGTAACTATTCGGGATATAGACTAAATATGAAGATATTACTTGGCCTATGAGAATTCCTATTACTCCATATTTTATACTTGGTAATAGAATTATTATAACAATTGCTTTTTTAACGAGTTCTATGTAAAGAAAAAGATCAGATCGCCCTTTCACTTTAAGAATATTTAAGTTTATTGAATGCAATGGATACATTACTCCTCCAATACAAAGGAGCTGTAAATAAGGTACTGCAGGCAACCATTGTTCATTCAATAATATTCTGAAAAGAGGTTCTGCTAAAGCTGCCATAAAAGTCATTAATGGAAATAAAAGATAAACAGTGCTTTTAATTATTTTCTTATATCCCATTTTCAATTTAAGCTCATCTTTTTGTAATGTTGACAAAGCAGGATATGTAACGGTTTGTATGGATCTAACAATCTGATTAAGAACTAATTCTCTTATCTTTTTGGCAAAGTAGTAGTATCCTGCAGTTGAAGCTAAAAATAATTTTGCAATTACAATTATGTACAAATTCTGAAATATAATATCAATTAAGCCAGATGCAAACAACTTTGATCCAAAACCAAACATTTCTTTAAATGAGTTTCTACTGACTTTTCTTGTTGGCTTCCAGAGCTTCAATGACCACAAAAAAAATGTCACTAAGAGTGAGTAAACTATCATCTGGGTAATCAATGCCCATACACCAAAACCCATTGCTGCCATAGTAATGGCAATTATTCCTGATATGATTGTTGCAGGTAAAGTTGCCTTAAGTTTCAATTTAAACTTAAAATCACGACTGAGGGCAGATATTTGAACGATTTGGAACGAATTTATAATTATTGTTATTCCTACTACACGAATGAGAGGAATAAGCCTTGCTTCTTCATAGAATGCAGCTACAAATGGGGCTGATGAGAACAAAAATATATAAGCCAATATACCCAGTAAGATATTTGCATAAAAGGCTGTATTAAAATCTTCTTGTGTGATATCCAACTTTCGAATAAGTGATTGATCAAACCCCGACTCCATTAATTGATTAGCTATGGCAATGAACACAGCCATCATTCCAACCAAACCATAATCATCGGGTGTCAAAAACCGAGCAAGAAGAAGAGTTATTACTACTCCAATTCCTCTTTTACTCATCTGTTCAGCAAAGTTCCAGATGACTCCGATTGTAGTTTTATTTGAGAGTGACATGTATAGTTATCTTAGTTTAAAACGTACTGTTGAATTATCTTGTACGAGAGGAATCTCACAGCTTCATGAAGAAATGTATAATTTTATCTATTTTTATGGAATCTTTTATTACTGATGCCAAATGTAGAATTATTTATAGAATGTTTTTGATTAAAATGAATATGGATTAAAAGGTTCAAGAAGCATATTTTCATTGTTTTCATCTTCAACTTTAATAGTTGAATTTATTAATTCAATGACTCTTGCTAAATCGTTTTTAGTTTTAGCTTTAATAAATATTCTACTAATTAGTTGATCGAGTGTTCCTATGTTATTAATAGTGTCTCCTTCAAGATGTACATGAGTTATGTCAAACACTTCCGGAATGTTTGCTATCTTATCAAACCCCTCGATATTTGATATTTTTCCATTTCGAGCAATTGGAGTCAGTTTGCAGGCCCACATATCAAACACTGGTTTCTCTAAATCTTTTATTTTCTGTCCTTTCATTTCTCCGGTAAGAGCATATCTTATCATCAATTCAACAGCATCAATTTCTGTCATTTCCTTTATAATTTTATGACCTTGAGCACCAGCAAATCTGAAACCAGGTTCATAAATATGTGCTCTTCCATTATGCATGAATGCTTGCAGAAACAGTACACCGTTGGTTATGTTCATCGATTTAATCAGATTTACCACTTTTTGGTGGTCCCCATTTATAAATGTGGATGAATATTTAGAAGGAAAAATATATGCTGTTGGAATTTGTGCGACTCCTCTTTGATTTTTATTAGTGTATCTGTCACACATTGCACACAAACCGATATGACCGTCTTGTATAATATAATACATAACAACTTCTTCAGTTGTCATGTACTCTTCAATAAGCACATTCTGACTTTTTGAAAAAGATAAGGATTCATGATAATTTTGTAGAAGTTCTTTTTCATTATAGCAGATAAATATACCCTTTGAACCTCCAGAATCAACAGGTTTAACAATAACAGGATATTGAATATCACCAATATCTCCATTATTCATTTCATACTCTTTAACTACCTTCAACCCATTTTGAGCACAGATATTTTTGAATTTATCTTTATGAGTCATAATATCAATTTGTTCTGCAGTTGCATAGAATGGAACATTGAGCTTTTCGCATACTTTCTGACAATAAGATAACATAGAATCCAGATATGCAGTGAACACACCATCAACTTTTAATTCATTAGCTAAATCTACCACTGCATCTACATCGGTTGTGCTAACAAGATAGCTTTCATCAGCTATTTTTTTTGCAGGAGAATCGATTAAATAATCTGTCACAATAACATAAACACCAAGTTCTTGTGCTCTCTTTATAACATTAATTGAATCTCTTACTCCACCCATCAACAATAGTTTTTTTCCTTTTAGATCAGACATATTCATCTCTCTATTAAGATTTTATTTTATTAAAGATATAAGTGCATTGTACATATAATCAATATCTTCCTTACAATACCTTTGATCACAAGGTAAAGGTAGTATATTCGCAGCATATTGGTACTCAACACTATTTTGTGGAGTGTTTTGTAGTACATTTGGCCACAATGTAGGTATATATATTTGCATTTCTGCTAATTCTTTGCGAAGTTCAATCCCATTATCAATATAAAGTGGATATGCAAAAGCCCCATTTGGAGCTACACACCTCAATCTGTTAATATGGTTTAGACTATGTTCAAGATATTTGTAATTATCATTCCTTATTTGTATAACTTTATTAAAGTCAATTGCTCCAATGATGTTTTTGCTGATTTTGGACATATTCTTTAGAGGCTCAACTTTATAAGATAACTCTGTTTTTTGGAAATCATTGTAATATTCAAAAGCATTTCCTTCAAAACGGCCGAGCAAGTGTTTCATCCGGTCTTTAGAGCTAGCAAAATCTAATTCTTCGTTAAGTAGTGTATCAGTGGATACATATGCTCCATCTGGAACTCCAAAAAATTTTCTACACGAATATATTGTATCTATATTTTTTAAAGGTCTCTGGAAAAAAGCCATAACATTATCCAAAATGATGTTTCTATATTTTTTCTTTAAATGGATAATTTTTTCATTTTCCAGTTGTCCAAAATAATTAACAATGTAAAGGTATTCATCCTCGTCTAACTCTTTATTAAAAATAGGAGTTAAATCAAGATTAATATTATAATACTCATATTCGTATCCGTTATTGCTTAACATAAAGCCGATTGAATCGCATAAATAGTAGGGGATATAGATTTTTTTAATTTTCTTTGCCTTGAGGATATACAATAATGCATTTCGAGCTGTATTTAAGGCTATTAAATCTTTATAGTATTCGTTACTTACAAGTTGCTCTAAGCTAAAATAGCCACCAATTTCTTTAGAATAAGAATTACTACTAAGAAATTTATACTTTATAGAATCACTACCTGAATAATATAGTTAATAATTAGCATAATATATTCACGTTCTTAGTTCTTTCAATTTTAGTCATACAATCTATAATGATATATCCAACCTCCTCATTTACCCTATCGGCGAAGAATTAAAAATATTACTTTTTAATTAACTGATTTGTTCCCTTTATTAGATTGTAACAGCTTAAGTAGCGCCTTATTACATCAGGGGAATTAAACATCATAACATCAATTATTGATAAATTTGGAATGAATACATTATTGAATTGAGAGTATTCAATTTGTTTTGAACGTATAAATTTAAGAATTATGCCATTTTCTTCAAATAAACTCTCTTGATAGAGTTTTTGACCACCTATTGAATTTATATAACATTTTGCTCCAGTTTTTTTGCATATATCAATAACTTTATCTTGTGATTTTAGATTATTATTTTTTTCAATATTACTTGAATAAACGAATTGAGTATCAATGCCTAAATAACTCGAAATTTCTTTTAATGAATAAGCTAAAAACACAGCTAAGTTTTTTTCATTATTTTTTAGGATATGCATTAATAGTGGGAAAACTTCTTCAAAATAAGGTGCTTTTGAATAAGCATATCTTATGGTTTTCATTAATTTTTGAGCATTATTTCCAACATTAATTTGGTTTATTAATTTATTTGAACTTGCTCCTATTACTTCTAAGGTAATACGTTTTTGTTCACTGCCTACTAATATAATATTTCTGTTTATGTATCCTTGCTTTATATATGCTACATCATCGTAAATAACAAAGCAATCAACAGCATTAATTAGTTGCCAATAGCCTAGATATGGAAATAAATATGGCTGCATAATGGCTAATTTCATAAGAATCTCCATATAATTTCAATTATTTTTTCCTGCTCTTTATCTTTCAAGTATGGATAAATGGGCAAACACAGAATTCTACTAGCAATATCTTGTGATATTTTTTTGTTCTGCTGCAACTGTAAATAATCAATTTTATCCAAAGATGGGTAAAAATACCTTTTTGGGTATATTTGATTTTTATTCATTGCATCCTTAACCATTGAAAGCATATGCTCAGTGGTAAATATTACTGGAAAATAGCTATAATTATTGCTAGCATTGCTATTAAGATGTTGCAGCTGCAAATGCCCAGTAAATGCATTTTTATATTGATTCCATATTTTAGAACGTTCTTCTATGATTAGGTCGATTTCATCAAGAACACACAATCCCATCGCTGCTTGGAATTCATTCATTTTAGCGTTTATACCCAATTCAACTATTGAATCTGATTCGTCAATGCCAAATTTAATCATTAACTTGGCTCTTTCATAATCTTTTTTATTCTTAAAGATAATTGCTCCGCCTTCAATTGTATGAAAAAGTTTGGTAGCATGAAAGCTTATTGTTGTTGCATCACCAAAAGATAAAATACTTTTTCCTTTATATTTTACTCCAAAAGCATGTGCACCATCATATATTACTTTTAAGTTGTGTTGGCGTGCGATAGTTTCAATTTTATCTATTTCGCAGGCATTCCCAAATACATGCGTGGGTACTATTGCTGTAGTTTGCGATGCTATGGACTCTTCTATCTTAGAAGGGTCAATACAGAATGTTTCAGGATCAATATCTATAAAAACGGGTTCAATTCCTTCCCATACTAGGGAGCTGGTAGTAGCTACAAAGCTGAAAGGAGTTGTTATTGCCTGACCACTTACTCCGAGAACCTTATATGCGATTTGCAAAGCTAATGTTCCATTAGCTACTAAAAGGAGGTTTTCAACACCTAGATAATTTTCTAATCTCTTTGTTAGTTCCTGCACCAAAGGGCCATTATTAGTTAACCGGGCTGTTTCATAGATTCTATTAATATATCTGTTCAGGTTACCTCTGTCAGGCAGGTAGGGTCTGGTTACATTTATCATTATTTGTGCCTTCGTATTCGTTCAGGTACCATTTTATGGTTTTCAATATACCGCTTTCAAAATTCTCTTCTGCTTTCCATCCAAGATCATTTTCTATTTTACTTGCATCGATAGCATATCTTCTGTCATGTCCTGCTCTGTCTTCGACGTATATGATCTGGTTCTTGTAACTTCCTTTTTGCTTTGGTTCAAGTTTATCTAATATCTGGCATATTTGCGTGGCAACATAATTATTATCTTTTTCATTTCTTCCACCTATATTATATGTATCACCAGCTTTTCCATTATGATAAACAAGATCAATTGCCTTACAGTGATCAAGTACATAGAGCCAATCGCGAACATTCTTACCATCGCCATATATTGGAATTGGACTACCCTTTATAGCATTACGAATTATATTAGGGATTAATTTTTCATCATGCTGTTTTGGTCCATAGTTGTTTGAACAATTTGTAATTACAGTATTCAATCCATAAGTATGATGGTAGCTTCTAACTATCATATCACTGCCTGCTTTGCTTGCACTGTATGGTGAGTTTGGGGCATATGGGCTTTTTTCAGTAAAAAAGCCTGTTGAACCTAATGTACCATATACCTCATCTGTTGATATATGGTGAAAACGTGGAATTTTAATTGATTGAACGTCAGATGATTCAGAGTTGGTGTATTTTTGTTTATATACAAATGGTTTTTTCATCCAGGTATTGTAAGCTACATCAGCAAGAGTATGTGTTCCGTTAATGTTTGTTTTAATAAAAATATCTGGTTGCTTAATAGAATTATCTACGTGAGATTCAGCAGCGAAATGGATTACACCATTAATTTCATATTCTTTGAATATGAACTCAACCAATTCACGATTACAGACATCCCCTTTTATGAATTTATATCTCGTGTTATTTTCGATATCTTTCAATTTTTCCAGATTACCAGCATATGTCAATAAATCAAGATTTATAAGGTTGTATTCTGGGTATTTTTCCAAAAAATATGGTATGAAGTTACTACCTATGAACCCTGCACCGCCTGTGAGTAAAATATTAGCTTTCATTCAGCACTCCTTCCAGATATGCACCATAATCTGTTTTTTTAAGTAAATCTGCAATCATGCGAACCTGTTCAGCGTTTATCCATCCATTATTATAGGCAATTTCTTCCAAACAAGCTATCTTATATCCTTGCCTTTGTTCAATAGTTTGCACAAAATGACTGGCTGCAATAAGACTATCATGTGTGCCGGTGTCAAGCCAGGCGAATCCACGTCCTAGAAGCTCAACTTTCAGTTTTTTTCTTTTTAGGTATTCTTGGTTTACAGATGTAATTTCAAGCTCACCTCTATCCGATGGCTTAACGTTTTTAGCAATTTCAATCACATCATTATCATAAAAGTACAAACCAGTCACAGCATAATGGGATTTTGGACTTTTTGGTTTCTCTTCTATACTAATAACATTTTTATCTTTGTCAAATGCTACCACTCCAAACCTTTCAGGATCTTTGACCTGGTATCCAAAAACGACCGCTCCTTCATCTATATTTGCTGATTTTTTTAATAAGGGAGAAAATCTTGGACCGTAAAATATGTTGTCACCAAGGATTAGACAAACACTGTCTTTCCCTATGAATTCTTCCCCTAGAATGAAGGCTTGGGCTAATCCGTCTGGGGTTGGTTGGGCTTTATACGATAAGTTCATTCCCCATTTAGAACCATTTCCAAAAAGTTTTTCAAATAATGGGAGGTCATTTGGTGTAGAAATAATTAGTATCTCTCTTATGCCTGCCAGCATAAGTACGGACAAGGGGTAATATATCATCGGTTTATCGTATATTGGCAAAAGCTGTTTGCATGTTGGTAAAGTAACTGGATAAAGCCGTGTCCCACTACCGCCCGCTAAGATCATACCTTTCATGTTTTTTCCCTATGTTCTTTTGTCCTCTTTAAACTTTCTATTTTTTGAATAGATTCTTTTTTTTGGATTGCAAAAGTAATAAAAATATTCTTAATAGAAAGTATATATATCATTATGTATATGAGAGTGCAAACTACAATTTTAATATTATTATTATTCGTTAGGATATTATATTGTTTTTCATTCATATAAAATTAACAAAATGGCGTAATAAGTTTGATGTGTATGTTGGGTGTCTGGAATTTAATTATGAACACATTTTCATTTGTTTATGAACATAGTACTTATTTGCTTGTACAATGAGTAAAACAGATTGAGGAATTAAAATGAATCAGCTTGAGAAAAACGGAAATTTTGCAAATAAGTTCTCTCTTAACTTTGATAGCAAAACTCGGCTTTTAAGAAACTTAAAAGTATTATTATTATTAGCTTTCACTTTATTCATACTAACATCGAGTACCTGTTATGCTTCTGAATATTATGTTGCAGATTGGGGCAGTGATGACAACGAGGGCAGTTTCGAAAATCCATGGGAGACACTTAATAAAGCGGCAGCCTATATGATTGCCGGTGACACTACCTATGTCATGGATGGTACTTATTATCCAGTTAATGATGTAGATTTCAGAAATAGTGGGACTCAATCAGAACCTATAACTTTAGTTGCTTTCAACGGTAGGCCAAAGGTTGTAGGGACGCAATCTATAATAGGGATGATTAATTTCAATGGACAACAGTTCATTAATGTTAGTGGGTTTGAAATAACTGGTGCAAAAAGGCAGATTCAAGTTATAGGTTCTAATAATACTCTACATAATTGTGTGGTGCATGGTTCTTATCAAGAAAATACTATTCATATATCTAGTGGATCATCTAATCTCCTCATTGATAATAATGTTTTTTACAATCAATCTGGTGGACATAATCTAATGGATATTTCAAGTAGTTATTCCTATGGACGTCCAATTCATGATGTTACGATTTCAAACAATGAATTTTATAATGTCACAGGTCACAATGTTATTAATATTAAAGATAGGGACAATTTGATAAACACCAAAACTATCTACAATCTCACGATTATAAACAACATAATTCATGATGTTGATAAGGATAATCCGAGTGCAAATTCGTTCCCAATAGCAACAAATCATATTAATCTTTATACAAGCAACATTTCTAATAATTTGATATATGATTGTGGTAAAGGTGTATCGTTATATCTAGTGGATAGTACTGTGAAAAATAATACGATGTATAATATTGCAAATGGTTTAGATTTAGGTACAAATGATAGAAAAATCTATAATACTACTTATGAAGGAAATAGTGCTACTTTAGTACTTTATGGTGAAGGTATTGTTGTAAAGAATCCCAGTTCAAGAAGTATTGTTGTCTCGGGTGAATCCTCAAGTGTAACTGTAAATGATATGGTGGGTGCAAAAAGAATTATTCTGAAATACAAAGGCTCAATCACTTTTGAAGGTGATAGTGGGCAGGAATTTGAAGTTCTAAAAATAAGTGGTTCTGATCAATTCGACTTATCTTCTAATACTCTGAAATTGAATGTAGATTCATCAACTATATTTTTGGTAACTCCGACTGATATTTCTGAAGAATCACCGGTCTCATCCGGCACAGGCCTTTCATTCACCCCATCTGCAACCTCACTCACAGCAAACACAGGTGAATCAACAACATTCACCGTAGACTCCGGTCAGGAATTCACCAGTGCTCTCTGGTATCTTGATGGCAGCCTTGTGGAAAGCGGCACAACAAACCATGTAGAAAACTGGGAAACCGCAGGTACACACACAGTTAAGTTTGACGGTATTGCTGCTGCAGGAACTATCTCAAGGACGTGGACCGCAGTAGTTTCCGAACCTGTGGAATCGGTATATTCATCCATCAGCATATCCCCATCCACTACAACAGTAGCACCTGGTGAATCATTCAGCCTTGACGTGTACATAGATCCGGCACAATCTCTCACAGGGTCACAGTTCGATCTTCACTACAGCCAGCTTGCAAGTATCTCTTCAGTGAATGAGGGTGGTCTGTTCTTGCCAGACATATTTGCTACAACCTTTGAGTATGGTAGTATTGACAATACATTTGGTATTCTAAGCCATGTGTACTCTGCAATAGTAGGTACAGGTACAATTTCACAAGCAGGGGTCATGGCCACAGTGGATATGGTTGCAGGTAGTGACTCTGGTATCCTTGAACTTGAATTAGCTAATGTTATATTGAGTGATGCCAGTTCAAACCCTGCAGCATACACAGTTTCTTCTGCTACAGTTCTGGTTGATACGGCTCCAGAGTTCACATCTATTTCTGCAAAGTCCGTGGATGAGGCACAGAGCCTCAGTTTCATAGTAAGTGCAATAGATGCTGACGGAGATGACCTTACATATACAGCCACTTCACTTCCTACAGGTGCATTCTTTGATACAGGAACAGCCACATTCAGCTGGACCCCATCAGAAGGGGATGCAGGAAGCTATGAAGCAGCTTTCGAGGTTACAGATGGTTATCTCACGGACACAGTAAGCGTAAGCATCATAGTAACTCCGCTGAACCATTTGCCTGTTATGACTCTCTTTGAACCTGCAGATAATTCTGTCTTTGAGGAAGGTTCCACAATCAATGTGAACGTGGTTGCAAGCGATGAGGACGGGCAGAGCCTTGGTTATATAATAAAGATCGATGGTTCACAGGTCAGCACAGCTTCAAGCTATGCATGGAACCTAGACTACGAGTCTGCAGGAACCCACACCATAGAGGTAATAGTAAGTGATGGTATCGATGAAGTAAGCTCTTCAAGCACTGTGACTATCACCGATCTGCAGCCAAGATGGGATGTCAATGAGGATGGTATCGTAAACGTACTTGACATCACTCTCATAGGCCAGAACTACGGTCAAAGCTACACCAGTGATCTGCCTCGCTGGGACGTGAACCAGGATAGTACTGTGAACATCCAGGATCTGTCAATAGTAGCAGGTCACTTTGGTGAAACAGTATAATCAGGAAACAACATGGCCCCTTTTCGAGGGGCTAAGCTCTTTTTTTGTTTTTCATTCGGGATTAATTCCCAAAATCAGATATCTACCACTTCTTTTCCTTGTTTCAGACGATGAAAGCTAAACGGTTCATGAACTAGAACTGATGCATCCACCCGCCGCAGGCGGCACATTGCATAAATATTAATAGAAATTATACGCTAAGCAATTAGTTACATAAACCCAAAGGCTTTTGTTTCTCCTTAATCCGTAGTTCTAAAAAGGTAAGTAATGAACAGATCTAATAGCACACACATGTATGTGGTTCACCATTCTACATTTACTCACCCATACTTCAAAAAAGTAAAGGAAAAGAATCTCACATCCTTCCAGGTAACAATATCCCAAGCACACAGAAGAGCCCTGTTAAAGCGTACATTGCCCATGTAGCCTGTCTCTCTGTGACCCTGTGATAGTAGGGCAGTATCCATTTAAGTGTAAGCGCATTAGGTACTTCCAGAGTACCATCTTCCCTTTCCTTCCCAAATTTTGCTTCCGGGAATTTCATAACTCTCCAGTAGACGTACATCAGGAAATTAACGGTGTGCGGAATCAGCATAATAAAACCACTGATTATGAACCCCTGTATAACGATCATAGTTCCTATTGCAGCCCCTATGGTAAGCGAACCAATATTACCCCAGAATATATTCGAAGGATACTTATCGTACATGTAGTAACCAAAGGTCGCTCCGGTTATGCTCACCACTGCAAAGATGTTGTCAACATCTCCTATGAGAACTGATTTTATAATGAGAGCTATAAGGACTATCACTGAAAGTCCTGAGGAAAGGCCATTGAAGCCGGAATGCATGTTCACTAGATTAGATGCTACCAGAACGTAAGTAGGTACTATGAACTGCAGATAAAGGATACCTAGTTCAATGTCACCTACACTGGGTAGTGTGAATGCAGTATGGGTTGCATATTGTATCAAAGGATAGGAACAGTAGTACATAAGAAGGAGTTTTGTAACCCTTCCGATGTCTATCATATCATCAAGTATACCAAACAGCCCGAACATGGCTATTACTATGAGGACAACATAGTTTGTTGTGGAAAATTTGAAGAACAGCGTGTTCAATGAAAAGCACACCATTGCAACCAGAAGAATGGCAATGCCTCCCCTCTCCGGGATCATGGTCACCTCTCTTTTGTAGTAGTCTCTGGCAATGACTCCTTTTTCTGTCAGTTTTTTTATGAAATACGGCATTGAAATAAAAGTCACTATAAATGGTGCCAAAAAGGTGCTTGCAAGAACTAAGGCCACTAACGTTGATGGTGCTTCCAAATCCAGCATAATTAAATCCTCTGTTATCTATAAAATAATTGTTAAAAATATATTCATTTAATGCTTTGACATTATATATGAATTTACCGCAAACACTAAGCATTTTCCTTTTTGATATCTTATCTGCTGTTTGCGATATGTTCCTTATCTATTATAATAAGCTTTTTCCTCTTGAGGATTTCTTATTTTCTAATCATCATAATGAGCATCACTAATTGCATCGAACATAAATTTATATAGTATTATTCATCTAAATAAAAATGACAATTGGGTTATTGTCACTATATACAATAGTTAATGCTTTGGTGTGGACACTATACATCGGGCATTTTAAGGTGGTACAAATGAAATTAGTAGAGAAAGAATGCGCAATGTGCGGTAGTCCTATATATGTTTATGAGAACGTTGTCCGTGAGGTAATGTTCTGCACTCTTCATTGTATGGAGCGTGCGACCTTTGTGAATGCTTCCGGGGGTTTAGTTTTAGGTTAAAAATGTTCTCCAGGTTCTGATATTTATTACTGAACTTGGACACATATCTTTTTTAGATAGTATCATATTGATTATTAAGTACAGGGTAGTTTAATATACTTATTTTACAGTCATAGACTCATGAAAAAAGTACTTATTACTGGCGGCATTGGCCAGGTTGGCAGTTATCTTGTCGACTTCATGCAAAATAATTATAAGGTCACAGTCCTCGATAACCTTTCCTCTGGCAAAGACCCTGAATTACCAGATCATGTACATTTCATAAAAGAAGATGTCAGATCCCCTACAGCAAAAGAATTAGCTGGTAAGCATGATATTATTATTCATACGGCAGCCCAGATAAGCGTGGCAAAGTCTATGGATGATCCGTTATTCGATGCTGACAATAATGTCTTCGGAACTCTCAATCTTCTTGAAGGTGCCCGTTCTGGAAATCCAGAGAGGTTCATTTACATCAGTTCAGCTGCTGTTTATGGCAATCCTGAGTATCTTCCTGTTGATGAGAAACATCCTCAGAATCCCATGTCACCATATGGTGCCAGCAAATTATGTGGTGAGAAGTATTGCAGTATGTATCACAAAGCCTACGGAATGCCAACGGTTTGTATAAGACCTTTTAACATATACAGCCCCAGACAGGACCCTTCAAATCCTTATTCAGGTGTCATATCTAAATTCATAGGTCGTGTAAGGGAAAATCTATCTCCTGTTATCTTCGGGGATGGTTCCAACACAAGAGATTTTGTTTCCGCACACGATGTAGTGAACATGATAATGCTGCTGGCCGGTGGTCGGGGAGACAATGGTGAGGTCTACAATGTAGGCACCGGCAGGGTCACACGCATAGACGAGCTTGCACAGATCGTCCTTGATATCTTTGGCAAGGAAATGGATATAGAGTTCAGAGACTCAATGCCGGGTGACATAAAGGACAGTTACGCTGACATTTCAAAGGCAAGGAATATAGGGTTTAAACCTGAAATTGACCTCTACAAAGGTCTCGAGGAGATAGTAGGCTGAAAGGCCGGATAGCTATTTTAACTTTGATTAGCATTATATTAATTGAAATATGAAAAACTTCAGCAAAAACAAATATGTCGCGTATCTGGCATTTTATGCTCTCTATTTTTTGCAGTTCTTACTTGATGTTTTCTCCCGTATACAGCATTTCGATTACAAGAGGAACAAGAAAAACATTTTGATCGCCCTTACAATACTATACGCAGGATTCATATTCTATCTGTCATCCCAATCCAATCTGAGTGTTCCTTCCTCAATGTTCAAGATACCTATCATGTATGAGCTGGCAACTCTTTTCAAAAGTCTGGGTCTTGATTTTATTGTTGATATTGCAGAATACGCGTATAGTAACATGGATAAAGTAGCCCACATGTTCCTGTACTTTGGACTTGGTATACTACTGCATCTTACGTTCAAAAACTCTGACAACACCATATTGAGTAAATATGCAGCCATCTTTGCGGTGCTGCTTGGTGTAATCTATGGAATTTCAGACGAATTTCACCAATCATTTGTACCAGGCCGTACATCCAGTTTGCATGATCTGTTGGCTGACGGGATCGGGGTGACAATTGCACAGATGATTTTCGTTATAGTGATAATTGTAAATCTGCAACGAAAAAAGAGAAAGGATGACCAAGAATAAACCTGGTTTTGCTTCAAATGTTTATTTTATGATCTCGTGACCATTCTTGTCACCACGTCCAATTCCCTTGTAGATGAAACCAGCTTCAATAAACTTATCCGGTTCTATTACGTTTCTTCCGTCAATGATCACAGTAGTTTTCATGCCGGTCATTTTCTTTATGACATCAGGTTTCAGATTAAAGTATTCTTTGTGGCCAGTAAAAATAACAACTGCGTCAGAGCCTGAAATTACTTCTTCCATACCCTTCAATATATCTACATCGGGATATTGGAGTACATGTGGATCATGGATAAGAATCTCCGCACCAGCATCAACAATCATATCCCTGTATGGCTCCGAAGGGGGATTGCGTGCGTCATCAGAATCATTGATAAAAGCCCAGCCCAGCATGGCTATTTTTGAGTCTTTGATATCCTTATTAATTCTCTGAAGGGCAGCTTGTGTCAGGTTATACATGTGTACTGGCATGAAGTCATTTACTCTCCTTGCAAGTACGTAGATAGATTCCGCATTTTCAGGGTAATCCAGGTTTTCATTTCCTAACTTTACTCCACGCTCAAGATGGTATGTATCCTTGGTAAGGCAGTGACCACCAACCCCTGCTCCGGGCCAGAGCATTGCTCTTGTTATGCCTTCACCTTTGAGGCTGTCAATACCTGTCCTTACGTCATATACGTTTATTCCCATAGACTCGCAGTAGAGTGCAAGCTGGTTCACAGCTGCTATTTGCAGATCACGGAATGTGTTTTCAGCAGTCTTTGTTACCTCTGCTGCAGTTGCTGTCATGGGAATGACATTTCCTTTTGTCAGAACAGGAGAGTACAACTCGACAGCTCTGTCGGTACTAGCTTCGTCGATACCACCAACAATACGGTCGTGTTCCTGAATATTACGCAGTAGTCTTCCAACCATCACCCTTTCAGGGGCATGGGCCAGTGCGAAGTCCTCTCCTGCCACAAGACCGGATTCTTCTTCCAGTATCTTCCTAGCCATGTCATCGGTTGTTCCAGGTGTGATAGTCGACTCAAGGACCACCAGCATACTCGGCTGAAGATACCTTCCTGCATTGCGGATGCCCTCCTTCAGCGCTCCAAAGTCCGGTTCAAGTGCTTTTGAGTCTGCAAAAGGCGTCTGGATAGCAAGGGTTACAGCATCGAGTTCCGCAATCCTTGAGAAATCAGGTGTGCATTCGAATTTACCTGCTTCAACAACCTTTTGCAGGAGTTCTTCAAGACCCGGTTCTTCTCCCTTAAGAGGACTCTCTCCCCGGTTCAGCATATCTATCTTATAACCGGATGATGGAGAATTCCTCTGGAATCCCAACACATGGTCAAATCTGTCCGAATCGGCAAAAAGTGCAGCAGCGGGAATTCCCACATAGCCCATACCTATGACACCTATCTTTTTTATAGGGCCTTTCTCTTTTAGTATGTCCTCAAGTTTTTGGCTCATGATAATCACTCTTTAATCTCTATTAATTTTTCATTTTTGTAGGACTCGATGGCAGCAAGGCTGACATTAAGTGCATGAATGCCATCCTCTCCGGCTGGTTCCGGTTGCCTCTTGTTATCTATACAATCAATAAAATGCTCAAGTTCGTTCCTGAGAGGCTCTTTTTGTTCAATCTTGGCTTTTCTCACCCAGCTATTGTCATGAAGCTCGACTGTCTGGTCTATATAATCAAGATAAGCAACACCTTTTACGCCTACAGCAGTAAGTTTCCTTACTTTGTGTGGTGTAAGCCAGTTGACTTCTACAAGTCCTGAAAATTCATGGTCAAAACGCATGTGTATGGTGGCGTGATCTTCCATGGAATGGATGTCGGCTCCGGCGACTGCATAAACCTGATTCACATGCCTGCCGTAGAGGAAAGATATGACATCGATATCATGAACGCCGATGTCGAGGATTACTCCTACATCCCTTATTCTCGGATTATATGGTCCGACTCTTGTTGTAGAGATGGATACGATTTTCCCGAGCAGGCCGGAATCTATTATTTCTTTAAGTCTCATGATCGCAGGATTAAACCTTTCGATATGTCCAACCATTACACAGCGGTCAACTTCCTTTGCCGTATTGAGAATCGTTTCTGCATTTTCAATACTGTCGGCAATTGGCTTTTCTACAAGTACATTTGCCCCTGCCCTTAAAGCATCGATCGCTACATCTTTATGCATTTTAGTAGGAACCACAATGCTCACAGCATCAAGTCCTTCCGCAAGCAATTCTTTATAGTCTGTGAAAGGTCGAGTATTATGCTGCTTCGCAAGTTCCTCTACAAGCTCGGCATCAATATCCGAAATACCCACAAGCTCTACACCTGGCATTTCGCTATAGATGCGTATGTGGTTTTTTCCCATTGATCCTGCGCCGATAACTCCAACTTTCAACATTTCAGATCACTCCAGTCTTTTATGGCATCACTTATAGTAACAATGTCTTCATCCGTAACTCCCGGGTGTACCGGCAAGGAGAGCACTTCCCTGGAAGCTTTCTCTGTCACCAGCAGATTATCGTTGTATCCAAGTTCCTTGTAATATGGCTGCTTATGAATGGGGATGGGATAGTAAATACCTGTCCCGATTCCTTTGTTCTTTAGGTGCTCCGCCAGTGAATCCCTGCTATGAGTGCGAATCGTGTACTGATGAAATACGTGTTTGTACTTATCGCGTATTGTGGGGCATTTTATTCCCTCTGTATCTCCGAGGCTTTCAGTAAGCAGTTTTGCATTGTGCTGCCTTCTGGATGTGTATTCTGGAAGCTTTTTGAGTTGTACCAGTCCGATGGCTGCTGAGATGTCCGTCATGCGCAGGTTGTACCCAAGTGTCTCATGCAGATACCGTTGTTTTGAACCATGCGAGCGTATCATACGTGCTCTGTCTGCCACATCCTTTTTGTTTGTGGTGATTATGCCACCCTCACTGGTAGTCATGTTTTTGGTGGGATAAAAACTGAAGGCTCCGGTACCAAAAGAACCAACTTTTTTGCCATTGTAAGCAGCCCCGTGTGCCTGACAGGCATCTTCTATCAGGACCAGATGATGGTCCTCTGCTATTTCTTTCATGAGTTTCATATATGCAGGATGACCGTAGAGGTGCACAGGCATAATAGCCTTTGTCGCAGGGGTTATGTTCTCCTCAATAAGCTGAGGATTAAGGTTGAATGTGTCGGCTTCGATATCTGCAAATACCGGCTTTGCACCAGTAAAAAGTATAGAATTTGCAGTGGCTATAAAACTAAAAGAACTGGTGATAACTTCGTCACCTTTGCCTATTCCATGGGCAAGTAAAGCAGCATGAAGGGCTGCAGTGCCGGAATTAACGGCAACGGCGTGTTCCATACCTGTGTATTCAGCGAAAGCCTGCTCAAACTCAGCTACTCGCTTCCCTTCAGCTATTATTCCTGAGCGTAGCACATCGCTGACTGCCTGTACCTCAGCATCATCGAGCTGTGGTTTTGCAATGGGTATCATGATAATACGGGTCTCCATTATTTAAAAAGTATAATTTTATATCCTATTTTTCGTGATCAGATGTTATTTAAAAATTCCAGTTTATCCGGGAGATCAACTATCTTTGCAGGACAACCGATTGCCAGTTTCCACGCAGGCACATCTTTTGTAACCAGAGCCCCGGCAGCCACCATTGCTCCCTCCCCAATCTCAACTCCTGGTATGAGGGTAGCATTTGCCCCGATGGATGCTCCTTTTCTAAGTATTGGTCCTTCCGGGTGGTACTCTCCTCTTATGGGGTATCTGTCATTGGCAAGCACGGCACAGGGTCCGATGAATGCATTATCCTCTATGGTCACATGTGTGGGAATATACACATTTCCCTGGATACTGACATTGTTTCCTATACTTACATTACCGTCAATGATAACATTGGTACCAATGAGTACATTGTCCCCTATTACAGTATTTTCCCGGATCATGGCATTATGTCCTGTCTTAAAATTATTCCCGGTCCGGACGTTGCTGAAGATCGTGCTTCCGGCTCTTATGAATGCATTGTTCCCTATAAATGATCCTGGAAAGTCATATTCATCTATTTCAATGCCGGCTTTTGTTATCTCCATCAGGATGCTATGCTGTGGATATCCCAGCATGACATTCTCAAGGACCACCGAGCTATCACCTATGCTACTGGAACCATAAAGGTTTACAGTTTTGTGAATGTATGTGCTGTTTTGCATGTTCCCACCCATATTCACATCATTTAAGAGTTTTAGTTTATATAAATTTATTCAGGTTTTATATTCTCATCATGATGATGGGATTGTGCGAATGTTTTATTATTTTGACGGATGCATAGGGAAATATGTATCAAAGGTTTAGAGACATATTTCGTTCTGTTTGTTCAAAGTAATCTCTCAGATAATCGATTTCAATTCTCATCTTTTCCAATAATCCGGTAGTACCTGTATGATCCATATCCGCTGCTTTTTCGAGTTCAACACAAAGGTTTGCCAGATAGTTGAAACCAATATTGAGAGCTGTACCTTTTGTGCGATGTGCGATACCCTTTATAGTATCCATATCATTTTCTGAAAAAGAATCCATGATATCTTTAAAATCACGAGTAAAAGATGCTATTGCCATGGATATAAGACGGTCATATAATTCTTTGCTGCCACCTACATTGTTCATGAGTCGTTCCCTGTCGAAATGAGAGTTTTTTCTTGTTTCAGAACATTTATACATAGTTTTTGAACTTTCAAATCCAGGCAGCCATTTATTCAAAATATGACGAATGTTGTCTGTTACTATTGGTTTAGTGACATAATCATCCATTCCTGCCTCAAAGCATCGCTCTTTTTCGCCCTTGAGAACGCCAGCATTCAGGGCAATAATAGGGGTATGTTCTCCGTCTCCTTTCTCAAGGTCCCTTATCATTAATGTAGCATCATATCCGCTTACTTCGGGCATCTGTATATCCATGACAATAAGATCAGGCTTTTTATCAGTGAACATACGGACTGCTTCCTTTCCGTCCTTTGCCTGTATTATCGTTGTTTTAGGTAAAAGATTGGAGATGATAGTTGATGCAAGAAGCATATTTGTTTCATTGTCCTCGGCAATGAGTATACTATACTGGTGGACATCAGGAGAATTAGATGAAACCGTTTTTTTGATTATGATGCTATTATTTTGCGGTCCTTTTGCAGAATCTATATAAGTAATCATTTCGAAAAGCTCTGTCATTCTGATCGGTTTCATGATACTGGCACAGTTCTTATGATCGTATTGTCTGTGTATTGGGGAAATGTCTGTAGAATCGTGTAACAGGATCACAGGGGTACTTTTTTGGGATATACTGTTCTCCTCACGTATGATGAGAACCATTTCATCTCCATCCATTGTAGGCATATTCTTATCGGCAATTATCAGATCGTAATCCCGGTCTTTGTGAAGCATGTCTATGGCTTTCATGCCGCTGGCTGCCATGTCAACTTTGAGTTACCTCGTCTGAAGCATGTTCTGTAAGATCAAGCGGTTAGTGCTGTTGTCATCTACAATGAGGACTTTTTTGATGTTTTCCAGACTATCAATAGTAATAGTTTCGCTCTGTTCTGCAGGAAGACTTACAGTAAAATAGAATCTGCTTCCTTCACCTTCTTTACTTTCAAGTTCGAGTCTGGAATCCATCTTCTCCAGCAATTCATTAGAGATACTAAGGCCAAGTCCCGTACCTCCATATTTTCGGGTAATTGATCCGTCAGCCTGTGCAAATGAATTGAATATCCTTGCTCTTTTATCTTCAGCAATGCCAATTCCCGTATCCCTTACAGAGAATGTGAAATCCATTTCACCGGGATGGCCGGCAGTAGCTTCAACTTTAAGTTCGATCTCTCCGGTTTCGGTAAACTTTGTTGCATTTCCTAAAAGATTGACCAATACCTGTCTTAATCTCACACGGTCCGCTATGGCATATTGTGGTAGATGAGGAGAGATGTTCAGCAACAGTTCAAGGCCTTTCTCATGGATCTTGTACTTTAGCATATCTGCGATCTGCTCACACAGTTCTACTAAGTCGCTAGTTTCTGTATCCAGTTCAAGTTTACCTGCTTCTATCTTTGAGATGTCCAGTACATCGTTGATGAGGTCAAGCAGTGAATTGGCAGATGCGTGTATCGTTTGCATGTGCTGCAATTGCTGCTCTTCGAGTTCTGAGTGCATCAGCAGGTCGGAAAAGCCAATGATGCCATTTAGTGGGGTGCGTATCTCATGGCTCATATTGGCAAGGAACTCAGATTTTGCCCTGCTGGCAGCTTTCGCTTTTTCTTCAGCTACCTTACTTTCATTGATGCTGATATGTGTGCCGTACATGTTGAGAGGAGTGCCTGCATCATCGTACCTTGCAATCCTGCCATGAGCGCGTACCCAGGTCCAGTGACCTTCTTTGTGTTGCATCCTGTACTCTGCTATATAACGTTGATCTTTACCGGTAATTGTATCCTGTAATTTTTGAGTTGCAGTCTCAATGTCATCGCTATGTATCATTTCGGACCACATTTCAAGGTTGAAATGAGAGAAGTCATTCGTGGAATATCCGGTGATCATTTTCCAGCTATCCAGCCCCTCTAATTGTATATTGCCAGTTGTAAGGTCAAGGTTCCATATTCCGGCACAGGTTGCTTCCAGTGCCAGGTCAAGTGTTTGTGTCCTGTTCTTCAGTTCTTCTTCAGAACGTTTCCTGTCGGAGATGTCCCTGCACATGCAAAAGACAAGTTCCTGTCCACCACAGATTGCGCTGCTGGTACTGATCTCAACATCTACAACGGTTCCATCCTTGCGCTTGTGCAATGTCTCAAAGTAATCTCCGGTCTCATGCATATTTTTGACCATATGCAGTAGTTGTTCATGTGTAAATTGTGTATCCCAGTCCCATATAGATAATTGTCTGATCTCTTCCAGTGAATAACCCAGCATGTCCGCGTAGCGCTGGTTAGCTTCGTAAACCTTACCAGTCGTATCGACCACTAATATCCCATCCATGGAATTTTCTATCAGTGCATGCTTCCAGACTTCCTCTTCGGCAAGCTTCTCTTCTGCTTCCTTACGCTCGGTGATGTCATGAAGAGTTCCTGTAACTACATTCCTTTCAGCATGATACTCGGCAACGGAGTAGATATGGCGAACAATACCGTCTTTTGGTTTTTTGATACTGAACTCCACGTCATAGGGATGATTTTCTTTAATGAGTCGGGAAAGTGCTTTATCGAGCATTGGGCGGTACTGCGGAAGTACGAGGCTCTGCACTTCCCGGATCGTTGTTTGTCTGTTTTCAACTCCGTATATTCTGCATGCTTCCTTAGAGGCATGAACCGTTCCCTGGTTCAGGTCAAACTCCCAGCTTCCTATGTGTCCGATCCTCTGGGCGTCATTGAGCTGCATCTCCCGTTTGAGTAATTCTTCTGTTTCATATTTCTTTTCAAATGCGCTGACTATTATTCCAGCTACGACTTTGAGAAGGGAGATTTGTTCTTCGGTCCACACATGCTTGTTTTTGACGGCATCAAATTCCATGAAGCCGATAACTTTTCCGTCTTTTGTAAGGGGTATGTCCAGAACAGATCGAATTAAATGTGTCTTGAAAACGTTCTTTTCAGTATCTGCTTCAGAGGGAAGTTTGTCAACATCAGGAACGTGTATGTGTCCTTTCTTTCGTATGTTCTCTTTAAACCATGGGTACTCGCTAAGGTTGAAATCCTGTATCCGGTCTATCTGGGGTTCGATTCCCTGTGCACACCATTCATTGGCAAAGCTCATATTTGTCCCGTTTTCTGAAAAAAGAAATATATAAGCCCTATCGATCTCAAACAGCATGGCACATTTCTTTAGCGCCTCATCAACTACGTGATCAAGTTCTTCATCAGGTACACTTACAAAACCAGCCGATATCTCAGAGACCATCTTCTGGAACCAGAACTGAAATTGAAGTTCTTCTTCTACTTTTTTACGGTCCAGTAAAAGACCTACCTGCCGGGTGTATACTTCAATGAGGTCTTCATTGGTCAGGATCTTTCCGGAATCCATTACTAATATAAAATAACCCAGGTTGACATTGTCTTTGAATATATTTGCTACAATTGTCTCTCCTGCACTGAGGGTCCTTTCCATAAGTATTGCAGTCTTTTCCGGGATCTGGTCTCCAGTTAGCTCATGAAAAGCAGAAAAACGGGTAATATTACTATTTTTAATTTTTCTTGCAAGATTGGGGTTCCTTTTCCATTCTTTGCCTTCAGGATTAAATCCCATCATTGAATATATTTTCTTTACATCGGTTAATGGGACTGAAACAGCTCTTGTAAAAAAGGAATTTGTTTTTTCTTCAAACAGATTGAAAACCGCATATTTGGCTTCAGATATATCCAGAAGAGCATCGGTTATTTTTTGGTAATTTATTTTATCAGCGGGGCTTTGGAAGAGTTCCTCTGAGTATATGACAAGTTTTTTGAGTTTTATGTTCTCTTCGATCTTCCTCTTCATTCTTCCTGCCGCTTGATCTGTTATATGCATTATAACCAGAGCAATGTGCCACTACAATTTATTGACCCTGATTTTATACTTTTGAATCACAATTGTTCATGAAGTATGTATGCAATGTGTTATATATTTTATATATTATTAACTTGCCTGTATAAATCCTTCTATTGTATTCTTAACTCTTCTTAGTGTTAATAACTAAATGACTTTTTTATGAACATTTTTAAGGTGGATGATTCCTGCAACAAACAGTATGATTATCCCTATGATCTCTGACAGGAATACATAATTTAGTGCCGGTGTGTATGCATTTCTAAAGATTCCCAGGAAATAGTCCAGTATGCCTGCTGAATAGTGGCCGTCAGGGAATTGCCAGCCCAGCAGTGGCCAGAACAGTGTCTGTGGTGTCATCCAGAGTCTGTCTTCCATAATATGCATGAAGCTGGCAGCAGGAATTACCAGCAGACGTTTGTCTCCTCTTTTTTTGTAGAGGTGAATTACGGTCAGCAGTAACAGCAGGCAGAAGAGCAGCGTGTGTCCGTATATCCTTCCGTTACCGATTGAGCTTGCGAAGATGACCTCTCCAAGGGGTTTGTCTATAAGGTCAGGGAGCATGGCCCCAAAGGCGACCACATACAGGGATGTGGGCATCTTTGAGAGTGCAGGATGCTGTTTTAGAAGGGTGAGTATTCCAAGGGTTATACCGATGTGGCCGAAGATGAACATTTGTTTTTAGTATTGCGAATGGGGTGATTTATTGTTTTTCCTGACTACTCCAACGACTAAAGTCGTTTGGTTCTTTTGAACCCCTAAGGAGCCTTAACCTTGTATTAGGTTAAGCAATTGCTGATTCGTTGTCGGTACTTGCAATCCAGTTAAGCAACTGGTTGTAGCGGTCCCAATTCCACAGCCGTTAATTCCCGTGAGCCCCACGGTATTTTTGTATGTTTTAGATTTCTTTAGTATATTGATACTAGCGTTGATATCCCTATCTAACGAAGAGTTACAATGGTCACATTCAAACACCTTATCTCCTTGCTGTACCTTTCGTTTCCTCTTTTTTCCACATACTGAGCAGGTCTGAGTTGTGTTCTTAGGATTGACTTTCTCAACAGTCTTTCCTTTCTCAGCAGCCTTGTATGTAGTATGCTGAACAAGTCTAGCCCAACTTGCATCGTGAATAGACTTGGCTAATCTTGAGTTCTTAACAAGGTTCTTTATTTTCAGGTCCTCAAAAACTACCAGGTCGTGTTTTGATACAAGCAACTTGCTTAGACAATGTGAAAAATGGTTCCTTGCTCCCTTAACTTTTCGGTGAATCCTGTTCACTCTTAGTTTCTGTTTAAGGTAGTTCTGGGAACCATATTCCATTTTAGCAAGTTTTTTTTGTTCGATAGCTAACCTGTTCTCTGCTTTCCTGAGCAACTTAGGTGGTTCAATAAGTTCTCCATCTGATGTTGCTATCAAAGCATTTAATCCAAGGTCGATACCTATCATAGTGATAGGTATTATTGGTTCTGGATATTCAGGAACTTCAATTGTTATGAATGCAAACCATTTCTTTCCTTCTTTTTTAATGGTACACGTTTTCAACTGATCAGTGAGGAGGTTGTTATTAACATCGATCTTGATCAAATTGTTCTTATCAGTTATCTTTGACAGGAACAAACTATTCTCTGTTAGTTTCCAACCATTTCCATGTTGCTTGTACGTGAAACTATGGTAGTCTTCTTTTCCTTTGAATCCAGGATGGCCTTTTGGAAGAATTCCATCATATTTGACGTACTTAGAGCCATGTTTACTTGAAAGAGAAGAAGGAGTATTTGCTGCAGGAACTTCCTTTTTTTTAACGAAAGTACCTCTTCTTGGTTTTCTTCCTTTAAGTCTACCATTCTTGATATCGTCTAAGAACTTGAAATATGCTTGTTGTTGTCTTTCGAATACATTGAGTCTTACCTGAGAATGTATGTTGTTGGCATACTCGAAGAACTTGAGTTGTTTCTCAAACATCGTAGAGTCAGGATATAATCCATATCTATCATATAGTTCAACTCTCGTTGATAAAAGGTCGTTCCATAATCTTCTGCAGGTTTCCATGGTTTCTTCCAGTTTTAGTTCCTGTTCTGGACTTGGATGGATGAGAAACCTAAGATTCCTGCACTTCTGACCTTCTTTGCGGACCATAATATCACTCGAAAAAACAACAACATTATATTGTTTTCTTATTATTTTAATGTTGTTTTAAACGTTTGCTTTTTTTAGGAGATGGAATACGATTTTAATGTTGTTACGATGAGTTGATCAACAGCCAGCGGGGTACGATTCATCCTACGACTAAAGTCGTAGGCTTTCTCTACCCCTACACCCCGATAATCGTAAGATGGCAGGTGTGGACATCATATTTATATATATTTGATTTGTATACTAGTATATGCCATATCCAGCGTTCCACTTTGCATTCTTCATATTCTGTGTCTCCCTTGTAGGGATCTTTGCAATTGCAGGCAGTGGTTTTCGCAAGGAGATGAGCTTTAAGGATGTGAAACACCTGAGTTTATTGTTTGTTGTCGGCAGTGTGGGTTCGGTGTTCCCTGACGTGCCTGCGGTGTGGAACTTTATACTTCACGGCAACCTGGGTCATACAATGATAGGTTCGGTTCCGACCCATTCGCTTCTTTTTGGCTTGGTTGCCTTTGTGCTTGCATTTATGCTGGGGTACGTATTATACAGGAACATATCAAAAGCTTCATCACTTGGCATATTTGCAGAAGCGGCTTTCCTGTCCCACCTACTTCTGGATGACATCGCTGATGGTGGCCTTACTTACCTGTATCCGTTCTATAATGAACCACTGAGCATATTTGCTGTTATGAATGTCAGGCTCTCAGGCGTGGACTTCTTCTATTATAATTTTGCCTGTTTTGTGTCGGTGTTCTTCATCTTCTGTGTGATGTTCATGGCACTTCTGGCTCTGAAGGACCTTGGGTTTGGTTTTAGTTATGAGCCTTTGGAGTGAAAGGTAGATTTTTGGGTTTTTTTTGATGTGAGTTGTTAGTTATGTCCACTAACAATGGATGTGATTGGGGGTGGAGGTAGTTCTTGCGTATCTTTTTTTCATCAGTGGTAATGGACCGTGCTGCCTTCGGCGGGATAGTTGTATCGTATTCCTGATAATTCATTCGCGATGCCATAGACCTATTCTGATATATGTCGCATATTATTGTTTAAACAATAATTGTTACGACAATATAGTTTAAATTAACAGGTTGAAAAGGTAAATTTGCTACCTTCTTAAAATGCGAACCGATGAGAAGTTCGAATATTGGAGATTTCTACAGAGCTGTTTTTGGCAGGAATTATTTAAGCGTGCGTGATATAGTGAATATAAATGGTTCTAAATACTCCTCCATGTTCTAAAACGAAAAGATCTTGTTCTACAACTACTGATGTTGACTCTATGCCTTTGAGCTTAAAGACTATTAAACGCATCGAGGAAGCAGAAATGACAGAACAGTATTATAAAACGTTCGTTTTGTTTTTCTTCATCCAAAAAATATAATTTAATAACATGTGACTGTTTAGGGTCAAGGTAAAAATAATAGATATGAACCACGATTCTGGTGACCTATTAGCTAAACCAGCGCATCAAAAAGGTTATTTAACTAGGATTTGAAAGTACTTTTATAGGTTGAATTATTATACTTATATCTCACTCTGTTCAGCAGTACATATGATGTTCTTTGTCGCTTAAGGATTCATCAGGACTAGAACAAAAGGCCACCGTTTATAGAATAAACTTCAAATTATCAATCTTTGAGCCTTCACCCCCACTCAAGCGTAGCGCTCTCACTCTCACTACAACTGCCCTTGCAAGCAAGGGGCAGTATCGCTGCAATGCACTAAGCAGTAAAAAAAATAACAGGTGCCGTTGTAATATGGAAAATGAATGCCTATCATGCGGTTTTGATAAAGAATACCCAGAACATCCCATATGCAGATATTGCTACTATCGAGGTACTGTAGGAGCTGCGAAATTCTTATTATTTCAAACTATGAGGGATAATGGAAATAAATACTTGACCGTCGATGAACTTACTGAGCTTGTAAATCAAAACCCCTACAAAAAACATAAGGTAACAAGAAGTGCCGTATATAAGATACTTCATCGTTATTCCCGCTATTATGAAGAAGCCAAGAGAAGAAGGCGAGGATATCTTGTACTAAAAAAGGAGATTCCACGAAAGAAAGGCCAGAGGGGAAGACCGCAGATTAAATATAAGTTGAGTTCTCGTCTATCAAAAAGGGTTGATTATTATGCTATGCGATGGAAAATGGGTTTTCCGATCAACAAGCGTGTTAACAAAGGGAAAAATTTCAGGATGACTCAGGAATATTCTAGGAGGGCAAGAGGGATTGACGTTAAGTTGAAAAAAAGAGAATATGAGCTCTATACATATCTTCTGGTCTAGACCATCACGTTCATGAAGGAATTTAATCGTCTTTTGGTATTTCCTAAACCATGATCTATTTTTAGATTTTGCAATTCGTCTAATGTTTGAAGGTTTGTATTCAAACAATGAACTTTTGCTTAAGTGTAAGGAATTTATAGATTTTAGAGAAGGAATATTTTCTAAAAGTTCTAATGGCGAAGTTGATCACGTTAACTCGTCGAGCCGTTAAGTAATTAACTTGATATCTCTGCCCTTCATATAGATCACAGCCAACTTACTTTTTTTAATTACAAGATTCTTACTTACCTTTTCGGTTTCAATGAATCCTGCGTTACTTAACTTCTTAATATGATGGCTGAGACGTGATCTTTCGTTGCCAAAATCAGTTGTTCCTTTTTCAAGTTCCGGCTTTAATCTGGAGATAAGATCATCAACAGATTCAACTCCATCTTCCAGCTTCTCAAGTATGCTCATCTGTTCTTTGGCAAGGTCTTTGATAGGGAAAAGTGGGATGTCAATAATGCCTTTTAGATGATATTTCTCTTTATCTGTGTATTCAGGAATATCACTATAGATCGGAACATTGCTTACAAGTGAAACAATATATGCTGATATGCCAATGTTCCTCAGGCCGCCTGATACATTTATCTTAACTGTGCTTCCTGCTTTTACCTCAGTTTCAATAATATCCAGCATCTCAAGAGATGATTCTAAAATGTTCTCTCTTTCTATTATTCTGTTCTCTACTTCAAAACCTTTGAAAGCTTTCTTGATGCTTTTTACTGCGGATTGTACCATTTCCTGTTCTTCGTCACCTTTGTGTGTCAGGATAATGATCTTATGAACTGGGAACTGTTTGATACTTTCTATCAGTTTGTCAGGGGAGAAACCAACCGGTACCAGATGCGTGAACATCTTTGCTTTTTCCATGATTGAACATTATATTTAATTCAATATATGTGTTTTTATTAATTTGACATTATTTACTTAAACAATAATTTTAAGTATAACCATGTAATATCATTATATGTTTGTATGTAGATCTAACTTTTAGGTGGGATTTTGTGGAAAAAACATTATTTTGTGAGCTTAACAATAAAGTATCATCTTTGTTTGAATCTGAAGCAGCTGTTGTTCACGTGGATTATTCCTCAGTCATTATTGTAGGCGATCTTCATGGCAATCTTGAAGCATTGGATTTCATATTAGAGAAAGGAGAGGAACTTGATTGTAGCAATTATATCTTTCTTGGAGATTATGTTGATAGAGGTGATCATTCTATAGAGGTGCTCTGTCGACTTTTCAAATTAAAACTTGAGGATCCGGATGGTGTCATCCTGCTTCGTGGTAATCATGAAACTGCAGGAACAAATGCTAACTATGGACTTTATGATGAACTGGATAAAAACGATGAGTTATTTTCTCTTGTCAACAGGACATTTGAAAAGATGCCTATTGCTGCAGTTTTAAACATAAAATCGCTGTTAAGGACCTCTCATGTATTTTGTGTCCATGGAGGTATAGGAGAGCCAGTAACTCTTGATCAAATTAAAAAAGAAGATCATCATCCTTACCTGTGGAACGATCCACAGGAAGAAAAGGGGCTGGAAGACTCTCCACAGAGGTGTGGGACACAGGTATTTGGCCCGGATATCTGTAAGAAATTCCGAACATTGAATGATATTGACATAATAATAAGGGCTCACTCGGAATTAAAGGACGGTTACAAGTGGTGGTTTGATGGAAGGTTATTATCCCTATTCTCAACACCTGACTACAGTGGATTAGACGATGATGGAGCATTTGTATTCATAGAGCATGATGAATGGAAAATGCTGCAGGACAAACTAAATACATTTGTTTTTGGCAGATCACAAAGGTCAAAAGATGATTCATATTCTTTGTTGAATATTACAAGCCATAATTCTGAAAGATTTGAATTCTATGATTCTGAAACTGCTAGTACTATAACAATACTATTCCGTTTTTTTAAAGAAAATAATATTCTGGTTATTAGTTATAATCACGGAGAAGAAAGTCCATTATGGGAGGGAGTAGTAATTGCAGATGAATATACCTTCACTGAACCAAATGCTATTGATAAAGTGATTCTTGAATGCAGATCTATCGAAACATTGGATGATCTATATCCTTTGCTTGCCAAGCATTCTCTTGAATGGAAAAGGCTTTTGGATTTTGATGAGAATGATCTGTAGCTTTTACGAGTTATGAATTAGATTTTAAAAAGAGATTCTAAATCACTTTTTATGGCTCAATTGCTATATGTTCCTGATCTTTCAAATACTTCCCACAAACAAATAATGGGTAATTATTTCCATTCGTAATAATATCTATCATTTAGAAAAGAAGGAATGATGGCATGAGAGAATTCACAGTGGTCATTGAACAGGATGAGGATGGGATATATGTGGCTTCTGTACCAGAGCTTAATGGATGCCATACTTAGGCGGAAACACTGGATGGACTTAACCAGCGTATCAAAGAAGCCATCGAGCTTTATCTTGAAGTTACATCCGACAAAGAACTAGATCACCTTGATCTTGTAGGCATACAGAAGATCCGGGTTGATGCATGAGCAAAATACTACTAATTTCTGCAATAAGTGATATATTATCCAAAGTAGACTGATCACCACAATTTCTAAAAATAAAAAATATGTGACCTTACAGGAGATCCTCCAGTTCCCATACAAGAAATCCTTCATCTTCAATCAACTTCCTGTCCTCTATCTTTCTTGCAACGATCCCTACATTGAAATTCATGCCAGATACATCGGGAATCAGTTCTATTTTCTCTGAAGTAGAGTTGAGGATGCGTCTTGCTTCATCCCTGGTAAGCTCCTTATTCTTTATCTCAATTGCCATAACCTCACTTTTTTCACGGTTTATTGCCAGTATATCTATCTCATCTCCTTTCCTGTTCCACCAGCTTCCAATTTCAGGATATTCGGAAATTAGCCTGCTACTTATCAGCTCTCGGATCATATCCTCAAATAATTTCCCGGTGTAGCTCTGCCACTGCTGTAGAACATTTTCCATTATAGGGTCATATTTACCACCCATGTACTGGCTCAATGCAGAATATATGAAACGGCCATAGAACCTGAAAAAATTATCCTTGAGGAAATATCTCCCTCTCTTACTCTTTTTTGGGCTGTCTGTAACGGGTATCCTATACTCAACTATCCCGAGCAGGTCCGCAAGGTCATAGAAATAATGTGAAAGAGAGTTTGAAGATACGTGTGTCATCTCCGATATTTCGCTTTTGGAACATTTACCTTGAGATATAGCAGATATTATCTCATAATAGGTAGAGTGTTCCTTGCCGAATTCTTCGATAAGGATATCCCTAACCTCATCTTTGAGCGGTGCAAATTCGTTGAACACGAGCTTTTCGAGTGCATCAAGGAACCCGGTACACTGATATTTTTCAAAAAGGCGGTAATAGTAGATCGTTCCTCCAAAAAGGAAATACAGGTCCAGTTTTTCCTGCATATCCGTGATCCCTATTTCATCAAGCATTGCAAAGGTCTCGCGAACCGTGAAAGGTCGCAGGGTCAGTATGTTGTCCGCCCGCTTGAAGAGCGGCGCCTGCTCCTCGATGAATATCTTTCTTATCATACCGATGGAAGAACCTGATACAATGAGAAAGACCCTGCAATTATCTGCCTTCATATCCCAGTATCGCTGGAGTTGGGTAATAAAGGAAGGATATATCTTAAGGAATCTCTGGAATTCGTCGATGGCTATCACAATATCCTTGTCGTAGGATGTGATGAACTTGAGGAAATTCTCAGGCTCCTTAACATTAACATAATCCGGCAGTTCAAGCTCTTCCCTGAGCATCCTGTCGAACTCATCCATGAGTATATCAATGCTCTTGTTACTGTCAACAAAGAGGTAGAGTGCTTTCCTGTCCCTGCTGAACTGTTTTATTAGCTCGGTCTTCCCGACTCTTCTTTTGCCGGTAATCACGAGGAAAGATGGCTTACTCTTGTCGAGGAGTTTCATTAAGGCAAGTTCCTTCTCACGGTTGTAGAATTGCACAATGGTTATTTTTGTAATCATTATATTTATAATCATTGTTTATGGTGACAATGCGAAAGTAATCCAGAATCCATAGCTAAAATAATAAGATAAGATAAAATGCAACTAGATCCAATTTACACCATTCAGTTTTTTGTGTATTTCCCATAGCCATAAATGGCAATTCCCAATAATTCAAAAATACCACCAATAGTCGTAAAATTGCAGCCTCCTTCTTTTGAACAAGCTATCATGTTTTCGTTGAACCATTTCCTTTCAAATCGACCTTCATTTATTAGTTGCTGATAAGCCTGCTCAAATTCGGTTATTGTAACACCTTTTTCGTAAGGTTTACTCGGATTAGTATGACTTGGAATGTAGTAAATTAAAGCTGTTTCACCTCTTCGAATACCCCATCCCTTAACTTTAAACGGTTGCTTTGCATTTGGTTTCGGAATTGTTAAACCTTCTTCAATTTCATTACTTATCCTCTCAGCTATCATAAAATTCACCTTTCAGTTGAAGTGATTTTTGAAAGAAACAATATAAATCTTCCGAAAAGAAGTTGATACTAATATTAAATCAAAAACAGAAAAAAAATCGTATGCCAACCGGCATACAATTTAAAATTTACTTCTCAACAACCCTCTTAAACATCCTCGCCTGGAAGCCATGATACTTAGCAAAGCCTTCGGCGTCTTTCTGGTCGATAGTTGCACTGTCAAAGGAAACAAGATCTTCTGAGTACAATGCATACGGGGATGTCCTTGCGAGTATGATAACGCTGCCCTTGTGAAGTTTCACGGTAACGGTACCTGTGACACGCTCCTGGGTCTTATCAACAAAAGCATTGAGGTCTGTATAGAGTGGTTCGTCCACAAGGCCGTAGTAGGCAAGTTCGGACCACTGCTCATCCACACTTTTCTTGAACTTGAGCTCTGCTCTTGTGAGTACCAGCTTCTCAAGGTCTTTGTGGGCTGTCAGGAGTACTGTAGCTGCAGGGTGCTCGTAGTTTTCACGAGCTTTGAGTCCGAGCACACGGTCCTCGATCATGTCTGTCCTGCCGACGCCGTGTGAGCCTGCAAGCTCATTGAGCTTCTCGATAAGCTCCACACCGTCCATTTTCTCACCATCAAGTGATACAGGAACACCATTCTCAAAACCAATCACAAGAGTCTGGCCTTCAGGTGCAGCTTCCGGGGAAACAGTCCACTGGTAGATCTCCTCTGGAGGAATGAATCCAGGGTCTTCAAGTTTGCCACCTTCAATACTGCGGCTCCAGATGTTTTCATCCACACTCCAAGGCTTTGCAGTCGTAACACCAACTGGAATGCCGTGCTTCTTCGCATACTCGATCTCCCATTCACGGGTGAGGTTCATATCCCTCATGGGTGCAATGACCTCCATATCGGTGAGGCGGAACACTGCCTCGAAGCGAAGCTGGTCGTTACCCTTGCCGGTACATCCGTGTGCAAGCGCAACAGCACCTTCCTGTTCTGCGATCTCGACAACCTTCTTGGCGATTAACGGGCGGGCGATGGATGTTCCCATCACGTAGCCCTCATAGTCACCATTTGCCTTGATAAGGGGGAAGATATAATCGTTGACAAACTCCTCACGCACATCAAGAGTGAAGTGCTTGTCACTGATCTTCTGTGCCTTCTCCTCGGCCTGGTCAACGTCCTCTCTTGGCTGGCCCACATCAACTGCGACAGTTATGACCTCATCACAGCCATACTCTTCCTTGAGCAGCGGGATACACACAGAAGTGTCAAGCCCGCCTGAATAAGCAAGTACAACTTTCTTTGACATAATATCTGATCCTGATAGGAGATCTATGCGATTTCCCTGTGATATTCATTAATGGACTTTACTCCACCTTCACCCTTCTTCATAGAGGCAATCGCGTTGGATGCAGCAATAGCCGCCTGGATTGTGGTAATATACGGAACCTTGAAATCTACAGCAGCACGGCGTATCTTAGAGCTGTCCTCACGGGCTTTCTTGTCCTGAGGAGTATTTATGACAAGGTCAACCTCATAACGGCGCATCATGTCAATAACATTCGGACTGCCATCATGGACTTTTTTCACGATTCCCATCTCAATACCACGCTCAGCAAGGTAATCTGCCGTACCCTTAGTACCCAGCAACTCGATTCCGGAATCCACAAGCTTACGGGCAACATCAACCAGTTGCTCCTGGTCTTCAGCCCTTACTGAAAGGAAAACCTTGCCTGTAAGTGGCAGCAGATTGTCAGCACTAAGCTGCGCCTTGAAAAACGCCCTGCCATAATCCGGGTCTACACCCATGACCTCACCGGTACTCTTCATCTCAGGACCAAGTAGAGGGTCAGCTCCTGGCAATTTATCGAATGGTAGTAGTACTTCCTTGACAGACACATGCTCGACTTTAGGTTCATTAGCAGACGCATAGCCAAGGTCTTCCAGACTCTCTCCCATAATAACCCTTGCAGCAATCTTAGCAAGGGGCAGGCCAACAGCCTTGGAAACAAACGGTATGGTCCTGCTTGAACGCGGATTGGCTTCAAGGACATATATCTTATCGCCTCTTTTGGCCATCTGGATATTAACAAGTCCCTTCACATTCAGCGCAAGTGCAATCTTACGAGTATAATCACGCACTGTCTCAAGGACTTCCTCGGAAAGTGACTGTGGCGGGATAACACAGGCAGAGTCACCTGAGTGTACACCGGCTTCCTCTATGTGCTCCATAATAGCGCCGATGAGCACATCCTTGCCATCGGATACGGCATCCACATCAATTTCCACGGCTCCCTCAAGGAAGTCATCAATAAGAATCGGATGTTCCGGAGATACCTTCACTGCCTCACGCATATAGCGCTCGAGGTCGGTCTGGTCATAGACAATCTCCATTGCACGGCCACCAAGTACATAGGATGGCCTTACAAGCACCGGATAACCTATCCTGTTGGCGATCTCAATTGCCTGCTCCTGTGAAGTTGCATAACCTGCATCTGGCTGGTTGATCTCCAGCTTGCTCATCATCAGATTGAACTTCTCCCTGTTCTCTGCAACATCAATGTCAGATGGAGATGTTCCAAGAATCTCAGTCTTTAAGTCGCTACGCCTCTTGAGTTCCTTTTCAAGAGGAAGTGCCAGGTTCACGGAAGTCTGTCCTCCGAACTGCACAAGCACACCGTCGGGATTCTCCTTCTCAATAACATTCATGACATCTTCCAGTGTCAGAGGTTCGAAGAAGAGTTTGTCCGAGGTGTCATAGTCAGTTGAGACTGTTTCAGGATTGTTATTAATGATATGTGTCTCAATACCCGCTTCACGAATGGCTGCCACCGCATGCACGGTACAGTAGTCAAACTCTATACCCTGTCCTATGCGTATCGGGCCGGAACCAAGTATCAGTATCTTCTTACGGTCAGATGGTTCTGCTTCGCACATCTGCTCGTAGCATGAGTAATAATACGGAGTCGCTGCAGCAAATTCTGCCGCACAGGTATCTACCATCTTATAGGTGGAAATAACACCTTTCTCACGTCTCAGGTCATTGATCTCTTCACGGGTCTTGCCTGCAAGTTCTGCAATACGAGCATCGGTCAGTCCAAGGCGTTTTGCACTACGCAGCAGCTCACCTGACAGGTTGTCAGATACTTCCTTTATATTAGACTCCATGTCAATGATGTTCTTCATCTTCCTCATGAAGAAGACATCAATACCTGTCAACTCGCATACTTCCTCAATTGAAAAACCATTGGAAAGTGCATGGTAAATAACAAACAGACGCTCACTCGTAGGAGTCTTAAGCAGCATCTTGACTTCACTTGGGGACCACTCGTCAGAACCAAAGTCCATATTGATATCCAGGGAACGTACTGCCTTTAAGAGGGATTCCTCAATTGTACGTCCGATGGCCATAACCTCACCGGTACTCTTCATTGCAGTTGTAAGTGTGTTATCGGCTGTTACGAATTTATCAAATGGCCACCTTGGGATCTTGGTCACAATATAATCGATAGTAGGTTCAAAGGATGCAGGAGTTTTCTTTGTAATATCGTTAAGAATCTCATCAAGTGCCATTCCAATGGCTATCTTGGCTGTTACCCTTGCAATTGGGTATCCTGTTGCCTTTGAAGCAAGTGCGGATGAGCGGGAAACACGTGGATTTACTTCCACAATACGATACTCACCATCTTTTGCTGCGAACTGGATATTACATCCACCCTCGATTCCGAGTGAACGGATGATCTTGATAGCAGCACTCCTCAATACCTGATGCTCCTCATCGTTAAGGGTCTGGGATGGTGTCACAACAATGGATTCACCTGTGTGAACACCCATCGGGTCAAGGTTTTCCATGTTACAGATAACAATACATGTATCATTTGCATCACGCATAACCTCATACTCGAATTCTTTCCATCCGAGTACACTTTCCTCAATGAGTACCTGATTGATACGACTGCGCCTCAAACCTCTTTCACTGATCTCCAGAAGCTGTTCTTTGGAGTAAGCGATGCCTCCACCGGAACCACCAAGTGTGTATGCCGGGCGGATGATAAGTGGGAGACCGAGTTCATCAATAAGTGCTTCTGCTTCCTTGAGTGATGATACTGCTTTACTGCGTGGCACTTTTTCTCCGATATTCTCCATTGCCTGTTTGAAGAGTTCACGGTCTTCGGTGTTCTTGATAGCTTCAAGAGAAGTTCCCAGAAGCTTTACATCATACTTCTCGAAAACACCATTTTCAGCGAGTTCACTTGTAATGTTAAGTCCGGTCTGGCCGCCGATACCTGCAATCAATCCGTCAGGCCTTTCCTTTGCTATAATCTTCTCGATTGCCCTGGCATCTATTGGCTCTATATATACAGCGTCAGCCATCTCAGGGTCAGTCATTATGGTTGCAGGGTTTGAGTTTACAAGCACAACCTCTATCCCCTCTTCCCTGAGGGACCTGCATGCCTGGCTGCCGGAGAAATCGAATTCTGCAGCCTGTCCGATCATAATAGGTCCGGAACCTATCAGGAGTACTTTCTTTATGTCGTCACGTTTTGGCATTATTTCTTACCTCCTGCAAGTTTCAAAACCTTTTCAAAAAAGATATTCTCAGTATCTAGTGGACCAGGATGTGCATCAGGATGGTACTGTACACTGAATATGTCCAGATTCTTGTGGGCAATTCCCTCAACCGTCTTGTCATTGGCATTTATCTGGGTGACATTCACCTCTGCCTCTTCAAAAGAACCTTCATCCACAGCAAAACCATGATTCTGGGATGTGATATGAACTATACCGCTTTCAAAGTCCTTCACCGGCTGGTTTGCACCCCTGTGACCGAACTTCAGTTTATATGTATCCGCACCCAGTGCACGGGATATTATCTGGTGTCCCAGGCAGATACCTACTATAGGCAACTCTCCTGTAAAATGGTTGACCGCTGAGATGGCATCCTGTGCCTGCAATGGGTCTCCTGGACCGTTTGAGAAGAACAGGAGGTCCGGATCGTAGGACTCTATTGTTGAGATAGATGCGTTACCCGGTACAACGGTTACATCCATACCTCTTGCCATCAGACTCCTTTCAATGCTTAGCTTACGACCGCAGTCCACAAGAACCACATTGAGTGGGTTATTTGGATCCCTTGTCGGGCTTTCCAGTTTAAAGGGCTGCGGGCAAGTCACCTGTGATATAAAATCGATATCTGAAATGCTCTTTTGTGCACGGGCGATCCTTACGGCCTCTTCCCCGTCAGCGCTGCCATTGATAAGGGCTGCACGCATTGTTCCGTGCTCACGTGTCTTGATAGTGAGCATACGTGTGTCAATCCCTGCGATACCGGGCTTACCTGCATCCTCCATCAGCTTGAAAATAGTCTTCTTTGAAAGGTGGTGGGATGGCTCGGGACATGCCTCCCTCACAACAAGACCTTCAGCTTTTACGCCGTCAGATTCAAAACAATTATTACTGACACCATAATTACCGATGAGAGGATAAGTGAACATAAGGATCTGACCCTTATAGGAGGGGTCGGTCAGAGCCTCCTCATAACCAGTATATTGAGTGGTAAAAACAAGTTCCCCGGAAACGATACCTTCGGCGCCGAAACCGGTGCCTTTTATAATAGTCCCATCTTCTAATCCTAATACTGCATTCATTGTACGAACCTGCGTCTACATGTAAGGAATAGGCTATAAGGATTACGATGGAATTCTCTATTTTTTTTGCAGGAACTTATGTAAAAAAGAATGATTATGAGATCTTTCGCATAAAAGATCCCACGATGAACACAACAAATACGAAGGAAAACAAAAGTACTATACCTATGAACTCCCGGGGTTCCTTTATCGCATACTCGCGTAGTTTTATGAGTTGGGTATTGTTGATCTGATTTTCTTCAATGTCCACAGTTTTTTCCGTGAGCTCAAATTCGATCTCCTCGTCTCCAAATGTCATTAACCAGATATTATAATCCCCACCCTCATTGGAGACATAGGCTATTTTATTGCCATCCGGACTCCATGAAGGAGCTTTTTCAGAAGAGAGGTCACTGGTCAGTTTAACCTGTGAGCTGCCAGTGGGGTTCATCAGCCACAGATCATAGTCTCCGCCGACATCAGAAGCATATGCTATGGTCTCGCCATCCGGGCTATATGCAGGTTCAACATTGTTGTATGTGTCCTGTATTAGTCCAATTGGTCTCACTGCATCGATGTCTATTATAAATATATCTCCGGAAGAAGAATAAACGATCGTGTTTCCTTCTGGATTCCATGAGGATGAAGTTTCATCTCCGTCTCCATCAGTAAGCCGGATATTATCTGTTCCATTGCTTGCCATGGTCCATATATCATAATTTCCTGAGGCGCGTGATGCATATGCCAGTCTGCTTCCATCAGGATTTACGGAAGGTTCTCTTGAATCGGCGCTTTCGGTCAGTTTCAGGCCATTGCTGCCGTCAGCATTCATCATGTGGATACTAATATAACGTGCAGAATAGGCTTTTTTACTTTCAGCTGCAAAATATATCTCTGTACCGTCATCATTGAATACCGGGTCCCCTTCCCAGGCCATTCCATCATATAGTTTCTTTTGCCCGGAACCATCACTGTTCATGACCCATATTGCCTGGTTAGCAGCATATACGATCATTTTCCCATCCGGACTCCATGAAGGGTGATCAGCATTTGTGATATTGGTTAGTTTCTCATCGTTTTCTATGACTACAGAAGCAGATACAGCTGATACAAATAAAATCAGAAAAGCAAGCAGAAAAAACCCTCTGCTCACTATTTTTCCAAACCGGATACTAAGATACAAGTACATCGGAAATATATTATGAGTTTATATATTTATTAATCTTTTGTTTTAGGACATCGCTTATCACTTTTCCGTCGACTTTTCCCCTGAATTCAGCCATTACCGGACCCATGAGAGGACCTACCGCTCCAAGCCCTTTTTCCCTGACAAAATCCTGACGTTGATCTATGATCTTATCTACCATGTTCTCGACCTCAGATATGTCAAGGTTTCCAAGTCCCATCTTTGCTGCCGCATCCTTTGCGCATAGTCCTGTATCACCTGCAATTGCACGGATCAGACCATCAATGGCTTCTTTTGCAACGCCACCTTCGGCAAGGAACCTGAAAACATCTATGAAATGACTGTCTTCAAGCCTGTCAACTTCCACACCGTCTCTCTTAAGCTCCGGGAGTGTTCCGGTAAGCGTTCTTACTACAAGCGTTGCAGTGATATTCGGGTTCCCATTAAACAGTTGCATTATTTCTTCAAAAAGAGGCAGATAAGTAGAGTAAGCGATTTTCCCGGCAAGTTCTTTGTGAAGCCCGAAATCCGATTCAAAACGCTTTGCCCTTTCAGTTAGCAGTTCTGGTATTTCTATAGCATCAAAGTAATCACCGGAGATATTCACCTGGGGTACATCGGTTTCAGGATACATCCTTGCAGCTCCCGGAAGAGGCCTGAGGTATGAGCTATTACCGTCTGGTAAGGCCCGGCGGGTTTCTTCAGGAACTCCTTCAAGTGCCTCACCTGCCCTGGCTATAACACTTTCCATGGCACCTCTTGCACGCTTCTCAAGATCAGCAACCATGACAACCGCATCATTTTCGCCGGCACCAACCGTCTCGCGAAGAGCCCGAACCTCATCATCAGTTATTCCGTAATTCGGAAGCTCATCGGTGTGGAAAATACCACCTACGCCGGAAGTCTTGGCGCGGTCGGAAAACTCGGTACCAAGTCTTCTGCCAGGCTGGACTTCCCTGCCTACAAAACCTGAAAAACCCGAAAGCAGCACAGCAAGAACTTTTCCCTTTTTAAGTGCTTTCTTAACGACCTTGGACTTTGTGTCTTTGAAAAGGTCGGTTACATCGAAAATAGTATCACAAACCGAAGCGTCTCGTTTCAGGAGTTCATCCCTGAAGGCAAGCAGATTGACCTGACGTTCCACTTCACGTTCAACAATTGTCTCAATCATGTCCAGTGCCTGAACACCCTTAAGCTCCACACGTGCACCCTTTGCAATGGAAATGTTTACATCCTGGCGTATAGTCCCCAGACCTCGCTTTACCTTTCCGGTGGAACGCAGCAGCATGCCTATTTGTCGTGCTGTCTCCTTTGCGTGTTCCGGGGAGATAATATCAGGATCAGTACCAATCTCGACAAGCGGAATACCAAGCCTGTCCAGTGAATAGATGATGGAATCACCCTGATCCTCGATCTTCTGGCATGCTTCTTCTTCAAGGCAGAGTACACCAACACCAACCGGTCCTATTGATGTGTCAAGGTAGCCGTCCTTTGCAAGGAAGGCAGTCCTCTGAAAACCCGAGGTATTGGAACCGTCCACAACTATCTTGCGCATTACGTGAACCTGGTCCACAGGCTTCATGTTAAGAAGTTTTGTTATGCTAAGTGCAATATCAAGGGATTCCCGGTCCAGCTTCTTTGGAGGTTCATCATCGTTCTCCACGAGACAGGTGCTATCATAGCCCTTGTAAACGTATTTGCGCTTCAGCTTAGACTGTTCCAGAGCAGCCCTGTCAGTCTCTCCCATTTCACTTGCAGTAGGACGCAGGTAGCGGAAGAACTCGTAAGTCGATTCACCGGTTTCCCTGATCTGTGTAGGGCATCTGCAAAAGAGCTTCTGCTTTGAGTTAAGCTGCTGATGTATCTCAAGACCACATTTCAAGCCGAGTCCGGCATAATCGAATTTGTCACTCATGGAAAGTCTCACCAATATTAATGAATAATTTGAATTGATCGTAATTAATTGATTGTAATTTAGTAAGCAATATGTGGATATCTACACAACAAAACGCACACGCATGTATATAGTTATTGTTTGGACTTATTGCTTGTATCTGTTCCTATCTTTTTGCGGAACTCTTCCTTCTGTTCTTCAGAAGGGCTATCCTCAAGCATCTTCCTTATTTTCACATTGTCAAGCAAGGGCTTTGCTTTCTCAATACGTTCTTTTGCGAGTTTGAGGAGTGAGCCATCAATCTGTGGCAGTTCCACTTCCACATGTTCCTTCTGTTCTTCCTTCTCCACAACAAGGGTCCTGGAAATGTCCGGATGCTCTCTCTTTCCGGTAACCATGGAATCCACTGCATTTCTCCACTGTTCTGCCCATGGTGATTCAGGGATCTCAGTGTGGTGAACCTTCGTACGAGTGACTTTCATTACATCTTTCGGACATGCATTGACACAGGCTCCACAATATATACAGTAGTCTTCCTTTATGGCGATCTTAGCATCGCCGTCCTCGGGAACATACCAGAGATGGGAAGGACATACATTGAAACAGCCATGACAACCCTGCGGATCACATTTATCGACATTCACATCCACCAGCCTGAGTTCTCCCTCAAAAGGCTTTTTGAGATCAACTGCCTCATACGGACAGACGACCTGGCACCAGGTGCAGCGAGTACATTTTTCATCGTCCACTGTGACATTGCCTTCTATTTGAGGAGCTTCACCTCTTTTCTCCCCTTTTACGCTTATAGCATCCTCAGGGCAGAGATCCTGGCAAAGCACACAGTAATCACATTTATCCTCATCTACAAGCAGGAGCTCAAAGGGAGTCGGGTCTGTTGGTGTTTTCTCTTTTTCAATCAGAAGGAAGGCTTCGCAGAATTCCGCACAAAGACCGCAGAAATTGCATTTGTCCGTATCAATTTCGATTTCACCTTCAACACCTTCTTTGAAAGGTGCGATTTCTTCCTTTTTCTGGAAAGTAAACTCGACATCAATGGCATCTTCGGGACAGGCTGCTTTGCAGAGAGTGCATGGCAGGCATTTCTCGTTCATCCTGACATAGGAATCAAACTCAGGAAACTTTCCATGCTCTGGAAAATCACCCTCGGCAGTCATCCTGAACGCATGCACCGGACAAAAGTTTGCGCACATGGAACAAAAAGTACACTTTTCGAGGTCCAGTGTCACGGGAGGAGCATCCAGGCCAGTTGATATCTCCTGCATAGGTCCCAGTTCCAGAGCCCTGGTCGGACAGAGGTTAACACAGATACCGCAGCCGACACAACGTTTGTAATCATAATCAAGGAATTTCACAGATTGGTTGCTTATCTGGCGATAGATGAAATGGGAACCGTCTATGTCCATGTCTTTCTCGACACAGAGCGAACTTTCCCTGCATTCTTCGGTCATTGTGGTTCCTCCAGGAGTTCGGAACCTATCGGACCTATCTTTTCCAGATATTCTACCATTTCCTCAATGGTGTTCGCAAATCTCTCGCCTTCTGCAGCGGATATCCATTCAACCTTCAGTCTGGCCGGATCAATGCCTATATCCTTAAGTACTTCCTGAAGAGCTTCCATCCTGTGTTTTGCATTGTAGTTGGCAAAGATGTAATGGCACTCACCAAGCCTGCATCCTGCAACAAGTACGCCGTCAGCGCCTCGTTCAAATGCTTCGAGCACGAAAGCCGGGTCTACACGCCCGGCACACATGACCCTGATGGTCCTGATGTTACTCGGATATTGTATCCTGGATGTACCTGCAAGATCGGCACAGGTATAGCTGCACCAATTACACAGGAAAGCAATTATCAACGGGAACTGGGACTTGACATCGGTGGCTGCATGGATCTGTGATATTATCTGCTCGTCAGTGCTATTCCGCATGGATATCGCATCCGCAGGACAGGAAGCACTGCATGCACCACAGCCCATGCAGGATAATTCATCGACCACAGCTTTATTGTCGATCATGGTTATCTTGTTGAATTTGCATACATCGGCACATATCGCACATCCGATACATGTATCCGGGTTCACATGGGCACTGAGCGGATCGCTTTCCAGTTCTCCTTTTGAAAGTAGTTGCATTACCTTGGAAGCTGCTGCACTGCCCTGGGCTATAGATACTTGTATCTCTTTCGGTCCCGATGCACAGCCAGCTATGTAGATACCTTTGACATGGGAGTCCACAGGCCGCATCTTGGGATGGGCTATGGAAAAGAAACGGTCACTGCGTCTTGTAAGGTTCAATACCCTGGATATCCTGTCAGCATCTTTGACATTTTCCATACCTGTTGCAAGGACAACAAGGTCTGAGGATTCCTCGTAAATTTTGCCACTAAGAGTATCTTCATAACGCAGGTTCATTTTTCCCAGTCCGTCCTGCAGGATCTCACCCACTTTACCGCGAACGAAATTGATGCCCATAGACTGGGTCCTTGTGTAGTATTCCTCGTACATCTCACCGGATGCACGGATGTCAATATAATGAATGGTAATATCTATCTCAGGATAGCGTTCCTTGAGCAGCTGTGCATTTTTCATGCTGGACATACAGCATACTTTGGAACAGTAGGGATTGTCTACTTTCTCATCCCTGGAACCCACACATTGGATGAAAGCAACCTTTTGGGGAACTTTTCCTGTTGAAGGTGTAAGCACTTTTCCTCTTGTAGGACCCGAAGCATTGAGCAGGCGTTCGAGTTCCATATTTGTGATGACGTCAGGATAGAGACCATACCCGTACTCCGGCTTACGGGTGGCATCAAACAGCTTGTAACCGGTTGCAAGGACAATGGCTCCCACGGTGAACTGCAATGTTTCCTCTGTCTGTTCATAGTCTATGGCATCTGCGGGACAGGCCTGTTTACACAGCCCACAGCCCACGCAATACTTGCTGTCTATGTAGACTACCTGGGGTACTGCCTGGGGTATTGGCATATTGACGGCCTTGGTTTTGCCAAGCCCGAAATCAAATGGATTGGAAATCTCTACAGGACACACTCCACCGCACTCTTCTACGCAGCCTTTGCATTTGTCCTCATCCACATATCTTGGCCTGCGTTTTACTGTGACATTGAAATTGCCCACCAGTCCACTGACCTCGCTGACTTCTGCCAATGTGATAAGGTCTATATTGGGATGATTCTGTACATCGGTCATCTTGGGTGCCAGTACGCAGATAGAGCAGTCGTTTGTGGGAAAAACCTCATTGAGCAGGGCCATCTTGCCACCAATGGTCGGCTCTTTCTCAACCATAATAACGTGATAACCCGAATCAGCAAGAGTCAGTGCAGCCTCGATGCCGGCAACACCTCCTCCGATTACAAGAACATCCTTTGTAACGGACACTTTCTTTACCTGCAACGGATCGAGCAGCTTTAGCCTGGCGATTCCCATTCTTACAAGATCGAAAGCTTTCTGGGTTGCCATCTGCGGCTCTTCCTGATGAACCCATGAGCACTGCTCCCGGATGTTGACCATTTCCAGCAGGAACGGATTCAGGCCAGCCTTTGTGAGTACCCTCTTAAACGTCGGCTCATGCAGGTGAGGAGAACATGCAGCTACAAGCACACGGTCGAGCTTGTTCTCTTCAATGTCCTTGATAATGGATTCCTGCCCGGAATCGGAACACATGAACTGTATATCCCTGACGAGTGCAACGTCTCCAAGGTTGTTGACTTTCTCCTGAAGAGAGTTGACGTTGATAGTATGGGCTATGTTCAGTCCGCAGTGACAGATGTATACTCCAATCCGCATTTTGGTAGCTCCTTTTTGCAGGAAAAAATGACTTTGGGGATGATATAGTTTTGGATGATTGATGAAAAACCATTTAATTATACTTTGCAGGGTTCATATCTGTCAATCGCTGATGAACTTCATCTATATTTGCATCATTATTGGCTAATATTTAGTATATTCTAAAGGTCAAATAACATACTGATATGTCGTTTCATTGCACAGAATAATTAATTTAGATATGTTGTGTTTTTGACTCATTATTCATTATAAGCCTGTACAATCGTATATTTTCCATAATTTCGAGAATATAAACTTTGTGTTTTCTGTTTCCAGACAGGTTCATAGGCACTCTGAAAGTATCTACTTGCAAAATCTCTAATTTAGCAAAACACCTTAAAAACGCACTTATCAATCTTTATTCGACTGTCAATGGGTTGCTTGTATCTCATTATTATTATTATTATTATTATTATCATTATTATTATTATTATTATTATTATTATTATTATTATTATTATTATTATTATTATTATTATGATTTCGTGCCACTCAATTATTTAAAACAGTAAATAAAAAATATATTTATATATTAACTGTGCATATGTTCATATAGACTTGCTTGTTTACTTGAGAAAGTACAGAAGTTATTTTATGATAGCAAAAAAACAAATTAAAAATATAATGACTTTTTTCGTGTGTTTTGCTGTTTTGTCATCAGCTTTTATGATGGCAGCAAGCGCAGCTGAAACAACACCTGGTACAGTTGAAGAAACAACATTCAAGACAGCATCAGTGGCACCAATGACCCTGGCTGTACCTGCACTTACAAGCCTTTCTCCGATGGTCACAGAGACCGGAAAGATCAGCCTTTCAGTTGATGGACTTGGAACAGAAGGAATTGGCATTATTTAGGTAGAAAAACCTGCAGGTGCAACCGTAAGATCAGCATACATGATTGGTGCATCTCTTTGGGGTGCTAGCCCAATAGTAGATGGTCAGGTTAAGATTGATGGTCAGGACGTTAACTGGACCTCCTCTGTTCACAAATATACTTACAATCACTGGGCAGATGTTACACCTCTTGTAAAGACAAAGATTGACAATGCTCCAACAGGAAGAGTAGACTTCACAATAACCGAGGATAATGCACATTATATTGATGGAACCGTGTTGGTAGTCATTTTCGATGACCCAAATCAAGTAGATGACAACACTATCGTCCTTCTCTTTGGTGCACAGAGCACTGGCGGAGACACATTCAATATTTTGCTTGCAGAACCTATAGACACAAGTAGTCCTGATATGAGTTTTGATATGGGACTTGGTATGGGACTTGGTATATCTTACAGTTACCAGTCAGGTGACAGTCAATACAGTATAGTCAATGTAAATGGACAGGGACTTACTTCTGCAGCAGGTGGGGAAGATGACGGTTACTCTGGAAATGGAGGTCTTCTCACAGTAGGTGGCTTGGATGACAGCAATGCAAACCCTGCAATTCCAACGCAGACTGCTTACTCAGACCCTCGTCTGGATGATGAATTGTACAACATTCTTCCATTGGTAAAGGATGGAGACAGCACAATTACTGTGTACACAGAAAATCCTTCAGATGATGATAACATATTCTTTGCATACTTCGACCTCAAATCAACTGTAGCTGTAGTAGGAGAAGGAATTGTCCTCAGCCCGGCATCAGCAACAAACCCTGTAGGAACTTATCACACAGTAACAGCAACTGTTCAGGATGATGATGGTAACCCTGTGGAATCAAAACAAGTCACTTTTGAGGTAGTAGTAGGACCACACGCAGGACTTACTAATTCAGCATACACTGGCAGCAATGGTGAAGCAACTTTCACATACCTCGGTACTCTTGAAGGAACTGATACCATTATCGCAAGCTTTGTTGACAGCCAGCAGGAAATCGTTACCTCCAACAAGGTTGTAAAAATCTGGGAAATTGAAGTAACTGATGAACCTGATGAACCATCTGAGCAGATCCCTGAGTTCCCAACCGTTGCTCTTCCAATAGCAGCGATAATAGGACTTGCCTTTATCATCAACAGGCGAAAAGAGGAGTAACACTCCTCTAATTTTTCTATTTTGAATTCCGGTTTTTTAGTAGCATTCTTTTTTCAGGTTTTTACGGGTCAATATCGGCGAATATCATAAAACCCAATTGTCGTACAAGATAGGTTTATAAAGTCCCGGTCACTAATTATTGAATTGGGTAAATATGGGGAATGGACTGTGATATCTGCACTTCTAAAGAGTAGGTATGAGTGACAACGATAGGAACGCAGTCGTTGTAAATCATACTTTATTTTTTCGAGCACGGGTATCCAACCGGAAACTCTCCCGTTTATATGTTAGTATACCCAATATACCAGTATCCTAAAGATATTAGGCAATAAATGGTGAAAATATGTTCTGCTATCAATGTGAAGAAAGTCTTAATGGAACCGGCTGTACGAAAAACGGAGTCTGTGGAAAGAAAGGTAATGTTGCAGACCTCCAGGACGACCTAATGTATCTCCTGAAGAGCATTGCATTCTACAACTCAAAGGCAAGAGCAAACAAGCTCAATGATGCAAAGACCGACGAGTTCATGCTTGACGGACTCTTCGCAACGGTTACCAATACCAACTTCAGTAAATCAGATCTTGAAAGACTTATCAGTGAAGGTTTTGAGATTAAAGATGGAATAAAGAAAAAGCTGGTCAATGCCAAGGTAATTGATGAAAAGTCCAAATCATCATTCCCAGGCTGGATCAGAGAAAAGCTTCTGGGAGGAAGCCCGAATGCAGGTGAAGAGCTGCCACTCATGGCAAAGGTCACACCTGAAAGCCTGGCTAACATAGATACTGGAATCCTTGCTACCGAGAACGAGGATATACGCTCCCTCAGGGAACTGCTCATCTACGGACTCAAAGGCATGGCCGCTTATGCCCACCACGCAAACATCCTCGGATACAAGGATGATGAAGTCATGGACTTTACCGAGAAAGCCCTGCTGGCCACAATGGACGACAGCATGGGAGTCAACGAACTGGTCCCAATGGTACTGGAATGCGGTTCAAAGGGTGTTACCACACTTGCACTCCTTGACAAGGCAAATACCACCACCTACGGAAACCCGGAGCCCACAGCTGTTAACATCGGAGTTCGCGGCAACCCTGCAATACTAATAAGCGGTCACGATCTGCGCGACATGGAACAGCTCCTTGAACAGACACAGGGAACAGGTGTCGATGTCTACACACACGGTGAGATGCTTCCTGCGAACTCCTACCCGGCATTCAAGAAATATGACAACTTCGTTGGGAACTATGGAGGTTCATGGTGGGAACAGAAGGACGAATTCGAAAAGTTCAACGGTCCCATACTCATGACCACGAACTGTATTGTCCCCCCGAAGGATAGCTACCTCAACAGGATCTATACTACCGGAGTAGTAGGATTTGATGGTGTAACTCACATCAACGCCGGGGATAACGGTGGCAAGGACTTCTCAGCCATCATCGAGCAGGCAAAAACATGCAAGGCCCCTGAACAACTCGAGGAAGGTACCATCATGGGAGGTTTCGCACACGTATCCGCGCTCTCTGTTGCCGACAAAATCATCGAAGCTGTTAAAGGCGGGCAGATCAAGAAATTTGTTGTCATGGCAGGATGTGACGGCAGGCATAAGGAAAGGGATTACTACACAGATTTCGCAAACGCTCTTCCTGATGATACTGTCATCCTTACAGCAGGTTGTGCAAAATACCGCTACAACAAGCTTGATCTCGGAGACATCGGCGGAATTCCAAGAGTCATCGATGCAGGCCAGTGTAATGACTCCTATTCACTGGTGGTCATAGCACAGGCACTTGCAGAAGCTTTCGGAATCGAGGATATCAATGATCTGCCAGTATCATACAACATCGCATGGTACGAGCAGAAGGCTGTCCTGGTCCTTCTCGCCCTGCTGAGCCTTGGTGTCAAGAACATTATGCTTGGTCCAACACTGCCGGCATTCGTTTCACCCAACGTGCTTAATGTACTGGTCGAGCAGTTCAACATCAGACCAAACTCAACTGTTGAAGAAGACCTCAAGGTCCTTCTGTAAATTCCTAAGGGATATTTAAAATATCCCTTGCCCTCTTTTAGTTTAAGGAAGTGGACAATATGAAGATAGTAAGTTACAGGAATGCAGAGAAGAAAGATAATCCACACGGTGTAACCGTACACAAGTTATATGACACCGAGCATGCCCAGGCCATGCACATAGAACTAAAACCCGGAGAGGCTCTAAGGAAGCACTCAACACCTGTTGATGTGTTCTTTTACATTCTCGAAGGAGAGGGTATCGTAGAAATAGGAGATGAACAGGAAAACGTTACAAGGGATATGCTTGTGGAAAGTCCTGCAAAAATACCCCATAGGTTAATGAACGAGAGCGAGGGCATCTTCCGTTTTCTCGTAGTCAAAGCTCCACGCCAGACAGAACAAACGAAAATGATGTAAGCCGGGAGATTTCCGGTATTCTACCTTTTTCTTTTTTAGCGCTTAAAAACGTGGTATCATCCAGAGGGTTAAGCTTGGGTCAGATATGTCCTGTCCTGATAGACAGCATTTGTATTTTGTATAAGGTTTAATTTTCGTATAATTATTACAAATACCGAAGTAAATAAATAATGATATCCAGAATATACCTTTCATACTTTTGATCTGTAATATCGGAGATTATCTATGACCGACCTTGGACCAATAATGGAAAAAACTCACGAATGGGCATCAAAATATGCAAGTAGGAAAGGTTTCATCCTCAACCCGAATGAAGAGATGCTCCGTATGGTCATCGAAGGGCTTTCCAGGAACAAACATGAACATGGAAAACAGTATTGTCCTTGCAGGCTACGCACCGGTGACGATTCAGAAGATCGCAAGATAGTCTGTCCCTGTGTCTATCATGAAGACGAGATCGAAAACGGCGGAAGTTGCCATTGCTCTTTGTTCTTTAAGGTTTGAAGTTATTCTGAAGAAAAAACGGTTGTTACAGTAAGTGGCATAATACTTAACTTAGTTCCAAAAGCTGACGATCATGGCAAATGTAATGGAAATATATCAATTGCTCCCGAAAACGAACTGCAAGGAATGCGGAAAATCTACTTGCATGGCATTTGCTGTTGACCTTCTTGCACGTAAATTCAAGGTAGAGGATTGCCAGCCACTCGTAAGGGAAGAGAAATACAAAGCGAACTACCAGAAGCTCTCGGAGATGATAACTCCTGTAGGTGGTGTTACCGAGACAGGGCTAATCGTGCATGAGGAAAAGTGCATAGGCTGCGGGAACTGTGTGGTTGCATGTCCTGTAGACGTTGCTACTGACCCGCTTGGTGCCGGTAGCGGAAAAGCTCCAACTTCCGATAAAGTGATTTTCAAAGTAGAAGATGGTATTGTAAAGGCAAAGAACGTTCAGGAATGCCGACGTTTCGGCGAGAACAAAATACTCTGTGTTGCCTGCATAGACACCTGTCCTACAAAAGCTATTGAGTTCGTTTAATTTGTCTTTATTCTTATTTTTAAGTGTGGTGATGATTTGAGTGAATATTATGTTTGTACGGGTTGCGCTCTTCTCTGTGATGATATCGGAGTTGAAACAGAAGGCAATAAGTTGACCAAGGTACATGCTGCCTGCCTTAAAGGTGTTGCACGCATGAAAGGTTGCAGTGATCCTATGGAGTGCACAGTGGGCGGCGAGAAAGCTGATATTGATTCGGCTATTACAAAAGCTGCTGCTATACTCAAAAGTGCGAAGAACCCGCTCATATTCGGTCATGGCAATTCGAGTTCTCAAGCGCAAAAAATATCCATCGGGCTTGCAAAGAAAACCAGCGCATACCTCGACGATACCTCTTCATTTTGCCAGGGTCCGATCATCGAAGCCATCCTGCAGGATAAACTGAAGACCTGTACCCTTGATGATGTTAGGCATAAAGCCGATGTTGTCGTTTTTTGGGGAGCTGATCCTTCAAGCTCACATCCCAGGCATCTGTCCCGCTATTCTTATTTTCCCAGGGGAAAAGAGCGCCAGAGAGGCTGGGAAGAAGACCGTACTGCGATATGTATCGATGTCAGAAAGTCAGACACTGCTGAAATATGCGGAGATAACGGTACTTACCTGATTCCGTCCCAAGCAGATGCCGAATTCATGGATGCGCTTGTTAGCGGACTTTCCAACAAGGTCCCAAAAACCTCTTTCGATTTTGATAAAAAACGCATATTGGAACTTACGAATATCCTGAAAAAAGCAAAATTCGGAGTAATATTTGTAGGCCTTGGATTTGTTTACTCCCTTGATGAGCTTGAGCCATTGTTCAGGCTCATGGACAAGCTCAACTCCGTTTCAAATTTCCATCTCATACCTATGGTGGGACAGTACAATATGAGAGGTTTCAACCACAACCTGTTCGAAGAGACCGGATATATCAACAGGGTGAAATTTGATGACGAAATATCTCACGGTCCCGAGTATTCAGTTGTCGAGGCATTGAAACAAAAATCTGTTGATGCCGCACTTGTTATCGGTTCCGATCCGCTCTCAAGCCTGCCGCTTTCTGTCGCCCGCTATCTTACCGAGATACCACTAATAACCATTGACCCTTGCCAGACGCTTACATCTGCAAAGTCGGACGTTACCATCCCCTGCGCACTTGGAGGAGTTGAGTCCGGTGGCACGGCCATACGCATGGATGGGGTAGAAATAGAACTTAAAAAGATCATCGAAACCGACCGCCTGTCGGACGAAGATTTACTCACACGTATAATGGAGGCACTATAATGGGATTCGGACAATTTCTTGCATCACCGGAGCTAAAGTTGAAAGTGATTACCTACAGGGATGTATTCCAGGACTCTGCAAAAGAATCTTCAAGATTCGGTGAAGAGTACGAAAGGCTCTCTGCAATTATCCGGCTTGATCCAAAGGATATCTCAAAGCTTGCTATCAAGGAAGGCGAAACTGTTATCGTGAAAAACAATTTTGGGAAAGTGGTCGTCAAAGCACAGAGGTCGGTTTATGAAGAAGAACATCCCGGGATTGCCTATATGGTAAACAGCCCATGGTCCAATGCTCTTGTTCCTGATGAGACCGGTGGCACTGGTGTTCCTAAATTCAAGGAGTTTGAAGCAACTGCTCAGGGTGCAAAGAGTGAGAAGGTTACGGGAATAAAAGATATATTTTAGATTATCTCTTTTTATTGAAAAATAAAAGGGGATATTTCTATCCCGTGTTAATTATTATAAGCATCATATATCTGCCATATCCAGACAATGGCTCCCAATAGGTAACCTATGAGGATGAATTGTAATATAAGACAAATAACCAGAACTACCCATATACCAATTGCCTTGAATAATTCGCCTTTAATGATCTGTCCCAGTCCCGGTATGAAAAATGATAATAGTGCCGGAATGCCGTGTTTTTGGTTGCTGCCCATAATAGTACCTTTGTGTTGGATTAATAACTGCAGTCTATAATGAATCTGGACGTATAAAAACACTTACCTGAATTTCTTTTTGCCTTAAAGATTCATGTATGTTCTATAGTGAAGAGTAAAACTTTTAATCCATGTAAACCTTAGGCAGATATAGGCGACGATATAAATGCTTACAACTAAACAATTTACTTATCTTTTTCCGATTTGCAGGTGATCTTGTTCTTTATGCTTCCTATTTTCATACCATCTATAATTATATATTTAATGAACGCTAAAGAGTTGCATAGAAAAGCAGGGAATTAGTGTGAACAATATATCCTTTTTTTCTTCCAACTTCCTTTTTATCGGAGGTTTACCTCACAATGCATAAGATTTGTACTGATATCATAATTGAAGCTCCTATTAATGAGGTCTGGGACCTCCTAACAGATTTTGAAGGTTTTGATCGCTGGAATCCATTTATCACAAGTATAAAAGGAAAACTTGAACCTGGTTCAAAGCTAGATGTTTATATGCAGCCACCTGGCATGAAAGCTATTAACTTAACTCCTGTTCTAACAAAAGTAGAGCCTGTGCATGAGTACAGGTGGATGGGCAATTTGTGGGTCAAAGGGATATTTGACGGTGAACATGTCTTTAGGATCGAAGAACTTGAAAATGATAGGACACGATTCATACAGTGTGAAAGGTTTAGAGGTATCCTTGCAAATTTCATACTACATTTTATTGGTGAAAAAACCCGAATGGGTTTTGAAAATATGAACAATAACCTGAAAAATGAATGTGAGAAATAAAAGAGAACAAGTCTCAGACAAAATTTGCCCTTGGCCTGATAACCTTGTTATCTGCATATTGTTCCATGCAGTGGGCCATCCATCCTGAAACCCTTCCGATTGCGAATATAGAAGTTGCAAGTTCAGCAGGGATGTCCAAATATTTATACACAACAGCCGAATAGAAATCTACATTAGGGTAGATTGTTTTTCCCCGAAGTTCTATGAATTCATGGTAAAGAATATGCTCTATTCTTTCTGCCATATCAAACCAGGAAGAATCACCATTTTCGATGGCCAATCTTTTGGCTACATCCTTGTATATCCTTGCTCTTGGATCATATGTCTTGTAGACACGGTGACCAAAACCCATTATCTTCTCTTTATTTTCAAGTTTTTCAAGAACGTAACTCTGTGCGTTCTCTATACTGCCAACTTCATCAAGCATATCCATCACACCCTTTCTGGCACCACCATGTAAAGGTCCTTTTAGGGTACAAAGGCCGCATATAACAGCCGAATAGAGGTCTGAGAGGGTTGATGCTGCAATTCTCAAAGCGAACGTCGAGGGGTTCAATTCATGCTCTGCACTCAGTATAAGGTCCTTTTCCATTGCTTCAGCTTCAAGTTCTGTTGGAATCTTGCCTGTGAGCATGTAAAGGAAGTTAGCACCATGGGACAGTTCCTCATTTGGTTCAATGGGTTTTTCGCCATAACTTGCACGGTGTAAAGCTGCAACAATAGTAGGGAATTTTGCAACAAGTCTTATTGATTTGTTCTTATTTGCATCAGTTGAATGATGATTATTCTCAAGATCAAAGTGAGCTGTACAGGAAATCGCAGTCCTCAAACCGTCAAGAGCCTCAATTCCGAAATCAAATTCCTTGAGTACTTCTATTTGTTTTCCATTGATATGGCGGTTTTTTTTAAGTTCCTGGGAATATTCGAATAACTCGTTTTCATTGGGGACATTTCCATTGATCAGTAAATAGGAAACTGTATCATAAGAGAGATCTACCAAATCCTCTATTTTAATCCCCCTGTACTTCAGAATTCCCTGAATACCATCAATAAAGGATATTTTGGTATCCAAAGCTATTACGCCTTCCAGGCCTTTTTTCATCTTTTCCATTTAAAAATCCCCCAATGGATCGAAGTATACGTTTTGGTAAAATATGGTCAATATTATCTTTTTGTTGTCCATATATAAAGTTTACTGGATTTATATTGTTTTTATATATTATTCAAATAAACCATTCTAATTAAATAAAAATATTAAAATTTGATAAAGGGGGAATGAACAGGTCATTCTCCCTTTATGCCGTCTCTCAGGAATTTATGAAGTATGCCGCCATTCATATAGTACTCTATTTCGATATCAGAGTTCAGGCGCACAAAGGCATCAAAGGTCTTGTCTTCACCTGTTTCGGATCTAGCGATCACTGTGACTTCACCGAACGGTTTAAGCGCATCGATACCTTTGATATCGAATGTTTCTTTACCTGTCAGACCAAGGCTTTGCACGTTCTCACCGTCCGTGAACTTAAGCGGCAATACACCCATTCCGACAAGATTGCTGCGATGAATTCTCTCAAAAGACTCTGCTATAACTGCCTTTACACCTAAAAGCTGAGTGCCCTTTGCAGCCCAATCACGAGAGCTGCCGGTTCCATATTCCTTACCTGCAAGAATAATCAGGGGAATGTCATTCTCAACATATTTCATTGCCGCAGGATATATGTGCATTTCCTCATCAGTAGGTACGTGTCTTGTCCATGAGCCTTCTTTGCCCGGAACAAGCTGGTTCTTCAGGCGTACATTACCGAATGTGCCTCTCATCATGACTTCATGATTTCCACGCCTGGAACCATATGAATTGAAGTTCTTATCGTCTACACCCTTTGAGAGCAGATACTGACCAGCCGGATAGTCTGTGCGTATGGAGCCTGCAGGTGATATGTGGTCGGTAGTGATACTGTCGCTTACAAGGACAAGCACATGTGCATTTTTAATATCCTTCATATCTTCCGTTTCCATCGGGAAATCCTTGAAGAAAGGAGGCTCCTGTATGTAGGTTGAATCAGCATCCCAATCATAAAGAAGACCGGAAGGAGCATCAAGTCCTCTCCAGAGTTCTGTTCCCTCAAATATATTAGAATACTGTTTTTCGAACATCTCAGGTCTGACAAATTCTTTTGTCACTTCATCGATCTCTTCCTTTCCGGGCCATATGTCTTTCAGATAAACAGGCTGTCCGTTAGGATCACATGCAACAGGCTCTGTTGTCAGGTCAATATCAACTGTCCCTGCAAGAGCGTAAGCAACAACAAGCATAGGAGAGGCAAGGTAGTTGGCCTTCACCTGTGCATTAATCCTGCCCTCAAAGTTCCTGTTACCGCTGAGAACGGCAGCAACTGTGAGGTCCTTGTTTTCAATCTCCTGGGAAACCGCCTCCTTCAATGGTCCACTATTACCGATACAGGTCATACAGCCATAACCTACAAGGTGGAAACCAAGTGCATCAAGATAAGGTGTTAATCCAGCCTCATCAAAATAGTCTGTAATGACACGTGATCCGGGTGCAAGGCTGGTCTTTACGAAAGGCTTTACCTTCAGACCACGCTCAACGGCATTCCTTGCCAGCAGACCCGCTCCAATCATCAAAGAAGGACTGGAGGTGTTGGTACACGATGTGATAGAAGCAATAACAACGGAACCATGTGTCACATGAATATCATCATCGGCGCATTTAATTTTCTCTATTCCGGTGTGATGCGGATGAGTTATTTCTGCGATGCTGTAGCCGCCTTCTTCCAGCCAGCGGCTGTAATCTCCATTGGACGGACTCAGTTCCTTTCCATTCTTTTCAGCAAAGACATCTTTCATAGTCTGGTGGAAACTACTTGACATATCCTGAACAGGAATACGATCCTGTGGTCTCTTTGGTCCTGCAAGGCTTGCCTCCACAGTACTCATGTCAAGTTCCAGTGTGGAAGTGAATTCCGGGTCTGCCATTCCTTCTTCAAGGAACAGGTTCTGTTCCTTGCAGTATTGTCTTACTCTGTCAACATGTTCTTTTTCCCTGCCTGTCAGGGTCATATAACCAAGGGTGACTTCATCAACCGGACAGAATCCCATAGTTGCACCGTATTCAGGACCCATATTAGCAAGTACCGCCCTGTCAGCAAGCTCAAGCGTCTTGTAACCGGGACCATAGAATTCAACGAATTTTCCTACAACACCATGTTCCCTTAACATCTGTACAACCTTAAGCACAAGATCGGTTGCTGTGACACCATCCTTCATTTCACCCGTGAGCTTGAAACCGACTACTTCGGGAATAGGCATGTAATATGGCTGACCCAGCATCACTGCCTCGGCTTCTATTCCGCCGACACCCCATCCAAGCACACCAAGACCGTTTATCATCGTTGTATGGGAATCAGTACCCACAATTGTATCAGGATAAGCTACGAGTTCACCATCCTTTTCTCTCAGGTGTACAACAGACGCCAGATTCTCAAGGTTTACCTGGTGAATGATACCACTTGCAGGAGGAACAACCTTCATGTTGTCGAAAGCTTTCTGTGCCCAGTGGAGAACCTCGTAACGCTCCTTGTTGCGATGGAACTCATACTTTTCGTTGCAGTTGCGTGCATAGGAAGTACCATAATAATCAACCTGTACGGAATGGTCAATTACAAGATCTGCAGGAATTACAGGATTTATCTTATTAGGGTCGCCACCCAGTCTTTCCATGGCAGACCTGATAGCTGCAAGGTCCACAACCGCAGGCACACCTGTGAAGTCCTGAAGAATAACTCTTGAAGGAATGAAGGGAATGTCTGAAGAAGATACTTCCTCCGGGCTCCAGCTTGCAAGGCTTTTTACTTCATCTTCGGTAATTACCTTTCCATCCACGTTCCTCAATAATGCTTCAAGCAAGACCCGAATCGAGTAAGGTAACCTGGAAATGTTGGCTATTCCAGCCTCTTCCAGTTTTTTCAAGCTATAGATCGTTACCTCTTTACCATCTATATCGATGGTCTGTTTGGATCCGAAAGGGTCTTTAAAATCATCACATGTCATAATGTCACCTATTCAAATGTAATTTTTAATTATGATATTCATATAAGTTCAAAGCCGACTTTCTGTCGGAATTGTTTAGTACCTGTGCCTTATGGCACTCCTATCCATTCACATATATTCCCTGTCTATAATAGTAACTTGTATGCAGGGTGATGAGACTAGGGAATAAAAACCTGCATTGGAATAAATAAGTTTGCCCTCATGAAACGTGATTCATGAATTTTTCTTATGTTCAGGAGATAGTTCAAAAATATGAATTATATAAGTTGAAAGATGTTGGCATCATATTCCATATATTTTAGAGTAAGCTAGCAATGGATAACTTTTTACTTACTTTTTGAATAGCAAGGAGAATATTTCTAATCGAATCCAGGACACCTAAGCAACAATATGAAATGAAATGGATGTATTGTTTTCATAAAGGGGAATGAGTAATGGAAAAAGGTCTTTCTTTAGTATTATTGATTGTTGCTGCCGGTATTATAATAGGGGCCGGTGCAAACATGTGGTCATGCGGAATTGTTCCTGTGGAGGGTTTGTTTCTTGTCGATGGTTCATCTTCGATCGGTTCTTCCGATGGCAATAATTCCAGCAATCTTTACAAATACAATTTTACCCTTTTCAACAGCGGCCCTGATATTTATGTAACTACTGTTGAGCCTGTGCCTGCACAAAGTCCTTATATTGTCTCATCACCGGCTTCTCTTCGCCAGCAACTAGATAAACTCGTGGTATCGGGGTCTTCTATTACAATTGAGGGAACCATTGAGCTTTACACTGAAAACGGTTCAAAGGAAGAAATAATGAATTTGGAACCTATTGTTTATGTAAATGTTTCATCCACGCAAACAATACCCTATTTTGACCAGTGAGATTTACAGGTCAATTGCGGTGCACAAGATACAGGTTTCATAATCTGGCATATGATCAGGTTATGCATGTCATTTTTCCCCGGTTATTATGGCACCTCATTTTTTGGATGATCGCAGATATATAATTAAATGTTATAAGATTCATTATAGGGAGCAGGTGTTAAAATGAAGCTTGAACAAAAAGATAAGGATGGGATAGTAGCAATAGTTGCATCCCGCTATTTCTCCGAACAGGGATGGAAGTGGATAGACCTGAATACTGAGGCATCAAAGATACATAAGGCATATGATGACTTAATGGATCAGTATGCTGCTTACCCTTATATGAGCAGGGATTGGTATGTAAGCAACTCTGCCACCAAAAGTATTCATATGTGTGAGAACTGGGATGAGTTGAGTGAACTTGTGGAGTTTCTCAATGCTTACGGTCAGCATTTTGATTTCCTTGTAAAGGATACTAAAAAATCATTATGTGTAGCAAGCACGGATGGATATCTGACGCCTGATGAGAAAGCCTCTATCTCCTTTGCACGCAGGTCCCGGTATAATGTCTTTGTTTTCAGGGTGGATGTACCTGATGATATTGACTTTGAGCTCATGCATATAGGAGGCGGGGTATAACCAATGCCCTTTCAATCGACAGATTCATATTGGGGATTTCCTATTTCAGCCTACATTTATATATTATATTATTCATTATAGCCGAGTTGTAAAAAATTATGTAACAGGTCATTCTGTCAATGACCTGCTGCTTTATGAATATTTATAAAAGTAAAGTTGATTAAAATTTAATATTTAAAATAAACTATATTAAGAGGAGTTTTAATATGGAAGCTTTAATTTATCTCGCCCCTCTTGCTGGTCTTATCAGTTTGCTATTTGCCGGTTTCTTTGCACGCACTGTCCTCAAAGAGGACCCTGGTTCAGAGAAAATGCAGGAAATAGCAGGTGCTATCCAGGAAGGTGCGATGGCATACTTGAATCGTCAGTACAAAACAATAGCAATAGTGGCTGTAATTCTTGCAGTACTCATCTTCGCTCTCCTTGAGGATGGCAGCAAGATTGCAATAGGTTTCCTTGTTGGTGCAATCAGTTCAGCAGCAGCAGGATACGTAGGTATGAATGTCTCTGTCAGGGCAAACGTCAGAACTGCACATGCAGCCTCAAAGGGTTTGCAGAAGGCAATGTCTGTTGCTTTCCGTGGTGGAGCGGTAACCGGTCTTGCTGTTGTAGGTCTTGCACTTCTTGGTACAAGCGGTTTCTACATCCTCTATGGTGATGTGGACCTTGTAGTCGGGTTTGGTTTCGGTGCAAGTCTTATCAGTCTCTTTGCAAGGGTCGGAGGCGGAATCTTTACCAAGGCAGCGGATGTAGGTGCGGACCTTGTCGGTAAAGTCGAGGCAGGGATTCCTGAAGATGATCCACGCAATGCTGGTGTGATTGCTGACAACGTAGGTGACAATGTAGGTGACTGTGCCGGAATGGGCGCTGATCTCTTTGAGACCTATGTGGTAACGGTTCTCGCATCAATGCTTCTTGGTTCACTTATCCTTGATTCATATTCAAATGCAATTCTTTATCCACTCATCCTTGGTGCAGTGGCAATTTTCGCTTCCATCATTTCCGTATTCTTCGTAAAAGTCGGTAGTGATGGTAAGATCATGAAAGCGTTATACAAAGGAGTAGCAGTTTCAGCAGTTCTTTCTCTTATCGCTTTCTACTTCGTAACAACTTCCCTCATGGGTGACATGAGATTCTACTATGCAGCTTTAGTAGGTATTGTTATCATGGTTCTCATGGTGGTTATCACGGAATATTATACCTCAACATCTTACCGCCCGGTAAAGACAATTGCCGCAGCTTCCGAAACAGGAGCAGGTACAAACGTAATTTCGGGTCTTGCGATCGGATTTGAGAGTACTGCACTTCCGGTAATCATCATCATTCTCGGTATCCTGTCCTCCTTCTTCGTTGTGGGTGGTGCAACAGATCCTTCAATCGGACTTTATGGTATTGCGATAGCAGCAGCAGCAATGCTTTCAACAACCGGAATGATTGTAGCACTTGATTCATACGGACCTATCACTGACAATGCAGGCGGTATCGCAGAAATGGCTGGCATGCCATCAAATGTACGTAAGATCACCGATGCACTTGATGCAGTAGGTAACACTACAAAAGCTGTCACAAAAGGATATGCTATAGGTTCTGCGGCCCTGGGTGCTCTGGCTCTTTTTGCAGATTACACCCACAAGGTCGATCTGACCGAGACTGCTCTTAGTCTTAATAGCCCTACTGTTCTTGTAGGTCTTTTTATTGGTGGACTGCTACCCTTTATATTCAGTGCTGTTACAATGCAGGCTGTAGGAAAGGCAGCATTCAAGATCGTTAACGAGGTTCGCCGCCAGTTCCGCGAGATTCCAGGTATCATGGAAGGAACCGCAAAACCGGAATACGGTAAATGTGTGGACATCGTTACCGCAGCAGCAATCCGTGAAATGGCCATACCCGGTGCACTTGCTATCTTCACACCACTGATAGTCGGAGTTGTACTTGGTCCTGCAGCTCTTGGCGGTCTGCTGATCGGTATCATTGTCTGTGGTCTTTTGCTTGCACTCACAATGGACAATGGTGGCGGTGCATGGGATAATGCAAAGAAACTAATTGAAGATGGAAAGCATGGTGGAAAAGGCTCAGAGGCTCACAAGGCAGCTGTTGTCGGTGACACCGTCGGTGATCCTTTCAAGGATACATCCGGACCTGCACTTAACGCCCTGATTAAGGTAGTTAACATGGTTGCAATCCTGTTCTCAACACTGTTCATTGGCGCAGGTATTTTCTAAATCAAAGAACTTAATTTCCGGCATTAGCCGGAAACATTTATTTTTTTGATTTACTTCATCCTGTTATTTTTGCTATCAAGTAGAAGCAACGTACTTTTTTATATTCTGGTCGTTAAATTATGGAAACAAATAACCTCACAAATAGATCAAATCTCTCAATCAAGAAAAGTTAAGGGATAAAAAACTTGGTAAAATAAAACGAGTATTTTGTCAATAGGTGCTTATTTTTCCTACAGAATGCCAGACCAATCGATCCTCACATGTTATAATGATATTAATCCATTTTACACTCAGGTGAATGCCTGATTTGACCTATAATATTTTGATCTGGCAGTTTGTACTGTCTTTTCTTGAGCAGAAGTCTCAAACCCACAGGTATTTTTTATAAAATGATATTAAAAAATCTTAATTGCAGGAATCGTTTTTTTCAAATCCTCTTGCTTTCCATGCAGTAACAACATAATAATTTTTATGTAGATAAACAAAGAACCCATTTTGCACGGGTGGGGTTTAATGTATTTGGGGAGTGGGGTTTAGTGTGGGAGTGGGTTTTATGTATGAAAAGAGCCACCCGTGCAATAACAATCATGAAAAGTCATTATGGTATTTAAGGTTTATGATTTGATTGTACATTTTTAATTTACTCATCTTTGTATATACAATTTGTCTGTTTTTCCTATGGGATGCAACTAAATATTAGTGATACATAGAAACTCCCTCTGGAGTTATACTAATGGTTGAGGACATTGGAACGGTTATTAGCAAAGGTTTTGGTACCTGGACAAAGAATCTTAACATCTGTGTCCCTTTTATACTTGAAATGATGACAGCAATTGCATTCTTTATTTTTTCATTGATTATTTTTACACTGATGTTTATCGTTCCGGTTGTTTCACAGCAGAATATTGACCCTGGAAGTATATCACCGGAAGAAATGCTGAGCATGTTTTCGGACGTATTTTCAGAAAACATGTGGTTGCTGATTTTTGTGGGAATTATAATTTTCTTGCTTTACATGTTGGTGCAGTCCTTTTTTGCAGCTGGAGCTATAGGGATGGCAAGGGCAGCTTCTGAAAAAGGCAATACCAATCTTGGTGATATGTTCAACGCAGGCCGGGAAAACTTCCTTAACCTTTTCCTTGTAAATATACTTGTTTCCTTGCTCGCCATTGCAGGCCTGGTATTCCTTGTTCCGGGCATCATCTCATTAGGTGATATTAGCATTTTCCTTGCAAATCCTGATAGTGCAGTTGCAGGTGTTACAATACTGACGATCGGCATGTTGGCATGGGTTCTATACATAATTAGCCTGAGTCTTATTTTTTTCCTTGTGGATTATGCTCTTGTTATTGATGGCCTTGATCCTATCGGTGCAATTGAACACGGAATCTCTGTCTTCAGAAACAATATATTTTCTGTTTTTCTAATGTGGCTTTGGGTAGTTGGAATAACTGTGGCTCTAACTCTGGTAGGAGAAGCAACGTCTTATGTGGATGTAGTAGCCCAGCTATGGTCGTTTGCAGAAATCATCCTCAGCACCATCGTAATACAGCCTCTGATTGTCGTATGGCTTACACGTTTCTACCTTAACAGGACAGAGAAGAAACTCTATTCCTTTGAGGATTATATGATGGACTACTGATCTCTTTTAAGAAGTTTGCATGCCTGGCAGATATCTGCTGTACAGGCTTGCCCGCAAATACTGCAATTAGACAGTCCTTCCTGTGGGAATTCCCTGCCAAGTATGCCTGATATCTTATCGAATCCGCTAAGGAGGGCATATTTCGTACCAGGATGCCGAACTTCGAAATCATTCAGTAAAGTCCTTATTTCCTTTCTCATGGCTTCATGTGCATAGGGACATCCTCCAAAACCCAGTGGCAGGTCATGAAGATACGCATACAGAGCGACTTCTTTCTCGGGTATCTGCCTTAGAGGCTTCATACGTAGGACAAGTCCTTCAAGTTCCTTTGGTGGTGCCAGCCTGACCATACGCGATACATCGCCCTTAAGGTGGTTAAGGAGAATAGTCTGAGCTTCATCATCAAGGTTATGTCCTATGGCAAGTCGCGTAGCACCAATCTCAAGTGCGGTTTTGTTAAGCAATGATTTCCTGAGGACACCACAGTAACTGCATGCACCTTTTTCTCTCTGCATAGGTGCTATATCATCCATTGTTTTACCGTATTCTTCCCTGAATGACTTTACAATTAGCTCGATACCCAGTTCATCGGTAAGTTTCTTCGCCGATTCAATGGTTTGAGGTCTGTATCCTTCAATTCCTTCATCTATGGAAATACCAACAAGTTTGATATCCGGTCTCATGCCGAATATCCTGTGTAGTATGTAGAGTGTCGTACTGCTGTCCTTGCCACCGCTCAGGCCTACAGCAATAGTCTCATTCCTTTTTATGCTGTAATGCTTCCTGATGGTCAGTTTTATCTTGCGCTCAACATCCTCGATAAAATGTTTCCTGCACAGGTGCATGCCTGAGTATTTTTGGTAGATAATGGCATCCTTATTGCATTTACTGCATTTGATCATTTCGGTATCCATTACTTTTAGGACATGGAATCTTATTATATAAACATTAGTGACCAGAATTTTATGGTGTCAGGCTGGGTGAAGAAGCTGTGTCAGGTGAGCAATACCAAGATCATAGCACATCAGTTTTGTGTCGGCATCGTTCTGTTGACGCGAATAACATTCATTTTTTCTCACAAGGTACTAACTATTCGACTGTATATGTGTTGTTTTTGTGAAAATCAATTGAAATTCAATTTATAGATGCATAGGTTTAATAACTATGTCTGTTATGTTGGAGTCGCTTCACTAAAGCAAAATCAACGTGCTCCGGTAGTGTAGTCCGGCCAATCATTCCAGCCTTTCGAGCTGAAAACTCGGGTTCGAATCCCGGCCGGAGCACCATACTATTTTTCAAATAATTCTTTGAAGTCGATTAAACCATACTTTCTGCACCATCAGACTCTGGCCGTATGGGAATTGTTCGGTGCTTTTTACTTCCAAGTTATTCTATGTTTTGTTACAGGGTCATAGATCACTGCGTTGAAATTATTAAGTGACATTTATTTTAAAACAAAACAGTAAAAATTAAGTAACTATTCAGCCTAGCTCACTTCCACCAAGCTGATTTCTTCATCCACGATCAATTCTGCAACTTTGGAACAAATGAATTGCCATAAAATATTGCACTAATTGCATCGATAACAGATTCAGAATTCTTATTAACAGTAGACACGTATCCTCTTATACGGCAGAAATTTTTTGCACCCTGTTCACTGCGGAAAGTACCTGATATCTTCTGCTGTACTTTCGTCATTCTGATCTCTCTTTCAGCCTGATTGTTATCAAACGGAACGTTTTGGTCGTACATAAATCGCAAGATATCCTCTTTATGGCCAATAAACCTATCCAGCAAATTCTTTACCGTGGTCTGCTTCTTACGTCCTCGTTTTTTAGACCGCACATTTGATTCCGGATCAGGAGGATTTTCATTCACTCCTAAACAAGTTATGTGATCATAATCCTCACTGAACCTTTGAATTAGCTCAGTATCTAAAAGATCATTATCAACATGATGTTTAATGCATATCAAGAGATCACTCATTATCTTTGGCCACTGTTGATCCCTGTTTTCGGAAGCTCCAGTTAACTCTCGTAATAAATGTGCATTACATAATGAATGTTGACATTCATATTTGTTGTACGGTTTCCAAAAATCATGTGTTGCAACACCAGTGTAACCTGGTAATATGCCCATAGCATCCATTGCTTCTGAGCCCCTTTTACGATGTGCAAAATAATAGGTCAGTTTGTCTGTACCTGCCACATGAAGCCAATTACGAACTGCATTTATTCTCATTCCTGTTTCATCCAGATTGATGACAGGAGATTCTTTCAGGAGATGTTTCACTGTATTTTCAAAAGCTCCAAGCTTCTCAAAACAACTACGTTCCGTGTTCACCAAAGTAGCAGGACTTATCTTGCATCCCAAAATATCAGAGAACAACTTGGTAACACGCTGATAAGGAAGTAATTGGTAAGTGTGCAAATAAACTGCAAATGACTTAACTCGATGACCGTATTGAGTCGGCTGAGTTACACCATCTGGAAAAAGAGCTTTGTTTACATGAGAACATTTGGGACATGTTTTAATCTCGCAACGATGTTCAATGCAATTGATAGTTATAGGAGGAATGTCAAAGACCTGTCTTCTTTCATAGTCAGAGGGAACAGAAGCTAACGATCTCCCACAATTGACGCATTGATTAACAGGATGAACAATAACTTCATCCGGATCATCATTTATTCTTAATGTAGTACCAGGATGACCGTTTTGACCACCTACATGCTTATTGGTCTTTTTTCTTTGACTTTTAACGGTTGGTTTATTCCGTGCATAAGAATCAGTAGAAGGTGGTTTGCTACTGTTGCGACTATTCTTTTCAAGCATTTCTTCCAAATGCCTGACACGCTCTTCAAGTTGTGCAATTTGGAGAGATTGATGTTCAATTATCCCAAGTAATCGAGTTACAAGTTCTACTACTGCTTCTGGACCAGCTTCATAAACTGCAAGTATTTCTTCGCGGTCTATACAAATCCCCTCAGATTGATAGACGTTTTTTATGATATTTTACTGAATATTTTTTAACACATAGAATGAAGCCATAGTATATTGTTTTTTGCATCATTAAAACAGTCAGGCTGAATAGTTACAAAATTAAGTACTAATCAAATATTCCTGAACAAAACGTAAAGGAAAACGATGATGAGTATGCTGACAGATGTCCCCCCTGTGGGCATTTCTGGTATCTGTGATTACAGGTTACCTTTTAGGTGTGATTTCAGGGCTTGTGCCAGGTATCCATACCAATAATTTTGCACTATACTGCTTGCATTTTCTCCGTTTCTTTCAGAATATGGATTTCCGGTCATCTGCATTGCAGCCATGATACTGTCAAATGCAATATCACATACGTTTCATGATATTATTCCATCGATCTTTCTTGGAGCACCTGGTGAGGACACGGCACTAGCAGTGCTTCCAGGTCATACCTTATTGCTTGAGGGTCAGGGTGCACAGGCTATTCGTCTCTCAGCACTGGGAAGTGCGGGTTCAGTGGTGTTTTCCATGTTTACTGTGATCCCTCTTTCACTTCTGTTTGTGAAAAGTTATAGTCTCATTCAGGAAAATATGGCCTTCATACTAATTTTCGTAGTATTTGTAATGGTCATGACTGAAAAAGATGAGTATTATCATGGTGAAGGAAGGCAAAAGGTCTGGAGAAAAAGAGTCTATGCCCTTTTGCTCTTTGGCATGAGCGGTCTTTTAGGGGTATTTGCATTCAGGATGGATTATCTTGCCGTTCCTGTAATTGACTGGGGTCAGGGTTCAATATTACTTCCACTACTAAGCGGACTCTTTGGAGCATCCCAGCTTATAGTAAGCTTGTTCTCAGATCCAGTTATCCCGACACAATATGACTCAAAGCCGGAACTGGAAACCGGAAAGATCGTCAGGGGTATGGTTACTGGCAGTATCTTCGGTTCCATTGTTGCGTGGTTGCCGGGAATATCTTCATCTATAGCAACAGTATTTGCACGTCTTTTTGTTAAGCAGGAAGAAAAGAGTTCCAATTCCGGATATGGGAATAATGAGGCTTTCCTTAGTTCTTCAAAAGAGTTTATTGTATCCATTTCTGGTGTCAATACAAGTAACGCAATTTTCGGTTTGATGGCACTTGCATTTGTTGGAAAGACAAGAAGTGGAGCTATGGTAGCTATAAACGAACTGATAGGCGGTGTATCTCTTGAACTCTCATTGGTGGTGCTTTTTCTATGTGCAATACTGCTGACATCATTACTATCATACTTTTCCACGATCTATCTTGGTGATAACATCCACCATGTACTGGAAAAAGTCGACTACCCGAAACTTTGTTATGGGATTATTTTCTTCCTTGCAGTAATGGTATTGCTGTCTACAGGGTTATTCGGATTGCTGGTGTTTGTGATAGCAATTCCAATAGGAATGCTTGCACCATTTCTGGGAGTAAAAAAAAGCCATGTAATGGGAGTAATACTTTTGCCTGTGATCCTATATTTTATTTAGCTTATTCAAGTATCTCAGTATCATCGTGTGAATAGGCAGGAGAACAGCAACACAGTAATCTGAGTTCTCTTTCTCCTGTATTTTTGATATTATGGGGAGTTCCGGGGTGAATGCAGACCGAGTCTCCTTCATCGACTAAAATTGATTCATCCCCAAGTGTCATCAGACCACAGCCCGACAGAATATGGTATATCTCTTCTGCAACATTGTGGCGATGCAAAAGTGTTGTACTTCCTGCTGGTACCGTAGCCTCAGCGAGACTCTGGGCTGAGTTACCATGCGCAAGAGGATGCATCAGTTCCCTGATGGATGAACCATCTTTTGTGATGTAAGCTTCTGTCGTCTTGCAGGAAGTTTTGACCATCATGGAGATCACAAATCTATTCTTCTGTCTCAAAACCTGCTATCATTTCAAGCATGCTGTTTTTGATATCAGTGACTGCATCCACCCATTTACCTCCTACGTCGATGGGAGCCAGGCCCTGGAAGTCAGCTTCCACGAGTTCAGTGTCATATGGTATCTCTCCCAGGACAGGAATGCCAAGTTCTTCGAGACGAGGCTTAATGTTTGCAGAAGTCCCTTTGTTAATAACTGCAGCAAGGTTCTTGACATCAATGCCTTCTGAGAGTTCCTTGATACGCTGGGCAGTCTCAATAGATCTCATTCCAGGCTCAACCACAATTATCATGAGGTCTATACCACGAGTGGTGCCTCTGCCCAGATGTTCGATGCCTGCTTCCATGTCCAGTATAACTGCACTGGTATCTTTCAGGACAGCATGACGCAAAAAGGCTCTCAGGAAGGCTGATGCAGGACACATGCATCCACTGCCTCCTTTTTCAACTGTACCCATGACAAGCATTTTCACATTATCCGGCCCTACTACACCGAATTTATCGACGATGTCATCGACCTTTGGATTGAACTTGAACATGCCGCCTTTTTCCCCGGCTCTTTCTTCGATGAGATCCTTATAATCAGTAAGTGGCTGGGGAGGGTTTTTAACGCCAAGGGATGAAGCAAGGTTCATGTCGGCATCTGCATCGATTGCAAGCACATCATACCCTTCTCTTGCAAGCATCCTTGCAAGGGTGCCTGAAAGTGTGGTCTTGCCAACTCCCCCTTTTCCAGTAATTGCGATCTTTACCATGCTTTTCAACTCGGAACTTATCCGAATTATATTTTCCGGTTGCATTTCATTCGATGGTACTTACAAGTTCCAGCATTTCATCCAGTTCGCTGTTTCCGTCAATTGAAAATAGTGTGCCATTTACTATTCCGGCATCAATATTGTACTCTCCATTCGGTACAACTCCAATAACAATGGTGCTTGTATCGCCATTTTCAAATGCAGTTACAAAACCTAACATTCTCATTCCGGAATCTGTTGAATTGCCAGCTGCAGAGAATATCTTTACAATGGTTTCCGTCCCATCATCAAGTATAAGTTTTTTTGTGCTTGTTTCCTCTACGTTGGTAACGTCATTGTTTGCTTCCATTTCATCGATCTTGCTCTCCATTATTTTGGAAACAAGTTCTGTAGGTAATTTTGCTCCGGAAGGCAAAGAAAGACGATATGTGATTATCTGGGCGCTCAAACTCTCAGGTATGTCTATGGAAACCGGCAGGTTATTGGATTCCTTAAAATCAAGAACTTGTTCATTGATATCTGCTGTAAGCCTGTCATTATGATATTTTACAGTCGTGGAATTGAGAATTATGCTTGTTGAATCGGTAATTGTTTGTTCCAATGAGTTTTCCTCAATGGATAATTGTGACCATCCGTAGGCCAGTAGTGCATTCTCATCGATAGCTGCAGGAGTTGCCTGAGGAGTTTCAAGACATCCTGAGCTCAGGGAAATTATGAGTAGTAATGAAATCAGTAAATGAGTTTTCTTTATATTCAGGACCAAAAAAATCACCTGAATATCTAATGTATTTATTAATATATTAAAGCACTTGGTGTTAACGATTGTTGGCTACCCTTCTTTTTTTAGACATAAAAATCATATACTTTATATTGTTGATGTTCAATATTCTTATTGATGCACGACATTGACTCACGTTTCAGACAAATACGAAAAGTGCTGGTCTATGTGCTTTTCCTGAATCTGGTTGTTTCATTTGCCAAGATCGTCTATGGCTTTTATACAAATGTGCTCAGTATGCAGTCAGATGGTTTTCATTCTCTTTTTGACGGTGTTTCAAACATTGTGGGTCTTATAGGGATACAAATAGCAGCCAAACCTCCTGATAAAGAACATCCTTACGGGCATCGTAAGTTCGAGACACTGGCTTCTGTAATGATCGCTGTGATATTGGCCATTGTTGCTTTTGAAATAGTCCATTCGGCATTTAACCGGTTTGGAAATGGCAGTCATCCGGAGGTAACTGCAATAAGTTTTGCAGTGATGCTTGGAACAATGTTAGTCAATTATTCAGTGACCACATATGAAAGCAAAAAAGGTAAAGAATTAAACAGCGAGTTACTCCTTGCTGATTCTGCTCATACTAGAAGTGACATATACGTTTCACTTTCTGTCATTATAGGCCTGATAGCTATCCGGCTCGGTTATCCTGTCATTGATCCTGCAGTTTCGATATTAATAGCCCTGGTTATACTTCATGCAGGTGCAGAAATTATATTCCATAGTATATCTATCCTGATCGATGAATCCCAGATAGATCCGGAAGATATCTCTCAGGTAGTCCATAATATAGAAGGTGTGGTTGGTTGCCATAATATACGCACACGTGGACCTCCGGGAAGTGTCTACGTGGACCTCCATGTTGAAGTAGACCCTGATATGAGCACTTATAAATCTCACACTATCTCTCATATTGTTCAGTACCGGATCAAGGAAAGTTTTGACGGAATAGAGGATGTCCTCGTGCACATAGAACCAGCTCACACACGGTCGATATAAATAGAATCAGCACTTTTTTAGGACTATGCCAGGAAACACCTTTGGTCATTCATTCAGGATTACAACATGGGGAGAATCTCACGGTTCAGCCGTGGGTGTAGTCGTTGATGGAGTTCCTGCAGGGCTTAAACTCTCCGAGTCAGATGTGCAGAAGGAACTGGATAGAAGACGTCCGGGTCAGAGTGAGGTATCGACTCCACGTTCGGAGTCTGATACTGTCGAAATACTTTCCGGTGTTTTTGAGGGCATAACTACTGGAACTCCCATATCCATGCTTGTGCGCAACAGGAATGCTAATCCGGGAGCATATGATTATATCAGGAACATTCCACGTCCTGGACATGCGGACCTTTTCTACACGGAAAAATATGGTTTCCGTGACCACAGAGGAGGTGGAAGATCTTCAGGTAGGGAAACTATAGGAAGGGTTGCAGGCGGCGCGATAGCAAAAAAACTGCTTATGAGCTTCGGAATTGAAGTCTTTGCACATGTAATTGAACTGGGTGGTGTAAAGGCAGGCCCTGTCACAGTTGAGGATATCCTTAATAATGTCGAGAAAACCGTGGTGAGGTGTGCAGACCTGAATGCAGCTGAACTGATGCTTGAGAAGGTGAGGCTTGCACGCGATGAAGGTGACAGTATTGGTGGCATTGTTGAGATAATTGCGACAGGTGTGCCTGCAGGACTGGGTGAGCCGGTGTTCGGTAAACTAGATGCCGATATCGCCGGAGGACTTATGAGTATCGGTGCTGTCAAAGGTGTGGAGATTGGTGCAGGTTTTGAGTGTGCACGTATGAAAGGAAGCCAGATGAATGATGCTTTTGTGATGAAGGATGGTCAGGTCGTTCCTGGAAGCAACAATGCAGGTGGTGTTATAGGTGGTCTTTCTACAGGTTTGCCATTGACCTGTCGTATTGCGGTGAAGCCAACGCCCTCTATATCAAAATCACAGAAGAGTGTGGATATGGCTGCAATGGGAGAAATCGATATAGAGATACATGGACGTCATGATCCGACAATCCCTCCGAGAATGGTGCCGGTGGCTGAGTCAATGCTGGCGCTGGTGCTGGCAGATCATATGGTAAAGAGTGGGCGTATAGGTCCTGATTCATTGCTAGGATGACTGTTTCCTTAATTCATATTTTTTTATATTTCTACTACTACGTGTTTCAGTTGATTGAATAAATAACATAGAACCATCTCTATGGTTATGAAAATAACAATTTATTATGATAGCGTAAAAATAAAAAAAAGATAGAAGAAAAGGTAAGCAATATCAGATATTTAATTTGCTCATCCTTTCTACTGCTTCATTGATTCTTTCAACGGAGCGTGTAAGTGCAAACCTGATGTAACCTTCACCGTAAGTTCCAAAGCCAACACCTGGTGTTGCCACGATTCCTGCGGTCTCAAGCAGCAATTTTGCAAATCCTACTGAATCATAACCATCAGGGACAGGTGTCCAGACGTAGAATGTTGCTTTAGGTGGCTTGACATCAAGTCCCAGTTCGCGAAGTCCTTTTAACAGTGCATCTCTTCTTTGTTCGTAAATGCGGTTCATATCTGAAACACATTGCTGGGAGCTGCTAAGCGCGGTAATGCCTGCCATCTGGATAGCATCGAAGGCTCCGGAGTCCACATTGGACTTAACCTTACCGATACCGGATATTATTTGTTTGTTACCAACTGCAAAGGCAAGTCTCCATCCTGTCATATTATATGTCTTGGAAAGGGAGTAGACCTCAATTCCCACGTCCATTGCGCCGTCAACGCTTAAGAAACTTGGAGCTTTGTAATTGTCGTATGTCATTTCAGAGTAGGCGTTGTCATGTATGACCACGATTTCATTTTCACGTGCAAACTGTACAACCTCTTCAAAGAACTTTTTATCAGCAACGGCAGCTGTTGGGTTATTTGGATAGTTCAGGAACATTAACTTTGCTTTTTCAAGCTTGTCCTTTGGAATCGCATCCAGATCAGGCAGGAAGTCATTTTCTTCGAGAAGCGGCATAATATGGGCTTCTCCACCTGCGAATTCTGTTCCTATTTTGTATACGGGGTATGCGGGGTCCGGGCAAAGTGCTATATCACCTGGGTTGATAAAAGCAAGTGGTATATGTGCAATACCTTCTTTTGATCCTATAAAAGTAAGGGCTTCAGTTGCAGGATCTAAATCCAATCCTCTGCTTTCTTTACACCAGTCAGCAGCAGCTTTCCTGAAAGCAGGCATTCCTGCGTAGGAAGGGTACTTGTGTGTTTCAGGCTTACGTACTGCTTCGCACATTGAATCAACAATATGGGCAGGTGTTGGCTGATCCGGGTCACCGACTCCCAGGTCTATAACATCTACTCCTTTTGCTTTCATAGCTGCCTTAGACTCGTCTATTGTTGCAAACAAATATGGGGGCAATGAGTTTATCCTATCAGAATACATTTATTCACCTATTATCCAAGCATTTTTGTGCCATATGGCATTTATGGAACTCATTTATGGATTCCTATCTATTTAATAGCATAGTATAAGCAATTTTTTTCCGGGCAGTTGAAAAGTTATGTCCAAACAAAATCTATTAATATTAATAATATAAATTATAATATTATATTTTTAATCAATATGTGGTGTGGATCATTACTTTCGAAGAAAAACTGGACACTATGAAAAAGAGGGAAAGGGAGCTTGAATGTATCTATAGTATATCAGATCTGTTCGATCTGCATGTACCGCTTAAGTCCCTTCTAAAAGGTATAATACAAAGGCTGCCATCAGCTTTTATTTATCCTGAACTTGCTGAGTCGTGTATAGTTCTGGATGGGGAACTATACCAAACAGGCATGTTTGAAAAGAACAAACAATCCTTGTCCAGCAATATTATAGTTCATGGCAATAAACATGGTTTTCTTAGTGTATCTTACCGTGAGGAATGCCCTTTGCATGATATTGGCCCATTCCTGGAAGATGAGCAACGGTTGCTGGATGTAATTACATCACGTCTCTGTAAAGTTATAGAAAAAAAACATGTAGAAGAGGCTCTTCTTAATTCTGAGAAAAGATACAGGATGATATTCGATGTTTCTCCCCTTGGAATATTTATGGATCAAAATGGAACCATAAGTCATTGCAACAGAAGTTTTCTCAACATCTTTGGAGTTTCAAAAAACGATGTTGTAGGTGCAGAGATTTTTGAGTTTGTAAATGATGACCGTTTAAATCAGCTTTTTGCCGGATATTTAGAGTCTTCATGTCCATTTTATGAAAATGAATACTCTGCACGAATATCGGGCAGGGATATATATCTGAAATCTTACTATGTTCCTTTGAGGTCAAAGGACAATATTATCGATGGTGGTATTGGTCTTATTGCTGATATAACCTCAAACAAGAATTCAGAAGAAGAATTACAAAACCAGAAAGAACTTCTAACAAGTACTTTCAATGCCTTGCAGGATCTTATTGTTGTTGTGGACAGAGAAATGAAGATAGTTACCAGTAATTGGAAAAGTGACATGATATCTCCTCCGCAGAATGAAGGATCACATCCGCAGATGTATGATTGTTTTACTCATAATCTGATGCCTTGTGACCCCTGTCCTGTAAAGGATGTTTTCTCAACAGGCAACATGAAAGAATTCGAGCATATTGACTCAGTTGACAACAAAGTGAGGGATTTCCGTATATTCCCTGTCTATGATACAAAAGGTGATGTAATAATGGCGGTAAGCCACATACGTGACATTACCGAGCGCAAGGAAACAGAAGAGGCCTTAAAGCAGTCAACAAGTGAACTAGAACGGGCATATGAAGAGTTAAAGTCTCTTGACCAGCTCAAGGATGAATTCCTTTCTAACCTGAGACATGAACTTAACACACCGCTTACTTCCATAAAAGGATTCAGCGAGCTTTTGTATGATGGTACTCTCGGTTCACTGAATGATGGGCAAATGGATGCAATAGGGCGTGTTGTGACAAAATCAGGCAAGCTGCAGAATTTGATTGATTCCCTGCTTTTTGTAAGTACTAACCAGAACGGGACTATAAGATACAATTTTGAGCAAATCGAGCTTTCTTCTCTTCTTACTAATATTGTGAACCTTTTCTTTGATACGATCAAAGAGAAAAACATGCATATTCACACAGATGTTGATTTCGAAACATGTTTAATTGATGCTGACAGGACATATCTTCCTCAGGTATTCACCAGTTTGGTGGATAACGCAATAAAATTCACATCCGACCATGGGACAATCCATCTCTCGGCATTTAAAGAGGACAAAGAAGTCCATGTGATAATAGAAGATACCGGCATTGGTATTTCTGAAAAGGATCTTCAAAATCTGTTCCAGAAATTCTATCAGATAGATAGTTCATCAACCAGGAATTACGGTGGTAATGGTCTTGGGCTTTACATAAGTAAAGTGATCGTAGAAAACCACGATGGAAAAATATGGATAGAAAGTGAAGAAGGGAAAGGGACAAAAGTCCATGTACGTGTCCCCTTAAGGCAAAATCAATTTTCAGCTTCTTCCAGTTCACCTTCTATATCCTGTGAAAGACCTTTGCTAAGATAATTATTGTTTGTTGGTAGCTCCAGGTAGAAATTATCTGTACTGTCTATTTCTACAGTTCCTGAACTAATTGTATAGTCCAGTATATGTCCGCCTCCTGTCCTGTCCTGTGTGATGAAGTGCAGGTGGTAACCCGGTACATTTATGCCGTCAACATATTCAGGCATCCAATATCCGACTATTGTACCTTCAGTATCATTAAACTCAAAAACAGACTGATCCTTGGTTACTTCAACAAGTCTGGGATAAGGTTTTTCCTGTCCTGCTACACTACGTGTTTTCATGTAGTCGAATTTGCCTGTTATCTTTACAGCATACATTACATTCTGACTTGGAAGAAGTGCTGTAATGTGTTCTGCCAACTGCTGGCTGTTCATTTGTTCATCTATTATATTTTCGATGTCAGTCTCAAAGAAAGTGACAGCTGCAAATGGTGATGTTACGGAATCTTCGACTTCATATATCTGGCCATCTGCTTTGACCTGATAGATTATGCCATCAAGTTCCAGCATTTCCCCGTCAAGGTTGTCAAATGTTCCGAGTCCGAAGTCACCTTTACTTTTCAGTTCCCCGCAGCTGATCTCACCGTCATAAACACCTTCAAGGAGAGCATCTATTATGGAAAACTGGTATATTATGTCGGTTTCGGCATTCAATACTTGATTGGCGGTAGCTATGCTCTTATCTACGGAGTCTATGCTTTCGGTGTTTTCACTGACGCACCCTCCTGCTAAGATTGAAAGGATAACAAGCAGAGTGATAAGATAAAAGTTTCTTTTTTTCATTTTCTTCCCTCTTTTTTATTGTTTCAGTTATTTACTTATTATATATTTATTTATTATATTTAGAACGTACAGCTTTAGCTATTTGTCTTTCATGTATGCTGCATAAATGAACTATGAATGAGCTCTTTGCCATTTGTGTGTGTACATACAGAAGGTCTGACAAAAAGCAAAGTAAAGAAAAACAAAGGCTTCAGGCGTCTTTTAATTGTTAGCCCTTAAAAATCAAAAAATAAGAATATTGAATATGCTTACATTGCAGTTTCGCTTAGGATATTCTCAAGGTCAAGAAGGATGAGTAATCTGTCTTCTAGTTTGCCAACACCTTTCAGGTATTCTGCATTTATCTTCTGTGTGATGATCTCAGGTGTCTGGTCAATGTTCGATCCCTGCAGACGTATGACTTCACTGACAGAATCTACAACCAGTCCGATGACAGTGCCCTCTATGTCCACAACAACAACACGGGACTCATCAGTCATATCTTTTTGAGACATTCCAAAGCGTTTGTCAAGATCCATGACAACTATTATCTTACCTCTAAGATTGATCACTCCTTTTACGTAATCAGGAGACCTTGGAATCCTTGTAATTTCAGGCATTCGGATTATTTCCTGTACCTGCATTATGTCCACACCAAATTCTTCCAAACCCAGACTAAAAACTACAAGTTGATGGAGGTCCTCGTCAATATTATCCTGAAATGTTTCATTCACATTCGCCATTTTTTTACCTCAATGAATACGGAACTGTATTAGCGCACAACACACTGCACATAAATATCTAAACTACTATTATATTGTAAATAGTATAAATAGATTCTCTTAGGTGAAACTTCGTTTCCTTTATGAAAATGGTAGAGAAAAACAAATTGGTATGCACTTACGAAACAAAAACATCGAAGTGATGAATTTGATGACGGATATTCACACAGGGGATAATGTGAAAGAGTGCACATGAACACAAAATGGACAGTTAAATTTGATATTAGGGGATGAAAAATCGAAGCAAAAAACTGTGTTCGATTATGAATTTTATAGCATATCAATTGCTTGTAACTACAAATTTGTAAAATGGGGTGAAAGAAACGAACTCATTTGCAAATTATGTGTGAAGAAAATATCATCAAATTAGAATGGGAGGATTTATAAGCTAATTATTTAAAGATAAAAAAATATATAAATAAAGATTCATAAGTTGCAATAATACAATTTAGGACGGATTCGACCATGACAATTTCAATTGGAAATAAGATATTAGGGGATAGAAAGGTATGTCACATCGAGATAGGATCATTGATAATATGATCAAAGCACACAGGATAGGGGCAATGTGTATCTTTACACTATTGTTAATTACCATCGCTAGCATGCCTGCTCTTGCAGCAGAAGAAACAATCAAAATAGGAATTGAAGAATATAACCCAATTACATTCGTGGAAGATGGAGTTGTAAAAGGATTCAACGTAGATATTATTGAATACATCTCCGAAAAAGAAGATTGGGAGATAGAATATGTACCAAGTACGTGGTCAGAATGTATCGAGAATCTTGAAAGTGGCGAGATAGACCTGATAATGACAATGGTCTACACAGAAGAAAGGGATAAAAAATACGATTACGCATCTGAACCATTCATCAATGATTGGGCACAGGTCTTCATAAGAAGTGATACGAAGATCCATTCCATAACAGACCTTGAAGGAACGACAATAATAGGGATCACAGGTGAGCAAACCACGACATGGTTTAAAGAACATGCTGAAATGTACGAACTCGAGTATGAGCTGATAGAGGCTCAATCGATCAGCAGCTCATTGGAAATTATGGATGCGGAGGCTGCAACTGCAGTATTACTTTCTAGGATTTCAGGTAATGCTATGTCAGCAGAATATGAGATAGTGGGCACACCTATAGAATCGCCACCTATCAAGATACATGCAGTTGCTTTAAAAGGAAATGATCAGGAAGTGCTATCGACCATTGGAAAGCATCTGGAGGTCATGAAAGAGGATAAAAACTCTTTTTACTACACTACGTATGACAAATGGTTCCCAACTCTCACATCAAATGTGATCCCAAGCAGCATTATAATAATTCTAAAAATAATTACCGTATTGGCAGTCATTTTTCTAACAATAAATCTGATCCTTCGCAAAACTATCCAGAAAAAGAGAGATGAAATCGAACAGACAGAAGAAAAGTACATCTGAAATGATGGATTTGATGAAGAATATTCACACAGGGGAGAATTTGAAAGAGTGCACAAGAACATAAAATGGACAGTTAAATTTGACATTAGGGGGAATGAAAAATCGAAGCAAAAAACTGTGTTCGATTATGAATTTTATAGCATATCAATTGATTGTAACTACAAATTTGCAAAATGAGGTGAAAGAAACGAATTCATTTGCAAATTATGTGTGAAGGAAATATCGTCAAATTAGAATGGGAGGATTTATGAGCTAATTTGATAATCTCAATTCGGCAACTTTCCAAAACCGATTCTTATTTATGTATTCAGGCCATACCTCGCTACAAAATCAAGGTCACTTTTAATAATATATTTAAAACAGAGGATTCACATGAGCGATATTTTACGCCGGGGACGCCTGTCTTCCACTCCTGACGAGGATATACTGAATTTTACTTCATCGATGTCTGCTGATAAATGGATCTTCGAGGCCGACGTCCTTGTTGACCTGGCACATACGGTCATGCTCAAAGAGCAGGGTATAATCAGGGAGCAGGATTGCAGTAAGATCCTGCAGGGTCTTTTGAAGATAAAGGAAGAAGGAATTGAAAGCCTTGACTATTCCTATGAGGACATACACATCTCGCTTGAATCCAGACTTATCGACATGGTCGGTGAGGATGTAGGCGGCAGGATGCATTCAGGCCGCTCCCGCAACGATGAGGTTGCAACCTGTATCAGAATACGCTTAAGGGATGAGATGCTCTCTCTTATGGAGGAACTTACCGGATTGCGTAACGTACTCATTGACAGGGCTTCCGGGAACGTAGATACCCTGATGCCGGGATTTACTCACCTGCAACACGCCCAGCCCACAACATTTGCCCATCACCTGCTGGCACATGCAGATGCACTTTCAAGGGACTCTGGACGCGTAAAGGATGCATTTTCAAGAATAAACAAAAGTCCTCTGGGTGCAGCAGCTTTTGCTTCTACCGGATTCAACTTGAACAGGGAAAGAACCTGTTCCCTGCTTGGATTCGAAAGCCTTATGGAAAACTCAATGGACGCTGTCAGTAGCAGAGATTTTCTTATAGAAACTGCTTCAGTTCTCGCAAACATTATGATCAACCTCAGCAAGATGGCCGAGGAGATAGTAATCTGGTCCAGTACTGAATTCAGCTTCATAGAACTGGATGACATGTATGCATCGACATCATCAATAATGCCCCAGAAAAAGAATCCTGACACAGCAGAACTGATGCGTGGGAAATCAGGCGTGGCAACAGGCTCACTGATGTCTCTCCTGACAATATGCAAGGGGCTGCCTTTAAGCTATAACCGTGACCTTCAGGAGGCAACTCCGAACATCTGGCGCTCTGTGGAAACCACCCGCAGTGCAGTGAGGATAATGAAAGGCATGATCGAAACCATGAAGGTCAATGGGGATGCGATGTACCGTCAGTCAACCACCGGCTTTACAACTGCAACGGAGCTTGCTGACACAATGGTAAGGCTAGCTGACATCCCGTTCAGGACAGCTCACCAGATAGTTGGTGTCCTGGCACGTGGAGACGGGAATCCGTCACTTGCCGAGATTGATGAAGTCGCACAGGATGTTCTTGGTGGAAGTCTAAGTTCCAGAGGTCTGACTGCAGAGATGATCACAGAAGCTCTTGATCCAATACTGAATATTAATAAGAGGAACGTGACTGGTGGGCCAGCTCCAGATGAGATCAGCAGGGCAATCGCTGCACGTGAAGACACTCTTGAAGAAGAAAAGTTTGCAATAGCTGAGTTGAACATAAGGATTGAGAATTCTCTTAGCCGATTATTTGCAGCAGCGCAGGAATGTATTGATCAGCAGGGAAAATAATTATCGTTATTATTGAAGGGATATCATGTCAAAGAATTGTATGTTGCATAGCAGAACATTTGATGAGGGTGACAGAGTAAAGATTGAAAAAGACGGTGTTGCTTATGAAGGCATAGTCATGCCAAGCACTACCGGGCATATAGTAATAAAAATGAACAGTGGTTACAATGCTGGTATTGACCCACGAGGTGCTACTGTTTCCGTGATCCAGCTAAAAGAGGATATGGAAGTTTCCGTTAAACCAGCTCAAAAAACGGAGATAGAAACAAAGGGAAAATCCAAGCTTCCGAAAGTATCTATTTTATCCACTGGCGGTACTATTGCCAGTAAAATCGACTACAGGACCGGTGCTGTGACTGCCCAGTTCTCAGCAAACGATATATTGCAGGCGATCCCTGAACTTACGGAAATTGCGGATTTCAGCGGAAAAGCCATTTACAATATCCTTTCCGAGAACATGAAAGCCGAATACTGGCAGGAACTTGCAAGGGCAATAGTCAAAGAGATTGAAGATGGTGCCCAGGGTATCATTGTTGCCCATGGAACTGATACCATGATGTACTCCGCGGCAGCATTGTCTTTTATGATAAAGACACCTGTGCCGATAGTCTTTGTAGGCTCACAGCGCAGTGCAGACAGGCCAAGCAGCGACAATGCCATGAATGCCATTTGTGCAGCCAAAGTGGCAGTCAGTGACATTGCAGAAGTTACCGTTGTCATGCACAGTGACGAATCAGATGACAGATGCGATATCCACAGGGGAACAAAGGTCAGGAAATTGCACACATCCAGAAGGGATGCTTTCAGGTCTGTCAATTCAGCTCCCATCGGCTATGTCGATTATGGCACCCTTGAAATCAATACGTCACTGGACTATGTAAAGAGAGGTAGCAGGGAGTTAAAAATCAGTGATTCTCTTGAAACCAGGTGTGCCATTGTGAAGTTCACACCCGGAGCAAGTCCTGATATCCTCGCCTATTACATAGATGCAGGTTATCGCGGCCTTGTTATCGAAGGCACAGGTCTGGGACATGTTTCAACAGACTGGATTCCACAGGTCGAAAGGGCCACAAAGGCAGGAATCCCTGTGGTAATGACTTCCCAGTGCCTAAACGGCAGGGTATGCGACAGGGTTTATGATACCGGCAGGGACATACTCAGGGCAGGTGCAATCGAGGGTGAGAATATGATGCCTGAAGTTGCTCTTGCGAAGATGATGTGGGCTCTTGGCCAGTCAGATAGTTATGACACTGCAATGGATATGTTGAAAGATAATATCAGGTCCGAGATAAATGAAAGAAGCTGTGATTGAATCTTAATATTTGTTCCTGACGGGAGCAAATCACTATAATTTTTAATAATTAGGTTTATAACGAAGTAATAAGTATTGATGCCGAAAGGCAGTTATTGATAATAATTTCAGTTAAATCAGGTGAATGCATGTCATTAGCAAATCTCAGAACACATTATGCATCAGAGATCAACCCGGAAGAGCTGGGCGATGAAAAAGTAACCATCGCCGGCTGGGTTCACGAGGTCCGTGACCTTGGAGGAATTTGTTTTGTTGTTGTCAGGGATCGCACAGGAAGGTCTCAGGTGACACTTGTGAAAAAGAAAACAGACCCTGAACTTCTGGACAAGGCAAGAAAGCTTGTCAGGGAATCTGTAGTATCTATTAAAGGTAGTGTCAAACCGGAAGGAAAAGCTCCAAATGGCTATGAGCTTATCCCAGATGAAATTTCACTTCTGAACGAAGCTGAATCACCACTTCCAATGGACACTACCGGAAAGGTTGAGGCAGAACTTGACACACGTCTTGATTCAAGATTTATTGACCTTAGAAGGGAGAAAACCACAGCTATCTTCAGGATAAGACATGAAGTACTCAGTGCTGTCAGGACTTTCCTTACAGACAATGGTTTCATCGAAACCTCCAGTCCCAAAGTCGTTGCAACAGCAACCGAGGGTGGAACATCTCTTTTCCCGATCACATACTTTGACAGGGAAGCCTTCCTTAACCAGAGTCCCCAGCTATTCAAGCAGATACTGATGTCCGGCGGACTTGACAGGGTATTTGAGATAGGTCCTATTTTCAGGGCAGAGGAACACGACACCCGCAGGCACCTCAACGAAGCAACATCAATTGACATTGAGGCAAGTTTCTGTGATCACTTCGATGTCATGGAAGTCCTCGAAGAGATGGTTGCCTACATCTATGAGCAGGTAATCGAGAATGCATCCGAATCACTTGCAGTACTCGATGTTGAGTTAAAAGTACCGGCAGTCCCGTTCAAGAGAGTTACCTATGATGAAGCCATCGAGATTGTCAACGCAAACACTGACGAGATGCTCAACTGGGGAGATGATCTTGGTACTGCTGCCGAACATGCGATCGGTGAATATGTATTCAAGGAAACCGGTGAATCACACTATTTCATTATCGACTGGCCAACAGAAATCAAGCCATTCTACGCAATGCCTTATGAGGACAACCCGGTCCTTTCAAAGGGATTTGACATGATGCACAGGACAATGGAACTCTCATCCGGTGCACAGCGTATCCACATTCCAGAGCTTCTCATAAGCAGGATTGAGTCACAGGGTCTTGACCCCGAAGGTTTCGAATTCTACCTTAAGGCTTTTAGATACGGTATGCCACCACATGCAGGATGGGGTATTGGCTGTGAAAGGCTTGTAATGACCATGCTGGGTGTTGAGAACATCCGTGATGTAGTACTCTTCCCAAGGGACAGGCGCAGACTTTCCCCGTAATTGAACTTAAGGATGAGTCCTGATGAAAGAAAGGAATCCTGCCGGGGAAAGCCCGGAAAAGAAAGCTGCAGGTATCGCGGCTGCTGAGCTTGTAAAGGATGGCATGGTAGTTGGTCTTGGAACCGGTTCCACCACTGCCTATACGATAGCTGAGCTGGGAAGGCGTGTTGATGAAGGTCTTGACATCATTGCAGTTGTAACATCATACCAGTCAGAGATGCTTGCCATACAGGCAGGTATTACCCTTACATCACTGGCTGAACATCCTGAACTGGATATTGCCATTGATGGTGCTGACCAGATAGATTCGGCATTGAATGTTATCAAGGGCGGTGGTGCAGCTCACACACGTGAGAAGGTTGTTTCACGTTCTGCCGAGCGTTTTGTGATAGTTGCTGACGAGTCAAAATACAGCAAAGAACTGAATCATTTTGTGCCACTGGAAGTTCTTCCTTATGCAAAGGAACTTGTTTCAAAACACATAAGGAAGATTGGCGGCAATCCTGAGCTTCGTCTCGCATCAAGAAAAGATGGTCCGGTAATAACCGATAATGGTAATTTCATTATCGATGCAAGTTTTGGCGTAATTGAAAACCCTATGGTTATGTCCACTCTTCTTTCACAGGTTGCCGGAATTGTTGAGCATGGTATATTCACCAATGCGGATGATGTCTATATCGGCAAAAAAAATGGTTCCGTAGAAATAATGAAATCCTGATCTTTCGGTCAGGAATTTTCTTCATTTTCTTCTTCAAAAGGACAGGCACACATCTCAAACAGTGCATCTTCTCCGGTTCTTGATCCTCTTGCAATAAGGATATCTCCTGCCTGAACGACACTCCTTTTGTTTGGACGGTATACCCATCTATCATCTCTTTTGATTGCCATCACGTGTAATCCGGTTTCTGTCTCGAGTTTGAGCTGTCCGAAAGTCTTCCCTACAATGGGTGAGCAACCCTGGACAGTGAGTCTTGTTATGACCTCATCCGATTGCCTGACAGCCAGAGTCACCACAGGATGCAGTTCAATATCCCTGAGAACAGTATCTGCAATGGTGTATGCTGCGTCTGAAATGGCTTCGGCAGCATTAGCAAGATGCAATAGCCCCCTGAGCTGGTTAACATCAGGCACATGTTTTGCAGTTTCAAGAACCCAGTGCTGGAGTTCATATTTCATTGCATCCATTTCCACTTCAAGTGCTTTGACTTCAAGAGCTATATCCTCATTGTCGAAGAGCAGGGCTGAGTATGCCAGACCAACGGAAAGTTCGCCCATATTCTTCATTTCAACAATAATATCTACGGCTCTTTCAAGGTCAATGAGGAAGCGCTCATGCTGGCCCTCTCTTGGAACATACTTGTGTCCTGTTACAAGTTCCATAAAAATGGGAACTCCTTCATCGTGTCCTCGTGCAAAAAGCACGTCGTCGGCACGTATCCTTGATGCGTGATTGGGATCGTATATCCATTCATTGTGCCGACGGATAGCAATAATCCACATTCCTGTCTCTGTGTCGAGTTCGATGTCTTCAAGTGTACGTCCTGCAACAGGGGAATCTTCACTGACCGTTGCCCTGGTGATTGTTTCTTCGGCTTCCCTCATTGCTACTTTAAGTTCCATGGGTATGCCCATTTCCATGACGATGATCTTTGCAATATCTCCTGCTGCATTGGATATATTCTCTGATGCACGGGCAACCTGCAGGACACCGGACATCTCTTCGGCTTCTTCAACACGTCTTGCACTTAGCATGGCAGCTATTTTCATGTGGTAATCAAGAGTGTCCATTTTCTCTTCAAGGTTTATGACTTCATCAGCAATGTCTTCGTCATCGTAGATCATTGCGGAATAAGCAAGGTCCACCATTAGTTCCGATGTGTTCTTCGTTTCTATCAGGAGATCTTTGAGATTACGTGGAATGTACTTTATTTCCTTTGGGCTCATAATTTTTCTACCAGTTTAATCTTTTCATTTTTCTTATTTCCTTATTAATTCTGTGCTAGATGATATTCAATAAGTGCATGGTGGAAAATATTCCTATAACACCGATGAGGTCTCCAAGGGTGGCTATTATGGGAATCACCGTGTCATCGGGGTCTACTCCGAAACGATGTGATGCAAATGCGATTGCAACAGTGGTTGAATAGACGGCCAGAAGCTCAAAAAAGCCTGAGATAAGGCAGAGTGCCATGAGGGTTGAAAATGCTACCCCTATTCCAAGTACTATACCGGTGATCCATACGACAATTCCAAGGAAAGTAAAGGCGCACATGCCTACAATAAAGGCTGCGAGTACACTGTTGCGTACAACCGGATTGCGATATATGTTACCTCCCAGACCCATATGCAGTGCAGAGGAGAGGCGTGCTCCCAGCATACTTCCCGTATCGCCGCCAATTTTGATGAGTGCAGGTATAAGTATAAGGATTATTGGCATTGAGACAAGATTCTCTATCTCGAAATTGAGTATTTGTCCTGTGAAAATACCAATTACGGATGTGAAAAGGATAATTGGAAAACTTCTTCCGACAATTCCTCTGATTGTATAATAAGTCACAGCAAGAGCACCACCCTTGCAGCTATGAAGATCATTATCATTGAAACTATATCGCCAATCGTGGCAATTGCAGGTGTAACTACGTTATCGGGGTCAAAACCGAATCTGAACATACCCAGGGCAAGCAATACAGCTACAAATGCAAGTATAAGACCGGAAGAGACTCCTGCAAGAACAGCAATCAATGTCAAGGTGAATGCTCCTGCACTTTGCAGGCCAAGGCCCACGGTTATAAGATGACCTACTATTCCAAGTATAAAAGACATCGTCAGACTCAATAAGAGGGATCCTGAAACATTGTTTATAAGTTCCGGATTTCTTTCTATCTTTGTAATCAGTCCCATGTGGATAGCACTGCCAAGACGGGACCCAAGTGTGGATGAAACATTGCCGCGCATACCCAGTACCGCAGGAGCTATGACTATTAGTCCCGGTATCATCTGCAGTTCATCGGTCATGCCTGACAGGATAATGCCTGCTGCAACACCTCCGAATGTTGCTACTAGTTGAAAAGGTAAAGCCTCACCTACAATGGACCGGATACTACCGTAATCACCAATGTACTCCTCGACGAGTTCTATCTCGTAGTCTTCGTCTTCGTCACTTGAATCGTAAGGCATTATTGCCCTATTTCACTTTGTTAGTATTTAAATACATATCAGCACTCTTTTTCAGGATATCGTATCCTTCATGGTGAAACATAAAAGACATAAGACATGTCAACATTTGTAGAAAAGAGGAAAATATCATGTTAAAACATATTGTTATGTGGAAATTAAGGGAGCAGGCTGAAGGAAATACCAATATCAAGAATGCTCTGTTCATGAAGGAAATGCTTGAGACTCTCAAGAATTCGATACCTGAGATTGGGATGATCGAGGTGGGAATTAATATCAATTCTTCGGCTGTTGCTTACGATGTTGTTCTTTATTCCGAGTTTAAAAATGAGGAGGCATTTAAGATTTACCAGGACCATCCTGAGCACCTGAAGGTTGCCGAATTTGTTGGCAAGATCAATGAGGGCAGGGTTGTTGTGGACTATCTGGATTGAGTTCCTTCAAACTTTCATTTTTGAGATATATGTATGGATAAATAGGTGCCATTGGAAAGGTGGATGTGCATGAAGGTTTCTGTTATACTCGGTCATCCTTATGAAGGGAGCTTCAATCATGCTATTGCAAATACTGTAGTTAGTACTCTGGATTCTAACGGACATGATGGTTGTTTCCATGATTTGCATAAGGAAGGTTTCAATCCACTTCTCCAGGGTAAGGAGTTGGTAACTGACCAATCAGATGATCCACTTGTTCAATCACATTGTTCTGAGATCAGGGAGGCTGATGGAATTGTTATCATCCATCCAAACTGGTGGGGGCAGCCTCCGGCCATGCTGAAAGGATGGGTGGATCGTGTACTAAGAGAAAAGATAGCATACACGTTTGCAGAGGATGATGATGGCTCGGGTCTCCCCATCGGTCTTCTGAAAGCAAAGGCTGCTGTCGTATTCAATACTTCTAATACACTAGAGGAAAGGGAGAACACCGTTTTTGGCGATCCGCTGGAGAGGATATGGAAGGACTGTGTTTTTGATTTCTGCGGGGTCACTAATTTTCATCGCAGGATTTTTAGGACTATTGCGGGCAGTTCCGCGGAAGAGCGACAGGAGTGGCTTGCTGAGGTGGAAAATATGGTAAACATTAATTTCCCGCAAGATGATATTTGTTTAAACGGAGGAATGTCATGAGAATACCTGGGAAAAGTAACTCTCATATACGAATGCATTATGGATAAAGTTGCAATTAGCAGGAGTGAAATCACTGAAATGACTGGTAAATTTTTAGGATACTAGTAGTCTGCATGCCTGTTATCTTAGCTAAAAAGGGCAGAAACAAAAGTTTTAGTTCATTTTTCCCGTTTCCATCAATAAAGGTTATATACAACTAGTTACATTAAGGAGTTGCTCGAGGGCGAAACCGTCACCGAACAACTTTATTCGCAAACAATGTGGGCCCGTGGTCTAGCTGGTTATGACATCGCCTTTACACGGCGAGGATCATGAGTTCGAATCTCATCGGGCCCACCAATAAAATCTCTTTTTACTGATATTGATTCTTGTAATAGTGATAGCTGTTTTTCTAGTGATTCTACTCTTAATTCAAGGTCTGAGTTACTACTGGGTTGTACAACTTGCAGTTCACCATCGAATTCTTCATCTAATGATATAATAAACAAAGTCTTGCCATTGCATTCGGTTTTGAATATGTGGGCAGTTTCACCAATTAAATCTGTGTATGATTGTGGCAATCTGATCAATGGATATGTAATATTCTTTTTAGGGCTGAGCCTTGTGATTTTGGATTTACCTATGGATTTCATTAACTATTACCTTCTTAATAAGAGGTTGTTATATAATATTTATATAACCAGTGATTGATTATGATTCCAAAAATCATCAATATCTACACAAAATAAGAAAATATTATATGCCATTGAAAAATATTAGTGAGCTAATATGCATTAATCACCATCAATTTACTGGCCCTGCATAACCCCACGAAAAATAACACACATTAGATAAACACAGTGGATAAAATCATATGAGTACCAATCAGAGTCCAGAGCAGAAGGCCAGAGATATCATCGATAGAAAACTTAATTCCTCTGGCTGGGCAGTGCAAGAAAGAGATAAAATCAATTGGAATGAATCCTCAGGCATTGCTATCAAAGAATACTGGACCGATGTGGGACCGGCTGATTATGTGCTTTTTGTAGAAAAATCACCTGTTGGAATCATAGAAGCAAAAAGAGAGGAAGAAGGCCATCATTTGACTGCCGTTGAAGGGCAATCTTCTGAATATGCAGCGAGCAAGCTGAAGTACCTGAATAATGATCCCCTGCCTTTTGTATATGAGAGCACGGGGGGAGTGACGAGATTCACAGATTACCGTGACCCTAAGCCAAGGTCAAGGTCTGTTTTTTCATTTCATCGACCTGAAACATTCAGAGAATATCTCAAAAAAGGACATTCTTTAAGGGAAAGGCTGCTTTCAATACCGGAGTTAAGAATTGAAGGATTACGCGATTGTCAGATTATGGCAATTAACAACCTCGAGAATTCTTTCAAGGATAATCATCCAAGGGCTTTGGTCCAGATGGCCACAGGTTCCGGGAAAACCTATACTGCTATTACTTTCATTTACCGCTTGCTAAAGTATGCGGATGCTAAGAAAATACTGTTCCTTGTTGATACCAGAAACCTTGGCGAGCAGGCAGAGCAGGAATTTATGGCTTATTTGCCAAATGATGATAATCGCAAATTCACTGAGTTGTACAATGTGCAGCGCTTGCGTTCAAAATTTATTTCTTCGGACAGCCAGGTATGCATTTCCACTATCCAGCGTCTGTATTCCATTCTTAAAGATGAGGAACTGGATGAAGAATCTGAAATTGAGAATCCTGCCGAGAAGAAATGGCAGCCAAAGGAACCTCTTCCTGTAGTCTATAATGAGAAAATTCCTATTGAAGAATTTGATTTTATCGTGGTTGATGAGTGCCATCGTTCCATATACAACCTGTGGCAGCAGGTAATTGATTATTTCGATTCTTTTTTGATAGGTCTGACAGCCACCCCGGATAAACGGACTTTTGGTTTTTTCAATGAGAATGTTGTGAGCGAGTACGGTCATGAGGAAGCGGTGGCTGATGGTGTGAATGTTGGATATGATGTTTACACTATTGAAACGGAGATCACAAAGAACGGAGCAAAGATCGACGCAAAGGAATTCGTAGACAGGCGGGAGAAACTGACCCGCAGGAAAAGATGGCAACAACTGGATGAGGACTTCAAATATAATGGTAAGCAACTGGACAGGGATGTGGTTAACCTCAGCCAGATAAGAAATATTATACGGACTTTCAGGGATAAGCTGCCTGAAATATTCTCGGGAAGGGAAGAGGTTCCAAAAACACTGATCTTTGCCAAGACCGATAGCCATGCGGATGATATTATCCAGACCGTCCGAGAAGAGTTCGGGGAAGGTAATGATTTCTGCAAGAAGGTTACCTACAAGGTTGAAGAAGATCCGAAGTCTGTGCTGTCGCAGTTCCGTAATGATTACAATCCAAGAATTGCTGTGACGGTGGATATGATAGCCACAGGTACGGATGTTAAGCCGCTGGAATGCTTATTGTTCATGAGGGATGTGAAGAGCAAGAACTATTTCGAGCAGATGAAAGGACGTGGAACCCGGACAATGGGATTCGATGACCTGAAGAAAGTGACACCTTCGGCGGTTTCGGCTAAGACTCATTTTGTGGTAGTGGATGCTGTGGGAGTCACTAAGTCCCTGAAGACCGATAGCAGACCGCTGGAGCGCAAGAAAGGCATTGCTTTAAAAGACCTGCTGGCAGCTGTGACCTTTGGTGCTCAGGACGAAGACCTTTACATTTCACTTGCAAGCAGGCTGGCAAGACTGAACAAGCAAATCAGCGATGAAGAGAGAGAGACATTTGCTGAAAAATCTGGTGGAAAGGATATCACTGTGGCTATCAGAGACCTGTTCAGTGCCTACAATCCTGATATCATAGATGCCACAGCTGCCGGTATTAAGCAGCAGCAACCCCAAATGACCTTAGACGTGGCACAGAAACATGCACAACAGGAATTGATAGATGTTGCAAGGTCAACATTTAACGGAAAACTGAATGATTATATCGAGAATGTACGCAGGGAGCATGAGCAGATCATTGATACGGTGAACATCGACAGTGTGACAACAGCCGAATGGGATAAGGATGCTGTGGCAAAAGCGGATGAACTTATCATTGACTTCAAAGCCTATCTTGAAGCCAACAGGGATGAGATAACAGCACTCAGTATATTCTACAACCAGCCCTACCAGCGCAGGGATGTCACCTTTACCATGATAAAAGAGCTGCTGGATAAGCTGAAGATGGAAAAACCCTATTTTGCACCCCAGAGGGTCTGGAAGGCTTTCGAGCAGCTTGAAAAAGTTAATGGAAAATCCCCAAAAAGCGAGCTTACAGCTCTGGTATCCCTTATCCGCAGGGTCACCGAGATAGACCCCATCCTCTCAGCCTACGACCTGACCGTGAACCGCAACTTCCAGGAATGGGTTTTCAGCAAACAGGCCGGAACCCTGAAGTTCAATGAAGACCAGATGAACTGGCTGCGCATGATAAAGGATTACGTTACCAATAGTTTCCATCTGGAAATAGACGATCTGGATTACACACCCTTCGATGCAATGGGTGGACGTGGCATGATGTACCAGCTTTTTGGCAATGAGATGAAAGGGATTATCAGCGAAATGAATGAAGCATTGGCGGCGTGAAGATGGAATAAAGAGTTGTAATAAACGATTATTATGGAAACAAAAGTAATTTTGACATCTGAAAAAACCAATCCCTATCAAGAAAAAAAAGGATGGGAAAAAGTGAAATTAGGTGATATCTGCAAACTCAAAAATGGTTTTGCATTCAAAAGTTCAGAATACAAAACAGAAGGAGTTCCTGTTATCAGGATTTCAGATATAAAAGAGGCTTCTGCTACTTGTAAAAGTGCAGTTAATGTACACCCTAAATCTGAATATGAAGACTACCTGATTGAAAATGGAGACATTTTAATAGCGATGTCTGGTGCAACCACTGGGAAGTTTGGAATTTTTAAGGATAAAGTTAAAGCATATCAAAACCAGCGTGTAGGCAATTTCAAATTGATTGATAATAACTTATTGTACAAATCCTTTCTTTTTTATCAATTACACAGTCTAAAGCGAAGAATTGAGAAGGATGCTTATGGAGGAGCACAACCTAATATCTCTTCTAAAAAAATAGAAGAAATGGAAATTATCATTGCCTCTCTCCCCGAACAACGAGCCATAGTCTCCAAAATCGAGCTTCTCTTCAGCGAACTGGACAATGGCATCGCCAATCTCAAACTGGCACAGGAGCAGCTCAAGGTGTACAGGCAGGCAGTGCTGAAGAAGGCGTTTGTGGGAGATCTTACAAGAAAATGGCGGGAGCAGCAGGTGGGTTTGCCAAGTGCATGTGAGCTACTGGAGGAGATTCGAAGGGAGAGGGAAGAAAGTATAAAATCTACAAACAGAAGAATGAAATCTGTAGTAAAACTCAATGAAGAAGAGATTGTAGATTTACCCAAGATTCCAGTTGGGTGGAAATGGGTCAAATTACAGGAATTATGCAATCTCAGAGGTGGAGTGACTAAAGGTCGAAAGTTAGAAGGGAAGAAAAAAATATCTTTGCCTTATTTGAGGGTTGCAAACGTTCAAGATGGCTATTTAGACCTTTCTGAAATAAAATATATTGATGTTTTGGAAGGAGATTTAGAGAAATATCGCCTAATTAAAGGAGATATATTATACACTGAAGGTGGAGACAAAGACAAACTTGGAAGAGGAACCATCTGGAAAGAACAAATCGAAGATTGTATCCATCAAAATCATGTTTTTCGTGCAAGACCATATTCAAAAAACCTTGTATCTGCATACATCGGCTATTTTTCACAAACACAAACAGCCAAGAGATATTTCTTTAAAAATGCAAAACAAACAGTCAATCTTGCTTCAATAAATCTTACAGTACTTTCAAATCTACCTTTCCCTTTCTGCCTCCTCCCCGAGCAACAAGCCATCGTCAGTGAAATCGAAACGCGCCTTTCGGTCTGCGATAAAATGGAACAGGACATTGCGGAGAATCTGGAAAAGGCCGAGGCTCTTAGGCAGAGTATCTTGAAAAGGGCGTTTGAGGGGAAACTGCTCAATGAGAGGGAGTTGGAGGAAGTGAGGAATGCGCCTGATTGGGAACCGGCTAATCTTTTGTTGGAGAGAGTGAAGACTGAGAAAGCAGAAAGTGGGAAGTAAACGAGCAAATTAATTACATCCATTAACTATCGACTTTGCGAAAAAGCATCAAATATATCAGTTTATTATCAAGGGTCCAAAAAATGTCTGAAAATACATCATCCATCGTATCCAAAGTGTGGAGCTTCTGTCATGTACTGCGTGACGGGGGAGTGAGCTATGGTGACTATCTGGAACAGCTGACTTTTCTCATATTCCTGAAGATGGCAGAGGAGTACAGGAAGCCTCCTTATGGCCGGGATATTGGAATCCCTGAAGAATATACATGGGATGTCTTGAAGCAGAAGCGGGGTGCTGAGCTTGACACCCATTACAAGAACCTGCTGGAGGAGCTTGGCAAGAAGCCGGGGATGCTCGGGCAAGTTTTCCTCAAGGCCCAGAACAAGATAAGCGACCCTGCAATGCTGTACAAGGTCATCGATATGATCGACAAGGAAAGCTGGGTCATGATGGGTGTTGACACCAAGGGCGAGATATACGAAGGACTCTTGCAGAAGAATGCAGAGGATACAAAAAGTGGAGCCGGGCAGTATTTCACACCCCGCCCTCTCATCAAGACCATGGTGGAGTGTCTGCAACCGCAGCCCATGAAGACAATAGGTGACCCCTGCTGTGGTACAGGCGGGTTCTTTTTGGCAGCCTATGATTTCCTTACATCACATGAGCAACTGGATCGGGAGCAGAGCAGGTTTTTGAAGAACAAGACCTTTGGAGGCAACGAGATAGTAGCCGGAACACGAAGGTTGGCACTGATGAACCTCTTCCTGCATAACATCGGAGAGATTGACGGGCAGCCCATGATATCCAATTCCGATGCACTCATAGCCGATTCAGGGGAGCGCTATGATTACATCTTCACCAATCCACCCTTTGGTAAAAAGAGCAGCATGACCTTCACCAACGAAGAAGGAGGACTGGAAAAAGAGGATCTGACCTACAACCGTCAGGACTTTTGGGTCACCACCAGCAACAAACAACTCAACTTTGTGCAGCACATCCACACCATCCTCAAAACCGGTGGCCAGGCAGCAGTTGTATTGCCGGACAACGTACTGTTCGAGGGTGGAGCCGGGGAGACCATACGCAAGAAACTCCTTGAGACCACCGACCTGCACACCATACTGCGCCTTCCAACTGGCATATTCTACGCCCATGGAGTGAAGGCTAACGTCTTATTCTTCGAAGCAAAGGAAGCAGCTAAAGACCCTTGGACAAAGGAGGTCTGGATATATGACTACCGTACCAATGTCCATCACACGCTGAAAAAGAGTCCGCTGAAGTTCTCAGACCTTGAAGATTTCATCCAGTGCTATAATCCGAAGGACCGCCACAAGCGTGTTGAAAGCTGGAGCGAGGACACCCCAGAGGGAAGGTTCCGCAAGTTCAGCTACGATGAAATCATTGCAAGGGACAAGACCAATCTGGATATATTCTGGCTCAAGGACAAGAGCCTTGCAGACTTGGATAACCTGCCAGATCCAGATGTGCTTGCAAATGAGATAATAGAGAACATCGAAGCATCACTGGAAAGTTTCAAGGAAATCATGGAGACCATTAATTCAAATGGGGAATGAAAAAGTCATGCAGATGAACCTGCATGATTTCTAGTCCAGTTTGATGTAAGTATATGGTCAGTATTTTATAATTACAAATGAACTGCTTTCCAACGTGGTCAATTACAAAAACTGCAGCGAACGCCAACATGCATATTTCCCTCTTCTTTTATATACCCCAAATTCAATAATATTTTGGATGTTATTTCATTTGGGGATTCAATAACAAACTTAGTATTTTCAGATTCAATTTCAAATGTTTTCTCAATTAACTGTGTTCCCAGGCCACCTTTTCTGAATTCTTTTCTTATGAATATTTGCCTCAAACATCTTTTTTTATCATTGAAATCATTCCAAAAGATATATCCAGCAGGTATTTTTTCATCTGTAATTATATATAATTCGGCATTTTTTACATGGAGGTCTAGTTTTCGAAATGACGTATCTTCTGTTTTTGCTATAACATTAAGCTGGCCTAGTAACATTTGATTTTTATTCAAATCGATCCTATGAACGGCTATACTTTCTGAAATAATAAAATATTCTTCACTTTGAAACGCTTTATTAATAACGTCCTCCACAAAATATGTCATATGATCATTTTTATTGGGACACATGACAATATTCTTTCCGCATAAAAGTGTAGAAACCACGCTATTCTCTTTACAGTTTTCAACTTCTTCACCACAAACCGGACATATAAAATAACCTTTGTATGGTTCAATATGTAAATCGAAAAATAAGCAAGACGATAAATGCCAATTGGGAGATATATGGTAACAAAAATAAGGATTTAATGCATGCGATGCCTCTAAGTGATTGATTATATCATTCTGAACTTTTAAACCAGTTTTCTTTATTGATTCATTTGGATACTGACCGTAGTTTGAATATTCCATAGAAAACTTCATACTCGGTTCATCCATATTCATGACAAAATCTAAGTTTAATTCTGGGTTCAAACGATGATTTTCATTGAATCCGGCCTCCGCTATATCCTTAATTTTACATATTAAGTTTCTTAAAAAATGTTTGTTGCTTCTGCCGTATATTTTTTCCCCTGCAAATAAAATATTCCCCTCTTCCATGTTAATCACTTACTCCCCTTTATCGTAAATGTCGTCATCTTTGTCATTTGGAGCAACTACATTGATGATTACAATTTTATGGTGTGGATGCTCCTGCTTGTACTGTTCTATTTCTTCATCCAGCTCATGGTCAATATTCACAAATGCTTTGAATTTTCCTCGACTATGTTTCTGTTCGATTGCTCCCATCCTTTTTTTGATATCTGCAAAAGTCATGTACTACCATCCTGTCCTGCTGATTCGAGCACATCCAATCTTACCTTGATTTCTTCCAGTTCCTGGTCCTTCAGGACTGAGTTATGTGCCTGTATAGCCTGAACCAGTGCTCGAACATATTGCAGTTTCACATTGTCTCCGTCACGTACTTTGAACCTGGCAACATCCAGCCTCATTCGAAGAGATTCCACTAGCCAGGAAGATATATCCATTAATTGTGCACGATCAATATTTTTACGAATTACAGTTGTATTATCACTTGTTTCAGACATTATACCTCGCTCCTCTTTTCTTTTGATTATGCTATGTCTCTTATCTGTTGGAAAAATTACCACATCGTGGTTAATTGTTGATTATGATCGCTTGGGAGTGTTCAGTATCACCCCCTGATATCTTTATTATTGGAATTCTTGGCCTGACGTTCTTTCCACAATCGAGAATAACACAATATGCAGATGTGCTTGCATCCAGTATTATCGTGTATCGCCACGAACCCCCATTTTTTCTCGCCACATTCTTGACATGTGCGATATTTGGTCACAACAGAATCTTCTTGGTCATATGAAGGACACAAGGATTTATTTTCATTATCGTAATCAATGCCTTCATTTTTTTCGTTGATCACATTGGTCATATCATTTTGCACTATTTTTTCTACTATACCACTACTAACACAATTACTACTATCTTGTCTCGGATTATTAATTATTAAAGATTTGTTATGACCAGAATGCTCAATTGTATCATCAGTATCGGGAAAAACAGATTTTTTTTTTATGACCGGGTCCTGACCGCCTCCTCTTTTGATGTGACCATTCTCACGGGAATTTTCGTATGCTTCTATTTCCTGCTCAGCATTGAGGCCATGCCACCCGTTCTTCAATTCATATCCTTTATAGCATGTTAGGCGGACCTTGTTCACATATGGTCTTGTGGATATTATCTCGCCCTTGTATAACCCTCTGAATTTCTTGCCGAACACTCTTCTATCTATAACTGTGATATTGTTCAGTCGGCAGTACCGAATGTTAGCTGCATAGACTTCATCTATTGGTACTTCATTATCCTCACTCAGATGGCCACATTCATCTGCAAAAGCAGCTATTGGATTGGATCTCTCTTGTGTATACGTCCGTGTTTTGCGAATACCCATAGAACACGAAAAATCACCCCTTTCCAAAAGAGCAGGCAAAACTTCCATGCACCTATTGAATATGCCTGACAGCTCCTCTGGGGTCGTCAATTTCTTGTAATAATCAAGTTCCGTGCATTCGTTACCAACTACACGCCTTTTAAACGGTATTAAAAGAAATCGCCTGTACCAGCTATCACTGTTATCCAGCGATTCAGGTATATAGTTCATGGAGAATACCATCTTTGAACGGTTGATAAATTTGAACGGTTTCCCATATATTTTCCTTGCAGTGACCTCATCCCCGCCGGTTAGTGATTTCACTGTACTGGTATCCTTAAGCTGCTGGTTTGACATATCGCCACATACATTCATAAGTTTTCCAAACAGCTCAGCTTTGGAATAACGATCATTTTCTATGTCCTGCATAGAAAGTGAAGACACGTTTTTTGACCCATACATGGCAGTGTTCACCTGAAGGTACACACCTTTACCATTACCACCATCTCCGTGCAGGTACAGAAACTTCTGAATCGGATATCCCGGAACAAAGCCATAAGCAATCCATTCGTATGCCGTGGCAATATACTCTGGCTCCAGCACTTCATTCAGAAAAGTATCGAATTGCGGACATGTTGCATTCCTATCATATGGGAATGGCAAAACATATGTAAATCTGTCCTCATGGCTGTGTGCACGGAAGTCGCGAGAGTATATATTATAGACACCGTTCTGGAGATTGATTTCTCCTGTTTGCTTGTCAAATACACTACGTTCTTCCAGAGTATCGTTTTTGATGTAAAACAGGGTTTCAGCAACCCTATGCTTTGTACTATCTTTCCCCAGCAATTCCTGTGCACGAGCCATTATCAGGTTGTCAGCACCTTCTTGGTAATATCTGCCATTCCAGTACACAGATGCACGGTCATCGTTAAAGGTGACTATATTCATCTCCTTCATGAGCGCCTTGGCCAACTCGGAAGGGAGGAATTTTCCTTTCTCACCGAAGAGTACACATCCTCCAGCACCATCTTGATTTTGCATACAAGGATTGTATACTTCTGTTAAACCGCCGATGGATGTTTGTATAGTCCTGCCCCTGTAATCACTGCGTTCCCACTTTGACCTGTATAGCTTCGATTTTCTGAACAGTCGATCTATCTGTGCGGAATTCTGGGTATAGAAAGCTAGAATAGTGCATAATGCCAAATCTGCCCTACTATCATCATTTTCGTGGCCTGATGTGCTACCATCCCATAATTCTTCGAATTTGTTGGCATTCTTTGCTCCCATGCATAGTGAAAAGATTTCTTCGTCTGTAAGCGGAGGAGATACCTTTCTGCCACCCACAGGTTTACTTGTTTCCATTTTCTCCTTTTCATCTGGAGCAATTTTGTGGTATATGGATTTTAGAACTTCAGATGATGCGGGTTTTATTTCGAATGGCGTATTTTCAAGGTGATTCCCCGTCATCACGAAGAAACGTTCCTTATCGTACATTTCCCTGCAACCAGACCTACAGCGTTCCCCTGGTTTCTTTCCTACAGTTATAACATGCAGTCCCGTACCACTCTGTGATATTTCCGCATAGCTGTCCAAGTCACGGATCTCTTGTATAACCTCAGGGTCAATATCTCCTGTTTCAGGATCCCTGACATTATCCCAGTCAACACCTATGTAGTCATCATCTTCTGAGAAAACAAATCCTATCCCATGATACAATCCAGTCTCAAGTGCTTCGATACAATTATCAAACATGTTCCATGTATCTGAATCAGTAGCACTGGCTCGAATATTATCAACCGTATACGGAATCTTTGAAGGCTTAGCCTGCTCAGGTCTATACTCCAGTTTCCACATTACCCATTGTGGAAGCTCATTTAATTCAGGAGGAAAATTGTTGAAATTCATACCAACCTCTCCATAAAAAAGCAGTTAATGGCTCACTTATAGCCTTGACAAAGCTCTTATTTCGATAAAAGAGCGAAGATTCTATAATATGAGAGGTTGTATTATTCATTGGCACTCCTCTTGGGATGTGTCTGAACTCCAGTTACCTTTTGATCTTGGCGGGTCGAGGTAACTGGTGTCATAACAATTTTGTTCTCATTCAATTCAATGTCCATAACAGTTCCTTTTTCAATCCCCATTAATGCACACAAATGTGCGGGAATTGTTACAAGGTGACTATCTTTTATTTGTTGTACATTTCGTCTCAACATATGTATATCTCCATATAGAGATTGGTGTACAGGTATATAAATGTAAAAAAGTTAAAAAATGGTGCTATACAATGGTATTGGTTTAGTTAAAAATATAAACAATGTTATGAAAGACTGGAAAATTATAACATCTCCCACACAGAAGAAATTAAGTTAGATTCTTGCAGTAGACTTTGCTTGGAGGTTGATTCAACTGAAAATATTGGAGATCTAATTATTGATGGTATAAAAGATTGTGATAGTCCAATTTTGTATACTTGTTTGGTTGATTTACTATATGAAAAGTGTACGGTTAAAATTCATGGAGACAATGACCCTGAAAGCTTGAAGAAAAAGGTTAAGAGCCAGCTAAAAAATTTACTCAACTGTTTTGATGATCCAAACGGCTTTTTGGAATACAATGATGGTTCAAATTCAAAAGATAACAGTCCTGGATATAATTCTGAAAAATACCTCCAAGAAATCCTTGATAATCCTTCATCTAACATAATAATTATTAATCAACCTGAAGACAACTTGGGTAATAAGTTCATAGCAGAAAAATTGGTGAATTTTATTAGAGAACTAAAGTTTGAAAAACAGCTATTTCTAGTGACACACAACCCTGCAATTGTTGTTTATGGAGATGCTGAATCAATTATTTGTGCTCAAAATGATAACAACATGATTTCGTACAAACAAATAAAGCTTGAAGATGTATCCTCTCAAAAAGAAATTTGTAGTATATTGGATGGTGGCGAATACATATTTGATAACAGGGCGAGAAAATACAACATTCAAAAATTATTATACAAAGGTGAATGACATGGATACAATCACAATTAGTGCGTCTATCGAAGATTAAGATTTGATTCTTTCTTTTGAACCTAAAAGTGAAAGAAAAGAAAAAATAAAAATTAAAACAGGTGGAGATGTTGATTTTTCAGAATATGTAGAAGAGTTGACTTATCTTATTGCTGAGAAACCGAAGCTAATTTTTGATTCTTGTGACACTGATGATTCAAAGTTTACTCTTGTACAAGATACAATAAGTGATATTGTCAAATCGTTTAATGAAAGTATTGATGGAGAAGATGAACAAATCGGTGATGAAAATTCATTCAATGATTAGAGTATCTCTTTAAATGTTTTAGTATTTTATGACGTAAACATGTAATCTTAAACAAAAATAGTTGTAATTATGGGTTTAAATACAAAATTCCCACAACTCACCTGCACCCTCAAATCATATCTAAAATTGAATCATCGCTACATTTGAATACACCTGGATGAGGAGGGATATATATAACGTGAAAATTGTATGTCATAACAAGGTTAATTAATTGAGAATCTAATCTTTATCATACCTTTAAGAATCCGATTGTATGGTGTACTAATAATTATAGGCAACTAATAATGTTTTTTATAATATTAAAGAAGTTATGATTAGTGATAAAATGAAAAATGAATCTTTTAGATTAATTAAACTTGAAATCGAAAATCATCAATTTCTTAATAAAATAAGTATTGATTTTATTGAAGATAAAAAATATTCTAATCACTTGAACAATCCATTTACTACTCTTATCATCGGATCAAATGGTACCGGAAAAAGTCAGATATTAAGGATAATTATTGACATATTTAAAGAATTGGAATCACATAAGTATCCTGACAAAGAATTACGAACACGTCGTATACCAAAATATAATTATGAACTAAAATATCAAATAAATGATAATGTTTACGTTGTTGCAAGCAGAGGGAAGGCTAATAAAAAATGCTTAAAGAACTATGAAGTCATTAAAATTGATAATTTAGAGTTGCCAAACAGACTATTAGCTTCTTCTTTTATGGTTAACGATAAACACTTGTACAGTAATAATGATTTTTATAAGTACCTTGGGATTAGATCGGTAGAAAATGCAGCATTTACAAAAGGTTTTGCAAAAAATGTAGCAAACGAAATTTTGGAAGCTACAGATAGATCTACATTTATTTGTAACCTAAAGAAAACATTAGAGTTTTTAGGATATGATCATTTTTTAAAAATAACATATAAGTTAAGAATCCCAAAGAGATTACGCGAAGAAGCAAGTATAGAAAACCTCCATTCCTATTTAGAAACAAAATCTAATAGTCAAGCACCTCTGTCTACAATATATAAAAGTTTGACAAATGAAGAAATACAGAATATTATAAGGTTGCTTAATAATCGTGCAAATGATAAATTTATTGAATACAACATATTATCTGAAAATGGATTTAATAAAAATCATCAAAAAGAGCATGAATTACTGCAGGTTCTACAGAAATTAAGGCTGGTTTCGTCCCCAGTTATCGAAGTAAAAAAAGGACAGACATTTGGTTTAACTGATGCTAGTTCAGGTGAATCACATTTTATCTTTTCAATGTTTAGAATAATAGCAAACATAAAAGATAATTCATTAGTTTTAATTGATGAACCTGAAATCAGTTTACATCCAAACTGGCAAATGAAATATATATATGCTTTAAACAATATTTTTTCAAACTATTCATCCTGCCACTTTATTTTGGCAACACATTCTCATTTTATGATATCAGATCTTGAAAAGGATTCATCTTCAATAATTACATTGAGATTTGAATCGGATAAAGGAATTCAAGCTATCACTCATAAAGAGAATACATATGGTTGGACCGCAGAAGACATTCTATATAATGTCTTTAAAGTGCCAACAATAAGAAATTACTATTTAGCAAATGAAGTGGGAGAAATACTCTCAGCGATAAGTCAAAAAAATAGAGATATTGATGAAATTGAAAAAAGAGTTAGGAAGCTAAAAGAAATCAATACCAACTTAAAAGAAATCGATCCTATGAAGAGAATTATTGATAAGATTATTGGGAAGTTTGATTGAAATGGTTCTTATTAAAACTCCCTATTCTTATACAAAAACTGATTTAAAAACATTGAGTATGGTTCATCCAGATAATTATCGGAATTGGAAAAAAAAAGAGTATAAGAATGTTAAAAAAAATATTAAACATTATTTGTACTCTGAACAAAAAGGTATTTGCCCCTTTTGCCGATCCAAATTAAATATCAAAGATAAAGAAAATACAACAATTGAACATATTGCACCAAAATCAAAGCATCCTAAATTTATGTTCGAACCAAGGAATTTAGCCGTCTGTTGTTATAAGTGCAACAACAGTAAAAAAAATGAAGATACATTAAAAGATGGGTGTACCACAAATACTTACCCTAAAGAAAGTCAATGTTTTACTATTATCCATCCTCATTATGATATTTACTCTGATCATGTCAGAATTGAAGATGATATTTTTTTGCGGTTAGTTACTTCAAAAGCTGAAAAAACTTTTGAGATATATGATCTGAATTTGTTACAAATAACAGAAGAAATGATAGTCAATTCATCAATTCAAAATCAACCTGACGAATATGTAAAATGGTCAATGCAATTAGCAAAAAATGAAAATAATGATGTTCCCGATTCAATATTCAATTTATTCTAAAATACTGTTGCATTTTTCAATAAAAAAGGTATGCTTTTTGCCAATTCCAAAGTTATTAGCATACTCCTCATAGTCGCAGATACATTGACAGGCATTATAAATATACGGAATAAACAATACTTGCTAAGTACACAGAGATAGAATTCAGGGTATGATTCTACCTTTATACTAATACCATGATTTGATAAGATAATGCATTGTACTACTCATATTATGAATCACACTTTGTAGGTATGAAATGTTCCAGCTGTTCTATGTGTTCTAATTCTCTTCTCCATGAGTATTTCCTAGCTTGAAGTTAATTTGTCCAGATTGATCATCAACTATAAACTTCCCCACAATCCTCCTGTATTCTTCCTTCGCTCTTTTTACCTTATTCAAATAATGAGCACTGCCCACAGTCACAGGTGCCCTACCCTGAATAAAATCAGCAATACTCTCAGTCACACCTTCAGCTACCATCAAGTTAAGATGCCATTTACGAATGGTCTTTGAAGAAACACGATCATGCTTTGTCTTCTTCAGCAAGGAATCATAAGAATATAGATTATTGAATTCTCTGAGCTCAGGGACAAAAGATGTTGGAAAGAATATCTGGAATGTTCGCTTTGTGCCACTTGAAAAGGAAGATGTTGGATAATGGGCAATATCACCATCAATTACTATGTTGCGTTCATTGAAGTTTTCCAGCATAGCATGAATGTGGCTAAGTCGATTACCTGAGTATATCAGTAATTTTAAGATCGGTTTAACATCCTCTGCACACGCATTGTATGCTTCCTGTACCTCTTCATCTGTAACATAGATTTCAACCACACCAGATTGCTTGATCTTGATGAATCTTCTCCATTTCTCAATGCTGTAGTTAGCCACATCATCGATATCTTCTTCTTCAAAGTAGTTCAAGAGATTTCGAAGTCCACGCTCTGCCTTATCGCCAAGTTGCTTTGTACGAAAGTCCTGTGGTCTGTGGACAATTGTAGTGTCGAAGAATTTGATTAGGGATCTGTAATAGTCTTTTTTGGTTCTTTCAGAGATACTTCTTGAATATAGCCAATCCTTGAAAGAATCTCTATGGTGGGCCCACATATCATTTAATAAAGCAGGTTGCAGTTTTTCCCCCGCAGTAGGTTGATTTCTGCCTTGACATTCGAGGGAATATACCTCGGAATCGCTATCAATGGCCTTCTTTACACGGCGAGGATCATGAGTTCGAATCTCATCGGGCCCACCATACTTCTTTTCCGATTCTAAGCTCTTAGAGAGTTTCTTTTCGTCAATCTCACAATGCGTAATGGAGTGGATATGGGCGTCTAGATGAGGCGGGGTTTGAATATGACTGGATTCAGCGTTAATAGTATTGTCTTTGGATACTAATTTTATTTAATTAATATGTTGAGTTTATATTAAATACTCAAAACATGGCTCTGTAGAAATCCTCATTTGAATAATAAAAATAACCTTGACATACCTGTCAAGGTTATGGACTAATATCTTGAATTTGACTTCTTTCACTTGATTCCAATACTTGTCGAATAAGAAAGAGCGATTACTCGCCCTCCCTCTTCTAAGAACCGTACGTGAAAATTTCTCTTCATACGGCTCAAGCATTCTATAACCCTTTAAGTATCAGGCAGTTGTTAGACTTTCCATGATATTTTGCTTCGACGCCACTAGTTTCTGTTTTCTCAGATAGCTTATTCTCCATTTAAAGTATTCTTTGTCTACATATGGGTTCTTATCCATTTTTATGCGTGGATGTCTTACAATCTTTGTATGTGCAAAAGATTTGAGTTTAAGCCCTTCTGTGGAGAATACCCATTTCCTTGACCCTACCCTATGCCAATATCTATCTACTATCCAGTGGTGTGATTTATCTGGATGCCGCCTTTTAGCCCACGTCCATAGCATATCCCATAATCTGGAATCAAGCTTACTGAACGTATTTTTAGAGACAACTGAACGGTGATATTCGCTCCATCCAGTGATAATAGGGTTGAGTTCCTTAATGAGAGAACTCTGAGACCGAGCTTTACCTTTCTTAATCACGTTGCTAATGCTTTTTGTGATATTCTCAATAGATTTGTTCGAGGGCTTGGTTAGAAGTTTACCATTATATTTCCGGAAATTCCATCCCAAGAAGTCAAATCCATCGTCTATGTGTGAAACAAGAGTTTTCTCACGAGATAGTTCTAAACCCCTATCTTTCAAGAATAGTCTGATAACCTCAGCAATATCTTTAGCCACTTCCTCTGAATCAGCAGTGACGATAAAGTCATCTGCGTATCTCACAAAATTGACTTTATGGGAATTATAACTTTTTTTGTTAATAGTTCCCTTCCTGTTTGTATGATATTTGCATGCTATTGCATTTTTCATACCGTCCAATGTGATGTTTGCCAGTACTGGAGATATTATTCCACCTTGAGCAGTACCTGCTTTGGTGGGATTCAGATGTCTATTATACACAAAACCAGCTTTAAGGAATTGCTTTAGTATTGACCGGTCCATAGGAATATTGTTCAAGAGCCATTCGTGATTTATATGATCAAAGCATCCTTTTATGTCGCCTTCCAAAATCCATTGAGCAGAGTTTCTTTTACTCAGACATGCGAACAATTGAGCTTCTGCATCTTTTGAACTTCGATATTTACGGAATCCAAATGATGTTCTGTCTGCTGTGGTTTCTGCTATTGGGCTTAAAGCAAAAGCATATAATGCCTGCATTGCTCTATCGTACATTGTAGGAATGCTTAATGGTCGTTTTTTCTTCTTTCCTTGTTTCTCAATATAGATTCTTCTCAATGGTTTAGCTTTGTAGCTCTTACCAGACAGTTCTAGAACGGCTTTCATCTTAGATTTGGATGTTGTCCATTTTTCTCCATCGATTCCAGCTGTTCTTTTACCTTTGTTCTGTGTTACTTTCTTTACTGCCAATAATTTGGCATGAAAAGAATTGGTAAGCAGGTATTGTAGTCGTTTAACTAAATGCCACTTCTTTTGTCTAACCGCTTTTACAATTCGGGCTTGCAGCTCATTAACGTTCCCTTCGACTGTTTTCCAGTCGATGTCCTCCCACTTGAATGGGATTGAATTGTCTGCAAGCCTCTCACCTGATGGTGTAGTCGAGTATCTTGCATTCATAAGTTTGCCTCCTTTCATGTAATAGAACACCTACGGTAAGTCTGCTCCCTTTCGGGACAAGGCAAATTTTGAACCTCTATGCACTCCATTACAGACTGCCATTTGCTTTCTACCGTTTCCTTTATCCCCTGTGCTATTGTTCATTCTCACGAATTAACTACCTTTTTTTTTTTTTTACAGGAGCACATGGGACTTACCAAGTTCTATAATATGAATAATCACGGAAACCTTAGAAGCCATCTATAGGCCGGGAATCTGTGTCCATTCTCCATAATGTGCAAAAAACCATTATGGCCTGATTCCATACCTTTTGGTCTAAGCGTATCATTCCATTTCGCTTATCAATCATAACGACCCTTACGATGATTTGCATTATACTCTTCATAGTTTCCTTATCCTAGCAGATAGTCAAGGATTGGAATTCCTTGCTTTCCACATTGTCCTGTGAGCTTAACACAATGATGTTACCATTCTATGCATCCCACAGTAGGATTATCCCGAATGGAAGGAATAGCTGTTAAGCAATTCATATTGTAACTTCTTGTCACACTTTAGCCCTGATATCTTCACTATATTTTCTTTTCAAAACAGAAAACATCGTTTCTACCAAATTTCTGTTATGATACAATGCTTTGTCAAATTCCCATACCATTTTTTTGCGATATTTGCCTCTGATTCTCTTCCTTTTTCTTTGTCTCAAAGGAATCATAGCTATCGAATCTAGTTGCTCTCTTGTTAGTGAATGTATGTCTTCTGAATCGTAACCTTTGTCCATCACATAGTACTTTGATTTGCGAGTTTTATGGCATTGCTTCAGTAATTTCATTGCATGTTTTGCATCATGCACAGGTTTACCTGATATTTTAAAACCAGTGACAATGAACTTTGCAGTATCAATAGAGATACTTGTTTTCAGGAAAGATCTTCGTTTCTTTCCTGTTCTCCAGGAATAATAGTAACTACAGTGGCCACTAGTAAACCCACTTGAATCAATAGCAGTAATCTCTATCTGCTCTCCGCGTGAATAGAATAGTTTTAGTGTTTGCTGCAATAATCCAGTGAAGTAGATAGATTTAATTCTTGTAATGAATTTATGCAGTGTAGTAAAATGTGGAACTTCTTTTAATCCAATTCTTGCTTTAACTTTATCCATCACTTCTACAAGTTCAACAATATCTCTATAATCTTCATCAAGATATTCTTTTAACAAAACCAATGTCAATAGCTGGTGCTGAGTATATTTTCTTTTAGAATATTTACAACTGTAAATCTGAAGGTGTGAGTTTCCTGATACAGCTAGCGCTGTATCAACAAACTTTAAGTACTTGTTAGGCAAAACACAATCATCCCCTTTTGTGTTTCTATCGCAAGTAATAATCAGGGGATTTATCCTTTTTAAATTATTATGCTAAAATAAAATGTGAAGTAGGTTTTCTACAGAGCCCAAAACATGGCTCTGTAGAAATCCTCGATATTTGGTCGATGATTTGAGTATTCAATAATTTGAAATGTATTACTCAATTGTGGTAATAACTACCTAGTTTGCCCTGTTGATATTGATAGTTTTTCTACAGAGCCATCACAAGCATATTTCAAATAACTTAGTTTATATCAAAAAAGAAAGGTATGGTCTTAAGGTTCCTCTTAGGACCATTCTTCATATTTGCTCTGTTAAGGCTGAATCTTATAATTTTTCCCTTCCATTAATCTTTTTCCAGAACATACCTAGCAATGCGGCCACTAGGAGAACAAATATAATTCCGAAGAACTTCCATTTATTGTCACCATCTGTAGGTATCTCAATATCTTCTCCTTCTAATACCATATTTTCTTCAGTTGCTTCAATGACAGCATCAGCATCTTCGGCGATGGTAGTTTCATCAGAATCACTACTTATAATCGTTTCATATTCTACAGCCGTTTCTGTATCTTTTGAGTCATCTCCAAATAGCAGATTCTTCAGGTAGACTGACATTCCATCGTCTCTTGAAGAAATAGGAGTGGAGGTGCTATACTGGTAATCACATGTAATTGCGAATGGTGAAAAACCTGATATGTTCTTGACAATAAAGTAGGAGCATGTATCATCATTTCCGGTGAGATCAGGAGTGTATGATTCCCATTCTGGATTGTCCCAGTGTCTGAGACGTACTGTACTAACGATCAGCGTACCTCCGTTCTTATCGTTGAGAACCCTAAACGCAATGCTGCGATTGTTGCTTCCATCATTGGCTAGAGTCAAATTATTAAAACTAATATCAAGGTATTGATAGACGGAGTCAGCCAAGAAATTGATGCTCGACTCGTTCATTAAAGAAGTGTTTAACACTTCTAGCTTTATCTGTATTCCATCGGTGTTGTTGGTTGTATTGAAAGATGCTCCTATAATACTGCATGGAATTCCATTGCTGTCCTCATCTTCATTGTTGGTAGTATTGAAATTCACACTCTTATTGCTTCCAACAACAGTTATCTGCGGAGTCTTATTTATCATTAGCTCTATATCTTCAATATCAGTTGCAGAGGATTCTGTAACGGTCCATTCCCATGAGAAAGTGTCCGTCCTTCCAATCGTATTATTACTGGCATTTACAGATACATTGTAGATGCCCATGAAGAAATCAGTCTGGTTGATGTATTCACTGCTGTTTATGAGACAATATGACAGCTTTGATGAATCATTTGTATTGTTGTATAATGTGACACCACTACCGTTTATAGGATTACCGTCAATGAACCATTCGTAACTTGCGAAAAGAGTGCTTTCAATGCTGAAATTTGCTTCATCTCCATATATCGATGTAGTCTCCTCATCCTCCGGTGACAATATGTATGTAGGCTCAGCAGCGCATCTGACGTTTAGGTAGTCTGTAGATGTGCCATTACTGTTCTCAACAGTGAGACTTACTGTGAAGTTACCTTCTCCAAACACGTTTGTCGGGCTCTGCTCTGTGGAGGTGTTTCCGTCACCAAAGTTCCACAACCAGCTAGCGACAAGTCCTGATGAATTATCAGTAAAAGCAACTCCTAACGGTTGTGTTCCTCTCGTCATATTTGCGGAAAAGTCAGCTATAGGTAGAATACTGACATTGATTATTTCATTTCCTGTATTGTTTAGGTTACCCAACGTATCGCCAAAGGTACAATTATAAGCTATAGAACTTACAAGTGTGCCGGAATCACTTGCAGGGATTGAAATGTTCCATGAGAAGTTTCCGGATTCTTCATTCATCTGGTACTCGTCGCCGTCGACTGTTATGTTGCACCAGTCAACACCTGCATTGTCTGTAACATTAATCAGGACAGTAACATTCTCGCCTGTGCTGGCGTTAAGGACCTTTTCTATCCAGCTGTATGCAGGACCGTTTGAGTCTATTGAAAATGTTACATCCTTAGCAGAGGAATTGCTTATTGTATCATTTGCATAAACACGGAACACAGCATCATTAGTATTGTCTTCCGGCAAAGTGAATGAACTGGTATTAATGCTCAGCATATCTCCTATCTTCATCCATGTGCCATTAAAGAACCAAAGATCATATTTGATTGCATCGTTTTCGGGGTCTGTTGATGTTCCCCATCTTGCAGTAAGTGTCTCCCCGCCTTTGATTATCTGAGTGCCTGTAGGCGAGATAAATTCTCCGGGAGTGGAAGGTGCCTCATTTACGGTCTTTAATAGATATTCTTCGTATGCTCCTCCCTCTGATGTTGCCTTTATTTGTATTGTAGTTATATCATCTCCAGGATATGAGAAGGCAACAGTGACATTTCCTTCTGAATCCGTGGTTCCTGTGCTTGGGGTTAAGGTTGCGTTAGTTGCTGTGAAAGTGACCGGCCAGTTTGATACGGTATTCCCATCTGAGTTTCTTACAGTAGCTGTCACATTACAATTAGTTGTATAATTGCCGGGATTAAGTGCCATAAGCACCTGTGTTGGTGCCTCTGTATATGAATATTCATTCACATCTATTGGATCATGTTCATTTGAGAAATACCAGGAAAGAATATCATGTTGTTCATATGCCCAACCTGTTGAGGATGTAAACCCAATATAGGTCTCATTACCATCTATTATGTCACGCAGATCCTGTTCTCCAAAATCATAAACAAGTTCTGGAGTAGATGGCCTTACACTTGTTGTATTGACCCTTACTTCTATTATGCTAGTACTTGAATTGTAATCTACCCATGCATGTTTGGTTGTTGTGGTGGCAAGGTCAAGATCGCCTACAAGGGGTGTGCTGTTTAAGGAGGTCACATTACCATTCTTATCGATTCCAACATGGCTTCCTGAGATATCCAGAGTATCAGGTTCATTATTCTTCCAGGTATCGAACTCTATGCCTATACTATTGTCTATATTGCCATATCCTATACCCCTTCCAACGCTGCCCTGGTCGTTCGAATTTGGTTGGATCACAAAAACAAACCCGTCTGCACCATCGTTTGCAGTATTACTTATCTGGAAGGAAAAATAAGTACTAAATGAACTATCTTCTCCAATGCCAATCTTCTTCTCAAGAAATGCGCTTCCGTAAATGCTTTCTGAACTGGGGGTCAAACGCAGTACATTACTTTGCTGAGATGCTTGTCCATTCAATTGGAATCTGGATACATCTGAAAAGTTATCATACACTGCCGTAATTGTTTTAGTTGATTCAGCTCCTACAGTATGTGTAAAAGATATTACTATAAAAATGCTCAATAGTACCATAATTATTTTTCTGTTCAGGTTCAAAATAATCCTTCCTTCATGCATGACATTCTAATAATTTATAGATACTCTTGTGCATGTCTATATATATTAACATTTCTATTAAATTATCGGAAGTAACATTTCGATATCTCAACAAGAATCCCTTAGAATATGTTTAATTTTTACGAAATCATAAACTTTCTCACAATCCTCCTGTACTCCTCCTTTGCCCGTTTAACCTTATTCAAATAATGAGCACTTCCCACAGTTACAGGTGCTCTACCTTGAATAAAGTCAGCAATGCTTTCGGTCACACCTTCAGCTACCATAAGATTCAGGTGCCATTTACGAATGGTCTTTGAAGAAACACGACCATGCTTTGTCTTCTTCAGCAAAGAATCATAAGAATACAGATTATTGAAAGCTTTGAGTTCAGGGATGAACGATGCTGGGAAAAATATCTGGAATGTTCGCTTTGTACCACTTGAAAAGGAAGATGTTGGGTAATGAGCAATATCGCCATCAACTACAATGTTATTCTCATCGAAGTTTTCCAGCATGGCATGTATGTGGCTAAGCCGATTACCTGAGTATATCAGCAGTTTCAATATGGGCTTAATATCTTCTGCACAAGCATCATAAGCTGCCTGTATTTCCTCATCTGTAACATATATCTCAACCACACCTGACTGTTTAATCTTAATGAATCGCCTCCATTTCTCAATGCTGTAATTGGCTACATCATCGATATCTTCTTCTTCAAAGTAGTTCAGCAGGTTTCGAAGTCCACGTTCTACCTTATCACCAAGCTGCATTGTATGGAAGTCTTGTGGTCTGTGGACAATTGCATTATCAAAAAATTTGATTAGGGATCTGTAATAGTCTTTTTTGGTTCTTTCAGAGATACTTCTTGCATATAACCACTCTTTGAAAGAGTCTCTATGGTGAACCCACATATCATTTAATAAAACAGGTTGCAGTTTTTCCTCAGCAATAGGTTGATTTTTGCCTTGACATTCGAGGTGATTTACCTCAGAATCGCTATCAATGGCCTTTACACGGCGAGGATCATGAGTTCGAATCTCATCGGGCCCACCATTTACAATTATCTTTTCTGATGCTGGTTTTTGCTTATTAACTATGTTCTTCTCGTTATCATTGTGGTGCTGAGTGTAGCGATACACTTCGATTCGCGCTTCCGAAGCGTCATCGGAGTTGTGAATCTCATCGGGCCCACCATTCACATTTATCTTTTCTGATGCTGGTTTTTGCTTATTAACTATGTTTTTCTTGTTATCATCACAATGCTGAGTGGAGCGCATGTGTTCATTTTGTATGCCTGGGGAGGCGGGGTTTATACACCACATAATTTCAGAATTTGGTATTTGTCTATTTCCAACACATTCTATAATTTTCACTCAAAAAAGAGTATATGAAATAACGTCCAAATATTTAATAGGCAGGGACATGAAATGATATTCTCTTATCTGAATCAGCCGTAAACTGGATGCGGGGTTTCAGCTGTAATTAATTAAATCAACAGAATATAGGTGAATTAAAAGGAATGGGGACAAGATGGATTCAATTAAAAAGACCACAGGAATCTTAGAAGATGTGAAGATAAATGTGAAGTTAAAGCTTTCAGCATTATGGGTTGCTGTGATGGGTTTATATGTATATGTAGATATTTTCGATTTATATAGGCCTGGAGAAATGGAGCATATAATAGCGGGAAATATGGGACCTTTCCCAACTACTCAAGTATCGTTATTGTTAGCTATGGTACTAATGATGATTCCAAGCCTTATGATTTTCCTATCCATGGCATTACCGGCTAAAGCGAATCGCTGGACAAACATCATCGTGGGTATATTATCTATTGTTGTTGTGATAGGAAACGTGATAGGAGAATCCTGGGTATTTTATATATTTGGCTCAATTGTAGAATTTGTGCTTCTTTCACTAATTGTCGAATATGCATGGAAGTGGCCTAAACAGGAATTATGAGTCACTTTCATCTGTTTTTAACTGTTTAGAGGAAAAGAAGTCATAATTGTGGAGCATACTAACAAAACCTAACAATAAATTCTTATATGTGTCTCCACTTTTCCAAGCATTCTCTTGTAGCTTGTTTTTGAAGAGTAATTACTTTTTTTGTTATTATTGCAACTCAAAGGCCCGGTTTGTGCTTCATCTGAGTCGTAGATGATGTCAGAATTGTATTTGTTTTCAACAATTTGACCATGAATTTGTGCCTGAATACCAAGAATCTCTATAAACCCAAAAAGAACTATAACTATAAACTCATGTGGCATACAGGCTAAATAATTACAAAATCGTGTAACTATTCAGCCTGGCACGATTTGCCTATTGGTACTGATTTCATCGAAATAGAGATGTCTGCTCACTAACAATCTAACAATCAAAAAAGCAATCAATAGCAACAATCAAAATAAATGATCCTAATGAAATTTACGTTTCAACTTTTTGTCAAGATTGTTATTGATAGCGTTTTTATCAGGCTGAATAGTTACAAAATCGTTTCACATGGTCACTACTTCAAGCTATTATCTGAAAAAGAATACAAAACAAACGTATTTTAAAAAAGTGCTTGATTTTAAATTACCGGAGATATAGTGTGCTACCTACCGAAAATCTCGCGATTATTTTAGGACTTGCATCTGCCTTATCATGGGGTGCAGGGGATTTTGCAGGGGGGTATGCTGCCAAACGGACGAGTGCTTACACTGTGGTCCTGGTCACACAGATCATAGGTATTATTATATTCCCAATTCTTGCATTTGTATTTTCAGAGAGCCTGCCTCCACTGAACAACCTGATGTGGGGTGCTCTTGCAGGATTTTTTGGAGCTGCAGGGTTGATAGCACTATATATGGGTATGGCCAAAGGAAAAATAAGTATAGTTGCTACTCTGGCTGCAGTAATAGCGGTGATCATACCTGTAATATATTCAGCTTTAAATGAAGGTATTCCTTCCATTTTTAAAATCACGGGTTTCATTTTTGCATTTATTGGAATCTGGTCTATTGTTCGTATGAATGCCGGACCCAATTTAAAAGCAAAAGATCTGGAATATTCACTAATTGCGGGTATATTATTTGGCTTGTTTTTTATATCCATTGATAATTTCAGTGCCACTGCAATTTACTGGCCATTAACAGTTTCACGAATTTTAGCATTTATCCTGCTCACAGGATTCATAATGTTAACAAAAACTGCCAATAAACCCACGTCCGATGCAATTCTGGTAGTTATACTTGCAGGATTATTTAATACAGGAGGAGCTGCCTTATTTGCTCTGGCTTCTGAAGCTGGAAGATTGGATATTGCCACAATTCTCTCATCATTAAGTCCTGCAGTTACAGTATTGTTGGCATGTATATTATTAAAAGAACAACTTGCTCCGCGTCAATGGGTAGGAGTTATAGCCGCTTTGTCCGCTATAATCCTTATATCGATCTGACAGTCCGCACGTACAAAGCAATAATTAAATAATTTTAATGCTAACTTTTTTACATTTCTTTGGTGAGGATGGGCTAGATGATGGAAGAAAAGTAAGGTATGTGCCTCTATATTTTCAAATGAAGATTTCTACAGAGCAAATAATTAGGTTCTGTGAAATCCTATAAAAATCAAATATATGAACTGTTATTTGGAAATATCCCACAACTATGTATATTTTTCACATTTTTGCAAATTGTATTAGCACCCCCAATTTTGACAATGTTTCTTTTCTTGTAACTATTCAGCCTACCACAATTAGCCTATTGATACTAATTTAGTAACTATTCAGCCTGGCACGATTTGCCTATTGGTACTGATTTCATCGAAATAGAGATGTCTACTCACTAACAATCTAACAATCAAAAAAGCAATCAATAGCAACAATCAAAATAAATGATCCTAATGAAATTTACGTTTCAACTTTTTGTCAAGATTGTTATTGATAGCGTTTTTATCAGGCTGAATAGTTACCTAATTTGTAACTATTCAGCCTACCACAATTAGCCTATTGATACTGATTTAATCAAAACGGAGATGTTTGCTCACTAACAACCTAAGAATCAAAAAAGCAATCAATGGCAACAATCAAAATTAATGATCCTAATAAAATGTAGGTCTCAACTTTTTGTCAAGATTGCTAGTAACTATTCAGCCTACCACAATTAGCCTATTGATACTGATTTAATCAAAACGGAGATGTTTGCTCACTAACAACCTAAGAATCAAAAAAGCAATCAATGGCAACAATCAAAATTAATGATCCTAATAAAATGTAGGTCTCAACTTTTTGTCAAGATTGCTATTGATAGTGTTTTTATCAGGCTGAATAGTTACGATTGCTATTGATAGTGTTTTTATCAGGCTGAATAGTTACCCTAATTTAATCAAAACGGAGATGTTTGCTCACTAACAACCTAAGAATCAAAAAAGCAATCAATGGCAACAATCAATGGCAACAATCAAAATTAATGATCCTAATAAAATGTAGGTCTCAACTTTTTGTCAAGATTGCTATTGATAGTGTTTTTATCAGGCTGAATAGTTACCTTTTCTTTACATCACAATGGTAGAATGTATATCAATAGCCTTTATTTCATATCACATCTTTTACTATTTATGGTTTATTTTATATAATATAAGTAAATATTTGCTGAATAATATAATCATGTTCGCATTGAGGTTGTTCAAATGGTTTTGAAAGGATTGCAAATATTGAGATATTCTATCTTATTGTTATTTTTGCTATCGTGTGTAGGTGTTGTATCTTCAACTGGGCTTACACCGGTGGTTACTGAATATGGAAAAATCAACGTGTCAGTGGATGGTCTTGGAACTGCAGACACCGGAGTAATCCAGGTTGAAAAACCAGTTAATGCAACTGTAAGGGGAGCTTATCTTTTGGCAACGGGTACTCCTAGTGCTCAAATCGCAAATGGAACCATTAAATTTGAAGGCAACGGCATTAATTGGGATAGTATTATTTTATCAGATCAGAGTTCGAATGATTGGTATAATTATTGGGCGGATGTAACTTCAATTGTCCAGCCAATTGTAGATTCTGCTCCTGCAGGAAGAGTAAATTTCAATATTGTAGAATCAATTAACTCTGGTCAAATAGATGGAGAAGTTCTTGCAGTAATATTTGATGATCCAAATCAGGCTGAAGACAATACAGTAATACTCTTATTTGGTGGACAGGACCCTACAGGAGATTCATTTGAAATTGGTTTATCAGATTCAATCAACAAAAGTAATTCTAATTTAGCTATTGACATGGGACTGGCTATATCCTACAGTTATCAAGGTAGTCAGGTAAGTTTAATAGATGTTAATGGTCAGCGTTTAACATCTTCTGCAGGAGGTCAGGATGATGGAGCAGGTTCTAATGGCCAGCTTATAACTGTTGGGGGTCTGGATGATAGCAACTCCAACCCTGTAGACCCTTCACTAACTTCTCCTCCTAACACTCGATATGATGATGAACTTTACAATCTTCTACCCTTAGTCTCTAACGGGGACACAGATATATCAGTTTTTACGCAGAATCCTTCAAACGACGATAACATCTTCTTTTCATATTTCTTCATGAAATCAACCACTGCAATTGTGGGTGAAGGAATAATCCTGTCTCCTTCAAATGCTACAGTTTACAAGAATACTCAGCATACTCTCACAGCAAGCTTACAGGATGACAGCGGTGACCCCCTTGCAAATAAAGATGTCACGTTCACGGTAATTTCAGGTCCTCATAATGGAACAACGTTTACCAATACTACAGATTCCAATGGTCAAACGACATTTTCCTATACGGGAACTTCAGGTGGATTAGATACTGTCAAAGCAACCTTTGTTGGTGACAGTGATGAGACAATTACTTCTAATTTAGTAAATGTGGGATGGACATCCCAGTACAGTGCTTTTATTGAGTTCAGTGAAAATGGGAACAGTACATATGCGACATCTCATGGCACTATTGTAAATGTCACAAATAGTTCAGCCTATAATCAAAGTCTTCAGTATTCATGGATTCAAAACAGCAGTATAGGTGCAGTTGGATCGTGGACTTCATTCAACAATGGGGATCTTCTTACAAAAAATTCAGTAAATGGTGATTGGTATCTTCATATAAAAGCCCTTAATGATGCAAGTAACGTTAATTATTCTATATCAAGTGCATTTAAACTTGATAATGAGCTGCCTGTTTACAATTGGGTGCAAAAGATTCTGACTGCAAACACGGGTGAAAATATCACAATAGAGCTCAATGCAACTGACAATATCGAAATTGCTTTTGGTAATATTAGTGTGGATGGTCAAAATTACGAGATGGTGCAGAATTCATCCAATTATTTATGGAACATTTCCATTCCAGCAAGTAACTCAGGAACACTTGTCAGTTCAATAGTTTATAATTGTACCTTTATTGACCTTGCAGGGAATATCAACACAACTGAGGATATCAATATTAATGTATCCATTCTTCCAATTGCAAATTTTTCAGTTAATGCAACAAGAGGTGTTTCCCCGCTGAGCGTATACTTCCAGGACAATTCATCAGGGCTTGTAGAAAACTGGCATTGGGACTTTGGAGATGGAAATACTTCCACTGACCAAAATCCAATACATGACTTCGGATCTGGCAATTTCACCGTAAACCTGACCGTATCAAATGGTAACGGAACTTCCATGAAGTACCTCAACATAAGGGCAGCACAAGACCCAGTTTACTCATTGTCACCGGAAGACAGTGAAATACTCTCTATTTATGGTGATGAGTTTAATTTTAGTGTAAACACTACTTTATTCTCTAGCTATGAATGGTTCATTGATGGCACTACAATTAATGGATCAGGTGTTGATTTGTATGCTAATCTAATGGACTCATCAAAGAACTCATACTGCAACATAAACACGAGTCAGTATATAGATCAGAATGATTTCTTCATGGAAGTATACAACGTTTCAGTGAATGTCAGTAATGAGAGCATTGGAAGAACAGATATTTTCTCATGGGAATGGACTGTTACAAATTCATCTGCAAACGATGAAAATGAAATTGATTTTCTGGTTAACAAAACTCCTGAAATAGTTGTTTTGGGAAACGAATCAAATGTTCATTTCAATAGTACAGATAATAACAGAACAGATTCTAACAGCATTCCGTTTAGTCTTCAGAATGTTTCATTTAACACTTCAGGTAACACAAGTGGAGTTATGTTAAAAGTGGAGGTAATGAATGTATCTTCATTAAATGAGTCTATGTTAGATTTCCCAATAGATTCTGTTTATCAATACTTTGACATTGGCTTCAATAATGAAACTCTGGTAAACAATGAAAGTAGTAATCAAACTCTCGAATTCAGGGTTTTGAATGAACTTAACAGTGGCACATTGATCATAAACACCGTTTACCTTAAGCATTGGACCAGTCTGACATGGGAATCTTATACTCCAGAACTTATTGGTAACGATGGAACATATTCTTATTTCATTGTCCGGAACATTTCAGGTTTTTCACCATTTGCAGTAGTCTGTGATTATAGTCATTCTTCAGATTCAGTGTCAATTTCGGGAGATAGTCTTCCTGCTTACATAAAGTGGTTGATGTTCCAGGAAAAAGCAGAAGGGCTTGAAGAAACTGAGACTAATGAAATATCTGAAAGTTTTGATGGATATAACCAGCAAACAGAAACTGGCACTGAAGGTAGTGCCTCTCAAGAAACAGCTAACGTAGAGGTACATAATACAACAGATGATAGTAATTCTGGCTATTTCTATTGGATTATGGGAATAGGGCTTGTTCTGATACTTGGAATAGTTGTTACAAAAAAGCAGAAGGGTGGAGGAGGGCTTTAAGCCTTCCATTTATCTTATATTTTTAACTGTGGTGAACCTACAAGTTCAGTAGTTCTCTAATTTCATCACCTTTGCCTTTTCCTTTAATTGATCTACCTTAAACACTGCACAACTAACTGAATCCTTAGCTTTCTTCTAAGCCATTCTCCAACAAACAGGATAAATCTATCAAATCTGAATTTGTCCTCATCAATTATCTGAGGGCCTTGTTTTACAATCGTAAAATGCTTTTTCTGAAGATGGAGCCAAATGTTTCTAAGCATAAATGATATCAATGCGAAAGTGTGACAAGAAGTTACAATATGAATTGCTTAACAGCTATTCCTTCCATTCGGGATAATCCTACTGTGGGATGCATAGAATGGTAACATCATTGTGTTAAGCTCACAGGACAATGTGGAAAGCAAGGAATTCCAATCCTTGACTATCTGCTAGGATAAGGAAACTATGAAGAGTATAATGCAAATCATCGTAAGGGTCGTTATGATTGATAAGCGAAATGGAATGATACGCTTAGACCAAAAGGTATGGAATCAGGCCATAATGGTTTTTTGCACATTATGGAGAATGGACACAGATTCCCGGCCTATAGATGGCTTCTAAGGTTTCCGTGATTATTCATATTATAGAACTTGGTAAGTCCCATGTGCTCCTGTAAAAAAAAAAAAAAGGTAGTTAATTCGTGAGAATGAACAATAGCACAGGGGATAAAGGAAACGGTAGAAAGCAAATGGCAGTCTGTAATGGAGTGCATAGAGGTTCAAAATTTGCCTTGTCCCGAAAGGGAGCAGACTTACCGTAGGTGTTCTATTACATGAAAGGAGGCAAACTTATGAATGCAAGATACTCGACTACACCATCAGGTGAGAGGCTTGCAGACAATTCAATCCCATTCAAGTGGGAGGACATCGACTGGAAAACAGTCGAAGGGAACGTTAATGAGCTGCAAGCCCGAATTGTAAAAGCGGTTAGACAAAAGAAGTGGCATTTAGTTAAACGACTACAATACCTGCTTACCAATTCTTTTCATGCCAAATTATTGGCAGTAAAGAAAGTAACACAGAACAAAGGTAAAAGAACAGCTGGAATCGATGGAGAAAAATGGACAACATCCAAATCTAAGATGAAAGCCGTTCTAGAACTGTCTGGTAAGAGCTACAAAGCTAAACCATTGAGAAGAATCTATATTGAGAAACAAGGAAAGAAGAAAAAACGACCATTAAGCATTCCTACAATGTACGATAGAGCAATGCAGGCATTATATGCTTTTGCTTTAAGCCCAATAGCAGAAACCACAGCAGACAGAACATCATTTGGATTCCGTAAATATCGAAGTTCAAAAGATGCAGAAGCTCAATTGTTCGCATGTCTGAGTAAAAGAAACTCTGCTCAATGGATTTTGGAAGGCGACATAAAAGGATGCTTTGATCATATAAATCACGAATGGCTCTTGAACAATATTCCTATGGACCGGTCAATACTAAAGCAATTCCTTAAAGCTGGTTTTGTGTATAATAGACATCTGAATCCCACCAAAGCAGGTACTGCTCAAGGTGGAATAATATCTCCAGTACTGGCAAACATCACATTGGACGGTATGAAAAATGCAATAGCATGCAAATATCATACAAACAGGAAGGGAACTATTAACAAAAAAAGTTATAATTCCCATAAAGTCAATTTTGTGAGATACGCAGATGACTTTATCGTCACTGCTGATTCAGAGGAAGTGGCTAAAGATATTGCTGAGGTTATCAGACTATTCTTGAAAGATAGGGGTTTAGAACTATCTCGTGAGAAAACTCTTGTTTCACACATAGACGATGGATTTGACTTCTTGGGATGGAATTTCCGGAAATATAATGGTAAACTTCTAACCAAGCCCTCGAACAAATCTATTGAGAATATCACAAAAAGCATTAGCAACGTGATTAAGAAAGGTAAAGCTCGGTCTCAGAGTTCTCTCATTAAGGAACTCAACCCTATTATCACTGGATGGAGCGAATATCACCGTTCAGTTGTCTCTAAAAATACGTTCAGTAAGCTTGATTCCAGATTATGGGATATGCTATGGACGTGGGCTAAAAGGCGGCATCCAGATAAATCACACCACTGGATAGTAGATAGATATTGGCATAGGGTAGGGTCAAGGAAATGGGTATTCTCCACAGAAGGGCTTAAACTCAAATCTTTTGCACATACAAAGATTGTAAGACATCCACGCATAAAAATGGATAAGAACCCATATGTAGACAAAGAATACTTTAAATGGAGAATAAGCTATCTGAGAAAACAGAAACTAGTGGCGTCGAAGCAAAATATCATGGAAAGTCTAACAACTGCCTGATACTTAAAGGGTTATAGAATGCTTGAGCCGTATGAAGAGAAATTTTCACGTACGGTTCTTAGAAGAGGGAGGGCGAGTAATCGCTCTTTCTTATTCGACAGGTATTGGAATCAACTGAAAGAAGTCAAATTCAAGCTACTTGTGCATAACCTTGACAGGTATGTCAAGGTTATACTTGTTGTCAAAATGAGGATTTCTACAGAGCCGAAAGAAGGAAAATGGATAAATTAAATCGACGAAATAACGAAATTAATGCAATATATTTATCTCTCAAATACCCAACTAAATTAATTTTTGCCCTTACCCAGTACCTTGGTCGAAAAATCCTATGTTTGAGGGATCTATTTTTCGTCAGTTTCTCCTTCTTTTTTGGTGGCGGCCCATAACGAAATACTTTTCTAACCTCTTTGTGTAGTATCAGATGAGATAGGTTCGACTGAACCTTGTAGATAAGGAACGAATGTGACTGGTATATTGGTGCGTTGGAGTGAGTGAAGTTGAGTCTGTAGTATAATTGCCTGGTTGAAATAGACGTAATAAGTATTGGATTAAAACGAAACGTGTGAGATAATATTTTAAATATAATATTAAACTAATATTTGATTTTGAGGAAACACTCTTTAAATGGTTTGCTATTGTGGCACATGGTAACAAGGATAAAATATAAAACAAGGCAGCCGTAAATTATATTTGTACATGTATATTTAATAGTGAGTACATAAATTAATAATTTAGACTGAATTTTAATGAATTTGTGACCATACTATTAAATTATATGCACATAATTGAGATTTTCATGACATAACAGTTTAAACGATGTACACACAGTCCTCTCATTAGATTGTGATGGGGCATATTCAAAAACGTCGGATACTTGTAGGAACAATTTGTTTAATCTTGCTCCTGTTTACCATTCATACAACAGTAGCCAATAGCAATGATATTTCCACTGATATCGTATCCAGTTACAAATTACTTCCTGAAGAAGGGATTGTGAAAGTTTCCAAAGATATCACATTTTTTAATAACAACACTGATACAAAATACTGGAGAGGCTACTACTCCAACTACAATTATTATCTGCCGGAAGGGGCAATGAATATAAAAGCCCGCGACAATGAAAATCCAATTGTTTTCAAGATATCTCCTGACGGTTATTATGTGTTCAATTTCAACCAGAAGGTCTGGTATGAGGAAAATTACACATTCAATATAGATTATGAACTTGAGATAAACAGGAATACGGCTGTTTTTTCCTTAAACGAATATGGAGACAACATAGAGGTCACACTTGAAGTGCCATCGGATTTTGATACGCAAATAGGTAGAGATGATTACAAAATAGAAGATAAAAAATATTCAAGTGTGTATATATTCGAGAAAGGGCAAAAATGGGACAAGTCCTGCATTGTCAATTCCGTAAGAGTATCGCCACGTCTGACATTAAAAGATACAGCTCATCTTACAGAAAGAGATGTGGATGTAGAAGTCAGATATTGGGAAGGCGAAGAGGAGTGGGCACAGGACATCATGCAAACAACCGTTGAGAGTTTAACGTTGCTTGAAGACAAATGGGGAATTGCATATCCTGCAAAATACAACGTCACGATCACACAGGCAAATCTAACTGAAACCGGCGGATATGGCGGATATAACCAGGGAAGGAACGGAATATGGTTATTATATACTTCCAACCATGGAATACTCATACATGAACTTGCACATTACTGGACACGCGCTTGCAACTTTGACCAATTGTGGATGGATGAAGGTTATGCAGACCTGTATTCGTATTTGATCCTAAGTGAAATAGAACCAGAAGAAGCTGTCTCAAGACGTAATAGATTCCTTGACAAATACAATAATCTGAAATATCAATATGATTACCCATTATCCGATTGGGATACACCTGAAAGTATCGATGGTTCTACGGAAGAATATGTAGATTTCGGATACAAAAAAGCATTTTCCCTTACCCTTACATTATATGAAACAACAGGCATTGACACATTGCAGGAAATGAACCAACTATTTGTAAATTACGGAGACGATATTGATAACTTGGATTATCTTAAAATCGTTGATTCAGTTTCAAATCAGGATACAAGCTTTATTAAAACTTTTATCTATGCCTAAAATACACCTAGTCTGCATCAATATGTTTTCGTAACTATTCAGCCTGATAAAAACGCTATCAATAACAATCTTGACAAAAAGTTGAAACGTAAATTTCATTAGGATCATTTATTTTGATTGTTGCTATTGATTGCTTTTTTGATTGTTAGATTGTTAGTGAGCAGACATCTCTATTTCGATGAAATCAGTACCAATAGGCAAATCGTGCCAGGCTGAATAGTTACATGTTTTCAAATGATTAAAATAGAATACTTTTATAAAATATACTTCTGGCGAATATATTTATAACTTAACGAAGCATAAAGGAAATGAGTAGTGTAGAAGACCATGCACTATTGTGACTTTAAAAAATCACATGCCGTTTATTCACTTATGGGGTAAGTGGGAAATGAATGGGTATTTTAAAAACAATGAAAACACTATGGAAAATTTAGTTGACGTACTTGATGATATATTAAATCAGGTATCAATTGAAGAATTATTGAAGATACTTGTAGACAGGATACCATCTTTATTTTCAGAATCTGGAAACGTATCCGCTAAAGTGTCCTGGCTGGATAAGCATTGCCAGTCCCAATCCTTCGTTGAATCTGGTGTTCTTCTTACCAGTGACATCATGATACACGGAAAAAAAGAAGGTTTTATTGAAATCATAATCGCAGGCAAGAATACAGAAGTCGAAAATAATGCATACCATATCCCTGATTATGAAAAATTGCTACACCTTATCTCCAGAATGATTTCTATCTTTTTTGAAAAAAGGAAAGAAATTACGAAACTAGAAAAAATGGAAAAAAAGGTGAGGAACTATTACGACAAACTTGAAGATTATATATTTGTAGTTGATTTGAATGGAAATATACTTGATTTCAACAAATGTTTCGAAAACTGCACAGGATATACTGCCAAAGAACTCCTTCAAACGAACATTAAGGACATACTCACCCAATGCACTGGTGACTTTGGAGAATCCTCTCTGATAAAAGATGCTGTCACGCAGGGAATCTCGACATTTGAGTTTGAGCATAGATGCAAGAATGGAGATTGCGTACCTTTGAGCATCACCTGCAAACCACTTGAAAATGATGAAGATAACACCTTTATCTGTGTTGGAAAAAATATATCAGATACAAAAAAGGCTGAGTATGAACTGCAGGAATCTGAAAGAAAGTATTCAACTATCGTCGAAAAAAGTAATGATGGGATTATTATCGTTCAGGAAGGAGCAATCAGGTTTGCAAATTCAAGAATGTTAGATATTACCGGATATGCATATGAAGAGATCATTGATGAAAATTACCTGAAACTTATTCCTATAAGTGAACATAAAAATTTTAGTGAGTGGCTCCACCAATATAACAGCAAAGTGGATAATAAAATAATATCCCATATCAACCTGCTTACAAAAAACAACGAAGAGATACCTGTTGAGATCACCAGCTCGGAAATTAATTATGAAGGGAAAGAAGCAAAACTTCTTATTATAAGGGATATCAGCAAAAGGAAAAATATCGAAGTACTTCTTAAAAATGAAAGGGATAAAATTGAGAATTATCTGGATGTTGCCGGTTCTATAATAGGAATAGTTGGCACAGATACAAATATCATGTTTGTTAACAAAAAAGGAGCAGAAGTTCTTGGTTACGATAAAGATGAGATTATAGGCAAGAACTGGTTTGATAATTTCCTTCCTGAAAGCGTAAGGGAAATGACCCGGGATAATTTTATTAAAGTAATTAACGGTGAAATCGATCCACCTCAATATTTCGAAAATTTGGTTCTTACAAAAAATGGTGAAGAGAGACTAATATTCTGGCACGATGTACCCTTTGAAGACGAAAATGGTCAGCGTATTGGAGTGATCAGTTCAGGAGAAGATATTACCGAGAGCAGAAAAATGGAAGCAATGCTCATAGAATCGAAAAAGAATCTTCAAACAATATTTGACCATATTGATGATCTGATATCTATTCATGAACCCCATGGAAAATTTATAGATGTCAACAGGGCTGTACTCTCTTCCACCGGATATACAAAGGATGAAATGCTTGAAATGCGTCCAAAAGACATGGTATGGGTGGGAATGAAACCTCTTATGGATGGATATACCGAACGCATATTAAGAGAAAAAAATGTTATTTTTGAGATATATAACGTTCACAAGGACGGAACCTTACTGCCTCATGAAGTAAATTCGAGGCTAATTGAATACAAAGGGGAAAAGGCAATAATCTCAGTCGCAAGAGACATAACTGAGAGGAAGAAAGCTGAAGAGAGGCTTAAAAGATATGCAGGCGAACTCAAGCAGTCAAACGAACTAAAAGATCTTTTCACAGACATCATCAGACATGATCTCCTAACGCCTGCCAGTGTTGTCAAGGGTTATACAGAAGAATTAATCCTTAGCATTACTGATGAGGAATCACTCAAACTTGCAGAAAAAGTAAGGGAGAATAACAACAGACTCATCGAGCTTCTTGAAACTGCTACTAAACTGGCTAAACTACAAAATAAAGAAGACATTACTTTTGAAAATATGGATATTCTTCCTGTTTTCAAAATGGTATTGGACAGTTTCAAAGCCCAGATAGAAATGAAAGAGCATGAAATTATCTTTACAGGAAACGGACCTTACCCGTCAATGGTCAATACGGTTATTGAAGAGGTTTTTGCAAACCTCCTTTCCAATGCTATTAAGTACAGTCCTCCAAAAAGTGCGATAGAAATAGCTTTTACCGATGAAGAGGACATGTGGAAGATAAGTGTTGCTGACTTTGGAATTGGCATTCCCAATCAAGATAAACCGCTTCTTTTCACCCGTTTCCACCGCGCTGACAAAAAAGGAATAAAGGGAACAGGACTTGGCCTTGCTATAGTTAAAAGGATAATAGAACTACATAGTGGCAAATATGGAGTGGAAGATAATCCAAAAGGAAAAGGCAGTGTTTTCTGGGTAATGTTGAAGAAAGGATAACATTATAATAATGAATCTTTACGGCATGAAAACTCGGCGATTATAGGATCGATCTTTGTCATAATCATTCTTTAATTCTCCCGAATCCTCACAAAGCTTGTTTCCCTGGTAAGTTATAGTAGCACTTTGAAACGACATTCTTTATCTCCGGCAAGAATTGTTTTCTCCATTAAAACATTTACATCCCTGCCCAGACCAATTTTAAATTTCTTTGTAACTATTCAGCCTGACTGTTTTAATGATGCAAAAAACAATATACTATGGCTTCATTCTATGTGTTAAAAAAATATTCAGTAAAATATCATAAAAAACGTCTATCAATCTGAGGGGATTTGTATAGACCGCGAAGAAATACTTGCAGTTTATGAAGCTGGTCCAGAAGCAGTAGTAGAACTTGTAACTCGATTACTTGGGATAATTGAACATCAATCTCTCCAAATTGCACAACTTGAAGAGCGTGTCAGGCATTTGGAAGAAATGCTTGAAAAGAATAGTCGCAACAGTAGCAAACCACCTTCTACTGATTCTTATGCACGGAATAAACCAACCGTTAAAAGTCAAAGAAAAAAGACCAATAAGCATGTAGGTGGTCAAAACGGTCATCCTGGTACTACATTAAGAATAAATGATGATCCGGATGAAGTTATTGTTCATCCTGTTAATCAATGCGTCAATTGTGGGAGATCGTTAGCTTCTGTTCCCTCTGACTATGAAAGAAGACAGGTCTTTGACATTCCTCCTATAACTATCAATTGCATTGAACATCGTTGCGAGATTAAAACATGTCCCAAATGTTCTCATGTAAACAAAGCTCTTTTTCCAGATGGTGTAACTCAGCCGACTCAATACGGTCATCGAGTTAAGTCATTTGCAGTTTATTTGCACACTTACCAATTACTTCCTTATCAGCGTGTTACCAAGTTGTTCTCTGATATTTTGGGATGCAAGATAAGTCCTGCTACTTTGGTGAACACGGAACGTAGTTGTTTTGAGAAGCTTGGAGCTTTTGAAAATACAGTGAAACATCTCCTGAAAGAATCTCCTGTCATCAATCTGGATGAAACAGGAATGAGAATAAATGCAGTTCGTAATTGGCTTCATGTGGCAGGTACAGACAAACTGACCTATTATTTTGCACATCGCAAAAGGGGCTCAGAAGCAATGGATGCTATGGGCATATTACCAGGTTACACTGGTGTTGCAACACATGATTTTTGGAAACCGTACAACAAATATGAATGTCAACATTCATTATGTAATGCACATTTATTACGAGAGTTAACTGGAGCTTCCGAAAACAGGGATCAACAGTGGCCAAAGATAATGAGTGATCTCTTGATATGCATTAAACATCATGTTGATAATGATCTTTTAGATACTGAGCTAATTCAAAGGTTCAGTGAGGATTATGATCACATAACTTGTTTAGGAGTGAATGAAAATCCTCCTGATCCGGAATCAAATGTGCGGTCTAAAAAACGAGGACGTAAGAAGCAGACCACGGTAAAGAATTTGCTGGATAGGTTTATTGGCCATAAAGAGGATATCTTACGATTTATGTACGACCAAAACGTTCCGTTTGATAACAATCAGGCTGAAAGAGATATCAGAATGACGAAAGTACAGCAGAAGATATCAGGTACTTTCCGCAGTGAACAGGGTGCAAAAAATTTCTGCCGTATAAGAGGATACGTGTCTACTGTTAATAAGAATTCTGAATCTGTTATCGATGCAATTAGTGCAATATTTTATGGCAATTCATTTGTTCCAAAGTTGCAGAATTGATCGTGGATGAAGAAATCAGCTTGGTGGAAGTGAGCTAGGCTGAATAGTTACCATCGAAATAGAGATGTCTGCTCACTAACAATCTAACAATCAAAAAAGCAATCAATAGCAACAATCAAAATAAATGATTCTAATGAAATTTACGTTTCAACTTTTTGTCAAGATTGTTATTGATAGCGTTTTTATCAGGCTGAATAGTTACTTTCGATGAAATCAGTACCAATAGGCAAATCGTGCCAGGCTGAATAGTTACATATCTTTTATGTCAACAAGGCTGCCTGTTCCCATCTTGGATATTCAGAGAAAGAGCTCTTGAACATGAGGGTGATGGATATTGATCATGCTTTCACGGATGAATTATGGGATGAGCATTGGAATAAACTGAAGCAGAGAAAAAAAGTCATTTTCCAGTCCATTAATATCTCCAAAGAAGGAAAAGTCTGTCCTGTAGAAGTCACAGCTAACTATATGAATTACGAAGGAAAGGAATACAATTGTGCCTTCATAAAGGACATATCCGAACGCAAAATGAGCGAAAAAACTCTGGACGAAGAGGTTCAATGGCGTCGCAGCCTCATGGACCAATCGAGAGATGGGATTGTAATTCTTGGTATAGATGGTGAAGTATTCGAAGCAAACCCTGCCTATGCCCAAATGCTTGGTTACTCTCAGGAGGAAATACAGACATTACATGTATGGGATTGGGATAGTTACTATACAAAAGAACAACTGCTGGAAATGATTCAGAGAAATGATAGTAAAGGAATTCATTTAGAGACACGACAGCGTCGTAAGGATGCTAGCTTCATTGATGTAGAGATCAATTCAAATGCTGTCACATTTAATGACAGAAAATTGATTATTTGTATATGCAGAGACATAACTGAACATAAACAAGATGAAGAGGAGTTACTTAGAGCTAAATTGACTGCAGAGGAAGCCAGCATGATCAAGAATGAATTCCTTGCCACAATGAGCCACGAGTTGAGGACTCCATTAAATTCAATAATTGGTTTTTCAGATATTCTACTTGATGAATCTTTCGGAAAATTGAACAAATTACAATCTGAGTACATTTATTATATTTTAAAGAGTGGTAAGCATCTTCTAGCTATAATCAATGATATTCTTGACCTATCAAAAGTTGAAGCCGGAAAAATGGAACTCTATTACGAACAATTCCAGGCCTCACTTATCATTGATGAAATTAAGATGATGCTAGCTCCGCTTGCAATTAAGAAAAATGTCCATATGGGTGTGAAAATCAATTCCGATATTGGTACGATCACTGCAGATAAAACCAAATTAAAACAGATACTCTATAACCTTGCGAGTAATGCAATTAAGTTTACACCTGAAAATGGTTTTGTGACTATTGAAGCAAAGAATTCGGGCAATTTTATCCATTTCACCATACAGGATACAGGAATAGGAATTGACAAAAAAGATATGGATAAACTGTTCCAGCCGTTCAAACAACTGAAAACATGTATAAATCGCGAATACGAAGGAACCGGACTTGGCCTTGCCATTGCTAAAAAATTCATCGAAATGCATGGTGGAAATATCCGGGTTATGAGTGTAGTTGGAGAGGGCAGTAGTTTTATTTTTATGATACCTGTTGAACCAATGGACAAAAAAGATAGTAATTTTTATCAGCTAACATAAAGGTAATTGTTTTGATTAAACATGGAGCTTACCCGATATTGCATTTGTAAAGAAGTTTACAGAAATTCATGATGGGAATGAGCTGGTCAAGAGGATACGCGATATAACCAACCTGTTGGAGACATACAAAGTGACACCTCTATTGCCGGGAATGAAAGTGAACAAAAATCCGCTGATCAAACCAAAAGCACTCCCGGATTTAGTGTTGGATTGATTGCAACAATTGTGTCGTTTACAGCTTTGGTTTTGAGGAAAAGGAATTGAAGTTTCAATTCCCTGTTCTTTATTTCAAGCTTTTAAGAGCAGTTGCGTAGCATTTTATGATCAGCCATAAACGCATAAAACAACCGCTTTTATGCTTAATACCGTTTCCTGAAGAACACAAAGAACGCCATGAAGATGGAAATTGGTGTTAATATGTGGCCCAATGGTGCTGATGGCTCAGTTTCTTCTTCAAAGGGTTCAAGGGTAGCATCTTCCGGAAGATAGAGCTCGGTTTCGGGGTGGAAAGCGTACCATGCGAACCAGAAGTCACGTTCTTTAACTATTTCCTCGCCCGTATCAAGATTGGTTATGGTAACAATCCCGCCTTCATCTCTTTCAACCTTGACATCCGTTCCTGCGACATTATCCTCGATTTCACCCATTTCGATCAGGTCTTCCTCGCGGTAGGCTTTGAATGTATCATTAATCTCTACACCGAAAACAACGGTCTTTGGATGTATCCTGTTGTCTGATTCCTCAACCGGGAATAGCACGAAACTGTCCTCGTAATAGCTTCCGTAAGGGTCTCTTCCGTAGGGCCTGTCAAAACCAGTATCCTGGCTCAATACCTCTGAATCAGGATGTGTTGCTTTCCACTCCCTCCAGGGCACCGTGTCTATGGATAGAGGAGTCAGTTCCATACCGGTAAGCTCACCTACAATAGCCTGCCCTCCTATCTGGGTCCAGTACGAGTTCGTCTTCCGGTCATACATCACAAGATTTGAATTATACAGCTTTCCGGACGTTCCAAACTCGACCGGCTCACCGTCAATTGTCCTCTCGTATGCAATTCCCGAACCACACAACGGACAATAAGTAATTAGAATCGGTTCTCCATTTATCTCTTCATTGACGATCTCGTGCCACACCATAATCTGAAGGGGATAGACTCTCTTCGTGCCATTGTGGATGAAACCGAGCACCAGCTCCTCATCCTCAATCCATTCATCCGCTTCCTCAACCGTAACAAACTTTGGGTCGTCTATAGACGGAATCCCATCCACAGGAGGACCCCCTGATGTGAGATCTTCAGGATTAACTATGTACTTGACACCTCTTTCAGTAACCATTATTCCCTGCTCTTCTTCCATCTCCGTAAGTTCAGGTATCTTTTCAATAGACCCGTTTTCCTGTGCATACCCACTTACCACAAACATGCAGATAACAAGAAATACTCCTAATGCTATCCGTGAAACCTTCATATAATCCTCTCCTGTATTCTGAAAACGAAAACGAGATAATAGACTGAAATTACAAGCATGGTTATACCCGCAAAAAGATTGATCTTCCTTTTATTCAGTACAAGAAAAGTTATGATTTTCATACTCTTTGCAGATGAAAGCACCGAAAAAAGAAGTAAAGGAAAACTTATCCCCAACCCAAAGGCTATGAAGTTTAGCATATTTCCCGCAAAATCTATCGTTGTCAGGGTCTTTGCAAAAAGAGCAGCAATAAATCCCGGATTGCAGGGAACAACTATAGCACCGAAAAAAAAACCATATAAAAAAGCCGTAATCAAAGGATTGCTGGCATCCGAGATGTTTTTTTGTGGAATATATTTTCCAAGATCAACATCGATTATCAGAAGTATACTGAGGATAAACAGTATTCCGAATGCTATCGGTGAAACTATTCCTATAACCCTTGTCAAGGACACCTGAAGTATCGTTGTGAAAACAAGCCCCAGTAAAATCATGAAAATTATGACTCCCGCACTTATGAGAAGTCCGAAGAGTATTGGAAGCCTACTGTTTTCTTCTCTTCCGGACATCTGGCCGGAAAGATATGCAAGAAAGGCAGGATAGAGTGGTAATACACATACAGCCGTAAGAGGAGTGAGTAAACCAAGTATAAAGGATGTGAAAAGATCAGCAAGAAATATCAGGGGAGAACTTGCCATTTCAACACCCTTTTTCCACCTCTTCTTTCAACTGCTCTGCAGTTTTCACACCACTTGGCAGAAGCCTGGCACTCTGGTTTTCACACACAAGTACCACAGGAGCACTTGGAGCCACCACAACTTCCTGACCAAACTCATCTATCATATCACGTGTCATTTCAGGAGGGGCAATCGCGAAATACCATTCAAAACCATTCCTGCTTAAATGCTCCCTTACTTGCTCCTGATCTTCATTGGGATCTGTGTCCAGAGATATGTGTATTATCGCATCACCTTCACTGGATTCAAGCTTTTGGACCTCTTTTTGCTGTTCCAGACAGGTTGGACACCAGACGGCAAAGCTTTCAACCAGAACCGGAGTTCCCTCAAAATCACTTATCCTGAAAGTCTCACCCGTTTCAACATCAGTTAGTTCCGTGTCCCGCCAATCAACTAAGGTATCTTCTGTAGTCTGTTCAACGCATCCCACAACCAATATTACTGAAATTATGAAAGAAAAAACAAAAATATTCTTTAAAATATGCATGTATGACCCCCATTAAATCTAGGATGCGATTTCAAATAAAGATTGTGTTGTCAAATTTTCAAAATGTTATTACTGCAATTTATACTCATCAACAAAAGCAATATTGGATTATTACTGAGCAAGTGGCATTTCCATAGCCTTGTTTATATAATACTGCATATATTAGTTAAGTGATACTATTTGCCTTATTGTTCAAAGTATAACATATCTAGTTGCAAAAAGAGGTGACGAATTGCCCACCCATAGTAATAATTATAAAAAATTAATATCAACAGTAGCATTGATAACATTGATCGTAAGCTTTTTTGCGGTCGTTGGTTTTGGACACAACCTTGTTTATTCTACAGATAAGATGTTGGAAACATCAATCGATTCCGCCAGGCTTGAAGCACAGAGCTCCGCAGAACAGGTTTCATTAAACCTGATGGTTCTTTCAGATGTATCCCAATCAATTGCTTCTGATCTGAGTTCCGGGGAATTGAAAGAAGAACAGGTAGAAGAAAGACTCTATGAAGCTATCGATTCCGAATCAGATATCTTTGGAGTGGGCGTAGCATACGAAAAAGATGCAGCCCTAATATATGGAAACGATTCACTATCAAAACATCCCTATGCTCCAACATATTCCAGAAAAAATGGTGAACCACAATTTATCCAATTAGCCTACGATTATACTGTTATACCCGATGAAACTGGTGAAGGTCAAAATACAGAATGGTATCATCGAGCTTTAGCCCAGGGTAGCGGATGGAATGAGCCATATTTTGAATTACAGAGTGACAAGTTCATTCTTGAATATTCAATTCCTTTTACATCTGAATATGCCGATCAGAAAAAAATAGACCCTGCAGGAGTTGTCTATGCAAGTTATTCCCTTGAAGAATTGAGGAATACTATAAGTTCACTGGAACTGGGAAAAACAGGATACGGGTTTATAGTCTCAAAGGACGGAGATGTCATATCCCATCCCATAAAAAATTATGTCTGCAATAATATTGTCAATATTTCAAAAACTGATGATGTGTTCAGACAGATAACCAGCGATATAGCCCCAGGCAGTATCAATACTGTTTATGAAGTTGAAAGTGGAAATAAGCTATGGGTATTCTATGAAGAGATTCCCTCAACAGATTGGGTCCTTGGTATCGTCCTAAAAGATGAAGAAGTCCTGTATCAAATGAATCAGGATCAATATTATCAGAAGATATATTTTTCATTGGCAATTACAGCATTTTTAGTATCCATTTTCATTCTGAGTTTTATAAGAAATCCAATCAGCACACGCTCCTTGTGGAAAATTGCGATAATATTCTCCATCCTATGTTTTATTGAGACAGGTTTCATTTGGAATCTTGCCCTGAACAACACGGTTTCTGAAAATATAGATGACATTATCATCTATGACAAAACCAGCCTTGACAGTTCTTTGGAGAAAATATACCTCACCGAACTGGACAACATGGATGAGGATTACGCTGATTCAATAATCAAGATCCCAACTGGAATATTCATCCAATCTCTTGAATTCTCAACGGGAAGTAATGTGATAGTTACTGGTTATGTCTGGCAGAAGCATACAGAAGGTGTTAACGATGATTACGTTTCGGGAGTTATTTTTCCAGAGTCGGACCATACTGTAATCAATAAAACCTATGAAAAGGATGATGTTACAGGATGGCATTTCAGAACAACACTGCGTGAACAATTTGATTATATAACTTATCCTTTTGATATGGAAACTGTCTGGATCAGATTATGGAGTGACAGTTTTGAAAGCAACGTAATCCTGGTTCCGGACTTGGAGTCATATGACCTGATAGTTCCGGAAGCAAAACCTGGCATTGAAAAGGACTTTGTCCTTGAGGGCTGGGAAGCTGAGAAAAGTTATTTTTCTTATAGGATTAACGAATATGATACAAATTTTGGAATCGACGGCTACAAGCATCAGGGAAACCCAGATCTCTATTTCAATATAGAGCTGAAAAGGGATATTGTGATGCCGTTCATCACATACATGGTTCCTTTACTATTAATAGCGCTATTGATATTTATTGCCCTCTTCACAGAAGTGAAAGCAGATTCTGATCCCTCGGAGATACTAAAATACAGCGCTTCATTGATGCTAGTATTGATGGTAGCACATGTTTCTCTACGAGACAACCTTACAGCTTCCGGTATTATTTACCTTGAGTACTTCTATATCATCATGTATTTGGTGGTGCTGGGTGTTTCTTTAAATGCTCTCCTATTTGCATCAGACAAACAAATACCTGTGATAGATTATAAGGACAATATCTTTGCAAAACTGATCTACTGGCCTGCCGTTATGACATTGGTCCTGTTAGTGACAATTAGAACATTTTGCTAAGTCAACATGTGAGAACAGGACCAGTGTATAACCACTGCTCCTTTCTGTTTTTATTCTAATAAAAAAAAACTGTAACAGATTTACTTTAGTGATCGTATAAAGATATCAGACTTTGGTCCGGACAACGCAAAGGAATACTAAAACCAAAAATACTGTAGTTACCATACTCACTTCTGACCCAAACTTTGCCTCCGTGAAGTTCAACTAATTCTTTTACAAGCGAAAGACCCAACCCAGTCCCCCTATATCCTTTGTTGGAAGAAAGGTCAACTTGTGAAAATGGTTTGAATAATTTATCAATATCCTGTTCTTTTATTCCTATACCATTATCTTCAACTTCAAATTGCATCATATCTTCAACTATTACACACCGTATAGTTATGTTTCCACCATCATTGACAAACTTAATCGCATTCCCCACAAGATTGTACAGTATTTGTTTCAATTTACCTGCATCAACTTCCAGCGTGGACACATCTGATCCTATATTGGTGTGGATAGATATATTTCTTGGATTAGTGGATGGTTTCATACTTTCAACTATATCACTAATAGTGGAAGTAACTAACATGATGTCATATTGAAGATCCATTTTTCCGGCTTCTGCCTTTGATAGATCCAGTAAGTCATTGATAAGATCCAGCAGGTGATGGCCACTTTTAGATATGTTCTGAGCATACCGTCTTTGCGGTTCACTTAACTTTTCAGATTCATCATCTGTAAGAATATCAGAAAATCCTATAATAGAATTAAGAGGTGTTCGAATCTCGTGACTCATGCTTGCCAAGAATTTGCTCTTGGCGTTGTTTGAAGCCACAGCAAGTTCTTTTGCCACCTTGAGATCCCTGTCCATTCTTTTTCTTTCTGTCAGGTCAATCTCCATAGAAAATATATCCAGCTGATTCTCGGCTATCGGGACTGTAGAATAACTGGAAAATACAGGGATCTTGGTGCCATCTTTAGCCAGGAAAGTTGTTTCAAACGCATTGGTATAATTGTTTTCATTCTGTGTAGAAGCTATTATCTCTTCAAACTCATCTTTACTTTCAGCCGAAACTATTAATTCAGTCATTTTTTTCCCAACGGCTTCCTTTTTAGAGTAACCATACATTTTTTCACTTGCAAGATTCCAATAATTTACTGTACTATCAGGAGCAAAACCCTGAACAGCAACATCAGGTACATTATCAATAAAATTCTGGAATTTCATTTCGTACAAGTTGAGTTTGGTTTCCTGATCCTGCACGGTTCTTGAAAGAGCTACTTGTCTGCTAAGAACCATATGTATTATATTTGCAGTCAGAAGGATCAGGATAAATGTGAGAGCCTTGATGAAGGTCACATCCCCCGGAACAAGACCGTTGGCAAGAACATTCTCAAGCCAGTTAGCAATATAGAGCCAGGCACGATAAAGTACCAGAACAAATATCAAAAGAGTAGTGACTGTAACCGAGTACGGTCTTTTGAACCATTCTTTGATCCGAAACGGATCCATATCCCTCTGATCACTTTTAATATTGTGCCTCCTTTACCTGAAATCCAATATTTCTGAAACAGCAACAACTGACATAAATATGCAGAATGGTTTATCGCCCCATAACTATATTAGATAAGAAAGTATTGTATAAAAAAAGTGCTATATATATATAGATATAAGTTCATGACTACACTCCTCTAAGGACTAAAATCAGCACATTATCCCCCCAATAAAACGAGAAAACATCATGCTTGATATAGATTCATTTTCTAGATACTTGAATATTTTCCTGTTCCTTGTACTAGTTAATTCACTCTTATCAAGATTTGCACTGATCAATTCCCCAATATCACCTGCACCGGGAGTTTCCAGCATGTATTTTGCTGTTGCATTCATGATAATATTTGCCCTATGGTATGGAATATGGGGTGCTTTTTCTGCATATCTTGGATGCATGATAGGAGCTGGTATCCTTGCAGATATGCCTTTTTCGGTGAATGTGATATGGTCACTTGCTGACCTGTGGCAGGTACTCATACCTCTGGCTGCTTTTGCATATTTCAAAGTGAACATCAGAATGCGAACAAAAAAAGATATTGCTGTTTTTGTCATTTTTGCCTGCCTGCTAAACAATCTGGTTGGCGCTCTATGGGGCGCATTTATGCTGGCATTCAATGGCATTATCCAATGGACAGAGTTTTTTGTGACATTTGAAGGATGGTTTATAGGTAATTTGGTAACTACCCTGATAATCGTACCTTTGTTACTCCGATTTGTAACCCCATATGTCCAACAAACGAAGTCTTATGTACGCGGATACTGGATTTGAATTCCCATAATCCATATATTACTGCAAAATGCCTGCAATTTTAAACATTTCTAAGACATCATGCAGTCAACATATACTATAAATATTAGTACTATAATAATAAAAATATAAATTCAGCAGGACATACCATGTCTTCAAAAAACAATAATCCTTATGCTTTTAACCTTGAAACGGATTCAATGGACCTTTGGGAAGATGGTATCATTGTATTATCACCAGATGAAACCATTTCTTATACAAATAAAAGCTGGAAAGACTTTGTACACAATAATGATCTTAATTCCTTTAAACGCACTGATAAAGCTAATTATCTTCCATTTTTAGATGAAATTACAGCTGAAAGACCGGATAATGCAATTAATCCAGCAACAGGAATAAGAGATATCATTAATGGCAAAATGAATATATTCAAGCTCGAATATCCCCTCCAGGCTCCTGATGGAAAACACTGGTATTTGATAAAAGTTCAGCCACTTTCTATAAATTATCCCACTGCTGTCATTTTGCAACATATCGATATAAGTAAAAGAAAAAATGTAGAATTCGATCTGCTTGAATCTAAAAAACAGATTCGTAACGTCCTTAATAACACACAACTTGTCGAGATAATGCTAGACCCAAAGGGAAATATCATTTACTGCAATGATTTTTTACTTGAACTAACCGGATGGGATAAAGAACATGTGTTTAACAAAAACTGGTTTGACATGTTCCTACCTTCAGAGATTGTCCCTGAGATCAAGGCAGTTTTTTCAAAGACCATCAAAGAAGGCAGTCTGCCTTCATATAACAAGAATGAAATTGTTACAAAAGACGGAATCGAAAGAGCAATTGTCTGGAACAATACTGTCATTAAGGACATAGAGGGCAAGATCAGAAGTATAGTTTGCATTGGTGAAGACATAACAGATCATCAACTTACAGAGAAGTCACTGCTTAATAGCAGAGGACAATTACGCACATTAGTAAATACAATTCCAGATCTGGTCTGGCTAAAAGATGTTAATGGTACTTACCTGAGATGTAATACTAAATTCGAGCGCTTCTTTGGCGCAAAGGAAGAAGAAATTGCCGGGAAGACGGACTATGACTTTGTGGACAAAGAACTGGCAGACCTTTTCACACAGAAAGACAAAGAAGCAATGCAAGCAGGTAAACCCTCCATAAATGAAGAGGAAATCACTTATGCTGATGATGGGCACAAGGAATATCTTGAAACTATCAAATGTCCGATGTATAATTCGAATGGACAATTGATAGGAATACTGGGTGTTGGTAGGGATATAACTCAGCGCAAGTATGCAGATGAAGAATTGAAAAGAAGAGAATTGCAACTACAGACAGCACAGGAAATTGGGCGCTTTGGAAGTTGGGAGTTTGATTTCACTTCAGGGAAGATGGATATTTCAGAGGAAGCCGCCAAGATATATGGTCTGGTAAGTAAACATTGCACTATCAGAGAAATACAAGAAATAGCTTTACCGGAATACCGACCGATCTTGGATAAAGCACTAAAAGCTCTACTGGAAAAAAAATTGCCATATGATGTACAGTTCAGGATTAACAGGCAAAATGATGATGATATTCGGGATATACATTCAGTGGCAGAATTCTTCGCTGAACGAAATGTAGTTATTGGAACGATCCAGGATATTACCGAACGAAAACAAGCAGAGGAAAAACTGCGCGAAAACGATGCTCTTCTGAATGAAGTTGGCAGTATTGCAAAGGTTGGTGGTTGGGAGTTTTATGTACCATCCGGCGAGGGTACATGGACATCCGAAGTTGCAAGAATCCATGAAGTAGATCCCAATGATCCTACAAGTATTGATCTTGGGTTGAGCTTTTATCTTCCCGGCTCAAGAGAGCTTGTTGAAAAAGCTGTCCAGAATGCTGTGGAAAAGGCTGAACCATATGATCTTGAATTGGAATTAATCTCGGCGAAAGGAAAGCATAAATGGATTCGGACAATTGGTCATCCTATAATAAAAAATGATAAAGTTGTAAAAGTAGTTGGTTCATTTCAGGACATTACAGAACGTAAGCAGACTGAACTGAAAATGGCTGAAGAAGCCATTAGAAGACGTATCTTTATTGAGCAATCCAGCGATGGGATAGTTGTCCTTGACCAAAATTGCAAGGTTTACGAGGTGAACCAGAAATATGCGGATATGCTTGGTTATTCACATGAGGAAGCTCTTCAGTTACACCTTTGGGATTGGGACACTCAATGGACACGTGACGACTTAATTGAAATGTTCAATAATGTTGATAACACAGGTGACCATTTTGAAACGCTCCACCGTCGCAAGGACGGCACTTTCATTGATGTTGAAGTTAGTTCAAATGGAGCTATGTTTGGGGAGCAGAAACTGGTTTTTTGCGTGTGCAGAGATATTACCGAAAGAAAACATGCTGAAGATACACTACTACATGCTAAAATAATAGCTGAAGCAGCTAACAGAACAAAATCAGAATTCCTTGCTAATATGAGCCATGAACTACGTACACCACTTAATTCAATTTACGGTTTTTCACAATTATTGAACGAGAAAATTCCAGGTGAATTGAACGAGAAACAAAACAATTATGTATCCAATGTTCTCAAAAGCAGTAAACATCTAATAGAGCTTATTAACGATATTCTTGACCTTTCAAAGGTTGAAGCCGGGAAGATGGAACTTGAATGTGAATATTTTAAAATCGCAAACATACTAGATGAAATTGTGACATCCATGCAACCGATTGCAAGAAAGAAATACATCACCATCAGAACTATAATTGAAATTGATGACATGGAAATATATGCTGATAAGAAGAAAATAAAAGATGTTATGTACAATCTACTGTCCAATGCTGTCAAATTTACATCGGAAAATGGAAAAATCCATGTCAATGCAAGTTGTCACGATGATAAATTACAGATTTTCGTTGCAGATGATGGCATTGGTATTTCAAAAGATGAAATACAAGAAATATTCAAACCCTTTAAACAGGTTGATAGCTTCTTAACTCGCGAATTCGAAGGAACTGGCCTGGGTCTTGCAATTACAAAGAAATATGTGGAAATGCACGGAGGCAATATCTATGTTGAAAGCAAACCTAAGCAGGGCAGTACTTTTACTTTTATGATACCTGTTGAAATGAAAGGTCAGATTATGCAAACATCAAGACAAAACACACTAAAATCATTCTAATGAAATCGCCACCAAGTGTTTATATTTAATCTGATCTTGCAAATTATTTAATTCATACAGTACTTAAGAGGAGGGATTAAACCCTCCTTCTCAAAGATACGAATACTGCACCAAACATGCATATAATTGCAAGCAGAACCTCAAATCCCGGCACACTGGAATCCGAACCTTTTTCTTCTATTCCAGACTGAGATTGGACCGCAGCATTGGACCTTATCTGTTCTGCCATTTCTTTGAGTTCAGCTTCATCCTTGAGCATCTCATAGAAGCCATGCCACTGGACAAAATCCGGACCTAACATGAATGCACCCATTCTTGCACGCCTGCCCTCATGATGCCATACCTCATATATTTTGAATTCTATGGGCTCATCAAAGTTCTGCTTGGTCAATAATCCATCTTCTCTAAGTTGGTCAACTATCAATTTTGAATCTGTATATTTCTGGTTGTATAATGCGACAGTATTGTCTGCATTTACGTAGTAGTTTCTGATCCAGTCATCTGAGTGGCACTGGGCACACACTGAATACATCCTTTCACGCTTTTCCTGCCATGTAAAACCATCACTTATGGGAGTTACAAATACGTTTGCCGTGTTGTCAGTACGTCTGGATATCGGTGGTTCAAGTTCCCATGAAAGACGTAAACTTACATCGTGCGTAGGTTCCAGCTCATCCGTCCCAGACATGTGACATACAGTACAGGTCGGCGTCCTGTAGTCCTCTCCTGCTACCCATTCATCAGAACTCCAGTTCCATTGATCTCCTTCAGTATTATAGATGCTTCCGTGCTTTGATTCAGAGAATATCTCGGTCTGAGGATGATCCGGTCCAAGTTTGAAGCGCAAGAGCTAGAAATACAATCAATGTCCACACTGATAAGTATGCAATCTTCATGTTCCACCCCATGTTTACAATAATTCTGTAAAATTATATGATTGTCTCCCCTATAAAATAATAGACTGAGCTTTGATAAAAAGGTCTGCTGGGTAAAGAAATAACGTAGCAACTATCCAAGAGCGTTATCTCGATGATTCAAAGCATGAAGAATTCTCAGTACACATATCCAGACAATCCCTTTTAACGCCCATTTCTTTTAATGATTCTTCCATGTTATATATCTCATCCATATTCTCGGCTAAGATTATAACAGCAAAATCACCGGACGATGGTAATGTATCACAACTAAAAGGAAATACAGAATTTAATTTTTTGCCGTCATAAAGTACTGGTTCAATACGTTCAGTGAGCTCAAGAAATGAACATGCTGCGGTCTTTATCTTTATCAATTTCCAGTATGGAATGGAGGGGATAAATTCTTCAATGTTATCTACGATCATGCCCGCATAAGAGGAAATATTAAAACGAGCGTTATTTTCAACAGGAAATATACCATCATCAGATACAATATAATCAATGCCGACTACACCCCGATACCCGAATTCAGCCATATTATTGACAATTTTTGCAGATGATTTTGCAATGTAATTTAAAATGTCTGGTGAGGGATTTTCTCCTTTGAGTGTACCAATGTGTACCATGCCTCTTTCGCATATTTGATCCCGCATCCCAAGAGAGTTTATATTACCATCTCTGCTGATTGCCCACTGATCATTCGGAGAAGACGAGACATTCAGAAAAGGCTCAATGATAACATGTTTTTCGCCGCTAATTGCAATTTCGTGATATATTTCAGAAATATCAGTGCCTTTGGTTTTATATAACGACATACCAGTTTCACCCAGAGTACCGCGAATAATAACAGTTTCGCAGGTTGACAGATATCCGTTAATAATGTTTTTCATATCTATACAATTTGCATTGTCTTCAGGATGCATTTCAAATAAACTGCCTTCAACGACAGACACGCCTAATTCTTGACATACAGTCTTGAAAGCTGACTTATCATTATATTTTAATGTTGCAGTTTCAGTTGCTCCGAAAAGATCAGCTCCAAGGGCTTTTGCAGCTTCAGTTTCCATATGCCCTGAAAACCATGGCACATATACAGGTTTTTTTCCTATCTGCCTGATAATTTTTTTAACTGTTTCCGGATCATTAACAATAAGTTCCGAGAGAGTCATCTCTCTTGAATGAACATTATATTCAACAATATGATCCGACCCAAGACCATGAGAGCGAAGCCATTTATGGTACTCAAAATCCAGCTTTCCACGTAGAACTACCAGATCATCCCGGCGTGCTACCGGAAGCGCTCTGTCACATTTTGAATTGACAGATACATCACGGTTTGGGAACTGAGAGAAAGAATCAGCCCCGTAAATTATTAACTCATTGTCATTGTTTGAGATACATTTCCTTAGCGGTTGGTAATCGTACATATACTGCACCTCCTTTTTTCAATTATGTTCAATTGAAATTTGTTGGTATTTGTTCCAGAATATTCATATATAAATAGCTGTCAATACCATGGCGTAAATCAGGAGACTATAAAACCACCTGCTGGAAAACTTAGGGGTTCGGATTGGTGCTACATTAAAGGCAGCTATGATCATTAACAGTGCATATATAGCAATTGCAAAGGTCGGCTGGCTGAAATAACTGTTAAATAGAAAGAGAAAGGCAAGAATAAGGACATTGTTGTCAAGTGCTAATCCCATATATGTCGAATCATCAACAAGACCGAAAACATTGAAGTAACTCAATCTTATTACACCAACAGCAACAATTACGAAAGCGCCGGGCAGGAACCATGGACTGAATTCTCCATAGCTCAAAAGAAATACAGCGGGACAAATGCCAAAACTTACTATATCTATCAATGAGTCAAGTTGCCCACCAAAAGCTCGATATTCATCAGTTCGCCCTTTCATCCGACGAGCAATGATTCCGTCCCCCCAGTCAAAAACAACAGCCCAAAGCATCCCAATGATCGCAAGTGACAAATCGCCTAATATACCATAGTATATACTAAGGACTGCACACAACAGTCCTGCAAGCGAACAGATATTTGGGAGATCACGGGCGAAAGCAAGCATTCCTGTCTGATGTGATCGTTGATGGTCTTGATCACTCATCGGGATCCCTCCACTTTATTTGAGTCAATAACATCTATCAACGCTTCAACTAATTTGCAATTTTCTGTTTCAGTACGACTGGCGATACGAACATAACGGCTAGAGTCAGGTAGAGTTTTGTCCTGACAGTGTTTTATGTACATGTTATGCTCAATGAACAATCGCCGTGTGACTTCAGGACCACTTTGTGTGTGATCTGGCAGGCGGCAGAAAATAAAGTTTGCATCCGGTTTATAAGCAGTCATTCCCGGGATAGCGCACAAGCTTTTATACAGATTATCCCGGTCAATCCGTACCTGGTTGCAACTTTCGACAAATTCCTGTCTATAATCAGGCAGTATCCGCAGAAACTCTTCGGCAAATCCGTTAATATTCCAGATATGTACGCCTTTCCTTACAGATTCAGCAAATGCTAAATTTGCAGTTAGCATATAACCGATCCTAAGGCCGCAGATACCATAGGCTTTACTCATGCTTTTAAGGATCGCCATATTTGGATACTGTTCTAGTTCATGTTCCAGAGTTGTCTTATCAGGATCATGCACAAAATCCATGAAGGATTCATCGATAATCAGCATACAGTCATGGTTTGCAAGTTTTTGTGCAAGAGATATCAGATCGGACTTGGGAACCATTAGGGATGTTGGATTATTAGGTGTTACCACAACAGCAACATCTGCTTTAACCTTGATCGCTTCAGCAGCAAATTTGTCTACATCCAGTTGAAATGATGGAAATTCAAGAGGAAATTCAACTACCTGACCTGCAGGCGCTGCATTCGCATATTCATTAAAAGATGGCACTGGAACGATTAACTTACCAGATATGTGACCGGAGATTATTTTGATAAGTTCAGCAGCACCATTTCCTACAACAATTCTTTCAGCAGGTTGATGGATCAGATCACCTATAAGACCGGCAAGAGCATCCTGTGCAATTGGATAGTTAAGGACAATGTCGTGAATTTGATCTTTAAAGTTTGTAAAAACTGCTTCTGGCGGAAAATATAGATTGTAAAGATAAGCATGATCAATAAATTCATGGCGATAGTAACCACCATGCTGCCTGGAAATGAAATCATATTTTTCAGTTTGAGTCTTGTAATTGTGTTGCATCAGGTATTATTTCTCTTAAATGATGTTGATGTGGCACTTCATTTTTTAAAGTCTTAGCTTGATAAATTGACTTTAATTTCAAAGGATTAGACTGGGTCAATGGCCTTAAGCCAGAAAGTGAACGAGTAACCACTTTTTCTCCCTGTTTTTTGCTTGTTAAAAAAAATGGCTTTAGTATTCCAGAAATCTTTGATGTGGTATTGTAAGGAATGATTGTCTCATATTTGTCTTCTGAAAATAATCTCTTAGCCTTTTCAAGATCTGAGACTGTATCTATTTCGTACCATCGCTTGCTGTCAAATGAGACTGTTTCAAGAGAGAGACTGCCATCAGACACCATTTCCGCAAAGACAGTTTCATAATAGTCATTTACTTTGCCAGCTGAAATGTACTGACCCAGCCTTTCTTTAATGCTATTCCACGAAGGAAGTGAAAAACTGTAAATATTGACAGTCTTGTACCTTATCTCATCAAGAGGTCCGGCAATACCGCTTTGGAATTTCTTAACATGATGGGAGCCACTGGCTGTAACAGTGGAACCATTCATCCATGGTTGCATGCATCCAACGGCAATTCGGTCAGGAGAGCACATGCCATCCAGAAGAGCTACGTCAAAAATGAGATCACTTTCAATAAGCAAGAAAGGCTCATTAATAATATCCCGCGCCATCCAGAGTGAATAGATGTTATTGGTGGTCGCGTAAAGAGGACTGGAAATATAATCAATTGTCATACCACATGAACGCGTTTCTAAAAAATCACGAATACATTTTTCCTGGTATCCCGTGACAACGACAAGACGTTTGAAGCCTTGCTTTTTCAAATTGATGACAAGTCGCTCAAGTATAGAAGCCTCATGAACCATTGTAAGGCACTTAGGTGTGTCGCGTGTTAGAGGGTACAGACGACTGCCCTTACCAGCTGCCAATAATAATGCGGTGGTTATATTTCCATTATCACTATTGCTGTGGTCCAAACTCATTGTAAATCCAATTGTTTGGTATTCATCGCATATATAAAGGGTGTCAACTGTGTTAAAGGAACTTGTAAAAGAATTATTACTAAAATTCTCTCCTAAAAGACTGTTTCCTGTTTGAAATGTACCTTCCCCATCTCTAAAAAGATCCGTATCAGATGCAGATGCATATCTTTACTGCCCACATTTTCATAATACAAGAACATGTTGTCATCGTTTGGATAATTGCTAGATGATAAACTGCCACACATAGACTGAGTAAAGGAATAATCTTGATATAAATCATTGACTCGCATAATTTCCAGTTCGTGAGTATAGCCACAAAAAACGTATTCTATTTTATATTTTTGTATAAAATCAATTAATGCTGCAGAATTTTTTAGAGGTAGCTCATCAGTACCCAAAACAGAATAATGAGTAATCAACAAAGGCATGTCATATTCTATCTGTTCAATTTCTTTCGAAACTGCATTTAGAATCTCTTTTTCAACATACTCATCATCACTATATAGTTCAGTTGTGTCTATGCTGAGAATTAATACTTTTTTTCCATTTATCGAAATGGATTTGATGAAATTCAGATCGGTAAAATTCTCATTAACTCTGGTGATTTCCCGGTTTAAAAAAAGGTTTTTCTTTCTTGTTTTCGTTGCTTCGGAGATGGTGATTATCTCGGAATTATCAATATATTTCCGAAATAGTTCATGGGAGCGCGAATAGAGGTGCAGAGCTACGCTCAGCGCCACAATAATAACAAGAAAACATAAATGTGAATGGTGGGCTCGATGAAATTCGAACTCATGACCCTCGCCGTGTAAATGAGTGGCATGATAGTGTTTTAGGGGTACGTACCATCGAATACCACGGAAACATTGCAAACGGTTCTACAAAACAACTTCAGTAGTTCTCTAATTTTAACCACTTAAATTTAGGAAGGTCATACGATAGCTTTATATGCGGCGTGAACGCCGCCATATGTCATTTATAGCGTTCAATTCGAGCACCTATTCCAAAGTTGAATTAAGACCAAAACAATGTATTGATGCTGTTCTAAAACCTCTTACTGATAATATCACCATTAATATCAATGGTTCACTTACCTGTAAAGACCAGTTTTATGCTGCCATATGCATGGCAGTAGAGAATAGTTCAGTCCACTCCATGTCAAAACACTATCAAAAGATTCCTTGTGAAACATCTACAAGATATCATCTCAAGAAACTTGATCTTGAAGAACTTATCAGATTAAATACAAAAATTCTACTTCAAGGTCCTATTAATGCTCTGAAATCTAAGAAAAAGTATGAGTTTGCTATCGATTTCACAAATGATCCATATTATGGAGGAACGAATTCGTCCAATGAAAACTATGTGATACGTAGCCTAGCTAAGAAGTCAACAAACTCTTTTTATTCATACGTTTCATTATCTATCATAAACAAGAACGAGAGATTCACTATCTCCGTTCTTCCTGTAGAGAAAAATAAAACAAAGGTCTATTACCTCACCTATTTTATAGATCTGATCAATAAACTAAACATCAAAATCAAAGTCCTTTGTTTAGATAGGGAGTTCTATTCGGTAGACGTGTTTGAGTTCTTACAAAATGAAGATATTCCCCATATTACTCCAGTAGTAAAAAGAGGAAAAAAGATTAAGCAACTACTTATTGGGAGAAAGGCTAGGTATGCGGAATATGTTATGAAGAATCCTCAGAAAAAGGAGATTCGGTTGAATATTGTCATTGACGTGAAGTATCTGAAAGGCAAAAGGAACAAAAATGGATGTGAAAACCTTGGGTTTGTAGTTTATGGAATAAACTTGTCTCCCCGAAAAGTTAGTACTGTATATCGAAGACGATTTGCAATTGAATCAACATACAGAATGAGAAATATAGTTAAACCCAAAACATCGACAAGAGACGTTACATTCAGATACTTGTCGAATAAGAAAGAGCGATTACTCGCCCTCCCTCTTCTAAGAACCGTACGTGAAAATTTCTCTTCATACGGCTCAAGCATTCTATAACCCTTTAAGTATCAGGCAGTTGTTAGACTTTCCATGATATTTTGCTTCGACGCCACTAGTTTCTGTTTTCTCAGATAGCTTATTCTCCATTTAAAGTATTCTTTGTCTACATATGGGTTCTTATCCATTTTTATGCGTGGATGTCTTACAATCTTTGTATGTGCAAAAGATTTGAGTTTAAGCCCTTCTGTGGAGAATACCCATTTCCTTGACCCTACCCTATGCCAATATCTATCTACTATCCAGTGGTGTGATTTATCTGGATGCCGCCTTTTAGCCCACGTCCATAGCATATCCCATAATCTGGAATCAAGCTTACTGAACGTATTTTTAGAGACAACTGAACGGTGATATTCGCTCCATCCAGTGATAATAGGGTTGAGTTCCTTAATGAGAGAACTCTGAGACCGAGCTTTACCTTTCTTAATCACGTTGCTAATGCTTTTTGTGATATTCTCAATAGATTTGTTCGAGGGCTTGGTTAGAAGTTTACCATTATATTTCCGGAAATTCCATCCCAAGAAGTCAAATCCATCGTCTATGTGTGAAACAAGAGTTTTCTCACGAGATAGTTCTAAACCCCTATCTTTCAAGAATAGTCTGATAACCTCAGCAATATCTTTAGCCACTTCCTCTGAATCAGCAGTGACGATAAAGTCATCTGCGTATCTCACAAAATTGACTTTATGGGAATTATAACTTTTTTTGTTAATAGTTCCCTTCCTGTTTGTATGATATTTGCATGCTATTGCATTTTTCATACCGTCCAATGTGATGTTTGCCAGTACTGGAGATATTATTCCACCTTGAGCAGTACCTGCTTTGGTGGGATTCAGATGTCTATTATACACAAAACCAGCTTTAAGGAATTGCTTTAGTATTGACCGGTCCATAGGAATATTGTTCAAGAGCCATTCGTGATTTATATGATCAAAGCATCCTTTTATGTCGCCTTCCAAAATCCATTGAGCAGAGTTTCTTTTACTCAGACATGCGAACAATTGAGCTTCTGCATCTTTTGAACTTCGATATTTACGGAATCCAAATGATGTTCTGTCTGCTGTGGTTTCTGCTATTGGGCTTAAAGCAAAAGCATATAATGCCTGCATTGCTCTATCGTACATTGTAGGAATGCTTAATGGTCGTTTTTTCTTCTTTCCTTGTTTCTCAATATAGATTCTTCTCAATGGTTTAGCTTTGTAGCTCTTACCAGACAGTTCTAGAACGGCTTTCATCTTAGATTTGGATGTTGTCCATTTTTCTCCATCGATTCCAGCTGTTCTTTTACCTTTGTTCTGTGTTACTTTCTTTACTGCCAATAATTTGGCATGAAAAGAATTGGTAAGCAGGTATTGTAGTCGTTTAACTAAATGCCACTTCTTTTGTCTAACCGCTTTTACAATTCGGGCTTGCAGCTCATTAACGTTCCCTTCGACTGTTTTCCAGTCGATGTCCTCCCACTTGAATGGGATTGAATTGTCTGCAAGCCTCTCACCTGATGGTGTAGTCGAGTATCTTGCATTCATAAGTTTGCCTCCTTTCATGTAATAGAACACCTACGGTAAGTCTGCTCCCTTTCGGGACAAGGCAAATTTTGAACCTCTATGCACTCCATTACAGACTGCCATTTGCTTTCTACCGTTTCCTTTATCCCCTGTGCTATTGTTCATTCTCACGAATTAACTACCTTTTTTTTTTTTTTACAGGAGCACATGGGACTTACCAAGTTCTATAATATGAATAATCACGGAAACCTTAGAAGCCATCTATAGGCCGGGAATCTGTGTCCATTCTCCATAATGTGCAAAAAACCATTATGGCCTGATTCCATACCTTTTGGTCTAAGCGTATCATTCCATTTCGCTTATCAATCATAACGACCCTTACGATGATTTGCATTATACTCTTCATAGTTTCCTTATCCTAGCAGATAGTCAAGGATTGGAATTCCTTGCTTTCCACATTGTCCTGTGAGCTTAACACAATGATGTTACCATTCTATGCATCCCACAGTAGGATTATCCCGAATGGAAGGAATAGCTGTTAAGCAATTCATATTGTAACTTCTTGTCACACTTTTGCCCTTAATTTCCTCACCATATTTCCTTTTGAGGATGGAGAACATAGTTTCAACCAGATTTCTGCTATGATAAAGCTCTTCATCAAACTCCTGTACCATTTTTCTGCGGAACTTACCTTTTATCCTTTTTCTCATCCTGTTCCGTAAAGGAATCATAGCTATTGCTTCTAACTCTTCTCTTGTCAGTGAATGTATGGCCTCTGAATCGTATCCTTTATCCATCACATAGTATTTTGATCTTCGAGCTTTATGACATTGCTTCAAATGTCATTGCATGTTTTGCATCATGAGCAGGTTTTCCTGAAATCTTAAAACCAGTGACAATGAGCTTAGTAGTATCAACAGAAATGCTTACTTTCAGGAAAGATCTACGTTTTTTCTTTGTCCTGAGTGAATAATAGTAGCTACAATGACCACTTGTAAAACCACTTGAATCAATAGCAGTAGTTTCTATCCTCTCTCCACGAGAATAAAACAGTTTTAGTGTTTGCTGCAACAATCCACTAAAATAGATTGAATTCAATCTTGTAATGAATTTATGAAGAGTAGTAAAATGTGGAACCTGTTTTAGTCCAATTCTTTGTTTGACTTTATCCATTAATTCTACTATTTCAACTATATCTCGACAATCCTCATTGAGGTATTCTTTCAGTAAAACAAGTGTCAGTAACTGGTGCTGGGTGTATTTTCTTTTAGAATATTTACAGCTATATATCTGAAGGTGTGAGTTTCCTGATACAGCTAACGCTGTATCAACAAACTTTAAGTACTTATTAGACAAAACACAATCATCCCCTATGTGTTTTCGGTAGCAGATAATGCTAAGGGGATTTATTCTTTTTAAATTAATAGGTAAAAATAAAATTTAAAGTAGGTTTTCTACAGAGCCGTTATTTCATCTTATTTATAACTTGTTTTATTTCTGTTCTGTTTGCTTTCATAGCATGTCTGCTAATGGTTTGAGCTTTGTATGTGTTTAGTATTGAATGAAGAAAAAATTGTAACATTGGCATACACTATCAATATAAATCAAAATATATAAATAGTGTAAATGGGTTGTATTATCAACAGGTGATTATATTATAAAAAAAACGTAACTATTCAGCCTGGCACGATTTGCCTATTGGTACTGATTTCATCGAAATAGAGATGTCTGCTCACTAACAATCTAACAATCAAAAAAGCAATCAATAGCAACAATCAAAATAAATGATTCTAATGAAATTTACGTTTCAACTTTTTGTCAAGATTGTTATTGATAGCGTTTTTATCAGGCTGAATAGTTACAAAAAAACAACCGGCATTTTAATTACTATTATACTTATGGCAATTCTTGGAATAGGATGCGTTGAATCGACTAAAGAAACATTAGTTGAATCTGATGATATTACTATCGGGGCTCTTTTGCCACTTACGGGTAACCTTGACTCTATCGGTGAATCAAGCCAGACTGCACTGGAATTATCAAGCGAGGATATTAATGACTATTTAGCAGGACTTGGTTCTGAAAAAAATATAAAACTAATAATAAAGGACACTGAGAGTAATCCGGAAAAAGCTCTGGAACAACTCAAGAACCTTGATGAACTAGGAATAAAGATTGTTATTGGTCCGCAAGCAAGCAATGAAGCAGAAGCTGTACTGCAATATGCAACTGAAAATGGTATTACTCTCATGAGTACTGCATCAACTGCATCTTCTTTAGCAATTCCTGATGACAATCTATTCAGGTTTGTACCAGATGATACAAATCAGGGAAAGGTACTGGCTACGCTCATGAATAAAGAGGAAATCAATGCTGTAGTTCCTATATACAGGAATGATGTATGGGGCAATGGACTCTCAGATGAAGCAAAAAAGAGTTTTGAAATTCTCGGTGGTACAGTATTGGAAGGTGTTACATATGAAACTAATAATGAAGACCTTTTCACAGAAGTAGAATTACTTAATGAAAAAGTAATTGCAGCCACTTCTGAATACGATGAAAGCTCTGTAGCTGTGCTTCTTTGTTCTTATGGAGAAGCGAAACAGGTATTAACTTTAGCCCAAACATATCCTGCACTGACAACGATTAACTGGTATGGAAGTGATGGCATAGCACTAAACAAGGAACTTGTTAACGATAATGATGTAGCTAGTTTTGCTGCAGCAGTTAACATCAAGTCACCAATATATGGATATGAGGAAGAGAATGACGAATATCAAGTGATTGAATCCAGAATTGAAGAACAGCTTGGAAGAGTGCCTGAAACCTATGCATTATCTGCATATGATGCTCTTTGGATAGCTACATTTGTAGATACTGATGCCGTAACAGATAATGATGAGAGTATAAAGATGGCAATTAGTGCGCTTACGAATAAGTACTTCGGTATCACAGGATGGGCAAAACTTGATGAAAATGGTGACAGGGTACATTGGGATTATGATGTATGGACCATCAACAAGGTGAATGAAGATTACCAATGGAAACTTGTTGCAAGATACCAAGTTGATCCGGGAGATGATGGTAAATTAATATTTGTTGAATAAATAGTGGTGAATCTCACACCACAATTTATTTTTTTATTTTCAATTGTCTTGCTAGTCTCTTGGAGTCATATTATAATTTTTGTATTTGTTTATCTCCTACTCTGCAAAAATCATATTATTAACTAATTGTGAACCACAGATGTACGAAGATATTATGTTATTTGTGTTATCTACTAAACGAATATTTGGCAGGTACTTACCCCGGTACAGGAGATGAATTTATCTGTAATTTATTTGGATGAAGGGAATTTCTACAGAGCCAAATATCAATTGATGCTGACATATCCAGATTGTTGTTCTTTGCACGACCCCCACAATCTCTTCAACCTGTAAGTTTGAAGATATCCCCTTGCTTTTTTATCAATTACTTGCGATTTTTGTTGTGGGATACCTGATGTGTGCAACAGCACAGTTACCATGCAATGTTCTAGCTCTTTATTTACTTGTTATCTTTTTGTGTAACAGTATTATTTTTTCATATAACTAAAAATATTATTATATGTATATGTGACTATGGATTGTCACAGAACTACCAAATAAACTAACTTTATTAGATCTTCTTAGTTGGTGGTACCTATAATTTTTTTAGGCATTGTTAATTAAACATAGCTAGTTCTTTATTCCTATATTTCATCAAGAGCAAAACGGAGATTTTTAGCATTTCAAGACTTTTAGTATAACACTTTGACTTTTTCCTTAGTCTTGCCAGGAAATGCCTAAATATGCTGTTGTATCCTTCAACAGTATATGTTTCTGCTTTTGATCGAGTATGGATGTTTCTGGGACAAACTTGGCATATGCTCTCCAATAATCCGTCATTACTTCTCCAATCTCTTTTGTCTTTAATTTTTTCCAGAGTTTTTGTCCTGTTTTTGTTCCTCTGCTGCCAAAAGAGCAATCGATGAATTTATTCCCATATCTATCAACAGCAATCCATATCCAGCAGTAGTTTTTTTATTCCCAATATAAGTATGCATCTCGTCCAATTCCACAACAGAAATCTCATTTTCACTTTTTAGATCCTCTAATTCACTACCAAATTTTCGAATCCATTTTTGAACAGAAACATGACTAACGCCCAAAAAACGTCCAATTGAACGAAATCCCAACCCCTCCAGATAGAGTTGTAAAGCCTGTCGCTTAACAGATACGGGGCTAGCGGTGGATTTTATATCTACTGAATAGTTGTATCCACAATCATGGCATTTGTAGCGTTGTCGACCATCAATCCTACCGTTCTTCTTATGACTGGAACTCTTACACTTTGGACAATTCATATATAAAAAGAGGCCATCATATTATATAACGATGTTTAATTACCAAAGCCTTTTTTTATTCCATATTAGAAAATGTGGGGCTCAATACGAAATGATACTATGACAAAATACCCACATATTTATATATAGTATATTTTTATATATTAACTGCTTATATTATCAACAAATGAATAGTTGCTAATAGAATTATTAAATAATTGTGTTAAATTAATTGAAAATCAAAATAATAATTTGTTACCTGGAGTGTTCAAGGTATGTTTGAAGATGTAAAAATTAAAAATTTACTAATAGGAAGTTTTGCAATAATATTGCTACTCACTGCTATTGTGGGATATAGCGGTTACGATGGAATGAAAAATATTGATGACAGGGTAGTTAAGGCAGACGACATGAACCGTCTGGTCAAATACATGAAAGATGCAAATAATGCACAGGCAGAGTATCAATTAAATAAGGATGCAAGTTCTGTTGCAGAGGTTGAAGATTCTGTGGATAAATTGATAGCTCAGGCAGAGTCATCAAAAGAGATATTTGAAGACCCTGTAAATGATAAACAGATGGATGATGTTCTATCAGCTGTCAATTCCTTTGATGCTAGTTTTAATAACTATGTAAGTCTTGAAGCTAATAAGGAAGAAGCTGAACAATCAATGATACAAAATGGTTTAATGTTCAGTGACTCAATTACTGAGATTTTAGTTAAACAGGAAAATGATTATAAGACTGCGCTTGTACAAAATGCTGACAAAAGTATTCTTGAAGAGGAAGTAGAAAATGTAAAGAATGCGAATCTGCTTCTTCAGTTGGTTTTAGATTGTCGTGGTGAAAGACTTCGTTTTATGATGCACGGTGAGCAAAAATATGCAGATAACGTAAACGAGCTTACAAATAATATTATTGAAATCGCAACGCAGATGGAGAGTAGTTTCCATGATCAAAATGACAAAACGACTGCTCGAAATGTAATTGTGGGAGCAAATGCATACCTGACTGATTTCAATCAGTATGCTTCATATGTACAACAACAGCAAGTTGCACATGAAGATATTCTCCTATCCGTTGCAAGCGTGGAATCTATTACTGAAGATGCTCGTGCTGATCAGAAAGAAAAGATGGAGCAGGAAATGGCTAGTTCTATCCAGACAATGATTATCATGGTTGTTCTGGCTTTGATCGCAGGTGCTATAATGGCTTTCTTCATCTCAAATATGATATCAAAGCCTGTTAATGAAATGCTAGATGCAGCAAATAAAGTTGCTGCCGGTGATCTTACAGTCGAACTGGATAACAAGTCTTCCAATGAACTCGGACAACTTTCCGGTGCCCTAAAAATAATGGTGGGAAACTTGTGTGGTCTTATTTCAGACGTTCAGATGGGTTCTTCTAAAGTAGCTTCAACTTCACAGGAAATTTCAGCATCGTCTGAAGAAATGACAGCGGCTTCTAGTCAGGTCTCTGCAACAGTAACTCAGATTTCAAGTGGCGCACACTCACAATCATCAAAAGCACAGGAGGTTTCCCGGGCAATGAGTGATATGACTCAAAGTGTTCAGGAAATTGCAACAAATGCACAAAATGCTGCTCAAAATTCAACCTTAGCAAGTGAGACTATTAGAGATATTGGCAAAGGGTCTGAAGAGCTTCTTGTTCAGATGGATGAAATACAGGATGCTGTATCAGAATCCGCCGGTGTCATTCGTGATCTTGACGAAAAATCCAAACAGATAGGGGAGATCGTTAATCTCATAACAAGTATCGCTGACCAGACAAATCTGCTTGCACTCAATGCAGCAATCGAGGCTGCCCGTGCAGGTGAGCACGGCCGTGGGTTTGCCGTAGTTGCGGATGAAGTCAGAAAACTTGCAGAAAATTCAAGCAGTGCAGCTAAAGAAATAGCTGTGCTTATTCAGGATGTGCAAAACGGTAGTCATGAAGCCGTAGATGCTATGGAGATAGGTACAAATAAAGTTTTAACTGGTTCAGAAACCCTCAGGAAAACGGTCGATTCTGTAGTATCTACTGTTCAAAGTAGCGAGGAAATTGCAAAGATGGCGCAGGATATTGCTGCTGCAGCTGAGGAACAAGCTGCCAGTATTGAAGAAGTTACAGCTTCCGTAGAGGAGGTATCTGCAATATCTGAACAGTCTGCTGCCGGTACAGAACAGGCAGCTGCATCGGTGCAGGAACAGACAGCTTCCATGGAGGAACTCTCATCATCTGCCCAGGAGCTTGCAGATCTTGCCAATGTCCTATTGCAGGGAGCTGCGAAATTCACGATCAATGAGGACAATAGTGGAACAAGAAATATGACCAATAACAAAAAAGAAGAGTTACAATTAGCTAAAGTAGAGCAACAAGTACTTGTCTAATTGAACGAGGTTTCTAAATGTCAGAATTAACAATAAATGATAACAGTTCTACAGAAGAACTGCTTCAACTTGTCGTTTGCCAGCTTGCAGAGGAAGAATATGGTGTGAAAATTTCCAGCGTCAAGGAAATTATTCGAATACCTGATATTACTAAAATACCACAGATTCCTGACTATGTGGAAGGAGTCATTAACCTTCGAAATAAAATCATTCCGGTAATTAGTCTTGCAGGCAAATTCAATCTTCCACAAAGTGAAACAAATGACCAGTCCCGGATAGTTATTGTGGAAATCGGGAACATTGTTGCCGGGATGATTGTAGATGCTGTGACTGAAGTTTTACGAATACCTGTCGGAAACATCGAGTCAGCACCTGAAATAATCACCTCGAAGATTAGTGAAAAATACATAGAAGGTGTTGGCAAAATCGATGAAAGACTGCTCATACTGCTTGATATTGACCATATCTTTACCGAAGAGCAAAAAATGAACATCAGCAATCTGGCAGATGCAGGATCTATTCCTGCATAATTTCCTTTTTTAATTATTAATTGTTTTTACAAACCAAAGCAATTTCTTTTTTAATTTGGAAAGGACCTCATCATGCAAAAGTACATTCTTAAACAAAATTCAATGAACAAAATGTAAAACGATTCTATTTTATAAGCAAAACAGAACATAGTTATCAATAGAGGGCAAATGATGTACAATAACGAGGAAGAACAGTCCGAAAATAATAAAAAGACAGGAGATTTAAATTTAAAGAATACAGGAACCTCCTCTTTTGAAATTGATATTTTTCAGAATCTTCCTATGGGAGCCATCATTGTTGACCCATCAACACATGTTATAGAAAGAGCTAATGAATACGCAGCAAATATGCTTGGAGCTGCTGAAAATGAGATTGTAGGGCATACATGCCACTCATTCCTATGCCCCGCGTGTGAAGGCTCCTGTCCGATATATGATTTAGGGCAGGTAGTTGATAATTCTGAGACGATTATGTTGCGTGCTGATGGTAGTGCTGCAACTGTAATGATATCTATAAAAAAGATCATCTTAAATGGCCAGGAAAAATTACTTGAATGTTTTGTGGATGTATCTGTTCTCAAGAAGCTTGACGAAACTTTGAAAGAGAGTGAAGCAAGATACAAATCATTATTTAATGATAGTTATTCTGTAATGTTGTTAATTGATCCTAAAAGTTTGGATATTGTTGATGCTAATAATGCTGCCTGCAAATACTACGGTTGGACACACGATGACATTACCAACAAAAATATCGGTGAAATAAATATTTTGCCAAAAAAAGAACTAATTGGTGATATAAAAAAGGCAAATTATGAAGACGCAAAACATTTTATCTTTAAACATCAATTGGCAAATGGTGAAATTCGTGACGTTGAAGTACATAGTGGACCCATTTCAATTGAAGGACAAAATTTGCTATATTCTATTATTCATGATATCACAGCAGAAAAAAATATTGAAGCTGAATTGCATCTAAATGAAGCTAGATTAAAGAGTATCATTGCTATTCTACAATCAAAACATGCTTCCATTCAGGAGTTACTTGATTTTGCACTTAATGAAGCTATTAAACTCACAGGAAGCAAAATAGGTTACATATACTATTATAGTGAGAAAAAAAAGGAATTCACTCTGAATACATGGTCCAAAGATGTAATGAAGGATTGTGAAATTGTCGAACCTCAGACTATTTACAATCTAGAGGACACAGGAATCTGGGGAGATGCAGTTAGACAGCGTAAAACTATAATCCTGAATTATTTCAATACTTCAAATGCATTGAAGAAAGGTTACCCTGAAGGACACGTTATACTTGATAACTTTATGACTGTACCGATTTTCAGGAACAATAAAATTGTTGCTGTTGTAGGGGTTGCAAATAAAGAATCAAATTATGTGGAGAATGATAAGCTCCAACTTACTTTACTCATGGATTCTGTATGGGGTATTATAGGACAAATTGGCGCTGAAAAAGCATTGAAAGATAGTGAAAGCAAGTATCGCGGTCTGTTTGAAAATTCCGTAAGTGGTGTGGCTATCCATCAGATTATTCGGGATGAGCAAGGCAATCCAGTAGACTACGTATTCCTTGAAGCAAATGATACATTTGAAGAGCAGACCGGATTGAAAGTAGAGGAAGTTCTGGGAAGGCGCGCAACTGAAGTTCTTCCCGGTATTGAAAATTCATCCTTGATAGAAACATATGGAAATGTGGTACTTATTGGTATTCCTGTTAATTTTGAAGAGTTCTCAGAACCATTGCAGCGACACTATAGCATCAGTGCTTATCAGGTAGATAAGGATATCTTTGCTACTGTGTTCCGTGACATCACAGAACGCAAGAATGCAGAAAAGAAACTAACTGAAAGCGAGCAACGCTTCAGAAGATTAGCTGAAAATGCTGATGATCTGATATATCGCTATGAATTTGCACCTAAAAGAGGATTCACGTACGTTAGTCCTGCAGCCACTAAGATCACAGGTTACACGCCAGAGGAACATTATGAAGATCCAGACCTGGGTTTTAAACTTGTGCACCCCGATGATCGCTACTTGCTAGAAGATATGTCAAAAGGAGAACACAAAGATCGACATATTATAACGCTTCGCTGGGTACAAAAAGATGGTACAATTATCTGGATCGAGCAAAAAAACATTTGTATTTATGATGAAAATAATAATCTGGTTGCACTGGAAGGAATAGCCAGAGACATCACGCAGCACAAACTAATGGAACAAGCATTGCTTAAAAGTCAGGAAAAGTACCGTTTGCTCTCAGATGTGACCTTTGAGGGTATCGTTGTTCATGATAATGGTATGATTCTGGAAGTTAATGAAGCTCTAAGCCGAATTACCGGTTACCCTAAGGATGAACTTTTGGGCAAGAACATCCTGGAATTACTTGTTCATCCAGAGGATATTAATTGCGTAAGGCATCAGATGTCTAAAAGCAATGCAAAACCCTATGAAATTCGTGCTGTGAAAAAAGACGGAACTGTATTTCCAGTTGAAATAGAAGCCTATGATATCGCATATTCTGGCTCAAAGGTTCGCGTGGCAGCATTCAGGGATATAACTGATCGAAAGCTGGCAGAAGATAAACTTGAAAAAAAAAGGTCTTTGCTAACAGGTCTTCTTGATTCGATACCCGATATGATATTTTTCAAAGATCGTCATGGAGTATATCTTGGCTGCAATCCCGAATTTTCAAAATTTGTTGGTAGGAACAGGGACCAGATAATTGGTAGTACAGATTATGATCTGTTTAATAAAGAAGTTGCTGATATTTTCAGAATGAACGATAAACTAATGCTGGAAGAAGGTAAAGCCAGACACAACGAAGAATGGGTAACATATCCAGATGGTAAAAGAATATTGCTTGACACGATAAAATCACTTTTGTATAATTCTACAGGTAAAACTATAGGATTGGTGGGTGTAGGTCGCGATATCACTGATAACTGGTATGCAGAGCAAACCATTAAAGAATTAAACACTTTGAACCAATCCACATTGGATTCCTTAGAGGCGAATATTTGCGTGTTGGATGAGAACGGCAATATCATAAAAACGAATAAATCATGGAATGATTTTGCCATTGCTAATTCAGCAGATACTGAAAAAGTGAGTGAAGGAACAAATTATATTACAATTGCAAAAAGTTCAAAGGGTAAAGACTCAGACCTCGGATTACAATTTGCTAAAGGTATTGAAGATGTGATGACGGGAACGAAGGAGTATTTTGAGCTTGAGTATTCATGTCATTCTCCGGAAAAAGAAAGATGGTTCATAGGTAAGGTCCGACCTTTTGAAAGCTCTGATACTTTTCCATGTAAAGTTGTTATTTCTCATATAAATATTACTGAACGTAAACTTGCAGAACAAAAACTGCAGATGTACGCAGATGAGCTTGAAGAAAGCCAGGAACAATTCTTGCTGGCAGTGAATGGTTCACAGGATGGCATATGGGATTGGGATCTGCGTGATAACGCTTTATACCTATCTCCCAGGTGGAAAGAGATGATTGGTTATAAAGATTCAGAGCTACCTAATGAATATTCAACATTTGAGGGAGGAATTCACCCTGATGACAGACCTGGGGTGATGGAATATTTAGAACAATATCTGAAAGGTGATATCTCTGAATTTCATATTGAATTCCGCTTAAAGCACAAAGATGGCAGCCACATATGGATTCTATCAAGAGGAGAAGCATTGAAGGATGAAAATGGAATACCTTACAGGATGGCAGGTTCCCACACTGATATAACACCACGCAAACAGGCAGATTTGAACTTGAGACGGTCATTGACCAACTCACTGCAAAAAGAAACAGAGATTGCCGAACTTTTGAATGCAACTCAGGCCATCCTTGAAACAAATGATTTTAACGCAGTATCAAGGCATATATTTGATGCGTGTGCACGGGTCATCGGGGCAAAAGCCGGGTATGTAGCACTTTTATCAGGATCTGGGCAGGAGAATGAATTACTGTTTTTAGAAGATGGAGGTATGCCATGTTCCGTGAATCCTGATCTTCCTATGCCTTTAAGAGGACTGCGTGCTGAAGCGTACGCTACCGGGCAGGTAGTGTATAACAATGATTTCATGAAGAGCAAATGGGTGGAATATATGCCAAAAGGACACATGGTCCTACCTAATGTCCTGTTTTCTCCTTTGAACATAGAAGGCGAAACAAAAGGAATAATGGGTTTTTCCCATAAAGATGGTGATTTCAACGAAAACGATGCCAAACTTGCTAAAACATTTGGTGAATACGCTGCCATATCTCTGAAGAACAGCAGAAACTATAGTGCTTTGGAGAAAAGCAAAATTTCAGCAGAGGCTGCAAACAAAGCAAAGTCTGAGTTTCTGGCCAATATGTCCCATGAGATCCGTACACCAATGAATGGCATCATTGGTATGACTGGTCTCCTTCTGGATACTGAACTAAATGAAGAACAAAGGCATTATACTGATACTGTACAGACCAGTAGTGAGACGTTGCTTGAACTTATCAACGATATATTGGATTTCTCTAAAATAGAGGCTGGTAGATTGGAACTTGAAGATATTGAGTTCGATCTGCAAAATCTCCTTGATGAATTAGCTACCATGCTATCTGTAAAAGCTCACGATAAAGGACTGGAGTTCATATATGAGGCTGATCCGGATGTACCTTTGTACATCAAAGGCGATTCAACTCGCCTAAAACAGGTAATGACAAATCTGATCAGTAATGCAGTTAAGTTCACAAAACAGGGTGAGGTAGTTGTACGAGTAACTCTTGATTCTGAGACAGACTCAAAATCCAGGTTGCGTTTCTCGGTAAGGGACACAGGAATTGGTATACCTTATAATAAAAAGAACCTTCTTTTTGATAAGTTCAGCCAGGTGGATACATCCATAACACGTCAGTATGGTGGCACAGGACTTGGTCTTGCTATTTCCAAACAGCTTGTGGAGATGATGGGGGGTGAGATTGGTGTTCAGAGTACGGAAGGAAAGGGTTCTGAGTTTTGGTTCACTGCCAGTTTTATGAGGCAAACAGGAAGTGGATGCAAGAATAATTTATTTTCTGATATAGGGGGAGCGCATGTACTTGTTGTCGATGATAATGCTACCAATCGTGAATTACTCGTTACAAAACTCTCTTCATGGGGCATAAAAGCAGAGATGGTGGAAGATGGTCCTATGGCTCTCCAGGCCCTTTATAAAGCACATGATTCAGGTGAACCTTTCCAGATAGCACTATTAGATATGCAGATGCCAGGAATGGATGGCGAATCCCTTGCACGTGTCATTAAATCTGACAAGAAACTCAAAGATATCAGCCTAATAATGCTAAGTTCTCTGGGATGTGATTCAAGTTTTCACTCACAGGACAAAACAAATTTCAGAGCTTATCTCACCAAACCAGTAAGACCATCTGAGCTGCACAAAATATTATGTGATGTACTTAGCATGAGCAGACCGGTTCATAATCCACAGCCCTACGTAAAATCTCATGACAGTAACGAAATGCATAGTAGTGATTTGAAGATTTTGCTGGTGGAAGATAACATAGTGAACCAGAATGTAGCCCAAAGCATGCTACAAAAAATAGGTTTTAGCGCAGACATTGCAACGAACGGTGCAGAAGCAATAAAGGTTCTTGAAATAATTTCATACGACCTGGTGTTAATGGATGTGCAGATGCCCCTAATGGATGGGCTTGAAGCTACCCGGCACATAAGAGACCCTCTATCAGCAGTACTTGATCATGATATTCCTATCATAGCAATGACTGCACATGCCATGGCAGATGATAAAAAACGTTGCTTTGAAGCTGGCATGGATGATTATGTCTCAAAACCGTTTTCATTGCAATCGTTGATTGACCTGATAAAAAAATGGTCAAAGGCAGTGCAGGAAAATGAGCATGTGGACCATACTATGGGGGCAATTAAGAATCCGGCAGACCCACTGATATTCAATAAACATGCTTTTATGGAAAGAATGTCGGATGACATTGATCTGGCCAGACGTTTAATAGGGATTTTCCTGAAAGATGCGCCGAAGCAGATGAATGAATTAAAAAAAGTAATGGAGAAAAAAGAAATAAGTGAGATTATCCAGTGTGCTCATAAGATTAGGGGTTCCTCTGGAAACATGGGTGGTGAAGTTCTAAGCAAAATTACAGCAGATATGGAGAAATTTGCCTATGCAAATGAAATCAATGAAGTTGTGATTTTGGTGCCTGAACTGGAAATACAATTGGAATTGCTAGTCACACGTTTAAAGGAGTTTTAAAATGAAAAAAGGACAGATTCAGATGTTCACTTCTCATAAGCAATGTTAAATGTTTTGTTTTAAAATGGAGCATGTAAATCAGTTAGCTAACTGATAAGCATGATTTCATTTAAGAGCATATATATATTATGCTGATGGATGTATAAAAGTGAATTCATTTTCAAATATCCTCATTTTTAGTATGTTATAGTAATAATTTCGTCATTCAAAAGAATGCTACACAATAATTAAATCTATTGGGGTTATGAAAAGTTATGACAAATAATTCAGTATGCACACAAGAGGAACTTTACAGAACCATCATTGAAAATGCTATTGATGGTTACTTGTATCGTAACTATTCAGCCTGGCACGATTTGCCTATTGGTACTGATTTCATCGAAATAGAGATGTCTGCTCACTAACAATCTAACAATCAAAAAAGCAATCAATAGCAACAATCAAAATAAATGATCCTAATGAAATTTACGTTTCAACTTTTTGTCAAGATTGTTATTGATAGCGTTTTTATCAGGCTGAATAGTTACCTTGTATCTTAATAAAGATGGGAAAATCTTTGAAGTGAACAAGGCATACTGCACCCTCAGTGGTTATACACGCGAAGAACTACTTGATAAAAGATTATCTGATCTGGAAGCTAGCAAGAGTTCAGGGCAGACTACAATCTACCTTCTTAAAGTGATGGAAAAAGGAAATGATTGTTTCGAGACAAAACACCGCATAAAAGATGGCAGCATACTGGATATAAAAATCAGTATGACATACTCGGAAAAAGCAGGTTCGGGTTTTATTTGTTTCCTGAAAGATATCAGCAAAGAGAAACTTGCAGAAGCCGAACGTGAGATAACTACTGATCTGCTCAGTCTTTTAAAGTATGCCAACGACCAGGATAAACTCATTCCATCCACGATCGAGCTGTTGCAGAAGTGGTCAGGCTGTGAAGCTGTCGGTATCAGATTAAAGGAAGGAGAAGACTACCCTTACTATCAGACAAAAGGCTTCCCTGAGAGCTTTGTGCTTCTGGAGAATTCACTTTGTTCCAAATATCGCAATGGGAACATCATCAGGGATGAGATCGGAAACCCTATACTTGAATGCATGTGCGGGAATGTCATTCACGGTCGCTTCAACCCTGACATGCCTTTTTTCACTGCTCATGGAAGCTTCTGGACTAATTCCAGCACTGAGCTTCTGGCCAGCACAGATGAATCGGACAGGCTGACACGTACGCGCAACCGTTGCAATGGAGAAGGATATGAATCGGTTGCATTGATACCGCTTCGTAGCCAGGGGGAAGCTCTGGGATTGATCCAGTTGAACGACTCATGTAAAGAAATGTTCACGGCTGAGATGATAGCTCTGTTCGAACGCCTTGCCGACAGAATTGCTCTTGCGATATCGAAACAAAAAGCACAGAACTTGATACAACAAAATGAAGAACGATTGGATAGTATCTTCAAAGCCGCACCAGTTGGGATCGGTGTTGTTATTGATCGTGTTATTGTAGATATTAACCCACGTATGTCTGCAATTGTAGGTTATACTCCTGATGAGCTTCTTGGTTGCCCTGCAAGTATGTTGTATCCTACTCAGGAAGATTTTGATTATGTAGGTAATGAAAAGTACAGACAGATCAAAAAAAAAGGAACAGGGACAGTGGAGACTCGATTAAAAAGAAAAGACGGTACTATTATTGATGTTATTTTGTCCTCAACACCTATAGATAGTTCTGATATGACAAAGGGTGTTACTTTTACTGTATTGGATATCACTAAACACAAAGAAACTGAAATTGAACTCAGGGAAAGCGAGGAACGGTTCAAAGTACTGCATAACGCATCTTTCGGCGGAATTTCCATCCACGACAAGGGAATGATCCTTGATTGCAACCGAGGTCTTTCTGAAATAACCGGCTACTCATATGAAGAAATGGTAGGAATGGATGGACTGCTGCTCATTGCAGAATCATTCAGAAGCACTGTAATGGACAATATCTTCCAGGGTTATGAAAAGCCATATGAAGTAATGGGACTTCGCAAAGATGGTAGTGTATATCCTCTCCGACTGGAAGCAAAGAGTATCCCTCATAAAGGGAAACAGGTAAGGGTTGTTGAGTTCAGGAACATTACCGAACAAAAGAAGACAGAAAAAGCTCTTAAAGATAGTGAAGAAAAGCAGAGCGCAATGATTGCTAACATATCTGATGTGATAGCAATCGTTGATAAAGATGGTATCAATAAGTACAAAAGTCCAAATATAGAGAAATGGTTCGGATGGCTGCCAGAAGAAGTTGTAGGTGTTTCAACATGGGAAAATATACATCCTGATGACCTAGACCATACGCAGGAAGTCTTCGCAACTGTTATTAGTAGGCCATATACCACAGTAAATACAGAATCCCGGTACCGTTGCAAAGATGGCAGTTACAAATGGATTGAATTCACAGCCATTAATCTCTTGCATGAACCAATCATCAATGGAATACTGTTGAATTACCATGACATCACTGAACGTAAAGAAGTTGAAGAAAAACTAAGAGAAAGTGAAGCACTCCTGAATGAAGTAGGAAGGATTGGAAAAATTGGTGGATGGGAGCTAGACCTGATAACCGGTGAGGCTACATGGACACCGGAAACCGCTAGAATTCATGAACTCGACAACGATGCAGCTATCGGTGTTGAAAATGGTTTGTCCTTCTTCCCACTCGAATCAAGGGAGATCATTGAAAATGCAATCAATAACGCTATTGAAAAAGGTGAACCATATGACCATGAACTGGAATTCATCACTGCAAAAGGAAATCATAAATGGGTCAGGACAAGTGGCCGTCCTAAAATTACAGATGGTAAACTCGTAAAAGTAACTGGTGTACTGCAAGACATAACAGAGCGTAAAAAAGCAGAAGACGAATTGAAATTTAGGGAAGAAAAATACAGATCACTTTTCGAACAGGCCAGTGATAGCATAATAATCCATGATTTCGATGGAAAGATAGTTGATGTTAACAAAACGGTTTGTGAAATGTTTGGGTATACTGAAGAAGAGCTAAAACAAAAATCAATTCTTGAATTGATCGTTTCAGATGAAAGAGAAGAAATGATCGAAAAAGTGATCGAACTTCGATTGAAAGGCTCTTTACGTAACGAAACAAGAATGTTAAGATCAGATGGGGATATTTTTTACATAGATGTAAGTGCTTCAGTAGTACATACACAAAAGAATCTCATTCAGGCTGTGGGAAGAGACATAAGTGATAGGATAAAAGCTGAAGCTGCCATGCTCAATGCGAAGATTGAGGCTGAAACCGCAAGTCGTACTAAGAGCGAGTTCATTGCCAATATAAGTCATGAACTGCGTACGCCACTTAATTCAATAATCGGTTTTTCAGATATTATGCTTGATGGAATAGCAGGTGAACTTGTACCCCAACAGGAAGGTTTTATGCACCATATTTCCAACAGTGGACATCATCTGCTAACTCTCATCAACGATATCCTTGACGTTTCAAAAATAGAAGCGGGAAAAATGAATCTACGTTTTGATATGGTAGATGTAAAAACAATTATTGATGAAATTGTAACTATGACGCAGACTCTTACGTCAGAGAAGAAAATAACTGTAGGTATAGAGTTACCTGAGAATATGCCAAAAATACTGGCAGACAAATCAAAGCTTAAACAGATATTGTACAATCTGATTGGTAATGCAATAAAATTTACAGATAATTGTGGTAAGATTATCATCCGTACAGAAGTAGATGACGGGATAATCCGTATCTCTGTAATAGATACCGGAATCGGAATTTCTAGGAATGATCTGAAAAAGCTTTTCAAACCCTTTATCCAGATCGATTCATCCATCTCACGAAAATATGAAGGTACCGGACTTGGACTTGCCCTTGTAAAGGAGCTTGTAGAGCTGCATAGCGGGAAGATATGGGTTGAAAGTGAACTTGGAAATGGCAGTACTTTTATATTTGAAATTCCAGTTAAAGATGGAAAGTGAAGTACTATAAGTCATGTTTTAATCGCAGATGATGATATTTTAACTTCTAAATTACTTATGCACGTAGTTGAGTCTAAAGGTCATAATGTAGTTCACGTGAAAACGGTTTAATTGCATTAGAAACCACAGAAAAGTTTCACTTTGATCTTATATTTATGGACATATAAATGCTAGGAATGGACGGTCTTGATGCACTACGGAGATTAAAAAAACTCATCAACTTCAGACATACCAGTGATAGCAATTACTGCTTCAATTATGGGAAAGAATGACGAGGAGTTTTACTTGAACTCTGGTTTTTCAGAATATATATTTAAACCTGTATATGTAGATAGTTTAAAAGAGATTATAAGACGATATTTGGAATAGTCAATTATTTCATTTAATGTAGTCCTGTGAATTCATAAGGAACATATGTGACTGACATTTAATGCGGTGCGTATGTGAGGATTTTTTTAGAACTGCAAATGATAGTGTTCCCTTGGCCATGCAGCCAGTGTGAACCGGACGAAAGATGGTTTTTGGGTAAAATCGTATCAAGTCCGGGTAAATATATGAGAGGGGGAGCTTCTCAAATACCTCTTTTGTTTATAGCCTGAACATGACAGTTTATAAAAATTAATGCTAATTTCAGTAGTATTTTACTTCTTACCCACCAATGTTTGCTTGATATGCAATTAAAATAAGGGCTCTGTAGAAACCCTATTAAAATCAGTATCATTTGGCTTAATTAGAGTAATTGTACCAGTATTAGCAAGTACAAACTAAGTAATCGTGTACAGTTATTCGCCCCATAATTTAGAGGATTTCTACAGAGTCCTTTTTTTATAATCTCATAGTTTCCCGATAATTTTGGTTTTTAGTATTTTTGGGATTTCTTCTTTTGCCCGAACACTTTCATGTGAAACAATAAGTTGTCGGAATTTTCGTTTTTCTTCCTCCTGTGCTATCTCTCAGGAACTTTTTGGTACTGAGATATCAGAGATATGTTACCTTTGCACGAGAGGCTTTTTTTGCTAGGAGTTGGAATGCGCTGGGTGATGGTGTGATCGATTGCGAGTAGTGGAAATTATGGATTAATTGTGACAGGATGCCGAAGGATGAAGATATTTTGTGTTCAAGTTGGATGGAATCTGTCCTAGTGATTGCCGTGAGATTGTTCCCTTGCCCCACTCATTTTATGATTTTGAAGTGTTTGGGTGGAGGTAATTGGATTTTTTCCTTTTGCCCAGCTACTAGGGAATTAAGAAGTGTCTGGGACAAGGTGATTTTATTAATTAACCTTCACCAGTATCATTTTTTAGCTAAAAGAAATAATTCAGAAAAAAGTCTTTACCCAGACATTATGCTATTTGGAAGTGTTTGGGTAAAGGGGATGATATTTATCTTTTTGCCCAGGTACTTGGACAATTAAGAAGTGTTTGGGAAGGGTAGTTCCTTTCGAATGGAAAGGAAGGGCAACAGTTTCATATATTTCTTTTTCAGGAATTCTGGGTCCAGATCATCGTATGCATTTTTCACATCACCTAATGTATGTCCCATGAAATACTCAACATAATCATACCGTGTTCCATTGTTCTTAAGGGTGGAATTGAAGAATTTACACATATTGTGCTACTTGATGGTGTTGAACTCGCCTTTTTGGGGACTCGAGTCCTGTATTATCAGACAATCTATTGTATAATTTTGTAATAGCTATTGGTTTTAATCTTTGAAGTGCCTCGTCACAGGCTTTTATGCAAAGTTTTCTATCCTCTTTGTGTTTTATCACTGACACGGTTCAATTAAACCTAAATTGATACTACTACAAGCAAATATAGCATCCTTAATATTTTTAATTTGAACTATGATTTTAGGCATCATAAGTCTATACTGACCATTATATTCATGTAGTATTCATGTCATGTTATCGCATACCTCAATGAATAAAATCATTGTTCATAATAGTGCTATCTTGGTGTCTAATTTGCGTCATTTATTTGACGAAAAAATATGTATTTACAAAAAGGGTTAAACACTTAAAGATGTACTCATATGAGAGGTGCTTGTGGAGATGCTCTTATGAAATACTGGCAGCCAAAGTATGAAACAATGAAAAAGGATGAATTAGTGGCATTGCAATCAAAACGTTTGAAAAAGACGGCTGCATCTGTTTATAATAATGTGCCATTTTACAGAGAAAAGTTCAGGCAGCTTGGAATAAAACCGGATGACATCAGGTCGGTTGCTGACATAAGTAAACTTCCAACTACCCGGAAAACAGATCTCCGCGACAATTATCCTTTTGGGCTTTTTGCTGTTCCTAGAAAAGATATTATACGTATCCACGCCTCTTCAGGAACAAGTGGAAAAGCAACTGTTGTCGGATACACAAGACAGGATATAGAGACCTGGTCCGACCTTATGGCAAGAAACCTTACAATGGTGGGACTTGGTGAGGATGATGTGTTCCAGAATGCCGTAAACTATGGTTTATTCACAGGTGGCCTGGGCTTCCATTATGGTGTTGAGAGAGTCGGTGCAATGACAGTGCCAAGCGGCACAGGTAACACGTCCCGCCAGCTTGAAATGATGATAGACTTTGGTGTTACAGCTCTGCATTGTACTCCTTCTTATGCTCTTTATCTTGCGGAGACTGCACAGGAAATGGATATTGTTGACAAACTTTCATTGAGGGTAGGATGCTTCGGTGCGGAACCCTGGTCCGCAAATACCCGAAAACAACTTGAAAGTGCTCTTAACATAAAGGCATATGATTCTTACGGATTATCCGAGCTCATGGGACCCGGCGTGGCTTTTGAATGTGAACATCAGGACGGTTTGCATTTGTGGAGTGACCATTTCCTTGTTGAGGTGCTTGATGAGGAAGGAGAACAGGTTGCTGAAGGTGAAAAAGGTGAACTTGTATTGACATCTCTAACAAAAGAGGCTCTGCCAATCATTAGATACCGGACAGGTGACATTACACGGCTTCTTGAAAGTGAGTGCGGATGTGGCAGAACGACAACACGTATATCCAGGCTGCTTGGAAGAGCCGATGATATGCTTATTGTAAGGGGTATCAATGTATTTCCATCGCAGGTCGAGGATGTCATAGCAAAAGTGCCTGAAGTCACGGAACATTTCCAGGTCTTACTCGACAGGAATCAGAAAATGCTGGATGAGCTGACAGTAAAAGTCGAACTCGAAGAAAATGCGTTCACCGGCGAACTGAAAGACTTGGCTTCAGTAAAAAGACATGTTGAGAATGAATTAAAAAGTGTCCTGAACATAAGGACTAATGTCGAACTTGTTGAAAAGGGAACTATCCCGAGGACTGAAGGTAAGTCAAAAAAGGTCATAGACAGAAGGAACGCTCTTTGAGCAGGTAACCAAAAGAGCTGGTTTGATAATCCAGCTTTTTTAATTATTTTTTATCATTTTTTATCATTCTTACCGTAATTAATTAGAAAATTACTTTTATTCTTCAGGAATCTCAAGTTTATTCTTCTTCCTGTAAGCCATTCCGTTGAATATGGCAACAGTGTCTCCTTCTTCATCAGTTACATTTACTACATACGTTGATATTTTTGGGTTTATTGATGTTTCTTTAGCTTCAGCAAAAAGGGTGCCTTTGATTGCAGCTTTTACGTAGGCTATATCTACATTAATAGCAACTGCTACATTTCCGTGGGAATTGGATGCTGCTGCAAACACCATATCTGCTAATGTGAAAATAGCTCCTCCGTGGACACTGCCCAGGATATTAAGGTGTTTTTTTTCAATTTTCATCTCTGCTTTTGCATATCCTTTTGAGACAAAGGTCAGATCCATGCCTGAATTTGATGCAAAGCATTCCTGCGAAAAATATCTCTTTATATCATTCATGTTTTCTTGAGTTTCCATATTTTCCCTCATCTGAAGAAAATCTAATCTCCTCTGTTTTTCTTGTACGTATTTATTGTTAACCTTAATTATATGGATTGTTCGTAGTGTCACAAATAAAATGATTAATCATGACAAATAAAAGAAAACTTTATATAGAATTGAACTAATCACTATCATGATAAATCATGACAGAATACAACGTTAGCTATAATTCGTACAGTTTTGGAACACTGTTTGTTTCACTTATGATCGCACTGCTGACATACTACTCATTCCTCAGCTACCATGGTGTAGTCTGAGATTTTAATTTGTACCACACAAAAAAGAAGTCTATATCGGGGTTTAATGTAGAAAAGAGCAAATGGGTAGATTCTATCTATTTGTGATCTTTTCATTGAGCGATGAGTTCTATTGTGATATCGATGTGTTAACATTTTTGGAATAAGTTTGGCATCCATTCTTATCTTTTATCATAGTTAAGTTCTAAATGGATAGAGAAACGCATAGTTCTGAAACTTTATGTTGAAAATGAGTTAGTTAAAACGTAACTATTCAGCCTAGCTCACTTCCACCAAGCTGATTTCTTCATCCACGATCAATTCTGCAACTTTGGAACAAATGAATTGCCATAAAATATTGCACTAATTGCATCGATAACAGATTCAGAATTCTTATTAACAGTAGACACGTATCCTCTTATACGGCAGAAATTTTTTGCACCCTGTTCACTGCGGAAAGTACCTGATATCTTCTGCTGTACTTTCGTCATTCTGATATCTCTTTCAGCCTGATTGTTATCAAACGGAACGTTTTGGTCGTACATAAATCGCAAGATATCCTCTTTATGGCCAATAAACCTATCCAGCAAATTCTTTACCGTGGTCTGCTTCTTACGTCCTCGTTTTTTAGACCGCACATTTGATTCCGGATCAGGAGGATTTTCATTCACTCCTAAACAAGTTATGTGATCATAATCCTCACTGAACCTTTGAATTAGCTCAGTATCTAAAAGATCATTATCAACATGATGTTTAATGCATATCAAGAGATCACTCATTATCTTTGGCCACTGTTGATCCCTGTTTTCGGAAGCTCCAGTTAACTCTCGTAATAAATGTGCATTACATAATGAATGTTGACATTCATATTTGTTGTACGGTTTCCAAAAATCATGTGTTGCAACACCAGTGTAACCTGGTAATATGCCCATAGCATCCATTGCTTCTGAGCCCCCTTTACGATGTGCAAAATAATAGGTCAGTTTGTCTGTACCTGCCACATGAAGCCAATTACGAACTGCATTTATTCTCATTCCTGTTTCATCCAGATTGATGACAGGAGATTCTTTCAGGAGATGTTTCACTGTATTTTCAAAAGCTCCAAGCTTCTCAAAACAACTACGTTCCGTGTTCACCAAAGTAGCAGGACTTATCTTGCATCCCAAAATATCAGAGAACAACTTGGTAACACGCTGATAAGGAAGTAATTGGTAAGTGTGCAAATAAACTGCAAATGACTTAACTCGATGACCGTATTGAGTCGGCTGAGTTACACCATCTGGAAAAAGAGCTTTGTTTACATGAGAACATTTGGGACATGTTTTAATCTCGCAACGATGTTCAATGCAATTGATAGTTATAGGAGGAATGTCAAAGACCTGTCTTCTTTCATAGTCAGAGGGAACAGAAGCTAACGATCTCCCACAATTGACGCATTGATTAACAGGATGAACAATAACTTCATCCGGATCATCATTTATTCTTAATGTAGTACCAGGATGACCGTTTTGACCACCTACATGCTTATTGGTCTTTTTTCTTTGACTTTTAACGGTTGGTTTATTCCGTGCATAAGAATCAGTAGAAGGTGGTTTGCTACTGTTGCGACTATTCTTTTCAAGCATTTCTTCCAAATGCCTGACACGCTCTTCAAGTTGTGCAATTTGGAGAGATTGATGTTCAATTATCCCAAGTAATCGAGTTACAAGTTCTACTACTGCTTCTGGACCAGCTTCATAAACTGCAAGTATTTCTTCGCGGTCTATACAAATCCCCTCAGATTGATAGACGTTTTTTATGATATTTTACTGAATATTTTTTAACACATAGAATGAAGCCATAGTATATTGTTTTTTGCATCATTAAAACAGTCAGGCTGAATAGTTACGTTAAAACAAACATAATTTCCTGAATCTGATTTTAATTTCCTGCTTACAATGAATTGAACGCTGATGTAAAAGTAGTTTATAAGTTCGTACAATCTATGGGATTGTATCTTTTCTATGATTTTTACAGTTGTTTCGGTGACGTAAGTTTCATATACTTGCCTATTATATAAATATTAATATATAAAATTGCTTCATTATTTCTGATTATAATATTTTACCATAATGTATAGGAGAGAACTTTTTGAAAAAAGTGTCACATTTTAATCAGTTGCACGAGAAATTAATGCTACTTATCAGTTTCAGTGTTGCTTTATACCCAGATGTATCGCAGTTAACCACATCAGAAGCTATAAAAAGTATCGGCAGGGTGATATGAAATGAAATATATCATTCTTGTAATTGTTATTCTTGCTATATTTGTATCCCCTGCCTGCGCTACGTACTATGCTGAAGGGATACATGTGTCGTCTCTGGATAGTGTGGATGATAGAGCTTCCGAAACCTTGAATATAAGTTTTGAATTTCCATATTACAATATAAACCATACACAATTTAACGTAACTAGTAACGGTGTTGTCAGTTTTACTGGTAAATCTAGTACTTTCGGTAATATGAATCTGCCAACAACAAACTATAATTGTCCTGCCGTTTTCCCATTCTGGGACGATTTAATTTCATCTGATGGATATATCCTGTATGAATCAATTGCATCAGGAGATAAGGGTAACCCCTATGGAACTGATGCATTGGTAGTACAATGGACAAATTATGGATTTTTTAGCTCAGAACTCGTAATGGGTACTTTCCAAGTCCATTTGGTATCAGATGGGAATATCACATTCAATTACAATGATCTTATATCCCCTACCCGTTCTTATGGGCAGAGTGCAACCATTGGTATTCAGGAGAATGGCACTGGTAATTATGTACAGCATTCCATCAATGCGGATGCCGGGATAAGAAGCGGCTATGCAATAACTTTTGCATATGACGATGGGGTCAATTATACTAAGTCTGGAGCAAGTACAGATGATTTCTGGGACATTTTGCTCTACAAGAACGGTAGTGTCCAGCCACCAACAAAACCGTATGCTCCAAATCCGTCTGTTGGTGCTACAACATCTACAAGTCCTACTCTGAGTTGGAGTTCTGAAAATGCTACTAATTACACCGTCAGGGTTTCAGTAAACTCTGATTTGAGTAGCCCAATATACTCTAATTCCACATTTACTGAATCACCATTATCTCTTTCAAGTCTATCTGCAAATACAACTTACTACTGGCATATAATAGCCCAAAATAATGGAGGAGAAGCTCACTCAGACCTGTGGAATTTCACAACAAGCTCTGTTCCTGTTGCCAGCTTCACATCTAATGTTACTAATGGAGCTGTTCCTCTGACTATAAATTTCACCGATATTTCCATCAATACACCCATTTCATGGTCTTGGGATTTCGGTGACGGTAATACTTCGACTGACCAGAATGCGACACATACCTATGTAGCTGCAGGTACGTATAATGTCAGCCTTAATGCAACAAATGCTGATGGGAGTAACATTAAAACTCAGATCAACTACATTACAGCGGCCGTAGCACCTGTTGCCAGCTTCACATCTAATGTCACATCAGGCGCAATTCCATTTTCTGTTAACTTCACCGATCTCTCTACCAATGCTCCTAATTCATGGTCCTGGGATTTCGGTGACGGTAATACTTCAACTGCCCAGAACCCTACGCATAGCTATGTGTCTACTGGTACCTATAATGTCAGCCTGAATGCAACAAATGTTGGTGGCAGCAATGTCAGCACTCAGTTATCATACATCAGCGTTGCTGCAACTCCTGTTGCCAATTTTACGGCTGATGTTACATCAGGAACGGCACCGCTGGCAGTTTCATTTACCGATTTCTCCAACAATACTCCTACTTCATGGGCATGGAACTTTGGTGACGGAGTTACATCGACTGATAAGAATGCGACACATACCTATACAACTGCAGGAACCTATACTGTTGTTCTGAATGCAACAAACGTGGGTGGCAGCAACACCAGTATTCAGACAGGTTACATCACTGTAACTGCCGTCAGTTCAAGCAGTAGCTCCGATTCCAGCTATCGTGCATCTGTCGGCCCAAGTCAGCCACCTGAGACTGTAACATTCACCGATACATCTGTTCAGCATGTAATGGGTGGTACAGCTGTAGATTTTGACTTGTCTGAGGGGGATGATCCTGTTCTTGGAATCAGCTTTGATGCAAAGGACAATGAGGGTCTTGTTGTCACTAAAGTTCAGGTTCTCAAAGGTGAACCTTCTGATATTCCTGCTCCAGCCGGCAATTCTTATTCAGTAATGAGTATCGATGTTGGAAGTGAGGGAACTATTTCGGAACATAATGCTGACAACATAATGATTCGTTTCAAGGTTAGCTGGGAATGGATTAACGAGAACAGCATTGATACTGAAACAATCCGCATGACGCGTTTCCATGGTGAGCAGTGGGAAGATCTTCCAAGTAATAAGATCAGTGATGATGGTGAATTCCTTTATTTCGATGCTCAGACACCTGGATTTTCCATATTCTCTGTCATAGGTGATAGCGTAGGTGCTGAGGTTGTTGAAAGTGAACCAGAATCGATTATCTCTGAAGAGGAAGAATTGAGTGAGCCAGACATTGAAGAACCAAAAGACACACCTGGGTTTACAGGAATGTTGTCATTGGTCTTTGTAACTCTTGCATTCCTTTTATTCAGAAAGAATGAGTAATGACAGGATACGTGTCCTGTCATCATTTTTTATTTTATTGTAACTATTCAGCCTGGCACGATTTGCCTATTGGTACTGATTTCATCGAAATAGAGATGTCTGCTCACTAACAATCTAACAATCAAAAAATCAATCAATAGCAACAATCAAAATAAATGATCCTAATGAAATTTACGTTTCAACTTTTTGTCAAGATTGTTATTGATAGCGTTTTTATCAGGCTGAATAGTTACATTTTATTTTTGATAATTCCGGTCTTTCATTGAGTTGAAAAAAGAATGAGTATTGGCTCAACTCGTTGTGATGCTCATACAATAATAGAACTTTTAATAGCTAACCATATCCCTGTAACCAAGTCCTTTGGTGTAGTCCAGGTAGTAAGCTGTTGCCGGTTCCACTTTAACCAGTATCTCATCATTAGCCACAGGCATGTCGGCAACAAAGGGGAACTTTTCGAGCATTAACTGGAATGCTTTTCCCGCTTCTGCTTCATCAGTAACAATAGATGCCTTTCCTTCCATCTGGATGCCTGTAATTTCCATTAACTGCAATTCATCATCATCTACTGTGTAGGCCACATTACTGTTGTTAAGCATATTAACAGCTTTACGCGTGTCCTTTCCGGTCCCAAAATAAACCACTGCACCATCAGACACATACATCATGGTATGAACTATCGGATTTCCATTTTTATCCACAGTTCCAAGGTTCAGCCAATTATGGCTAGCTAAGTAATCAATTATTTTCTGTTTGATTTCATCTGACAATTTCTCACACTCCATATATTTGCATTAAATATGAGTTGGTCTGTAAGTTAAAAAGATGTTGTTAGTTATTGACATTCACTAACATTTTTGCTCTTTAGAAAACCTACTTTGGATTTTATTTTGGCATAACAACTCAACTGAGGAATCTTATAATTATTGCTTGGCATAGAAATTATAAAGAGGATGGCAGGACAGTTTTAAGAATGATCTGTAAGAATCCATATCAAAGAATTTCATCATCTTCTATCTCGACATCCAATACATCCAGTATGATCTCTTCACCGCTCCCATTAAAGCATTTCCAGTTTTCAGGGCCAAATGGATGACCAACTATAATATGGTGGTTGCCGGTTTTGCTGAAAAGTCTCAGGTCTGCCTTTGAAGGTCTGATTACAGAGCTTGGGTGGCTGTGTACCGAGCCGACTGCTGAGATATTTGGCATCATAAAAAGCTTGAGAACTGCGTTGATCTCACTTGATTCAGTACCAGGGAGAAATAAAATATCGGTTATGATACCATCCTTTACCTGCAAGAGACCTGCAAATTCATTCGGGTATGTGGATTTGCTGACCTCAAGTGCGAAGTTTAGTGTTTCTTTTGCAATGCCCTTTATTTCTGTACTCATTCTATATTCCTAGGATATGGGAACATATAACTTTTTTGAAGACATCTATAATTCAGAATATTAAAACGAATTTATGTACTGTTTGGGAAGTAATAAAAATGGATGAACATTTTAAGTTTTTCACGTGCAAGGAAGGTGACAATAGTCTGGGGGAGCGGTCTTTGGAAATACATGAAAATGCAGGTGGAGTTATTGGTATTAGTGGCAAGGTTCCTCTCAATAATATGGAGGATCTCAGTCTTGCCTATACTCCCGGAGTTGCCGAACCATGCAAAAAAATAGCAGAAAACGTAGATAACGTTTATAGATACACCACGAAAAAGAACTCGGTAGCAATAATTACAGATGGTTCTGCTGTCCTTGGTCTTGGAAACATTGGTCCGTATGCTGCTTTACCTGTAATGGAGGGTAAAGCTCTGATATTCAAAGAACTTGCAGACATCGATGCGTTTCCTGTTTGTCTGGACACGACCGATACTGAGGAGATAATCCGCACAGTTAAACATATAGCACCTGCTTTTGGTGGTATTAACCTGGAAGATATCAGTGCTCCCCGGTGTTTTGAGATAGAGGAACGATTGCGTAATGAACTTTCTATACCCGTGTTCCATGATGATCAGCATGGAACAGCAGTTGTGGTCATTGCTGGTTTGATCAATGCCTTGAGGGTCATTGGTAAAGAAATACCAAACATTAAAGTGGTCATATCGGGAGCCGGGGCTGCAGGAAAAGCGATAGCTTTCAAATTGCTACACGCTGGTATCAATCCTGAAAGGCTTATTGTATGTGATAGTCGTGGATCTATTTACAAAGGACGCATAGAAGGTATGAATCCTGAAAAAGAGGAAATTGCCATGGCGACAAACAAACAAAATATAAAAGGGACACTTGCAAACGTGCTGGTTAATGCTGACGTTTTTATCGGTGTTTCAGCACCCGGGATAGTAAACAGTGAAATGGTTTCATCCATGGCATCGGATGCAATTGTTTTTGCAATGGCCAATCCTGTTCCTGAGATAATGCCGAACATTGCAAAAGAAGCAGGTGCCAGAGTCATTGCAACGGGTCGATCTGATTGTCCTAACCAGATAAACAATTGTCTTGGTTTTCCAGGTATATTCCGTGGTGCTCTGGACACGCGTGCCAGTGATATAACCCCGGAAATGGAGCTGGCGGCAGTGTATGCACTTGCAGGTATCGTTACAGATGATAAGCTCAGCGAGAATTACATAATCCCCGGTTCGCTTGATAAAAAAGTTGTGGAAACTGTAGCATCAGCTGTTGCAGAAGCGGCTGTTAGAAGTGGCGTTTCAAAGATTAACGCTCTTTAGGACCCATTATGTTGGTTTTTTCCCTTGGAGCAGTCTTATATGCTCCTTTATACAGGAGAATTACTAAAAGCATTAAAAACACTAAAAATGGTTGTAAGTTGTTAAAAACAGCTATTATACCAGCAAAAGATAGAGTGCTCCTGATATAATGGCACCTGCAAAGGTAGCTACAAAATTGACACCACTGTTTGAGAGTATTCCCTGTTTCTGGAGAGTTGCACCAAGAAGACTATCTACATTCGTTCCCAAAAACCCACCTGCAGTTGTAACAGTTATGGCAAGGAACGTATCATCCACTCTTCCAAAGAGGACCGGAAGCAAGCCTATGACCATTGAGCCCAGGAGTGCTGCTATTTCTCCAAGTATTGTTACTGCACCATCAACTCCCGCATGCGTGCGTTTTAGGGTGGTTATCATTATTGGTTGTGACTGGGCTGTCGTTCCAATCTCACTTGCAAGTGTATCACCTGTTGCTGTTGCGACAGTGCCAAGATAAGCAAAGATTATCAGGTCTGCATGTTGCGGATATATCCCGTAGCATATGGCAAGTACAAGAGCTGCTGTGCTGTTACTGAAAACATTTTCATAACTGCGCATTCCACCCTTTGATTGTGCAAGACCGATTGATTCCTTGTACTTATACTTGAATTTGGTGAAAGCTCCTCCCAGAATAAAGAATGTTAGCAGGAGTATGAACCAGAAGAGTTCAGTGAAAACAATGATTAGCACCCCAAGCAGGGCCGCACTGAAAAGTGCTGAAAGATCAGCTATTTTTGTCCTATAGGCCAGATAACCCAGGACCAATGAAAAAACAAGTGCAACGAACATCTGTTGAGGTGGTACTGAGTATCCGAAAGAGCTGAACAGCCACATCGACATCCCAGAACCAAGAGGAACAGAGAGATTGTTATCTATACGTGAAGGAATTGATTCAAAAAGAGCACCTGTTGTAGAACCAATGACAACCAGGAAAAATAGCATATTCGGGTTGACATCTATTTTATGCCAGTGCATGAGCCATGTTCCGGCAATGTATGCTGTTATTATTCCCACACCAAGGAGTACGATACTTGAGGGTAACAGATGAGATTCGCGGCCATCAATATTTTTCGGATCATAGCGAAGAGATTGCAGCTTTTTTCTGTGCCGTATGAAATTCGCAGCACTGGTACCAAAAGTGGATATTGCTATTGCGCCTGCAATAACATATAGTGGAAGCTGATACGATGTGAATTCTAATAATGAGCTTATTAGCATCAGGATAAATACTGCAATGGCTAGGTTCTTTGCACTTTTCAATCCCTCATTGATGCTATCAGTGAGCATTTCCCTTGAGCCTGGAAGTGGTTTTTTGTATAGGTATCTGTTTATTGCTGAATCTTCTGGAAGAAAAGTCATTCCAATTATAACCAAAAAACTCAATAGCAGCAGTACCTCGGGTCCGATAAATGGGAAAAGCAGTATCAAAAGACCGAAGGCAGCATGAAGTAATTGCCTTCTGTATTCATGCTCCATTTTTTCAAACAATCCCCAAATGCCGTCCATGTTAATCGATTGTGTTTTAGTAATATGATAGATACCACTAAAGTATATATTGATAATGATAAATTCCTTATTATTTTATTAATATATTTCCTTCAATAAGATCAAATCTGTTCTTTTTTCATTTTCTCAAAAATCAGCATATAAATCCATGTCATGTCTAAGCATAGCATTATTTGAACAAATATATTAAAATAATAGTAACCCTTAAAATCACGAACCAATCTGGAGGAATCAGGGTAAAAGAACCCATTTTGACACACATTTCTCTTATTGTATCCACATGATGATTTTGTGAAGGTATTTCTATGCAGGAAAAGATCAAAGAAATTGCAGCTCGTGTAAAGGAATTACGTGATATTTCGGATATTTCCGTTGAGGAGATGGCTGAAAAGCTAACATTGCCTGTTGAAACATACGCCAGGTATGAGAATGCAGAAGAGGACGTTCCGGCAAGCATTTTATTTGAGATTGCCCAGAACCTCGATGTTGATCTATCTGTGCTGCTTACAGGTGAAGTTCCAAGGATGCATGTGTTCTCTGTAACCCGAAAGGACAAAGGAGTCAGTGCCGAGCGTCGTAAAGATTACAAGTACCAGAACATTGCTGCTAATTTTTCTCACAAGAAAGCTGAACCTTTTGTTGTCAAGGTAGTCCCGAAACCGGAAGGAACACCTGTATCAACTAACTTTCATCCCGGACAGGAATTCGATTACGTCCTTGAAGGTACCCTGAAAGTAACTATTCATCATAACGAGATAGTTCTTGAAGAAGGAGATTCCATTTTTTTTGATTCCAATTATGCACACGGAATGCAGGCAATGGGTGGAAAACCTGCAAAATTCCTGGCTGTTATTTTATGAGGAGGCAGTATGACTTCATTACTTGACAGATATATTTCACGTGTTGAATATGATTCCTATGAAGATTTTAAGGAAAACTTCAAAATAAACGTTCCTGATAATTTTAACTTTGCCTACGATGTAGTTGATGTTTATGCTGTGCAAGAGCCTGATAAAAAAGCTCTCGTCTGGTGCGATGACAACGACAACGAAAAGATACTCACTTTCAAGGATCTTGAGTATTATAGTAACAAGACTGCCAGTATGCTTAATGATCTTGGCGTCAAAAAAGGCGATAGCGTAATGCTCATGCTAAAGAGCAGGTATGAGTTCTGGTTCTGTCTGCTTGCACTTCACAGAATAGGTGCCACTGCAGTTCCTGCCACACATATGCTTACAAGGAAGGATATCGTCTACAGGGTAGAGCGTGCAGTTATCAACACTGTCATCTGCGCACCTGATGAAGGTGTCCTCAGTTATGTGGATGAGGCTTACGAAGAGATAAGCAGCATACTGAAAAATCGTCTGGTCATTGGAATTGAAAAGGAAGGCTGGCTTGATTTCACAGCAGAAATGGAAAAGGCATCTGAGGATTTTGTCCGTCCAACCGGTGAGGATGCAACTTCAAACAATGATATTTTGCTGAATTACTTCTCATCAGGTACAACAGGTTTCCCTAAGATGGTGCAACATAATTTTGTTTATCCTCTTGCACATATTATAACTGCAAAATACTGGCAGAATGTCACAGATGAAGGTCTCCACTACACTGTTGCCGACTCAGGTTGGGCAAAATGCGTATGGGGTAAGATTTATGGCCAGTGGCTCTCTGGCAGTTCTGTTTTTGTCTATGATTATGAAAAATTCAGTGCAGACAGGATGCTTGAGAACGCCATTAAGTATGGTGTAACTACATTCTGCGCTCCGCCAACCATATACAGGTTCCTAATCAGGGAAGACCTTAGTAACTATGATTTCAGCAGTCTCAAGTACTGTGTAACAGCAGGAGAACCGTTGAATCCTGAAGTCTATGAACAGTTCTACCGCATAACAGGCATGAAGCTCATGGAAGGATTCGGACAGACAGAAACCGTTGTTTCCGTTGCAACTTACCCATGGCTAGAACCAAAACCAGGTTCTATGGGCAAACCTTCTCCTGAATATGATATCATTCTCCTTAACAGCGAAGGCAAACCATGTGAGGTTGGTGAGGAAGGCGAGATCGTCATCGACACAAGTTTCGGAAACCCACCTGGCATATTCGCTGGATACCGCTCTGATGAGCAAATGACTTCCAGGGTCTGGCATGATGGATATTACCACACAGGTGATATGGCATGGAAGGACGAAGATGGTTACTATTGGTTTGTTGGCAGAGCCGATGATATCATTAAGACATCCGGTTACCGTGTAGGTCCTTTTGAAGTAGAGAGTGCTCTTATAGAACACCCTGCTGTTCTTGAGTGTGCCATCACAGGTGTGCCTGATCCTGTAAGGGGGCAGGTCATCAAAGCAACTATTGTTCTTACAAAGGATTACACTGCAGGCGATGAACTGAAAAAAGAGCTTCAGAATCATGTAAAGAAGGTCACTGCACCTTATAAGTACCCACGTGTGGTCGAGTTCGTACCTGAACTTCCAAAGACCATCAGCGGAAAGATAAGACGTGTAGAAATACGCGACCACGACAAGGAAAGTGATAAGTAACTTTTCCGGTTATGCTAAACATCCCGGACCATAAAGTAAATAGATGTTTATTGTGTCTATGGATTATTCCCGGTTCCGGGATATTATTTTTATAGATTAAAATGAGGAATTGTATTATGTCAGGCAAGAAAGAACCTTACCCGGTTATTAATATCATTGAGTGTAAAGCCTGCGGACGTTGTATTGTTGCATGTCCTAAAAGTGTCCTGAAAATGAGTGAGAAGCTCAACGAGAGGGGATACTACTATGTAGAGTATGCAGGTGAGGGCTGTACAGGTTGTGCCAATTGCTACTATACCTGTCCTGAGCCGCTTGCTATAGAGATACACATTCCGCTTAAAGATTAATGAGCTAAAGGTGAGAATACATGGCAACACAATTAGTAAAAGGTAACACAGCAGCTGTCATTGGCGCATTATACGCTGGCTGTGACTGTTATTTTGGTTATCCTATTACCCCTGCAAGTGAGATATTGCAGGAGGCTTCAAAATATTTCCCCATGATGGGAAGGAAATTCGTACAGGCTGAATCAGAAGAGGCTGCCATTAATATGGTCTATGGTGCAGCATCCACCGGTCACAGGGTCATGACCGCATCTTCAGGTCCAGGTATAAGTCTGAAGCAGGAAGGAGTTTCCTATCTTGCTGGTGCTGAACTTCCCTGTGTCATAGTTGATATTATGAGAGCAGGTCCAGGGCTTGGTAATATAGGTCCTGAACAGGGTGATTACAGTCAGGTTGTAAAGGGCGGCGGACACGGTAATTACAAGAGTATAGTATTGGCTCCCAACTCCGTACAGGAAATGTGCGACATGGTCATCAAAGGCTTTGAACTTGCTTTCAAGTACCGTACCCCTGTCTATGTGCTGGCTGACGGAGTACTTGGCCAGATGGTTGAGTCCCTGCAGTTCCCGGAGGTTTCTGTCAGATCGGAAATTGACACATCATGGGCTGTAAGCGGAACAGCTGATACCAAAGAGAATCTTGTTACATCTATATTCCTTGATTTCAACCAGTTGGAAGAGTTCAACTATGAGATCCAGGAGAAATACGACACCATAAAAGAACAAGAGGCCGATTTCGAAGATTACATGGCAACGGATGCATCCATAATCCTTGTTTCCTATGGAATCAGCAGTCGTATATGCAGGTCAGCAGTCGACCTGGCAAGAAAGGAAGGTATCAAAGTCGGTCTTTTCAGACCAAAGACACTCTTCCCGTTCCCTGAAAAAGAATTAAAGGAAATTGCAGATTCAAGGGAATGCACATTTGTCTCCGTTGAAATGAGTAACGGACAAATGCTTGAGGATATCAAACTTGCTATTGAGTGCAGCAGACCCACAGAACTTGTATATCGCATGGGTGGAAACCTGATAACAATGGACCAGGTGCTGGAAAGTATCAGGAAAATAGCTGCAAAGGAGGAATAAAGATGGCAGAAAAAGTTATCAAAAGCGCAGGTTTGTATCCTGAATTCTCCCGTAAGGGTGGTGCAGCACCGACTGCAACTCACTATTGTCCAGGATGTGGTCACGGTATTATTCACAAGCTCATTGGTGAAGCAATGTTCGATCTGGAGATACAGGACCGCAGTGTCATGATAAGTCCTGTAGGCTGTGCTGTTTTCGCTTATTATTACTTTGATTGTGGAAATCTCCAGGTAGCTCATGGTCGTGCACCAGCTGTTGGAACCGGTGTTTCAAGAGCGCAGGATAATGCGGTGGTTGTCGCTTACCAGGGTGATGGTGACCTTGCATCTATAGGTTTGAATGAGACTCTGCAGGCAGCTAACCGTGGTGAGAAGATAGCAGTATTCTTTGTCAATAACACGGTTTATGGTATGACGGGAGGTCAGATGGCACCAACCACTCTTATTGGGGAGAAGACCGTTACCTGTCCTGATGGAAGAGACCCACGGTTTGCAGGTTATCCTCTGCACATGTGTGAGCTTCTCGACAATCTGAAAGCCCCTGTATTTATTGAAAGGGTCTCGATCTCAGATATATCCCATATCCGCAAGGCACGCAAGGCTATCCGCAAAGCTCTTGAGATACAGCGTGATGGCAAAGGATATGCATTTGTTGAGATACTTTCAAATTGTCCTACAAATCTGAGGCAGAACTCTGAACAGAGCACTAAGTTTGTGAACGAGCAAATGGAACAGGAGTTCCCATTGGGCAATTTAAGGGACCTGTCAGCTGAGACGGAACCACTTCTCAGGGAAAATAGTGTTTTTGATAAAGAGGCAATTGATGCCCTCTTCAATCTTGAGACTGAGTCATCTGCTGATGCAATCCTGAATCCTTCGCTCCCGGAAGTCCAGATAAAGGCAGCAGGATTTGGAGGTCAGGGTGTACTTAGTATGGGATTGACCCTTGCACACGCAGGTTGTGATGGGCAGCGTTTCGTTTCATGGTATCCGTCATACGGTCCTGAACAAAGAGGTGGCACATCCAACTGTTCAGTGGTTGTTTCAGGTGAATCTATTGGTTCTCCTGTGGTCTACACTCCTGATGTTCTTGTTGCAATGAACCGTCCTTCGCTGGAAAAATTCGCTGTTGATGTCAAAGAAGGTGGTTACATACTCTACGACTCGACCATAGGCGAATGTGATATCCCCGAAGGTGTCACTGGTGTGGCTGTACCGGCAATTAAGATCGCAGGTGATGCCGGTTCAGAGAAAGCTGCAAATACGGTCATGCTCGGAGTTATCATGGCTCTTGGAATAACAGGTCTTGGTGAGGACAATTTCAAAGCTGCTCTGGCTGAAACTTTCTCCAAGAAACCAAAACTCATTCCGCTCAATCATGCTGTTCTGGATGCAGCAGCAGCCTGGACAAAAGAGAATATCTGATACAGATATTTACCAAAATTAATCGATGCAGGCTTTTATGCCTGTTACATTTCTTTTTTTGAAGATACATTTTAATATTTGTACGTTTTTATTTAATATGGGAGCGGTAAAAATGACTGAAAATAATGTGATCGAAGTTAATGATTCTAACTGGGATGAATTAATTGGAAATCAGGAGAAGCCCATGGTAGTTATGTTCTATCTTCCTACCTGTGTTCATTGCAAGGAAATAGAACCTTATTTCAGGGAATATTCAAGTGAATTCCATGATTCATGTACTTTTGTCAGGATGAACGGACTTGAGAGCCCTATGACTGCAAGGAAATATGGTATAAGAGGAACTCCAACTTTTAAGTTCTTCTGCAAGGGACGTGCTATTAAAGAAGAAGTTGGTCTGGTCTATCCTTCCATACTAAGAAAATCCATTGAAGAACTTGTAAATCATGGCGATGAATGTGTCTTGCACACCTCTCCCCTGGCAGATGAAATTTCACCATATGAGTGAACTTCATCTTTTTTGCTATTTTTTATTCTTTCGTAACTATTCAGCCTGACTGTTTTAATGATGCAAAAAACAATGTAACTATTCAGCCTGACTGTTTTAATGATGCAAAAAACAATATACTATGGCTTCATTCTATGTGTTAAAAAATATTCAGTAAAATATCATAAAAAACGTCTATCAATCTGAGGGGATTTGTATAGACCGCGAAGAAATACTTGCAGTTTATGAAGCTGGTCCAGAAGCAGTAGTAGAACTTGTAACTCGATTACTTGGGATAATTGAACATCAATCTCTCCAAATTGCACAACTTGAAGAGCGTGTCAGGCATTTGGAAGAAATGCTTGAAAAGAATAGTCGCAACAGTAGCAAACCACCTTCTACTGATTCTTATGCACGGAATAAACCAACCGTTAAAAGTCAAAGAAAAAAGACCAATAAGCATGTAGGTGGTCAAAACGGTCATCCTGGTACTACATTAAGAATAAATGATGATCCGGATGAAGTTATTGTTCATCCTGTTAATCAATGCGTCAATTGTGGGAGATCGTTAGCTTCTGTTCCCTCTGACTATGAAAGAAGACAGGTCTTTGACATTCCTCCTATAACTATCAATTGCATTGAACATCGTTGCGAGATTAAAACATGTCCCAAATGTTCTCATGTAAACAAAGCTCTTTTTCCAGATGGTGTAACTCAGCCGACTCAATACGGTCATCGAGTTAAGTCATTTGCAGTTTATTTGCACACTTACCAATTACTTCCTTATCAGCGTGTTACCAAGTTGTTCTCTGATATTTTGGGATGCAAGATAAGTCCTGCTACTTTGGTGAACACGGAACGTAGTTGTTTTGAGAAGCTTGGAGCTTTTGAAAATACAGTGAAACATCTCCTGAAAGAATCTCCTGTCATCAATCTGGATGAAACAGGAATGAGAATAAATGCAGTTCGTAATTGGCTTCATGTGGCAGGTACAGACAAACTGACCTATTATTTTGCACATCGCAAAAGGGGCTCAGAAGCAATGGATGCTATGGGCATATTACCAGGTTACACTGGTGTTGCAACACATGATTTTTGGAAACCGTACAACAAATATGAATGTCAACATTCATTATGTAATGCACATTTATTACGAGAGTTAACTGGAGCTTCCGAAAACAGGGATCAACAGTGGCCAAAGATAATGAGTGATCTCTTGATATGCATTAAACATCATGTTGATAATGATCTTTTAGATACTGAGCTAATTCAAAGGTTCAGTGAGGATTATGATCACATAACTTGTTTAGGAGTGAATGAAAATCCTCCTGATCCGGAATCAAATGTGCGGTCTAAAAAACGAGGACGTAAGAAGCAGACCACGGTAAAGAATTTGCTGGATAGGTTTATTGGCCATAAAGAGGATATCTTGCGATTTATGTACGACCAAAACGTTCCGTTTGATAACAATCAGGCTGAAAGAGATATCAGAATGACGAAAGTACAGCAGAAGATATCAGGTACTTTCCGCAGTGAACAGGGTGCAAAAAATTTCTGCCGTATAAGAGGATACGTGTCTACTGTTAATAAGAATTCTGAATCTGTTATCGATGCAATTAGTGCAATATTTTATGGCAATTCATTTGTTCCAAAGTTGCAGAATTGATCGTGGATGAAGAAATCAGCTTGGTGGAAGTGAGCTAGGCTGAATAGTTACAAAACAATATACTATGGCTTCATTCTATGTGTTAAAAAATATTCAGTAAAATATCATAAAAAACGTCTATCAATCTGAGGGGATTTGTATAGACCGCGAAGAAATACTTGCAGTTTATGAAGCTGGTCCAGAAGCAGTAGTAGAACTTGTAACTCGATTACTTGGGATAATTGAACATCAATCTCTCCAAATTGCACAACTTGAAGAGCGTGTCAGGCATTTGGAAGAAATGCTTGAAAAGAATAGTCGCAACAGTAGCAAACCACCTTCTACTGATTCTTATGCACGGAATAAACCAACCGTTAAAAGTCAAAGAAAAAAGACCAATAAGCATGTAGGTGGTCAAAACGGTCATCCTGGTACTACATTAAGAATAAATGATGATCCGGATGAAGTTATTGTTCATCCTGTTAATCAATGCGTCAATTGTGGGAGATCGTTAGCTTCTGTTCCCTCTGACTATGAAAGAAGACAGGTCTTTGACATTCCTCCTATAACTATCAATTGCATTGAACATCGTTGCGAGATTAAAACATGTCCCAAATGTTCTCATGTAAACAAAGCTCTTTTTCCAGATGGTGTAACTCAGCCGACTCAATACGGTCATCGAGTTAAGTCATTTGCAGTTTATTTGCACACTTACCAATTACTTCCTTATCAGCGTGTTACCAAGTTGTTCTCTGATATTTTGGGATGCAAGATAAGTCCTGCTACTTTGGTGAACACGGAACGTAGTTGTTTTGAGAAGCTTGGAGCTTTTGAAAATACAGTGAAACATCTCCTGAAAGAATCTCCTGTCATCAATCTGGATGAAACAGGAATGAGAATAAATGCAGTTCGTAATTGGCTTCATGTGGCAGGTACAGACAAACTGACCTATTATTTTGCACATCGCAAAAGGGGCTCAGAAGCAATGGATGCTATGGGCATATTACCAGGTTACACTGGTGTTGCAACACATGATTTTTGGAAACCGTACAACAAATATGAATGTCAACATTCATTATGTAATGCACATTTATTACGAGAGTTAACTGGAGCTTCCGAAAACAGGGATCAACAGTGGCCAAAGATAATGAGTGATCTCTTGATATGCATTAAACATCATGTTGATAATGATCTTTTAGATACTGAGCTAATTCAAAGGTTCAGTGAGGATTATGATCACATAACTTGTTTAGGAGTGAATGAAAATCCTCCTGATCCGGAATCAAATGTGCGGTCTAAAAAACGAGGACGTAAGAAGCAGACCACGGTAAAGAATTTGCTGGATAGGTTTATTGGCCATAAAGAGGATATCTTGCGATTTATGTACGACCAAAACGTTCCGTTTGATAACAATCAGGCTGAAAGAGATATCAGAATGACGAAAGTACAGCAGAAGATATCAGGTACTTTCCGCAGTGAACAGGGTGCAAAAAATTTCTGCCGTATAAGAGGATACGTGTCTACTGTTAATAAGAATTCTGAATCTGTTATCGATGCAATTAGTGCAATATTTTATGGCAATTCATTTGTTTCAAAGTTGCAGAATTGATCGTGGATGAAGAAATCAGCTTGGTGGAAGTGAGCTAGGCTGAATAGTTACATTCTTTCTTTATTAATTTGCCTTTCACGAACTGGTAATATAATGGCTTTCCAGTTGCGATCTCCAATTTGGTTATGTCCCCATCACTGATATTCTCAATGTACTTGACCACGGAGCGCAGGCTGTTTCCGTGTGCAGCAACAATGACATTTTTCCCCTCTTCAAGCTGAGGGAGAATATGTTCCTTAAAATAAGGGATCGTGCGCTCATAAGTATCCTTGAGACTTTCACCACCCGGAGGCTGTATGTCATAGCTTCTTCTCCAGATGAAAACTTGTTCTTCCCCATAAACTTCTTTTGCTTCCTGTTTGTTCTGGCCTTGCAGGTTTCCGTAGAATCTTTCGTTAAGGGAATCGCTTGAATATATCGGTATCTCAGAATTATCGAATCTTGAAGGATGATGTGACCATTTGTCCCTTTTTTTGTTCTCATGCAGAAAAACGCCCGTTTTCTTCTGTTTTGCAAGTATCAGAAACAGTGTCTCCTGTGCTCTGGATAATTTAGATGTAAAGGCAACACCCAGTTCTACGTTTGCAAGTTCTTCGGCACAATCCATTGCTTCACGAATGCCTTTTTCACTCAGGGGTACATCGACCCACCCTGCAAACCTGTTCTCAAGATTCCATCTTGATTGCCCGTGTCTTACCAGTATCAGATAGTTCATCAATTATCCCCACTAAACCGAATACTAGTTTGATTGCAGATTATTAAAACTTAAGGTTTTCTAAGGTAACTTTGATAAACGTACCCAGACATTGTTCTTCAGCTATGAACACAGAAGACAGATTATGGGAATCGGATTTCCTGCCGTTGATTCATCCCCCGCAAAAAAAAGACAGTAATCAAACTTATTGTTTTGCATTTAAGAACCGTGAGTTATTGCTGCTGAATGAGAATGACAGTTTAAGGCTGCCTTCTTTTGAAGAGATCGAGAATATGGGTCTCGATGTTCTGGGGACCCAGTATCTGGGTGAACTCAGGGATATTTCCTGCTTTTCAGCGGAGCTTGATAGTTCAAATGCTGCTGGGCCGATCGGTGAGAATGGCAGCTTTGTAGGTATTAGGGAGCTGACCGGAATTCTGGAAGAAAGTCTTGCTTATCTTGCGGGAAAAGCTGTTCATATCATGGAGTGGGACAAAAATACTTTATTCTGCGGCAGGTGTGGTTCCGGGACATCGCTTAGAGAGAATGAACGAGCAAAAGAATGTCCTGAATGTGGATTTCTTGCATTTCCCAAGATTTCCCCCGCTATCATTGTGCTTATAGAAAAGGATGACAGGGTACTGCTTGCTCGCTCTCCACATTTTAAGCCAGGACTTTATAGTATCTTAGCAGGTTTTGTGGAACCCGGTGAGTCAATAGAAGAGGCAGTTGTGAGAGAGGTCAGGGAGGAAGTAGGAATCTCAATAAAGAACGTCAGATATTTTGGCAGTCAGCCATGGCCTTATCCGGATTCGCTTATGATCGGATTTACCGCAGAGTTTGCAGAAGGGGAAATAGAAGTTGACGGTGTTGAAATAGAGGAAGCCGGATGGTTTAGAAAAGATGAGATTCCTGTTATTCCGAGGAATACTAGTATATCGGGATGGTTGATAGAACATTTCATTAGCAAGCATTCATAATTTACAAATCCTTTTTTTTTTTTTTTGTATTTTGATAGAAAGGCACTATATTTTGTTTATCTTATTAATATATTATTCTCAATATGTATTATTCTTAATAAACAGAAAGAATAATATGCACAACACTTATACTCTCTGATTACAAATTATTAGTAAGAAATACGGCGTAAATAAAGTTCAGATTATTTTAAAGAGGTGTGAGGATTGCTATTAAAAAGAATTATTTATGCAACATTATTACTGCTTATCTGTATCGTACTTGTGCAAACATGTGCTGCGTTAACATATTCAGGTGGAGGAGTATGGAATTTTTCAGAAGAGATAACTATTAAAGAAAACTCCGGGAATAACCTGATAAATTACCAGATACCCATTGTTCTTGATAGTTCCAACTTTGATTTTTCAATTGCACGTTCAGAAGGGGAAGACATTCGTTTTTCCTCCGGTGATAAGCAGCTTCAGCACTGGATAGAAGAATGGGATGTTTCAATGGAAGAAGCGGTCGTATGGGTTAAAGTTCCATCCATTGCGGCTAATGGCAGTGCTAAAATAACAATGCAGTATGGGAATCCTGATGCAGTCGATGTAAGCAGCGGTTCTTCTACTTTTGAGTTATATGATGATTTCAGTGGCTCCAGCTTATTTGGCAATTGGGAATCGTACACGACAGGTGGCAGTGAGCTAAAAGTTTCTAATGGTGTATCCAATCTCATAGTTCCAAAATTCCATCCGGAGGATGTTGTAAGTATCAAATCCAAGGATGAGTTCCCGATAAATTCCATGTTCGTGGTCAAAAGGAAAAAAGTGACCACAGGTACCGACAGTCGCGGTCCTATCATAGCACAGGGATTTGTAGACCCCCAAAGGGAAACAAAAAATCAGGTATTAACATCCACCGAACTTGAGAATGAGACCAAGGTGACCTGGATTCTTAAAAATTCCAAAAGTGATGCCCGTTATTTCCCCGCAGATATTACAAGTGTTAATGTAGCCGAAGGTGACTGGTACACAGTAGGCGTTGCATGGTATATGGGGGATGAATTTGGAAAGATAGCCTGGTTCAAGAATGGTGTCAGGGACAGCAGAATGGACCTTACGGCAACAGAAGAGAACAATTATATTCCTCTTACGGACATGAAGGTCTATCTGTTTGCAAGCACCTATTCCGATGTTTCAGATAACACCGGATATGCATCTTTTGATTATGCCTACGTGCGCAATTTTGTTTCTGAAGAGCCAACTGTAATGTTCGCAGGTAACATAGCACAAGAAGAGACAATTACAGAAGTTGAACCTGCAAGGATAAATATAACTCCTGCAAGTGGTCTTATGAGTGCGATCCGAATCTTTGGCACAGAAGGTTATGATGATGCCACTATAGTAGATCTCAAAGATAGCGGGATCAATACTGTAATGTTGCTTACAGATGGTGATGACGTCTGGAACCTGGAAAGATTCGTAAAACAGGCTCGTGACAACGACATGCAGGTATATGCAATGATATTCAATGATCCGAAGAGTGATTCTGATGAAGACAATTCTGTGTACGTCAAAAATGTACTGGAAAAAGTCATTGATTATAACAACAAGTCACTTTCAGCTTTTGATGGTGTTGATATTGCACTTGATCCATGCAGTGATGACCCTGAGGAAGCCTGCACTCTGAATCTGCTTCTTCTTGAGGATGTCCGTGAGATAGTAGGAGACGAACTTGCTGTGGCTATTGATATTCCGGCATCATATGCTCTGGCAGATATTCCTGAGGTTTCAGCAAGTGCTGACCTTATAGTCCTTCAGACATATTCTCTGGATGATAATTATCCCCAAACCAAAGATGCGATCATAGATTCTATAGCACCAAAGATGGGTGAAATAAGGATATCCGAATCAAAAGCTATCATTGGAATCGCAGTAAATGAAGGCTTCATGACCGATACTGGTGTCCAGAGCTTACTGGAAGAGCTTCAGGATTACTATGCCAACGATACTGCATTCATGGGTACTTCAATAGTCGTCTACGAAGATTATGATGAGTACAGTATGATACCTGAAACAACAGAAGAAAGTAGGGGAATACCAGGATTTACTGTATTGTTCGCTGCTGCCGGGTTGCTGGCAGTCTCATACAGACAAAAAAGAAGATGATGTGATAATCACATCATCTGATTCTATTTTTCAAATTTTGTTCTTTATTTTATTTTTTCAAAAGCTCAACTGCCAGGTCCCTGAGTTTGAACTTCTGCACTTTTCCACTTGCAGTAAGTGGATAATCATCCACGAAGAAAACATGTTTCGGAACTTTGTAGCGTGCTATTTTTGAGCGACTATAATCCCTTACATCCTCTTCGGTGAGTTCATTTCCGTCCTTGGGGACCACAAAGGCTCCTACTATCTCACCGTATTTCTCATCAGGTATACCAACGACCTGTGCACTCTTGACACCTGGTACTGTGAACAGGAATTCTTCGATCTCCCTTGGATAGATATTCTCACCGCCACGGATTATCATATCCTTTATACGACCAGTGATGCGGTAATATCCGGCTTCATCAACTGTTGCAAGGTCTCCGCTGTGCAGCCATCCTTCCTTGTCAATTGCTATCTCTGTCATTTCAGGCATCTTGTAGTATCCTTTCATGACATTGTAACCACGGCAGCATATCTCACCCTGAACATCCGGTCCCACATTTTCTCCTGTTTCCGGATCGACTATCTTCACCTCTATCTCAGGCAAGGAAGTTCCAACTGTACTGACACGGCGCTCGATAGGATCATCTGTGCTGGTCTGGGTAAATACAGGTGATGCTTCTGTAAGTCCGTAGGCAATGGTAATGTCCTTGCAGTTCATTTCATTGATAACCTTTTTCATAGCTTCAATAGGACATGGAGAACCTGCCATGATACCTGTTCTAAGTGAGGAAAGGTCGAACATTTTGAACATCGGGTGGCTGAACTCTGCAATGAACATTGTTGGCACACCGTAGAGGGCTGTACATTTTTCTTTCTGGACTGCAGCCAGCACCATGAGCGGGTCGAATAACTCGATTATCACAAGTGTACCACCATGGGTTAGAGTTGCAAGTACACCGAGCACAATTCCAAAACAGTGGAAGAGCGGTACGGGCAGGCAGACTATATCTTTTTCAGTGAATTTCTGCCTTTCTCCGATATAGTATCCGTTGTTTAGGATATTGTAATGGGTCAGCATGACACCTTTCGGGAAACCCGTTGTTCCTGATGTATACTGCATATTGATGACATCATGTGTGTCGAGTGTTTTCATGATCTTGTGAATCTCTTCATCATTGCCATGATTTCCCAAAAGGAATAACTCACGGGTGCTGTACATTCCCCTGTGTTTTTCCTGACCGATGAAAATAACACTTTTCAGACAAGGGAACTTCTCGCTCTTAAGATTTCCACGGCTCTGTGTCTTCAGTTCAGGAACCAGTTCATTGATCGTGTCAATATAACTTACGTCCCTGAAACCGTCGATAATGGCAATGGCTTTCAGGTCAGCCTGTTTCATTACATACTCGACTTCATGGATCTTGTATGCGGTATTGACTGTAACTAGAACAGCACCGATCTTTGATGTTGCGAACATGAAGGTCAGCCAGTCAGGCACGTTCGTTGCCCATATACCAACTTTGTCACCTTTGCCTATACCAAGCTCTATTAGTCCCTTGGCCAGCATATTGACACGCTCGTCGAATTCTTTATAGGTGAATCTCAGATCCCTGTCGGGATAGATCATAAATTCCCTGTCCGGGTCATTCATGACCTGTTTCTCGAAAAAACCACCAATTGTATCATTTGTAAAAGGCATGATTAATTTCTCCTTGATATCATTTACAACTATCACTTTCTTCCTGCAGGTGCTCTTCAAGGTCTTTCCTTCTGTCATCAGGTATAGGAACCGATTTCTTATTGATGAAATCGTAGTGAACAATTGTAGATCTGCCTATTGCACCAATTTTCCCGTTTTGCCATGCTTCCTGGGTTACTGTGAATGATGAGTTACCTATCCTTGAGATGTAGGTGAGTATATCGACGTCTGCTCCATAGAACATTTCACCTACGTAATTGTACTCTGTCCTTGCCATGATAAGTTTCCAGTTCTCATAGCTCAGGTCAAGGTCAGGAGTAAACAGTCTGAATACAGGATTACGAGCCTGTTCGAACCATATGGCAATGGCAATATTATTGGCGTGTTTTAATCCGTCAATATCACCGAATCTGGGAGTAACAGTTGTTTTGAACATATTGATCTTCTTTATTAGTAAGGAGCGTATACGACTGCCAGTATCTTTGCATCTTCATTACCCATTGCATGGACATAGTGAGGAACTATAGAATCGTAATAGATACTGTCACCGCTTGAGAGCTTGAAGCTGTCCTTTCCGTAAAGGATCTCTATCTGGCCATTGAGTACGTAAATGAACTCTTCTCCTTCATGTGAAGATTGTTTTGCCTCACCTGATCCAGGAGGATGAACATCAATTATGAATGGTTCCATATGCCTGTCAGCCTTGTCACTAGCAAGTGAAAAGAAGTCTAGTGTGCTTTTTTCACATGTGTCGCAGTTACCGGAGAACTTTACGATATTTTTTGAAGCGCCGCTTTTAGTAACCACAGGTTCGTTGTGAGGAGCATCATCAAGGAAAGTGCCCAAACGAACTCCAAGAGCCCTTGCGATTTGCATCAGGGGAGTCAATGAAGGAACAAGTGCACCATTTTCAAGTTGTTCGATGAGTTCACTGTTTGTATTGCTACTTTTTGCCAGTTCTTCCACAGACATTTTCTGCATTTCACGTATCTGGCGTATTTTATCGCCCAATTGGTTCTTTTCAGCCATTGTGTATTCCTCTTATTGTTTTTGTCAAAATCGTGTTCTAATGCTTATGATATTTTGAGTTATAACATTTACCTTATTGTAGTATTTCAGCATATTATAGTGGAATTTTATGAACGTTAGTGAAACAAAAAACGACACGGCTATTATTAAATTGTTCGCTTTGATTAATACATCCGATAGCACTAAATTGGATTTTTTGATGGCATTTAAACATTGTAGCGAGTTTGCAGGAATATCACCAAGTGAACTAATTGTAGTTCTGGAATAGGGGCTCTGTATAAATCCTTATTTGAAAAATAAAAACAATCTTGAAATACTCATAAGAGGATTTCGATAAACTACCATCAATACTCATACAATTTAATAAAATTTAAATAATAGCAAAGCAAATTTACTATTATGGATTCTTTTACTGATTTTGCCTTAAATGAAGAATATAAGCGTCTCCAATCTGTCGGAGATAAGCTTGCTGAAATTGAATATTTAGTAGATTGGAAGCCTTTTCGCCCTATTCTGGAGTCAATGTACATAAACAGAACAGCTTCAGGCGGACGGCCTGAAGCTGATGTTATTGTAATGTTCAAGATGCTTGTTCTGCAACAATGGCATGGTCTTTCTGATGCTGAGCTTGAAAAGCAGTGTATTGACAGGATATCCTTTAGGAAATTCCTGGGATTTCCTGAATATGTACCAGACAGTACAACTGTCTGGTCATTCAGGAAGAGAATTATCGACAATGGTAAAGAAAAAGCGGTGTGGGATGAAATGCAGAATCAGCTTGATGCTCTTGGTTTGAAGATTAAAAAAGGAATGATCCAGGATGCAACTTTTATTCACTCAGATCCAGGACATGCAAAAGCAGATGTACTCAGAGGAAAAGATGCGAAAACAAGAAGAAGCAAAGATGGAACCTGGACTAAGAAAAATGGTAAATCTCACTTTGGATACAAACTTCATACAATTATTGATAAGGATTATGAACTAATCAGAAGATTTGAGACAACAACTGCATCACTTCACGATTCACAGGTTGATCTGTCTGAAAAGGGTGAAGTGGTGTATAGAGATAAAGGATATTTTGGAGCAATAGCAAAAGGTTTTGCAGCAACAATGCAACGAGCTGTAAGAGGACATCCTTTAGGAATAATGGATATCCTCAGAAATGAAAGAATAAGTGTGAAAAGAGTCCCTTGCGAAAGAGTGTATGCAGTGACAAAAGAAATATTTAAAACCAGAAAGGTTCTTGTTACAACTGTAGAAAGAGTGAATGCAAAAATGTTGATGACAGCTTTTTGTTTTAATCTGCATCAATTGAGGACACTAAAAACCAAAGGAGTAATTTAGGATAGCGGAAGCTATACTAAAAATAAGGATTAATGAAGAGAAATAAACAAAATGATAAAAAATGAGAGGATATAATTGAGTTTGAATACTTTAATGATCTAAAATGAGGGAATATCGAAATCCTCATAAGTTTTTCCCCTCTCCCCCAAACTCCCTCACCCCTTTTTTTTATAAACAGGAGTCCTTATAGTAGGCGTTTTATCATCCTTATTCCATGTAATACAAAATTACACTTAGAGAATCCATCATCTTTCAATCAGAATATAATCAATCAGGAAAAATTGAAAAATATCTTTAATATCGGATAGTATATTTTCAATGATCATTAGCTTTCATTCTCGCCTGAATACCGAGGATTTCTACAGAGTCGGAATGGGAGCAACTGAAATAGCGAGTTTAACAGTAAGCCAATTTAAATGACAAATTATAGTTTCACATTCATAAATAATAAATATATACTGTGGTGTGGATGTTGCTATATACTTTAACATCCAAACTAATATGGGGTTAATTATACATGCACAGTTTATTATAATTAATGGGGTGGGCTATGACAACTCTTTTTAATGATTGTTAACTGTGTTAATTTTTCATGTAATAAATTTATTTTATGGGGAAATTAATTTATGACAGATGAAAGGTTCCAAGGCACGGGAGAAAAGGAGACCAGTGTTTCCAGAGATGAAGCTTTTAATGTAGTTGATTTAATTGAAACCGAAATTAACAAACGCGTTGAGCAGCTCGAAAATCACTATGAAAGCCGGGTAGGTAAAACAGGAATAGATGAAGAAACAATATTATCATCAATCGATAAGAACCTATCAATCAGTGATTCAATTCAAACCAAAATAAATGAACGTATTTCAATGCATGTGGCTAAGTCCAGGGTGTATGAAGAAAAAGCAGAAGTTGCCTTTAAAAATTTCATTCCATCAAAAGTATCGGAGGAATTGCGTAAAGATACGACTTACATTTCCTCGGACGATAACCAACAGACAGCTCAGGAAACGATTATCAAAGCCGACCTCGCCCAAACGGCGGAAGTGAAATGGAAAAAAGGTATTACTCTAAGCCTATCAGATAAGGATTTGAGTGAACTTGGAATTCAAAAAGTTGATGACGGGTCTACCGGGAATGTCCAACCAGACAAACTGATGGCCTATATTGAAAAACGAACATTGCAGACTGAATTGTTTGCCAGAACAGATTTGCTTACCAATTGTAAAGTAAGCAAAGTTGCTGAACAGGTCCTTGAAGATATGATCTTTTCTGAACCTGTTGAATCCACAGATACAACTCAATCGGATATCTTTGAGCAAAATACTGACAGTGAAGGAAGTGAATTAACAGTAGATTCTTTGGTGAAAGACCAAGTTGCCTTGCAAATGAAGCATACCACTTCCCCGGAGGCTAAGTTGAAATTTGGAATTTCGGATCGCGCAAGTCAAAAGGATATTGAGCTGGATACGAAAGGATTCAACATAAGCGGTGGTCCGGCAGATGTGGCTGCTTATCATGATTTTTATGATCTTCAGATTGCTTTCCGTCATATATGGACTGAATTGTTCGATCAAGAGTTGGCTAAAAAAGGAAAAGAGCTTTATGAGGAAGCTCTCAAAGAAAAAGAGTATAAAGGTATAAAAATACCGAAAGACACGGTCACCTCAGTTGAGGAGCTTAAACAGTTTAAGGACTACTTGCGTCACACCAAAGAAAAAATCGCTGGTGATGATCCAAGATTTAAAGAAGTAAAAACCTATCTTTTGCCGGAAATAACGGCTTTTCAATGGAGTTGTTTGGACGAGCCAACACAAGATGCAATATATGGTCTAATGCTTAGTTTGAAGGCAAGTTCCTCTACATCTGGTTATGCTCCAGGTGCCGCCGAAAAGGTGGTATTTCAGGAACAAACAGATGCTCGTAAAATACTTGTTACTGCCCTTAATAAAAAAAGCAGAATTGAAAATCTATTTGAAGATCTGGAAGAACGTTTGAAGGGAAAATACTCATTCGATGTTTTTGCAAAAAACGCCATCAACTTTGGTATCCTTGTTAACTATAGGCAAAAGTGGAACCCGCTGAATTATCAAGTCGGTGAACTTGTATCTACTATACCAATGGCTCCAAAGGAAGTACGCCGATATACAAAGAAAAAAGTCGTAAAAAAGAGTAGGGCCATCAAAGAAATAGAGAATGCACTACAAATCAAAAAAATGGATTCTTCTGATACCTATCGTTCACATGCCGAGATTATTCGCCGTGCCACGAACAAAACAAATTTCAATCATACGGCTGAAGGAGGGGTTAATTTTGCTGTTTGGAACGCAAAAGGAAACCACAGTATGACAATTGATGCTGCCAAACACTCCTCTCAAACAAAAAAGGAATTTCGCGAAGCCGTATTAAAGGCAGCACAAGAATACAAAAATGAATATAAGCTGGAGATAAATACGACTACTAGTGAAGAATATGAAGAGGCAACATCAGGCGAAATCAGTAACCCAAATGACGAAATTTCGGTTACGTACTTATTTTATGAACTTCAGCGTCGTTATGAAGTGAGCGAAAAAATCCATAAACTGACTCCGGTGGTATTAGTAGCCAATGAAGTACCTCGTCCAGATGAAATTGATGAAGATTGGCTGCTGGCCCATGATTGGATTTTAAGACGAGTAATCCTCGATGATTCTTTTGTTACCGGTTTAGATTACTTATCTGATAAGTTTGTTGGGGATGAGCTGTCAGTGGATGTACTTCAAAATAATCTAGATATACAGCTGAAAATTGTTGATAAGGTAACACAACAAGTAACTATGACCTCCAAAGCCCTTGAGAAAACCCAAGAGGCTCTTGATATAGCCATGGACAAATATGCTCAGAGTTTAACCAGCAAGAATGAAGGGTTCTTGTCCGATGTTAATACCTTTTTATTTGGCGGAGCATCAGATACGTCAGAAACGATCTAGGCCCGGGCAGAAGCAGCCAAGGAAACATTCCAACGTGCCGAGCGGAAAGAAAAAGAGATGCGCACACGCCTTCAACACGAAGTAACGGCACTGGAGTCTGCGACCAGTAAATACTCTCAAGCTCTTGAAGAACAATTTAATCGCAGAACTGAGATTCTGAGACTTCGAGTGCATGTGAAAGATAATATCCTTTATTATATACAGGCTATTTGGGACCAGGAACCACCAGACCAGCGCTTTTTTAGACTCTACCAACTTAAAGTCCCAGACATTAAGTATACTCCTGGAATTAAATCCGCACCTAGTGAAATAGATGTTTGGGTGGGCGGTAAAAAAAAGCAATTCATAATCGATTTAAGTATTCCTGCACAAATTGACGTTAATTATAAGAGCTTAATAGAAGTCGCAGACCTTGACAACTTGCTTGGTTACAAAGGAAATTACATGATCTTTCCACTTAAACGAAATAATCCCGTGACCCTCTATATGATGCAGGACTATATGGACCTGCAAGAAACAGCACAGCTATGGGATCCAGATGAAGCAGGCAATTACACTATAGATGAATTAAAACAATTAATTCGATGTTATTTTGAGATAAATCCAGGTGCTTTTACAGAGGACGTAAGGAACAAATATAGGGATTTGCTAATTAAGCGCCTCATGGACCCCCATCGTGACAAAGAAATCGTTATCGCACCGACAGATTCCCTATATATCGAGGCGTTACCAGGCAAGCATCCAATTCTCGAGGATTTCAAGCTTATCCATCGGGTCGTTGATGTTAAAAAGGCACAATCTGAAGTGCGTCACGAAGAACTGGAGAATATTCGTCTGGCAGCCAGGGTAGTTAAAGGTGAATTTGATGACCCGGACGTGGAGAAGAAGATTGTTATTGAAAAGGATACAGACGTTAGTGTCTCGACGGAGTCCTAAGTTGAATATGGATGGTTTTCCATGGCAAATCCTCCAAACTATTCACAGTTGAGTTCTCGTGGTACTGCAACCACGAGTACGACTCCGAATTCACGATTAAATGTACGTCCTCATACAGTATTTCGTTATCGGGGTATGAAAAGGGAGTCGGTACAGCGACTTGACAGTTATGCAGCCTCCCTGCGGCAAGGGATGCAAGCCAGCGTAAGAACAATGTCCAATAGCCAACTTTTGGACGAAGCTAAGCTGCTGAACACTCGTCTTTTTGAATCAAAAGAAGAAATTGGTCCACAGGAAAAAGAAGCTATTGCAGAAACCTTGATATTAATGCGACAAGAGCTTGCGTATCGTATTCAAAAGGCTGCAGAACACCAAAAAACGACTCAACCGGTCCTTGAGCATATTAAATGGGAGGGTAAAGGCGGGCATGTCAATGATATCTACCCATTTTTCATGGTTGATTATTGGTCGACCTTTGTAAAAACAAAGTCGCAGTCCAAGTTCATCCTTCCGAAGTCTGCTGAAATCGCCAAATGGACGAATACAAAACTAATAGAAGAAGCAGAAGGACTCAATAATATTTTTCTGAAGTATCTAACGGCGAAAGAAAAAACGAAAAAGGATATAGGGCCGATTGCGGATACATTAATCGTCATGCACAATGATATGGATCGGCGGATTGGGGAGGCAACGAGAAAGCAAATGAAGTTCCTCCCCATTCTCAGAGGAGTTACCTGGCTTAGCGAAAATCTTGCAGGAATTGCAGAAGGGGTTTCCCCGTTTTCAATGATCGATATCTGGAGCTTGTACAAAAGTCCCAAGCAACGACCGAAAAGTCTTGTGAAACGATATGCTTTTGGAGATGAAGTAATAGAGGGGGATGTCCCTCCAAAACCAAAGAAATGTATAGTCCCTACAAGAATTACAGAGAAGAAGGCGGCAGATAGAGCGCGAAAAGCAATTGATATTGCTACTCTCCCGGTGAACTTCAAGGGTGAACTGTGGTATTATTGCATACTATATCGGATGAATAAACGCAATGCTGATATGTGGTGGATGGACCAAAATGCGTTTTTTGCAGCAGGCATTTTTGAAAAAAATTTGTTGATAGACTTGAAGTTAAGGATTGAAAAAGATGCAACAGTTAAGATTACTAAGATAGGGAGTTATACACTTTCAAATAAGCAGATAACAAAACTGAACAAAATTGATAAAGATTGGGCACGAAAAATTGTATACCCTGAAGAATTCGGCATGACTAAGCATAAAGCCGATTTGGAGTGTATAAAGCTTGCAAAAGTGTTAGCTAAACCTGAACTGGACAAATATTGGGTCCGGCATTTGAAAAATAGAAACGCCACTAGAGAATTACTAAAAATAATAAGAGACTCATGGTGCGATGACAGGATTATCTTGACTAAATTAAGTGAACTTCGCAAGAAAATAGATGATGCATTTTCACAGATGAAGACAATTGAAAATAGTGTGCCTAATTGTGATACTTCATCTACGGCGCCCTATCTTACAAGGAAAATTTGTAGTAGATGGAAAAAAGCGGTAGATGATAATAATTCCTTTCTCAACTGTAAAAAAAAATATGGGGATAAATGATAAGGAGCATATGTCGTGGCTAATCGGGTAGTGGGAGTATTTCTACCCGACTACTTTTAACCCGAATTTGAGTTGCGAAAGCTGGTGTGAAGGATCAGAGATTTAAGCGAAAGTATCTTTTACTGATTTCGTAGCTGAGAAAAAGATTCAGGGTGAAACATGGGAAAGGCCTGAAATGTCTATTGTCTGGCAAATTCAGTCGATGATAATTGGATTAGCAAAGGCCATATTGCATCTTGTCTGAATATTGATGATTTGCACAAAGCCGGAAATTTTATTCTTCAATGGCATTGCCATGTCAATAAATTTCCTATTCATTCTCTTGGTTATACTATGCGAAATACCCCTTGCCGGTATCAGTCCAATTTCATGCACATACGGGAAAATATAAACAATATTCATCCCGCATGTACAATTCAGAGTGCTGTGCATATACGCCATATTCAGCACGAACACACCGAACATCAGTCACTTAGAATCAGCCAATTGTTTTATGTCTTTTATTGGTAACTATTCAGCCTGATAAAAACGCTATCAATAACAATCTTGACAAAAAGTTGAAACGTAAATTTCATTAGAATCATTTATTTTGATTGTTGCTATTGATTGCTTTTTTGATTGTTAGATTGTTAGTGAGCAGACATCTCTATTTCGATGAAATCAGTACCAATAGGCAAATCGTGCCAGGCTGAATAGTTACCTTTTATTTAAAATTTCTCACAATCATTCGCAATTCCTCACAATCATTCGCAATTCCTCAAAATCAGTTTCAGAAAGAGGATCCTTGTTCAATTTTTGTTCATTCCAAAGTCCACTCAGTTTTATTTTTTCCTTGGGAGAATGATTGCCTAACCAGTTCACAGAGGGTTTGCATTCAGTACAGAGTGAGAGCGTAGAGATTAACTTTGACTCTAACTCCATTCGTTTGTCTTTATCTGTAACTTCAAATACCACAAAGGAGAAGTTATCCCGGATATATTGGGCAACTTTTTTTTCGGTACTGGCTAGTTTAGCGAAATCGATGCGGTCAGAATGTTTAGCCTTATCCTTTTTTGTTTTGAGCTTGATGTACCATTGTTCAAGAAATGGATCATTATCCTTATTCAAGAGTGCTCTACCGATATGCCCCTGAAATATACTATCATCTTTATTCTCTTTAATAAAATGCTGTCTGAGCCTTATTCTTAGTCTATCATCACCGTTATGTGTGCCTACACGAACTATCCTGTCTGTATTATGTCCAAGCTCACCTTTTTCAAACAGTATATAAATCCCGTTATTCGGAATCCTGTTTATATCAAAGGGGTAACTAATTCTTTCAAGCTCACCAAATAACTGGTGTAGCCTGCCACATTCATCGTTTATTGTTGACATGTTCTTTTAGATATTGTAACTGTTCGCTTATTCTCATCCCTTCTAAGGGAATCTCATACTTTGATATTTGAGGCAACTGGTATTTCCTGTATTTGTCACCTGTAAGAAGCACAAAATCATCATTCTTGATTGCAGTAGTCTTTTTCAATTGAGATAAAACACTTTTGCCCAGTTTTTGATTTCACCCGTACCCATGTTGTTCAAGTTATGATTATAAGACCCTATCTCATCTTCAAGATTCAACAGGCAATGCCTGGCAGACTAAATGAATATCTGGTCTGCATTCATGGACACGGCATACTACAGATTGTATTTGAAAAGGTGTTTACACACAAATCTTCAGGCCTTGCCTATGTTCCAGCTTTTTGCTGACGCATGATATGAGTATATTCTTTGCCATTTTCAACAGTCCATATAATGATCCAATCCAAAAATATTTTTTAAATATTATTGTAACAATTGGTGATATTTGAATAAATACTACTAAAACAGTACTGTAGAATCAGGTAGTTATCCTCTTATACAACAAAGGAAGACGCTCAGGAAGCGATCTTGCATCATCTATTATCGTATAACCCACATCAGAGAATATATTATCAAGATACTTTCCAGGATTGGAATCCACTGTAATGCAGAAGAAATTTATTCCCTGGGCATTTCCTTCCCTTATTGCAATTCTGGTGTCTTCTTCGGCAACACTTCCTTTGTAAGCACTTTCTCCTCTTGAAGTGTCGAAGGGTTCACCATCTGAAAGCAGTATAAGCATCTTTGTTTTAGCGTCGATTTTTTCCAGTTTTTTTATAGAATGACGAATGGCGGGACCAAGTCTTGTGTTGGATACCGGCTCCAGAAGACTTATCCTGCGTGCAACGTTTTCAGATAGTTCCTCCTCAAATTCCTTTATTACAAAGTATTCAACATCATCCCTTGTCTGGCCGGAAAATGCGTAGATTGCGTACTTGTCACCAATGCTTTCAAGGGCTTGTATCATAATTGTAAGTGAGTCCTTTTCCACATCTATAATACTCTTTCCTTCATACCCCACCATTTTTCGGGTAGAATAACTGACGTCTATAAGAAAAAGAGTTGCAACGTCCCTTTCGTGCTTGTCCCATCTGAGGTAAAGCCTGTCATCGGGATTAATCCCGCACTTTTTCTGTATCAGGGCATCGATGAAAGCATCGATGTCAATCTCAGTACCGTCTGTCTGCTCCTTCATCCTGCGGAATGTCTCCGGTTTCATCCTGTTGAATGCACGCTTAATCAGGGCTATCTCATTCCTATAATGCTGTGATGCATTTTCATAATAATCACTGGACATACCACTTGGCTCTATCTCATTTACCGTACACCAGTCAGCTTTATAATCATTAATAACGGCATCCCATTCGTCATAACTGTAACTGCCGAGTAGCTTCCAGTTCTTGTCCGTAACATAAGTAGACTGGCGTTTGACTTTTTCCTCTTTTGGTCTTTCCTGTTCTGCAGTCAGTTCCACTTCACTTTCAGGAATGAAATTCTTGATAATATTCTCGTGTGACCTGGAAGAAAGAGGATCCTTCTTCCCATATGCTCCGATACCCACTCCACGATAGTCGATATTCTTCAGTATTTCATACTCTATTTGGCTTAGTGGGCCCAGTTGCTCATCAAGCATGATATATATCTTGAAAGTAATATCAAGGGAATCAAGAATAGTCGATCTTTTTCGGAATATCCTGTTTTTCAGCAGAGTCCTTGTCCTGTCTAGCAGGCTCTCTATATCTGCATTTATACTATAAACAGGCTCATGGCCGGTTGAGATCCACAAAAGTATTTCCATAAACTCTTCAAGTTTTCCGTTTTGGACAGGTCTGGCCAGAAGCATCTGGTGTCTTATTCTCTCAAGATCCGAGCGAACTCCCCTATAATGCTCCATTATCCTGTACTCGACTCTTGCATCTTCCAGGATTCCCAGTATGGTGCCTGCCAGTGCTTCGTTGGGATAAAGGGCTATAATATCGGATATATCAACGATGCCTTCGGGTTGCAATCCTGAAAGATAAGTTCCCTTCTTTCTGGTCGTATATCTTCTTTTTATATCTGCTATCATTCCGGCTGCATCTTCAAGGCTTATAGCATGGGAACTAAACTGTACGTGACCGACTTCATGCATAATGCTCAGCTTGTATACCTTGAAGTTATCCTCAAAATCACCGTATTTCTTTATCCGGGGTGTAAGGTAGATAGTCTTACCTGCGACCACGGGATTGATTGCATCGGGTTCTTCATCCATCTGTATCATTTGTCGGGAAAGGATATTGAAATTAACACCTGATAATCCAAGAGCATAATATCTGAGGACACTGGCAACCTCATTGAGTGCTGCTGACCCTGTCAGTTTTTCAATAAATTCTTTTGAGCTTTTGGACTTAAGGGAAAAGTAAGGTCTTCCAAGTGGAGGATTATCTTCAAAGATACCTATACCGTTCAAGGCCCACTCTTCAAGCTCACTGACTTCCAGATTCTTTAGGAGAGGGGCCGAATAGGTAAAATAATCGATTGCCAGGTCCTTATCCTGGTCATAAATCTTAATTCCGGTACCTGCCCATTTCCTTATATTTTCAGATTCTGTATTCTTGGTTGCGTCGGGAAGATTTTCAAAAAATATACCTGCAAGCAGCCAGTCTTTATCAAGCAGCATACGTGCTGTTCTGAGAAGTTCGCCATGATATGTTGAACTGCTCTTTTTAAGAAAACTGAGAAAATTATTGTGATAATTTCTTTCAAAGAACCTGGATTCTATAAGTTCAAGCAGCTCTTCTTCTGTGGGATCGGTCTGTTCTGCTATATCCTTTGACAAGATGTTTCTTCACTCCACGATGGCATTGATTATTTCTTCGATACTTTTCTGCAAGTCAAGATTATCCGTAATCGCCCTTGTAATGGCTATCCAGCAGGCTTCTCTTAATAAAGAACATTTAGCTATCATGCCGTTGATCCCCCTGCTTATACTGATAAAATTTGTTCTTACTTCGTAACTATTCAGCCTAGCTCACTTCCACCAAGCTGATTTCTTCATCCACGATCAATTCTGCAACTTTGGAACAAATGAATTGCCATAAAATATTGCACTAATTGCATCGATAACAGATTCAGAATTCTTATTAACAGTAGACACGTATCCTCTTATACGGCAGAAATTTTTTGCACCCTGTTTACTGCGGAAAGTACCTGATATCTTCTGCTGTACTTTCGTCATTCTGATATCTCTTTCAGCCTGATTGTTATCAAACGGAACGTTTTGGTCGTACATAAATCGCAAGATATCCTCTTTATGGCCAATAAACCTATCCAGCAAATTCTTTACCGTGGTCTGCTTCTTACGTCCTCGTTTTTTAGACCGCACATTTGATTCCGGATCAGGAGGATTTTCATTCACTCCTAAACAAGTTATGTGATCATAATCCTCACTGAACCTTTGAATTAGCTCAGTATCTAAAAGATCATTATCAACATGATGTTTAATGCATATCAAGAGATCACTCATTATCTTTGGCCACTGTTGATCCCTGTTTTCGGAAGCTCCAGTTAACTCTCGTAATAAATGTGCATTACATAATGAATGTTGACATTCATATTTGTTGTACGGTTTCCAAAAATCATGTGTTGCAACACCAGTGTAACCTGGTAATATGCCCATAGCATCCATTGCTTCTGAGCCCCTTTTGCGATGTGCAAAATAATAGGTCAGTTTGTCTGTACCTGCCACATGAAGCCAATTACGAACTGCATTTATTCTCATTCCTGTTTCATCCAGATTGATGACAGGAGATTCTTTCAGGAGATGTTTCACTGTATTTTCAAAAGCTCCAAGCTTCTCAAAACAACTACGTTCCGTGTTCACCAAAGTAGCAGGACTTATCTTGCATCCCAAAATATCAGAGAACAACTTGGTAACACGCTGATAAGGAAGTAATTGGTAAGTGTGCAAATAAACTGCAAATGACTTAACTCGATGACCGTATTGAGTCGGCTGAGTTACACCATCTGGAAAAAGAGCTTTGTTTACATGAGAACATTTGGGACATGTTTTAATCTCGCAACGATGTTCAATGCAATTGATAGTTATAGGAGGAATGTCAAAGACCTGTCTTCTTTCATAGTCAGAGGGAACAGAAGCTAACGATCTCCCACAATTGACGCATTGATTAACAGGATGAACAATAACTTCATCCGGATCATCATTTATTCTTAATGTAGTACCAGGATGACCGTTTTGACCACCTACATGCTTATTGGTCTTTTTTCTTTGACTTTTAACGGTTGGTTTATTCCGTGCATAAGAATCAGTAGAAGGTGGTTTGCTACTGTTGCGACTATTCTTTTCAAGCATTTCTTCCAAATGCCTGACACGCTCTTCAAGTTGTGCAATTTGGAGAGATTGATGTTCAATTATCCCAAGTAATCGAGTTACAAGTTCTACTACTGCTTCTGGACCAGCTTCATAAACTGCAAGTATTTCTTCGCGGTCTATACAAATCCCCTCAGATTGATAGACGTTTTTTATGATATTTTACTGAATATTTTTTAACACATAGAATGAAGCCATAGTATATTGTTTTTTGCATCATTAAAACAGTTAGGCTGAATAGTTACCTTACTTCTTTATATAACTGTGCAGGGAGAAAAACAAAAAAGAATGGAAGAGTAGGTTCTAACTTAATTTGTTCGACATGTTATTTGGAATGAAATTTGTCTAGAAGTCCCCTGAGATTATTGCTTTGTGATAAGCCATTGCCAGATTCCTATTAACAAAATCAATAGCTTCCTGTTCAGAATCAACCATTCTCACCGTGACCTGTCCATTTTGGAAAAAATTCATTTCTCTGAGTCCGATCTTTACCACTACCAGTCCAAGATTCTCTGAATATTTTCCATCAAGATATTTTGCTATCAAAGGAAGGTCCGGTTTTTCATCAAGATGTGCGATGATTCTCAATTTCCATGAATCTGCTATGCATGGAAGAACTTTCTCGATATGTTCGACTCTCATTTTTTGTCCTTCTTCCTGTCAATGACAAGGTATTTTAAAATTTATTGAAACGATTATACTTAAATATCTCGCAACCATTGTAGAAAAGGCAGTTCAGTTTATTATAAAAAAGGTGATAGGAAATGCACTTTGGTCTTGGTATCGATGCCGGTGGAACATATACAGATGCAGTACTTCTTAGAGGCTCAGACGGGACTATTGTGGATTCAAAAAAGGCTTTTACAACGTATCCTGATCTGCAGAAAGGTATAAAGAACGTTCTTGATTCACTTGACCAGGAACTTCTGAAGGATGTGAATCTGGTGTCCGTTTCGACCACTCTTTCAACCAATTCCCTTCTTGAAGGTACGGGAAAGGCTGTTGGTCTTATAATTGTAGGAGAGGAACCGGCACAAACAGAATTTCCATCGCAGTATATTCTATGTGCTTCCGGGGGACATGATACCAGAGGCGATGAAGTCTGTGAACTCGATCTTTCTTCAATAGAGGAATTTATTCTCAGTACAAAGACAAAGGTTTCAGCATATGCTGTTTCAGCTTATTTCGGTGTTCGTAATCCTGATCATGAGATTAAAGTTAAAGAACTCATCACGAAAATGACCGGAATGCCGGTTGTCTGTGGGTATGAACTCTCTCAGGAACTGGGTGCTTATGAGCGAGCTGTGACTGCTGTACTGAATGCACAGTTGATACCTATCACATACCAGTTCGTTAACTCGGTTATCAGGGATATCCGTGCAAGAGGTATCGATGCCCGCCTTCTGATGCTCAAGTGTGACGGTTCTGTCTATAATATCGAAGATGCTCTTGAACGACCGATTGAGACTATTTTTTCCGGACCTGCTGCAAGTCTTTTAGGTGCTTCTTATCTCTCAAAGATGGACACATGTGCGGTAATTGATATCGGAGGAACCAGTACCGATGTTTCCATGCTGTATAATGGTGTACCTGAAATAAGTACATCGGGAGCTGTTGTTGGTGGCTGGAAGACCCGTGTAAGAGCTATGAAGATGGAAACATCTGCAACCGGAGGAGACAGTCATATCTGGGTTACGGACGGACGGGTAAGAATAGGTCCCAGAAGAGTGATTCCACTTTGTGTTGCATCAAAGACATATCCTGATCTTATTAGCAAACTTAAAAGGAGCAGGATTATTTCAAGAGGTATCATGGATGAGAATTTCCAGCCGACCAAATTCTTTGTCAGGACTGGTTACGAAGCTTTGGATATTGATAATGATGAAAGAGCAGTGCTTGATCTTATGAGATCAGAGCCTGTTTCAGCACTTGAGATGTCAGATGTACTGAACAGGAACACATCCACAAAAGTGCTCGACTCACTTGTAAAAAAGCGTCTTATACAGGGAATTGGTTTCACTCCGACTGATGCACTGCATGTTCTTGGTGTATACACAAAATGGGGTGTGAATGCTGCGGAGATCGGAGCACTTAATCTCTCAAGATATGTTCAGAAGGGTAAATATGATTTCTGTGCCTATGTAAGGGAACTCATAGCGAAGAACATAGCAGCTGATCTTATGTCCTATATACTGCCACACCATCCGGATGAAGTGATAGCAGACCTGCTGAGTCATGAATATCCTGCAAAATTCAAGGTAGAGTTGCCAGTGGTATTGCTGGGGGGTCCTGCACAGGCATACGACAGTGAACTCAGATCCCTTATCGAAGCAGATGTGGCGGTTCCTGAGTTTGCAGATGTTGGAAATGCAGTTGGTGCTCTTGCAGGTAAAGGCGTGAAGAGAATCGAAATTTCGATTATGCCGGCTTCCATTGAGAATCCGGATGAGGATTTCCTGCTTTTCTCTCCGGTTGGCAGGGAACGTTTCCAGAGATATGCTGATGCAGTGGAATTCGCAACGAAGCTTGGAACCGAACTTGTGCTGGATTATGAGATGCGGTGTGGTATACTAAAAGAAGATACAAAGATCACTGTTTCTAAAAAGACTGTCTCACCCGAAAACTGGTCCCATCCTCCTCTGGAGACAAGGGTAATAGTTGTGGGCATAGGAAATCCTATGATGATTCTGAAAGACTAGGCGATAGTGCACTTTTTACTACGGGAAGTGTGATGTGCACTTTTGTTCCCACGTTTTCCATACTCTCTATCCACAGTTTTCCACCATGATCCTCGACTATTCTTTTACATATGTTCAATCCAATACCTGCTCCACCATATCTACGGGACAGGGAGCCATCAAGCTGATAAAAACTATCAAAGGTTTTCATTACCTTGGTTTGTGGTATTCCTATTCCGGTGTCTTCTATAACAATGTGGATGTCGCTTTTCTTCTTTGAGCCATAAATGGATATTCTTCCTTCAGATGGTGTGAATTTGAAAGCATTATCTATCAGGTGGATGAACAATTCGCTAAGGTAGTTCGAATCACCATTTACGAGATACAGTTCATCAGGTAACTTGTTCTCTATAATGAGGTTCTTATCCGTATTTTCTACAGAAATAACTGACAGGGCCTTCTCTATAATTGGTTTAATAGAAATATTACTGAAATCGTAAATATAATTTTTAGGCTCCAGTGCACTCATGAAAAGTAATGATTCTATCAAACGTTTCAATTGTCCGGAATTACTGCTAACTACATTCATTGCTTTCTTTTGTTCTTTATTAAGTGAACCCAGGCTTTCATCTCCAACCAGCTCACTGAATCCCATTATGGAAATGAGTGGTGTCTTAAGTTCATGGCTTATAGTCGAAAGGAAATTGCTCTTTAGTTCATCGAGGGAATGTAGTTCATCATTTGCCTTGCTAAGTTTAGAATTTATATCCCTTAGCTTCTGATTGTATGTTTTAAGTTCATCTTCTGATCTTTTGAGTAATATCATTCTGCCCATCATCTGAGTAATAAGGACAAACTGCCTGAGATCTGAAGCGGTGTATTCTCCTTCCTTGTTTGCAACAGCTGCAAATCCCACAACTTCATTTTCATTAAGTATTGGCACGGTAAGGTAAGACTCAATTGAAAGCTTTCTGCATAATGTAAATTCCGGTGAATTAATGTCATGTGAGGACCGGTTTAGTATCACTGGTTTTTTCACTTCAAGCAACATTGGCAAGAAACCCGTACTTTCAAGTAAAGAAACGAATATTTCCTTGTTGATATTATTCAGGAACAATATATCTTCAGGGTATGTATCTGTAGTATATTTTTCATTCTCTCCATCAAAAAGTACAACCATACCCATCTTGCTTTGTGTTAGTTTAATTCCTTCCTCAAGTGCAAAAGATTTTATCTCGTCAATCGAGGAGATGTTCATCAGGCTTAGTTCATGTAAAGTTTCAAGGCACGATTCGTCGAGCAATAAGGCTTCTTCAGTTCTTTTCAAGTTGGTCAGGTCATTGAGGATAAAAATAGCATTATTATTTGTTTTTGTAAAATAGAATGCAATCTGTCTTTCTGTTCCATCTTTGCAAGATACAATCCATTCGCCACTCATGCCTGTTTCCTGCTTTTTGGAAATCATCTCCCAATTATTACGAACAGTTTTCCGGTATTCACTATCTGGATAAACAGTTTCCCACCACTTATTCATGGTAGGTATGTCTTCTATTGTGTATCCCAGTATTTCTGTCAGTCTTTTATTTGCGTATTCAAAATATTCATTTGAATCCATTATAGCTATTGGCAAAGGAGAATTATCAATTATTTTCTTAAAATTATCTTCATTTTCTTTTAGAGCTCTTTCAGCATCCTTTATTTTTGTGATGTCGTGAGTTAATTCCAAGCGGACATCACGTCCATCCGGCCATTTAATGATTCTGTCAGAAATTATGTAATCTCTGCACGTAATGGGGTTATAATATTCCCATTGATGTGACTTGTTCTTATTTTCGAGTATTATCGGGTTTGTGCAGAAATTACATGGCTCTTCAAGTCTCTGGAGTTCTTTATAGCATTTCTTTCCAATAGGATTCTTATCCAATATTTCATTCAGGTATTTATTGACATAAAGTATTTCGTGAGTGTATGGGTCAGAAACATAGATTGGATTTTCGATACTATCAAAAACCGAAAGCAATTGTTTTCTTTCCATATCAAGATCTTTGGATATGGCTCTTTTTCGGAAGGCCATTCCCAGTATATTTGTGAAAGTTTTAAGGGTTTCAATATCTTTTTCGTCCCATTCTCCGGTTTCTTTTACATTATCAAAACCAATAAAACCTGCAAGTTCACCTTCTATTTTGAAAGGTAAAACAATAAGTGATTTAATGTCCTGTTCTTCGAGAAGTGCTTTTTCAGCTTTTGCTTCAGGAGGAAGTTCATTCAAGTCCCTGATGTGGATCGCTTCACCATTGCTGAGCTTAGCCATCCACCATGAGTATATTGATATTGGAAGTTCCTGAAGTATATCTTTCTGAGGCTTTACTCCGCTGGCGCACCATTCGTGTGTGTTACTAATTAGTTCAGAGTTTAGCTGTTGTTTAAATATGTAGGCACGGTCTGCATTACATAATTCTCCAAGCATTGACAGTGATTCTTCTATCTTCTCATCGAGTTTCTCTGAAAAAGTAAGCATGGAAGTAATTTGCAATAACGTGTTTTCAATTCCGTATTTGGTTAGAAGTATTCCATAAGAGTCTTTATTTTTTTTTATCTCAATTTCAAGCTTCCGTTCTAGCCCTGTTACTTTCATGCTGTGAACTATCATAGAACTAATCAGTAGTGAAAGGAAGGCGAACCATGCAATTTTGTCTTCTGATTCAAGTGTGTTTATATGAAACAACACTATGCCAATTAATATTAATATAAAAAAAGACACTAACAATATTTTCTTTTGAACTTTGTTGTTCATTTTATCACAATCATCAAATACTTAAATACAAATGCAGCTCCGACATTCTAATTATTTTATAAAATTCTTTTTCTTCTAGTATATAAGATTACTCAATTGGGAATCATATAATTTTGTTCTCATTTAATCATTATAAATTATTTGTATTCAACAAAGTCAATTTTTATAGAGGATTTCGATATTCCCTCATTTTAGATCATTAAAGTATTCAAACTCAATTATATCCTCTCATTTTTTATCATTTTGTTTATTTCTCTTCATTAATCCTTATTTTTAGTATAGCTCCCGCTATCCTAAATTACTCCTTTGGTTTTTAGTGTCCTCAATTGATGCAGATTAAAACAAAAAGCTGTCATCAACATTTTTGCATTCACTCTTTCTACAGTTGTAACAAGAACCTTTCTGGTTTTAAATATTTCTTTTGTCACTGCATACACTCTTTCGCAAGGGACTCTTTTCACACTTATTCTTTCATTTCTGAGGATATCCATTATTCCTAAAGGATGTCCTCTTACAGCTCGTTGCATTGTTGCTGCAAAACCTTTTGCTATTGCTCCAAAATATCCTTTATCTCTATACACCACTTCACCCTTTTCAGACAGATCAACCTGTGAATCGTGAAGTGATGCAGTTGTTGTCTCAAATCTTCTGATTAGTTCATAATCCTTATCAATAATTGTATGAAGTTTGTATCCAAAGTGAGATTTACCATTTTTCTTAGTCCAGGTTCCATCTTTGCTTCTTCTTGTTTTCGCATCTTTTCCTCTGAGTACATCTGCTTTTGCATGTCCTGGATCTGAGTGAATAAAAGTTGCATCCTGGATCATTCCTTTTTTAATCTTCAAACCAAGAGCATCAAGCTGATTCTGCATTTCATCCCACACCGCTTTTTCTTTACCATTGTCGATAATTCTCTTCCTGAATGACCAGACAGTTGTACTGTCTGGTACATATTCAGGAAATCCCAGGAATTTCCTAAAGGATATCCTGTCAATACACTGCTTTTCAAGCTCAGCATCAGAAAGACCATGCCATTGTTGCAGAACAAGCATCTTGAACATTACAATAACATCAGCTTCAGGCCGTCCGCCTGAAGCTGTTCTGTTTATGTACATTGACTCCAGAATAGGGCGAAAAGGCTTCCAATCTACTAAATATTCAATTTCAGCAAGCTTATCTCCGACAGATTGGAGACGCTTATATTCTTCATTTAAGGCAAAATCAGTAAAAGAATCCATAATAGTAAATTTGCTTTGCTATTATTTATATTTTATTAAATTGTATGGGTATTGATGGTAGTTTATCGAAATCCTCTATATTTTACTGAACTTCTACCGTTATCTTTTTATTCTGAATTGTGCAACATCGCGCCTTTTCACTTAAAAGAAAAAGGATATATAATCCTGAAGTGTAAAATATAATCATGCATAGATTGGCTGAACTTCTGGAAACCTCAAAGAACTGTGTTTTTTTGAGTGGAGCTGGTATTTCAACCTTTTCAGGGATTCCAGACTTCAGGGGTAGTAATGGTCTGTACGCAAAATATGATGCAAATAAGGTATTCGACCTTGAATATTTCCGGGATGACCCTGTTTATTTTTACACACATGCAAAGGATTTTATCTACAATCTTGATACTAAAGAGCCAAACATAATTCATGATACTTTGGCTTCTCTGGAAAAAGAAGGACACGTTCAGGCTGTTATTACTCAGAATATTGATCTGCTTCACCAGAAAGCAGGTTCCATTAATGTTTTAGAAGTTCATGGTTCACCTGCAAATCACAGGTGTCTTGCATGCAACAGGAATTATTCTTATGATGAAGTCTGTGAGCAATTAAAAAACAATGAAGTTCCATATTGTAGTGAATGTGCGGGTCTGATCAAGCCGGATATCACATTTTTCGGGGAAATGCTTGACCAGGATATATTTACAAGAGCTATTGATGCAAGTTCCAATGCCGACCTTTTTGTGGTCATTGGTTCATCACTTGTAGTCCAGCCAGCGGCCAGTCTTCCATTGTGTTCATTGAAAGCCGGGGGCAAACTTGTGATCGTCAATAATATGGAAACGCCTCTGGATGGATATGCATATCTTAAGTACGATGAGCTTGGAGATGTTTTCAATTATCTCTCTGATCATTTCAAGGAAAGGTAATGCTCTTTCAGGGCTTTTTTCTCATCTTCTGGCAGATGATGGTTGCATACTCCCCGAATAGCTCCTTCAAGTGCGTAGAGCTTGTTTTTGCATGAATTCTCATCGACTATCATTATTCTCTCAAATGCTTTCCTGCTTCCAAGTTCTTTGAGTTTGGCCGGAGTTTTCACTCCAACCTGTTCAAGCTGTTCTTCGAGCTTTTTGCCGATATTCGGAAGTTTGGCAAGATCACCCATATATTTTCCTTTTTTCAGTACTTGCCAGTTGCATCCACAAGAATGAAAAAGGCATCTTCTTCCGCTTTGATAACTAATGGCTCATTCTGGTTGATACGAGCCTGATCATGAGTTTCAAGTTTTTCCCCGCAGACATCAAGCTTTCCTTCAATTACATAAATAAAAACATATCTGGCAATATCAGTCAGAAGATCGAACATTTCTCCTTTTTCCAGCTTTGTAATGGATACAGTTACATTGGCACGTATTTTGAGAGCACCAGAGTACCCCTGTCCAGCGACATGAATGAGCTCGTTCTTCCGTGCGACCACATCAAAGTTCTTTTTATTCGTTGCAGGTGCCATGTTCTGTCTTAATGGATTTATCCACATCCTGCAAAGGCGTGTGTCTCCGTCTGTGAGATTCATTCCTGAAAAAGATATGCCTTCGCCAGCAGACATTACCTGCACATCACCTGCTTTCAAGACATCTTTTGCTCCTGTGCTGTCCTCATGGGTCAATTCTCCTTTAAGAACTATCGTGATTATTTCCTTGTTGTTAACGGATTCTGGCTTGAATGTTTTTCCTGCAAGCAAAATGTCATCGTTAAAAACCTTAAGGTCGCCAAAATGTGTATTTTTCATATCCAGATAATCTGAATAGGAAAATAGCCAGTAACTTCGTGATGATTCTGTATCCACTAGATGTCTTTCGTTTGATCTTACAATCTTTATCATGATGATTATTCCTGATTTTCTGTCTAATCTGACATTAGTGTTTAAGTATTTGACTGTCAGGTATGTTTCAGTATGTCTTCGGAAGTGTTCAACGCCGAAGCTAAGTGAAAAATAATCGGGAATAGAATAGAAGCATTCAAAATGGTAGGATCGAATTAAAAAAGAATTAAAAGACCAGAATATAAAAAATGCCGCTTATTCTGTAGCAGCAGCATTTTCAAACGCAAGTTCGAGTACACCGTTCTTGTAGCATACTGCCATGCTTGCCGGATCTACATTGCAGGGAAGGTCTATGACTCTGGAATAACCTGTACCGCTGGTAATTACAGTTATTTCCACATGCGATTCATAAGCGTGATATTCCACACAATCTTCTTCAACCCCGAGGTCTGCCAGCAGGAATACTTTATTTTCTGCTTCAAAGATATCTATGAAAGGTTCCTGGTTGAATATGTAGAAATCCCCTTCGCTCTCATCTTCATCTTCGTAGTCGAAAGGTTCAGCCCCGGTTTGACCCTTAAAGCCAAATATTGTTGGTTTTTTCCCTGGCTGGTTGATTATTGTAAAACCATGTATCACAGGCTTAGTATTATTTTCATTGAGACTGGCGGAGAACAATTTCATTATGTGCTCTATCAGTTCATCAATACTTGTGATCTTATCATGCGAGTCGTCATCACTGGCGTAATGATCCTTGTCATTCATTCCTATATCCTCTTTTCTACAATCTCAGGTATTCGTAAACTGTCCTTTTCGAATCGGTCCGAAACCATATAACCCCTAATTGTTTTATTATATGCGAACAAGTCATATAAATATTCTGCGTTCTAAAAAAGACAGGAATGTAATACCATTTTGATACTTTTCCAATCAACTATTTATTTGTGGACCGAGTTTTAAGGAACCAGACAATTAAAGAGGGAGACCAATGGTGTCAAAACAAGTTCCATTCACAAAGGAAAAGATTACAGAGGTAATTGAAAAGTATCCTACTCCTTTCCATATATATGATGAGAAGGGAATAATTGATAATGCAAGAAAAATGAAGGAAGCTTTTAGCATAGTCAACGGTTTCAGGGAATATTTTGCAGTGAAAGCCTTACCGAATCCTTATATCATGAAAATCCTTAAAAAGGAAGGCTTTGGAGCTGACTGTAGTTCCATGGCGGAACTCCTGCTGGCAGAAAAAACGGGCATTACCGGTGAAAATATAATGTTCAGTTCCAATGATACTCCTGCTGAAGAATTTGTCAAGGCAAAAAAACTTGGTGCTATTATAAATCTTGATGATATCAGTCATATTGAGTACCTTGAAGAAGTTGCAGGTCTGCCTGAGCTTGTATGTTGTCGGTATAATCCTGGTTCTCTTAAGAAGGGAAATACTATTATTGGCAATCCTGAGGAAGCAAAGTATGGTTTTACACGAGAGCAATTATTTGAAGGCTACAAAATAATGAAGGAAAAGGGTGTCAAAAGGTTCGGACTTCATACAATGGTTGCATCCAATGAACTTGAGCCTGAATACTTTGTTGAAACTGCCAGAATACTATTCGAGCTGGTCGCTGAGCTTTCAAATGAGCTTGACATACGTTTTGAGTTTGTGAATCTTGGTGGTGGCATCGGTATTCCATACAGGCCGGAACAGGAACCTGTACCCTATGAAAAGATAGCAACAGGGGTCAGGGATGCATATGATGAAAATATCAGAGCTAATGGGCTGCATCCGCTTAAGATATATCTTGAATGCGGAAGAGTGATAACCGGACCTTACGGATATCTTGTGACTACTGTAAGGCACCTTAAGCAAATCTATAAGGATTATGTAGGTACGGATGCCAGTATGGCTAATTTGATGCGTCCGGGTATGTACGAAGCCTACCATCACATAACTGTGCTTGGTAAAGAAAATGAAGAGTTGACTCATCTATACGATGTTACCGGTTCTCTTTGTGAGAACAATGACAAGTTCGCTATTGACAGGCTACTTCCGGAAGTTGAGAGGGGTGACATTATTGTGATTCACGATACCGGGGCTCATGGTCATGCAATGGGCTTCAACTATAACGGCAAACTAAGATCTGCTGAGATACTGTTGAATGAAGACGGCAGTTTCATGCAAATCAGAAGAGCTGAAACAATTGATGACTATTTTGCAACACTGGATTTTAAGGATCTGAATGACTTTTAATAATACTCCGGTATTCATTTGTTCTCTATTTTTTAACTTTGTGTTTTTCTCAGATCTTTTCTGATCATATGATAGGTATGCAAATTGAGACTTCCTGGGCTTCAAGGACACTTCGGCAACGACATGATTTATTTACCAGTAGCTGTTCAATTTATTACGAGGTCAAATGACGATAAAAAGTAAAAAAATGTTCCCAGCAAAAAGAAACGATTGTGAAATGGGAAAATGCTCTAGTTCTAATGATAAAAGAAATATTAAGATCATTGGGTCAATTATCCTATTCGTAGTCTTATGGTCGATTCTTCTTTTGTAACTATTCAGCCTGGCACGATTTGCCTATTGGTACTGATTTCATCGAAATAGAGATGTCTGCTCACTAACAATCTAACAATCAAAAAAGCAATCAATAGCAACAATCAAAATAAATGATCCTAATGAAATTTACGTTTCAACTTTTTGTCAAGATTGTTATTGATAGCGTTTTTATCAGGCTGAATAGTTACCTTCTTTTTTATTATCCTCCCGTGGAAATCGTTGAAAGACTGGGAGTTCGTAATGTTTACATTTTTATCTTCCTAATGTCTCTGATAGGTGGTGTTTCCACATTTACCTCTACCACATTTTACACGGCACTTATCGCGATTTCTTTTGGTGGAGTTAATTCTTTGTGGTTCTCTTTAGTTGCAAGTGCAGGTCTTACTTTTGGAGATATGTTGTTCTATTATCTGGGTATAAAGTGTAAAAAATGCATTAAGGGTAAGTCTGAGGTTTACGTTTCCCACCTGACAAAGCGCATGAAAAAGTTAGATGACAGGATAATCATGCTGCTCATATTCTTTTACTCATTATCTCCTCTTCCAAGTGATATAATTGCAATAGCACTTGCAATAGTGGGGTTTCCATTCAAAAAAATGATAATTCCATTGTTTATGGGAAATTTTGCACTTATTCTTATGATTCTGGAAATTTCAAAATTGGGATATAGTCTCATCTGATGCTATTGAAATATTATCTTCATTTTTCACTCCGAAATTGTATTAGCAATCTGAAAATATTTTCAGAACACATTGCTGATCCATATATTCATTGTCCCACTGGCAAAGAGCACTTGAATCAAAGTTTTTGAGTGAAACTTTAAGTAGTTTTACATCAAATTCTTTTTTGGGCATTGTTAATTAAACATAGCTAGTTCTTTATTCCTATATTTCATCAAGAGCAAAACGGAGATTTTTAGCATTTCAAGACTTTTAGTATAACACTTTGACTTTCTCCTTAGTCTTGCCAGGAAATGCCTAAATATGCTGTTGTATCCTTCAACAGTATATGTTTCTGCTTTTGATCGAGTATGGATGTTTCTGGGGACTAACTTGGCATATGCCCTCCAATAATCCGTCATTACTTCCCCAACCTCTTTTGTCTTTAACTTTTTCCAGAGTTTTTGTCCTGTTTTTGTTCCTCTGCTGCCAAAAGAGCAATCGATGAATTTCTTCCCATATCTATCAACAGCAATCCATATCCAGCAGTAGTTTTTTTATTCCCAATATAAGTATGCATCTCGTCCAATTCCACAACAGAAATCTCATTTTCACTTTTTAGATCCTCTAATTCACTACCAAATTTTCGAATCCATTTTTGAACAGAAACATGACTAACGCCCAAAAAACGTCCAATTGAACGAAATCCCAACCCCTCCAGATAGAGTTGTAAAGCCTGTCGCTTAACAGATACGGGGCTAGCGGTGGATTTTATATCTACTGAATAGTTGTATCCACAATCATGGCATTTGTAGCGTTGTCGACCATCAATCCTACCGTTCTTCTTATGACTGGAACTCTTACACTTTGGACAATTCATATATAAAAAGAGGCCATCATATTATATAACGATGTTTAATTACCAAAGCCCTTTTTTGTTATATTTTAATTGGAATGGGATTTAACATGGAAGTTTTAGAAGCTATTCACACACGTAGAAGTATCAGGAAGTACACAGAAGAACCTGTATCTGATGAAATGGTAAAGAAATTGCTGTCTGCCGCTATGAATGCGCCTTCAGCAATTAACGAACAGGCCTGGGCATTTGTGGTGATAGATGACAGAAAACTGCTCGATGAGATCCCTGAATATAGTCCCTACGCAGCTATGTGCCGTGGGGCTCCCCTTGCAATCCTTGTATGTGGGGACACGAGTCAGGAAAAGGCTCCTGGATTCTGGGTACAGGATTGTTCGGCAGCCATACAGAACATTTTGCTTGCTGCTCATGCACTGGGACTTGGTGCTGTCTGGACAGGTTCCTATCCAATGGAAGATCGTGTAGAAGGTTTCAGAAAAGCTTTCGCACTACCAGAAAAAGTAATTCCTCTGGGACTGGTTGTTATTGGTCATCCAGCTCAGGAAGTAGCTCCTGCGGACAGGTACATTGAGAGTAAAGTTTACTATAACAGGTATGGGTAAACCTAAACATAAAGTTATAAATATGGAATAATAAATGTAACTATTCAGCCTGATAAAAACACTATCAATAGCAATCTTGACAAAAAGTTGAGACCTACATTTTATTAGGATCATTAATTTTGATTGTTGCCATTGATTGCTTTTTTGATTCTTAGGTTGTTAGTGAGCAAACATCTCCGTTTTGATTAAATCAGTATCAATAGGCTAATTGTGGTAGGCTGAATAGTTACTAATAAATTTCCATTTTTTCTTTACATCATTTTTAATTGTTTGAAACTTACATTTTCATGAGTATCATGGAACTCCGGGCTGATTATTAGATAAGAGTTCAGCATTTCATAGGCTGACTCAAATGCAGACGTTGAATTATTATTGAGCAGTAGTCTTCCATAAATGTTCCTGAATATATCAAATTCTTTTTTAGTAAGTATCAAATCAAGTGAATCATCGTTTTACCTTTTCATACTGCAACATCCACGACCTCTGGCATAATGTTGTTGAATTGTAATTGAGCAGGAGGATGAATTATGACTTGTATATCGTAATCATGTCCTGTAGTATATAGGTAAAAGCATACTACATGAATAATCATTATAAACAGCAGTAATGTTATATGCGATGACTGTTTGGTTATATATGAGGTCTTCATAGTAGTGCAAATGACCTAGACATAAACAGCTATTGATACGTTTTTAATATTTCATAACACTGATTTTTGGCCTAACCAATAAACCACTGGGAGAATAAGGGGTAAGGAATAATGAGTAAGCTAACTTCAGGTAAGATTTCCATCGAAGACTTGGAAAACGTTCAGATCAATGTTAGTAACATTGTAGGAGCTATCGAAAAGGAGATTGAAGATAAAGGAGAGGGTGGACCAACACCAAAACCCGGAATAGCAGCATTGAGAGCCTGGGATTTTAAACTGCTTGATCGGTACGAACCTGTGTATACACCGACCTCCGACCAATGCAGCTACTGTACATTCGGTACATGTGATCTGACTGGTAATAAAGAAGGAGCTTGTGGCATCAATCTGGAAGGTCAGACCGCGCGGGAGTTCCTGTTTAGTACGATAGTAGGAGCCGCGGCCCACTCTGCACACGGACGTCACCTTCTTCATTATTTGATTGAAAAATTCGGCAGGGATTATCCCATTGATGTGGGGCTATCTAACATCAAAGCACCTAACACCCAGACTGTCACAGGATACAAACCAGAAACAATCGGTGATCTTGAAGCGGTGCTGGTGTATGTAGAAGAACAGCTAACTCAGCTTATAGCAACAATCCATATGGGCCAGGAAGGTGAAGCTATCGATTTCGAGTCAAAAGCCCTACACGCCGGGATGCTCGACCATGTGGGAATGGAAGTATCTGATATCGCACAGATCTCATGTCTGGGATTCCCAAAGGGAGAGCCTGAAACACCTCTTGCAGAGATAGGGATGGGAACTATCGATTCCACAAAACCTGTCCTGATAGTTATAGGGCACAATATGGCGGGTGTTTCCAATATAATTGATTACATGGAAGATCATGATATTCTTGATAAGATAGAACTTGGTGGACTGTGCTGTACCGCCCTTGACATGACCCGCTATAAGACAGAGGGCGGGAAAGCCCCAAAAGCAAAGATAGTCAGTACCCTTGCCAAACAGCTGAAGATGATACGTTCAGGTGTTCCGGATGTCGTTGTTGTTGATGAGCAGTGTGTGCGTGCCGATGTCCTCAGAGAGGCACAGAAGCTCATGATTCCTGTGATCACCACCAATGCAAAAATAATGTATGGCCTTCCGGACAGGTCAGATGACAGTGTAGATGAAGTCCTTAATGATCTGGCCAGTGGAAAGGAGCCGGGTGCGCTCATGCTTGACTTTGATAAGCTTGGAGAGCTGGCACCACGTCTTGTGCAAAAGATGGCGACCATACGCGACGAAAAGGGCATAAGGGGCCTCCCAACCGAAGACGAGTTCAAAGAACTTACGTCAAGATGTGTCCACTGCCTGGCATGTGAGCTTGCGTGTCCGACTAATCTGCCGATCAGCGATGCAATGACTGCTGCAGAAGGTGGAGATCTGGAACCATTTGAGCTACTCCGTGACAAATGTATAGGGTGTGGCAGATGCGACAATTCATGCCCAAAAGATATTCCTGTACTGAATGTGATCGAGAAGGCGGCACAGAAGATCATACGGGCAGAGATCGGAAAAGTAAGGGTTGGAAGAGGACAGATCAGTGACCCAGAGATCCGTGAAGAGGGTGTAAACCTCGTACTTGGAACAACACCAGGAATAATTGCAATGGTAGGATGTTCCAATTATCCTGACGGTACAAAAGACCTGTACACAGTTGCAGATGAAATGCTCAAGAGGAATTACATAGTCGTAATGTCCGGATGCTCTGCAATGGACCTTGGAATGTACAAGAATGAAGATGGAGAAACACTTTATGAGAAGTATCCGGCAAAGTTCCTTGCAGGTAACCTGATCAATGTAGGTTCATGCGTCTCCAACTCACACATCACAGGAACAACCATCAAGGTTGCCGCTATCTTTGCCCAGAGGCAGGTATCCGGTAACTACGAAGAGATCGCCGACTACATCACAAATCGTATCGGTGCTGTTGGTGTCGCATGGGGAGCATACTCCCAGAAGGCCATATCTATCGGTTCCGGATGTAACAGGCTTGGAATTCCCGTAGTTGTCGGACCACACGGCTCGAAATTCCGCAGGGCAATAATCGGTAAACCATATGATACGGACAAATGGAAAGTATACGATGCACGTAATGGTGAAGTGATGCCAATACCGCCTGCGCCTGAATACCTGCTGACAACGGTGGAGACTATTGAAGAGCTAATGCCAATGCTTGCCAAGAGCTGCATACGTCCGAGTGATAATAATATGGGTAGGATGATCAAACTCACTCATTATATTGAACTCAGCCAGAAGTATCTTGGAATAATGCCTGATGACTGGCATACTTTTGTCAGGACCGAAACAGACCTGCCTCTTGCAAAGCGTGGAGAACTTCTTAAGATGCTTGAAGAAGAACATGGATGGGAGATCGACTGGGACAAGAAGAAGATTCTCTCAGGTCCGTCTATGAAACTGGATGTTTCAGCCCAACCGACTAATCTAAAAAGACTTTGTAAGGAAGCATAATCTCCGGCTTACGGTACAATAAATATTCAGTATCCACAAAATATGGTGTAAAAAGCTTAGAGCCAACCTAGCTAAAGGTAGTTGCAAAACTGATGACCCAGAATTCCACATACACCGGATAATGGACTCAGTCGCTCCACTAAAAAACATTTGATAGACCTAAGAAGATGCCGATATTTTGAAGAATTTACGCAAATTGTGGCTTCGGAAGGTGTTGAATGAGCCCTTCGTCGTACTCATGCCTGCATTTTCATAAATCCTACTATAAGCTTTGAAATAGCGCCTGCTGAATATCTTCCATCTTAATCTTCTTCGTATTTTCTTTAAGGGGTATCACCTTATTTTTTGACCTTGGTAATTTTGGGATCTCAATGTAAAACGATTTGTAGAATGTACCAATGGTACTGATATATTTATCAAGTGTTCCCGGTGTAAGAGTTTTTTCAACATTACTTGGCTATTGAAATAACCATATTAAGCCAGGGATGATGGTTGAAAAATAAAAGTGGAATAAATCAATGTAAAAAATAGAATAAAAAGAGTAAAAAGGTTTTATTCACTTGGTTTTTCGTAGTCAGCATGTGCATAGAAGCATCTTTTAGGAGTACAGACCGCATCTGTGCTCTTGAGTTTCTTGAGTATTTTGCTGACCTCTTTGCTTTCAAGACCGGTTGCTTCTGCAATGTCACCAGGTCTGAGTGGTTTTGCTGCATCTTTAAGTGCATCAAGTACTTTCTGTTCATCGTCTGCCATATTTTATACTCCTGTAGTTGATCGTAATAAATGCAATAAATGTGATAGCTTTGATAGATACTAATGTAATAGGTAGAACGGTTATATTAATCGAATGACCTGCTTATTGTTTCAGCCAGTTCTGCAATGTTATCTGTTGAAGGATGCAACTCTACAATGGTATGCATGTTTCCTTCGCTATCTCCTGCACGTCTGGGTATTATATGAACATGCACATGTGGTACAGTTTGTCCTGCAATCTCCCCGTTGTTGATGCCTATGTTCATTCCTTCCAGTCCAAGCGTTCTTTCTACGGTCTTTGCAACCTTGTTCACCGAAGTGAACAACGAAGCTGCATCTTTCTCCTCCATGTCCGTGAACCTATCAAAGTGCTGTTTCGGAAGAACAATTGTATGGCCTTCAGAACTGGGAAATATATCCAGGAAAGCATAAACAAATTCATCTTCATAAACCTTATTCGAAGGAATCTCGCCAGCAACGATCTTACAGAATAAACAATCCATATGTATCACCCTCTTTCTTTGATTGTTAGAATATTTAATTATTGTTGTTGAGATGGTTGAATGAACCTCAAAATGTACTTTGGACTCTGTAGAATTCCTCATTTTAACAATAAACACAATCTTGAAATAACCATAAGCTTTTCCCCTCTCCCCCAAACCCCCTCACCCTTTTTTTTTATTTACGGGAGCCTCCATGGTAACGACTTCCCCCTCCCTCATCATTTTACTCTATGATGTAAATTAAAGTTAGAGAACCCGCCCTTTTTTAATCAGAATAAAAAACGGGGTATATTTTGTTTTTTTTAAAAATGTTATTGGACTTTGTGTAAATTTGCATTATATAGAAAATAATGCTAAGGCTGGTCAACCATTTTGACTATTCTCGTCGGTGAATAGTGGAAAATTAGAGAAGTAGAGGCAAAACTTTATGCATAACAACTTAATATTAACATTCTAGCTTCACATAGTTCTAAAAACACACACATTTTGAACAGGATTTAGTGCACATAAAAAAAGTTTACTTGATATCGTTTTTAAGTCCGATAAAAGAAAGAATGTGCTCCTATTGTTACAAAATGAGCCCCAGAAAATGGAGATACTTCTTAAGTCTTTAAAAACAACCAGACAGGCTTTACTTCCGCAGACAAAAATTCTGGAAGAACAGCACCTCGTTTTTCATTACGATGATACTTATGAATTGACAAACATCGGAAAGCTGGTAGTTGACGAAATGGTTCCATTATTAGGGACAATTGAGGTTTTCGATAAAGACATTGTCTACTGGGGAAATCACAACGTTGACTTTATTCCGCCTCATCTGCTCAAAAGGATAAGTAAGATGAGAAATCATGAGATAATTAATCCTTCCCTGGCAGACATGTATACTGTTCATGAAAAGTTTAATGACAATTCCAGTCCGACAAAGTCTGTCTATGTGGTTACCGCACTTCTATATCCAGATTATCATAAAATAATCTCTGGATCGATTGAAAAAAAGATAGATTTTTTGTAACTATTCAGCCTGGCACGATTTGCCTATTGGTACTGATTTCATCGAAATAGAGATGTCTGCTCACTAACAATCTAACAATCAAAAAAGCAATCAATAGCAACAATCAAAATAAATGATCCTAATGAAATTTACGTTTCAACTTTTTGTCAAGATTGTTATTGATAGCGTTTTTATCAGGCTGAATAGTTACGATTTTTTTATGATTGTCTCAAAAGAGTTACTCGAAAAGATAAAACTACATCACTCTGTAGATTTTAAGAAATTCATTGAAAATGAGTATTTCAATTTTTATGTTTACACCAAAAAAATGGAGTTCTCGTTCTTTACATTTGATAATCACCACATACTTGCAAGTTTACAGACGAAAAACGGTGAGTTTGACAACAAACATATTCTATGTTCTACCAAAGATTCACTCAAATGGGGAAAAGAGCTCTTTGAGTACTGTTTGAAGGATTCTGTGTTGGTAAGTGAGCTGTGAATATTGTTTTAACGAATTTCATTTAAAAACTATATTAAAAAATACACTCTAAGTCTTGCTCACTATTGTTAACAAGGGAGAGTTTGTGTTATTGGCAAGAGTTTCACTTTATCTTCTGGAACGAATTTTAGTACATCATCAATCACGTTTTTCATTTCAGAAGAATTCATCACGGTGTCGAAGTCTGTACCCGATTTGAATTCTACTATACTAAATTGATAAAACACCCCGTCATCTAACTTTAAAATTTTACTATTATCCACAATATTTCCAAAATACTTATTAAACAAACTTAAATGTTCCTGATATCGCTTATCAAATTCTTCTGTATCCTCTGGCATTTGATACACTACGACAAAACCTATATTATCTGGCATTCCTACTCCCCCTTTACAATAACCCATAAATAATGTGCAAAGATGCTATGCATAGATAATATATATTTTAAGATACAATAAATTTTTGAATCTAAAATACTAAACATTATTACTGATATAGAATAAATACAAAGGTGTGTTAGGCAACTATATAATATTAGTCTAGAATTAATGTTTTAATAAAACTAGCATACACTTTTTTCATGTCGTATATATCTCTTTATCATTTAGAGAGGTTCAACCTGAACCTCTCCATCTAACACAAAAATTTCACTCACGTCTTTTTAACAACAACATCACTCCCACAACTCCCACAACAGCATACAATGTCTCAAATCCGGGTGATTCTGCTTCAGCTTCTTCAATGGGCATATCTTGGTCTTCACCTATTTCTGCTTCAATCATCTCCTCTTCCACAGGCATTTCTTCCATTACTTCATCTCCACCCTCGGAATCATCCACAACCATTTCCTCGTCTGCATACATATCGCCGGGAGGTGGACTGTTTACAGAATCAGTTTCCTCGATTTCAGGTATCTCTACAAAGAGCGAGGTGTATGGAGTCACAAATTCGAATTCCAGTGAGAGGTCGGTGACTGATGCAACAAGTTCGTCTGTTTCGCCTTCCACCTTGATCCTGTCAAGCAGATCGTTGATAGTTTCGTAAGCCCATAATCTTGGAATGAAGGAATTTTCCGATTTTGAAATTACTGTGAACTGGTTGTTGAATTTCTGGGTTCCTGAGCGGCTGGTCGCCTGTATCTCTGAGTTTATAGTATTGGTTCCTGTATTGTATTTACCCAGTACAATTGCGTCTGATCCTGCAAACAGGCTGCTTTCTACAGTGTTCACAATATCCGACACCTTTGCGTTGTAACTAAATTCTATATCTGTTATTAACGGGGTGGATATGGTTGCGTAGAAATCGCTGATACTTTCTTCTGCACTATTGGTGGAGGTGAAACGCTCTGCTTTGCCGTTGTTCTCCAAACTCAGCACCCTCAGGTACTCATAATACTCCTCACGTTCGATCCCAAAAGCAATGGTGAATGTGGAAACTTCTGCCTTGTTAGCTTCCATGACATTCTCACGGATAACATACGTGGAAGTAACACCGGAAGTTGGTTCGCCATCGGTGAGAAATACAATGATCGGGACATTCTCGCTTTTAGTACTGAACATTCCAAGTGCAGTCACCAGTGCATCATTGATATTTGTGCCACCATCGGCTCTTAAGCTGTCCACGAATTCGATGGAATCTTTTCTGGAACTTGCATTAGCCTCCATCAGTTGTTCCGAATAAGTGTGCACTTCACTGTCAAAGAAGATCACATTGTAGCGGTCGTTGGATGGCAGACCATAGATGATATCCGAAAACACACTCTTGACCTGGTTCATCTTTTCTCCTTCCATGGAGCCGGATTTGTCAATCACAAAGATGATGTCCTTGCTAAGTGCTGTTGTACCCAGGTCTTCTTCAGTTGGGGAGAATATGTGCATCATATAACCCTGACCGGCTGTCTCGTAAAATAGCATATCTCCGTTTAGTTCTGGGTCATTGGTAGTGAAAATGATATTAAGATCTGAATTAGGCATGGAGTCTGAATTATATGTTACTTGTCCGTTGGTGGATGAGATATATTCTACATTAGCTCCGTCAAATCCGGAAGTTTCCAGACTGAGTATTTTGTTCACAGAATTGATGTCCACATTTAAGGATAGGTTGTCCACATTGTGGTAACTTCGAAGCGGCTGAGTGTATTCATATTCCCCAAGGGTCTTTTTCAACGCCTGCTCGTAGGTCAGCCTGACGATAATACTCTGATGAGGTTCAAAGTTCAATGCGTAGCTGAACCTGTCCTTGCCTGCATCTGTCAGTAGTCCTGCTGATTTTCCTTCAGACACGGCTTCCTCGAATTCTTCTGCAGCCTGTCCTTTTGGAAGCACCTCGGAGTTGTATTCCTCACCATCGATCATCAGGGTAAAACCTGATATGAATGCCTCTTCTGATTTGAATATACTGAAATCGTCATAGGCTGATTCATCTTCGTTGCTTGTGATTTTTTGCTCTACGGTAGTTACTGCGTATCCGTTGTTGATATCAACATCAATGTTCATGTAATCGATCGATGCAGTGGCAATTGCTGGTGAGGCTGCTAACAAGATTGCTAAAAGAATGGCTAATGGCAGACAAATTTGTTTACTTACTCCTGTTTTCATTTAGACTCCCCCTGATAACAATTCTGGCAACTTGCTGAAAGTCCTGTTTTTGAATTGCTATTCGGTCTGTTATGCCTCACAATATAGAATTTTTACTACATAAACCTAGTGAATTTAAACAGTAGTACAGAATGAACACTTTTTTCACAGGTTTTGAATCCAGTTCTTCTTTATTTCAGGTACATACTTTCAAATTTCATGGACATAGTCCTTTTAAACCTGACATAACTACTGCTTAATTATGAGAGTGGATACTAAAAAGCGGGATGGAAAACAGATTCTCTTAGTTGCTGCAACGATCCTGATCGCTCTACTGCTTTCAAACCTGTCACTGGCAGGCGTTGTGGATGTCATAAAGGATGAATTGGATGAACATGATATCTTAAGCTCTCTGACAGACAAAAACACAGATGAGGGTAAATCAATATCTGCAACATCACCACAAACCCACAAGTCTGGTTCAAGCTCAAGTTCAAACTCGAATTATGATTCCGGTTCATCTGCTTCTCAAACACAGACCGCAAATACACAATCTATCGAAGGAGCTTATGCAAAACCTGTAAAACCCGATCTTTACAGCGAAATGCAGAGGTATGTCGGGTATTACAATAACGGCATTGATGAAGTCCCCGATGTGGTCAAAAAGGTTGCAGGAAATGATGTTATCCTTCTTGATATTGCACAGAATGATAACACCAACCTGAAGATAAAAGCCGTCACAAAAGATGGTGTCATCACAGAGTTCCAAAAAGTTTCTTCAAGCAGCGGAATCGACCCCACAGTATCCGTTTTAACCGATGAGACTACTATAAAGGCAATACTTCACAGTGATGACCCCACGAGTCAGTTGTCATCTTCACTTAATAGTGGCACTCTTGATATTGAATGCAAGGGATTTTTGAAGAAAGCTGCAGTTTCAGCGCTGAAAGCTTTTGCTTGATTTTTTGTAACTATTCAGCCTGATAAAAACACTATCAATAGCAATCTTGACAAAAAGTTGAGACCTACATTTTATTAGGATCATTAATTTTGATTGTTGCCATTGATTGCTTTTTTGATTCTTAGGTTGTTAGTGAGCAAACATCTCCGTTTTGATTAAATCAGTATCAATAGGCTAATTGTGGTAGGCTGAATAGTTACGATTTTTTTTGTTTTTTTGTGGGTCAGAATGGTATTCTCTAAGATACGTTCCATTATATGAAGACAAATATTAAGGATGATAAACCGTTTATTTTGAATAAACACATTCATTAGCGATTAAATCAATGAGATCAATTTGTTGAGAACGCTAAAGTTGATTTAAAAAATCAATGTTTTTTAATCAATTACATTGCGAGGATATGTAAGTTTAGCGGCATATGTTGCGCTTAAATCAAGTTCGAGAGTTAAAAATGGATGTTTATGTGAGTTTGTCCCCAAAACAGTTCCATTCTCTGGTTCGATAATCCAACCGTTGCCTCCCCATTTAAAAGAATCTCCATCTCCATAACTGAAGTTTGAAGATAAGCAATAGGCTCCTGACACCACCGCCGCAGTCCTGCCTCCTGCAATCCATTTGTCGACTGAACTAATATCTGTCGCTCGGGGACAAACAAGTAACTCGATATTTTGTTTGGCATATTCACGGGCATGAAAATTGAACCACAACTCTGTGCATATGAGAAATCCTATTCGTGCTCGTTCACTCTGAATTATGGTGAAATCCTTTTCTCCGCGCTCATACCAAGAAGCTTCCCAACACCATTCTTCATCTGGTAGATAGTATTTATGATGAACCGCCTTGTATCCTGCCACCTCATCCCAAACAAAAGCTTCATTCAAATGCTTCCTTTTGCTGATAACCGGTCGGGAACCCACAACTATTGCAGGTGCCAATTCTATTAAACGTGACATCCAAAGGTCATGAATTTCAACTGATTCTCGCCATACTTTTGCATCAATCTGGTTAGTTTGAGCAACCCAGCGATAAAATGGCATTTCAGGCAGTACCACCAACTCGCTCTCTTCAGATTTGACGTGGTCCACCAATTTTTGCCATTCGTCTTCAAATATGTCCATTTCATTTTTGAGTTCGCATACCGTTATTTTCATTCATTTATCCCTTCCTTAGAGAAGTTCTGTGGGAAATGATATTGTTTAGTACAAGACTAACAGGTATTATGAAACATTATAATCCCAGTATTGTCGAAAATCCAAGAATAGCCTCATATTTCTTATAAATCCTAAAACTTTAAAATAGTATCTGGAAATTATTTCAAATCAAAAATTAAAAAGTGTACACTTTTTACACGTCGTATATATCCTCAACTGAACGCTATGGGATTCTGATTTGCACTTATCAACTCTTTACATAATGTCTTTATTGAATACAAACACATCATAAACACAGGCATGACGGCAAAAATTCCAGTATCTTCCCAAACTCGCACAGAAGTCCTCCAAATCCAAACAGACACAGAAGCCATCCTCATAGAGCGACCAAACCGTTTCCTTGCAATCGTGGAAATAGATGACAGCGGTATCAAAAAACAGGAAAAAGCTCACGTACATGATCCCGGCAGGCTCATTGACATACTCTATCCGGGTAACAGGCTGCTTTTGAGGAAGGCTAGTAATCCTAACAGAAAGACCGGATGGGATGTAATTGCAGGCAGGATCGGGGATGAGTGGATACTTATCAACTCTGCATTTCACAGGCAGATTTCTCAGTGGGTGCTGGAGAATCAGGTTATTGATGAGTTGAAAGATATTGATAACATAATTCCTGAGCAGAAATTTGGTGACAGCAGGCTGGACTTTCTTCTTGAGACTAATGAAGTTGAGGGGGAGGAAAAGGGAAAGGAAAATGTAAAGCGTACGTGGGTTGAGGTTAAAGGCTGTACACTGGCGGAGAATAACATTGCTATGTTTCCGGATGCTCCAACGACCCGTGGCAAACGTCATCTTGAGGAACTCATACGTGCTGTGGACGAGGGAAATGATGCAGCGATCATCATTCTGGTTCTCAGGTCTGATGCAGGGTGTTTTACTCCTAACTGGAAGATCGATCCTGATTTCACAAAAACTATGATACAAGCGGTGGAAAAAGGTGTTATGATCTTCCCATTGCAGTTTATTTTTGAGAACAACAGTATTTACTATCTGTCGGAGATCCCGCTTTGCTTTGAAAAAACAGGGCTGGTTGAATGAGCTTTGTGGACTCCATATTGTCTACACTGAACTCAACTGAACTGCTCTCTTATCTCAAAGTAGTGGATGACTTCATTTGGGGTCCGCCTTTACTGCTATTGCTCGTTGGCACCGGTGTCTTTTTTACATTCAGTCTTGGTTTTATCCAGATAAAGCACCTGCCACTTGCTTTAAAATATGTATTTGGTCACCATAACGAAGAAAAAGGCTCAAAGGGGGATGTATCCAGTTTTGGTGCACTCACACTTGCACTTGCTGCGACCATAGGTACTGGAAACATAGTGGGTGTCGCCACAGCCATAAAAGTAGGCGGACCCGGAGCACTGTTCTGGATGTGGATGGCCGCATTCTTTGGAATGGCAACAAAGTATGCAGAATGTACTCTGGCTGTGAAGTACCGGACATTCGATGAGAACGGACAGGCAGCCGGCGGTCCCATGCACTACATCAAAAACGGTCTTGCGGACAAATCGTATAGTGGTATACTCTCAAAAGCCTTTGCCGTCTTTGGGATATTCGTGGGATGCATGGGTATTGGAACCTTCACACAGGTCAATGCCATTGTGGATTCAGTAAAGATAACCTTTGGATTTCCTGCCCTGCAAACTGCCATAGTGATCTCGCTACTGGTATTCCTCGTTACCATAGGAGGTGTGAAAAGCATCACCAGAGTTGCAGAATTCATAGTTCCATTCATGGCGATCGCCTACGTGCTCAGCTCCATTTTAATAATAGCACTGAACATCAGTTCCCTGCCTGCTGTTATCTCTCTTGTGATCCAGTCAGCTTTTAGCAGGACAGCAGCAACAGGTGGATTTCTGGGAGCTTCCATCATGATGGCGGTGCAATTTGGCATTGCCAGAGGTGTATTTTCCAATGAATCAGGACTTGGTAGTGCACCAATAGCAGCAGCAGCGGCAAAAGTGAAAAGTCCGGCAAAACAGGGTCTCATCTCCATGACCGGCACATTCTTTGACACAATAATCGTGTGCACAATGACTGGCATAGTCCTAATAATGACAGGTTCATGGAAAGGCGAACTTGCCGGTGCATACATGACCAATCAGGCTTATTCCAGCGTTCTGGGCATCGGTGGTTATGTAGTTGGTATCGGTTTGATGTTCTTTGCCTTCACAACCATCCTGGGATGGAACTATTATGCAGAAAGGTGTACGGAATTCCTTTTCGGAGTAAAAGCTATACTTCCCTTTAGGATGATCTATGTAGTTTTGGTCTTCATCGGTGCTTTCCTGACACTGGATGCGATATGGATACTGGCAGATATTTTCAACGGGCTCATGGCAATTCCAAATCTCATAGCACTGGCAGCACTTAGAAAAGTAGTGATATCAGAAACAAAAGATTATTTCAAATCTCTTGAATCTGAAAACTGAAATTTAACAGGCATTAAGCCTGCATGGTTCGAAGTCATTCACCGGAATTCACCAGCCAGCAATGACAATTGGACTGGAAGATATCCCCATGGGCAAAATTAGCTGCAATACAACTTCCCCTACACACGGGAAGCCAATCGCACTCCTGACAACTGCCTTTTACATCCGTGGCTTTCAGGCTCCTGAAATAATTCAGGAAACGGGAGTTATCCCATATCCACTGGAAATCGTGTTCTTTCACATTCTCAGTCTCTGCTCCTGAAAAGTAGTTGCATGGGAGGACTTCTCCGCTTGATGTGACAGTGCAGTATCCAATGGCACCATCGCATCCGATTCTTGTCTCAGCATCAATCCCCTGTTCTGGTGGAGGGCTGAAAGTGCACTCGAATTCCATTGGAGCTATATTGAGTTCGTTTGCCTCTTTCTTAGAATGAAGGAACTCCGTCAGTTCTCCCATTCTTGCAGGAGCGACTTCCAGTTCATCAGCATACTTGCCTCGTCCGAATGGAACAAAAGGCAGGATGCGGAATGTTTGAACTCCAAGATTTTTTCCAAGTTCGTAGAGCTCAGGGATGTTGTCGATGTTCATTGTAGTAACTGTGGCTGCAAGTGTGACGGGAACGCCTGCTTCCACAAGAAGCTCGATTCCCTCCCTTGTTTTCTGCCACGAGCCGGGATGCTGGCGAAACTCATCATGCACGGCAGACTCGGAGGAATCAAGGCTCACCTGTGCACAGGCACCTATACTGGCAAGTTTATGTGCAGCTGTCTCATCTATCAGCGTTCCGTTGGTAGCAACCTGTATCATGATGTTCTTTCCTGCTGCATATTCGGCAATCTCGAAAAAGTCCTTCCTGAACATCGGCTCACCACCACTAAGGATCAATTGTCCGACCCCAAAATCTGCAAATTGGTCTATCAGTGTGCAACACTCGTCAAAACTTAACTCTTCTGTGCCCTCTTCACCTGCACTAACAACGCAGTGCTTGCATCTCAGGTTGCATTTTGCTGTCAGGTCCCATAATACGCCGGCAGGAGCCGGGAATTTCCAGTAGTTAAGCCTATCTTTGCGCCACCAGAGAACTCCTTCATTTGTGAGTTTCTCAAGCAGGGGTATACTCATGTCAACAACGTCGTTCCTGTCAGTCTTATAGGACTTCGAGATCTCAGTGATGACCTCATCAAGTGTCCTGTATCCATCACACAGCTTCAACAGCCAGAAAGCAGGCTCATTCAGCTCATTTTCCTGCCCGGTAAAGGGGCTTTCTATCACCCATACATCCTCTTCCTGATTGATGCGGAAGGGGAAATATGGCACAAGCTCATCCCTATCTAAAATAGAAAAGGGTCCGGGAATAGTTCCCGGTTCGTTTTTCAGTAAGCTCACCTAATTTCCCCAAGCATTACAAGGGTCTTCTTTCTCCAGTCATTCATCTTAGCTTCCGATATTCCCAGGACCTCTGAAAGTTCACTTATCTTCTTTGAGTTCTCAGTAGCCTTCAGGAACTCTCCCAGATTCTGGATGGATCTGGCTTTGAAAAGAGTCGCAGTTTCAGGACCGATTCCTATAATTTCCAGTATATCTGTTTTCACCGTTATATCCGGTCTTATGCGGATCTCCGGATTATAAGGCATTGGATCAGGCCCTGGCAGACATGACAGTCCAGGTGACGGTGGACATGCCGTATATGGCGAAGGCGGACATACTATCATTGGTGATGGTGGGCATATCAGGTCCGGTGATGGTGGACATATTATATGTGGCGATGGCGGACATGTAAAACCTGGTGAAGGTGGGCATATATATGGTGCAGGAGGGCATGCGAAACCCGGTGCAGGTGGGCATAGTATATGTGGCGATGGCGGACAGATGGATGGAGCTATCCAGCATATTAGCGGACAGATAACCGCGGTGCCAATACCCACAGCAGCAAAAGCATTGATAATGCTTGCTCTCCAGCGTGAATAATGCGGGTTGGTTGAGTAGAGATCATCAAGTGAATCCAACACCGCATCTTTCATATCACTAAAATCGGAACTTGAAACCAGATAGGTTGTAAGTGCCTGGTAGTAAATAAGACCAAGTACGTCGCGTCCAAGTCCTTCACATATCCTGATGCCTCGATGAGTGCCACCAGTTGCTATCAGGTAAGCGGCTTTGTTCATAATACCGCTGTTTATGTGGACACCACCGAAGTCTGCGGTACCGGTATATTTGTCAGTCATGTGGTCAGGTTGATGACCTGCAATAACGCTGTCTATCGGATTTGCAGGGTCATACAGTCCGCCATTGGTTGGGTCTTCCATATTGCGTGAACCAGGTGCGGATGGAAGTAGCCATGCATCTTCTCCAAAGAGCCAGTCACCGGTTATCAGAGCGGCAAAGACATCCGACATGGATTCATTCAAAGCACCGGATTCATTACTATATACCAGTCCTGCAGTGTACTCAGTAACAGCATGTGTCCATTCATGGGAGATTATATCCTGTGCACAAAGTGGATTATATCTTATTCCATCTCCGTTTCCTATCTTGACATAACTTCCATTCCATGATGCATTATTCCAATCTGTTCCGCAGTTGGCATAAATATGCATGTCAGCTCCGGCATTATCGTAGCTGTCACGTCCGTGTACAGTAAAGAAATAGTCAAACACCATCCTCGTGTAAAGATGACAATCAACATCAGGCCCCTGAGCTGCTGCAGACCAGTTGTTATTGTTGTCTTCAGAGACAGGGGCAGGAGGATAGCCACCATTGGCATCGTGAGTAATTACCCTTCCAGAACTGGGTATCGATTGATCTTCAAGTAGATATTTGGCTGAGCCATGATCGTGTAATGTGCTAATAGTTGATGCACCTGCATATGTTCCTATTCCTGAACCGGTGGTACTTGTATGTGTCTGCTCATTATTGTATTTCCAGACAATTTTCCCGGTCAGTGCATCAACAAAGTATTCCCATTTTGCAGGCGTTTTATCGCCATTTAGCATTTTATCCATACCATTGACAGTCACATGCCATACAAGATGGGGTGTTTCGATGAACTGTGAAAGTATCATAAGAGTAGGCTCTGCATGCAGGCGTTCCTTAGAATTATTCCTATCATCGCCAAGTACTATTTTCAGAGCTTCTTCATCCTTGATTTTTGGTTTTTCCGGAAGTTTGATTCCAGGTGTTAGTTTCCCTGTTGTTCCTTTGATGCTATTATTTGCATCAATATGAACTATCACTTCACTGCCAAATACAGGTAAGTCCTTGTAGACCTGCTGCATACGAACATGTCTGGTGCCGATTCTGTCAGTATCTACTCTCTTAAGCAGCATTTCCTTTTGAACGGATTCCAGTAAAAAAAGTCCCTTGTTCCCATCAAGGAAATCCAATGCAGCATTTACCGGATCTTTCTGCTCATTCCGGGCCAGAACACCCTTCAATCGCAGTGGAGCGCCTGTTTTATCATCCCACTTTATCTCAACATTCGGATCGATGTTTTTAAGAATATTTAATGCATCTTTTTGTTTCTTTATGGGTTCATACATACCCTATCTCCCCTGAATATAGTTTGCACTATTAGTTTGTTTTAAATCCTGATCATTGAGAACACCGTTTAAACATTCAGACTTAGTTCTCCCCACTAAGTTCTAAATATGAACTCTCCCATTTATAAATCAGGGCTTATAAATTATAAAGTTTCCTCTCAAAGAGTATTGAAATTACTCTTTGGGGTAAAATAAAAAATCGGGTAACTATTCAGCCTGATAAAAACGCTATCAATAACAATCTTGACAAAAAGTTGAAACGTAAATTTCATTAGAATCATTTATTTTGATTGTTGCTATTGATTGCTTTTTTGATTGTTAGATTGTTAGTGAGCAGACATCTCTATTTCGATGAAATCAGTACCAATAGGCAAATCGTGCCAGGCTGAATAGTTACAAAATCGGTAACTATTCAGCCTGATAAAAACGCTATCAATAACAATCTTGACAAAAAGTTGAAACGTAAATTTCATTAGGATCATTTATTTTGATTGTTGCTATTGATTGATTTTTTGATTGTTAGATTGTTAGTGAGCAGACATCTCTATTTCGATGAAATCAGTACCAATAGGCAAATCGTGCCAGGCTGAATAGTTACAAAAATCGATATAAAGGCAATTATTTCTTTTCTTTTTCCTTCTCTTTCTGTTCTACTGTAGTGTTATCACACCAGGCATCAACTTCGAGGTCTCCTGCACTCTTTGTCTCGTCATTTTGTTCTGGAACCGTACACCAGGTATCTATTTGTTCATCCAGAGGTGGAATCTCTATGTCCTCTAGTTTTTTCCCTTTTATTTCTTTCTTTTTATCCATCAGATGCCTCCTTAAATTCTTATCGTTTCTGTTTGTTCAAAAATGTTTTGTAACTATTCAGCCTGATAAAAACGCTATCAATAACAATCTTGACAAAAAGTTGAAACGTAAATTTCATTAGAATCATTTATTTTGATTGTTGCTATTGATTGCTTTTTTGATTGTTAGATTGTTAGTGAGCAGACATCTCTATTTCGATGAAATCAGTACCAATAGGCAAATCGTGCCAGGCTGAATAGTTACAATGTTTTTACACTCCTGGAAGATGCAACCCAAACAATATTAATCATGAAGAATGAATATTGATTCGGGAAAAACATTGTCATAATCAAAAACTTTGGTAGTTTCATCTATAATATATCTGAAGGAAAAATGACTGCTAAAGTTGAAATAGAGTTAGTTGAAATTATTTTATGGAGATTGGTATGAAACGAATTGTTTTAGGATTCCAGCACGTTCTGGCTATGTTCGGTGCAACTGTTACTGTTCCGCTTGTAGTCGGTTCTGCTATAGGACTTCCTCTTTCGGATATTGCAGTGATGATGCAGGCTGTTCTTCTTGCAATGGGAATTGCAACCCTGTTACAGACATTTATAGGTTCTAAGTTCCCAATTGTTCAGGGTTCGAGTTTTGCCTTCATTCCAGGCCTTATTGCTATTGGTTCCGGTATCGGACTTGCTGCGGTGGAAGGTGCTTTGATCGTTGGTGGTGTAATTGAAGGACTGACCGGAGCTTTAGGACTCATCGGAAAACTGAAAAAGCTTTTCTCACCTCTTGTAACGGGTATAACAATTATGCTTGTGGGTTTCTCTCTTGCCAATGTGGCAGTCCAGTATTCTTTTAATTATTTTGCAGATGCTTCCGGTTCTAGCATTCTGCCTTCTTCAATAATAGCTCTTGTAACATTCATCACTACAATTCTTGTTGCGTTGAAAGCAAAAGGCACCTTCAAGACCATGCCGGTCATTGCAGGTGCTTTGGTAGGATACGTCCTGAGTATTGCATTTGGAATTGTTGATTTCGGGCTTGTGAAAAGTCTTCCGTTTTTCAGCTTGCCCAAATTGCTTCCATGGGGGACTCCGGTATTTGACATCAGTGCCATTATTATAATCCTTTTTGCATTCATGGTTAGCATAATTGAAAGTGTGGGTGACTATCATGCAATATCAACTATTGCTGACCTGCCGATTGACAACAAGAAAATAAATCGTGGTATTGGTTCGGAAGGTCTATCCTGTTCTATTGCCGGTGTATTTGGTGCATGTGGTACTACCAGTTATTCAGAGAACATCGGGCTTGTGGCTCTTACAAAAGTATCAAGTGTTCAGGTTGTTCAAATCGGTGCAGGTATTCTTATACTGTTCTCACTTATACCTAAGTTCTCCGGCCTCCTGGCCTCTATTCCTGCGCCTGTATTGGGTGGTCTGACAACGGCACTCTACGGAATGATCGGAGTCACGGGTCTTAAACTTATAAAAGACAAGGTAGAATTGAATGACAGAAACACGCTCATTCTGGCAAGTTCACTGGTATTGGGTCTTGGTGCTCCACAACTGCCGGCAGAATTCCTGGCAAATTTCCCGGACATAATTGCAAGTATCCTTGCATCAGGAATGGCGGTGGGTGCCATATCAGCAATAATAATGGACCAATTGCTCAAATAACAAAATCGTTTGTGACAAGTAAACTTAATCAGATTAACAAATTCAAATATAAATCTAAATTCAGGTGGAAATATGATAAAAGACGAAAGATGGGAGACTGTCTATTCATTTGAGGATTCTCCGTACCTTATGGAAATACTTACCGAGCTTCGGTCAAAGGAAACAGAGAATATCAGATTCAGGAAAGGTCTGGTGAAACTTGGAAGATACATGGGTTATGAGTTTACCAAGACAATGGATTTTAAAAAGGTAAAGATCGAGACTCCTCTTGAGAGTATGGATGGCGTTGCTTCCGGTGACAGGGATCATGTATATATCATCACAGTGCTCAGGGTTGCCATACCACTCATGGAAGGCCTCATTAAGACACTGGAACATTCAAGAGTAGGTATTGTATCCGCTTCCAGGGGCAAAGCGCCTGATTTTGAGATTGAGATGAGTTATATCAAAGTTCCTTACATGAGGGAGGAAGACACAGTAATTATCTGTGACCCAATGATTGCAACAGGTTCCACTCTTCTGAAAACTGTAACTGAGATCAAGAAATGTGGGAATCCCAAGAGAGTTGTTATCATAGGAATACTTGCAGCTCCGGAAGGCATAACAGCTCTTAAGGAGGAACTGCCTGATGTTGAGATTTACGTGACAAAGATCGACAGGGAACTCAACGACAAGGGTTACATCCTGCCCGGTCTTGGTGATGCAGGTGACAGGGCATTTGGTGAACCTATAAATATCTCCATGCTCCCATTGATGCACAATCTTGAATAAATAGAAAAGCGCAAAAAATATAATTTGATCTGTTACAGATACAACAGATCACCTGTTTTTCTTTATTTGGTTTATAGGACCTGATTTATGGTCCTTAATTCTATGATCTGTCCCCACATGTGGAAACTCATCATATCATCACGTGGATATGCTGTAAATCTAACTTCTGTGCCGTCAGTACTCAATTCTTCTGGTAAGTTTACAGGATCATACTTTACGTCAGAAGTTCCAATGATTCCATAGAAACCGCCTTCAATGTCGTTGTATGTTACTTTTCCTTTGTCGGTTATAAGTTTATTCTCAGCAAGCACCCTTATGATCAGATCATAGTTGTTCTCGGTCCCTGTCCTTTCTTCCCATGGACGGATGTATACTGCGGATATGCTTTGCTCTTCTGTGTCAGTGACTTTAAAGATCCATTTGTGAGAACCACCTGCACCTACAAGGTTTACATTCATGCTTTCTTGAAGGAACATATCCTCTCTAAGTTCAAGTCCACTGCTGTATGTCATATTCCATGAATAACCGGTTGTGGGATTCTCTTCAAGGTTGACAACAATTGTATCACCAACGATGGCATAGACTGTGTTCTGGCTGTCATTCTCTGAATACTCATGGTGAAGAGGTGGTATTGCTTTTGTTGTCACGTTAGCATCGTCGGTATTTTCTGTATGCTCATCGGCATCTGGCGTTGTAGTAGCATTATTGTCTTCAGTGTTGTCTGACACACAACCTGAAGTCATACATATAAGAATGACAACCGCTGAAACTGTAAGTAATCTGATGTTTAACCTCAATAATTCATCTCCTTTAATTATTATTTATTCTGTTGATTGTTATTAATTTGGTTGTTCTTCATATAGATTTCATTAATTTTGCTTGCGTCCATAGCTATGGTTTACGGCAATATCTGTCGATTTTAAAGTGGAATTAGAATATCAATTTTCGTAAGCTTAAAAATTTAGGCTCCGTAGAAATCATCGATATTCAGGCGAGAATGAAAATTAATAATTATTTAAAACGACTGCTCGATATTGAATGAATTTTATAATTTTGCCCGATTGACATTGATTTTAATAGGTTTTCTACAGAGCCAAAATTTATATTAGTTACATATAATACTCGATTTGTCCGAAAAATAGATTTACCCGAATATTCATGATTTTGTCGGAAAATTCATGTTGTTATCCGATAAATAATCTGTTTTGACCTTATTTTAATGCGCTTGAATGGGAGCAGAGGTCTATAGGAAATAATCACTTTTGACAGATTAAATCAATTTGTGGCTTTACATTGCTGATGGAAATCCCTTTCACGATTTTTATTATGTTCACTTCATGAAAATTTTTTAGTTCCATGTAACCTGTTAAAATGGGTTGAAATTACTATCAATTTGACCATAGCGTCTGTACATTTAATAATTCTTATACGTTTCAGTGTAAATTTAACAGGTACCACAAAAAGTTTATGCATACCTCTAAATTAAAGATTATGAGATTTTTAAAAATAATAACATTAGTTTCATTATGCGTGTTTTCATCACTTTTCCTTGGTTGCGTTGAAGATTCAACTGTAAATACAAAGACTATTATCAGTGCAGAATCCGTTGAGGAATATGATATTGCAACAGCAAACAATGCTTTTGCTTTTGACATGTATTCAATGATAAAAAATAATGGTGAAAATGTCTTCTTTTCGCCATACAGTATATTTTCTGCAGTGGCTATTTGTTATGATGGAGCTGAAGGTACTACAAAAGAACAGATATCAAATGTATTTTACTATCCTCTTAGTAAACCTGTTCTTGAAGAAAGTTCGAAAGAGATGATAGGCACAATTAATTCTGGTAACGATGAATACGAACTTAAATCCGCGAATGCACTATGGGTTCTTAAAGATTATACATTGAATGAACAGTATGTATCTAATGCAGAAAACTACTATAGCGGGAAGGTAACACCACTTGATTTTGCAGGACAAACAGAAGAATCCAGACTTGTAATCAATGATTGGGTTGAGGATAAAACAAATGACAAAATAAAGGATCTGCTGGCTAAAGGAACCATTGATGGAAGTACAAGGTTAATAATTACCAATGCAGTCTATTTCAATGGTACATGGCTACAGGAATTTGAAGAAGCAGGTACAAGAAAAGGAGCATTCTATCTTTCCGATGGGCGGGAGAAGAAAGTTGACACGATGTATGTCGTAGGTACATTCAATTATGGGGAAGATGAGAATGCCAAAATCTTAGAATTGCCGTATAAGGGTGATGATATTAGCATGTACATTATTCTTCCATCTGAAAATGACATTGAAGGCTTTGAAAACGATTTTACGCTTGCTTACTACAAAGAGCTAAAGGAAATTCTTAATTCGGACCAAGTAAAAATCTTGTTGCCAAAGTTCATGTTTGATACAAAAGCGGAATTAAATAAACCATTACAGAACATGGGAATCGTTGATGCCTTTGATTCAGACAAGGCTGATTTTACAGGAATCAGTGCCAATGGTGGATTATTCATATCTGAAGTAGTACATCAAGCACACATTGGGGTAAACGAGAAAGGAACTGAAGCTGCTGCTGCAACGGCTGCTATGATGCTAACATCAGGGATAGTATCAACCTGGCAGTTCGAAGCTGACCATCCATTCATGTTCTTCATCGAGGACAAAAGAACGGGTTGTATACTCTTTATGGGAAAAGTTGAGAAACCTGAATCAGAGTAAGTATCATAATGGTATTTCCTCTACTTTTTTACTTTCTTTGTATTCAGTTCAAAGTGCCATCCTTTCACTCTTAAATCGATAATTCATAACTTTGACTGAATAATACTGCTTTTGTCCGAATAATACCTTATTTTTCGGACAATAACCTTTAAGAATGACATTATTGCTTAAAAGTCGATAAGACATAAAGGAAGCAACTAAAATATCAAGTAACAGAAAACTATATGCGACCATTACAGTGAGCTAATCAGTTTCTCTGAAATGAATTACGATGACTGGGAATTGATAATTTCTGTTCTCATGATTTTTACGTTCAAAGCTTCGTTTTGCCAAAAACAAGCAGTATAGCACCGGCAGCAACTGCCATATATGCGACATATTGAACTTTTACAATATCAGTAAATGATGTTTTCTCATTTTGTCCGTTAATAATTGGTTTTGCATTGAATGATGGACTAATACGCTCTATTTGACTAATATTGTAATGAAGGTGCTCAGTTGCGTTCTGTGAAATATTTTCTGCTGGGATATCTGCTTGTGGGGGTTCAACCATACCGCCAATTGTGCTTTCTATCTCTCTAAGAGGTTGAACCGTCGAGCTGATAATAAATCCTCCGCTTTGCGATGCTGTCAAAGGCATGGAAGTACCGGAGATGCTGTAAGGTATTGTGTAAAATATTCGGGCAAAGAATACAGAGGATTTCGATATTCCCTCATTTTAGATCATTAAAGTATTCAAACTCAATTATATCCTCTCATTTTTTATCATTTTGTTTAATTTCTCTTCATTAATCCTTATTTTTAGTATAGCTCCCGCTATCCTAAATTACTCCTTTGGTTTTTAGTGTCCTCAATTGATGCAGATTAAAACAAAAAGCTGTCATCAACATTTTTGCATTCACTCTTTCTACAGTTGTAACAAGAACCTTTCTGGTTTTAAATATTTCTTTTGTCACTGCATACACTCTTTCGCAAGGGACTCTTTTCACACTTATTCTTTCATTTCTGAGGATATCCATTATTCCTAAAGGATGTCCTCTTACAGCTCGTTGCATTGTTGCTGCAAAACCTTTTGCTATTGCTCCAAAATATCCTTTATCTCTATACACCACTTCACCCTTTTCAGACAGATCAACCTGTGAATCGTGAAGTGATGCAGTTGTTGTCTCAAATCTTCTGATTAGTTCATAATCCTTATCAATAATTGTATGAAGTTTGTATCCAAAGTGAGATTTACCATTTTTCTTAGTCCAGGTTCCATCTTTGCTTCTTCTTGTTTTCGCATCTTTTCCTCTGAGTACATCTGCTTTTGCATGTCCTGGATCTGAGTGAATAAAAGTTGCATCCTGGATCATTCCTTTTTTAATCTTCAAACCAAGAGCATCAAGCTGATTCTGCATTTCATCCCACACCGCTTTTTCTTTACCATTGTCGATAATTCTCTTCCTGAATGACCAGACAGTTGTACTGTCTGGTACATATTCAGGAAATCCCAGGAATTTCCTAAAGGATATCCTGTCAATACACTGCTTTTCAAGCTCAGCATCAGAAAGACCATGCCATTGTTGCAGAACAAGCATCTTGAACATTACAATAACATCAGCTTCAGGCCGTCCGCCTGAAGCTGTTCTGTTTATGTACATTGACTCCAGAATAGGGCGAAAAGGCTTCCAATCTACTAAATATTCAATTTCAGCAAGCTTATCTCCGACAGATTGGAGACGCTTATATTCTTCATTTAAGGCAAAATCAGTAAAAGAATCCATAATAGTAAATTTGCTTTGCTATTATTTAAATTTTATTAAATTGTATGAGTATTGATGGTAGTTTCTCGAAATCCTCTACAGGTATTCCTTCATATTCGTGGAAGAACCAGTTACTCCATGATTCACCGGGGTGTAAAGTGGTATTAAGATCATATTCCTTTATCAATGTCGTATTATTAAGCATTGTATCAGAAACGTATACTTCTACCCGATATAGTGAATAGTCAAAATCACTGGAATCTTCAACTATAACTCCAACCCGCCAGTTGTCACCATAGATGTTTTCCTTTTCAACTGTGAATGTAGTATCAGTAATTGCGGAAACCGATAGATTGCTTTCAACTGCATATACCGGACTTATGAAAGATAGGTTAGAAGGGTTTATGTTGATATCAGAATTAGCCTGTGTGCTAAATGTGATGCTGAGCGTTTCTTCAGAACCCGGTGATAGCTCAAATTCACTCCAAAGACAGGTATTATTTAAAAATGATGAATTTCCTCTGGAGGATTCTATTGTTCTATATACAAGTTCACTGGAAAAATCCTTCTCAAAATCAATTATGGAAATATTCTCATTCCCGGAATTATTCATTGTTACTGTGAATACTACTTCCTGTTCTATTCCCTGTGTAATCTTCACTGGTGTAAAAGACTCCCTTACAGACAAGGGTATGGCGACGTCAGAGCTAAGTATGCTGTAAGGTATCGACGTGCTTGAATTAGGTTCAAGGTGCTTTATATGTTTTGATCCAAGTGATACCTGATCACTGAAGTTTATGCTTATATCCGAAACAGTATGGTTCAGTGATGGATTTGTCAGGTACAGTATGCCAGTAACATTGTCATAGACAGAGCTTCCATCAGGATAAAAGACCACACCGGTTAAATATTCTGAACTTCTAAGCTGGAGATTCAAGGGCACAGCATCTGCGTTAAATGTAAAAATGGATCCCGAAATAACTAATGCCAGCAGGACAATTGATGAATACTTCATGAGTGACCGGCTCCTGTATTGAAAAGATCGGTCACATGATACTCTCCGGTTCCGGTGAGCACATAGGTTATATTTTTGCTTTCTCCTGCTACAAGATCCAGGTTCCAGTAGTATTTGTTATTCTGGGATTCATTGTAACCGGGAGAAGAGCCTGCTATTGTAAAATTAACAGGAACAATGTCATAAACTCTTATACCTGTCATATTATAATCAACGAGACTTGTCTGGTTAAGAGTTATATTGAAGCTGTTAATCGATGTTCCGGATTCTATCATTTTTATGACACTGAAGTTTATGAATTCTGGTATTACATTGTTTACTGTTAAAGTAACAATTTCTGTATCATTCATACTTCCATCAGATACGTTGAATTCTACATAATATGTGCCATTGTCATCATAATCAGGTGTCCACGTAAAAATATTATCTACCAGTGTCCCGAATGTGGCATTTGTGTTGTACGTAACTGAATCCCCATCAATGTCGGTTGCATTGAATGTAATAGTTAGCAGTTCGGATTCGTTCACTTCTATGAAAAGCGATTCTGCTTCCAGCTTGATCATCCATGCTTCTGTATACCATAGACCGTCTGGTAGCATGTCACCCACAGCTATGAATTCATTATCATCAGTCATAGTAAGCGAGTACAGGTAGTCGTTAGAATCTCCTCCAAGTGTTTTGTTCCATAGCTCGTTTCCCTGCGAATCAGTTTTGATGATCCATCCGTCGTATTTGTAACCTCCGGCAGGTGATTCTGTGTTACCTGTAATTACATATCCACCGTCATCCGTGCTCCAGACATCATAGTATTTTCCGCTTTGTGGGCTTCCAAACGACTTGTTCCAGGTGGCATTTCCATTACTATCTGTTTTGATCAGCCAGATACTTCTGGATCCACCTAAATTCGTTTTTTCCCCTGCAACTATAAATCCCCCATCGCTTGTCTGTTTTGCAGAATGTGCTTCATCCGAATATGATCCGTCGTAACCATCAAAAGTCCTGTTCCATTCTTCATTACCGTTTGAATCGGTTTTTATCAGCCACGCATCATGGGAACTAGTTCCAAATGAATTTGTTTCGCCTGCAAGAACATATCCTCCATCATTTGTTGACGTGACAGAATAGGTGTAATCACTACCATTTCCACCAAATGTTTGATTCCATACGTGGTTCCCGTTGTCGTCTGTTTTCACCAGCCATCCATAATCTATGAAATTATATGATTCATCAAGTAGGGAAGTTCTGCCTGCAAATACATATCCGCTGTCGCTGACCTGCATCACAGAACGTGCATAGTCATCTACAATTCTTCCAAATGTTTGGTTCCACTCTTCTGTTCCATTTTGATCTGTTTTTATCAGCCATGCATCAGAAGACCCTGCTCCGTATGAATTTGTCTGTCCTGCAATAATGTATCCATCATCATCTGTCTGCTGAACAGAGTAAGCATAGTCGCTACTTGTAGTGCCAAAAGTATTGTTCCACTCTTCGGTTCCATCTGAAGTTGTTTTAATGTAACTATTCAGCCTGATAAAAACGCTATCAATAACAATCTTGACAAAAAGTTGAAACGTAAATTTCATTAGGATCATTTATTTTGATTGTTGCTATTGATTGCTTTTTTGATTGTTAGATTGTTAGTGAGCAGACATCTCTATTTCGATGAAATCAGTACCAATAGGCAAATCGTGCCAGGCTGAATAGTTACGTTTTAATTAACCATACATTGTGGTATCCTTCTCCAAAAGAACCGGAGTCCCCTGCTATAATGTATCCATCATCATTTGTTTTTTGCACAGAGTATGCGTAATCACTTGCATCTCCTCCAAATGTGCAATTCCATACTTCTGGTGGTGCAACATATTGCATGTTGTCACTTGTGAACGAAAGAACAGGTGCTCTGTTTGTGTTATTTACCGTGATGACTACAACTTCGCTGTCTATCAGGCTCCCATCTGAAACGTTGAAACTCACATGATATATTCCGTTGTCATCAAAATCGGTTGTCCAGGTGAACATATTGTCACTTAGGTTTCCAAAGGTCGCGTTTGTGGAGTATGTCAGTATATCGCCATCCGGATCAGTTGCATTGAGTATTATTGTCATTGATTCTGTCTCGTTCAGTGTCCTTGAACTCAATGTAGAGATTCCCTCTTCCACATTCATGGACAGTGATGGTTTTGAGCTTACATATTCTCTGACCTTGACCCAGTCATATTGCATTGTGTATAGCTGCGGAAGATAGTCCGAATAGGGGTCAATAACATAATTATTCCAGAGCAGCACACTCAGGTTTCCGGTGGGGATGCCTGATGTGAGGTTCTTGACCTCGACACCGTCCTGGTAGAAGGTTATTCTGGATTTGTCCTCACGATCGAACCTGTATTCATGAAACTGTGTTGGAGTATCAGCTGTAAACGAATTGCTGCCCAGCGTACTGGTGTCTGCCAGATGTGTTGAGGACTCGGTCTTGAATCCGATCCAATCCCCTGCATAATAGGCATCTTCACAGCTTGTCAGGTAATTGAAGTACTGTTCGCTGCCATCACCACCAAGCAGGACCTTTGCTTCCCATGTGGTATTAACTCCAAATGTGTCGTCAGTGCCTGAAAATATACTGCTGGCCGGATACATTATCAGTATTCCATTTGATATGCCCATACTGTACTGCATAATTTGCCATTTACTTGTATTCAGGGTTTCGAAATCATCATAGAAGAGATAGACATTATCTGCGTTCTCAGGTGGATTCATAGCTGAAGAGTTACCGTAATACATGAAGTAATCGTTACTAACCGAATCTGCTGTTATCTCTTTCTGTGTCTTTATCCATATCTTTGTGGATGCATTGTTCCAGCTTGAATTCTCATCCAGGATTCTGTCAAGTTCTGCCCATCTGCTGTCATTCCAGTAAAGAACTCTCAGATCATCCCCACTAGCCGTTGACCTGCCATCATCGACCATATTCGAATGGTTAAAGGTAATTGATGCGGAATATCCAGAGCTTATATTTGAAGAAGCAGCGTCAATCACTATATTCTGGCGATACTGATAGTCCTCATTCCACCATATTGGGTCAGTAGTGAGCATCATTGGTGCCTGGTTCGTCTCCATAACATAGGTTATCAATATAGGTATCCAGTCAAGTTCGACTGTGTTGTTTCCTATATCTTCAACCTTAACTTGTATATTGTCATTATTTATTTTGTCAGGTGTCCATTGTGTCCAGTCTTTAACATTTATAAGATAAGACGTCTGATTATCTGTCAGTACCTGTGAGCCGTTTTGTGTCAACCATGTACTTCCGCCATCACAACTTACCTGAAGCTTAATGCTGTCAGGACTTTCCTCAGATGGATATGTTGACATAGCATCAATTTTGACATTAACAGCGAGTATAGTTGCGTTAGCAGGCAGATTGAAATTATAGCCTGAATAAATATTCCATGTTTCATTAAAAATGGAATTACCCCCTTCATCAGCATAAGCATTGGTTGGATCTGTGCAAATTCCAGAGTTATCAGTAGGGGAAACATATCCTGAAATGTAAAGGAGTATTGGTTCAATATCTATTGGGTCTATTTCTATTGGGCTTATTTCATTCAATTCCATACTTGCAGTTACAGTTGGTGCGGTAGTGGTTCCCAAAAGTTGTGTTGTACTGGATTCTATTTCCTCAACATCAGGAGCATATACCTCGAATTCTGTGGTGGTTGCACCTGTTATGTTCTGGTTATCAATAGCTGAAATAGTCACAACTTTCTGACCCGTTGAACTGGCTGAATAATTAGCTGAAAAAACACCGTCTGATGCATAGGTGCTAACAGTCAGGTTATCTATCGTAATATTCACCGATGCATTTACCGGTGCTTGAGTAGCAGCATCTGTGATATTTCCAGACAGGAATATTTCGCCTAAAGGATATTGTTGTTCGAAACTTGTGTTTATGGATAGTGTCCGTATATCGAATGCGCATGTCTCACTGACCTGTTCTCCGCTTACAAGAATTATGTATGTACCCAGAACCACTCCCTGCTGTGGGGAGTATTCTGTAAGATAACCATGTTCCGATGGGGTTAGTGTTAGCTCTGTTAGTCTATTTAATGGGTCAATGACATGTGCTGTTACGTTGCTTGTCTCGTTTATGGATATGTATGTTGTTTCCCCGGGATTATAGGATTCTTTGTCTGTGATTATAACTGGCTGTTCTGCAAGTGCTGTTGCTGAAAACTGAAAAGCTACTGCTACAATGATCATCAGTGATAATTGTTTGAATAGCGTAGCCTTCATCCTTTTCATCACCTATATTATTTGTCGGATTTCCACTGGCGGTATGACCACAAGCATATTATTCCAAATATCATTATCAAGAAAATCAATGACCATTTGAACGGCAGTTTTGGAAGCGGCAGGGGTCCATATTCAAAATTGAGTTTCCATGTGTTATTATCTATATCATTATTTGTCCAGACTATTGTGTCATCGATACTTAGGGCAGGATAATTGGAGTATGATAAATGCTTTCCATCAATGTCTGCTTCCATCTTTGCATTTTCAATTGGTATGCTGGATGGTTGTATGCTATAGGTGACCTGGTCAAATATCAGCCCATTTTCAACAATGTCATCTGTTGTATATTCGATCGTTATTGTCCGGCTCTCTCCGGGTATTATGGGTATCCAGAATCCATACTTTATTGTGGTTTCATTCTCGGTGGCGGATACCTCTACATCATTTATTATTGTGCCATCATCAAGTTTTACAGAGACGTCTGATATATCCATGGCTTGAGCATTTCCAGTAAAAGGAACAGGCAGTCCTAAAAAACGTGATGTGCTTTCTGTACTGAGCGTTATGTATCCATATCCCGGAACAACGGTTTTATCGATAATATTCCTGATAGTGAGTTCTTCAGTTACGTGTGTACCGTCAGAATGCACATTTAGTGTTACATTATAGTGTTCCCATACTTCTACTAAAATCTCTCCATTTGCAGAAATGCTGGTTGCTAATAGAATAGATACCAGCAAGAATGCCATTGTAGCTACCTTTATTTCCCTTCCTCCTTTTTAATCAGATTTGCACAACAAACAGTTATTATACTTTTTGTAAATATACTAACATATGTATAGTATATGCGCATATGCACAATTAAATATTAATTAAGCAGTACATGGTATAATAATATATGTGTTATTATATTTATTAAAAATCATTGGAGAGATTTCTTTTGGGTAGGAATGGAACGCATAGTAATTTGATAGGAACAATAGTTTTCATATTCGTTTTTTACATCGTCGTATCAGCTGCAGGCGCAACAGAAATATTGGATGTTCAGGTAAGTGAATCCATTGACGTAAGTGATTTTTTTAATGGGTCGTTGACAAGCGGTGATGCATCCGGCTCAGGACAAATAACGATCAAAAATACATTATCCTCAACAGATCTATACGATGTGAACATCAGTTTCAATAATGGAACAACGTCATCTTCAACCTGGTCTTCGTCATCAAGCGGCGTATATCTTGATACCAGCAACAGTGCATTTGTGCAAGTGCACATTAACTATCTTGGCCATGGTGATTCCGTAGCAATAAACTATGATTGTTCTGGTTCAAGACCAGTTACTTTCAATGAAAGTTATTCAGCAAACAAGATACTGGTCAATGATTCGACCGATGTGAACCTTGAAATAGAACGAAACATTGACTCAACAATAAGCTCTATTACATTCACAAAAGTAGCTTCTGACAGTAACATTAATTCCGTGGCCGATTTTCGTTTCTCTGATGCCAGTGCAAATCTGGGTGCGGTAACAAATCCTTCAGAGGATACTGTCATGTGGACGGTATCAGAACTTAATTCATCTGTTACAAATGCCACTCTGACTTTCACAGCTACTGAAAATGATAGTGCAGCTCATATAGCTTCATCACCACAGTCAGCACAGGAAATGTTCCTGGGTAATGGCACATTGCAGTTTACGGTCAATAATGGAGTTCAATCGGGAAATAATGTTTCAGTTATAGGGGCTCCTATCGGCACAACCCTTAATTTCATGTTCGATTTGCAGAAGAATCAGTTAGATAGTTCAGAGGGTGGCTCAGGCGGAGATGATTGGGGATTTACGCCTACCATCACCAATACTGATACAGAGAGTATAGATTACACTGTTTCAGCTGTAACAATGTATGTAACGACCAGCAGTAGTCTTGATTACAGCTCAGCAGTTGAAACTTCAGTTAATAGCAGCGTAGGTACTCTTTCACAATCAGACGTATGGACGCAAGATGAATGGAAAATATATGATTTCCCTGAACCAGTGCCCGTTGGATGGCTGGATGTAAATCTAAGTGTAGATCTTACAGGCAGCCAGTTAACTGAAAGTTATCTTTCAATAAATGGTACGTATGAGATAATTGAAAAAATATACATCATAAATGGTTATCTTGTGGAAGCCAGGAAAACGATTACAAAGAACGATACAGACTCTGATTACTATGATATTTCCCTTTGGGTACACAATAAAGGTGATCTTGCTACACCTCCTACAGTAGTTGTATACGATATAATCCCACAGGGATTCACCAATGCTTCCTGGGTTACTGATCCTGATGGTAGTACGTCTGTGCTTTCTCCGGTTACCGGAACTGCATATTGGTGGGATGTAGGTGCTTTACAGGCAGATAGAACTGCTGGTAATCAGACATACGTGAACTATACAGTAGAAGGAAACTCGGATGTCTATCGACTCACTGACCTGTTCATACTGGGTATTGACCCTGCTTATTCCCTGAATATGCAGACAACACCGGTGCTCAGAACTGGTGCCAATGTAGCAACAAGAAATGATAGTGGTTCATTGATAGGTATGATGTCTATGATGTTGTTCATGGTTGGGATTGTGGGTAACAGGAGAAATAAGAGAAACTGAAAATTCTCTTATTCTTCCTTTCCTTAAGCTATTTTCATTTTTTATAATTCTACAATTCAAAAGTATGTAACATACGGAGTGCTTGTATTCACTGTTTTCATTAATTGAAGGCTTAACACTCAATTTTCTTAAATTGCTTCATATTCTGCATTTAGTGTTGTAATCTAAAACATTGTACTCGTAGCAAAGATCTTTATGCATTTATAGTGATAAAATATAAGTCCTATAACTACTAATAACAAAATATAATCTAAATAAGCTATATAAGTAAAATATAATCTTTAAAACTTATATTTGTTTTTACAACTGAGGTTCAAGGTTTTGATTAATGAAAAAGTCTTATATGCTGTCATAACAGGGGATCTTGTACAGTCATCCCAATTAGAACACGAGACCAGAGAAGAAATGATTGCTTATCTTCGCGATTCGCTTATGTTCATAGAGGATCACTTACAACTTCACGATACTATTTTTCTTCCTTTTGATATATTCAGAGGAGATAGTTTTCAGGTAGTTCTTAGCAAGCCAGATCGTGCATTACTTGCTTCTGTACTCTTATCCCAAAGGCTTAGTCTGTTCAATGAAGGGTCAAAGGATTTTGCGGCAAGGTTATCAATTGGCATTGGAACAATTGAGTATATCCCTGACTCCGGTAACATAGGAGAGGCGGATGGCGTGGCTTTTCGACTTTCCGGAAAAGCGCTTGATACGATGAAGCAAAAAGGTCAAAATCTGCTAGTTACAACTCCAAATCCGGCTCTGAACCTGATGTTTGAGACTCAGTGCTCTTTTTTTGATCTCATAGCTGGCAGGTGGACAAATATCCAGAAAGAGATAATTCTGGAGAAACTCTCTGGTTCAACCCAGGAAGAGATAGCCTCAAGACACGGTAAATCTCAGTCAACGATTTCCCAGAGTCTGAAAGCTTCGGGTTTTGATGGAGTTAAGAAGTTCCTTTTTAACTATGAACACTTATTTGAATATGAGGATGTATTTGTAGAGAGTGATAAGTGATGGACCCGGGTCTTTTGAATATATCTCTGCTTGCAAAACTTATTCTTTCACACCTGCTTGCTGATTTTGTATTCCAGACCAGATCAATGGTAAATGACCGTTTTGAGAACAAATGGCGTTCAAAATGGCTTTATATACATGGTCTGACTGCCGGTTTACTTGCATATATCCTTTCAGGTGCCTTCATTTATGTCTGGCTTTTCATTGCCTACACGTTTTCTCATGTATTGATCGATGGTTTCAAATCAACCAGAAAAGATGATCTTAAATGGTTCACCCTGGATCAGGCAGCCCATTTGTTTACCATTCTTATAGTCTGGATCCTTATAGCAGGACTAATACCAATTATGAAAATCTTGCCTACTGTTCCGTTTGCAGGAACGAATCTCTGGATTCTGCTTGTTGCATACGTAATAACAATATGGCCCAGTGGTATTGTAATTGGTAAATTTACTGAAGCCTGGCAAAATGACAAAGATGGAAATGAAGGCACAGGTCTATCAAATGCCGGTCTGTGGATAGGTCGTCTTGAACGTTTCCTTCTCCTGACCTTTGTGTTGCTAGATCAGTATCAAGCTATCGGTTTGTTGGTTGCTGCAAAATCCATATTCAGGTTCACAACCGATAGGAAGGTGAGTGAATATATATTGATAGGCACTTTATTGAGTTTTGCAATTGCGGTTTTTGTGGGGATTATTACTAAATGGTTGCTTGATGTGGGATTTTAGATATGGTTTTTTGGCATTGTTAATTAAACATAGCTAGTTCTTTATTCCTATATTTCATCAAGAGCAAAACGGAGATTTTTAGCATTTCAAGACTTTTAGTATAACACTTTGACTTTCTCCTTAGTCTTGCCAGGAAATGCCTAAATATGCTGTTGTATCCTTCAACAGTATATGTTTCTGCTTTTGATCGAGTATGGATGTTTCTGGGGACTAACTTGGCATATGCCCTCCAATAATCCGTCATTACTTCCCCAACCTCTTTTGTCTTTAACTTTTTCCAGAGTTTTTGTCCTGTTTTTGTTCCTCTGCTGCCAAAAGAGCAATCGATGAATTTCTTCCCATATCTATCAACAGCAATCCATATCCAGCAGTAGTTTTTTTATTCCCAATATAAGTATGCATCTCGTCCAATTCCACAACAGAAATCTCATTTTCACTTTTTAGATCCTCTAATTCACTACCAAATTTTCGAATCCATTTTTGAACAGAAACATGACTAACGCCCAAAAAACGTCCAATTGAACGAAATCCCAACCCCTCCAGATAGAGTTGTAAAGCCTGTCGCTTAACAGATACGGGGCTAGCGGTGGATTTTATATCTACTGAATAGTTGTATCCACAATCATGGCATTTGTAGCGTTGTCGACCATCAATCCTACCGTTCTTCTTATGACTGGAACTCTTACACTTTGGACAATTCATATATAAAAAGAGGCCATCATATTATATAACGATGTTTAATTACCAAAGCCGGTTTTTTTTATGTAGGTTATATTCTATCAAAAGGTCTTAACCAAAAATCCCCAATTTTTCAATCAAAAAAACTATTATTTGGCCACATTGATTTTCTTATTAAAAAATAAGTTTATAGTGGTAATCCCAACCAGCTATAAACTCCAATCATTTTCAATCCCATGTATGCCATCACTACAATAAAGAGATTTTTAAGGTTCTTATGAGATAATTTGTGTGCAATTTTAGAGCCAATATATGCCATCGGTACGCTGGTACCTGCCAGAAGTACAAACTGAAGCATATTCACATAGCCCAGAGAATAAGCAGGTAAACCTGCAATATTCCAACCGTTATATACGTATGAAAGAATTCCACCAATGGCAATAAGAGCCATTACTGCCGTGGAGGTGCCTACTGCCTGATGCATTCGGAATTTCAATCCCATTACCATAATAGGGATCATTATAACTCCTCCACCAATACCTATTATTCCAGATACGAGTCCAAGGATAATTCCTGCAACTGCATATAATACAGGGGATTCGGTAATCTTTTCGTCTTTGTGTGGAGGTTTGGCTGTCAACATTCTTGCAGCTCCCAGAAGTATAACAAGTCCAAATGCGATCTTTAACACATCTCCGGGAAGATTGCTGGCAACATAAGCTCCTCCAATAGCACCACAGAATCCAAATGCTCCAAGATAAACTGCCTGTTTCCAGAGTACGGCTCCTTTTTTATTGTGCCCGTAAGCTCCACTAATTGCTGTTGGAAGAACTACAGCAAGATTTGTTCCAAAAGCAATACGTATTGCAATAGTAGGATCAACTCCCATTTGGCTCAAAACCCAAAACTGAATGGGAACCATAATAAAACACCCTCCTACACCCAAAATTCCAGCTGCTAGTCCAACAGCTAATCCTGTAATGAGTAGACTAATTATTAAAATTATTTCCATATATTGTTCCTTCTTTTTCTCGATTTATGCTAACCTCATCAAATAGTATTTCAGTATTATTTGAAATGCTCCATAAACATATAAAACTTTCTATTTCAATCGAATTTGAAATGTTATTGTGCAAACTAAACGAAAGTTCGATTTTCGGTCAAAATGTGACTGTAAAGTAGGTATTTGACCACAAACTCGGTTATTTCACTCTAAAGTAAGGTACTTTATGAGCAAGCTCATGATAAAAACTTTAAGTATAATTAAGTAGTACAAAGGATGCCGATGTACTACATTGGTAAAAAGGTGAAAATATGGATATAGCAACAACACTGAGGTATAAGGTCATAAACCTGAACCATTTCAGACGATGTACGATAAGCAGAATGAACTATCAGCTTTCTTCATACTGGAAAAAAGAAACACATATCCCTGCTTTCAATGTAAAACCCGTAAAAGCTTCCAGTTTAACAATATGATTCAATCCTCATGAAAAACGAACTGCCATCTCTTTAAAAAAAGGCTTACAGGTTTCCAATATTTGTAGAGTCTCAAGTCTATGTGGGTGCATTGCACCCCAACTTCTCCACACCTCCTTTTTTTATTTTAATGTTTTACTTAATGGTTTTAAGTTTTAGGCTTAAAACGCAAGATTTAAGCATGTTGTACACATACAAATCTACTAAAATATATTAAAATGTTATCAAATGGATTGATTTTCAGGCAATTGGCCAATCTTTTTAAAATTTGTTTGATATATATTCGTCAATATTTGTAATACATTTGTCAGGAGGTCAGTAAAATTACAGTCATTATGTCATTGGAAAATATATGCAGGAACAGAACAACGATTCTGGCCCAGCATGAAGGTAAGAATACACGTATAAATGTTAATACTACCTGTGAAAAGATAAAAAAATGGGGTAATGAGTTCAACCTTCCGAAAATTGATCTCATGGATAAGGATGTAGCTTTTGATTTGCTTAACAAAAAAAGGGAAATGTGTTCTATTTGCAGTAATTGCTATGTGCCTCCAACGGTGATGAGTGCTTACTGGATAGAGAATGAGAAGATCCCTAAAGATGTCGCACGTGGATACAAAGGTGTTGACATAAAATTCGAAGAGATCAAATGAATAGCGTTGAATGAATTATTTCAATTCTTGAAATGGAGGGTAAGTATATGGTCGTTACAATGTCAGTCGATTCTCTTTGTGGTTACAAGACCTACATAACAGCGGTCACTGAAGGCAGGAAGAGTCACATACATATTGAAACAGGGTGTGAGAAGTTGAAAAAGTGGGGTTGTGATTTCGATCTCCCCAATGCAGATCTGGCAACTCAGAATATTCCTTACTATGAACTGTTAATGAAGAGCATGAAGAACAAAATATGTGACAATTGTTATGTGCCTGCGACCGTAATGAATGCATACTGGGTAGAAACTGAAAATATCTCAAAGACTCTCGCAAGGAAAATAGAAAAAGTAGAGCTTACCATTGACAAGATAGAATGAGCTTTTTTAGCTCTCTTTTCTTACCTTTGAAATCTATAGTGCAATGCTTTTGAAGAATGGTTTATTGTGTCTGAGGCGCAAAAACGTAACTATTCAGCCTGGCACGATTTGCCTATTGGTACTGATTTCATCGAAATAGAGATGTCTGCTCACTAACAATCTAACAATCAAAAAAGCAATCAATAGCAACAATCAAAATAAATGATCCTAATGAAATTTACGTTTCAACTTTTTGTCAAGATTGTTATTGATAGCGTTTTTATCAGGCTGAATAGTTACCAAAAACTAACAATAATATAAGACATATATTCCTTCAAAGGATAATAATGGCAATTGGGAGAATGCCATTATGTGAGGGTCAGCTTGCAGGGAGAATTCTGGAAATATTTCTGGCTTATTTAGTTATAAATACTGATTACTGGCACAGTACTTTTGAGCTGTGCGTGGATTATTTGATTCCTGAACTGAGAAAATGACCAGAATAACATCTCCTGATATAAGAGTATAGGGTGTGGAATATGGGTCATTGTGAAACAGTAGGCAAAACTGGTAGAAATAGCAATAGACAAAAAGAAACTGAAAAGACTGCTAAGGGATATGTCAAAGGATCTGAATATGAAAATGGGCGCAGAGTTTACACAAACTCCATTGGGATGGAATTCGTGCTCATCCCTGCAGGTAAGTTCATAATGGGTTCGAAACAGGACGAAACCTCAAGACCGGTTCATGAAGTTACAATTTCAAAACAATTTTATATTGGAAAATATCCGGTAACACAAGAAGAATGGGTGTCAATAATGGGCAGTAATCCATCTTACTTTAAAGATCATGATGACCATCCGGTAGAACAGGTTTCATGGAATGATGCACAGGAGTTTGTTAAGAATCTGAACGCAAAAGAAGGTACTGATAAGTATCGCCTGCCATCTGAGGCCGAATGGGAGTTTGCCTGCAGGGCAGGTACGACAAGTAAATATCCTTTTGGAGACGATGAATCTGAACTGGAAGAGTATGGCTGGTATTTAGGAAACACGACCCATCCGGTAGGACAGAAGAAACCCAATCCCTGGGGATTGTATGACATGCATGGTAATGTTTGGGAATGGTGTCAGGACAAATGGCATTCAAATTATGAGGGTGCTCCTGCTGAGAATAGTGCCTGGGAAGGTGATGCCAGTTTCCTTCGTGTTGATCGGGGAGGTTGCTGGAGCAGTCTTTCCAGGTTCTGTAGGTCTTCACGTCGAAGTGGCTATATTCCCGACGACTGTTACGGGTTTACGGGATTCCGTGTTCTCATGGAACTGTAATAACTAAAATTTATGTTTTTCAAAACAATAGCATAAAGTAAAAATCATAATCTATTTTTTTAAGTCGGCAAGGTTCAGAGAGAAAAACATATATTCACGTTGTTAACAATACTGAATATTCTAGAGTATTCTTGCATTTTGTCAGTCCGGTTTAAACTAGGGACACTTACTTTACTGTAAAAACTAAACTATGAATTAGAAAAAAGGAGATTTGATATGGGATCTGTCGTACACGTAAACTCAAGCATCTGTGGTTTCATACATATAGTAAAAGGACAACTTGATGGGACAAATATTATCATAGATATTGAAACGCCCTGCCCAAAGGTAAAAGAAATGTCTCATATGGATGTTCCAATGATGGAAACTCTGTACATCAAAGATAACTATGTGATGGACAGAGCACAAGAAGCTCTTTGCTGTCCCGGATGTATCGTACCAACAGGTGTTATGCATGTCTGCAGGCTGGAGTCAGGGATGATCGCAAAGAGTCTTGCAAAGCAAGTAGAGACAATGACTATTGAGTTCAAGGAAGGCTAATATCCCGGCCTATTAATAATCAAGCTTTTTATTCGGGCTATAGGTAAAAGTACCTGTGTGTTTCATTTTTCATCTTTTTTTGTAACTATTCAGCCTGGCACGATTTGCCTATTGGTACTGATTTCATCGAAATAGAGATGTCTGCTCACTAACAATCTAACAATCAAAAAAGCAATCAATAGCAACAATCAAAATAAATGATCCTAATGAAATTTACGTTTCAACTTTTTGTCAAGATTGTTATTGATAGCGTTTTTATCAGGCTGAATAGTTACCTTTTTTTTATAGTATCTGCACTGTTTTAGACGCACTGATATTTATCTTATTTATTTCTCTAAGAATCTTGTTCAGAATCCATAGTGAATAGTATTATTAACTAATCAAACTAATAATTAAACAAGAAGGGGTTTAACTTTAAGAGGGGTTATATGAACTCAGAAACACCAGATAAGGATTATAAGGAAGATTCTGAAAGCTCATTGAGCAAGTTTCTTGACAGAAAAGAGGAATTTGAAAAGATAAGGGATAACAGTCCTGTTATTTCTTTTCTCTGGAAGGCAGAAGACAGTCCCGACGAAAAATGGCCTGTGGAATATGTTTCAGGTAACGTGGACCTTTTAGGTTACACAGCAGATGATTTTATTTCAGGCCGCATTCTTTATGCTGACATAGTTCATCCGGATGATCTGAAGGACTTGCAGAAAACTCTCACTAAACAATGCAAAGAGGGAGTTGATTTCTTTGACCACAAATACAGGATTATCTTAAAATCCGGTGAAGTGCGCTGGGTTAATGAACGAACCTATATACTGCGGGATAATTCAGGCAATGTTGCACACTACCAGGGTACTGTTTTAGATATAACTGGACAGAAAGAACAGGAATTTACCCTGCAGGATGCATTGAAGAAACTGAGACTTATGGAAGAGATCATCAATAATAGTTCTATTATGATTTTTCTGTGGAGGAACGAGCAGTTCTGGCCTGCAGATTATGCTTCCGAGAATGTTTCAAAACTTGGTTATTCGGCTGAGGATTTTGTGAAAGGTCGCATTGTGTACAGTGATCTTGTTCATCCAGATGACTATGAGATGGTTAAAGAAACACTTGCTAAACAATGTGAAAGTGGCAATGACTACTATAATCAGGAATATCGTTTAATAACAAGAAATAATGAGCTGTTGTGGGTAAAAGAGAGCACTTTTATTCTGAGGGACAGGGGTGGGAATGCAACTCATTTCCAGGGAATTGTTCAGGATATCACAAAGCAGAAAGAAAGTGAAATCGCTCTTCAGCAGGCACTTGAAAAACAGGAACAATTGCTAGAAAACAAGCAAGCTCTTGAAACGATTATCAATCATAGTCCAGTGATCGCCTTTTTGTGGAAAGCAGGTCCTGATGATGAAAATGAACTTTGGCCAGCTGAATTCGTTTCAGATAATATAAGCGTGTTTGGATACTCGGTTGACGATTTCCTCTCAGGAGCTATCCTTTATGGTGAAATAATCAATCCGAAGGACCTCCCTAGTGTCCAGATGGAACTTTCGGATGTTGCCAAAGAAGGTGGAAAAGTCTTTGTCAAGGAATACAGGATACGAACCCGGTCAGGAGATGAGAGGTGGGTGGAAGAGCAAACATTCATTCAGCGTAACGGCGAGGGAATTGTGACCCACTATCAGGGTGTTATCCAGGATATTACGGAACGAATGGGGAGGGATGAAAGGTAAGTATCGTAGAAGTATCGTAGAAAAACGTCATAGTAAATAGATAGAGAATTGCATCATAACAGAAATATGTTTTATTGATGTTTATTTTCTGAAAAGTTAATGTGAAGAGCAAATAAAGGGTAAAAAAGAAGGGTGAAACGGTATTGTAATCAAACAAGGAGGCTTTAATTCAAGTTATTAGTGCATAAGTTTGGCAGATATGTCAAACTTATATTTTTCATTTGAATGAGAATTTCTACGAAGCCAATGTTGTCAAAAAATTATAATCGTCTGTAACATTTATGTTTGCAGTACCTGTTTTTTTTTGCCAGGTTTTTTGAAAGCATGCCAACTCCATTTTGAACGCATACATTACAACTGCTGGGACAATACACATAGTACACCATGTATCTTTTGCCTGGTCCATGGCATAATTTTCCTTTCTATGAATTAATAGTAAAAGTATGAAGAACAACATTTGCGATAATTGTTATGTTCCGGCAACTTTGATGAGCACATACTGGGTCAAGAATGAGCAGATATGAAAAACCCTTGCAAAACAAATAGGAAAGGTATCGATCAATATTGAAAAGATCGAATGAGGTCTGCAGTTCTCTCCGATATGATTTTCATGTAGGGTACTAATGTTCTATAATTGAGCTTTGGGTTTTTGATTTACACTCATAAATGCGGAAAGTTTCTTCTGGAAAAGCTCAGCTCTCCGAGAATTCAATACTAATTGGACCTGCCTTCTTTGCAAGGCTCTTTGCGATCATTCCGGTCTCCAGCCTGCACACATTCAGAACACCGGCCGGGACAATACATCCGGGTGTGCACTGTGCTTCTTTTGCCCTTTCCATCACAAAGTTATCTTTGATATCCATAGTTTCCATAAAGGGAACTTCCATATGTGATATTTCCTTTATTTTCGCACATGGAGTTTCAATATCCACGATAATGTTTTTGCCGTCAAACTCTCCTTTAATCTTGTGTGTGAAACCACAGATCGCTGAATTTACATTAACAGTTGTTGTCATATAATGACCTCCAAATTTACTGTTTTTAATAGTAGTAATGTTTACTGAAATATCCATTTATGATTTTACTTATCTTCATCGCCACAACAACTGCAGGATACATTGCCTTTCAGGATTTCTTTCCAGTCACCTAACACATCATGTGTCCAGCAGTCATCGGCTCCTGCTGCTTCTCTCATTGTCAATGCAAGAATGTATGAAAGCTCCTTTACAGTAGCACCCGCTTCAAGAGCCCCTTTGAAGTGCTTTAAAACACATGGTTTGGACCTGGCTTTGATGGAAAGTGCAAAACAGAGGAACTGATATGTCTTTTCGTCGATGGGTCTTTTCTCGGCATAAAGCTCGTCGATCTCATCGAGTTTTTCTGTAAATTCGGGGAAAAATTCTTCAAGCATTCTCATGATCATGTCTCCACTGTTTTCTCAAGTTAACACTGTTAATCTAGCATTTGTAAATATGGCTCAATATCAGATACTTCAAATTATGTTGAAATACCTATATAAATCTAATTATCATTTGTCTTACTGTTAAAAATTTCATGCCCAATTCTTGTTTCAAACCTGTATCTTGAAGTATTTTCCGAATATCTTTGAGCTCTTTTCCGTAACAGCCATTGCAGCTCCAAGTAGTATAAAAAAGCAGCCTATTAACGTGTTAGCATGGATAGGTGTATGTACTACAGTAAAATCAAAAAAGATGCCGCTGACTGGTTCGAAAAGTGCAAGAATGCTTCCGGTCTGGGCTTTAATCTGGGCAATACCGCTGACATAGAGAAGTGCAGCCATGGCGGTGTTAACAATTCCGAATATTATCAGCATATTCAGGTTGTCTGTAAGCACGGGTCCTGAGACTTTGCTGGCAAATGGTAGTAGCAAAATGACACCTATAAGAGTATACCAGAAAAGCTGGGCAACGCTTGAGTAATCATCCTTGATGTACCGTATGTTAATAATTTCAATACCAAATGAAAGACCTGAAAGTATACCGGCAGTTATTCCTATGATGTAACCGTTGCCTGCTGTGAATCCGGTAGTTACACCGGTCATGTCAACAATGAACAGCAGCCCGATAAATGACATTGCCAATGCAAGCATACCTTTACGTGTTATTGTTTCCTTAAGTATCGGTGCTGACAGCAGCGTCACATACATTGGAGCAGTGTAGAGCAGAAGTATCGCTACCGAGAAACTGGTGTATCTGATACAGATGAAGTAGGTTAATAATGTAGTTGTGTTGATAATTCCAAGAAGCAAGAGATATCGCTTCTTCTTCCGTGGTATTATCTGGGACAACTTTCCAGTGATCAGCATAAACAACAATAGTGAAAACACACCAAAGAGCTGCTTGTAGAATATCATTGGGCCTGTAGGCACATCTTGCAGGTAATCAACGAATACGCCTAGCAGTCCGAAAAGGATCGAACCGGTAACAAGTTCAATGTGTGGTTTTTTTGATCCCGGGTTCATTGGATGGGAAATGGTGATATGGATTATATAGGATTTGGTGAGGTTGCGTGATTGTCTTCGTACGATTATCTAAATAGGCAGACTTGCATATTTGGTGAGCCTTCATTTAAACAAAAAACTATTAATTATTTTAAATCCTAAATTTATTCGGGGTTAAGCAATGGCAACTTTTGTTCATATAGATATACCAACAGACGATCTTGAGACAGCAAAGAAATTCTATTCCGATCTTTTTGGCTGGGAATTTGAAAAACCATTTCCTGAAATGGATTATTATCTCTTTAAAACAACTGGTTTGAATGGGGAAGAAGGTATCAGGGGAGGAATGGGTCTTCGGGGAGAACCTGATCAAAGAATTGCCAGTTATATTGGAGTTCCGTCTGTTAAAGAGTATGCGAAAAAGATAGAAAAGGCCGGAGGTAAGGTACTGAATCAAATGCCTGTACCAGGGTGGGGCTACCTTGCTATCTGTCTTGATACTGAAGGGAATGTTTTTGGTATATGGGAAGAAAACGAGAATGCAGAATGATAATGGAATTGCGGAAACAAATTTATAAAAACAGTATTTGTTGCAGGTTTTATCGTGCCTGTGCTATTCTTTTTTTAGGATTTGTTGTCGTTTTGTTTTTATTTCATAATATACTAGTTTAACTTCTAATTTCTCTGCCTGATGATTTATTGTCTACATCAATTCTATAAAAAATTGTTTTTTCTGTTTTTTAGACGTTACCTTTACATACTATACTTACTCTTAGATAACCACTAATATAGTGTATATACAATAATTATTTATTACAAGTTTATTCACCTGTAAACTAACACGCACCGTATAGAAAAACGTAAATTCTAGTAAAGGAGGCTCAATGCTAGATATAGATCCGACAGATATCCTTGTTAGATATAATGTCAAACTTGAGAGTGAACTGTCCTCTGATGAGGTGGCAAGAGAACTTTTCCCATCGGATATGCTACTAAGCAATATAGTTGAGGCTGTTTTTGAGGGTGATGAAGATGAGGTCATTGTTACTCTTGAAGAAGCAGTAAAAGTTGGAAAAGACCCCATATCCCTTATAGACGATGCCCTCATAGTGGGAATGGATATCGTATCCCAGTTATATGATGACGGACTCCTATTCCTTCCTGATGTGATAATTGCATCTCATGCCATGACCGACGGAATTGAATATTGCAAACAGATATCCGGAAAGACCCATGAATGTAAGGGAACGGTTGTATCTTATGTTGTGGAAGGAGATATCCATGACATTGGTAAAAAAATATTAACAGTGTTTTTAAAATCAAATGGATATGATGTCATCGATCTTGGAAGCGATGTACCTATTGATGAAGTAATACGTGCTGTATTAAAACACAAGCCTGTTATGCTTACTGGTACATCCTTGATGACAACAACCATGTATTCCTTTATGGAAGTTAATGACCGTTTACTTGAAAATGATATCCGAATACCATTTGTATGTGGTGGCGGGGCCGTAACTCAGGACTTTGTACAAAACTATGAACTGGGTATATATTGTGAACACGCTGCAATTGGTCCAAAGATTGCAGATTCAATAATCCAGAATAAAAGCATTGAAGAATTAAGGGAACAATTTCATGTACATTGACGTAATTACTGCATAAAAATCAAGGTATAGCAGGTGGCTCACATCCAAAGCCATATCCCTCTTGTGTAGATTGGATTGAAGGAAGTATAAAATTCAGATGAGAGCCAAATATTAATCTGCATCCTCCATGTATTTAACATCTTCTTTTTTGTCAGGTATAAACAAAAGTATGAAAAATTAGTTTTGATTCTAACTAGTTATAGATAAGTGCTTTTGCCTAAAACATGTAAACGAATCTGAAATAAAAATAATGGCGTAAGGATACAATATCATTGAAATGGAGGTCATATTATCAGTTCTGAAAATCTCATGGAAACTAAACAATTGTCTTGCCTGAGGGACACAGAACTTATGGGTATTGGCCCTGTTTTTTCATTTCTCTGGAGCAATGAAGGTAATAGGTCGGTAATATCGGTTTCAGATAATATTTCTCTTTTAGGTTATTCAGCCGAAGATTTTAGTTCAGGGAAAATAAATTACTCAGATATCATCCATTTGCATGATGTTAATAAATTAAATGAGAGTTTTGATCAATTCAGAAATGATCAAAAACAATCATATTTTTCAACAGGATACAGGATGCTGGCCAGGGATGGTAGGACATGTGAAGTAATTGAAAAGACCTTTGAGATCTTGCAGGATGGAAGTAGTTTTCTTCATGGACTTGTATTTGTAACGGGAAGTCTGGGGCCTGATTACAGCACTGTAGATAATAATAAAAGTTATCGCCAAAAGATGGTTGATACCATACCAAATCCTCTTTTGATACTCGACAACACATTCCATGTTCTTACTGCTAACAAGTATTTTTATGATTTTTTCAAATTATATCCGGAAAAAACAGAAGGCAGATTCTTTTTCGATATTTGCGGGCGAAATTGGGACAGGCCTCTACTGAAATCGTTCCTTGAAAAATTGCTGGTGGATAATATTTTCTTCGATAATCTGGAACTGGATTGTAATGTAGAAGGCCTTGGTAGCAGGACAATGCACTTTAGTGCAAGACCACTTGAAATTGGAATCTATAATGATACACATATTCTTCTTTCAATAGAAGATATTACAGTTCAGAGAATGGCTGAAACGGAACTCAAGGTATCTGAAGAAAAGTATTCTACACTTGTGGAGAAAGGAAATGATGGCATAATAATCATTCAGGATGGGGTGCTAAGTTTTGCAAACTCCAAATTTTGCCAGATGTCAGATCGCACCGAAACAGAGCTTTCAGGTAGGGATTTCCTGTCTCATGTTCCTCTGGAATATCATCGCATGATCACGAAGCGATTTAAAAAAGTCATGAAGAATAAATGCGGTATTATGAGGAATGATGAGGTCGAATTCTTAAAAAGAGATGGCAGTGTCTTTCCTGCTGAGATAAGCCTTTCCTATATGCTGCATGAACGGCGACCATCTGTAATGATGGCTGTCAGGGATATTTCGGTAAGAAAGCGTGCTGAATCTGAGTTAAAAGCATCTGAAGAGAAGTATTCCACACTTGTAGAGAAGGGAAACGACGGTATAATTATTCTTCAGGATGATACGTTTAAATTCATAAATGCAAAATTTTCAGAATTAATAGGGTATTCCAGAGAAGAATTGTTTGAAAGAACTTTCATGGACAATTTACCAGTCGAGTATCAGCGGATGGTCTACAAACGTATCAAAAAAGTCCTGAAAGATATGCATAGCATTCGTCGAAATAATGAAGTAGAATTCCTTAAAAAGGATGGTACTACTTTTCCGGCTGAAATAAGCTTGTCTTTCATTATGCATGAAGGAAAACCTTCTGTAATGATGGACATCAGGGACATATCGGAAAGAAAACTTGCTGAAGCAGAAATTAAAGCTTCCGAGAAGAAATATTCCACACTTGTTGAAGAAGGCAATGATGGTATTATAGTTGTGCAGGATAATGTCCTCGTATTTGCCAATATGAAGTTTTGTGAGATTACCGGTTTTTCAAGGACTGAAATAGTTCACAGACAATTTGAAGATTTCTTAGTACTAGAGTACAAGCGTCTTGTTATGAACAAGTTTAAGAGAAGTCTTGAAAAAAATCGTAAGGCAACTCTGAAGTATGATATCGAGTTGATCTCAAAGACAGGTAAAAGCACTCCTGCAGAAATTAACTCATCTATAATAGACCATGAAGGCAAACCTGCTATAATGGCTATCATCAGGGATATTACTAATCAAAAAGAAAAAGAAAGGGAACTTCTTGAGTTAATTGAGGTTCAGAAAGTTCTGGAAACAGTTATCAAAAGCAGTCCGGCGGTCGTATTTTTCTGGCGACCCGATGAGGAATGGAAAGTGGAATTTGTTTCGGAAAATATTTCCCAGTTTGGCTATGAAGCTAATGCGCTTATGTCAGGAAAAGTACTTTACGGTGATATTGTCCATCCATCAGATATGGAGAGACTCACAATGGAGTACGATATTTTATCCGGTGAGGACAACCTGTCCTTTGAGTATCGCATACTTACAAAGTCAGGTGAGGTCAGGTGGGTGGATGAGAGATCGCTTATAAAGCGTGATGCTGAAGGAAATCTACAGTATATACAGGGTATTTTGGTAGATATAACTGAGCGCAAGAACGTGAATAATTTCATGCAGCTCGGTTCGGATGTGGGTATGCTTTTCAATCCATTGGGTGATGTAGGCGACATGTTCTCTCAGCTTGTAGAGTTCACTACTCAAATGGATAATCTGGATTGTGGTGCACTGTATCTGGTTGATGAAACCACTGGGGACATGAATATAGTAGCTCATAGCGGTCTGTCTTCAGAGTTTTTAAAAAGCACACGGCACTATAGTGGTAAGTCCATTCATGCCAAGCTTTTCAAAACTGAATATCCATTGTATACAAGATTCTATGAACTGACTTCCATGATTCCAGGGGACAAATTAAGCTATGAAGGTCTTGAAGCTACTGCCCTTATTCCTATCAGATACGGTATGGAGCTAGTAGCTATATTGATGCTTTCGTCACATGGTACATATGGGGTTCCGTTTGAGGTCCGTGATTCTCTTGAAACAATTGCTTCTCAGATAGGTCCTGTAATAGGTCGTATGCGTGAGCATTCGGATGACCAGAGGGATATCAGGAACCTGCAAGTTATTTTTGATTCAATGACCGATCTGGTTTTTATGCTGGATAACGATGGTTGTATACTTTACGCGAATCCTTATTCATGCGAACGACTCGAATATTCAATGAATGAACTCACAGGTATGAATTTGCTTAATCTTTACCCTCAGAAGAGATTTCTTGAAGCAGCGGCAGAATTGAAAGACATTCTCAGTGGTGAGGCACATGTATGTGAGATACCATTTGAATCTTCTTCGCAAGAGGTTATACCTGTTGAGATGCGCTGTTCAATGGGGCAACTTGATGCAAGTCCTATAACGATATGTGTCTCCAGAGAAAATCTTTGATTTTTTTCGTTTAAAAATATGTATATTTTTTTTATCTATATGTATCAATTATAGTTTATATAAAATAATGTGTAATGTATATGTAGTAATTATTCTAATTTTTTCATTTTTAGTTGTAAAATAACCAATTTAAACAACTACTGTCTTTGTTTATTTGTCTAATTTATAAATAAAAAAAGTAAATACTACTTAAATATTATGCTCATGTCCATGACGATTTATGTCTATAAATTTAAATATATTCGTTATATGAATCAGTAGAGCTCTTATTTTCTAAATGATATACTCTTTTGTAGGATATCTATAATCCATAAGACATTTCTTTTTATATTATTAATCTCGAAATTTCCGATTAATTATGGTATATAAAGGTTTACTAGCCACTTGTAGACTTTGTATTTCAAAAAAACGAATGATTGAGTTAATGGGCATCAGTAGTCCGTTTTTATTAGTATTATTTAATTTTTAAAATGATTCCAAATAGATATGCTTATATATTTGTTTTCGACATGAGAAACCTTTATATGTGATGGTAAAAGTGCATGATTGAGGTTCAAGAGAACCTTTTTGTGTAGATTGGATTGAGCTTGACCCAAGCTCAATTAACTAGACTAATAATTGAAGGAGGTATAGAATGCTTGTAGTAGACAAAGAAGGCATCCTGGTCAGGTATAACGTCAAAATGGAAAAATCAATGACACCTGAGGACGCAGCAGTGGAACTGTATCCGCAGGATGAGCTTATTCGTCCAATCGCAGCAGCAATTTTCGAAGGTGAAGAAGATGACGTTATAGAAGGACTGGAAGCAGCAATTTCAGCAGGAAGAGATCCAATTTCTCTTATTGACGATGCTCTTATGGTCGGTATGAAAGTTGTCACAAGCCTCTATGACAAGGGTATCATCTTTCTTCCAAATGTTATGATGTCAGCAGATGCTATGCTGGAAGGTATCGATTTCTGTAAAGAACAGGGTGGAGAAGTACCAAAACCAAAGGGAAAAGTTGTTGTTCATGTTGCTGAAGGTGACGTTCACGATATAGGAAAGTCCATTGTTGCAGCACTGTTCAGGGCAAACGGGTACGATGTAGTTGACCTTGGCCGTGATGTACCGGTTGATGAAGTTATAACAGCTGTAAAGGCAGAAAGTCCGGTGATGCTTACCGGAACAGCACTTATGACAACCACAATGTACGCATTCAAAGAAGTAAACGACAGGCTTATGGAAGCAGGACTTAGTCTCCCTTTCCAGTGTGGTGGCGGAGCAGTGAACCAGGACTTCGTATCGACTTATGCACTCGGTGTATATGGTGAAGAGGCTGCAGATGCACCAAAGATGGCAGATGCAATTCTTGAAGGAAAGAATCTCGAATCACTGAAAGCGGAGTTTCACAAGCACTAAGAGGTGACAAGAATGGCAGTGAACAGATTCACAACAATGGCTTATGCAGAAGCTGACGAAATGGTCTTCGGTAAAGCAAAGAAACCTGTAAAAGCAGGACTTGAGCTTGAGATCGGTGCGGGCTATACAACTGCAGAAGTTAATTATGCTCCAAGACCTGAAGCCGGGGAGACAAAGGAAAAGCTTGTAAATGAATACCAAAGGATTACAAAAGACATCATGGCAAGAATGGTCCAGGTCGGGTTCCCATCCGTAGTACTTGAAACAGAGCACGTACAACAGATGACCAACAACCCAACATGGGGAGGAGAAGTTGCACACGCACAGAAGACCATCATGGAAGAATACCATGAAGAGTACGGCATCAAATGTGCACTCAGACATACACCTGGTGACATCAGGGAAAACAAGGATTTCCTCGACCTAAGAGGTGACAAGCAGGCTGTTGTACTTGAGTCATTTGAAGCTGTTGCAGAAGGTGGCGCAGATCTCTTGTCTATCGAGTCAATGGGTGGAAAAGAAATTTTCGACTACGCAGTACTCAGGAATGACACTGCAGGTATGCTTTGCGCAATAGGTTGCCTTGGCACCATGGATATGGAATACCTATGGCAGGATATTGCAAAGGTTGCACAAACAAAGGGCGTAGTCGCAGCTGGTGACACTGACTGTGCACAGGCAAACACTGCAATGTTCATTGCTGGCGGTCTTCTTGACAAGAACCTTGCACACACCCTTGCAATCATCGCAAGGACCATAGCAGCGTCAAGGTCACTCGCAGCATACGAGTCCGGCGCAGTTGGTCCGGGCAAAGATTGTGGATACGAGAACATCATAATCAAAGCCATCTCCGGTATGCCAATGTCTTTCGAAGGTAAGACTTCAACCTGTGCTCACTCAGATGTTATGGGTAATCTCATCATGCAGTGCTGTGACCTGTGGTCAAATGAATCTGTAGAATATCACGGTGAATTTGGCGGTACAACCGTACAGTGCTGGTCTGAGTCGCTCAACTATGACTGTGCACTCATGAACACTGCACTAAAGTCAGGCAACGAGAAGATTCTCAGAGATCTCCTCATGGCTTCTGACAGGTTCAGAGATCCACAGTCCTATATCCTTGCATACGACAACGCATACAGGATAGGAGAGGCGATCGTAAAGGACGGAAGTGACATTTATCTCCGTGCAAAGAATGCTGCAGTAGAATGCTGCAAGCTTCTGAATAACTCAGAAGGTCTCGATATGACAAAGTTCGAACTCGGTGCTCTCGAAAAAGCAACCGTAGAACTGGATTCGCTCACCTCAGAATCCGAGACATTCATGAATGAATGCATGGAGAAATACAAAGCAGAAGTCTCTGTGTTCAAACCAGAGAACTATGCACTCTAAGTGTAGTACCAAGAAGTTTTCTTCGGAAAACTAACGGAAATAGGGAAGTTTGCTTAATACAAATTTTCCCTATTCCAAATTTATAATCACAATTATCAATTCACACTTAACTCCACAATAAAAATCATAGGCTTTACAGAAAAAACGGGTCACAACGCCATCAATTCTACCTCCAACCTCCACAACCTTCACTATTATGGCATGTGTATCAAAACTTCCCCTGTAAAGCCTTTGACACTTTCACTGTTCTATGTTTCTGATTTTTCTGTTCTGAACATTTTCACCATACTTGGCATTTCGGAATATAAGCTGAAGTCATAGCTTTTGTATGCATAAAGATGATAGTCCAATTAAAAGCGAGCAAGAGATATACAATAGAATTAACCAATATCGAAAGAGCCTGAGAACAGCGGCATTAACCTCAATGATGCATACTCCTTTATTGAAACCCAATCAAGTGAGTTGCATCTTGGTATAGTGTTTAAAAATATCATACTTGGAAATGCCTGCTCATGGGGAGCATATGACACAGCATGTCAGCTTTTTGAGAATAATATGCAATCTTTCCGACAATTTTAGGTATTCAATATGTGATAATGAAATGGTGACATGGTTGGTGACAACTTCGTTCAGATGATGCTGATTTTAATATTATTTCAACTCATTTAATATCGATAATTGGCGATAGGTGACACTATTCGAATGAATTAAGTTTATGCTGTCAACATCGTTCACACTATCACCTAGGATTTCTACAAAACCAGCATTTATAGTTTGATATGGGCTCAAAAACTAATATGTTACTTGTTTCTCTCCTTCAAGGATAATCATTTGACTGAAAGGTTCAGGCAGAAAATTCCCTTGAAGCTGCGTTTGGCAATTTAAGAGAAGTGAAAAAGCAATTACATCATTACATAAGCCGGCAGGCCAATCAAAAACTTTAGATAATCCTCTTATAATGGCGATTTTTGGGCATTACTTACAGCAAAAAAATCACATACGTTTCGCTCATTTTGCGGGCAACTCAAAGAATGATCTTTAAGCTAAGATTTCATTAATTTTGATTAAATATTGTGTTAACAATTTGTATAAATCTATCTTTGAGATAAATCAATCAAGGAATAAATTCCCTACTATATGTATAGTGAGAACGGAAGCGTTCAATCTGTGATTGTAGGCTGGAGTTGGAACGGTAAGCACCCTTATGGGTGTGAGGGCGAAGGTAGCGACCCCCTTCTTAGCCCTGAAACAGTTTGCTATAAGTGACTTTCATATTTTCCATCACGTGAAACACCATGTGCACTTATATTATTTCTACTGGATTTTTAGGGCTAACTGATCAGTTTGAGACAAGTTCCTGATGTTTGCCACTTTCTTATTGATTTATCCTGCAGCTATTTATTATTGAATCTACTTATCGTCCCTCGGTTTTACTAGTTTATGTAGATGCTTTTTCTACTGCACGTGATTTACATATGAGAATTATAGAAAACATGTATACGTGAAAGAGATTTCAAGAGTGATTCTTTGCTTAACTTGATAACATCTTTGCATTAAACTAAGTTTTTATAATGATATTTTTTTGGTTTGTGTTCTTTTCGAACTTATCCGGTGCTCGAACACAATTAATCTCGAGGATTTGCTCAGATGTCCACAGAGAGAAGATATTGTGGAATAGATGTGAGTCTACCATTTAGATGGAGTCGATTGAAATAGCCTCTTCATTGAATATTTTTATAATGTCCCTTAATCTAAAGAAATTGTTAGCTTATTTGCAGCAATACACGTTTATACTTAATTTTTAAGAGTTGCTACTATTAATGAGGAATGTAAGTGTTATTTAGAATTGCAAGGTATATTGCAACTACATTCACATGCTTTTAACGTATGTGTTTTTTGAATTAATACCTTTAAGCTATTTGATTTTGAAAAAGAAATGGACGATAAGGTTATTAATTGCCTATCAATCAAAAATCTGCATACTTTGAGTTCATAATAAAAGAAAATGTATTGTCTTGACGTATGGCACTTCTATTAATGTAGATACATTCTACGTACAAACTTTTTGCTTGTTTGCTACAAATGTGTTAAGATTTAGTTGCAAATTAGTGCTAGATTCACTTAAATAGTATTTAAAAAAATTATATTTATAAGAAATTTCATATTGTTACAGGAATATTATCTCATTTACTGTAAGAGCATAACCAACAATATCAATTAGCAATCTATAAAAATATAGAAGAAATTGGGCTATGTAGAAAAACTATTGAAATAAACATCATTCACTTAAATTGATTGTATTTCATCAGTCTCGTCAGAAACATTTGTAATAATTTTATCTCATGTTATGCCCACAAAAGTAGAGGATTTCTACAGAGCAATATTTTTAAACATAATTTCCTTTAAGGCTTACAAATTTTAAAGTAAATTCTCCATCCGATGTCAAAATATACTCTTTCTCCTTTTTGCTGCCTTCTACATGCCTTTCATCAATTAAATTCCAGTTGAGAAGATCCCTTGTCAGTGAATTGAATACACCATCTTTTAGTTCTCGGTTTGCCCTTTTCTTATCTCTTATCGGAATATATTCTTTTGAAAGCTTTTCAAACAGCTTTTTTCGGGATAATGTTTTCAAATTCTCATCACCTAAGGGTTTTTGTTTGTCCAAGATATTCAATACGGTTACTCTGTTTGGATTTGCCTGAAAATCTTCAATGTGGACCTTTGGAATTGATATCTTTTTAGCTCTTTCTTCTATATCTACATGGTAAGGTATTGCTTCAAACCACAATGCCATCATAAAAAGACCAATTGATAATGCTTTAGTTCCGCTGGATACATTAAAATAATATTGAGCATCGGGTTTATTCTTATATATTTCAAAGACAGCATCCTTGATATAGTCAAGAGTATCATCTTCTATAACTATCTCATGAACTCCTTTTTTTGCTATTTTTGTACCAAGCTCTTTTAGTTCTTCTATAGACTTTCTGATCGCTTCTCTTGCCTCCTGTCTATTTGGGATATCAGAATTTTCATAGATTCTTTTTTCTGCAATGACATAGACTTCGGATGCAGGTGCGATTTCATAAATAGCTGTTCTAAATGTGTTATGCACATTTGCACCAGCGCTCATTATGTGAATCTTTTCTTTACTTTTCATATTCTGGCTCTTTGTGTTTGATTAAAATTAGTTTATTATTTAATAAATCTATTTATTAAATAATAGGTAAATCTAAAAAATTATTATATTTTCTGAAACGGATTTTCATCCGATGACAAGCAAAGCAATCAGATCCGTAAACTGGCATGTGACCATGAACTGCAACTACAAGTGCAGGTTTTGTTTCTACAAGAGCATGAGTGGGGAATTCAAAGACATCGAAAAAGCCAGACAGAAACTTGAAACTTTAAAGGCAAAAGGAATTGAAAAAATCAACTTTGCTGGTGGAGAGCCTCTGTTATACAAAAACCTAAACCACCTTTTGAAGATGGCAAAGGATATGGGGTTCACAGTTAGTATTGTTACAAATGCAGCTCTACTCAGTGAAAATAAACTCAGGGAAATGAGTAAGTATGTGGACTGGGTGGGAATATCTGTCGACTCTGCCGATGAACATATCGAAAAACAACTTGGAAGGGGAAACGGAAGTCATGTGGAACATATCCGTAAGGTCTGCAAGCTTATCCGTGAGAACGGAATGAAGCTGAAGATCAACTCCACCATCACCAAAATGAACAACTTTGAGGATATGAAACCGTTCATATCATCTCTGGCTCCGGACAGATGGAAGATATTTCAGATACTATCCATGGAAGGTCAGAATGATGATGCTTTTGACCTTACCCTAACCAGTGAAGAGTTTGACATCTTCAGGAGTATAAATGGTGGGTTGATACTTAACAATGGTTCCAGTCCAACTTTTGAATCTGCAGAAGATATGCTTAATTCCTACTTCATAATAGGTCCGGATGGGGATATTCTCTTAAGTAAGGGCAATAAGCGCTCTACAATTCCATTTGAATCACTGGAAAATATGGAACTTACTGATCTTGTCGATGCAGACAAGTACCTGGAAAGAGGTGGTAACTATGACTGGAACTAAACCAGTCTTTTCTTTTTCAGACTCCTCTCAGGATGATCTGAATCCTCTTCGAAGGATCTGCTTTACCGGAGTAAGGGGTGTTGGGAAATCGACTGTAATGGAAGAGATCGATGTGATATTCACCCATATGGATTACGAGTTCTATACGGACATAATACTGCTTGATTCTTATCCTGAACGCATCCAGGATCACAGGCAAAGGGATACTAAGAAGAAATGAATCACTGGCCTGGAAGTTATCCGAAGGGAACTTGATTTTGAAAGGCAGAAAGCTGCAGATATCTCAGAAAAGTATGGAATAAGACTTCATGTAGTTGAGATGGGCGAAGATGCTGCTGAAAAGTTGAAAAACATTCTCCTAAGATGATTAAGTCATTAGTTTGTTTTTAAACAAATATAATTAAATAATTAGACAGTGTTTATTGTATGGATTTACAGGGAATGTTGGAAATGCAATTTGAGAAAAATGTAGTTGAGTATTTTTTATGGGAATCTTATAACATCGATTCAAGAAAGCATTTGTACACAATTATCAATAAAGCAGACGATGATAGTCGCAAAGAGATTGGTAAGCATCGTATTCTTCAAAACATGTTTCTTCTTAGAAGAGGAAGAGATCCAGGATTTTCTTTACATGTTTATGATATAATAAAAAAAGATGTAAATGCTATCCAAAATACTGCTCTTTACATCCAGAAATTATTGTTGGATGGTTCATATTACGATGTAAACAAAATATTCAATCCTTATTCATCGATTAATAATCAGGAAAAGAAAAAAATTGTAGATAAGGATTTGAAACACACATTTCGCCTTCCTATTGTCTTTGAAGAACGTGGGGATGGGCTTTTTAATATTAAACAAGAGGATTTTCTTGAAGAATATTCCCAAATGCACATGAGAAGCCTAAATGAAAGTATTGAATATTTCAATCAACGATATGAAATTGCTCTTGAAACCAAAGATGATCAAGCAGCAAATGCTATTCGTGATGTAATGCAGGAATATCAAACAAGTCATTTCGATCTTGATTACTTTTCAAGGAAGGGGGAGTTTTATTGGGATTCAGATACTGAAAAAAAAGAAAATTTTGAATTTCTAAAATATTTATCGGAAAATATTGCAAACTCTGAATATTACAGTTCAAATCCGGCAAATGCAGAATGGCAATTAGCAATCAATATTTTGACTTTGGGTTTTGAAGAAAAACTGATAAAAATATTGGCCGATTATGACATTGGAATAGTTGATGAATTATCTGAGCTAAAAATTTCATTAATGTACATCAAGTTTTTAGCGGATGCATTTTCAATCACCTCTGTAATATGGTTCAACTCTCTGTCTTTGAAAGAAAAGCAACAACTATTGAATGGTACATATACATTAGACAGCCAGAAATTAACTGATTATCTTGCTACTTTCACTCAGAAAAATAGAACGATTCTGTCTTTGGAGCTATTTGCAGATAGAATGTACTTGAATAAATTTTTTGATGTTGCTGAAACTACATATGCATTTTTAAATGAAAATACTGAAGATGACTACAAAAAAGCAGGATACCTTAGTAAATTAGGTGACATCAATAGAGATAAAATGGAATTTGAAAAGGCATATTCTGCATATGAGGAACTATTTGATTTTTCATCTAAAACGCTTAGAGTCAATAAAAGGAAAAGAAAGGGAGGTAGAAAAACTTTTGAACAATACGAAAATCCTCGTATTGTAACTACGTTATCACTGCTGAGAATGGCAGAAATGGATTTTCTGCTTGGTAATGGTGATGCTGAAGATCACATTAACAATGCTAGAGAAAGAATTGAAAGAGCTAACAAAGCTGAAAAGTTAAGCTTGATGTGGAATCTTGCTTGCACATATAGAAGAACTGAACAGTTTGATTGGGAATATGAATGTTTGCATGATATTGTTTCTTTAGGAGAAAATAAAAGAAATGATCTTGTAGATAAAGCGGAAGAACGAATAACTCAAATTGATAAGTACTTTTCATGGACTGCAGAAAAACTAGATGATAAAAAGTTGCGTGAAGAAGAACAAAACAAAAACCACTATAGGCTTGCAGCAATTGCAGAATCTCTAAGAAATTCATTCCAATTTGAACGTGAAGCCGAATATCTGAATATGGCACTAAAGATTAAAGAAAATGAGCAGATTAAATTAAATCTTGCTATTTCTAAATATAATCAAAGTAATTTTTCAGAAGCAAAAAAAGATTTTATCAAATTGATATTATCCTCTGAAAAAAAGATAGTTACTCAATCATACCTTTACTTAGCTTCCATTGATTTCCAGCAAGACAACAATCAGAAAGGTCTTGAAAATATTTTAAATGCAATTTTGCCTCTCATCAAGACTCTGAGTTCTATAGATAAGTGTAAGCAAGAAGTTGATGATATTGAACAGGAATTTACACTAGAAGAAGAAATTGAAGCAATTGAAATTCTCCCTCCAGCTATTAGGTTGTGCATTAATAACTTAATTCCCATAAAGAAATCGAATGTGCTTAAAGAAGTTTTAGATCATATTTTGGACTATAGCACTAAATTGTCCAAACCAAGCATTCATCATGACATCGTTTGTATTGCATGTGATGTCTTATTTACTAAAGGGTTGGTAGAGGAGGCACTTCTTCTTTCTGAAAAGTCAATTGAACAGCTAAGTGCGGATAAAGGGTATAAGCTTTCAGCAAATGAATATACTGCTCATATGTATTTTGACTTGGGCATGCATGATAAGTCAATAAAATATCTAAGAGATGCACTTAATATTGATTCTCAATTCCCAGAGATATGGAAGAAGTTGGGCTTAAATTATGAGCAGTTATTAGACTTCAAGAATGCTGAAAAGTCAATCGATAAAGCAATGGAAATAGAAACTGACTATCCCGGTCTTGAAAAGCTTAAAGAAAAATACAATCATTTAAAGAAAGACACAATTAATTTTAATAAAATTAAAGATGGCGATGTTAAAAAATTCTTTATGAGTGCAGAGCGTCTAGTGTTGGATATTCCTAAGTCAGTTAATGAGGATGAATTTGATTTTACAATAGCTTTGGTAAGTTATGGAAAAGGGGTGGAAAGCCTTCTTCACAAAAAAGTTTCTATAAATTTGAGGAAAAAAATTCACAAAAAACATGGATTCCCAATCCCTGGTGATCTTTTCAGGAATTTACCTGCTAGTTTGAAAAATATTCTTGGAAAAAAAGATATGACTATAACTTTAGGGTCTTGGCCATACGTCTTTGATGATTGCAAAAAGTACAGCTTTAACCCAATCGCAGAAGAGGCAAATAATTATTTTTTGGCTAGATTTAACAAGAAAAAAAATATAGTATTCGAATCATGCAAAACAGTTTCAAATTATAGGAATGGTTCAGCGCATTATACATCTAAAGCAATGGATGAAATAATGAAAGATCGAAAAATCATTGTTGAACAAGTAAATAATCTCATTGATGTATTCTATTGAATCATTGTTCATATCCAAAACAAGAAAGCAATAATAAAATTCTCCATCAATTATCATGACTAGTAAAATAAATGTTCCATTTCACACCAATATCCAATACAGGATTTACCTTGATATGGACAATGTAATCACCGACTTTGATAATGCCTGCAACAGTATTTCTTCTGGACTTATCAAATTGCACAGTTCAGACAGAGATGAGTTCTGGAAGATAATCGAATCCCAGGAAATCACTTTTTGGTCAGAGATGTCTTGGAAAGAAGATGGTAGAGAGCTTGTTGATTATCTACTGAATTACAATACAACAATCCTTTCAGCACATCCAAATCCTAAAAGAGGAAGCGTAGCAAAATTCAGCAGAAAAGGAAAATATGAATGGTTGGCCAGAGAGATTGGCAAGGACTTTGCAGATAAAGCTATTATCTGCAGGCGTTCAGATAAAAAGATGTATTCTTCCACTAGTTGTATTCTTATAGACGATAATACTCAAAATATTAAAAGTTGGGAAGAAGCAGGTGGAATCGGCATCTTGCATTTTGCTACTGAAAATACAATTGATAAATTAGAGCAGTTATTAGTAGATATGGATTAGCTTTCCTGAAAGATAAGAACAGGAAACGATTTGGTAGTAGGGGGCTGAAGATGGTATCTTTCACCATTTAGGAAGGCATATGGCTATGTAAAGAGATTAATGGAGTATTTTAGTTTATTTTTCACAGTAATAATAGGATATACCGCCTAAGTGATTGATTTCACTATTTTTAGCTAAGCAGACATGGTTGAAGGGTATATTTCATTATTTTTTCTAATTAGCCTTGATGCTTTTTTAGCTCTAATCAATATACAAAGAAATGACGTATATTTAAAAATCAAAGAGGGATTTTTGAGCATCAATTGCAGAGTTTTTTATTGCGGCTTGAATAGAGTTTTCCACACTGGATGGTACTGGCATCGACAGTTGCTTGAATATCTTTAAGGTTATCTTTTCACCGAGCAGCTTGGCTACTTGCTCAAAAGAACAAGCTTTTAATGTTTCAACAGACCTGACATGATTTGTATATAGTAACCTAGCTCTTTTTCTTCCTACATTCTTTATTTTAAGGAGCTCAACAAGTTCAGGACCTGCCCCATATTCCAAACGAGTATCAAGTCCATTAAAAGGGATATCATATTCTCGAAGAGCGGCAATTCGATTGATTGCAGAAGCAATTCTTGCTGCGCCACTGGATAGATTATGAAGGTCTCCTTCACCGGTAGAGTATTTTTCAACAATGACTTCAGTATCAACTTCATTTATCCAGTCTTTTAAGATTAAGGTATTCTTTAATGATTCAAGATAAGATTGATATTCATAAGAAAGATCAGCATGCTCATCTGGGGGAAAGATAATGTCTTCTTTGATCTTTAGGGCAATGCATGAATACTCTGCCAATTCATTGTTCTTTATGTAAACAGGTCTAATTTCATCGGTTATACATATTAATTGGAGTAAAGAGAGAGTTGTTAATTTCATGTTTGATTGCTTTGCATATTCCAATTTTTCAGTGATAATTGCTGCAGCCAGTGGATTAATATACATCCGGGAAATCAATAGTCCAAGCTTGGTAGGCATGTGAAGATTGTTTTCATTTGTTATCATTTCATGATTTTGAAGGAATTCGATACACGAACAGATACTTTCGATAAATTCATTATCATCGCCGGTATGTGCAGAGAATGTTCTTAGGAAGAATTCAATGATACCTTGTTGTGATATCGATGAACTACTGCTTATGATTCCGAGTACATGACTGCGTAGAATTGATTCATCACGTAGGTATGAATCGATATCTTCTGCTGTTGCGAAGATATATTTTTCTTTTAGTTCATCTATATCGCCAGCTTCTTTAGCAAGAAGTAGAGAAAAACCTTCTGGATCTAAATGTGGTCGGCCTGCTCTTCCTACCATTTGTTTATATTCAAGAACAGGAATAGGAACCATACCCCATTCTGGATTAAAACGGGAATAATTTCGAATTATAACCTTTCGTGCTGGAAGATTTATACCCGCTGCTAAGGTTGGTGTACAGGAAATTACCTGGATCAAGTTGTTCTTGAATCCTTCTTCTACAAGTTTTCTCTGAGTGGCATTAAGACCGGCATGATGATATGCGGAACCGTTACGAATACAGTCTGCAAGGATTTTTGCTTCACCGGTATTACTTGACAGTTCAACCTCATCGGCAATTACAGCGAGTTCTTTCTTGGTATCACTATCTAACAACGCATTTATTGCTCTTTGTTCCTGATTCTTAATATTTGAGAATCTCTTAGCAAAGCCTGCACAATTTCTTCGACTACTTTCAAAGACAAGACATTGAGCTCCTTGCTCTATTGTATCAAGGACAATATTTGCACTAATGTCCTTTGTATCATGCTTTATTTTTTCTTGGTGAAGATTTTCTCCGGTAAAGAAGTTCATTGCTTTGCCGATTGCAATTCCTTCATTCAGTATTGTTGGTCGCCATTCACTGACAACAAGTTCAGCATCTAACCATTCTGCAAGAACCTCAGCATTTCCAATTGTGGCAGAAAGAGAGACTATCTGTAGGTTTGGGATACTCCTTAGCTTTGTGATAACAATATCTACGGTAGGACCTCTTAGAGAATCTCCCAGGAGATGGACTTCATCCACAACAACAATGGATAAGTCTTGTAGCCACGTTGTACCATTGCGAAGCATTGAGTCTGTTTTCTCAGAAGTACAAACGATGATATCATTCTTGCCGAGTTGTTCGCTTTTTGACTCAAGTTCTCCGGTAGAGATTCCCGTCTTTATGCCTAGTGATTCGAATTCCTTGAATCTTTCATACTTCTCACTTGCAAGGGCTCTTAGAGGAACAATGTAGAGGGCTTTGCCGCCATTAAGAACATGTTTGAGCATAGCAAGCTCTGCAACCAGTGTTTTCCCACATGCTGTTGGAATGGCTGCAAGGATATTATTTCCTTCCAAAAGACCTTTGTTTACTATCTCACTTTGGGGAGGATACAATTCTTCAATACCGGCACTCGTGTAGATATCAATTGCTTCTCTGGGAAGAGAAAGAGAATCTATTCTAATTCTGTGTGTCTCTTGTAAAACCTTAGGAAGAGTAATTGTTGGAATTTCCTCAGTTATAAGAGTAAATGCCTGCTGAAATTCATTTACTTTAGTTCGAGACTCATGTATTTCTTTTCTCTTGAAGTGATCGAGTAGCATTTTCTTAGTAGTGAGCAAATGGGTAAAATCACAGTACTTTTGGCAGGTATTGTTTAAGATTACAGCATATATTACATTAGAAATGATACTTTCTTCATCAAATGAAGATTTTTCAAAATATAGGTAGTTTTCAATGATTGAGACATCAATAAAAATAACAGGAATCTTATGTTTATTATATAACTGTCTTTTTTCAAGACCTATATCAGGAGTTGAGATAATCTCAATTGCAGCTATTATCTTGTTATTATTCCAGATAGAAATATCTGGAACAATATTTGAGTATGGTTTCTCTAATTCAATAGCTGTTGCATTGTTCAACATGTCAAAAGTATAAGAGTCAGAAGTTCGGATCCCATCTTTTTGTTCAAGAGGATAAGGAATTCTGTTGTAGTATTGATCAATATCGTATCGAGGGCATCTAAAATTGAAGATAAAGGATTCACCTGAATCTAATTTTGAGCTTAAAATGTCATAGACCTTCATTGTGGCATTTAGATGGATTATGGATTCTAGTGAATGTTCTTTTTCTCCACTTGCTTTATGGGCGAAATGCCATCTTCTCTTTGGGAAATCTTGCTTGTTCTTTGCAATTACTTCTTTGTCACATAACAAACAGAAAAGCTCAGAAGCAGCTTCAGTTTCTTCTCTCTGGGTAATATACAGAACATCTCCGTTAGAATCACACGCATATTCCATTGGGATGTGCCGATTTGAAAACTTGAATGATTCGTTTATGTTTTGATGAATGAAGATCACCCCCATTTTATTAATAAAGAAGCTACATTGGTTATATGTTTTTTTAGATATGATGGTATTTTTTTAAAAGTAAGATGTAGAGATAATCAAATATACTAGTCACAAAAATTAGCTTAAATATGATTGACTATAATTCTATTCTAAAAGTAATGTGCTGTCAAAATGGAGAAACACATGTTTGGAGAAAATGACAATTCTGGAAAGATAATGTTAGACTTAGCTAAAGAATTGGATTTACTTGTTCCTATTATCAAGTTATGTGACGAGACAAGGTTCGCAGGGCTTAAAGGGAAGGTGCATTTAAAACAATGGAGATATAATGGGATGCTTCGGCATATGGGTCTAAAAATAGAAGGCAAGAGTAAAGGAAAGCTAAAAGCGGGTGAGCTAATGGTAAAGAATGCTAAGAATGCGGGCCTTTACGATGAAATTATCAAAATGCCTGAGAAAGCAAAGAAAATTGCTTCTGAAAAAGATTTAAAGATTAGTATTTGGGAATTAAATGGTCTGCTGAATTCTCTTGGGTTGGAGATTGAAAAAATAGTTGGCACGAAGTTCCCAGTACCAAAGGAAGACCAAAAATATCGTGAACTCGAAGCGAGCTTCAATACGAATTAATTTATTTTTAGTTAATGTTGGTTGCGATATCTATTGCAACATTTTATACATTACATAACAAAATAACAAAATTAAAATCCAATTAATTTAGATAAGTAAGTATGGGATTATTTGACATCTTCAAAAAGAAAACGGTTAGTGAAAAGCCCACAAAAGTAATAATAGAAAATAATATTCTAAACAGCAATGTTCCTGCAACGTATTTTGATAGTTTAACATCCAACGACAAAATTTTCAAATTGCTATGGTTTGCAGATGGTAAATTCAAAAACTATGATCCCGAACAAGATACCGATATCTTATTTGAAAATGAACTGTTCAGGATCACATTTTCATTTAGTATGGAACCGAGTCTTTTGTCATTTAAACTACGTGTGAAGCAATCTTCTTCAATAGATGTTAATGAAAGTGTTGGTTATTATCCATCATATGAAAATCTAAGCTCTGAACAAAGGTGGGTATACCTGAACTGGTTGGGAGATGTTCGAAAGCAAGTGGATATTGGTTATGTTTTTATTTTTTATTATGGACTTGAAAGACATCTTTTATACAGTAATTACAAAGATGCAGTCGATGTCATACTTTTGCTACGTAAATATCACAAAAACAGTTCATTCCAGGGATATTCATTAAGTGCGTTGTTATTAGCAGCGATTTTGCACAAGGATGAGGACACATTGGAGAGGTCACTTGTTTCATGTGATGGTGATTATCCTGGTAATTTGGTCTTGATTGCTAAATACTTGATGAAAAAAGATATTACTCCAGATGAAATTGTGGCCATGGCATCTTCTGTTGGATTTAAAAACAAGCGTTACATAAATCAATATCCAGATATGTTCAAAGAAGTTTTGTCTTTAAAACTAGAAAATGAATTTGGAACTGGAACGTACCCTATCTATGCTTTGGACGCTGATTTTGAATTTAAAGATGAGCTGGTTTTTGCAAATATGTCTCTTCCATCTAATACAAGATCACCTATTTTGCCATCCATCATTGATAATTTGCAATTCAAAGACTCGATTATGCAGCTGCTATCGTCAACACATAATGAATTGAAAGAAAAACTTGCTCAGATACGAAAGGAAGGGATAAAGCCTGTTCCCCAGGTATCAGAGAATAAAAATGTAGGTTATGAGATCAGCTATGACCTCATCTGTCCCTATTGTGATATGAAACTTGACAAACCACCTAAAAGGAAGAAGAAATGCTCGCACTGTGACAATTACATTTACGTGCGTTCATCTCGTATATTGTTTCCATCTACCTGTCTTACAGAAGATGAAGCACTTGCTACAAGTGAATTCTATTCTTTAAAGGAACATGGAATTGAAAAAGACGATTTTTTCCAGAAGCATGAACAAATGGGCAAAAAACAATATGTTTCGACATGTATTGGGATGTACAAAGATCTTTTACTAGAGAAAACGGATCTATTTGAACTCAAGAGTATAAATTTCAAACTTGCATTGCTACATTATAAACTAGGTAATGAGTTCATTTCATATCTACAGCACAGTGCAAAAATGGAGCTAATGGATTTGAAGCAAAAAGGATACAAGAAGGTAAAGATATCTTCAGTTGGTTCTTGTGATACATGTAAAAAATTAAATGGTCGAGTATTAACAATTGAAGAGACATTAAAAGAAAAACCAGTGCCTTGTATAGACTGCACTCATGAAATGGAGAAAGGGAAACCTGGCTGGTGTATGTGTAGCTATCAACCGGTGTTGCAAGAACATATTTAGATTTTTAATGTAAGCTTTTGAATATGACTGGTTAACACTGATCAACATAAGCCATACAAAAAAAAGTATGGTATCTAATTTGAGGCGGTGAATGTTATTTATTCAAACAAGGGGGTATAATTCATTAATTTTATAAAGATGAAAACGTGGAGATTTAGAAATGGATGATGGAAATCAAGACAAATTATTAACTATATCCCTTGGGAATCATAAATTATACAAAATGTCCCATGGTTCATTTAAAACAGAAAGTGATTCTGAAATTCTTGAAACCTTTAAACAGAATAAATGGATTGTTTTACACGAAGAAACAGGAAGAGGTCAAGGTGAGAGATTTAAAAATGAACTTGAGCAAGGGGATTATGTTTATATAACGATTGGAGCCAATGAACTTTTTGCGATAGCGAGAATCGAATCTAGTAGATGGAACTATGTTCCTAAAAATATCACTAATGATGGAAAACCTTGGATCTACAGAGAGGTTAAATACCTAAAAGATGCAATAAAACCGTATCCAGAAGAACTGAAGAGAAATAGGAAACATATCTACCCAAGCGGGAATAGTACGTTAACTGAAATTTTACCTCAAAGACTTGATGAAGCAAATGAAATTTTGTTTAAGCCATATTTTGGAGTCAGATTTGCATCCGATAAAATAACAACTGTAAAAAAAGATACAAACATACCAATATTTCCCTGCAATACCATATTTTATGGACCTCCTGGAACTGGAAAAACGTTTAACACCATTGACCGAGCAGTTGAAATAATTACTGGCAGTCGTAGAAGTCATGAAGAAAATAAAAAAGTGTTTGATAACTTAAGGGAAGAAGGACAAATAGAGTTCATTACATTTCACCAGAATTACAGTTATGAAGATTTTATGTTAGGTATCCGTCCTGATTTTGAAGACTCTTCTTTAAAATTCAGAAGAACAGAAGGGATATTCTACAAGATGTGTAAAAGGGCAGAAAAAAACTACTTAGAAGCAAACAAAACGAAAGAGAATTTCAGACCGTTTTTTAATGTATTTGCAGAATTTGTAGAGCCACTTAAAAGAGAAGAAAAAGAAGAAATAGAAATAAAGAGTTACCCGGGCACTTCGTCTTTTTGGATTACCGAACTTTATCCTAATTATTTAGGTTTCAGAAAACAATCAGGTAAAGAAAATGACAGGTTAAGTATAGATGCACTTCATAATCTTTATGAAGGAAAGATGGACCTAAAACAGGTCAATGAATTTTATTATGGACCGTTGTTGGATAAATTAGTCAAAAAAGGTCATATTGGAAATGAAAAAAGCAAATTTGTTCCACTCAAAAGATATGTCCTCATAATTGATGAGATCAACCGAGCCAATATATCAAAGGTCTTTGGTGAATTGATTACGCTTCTGGAAGAAGATAAGCGCATAGGAGCTAATAATGAGCTGATGGTCAATATTCCAAATGAAGATAAGGTCTTTGGAGTACCTCCGAATCTTTATCTTATAGGAACCATGAACACTGCTGATAAGTCAATTGCCCTTATCGATATTGCACTTAGAAGACGTTTCGAATTCATTGGATATTTCCCAGATTATACATTATTATCGGATGAGAAGCGCAGCATTCTCAGACATATAAATAAGGAGATACATGAACGCAAGAAATCAGCGGATTATCTGATAGGCCATGGCTATTTTATGAACAGTATTGGTATACCTGATGTTCTTAGCAATAAGGTGATACCACTTCTAATGGAATACTTCTCAGGTAAAACCGATATTGTTGAGGAAATCTTCAAAGGAAGCAGTTGGTCAGTGAAATATGATACTGAACAATACGACTGGCAAATACAGCAGTAGACCAATGAAAAAGATATTTGAATACGATGAGAAGGTCAAAGTTCCTGACCGAGTTTCTCTTGAATCCTATTTGTATTCTCTGTGGAGAGAATACAAAGAGGTTTGGCCACCTAAGAAAGAAGATGATTCTCTCAATAAGAGAAAAAAGTACCAGCCTTTTTTGATGTTTGATGGGGATCTAGCCAGAGCAAGGAACTACGCAGGCTTCATTCATTTTGAGGATTTCAAGGTAGAGATATTCCCCAAGATTTTCAAAAATACTGTTGATATTAGCAGAGACCACATGCATCGTCATTTGTTCTACTGGTTGAGTTATTGTAATAGAGTGAAATTCCCTTTCAATCAGGCATTCCTTGATAAATGTGAGATATACGAATTGCCAGAACTTATCATCTACTTATTTGCAAATCAAATACATGAAGTTGTAAGCACCCAGCCTTATTCTGTTTATGAAGAAGTATCTGAGGCTTTACAAACACCGCGTGGTCGAATAAATTTCACCCGTTATGTGGATCTGATTTCATATTGCAATTATCACCAGATAGATTGTGATTATGAACCTTTTGTGTTTGACAATTCACTGAATCGTACAATTAAATATTGTACTAGATTATTGCTTTCAGAAGCTAGGATTTCTGAAACCCAGAGATTGTTGAATGATATCATTTTTGTGTTGGATGAAGTGGATGATCAGGTATGTTCCCCATCGCAACTCTCGAGCTTCCAAATATCCCCCATATACGGGGATTATGAAGAGATTGTTCATATCTGCAGTATGATACTGGAAACTCAGGTATATTCACATGAGAACTATGATATGAAGAATTGGAGTCTGCTATTCCCTATGGAGCTTATTTTTGAAGAGTTCATAGCAGGCTTTATTCGAAAACATTTTAGTGACACGTTTAAAGTGGAAGCTCAAAAATCAGACCTTTATCTACATGATGATCCAAAAACATTCAACCTCCAACATGATATTTTGCTCACGAACAAGGAAACTGGTGAACAGATAATCATTGATACAAAATACAAACCACGCTGGGATTTGGAGAGTGGAGATTCAAAGAAGGGTATTTCTCAATCTGATATGTATCAGATGGTCAGTTATGCTTATAGAAGAGGGAATGATAAGGTTTTACTCATCTATCCTAATACATCTGAGGAATTGGCAGAGGACTATACTTTTGTTGTCAAACAAGGTGATACGGACGGATGCATTAGAATAAAGGCTGTAGACGTTCCATTTTGGTCAATTGATGGGTATTTGTGTGTTGAAGAGAGGCTTAAGTTTAAATTGGGACAGGTGTTGGATGTGTATTTCTGAAAGTTCTAGGTGAAGACTCATAAACAACTATTTTTCAGGCTCATACAAAGCCATATCAAATATCTCCATAATTGGGAAATCGCTTGTCATATGTCTTTTTGCTAGCTCTTGACGAATGTTCTCAGATTCATTAAAATAAACAAAATAATCGTGATGGAGTTGTGCAAATTCCCGTGCACCTTCTCGAAACTCTATACAGAGATCTTTGTCCATTTCTCCCTTTATTTTGAGATTTGTCCTTACAAAGGAATCAAGTATCGGATTTTCATCTGGATTATAGAAATGCAATATTTTCGTGCCAAAACTGAATGCATTTTTTTGAATCTCTTTTCCATTTTTGTACGTTATAGGGTCACAGGATTCAAAAGCCTGTAGGGAACTTACGTAATCATCGAAGTCTTCGACCTGCTGTAAACGGTTTTTGACCTCTTTCACTCCTTCCCAAGATAAATGTGTTCTATAAACCTCATTAATGAAATCAACAAAATTATTATTGGATAAAAGTTCCTTAAATTCCTGATTCGTGAATTTGTTGTTTCGTTCCTTATATCCAAGCTGTATGTACATAGCCTGATACACAAAAGCAAAATAGTTCTCTTGTAAATGTTTTATCACCATTTCTTCAAACTTTGAACAACTAGGCAGACGTGTTTCGAGACGTTTTAGTATTTGTACCCTGTCCATATTGAACCCTTCGTTTATTTTGATATTTAATCAAAGTTAAACAAGTATCACATTGTTTTTATACAGTATAATAGTAACTTTTATTGATAGACATGCCCTCTACAATCAAACCATTTGAAATCTATACTAAGCTCATTGAAGTCGCAAAACAACACAGTACGATATGTTACAGCGATATATTGAAATCATACAAAATACCTACGTTTCCTAATACTGTAAAAAATCAACTAACAGATCCTATTCTTAATCCTTTGATTCAATATAATGTTGAAAAAGACCAACCTATTCTCTCATCTCTGGTCGTCAACAAAAAACAAAGCCTTCCTGGAAAAGGGTTTTTTGATACAATGGAATCAATGTTTGATATTGATTTATCAAATGTCATTGACCGAAGAACAATACATACGGAAGAATTGAAGTTAATTTGGGACTTTGATTGGAAAAGTGATGAGTGGGATGAAGATAAGTGGGATGAAATAGTCTGCAGAAAATCAGAAAACGAACTCCAAAATTCACAACTCAATTTTGAAGAACTACAACATTATTTGGTTGATATTGCAAAAAAACAACAAACAGCAACATACAAGCAAGTCTTGAATTACTTAGGTCTACAATTGAATCCAGGTAGTGTAGGACTCCTTGTAAGAGAAGGACTTAATCCTATGATAATTCAAAATATGGAAAAAAATGAACCCTTATTGTCTTCCTTGGTAGTTAGAAAAGAAAGTAAAATTCCAGGACCTGGCTTTTTCCGACAGATTCAATTATTTGATAAATATGATGGTTCACTACAAGGTGATGATGCGAGTCTATTTCACAAAAAAGAACTAGAAAAGATATGGAATTACTATTAAATGCAAATCCCAATGTAAGGAGTAAGAAAATGGGAAAATATTCAAACCTTGGTGTTTACCTTCAGAACAGTGCAAACGATGTCATGAAACTAACTTTTGCGGAAGTAGAGAACATTTTGGGATTCAATCTCCCAAAATCAGCAAGAGAATACCCGGCTTGGTGGGCGAATAGTGGTGGTTCACATACGCATGCAATCGACGGTTGGTTAAGCATGGGGTGGAATACAAGCGTTGACTTAAATGCACAAGTTGTAATTTTTACTAAAAAAAGGCACGTGGAAGTTAAACAACAAAACGAAGAATATGCGCCAAAAGAAATATCCATCTCTGCAGCTGAATTCGAAGAATATGCCCGCATCTTTATGTCTAAATACTATTCATTACAGTTGCTTGCTGGAAAATATCCTGGTGTTCCTAAAATATTCGATATGTTATCTGATGACAATGAAATTGTAGGAGATGCTAAATTCTATACAATGGTTCGTGGAATTTCCTTGCCACCAGCAAAGTTTGCAACCATTGCAGAACATGTGTGGCTTTTGGAAAAAACGGGAGCTAAACACAAGTTTTTGATATTTGGAAATGATAAGCGTGTTCCTAAAGAGTGGTTAAAAAGGTATGGTGGTCTTGTTGATGGAGTTGATTTCTTTTTCTATGATGTCAATGACGATAAAATAGAGCGTTTGAATAAGGCTCAATCCTAGATATAATTCGTTAGTTATCGAAATAAAAAGACTATGTTTAAATAATTTTGGAGATAACTAACTGACAATTATGAAGCTCGAAGAGAGATTGGAACTATTAAAGGATGAACTTCAAAAAGAGGATTTTTTACACGCAAGGGGTCTTGGCAACGAAGTTCCTTTCTGGATATTCGATTATCCTCCTGAAAAAGAACTACTTGTCCGAGATACCATCGCAAAGATAATACCGGCTTTAGAAAGAAAATCAATTACCGTCCTTGAGATCGATCTTTATGCTTTATGTCTTGAGATTATAGAAAAGAAAATACCAGCAGAAAAGATCAGTTCTTTTGAAAAGAGCAAAGGCTCTGATGAGTTGCTCAAAAAACTAAAGTTGATGTTAAAGCCAGACATTTTGAAAAACGCCATTCAGCAAAAAATGAATGATAATGATGGTTTCCAGCTAATCTTTTTGACGGGAGTTGGTAAAGCCTGGCCAATGGTTCGCTCTCACAGTGTTCTAAATAATTTGCAGCCACTCCTTGGCAACATACCACTTGTTACATTCTATCCCGGAAAGTACAGTGGGTTTGATCTTAGTTTATTCGGGAAATTCAGGGACGCAAATTATTACCGTGCTTTTAGGCTTATAAACACGGATAATGTTTCTCAAAGTAAAGGTTGTTGAGTTAATGACGAATGAGATTGAAATACAAGACCTCTTCCTGAAAGACATCAAAAGAGAGATCAATGGTGTTATTAAAGTCGATCAGGAAGACGATGAGAATATCTATACTGAACTTGATGAATATGTGGTCACTAAAGAATCACTGAAGCATCTGGACCTTTTCTTTGAGAGATACTTCAATGCTACAGAAACGCCGACAGATAAAGTTGGTGTATGGGTATCTGGTTTCTTTGGCTCAGGTAAATCCCATTTCATCAAGATGTTGTCCTATCTTCTGGAGAACAGGGTCGTTAGGGGCAAATCTGCCTTGGAGTTCTTCAGGGAGAAAATAGATGATCAACAGTTATTTGCTACCATTGAAAAAGCTGTTAATAATGGTACAAAAGACGTTATTCTTTTCAACATTGACTCTAAAGCTAACACCCTTACTCGAAGCGATGAACTCATTGTTAATATACTGATGAGGGTTTTCAATGAGAAACGAGGTTTTTTCGGTGATGTTCTTTGGATCGCTGAAATGGAAGAAGATCTGACCAACAAAGGTCTCTATGAGAAGTTTAAGGATGAGTTCAAGCAAATAAATGGTGAACCCTGGGAAGAGAAACGGGATACCTATGCTTTTGAGACGGATGACATTATAGATGCTCTTGTCAAATGTGAGTATCAGAGCAGTGACTCTCTTGTTGGATTGTTCAATACTGATGGCAGTAACTATCATTTCAGCAATGAGAAATTTGCGGAGAAGGTGAAGAAGTACTGCGATTCAAAGGGTAAGGACCATCAGATAATCTTCCTTATTGATGAGGTTGGTCAGTATATTGGCGAAAATAGTGAGTTGATGCTGAACCTGCAGACCATTGTTGAAGAACTTGGAACGAAGCTTGCGGGAAAGGCGTGGGTTGTTGTTACATCTCAGGCTGACATTGATACGGTCACGAAAGACCAGGTCAAAGGATATGACTTCTCCAAGATCCAGGGGCGTTTTGATACACGTTTGAGCCTGTCCAGTGCTAATGTGGATGAGGTCATCAAGAAGAGGATCCTGGCAAAGAAACAGGTGTATGTGGAGTCTTTGACATCTTATTATACGGACAAGAAGACGATAATGAAAAACCTGTTGACCTTCTCTCCAGGTGGAGCTGAGATGAAGCTGTACAAGGGAGATGAGGACTTTGTTAATGTGTATCCCTTTGTACCATATCAGTTCCATGTGCTGCAGAAGGTATTTGATAAAATAAGGCAGACAGGTTTTACAGGAAAACACCTTGCAAAGGGTGAACGTTCCATGCTCAGTGCTTTTAAGGAGGGAACCGAAAAGTATGCTGAGAACGAGCTCGGTGTACTGGTGCCTTTTTCTACATTCTATAACACGATAGAAAGTTTCCTTGATCCTATCATTACACGTACCATTGAACAGGCAAAGGATAATGGTTGCCTTGAGGATGGAGATTGTAATATCCTGAAGATACTTTTTATGATAAGGCATGTGAATGTGCTGCAACCGAGTCTGGATAACCTTGTGGTGCTTTCGATATCTCATGTTGATGAAGATAAAAGGAAGTTGAAAGACAGGATATCTGCATCACTCCAGCGTCTGGAGGCACAGACCCTTATTCACAAGTCCGGTGACAGATATTATTTCCTTACCAATGAGGAACAGGAGATAAACCGGGAGATAAAGAACATCGATATTGAGAAGCACAGGATACTTGATGAGATGTTCTCTTACATTTTTGATGATATATGTCCTGCTAAGTACATGGACTATAAGTTCCACAAGTCTATTGATGATAAGACCAAACCTACTAGTAGTGCAGACCTGACCATCAAGTTCCTGACGCCTCTGTCTGATGATGTATTGAGAGGAAGTGGACAGAGGTCGTTAAGCGGAGATAACTTAAGCAATGTGGATTCCACTGATACTCTTCTTTTTGTATTCCCGCAGGATGCTGAATTTGTTAACCAGATACGGAATTACTTGCGGATAAACAAATACCTCACACAGAATACATCTAATACGAATATTGGAGAGGTAAGGGAAATCCTCAGTGCAAAGAGGGGTGATGAGGAAAAGCTTCGGGTAGCTTCGAAGAAGTCTATGGAGGATGGAGTTTCCGAGGCCAGGATATTCGTTGATGGGAAGGAAGTCACAAGCATCGAGAAGACGAATCCTAAAGAAAGGATCAAGGATGGTCTGGACCTGCTCTTTGAGAACGTTTACAAAAAGTCCGGTTATGTTACCAAGGATATTGTAAGTGACAGTGAGATCCTGAGGATACTCCAGGCAGATGACCTTGAGAAGTTCGGTGTTGGGACGTCTGAAACTAACCAGCTTGCTCTTCGGGAAATACTGGAACATTTGAATGTAAAGAATCAGAAGAATGATGTTGTTGTGCTGCAGGATATCAAGGATAGATTCAGGCGCAAACCATTTGGATGGAATGAAATTACTATCTCGGGTCTTGTGGCTACGCTGTTTGCAAAGGATGAGATAAAACTCAGGTACCAGAAAACATACCTGATCCTTAAAAAACCAACTGCTGAAGAGATCGTGAGATATCTGATACGAAAAGAATATGCAGACAAACTTGTGCTTGAGATAAGGGAAAAGGCAAACGTTGAAGTTATCAAGACTGTCAGGTCGGTTCTGAGGGATGTGTTCGAGAAAACTAATATTCCTGAGAAGGAGAATGATCTTTTTGATTTCACGCGTTCCCTGTTCAATGATGAGTACAATAAGATCGAAATAATTGAAGGAAGGTATGTGGAGGAGCCAAGATTCCCTGGTAAAGAGGGGATAAGAGGATATGCGTCCTTCCTTAAGAGTATCCTGAACGTAACTGACCCTTCATCATTCCTTCAAAATGTTGCTGATGAAAAGGATGAACTAGTACGATTGCGTGAAGAGGTGGACCCTGTTACCTCTTTCTTTGGAAGCACTAAGGTGGAGATTTTCAGAAGGGTTTTGAAGAAGGTCGAGAATTTTAGGAGGGACCTGCAATTCATGGACGAGGGAACAAAGTCCAAGGTGCAGGAAATTGCAGTCATTCTTGAATCAGAGGATACTTATTCTGATATCAAGTTACTCCCACCACTGGAGAATGAAATTGAAAGTTTCCTTTCAGAAACTCTTTCTGAGCTTAAGGAAGAGACTTTCAAAGATATAGGAACTATCACGGTCGAGCTGGAAAAGGAGATGGTGGCACATCCCGAGTTCACTCAGGTGTTCATGGATTCCGTGCTGCAACCATTCTCTGATATCAAGAAACGTATCTCACAAGCCGGAGACTGTGTGTTCGTACAGGCACAATCCACTACATTGGATTCTCTTGAAAGCCAGGCCTATGATAAGATCAGCAAGCAATTACAGATTATCAAGGAACCTGAAGCAGGTTCAGATGAGGTTGTTGTTCCTGTGCGGTCTACAAGAGTAATTAAGGATACTTCGGTTTTCAAGTCAAAGGATACGATCAAAACCGAAGAGGAGCTTGACAAATACCTCAAAGAACTGCGTGCATCCCTGCTAAAGATACTTAATGAAAACGATATCAGGTTGTTCTGATCATGGATAAGGCAAGCATCATCAAATTCTCGGACACTGTGCGGGATAAGCTCAACCAGGAAGTAAAGGACAGAGCTGCATTCTATGGAATCCTTCCGAAAGAGATCCTTCCTGTGGATTCCGAGCATTCAGATTCTATTGTTATCGGTGGCAAGGTCTTCAACAGGAAGATAAAGGAACAGAGAGAGCATCTGGTCAAGGATGTAAATCACAAGGGCTATGAACAGGTGATGGATGAGGTAACCTATACCTGGTTCAACCGTTTTGTTGCTCTGAAGTTCATGGAAGTCAACGATTACATTCCAGTGAAGGTGTTCACTTCGGATGGTGCTGAGAGGACCGAGCCGGGAATTATTACACATGCCCTTGAACTGGATTTTCTGGACCTGGACTCTGACCATGTGCTTGATATGAAGGCTGAGAATGAGGATGAAGAGTTGTACAAGTATCTGATACTGCGGTTGTGCAATTACCTGAACCGAACCATGCCTTTCATGTTCGAGAAGATTGAGGATTATACCGAGCTTCTGTTTCCTGAAAACTTACTGCATATTGATTCCATTGTGAAGGATATCAATGAGATAATTCCTGAGGACGATTGGAGGGAAGTTGAGATAATCGGCTGGGTATACCAGGATTATATCGCTCCCAGAAAGGATGAGGTTTTCAAGAAGCTGAAGAAGAATGTTAAGATCAGCAAGGAGAATATCCCAGCAGCGACACAGTTGTTCACACCTCACTGGATTGTCCGTTCTCTGGTGGAGAACTCATTGGGTCGTTTGTGGATGCTCAACCGTCCAAACTCCAGGCTGTTCGAGCAGATGGAATATTACATCAAACCGGAACAATCTGAAACAGATTTCCTGAGAATCAATTCTCCAGAGGACATCAAGGTATGCGACCCTGCCTGCGGTTCGGGACATATGCTAGTCTATGCCTTTGACCTGCTGTATGCTATCTACGAAGAGGAGGGTTATGATCATTCAGAGATTCCTGAGATGATTCTCACCCACAATCTCTATGGCATTGAGATAGACGAGCGTGCTGGAGAGCTGGCGGCTTTTGCGCTTACCATGAAGGCAAGGAGAAAGAACCGCAAGTTCTTCCAGAATCCTGTTCATCCCAATATATGCGTGCTGGAGAGTGTGGCATTTGAAGATGATGAGCTTCGTTCATATTTAGCAGCCATTGGAAGTAATTTACTAACAACCAACATGCAAGATACTCTGAACCAGTTCAGAGAAGCTGATAATTTTGGTTCTCTTATCCGTCCAATTACCACAAATATATCAGAGATCCGGCAAATGCTAAAAGAGAAGAACCTTTCAAGTAATCTAACTGTCTTCAGCACTCACCAAAAGGTTCTGCAGGCACTTCAACAAGCTGATTACCTTAGTCCAAAGTATCATATTGTGGTTGCAAATCCACCATATATGGGCGGTAAGGGAATGAACACAAGACTGAAGGATTTTGCAAAGGACAATTATCCCAACAGTAAATCTGATTTCTTTGCTATGTTCATTGACCGTAACCTAGACCTTGCGATGCAGAAAGGAATGGTTGCGATGATAACCATGCAGAGCTGGATGTTCCTTTCTTCCTATGAAAAACTCCGGGCGAGCATTCTGGACGACCGTACCATACTGTCCATGGCACATTTGGGACCACGGGCTTTTGATAGTATTGGTGGAGAGGTTGTTTCTACTACTGCTTTTGTTATTGAGAATGTGCAGCACCCTGAGTATAAAGGAGCTTATATCCGGCTTGTGGATGGAAATAGTGAAGCTGAGAAAGATGCAGGGTTACGTGAGGCAGTCATGCAAGCCCGAAATATTGGAACAATCTAAGAGGTAGCAAAACATGACCAATAACACTCCATCCACCACCACCGTCCCCAACTTCTACCGCGCCTCTGCGGCTGATTTTAAGAAAATTTCCGGAAGTCCGATTGCTTATTGGATTGGTGACTTCGTTCGAGAAGTTTTAAAAAAGAGTAGAAGTTTGGAAAAATATGCAAATCCAAAGAAGGGTCTAATTACTTTAAATGATGAATATTTTCTTCGTAGATGGACTGAAGTATCTTCTGAAAGAATAGGACTCAATCTGGTAAATAAGCAGGATGCTTCTGAAAACAGATTAAAATGGATTCCTATTACTAAAGGTGGACCATTTAGAAAATGGTATGGCAATAACGAATTTGTAATTAACTGGGAAGAAGATGGAAAAGAACTAAAAGAATATATTGTTACTAAATACAATGGCGGCTCTTATACCAAAGAAATTCGAAGTGAAGATTATTACTTTATGCCAGGTCTTACTTGGAGTGGTATTTCAAGTGGCTCCCCAGGTTTTAGAGTACTAGGAAATGGGTATATCATGTCATCTTCTGGGCCATGTTGTTTTCCAGAACAAGAAGATATCAACGATTTATGTTCTTATTTGAACTCAAAAGTAGCAGTCTACTTCCTTAATATTTACTCCCAAAAGTTAAGTACACTATCTGGTGATATCGCGAAGTTGCCCATAACTGATCAATATAATAAAAACGGCATTCATAAAGTATCAAAAATTTGTATTTCCTTATCTAAATCCGACTGGGACTCCTACGAAACATCCTGGGATTTTACAATTCTTCTTCTTCTACAATCCAAATATCACCAACCAACCCTCCGTGAAACCTACACCAAGCTCCGAGCCCACTGGAAAAAAATGACACTGGAGATGCAACGGTTGGAAGAAGAGAACAACCGTATTTTCATCGAAGCCTACGGCTTGCAGGGTGAGCTTACACCTGATGTGCCACTTTCGGAAATTACGCTTACATGCAATCCGCATTATCGTTATAACGGGAATAAGAGTGAAAGTGAGCTTGAAATGTTGTTACAAACAGATACAATAAAGGAGTTCATCTCCTATGCTGTTGGATGCATGTTCGGGCGTTATTCACTGGACAAGCCAGGTCTGGTTCTTGCAAATCAGGATGAGAAGATAGAAGATTATCTGGAACAAGTTCCGGAACCTAGCTTCATGCCGGATGCCGATAACATCATACCCATTCTCGAGGATGAGTACTTTGAGGATGACATTGTCAACCGCTTCAAGGAGTTCCTCAAGGTAACTTTTGGAGAGGACACGCTTTCCGAGAATTTGGATTTCATTGCTGAGGCTCTGGGTGGTAATGGTAAGAAGTCCTCGGAGGCTGTGATAAGGGACTATTTCCTGAAATCGTTCTACAAGGACCATTTGAAGATGTACAAGAAAAGGCCAATCTACTGGATGTTCAGTTCAGGGAAAGGAAAGGCTTTCAATGGGCTCATTTACATGCACAGGTACAACAAGGAAACACTGGCTATGATGAGGACGGATTACTTGCTGGAACTTGAAGGGAAGCTGGATGCAAAGAGAGAGATGATACAGTCGGATATTGGGAAGGATGCTCAGGAGAAGGCTAGGCTTGGGAAGATGATCAAAGAGCTTATGGATTATGATGAGCTGCTGAAGAACAAAGCTGATGCGTATATCGAGATTGATCTGGATGATGGTGTGAAGGTGAATTATGGGAATTTTGAGGGATTGGTGGAGAAAATATGATGGAATATGAATGACCCCTTGGGAGTTAAGAAATGACAAACAATAAATTACAGTCTCTGACTGAGATATTTAATGAAAGGATATTTCGAATCCCTGATTTTCAGAGAGGTTACTCCTGGCAAGAACCACAACTTGAGGATTTTTGGGATGATTTGGTCAATTTAAAAGAAGGTCGAATTCATTACACGGGGTTATTGACTGTCGAAGAGGTCAAAAAGGAAGACGTTCTGCATCTTGAAAAATGGCAAGAAGACCTTTGGTTAATTGAAAGTGGTTTAAGTGCTTATCACGTAATTGATGGTCAACAACGATTGACCACAGCAATAATTTTTATTAACCAGCTTTTGAAGCAATTCAATGACGATGAAGGAATCAACTTTAAAAAGAAAGATTATTGGATAACAAAATTTCTATTTCAGCAATACGATGAACTTTATAAATCGTATATATTCGGTTATGAAAAAGACAATCCCAGTGATGAATATTTTAAGACGAAGATATTGGAACAAGAATCATCAACTGCCGACAAAGTACCTGAACAAACATTGTACACTGCCAATCTCAAATTTGCCAATGATTTTTTCAAAACCAAATTTACTGGTCTTAGCAAAGAAAAAATGCAAGCTATATTTAAAAAGATTACAGGGAAATTAAAATTTAATTTATATACAATAGATGACGAACTGGATGTATATGTTACTTTTGAAACAATGAATAATAGGGGTAAACCTCTATCCAATCTCGAACTTCTTAAAAATAGGCTAATCTACCTCACTACACTCATTGATGGAGAAGAATCAAATTACAATCAGTTGCGCAAAGATATCAATGAAACATGGAAAACGATTTATGAATATCTTGGAAAAAACAAAGATAAACCAATGGATGACGATGAGTTCCTGCGTAATCATTGGACAATGTATTTCAATTACGAGAGAAAGCAATCTGCAGCTTATGCTAAATTCCTTTTAAATCAAAAATTCACTTCAAAGAATGCTCTAAATGGAACACTTAAAAAGTCCGATATTAAGGAATATATTGATAGTCTTTCAGAATCGATTAAATCTTGGTTTTACTTATACAATCCCGAGTTTTCAACCTATGGAGAAGAAACGAAGGAATGGCTCCAAAAACTCAATCGGCTTGGAATGAGTGCGTTTCCCCCTCTGATTATGGCTGGAATGACAAAGTGCTCCGAGGAGGATAAACTACTTTCTTTATTAAGATCAGTGGAATCTTTCATATTCCTTGTTTTTAGATTGTCTCAAAGACCTTCAAATACTAAAAATAGCCATTTTTACAGATTGGCAAATTCTTTTTATTTTGAAAAGGATGAAACAGACATTGATTCGGTTATAATGAACATTGAATGGATGATTAATAGAAATGAAGAAGGAGAAACTTCTGGTTGGTTCAACCTTGAGAAATTTAAACATTATATTTCAGATAAATATGATAAAGGTGAAGGTTTTTACTCTTGGAACGGACTTCGTTATTTCCTTTATGAATATGAATTATATTTACAAAATAAAGCAAATGGCAATCAAAAAGTATCTTGGAATGATTTTAATAGACGTCTAAAGGATGACACTATCGAGCACATTTATCCCCAAACTCCAAAAGATGAATGTTGGAGTATTGGATATTCTGGATATAATGAAAATGACAAAATGAAAATACTTCATAGTTTGGGCAATCTTGTACTATTATCTCAATCCAAAAATTCAGAATTACAAAATAAATGCTTTGATTTCAAAAAAAGACATCTTGATACAAATAACACTACATTCTCTGGATTTTACAACGGTTCATACAGCGAAATTCAGGTTTCGAACTACGAGAAATGGACTCCAGATGAAATTCTTAAGCGTGGATTTGACATGCTTGATTTTTTAGAAGAAAGATGGAAGATAGATTTCAATGATTGGGAAAATATAGCTAAAGAAGATATACTTCAGATCAAGTTTGTAAACAAACAATTATATTAATCATATTTTTGGAAATATTATTTCGAAAATAATATGACTTGTTAAATTAATTATGGAAATCAAACCATGTTAAACCCCGAAAAGACTGCCCAGAGCATACTTAAGAAATTCGAGACGCTTGGCGAGTTCGAGAAGAGGAAGATTGTCTTCTGGTATGATAAGGACCCAACTGCAGATGAAGAAGGTCTTGCATATATACGCGATGCTCTGGCTGAAAAGGGAATCAAGCTGCATGTCCTGGATAATAATTTCTTTGCCACCAAGAAAATGCTGGAGAAGGATGATATGGAGTCCAGTTATCTTATTTATTCAAATGAGGCTGAGAGGGACCCGGAACTAAACTGGCTGCTGGATATCCAGTTGTATTCGGCAAGGTTTGAGAACAGCAGGATATCGGATATCAAGAGCGAGTTTGGAATCGAAGGGTATGACCTGGACAGGTTCCTGGAAAAGCACCAGCAGTTCTTTGCAAGCAAGAAGAGGGTTGTGCCGCTTAAGAGGATGTACCAGACCGATTGGAGGAACGAGGAGTTCACACTTGGATTCATGGGAGTGCTTTCTGGTTCTGCTACTACAGACCTCAAAGAGATCATCAGGAAGATACTCATCAACTCACTGGATGAGAACTCCAATACCATATGGGAGGATATCGTCAGGTTCGAGCTGGTGGAAGAGTTCTGGGACATGGTGAACAGGTACTTTGGCTACCAGTCCAAAGAACCCACGTTGAAGAAACTCTTCCTGAGCTTTGTTATCACTCATATCTCAAGGAATACTGACATTGACCTCAAAAAGTACAAGGATTACAGCAATTCGCTCAGTAATGAATGTGAGATATTTATCAAAAGCTGGATGGATAACTCAAAGGATTCAGCGGTTTTTGATGAGTATTGTAGGCTACTTCTTGAAGATAACAATGGTCAGTTGAAAAAATACCTCAACACCGAGATTAAGAAATATGACGTGTCAGAGTACCTGGAAGCTGAATCTCTAGCCTTGTTCGATAAACATGTCATCCAAAAGATAGTCAATGAGCTTGATAACGACAAAGAGGACTTCGATACTTATCTCGACTGGATAGCAAACAGGAAGACAAAACATTGGTATCCAAACTTTGAGAACATCTACAGTGCCCTGGAATATGCTGTGAAGTTGCACCAGTTCGCAAAAGAGTTCAATGAAGAAAACCTCAGTGACCAGAACCTCAACCGTTTCTTCAGGAACTACACTGAACGTTACTACTTAATGGACTATTACTATCGCAAGTTCTATTTCCATCATGACAAAGACAGGGAAAAAGAAGACCTGAAAACAACAAGAAAAGGAATCGAAAAACTCTACAATAACAGGCTCCTTGATAAACTGCTCACAAGATGGAGTGAACTCATATCCAAAGAAATGGACGGACGATGGAACATAGAACTCATCGATCGCCAGGATGAATTCTACAAGCTCTACATAAAGAACATCATCAACCGTAACGACAAGGACAAGATAGCAGTCGTAATATCTGATGCTATGCGCTATGAGGTTGCTGCAGAGCTTCAGGACGTACTTAACAAGGATACCAGAGGTACGGTTGAACTCAAGTACATGACCAGTTCTCTACCATCTTATACTAAACTGGGAATGGCAAGCCTATTGCCACATGAGAAACTAGAGTACAGAAATAAGTTTGTGTTTGCAGATGGTATTAGCACCGAAGGTATAGAGAACCGTGGCAAGATACTAAAGAATGTGACTCCAAACTCCATTGCTATAAGCTATGAAGAACTGATGAACATAACAAGAGACAAGGCCCGTGAACAGTTTAAAGGTATCAGGTTATTCTATATATACCACGATAAAATTGATTCTAGAGGCGACCACTCACCCTCTGAACATACTGTATTCGATGCAGCAGAAGAGACTATTGCAGATGTGAAGAAGATCATTGAAAAACTTACCAACTTCCAGATTCTTAATAATCTCATAGTCACGGCAGATCATGGTTTCATTTATCAGAGAGATGCATTAGAAAGCTATGATAAAGTTGAGATGGACATTTTTGATAACGATGAAATTGAGTCCAAAAAGCGTTTCGTTCTTAGTACGAAGAATCTCAATCCAATGAACGTCCATAAATTCAACATGGATTATTTGATAAGCTCTGAAAATGAGATGTTCACATACGTTCCTATGGCAGACCTCAGGTTCAAACTGAAAGGCCCTAATAAGAATTTCGTGCATGGTGGAGCTGCTCCCCAGGAGATAGTAGTACCCGTGCTCAAGTATTCATACCAAAAGACATCAGACCTCGAAAGAAAAGGAATAAAGCACGGTAAAGTAGGCTTAGCCGTTATCAATCCAAGCCGGAAGATAACAAGCAGTCCATTCTCGATAAACATCCTTCAAACAGAAAGAGTCACAGACAAGTTGCTTCCAAGAAGGTTCAGGATAGCCCTATGGGACATGGATGGCGATGAATTTAAGGTGAGTGACGAAAAGCTTGTCATTGCCGAAGGCACATCCGACGAAGCCTCTGACAGGCAGTACAAAGTTACCCTCACATTGACCGGTGACATTGAAAATAAGATATACTATGTAAGACTGATAGATGAAGACCCAACTGAGATTGACAAGGAAATCATGGACCCCATGCCCTTTGAAGTAGACCTGTTAATTGTGGATGATTTTTAAAACTGAACATACATTGAGCGGATATCATGCTGACAAATGACACAGACATTGAAACTGATGATAAACTTAATTTATACTTCCAGGGAAGAGTCGTCAGGAAGGACCTGACCAAACTGGTAAAAGTAGGCCACAATGTCCCGGTCTATGTCCTGGAATACCTTCTGGGTGCCAACTGCGCCACCAATGATGAAGAACTGATACAGCAAGGTGTCAAAAAGGTCAAAAGTATCCTCTCAGACAACTACGTCCGCCCCGATGAAGCAGAGAAGATTAAATCCAAAATAAGGGAAACCGGCTATTACACCATCATTGACAAGGTCACTGTCAAGCTTAACGAAAAAAGGGACATATATGAAGCTCTCTTCTCTAACCTTGGTTTATCGAAGGTACAGGTAGACCCGGAATATGTCACAAGATACGATAAACTCCTTGGCGGTGGTATCTGGTGCATAATCAAGATGGAATACAACGCAGAAATGGTGCCATCTCCGTTTGTAATTTCAAGCCTGAAACCCATACAGATCCCAAACATCAACATCTCCGAGATTATAGAACAACGCAAGAACTTCACCAAAGATGAATGGATAGATGTCCTTCTCAGGTCCGTAGGAATGGAACCCACTCAACTGGAAACTCCTGCCAAATGGCATTTGTTAGAACGTCTAGTGCCTCTTGTGGAGAATAACTACAACCTTTGTGAACTTGGCCCGCGTAGCACAGGAAAATCTCACGTATACAAGGAAATATCACCCAACTCCATACTGATATCTGGAGGACAGACCACAGTTGCGAACCTTTTCTACAACATGAGCACACGACAAGTAGGTCTTGTGGGACTATGGGACGTTGTAGCCTTTGATGAAGTAGCAGGAATCCGGTTCAAGGATAAAGATGGTATCCAGATCCTAAAGGATTTCATGGCTTCAGGTTCCTTTGCAAGGGGCAAGGATCAAATCAACGCCAACGCATCCGTTGTATTTGTTGGTAACGTTAACCAGAGCATATCATCATTACTGAAGACATCACACCTATTCTCACCATTTCCAGAAGCAATGAATAACGACAGTGCATTCTTCGATAGGATACACTTCTATTTACCAGGGTGGGAAGTTCCAAAGTTCAGACCTGAACATTTCACTGACAGATATGGATTCATCGTAGACTACCTGGCAGAGTTCTTAAGGGAGTTGCGGAAACGCTCCTATAGCGATGTAATATTCAAGTACTTCACCCTCGGCAACAACCTCAACCAGAGGGATGTTATTGGGGTCAAAAAGACCTTTTCAGGACTTGCAAAACTCATCTATCCTGATGAGGACATATCAAAAGAAGACGCTCAGGAAATACTCGAATATGCCCTTGTAGGAAGGCGAAGAGTAAAAGAACAATTGAAAAAGATAGGTGGAATGGAGTTCTTCGATGTGAATTTCTCCTACATCGACAACGATGATATGGAAGAGTATTTCGTTGGTGTCCCGGAAAGTGGAGGAAACAAGATAATCCCACCTGGTATTACAAAACCCGGACAAGTCTATGCAGTATCTGCAACAGATTCTGGAAAGATTGGCATCTACAAGACCGAACTTCAGGTAGTATCAGGCTCTGGCAAATACGAAGCATCTGGACTCAGTTCTAACTCTAAAGCAAAAGAATCCGTAAAGACCGCGATCAATTATTTCAAGGCCAATGCAAAATCCATAAGTCAATCAATTTCCACTAAAGAAACTGACTATTTCATGAGCCTGCAGGATGTCTATGGAGTTGGTATCTCTGATGGCTTATCGCTAGCTGCATTCATCAGTCTGTGTTCAGGAGCACTTGAAAGACCGGTGCAGGAACAGACAGCAATCATTGGGACCATGACCATAGGAGGTTCTATATTGAGCATAGATAATCTCTCTGAACTCTTGCAAGTCTCTCTTGATGCGGGAGCCAAGAAGGTATTGATACCTGCATCTGCTACATCGAAATTAGGGACTGTGCCGGCTGATCTGTTGAGTAAGTTCCAGTTGGCATTTTACGCTGATCCGATTGATGCGGTGCATAAGGCATTGTTCTTTGGATGATGAAGCTCGGTATTAGTTAACAGTAATTATCATTCAATATCTTTCTGATTTGATTGTAAATAAAAATGGAAACGTTTATGAGCAATAAATCTTATTTTTTTATGTATGTCAGACAAACTCACAATAGATGACTGGATACAAAAAGGTATTAATGAGTCTGATTTTAAGAAATCTATTGATTTTTTTGAGGAGGCGTTATTTCTAAATCCTGAAAATCAAGATGCTCTATATCACAAAGGAATAACTTTTCTTCAGCGTAAACAATATCAAGATGCATATAGAACATTAAAAACACTTACTAAATTAAATAATAAACATTCTGAAGCATGGTATTCTATGGGTCTTGCTTGTGAAATGTGCACTGATAATATTCCGGCAAATAAATTCTATGGAAAAGCTGTAACTTTAGATCCTCATCATATCGATGCTCTTAATGGATTATTGCGTTTAAGCAATAAAAATTCACGGAAAATATACTGCTTTAAAAGACTTGCAGAAACAATACCATATGACACTAAATACTGGATTGAACTTGTTGAGTTGAATTTGATAGAGGATGAGATTAATTCCGCAAGTAAAAATTTATCACAGGCTCTCAGCCATCACCCGAACAATAAGAAATTAACTGAATTGTAAAAAGTCGTTGATAAAAAGATACTTGAAGGTAAAAAAGAGACGAAAACCAAAAAGAAGAAAATAGAAAAAGTAAAAACACCTCGATTAGAAATGGTTGTACAGTCTGAAAATGAATTTAAAAGTGAAACTATACCAGAATACTATTATAAAGATTGGATTCCGCCGGCTCCAGTAACTGTCTATTGTAAAATTTATGGGGTTTCCTATAATTTATACAAATATTATCGAACACGTTCATCATCTGAGATTCAGATTAGAACTATTGAAGACAAGCTAAATTCTCGTAAATATAATTGCTCTTGCTGTTCTTCTTACTTAGATGAACAGTGTAGTTACAAGAATCAATATGTTTACAACAACGCGATTTGTAAACATTTTGAACCAAATAAAGAGCCGAAAATCAGAGAAAAAACAAAAAAAGTAGAAAAAAAGATATTAACCAAAAGTAATGGGAAAATAAAATGCCCTTATTGCAATAGAAAATTAGAATCTGAAAAAGGGATTCACGAACATTTAAAAGCTAAGCATCCAAATAAAGTTAACAAGCATTTTTAGAAGAATATGTAAAAGCATACAAAAATATACATAAAATGTGCCACTCCTCACTAAAACACATAAGACCTAAAAAAATCCAATCAATCTTGCATGTATGTGTTATTTGAGATATATTGTGAATAATTATTTGATTTAAGCATTGGAATTGTTTTAGTTGCTTTATCTATCTGGCAATTTCCCAGTTTCCAGAATAAGTTCTAATTTTTTAGGGTCTCTTCCAGAAATAAGCAACAACCAATGATGACCAGGGATGTTGATAATTGATTCATTATCATGCGCCATTCTTAATAGTTCAAGCCATCTGCTATCTGAAATAGTATCTTTTTCATCTTTAAGTAGATGTATCAAAATCTGACGTGGGGCCAATTTACCTTTGCTTAATCTCTCATCCAATGACCTGATTATATTGCTGGCTTTGATAGTACCAAAATCAGAAGTGGTAATTTCAGAATGCTTTGAGTAGTAGTCATAGATAATTTTTTCCGAAATATATTCGAGTTCATTTATCTCTGCATTCGATTTGTCATACATCTCAGCTGAGATTCCCATTTTGGATGTGACATCCTGAACCCAGGCAAGGTCGCTCAGGTAACTAAATGAATCCTCTGAATTGATAAAACTCATTGACCTTGGTAAAGCAACAAAATGATGAAATACAGGTTTTTTATCGGGTCCTTTTCGTAACACACGACCCATACGTTGCACGAGCTGCAATTTGGTCTTGGCTGATGAGATATTAATACCAATTTCAGCATCTGGTATATTTATTCCTTCATCAAGCATTCTTGGAGCAATAAGGACACCGGTGCTACATTTCTTGAACATATCAAGCTCATCTTTAACTTCCCAATACTTTAGGTCTGAATGGATTCTGTAAGCATTCAAATCATTTTTCAGGGCTTCATATATTCTTTCACAAGTTTCTATATCCATGGAGAATATAACACATTTTTTGCTTTTACCTTCATTTAATGCCAGTTTGATTCCACTCTCTATTTTAGGGCTTGATTGGTGAATGATCTTTCTTCGTTGGAAGATCAAACCAGTCAGTTTATTCCATTCTTCAGGAATTTCTGTTCCCCTGTAACGTGCCTTTTCCATGGTTTGGACAAAATCAGAAATATTATCAAACTGGCTATATTTTCCATTGGAAATATTCCGTATTTTCCTTGAATAATTTGTATTGATATAATTCAGCATATTTTTTATTTTCTCTGAAATATTATCAAATTCTTTTTCTTCAGAGACATCTAAAAATGTTTTATGGATATAAAGTTTGAATTCTGGAATAATACCCCTTTCTCTAGCATCTTTTAGTGTGAATTCATACACTGTTTTGCCAAGATATTTATCAAGTATTCTCTCGCGTTCCCCCCCTTCTACTGTAGCTGATAAACCCAGCTTCCACTTTGAAGGAACGGTCAGAGCTTTTCTATATTCCTTACCTGCTCCATGATGAACTTCATCGACAATCAGCAAATCAGTAGGATACAAATCAGGATACTTATACACCGTCTGCAAGGTGTCAAACTGTATCTTAAATTTATTTTGGAACGATAAACTCCAATCATAATCTAAATCCTTTTCAGCAATAAGACCAAGCTTTTCAATTGCTTCTCCTCTCCATTGATTAAGTATTGCTTTTGAATGAGCAAGGACCAAGACATTCAGTTTTCCATGGGTATTAAATAAATGTTCTGCAATAGCAAGTCCAACTAAAGTTTTACCACTAGCTGTTGCCATTTCAAGAATTCCTTTCCCATTGTTTTCAAGCCATTTTTCTAGAGCTTCGGTTTGATGAGGCCATGGATTGATCATCAGTTTGGGTCTACTTGAAAAATACGCCAAGTGCTCATATGGGGCAAACAAATTATTAGAAAAACTATCTAATTGCTTACTATCCATCAATTTCATGAACAATTCTATTGCAAAAACCGAGCTTCCAATTGAAGCAACTTTATAGCAATCATCAATTATAGATGTTTTTTCAATACAATCCATGGATATTTTTTTCAATAAATTTAATTGATGTGCGAGAGAAAAGGGCCTCAATGATGAAATGACAGATTTTCGAAAGTCTGAAAAGTCATCGTTGAAATTATCTAATAGTTGAGTATTCATTTTTTCTCCGATAACATCAAGAGATGCTTCAGCCACAAATTCTTCTAATTTTTTGTAATTTGCAGGGTCAAAATGATCAAGTTGTAATACAAAACGATTGTTCTCAGGGTCGTATTTATGATCGTAATAACTTAGTAATTCTGCATCTGCGACTCCAAGTGCTGAAGCTATAGGTATACCTGTTAACTTATTTTCTTTGAAGTTATCAAAAGAAAAATCATCAGAATTTTTCATCCACTCTTTTTCATGAGGAAACATCATAATGGTTACACCCAAACCACATAATTAACTTCATTAATTATTACTATGGGTACTTTATAGTTTGTAATTACTATATATCTTTTTTGAATTAGTTCTCCAATTCATTTCTGATGCGATCCACATATCCCCACATAGTCACAGAACCGACAGTTCGGCTTCCCCACAACCTCAAAGTCCTCTTTCAATATCCTGTCCACAATCCCTTTAATCCTCTCAACTACAGCCTCAACACTCTCCTCACTCACATCCACCAGCCTTACTTCAGCAAGCTCAGGATGAGCATACATATGACCTGCCTGCACCGGCAATTTCCCATACTTCTCTTTCACTGCCAGGCAATACAGTACCATCTGAACATCCTCTTTCAGTTTATTTTTGCTCAGGTTACTCTTGCCGGTCTTGTAGTCGATAACTATGTAGTCCCCATCAGGTGTCCCGTCAAGACGGTCTATAAAGCCTCCAAAATGAGCACCATCAAGGTCGAGTTCGAACCATTCTTCTACTTCAATGGTTTCATTGGGATTATTTTCCTCAAAGTCGAACCAGAACTCAAGCATCTTCTGCATCTTGTTGTATTCCTGCGTTTCCTGGGTTTCAGAATCGAAGTTGGAAGATTCCCAAGAACTGTCTAACATGCCTTTTGCAAGATCAAGTTCAATTGTTTCACCCTTCATCCTAAGCTTTACCATCTCCTCTAAAACAGAGTGAACATCCGTACCCACCTGGAAAAATGACTTCTGAGGAGTTGGGATATGCAGCACCGACTGAAACTTGAACTTAAGTGGACAGTCCTCGTATGTCTTTATCTTGGATGCCGAGAAGCGCATTTTGGAATCGACAAGTGGAGGTACTTTGTTATCCACCAGGTCCTGCAGTTCACTAACATCCCTGGTATCAATGCTCAGAAGCTCATTAAGGTCTAGATTTTCAGGATTTCCACTCGTCTCAAGCTCCTTCAACTGGGCAAGTAGTACTAGGGATTCAAGTGCATGCTTCAATTGTCCCTGTTTCGTGTACATGTTAACGAGACTTTCCTGCTCTGCCATCTTTTTCATTAATGGCGAATCTGCATTAATGTCAAGCTGTTCTTCCACCTGCTCGACTTCAATTAACTCTACCAGCGGGTTACTAGTAAATCCAATGTCTTCAAGGAACTGGCTGGGTTTCACACCTCTTATATTGCCAGTATACCTCTCTGGAAAAACAAGATACAAATGCTCCTTTGCACGGGTCATGGCAACATATGCAAGTCTTCTCTCCTCTTCAAGATGCAATACTTTCTCATCCATATCCCGCTGCACGCCTTTTATAAGCTCAAAAGGCACGGTGAACTTCTTGCTCTTATATTGGAGGGGTAGATGCCTGGTAGCCATATCACAGACGAATACCACCTTTGCCTCCTTACCCTTGGACTGGTGGATGGTCATGACCTTTACAGTATTATCATCAGTTGATTCACCACCCTCTATCTCAAGGTCAAAGACAAGTTCCAGGTGCTCCATGACCAGTTCAAACTCAGCACCACCGTCTATCAATTCAAGGTCTTCCACTATCTTCACCAGGGAATTCAAAACTTCGATGTTCCTTCGGGAATTTTTGCTGTTCTCATGCACCTGTGAAAGGTAAAGGTCTGTCATGTTTATCAGCAGGTGCTTCAGGGTATCCGAAGGTAGATGATTCTTCTTGTATTCGATCATCTCCTGCAATCTTTCAAGTATGGACCTAACAAGATCTGCCTGTTCAAGGTCGAGTTCATCCAGATGGTGCAGCAGTACAGAGTAGATTCCATCCCCCTGCATATCATCCATTTTCCTGAGCTTGCCTGCCATTATATTGATCTTCTGCAGTGTGTGCTCTGTAACCCCTTCCCTAGAAAGGATCTTTGCAAAGGCAATGCCATTGTTGAAAGGGTCTGCAACAAAACGCATGTAAGCCAGAGCTTCCTGTATCAACGGAAAATCGCTAATCTTCAGGCTACCAACATATTCTACCGGGACCATATGACGTTTTAGAGAGTCACTGAATTTTTTCCCATCAGCTCTTTTACGGGTAAGTATGAAGATGTCCTTTGGTTCAATTGATTGTTCATCCATGAGCCTGCATATCTCATCAGCAACCCATTCTGCTTCACTCACATCATTTGGTGCCTTTACAATCTTAACCGGTATCTCTCCACCATTGTTCGATACAAGCTGCTTTTCCTGTCTATCAGGATTCTGCCCGATCAATTCCTGTGAGAGATTGACTATCGGCTCTGTTGACCTGTAGTTAACTCCAAGGGCTATTTTCTCAAGGGATGGATAGAACTCAGCCAATTGATTGATATTTGAAAGATAAGCACCCCTGAATCTGTAGATACACTGGTCATCATCAGCCACGCACGTCAGGTTGCCAGCACCTGCCAGGAGATTTACCAGATGCAACTGGGCATAGTTTGTGTCCTGGAACTCATCAACCAGAATGTAATCGTAAAGCTGTTGTATCCTTTTTCTGGCAATCTCATTACTTTCCAACAACCTGCATGCCAGGGTGATCATGTCATCATAATCAATGAAATTGTTATTCCATTTGTATTCCTGATAGTGATGGTAGAATTTTGCAAGGTCTGCAAGTTTTTGTAACTTATCTATCTCATCTACATCCATTTCTCCTTCGGATGACAATTGGCCTTGTACATATTCACCAAGCTCTTGGGGAGAGATCAGCTGGTCATGGAATTGTGAAGTACCTTCGAGCAGACTTTTTATGAGGTCCGAAGGCATTGTTGGAATCGGGATATATTCAAATTTGAAAGAATCGATATTCTTTATGCTCCACACATGTGAATGTTCTTTGGAAATCAGGCGAATCCCATGGTTGATACCCATATCCAGAGAGAAATCCCTGATTAGATCATTGCAAAACGAATGAAAAGTGGAAATTGTAATTCCGGTTCCAGTACCTATTTTTTTCTCTATTCTGTTTTGCATCTCATCTGCAGCTTTTTCCGAGAACGTGAGAGCAAGTATCTTTTCAGGAGGAAAACCACTTTCTATTAACTGTAGCACTTTTTCGGTTATCGTCAGGGTCTTTCCAGAACCAGGTCCTGCAAGGATCAGAAGAGGTCCGGAAGTGTAAGATACTGCATTTAATTGGTCGTTATTAAGTTCTGTAGTTTTCAATATTACCTCTCCCTACCACATAGTTTGCATTGTATCTTTTATTCCGTATAACAATAGACATATTATAAAATATATTAATGTATTGAATTTATTTTAGGTGGGAGAAGAGTCATCCTTTGAATAATGGAATTTATCCTGGCCCCAAGACCAAGGTAATCTATGAGACCAAAACTCTATGCAACCGTGAGCAAGAATACGACCACAGTGCTTCGCAGGGTGATGAAGGAACAGGATTGCAACAAGAGCCAAGCAGTGGAGTTTATTGCAGAATATTATTTAAAAATGCAGAACGATTTAAGGGAGAAGCAAGTGGAAGGGACTGCAGAGTTTGCGATTGAGAAGTTGAAGTTGAAAAAGTTGGTGTAGAGGTTCGAATTAGACGCTTCGAACTTTAATGGGGGGTAATAGTAATAACCAAAAAACGCAACGATATTATAAAGCGATTAATTAATTATGTTTTTTTAGCATGTTTTTGAAGAGGAGCTAATTTATATTTTCTATCTTTCTCAATAAACCCAGAATATATTAAGTGGTTTAGCTTTTCTTGTATATTCACTTCTGATTCATCCTTGAAATTGTCCACTATCTCTTTGAACGATCGTCCTTTTTCTTTACGTGAAATAAATTGTATGATATCAATTGACTTAATCACATCTTTATCTTTTACAAAATAAGGATATAAATTAAGCATAAAATATCCGTAAATAATTATTGAAATTACCCATGTAGCAAAGTATATTGAAAAGTCTAAATATTGATCTGGACTTTCAATACTCGAAAAAATAGATTTCATACTTGGTATAAATTGAAGTTTACTAACCAACCAAATAAACAATAAAGTAAAATAACTTGTTCTCAAGTAACTATAATTTTGAAGTAATCCGGCTAATTTAGCTGATTCTTCATCAAATATGGCTTTTGTTGCTTGTACAATTAATCTAAAAAACCCGCTTGTTACCCAAAGAATTCCTCCTAATAAGGCAAAAACAAAATAATTTTTCATTGAATTAAATACCATAAATCCCAAGGAAATTTCAAATGCGAATAATAGAATCAAATATGGTTTTGGTTTTATATACTTCTGGGCAAAATACATCAATAAAAGTCTATTTTTAATAACCGACTGAATACAAAATAATAGTATCACTAGTCCAATACTCGTAATGATATCTGAAAAACTAAAATCTGAAAAATATTTTATTTCCAATATCAACTCCGATAGTGGTTGTAATAAAAAAACAGCCACTGCATATAATATTATTTTAAGACTTGGTTTCTTGTTAATATAAAAAATATTACCAATAAGATGGACATTAAATATTTTTGATAACATAGAGGGAGACATTTTCACACAGTACAAGTCAATTTACATGCATAAATATATTTGTTTTTTGCGCCCAATGAGAAATTAATGTTTATTAACTAATTATCTTAACAACTCCCTTCCCACATTTCCAATCTCTCCCTGACATGAACATTAAGAGTAAATGGTTTATCAGCTTCAGCATTTTTCTTCATATAATGCAATGTACCCTTAGAAAAACCCATTTTATTCCATTCAGAATAACTGATACCCAAAATCTTTTTTCTGATCTCATCCGTATCCTGTCTCTTAATTTTGTAGGAAGGAGTTGTAAAATCTATCTTCCTCTTTTTACCATTCAGGAATTGAGCCAACTCTCTTGTTTTGAGTAAAAGAACATAACTCCACATCATTGATTTATCCTGATATGTAACTCTCTTATTCATCCAAGTCTGGAACTCCTCTGTAAGTTTCTTAGCTCCACTAGGTCTTAGCCTGAGAGAGTAATTATCAGTTCTGATGAAGTCCTTCTTCTCCATTTTGTCTGTCTCAATGAGGTTGATCACTGCCAGATCAACAAGGAATCTGAAAGGCTCTTGGAGATCATACGCTAAGCTGTTCTTACCTGTTGCCATCTCATGCAAAAAGCCTACATGAACATCCATACCAACCGCATTGATAGTTCTCATACACTCAGCTTCAAGGAGAGAATAACCGTAATTGAGCATACAATTAACCATATCCCCTGCACCGTAAGGACGTGATTTGTACCTTCCTGTACGATCATCAAATTCATATTTTTCAGGAATGAACTTTTCAAACTGTCCCCAGTAATAGACAGCAACAGCACCCTCTACTCCCATCACTTCTCTTATGTTATTTGCATTAGATAGCTTTGAAGAATATTTTGAAAAGTCGTTATCAATATCAGAATAACGTTGTTTAAGATAATCCAGAACTATCTGGGTTTTATCAAACTTGGCTTCAATAAAGCTCTTAGCAAGCTTTAACCTAGTTTCTTGATCCTCATAAGCGTGATACTGTGAGAACTTGGTTTTGACATTGGTACTTTCAGGAGGAAGCATGGTTGTTAGTAACTTCCCATCCCAATCAAGAATAGATACTTGTACATTATGCTTGATCAACCAACGAATAGATTCTAGGGTTAGATTTCCATTTCTACCATAGATCACTATATTGTCTATGTCTATTTTCTGAGGTGAGAAAACATAGACTTCTGGCTCTATGTCACTAGAATATCTACCATCTTTAACATGCAGTTTAGACCCATTTACACGCGTGTCTATACCGTGTCCATTGAGAAGTAGTAACTTCATGTTCAGAACTCCGTCAATCTTGGTTTTGGGTTAGAGGCTTCATCTTTTATTTCAGAGATAATTTCAGAAGCTCTTTCCTTTCCTTGTAATGTCAATTCCATTTGGAAATTGAAAAGATCAAGTGAATGCTCATCAATAAAAGGTGCAATTAATAGATCGCAATAATCACATTTAACAGAAGACAGATCATCAAGGGTTTCTGCATCCATTTTAAGTTGATCAATAACAAAACTGTCCTTGTAATATCCAAGCAACCATGTAATGTGCCTTCTGAGCATTGGATATTTATCTGGACTGACCTTATAATGCTTTAACGTTGATCGTAGTATTTCTAAGAACCTATCTGTGTTTGAAGGCTCTATACCCTTTTCGGTGATATATCTAAAAAGAATTTTCAGTAAACTATCTACCACTTCATCATCTTCTGCATCCAAATACTTAGCAAGGTTATCCAACTGACACGGATCTAAAACATATTTCTTTTCAGATCTAGCTATTTCTTTCAATATCAGTTTTTTAGTTTTAACGTCTGCTGAATCAAGGTAGCTAATTGTCTTATCGAGGTCTTCTTTCATTTTCAAAATTTTTATGGGGATTAGATATGAAGCCCTTCCATCTGGTTCTTTAATTCCATATTTCTGTAACTCATCACGTTTCAATGAAGTAATAATTCCTGTTTCTGTCATGAAGGCTAATTTTCGATTAATGGTTTTCTTACTATAACCAAGTTCATTTGGATGAGTATTCATGAGGTAATTTACGAGTTGCCCCCTTCTTACATACCCCCTCGCATTCAAATATTCGAGTACTTCTGTGTCAAAATCAATCTCACTTTTGATATTATTAATGTCATTACTTTCAATAGTTGATATCATATTCATACTCAATATTAATGTCATTGTGCATATAAATCTTCTCCTCATACTGTTTATTTGTGAATACCATGAGTAACAATGAAAGAATACTAACAACCGTGTCTCCATATTTGAAGGCAAAAATAGTACAGATGGCAGATAAATTTGGATGCTCTCAGGCAGAAGTTGTCAGAATCGCACTGTTAAAACTCTGGGAGGGCGAGAAATGAGCAGACCTCAGTTTTCCAGAGAATACAGGACTTATGGAGAATGGCTCAAAGCTATGCCTAGGAATTCCAGGTATGCAAAAGAGATTATCCGGAAACATCAACTCTTTCCAGATAAGAGTCTGAATCAATTAAGAAAACTCAGGATTGGTGATTATGATCTTGGTAAAGCAGGATGGGAAGCTATAACATCTCAGCAAAAGACGGAGAGAAACAAAACTCTCCAGATTTTGAGATCAATGAGAAAGGGTGCAAACCTTACCCAGATGGCAGAAAAGTACGGAATGAACAATAAAGACATAATCAGGCATCTAGGACGTAATCTTTACAAAGAGAATGGAAGATGGAAGGTTACCAAATCGGATAGTCTGCAAGTCGGAATGAGGTTTTATGATCGAAACGCGGGTCATATAACGATAGTAACGAGGGGTTCTAAAGACCGTTCTTTGATTGGTGAATACTTCAACGCCGTCAATAAAACGCTGAAAGACGGCGATACTACGCGATTAAAGAAGTTCAACGGCGTTAAGATCGCCGATAACGCCGGCAATGAACATGCGTTTGAAACGCGGTTAGATCGGCTTTACGAGATCGAAGAAGCTCAGGTTGAATCGGAATTTCAGGAAATATATGCAAATTGAGGAGTGGTAACTATGGATAAAAATACATGTAAAAGAAGTATTAAAAGACAGAAATTGGAAGGAAAAACATCACTTAGATGTATTGAGTGTGCAGAAGATGATCCAAGTGTAATAGAACTACATCATGTATATGGAAGAAACAATTCAGAAGAAACTGTTCCATTATGCAAGAACTGTCATTTTAAGATTACAAAACAGCAAAATAAACTACCTCGAAAGATCAGATCAAGCAGTGCATCACGTGAGGATAATCGAAGGTTTATCCTTGTTTCTATGGGTGCATTATTGGAAGGTATGGGTAAACAGCTTCGCCTTATAGGTATGGAGGCTGATCTAGTATGAGTAAGATTGCTGTTAGGGGATACACTGTTAAAGCTAAAGACCCCCAATCTAATCATACTTACAATAGCACCCTGCAATTAAAACATGATAGCGTGCTTGTTTTTGATACAGAAACTACAACAGATCAGTATCAGAATATGAAAGTTGGCTTTTTCCAGATATATCAGGAAGGCTACATTCAGCATGAAGGATTCTTTTATGATCCACTAATGCTCAATGAGAGAGAAACAAAAATTCTAAAAGATTATTCTATAAAGCATTGTATCGAGTTATACCTCTGTAAAGAGTTTGTTGATGGTGTATTTTATCCAGAAGTGTTTGAACTAAAAACTCTTTGTGTGGGCTTCAATCTTGCATTTGACATAAGCCGACTGGCAAAGTATGGCAACAATTCAAAGGCAAAGAATAGAGGAGGATTCACGTTTACACTTTCAGACAATAGATTCAAGCCTCCTATTGTAATCAAGAAACTTGGTGCAAGTAACAGCTTCAAGTTCACAACAACGAAGTACAATACAGGAAATGATTATTTTTCAGGCAATTTCCTTGATGCTCAGACCCTTGGAACAGTCTTGCTTCAGCAAAATCATATATCCCTTGCAAACGCTTGTGAATTGCTTGATACAAGACACAAGAAAATGAAGGATATTAAACACGGTACTATCACCAAGAAATATCTTGATTATCTGATAAGGGATGTTGAGAGCACTTTTGATGTGTATAAAGGATTGATTAAAGAGCTTGATCTTTACAATATTGCCATTCCTCCAACTAAAATATACAGCTCTGCCTCTATTGGAAAATATGCTTTGAAGCAACTAGGAATTAAACCATTGAGTGAACAGAATTTCGATTTCCCAGAATATATGAAGGGTCAAATTATGACCTCCTATTATGGTGGAAGATGTGAATGCCGGATTAGAAAAGCTCCAACTAAGGTTACTACTCTTGATTTTACAAGCATGTATCCAACCATTACAATGGAAATGGATTTATGGAAATTTATTATTGCTGAATCTCTTGAGATACAAAATGTTACTGATGAGATAAGTAGAATGCTTTCAAAAGTAGACCTTGCATATCTACAAAATAAAGAGAATTGGAACGACTTTGTTGTGATGGTTAAGATTCAGCCTGATAGCGATATAATGCCTGTCAGGATGGACTATAAAGGCTCTGGGACAGGCTATAACGTAGGTATTAACTATCTTAGTTCTGATTCGGAGCTATGGTATGCTTTACCTGATGTTATATCTTCAGTAATCCTTACTGGAAAAGTACCTGAGATTTTGGAAGCTGTCAAATTCGTTCCAAAAGGTATCCAGAAGAGTTTAAGAAAGTCTCAGATTCTTGGAATTGATATAGACCCTTCAAAAGATAATCTTGTTCAGGCTCTCGTTGAGGAAAGACAGAATATCAAGATTGAAATGAAAGGTATTGATCCAGAAAGTCATGAATATAAACAGCTCGATAGCAGAGCACAAGCAATTAAGATTCTTGTTAATGCAATGAGCTATGGAATATTCATAGAACTGAATCCAGAGGATAAAAAAAGTGCTATTCAGGTACATGGATTAGATAGTTTTGAAACTTCAGAAAATAGATTTGAGAAAGCAGGTAACTATTATCATCCTCTGCTAGCTGTTATGATTACTTCAGGTTCTAAACTGTTCTTGGCTATGGCGGAAGCTAAATGCAAAGAACTTGGTTCAGTTCATGCTTACATGGATACTGATTCTATCTTTGTCCCTCCTGAACATGCACAGGAGATTATAGATTATTTTCAACCTCTTAATCCTTATAACCTTGATATTGACCTACTGAAGCCTGAAAAGGTCGATATGTGGTCTTATGGCGTATCATCAAAACGTTATGCTCTTTACAAATTCAGGAAGAATAAGATTATATTTAAGGATTTCAAGCTTCATGGATTAGGGCATTTAACTAACCCATTCTCAAAGGACGGAGGAGACTGGCATGAGGAAATATGGGATGATCAGTTCCAGAGATATTGAAGAAAAGTATTCTAACCTGTATGCTATTTCCAAACTTACTGTTAGCACTCCAAATGTATGGAAGAGATTTGATAAACTCAATAAAGGGAAGCCTTGGGAGAAGCAGATCAAACCGTTTAATTTCTATCTTGTAGGGTTTCAGACAATAGAAGAAAATGGGAAAACAGTAAAGCCTTTAGCTCCTTTTTCAAGTGAACCACAGAGTATTGTTTATGAGCCTTTCATTGATTATGAAACGGGAGAGATAAAGCAAGGATCTCACTATTTCAAGTCGTTGAGTAAAATCATATTGCAGTATGCAGAGCATCCAGAACATAAGTTTGAAGGTGACATTGGGATTTTGGAAAGGAAACATGTTCATGCAAATGGTGTTCTTTACATTGGTAAAGAAGCAAACAACATTGATGAGGAGGAACTAGAGCTTCAGAGGGCTCAGACATTCATTGATGAAGAAGGTATTAAGCAGAAGATACTGGTTCTTACTCCAAAAGAAGCAAGGGTGTATGGAGTGATGCAAAGAAGTTCTTTGAAGCGGATGAAGGACAGGATTTTGAGTGAAGGGAAATTCAATTTCAGGACAAAGGAGGTGAGGAAATTGGTAAGTGGATTTTGATACTTACCTTTTTTGACATTATTACTTACATATAACTATATCACTTGTTAAATACTAATTAAAGTAAGGTGATTATTTGAGTTCACTAAAATTTGATTTAGATCAACTTTTAGCCCCTACTATTTTTTTAATAATAATGCTTCCTGTTATTTACTTCACTTTGGATACACTTGACTCTAGCTATGAGGTTGATGAAGATTCCCAATGGTACGAAGCTAAAAAAGACTCAAAAAAAGATATACAAGATTTAATTGCAATAATGGTATTTGTAGCAACTCCTTCTGCTATTACAATTTATCTTATTATTAAAAAATATCTTCAACTTTAGTAAGCTTGTAAGCATTTGATTGTAACCCTAAGCTAATTTTATTTTAATCTCATAACTAAAGGTACATGATCGCTTATTTCATACCAGTCTTTATGTTCACCAACAGAAAAAGATTCCATTGATTTCATTAAGTCGTTAGATGCAAAAATGTAATCTGTATGATGCCCCTTTTCTATTTTATGATGTTGGAAAAAGGTTTGAACAATTTCATCCCCAAATTTTAGATTATTAAAAACATGATATGCACTAAAGATATTATGTTTGTTCAAGAGGTTTGTCACATCATTGAAAGTCCCATAAAGAGAAGACCCTTGTTTTATATTAAAATCCCAGTTGAAATCTCCAGCAATTATAAGGGACTGATCTAACAAGTCTTTATAGTAATTTAAAGCGTTCCAAACCTCTCCAATATATCTCCTTTTTGGATCAACTTTATTATTTTGTGACCATATTGCAATGAGGTTTATGGTGTTTGGATTGTTGTGTACTTTAATTTTAACTGGGAGAACATACTTGTATTCTTTATTGTATGCTTCATGTACCTTAATTTCAATGTTGTTAAAACTGAATACTCCTAATCCTTTCTTATCATTATCTCCAATCCATAAAGCGTGATGATAAAACTTGTCTTTGAAATAGTCAAGATTTTCACATTCAGGAATTACTAGCAAATCTGGACATTCAGATAGTAATTTGTTATAATGATTTCGAAAAGCCATTTTACAATTCCAAGTTATAATATTCATGTAAAAAAACAAATTCTCTAATGTATAAAAGATTTTTGATAATGTTATTCAAAATATCTATGACAATGATAAACCGTTGCGTTTTTCAGCTATTACTATTACCCCGAACTTTAATGGGGGGTAATAGGTATCCTGAATTTAAGATACGCAGAATTTTAGAATGTTCTTGCTTAAGAAATCTAAGGAATGAATTGGGAATATTATCTGTATTATTTATTAGGCTTATTTACATATAGTAAAAGTAAAACAAATTCTAAACAAATTTATATATTTATTTAGACCCATATTTCATATGGAAAAGCCACTTAAAGAAAATCCTGCTCCATATCCAAAATCTAGTATTCCTGAAAATAAAGCAATTACTATTTTTGAGTAGAGAGCATGAATCCTTTAATTCTTAAATTCCTTTGTTATGCTAGTCAAAAGATTTAATATCTGAGGAGGTATAGGAATTCCTAGTGTTGCCATTGACATTAACTGAAAAAAGAGTTTGACTATTTCTTCAGCGGCAAAACTTACAATAATCTCATTTGTAACGTCTTTCCCAAATGATTTTATGGGATGCTTGATTTTGTCGAGTACTGAACTAATCTTCAAAATACAACTTTTTGACTCTTTCTTTTCTTCTTGAGATGTAGAAAATTTTTCGATTTCCTCAATTAGTGTGTCTTCATTTTTGAGTATTTCTTCAAGGAAATTTTTAAGAGCTTCTTTATCCTTATTTTCTGTCAATTCAATAATTTTCCTTGAAAAAGTCTGGATAAATTCCCCTTCTTTTCCTCCAACCTCCAGAGAAAGAATATCTAATTTTTCAAGACCTCTCCTCAACTCATTCTGAAGCAAATCCAATTTGGTTTCAATGCTAACAGTTTTCTCGTAGATTAGATCTAGCTTGAGAAGTTTACGATTTAATTCTTTTTCTGAAACAACTTTCATATTGGGTATAATAGAAATAATTAGAGGAAGATCTCTATATTTTTCGGCAGCAATATCTTTATTATCAATTGCTTGAATCTTATTAAGAAGAAACTCGTTTTCAGAAATAGGAGGAATTTTTATTCTCAGAATAGAAACAATATCCTCAAGGATTTCAATATATTGCCTCTGTTCATCACTTATAACGTTTTGAATTTTCGTGCTAATTTCACATACAATTTCTTCTGCATCAGTTCCTTTCGATTCTTTACATGCGCCCTTTGATCTCTTTTTAATTTCATCGATAAGCTCTTTTAGATACCTATCAAGGAGAGGCAACCCTTTTCTCATTGTAGCTGTAGCATATGGTGCTGTTTTCTCAGTATCTCTCATTAGCTCTACTGCACTCTCACAGTGTTTTCTGTAAAAATTAAGCTCGTCTTTCATTAACTCTAGATCCATACTCTCCAAATTGTGAACTTCTTTTAATGCATTTGAAAGGTTGTTAACTGCTTCAATAAGCAATTCCTTACTTTTTGAACCTTTAATTGAATTTCTTGCTTGTATAAGATGTCTTTCAACTTCGTTTTCCGCATTCTGTTTTTCAAAAATTATAGTATGAAATGAAAGATAAAAAGGAAGACAAAACTGAGAGGGATTGTTTGTCCAAGAAACTGTTTCCTGTGCTGACTTTTCAAAAAAAGAAATGGCTTTTTCCAATTCCAGTTTGTAATCTTCTTCTTTTTTCGCTTGGGAAGCTTTGTATATGGAAGCTTTTCCAAGAGAACAATTTGCGTAGATTCTCACACTCTTGTATTCACTATTAGTAAGTCCATGTAAATCACTCCAAGCTTGTTGATCATCAGATATATTACAGTACACAGAACCAAGGGCATCTGTAGCTTTAGACCTAACATTCCTGTCTTCATCAGTTGTGAGTTTAATTAGATCACTCCAAGCTTGCTGTTTATATGGTATATGGAAAAATGCAGATTTAATGGCAGAGATTGAATGCCACCTTACATAACTGTCATTATCATTAGTCGACCAATGCAAGTCACCCCAAGCCTCATGCTTATCCGGAACTTGAAAGAAAACCAAACCAAGTGTATGAGTTGCCCAAACTCTTACATGACTGTCACGATCAGAGAAACGACCGTCTAATTCTTCCCAAGCTTGTTGTTTGTCTGGAATTTGAGAAAATATTAAACCAAGAACTTTTGTAGCCTTTGCTCTTACGTTCCTGTTCTTATCATTGATTAGTCTGCGTAATTCTTCCCAAGCCTCTTGTTTGTCTGGAATTTGAGAAAATACTAAACCAAGGACTTCAGTGGCTTTATACCTTATGTTAGCGTCCTTATAATTAAAGAGCCTACGTAAATCATTCCAAGCTTGTTTTTTGTCTTGAATTTGAGAAAATAAAGAACCTAGAAAAGATGTTGCCAATCTATTCACATGGGAGTTTTTATCACTAGTCAGTGTTACTATGTTATCCCATGCTTTTTGCTTATCTGGTAAAAGTGAGAAATTATGTTTCAAGTTATTTAGTGCTTTGATACGTACTTTCGAATCTTTGCTAAGGCATTGATTGTGTATCTCCTCTTGGTTAATCACCGTTTAGCACCAAGCATTGGTATAGAAGTTGATACTTAAAAGTTTTTCTTTTTGTTTGTTACCTTAAAATTTAAACTTCAAGCAGATGATTCACAGCTACTTCAATTAGCCCATCACTATTCATGATGCCTTTGGACCTCTAATCCACGGTTGCTGACTGCAACCTCACTCATTATCATGCTCCCTGAGACCACGATTATACAAGATTATTCCAAAAAACATGATCTAACACTTTATCTATTAGATGAATTCGTAGATGAGGTATTCTATCCTGAAACATTCAACTTTGGTACGCTATGTGTTGGTTTCAATCTTGCATTCGATATTAGCAGGATTGCAAAAAGAACAGGTGAATCGAGAAAAGGGAATAAGGGAGGGTTCACTTTAACCTTATCAGATAATCCTTTTAATCCCCCTATAATCTCTCGAAAGCTAGGGCAATCCAATACACACAAGTTCTCTACAACCAAGCAGAATAAAGGTAGGGATTATTTCTCCGGCCATTTCCTTGATGTTCAAACCGTAGGTGAAGTGCTCCTGTAAAAAAAGCGTATCTCACTTGATAAGGCTTGTGAGCTACTTGATACCAAACATAAGAAAATAAAGGATATAGAGCATGGTACTGTAACTAAAAAATATATTGACTACATGATTACTGATGTTGTTGCTACTTGGGAAGTCTATGAGAAACTTATTACTGAGTTAGATCTATATCAGATTGATATCCCACTCACAAAAATATTCAGTGCAGCATCTCTTGGAAAACATGCTCTTGATCAATTGGGAGTTCAACCATTCCAAAAGCAAAATCCTCTTTTCTTACCTGATGTACTAGGCAATATCATGACAACTTATTTCGGTGGTGATGTGAGTGCATGTACCGGAAAAAACCAATAAAGACCACAGTACTTGATTTTACAAGCATGTATCCCACTGTAACAATGGAGATGGACCTATGGAAATACATCATAGCCAAAAAATTGAAAATGGCAGATGCAACAGATGAGATCAAATATCTACTCTCACGGGTGTCTCTTAAGTACTTGCAAAATATGGGAAACTGGAATGATTTTGTAGTAATGGTGAAGATCGTACCTAACAAGGACATCCTTCCCGTCAGAATGGATTACAAGGGTAAAAATACAACCTTGAATGTGGGAGTTAACTACTTTTCATCCAAGTCTCCTATGTGGTTTGCTCTTCCCGATGTAATCAGTTCTGTGCTGTTGACAGGTAGAGTTCCAGAGATTATTGAGGCAATTCGTTTTATCCTTTAGGCGTGCAGGATAGTCTTTTAAAATCCACAATCCTGGGTATTGAAGTTGATCCTAAGAAAGATAATCTCATTCAGACCTTTGTTGAAGAGAGGCAGAATATCAAGACAAAAATGAAAAACATGGACAGCGATACCCCTGAACATCGTCATTTTTCAAGTCAGGAAAAAGCAATCAAGATTCTTGTTAATGCCATGAGTTATGGAATATTCATTGAACTTAATCCTGAGGACAAGAAAAGTGATATTGAGGTCTATGGCCTTGACAGTTTTGATACATCTGAGAATAGGTGTGAAAAAGCAGGAAAATACTATCATCCACTGTTAGCTGTAATGATCACTTCAGGCTCACGCCTGTTTTTATCCATGGCTGAAGCCAAGGTAAAGGAGCTTGGTGCATTCCATTATTATATGGATACCGACTCTGTGTTTGTTCCACCTGAGCATGCTCAGGAAATTGTAGATTACTTTCAACCATTGAACCCGTATTCTCTCGATATATCATTGTTGAAACCGGAAAAAGAAGATATGTGGTTCTATGGAATTTGTTCCAAACGATATACCCTTTACAATAAAGATGGGGATAATTTCAGCTTTTATGAGTATGATCGATCCTACAAGCTACATGGTTTAGGCCATTTGACCAATCCCTTTCCTAATGATGATGACGACTGGCATGCTAATATCTGGCTGGATATTCTACATTTGCATTATGGGACGATAAAACCAATAGATATCGAAGAGAAGTATTCTAGTCTCTATGCAATATCAAGCCTTACAATCAGTACAGCCAATGTATTGAATAGATTTAAGAGAATAAATGAAGGTCAGTCTTGGTCTAAACAAATAAAACCATTCAATTTCTGTTTGGTAGGATTTCAGTGCATTAAGGAAGATGGGGAACTAATCAAACTTTTAGCTCCTTTTTCCAAAGACCCTCAAAAGATAGTCTATGAACTATTTTTAGACTACAATACAGGCGAGGGGAAGCAAGGCCCCCATTATTTTAAACCTTTGAATAGGACGATTTTACAGTACGCGGATCATCCTGGATACAAATATGAAGGTGACATCGGGCAGATGAAACGCAGGCATATCTATGCTGATAGTGTTGTTCTAATTGGTAAAGAGGCTAACAATGTTGATGAGCAGTCTTTAGAGATTGGGCAAGCTCAAGTCTTTCTAAATAAGCATGAAATCATGGATAAGATAATGCAACTGGATGTTGAGATGGGGAGAAAAGTAGGTATTGCTTACAGAGGCACCCTGAAGAGGATTCAGGATAAGATTAAGCAAACAGGAGACATAAACCTGAATGCTAGGTTTATGAGAGGAGTTGCGGATAAGCTCACGTGAGAGCTTATTCTTCTTTTTTCTTTATCCTTACTTTTAATTTTAATTTTAATTTTGACAAAAGATTTATGAGTTAAGAACTTTCTACTTTCAGTAGGTGATTTTATTATGGCTACCTATAAGCAAATTCAAAATTGGGTAAAGAACAACTATGGATATTGTGTAAAATCATGTTGGATAGCTCATGCAAAAGAGATATACAATATTCCTGTTAGGCAATCTCCAAACAGATACCATCCAGATGTAAGAACTAATCCATGTCCTGAGGATAAGCTAAACTCCATCAAAACAGCATTTGAGCATTTCGATATGCTTTAAAGGTGTTGATAATAGCCTTTAATAACTTTTTAAAGAATAAGGAGAATAAGAAATGTGCAATCCAAATTGTCCTTGCTGGGACAAGGATATTACTCATCCAAGAAGATGCCCGATTTGCGATTATACGTTTAAAGGGAATGGATGAGACGGAATAGATGCCCATTATAAAGCTAAACACGAAAAAGACACAGGTGAACCCTATAAAGAATGGTGGGCTCGAATGTGCGATGATCATAGAGCTAAGCGAAAATGAAGATTAATTTATTTTTCTTTATCTTTTTGTCTTACAACTTCATCGAGTGTTTTACCATCTTTATCTTTCCAAAGTGTCCATCCATTAGCAGCTCTGCCTAGTACAACTGATGCCGACATGGATGGTGAAGAAAAAGTAAAATCTTCTTGGTAAACATAGACACCATCTTCTTCCTTTACAATTCCCTTTTCTACTAAATTAGCTCTAAATGCCCGTATACTTGGTTGAAGAGACGTTGTTTCTTCTATATTTGATTTTGATCCCTTATTAACAACAAATCCTTCTTCAGTATATTCACCAACTGCGTCTGCATCTTTGCTCTTACAAAAGTATGTATTTTTTTTGCTACGTTTTGTTTGTTCAAAAATAGGATGACCAAGAGTAGCCATTATGATTTTTAATTCATCAAAGAAACGTAAAACAAAATCCCGATCTTGATCCGTTAGAGATGATTTAGTGGGGGTATTACTATTTTCAAGAGTACATTTATTGACTAACTTAGCCTGTTCACAAGCATGATTTTCAAGATACTTGATATGGGCTTTGTTTAAGTTGTTTTTCTCTGAAACAAAACATATAGCTTGATTCCAAAAATCCTTCTTTTTGTGGTGATCATTTAAACGAACTGTTAGTATTTCCGATTCACCAACATACACTTTTGGCTTACCAACTTCGTCTTTTTCACCTATTAGGAAGTATAATCCTGGCTGTTCAAGTTCTGGTCTTTTTAGGCCAGCGTCTAATTTTGCTCGAGGAATGGAAACAGCTTTGACAATGGAATCAAAGAACTCGCATATTTTCACTCCTTGAGGGTTGGCATCTGGCAGATAAATTGAGATTGTTCTTCCTATTGTCACAAATTTGGCCTCAGTATGAATACTGTTATTGGTAAACTTTAGAACATATTCTATTTATACATATAAATAAGTTAATAATGATTATTGCTTTAACTCTATTTTAAGGAGTAAACACATGCTAGAAATAACTGATATTTGTCCTCTTTCATGTTTCACTGATAAACAAACGTTCCATGCTGAATTTGAAAAAGTTAAAAATGGTTCTTCAACAGGAATAAGAATTACAGTGGAAGTAGATGACTATTTTATCAAATATGCACCAGTAGGAAATTATCCAGACAATCCATCTGTAATTATTTGTGGAAAAACTACCTCTGATGGAAGTCATAAACTATTTGTAAAAGCATTAAAAAATGGCAAATCGTTGCATGAAGCCTGCTTATCATCTATTTACGCAAATGATATGCGAGATAATCTCTTCAAATATTTGCATGTCATAGGGTTGTTTGATTACCTAAGCCAAATTATCCCATATTGGGAAACAAATGATCCAAAAACAAAATGGAATGCTATGTTCGACAATTTGGATGATAGTTTAGCTTCCGGAATTCAATTAACTCAAGCATTTAATTGTGCAATACTCCATCCAGTAAAAATAAGTGCTGAACCCCCCAAAAAAGTGTTCAAAAATGTACAAAACGAAATTGGATGCTTTTTCAAGCATTTTAGACTTAGTGATAACTTGAAGTTAATCATTTTTCTTGATACACCTACAAAAGATGGTCGATTTCATCAAATCGATTTTTGGAAAAATGATTCGACTTTATCAAATAAGAATATAAAAATGATTTCTATTACTCATCCATCTAATCAAAATCGAATCATTTTCAATAATCTTGATGATTTAACGCAAATGAAATCAAATAAAACGAACAATGCAATCAAACTATTTAATGAAGCAAAAAGCACAATTGATGATTTGTCAGATGAACTCAAATGAAGTTCATTCACATTTTTTAAATGTTCTATTTTTAGATATTACTTTCTAAATTTCTGAGTATCTTAAATTCAGGATACCTATTACCCCGAACTTTAATGGGGGGATATAGGTAACGTCAAAAAATACCACTCTATAAAGTTTCTATTTTTTGCATTTGACTATACTTTTTTACATGAGAAAACATAGTAATCTCTAAATGTCAATTTTTATTCATTGTAGATATTTATTTAACTTATTAGTTTACTTTATAAGTATAATATATATGATTTCATTATTCTATTCAGAGGTATTTCAATGTTAAGAGTTTTTAATGTGGGTCAAGGAGATTCTTTTGAACTAATACCTAGCGAACACTGCCTATTGAGCGAAACTTCACTACTTATTGATTGTGGACAAGGTTCTAAGAATGTATTTAAAGCTCTTCATAATAAAAAAATAAACCTTGTACTTTCTCATTCTCATACTGATCACATTGGAGGTCTTAGTGGTCTCTTTGACGACAGTAGTTCCGATGTTGAAATCAATGAACTTTGGTTACCTTGTTACAGCGATGAGATAGTTGCAATTGCAAATTTTTTATTATCATTAAAAGGAGTATCCAAAATAAGTTCTCGTTCAAGAGCTGTATTAGAACTGCAGAACACTGTACAAGCTTATCAGCTTTTACAAGGAATACTCAGCACAAAAGGATGCAAAAAAATTAGGCCACTTGGAAAAGGGGTGAAAATATGCAGTCATTTATCAATATTGAATCCACCTTTTGATCCGGATTTAGTACTTCACCTTGAAATCGGAACTTCTGAGAAATATAGGGAAATACAACAAACAAATGACTATGAAAAAATACGAAGTTGGGTTACATCAGAAGATTTTAATAATAAATGGATTTACCTTCTTGCAGAAGGGTGGAACCGTTCAGGACCTAATCTGATAAACAATAATTCTTTGAGTCTTCAACAGAGGATGGATTTTATATATGGATTTATCAGTAAAAATGAATCTTTAATTGATGATTTTGTGCTGTCTGGGGATTCAAGGTATTTTACAAAATTGGCAAATGAATTGAAACTTACATCAAATGATGCAAGTATTGTACTAAAATACAAATCATCTATTTCACATGATGATTTTTCTTGTCTATTGACTGGGGATATAGGCAAAAAAAGATTATCAGATTCACTTTCTGGTTTAAAAGATGAAAAAATCAAGATATTCAAGTTTCCTCATCATGGAAGTAAAAACAGCTTAGACAAAGATGTTTTGAAACGTCTTTCCCCTGAAATAGTTATAATCTCTCATAAAAATGGAATCTTTGGAAGGCAAAAAGATCCTCATCCAAATAAAAAAGTAGTTGAGACTCTTGACAAAATGAATATACTTACAGCTTATACCAATGATGTGATAAAAAACGGGAATATAATTAAGAATAAATCCAAAAGAAAACCACATGAACATGTAGAAATGGTGGATATTTGGTAGACTAATAAAGGACAAATTAATAGGATGTTTATTGATTGCTTACAAAACTTCTAACCAATGATTATGGCAAAAGATAAATTCTTCACAGATTCACGAGCAAACCTACTTGATGACCCCATAGGTTTCTTGCAATCATTCATCATGTTGGCAGTTCCATCAGCGGCTTTTATATGGATTTTAGTAGCTGGCACTTATGCTGAAAATACAGGTCATGGATTTGCAGGGTGGTTGTTATTATCCTTCTATAATCTTGTAGACAAAATCACTTCATTCATAGTTGAAACGTTTATAGAAGTAGTTATATATGCTGTTGTTATAGTGGTTCTTGTGACATCTGTTTTAGCAGCCTTTGGAATAAAAAAGTAATAAAGGATTGCTTGTTACACGTATAGCCTCTCAACCAATCTCTTCCTTGCTGGAGTGAATAAATTAATCTTTTCACCCATTATCAAAGCCTCTCCTATGGTTTTCTTTGTTGTCTGGAAAGTCTTCCTATCAATTCCCCATTCCTCAGCTATCTTTTGAGGTAAATTGATTATTTCCTGTGCAATCCGTTTTTCATCGATGAACAATGAAAACAGACTGAGATTCCATACAACTCGCATTCATTTTCTATCTACTCCTGTAAAGTCAATAGAGGGTAATTGGGTCAGCGGAGTATAGACCAGGTCTCTTAAACTTGTCAAGAATCCTGTTTAGGAGCTGGCAACATGGAGCATAGCGGCAGCCGAGGAAGAAAAGGAAGCGGTGCTTAGTATTCATCAATTCAAAATCATCTTATCAGGCGATCATGTGACAGGCAACAAAACCCATTTTTCTAACGGGAGGGATATTTCATAAGTTAGCAATTATGCTAAGGTATGGTAGCATCTAATTCAATGCTGCAGTAAAAAACACCTTTAGCGTATTTGCTTTTTAGTCTGGTTGTTTGCAGCATGCCGAAAATTATTGAGAACGAAAAACCCACATACGTTAAAACCTTAATAGTCTTTTTATTATGTCCTCGAGATATGCCGGTTTTAATTTAAATCCTATTTTATAGTCATAACGTATACCATTTTTTATAAATACATAGACCTTAAGGCCATTAAATCAAAACTTACATACGCTAAAGGATTTTTTAAGAAATCAAATTCTAAAAATCTGTTTTTTTGTAGATTGAAGCATTGAAACGCCTTATTTCGAAAATTACTTGTACTATCATGAACTAATTCAGTCTCTAGGATTGATGCAGGGTTTACAGCAAGAATTGTTCCGATGGAAAGCATATATTCTTATTAGGAGTGATTTCATATGTTCTTAGTTTTCGTTGCATTTTGATCGATTCAACTAAAACTAAGAACACTTTTATAAATTCAGACTGTCAAAGTTAGGTTAAAGAAAATACTCAATTATTCTCGTTTTGCAAATTGATGAAGTTGTAAGATAAAACTAAAAATAGGAATAAGGGTCTAGTGTCTCTTTTAAACATCATATTCAACAATTTCATCCGGGGTCAGACGAACCGGATTAATCATTGAAGGCTTCTTGAAGTGTGCGTTTTTGTATCTCCTTCACCTTATCCTTGTGTTCATCCGGTACCAATTCCATTATTTCTTCCAATGCCATACGATAGTGTTGAGATGATTGAGCTACGTTAGTGACCATACCATGAAGCTTTTCGTACTTCGCATCCCCATCTTTTCGCAATGTTTCAAGTTCATAGCGCTCGACCTTGTGTTGCGCATTCTGAGCTTTCAATTTTTGGACTTCTTCTTCAAGTTCCTGGTAGTCCTTAGAATCTGCAACAACAAGTTCCTTCTGGACAATCAAATGCGGTACAAATTTGGAATATTGGTTTTTCAACTCCTGAATTTGTATATCAGTGAGTAATTCTGGGGAAAAATAAGCATCTTTCGCACCACCTAAAGTGTGACCCATGAAAAACTCAACCATCTCAGAGTCAAAACCTGCACTTTTCATCGTTGTATTAAAATGGGTTCGCATATTGTGTGACCGGATTTGATTTATTTCACCTTTTTTGGTGTCTAATCCAGAGCTATTGGATATTTTTTCGTATCTTTTTACAAGTGTATCAGGTAATATGCGCCTAATTTCTTCATCGCCCGCTTTTATGCCTTTTTCCTTGTTACCAGTTTCATATGCATTAGAGATTTGTTTACCAATAAAAAGGTAGCTATCAGGAGTCGTACGTTGCTTATGCTTTGTATTTATGAGTGACTTAATTGTTGTAGGTAGTAGCGTATCGCGCCATCTTAGGTATTCGTCAACTGCTCTTGTTGCCTCTGGCGATAAAAAAGTAATGAAACTTTTATCAGTCTTTTCCCTCCGTGTATCTATAGTTGTTATCAAGGTTTCCGAGTCATATCCATCGTAGTAAGTCTGTAACTTCAATGACGTGATTTCACTTGCACCCATGCCTGAACTAAGACCACATAATATTATTGCCCTATCCTGAAGGTCACATACTGTAAGAGCTTGCTGTATTTCTTCTAATTCCGGTGCTTTTAATTTTGTTGTATTATTTTGTTGTTTTGATTTTTTAGTCCTAGATTTTTTTGGTAATTGAATATCATGGTATTCATAAAAGGAGCGAATGCATTTCAGGTATGTATTGATTGTTGATGGTTTTAGTTTACCATTGCGTCCATTTGCATTTTCAAGATATTCTTTGAATTTAGGAAGCATTACATTTATCTTCCGATTTCTCATTTTTAGCCCATCTTCTACCTCTTTTTCTGCTGATTCAAGTATTTCGTTAGGGGTCATTTTGGCATAATCTGTATAATGCTTCATTGCAACCAAACAGACCTTCCAATATTTGGGAGCTGGTTCAATGTTAACATTCCAAATATCCATTGTTGTATCGTTTTTCAATTCAGATAATTCCACTTTAATCACTATATAAGTAAACGCAAACTTCCATATTTATACTTTTTTACTTCGGAAAACTTCTTTCTTTATATTTTTACCATATCACAATTATCAATTCACACTTAACTCCACAATAAAAATCATAGGCTTTACAGAAAAAAACGGGGTCACTACGCCATCAATTCTACCTCCAACCTCCACAACCTTCATAATTATGGCATGTGTATCGAAACTTCCCCTGTAAAGCCTTTGACACTTTCAATCTCACTTTATTTTGCTATTTTTCTTGAATTTCTCGTGTACATAGGCTCGAATTCCTTGTGCATTACTTTAATTAGTGTACACAAAAGTACACGGTAAAACTCACTATAACTGTGATGGTGCAAATTCAAATATGATACTATCCAAGTTTGACAGTAAAAAGTAATAAATGTGCTCTTAATTTTGTTTATATCGACAAAAATGCAAACAAAACTAAGAACATATGGGGTTATCTCTAATGAGAATATATGCTTTTCTATCGGAACCATTCTGACTGTAAATGAACTTTATGATGTCCTTGATCTATCAACTGTTTTTTGTAAACACAAACAGAATGGAATTGACATTAACGGCCTGTTAAAATCTCTTGTGAGCTATAAGCTCACAGATAATTTTAGTATAAGAAAAGCTCATCAATGGATTAACCGTAATGAGGTTCTTGATATTTTCAACCTTCCTGAATTCAGTGAAAGGACACTTTACAGAGTTCTTGAAACTCTAGGGAATAATCGTGAAACGATTATTTCCGATATTCAGGATAGATTATTTGCTCGATATGAATTTGAGCACACGAATATAAACATAGACTGGACGAGCATCGTCCTTTGTGGAAATAAATCCCCACTTGGAAAAAATGGGTATAGTAGAGATCACAGACCCGACAAGAAACAGATTAATTTAGGTGTTTCTGAACTTGCATCCCCTATTAATGAGCCTATAGAAATCATTGTCCAAAAGGGAAATGTGCCTGACCAGGCATATTTTGAGGAAATTTGTTTTCAAGTGAACACAAGATTAAGGGAAGGTTCACTTGTTATTTTTGATAAAGGAGCTAACAGCACAGATAACATTGGCCTGATAATGACAGATAAAATGCAGTATCTGACTGCAAGGAAACTCAATACCAGCGATGACAAGATAATAGCAAAGTTCAGAAGTTATCCTGTTGAGATAGTTAATCCTAAAGATAGTATATATGGCCTGAAAATTGTTAAACCAAGCAGTATAAATCACCTATATTTTTCAGAAAGCTTCAGAAAGAGCAACTTGAATCAAGGGCGAGAAAAATTATGAGGCAGATAGAAGAGGCAAAACAGATACAAAATTTGATTGATAAAAATAAAAATTGCTTAAGATATTCAGGATCAATAATGACCTTGTTGATGTTGTTTATTTATTACAGACTAAGTTGGTGGATCTTGGTGAGCAGGAAGATATCAAACTTCTTAAAGAAAATTTTATTTCTGGTAGAGAGGTATTTTTCTGCCTGAAATCGAGTATAATTTGACACTTAAAGAAGCTCTACAAACATATAGGTAAAAGGATTCTATTGAGAAGATCATCAATTCTCCAAAGAATGAGATTGAGATTAAACCATTGGAGTATGGTCTGATGCTAGTCTTTATGGCACTATAATTATTGGGTTCATTGCACAATTATTCATATCGCTGATGTGATATGAGTTCAATGAACTCAAACATAAGTCCACAAAATTCATTAAAAAAAGCTTATTGAATTTGGTAGTTACCGTGGATTTCCTCAAAAGTCAGGCAAAAAACTATATTAACGCTAACTTTGACCCCATAAATTAACTGATTATAAGGAAAAAATGGGTAAAATCGTAGTAACTGGTATGAAATTGTATAAACTGTCAAATAGGTTTTCCTGACAAAAAAACGAAATATTTGGATTGAAAGCTAAGACATTCTCTTCAATTAAAAGTGATAACTGTCAAACTTGGGTAATAACAAAAAATATATCCAACTGTGAATATATTAGCACTTGCTTATATTACAACCTCAGGAGAATAATTATGGACGATTTTATGCAAGCTGCTATAGAAGAGGCAAAAAGCGGACTAAAAGAAGGAGGAATCCCCATTGGGTCTGTTCTTGTCAGAGATGGAGATATCATCGGCAAAGGACACAATAGAAGAGTCCAACATAATGACCCTCTGGCTCATGCTGAGATAGACTGCATCCGTAGTGCAGGAAGAATAGGGAAATACGACGATACAATTATTTATTCAACACTAATGCCATGTTACCTTTGTGCAGGAGCAATAGTACAATTTGGAATTAAGAAAGTCATTGCAGGTGAATCGGATACTTTTGAAGGAGCTTCCGACTTTATGAAAGAGCACGGTGTCGAAGTTATCGATCTTGACATAGCAGAATGTAAGGAAATTATGAAAGAATTCATTCGTGAAAAGCCGGACATCTGGTATGAGGATATTGGAAAATAAGACCTTATGCTTTCTTGACTGTTGCCCAGAATACACTGCCTTTCCCTTCAGGATTATCACTAATACCTATTTTACCACCGTGCAATTCGATAATCCTTTGAGCAATTGCAAGACCAAGACCTGAACCCTTGACAACTTTTTTCTTTTCACCAAGGCGTTTGAAACGATTGAAGACTAAATCCTTGTCCTTATCAGGTATTCCTTCTCCCAAATCAGAAACCAGCACCTTCCATTCATCAGCGAGGTCCTGCACTTCAACTGACACAACACTGTCAGAAGGACCATATTTTATTGCATTGGAAATAAAATTGATAAATACCCCTTCAATGAGAGAATTCACCATAGCTGGATGTGATTGGCCTAGCTTAAGATCAAGCGTTATGTTCTTTTCCATAAGTTGCGGTTCAAAGTCCTGAACCACATTACGGATGATACTTGCAAGATTCACATATTTGAATGCCAAATCGTTGATATCCTCAAGCATTGCAAGTTTTGCAGCTGATTCAATCATTTCTATAAGACGTGACACATTTTTCTCAATCAGTTGAAGCTTGTACCTCTTACTTTTATCGACCTCTTCCTGTAAAAGCATATCATTGAACCCTTTTATCACACCTGCTGGATTTAAGAGATCATGACGAAGCATATCTGTAAACAGATCTTTAAGCTCATTTGAACTCTTGAGTTGTAATGCATATTGATTCAACTGAGATTCAACTTCTTTGCGTTCGGATATATCCCTTACAACAGAGATTAGCCCTTTATCAAGAGCCGTAAGAGAGGCTTCATGAAAAAAACTACTTCCATCTTTCTTCTTTCCAAGCAATTCGCCTTTCCATTTACCCTTTAAGCTGAACTCGGACAGGATAATATTTGAGAAGATTTCTATTTCAGGATCATTGTAAAGAACATGCCATTTTTCCCCTATGAATTCATCAGGACTATCATATCCAAAGATATGCACAAGCGCATTATTTACATATGTAAAAGTACCTTTTTCGTCCATGATAGCCATCCCATCTATAGAGGCTTCCATAGCACGTGTCTGTATTCTAAGTTCCTCCGCAGCTTTTTTTTGCGTCGTAATATCCATGCCAGAGCAAAGAACTCCTATTATATGACCATTTTCATCCATAAGGGATTTAGAGTACCAGGATATTATACGTTGTTCATTCTGTTTTGTAATCACAGGACATTCATAGTAGCTAATATCAGACCCAGCTTTATGCAACGTACCTGAAATATGCTTTTCCATTTCCGGCTTCGATGCCTCTGGAATAAAATAATGAAGCAAGTTTTGCCCAATAACTTCTTCCTCATTAGCGTAACCCAGTATATCAAGACCCATCTTGTTTATGAGAGAGACATTCTGTTCTAGATTGAGAACCATCATCAGAACTGCCGCTACATCAAGGTAATTTTGGGCCTGATCACGTTCTCTTATCAGGTTATCATGAAGGGCTTTTATACGAAGTAAAGAATTCACCCTCATTTTAAGTTCAAGCCTGTCAACAGGCTTTATGAGAAAATCATCTGCATTGACCTCTATACCCCTTAAACGTTCATCCCTTGCAGACAAAGCAGTAACCAGAACAACAGGTATGAATTGAGTAATTTCCGAGCTCTTTATGCGCTCGCAAACACTATAACCGCTAATATCAGGCATCATTACATCAAGAAGTACAAGATCAGGCATTTCTCTGGAAACAATGTCCAACGCATCGTACCCATTATACGCGAACAAGACATCATAATCCGATTTGAGGTAAGCCTGAAGCAACTCAACGTTCAGTGGCTCATCGTCCACAACAAGAATACGGGGTTTATCAGATGGCATCATAATCTATTTTTAAAAAACATATAAGCGCTTTCTTTTAACCCGTCAGCAAAATACTACAAAGGTATTAATTGTTACGCTATTACTCGTTTTTGTATTAGATTTACCTGACTGAATCTTACAAATAAACAAGCAATTCTATGGTTCAAGAATAGTTTATAATACTTAAGGATTTCCAGGTACTTTTATACGATTTTTTAATGAAATGTATCAATGAACCTATTAGATGTCCTGTGATAATATCCTACCATACGCCGGTTATTCCAAATCCAAAAGGAACTCAAAGCAAATTAGCAAGCAACTGAGCAAATATCAAAGAGCTAAGAACCGTCGCTATCATGGAATTCATACCTTTTTCAGTGCATTGGCCGTATGATGTTGCAAGTTCAGCCATAATGTTAAAAAATTGAATTGTCAAAGTTGGGTTTGATTATAAAATCATCAAAAATAAATTGGAAATTTAATCATTACATTGCATTCAAACATTGAATCAAAGAAACTATATCCTTTCAAAGAGTATGAACATGCAGAATCATATCACTTTTCTGAACAGAGAATAAATCATGGCAAGCCAAAAAATGATAGTGAAGGATGTCATTAAGAAATCAGACGTCCTTCTGGAAGTAGTTGATGCCCGTTTTCCCGATGATACCAGGAATAGTGAGATAGAACACGATCTTGGACGTCTCAATAAACCGTTCATCATAGTACTCAATAAATGTGACCTTGTATCAAAGGATAAACTTGAAAAGGCAAAATCCCGCATGGCAAAAATAGCACCTACTATTTTTGTGTCCTCAAAAGAGAAATATGGGACCACAATGTTGAGATTTAAAATACTGGAAGTTGCAGATATACAGGACCGGAACATAAAAGTTGGTTGTATAGGATACCCTAACACCGGAAAATCCTCGGTTATCAACAGCGTTGTCGGAAGAGGTAAAGCTCCAACATCATCAATCTCCGGGCATACAAAAGGTGTACAAATAATCAACGCAGGCTCACGAATTGTATTTCTGGATACACCTGGCGTTTTTCCCCTGGATGAACGTGATGAATACATACAGGGACTACTGGGAATAAAAGACTCAACTCACCTGAAAGACCCTATAGGAGTAGCACTAAGGATTATCGAGAAACTAGTCGTTGAAGACAAAGAAACGCTTGAATCATTTTACAAAGTAAGCATCGGAGATGAGAATTCCTATGACATACTTGAAATGATAGGATTACAAAGTAATTTCCTGAAGAAAAAGGGCAAAATTGATGAAACCAGAGCTGCCGTCAAAATAATCAATGACTGGCAAAAAGGATTACTCCGTTTAGATGATATATAAGTTAGATTGAATTACCAATAAGAGGCATTGAAATGGTAGAGTGGAAAAAAGATATCGGACTGGAAGGAAGAATGATACTGACGATGTTCCTGCTAGCGGCAGTTTATCTTGGTTTCCTGGTTTTCCTTGTGTCCATGGGTACACCCCAAACATTCATGCTCCTGTTCATCGCATTGTTCATGGGAGCACAATACTATTACTCGGATAAGCTGGTCCTCTGGACAATGAAAGCTAGAGTTGTTTCAGAATCAGAAGAACCAAAGCTTCATGAAACAATTACCAGACTATGTGTTATCGCTGGCCTGCCAAAACCAAAGGTCGCAATTGTAGACACCTCAGTACCCAATGCCTTTGCAACGGGAAGAGGTCCTAAGAATGCTGTTGTTGCTGTAACCACTGGCCTGATGCGCAAGCTTGACCAGGGAGAACTGGAAGCAGTGCTTGCACATGAACTTAGCCATGTGAAAAATAGGGACATGGCAATATTGACAATCGCGAGTTTTATCTCAACTCTGGCATTCTATATTGTAAGATACAGTTTCTATTTTGGTGGTTTTGGAGGCGGTCGCAGGAATTCAAATGGTGGTCTGGTAGCCATTTGGATCGTTTCAATATTGGTATGGATCATTAGTTTTCTTCTTATTCGTGCTCTTTCAAGGTACAGGGAATTTGCAGCAGACAGAGGGTCAGCAGCCATAACAGGAAACCCTGTGAACCTTATCTCTGCACTAAGAAAAATAAGTGGAACAATGGCAAACGTGCCTACTGAAGACCTGCGTAAGGTCGAAGGTATGAATGCCTTTTTCATAATACCTGCAGTATCCGGTTCTATGATGAATCTGATATCAACTCATCCATCCATGGAAAAAAGGATTGAAGCACTTGAAAAGATACAGAGGGAGATTGAACTCTGATGGGTTTTCGTGATATGTTCAATTCTGTGCTTGGAAGAAGCAAAGTGCCTGAAGCAAAAACGGACAGGCTTTTTGCCATATCAACTGCAGTCATAACCCTCGAACTAAACCTGAATCTGAAACCTTCTGCAGTAGCAGGGATATGTTTCAAATCTATGGGCATGTCAAAATACGAAAATACAAGGGAAGAAATAGAACAGCTTCTTAAGTTCAGTACCAAAGAAACAGGAACAGATTACAACATTCAAAAGGATGAATACAATTTTCTGTGGGTGATATTGAAAGACAAGGACTTTGAAGACCTTGTAACTAACATACATATGATATCCCAGACCCTTATAGAACAGAATTTCGGGGAACAGATATTGTGTGCAGTTTATAGGTTTGAAAGTAATGGACCTGTTTACTGGATATATAACTTCAAACAAGGAAATTACTATCCTTTCGTTCCCACGGGAAAGAGCAAAAGAGATAATCCAATGGAACTAAGGCTCAAATCTTTGATGGAAAAGGAACTACCAATCGAAAAAGAAGTGGGAAAATGGTACCCTCTCTGGAGTATGCCTTTTTAGGTCATAAACCATGAGTTAGATCAATACCATTTAAACCATTGATTTCAATCTTCAAATACCCCGACACCTGTAAAGATTTCCTTTGCTTCCTCGAATGTCAGGTCGCCTGGTGGTACAATAATATTGGATTCCACAATATCAGAATCATCAAGCTGCTTTCCATTAGTTTTTATCATATCAATGAGCTTTGAGAGTTTTACCCCGTATTCTTCTTCGTTTCCTTTAGATACGAGTTCCACTATTTCATTATCAATCACATTCAGCTCATCGAAAAGACTGCTCGGTACTTCATACTGGCCTTCACTAACTATTCTAATGATCATTTACCTGCCTCCTTTTTAAGTTTCTCAATTTCAAGGTCGACACTTGAATTGGCATTTATCTTTGCAAGTTCCCTGTCAATATCATCGCCGCTGCTTGTAAGATCATCGAGTGTACCCACTTCTATGAGCTCATCAAGTGCAGATGCACGAGCTTTCATCTGGTCAGTTTTATTCTCAGCTCTTTCTATTGCCATACCCACGTCAGCCATTTCTTCACTTATACCTGACACGGATTCATTTATCTTGACTTGAGCTTCAGCTGAAGAATACTGGGCTTTGATGGTTTCCTTCTTTGTCCTGAAAACTTCTACTTTGGTCGAAAGGCGCTTCTCGGCTGCAACAAGTTTTTCTTGTTCTTTTTCAATGTCAGCTATCTGCTGGTCAAGACCCTGGACCTGTATTGCAAGAGCACTCTTCCTTTCAAGAGCCATACGTGCCAGATCTTCTCTGTCAGCCTGTATAGCTTCCTTTGCCTGCCCATCAAGTTTCTCAATGCTCTGTGACAATTTTGATCGCTGCAACTGAAGTCTCTTTTTTGATGTTGTTACTTCTGCAACACCTCTTTTTACACCCTGTAACATTTCCAGTTGCTTCTCATAAGAATAATCAAGTGTTTCCCGGGGATCTTCCACTCGATCCATTAATTTATTCATTTTTGATTTGACTACTGTTCCCATCCTGTTGAACAATCCCATGTTATTCCTCCTGAAAAGTAAAGATAATAAAGGTATAAAGTTCAAATGGCATAAATGCCTTCCCAATTTAAATGTTCACTGCAACAAATAAGAGCAACTATACTTTTAGATAGGATTACGATATATAGGATAACATACAGAATTTCTGATGGAGAAGCAAACTATGGTCAATACAGATTACGATGACGAAAATATATTCAGAAGCCAGAGACTTGCCGTATTTGCTGACGTACAGAACATGTTCTATTCTGCAAGAAATAATTATTCTGACAGTCGCTTGGATTACGAAAAATTGCTTGCCACGGTACTGAAAGGCAGACAACTTGTAAGAGCAATTGCTTATCTGGTCGAAACAGAAGACATTGATCAGTCAGGATTCAAATACCATTTAAGAAACTTTGGATGGGAACTAAGATCCAAACAACTCAAAATAAGACCAGATGGATCAACTAAAGGTGATTGGGATATGGGAATAGCCATTGATGCAATAGCCATATCTGAAAAGGTAGATACTGTTGTGATTGTCAGTGGTGATGGAGATTTCACAGCTCTTGTAAATCACCTTAAAGCCTGTGGAGTACGTGTTGAAGTTCATTCTTTTGAAAGGAATACAGCAGCGGAACTTATTAGCTCAGCCACAGAATACTATCCAATAGATGAAAGTATACTCCGAAGAAAATAAGAAAAATTTATTTTACTCTTTGGAACAAAACGTAAACCCATTTAAAGATTGAGTTTAATTTACTGCTATGTCAAGCAGGTATAAATTACCAGATCACCTTACACTTATCCATCCGCGTTCATTAAAACATTTGAATCATCATCTGCATGAACTTGTAAAAAGTAGACTCTGGTTAAAGATTCTCATAGGAATGATGCTGGGAATCGTTACAGGACTTATACTTGGGCCTTCCACTGGTATTTTGAGCAAGGAAATATCGTACACCATTGGTGAATGGCTGGCATTACCTGGATATATATTCCTTGCACTTCTCCAGATGATTGTTGTACCACTTGTTTTTGCATCCATTATAAGGGGAATTGCATCTGGCGAAGATATGCAACAACTCAAAAAAATAGGACTTCGTACAGTTGCCTTTTTTCTCGTTACCACTGCACTTGCAATACTTGTAGGGCTTACTCTTGCATTAACAATAAATCCTGGAACTTACATCAGCAGCGAGCTTGTCCAGGATACAATGATGTCAGATACAACACAGATGGAACAAAATGAAATGATCACACCTGGTGTTTCTGAACTTCCTAGCATGATAACTACCATTGTACCAACCAATCCATTGGGATCACTTGCAACCGGAGATATGCTTCAGGTAGTCCTGTTCTCTGTGATTATAGGTGTGGCTCTTGTTTCTATGTCACCTGTGCAATCAAAACCAATGTTAGAGTTATTAGGTTCTTTGCAGGAAGTAAGTATGACAGTTGTCAAATGGAGCATGGCACTGGCCCCAATTGCTGTTTTCGGACTGATTAGCAAATTTACAATCAATCTCGGACTTGATGCATTAATGGGGATGCTGGTCTATGTAGGTACGGTACTGTTGGGACTGTTAATTATGCTCATATTCTATATGATGGTCATCCTGATAGTAACGGGAAAAAATCCGTTGAATTTTATGAGATCAATAAGAGATGTATTATTACTCGCATTTTCCACATCCAGTTCTGCTGCTGTTATGCCACTTTCAATAAAAACGGCTGAGGAAAAAATAGGCGTCAGGCCGTCTATATCCCAATTCGTTATTCCCCTTGGCGCTACAATAAATATGAATGGTACAGCTCTTTACCAGAGCATAGCAGCTGTTTTCCTTGCGCAGGTATTTGGAATAGATCTTGGCTTCGGTGAATTGGTGCTGATAATGATAACTGTAGTTGGAGCCTCAATAGGTACACCATCTACGCCAGGAGTAGGTATTGTAATCCTTGCCCTGATACTGAGCAGTGTAGGAATACCCACTGCTGGTATTGCACTTATTATCGGAGTTGACAGGATCCTTGATATGAGCCGTACTGCGGTTAATGTTACCGGAGACCTTGTCACATGTGTTGTTATGGATAAATGGGTGAACGGAAAGAAAAGTGCTAATGAAGAATTCATTGAAGTCGCAAAACGTGAAGCACAAAGAAGAGTACTTGGAGAAGATGTCATTATTACTGCACGTAACTATTCAGCCTGGCACGATTTGCCTATTGGTACTGATTTCATCGAAATAGAGATGTCTGCTCACTAACAATCTAACAATCAAAAAAGCAATCAATAGCAACAATCAAAATAAATGATCCTAATGAAATTTACGTTTCAACTTTTTGTCAAGATTGTTATTGATAGCGTTTTTATCAGGCTGAATAGTTACTACTGCACAGGAATAAAAACAAACTTTTTTCTGGCAACCAATTTAGTTCATTTTAGATTCCTGCCACGCAAAGCGTGGTTTTGGTTTATTTTTACGATTAAAACAGATGACATTCAATTAAAGCCATCCTTCAACACCATATATTTCAAGTTTGGCAGTCAAAATTAATAAAAGTGTTCTTAGCTTTGTTGTAGTCGACAAACATGCAACAAAAACTAAGAACAGATGAGATTATTCCAAATGAGAATATATGCTTTCCTATCGGAACTATCCTGGCTGTAAATCAATTTTACGATCTACTTGATCTTTCCACTGTTTTTTGTAAACACAAACAGAATGGAATTGACATTAACGACCTGTTAAAATCTCTTGTGAGCTATAAGCTCACAGATAATTTTAGTATAGAACTTATCTCAAAACGTCTCTTGAACTTTATTTCAACATAGTAGAAAACATGCAATATCCAGTAGCCCCTTGAAAACAACATTAAGCCTTTCATATCTACTTGCTATTCTTCTGAAACCCATCTTCAACCATGCAAAAAATCGTTCTATTGTTCCTCTTTTATGGTATGACTCATACTCGAACCTTGTGGGCCTTCCTCTTTTTCTATTTTTCTCATTCCTGATATTTACAGGAATGTTACTTTTGATCGCTCTTGATCTCAAGTATTTTCTGATTACAACATTATCATAAGTAGAATCAGCAAGCACTTCTGATGGTCTTGTTCCTAGTCTTCCATCCGTCTTGACCCTGATACTTTCCATGACCTCGATGAAATGCTGACTATCATGCTCTTTTCCAGAAGCAATCTGTATTGTCAAAGGAAAAACTTCGCAACTTACACAAACATGGATCTTTATGCCGTTCCTTTTTTTGTGACTGTTGTATGCGGAATCTTCTCCCCTTTTTTAGTTTCAATGAAACTGCTATCAACACATACGACATCCATGGTGAACTTACCTTTTTGGTAAGCGGAATCCCGAAGGGATTCCATTATCATAGTCCATATTCCTTCCTCAGACCACCTTTTGAGTCTTCTCCAAGCAGTTGCCTGGGAACCATAATTAACTGGCATATCCCCCCATCTGCAACCTGTTATCAGAACAAAGAGAATACCATTGATGACCTTACGGTCATCAGCTCTCTCTCTTCCGGTTATTGGTTGTGGAGGTAAGTGTGGCCTAATAAACTTCCATTGCTCATCAGAGAGTTCTCTGAATTGCATTCATATCCCCATAATAACATTAAGAAAGATAGTATTTATAGTTTTGATATGGGTTCGTGAAAACTGTCAAACTTGGGATACTACTACCGTCACAATTCAGAATATATTTAAGTTCTATCCGAGCAGGATATATTAAACTAAAATAAAAAAATACTGAATGCTAAAATAAGGTATGGAGGGAGCATTGTTTTTTAATTTTCCTGCCATCCAAGAGATTCCATTGTTCCAATATCATTTTCTTTTACTTTCAAGCTATAATGGCACATACCGTCCTTCAAATTCACATAACTGAAATCTGAAATCTGTACATCATGAGCGGTGCCAAAGTATGCGATTGCAAGTTCTTCCTCGGTGGGTTCCATCAGGAAATTGATATTTCCTTCGCCGTACCAGAGCTGCCATGGTGGTTGACTGCAAAACATTTGCTCCGAGTTCATCTCAACAAGCTTTTCCAGCATATTCAGGTTCATTTCATCCCATACATCATCAATTATTGCTGATTCGATAATTTCGTTGTATAATCTTATCTCGACAGTATGGTTGGTGATGACCGGTGCGACCATCTGGTCTGATCTGTTCCCGTAGCCACCATGGCTGCTTATAAATGTGTAAATGAGGACGTGTAATTCAGGCTCTTCCACATTGTACTGGTAGTCTGTTAAAGAGAGGTCTGAGCCGTCAAAATTGTAAGTTGGTGAATTCATGATCCATTCTTCAGCAATAATTATTGCATCATTTTCAGGGATTGCAATTGCATAGCGCCTTAATTGAACCAGAGCTTCATCTATTTCCCTGAGACCATCAGGCATGTATTCATGGAAATAAGGGTCAACTTTTATGGTCTTAGTCATTCCTTCCTGTGTAACTGTAATTTCTACTGTTCCGGTGTCAGCAACAATTGGCTGTCCTTCCTGTGGTTCGTAGAGTTCGTTCATTTCAGCGAATTCATTATCCCTGAAGAGTTCAAGCAGATTGTTGCGTGTTTCTTCATCAATAGGTTTTATGTATCTGGATGTCAAGTCATTTTCATAGTTGTAATAGCTAAAATTTACAGCCGTGGAATTAACAATAAGTTCCTGTACTGCCATTTCCTGTAAAGTGAAAGCGCCGTATGTCAGGTGTGTAATGACTGCGTTATCAGAGATGTCTGGTGTGCCATTTTTCTCTTCTGTGCATCCTGCGCTGAGAATAGCAAGTGCCAGAAGAAATATTATAATTGTTCTTTTCATTAAAGTCCCCCTTGATTTTCTCCTTATAATCAGGATATATTCACTCTATTTCTATCTTTGGTGTTTTTTTCACAACTATTCTTAATCTTTTTTTCTCTTCTCTTAACATCAATCTCCGTCAACATCAGGTGCTTTTAAAATATGGGGACCACAAAAAATTATAATCAGTAAGTACAATGTCCTTTCATGATCGAATCGCCAATTTTTGAAATATTTTATGGCTTGCCCAGGCAGGGCCCCGGTAGCAATAAATGTACGGAAAAAGCCTTTAGCATGCTTTCACCTCTTCCGGCAGATGTAAAAATTCTGGATATAGGCTGCGGTGCAGGGATGCAGACCATTCATCTTGCAAAGATTTGTGGTAACTGTCATATTACTGCAGTTGATGTTTACCAGCCATATCTTGACAGTCTTATGGAAAAGGCGGTAGCTGAAGGAGTTGCTGACAGGATATCCACTGTGTGTACCTCCATGGAAGACTTGCCGTTTGGTGCTAATGAATTTGATATAATCTGGTCTGAAGGTGCTATTTTTGTCATGGGTTTTGAAAAAGGACTTGATTACTGGAAACATTTCCTGAAAGAAGGTGGTTTCATGGCGCTTACAGAGGCAGCCTGGTTCACAGAATCTCCTTCAGAGGAAGTTTTTCAGTTCTGGAATGAATGTTATCCCGATATAGCGACAATTCCACAAAACGAAAACAGAATTGAAGCTGCTGGGTATACTATTATTGACCAGTTCAAGGTACCGGCATCTGCCTGGTGGGATGATTACTATGTTCCTCTGGAGAAAAGACTTGATTCAATAGAAGATAAGTTCAAAGGTAATACTGAAGCTGAATCTATAATTGAGTTCTCCAGAAAAGAAATAGAACTTTTCAGGCAGTATTCAAATGAATATGGTTATGTTTTCTTTGTATTTCAAAAAGAATAAAAAAGAATAATCATACAAAGATGGATATGTTTCCGTCTTCAACTTGTACTTCAAAAGTTTCAACCTTTGGATCATCCATGTCTATATACTCGCCTGTATCAATATTCTCTCCGGTGCGAATGTCAAAGCCCCAGTTATGGCATGCACATTTGAGTGTATAATCTTCTAGGCTCCCGTTCTTAAGGGGACATCCTTCATGTGGACATTCGTTTGAAATTGCATATACTTTGTTTTCCTTCTTTATCAGGGCTATTTGTTTATTCCCTGTTTTGATGACCTTTATTTTTTCTTCTTTTAATTTATCTTCTTCTATAGCAAATATCCACTCAGCCATAAACTACCTCCATAGTCTTTTCATCAAAGTATAACTTCGTCTGCATGCATTGGACTCAGTGTAAGTTATACTCCTATAAAATGCACTGTCATTCACTTATAAATAATTGGCGTAAAAGTAAACCCCAAACTACATAAGTTCATAAAATAAACGTAACTATTCAGCCTGATAAAAACACTATCAATAGCAATCTTGACAAAAAGTTGAGACCTACATTTTATTAGGATCATTAATTTTGATTGTTGCCATTGATTGCTTTTTTGATTCTTAGGTTGTTAGTGAGCAAACATCTCCGTTTTGATTAAATCAGTATCAATAGGCTAATTGTGGTAGGCTGAATAGTTACAAATAAACTTAATATACAATGTGCCATCATCTTTGATGATATTGGATTAGATCACAAATATCTTATTGAAATTAAGCTGAAGTTAAAAATGCTACTAACTAAAATAAATACTGAAAACATTTCTTTGGGTGTATTGCGTCTGTGGTTTTCACGGATCATTCTTTACATTCTTCTGTTCGTATTCAGTTTTGTAATATTTCACTACATAATTCTGGTTTTTGGACCTCCCATTTATGATATGACGAGTGCACGCTATATGATAAGTGCCTTGATACAGAGTGAAGCAGCTATAATGGCTATAATTGTCACACTGAGCCTGGTGGCAGTGGAACTTGCTTCGGGTTCTTACTCTGTGAGGATGATCGATCTTCTCAAAGTATATAATCCGGATTTCTGGATTCTCATGGTAATTTATATTGTATCCATGATCTATTGTTTGTTCGTTCTAAAATCCATACCTGATAAGAGCACAGGTCAAATGCAGCTCAGAATAGCATTTGCATTTCACTCAGGTGTTTACTCTTTCTTAGTATTGTTCCCATACCTGTTAAGAACACTTAACATGCTCAAGCCTTCAACATTGCTAAATATGCAGGCAATGAAACTGAATGCAAAGAATATAACAACAGCTATAAGTTCAGATGCCGACAGAACTCTGGAAAAAGATCCCATACAACCAATTATCGATATAATCAGTAGTTCATTGTTAAAACATGATTTTGAAACAACAAGGAACGGACTAAATATCATAGGTAAACGTACCAAAGAGATATTCACAAACAGTAATCTTGAAATCACAGAACAAAAAACAATTGCAAACTATATTTTTTCCCGTCTTGCAAGGTTTGGGAAGTTCACCTTAAATCATGCTGATGAAGATGCTACATTTATTGTGATAAGGAACCTTGAGATCCTATGGAAAGAGTTGGAAAAGAATGATCCTGGTAATTCTGTATTGCAGGCATCATCATCCCTTGAACAGATTGGTATAGTTGCATCAGAGAAGCATCAGCGAGATGTACTGTCCACTGTTATCAACCATCTTTTTGATATTGGTCAAGGGGCTTTGGATGAGGATTATAACAGGGAAGCTTCAAAGGTTATAGATTCCCTGGCTTCGATTGGCTTTTCATGTATTAATAAGCAGACAGACCCCGGAATGGTGGAAGATATAGTTTATGGGATTGGCAAACTTGGTATAAAGGCAGCAGAAAGTGGCCAAGTATCATCAGCTTCTCAGGCGGCAGATTCTATGAATACTTTAATGGTTTCCATGGAACTCATAGAAACGCCTGAGTATAAACGACTTTACAGAAAGGCTGAGAAAATATCACAATCAATTCGTTTGGAATAATGTTATTTGCCTATTATCACCGACAAGCTTAATGCCGTTGCTACTGTTACAAGAGCACTGCTCTTTTTTGTTTTGCTTTACAAAACAATTTGGAACATTAATTCTTAAAGCGGGCCAAATTGAAAACAAATCCAGATGATGTGACGTCATCCCATGTTTTGCATTGATGGCCACATAATCACAGGAACTATAATATGGAATCATCAACGTTTAAAGACCTTCAGTTATCCAGAAATCTCGAAAAAGCAATTGAGGAACTAGGTTTTGAGGAACCTACTCCCATACAGGTTCAGTCTATTCCTCATATCCTTGAAGGCAAGGATGTCATCGGTCAGGCGCAGACCGGTACAGGTAAGACTGCTTCATTTGGGATACCAGCTCTGGAAATGGTAACTCCTAACAGCAGAAATACTCAGGTACTTGTTTTATGTCCTACAAGAGAACTTGCAAATCAGGTTGCAGATGAGTTGACCAAGCTTGCAAAATACACTAAGGCAAAGATACTGCCAGTGTACGGTGGACAGAACATCGACAGGCAGATAAAGGCTCTCAGGAGTGGTGTTCATATAGTGATTGGAACTCCTGGAAGAGTCATGGATCACATCGAGCGCAAGACATTAAAACTTAACAACGTGGAAATGGTTGTTCTTGATGAAGCTGATGAAATGCTTGACATGGGATTCAGGGAGGATATTGAAAGCATCCTCAGCAGTGTTCCTGATGACAGGCAGACCATCCTTTTCTCAGCTACAATGCCTGCTCCAATAATGAAATTAGCTAAAAGGTTTCAAAATAATCCAATACATGTCAAGACAATCCATAAAGTTGTCACAGCACCTAACATGGAGCAATCCTACTTTGAAGTGAAGCATCATATGAAGCCTGATGTCCTTTGCAGGATGATCGATATTTATGATGTGAAATCATCTCTTGTATTTTGTAATACCAAGAAAAAGGTGGATGAACTTGTCAGTCTCCTTAAAACAAGAGGTTTTCTTGCTGACGCAATTCATGGTGATCTGAAGCAAACCCAAAGAGAGAAGGTAATGGCAAGTTTCAGGAAAGGGGAAATAGAGACCCTTGTTGCAACTGATGTAGCAGCCCGTGGTATCGATGTTGAGAATATCGAAGTAGTTTTCAATTATGATATGCCACAGGATGAGGAATCCTATGTACACAGAATCGGAAGGACGGGACGTGCAGGAAGGCCTGGAATAGCATTCACTTTTGTAACTCCCAAGGAGATATACAAGATTAAGAGCATCCAGAAGTACACTAAGACAAAAATAAAGAACCAGAAGGTTCCAACAAGAAGTGATGCTGAGGATTTCAAGGCGAACATGCTTGCAAAGAAAGTAAAGGAAACTATTGATGCAGGTCACCTTGGAAAGCATATGCATTGGGTGGAGAAGATGGCAGAGGAGGATTATACCTCAATGGACATTGCCGCCGGACTTGTCAAGTTAATGCTTTCTGGAAAAAAGTAACTTTTAACTAGTTAAAGTAAGGGATAATCGTTACCGGATAAGATTCGGTAACTCCCTGAAATATACGATTCATCTTATATAGTTTGAGCATATCTATACAAATAGAATCAAATGGCCATACTACACTAGTAAATTTTTATTTACAGTAACGGAGATTGGTCAAATTTTGCTTTATTTAAATTGGATATTTCTAATGTTGTGAGATCCATAGACAACATTTTGGTAAATATCTTGTTTTGAGTAAGGTAGGAATAAAACATTTTACATGCACTGAGGTATTAATCTGGCTAATTATAGAAGTAATAAAAGGAAAAGTAATGCAAGGGGTGGAAATCCTGATGGACAGGAAGTTGTCAGGGTTAGGACTCCACGCAAAGAGAATGGCGAGGTTCTGGCAACAGTTTCAAGTCTTCTTGGAGCAAACAGGGTAAGGTTGCAATGCATGGATGGTGTGGTCCGTATGGGAAGGATTCCTGGTTCAAAGAAGAAAAGAATGTGGGTCCGTGAAGGCGACATCGTTATAGCAACTCCTTGGGAGATCCAGGATTCAAAAGCTGATGTTATATGGAAGTATACTCGTCCTCAGGTTAACTGGTTGGAGCGTAAAGGCTTCCTTGGATGAGATGAATTTAATTATTCATCTTTTCTGATATCTATTTTTTATTCATTTTGTATTTGATTTTGAATAGCTACTATTTTTTGATTAGTTACAACATAAAACTATTTTGATTAGTTATAACATTAAACGTAAAACTATTCAGTAGTAATTACTTGATAATATAGAAAAAGTAATGTTGAATATAATTAAAAAAAGGTTATCGAAGTATCATTTAAAGATACTTCATATGAAAAAGTATTGTGCTTATTCAGCAACTTCGCCGAATGCGAACTTTCTCATTACTTTTGTTACTTTGATGGTTACTTCGTCGCCTACTGATGTTCCAGGTACAAAGATTACAAATCCGCTTACTCTTGCAATTCCGTCTCCTTCTCTTGCAAGGTCTTCGATTGTTACGTCGTATGTCTCTCCGGCATCTACAGGTGCTGTGGTTTCATTTCTGTTAAACATTTTAAATTCACTTCCTTTTTGGTTAGCTTAAAAGATCTGAGTAAGCTGAAAACATAATGCAAAATAGAAATCTACAGTTTAAGTAAATGCCATTTAATGTCAATACGTTTAGCGAATTACAGTCTTATTGTAAAGCACTTTCACATAGGTTTGTTTCTATATAAACGTTGTGCTGGTTGTTGGTTTTTTGGAATATTGCTGATAATTTGATGACTTCAAAGCGATGTGCATACTCGTTATATTGGAATGAATTAATATAAATGACTCGACATAAATGTCGATAAACTTATATTAATCCAGCACCTGCCATTTTATAGGGAACTCTAAATGTTTAAATTGAGTGGGTATAATTTCATTGATTTTGGTGTTAGACATATCCTAAAGTTGGCAGTACTTTGTTTTAGTTGCCTATATAGTATTAACTTTGTTCATATTGAGATGTCTGAGCTTTGCCCTTCACAACAAAAACGATGATATTGATTTTCTTAATTTCAAAACGGGATTATAGAACTGGTAATATTTAACGAGGTATAAAAATGAAGTGTTACTACAATAAAATCTTTAGTATTGTTGTTATTGGGTTACTGTTAATTTTGATGTCTGCAACAATCGCATCCGCTGTATCTGAATCAGGACTTGTGGCGTACTATCCATTTGATGGGGACACAAGGGACTATTCAGGAAATGGAAATGATGGAACGAACAATGGTGCCACTTTTGTCTCAGGAATGAGCGGAAATGCGCTTGATTTTGATGGAATGGCTGATTATGTTTCCGCACCAATCAACATAAATTCAGATGTAATGCCACAGGTGACTATGACACTCTGGGTGAAATCAGACAGTGATTCAAGGGGAACTGTCATTTCACATGATAATGGAGGATATGATCGTACAATAGACATCGATGCACGTGGCGGAGGACTCGGATGGTCAGCATTTAGTGGTTCTGGAGGTGTTCTGGGGTATCAGTCAGTCATAACGGATAAATGGACATTCCTTGCAGTTGTCTACGATCAGGATGCAGGTACTGTGAAGTTTTATGTGGATGGTACTATGTATGAAGAAGAAGGCAGCCTTGGAACTGGATGGAATGCAATCAATATTGGCTCTAATCCATCATATGGTGCTAATTTTGATGGTATTATAGATGAGGTTAGAATATACAATTACGCACTAACCCAAAGTGAGATAAACTCCATTTATGAAGGGGGGATAGAGCCTTCGACTGGAGATATTACATCAACACCTACTGGTCCATCCATCTCTGAACCGGGGCTTGTAGCTTATTATCCATTTGATAAAGACACAATGGACTATTCAGGAAATGGAAATGATGGAACAAACAATGGTGCTACCTTTGTTTCAGGAATAGGTGGAAATGCACTGGATTTTGATGGTATGGAGGATTATGTTTCCGTACCTATCAATATAAATCCAGACGTGATGCCACAGGCAACCATAGCACTCTGGGTAAGATCGAACAGTGATTCAAGAGGGACAGTCATTTCACACGATAATGGAGGGTATGATCGTACAATAGATATCGATGCACGTGGAGGGGGACTTGGATGGTCAGCATTTAGTGGTTCTGGAAGTGTTCTGGGATACCAGACAGTCACAACTGATAAATGGACATTTTTGGCAGTGGTCTACGATCAGGATGCAGGAACTGTGAAATTCTATGTAGACGATGTCATGTATGAAGAAGAAGGTAGCCTTGGAATGGGATGGGATGCAATCAATATTGGTTCTAATCCTTCGTTTGGTGCGTATTTTGATGGTCTCATAGATGAGGTAAGGATATACGACTACGCGCTGACCCAAAGTGAGATCAGTTCTCTCTATGGAGGGGAAATGGTTCCACCCGCAGGAGATAGTATACCTCCTTCAACAGTTGATATCACACCTCCTTCCACGATTGAAGTCTCAGGTTTGATCTTTGAATCCCGTAGTAAATCAAGCGGGAGCAGTGTACAGATACCATTGACACTGAAGGGAACGTATGAAAATATCGGAAACATGGATATGTCTCTGAGCTATGATCCCTCTGTCCTTGAAGCCACTGAGGTCATCAAAGGTGGTTTAACAACAAATTCCCTGTTCGATTACAATATTTTGGACGGGACCATAAAGATAAGTCTGGCTGATAAGAACGGATTTGGTGGGGACGGATCGATAGCCTATGTTAATTTTAATATTATAGGGTCAGAAGGGTCATCGTCAGATCTTGAGATAACTACCATCTCAGCTAACAGGGATGATGATGAAATAGTGGAGATTCAAACTCATGATGGTCTATTCAATGTGGTAGGAATGGACGAAAGTATAGGTGATGCTGATGGGGATGGGGTTCACACAGCTCTCGATGCACTTTATGCACTTCAAATGTCTGTAGGTAAGATTCCAGAAGACCTGGCCATGGATGTAAATGGGGATGGAAGTGTGACCTCTTTTGATGCCAGAAGAATTTTGAAGAATGTTGTAGGAGATGAATAAAAATAAGGAGCTGAAAGAATGAGAAAAGTTTTAATATTGATTAGTTTGGCATTTCTTATATCGTTTGCCTCAGCGAGCAGTTTGACTCTCATTGTAAGCGATACTACAGGTGAGAATGGAGCTATTGTGGAGGTTCCAATAGGTCTTGAAGGCGCGACAGATATTGGAAGTATGGACATTGTTATGAGTTACGATAGCGAGGTTTTACAGGCCACAGGGGTCGATACTGGTAAGCTTGGTATAAATGCGTACATTGAGTCAAATACGGTTGATGATGGCGAGGTCATCATTGCTCTGGCAGATGCATCAGGAATTAGTGGTAATGGCCCGATTGCAGTTGTCTCTTTTGAAGTGATTGGCGACACCGGCTCATCAAGTCCCCTGGCACTTGGGGATATTTCAGTGCATGATATAGGACGGGTTGAAGTAATCACAACAACCATGGATGGGACTTTTAGTGTTACTGATAAGACTGAGGATGCAGGTTATAGGGGTGCAGGTATGCTTGTAATAAGCGCACTCATCATGGCGTTGTTTGCAATCAAGCGAAAAAAAGAAAAGTGAAATGAAATAAAAAGATTCACTATTTTTTCTATTTTTTTCTCTATCTGGAAACTTCAAGTAAAGATGAAGGTATTTCTGTATCTGATAAAATCGGTTCATTTGTCAATCTTTATGATGGATTGAATTTGCTCTTAAAGATCAATTTTCATCATTATGATGATATATCTAAATATAGATATATTCATATAGTTTAAAAAAGTAGTACTTTTTACTCAACAAACATATGAAAAACGGAAAAACGAAAAAGTACGAATGCGGAGATCTCGGTTTCATCGAATTATCCCCTCAGACTTTGCCTTATATTAAGGTAATATCTGCAAATCCGCATTTAATCCTTAAAAACGTAAGTGGAGTATGGGCGGGGGCCCGGGCTTATGTTTGTTGATGGGTTATTGTCTTTAGGGGGGTTAAACCCCCCATATAGTTCATATCTGATTATTCTATCCTGCATTATTACAATATATACATAACTATATTTTTTAGATTAAGCAATTATAAAAAGGTAACTATTCAGCCTGACTGTTTTAATGATGCAAAAAACAATATAGAGGATTTCGATAAACTACCATCAATACCCATACAATTTAATAAAATTTAAATAATAGCAAAGCAAATTTACTATTATGGATTCTTTTACTGATTTTACCTTAAATGAAGAATATAAGCGTCTCCAATCTGTCGGAGATAAGCTTGCTGAAATTGAATATTTAGTAGATTGGAAGCCTTTTCGCCCTATTCTGGAGTCAATGTACATAAACAGAACAGCTTCAGGCGGACGGCCTGAAGCTGATGTTATTGTAATGTTCAAGATGCTTGTTCTGCAACAATGGCATGGTCTTTCTGATGCTGAGCTTGAAAAGCAGTGTATTGACAGGATATCCTTTAGGAAATTCCTGGGATTTCCTGAATATGTACCAGACAGTACAACTGTCTGGTCATTCAGGAAGAGAATTATCGACAATGGTAAAGAAAAAGCGGTGTGGGATGAAATGCAGAATCAGCTTGATGCTCTTGGTTTGAAGATTAAAAAAGGAATGATCCAGGATGCAACTTTTATTCACTCAGATCCAGGACATGCAAAAGCAGATGTACTCAGAGGAAAAGATGCGAAAACAAGAAGAAGCAAAGATGGAACCTGGACTAAGAAAAATGGTAAATCTCACTTTGGATACAAACTTCATACAATTATTGATAAGGATTATGAACTAATCAGAAGATTTGAGACAACAACTGCATCACTTCACGATTCACAGGTTGATCTGTCTGAAAAGGGTGAAGTGGTGTATAGAGATAAAGGATATTTTGGAGCAATAGCAAAAGGTTTTGCAGCAACAATGCAACGAGCTGTAAGAGGACATCCTTTAGGAATAATGGATATCCTCAGAAATGAAAGAATAAGTGTGAAAAGAGTCCCTTGCGAAAGAGTGTATGCAGTGACAAAAGAAATATTTAAAACCAGAAAGGTTCTTGTTACAACTGTAGAAAGAGTGAATGCAAAAATGTTGATGACAGCTTTTTGTTTTAATCTGCATCAATTGAGGACACTAAAAACCAAAGGAGTAATTTAGGATAGCGGGAGCTATACTAAAAATAAGGATTAATGAAGAGAAATTAAACAAAATGATAAAAAATGAGAGGATATAATTGAGTTTGAATACTTTAATGATCTAAAATGAGGGAATATCGAAATCCTCTATACTATGGCTTCATTCTATGTGTTAAAAAATATTCAGTAAAATATCATAAAAAACGTCTATCAATCTGAGGGGATTTGTATAGACCGCGAAGAAATACTTGCAGTTTATGAAGCTGGTCCAGAAGCAGTAGTAGAACTTGTAACTCGATTACTTGGGATAATTGAACATCAATCTCTCCAAATTGCACAACTTGAAGAGCGTGTCAGGCATTTGGAAGAAATGCTTGAAAAGAATAGTCGCAACAGTAGCAAACCACCTTCTACTGATTCTTATGCACGGAATAAACCAACCGTTAAAAGTCAAAGAAAAAAGACCAATAAGCATGTAGGTGGTCAAAACGGTCATCCTGGTACTACATTAAGAATAAATGATGATCCGGATGAAGTTATTGTTCATCCTGTTAATCAATGCGTCAATTGTGGGAGATCGTTAGCTTCTGTTCCCTCTGACTATGAAAGAAGACAGGTCTTTGACATTCCTCCTATAACTATCAATTGCATTGAACATCGTTGCGAGATTAAAACATGTCCCAAATGTTCTCATGTAAACAAAGCTCTTTTTCCAGATGGTGTAACTCAGCCGACTCAATACGGTCATCGAGTTAAGTCATTTGCAGTTTATTTGCACACTTACCAATTACTTCCTTATCAGCGTGTTACCAAGTTGTTCTCTGATATTTTGGGATGCAAGATAAGTCCTGCTACTTTGGTGAACACGGAACGTAGTTGTTTTGAGAAGCTTGGAGCTTTTGAAAATACAGTGAAACATCTCCTGAAAGAATCTCCTGTCATCAATCTGGATGAAACAGGAATGAGAATAAATGCAGTTCGTAATTGGCTTCATGTGGCAGGTACAGACAAACTGACCTATTATTTTGCACATCGCAAAAGGGGCTCAGAAGCAATGGATGCTATGGGCATATTACCAGGTTACACTGGTGTTGCAACACATGATTTTTGGAAACCGTACAACAAATATGAATGTCAACATTCATTATGTAATGCACATTTATTACGAGAGTTAACTGGAGCTTCCGAAAACAGGGATCAACAGTGGCCAAAGATAATGAGTGATCTCTTGATATGCATTAAACATCATGTTGATAATGATCTTTTAGATACTGAGCTAATTCAAAGGTTCAGTGAGGATTATGATCACATAACTTGTTTAGGAGTGAATGAAAATCCTCCTGATCCGGAATCAAATGTGCGGTCTAAAAAACGAGGACGTAAGAAGCAGACCACGGTAAAGAATTTGCTGGATAGGTTTATTGGCCATAAAGAGGATATCTTGCGATTTATGTACGACCAAAACGTTCCGTTTGATAACAATCAGGCTGAAAGAGATATCAGAATGACGAAAGTACAGCAGAAGATATCAGGTACTTTCCGCAGTGAACAGGGTGCAAAAAATTTCTGCCGTATAAGAGGATACGTGTCTACTGTTAATAAGAATTCTGAATCTGTTATCGATGCAATTAGTGCAATATTTTATGGCAATTCATTTGTTCCAAAGTTGCAGAATTGATCGTGGATGAAGAAATCAGCTTGGTGGAAGTGAGCTAGGCTGAATAGTTACATAAAAAGAACTATTATGAAATATATTATGCACAATATTACATTAATTCATAATGTTTATATAGTTAGTAACCAGTTATTTCGCTGGTGAAATAGTATGAAGAAGAGCACATCTATTGAAATAAAGAGAATTTTCATTCTATTTCTTTTGTATCTGTTCCTGATGATCTCACTTGGGCTTATTTCCGGTTTCACTCATATAATTTAGCACACCAGAAATAATAATTATTCATCAAGTCCTTTACGTCCAAAAATGTAGTTCGCTACTCTGATAGCATCTTTATTCCCGGTTTCTTTTCCTTCATCATCACTTAACTTCACTACAGGTATATCATTAATGCTGTGAAGTTTTATTACCATATTAAGAGGTGGACTGGACCTGAAGAACTCATGATTATTAGTGATGCTTGTCCCAATTCCGAATATGCAGTTAATCCGACTTTCACACTTCTTCTTTATCTCTATTGCATCTGAAGCGGAAAGTGAGTCACTGAAAATAACAACTTTTGTCAGTGGGTCTATACCCATTTTTTCATAGTGCTGTATGACCCTGTCGGCAAATTTCAGAGGATCTCCACTGTCATGGCGAACACCATCATACAACTTGGAAAGTTTCAGATTGAAATTTCTGAAAAATGGTTCTGATCCAAATGTATCAGAAAGTGCAATTCCCAGATTTCCCTTGTAAACATCGACCCAACTCTCCAATGCGAACAGATTTGCATTGCGCAGTCCTATAAGTGCTGAAGTTCCCATTATCCATTCGTGGCCAATAGTGCCTGTTGGTTTGACACCATATTTTTTAGCAAGGTACACGTTACTTGTGCCAGTGAATGTTTTACACTTATGAAGTATCCTGACAGCAAGGTCATGTATTTCAAAACTCCGCCTTCGGCGTGTTCCAAACTCTGAAAAACCACAACTGTTCTGCTCAAGCTCTTTAGCATTGCTCACTATAAGCTTTTCATACTCATTCAGGAGATTGCTATAACCCGAACCATTGCCGTATTCTGAATCTACCCAGTCTGTTTCTATCATCTTGAAATAAAGTTCCGAAATCGTTGCCATCAATACGATTTCCCAGAGTATACTGCTATGCCAGGGACCTTTTATCCGAAGATCAAGGTCACCATTATCTGTGAGGTTTACAGTCACTTCAGAGGGATCAAAACGGTAGTTCCTGAGATATTCAATGTACATGGGTTTAAAGTACGGACAGGATGCTTTCAGCCATTTGTACTCATCATCAGTGAGAGCAAGCTCTGGCATATCCTCATCTATGATCCTTCTCAGTTCCCTGACAAAGCCTTCGTTAAAACGCTGTGTTCCACGATTAGTAAAACGATATTCTGCACCTGCATCAGGAAAGAGTTCCAGAACAGCCATCTGCATCGTAAACTTATAAAGGTCATTGTCAAGAATTGAACGAATCAAGTTGTTTCTTCCTTTTTAATTATTAACAAGTAATCGCTATATAGCCTTCCTACTTTCGTATACCTTTTATCTATATATCATGTTTGCTTGTGTTTTCTATCAAGTACTAAATATATGATAATAATTCAGTTCAGTATAGATTAATATAGTTTCATGTTATAATTATGTACAGAAAATTCTAAATAAAGAAGGTATTCATCATGAGTAGTAATATTCTGAAAGGAGATCAAAACGGTATGTACTTGCAGGAGTTTGAAAACCTGCGGTCTGAGATAATTTCCTTAAAAAAGGATGTTAACAGAGTACTTGAACGCTCTAATCATCGTAGTATGGATGCCATGTTCATGGAAATGAAAGGTGACCTGTCACGACCTGTTATACACTATATGATTGAGGATACAAAAAAGACAGTTGAAGAAAACTTTTGTATGGAATGCGATAACAAAGATGTCTGTAAAAATGCATTCTCTGATCTTCTTCAGGAACTGGCCCTGCTTCTTATGGAGGATAAAGTTACTGAGGGGTCCCTTGTTTCGTTCCAGGAACGGTTCAATGAGCTTAAGGGTTTCGCGGTCACTGATAATTGCGATAACTGCATAAAGAGCGCGTCCGTTATATTTGATAAACAGATGGAACTGATACGCTCATTCAACAGGACCCACAATGAAGATTCGAGCAACAGAGCCATCATAGACATCAGTACCATATCAGATGATATTGTCACGGAAGTATGTGAGCCTCTTGCCAATAAGCAACGCCTGGCAATTCTCAAATCAGTAAACTCTGATACAAAAAGCTTTTCTGAACTCTCAAAGATCACTGGTCTGCGTGGAGGAAATCTTCTTTTCCATATTCAGAAATTGCTGGACACTGGTATGATCCTGCAGAGGACCGAGCGGGGGGATTATATGATTACTAGAAAAGGTCATGTCACCCTAAAAGGAATGGCTGAGCTTTATGAAAAACTCATCAAAAGCTAATATCGGTAATATTTTTACACTCGTTCCATTTCGTGTATATTGCCATGATCTCTTCTGCAATTTCCGTGCCCATTCTTTCTTCGATCAGCTCAAGGAACAGTGTCATGTAATGAGGTTGCACACACCCAAGGCTCTCTTCACCTGTTCTTATAAGTGATAACAGGTATTCCAGATCATCGTCATCCAGGGCGGACAAACGGGTCTTGAAGTCTTCTTCATTTTTTGCATAATGGTTTGCAAGAGGTGGAAGTATGGACTTATATGGTGCTTTTGAACCTGTACATTCAAGTCCTGCACACTCAGGAGCGACTTTTTTTAACACTACTATATCTTTAGGGGAAAGTTCTCTTGCCATATTATCACCTAAACTCTTTTAGTTTATAATTTATTATACTGATTTATAGTACACCTTTGAAATAGTGTCCCTGATCGTATTCCTCATCCCTTGTGGACTTCAGTTTAATCTGTTTGCCGTCAAGTGCTCTTCTGTAATTGCGTGTGATATCCTTTACATCCACTTTTTCATAAAGGGAAAGGTCAAGTCTTAACACATCAGCACCTGATGTACAAAGTTTATCAATTTCCTCCACCATGTTCAGGACCGTGGAATTGTAGATAAGGGTACGCTCACCTTCTCGCTTCACCGGGAATGAGCCTTTGGTGTTATCCACAAGTAGCACCTCACTGTCAGTTTCGATAGTCCCGTCTTCAATAAGAGGACCTAACAGGTCATTCTTTGTCACAAGCAGAAGTTCACGTCCATATGCCATGACCTCTATTTGTATATCAGGATCTGCGTTAATGCAAACCTCCTGTGTTTCTTCAAGGTTTAGTTCACTTGAAAGTGTAACACGGTAAGCACCGGATGTTCGGAATGCATTTACTGTGTAAGAATTGAAGGCATTGAACTCTTTTTGGGTAACAAAGGGTGCATCCATTTCATTTGCCAGTCGGATTGTTCCGTAATTAGAACATGCAAGTTTGAATCCTGCATCTGCAACCTGTTGCATCAGTTCTTTTAGTGCAGGCATTTCTTCTTCAAAACTTACCTGTGGTGTCATCAGGACAAATTCCACATCCTTTTCCTTCAGGCCGTTAGTCCTGAGGATATTATTCTCATTCATCAATTCAGTGAATAGATGAATAGGTGCATAAACAATATCAGCGCCAGATTTGGATGCAGTAAAAATTGAATCGATCTCTGAAACCTCAACACTTAACAGAGGTCTTTTTGCTTTCTTTTTGCTTTCTTCCCGCTTATATCCTGTGGAAACAGTGGGACAACTGCGGTTCCTGCCCTCTCTTGGGAATCTGGAATTAAACAGCTCTTCAACTGCTTCCCTTCTAGTACCTGAAAGTGCTCCAAGGGGAATGAAAATATTATCGTCAACATCCAGAATAATATCTTCGACGTGGAATGTTGTATCACCGAGTTTTCCAAGAGTTGCTATCATTTGCTCCTGGCTTGTGGGAGAACTTTTTGCTTCCTGCACTATGTAATCACTGATGGCTTCAGTTTCCCTTTTCCTGCTTTTCACGTTGATATGCAGCTTTTCTCCCTTTCTTGCATGAATTGTTATTATCAGGGGAGTGGTTTGAAGCTCAATGTTCTGTAAGCTTTCAAGTAATTGAGGGTCGGTAGATACATAGACCTCATCGTTCTTTCTTATGGATTTGCTGGTCTTTGCACTTATCAGCAGAGTGGTTTCCTCTCCTTTCCTGGCAACCTGTACAGCCTCACCATTAACAAGAATACCATGAACACGACAACCTATGATCCTGATGCGAGTATTTATGCTGATACCGTCATTTACCTTTATATCCTGAAGAGGTGTAATGGTCATTTCACCTTCTTTTGTGGACTTAGTTATATTATCCACTATTCCCAGATAGGCACCGTAATTGGCACTGTATTTGCGTTGTGTGACATCTTCTTCACCAAGAACAAAACCCCGGGTAAAGCCCCTATAGAATAGTTTTGCAAGCTCGTTCTCCATTTCCTCAAGTTCTTCTGTACTGAAATTCTCACCTGTATCGCATACTTTTTCTGCAACATTTTTGTAGGTTCTTGCACTGGCGGTCACGTACTCCGGTTTTTTCATCCTGCCTTCTATTTTGAGGCTCTTGACACCTGTCTTTATAATGTCTTCAAGCCCCGGGAAGGTACAGAGTTCTGCACAGCTTATTGGATACTCACCTACCCGTTTGCTGTCTACGATCTGTCCATCGACTGACAGTTTATACGGCCGTCTGCAAGGCTGGAAACATGCGCCTCTGTTTGCGCTTCTGTCCGTTATGGCAGTACTGAACAGGCATCGACCTGAAAATGAATAACAAAGGGCACCGTGAACAAAAAGTTCGATTTCAACTGATGTTTTGTCTATAATACTTTTGACCTGCTCCGTGCTCAGTTCCCTTGAGAGTATGACTCTTGAAGCACCTGCATCCCTGATAAAATCAACACCTTGTGGGTTGTGGATCGTCATCTGGGTACTTGCATGTAGTGGAAGGTCCGGGAAATGCTCTTTTAGTAAAAAGAAAAGACCTAAGTCTTCCAGTATAATTCCATCTATATTGTATGCGTATGCCTTATGAACAATATCTATGGCCTCTTGAACCTCATGTTGCTTGAGTGGAATATTAAGAGCAATGAATACCTTAACTCCATAGGTATGTGCAAGATCGATATTGTCCCTGAGGTCCTCTACGGAAAAATTATTTGCACCCTGGCGAGCATTTAACTGCCCAACTCCAAGGTAAACAGCGTCTGCTCCTCCTTTTATGGCGGCTTTCAGGGCTTCCGGGTCACCAGCAGGTGCCAGGATCTCAGGAGGAGTACAGGTTGAAGATTTGTTATTATGCATGCAGATCAGATTCTTATTAGGTTGAATGATAAATCGATAAGTAAAATTTAGAACACAGGAATGAATAGCTCTTTTCGTATCCTTTCAATATGTTCGTTTAGTTTAAAATAATTTATTTGGAATAACTCTTTTTACTGTCCCATGTCTCCGGACAGGGGTTCAATTGTGGTCCCTTTCCCTATTAGCAGGTTGTATGCATCAGTTGCTTCATTGTATTTGACAAGCACATTATAGATTTTAAGTATACTTCCATATCCTGCTTTTGTGATCACTTCATTATCTTCTGAAAGGTTATGGGATGGTAACACTGCATAGACTGCCTTTTTTGAAGTACCGTCGCATATTCTGTAGAGTTTGTACTTCTCATCACCCAGATCACCTGACATCAGTGAACCTACCACATTTATACGTTTAGTATTATGTTTGTCAATTTTTGCCATGCGTGCGAATTTTGCTTTATCAGGAACCATGAGATTCTGCTTTGACAGTTTGTCCTTCCTGAGTATCGCATATGAGTATTTGATATCGGTATTAATGTAACGATAAGGCTCATCGCATTCTGCCAGTTTGCTCATGACCCTGGTAATCTCAATATCTTTTTTATGATCGAAGCTCCAGCATGTTTTAAGGGTACATTCACCCGACCAGATGAATGAACATGGGCTATATATCTTGATTCCCATTCTCTTCAGTATTATGGTGAGTGCTCTCATCTCAGTTGAATTAACCTTGTCAGCAGGTTCTATTATTATGATATTACCATCAGGTGTGAGTTTTTCTGCCATGTTCTTTACGATATCAGCCCTTTGTTCAAGGCTTAGGCCTTTCATCTCATTCAGGACATTGGAAAAGACCATAAGGTCAATGTTGTCCGGAAGTTTTTCAATTTCCAGTTTACTCACATCGGCTCTGATAGGTTCTTCAACAGTGACATTTGATTTTATGTCTGCATACTGTGGAACGAGGAAATTATATGCCTCTATGTTTTCGTCGAAGAGTTCAATTGTATGGATGTTTGCCTTGCGGTCGTCAAGACGGTTGTAAAAGTCGATAATTGCCAGTGGGATTGTACCCGGTCCGGTTCCTACATCAAGTATTTTCATACGGTTCTTCAGAAGACCGTCCTTTGCCAGGTCGTAGAGAAGATATTGAAATTGTATAAAATATACAGGGAACTGATAAGCAAGGTATCCAAGGATGCTATATCCTTTTTCATAGCTTATGTTTCTTGCATTGCCTTCTTTCCAGTAGCTGGCTTTCTGATAGCGAATGGCTCTTCTTATTTTATCTAAAACGATGGGGTCGTCCCAGTCTTTGCTGGTCTTCTTTTCGATATATTGTTCGATATGACGTTCCATTTTTCTGGAAACAGCAGTTGACTTGAAAAAAAGGTCATTCTTTTTTATTTCCTCATCAGTAAGTTCCATTTTCTTTTGAGGAGTTGCACGAACAATCCTGAAATCATCCTTATTGATAACAACATCGATTCCAAGGTCGAAGAACAGGGGTTTAAGAGTATTGTATACCTGTTGGACGGATGTTTCCTCATTTAGATAGTCAGTAAGCTCTGATAACATGAATTCTGGTTTCATGCGTGAAACGTATTTGAATGTAGATATGATTTCCCTGTCTGACATTATGGTTTCATAGCCTCTCCAACATGATAAATATACTGATGGAAGTTTTTGAATCATGTTTTACCGTGATTGGGTCTGAGTCGAATAATTTATATAGTAGCTACACATAATCAAATTTAGTTGTCTTAAATCAACTAAAATGGACTACCTCCAAAGATCAAGACGACAGAAGTGGATTTAGTTCCAAATGGGCGATGAATACTCCACAATAAAAATTAGGATTGTTTATATGGAATCTGAAAAATCACTATTCAATAAGATAATAGAAAAAGCACGGGAATCTGTTCTCAACTTTGACAGCATGGAAGCTGAATCTGCCGTCCGGGAAGCGGTTGATGCAGGCATGGACCCTGTTGATCTAATAGAACTTGGATTTATAGAGGGAATGAGAGAGATGGGAGATCGTTTCGAAAAAGGAGATGTTCCGCTTTTGCATATATTTGCAGCTTCCAAAATAATGGAAAAAGGTATTTCACTGCTCAAATCCTGCGCAATGGAAAATCACATGGATTTTAGTATATTCGGTAATATTGCAATAAGGGCCTGATTCAGGCTTACTTAGATTTGCTACTTTAATTCTGATTTTCTTTTTTTATTAGTCTGCTATAACACTTCTATGGCTGTAATATTTATTAGTGATGAACATCCTTTTTTTATTATGGATAGTTCTGCCACACATGAAAAGCTCCTGATGTGCAGATTAGATACGCTGATTGCTGACGGATTGTACGAAAAAGCAATATCCTGTCTGGATGAAATATTAAAAGAACACCCTGCTGATGAACATGCTCTTTCAATGAAAGGATTCGCATATTGTCTGGTGGAGGATTCTGAAAAAGGTATTGAACTTCTGGAAGATGCACTGGAAATGGAACCATACTCAAAGAATGTTCTTATAATCTTTGCAGATGCCTGCCTGCAATCTTCAATGTCTGATAGATCATTGGAGATACTGGAAAGGGCAATAAATTATTATCCTGAAGATGACGGGTTTGTTATGTTAAAAGCGGTCATTCTCGGAGCCAGAAAACGAAGTGGTATTAATGCGCAGTTTAATTAGCTTTAAATCAGTAACTATATAACTCAACCTTTACTATTTATTTATATGAGCTGGTATGTAATAGATGCAGTTGATCGTGCAATAGAAAGGACACGAACATGCCTTATTGAACCTTTTGACATCTGGAAGTGGCTAAAACTTGCCATTATTGTCTTATTTATCGGTGGCGTCGGCAGTGGTTTCAATGGTGGCGGTAATGGCGGTCCTTATGGTGGTTCTGAACCAGATCTTTCCGGGATTCCACAGGGATTCATCGAAATTATTAGCAATTTTTATGAGCATCTGATGTCTTATTCTGGAGTTACACTTGTCATCTTAGCTATAGTATTCATCTTCCTATTTGCTCTTCTTCTGAGTTTGATAGGAAGTGTAATGGAATTCGTTTTTGTGGAATCACTGGTTCACAATGATGTACGGATACGGGAGTATTTTAGCAGGTATCTGGTAAAAGGAGTAGCTCTTTATGTTTTGCGTATAATTGTAGTTTTGGGAGTTCTTCTGGTTTTTGCCATTCTTGCATTGCCTTTATTTTTTATCATAGGTGGTATGAATGGGGGAATTGACAATTTAGGCGCAGCTTCTATTGCATTACTTATTGTGGGAATTTTTGCCATTATTTTTGTAATTGCTATTATCGCAGGCATAATTGGATCATTTGTCAATCTGGCCATACCCGTTTCTATGTACTCAGAATGCAACATATTTTCGTCTTTATTTCGGGTGTTTGGACAGTTCAGGTCTGATTGGAAACAGATGGCAATATATTGGATAGGTCGTTTGGTGCTTGCTATTGCAGTAGGTATACTTCTGGCAATTCTGGCAATCATAGCAATGATAGCATTGGGAATTTTGCTTCTTATTGTGGACCTCATTCTATACTTTGGTTTTTCAGCAATATTTGCGGATACTACTGTGTGGATCTTGTTTATTCCAATATTAGTTGTCGAATTTATTATGTTCATATTTATGATGGCTTTTGTAGGAATGCCTGCGAGTGTTTTTATGAAATACCACATGCTCACTTTCCTGCAAAAATGGTATCCTGTGGAAATTCCTATGTTTGACAACAGCCCGATAATGGGTGCTAACAACATGGATGAATGGGTAAATGAAACAATCTCAACTGAAGATTAATTCTGCTTATGAAGGCAACAGTAGTTTGCCTTCAACTGCTTTTTCCATTATAATGCAATTCCCCACCAAATTCCATTCTATTTTTCTACAGAGTCAAAACATATTGTTTTTTAAACCATAAAATGTATCATGGCTTAATAGCATGAATCAAGATACCATCCCAAAAATCAAAAATCCTCAAAGAGTAGCCTTAAATAGGTGGATTTATGCAGCTATTTTCTTTACTGTTCTCGGCCTACATAGCTACATCACTTTTGATATAAACTCGTTTGATGGTTTGTTTATTATGGTCTCTATCACTATTGTGTTGACTTCATTATTCTTTATCAGGACAACTAGGAAAAACGTTAAAGTTCTGGATAAGGCTATCAATCAGAAAAAGATGATCGTCCATTGGAAATACACGAATGAAGAATGGTGGAATTATTTATCGCACGAAGAGGATTATCGAAATGATATGGGAAGTTTAATGGCTATTTTTTTATCAGTGATAACTGCAATCATATTTGTTCCGATCATTGTGTTTGCACCTGAGGGTAATTTTTTCATGTTTATGGTGATGCTAGGTTTATTTGGGCTTTATTTTTTCATGGGATATGTCTTTCCTTCGATCCTGTTCTATTTCAAGAGAAAAAGCGTGGGAGAGGTCATTTTGCTTGAGAAAGGAGTTCTTTTGAATAAAGAATTTCATACATGGGACTTTCCACTATCAAAATTCAGTTTTGCAGAATTTCAAGAAGAACCATATAATCATATAGAGGTAGTCTATGATTTCTTTGATCGAACAGGACCTAGAAGCTATACTGTAAATGTTCCGATACCTGGAAATAATAAAGATGATATTGACAAGATAATCTCTAGTTTTAACTAGCTGTTTTAGTGTGCAGTCTCTGTATAAATTCGTATTATTCAAGTGATTATAGAAATTAATAATTATTTGAAATACACATTTTGATATTGATATTTTTGTAATTTAACATGATGGTGTAATTTATACAGGATTTTAATAGAGTCATAAAATTTATTTTTTATAAAACAGCAATATGCTTTTTGCAATTAATTGAGCTTTTGTCACAAAGTAGATATTTTCACCTGTCTTTTACATATTCATGAACAGGATTATCCTTGCTTCTGCATCTGCGAGAAGAAAAGAGCTGTTAGAGCAATTGATAGGTCCGGATTTTGATATTTATGTGAGTTCTTATGCAGAAGACACAGGCAAAGGTTTGAGTCCTGTTGAACTTGTCATGCATCACTCTTTTGAAAAAGCAGTTGATGTGGCGGATAATCTCGAAGAAGGCGTAATTATCTCTGCTGATACAGTTGTCGTTTGCAGGGGCGAAGTACTTGGAAAACCAGCTGATGAGTATCATGCACAAGAGATACTGCAAAAAATAAACGGACAACAGATAAAGGCGATTACCGGATTGACTGTAATGGATGTTTGTAGCAGAGAAGAAATTACGGAATATGAACTAACAACCGTCTGGATGAGGAAAATGCCGGAACAGCTGATAAGAGATTATATCAACACAGGAGAGCCTTTTGGCAAAGCAGGTGCCTTTGCAATACAAGGGAAAGGAGCTATACTTGTTGAGAGGATTGATGGTGACTTTTTCAATGTTGTGGGTCTTCCACTTTTCAGGCTGTCAAATATGCTTGATAAATTCAATGTAAATGTCCTGTTTTCCTAAAATGTTTTTCATCAAAGAAAGCTTAATAAAAAATGAGAAAAAAGAAAGAAAAAGAAAACTAAGATACTTTTAGATTTTCCTTTTATTCTTTCTTATAATTCCCGCAGCACAAAGCATGGAAATCACCAGCATAGGAATTTCAAATCCGGGAGATTCTGCAGCTGTATCTTCTTCATCTTCTTCTACGGGCATCTCATCATCAACAGGTATGTCTGATTCAAGAAGCGTATATGTCATTGGTGTCTTCAGTTTCAGGTCATGGAGCTTAATTGATTCGCTGGTTTGCGCATTTGCAGCTATTAGACCATCTGTGATGACATCCACCTCAAAGCTGTAGGATTCATCGGCCGGAACAGTCATTCTTACAGTTCCTCTTGTTCTTTGACCATGTTCTACGTTTGAGACAATGACACTGCCTGTGTATCTTGTGTACTGATCAACGACTGCTGTGACAACTATATTGATTTTGTCTGCTTCATCGCCCTGATTGTAGAGTCCTGGTGAAGCTTCAAAAATAATATCCTCACCATAATTTGTTGCCTGTATGGTTTCTATCATCAGGTCGGTCAGAATCACATTTGAAACAGGTTCAGTTGTTCCTTCAATGAGCCGTATCTGGCTAGTATACTCATCTACAAGGTTATTGTCTTCGAACAATTCCACTATAACGAGCTGTTCCCCACTTTTAGGAACGTTGAAATTAAGGGCTTTATATGTCTGGGAATTTGCTTTAAGGTAGCCTACATTTTCTGTATGATCTGATGTTATCAGATTTGTAGATGGGTCTTTTGTTTTTACCTTGATGGAAAGTGTGCCTGTATCACTAGCCATGGGATTTTGCGTGTAGACAGTTACCTTAAGCTCGAACTCTTCATCCGCCAGTGTTGACATCACATCTACATTGGTGATTACAGGATGCTGGACTTCTTTTACTACATTCTCGTTCAGGCATCCACTGGAGATACAAAACAGAAAAATGGAAAAGAAAAGCAGAAGGTTCACAACTTTCATGCTATCGCCTACAGTTTAACTTTCAGCACAAGTTTCTGTTCATCTACGATATGGTCACCATACATTAATCTGACATAGATATCGGTCTCACCATTTGGTGCATCATCTTTCACAGGTATCTGCATTCCCTTAGTATGGGATGTTCCACTTCTTGCCATTGCCTCGCTTATATTCATGGATGCCTGGTCTGCTATGAGTTTATTGTCAACATCTGCCACAACAGTTAGTATGCCAGCAGGCACAGTGCTCTGTCCATGATTCTTTACTGAGAATGTAATGGTTGCATTTTCTCCGGCTTCAAGTTCCCAGGCTTCTGCTGAAGTTGTACGCAATGAATCCATATCCTTTACAAATCCAAGGAACTGGAGTTGTACGTCCGGAAGTATGGTTACTTCTACAGGAACTGATTTTGTCTTTGTTATCTGCAATCCTTCATCATCTGTTCCTGAAAGGTAACTGATGGTCACAGCGGATTCATTTGTATCTGTGTCAAAAGCCGGTGCCATTATCTTTGAGTTAAGAATAGAAGATTCAGCAGTATCGGCAGCATTCTCTTTTCCTGCTATATTAAGAGAATCTGTTCCTGTAATTATAAATGGCATGTAACTTGAAACCATTACGGAATCAATGGACTGTGTAGCATTGTTACTTATTTTCAGGGATATGTCCTGTTCCTGGAATTCTTTAATGACTACCGGGGAGGCGTCAATAAATACATTTTCAGGGCTTACAGAGTCTATTGGTCCAACGGTTGTTGTGCAACCTGATATTATTACCATGGCTAAAAGTGATGCGATCACTATTATTTTCCGGACTAGTTCTGTCATAATTAATACCTCACTTTTGAAAGTACTCAAAAGTTTAAAAACCCTTTGATAATTTTTATTATTGTTTTTTATTTATTTTAATAATATATTAATAACCTAGGTTGATTGGCAATAATTCCAGCAGATATGCATACAAATAAGTAATGTCCACTAAAAACAATATTTGTAAATGTGGAGAAAAGATAGTCTTTTAAATAACCTGGATACATAGAATTATTGAGGAGTTCTGTTTGTCTGGTCTAACATTAAAAGAGCGTTTTATCAATTCCCTGGAAAGAAAAAATGTGGATAAAGTTCCTGTCTGTTCGGTAACTCAAACAGGAATAGTTGAACTTATGGAAATAAGCGGCGCAAAATGGCCCGATGCTAATTATGATCCTGAAAAAATGGCCACATTGGCTATTGCTGCACATGAGCTAACAGGGCTTGAAGCTGTCAGGTATCCCTTTTGTACCACAGTTCTAGCTGAGAGCCTTGGATGTACTATTGCAGAAGGTTCTCTTGATACACAACCTTACCAGCTTGATTTTCCATGCAAGGATAAAGAAGATGTTACCGGATTTTCTATCCCGGAGAAATTACTTGAAAGTAAAAGAATAAAAACAATGCTTGAAGCTACTGATATAATAAAAAGCAGGATATCAGACGATGTTCCAGTAATTGCAGGAATGATAGGACCTGCAGCCATTGCTTTTTATCTATGTGGTGCAAATAACTACTTGCGGTGGTGTATAACTGAATCCGACCTTCTTACAGAGCTGTTTGCTATTGGTACCAAAGTATGCACAGAATATGCCAATGCTCTTTTTGATCACGGAGCAGATGCAGTAGTTATAATTGATTCAGAGGCAGGTCCTGATCTTTTCCCGCCACCATTGTTTGAATCTCTTGTAATCCCACATTATCGGTTACTGACTAGAAATCTAAAAGGGCATTCAATTCTTCATATTTGTGGTGACGCTACGGATATTCTGGATATTATGTCTGAATCTGGATTCCATGGGCTTAGCATAGAAGAAAAAGTAGATCTCGCTTATGCGAGTCAGATCGTTTCAGGTAGAGTATGCCTTATAGGTAATGTGTCACCTGCTGCAACCTTGCTTGGTAAATCGCCTGACCACATTAAAAAAGAAGCAAAACAATGTATTATGGATGGAGTAGGTATACTGGCCCCTGGATGTGGTATCGCTCCACGCACATCAATTGAGAGCATAAAGGCCTTTGTGGAAGCAAGAGATGAATTTTATAAAGAATAAGAATTACTAGCAATATAATACTTTGTAGTATATGTCTGTTAACAGAAGTTGTGGATTTGCTGAAATGAAATGGCAATGGACAATGCTTCTGTTATTTGATTTTTTTTGTGTAAATAGTATATGTCGTCTAGTTTGACCCTGGTTTCATAAGGGAGAGCTACGTGTATAATTGGTGTATATACAAAGGTGTTTTTTTGATGCGCTTATAATATTCATTTTTTTGAGGTTTTAAATACACAATTGCATAACTGTATATCATTTTTACATATTGTGTATAAAAAGCTAACTAATTTTATTGAGTAATATATTGTGGTCTATTAATAAGTATATGCAATATATCAATATACAGACGCAGATTTTTTATATTGCTACAATATCAGTGAGTACTTTTATATGTATTAAAATTATATAATAATCTAATTTTATTGTGTGACTTATACATATCTGTTTAAAAATGTGGTTTTAACATTGTTATCAAATTTGATTTAGCGTATATACAAATGGAGGATGTGGTCAATTGAATTTAAAAAACATTACGATCAATCGAAAGATCATTGCGTTTGCTTTGATCCTTACAATTTTGCCAATGGCAGCTGTTGGGTTGTTTGCTTATGAGCAAACTTCAACTGCTATTGAAAAAGAATTGCAGGATAGACTTGAAGAACAAGTCTTCATGGAAAAGCAGTATATAGATACTGTATTTTCCCTTGCCCAGGATAATGTTGAACTTAATCTGGATGTAGCTCACAATAGTTTTTATAAACTTGGTGACCCAAAAATATCTGATGGTGAGCTGTTATTTGGAGATGATTATACTGCCAATAGTAAATATGACATGGTTGACTCTATCAAAGAGCAAAATGGGGCAGAAGTAACTGTTTTTCAGGTAATTGATAATTCCGCAATTCGTATCTCTACTACTATACTCGATGAGAGTGGAAAACGTATTATGGGGACTGCTGTATCTGATGCCGTTTATGAAGCTGTTGTACAGAAAGGACAAACATATAATGGAATAGCCAGTGTTCTTGGGGACCGTTATTTGAGTACTTATGAGCCGATAAAAGATGCTTCCGGAAATATAATAGGCATCCTTTTTGTTGGTATTCCTGAAGAGTACTACCGTCTTGTGGTCAAAGAACAGATGTCCAGTATCACTTTCGGTGAAACAGGATACATGTTTGTAATGGATTCAAATGGTGATGTCATTATTCATCCAAGCATAGAGGGAGATAACCTTGGCAGCAATGATTTTGCCAAACAAATGATCGCCGAAAAAGAAGGTGATGTCGTTTATGAATGGCAGGGTCGTGATAAGGCAATAAGTTACACCTACTTTGAGGAAAAGGACTGGATCATTGCATCTGGTACTTATATTGATGAATTTGAAGCTCCTGTTAGGGTGATAAAGGATGGAATAATAGCTGCTATACTTGTATTTACGGTTCTTGGTTCTGCTGCAGCATTCCTGATAAGCAGATCCATTTCAGGTGGAATCCAAAAAATCGTTGCGGACTTTAAGAAGATATCAAATGATGCGCTTGAAGGTAAGATCGATACCAAAGCTGAAACAGATGTTGACATTGATTTTATTGCAATTCCAAAGGGTCTGAATGATATTCTAAGTTCATTGACTAATATTATTAACGTGGTCAGCAAGAGTGCAAACAATGTTGCTGCAACAGCTGAAGAAATGTCAGCGTCCATTGAGGAAATGACTGCTGCATCCACAGAGATATCCACAACCGTTGGTGAGATAGCTAAAGGTTCAAATGAACAGTCTTCCATGTCAGATGATGTTGCCAAGACAATGAGTGACATGACCGTTGGTGTGCAGGATATTGCAGTCAATGCTCAGCAGGCAGCAGAAGCAGCAAACACGTCAAAGGACGTTATATCTGATGTTGGCATCCAGTCAAAAGACCTGCTGGTACAGATGGATGATATTCAGGCTGCTACAAATGATTCAGCGACTGTTATTAAGCAACTTGAGGCCAAGTCTAACCAGATCGGTGAGATAGTTGCTCTTATCACCAGTATTGCTGACCAGACAAACCTTCTGGCCCTTAACGCTGCAATCGAAGCAGCCCGTGCAGGAGAACACGGACGTGGATTTGCAGTAGTTGCTGATGAGGTAAGAAAACTTGCTGAAGAATCAGGTACTGCAGCGTCTCAGATATCTGATCTACTTTCAGAGATCAAAGAGGGAACCCATGCAGCAGTCACTTCAATGGAATCTGGTGTTATAACAGTTACAAATGGTGTCAGTTCACTTGGAAGGACTGTAGAAGCTGTACAAAATATAGTCGAGGAAAGTGACAAAGTTGCTCTTATGACAGGGAACATTGCCGCCGCATCACAGGAGCAGTCTGCTTCCATTGAAGAGATCACAGCTTCAGTTGATGAAGTTGCTTCAATCTCACAGGAAGCAGCATCTGGTACAGAACAAACATCTGCTGCTGTGGAACAGCAAAGCTCCTCTATACAGGAACTTGCAAATAATTCACAGGAACTTGCACAGATGGCTTCTGAAATGCAGGAAATTGTTTCAAAATACATTATTGAATAAACAAAGAGGAGTTTTTCCTCCTCTTTTACTTTCATTTTAAATTGTGAATCTGGTTATTGTCCTTTTTTCTTTCCTTTTTCTTTTTCAACTCGTTAAATATAAGTATTTGAAACAAAAATTATCTAATTGTGCGAATAATAATACTCATAAAATAATTATAGAAAATATAGTCTGGTTGAGGAGGATTCTACCGGAAAGTTGAAAAATGATATGGATAAGTTGGGTAGCAAAGTGATAATATGTCAGGATCAAGTTTAGATAGCAAAAAAGTTTTGATGGTTGTTGCACAGGAAGGTTTCAGGGATGAGGAGTTCTTTGAACCCAGGGATGTATTTGAGGATGCAGGAATAACTATTACTGTTGCAAGCAAGACTACAGATGTAGCTACCGGGGCACTTGGCGGGACTGTAAGACCTGATGTTCCTATAGATAAAGTGATTATTTCCGAGTATGATGCGATTGTTATTTCAGGTGGTGGCGGTTCAAGAAAACTGTTATGGCCGGATAAGAAGTTGCAGCAACTGGTTGCTGATGCCTTTGAACATGAGAAGGTCGTGGCTGCGATCTGTGTGTCTCCTGTGATACTTGCAAGAGCAGGGATACTTGAGGGTAAAAAAGCTACTGTTTTTAAGGACCCCGAATCTATCAAGGAGCTTAAAAAAGGCAAAGCAAATTATGAGGATGCAGATGTAATAGTTACTGAGAATATCATTACAGCCCGTGATCCTCCAAGCGCTGAGGCATTTGGTGAGGCTGTTATTGAAGCTCTTGAGAAATGGTAAAGCCGGATAACCGGCTTAATATTTTATTTTCTTAGTTTTTCAGTTTTTCATCTTTTTTTCATTTTTGACTTTTGTTAATTAGTTTTGTGCAGACTAAGGCTTGATTACCATCAGGTCTTTAGCAATGGTGACGTTGCCAGTAAAGTACTTCCTGATATGGTGTCTGGCTTCCTCGTAATGTCCATGCATGTGAGGATAGAGGTGTGTCAGGTAGAGTTCCTTGACGTTAATCGGATACTCCTCCAGCATGAGGGTGAACATGTCCGGAGTAGTGTGGTTGGTCATTTCGAAGTTCACCGGGAAAGAGCATTCATGTATGAGTACATCTGCATCCTCTGCCAGTTCCATTACTGCTTCACATGGCTCGGTGTCTCCTGTATAAACAACGCTTTTGCCTTCGCTCTTAATGCGATACGCCAGTGAGTTATTAGTATGAACGGTCTTAGCACACGTGATAGTACAATCTCCTCCTTTTCCCTCTGGTGCAAACTCATCCCCAGGCGAGAGTTCTATGATGTCAACGGTGAACCTGTCCTTTAGATAGTCATAGACGTCCAGCGTCTTTTCAAACCATTCCTGTGTCCCCTGCGGCCCGAAAATACGCATGTCTGTCTTACCCATCAACCAGTTGGCCTTGAGCAGCGCCAGCACATCCCCCACATGGTCAAGATGCAGATGCGTGAGAACGATGCCATCAATGTCCGTATGTTTATGCTTGCTCTCCAGTATCCTGCCAAGAACACCGCACCCGCAGTCAAAAAGCAATAATTTCCCCTCGAAATCCATAAGCACACCGGACTGAACTCTTCCGATCTGGGGTATCCCGACCCCTGTTCCGAGAAATGTAATCTTCATATTTGCTATAATAAGGCTTAAGTAACTTAATTGTATTTATCAGGTGTTCAACTGTACTGATATAAGTATACTCTTCTTATTGCGAGGGTTGCCCAGCTGGTCAAAGGCGCTGGACTTAAGATCCAGTATCGAAGGATTTCGAGGGTTCAAATCCCTCCCCTCGCACCTACGCGTCGGGATATAGGTAACTAAGAAAAATACCACTCTATAAATTTAATCACTTTATTTTCATCAAATTAATTCAAAATTGGACTATACCCATTTACTTATATAGTTATATTCTAAACTATTGAGAATATAATTTAAAATTTAATGGTGAGTTCAGTTATGAATTTCAAAAAGTTTCTTACTATTCCAGAGGTTCGAGATTTAATTGATAAAAACACAAAAATGCCAAAATATAAAATTGAATCTGAAATGAAAGCAGAACCATTGACAAAAAACTATATTTTAGTTGGTATTGCGTTTGATTATTTTATTCGTTTCTATCTTAAAAGAGAAAACCAAGAAATTGATGATCCTATTTGGAAGGCAGAAATTAACTGTAATACCAAGGCAGGCGGAAAGTTAGACATTTTTAATCATAAATTAATTGATATACCTGATAGATTCATGTATTATGGAAAAGTTCCACGAAAAGATGAAAAAGAAATAAAAATCTTAATTGATAATCTCAATTCAGCTCAATTTTCGTATCATAAATATCTAAAAAATGGAATCGTTTCTGACGAAGTCATTAAAAGTTGTTTTTTACTTGCTAAAATTGAAAGTTCTTTGAATGACTATGTACCAATTGACTCAAATTTTGGAAAAATTGAAGCAAAAGATATTGAGGATTTAAGGAACCTAATAAATACTCTGTCACCTGAACATTTTTATTTTAGAAACACATGCCATATAAAAACACCATTAGAAGCCCCACTTATCTCTGATAAAATAACTGAAGCTGATCTTATAATTGATGATGCAATAATTGATGTGAAAGTAACTAAAGAACCTAGATTAACAAGAGAAATGTTTCGTCAGCTCACGGCGTATTTCATTTTACACAATTATAGCACTTATACAAATTTTAAGATAGAAAAAAAAGAACTCGCTAATTTTTCTATTAACAAAATGGGAGTTTATTTTGCTAGGCATGGTATTTTGTATAAATTCAATGCAGAAGATGTTTTTCTTCCCTCAGCACCAGAAGAACTAGTGACACCATTATTTAGACAAATCACTAAATACTACATTGAAAGTGGAACAAAAAAGTATGACTCTGATTTTCAGTGTTATAGGTAAAAATCAAAATTTAATCTTACAAACCTAATTATATTTGGTCAAATCAAACCTTCATTCCTCATTAGGAGAAGCACATCGATAATATGACCAAAATATGCACCTGTTGGTCTTTTTAGTAGAATCCAATACAAATAGTCTTTATCATGTTTATAGACGTATTCTAAATTTCTTCCTTCATGTTTGCCACAATAAAAAAATTCTTCTTTCATCATCATTTCAAGTTTACTTGGAGCTACCCATTCTCCATTTTTGTAAACTTTCATGTATCTAGCACCACATTCTCCATCAAGCCATTGAGGAATTATCTCATATTCAAAGTACTCCATCGTTTTAGAGTATTTTTGAAGTTGTTTTAGGGATTTTTGATAATCAGTTTCGCTACGATGTCTTTTTCCTGATTTGTAATACTTATCTAATCTGAAAACAGTTGGTGTAATAAAATTATCCCATTCACAAAAAACATTCTTTTTTGCGAGTGGGTTTTTACATAAAATTACATTGGAACTAATTCTTTCTGAGAAATAAATACAAGAATCACAAGGTATTGATTCTCCACCAATTTTTGCTCTGAAATCTTCTTCATATAAACTATCATCAGGATAGTCACATTCATAAAGGAATTCGTCTGTATACTTATATTCATCTAGTTCGCAAATCCTGCTAATGGATTTATAACCAAAACAAGGGAATATATTTTTGAGATCAGGGTAATAAGTTACAGGTATATTATTTTTGCAATAATTAAGTGTCAAAAGCCCCTTGATTTTGACGTCATCTGATAGCTTCAACAAAGCATGTTCATTTGAGATATAATTCTTCAATAATTCAGAATATAATTTTGCATTTGTTCGGACTTTCAAAAAAGGTATTTTAGCATTCTTTAAAAATGTAATTGCTTCATTTTCTAAATCATGGGTTACAATAATTTCAACAATTATTTTTAGTTCATCATTATTAAAAAGAGATAGATCAGGTCTATAATTCTCTGCTACATGTTTTTCCATTTGGATACTGTTGACATCATCTAATAAATTAATAAAATGTACTTCTGAACATGAACATTCAAACTGAACAGATGCTGGAGTTTCATGTAATAAACATGTCTGGAAAAAATCGTATAATAGAATTTTTGTGTTATAATGCAGAGGAGTTTCGCCACCGTGGTCAAAATCGACATGTTTGTGAGCAAAATGAGGGCGTCTAATTTTCCCTTTTCTCAGAATCATCTCACCGTTACAATTAGGGTTTGCACAAGTAAATGTATCATCTTTAGTAGCATTGCTGACATGCACTATTTTTCCAGAACTTGTTTTAGCAAACTCGAATTGTACTGCCATAATTTTCCTACACTTTTTTAAAATTTCAACCGATTAAATACCAGATAAAATCTTGTTTATATTGACTCCCATCTTTAAATAAATTTTAATTAGATTTATAAGGAATGGGTAGTATCTTGATTCATGTTGTAAGCTATTTACAAAAGAGGGAATTATGGGTACAGTTTTTGATCATTTTGAAAACATCTCTTATAGAAATGAAGCAGATGTAAATCATAAATTTGTTGTAACTATTCAGCCTGATAAAAACGCTATCAATAACAATCTTGACAAAAAGTTGAAACGTAAATTTCATTAGGATCATTTATTTTGATTGTTGCTATTGATTGCTTTTTTGATTGTTAGATTGTTAGTGAGCAGACATCTCTATTTCGATGAAATCAGTACCAATAGGCAAATCGTGCCAGGCTGAATAGTTACCAAAGATAAAGCAATTAAATCTAAAGAAAGGCATGAGGAATTTTTAAGATTCGCCAATGGTAATTTTCGAGAATCTGACGACATTGCCAGTGTAATCGAAGAGTATAGAAAATATCTAGGCAAGGAAAAAATTGAACAATATCGTCAAGATATAATGAGTATCGGTTCCAAAGAAAACTATAAGGTAACTTTGAATGAGAGTATTAACGAAAATATTCTGAATCTCTTATCTTTATCGTTTGGGTGCAATGAAAATTGGACTTCACCATTAGGTAAAAGTGAAATTGATTTTAAACCAATAATATCTATAGATGGCGATTACTATTGTTTTTTAACTCCACATCTCATAAGAAATGTTATCTCTATCATTGAATCGCTGTTTTCGACTAAAGAATTCAGTAAATATACCGAAATAAAAAGCAAATATTTTGAACAAAAGTCATTGGAACTATTGAGTAACGTTCTTCCAAATGCTACGATTCATAAGAGTCTTTACTATCCATTTTATGAGGACGAAAAAGAGAAGTGGCCTGAAATTGATGGGATTATTTCTTATGAGGATAGTTTACTTCTTGTAGAAATTAAAGCAAAAAATAAGCGAAGTATTGCAGGAAGAAAAGATATTTTAACAATATCTAAAGGTGACTTCAAAAAAAATATCACTGAAGCTTTTGATCAATCAAAAAGAGCATTAGAATATATTTCAAGTTCAGAAGAAGTATCTTTTTATGACAGTAATAATAAAAATAAAAAGGAAGTTCTTAAACTCAAAAAAGAAAATTATAGTAATATATTTCTAGTCAATATTACTTTAGAAGCTTTCCAAGATTTATCAACATCTCTCAATACAGTAAAATTATGGGATGCAAAATTATTATCTGGCAATCATTATCCATTTGCTGTAAGCATTTATGATTTGATGATTATAACAGAATTATTAGAAAATTCCGATGACTTTATAAAATATTTGATAGAAAGAAACAATTTAGAGCTAAATCAAGAAATCAGCTCACTTGATGAAATTGATTTTTTAGGATACTTTTTAGAACATAGCACACTCTCAAAAACAAGTGATCTTCCTAAATCAGATATTACACTATTAAATGGATATAGTTCAAACATTGAGAAATACTACTCATATCTACAGGGAGAAATTGAATATGCAGAAAAGCCAGTGAGAAAGAAGACTCAAACTGAAATTATCCGTGAAAAATTAGAAAGTGGATTTTTGAGTAAAAACAATCGTTGTTGGTGTGGTTCTAATAAAAAATATAAGCATTGTTGCGGACGTAATTAAGTTATTATAAAAGGGTTGATAAATTCAATTCTTAAAAGAAGTTGAATATTTAGTAATATTCAACACTAAGATAATTGCCAACCTTTTCAATCGAAGGATATTGATCATTTGGTATGTAAACAGTGATGTAATTTCCTGTCATTTCAATTTTATTAACACTAGTACCTCTTTCAACAACAACTTCAATATAATTTCCAGTCAAATCAAGATTAATAGTCTCTTGATTCCTGATTTGTTCTTGAATGTTATTACCTGTTATTTCAATTGTATTTGACTGAGAACTTACATATCCATCAGAAGTATAATCTATTTCATTTGATGTACTTTGCGTTGAAGTACTAGTGCTTGTTGTATAAGTTGTTCTTTCAATTGTTCTTTCTTGAACAATGTGTTCTTGTGGGGCTTGTTCTACACAACCAAGTGTTGAAACCAAAATTAATAAGAGGATTTCGATAAACTACCATCAATACCCATACAATTTAATAAAATTTAAATAATAGCAAAGCAAATTTACTATTATGGATTCTTTTACTGATTTTACCTTAAATGAAGAATATAAGCGTCTCCAATCTGTCGGAGATAAGCTTGCTGAAATTGAATATTTAGTAGATTGGAAGCCTTTTCGCCCTATTCTGGAGTCAATGTACATAAACAGAACAGCTTCAGGCGGACGGCCTGAAGCTGATGTTATTGTAATGTTCAAGATGCTTGTTCTGCAACAATGGCATGGTCTTTCTGATGCTGAGCTTGAAAAGCAGTGTATTGACAGGATATCCTTTAGGAAATTCCTGGGATTTCCTGAATATGTACCAGACAGTACAACTGTCTGGTCATTCAGGAAGAGAATTATCGACAATGGTAAAGAAAAAGCGGTGTGGGATGAAATGCAGAATCAGCTTGATGCTCTTGGTTTGAAGATTAAAAAAGGAATGATCCAGGATGCAACTTTTATTCACTCAGATCCAGGACATGCAAAAGCAGATGTACTCAGAGGAAAAGATGCGAAAACAAGAAGAAGCAAAGATGGAACCTGGACTAAGAAAAATGGTAAATCTCACTTTGGATACAAACTTCATACAATTATTGATAAGGATTATGAACTAATCAGAAGATTTGAGACAACAACTGCATCACTTCACGATTCACAGGTTGATCTGTCTGAAAAGGGTGAAGTGGTGTATAGAGATAAAGGATATTTTGGAGCAATAGCAAAAGGTTTTGCAGCAACAATGCAACGAGCTGTAAGAGGACATCCTTTAGGAATAATGGATATCCTCAGAAATGAAAGAATAAGTGTGAAAAGAGTCCCTTGCGAAAGAGTGTATGCAGTGACAAAAGAAATATTTAAAACCAGAAAGGTTCTTGTTACAACTGTAGAAAGAGTGAATGCAAAAATGTTGATGACAGCTTTTTGTTTTAATCTGCATCAATTGAGGACACTAAAAACCAAAGGAGTAATTTAGGATAGCGGGAGCTATACTAAAAATAAGGATTAATGAAGAGAAATTAAACAAAATGATAAAAAATGAGAGGATATAATTGAGTTTGAATACTTTAATGATCTAAAATGAGGGAATATCGAAATCCTCTAGAAGATATTTTCAAAACCTCATGTACTACCAGACAGCTGCATCCTGCTTAGATATCCTAGCTATAATCTACATTTCTTAGAGAATATCGGAGAAATTAATCCCCGTGAAGTGACGTAAAAACGATGCTCCTACCTTTCAGGTGTGGATACATTCAGGCGGATTCAAGAGCACGATTTTCCCATTGTTCGATGTTTACACCTTTAATCAAAAGCCACAAGGGCAGTAATAATTCCCCGATACCTGCAAACTCGATAATTGACGCATCGAAGCTGAGATTAAAAAAGAATGTAACACATTCTATCAGATAGCCAAAACATCCGATTATAAACAAGACACCCAGAATTCTGGGAATATATCCTGACTTGTAAACTAAATAACCAAGGGGAAGTAACCAGAGAGCCAAAAATATCTGGGCGATAAAAGTACCAGCTTCGTGTAAATTGAGAAATAACATTACCTGAGCATCCAATTGTTCTGCTCCGAATACTGTTAAATGATCAGTACCGTTTAATAGCAGCAGGACAGCAAAGTGATTAAGCATATTCAGAGCATTGCAATAGGAGCAGCGATTCAGAAGCCATGATATTATTAACTGTTGTTGCAGCATTTCCCGGTATGATCAGGCTCTGGCGGACAATAATTTGTGCGAAGATACCGAATATAAAAACCATTAGATACAGTAAACCTGCAACTCTGGCATAAACAAGCGGTGATGTTTCAACAATGTGTTTTGTCATTTCAAGCCCCCCTAATTTGTTAACTATTGTTACTATGTTCCACAGTTATGACCACATTTCCTTTTTTATGCCCTTTTTCAACATACCTGTGAGCTTCAACTATTTGTTCCAACGAATAACATCTATCAATAACCGCCTTTATCTTTTCCTCTTCAATAAGCTCCTTGAAAAAAAGAACATCTTGTTTCGTGTATTTTGGAAGCGGAAACATAACCTTTTTGCTGCCAAATTTTGACGTCCATAATTCTAAGAAGGGATTCTGAGCTAAGAAACCCAGTTCTGTTGAAAAATAGATCCCTCCTGATTTTATGATGTTCTTACAGAGTGAAAATGAGCTCTTGCCGACTGCATCAAAAACCACTTCATATGTTTGTTCATCACTGGTAAAATCCTCTTTTGTATAATCAATTATCCTGTCCGCTCCCAGAGAGCTTACCATTTCTGTATTTGTTGTGCTGCATACAGCAGTAACTTCTGCTCCATAATACTTAGCAAGCTGCACTGCTGCGCTACCTATAGATCCGGACGCACCGTTTATAAGAACTTTTTGTCCGCTTTGAATATTTGCTCTACCAAGGTAATTCAATGAAAGTATTGCCCCATCACAGACCGAAGCAGCTTCTTCATAGGTCATATTGTCCGGCTTTATTGCTATCGGATCATCTTCGCTCAGGCAGATATACTCAGCATGGGTACCAAATTTGTCACCGCTATGACCAAAAACCCGGTCACCTTCTATGAATTCTTTTACGTCGTTACCCGTTGCTTCAATTTCCCCGGCAAACTCCGTCCCAAGTATCGCTCTTTTTGGTTTAATTAGGCCAGTGAAAAATCTTGCAATAAAAGGATCAGCCTTTCGAAGACCACAGTCTGTTCTGTTAACTGTTGTCGCATGTATCTTTATAAGAATCTCTTTATCCTCCGGAATCGGTTTATCTACTTCTTTAAACTGAAGAACTTCCGGAGGGCCGTATTTTTCGTATACAACCACTTTCATATTCATTCTCCTAATTTTATTGCATAAAGTTATTTTATATCGTTTCTATTTCTGTTTTTCCAGACCCTTGATCAATTGCATATGGATTGAAACCTTTAACAATAAGCCATATTGAGAGCATGATTTCAGCCACAGCGATCGGAAGGGCAAAAATAAGCTCCAATCCCATTTCTGAAATTCCAGTAAACATGCCAATATTAATCAGCACGGAACCAGTTAACAAAGCAATAGCAGCAATAAAACCCCAAGCCGATATAAATCGTGGAACGAGATTTGATCTATACAATACAGAATAAAGAATCAAAGATCCTAAAGCAAAAACGATATGATAGATCAGTCCTTGTGTGCCGGCCCAATGATTAACTGACTGTATCGAACTACCTATGTATTGAAAATATGAAGCATCCACCCCTCCTTTATTCAAATAATCCTGACTTAAATTGACCAGCAGCAGCTTACTGATATAAGCAACACTTAAGAGGGCAGCCTCAAATAATCTGAAAACGACATACCCCAGAGCTAAGGCTTCATTGTGTTTTTTTAAGATGGGAAACAAGAATACTGATAAGAGAACTACTGCAGGAACACCTGTAAACTCCAGCAGTATTCCAATTATAACAACTATTTTGTTTGGATAAGCATTATCCAGATAATCCGGAGAATCTAGAATAGGTTTGTAAAAAGCTTCTCCAATAAAAAGCATAACAATCGCAAATATAAACAATAATCCCACAATTATTGCGGTCTTTCTGTTTGAATCCATTCTTTCATCTCTTTTATTGTCAAATTCTGTAATTATAGTTGTTCACTTAATATTCATAACTTATTTTTCAGAAACTTATCAATCCATTTTCTTGCGAAACTAATCTTTGATGAACAACTAATAAACGTCTCAGCAATCAGATTTTTCATATGGTCAAGATCTTTCACAAAATTACAAGAAATTATTCTTTTGACGCTCTTCCAGATGAATTCTATTGGATTCAAGTCTGGCGAATATGGAGGTAAATAGACCAATTCGATGTCATTTGCCTGTGCAAAATCCAATGTATCTTTTGCTCGATGTGATCTAAAATTGTCGAGAATGATTACAATTCTTTTTCCTATGTTACTGTTTTTTACAGTTGACAGAAATGAACATACATCTTCTTTGGTTGAATGTTCCTTAAAATTTATAACTGAATTACCATTCAATGCATAAAACCCGAAGGAGTTTGCTTTTAGCCTGGTTGTGTTTTTGAAGATAACAGGTTTATTGAAAGACCATAAACGAACTGTATTTGATGTTGTTTGTGGAGATGATTCATCAAGAAAGCCGATAACGCAACCATCATCGATTAATGGTAAGTTTTTTTTAAACGGTCTTCTGCGTCTTCTGGTCTTCGATGATCATGTGTATAGGGTTTGCCATGATGCATGCCAAACTTTTTCAAGATGACTAATATTTGCTTAATGGTGTATTGAACTTTAAACTCATTATATATGAGTTCCTGAACTGCTTTTGTTGACCAGTCATCACGCTCATGTAACATGGTCTTTAGTTTTTCTTTTTGGTCATTAGTGAGTTTTGAAGGGCAACCTCCTGAAAACCTGGGTTTCAAACCTTTATATCCGTCTTGATTCCACCGTTCTTGCCATTGATATGCAACGGGTTTTGATATCCCTACAAGTTTAGCCGCTTCATTAACTGAAGCACCTTCATAACGGTGTTTAACAAAATACAAACGTTGTAGAACTCTTGTATCTTTCTCTAACGACTTAATATGTTTAAGCAATTCCTCTAATGAAAGATGATGCTCTATCAGAATTTGTTCTGGTTTAGCCATGAAAAATAGTTGTATCTCTTAAGTAATAAATGTTTAGTTAATAACTATAATCAATCTCAAGATCCGACCTCTGGTATTTTACTTCCTTTCAATAGAAGCCACACGGTAAACGATAGTTCTCCAATAACTCCGGGAACGATAACTATTATCATAAATATTGTTGCGTAGTTTGCATAGTTGGGTAAAAGGAAGTTTGCAAAACTATCAGCAAGATAACCTAATGATGCAATTATCAACAAGATGCCAATAACTTTTGGAATATAACCCGACTTGAAAATTAAATAACCAAGAACAAACAGATGAATACCAAAAAAGATCAATCCGATCAGCCATGTCTGGTTAAATGCATTGAGTAATATCATCACCTGTGCCTGTAGTTGAGCTGTGTCAAATGCAGCCAGGTAACTGGCACTACCTAAAAGTTGTAATACACTGAAAAGATTGTATAAGGCAATTCCAAAAATAGTTGCATTCACAAGTCTTAGCCATGCTGCAAGCAATGAAAGACTGTTGTTTACCGGTTTGAGTAAAATATAAAGTGCCCAGGCCACCACCACATCAAAAATAACCATGATTATAAAGCCTAAAATACCTAAACGAAATTGCCCTTCATTAGTCAGAATATTGTTTACAGTTGTTGCAGCGTCTTCCGGTACAAAAAGATTCATGAGAACGACAAAGTTAGCTGCGATACCAAGTACAAAAATAATCAGGTAACTAAAACCGGCAATTAATGCAGCTTTACGTAGTGATATATCATCGACAATGTGGTTTACCATTTAAACCCACCCTTTCCTCTCAATTTAAAGTTGATTACAGGTCTTATTTATATATATTCCTGAATTGTAATGGGTCAAAATTTAATCCTGATGCTTATGTTCAAAAAAAATAGTTGTTGAATAATTGAAAAAAAATGCTTTTTATCTTTCAACCTATGGTTCTAGAGGCTGCAGGCAATGGAACAACAGATTAGCTGGCGCTGGCAGATAAAGCCCTATCCTTTATTTTTATGGTTTATATTTAGTAACTATTCAGCCTACCACAATTAGCCTATTGATACTGATTTAATCAAAACGGAGATGTTTGCTCACTAACAACCTAAGAATCAAAAAAGCAATCAATGGCAACAATCAAAATTAATGATCCTAATAAAATGTAGGTCTCAACTTTTTGTCAAGATTGCTATTGATAGTGTTTTTATCAGGCTGAATAGTTACTATATTTATTCAAAAAGGAGGTGTTTTGCGAATTAATTAAGTAACTATTGTTTTAGGACCTAATTTCAGGTATTCTGTGCCCTCTTAATAAAAGCCAGAACATGAATAACAGTTCACCCCAACCCAGAACTGTGCTTATCTGTAGATCAAGGTATGGAACAAGAAATCTGCCAAAATTATCGATCACATAACTTAAACCTGCAGCTATCAGAAGAACTCCCAGAATGCGGGGGATGTATTCTGACCTGAAGACCAAATACCCAAGGAGTGTAAGATGAAGACCAAAAAATACAAGCCCTACAGCCCATCCGTCACTGAATGCGTCAAGGGACAACATTATAAAAGTATGCAGCTGATCTGTTGTAAGTACTGTTAGGTAGTCTGCACCACTTAAAAGCAGCAAAGGAATGACAAGGAATAATAGAGTAAATGCAAAGATTGTGGCATAAACCAACCTAAACCATGCCATAAGTAGCGAAAGACCCTTGTTCACCGGTTTGAGCACAATATAAAATGCCCAGGCTACCAGCACATCAAGAATGACCACGATAAGAAAGCTACAAATGGCCATACGAAACAACCCCTCATTAGCCATGATATTGTTTGCCGTTCCTGTGGCATCTCCTGGTACAACAAGGCTAGGGAGAGCAAAAACAAGAGAGAATAGAGCGAATATGGTCATTACCAGAAGCCCGAATCCTGCGACCATTGCAGCTTTGCGTTGTGATATATCTACGCCAAGGTTTGTCATTTCAGTTTCTCCCTTCCCTATCAAACTTGATCATGAGTTATTTTTATGACGACATTTCCTTTTTTGTGTCCTTTTTCGACATAGCTATGAGCCTCAGCAATTCGTTCCAGCGGATAACTTCTATCTATGACCGGTTTTAACTTTCCCGCTTCAATAAGCTCTTTCAGAAAAATCAGATCTTCTTTGCGCTCGTCTGCTACTGCATGGATTACTTTTTTGTTGCCTGTCACTGAAGTCCATAGCATTTGAAAAATAACTGACAATGTAGGAAAAGTAGCAATATAGACCCCACTTTGCTTTAGCGAGTTCTTGCAATGTGAAAATGAAGTTTTGGTTACCGTATCAAAAATAATGTCATAGTGCTCATCATTTTTGGTGAAATCATCTTTAGTGTAGTCAATTACATGATTAGCTCTGAGCGATTTTATCAATCCTATATTCGTGGTACTGCATACCCCGGTAACTTCTGCCCCAAAATATCTGGCAAGCTGCACTGCTGCGGTACCTACCGCTCCGGAAGCACCATAAATGAGGACTTTATGTCCGCTTTGAATGTTTCCCTTATCTCTAAGGAAAAACAATGCAGTATGTGCACCAAAAGGAATGGCTGCAGCCTCTTCATAGGACATGATAGATGGTTTTATTGAAATTGCAGCTTCTTCAGAGATACACTTATACTCGGCATAGGTGGCACAATCATCGCCATCAATTCCAAAAACCTGCTCCCCAACTTTGAACCGTGTTACGTCTTTTCCAACTTCTTCGATCACTCCGGCAAAATCGCTTCCAAGTATTGTTCTTTTTGGTCTTATAAGACCTGTTGTTATTCTGAAGGGAAGCCAGAGCAAAACAGGGATTTTTTTGAAACTTCGTACTTTAACGTCCCCTGATGTTACTGTTGTTGCATATATTCTTATCAGTACTTCATTGTCTCCGGGAATAGGTTTTTCTATTTCTCTAAGTTGAAGAACATCCGGTGGTCCGTATTTTGTCCATACGATCGCTTTCATTTTGGTATCCTTCCTTATAATGTGCTTATTTTATCTTGTTAATATCATTTCTGGTTGACCTGAAAACAATTACAGATGGATGGAATCCTTTAACAATAAGCCATGTAGTCAGAAATTCCTTATTTTTGAATGGTACAATATCCATGTATGGTCTTGTACGACCCTTAAACAAAATTATAGCAAACTTTGTACCTGCACATTCCAATTGTAAGTAAATCCAGCATATCATCCTGTTAGTTTAAATAATCAAAATCATGGACAAATTAAAAAAAAAGCATTAAAATACTTTGAATACTTCGAAATGTTTAATGACAACAGAGAAACAACACTATCTCACGCCACATGAAGTGGCCAGACAGCTTAGAGTCGAAACAAAAACGATTCATACGTGGCTTCAGGAAGGAACCATGGATGGCTTAAAGGTTGGCAGGCTATGGAGAATTCCACGTGCTCAACTGGAACAGACAGATGAGAATTGTTTTACAAAGAACGTTGGTACATTGAGCATTAAAGAAATTCCACGCAATATGTGTGACTACAGCAAGACCAGAGAAGAATGGAACAATGAAATTCCAGAATATTTTAATTTCGGATATGACATCGTTGATGCCTGGGCAAAGGAAGACCGTAATAAACTTGCAATGATTTACGTCAATCAATTGGGTGAAGAGAAAAAGTATACATTTCGAGATATGATGAAACTCTCCAACCAGGCAGCAAATATTCTTCTCAAATACGGGATTAACAAAGGAGATAGAGTAATTCTGATGCTTCACCGTGTGCCTGAATGGTGGATATTTGTAATTGCATTGACGAAACTTGGTGCTGTTGTATGCCCGTGTCCGACACTCCTAACAGCAAATGATCTTCAGTACAGGATCAACGCAGGCAAATTCAAAATGATAGTTACTGACATGGAAAATGCACCTAAGATCGATGAGATACGAGCAGAGTGTCCTACTCTTAACGAATGCATGCTTATTGACGGGGAAGACGAAAATTGGATCAGTTTCCAGTATGAGCTCCTATATCCTGCACCTGTGTCACATCACTCAGTATCCATACCCGTACTTACCAGTTCCACCGATCCAATGTTAATATACTTTACATCAGGAACTACAGGTAAAGCCAAGATGGCGCTTCACAACCACGCATACCCTTTGGGTCACAGGGTTACTGCAGAACTTTGGCAGGATCTTACTGAGAATGACCTGCATTTCACTTTCTCAGACACCGGTTGGGCAAAATGTGCATGGGGTAAAATATTCGGGCAATGGATCACTGGTTCATGTATTTTTGTGTATGATATTAGAGGTAAATTCAAGGCAACTGAGCTTCTTCCACTTATCGAGAAGTATGAAGTTACAACCTTCTGTTGTCCACCCACCATTTACAGAATGCTCATACTTGCAGACCTGAGCAAATTCGACCTTACTCAACTCCGTCACTGTTGTAGTGCAGGTGAACCGCTAAATCCTGAAGTTATCAAAGTGTGGAAGGAAGGAACTGGTCTTAACATCTATGAAGGCTACGGCCAAACAGAAACTTGTTGTGCAATTGCATCTTTTGCCTGTTTAGAGAACAAGCCAGGTTCAATGGGCAAACCATCTCCCGGATGGAATATTGAACTGCATGATGAATCCGGCAAACAGGTCAGTAATTTTGAAGAAGGAAGAATCGCGATATCACTTGATCCACGGCCTATGGGTCTTCTTGTGAAATACATTAATAACGATGAAGAAAACGAAAAGTCATTCCAGAAAGGGTTCTATTACACCGGCGATAAGGCATATACGGATGATGAGGGTTACTTCTGGTTTGTCGGTCGTGATGATGATGTCATCAAGAGTTCAGGATACCGTATCGGTCCTTTTGAGGTTGAGAGTGCACTACTTGAACACCCAGCTGTTCAGGAATCTGCTGTCATTGGTTCTCCTGACAATATCAGGGGTATGATAGTCAAGGCTTTTGTAGTACTGAACGAAGGATTTGAACCTTCGGATAAACTAATAAAAGAACTTCAAAACCATGTGAAGCAAACAACAGCACCGTACAAATATCCACGTTCTGTTGATTTCGTGAATGAACTGCCAAAAACTATCGGAGGTAAGATCAAACGAAAAGAACTTCGGGATATGAACTCCGGAAAGCTTCAGTAAATGATACTAAATTTTGCTGACGAGATAATAAATTAAATGAACTCTATCTGAGTTCCGGTTAATCATTGCTAGCAGAACTTTCATCCATATGGAATATTGCCCATATGTGTCCGTCAGGATCTTCAAAGCTGCGTCCGTACATCCATTCATGATCCTGAGGTTCTGCTGCTTCGAAACCACCAGCTTCTATGGCTTTGTTTACAAGTTCATCTACCTTTTCCCTGCTTTCAGTTGATATGGACACCGCCACTCCTGTACAGTTTTTGGAATCACAGATATGCTTTGCAGTGAAAATCCGGAAAAAGCTCTCAGTTAATAACATTACAAAATTCTCTTTGTTGACGATTATGCAACTGCCTTTTTCGTCAGATAACTGTGGATTAAACTCGAAACCAAGTTTAGTAAAGAACTCTGTTGATCTGTCTAGATCTTTCACGGGTAAATTTACGAAAAGTTGAGTAATCATAATATTAGCTTATAATTCAAAGATTATAAGTTATTCTCTAAGAAAGAATCTGTTGATTGAAAATGTAGAAACGGTTTCTTGATTTGGTTTTTAGTAAACACTACCTCCAAACTATTAACTCTAAAACTATAATAAATCAACAAAAATATATATAGTTGCAGCGTTTTGTACAATATACGTCATATAAAAATTTTTAAACACTCTGTTATTATTTAATAAAGGTGGTATGAGTGAAGAAAACGTTGCTTGATATTATGCTAATGTCAGAGAAGAGAAAAAGAGTTCTCCTATTGCTAAAAGATGGAGCAAAGGAAATGGAAGATATTCTCAAAACCTTATGCACCACCAGACAAGCATTACTTCCTCAAATAAAGATACTTGAAAAACACTTTCTTGTTTCTCATTATGAAGATACTTACGAATTGACAAGTATAGGAAAAATATTAATCGATGATGCAGCTCCCCTTTTAAACACTCTCGAAATTTTGGATTTGGATGTTGATTATTGGGGGACCCATAATCTTGATTTTATCCCAGTCCATCTCTTGAAAAGAATTAGTGAACTGCAAAAATGTGAGATTATAAAAACTTCTAATGCAGATCTATACGACCTTAATAAAACAGTTATGAAATCATCCTTCATGTCGAATTCTCACCGTACGCTTTGTACGTTTTATCATCCAAATTTTCCGGAGTTCTTCTCAGGCTTGATGCAGAATAATGCAAATGTATACTTTGTTACAACTCCAGAAGTATTTGATAAATTTAAAAAACAGCACATTGAAAATTTTGAAAATCTTCTAAAAAATAAATTGTTCCACTTTTATGTCTGCTCTGTAAAAATGAATTTTTTAGCTATGGTGTATAATGACTATCATCTCTTCCTACGCCCTCTTAAAAATAACGGAGAGGTTGATAGTAGCTATGTTCTATGTTCAAATCCAGATTCGCTTGAGTGGGGAAAAGACCTCTTTAAACATTACATGAAGAAGTCAATCCCTATAACTGAAATCTGATTGTCATTTACTTTTTTAGTTTTAGTCCTCTTGACGCTGAAACATAAATGCCAATCCAATGTCACAGCGATTAGAAGAGTGATTGTTGGGAATTCGACACTTTTGACTTGAAAAGTCTATTCAAATTCCCTTATCTCCATTTTAAAATTTTACTTTAAGAGCCTCTCCATGTCTTCTTCAATAGTGCTGCTTGGTGTTATATTGAACTTCTCAACCAGTACATTAAGAACATTCGGTGAAACAAAGGCCGGCAGTGTTGGACCAAGCGTAATATCCTGAATTCCAAGTCTCAGGAGAGTAAGCAACACAAGGACTGCCTTTTGCTCGTACCACGCGATATTATACGAGATAGGTGCTTCGTTAACATCTATAAATCCAAGCCTCGACATAATTCCCTGAGCAATAATGATCAATGAAAACGAATCATTACATTGTCCTGCATCCAATACTCTTGGAATCCCGTCAATATCCCCAAGATTAAGCTTATTGTAGCGATATTTAGCACATCCGGCAGTAAGTATAACAGTATCCTTGGGCAATGCCTCTGCGAAGTCAGTATAGTACTGCCTGTCCTTGTGACGACCATCGCAACCCGCCATAACAATGAATTTCTTTATCTTCCCTGTTTTAACAGCATCAACGATTTTGTCCGCATTAGTCAATACGGAATTGTAAGCAAAACCACCCATGATGCTACCTTCTTCCAGTTGTACCGGAGCTTCACAGGTCTTTGCTTGCTCGATAATAGCCGAGAAATCTTTCTCACCTTCCTCAGCCACGATATGTGTAGCACCATCATAACCCACGGAGCCTGTAGTGTATAACCGGTCAATGTAGCTTTTCTTTGGAGGGACTATACAATTACTTGTCAGCAATATCGGTCCGTTGAAACTCTCGAATTCATGTTTTTGTTCCCACCATGAGCCGCCGTAGTTACCTACCAGGTGTTCGTATTTCTTAAGTTCAGGATATGAATTTGCAGGCAGCATCTCACCGTGAGTATAGACATCTATACCGGTTCCTTCAGTCTGGTCCAATAATTGTTTCAGGTCCTTTAGGTCATGACCGCTGACAAGAATCCCCGGATTATCTCTTGTTCCGATGTTAACCTGTGTTGGTTCCGGGTTTCCGAATGCAGACGTATTTGCCATGTCAAGATCTGTCATCACATCAAAACCTTTTTCACCGCACCTCAGGACCAATGAGACAAGATTCTTATCAGTCAGACTGTCATCCGTCGTTGCCACAAGGCCATCTTCTATAAACGAACTAACCTTTTTATTAGAATTTCCAAGCATCATAGCATGATGGCCATATGCTGCAATTCCTTTGATACCATAAATCAGCAGTTCTCTCAATGACCGGATATCCTCATCCTCTGTTGCAAGTATGCCAGTATTTCTGTCCTTAAGGTTTTCCGGGGTCAGGGTTGCGATCTCAGGCAGATCATTCTCATCGAGTAGATCGTTATCAAGAAGTTTTTGTTTGATCTCATTCCGAAGCTCGAATCCTCTGTCAATGCGATCCTGAATCCCGGTAGCTCTGAAATCGGTATTCGTTATAGTTGAGAACAATGCATCGAGCATGAATTCATCAGTGCTTTTTTCAGAAATGCCTGCCTTTCTCGCTTTCTGGTTGTAGAATGCAACGCTCTTAAGCACATAGATCAAATCATCCTGAAGGTCTGCAACCTCCCCTTTCTTGCCACACATTCCGTTATTTGTGCAGCCATCCCCGTTCATTGTTTCTTCACACTGGTAGCAGAACATTTTGTCACCTCTATTTTTTTAGGTATGATGCGGAGGTATATCTATTTACTCTCAATTATCAGTGGGTTTTTGCATGAGATAACAACAGGTAAGAATGTTTTGGCTTACTATCTGCAAGTGCCTTTCAGATTCCTTCTCCTTAATCTGAGTTTTTATTTATCTCCATTTGTAACTATTCAGCCTACCACAATTAGCCTATTGATACTGATTTAATCAAAACGGAGATGTTTGCTCACTAACAACCTAAGAATCAAAAAAGCAATCAATGGCAACAATCAAAATTAATGATCCTAATAAAATGTAGGTCTCAACTTTTTGTCAAGATTGCTATTGATAGTGTTTTTATCAGGCTGAATAGTTACCTCCATTTTAACAATTGTCTACCTATATGCAGGTAGGTATTTATTATATGAGCATTATTCAAGTATTTATAAGAAAAAAGAAACATGTGGATCTATATGACAGATATGAACCCTACCAATCAACAAATACTCCATTATGCAAAGCACTTTTTGCAATGCAGGGGTTATAATGGATTCAGCTATAGGGATATTTCTCAGAAACTGGGAATAAAAAATGCTTCGATCCATCATTACTACCCAAAAAAAGAAGATCTGGTTGCTGCCTTGCTTGAAGAGAGAAGAAAGAACTTAGCTATGTCCATTGCACAAATGGTAGAAGCCGGAGGGTCTGCGCGTGAGCAACTTCAATATTATTTTGATTATGCATTACAGGAGTTTGAGGAAGGTAAAACAATCTGTCCCCCTGGCTCAGTGATCATAGATTTTGAAGAACTTCCAGAGGAAGTTAAAAAGCAAAATAAGTTGCTAATGGACGATATACTTGACTGGATCACCAATGTTCTAAGAACCGGCCTGGAAAAAGGGGAATTCAATTTTTCAGACTCTGCAGAAGCACAGGCTGAAGATGTATTTGTAACATTGATGGGAGCCAGACTGCTATCCAGCATTAAAGGTAGGAAAACACTTGTAAGATCGATTTCCTCGATCAAATACGGTCTTGGATGGAGGGATTGATTTTTTTATCCAGCCAGTGTCTACCTACATGCAGGTAGAATGGTTGTAAATATTACGTTATTTTGTAACTATTCAGCCTGGCACGATTTGCCTATTGGTACTGATTTCATCGAAATAGAGATGTCTGCTCACTAACAATCTAACAATCAAAAAAGCAATCAATAGCAACAATCAAAATAAATGATCCTAATGAAATTTACGTTTCAACTTTTTGTCAAGATTGTTATTGATAGCGTTTTTATCAGGCTGAATAGTTACGTTATTTTTTCCATAAAAAATGGAAACTAGTTAAATAAAGAAAATTGGAGGAAATTTGTAATGCCCGTTATGAGTATTATTTCATGCAAAATACTTCAGGATGAAATTCTCTGGCTTTTTACAAAAGATTCACAGATAAAGAGAATCCTGATCGTAGAAAATGAGAATATCTCTGAATTTACGGAAAAGCTCGATGAACAGCATGTCTCTTATGACATTATACCTTTGGAAAAGATACCATCTATTCTTGGGGAAATGGATGAATGTGAATCAATTGTTGTAGTCAACCTTCTGGAACTCGGGCTTCATGCTGTTCCGAAAACGCTGAAATCTGAAGTCTATCAAAGTATCAGGGAAATGATACCTTTTTCCGATGGAATGCTCATTTTTTACGGGCTTTGCGGCAATGTCCTGGGTAAGGTGGAAGAGGATTTCTGCCTGGAAAAAGATGATTGCATAGTGCGAATACTAAGAGATGATGAAAGGATCGTTGATGACTGTATCGGAGCAACAGTGGGTGGTAGTGCCAACTACCTTGAATTGCTGAAAACCCATAGTAAAGAGCCTGCATTTTTCTTTACACCTATGTATGCGACTTCATGGAGAGAAATTTTGAACATAGACAAATTTCATTCAGATCCCGGTGAAGCACTGGAGATGGCAAAAATGATCAATGACCTGGCTGGATATTCAAGGGTTGCAAAGGTTAATACCGGTCTTACATACGTTAAGGATGTCGATGAAAAAATCGAGGAATATGCAGAATTGTTCGGATACAGTATTTTTGAAGTAAATGGTAATCAGGAAATATTCGAGAAATGCTATCTTTCCATAAAAGATGAAATAAAGAACAAAAGTATGTAAAAGATAATTATGCCTGTTTTAACAAGCGTATTCTTTTCAGATGATGTAGCATACGCTCTAAGAAATACAAAAGGGCACGTTAATGCTAAAAATAGCATTGGAATTAGAAAGAAAGCAAATAGCTTAATAGCATTAAAATATCAGAAAAGATAGTTATCGGCCTTAAAATTCTTGTTCAGAATAAAACCAATGATTATATAGGTATTATAGAGAAATAAAAGGAAAACCAAAAAATTGGTCTTCCGATTAGATGCTCAATTAGTTAGTAACTTAAGAATTAAGCAACTTCGCCAAATGCAAACTTGCGCATTACTTTTGTAACTTTAATTGTAACTTCATCGCCAACCTTTGTGTTTGGCACGAAGATGACAAATCCGCTTACTCTTGCGATTCCGTCGCCTTCTCTTGCAATATCTTCGATTGTTACGTCATACGTTTCGCCGGCTTCGACCGGAGCATCTGAATCCATGTTATTAAACAAATATTTCACATCCTTTCGTATTTGCTTAAAAAGAAATACAACCATTAGTTAAACATAAGAAAAAACAGTAAAAACGGTTAAGGTAATACTATCTAGCCCTATAATTTATCAAAGTAGTTTCAGCCTCTTAAAGCACACTTAGTATACCAAGGATACTATATAAAGCTGTCCTCTGGTGCCTAAATATTTTGAATGAAATATATAATGTGTGTTGAAATTGGTGTTGATTGGAAGTACTGGAATGAGCTTAACAAAGCAATACCTGAAGAATATGATTTTTGTTCAAGGATAGACCAATACAGAAGAGCAACTGGAGCAGGAGATAAAGTCAATGTCATGCTCAATTATGGTTATACTCTGCTTGAAGCTGAATGTCTGAGAGCTATTAATACGGTTGGTCTTGATGCTCATGTAGGGTTTTTGCATGAGATGAACCCTAGCAAGAGCAGTTTAGCCTATGATTTACAAGAACCTTTTAGATTCCTAGTTGATCTTTCAGTTATTAACTTGATTGAGTCGGGTAAAATGGAGAATAAGGACTTTATCAGAACTGAGAGCTATGCACTCAGGCTCAAACCTTCAGGAGCTAAGAAGGTTACTGAAGAGTTCAATAACTGGATGAACAAGAAAGTAGCTTACAAGAAGCAATCTGTTATGTGGAGCTATGCTTTGTTATTGAAAGCTAGAGAATTAGTTCAGTATCTTGTTGGGAAAAGAAAGACAATTGACTTCATTAAGCCTGCTTATACGATTGAGAGACAGGATTCTGAAGAAATCAGGAAAAAGATAATGAGTGTTTCCTATTCTGAATGGAAGAAAATGGGGTTTTCTAAGGGTACGCTCCACTACATGAAAAAGAATGCTGAAGCTGACAAGCCATTTACTCTTACTACTCATGTCAGAGAAAGATTAGAAATGTGGGGAGGATGTTGACAAATTGAATAAAATTATATGTTGTATAAACACATCAAAGATTTGATTAATTTTAAACGTTTTTATTGAACAAGGTGGCTAGAATGCAACAAAATAATGTGCAAAAGATAGTGAAAATATTGCAAAAACATTCATTCACCATTGGTATTTTATTTGTACTTGGTGGGATATTTCTACTTTACCATGAAGTAATTACAGAAGCCTACCATTTTAGCTATACTAAAATGATAATTTATATGTAACTATTCAGCCTAGCTCACTTCCACCAAGCTGATTTCTTCATCCACGATCAATTCTGCAACTTTGGAACAAATGAATTGCCATAAAATATTGCACTAATTGCATCGATAACAGATTCAGAATTCTTATTAACAGTAGACACGTATCCTCTTATACGGCAGAAATTTTTTGCACCCTGTTTACTGCGGAAAGTACCTGATATCTTCTGCTGTACTTTCGTCATTCTGATATCTCTTTCAGCCTGATTGTTATCAAACGGAACGTTTTGGTCGTACATAAATCGCAAGATATCCTCTTTATGGCCAATAAACCTATCCAGCAAATTCTTTACCGTGGTCTGCTTCTTACGTCCTCGTTTTTTAGACCGCACATTTGATTCCGGATCAGGAGGATTTTCATTCACTCCTAAACAAGTTATGTGATCATAATCCTCACTGAACCTTTGAATTAGCTCAGTATCTAAAAGATCATTATCAACATGATGTTTAATGCATATCAAGAGATCACTCATTATCTTTGTCCACTGTTGATCACTGTTTTCGGAAGCTCCAGTTAACTCTCGTAATAAATGTGCATTACATAATGAATGTTGACATTCATATTTGTTGTACGGTTTCCAAAAATCATGTGTTGCAACACCAGTGTAACCTGGTAATATGCCCATAGCATCCATTGCTTCTGAGCCCCTTTTGCGATGTGCAAAATAATAGGTCAGTTTGTCTGTGCCTGCCACATGAAGCCAATTACGAACTGCATTTATTCTCATTCCTGTTTCATCCAGATTGATGACAGGAGATTCTTTCAGGAGATGTTTCACTGTATTTTCAAAAGCTCCAAGCTTCTCAAAACAACTACGTTCCGTGTTCACCAAAGTAGCAGGACTTATCTTGCATCCCAAAATATCAGAGAACAACTTGGTAACACGCTGATAAGGAAGTAATTGGTAAGTGTGCAAATAAACTGCAAATGACTTAACTCGATGACCGTATTGAGTCGGCTGAGTTACACCATCTGGAAAAAGAGCTTTGTTTACATGAGAACATTTGGGACATGTTTTAATCTCGCAACGATGTTCAATGCAATTGATAGTTATAGGAGGAATGTCAAAGACCTGTCTTCTTTCATAGTCAGAGGGAACAGAAGCTAACGATCTCCCACAATTGACGCATTGATTAACAGGATGAACAATAACTTCATCCGGATCATCATTTATTCTTAATGTAGTACCAGGATGACCGTTTTGACCACCTACATGCTTATTGGTCTTTTTTCTTTGACTTTTAAGGGTTGGTTTATTCCGTGCATAAGAATCAGTAGAAGGTGGTTTGCTACTGTTGCGACTATTCTTTTCAAGCATTTCTTCCAAATGCCTGACACGCTCTTCAAGTTGTGCAATTTGGAGAGATTGATGTTCAATTATCCCAAGTAATCGAGTTACAAGTTCTACTACTGCTTCTGGACCAGCTTCATAAACTGCAAGTATTTCTTCGCGGTCTATACAAATCCCCTCAGATTGATAGACGTTTTTTATGATATTTTACTGAATATTTTTTAACACATAGAATGAAGCCATAGTATATTGTTTTTTGCATCATTAAAACAGTCAGGCTGAATAGTTACGTAATATATAACAAATTCCGGACCATGTTACAGATTCATAGTATACTTAACTGTTCTTAATATTGGGTACTCAACTATAATTCCACTACAAAACAGGACTGCAATTAACAAAAGGATCAATACATTAGTAAATTAGGAGACAGGATGTATTTCAATATTTATTCAATTCCTTTGTTCATTTCGTGTTTTATTGTCTGCATTCTTTTGTATTATATTGAAAAATACAAGGCTACCCCAGGTGCAAAATATTGTGCATTTCTTCTGATTTCCATAGCTTTTTATTCATTTTTTTATGCACTGGAAATATCGGCTACTGAAATCGACACATTTTTACTCTTTTATAAACTGGAATATATAGGAATTGCTATAATTCCTTTATTCTTCATGCTTTTTGCAATAACCTATAGTGGTAAAAAAGACCGTTTATCGAAACCTTTAGTAGCTGTGTTCCTAAGTATTCCGCTTGTAACTCTTTTGCTTGTATTTACTAATGAATATCATAGTTTGTTCCATAAGAGCTTTTATATAAATAATGATGGTCTGTTCCCTGTATTTGCTTATGAACCTGGTATATGGTACTGGGTACACTTTTCATATACTATTCTTTGTATCATTATTAGCTTAAGTTTTCTTTTTGGTATGCTGCAAGGAACCCTGCCCTTTTTCCGCAAACAGATTATTATTGTTATAATCGGGTCTTCAATACCCTTTTTAACCCTTTTGATCCATCTATTAGGAATGGCTCCCTGGGGTATTGACCCTGCTCCTTTTTCCCTCACGCTGAGTGCAATCATTATATATGTAGGGTTTACGCGATATAAGTTGTTTAACCTTGTTCCTTTGGCACGGGGTCTGCTTTTTGACAATCTCCTTGATAGTGTCATAGTTTTCGATAATGAACAGAGAGTAGTGGACTATAACAGTTCTGCTATGAAAAATCAATACATAAAAACAAAAAATGTAGGAGCACACATATCGGAATTACCAGAGCCATGGTGTAATCTTTTAAAAAGAGAAAACGATTCAAGCAGAAGAAGTGTAATTGAAATTAAGGAGAAGATTGCAGATTCTATGTTCTGGTTCAGTATCACATTTCTTCCACTTTATGATCACTATGGGAGTACAATAGGAAAAATGGTGGTCATAAATAATATCACTGAACGTAAGAATGCAGAGGAAGAGTTGCTTGAAGCTATTAATAAAGCTAATTATATGGTAGCTAAGGCAGAGATGGCTAATATTGCCAAAAGTGCTTTTCTGGCCAATATGAGTCATGAGCTACGGACACCTCTCAATTCGATAATTGGTTTTTCAGATATCCTTCTTGAGAACAGGATTGGAAGTCTCAATGAAAAACAAAGTAAGTATGTGAGTAATGTATCTAACAGTGGTAAGCATCTTCTCAACGTCATAAACGATATACTTGATATCTCTAAGATCGAAACTGGAAAAATGGAACTATTTGATGATAATGCATCAATTGATGAGGTTGTTGATGAAGTCTTAATGTCATGTTCTCCTCTTGCACTTACAAAGAAAATTGAGCTGCTGCAGAATAATGATTGTGATACAAAAACAATCAAAGCTGATAAGGTCAAGCTTAAACAGATATTATACAATTTTGTTAATAATGCTATAAAATTTACTCAAGACGGTGGCAAAGTAACTTTGAACATTAAATCAATTGATAAAAAAATCCGGTTTGAAATAATTGATACAGGAATGGGTATATCTAAAGAGGATCAGAGCAAGTTGTTTACAGTTTTTGGCCAGCTTGATACAGCAAATAATAGGATATATGAAGGAACAGGGCTTGGTCTGGCTATTGTAAAGAAGTTGGTAGAAATGCACAAAGGAACAGTTTGGGTTGAGAGTGAACTTGGCAAAGGATCCACCTTTGTTTTTGAAATACCAGTCGAATAATAGTAATATTAAGCAAGTTAGTAAGGTAATTATTAAAATCACACTTTTAGATATTAGTACAGATACTTTCAAAGACCCGATGTCCTCTTCTAACACAAAAACCCTAAATACAACTTTCTCCAAATAAAGAAAAGGAGATTGTTAAAATTGGTTTTATCCATAGTGATCCTTGTTCTATGCCTTGTAGGATTTGCAGCTATTCATAGCCTTTTGGCGAGCTTGCCAGTTAAACGTTTCATCAGAGGAGCCTTAGGGTCCAAAGCAGACGATTTGTATATGCCGGTATACAATCTTATCGCAGTGATAACTCTAATACCACTTGTCTATCTGCTCTATAAGAACCCAGGCCCGTTCTTATACATCGTCCCTTCTCCCTGGCGGTGGTTCATGGTAGGTGGACAGGTGATAGCTGCTATTGTTGGTCCAAGGGCTTTGCGGGATGCACCCCAAAGATTCAGGCTACGTGGGCAGTTATCCACACCAAATACCCCTGATGCAGCCCCTCTGGATATCCGGGGTGTTTACCGATGGATAAGGGATCCTTTCCTTTTCTCCGGACTGGTGATAATGGTGCTTACTCCTTTTATGACCGTCAATCTGCTCATCATGTACCTTCTGACAACCATATATCTGGTTATGGGATCCATGCACTGGGAAAGTAGGCTGGTGGCACAGTTTGGTGATGAATTCCGAGAGTATCAGAAAGAGGTTCACAGGATTATTCCACGCTTGAAAGGGTATAAGAAAAGCAGCAGAAAGTTATGATATGCTTTCAATATCCACTTTCCAGACAATCAAAAGTAGCTTTCGATAACACATTTTTTGCCAAAAAATATATACTGTTTATGTCTTATTAACAGACGATAGACATGATTCATGAAGAAAGTACTAAACTGTCTGAAAAGACTTTAAATCTTAAAAGAGCAATCGATTCTCTAAGAGAAGAGCTGGAAGCTGTAGACTGGTACAACCAGAGAGCAGATGCCTGCACCGATGAGAACCTGAAGAAGATCTTGATCCACAATGCAAATGAAGAGAAAGAACATGCAGCCATGCTTATAGAATGGCTCAGACAGAATGATGAGAATTTCGCCAAAGAACTTAAAGAATACCTTTTCAGCACAGAAAAAGATATAGCAAGCCTTGAAGAAGGCTAAATATATTTTTCTTCATTTTTTTATTTTTGTAATGAAGTTCTACTCAAACGAACTTTTTATATTCAATACATTGCATTTAATTCATATAACCTGTAATTAGAATCTTTCAAAATATCATATTTTTAATAAAGTAGTATTGGTAAAAGAATGTCAGTCACTCAAAATATAAAGACCATCATCAAAGAACTTGAAGGAATAAAGCTTGTCAGCGTTACCAAAACTATCGATGCTGAACGAATTAACGAATCCATCAGAGCCGGAGCCACCATAATAGGGGAAAACAGGGTTCAGGAATTCGAGGAAAAATTTGATGAGATTCTGCCCTGTGAAAAACATCTTATAGGACATTTACAGACAAACAAGGTCAAAAAAGCCGTCCAGCTCTTTGACGTAATCCAGTCTGTTGATTCCTTGAAACTCATACAGGAGATTGACAGGAAAGCCATGGACATTGAAAAGGTACAGAAAGTTTTCCTTCAGGTAAATATTGGGAATGAGCCACAGAAATATGGTTTTGGACAGGATGAGATCAGGCAGATCATACCGGAGATCAGTTCACTTAAAAATATTCAGGTGACAGGACTTATGTGTATACCTCCTTTTGTAACTCCTGATCAGGTGCGCCCTTATTTCAAGCAGATGAAAGCTCTTTTTGATGAAATGAAACTGGAAAATTGTAGTAACATCAATATTCGGGAATTGTCTATGGGGATGTCCAATGATTACATGGCAGCCATCGAAGAAGGAGCTACGATGGTACGTGTCGGTTCCGCTATATTTGGAAGTAGAAAATACTGAATACAATGTTGTTTTTGCTAAAAATAGATAGTTATTCATTTTTGTACATCTGAAATTAGGTAATTATTTAGCAATTAAACTCACGGAAAAAACGATCAACTGGTATCAATTTACTAGATCATCTCCATTTTTATAAAGATACCACATTCCCCATAAGCCATAGATTATGATCAAAGGAAGGATTATTGAATATGAAACATACTTATCCGGGTTTAGATTCAGAATATCCCTTCCAATAAAAACAGTAGCCAGACTGACAATTGGCCAGTAAGCAGTAATTGCCAATGCTGCAAACATGGAGTAAAAACCCCATGATCTTCTTTTTAACAATCCGACTATTCCCAGAAACAACAGTGGAATATATAATATGGAGGATTTCGATATTCCCTCATTTTAGATCATTAAAGTATTCAAACTCAATTATATCCTCTCATTTTTTATCATTTTGTTTATTTCTCTTCATTAATCCTTATTTTGTAACTATTCAGCCTGATAAAAACGCTATCAATAACAATCTTGACAAAAAGTTGAAACGTAAATTTCATTAGGATCATTTATTTTGATTGTTGCTATTGATTGCTTTTTTGATTGTTAGATTGTTAGTGAGCAGACATCTCTATTTCGATGAAATCAGTACCAATAGGCAAATCGTGCCAGGCTGAATAGTTACCTTATTTTTAGTATAGCTTCCGCTATCCTAGATTATTCCTTTGGTTTTTAGTGTCCTCAATTGATGCAGATTAAAACAAAAAGCTGTCATCAACATTTTTGCATTCACTCTTTCTACAGTTGTAACAAGAACCTTTCTGGTTTTAAATATTTCTTTTGTCACTGCATACACTCTTTCGCAAGGGACTCTTTTCACACTTATTCTTTCATTTCTGAGGATATCCATTATTCCTAAAGGATGTCCTCTTACAGCTCGTTGCATTGTTGCTGCAAAACCTTTTGCTATTGCTCCAAAATATCCTTTATCTCTATACACCACTTCACCCTTTTCAGACAGATCAACCTGTGAATCGTGAAGTGATGCAGTTGTTGTCTCAAATCTTCTGATTAGTTCATAATCCTTATCAATAATTGTATGAAGTTTGTATCCAAAGTGAGATTTACCATTTTTCTTAGTCCAGGTTCCATCTTTGCTTCTTCTTGTTTTCGCATCTTTTCCTCTGAGTACATCTGCTTTTGCATGTCCTGGATCTGAGTGAATAAAAGTTGCATCCTGGATCATTCCTTTTTTAATCTTCAAACCAAGAGCATCAAGCTGATTCTGCATTTCATCCCACACCGCTTTTTCTTTACCATTGTCGATAATTCTCTTCCTGAATGACCAGACAGTTGTACTGTCTGGTACATATTCAGGAAATCCCAGGAATTTCCTAAAGGATATCCTGTCAATACACTGCTTTTCAAGCTCAGCATCAGAAAGACCATGCCATTGTTGCAGAACAAGCATCTTGAACATTACAATAACATCAGCTTCAGGCCGTCCGCCTGAAGCTGTTCTGTTTATGTACATTGACTCCAGAATAGGGCGAAAAGGCTTCCAATCTACTAAATATTCAATTTCAGCAAGCTTATCTCCGACAGATTGGAGACGCTTATATTCTTCATTTAAGGCAAAATCAGTAAAAGAATCCATAATAGTAAATTTGCTTTGCTATTATTTAAATTTTATTAAATTGTATGGGTATTGATGGTAGTTTCTCGAAATCCTCTATGGTATCTGCAAATGCAACTCCTTTAGCCCAGGATACACCAACTTCACCCACCTCTTCGGCAGATTCCTGTAATCCAAGTGACACCGTCAAGTCATAATCTATCAATGAGAATGTCTGACCTGTCAAAAATATTATCGTTAGTATTGTACTAATAATGATAAGAGTCCAAAAGCCAAACTTTTGTGTTCTACTTTGATCATTATTACTATCATTTTTATCCATTTGAGATTCAACTACTTGTAATACAACATGGTATCAATCATCAATCATCAATTATAATATTGAAAAATTGTTTTTGGTCGATATAAAAATTAGGAAACTATGTTTTGAATTATTTTCGTAACTTTTCAAGGTTGAAAACTGCACTAAATTATTCGAAAAAATTCAGAAGTCCGGAGCTAAAGGAAGGTAAGGAAGAAAAGATACTATAGGCAAATCTAATTCCATAGACTTAACGTAGAGACAATGCCATTTTTTTACCCGCTTCAAATGCTTTTTTAAGAATATCTCCGTCTTTTAAGACCTCACCTTTACTGAAATAGCCGGTAGCTTCAAACTTGTCAAATATCTCATAACCAAGGGCTTCAAGAGGCATTCCAAGAGCTTCAAGAGTAAATCCCATTTCTTCGGCTTTTACCTGCTCACAAACTGTAAAGACAAGTGCTTTTCGACCCTTGCCTGCAAGTTTGCTTGAATATGGACCCGGACGCTCCTCAGTAAAGTCGTAGAAAGGGTAAAGGCGGTCTATGAAGGTTTTCATTTCTGCCGTTACGTTGTAGTTATAAGTGGGAGAACCAAGGATAAGGCCTTTAGACTCCTCTATTTCAGGATAGAGAAGTTCCATTCCATCATGGAACTGGGTACAAGTTCCGGTTTTTCTGCATGCTTCACATCCAATGCAGGACTTAATACAATATTCTCTTAACATGACTTTTTTAGTTTCAGCTCCTGTTGATCTAGCCCCTTCTAAAAACTTGTCGAGCAAAATATCAGTATTCCCACCTTTTCGTGGACTTCCTCCAACTCCAATAATTTTAATCTTGTTCATCGTAGTCATTTTATGGCCTCAAATTATACCTGGGTCGACGGGTTAAATCAGTTTCTGAAAAGAGTTTCATATTTCTTATGGATCACGGAAACACAATCGAATATATGTGGGGATGATTTTTTAAGATATTGATTATTAAATAGAATGTTGATATAGCAATTTATTAAATGCTACGTCTAAGAGTTATATATAATTAGGGGGCAATCATGGAAAAAAATCAAAAGTATATAGTATTTGGTGCGGTTTTGATAATTTTATCGGCAATTATTTATTATTTCCATTACCTGATATTTCACGATCCTCATCACATTTTTATTTATCTTCTAGGAGATATTGCTTTTGTACCAATGGAAGTTTTGCTGATATCAATGATCATTCATCATTTCCTTAATGATATGGACAAGAAACACAGGTTTGAGAAACTCAATATGTTAATAGGAGTGTTTTTCAGTGAAGTTGGCACAAACCTTTTGGAATTCATATCGGATGCTGATCCGGAACTGGATAGTCATAGAGAGAAATTCATAGTTGAAGCAGACTGGTCCGATAAGGATTTCGATAATCTTATAAAATCGATGAACAAGATGGTTTATAATGTTGATACGGAAAAAATAGATTTTGAACATTTAAGCGCATTGTTGGTGGGTAAAAGGGAATTCCTCGTAAGAATGCTTGAAAATCCTACAATGTTTGAGCATGAAGAATTTACCGAACTCTTGAGAGCTGTTTTCCATCTGACAGAGGAACTAGATTGCAGAAATGAATTTTCATGCCTTCCAACGACAGATACACACCACTTAACAGGAGATATTACACGTGTATATGCACTACTTACACGGGAATGGCTGTCTTATATGAAACATACGAAGAAAAATTATCCATACCTGTTCTCTCTTGCGATCAGGACAAATCCATTTGATACAGAGAGCACACCAATTGTTACCTGATTTCTTTCATTGGATGGCAAGAGTGGTGAATTATTTTGTTTTGTGAGAAGACCATTTAATCTTCTCACATCAACTAAATTCAAGTTAATATCTCCATTCCTACAATCCAGAAAGCATCTATTCTTTTACTCTTTTTTTTTTAGCTGGTTTTTTCTGCCGCTTTTAACTAAGGCAAATCATTGTGAATTTACCTCCTCTAGAGCTAGAGAGAGTTGCTCAAGTATCTCCTCCAACTGATCGATCTCTTCTCCATACCCGGCCCAGTTACCTTCTGCAAGATACTCCTGTGCTTTGTCGTAATGATTCAGGGCTTCTTGTGCAAGTTCCCGTGCTGTTGCAGGTATATCAGGCTGGCCAGTTTCATCCTGCACATCGATTCTGCCTTCAACAAGCATTTGCAGTGATTCCTGCAGATCCTCACCCATAACAACCTTCTGTCCCGATGAGACCACAACTCTGCGTAGTTCCGGAATCTCGGACTCTTCGGCACTTATGAATATGGGCTCGGTGTACACTATAGAATTACCGATCGGCACCACCAGTAAATTACCTCTTATCACCCTGGAACCTGTCTGACCCCAGAGTGTCAGTTGCTCAGAAATATCCGGGTCCTGGTCGATTCTGGATTCTATCTGGGTAGGTCCGTAGATAAGTTCTCCCTTTGGCAGTTCATAATGTTTTATCTCTCCGTAATTCGGTTCATCGCATCTTGCTGCGATCCAGGCGATCATATTCTCCCTGTTTCTAGGTGTAAAGGGCTGTAGTAATACATATTCCAGTCCATCACCGTTGGGAAGTTTCGTGATCATGTAATAAGGTTCCATTTCAATACTGCTTCCCCGATAGACCTCATTTGGAATTTCCCACGCATCTTCTTTATTATAAAAAGTCTCAGCATCTTTCATGTGATAATTCTCGTACAGGTCCATCTGAACCTTAAAGAAATCTTTAGGATAGCGGATGTGTTTTTGCAGGTCTTCAGGCATCTCGCTGAAAGGTTTGAACAGATCAGGAAATATCTTTGAATAGGTAGTTACCACGGGTTCGTTTTCCATGATATAGAAGTCAACAGTTCCATCATAGGCATCTACAACCACCTTTACAGAATTTCGGATATAATTGATATCATAAAATTTTGTCCCATAATAGCTTTCAGAATATGGATACCTATCAGCCGTGGTATAGGCATCTATTATCCAGTATATCTTTCCGCCAGAAATAACAGGATACGGATCACTATCATATTCAAGGAACGGAGCTATCATTTGCGCTCTCTCTTCTATTTGTTGATGATACATCAACCGTGAATTATCATCTACGTATTCACTCAGGATGAATTTTAATTCACCAAAAGTGAATGCAAATATCATTCGTTTAACGAATGAATCAAGCATTATTCCACTTTTACCTTCATATTGTGTGAATACATTCTGTCCTCCTTTTGGATAGTCGAATTCCTCTTTTCCTGTATCTGCTATCTTATAGTCATTTGTGACCTCGCCATAGTAGATCCGTGGATTTTCGATATCGAATTCACCAGTAGGTGGAATATCCTGCAAAACAAATTCAGGTCTGCCGTCACTTGTCTTAGTACTTACCGGATTCATAACGATTCCAAAACCATGAGTATAGACCAGACGTTCATTTACCCATGTTTTAGCTTCAGGTGCCAGTTGCATGGTATCCAGTTCCCTGGCTGATATCATATACTGTTTGTAGCCATCGTCCATGTGGTACCGGTCGGTGTCAACATCATTGAACGTGTAATATGTTCTTATTTGCTGGAGTTGCTTGTAGGTTTGCTCAAGAGCCCGCCGGTCCCATATTCTTATGTTTTCAGTTATATGGGTATTATTTTCCAGTTCCGACAATGTCAGATCAGTATTCGCTTCAAACGGGCTTTCTTCAATATCCGATAAGTAAAAGGCCATTCTTGTATAATCTATATTATATTCCAGATACGGTTTTTCCAGCTGGATCTCGGTGGGTTCCACTTTGAATTGCTGATAAACATCAGGTACAAAAGAACTGGCCATGATGAACAGTATTAGCAGAACTATACTGGCAATTGGAATTTTTATGTTCTTCAGTTTTACATTTGCCAGTAAAGCGATAGCAGTCAGGAATGATAATATTGTCAGTATGTTGAATATTGGAAGCCTTATATGCACATCAGTATAGCCTGCACCTGATACTACTCCCTGCTGTGAGAACAATATCTCATATCTGTTAAGATAAAATCCAAATGCAATTAATACAAACAAGAATGCAAGAAGTGCTGATATATGAATAAGGACCTTAACAGGCAGTTCATCCAGTATATCCTTTACACTATTTGTCGGATACAGGAAATAAGATGATTCAGTATTATCCGCTTCAATTGTATCGGACTTGAATATAGATTCAAGCCTGATCATGTAAAGAATCAGAACCATTATGAGTGATATAACGGTCAGTGTCAGGAATATTCCTCTTATCATATGAATGAACGGGAGCTGGAATACGTAAAACCCTATATCGTTCATAAGAATAGGATCGTTAATGCCAAATGATGTGCTATTCAGATAGAAAAGAATTGTTTTCCAGTTACTGCTGAATGCAAGCCCAAAAACAAATGAAAATACTGTAATTATTATTAAAATAAACTGCGAATCGATATTATTATAGGCTATGTTTCTCTCAGCAAGGATCTTACGTATTGAATTCCCTGCAAATTTCGCATTTATGTACAGGAACGCAAAAGCAAGTATGAATCCAGGTATGATCGTAATCAGTTTCCATTGTAATATTGTTGTGAATACGGATGTATAGCCGATCATATCAAACCATAGATAATCAGTATAAAATCCCACAAGGGGACTTATACCTAAAAAAAATGCAAGAATTAAAAAAAAGAAAATTGTTCTTATATCTCTCATAATATTCACCTTATTTTAGTGTTCTATCAAAGAATGTAACCATCTGCCAGTAAGCATCCTGTGCCTCAAAACTGCTGGATAGTTGGCCATTTTCAATCATGAAACCATGCGGCTGCCCTTGGTAAACTTTCAATTCAAAGTATTTATCCTCGGCATCAAGCTCTGTTGCATAAGCATATATATCGGATATGTTGCTTGCCTCGTCATTTGTCCCGTGGATTATGAGCATGGGAGCCTCAAGCTGATCAATAACTTCAGCAGGCTGTTCCGGTTGACTTTCTGTACCTCCCGAAAAAGGAAAACCATACCATGCAACACCTGATGCAAATTCCTCCATTTGAGGAAGGAAGAGCATAGTATAACGTCCACCCGCGCAAAAACCTGTCAGACCGAGACGTTCAGTATCCACATCCTGCCTTGTACCCAGATAGACTACTGAATCCCTGACCAACTGCTCCACTACGGCATCGCTGGGAGATTCTTCAAAGGTCTGCCATTCAGGAGATATCACTACATATCCTTCGGAGGCTAACCTTTCGGTAAGATCAATATAACCGGGTTCCATCCCATTGAAAGAGTGTATCAGAACAACTGCAGGTTTTTCGCCTTCTGTTGAAGGCGCTGCAAGAAAAGCAGGATATGTCATATTACCACTGACAATTGTCACTTCCGTCTTTTCTACCTCAATTCCTGTCAATATTGGTATCTTTTCATTGCTCTTAATTCCATTATCAGCAATTTTATTTGTATCGCTTAAGCAACCTGATAATCCAACGAAAATTATCATTAACAGACAAATAAGTGAATATTTCATTTAACCCCCAATTAAACATACAATACTATCTTATTTCTATTATGTGCATGTTTATAGGTAAAAACAGAGCTCTTCTTAGCAACTGTTATTTGGATAGTACGTTAAAAAGTAGAATAGAATACAGAAGGTACTTACATTTCATCTATTGGCACAGTATTTTTAAAAAAATCGACTATGAATTACTATTACCCTTTCGCCTTCTGGATTCCTGTAATATTTTCACAGGTATGTTTGCCCCTGGAATGACAGCTCCTGCAACTTCCCCTCCAATCTCGAACAATGTTTCTTCGGTGAATATCTCTGCCATCTTTTCCCTGAGCACTTTACCAGAATAGAACTCACCTGTAATACCATCAAATTCCAGAACATTCTGTTTATTCTTTGGTAGCCATGAAAATTCAAAAGCATAAATTGGTCTGAAATACAGATCAAGAGTTTCGATTCTCACAGTCTCGTCCAGAACTTCATCTGCATCAATGGGTTTCATCATATCGCTTAATAGTTTCCTGACAAGGTAAGAAGCTTTTATTTTTACCGGAACTACAATATTATCTCCGGCATTCAGTTCTTCAGTTTGTGATATTTCACGTGTTTCCATGGAAAGATATCGGGAGAGATCTTCTTCATTTTCTGTATACGCATCTACGAATATTTCTTTAGTACTTGATTCCAGACAGTGTTCGCTACCGTGAAGTTTTACATTCCGCTCTTTATCTATATCCCTTTCCTCATTGCAGATTATTACTTTCTGCACAGCAAGATCACTAATTTTTACAGAAAACTCAGTGTTTCGCTTATACTCAAAATTGCTTGAGCATACAGCATGCCAGAAAGGCTTGTACTGTTTTTCCGCATGGATTATATTAATATCATCAGGTTTTGGCCGTGATAATAGGTTTTTAATTCCTCCAAATGCTGCAGTCTTCTTATTCCAGGCAAGTTCTTTCATTTCCTCAAAGGACTTCTCACCTGTCAATACCAGCATTCTTGGCTCAATTATCTCTAAGTTTAAGTTATCCACAATAAAAGGTATGCTAAAATTAGCATAATAATCTTTCTGTTTGATTTTGCCTTAACATCTGTTCATTCAATTTCAATATCATACGCATTTAAAAGAGATATGACTTCGGGAACTGAGAATTTTGTCTTTTTCAGGGAATTTTCATTGGGGTTTATGTTATAATTTCTTGCATTCCTGAATGACGCGTAGCTGAGGTCTGTATTTTCAAAGATGCTGTCTTCAAGATCTGAGCCTTCAAAATTTGCATTCTTGAGGTTCGTATTTACAAAATCACAACCAAGTATGCGGCAATTAACAAAGTCCGTATTTTCCAGATTCATATCTGAAAACGCCGAGTAGGATATGAAAGAGTCTTCAAAACCGATTGTAAAAATGAAGTCGTTACAATTTGGAAAATCCAGCCCCACAATCTTGCAGTTCCTGAATCTGGTATCCTGAAATTTTGTGTTGCTAAGATTCACGTTCGACAGGTTGCAATTCTCAAACATACAATCAATAAATGTTGAATTCCTGAAAGAGAAGTCTGTAAGATCCATATCTTCGAATGTCTCTATTTCAAACTCTTCATTCTCAAATTCCATAATCTAAAGAAGTTACTGCAATTTTATATGATTTCTTCGCACATTTTAACCTTCCAACCTCCCTCTAAACGCGAATGATTGCTTTTGGCAATGCTACAGTAGAGGAAAGCGGTTATAGCATTAATAAGAAGTGTGCATCATTTGGTATTTGTAAGAACGTCTGCCCTGTTGGTACAATCAGCAAAGGAGATATTTAAAAGGTAGATAGCTCTACATGCCTATAATGTGGAAATTGTTATGAAAAGTATCCAAAAGATGCCATTAATTTGCCAAAAGAATTCTAACCAATCAAAAGATAGGACTAATTAACAACCCTGCTAAGAAAGAAATGAGGTTACAGATCAAAGAAATAATCAGCGATTTTTTCATATTAGTTCTCAATACAAAGCAATAGATAATTGCTTCTATCAAAACTACTGAAATCTCCCCACTTACTGTAAGAAGACTATATGATCTTATTATCTGTGGTAATATGAACCAGAGATAAGGAAGTGTTGAAAACGAAGAAAAAATTCCTGCAAATAGTAATAGCCTATTAGTAATTTCATTTTTATTTGTTTTCAAAAAAAGTCTGAAAATAACAAATAGAGTTATAGTTTCTATAATTATTGTTAATATCAAGGACAATAAAAACCAGTATTCATATGTCATCAATTTGGAACCCCAAATAGATTTTTGAAGAAAGAAATTATTATATCTATAATAGATCTTCCAGATAACATTTGATCATCAGAAATTGATTCATTTATAGTCTTTTTCTGGACATGCTCATTTGAAAGGTTTTCTTTTGTATATGCTGAATTCTCATAGATTGTTGATCTTAGGCCAGCTATTTCAGGCTGTTCGAATGTTTTCACTTTATCGGGTACACTTCCTACATATTTTGATACTTTTTTTGATTCATAAAGCACCAATTCATCATCTGTGAAACCTGCAATTGAATAGTATATCTCTTCCTCATTTAACGGGTTTTCAATATCTATAATGTCCCAATCAGGATTTAAATCAAGCTGATAACCCAGAATATTAGTATCGGATTCAAAATCTATATTTTTGAGTTCTTTAGAATCAAGATAATCCTTTTCCATCGCATATATTGTCAGGTTATTTGCTTTATAATATTGTGTTAAGCATTTATCAGAAGTAACGATATATGGGTTTTCACATTGGATTAATGGTCCTCTTATATATCCTATAAATACAGTATCTGGGAAATCATCTAAATTTGTTATCTTTACGCATCGATTAATACCCTTCATACCTGATGGCATAATATCTGCATTTGCGGGAACTATAGCAGTAAGCAGGACTAAAATGGATATCAAAATTGTAATTTTTAATTTCATTATATCATCTTCAACATTTATAAAATATGCTGTGTCTAGTTAAATAATTTATGAAACATGTCCAACAAAACATAAATACGCGGTAACCAATCTGAAAATGGGGATTTTTGAAGATGGTTACTGAAATGTCAACCGGCAATCTGAAAGAAAATCTGAAGTTCCTCATGAAAAAACAGAAGCTTGCTGTTCTTGCAACATGCCATGAACATGAACCACATACTAATCTTGTAGCCTTTGTGACCAGTGATGATCTCAAATACGTTTTTTTTGTGACACAGATGTCCACAAGGAAATATTCCTATCTTACTGCTTCCCGGAAAGCATCCATCATGATAGATAACAGGTCAAACAATGAGAGCGATTTCAGGAATGCAATGGCTGTAAATGCGAATGGCACAGTTATGGAAGTCAAAAAAACTGATGTTTCCATGGATCTCTACCTTGGAAAACATCCTTATCTCAAAGATTTCCTGTTGTCGCCTTCTTCTGCCCTCATGAAACTTGAAGTCAAAAGATATGTTGTTGCAAGCAGGTTCCAGAATGTTGTGGAGATTGGCATGTCATGAAAAAACTTGTCATTCCCATGGAGAAAATACGGGAAAATGACAGGAAACTGGTTGGATCAAAGGCATTCTCACTTCACGATATTATGGAAGATGGACTAAAAGTTCCTGCTTTTGCATGTGTAACTACCCTGGCCTATGAAAAATACCTTGAAACCAGCTTTCTGAAAAGCAGGATATTAATGGAGCTTTCGAGAAAGGATATTCAGGATATGCGCTGGGAAGAGATGTGGGACACTTCCCTGAGAATCCGTAACATGTTCCTGAACACTCCGATACCTGAAGAACTTGATATGGAAATACGGGAAAAATTGGCTGAGCGTTTCGGCGATAAATCAGTTGTTGTGAGGTCCTCTGCCATCGGGGAGGACTCTGCAAAAACATCCTTTGCTGGTTTGCATGAATCCTATGTGAATGTAAAGGGACTGGATTCCATAATGGAACACATAAGGCTCGTATGGGCTTCCCTGTGGTCAGATGCAGCTCTGTTGTACAGGGAAGAACTGGGTCTTAACATTAAGAACAGTAGCATGTCGGTGATGATCCAGGAACTCATAGATAGTAAGGTATCAGGCGTCATTTTCAGCAGTGATCCGGAGAAAAGTGACCAGATGATCATTGAAGCAGTCCATGGTCTGAACAAGGGACTCGTGGATGGTAATGTAGAACCTGACAGGTGGATAATTGACAGGGAAAATGCTGTCATAATCCAGCATGTCGATCCATCAAGTCGTGAAAAAATGACCGTTTTGAGAAATACTGGCACTGCTCTTGAAAAGACTTCTCCTGCTATATCAAAAACTCCTCCTCTTGGAGAAAATGATGTTCATGAACTGCATGAGATAGCTTTGATTATGGAAAGCAATTTTGGTAATCCACAGGATATCGAATGGACGAAAAAGAATGGTGAAATATATGTACTTCAGTCAAGACCAATAACAACATCAGAAAAAGATGAAAAACTCTGGTATCTTTCTCTCAGGAAAACAATTGACAACTTACAGGATCTTCGCGAAAGAGTGGAGAGTGAACTGATACCTGAAATGATAAGTGATGCAAAAGCCCTGAAATCAATTGAAGTTGGAATCCTGAGTGATAAAGAACTTGCCAGGGAAATAACTCGAAGAAAAGAACTGTATAATGGATGGAATAAAAAATACAAAGAAGAATTCATCCCTTTTGCTCACGGAATGAGGCTGTTCGGCCAGGTTTATAATGATATTTTAAAACCTTCAAATCCGTATGAGTTCATGGACCTGCTTTCAGGTACCGAACTGTTGAGCATCAAAAGAAATGAAGAACTCAATCAACTGGCAGATATGCTGCGAAACGATGCTTCACTTATGAAAAAGGCAAAAGATAATGTTGTTGAAGGAGATTTCAGGGAAAAAATAGAGGATTTTTTTAGGAATTTCGGACATTCTGGTATTTTTAAAAATCAGGAAGAGCTGTTAAGGCTTATTGTAGAGCTTGCTTCCAACCCTGAAAAGGAAATGCCTGTTAAAAGAAATGCCAGTGGCCTGGAAGGACGCTTTATTTCTGCTTTTTCTGAAACCGACAGGGAATTTGCAGAAGAATTACTTGACATTGCACGTGCCAGTTATCGTCTAAGGGATGATGACAACATCTATCTTGGAAAGATAGAGGACCAGTACATTGTAGCTTTGAATGAGGCAAAGAAAAGGGTCGCAACCAGAATAAAAAGCAGGTTCGAATATTTTGATATTAATGATGATATCGAGGAAAAAGAACTATTAAAAGCGCTCAATGACGACAATTATGTCCCTGTAAAAAAAACGATAATAAAAGAAGAGATTTTAGTAAAAAAAGCACATCAAAGGCAGATTCAAGGGCAGCCTGCAGGAGAAGGTTTTGTAACCGGTACAGCACGGGTGGTAACAAAAAACGAGGAGCTTTTTGATATCAAATTCGGGGAGATAATGGTATGTGATGCAATTGAGCCCGGTATGACATTTGTGGTTCCTCTTGTAAGCGGTATCGTTGAACGCAGAGGAGGCATGCTTATACATGGCGCCATCATTGCACGGGAATACGGAATTCCCTGTGTCACAGGGATACCCGATGCAACAAAGATAATCAAAAACGGTGATGTGCTAACTGTTGATGGTTATCTGGGAATAGTTACGATAAAAAGGAAAGCAATTACAGGGTAAAATGAAGAATGCAACTGTTTCCGACCATAAATTTAATTATATACTAAAATTACTGCTAAATAAATTCATTCAAATTGCTTTGCAAAACGTAACTATTCAGCCTGGCACGATTTGCCTATTGGTACTGATTTCATCGAAATAGAGATGTCTGCTCACTAACAATCTAACAATCAAAAAAGCAATCAATAGCAACAATCAAAATAAATGATCCTAATGAAATTTACGTTTCAACTTTTTGTCAAGATTGTTATTGATAGCGTTTTTATCAGGCTGAATAGTTACAATTTTTCTTTAATGACATAATCAATTATATTGAAGAGGATTTCGAGAAACTACCATCAATACTCATACAATTCAATAAAATTTAAATAATAGCAAAGCAAATTTACTATTATGGATTCTTTTACTGATTTTGCCTTAAATGAAGAATATAAGCGTCTCCAATCTGTCGGAGATAAGCTTGCTGAAATTGAATATTTAGTAGATTGGAAGCCTTTTCGCCCTATTCTGGAGTCAATGTACATAAACAGAACAGCTTCAGGCGGACGGCCTGAAGCTGATGTTATTGTAATGTTCAAGATGCTTGTTCTGCAACAATGGCATGGTCTTTCTGATGCTGAGCTTGAAAAGCAGTGTATTGACAGGATATCCTTTAGGAAATTCCTGGGATTTCCTGAATATGTACCAGACAGTACAACTGTCTGGTCATTCAGGAAGAGAATTATCGACAATGGTAAAGAAAAAGCGGTGTGGGATGAAATGCAGAATCAGCTTGATGCTCTTGGTTTGAAGATTAAAAAAGGAATGATCCAGGATGCAACTTTTATTCACTCAGATCCAGGACATGCAAAAGCAGATGTACTCAGAGGAAAAGATGCGAAAACAAGAAGAAGCAAAGATGGAACCTGGACTAAGAAAAATGGTAAATCTCACTTTGGATACAAACTTCATACAATTATTGATAAGGATTATGAACTAATCAGAAGATTTGAGACAACAACTGCATCACTTCACGATTCACAGGTTGATCTGTCTGAAAAGGGTGAAGTGGTGTATAGAGATAAAGGATATTTTGGAGCAATAGCAAAAGGTTTTGCAGCAACAATGCAACGAGCTGTAAGAGGACATCCTTTAGGAATAATGGATATCCTCAGAAATGAAAGAATAAGTGTGAAAAGAGTCCCTTGCGAAAGAGTGTATGCAGTGACAAAAGAAATATTTAAAACCAGAAAGGTTCTTGTTACAACTGTAGAAAGAGTGAATGCAAAAATGTTGATGACAGCTTTTTGTTTTAATCTGCATCAATTGAGGACACTAAAAACCAAAGGAGTAATTTAGGATAGCGGGAGCTATACTAAAAATAAGGATTAATGAAGAGAAATAAACAAAATGATAAAAAATGAGAGGATATAATTGAGTTTGAATACTTTAATGATCTAAAATGAGGGAATATCGAAATCCTCTGAAGTTTTTTTGAGGAACTATTCTTTAACCTAACAACTGATAGTTTTATTTCTAAAGTAAAAATAATTATTCATAGGGAATGCATGAAAAAATCCTGATGAACTATATTCGATTATTGAAATCCTCACAGTCCATGTGATTAAAAACAATGTTTAGAATTACAGTTTCCATACATTTATTATTTTTTACGGCTAAATATAATATACTCTATTCAAAGCATTATTTATTTCGAACAATCTGTGGGGGATTCAAACGAAAATAGAACAAGATTTGATAATTCGTTTTGGGATGCTGTCTATTCTGCTTATAATGCTTGCCGGGACAGCGGCAGCAATCACAGCATCTGATAAAGTGGCTTTGCTGCAGGGGACTGAGGCAGACTACACTGAGGGAGGATACCTGGATACCGACTTTGATACAAACATGATGGCTGAATGGTGGTATCTGAATGGTGATACTAAACTTGTGGCAGATGATGGAGAGGAAAGAAATTTAGGATTCTTCGTTGTTCTGACACATCAGGAAGCACCCATGATAGTAGCTCCTGACGGGACACAACTTTCCTATATGCTTACCTTCTACGGTCTCTACTACGATAATGATACTGCATTTTTCAACAAAAAGGATACCTATATCCCACGAGTGCTTCTTAACGATTATGTGGCAATACACACACCTTACGTGGATTACACGTTCCCTGATGGGATGAAGAGTTACAATGGTTCACACTCTCAGGGATATGAGTTGAATTATACCTGTGAAGAGATGCAAATGGATCTGTTTTTCCAGACAGATGCTGACAGGACCGTGGACCAGGCCGATGGACCACTCAGATTCGTTGCGTATGAACACGCTTACGGAAACCTGACTGGCTCAATAGTTCTGGATGGTAAGAAGTACACGGTGGTACAGGGAGAAGGATACATGGACCACATGCTCTCAATGACTACCACAGAATTAACATGGCCAATGGAGATGCATGGTTGGAGCTGGTCCGAGGTCACAACAGACAACTATCAGACAGTTTTTTACGGTGTCCGGGACATCAAAGGAGATTATTACGATGAATATTCATATAAACATCTGATACTGATGGACAGATACACTGGGAAAGTAATCTCTGAATATTTTGATGATGAGATAAAGATCGATGAAAATAACTGGATAAATGAAGATCAATATAACAGGATGAGACCACGTAGTACCAGATTATCTACATCTGATCTGACAGTAACAATGGATGCCGATAATGTAGCTGTCTTTAACTACATAACCCCTATTGAGAACGGTGGATTTGTAGATTTCATGTCCTTCCAGAAGGAAAGTGCATCTATCCAGTACAATGACACGATAGAGGAGGGAAATGCTTTCTGGGAATACCTGGTCAGTGATATGGGTTCACTGGCACAGCCTGAAGCAGTACCCACCGCTGTACCTTTGATAACAGCAGGTGTATTGGGTCTGTTTACGATTCTTCTTCTCAAAAGAAAACAATAACATGAGACGTAAGCATCCTTTACAAGGATGCTTATCGATAAGTTACAGAGAATCAATCCTCAGAAACATTGTTTCAAAAGTAATATTTTAAAGCACCCCAATAAGTACATTTAGAAATAATATTGTGTTGGTTAAAAATATTAGAAAACGGTGTTGTTTTCTTATTTGACAGTGTAAAGTGTTATAGCTGGGGATAGATAGATGAGGATTATAAATAATTTCGTAACTAAAATCGTTTTGTCTTTTATTTTAATAGTGACAATGGCTTGTATAACAGTATCTGCATCATCAACCGGACCAATATACGATGGTCCTGATCTTGATACTATTGTCGGATCTGAAAATTCAGACTTTCTTGAAATGAATGCTAGCAATTTTGCAGAATTTATTTTTGATGAACAACTGCGTATATACGGAGGAGACTTTGTATCGGGAAGAACAATCGAAGAAGATGGCCTCAGATACCATACAAGCATTGTTCAGGCAGATTATCAGGCAGACTTCGCTGATGAGAATACGGGCATAAACAAAGGCACTTTCCCAGTCATCGGACTCTTTACAGAAGAATACGTTCCACTTTCTGACTATGATGCAGGTGAACTGGTCAAGTTACTCGTTGACTCCAATGACACGTACAACCTAGAAACCGGTGACTTACTGGAACTTCCAAATGGCTATGCACTCGCTGTAAAGCAGATCGATGTTGTGGGTAACAAGGCATGGATGGAATTGTCCAGGGATGGAGTATTAGTAGAATATGAAGTTATCGATATAACGGCTGGAGATGCAACCTGGGACTATGATACAGATGTCGGAGACCAGGATGATGTGATTGTATTCAGAGCACTTATTACTGAGATATCTCAGGTTGACAACTATGTAGTTGTTGAAGGTTTCTGGTTAATTGATTTCCAGAACGTCTACGAGATTGAAACAAGTGATGAGTTTGCGATTTTGGAAGTTGATAGTGTTAGTGACTCACTTTCGATGGTGAATTACGAACCAATGAATTTAGTACCTGATTCAGTTCAGGGAATAGCTGAAGGACTGAAGTTCAAAGTTAACAGTTCCATTGAATATTTGGAATTTTATCTGATCAATGAATCTACAGAACCAATAGAACCAAGAACAATCTACGTAAACGAGGATGGTACGGCAGACTATACAACGATAACTGAAGCTACTTATAATGCAAACAATGGAGATACAATTATTGTTTTTTCGGGAACTTATGTGGAAAATGTGTTTGTAGATAAGGAGTTAACAATCATATCTGAATCAGGGGATCTAAATTATACTGCTGTCTATGCTCAAAACTCTAATCAAAGTGTTTTTCATGTAGCTGCAGACAATGTAACTATCAGTGGCTTCAACGTAACTGGTGCAAACGACGAGTTGTTTTGGCCATTCGCTGGAATACACCTTAATGAGGTTGAAAATTGTAATATTGCCAACAACGTTCTATCAAACAATATATGTGGCATTCTATTGAGTGTATCCAACAATAATACCTTACTTAACAACTTTGTTTCAAATAATGAAGTGGGCATTCTTTTTGAAGGATCAATAAATAGCTGGCTAGCAAATAACAATGTATCAAATAATTATGATGGTATTGCTCTATTCATGTCAAATGGCAATATTCTAAATGACAACAATATATCAAAAAATGAGTATGGCATATATCTTGATACATCCCAAGAGAACACTATATATAATAACTACTTCAGCAATGTACAAAATATCGAGATATTTGAGTCCGAGAATATTTGGAATGTCACCAAAACAGAAGGATCAAACATTATTGGAGGTGCATTCATCGGTGGGAACTTCTGGGCAACACCAGATGGTGAAGGTTTTAGCCAGACCTGCAATGATACAGATGGAAATGGAATATGTGACATGGTCTATGAACTTAATGTTAATAATATCGATCATCTACCGCTTTCATTGAAACAATTTGAACCAATAATTCCAATCTGTGATTTCACTGCAAATACTACATTTGGCATCCCACCATTAACAGTTCAGTTCACTGACCTTTCTACAAATACTGATTCCTGGGAATGGGATGTTGACGGTGATAACATCGCAGATTATACCACCAGGAACCCTGTGCATACATACACATCGATTGGCTCTTACAATGTCACACTTACTGCAGGCAATATGAACAGTAGTGATACAAAGACCGTGAATAATTACATAAGTGTTAGTGATCCAAGAGCAAACGTCTCAATAGAACCGTCTTTAATACCTTTATCGGGCCATCTTGAACCTGGAGATACTTTTCAGGTGGCAGTGGAAGTAGATTGTGAAGAGGATAATTTGAGAGGTATCAAATTAGCTATTGATTATGACAACGCTTCACTTGAACTGAACAGTGAAAACTATGAAGACCTGCTTGGATCTGACGTCCTGATCATGTCACGTCCCTCATCCGGAACATATCTATTCGACCTTGCATCCAGGGATCGTGAAACAATAGTTCCAAGAAGCGGTACCCTGCTTATACTTAACTTCCAGGTTAAAGATGAAGCAACGACTGGTGTATATGCTCTTAATCTGTATGATGTAAAACTTACAGACGAAAATGTTGCTGCTATACCAACCATTGTCAATGATGGCCAGGTATCAATCTTAAATTCAAGTGAACTTACCGTACCCACTGTAAGGATCGTTACTGATACAGGTCCTTTTATGCCGGGTGAAGAGTTCTACACCACGGTAAGGGTAAATTCCGTTAGCTACGCACTGAATGACATTGCTCTTCAATTAAACTATGACCCTTCGGCTGTTATTGTTACCAATATTATAGATGATGGGATTTTCGGAGAACATACGCTGATAGTGCCCGGAAGCGGAGATAAAGGTGATGGCTTGCTAACTTATAAAGTCAATACTACTGCATCCAGTCCTGTACCAGTATCAGGAGATGTCCTCACTATTGGTTTTGGTGTAAAGGAGAATGCAACTGATGGTGTATACGGTCTTGAACTGGAAAATGTTCTGCTTAAAGATGAAAATACTACCACCATGCCGAATGTGATGGTCAGTAATACTACTTTCAGAATCTCGAATGCGTCGAACGTGATGCCAATAGTTGGCATAATATCACCAAATGAGAGTGATATCATCTCAGGCATACAGAATATTGAAGCTGTGGACCTGTCAGGAGATGAAGATGTAGTTTCAACAGCTTTCAGAATTTATGCGGACATCAATGGTGATGGTCTGGTTAATGATGGAAAAGTATGGAGGGGCCTTGGAACTGACAACAACGGAAATGATGGATGGAATATTACATTCCTTTCTAATGAGTTCCTGGATGGTACATACCTGCTTCGTGTGCTTATGGCAGATGGCAGCGGTACAAGTGATGCATACAGATCAGTAGAGATCTATAATGCAGATACTCCATTCAGCATGGCTAAAGTGGTTTCTGAAACAGGTCCTTTTAAGCCGGGACAAAATTTCCAGGCTACTATCAAAGTGATCTCAAATGGCTACCCACTAGACAGTATCAATCTTCAGTTGAACTATGACCCATCAGCCATCAATATCACAGGTATTACAAATGAAAATCTGCTCGGTAATAGTACAACGGCAGGAATCGGAATTGGTGGTAACAATGCAATAGCTTCAGTTATCTATGGGATCAATGTAATAGAAACAATCAATGAACCAATATCAGGCAATCTTCTTACCATTGGTTTTGAGGTGACTGAAAATGCATCTGAGGGAACATACAGCCTTGATCTGGAAAATGTCGTGTTTAGAGATGAGAATAATACTGCAATACCAGATACTGTAGTTTTCAATACTGTAATTCAGATAGCAAATGCCACAGACCCAATAGATGGGGAACCAGATGAGGAACCGGGAGATGAGATTCCTGTCGATGATGAGGAAACTGACATTACAGGTATCACTCTGCAACCCGGCTGGAACCTGATATCGTTCCCGGAGAATCTGGATGAACCCTCTATTGATGATGTGCTAAGGAAGTTCAGCGACGATGAGATAGATATTGTGTTCTATAACGATGCAAATTCTGGTATGATGATAATACCTGTTGAATTTGAACCGCTTAAAGGGTACTGGGTACATAACAATATGTCGGAATCTGCTGTTGTGGATGAGACATACCTCAAACCAAAGATACCAGCAGGACCACCATCTTTAACCTTATATTCTGGCTGGAATGCAATTGGTCACACGGCAAAGGTAGAACTACCTGCTGAATATGCTCTCATTACCATAGATAATCTTTACACCGAGATAAGAGGTCCGTGGATACCAGCAGAAAAAAAGCATGCATATATTGGCTACAACAATGAAGAAGGTATCATTGGAGGTAATCAGGTAGGCACAGATGTCTTCAACATGAGCATGTATGAAGGGTACTACGTGTTTGTTGAAGATGAATGTGTGCTGGCATGATAGAATATAGATAAAAAGAGGCAAAAGGTCTCTTTTATTTTTCTTTATAATAAAAGAGAAAAAATTGAATTAAACCTGTAAGTCCGTCACCAAAATAACTAAATAAAGTAGGCCACCTCGAATGCATAAAGCGAGTTGATAAATTGGTAATAAAAGACGGAGATACTATAAAGATAGATTATACAGGCACACTTGATGATGGTTCAGTTTTTGATTCATCGGAAAATCATGGACAAGCACTGGAGTTCACAGTAGGTTCCGGGAAAGTCATAAAAGGTTTCGATGATGCTGTAAAAAATATGGAAGTGGGTGAGGAAAAAGAATTCAGACTTGAACCTGCAGAAGCATATGGTGAATATAAGGATACACTTACTGATACTGTATCCAGAGACCTTGTCCAGACAAGTATGGATATGGAAGTTGGAAAAATATTCCTTGTACAAAATCCACATGGACAACAGATGCCTGCAAAAATAATTAACCTGACAGATGACGAAGTTACTTTTGACCTGAATCATCCACTTGCTGGTAAAGCATTGACTTTCAAGATAAAAATTGTAGAAGCATAAATTAGTGATCGGATTTTAAACTCATTTGTGCCTGCTAATGAAAGAAAAAGATTTCCTCAAATTCAGAGAATGGTTTAATCGTTATGTTCAGTCCTTTTATTCAGGTGATGCTTTTATTCAAGAGAATATAAGGCTCAAAGAAGAGCATAGTATAAGGGTATGTGAAAATGCTTCCCTCATTGCAAAATCAGAATATCTGGGTAATGAAGAGTATTATCTCGTAAAGACTATTGCTCTGCTTCATGATATTGGCCGTTTTGAACAGATCAGGAAATACAGAACCTTCAAGGATTCTGAATCTGAGAACCATGCTCTCCTGGGAGTAAAGATATTGCAGACAGAAGGAGTTCTGTCAGATCTGCCTCTGGAAGAACAGAGAATAATTCTCACAGCCATTACGAGTCATAATCTTCTCCGGATACCAGATAAACTCGATAAGAGAACTCTTTTTCATTCTAAACTCATCAGGGACGCAGACAAGCTGGATATCTACAAAGTCTTGACAGATTACTATACTATAAAAGATACATCTCCAAATCCCGCACTTTACCTTGGGTTTCCTGATACTTCTGAATATAACCGTGACCTGCTGGAAGATATATTCAATAACAAGGTTGCAAGTGTCAAGAAGGTCAAAACATGTAATGATATGAATCTCACACGTCTTGCATGGTTATTTGATCTGAATTTCGTAGAAACCGTCAGACTTGTCAGGAAAAGAGGCTACATCGACAAAATGATAGCCACCCTGCCACAGAATGATGAAATGGATAAGCTCCGCATTCATTTGACAGAGTATATGGATTCTGTTCTGGCTAATTGCTGAAACAATTAAGATCGTTGGGCTTACCTCATCATCATCATGCTCATTATATATTTAAGTATAGATATATTTATATAGTTGTGAAATGTAGTAGGAATTGCAGTCACAAGGGCTGAAGACTCAGACCGACTGTATAGCCATTCGGTGGTACGATATGGACTTGATTAAAATGACTGAAGCTAAAAACGAATAAAGATATACGAACACTAACAAATCTGTTCCACATTACTCCCACACACACATCAGGTTTGTTACGTTCATGCTTCAGTCATCACAATTATTTAGAGTATGAGCAGTGGGGAAATTTGTTCCTTTAAGGGACGGGGTTATTGTCTACACTGCAAATACCATCTGTGTATTTTTCTAACTTAGAACAATGAACCAAGAACTACTAATATCATAAAAGTAGCAGTCAGGTTTGCAATAATTGCTGCTTCAATTCCTTTTTTCCAATACAACCAACCAAATATTATCCCGGCAATTCCATTCAATACAATAATTTGAAGGGCCAGAAAATGGTCTAGATCTGTTGAAACAGACGTGACCAGATGACCCAGGCCGTAAATAAAACTGACTAGAAGTATTGCTATCCAGGCACCCATATTAGTTGGAAGACCATCAGATGTCTTTTTTATTTTCCATGATATCCACATAAGTAATGTCAAAAGGAAAAACCTCAGCACAAGCTCTTCAACAATCCCTGCATAGAAAGTGTACAGCAAACGCTGCCACAAAGGAGGGGTTGTCAAAAGGACCAGCAGAGGTTCACCAAACATTGAAAGAACGAAACGGTCCAGGATAAAAATAATGATCGATGCAAGGATACCAAAGAAAATTGATAATTTTGCAGTGGATGCAAAATTTTCTGGCAGACCTTTGCCTTCAAATATTGAAGTGAGCAATGGTGTTTCCAGGCCTATCTTTTTACCAAGATACAAGCCTATGAAGATAGAGACTATAAAGAATACAGTCGATCGGGTAAATTGAGCAGCAAGAATATTAGGCAGTGATACTGCCACATCATATATTGCATCACCTGATATCGAGATAGAATATGGAAGGGCTGCAAACAAGGAAAATTCACCCAGCATAAAAAGAAGCCAGTAAATATTCCAGTCCACAAGATCCCTTAGTTTCATCCCGATTATCCTTTTGGGTAATTATTTTAATTTACTTTCAAAAGGATCACATGGCATCTTTTGATGCCTTTGTGAAATATTCGATCGCTTCTGCCAGTTCCTTATGATCCTTTGCATATTCCTTGATGTCTATATTCTTAAGATAGGCATCACATGCCTGTACCAGTGCCCTTGCACCTGCCTGGGTTCCGGCAGGGTGAGCATGTACCCCTGAACCCATTGTCGTTATGAAATCCACATTTCCCATAATATCGATAAAAGGTTTCAGCCTTACTGGATTGAGTCCTCCTGAGACTATAGGACAGCATTTCTTCATACCTCTCCAGCTATCCTCTTCCAGAATCACATGATGAGCCATGTCCTCATTCACAAGACTTATTGCATCCTTGTCAGTCTCCGGGATCTTTGTCCAGCTCTGGTTAAAAAAGTGCCCTTTTGAGCTCAGATACTGGATTCCGTGTGCAGCTACAACGTCCTCTGCAGGACTACCTTTCATCTTGCCTACACCGGCGGTACCGGTATGTATCCCTGAAGCACCTGCAATCCTTGCAAACTTAGACAGGACAAGTACTGAGAATCCTATAGGATTTTCCGGTCTGGTAAAACCACCATGGCCTGCCCTGTGGAAATGTATGAAAACATCCGGATATCTTCTTCTTAGCGTCTGCACGGCCATCCAGCCGGCTGTTATTCCGTCAATGAGAAATGCATAACTACCGGGTTCGAATCCTGCATTGATTATCATCTCACATCTTTCGATCATGGTATCAAAATCAGGAGCTGAAACATTAAACGAGTGAACCTTTTTATGCCCGGTTTCCCTGACAGCCTTGTCCATGGCTTCCTTCACGTGCATTACCATTTTCTCGTAGGGACAGAAATCCTGGTTTGCCTGTGGCTCATCGTTCTTGACAAAATCTCCGCCACCTGCCCAGAAATCATAGCAAACCTCGGCGTACTCTGCAGAAGTAAGCCCCATCTTTGGTTTTACGATGGTTCCAAGAATTGGCCTGTCATAAACGTTAAGATACTCTCTCATGTCATCAACAGTATAGCTGGGACCGTCATATTGCTCAAGCATCGATGGCGGGAACCACACATCCAGCAGTTTCAGTGCAGCTACTTCCTTCATACCAAGTATATTGCCTACAATATAGGTCAGGATGTTCTGGACATTACCTCCCCTGTCAAAAAGCCTCCAGGGATATGCTATCCAGACAAGTTCCCTTTCCAGATCAAGCTGATAGACCAGAGCATTCATTGTCCTGGAAAAAGGAGTTTCCGTGTTGACTTTAAAGTTCGTACCAGTAGATGATTCAGCTGCAACCTCCGCAGCTGCCTGCAAAACATTGAATTTGCCTCCCGGAACCAGATGAAAAACACTTAGGAGATATTCCCCGTTGGTTGGGTCCGGCAATTCCATATTTACATATGCTTCCTGTTTGGAGTTAAGCGACTTGACCAGATCATCATAAATCGAACTCATAAAGGAAATACAGTCTGCAATCTATTTTAGTTTTTGGCAGAAAAGGAACATTTTGAAGTCGTAAAAGTCTTCAGAATGCAACTCGGATTGTAATGAATTTGAAAAAATTGTTTATTTGGTCTGTGAACTTCGTAATTAATTCGACATACCAAACTAAAAAAAACCAAAAATATCAGCTATCTTTATTTCTCGTTCAATCTTCTGCTGGAGAAATGTTTTCATTTGATTCACCAGGTCCAATATCACCTGTACCTGGTTGAGTATTATCTGCACTATGGTCGCTGCAGTTTTCATCACCCATTGCATTTGCCATGATATTACCGGATAATGTAATAACAGCTAGCATAATAACCAATACGATTGTAATTATTTTTGTAACTATTCAGCCTAGCTCACTTCCACCAAGCTGATTTCTTCATCCACGATCAATTCTGCAACTTTGGAACAAATGAATTGCCATAAAATATTGCACTAATTGCATCGATAACAGATTCAGAATTCTTATTAACAGTAGACACGTATCCTCTTATACGGCAGAAATTTTTTGCACCCTGTTCACTGCGGAAAGTACCTGATATCTTCTGCTGTACTTTCGTCATTCTGATCTCTCTTTCAGCCTGATTGTTATCAAACGGAACGTTTTGGTCGTACATAAATCGCAAGATATCCTCTTTATGGCCAATAAACCTATCCAGCAAATTCTTTACCGTGGTCTGCTTCTTACGTCCTCGTTTTTTAGACCGCACATTTGATTCCGGATCAGGAGGATTTTCATTCACTCCTAAACAAGTTATGTGATCATAATCCTCACTGAACCTTTGAATTAGCTCAGTATCTAAAAGATCATTATCAACATGATGTTTAATGCATATCAAGAGATCACTCATTATCTTTGGCCACTGTTGATCCCTGTTTTCGGAAGCTCCAGTTAACTCTCGTAATAAATGTGCATTACATAATGAATGTTGACATTCATATTTGTTGTACGGTTTCCAAAAATCATGTGTTGCAACACCAGTGTAACCTGGTAATATGCCCATAGCATCCATTGCTTCTGAGCCCCTTTTGCGATGTGCAAAATAATAGGTCAGTTTGTCTGTACCTGCCACATGAAGCCAATTACGAACTGCATTTATTCTCATTCCTGTTTCATCCAGATTGATGACAGGAGATTCTTTCAGGAGATGTTTCACTGTATTTTCAAAAGCTCCAAGCTTCTCAAAACAACTACGTTCCGTGTTCACCAAAGTAGCAGGACTTATCTTGCATCCCAAAATATCAGAGAACAACTTGGTAACACGCTGATAAGGAAGTAATTGGTAAGTGTGCAAATAAACTGCAAATGACTTAACTCGATGACCGTATTGAGTCGGCTGAGTTACACCATCTGGAAAAAGAGCTTTGTTTACATGAGAACATTTGGGACATGTTTTAATCTCGCAACGATGTTCAATGCAATTGATAGTTATAGGAGGAATGTCAAAGACCTGTCTTCTTTCATAGTCAGAGGGAACAGAAGCTAACGATCTCCCACAATTGACGCATTGATTAACAGGATGAACAATAACTTCATCCGGATCATCATTTATTCTTAATGTAGTACCAGGATGACCGTTTTGACCACCTACATGCTTATTGGTCTTTTTTCTTTGACTTTTAACGGTTGGTTTATTCCGTGCATAAGAATCAGTAGAAGGTGGTTTGCTACTGTTGCGACTATTCTTTTCAAGCATTTCTTCCAAATGCCTGACACGCTCTTCAAGTTGTGCAATTTGGAGAGATTGATGTTCAATTATCCCAAGTAATCGAGTTACAAGTTCTACTACTGCTTCTGGACCAGCTTCATAAACTGCAAGTATTTCTTCGCGGTCTATACAAATCCCCTCAGATTGATAGACGTTTTTTATGATATTTTACTGAATATTTTTTAACACATAGAATGAAGCCATAGTATATTGTTTTTTGCATCATTAAAACAGTCAGGCTGAATAGTTACTTATTTTTTTCATATAAAGCCTCCACGTGGGTAATTTATAATGGTGCTATTATAATATATCGAATAAAAATTTTATCTCACAAAACAATTTAATCAGGGAAAGACTATTTCTTTTTATGGATGGGGATGTTAGCTGGTATCGCGCCACTGGAGATGAAACTTTCAGTCTTCTGGAAACAAATAAAGAAGGACTCAGCAATGATGAAGCTTCATTACGTCTGTCAAAACATGGGTACAATGAAGTTGAAACAAAGAGAAGGCACGGACCTGTCTATCAATTCTTAAAACAGTTTGCTAATCCTCTTATTTATGTACTGATCGCGGCAGCCATAATAACCTTTATCCTGGATGAATATGCAGATTCTATTGTGATAACAGGCGTCATTTTTGCAAATGCCATCATCGGTTTTATTCAGGAAAGTAAAGCAGAACACGCTCTTGAATCACTGGCAAAAATGATGCAATCCGAAGCCATTGTGATAAGAGAAGGGTTGCGCAAGTTAATTCCCAGCAGGGAACTGGTCGTCGGTGACGTGGTACTTCTTGAAGCTGGCTCCAGAGTACCTGCAGACTTGCGATTGTTCCAGACCAAAAACCTTCGCATAGACGAATCAGCCCTTACCGGTGAATCTCTGGCTGCTGAAAAGAACACCACACATATTGCAGGTGAGGATATAGCCCTTGGTGACCAGAAGAATATGGCATTCTCTGCCACACTAATCACACAAGGTGTTGGTATGGGAGTAGTTGTGTCAATTGGTTCAAGGACCGAGATCGGAAAAATATCAGAACTCATAAGGGAATCCGAGACCATCTCCACCCCCCTCACACGTACCGTTAACCGCCTTGGAAAAAAACTCTTCATAGTGATTATTTTTGTTTCTATTTTTACATACATTATAGGCAGATTGCAGGGTTTTGAGAACCTGGAAATATTCCTGGCTACTGTAAGCATGGCTGTCGCAGCCATACCAGAAGGACTTCCAGCCCTGATCACTATCTCCCTTGCGATAGGTGTCAAATCAATGGCTTCCAAGAATTCCATCATAAGGAATCTGCCTTCTGTAGAGACACTTGGTTCGGCAACGGTCATCTGTTCCGATAAAACAGGAACGCTTACAATGAATCAGATGACTGTGACATCAATCTACACTATGGAAGCTCTGTTTGATGTCACCGGAGATGGGTATTCCATTGAAGGCGAGTTCTTCCAGAACAACAGGCAAATTGATGCTCTGAAATACCAATCTCTTCTGGAAACTCTTAAAGCAGGAGCTTTGTGTAATGATGCTTATATCAAGGATGAAGGCAGCATTCAGGGTGACCCCACAGAAGGTGCTTTGCTCGTATCAGCAATGAAAGTATCCGGCTTTCATCTTCCCAGATTGGATTCTCTGCCTTTTGAGTCTGAAAAAATGTTCATGGCCACTCTACACGAGCAAGACGGGGGTTCAAATGTTGTATATGTAAAAGGCTCTCCTGAGAAAATAATCAACATGTGCCATTCACAGTATGATGGAGAGAAGGAAACTGAGATCCAGTCAGGAAAGATACTTGAAGCAGCTTCCTCAATGGCATCAAGTGGTTTGCGTGTTATCGCAATGGCATACAAGCACGTAGATAAGAATAAAAAAGAGCTGTTTGTGGAAGATGTCAACACTCTTACATTCCTTGGGTTACAGGGAATGATGGATCCTCCCAGAGACGAAGTAAAGGAGGCCATACAAAAGTGTAACAATGCCGGTATCAGGGTAGTTATGATAACTGGAGATCATGTACTTACAGCCAATAGCATTGCCGGACAGCTCGGTATCACAACTAAAGGGGCACTATCTGGTTCTGACCTGGACAGCATGTCCGATGAACATCTGTTGGAAAATCTAAAAGATATATCAGTTTTTGCACGCACATCCCCGGAGAACAAATCCCGTATTGTACGCCTGCTACAAGAGCAGGGGAATATAGTTGCAGTAACGGGGGATGGTATCAATGACGCACCGGCACTTAAAAGAGCTGATATCGGTATCGCGATGGGCAGGTCAGGTACGGAAGTTGCCAAGGAAGCCTCCGATATGGTACTTGCAGATGATAACTTTGCATCCATCGTGAACGCCATCGAGGAAGGAAGGGATGTCTATGATAAGATACAGAAGGTCATTCTCTGGACACTACCCACCAATGCAGCAGAGGGTCTTGCTATCATGGCAGCAGTTTTGCTCGGGATCACAAATCCTCCACTTTTGCCAATTCATATACTGTGGATCAATACTGTTACAGCCATAGGACTGGGTGTTCCTATTGTATTTGAGCCAAAAGAAGAAAACCTACTGAAAAGGCAACCTCGTTCCCCGGATGAACCTATCTTACTTCCAATTATAAAGCGCAGGATAGTGACCGTAGCACTTTTGATGGTGACGGCAAGTTTTCTGTTATTCTTCTTTGAAATGGATGGTCAAAATATAAATACATCAAAAGGACAGACCATAGTATTGAATACCATTGTTCTCTTCGAGGTATTTTATCTCTTCAGCTCGAAGTCCATCTATGAGAATGTCATTGGGCGTCTGTTCTCAAACAGGGTAATGTTAGGTGGAGTGTCACTGGTTATCCTTTTGCAACTTTTCATCACCTATAGTCCTTTGATGAATAATGTACTGCGTACTGCTCCTCTGGAAATTGCTGACTGGATGAACATAGTACTGGTATCAAGTACTGTATTCTTTGTAATAGAAGCAGAAAAGTTGGTGTATAGAAAACGTCAGAAAATAAGAGGAGCGTCATTTAATGCAATTTCGAAGTTAAGCTAGTACATTATACCAGGTGAGTTCACTGCTTCAATGTCTGTTCAAGTGACATATCTTGTTGAATAAGATTACTGGATATTTTAATAAAGACCCAGAACAATAAGGGTAATCGTAATTCCAAAGAGGATGAATTGGGGAACAGATGTCCTGATCATCCCTATTTGTTTTTCTTTTGTGCAGATGATTAGAAAAGCAAACAGATTACCTATAATCAATGAAAGAATGAAAAGTGGAAGCTGGAAATTGAAATAAAAAGCAGAATAAATGAGTCCTAAACCCTGGAACAACAATACAATTGACATCTGATGATATGGAACATAACCTGCTATGTAGCGTTTTTCTTTACTTGTAAAATAATTCCTTTCTCCAAAAACTATATGAAGAAGGCTTAATCCTATCAGAAGCAAGCCGGATGTTACCAGGTAAAAATTCATATTCTGAAATCCTTTGAATAACTACATTTAATATTGCATTTCTTTTTATGTCTAGTTTATGATAGTTGATGCTTATTCACCCTTTTAAATTTATAATAACTTGATTTTTAAATGTTAAATAATATAATACTGAGTCATAGGCGCTAACTTTATATGTAATTCAGCACCTAAATTTTTTAGGTGCGAACATAAAAAAAGTATTATTACTTTTTGAGAAAGAATCCGGTAATTTGGAGCTTTCACAAAGAATTAAATCAAATGATTATTCGGTTTATGAAAAATCATTGAGTTCTGATAATTTGGATACTTTCGTTCAAAATGAAAAAATTGATGTTATTCTACTTCATTTTGGAACAAAATCGATTTGTGCTAATGTAGATTACAAGAGTCTTCAGAAAATCGGAAACATTCCAATTATTCTTATTGCTTCATCCTTCAGTGATTCGCAATCCAGGTGCTTCGAAGAAATCTCATTTTCTAATTGCCTGATAGAACCGTTCTCTGATGAACAACTGCGTGCTTGTATTGAATTGAATTACCGAAAACAAGCAAATTATTATGTACAGAACATGCCAGATATCGACCTTGAAACCGTAGAATACGTACAACGCTATAGTACAATTACTGAGATGTCGGTAGATGGTTTCTTACATATTGATATGGAAGGCAAGATCCTCGAAATAAATGGCAAGTATTGCAAAATGATAGGGTACACATACGTAGAATTGCTTGACATGAGCATACATGACCTGGAAACAGATATGAATCAGAACCAGATAATATACCATATCGACAGAACGAAAAAGGTCGGCAAAGACTTTTTTGAAACTCATCACCGTATGAAAAATGGGAAAGTATTGTACATTGAAGTAAGCACTATCTATTTTGGGTATTCTACTCCCAGTATATTTTGTTTTCTGAGAGACATAAGTGAACGTAAAAAACTGGAACAGGCACTTCAGGAAAGTGAGAGAAGCAAGTCAGTTCTTCTTTCGAATATGCCCGGAATGGCATATCGTTGTGATTACGACCGGGACTGGACAATGCGGTTTATATCCGAAGGTTGTTATGAATTAACTGGATATAAACCTGAAGATCTTCTCGGAAATAGAACTATTACTTTTAATGATCTGATCGAACCTGAATACAGGGATTACCTGTGGGACAAATGGGAAAGAACCCTTTCCAAAAGAGAAACTTTCCAGGATGAATATATTTTAACTACTTCTTCAGGCAAACTCAAATGGGTGTGGGAACAGGGTAAAGGAATCTATGATTACGAAGAAAATGTGATTGCTCTTGAAGGTTTCATTACCGACATAACCCACCGTAAAATGATTGAAGAAAAGCTCAAGGAGAGCGAAGCACGTTTCCGTTTTCTTGTTGAAAATGCACCTGAAGCTATCTTTGTTCAAACAGATTGGAAGTTTACATACCTTAATCCTGCAGCATTAAAAATATTAGGTGCAGAGTCTGAGAAACAATTGATTGGCAGTCCTGTTATAGACCGTTTCCATTTTGATTCTCATGCTACTGTCAAAGAACGGATACATTGTCTGAATGCTGAAAAGAAGAATGTTCCAACAATAGAAGAAACATGTCTTCGTCTGGATGGCAGTTCTTTCATTGCAGAGGTATCTGCTGTTCCAGTTACTTATGGTGGTTCTGCAGGAGCTCTTGTGTTCTTCCGAGACATAACTGAGAGAAAACAAGCCGAAGAAGCTATTCTTAAAGCTAAAATGATAGCTGATAATGCCAATCGCAGCAAGAGTGAATTTCTGGCAAATACAAGTCATGAACTTAAAACTCCTTTAAGTTCTATTATCGGGTATTCAGATGTTCTATTAGATGGAATGCTGGGAGATCTTAATGAAAGACAAATAAAATATATCAACATCATATATCAGAATGGGCATTTACTTCTGAATCTGATAAATAATATACTTGATATTTCTCAGATCGAGTTTGGTGAAATGGAACTAAACTATGAAAAAATTGATTTGACGGATGTTGTAAATGGCGTTCATTCAATGATGTCCATATTATCCGGCAAGAAAAACATAACAATTAATGTAGATATAGTTCTGAAACAAACTGAAATAATGGCTGATAGTATAAAGGTCAAAGAAATCCTTTATAATCTTGTAGACAACGCGCTGAAATTCACCCCAAACGGTGGAACAGTAACAATCAATGCCCTGCAAATAGATAGACACTATATACAGGTGTCAGTTAGTGATACAGGTATTGGGATGCCAAAACAACATATGAACAGAATATTCGACCCATTCTATCAGGTTGACAGCTCAAGCACACGCAAATACAAAGGAACTGGATTGGGCTTGGCAATAATCAAGAAATTTGTCAAAATGCATGGCGGCAATATCTGGGTTAAAAGTGAAGTTGGTAAAGGAAGTACTTTCTTCTTTACGATTCCGATATCTAAGGACTTTACTGAAGAAATGTGAGTTTCTTATTAGTTTTATTTCTACATTAATCCAGATTCTTAATTTATTATGAATCTATTGATTGGCATAAAATTAAATATTCATATTGATTAGAGTTATTGACACGGCATTTCTATATAGATTTTCCATACTCATTTTAGATAAATAACCATTAATTATGCTTTAAAATAGAAATTACTTCATTTTAAGCAATTAAATAGATTATAGGGCAGTTATTGTCAGATTTTTTTATTATAAACATATAATTACTTATTAATAACTATGAAAAATCAATTTTAAATACTTAATTAGTTATTAACAGTCCATTATCAAGTATTTATTTGAATAAGCTAGTATGGTATGATTTTATGGGTTAATTTAACTTACTAGCTCCTAATAGTACTTGTTTAATCATAAAAAGGAGTCGATATGAGAAAAGAGCATTATAAATTCTCTCTAAGTGATTTCATCTCAGAGGAAGACTTTGGAAAGATAAAGGAATTCTCTAAAGGCAAAGAAACACCTTTCCTTACTGTTAATCTGACTAAAGTAGAACAAATGTACGATGAGCTTATCAGAAACATGCCTTTTGTAAAAATCTATTATGCAATGAAGGCAAATCCTCTTGATGAGGTCATTATAGCCCTTAAAAATAAAGGATCTAATTTTGACGCTGCCACAACATACGAAATAGACCAGCTCATCAGACTTGGAGTCCAGGCGGAGAAAATAAGCTATGGTAACACCATTAAAAAAGAAAAGGATATTGCTCATGCATATGAAAAAGGTGTTAGACTTTTTGTTACTGACTCAGAAAGCGATTTGAAGAAAATTGCACAAAATGCTCCTGGTTCTCGTGTATTTTTCCGTCTGCTTACTGAAAGTGATGGTGCAGACTGGCCACTATCTCGTAAATTCGGAGCTCATCCGGATATGATCTACGAACTAATACTTGAAGCTCATGGCCTTGGACTGGAACCTTACGGTCTTTCTTTTCATGTAGGTTCCCAGCAGCGCGATATAGGACAATGGGACAACGCGCTTTCAAAGTGCAAATATCTCTTTGAGGCTGTAGCCCAGAGAGGCATTAAACTTAAGATGATAAATCTTGGAGGAGGTTTTCCTGCTAAATATTTTTCTCCAGCCAATGAACTTGGAACCTATGCCCATGAAATACTCCGTTTTATAAAAGAAGATTTTGGAGATGAACATCCGGAGATAATTATTGAACCAGGACGCTCACTTACTGCAGATGCCGGAATACTCGTCACAGAAGTTATCATGGTTTCAAAGAAGGCAAAATTCAACCAGTACAAGTGGGTGTATCTTGATGTCGGAAAGTTTGGAGGACTTATTGAAACCCTTGATGAATGCATAAAATATCCTATTTACTCCGAAAATAAGGGATATGAAGAGGAAGTGATAATTGCGGGACCGACATGTGACAGTATGGATATCCTCTACGAAAATCACAAGTATACCTTCCCCAATACTTTAAAAGAAGGTGAGCATCTCTATATTTTCACTACCGGTGCTTACACACAGAGTTACAGTTCTGTGGCTTTCAACGGATTTCCACCATTAAAAGCATACGTATTTTGAATGAGGAAAAAGTAAATCGTTTTCCTGTAATTTTATTTTTTTATATGTTCATACATCATTTTTAGACTATGATCCAGTCACTATGAACATATTTAGCTTCAGCATTGGAACCCCATACCCATATTCCCACGCGATATTTTTCATCCACTGGAACACGTAGATCTGATGCAGTATAGGTCACAGTTTCTTCTACACCCAGATCTGACTTAGTATTGGTCTTAAGATCATCCCATACCATATTTTCAGTAGTGCTTTCAAGGGTAGCATAAATAATTACGGCTTTGGTAATTAAACATCGTTATATAATATGATGGCCTCTTTTTATATATGAATTGTCCAAAGTGTAAGAGTTCCAGTCATAAGAAGAACGGTAGGATTGATGGTCGACAACGCTACAAATGCCATGATTGTGGATACAACTATTCAGTAGATATAAAATCCACCGCTAGCCCCGTATCTGTTAAGCGACAGGCTTTACAACTCTATCTGGAGGGGTTGGGATTTCGTTCAATTGGACGTTTTTTGGGCGTTAGTCATGTTTCTGTTCAAAAATGGATTCGAAAATTTGGTAGTGAATTAGAGGATCTAAAAAGTGAAAATGAGATTTCTGTTGTGGAATTGGACGAGATGCATACTTATATTGGGAATAAAAAAACTACTGCTGGATATGGATTGCTGTTGATAGATATGGGAAGAAATTCATCGATTGCTCTTTTGGCAGCAGAGGAACAAAAACAGGACAAAAACTCTGGAAAAAGTTAAAGACAAAAGAGGTTGGGGAAGTAATGACGGATTATTGGAGGGCATATGCCAAGTTAGTCCCCAGAAACATCCATACTCGATCAAAAGCAGAAACATATACTGTTGAAGGATACAACAGCATATTTAGGCATTTCCTGGCAAGACTAAGGAGAAAGTCAAAGTGTTATACTAAAAGTCTTGAAATGCTAAAAATCTCCGTTTTGCTCTTGATGAAATATAGGAATAAAGAACTAGCTATGTTTAATTAACAATGCCATAATTACATCTTCTGCAACAGAGGAACCCACATTCTCAACCTCTATTTCAAGGTTAGCATAAGTAAGAAATCCATCGCTTTTAGCAGTTCCACTAAAATCAATCTTCAATTCTGGATAGCCCTCTAGAATGGGTACTAAAACAGCTTCTGAATCGGAGTATTCTTCAGGAATAACGCCCACAGCCCATCTGGAATTAGTGGTCTCAAGATAATAGTATCGTGTACCGGAATATTCATAATAACTGCCTTCAAGGCTTGAATCCCCCTTCACTCCTACTGCCATATGCCCTGGCAACTCTATAAGTGCGACCCCATATTCCATATCAGAAAGAAGTGCAGCCAGAAGAATTGATGAATCCTCGCAGTCCCCACCGCCATGATACAATGTTTCAAAAGGAAATCTTGTGTATTCATCATAACCTGCAGAAGCATTATCGCTAACGTATGGAAGTGACTGTACAAAAGCCATGGTAATGTATGGTATGTCGCTGTTAGTGTAACCTGCCTCGTTAGCAAGTTTCCCTATCTGTATGGTAATTTGAGAAATAAGCTCATCGTCATAAGGATCACTCACAAAGTTAGGATAGTCTCTGTTACGACTTCTTTCTGAATAAGTGTCATAAGCCTGAATGTTGTACTCATAAACCACAGTGAAATCCGTATCTTCATATTTCCATCTATAAGTTCTTGTAATGGTATCTTCATTTATCCTGACTTCATTTATCCTAGTTTTTCCTTCATAGGTCTCAGTTTCCAGTGATATTTCAGGTTTTATTGCACATGTAAGTTCAACAACAAAATTATTGTCAAGTATTCTGTCAACATGAACTGTGTATACGACATTTGAGGATTTCGATAAACTACCATCAATACTCATACAATTCAATAAAATTTAAATAATAGCAAAGCAAATTTACTATTATGGATTCTTTTACTGATTTTGCCTTAAATGAAGAATATAAGCGTCTCCAATCTGTCGGAGATAAGCTTGCTGAAATTGAATATTTAGTAGATTGGAAGCCTTTTCGCCCTATTCTGGAGTCAATGTACATAAACAGAACAGCTTCAGGCGGACGGCCTGAAGCTGATGTTATTGTAATGTTCAAGATGCTTGTTCTGCAACAATGGCATGGTCTTTCTGATGCTGAGCTTGAAAAGCAGTGTATTGACAGGATATCCTTTAGGAAATTCCTGGGATTTCCTGAATATGTACCAGACAGTACAACTGTCTGGTCATTCAGGAAGAGAATTATCGACAATGGTAAAGAAAAAGCGGTGTGGGATGAAATGCAGAATCAGCTTGATGCTCTTGGTTTGAAGATTAAAAAAGGAATGATCCAGGATGCAACTTTTATTCACTCAGATCCAGGACATGCAAAAGCAGATGTACTCAGAGGAAAAGATGCGAAAACAAGAAGAAGCAAAGATGGAACCTGGACTAAGAAAAATGGTAAATCTCACTTTGGATACAAACTTCATACAATTATTGATAAGGATTATGAACTAATCAGAAGATTTGAGACAACAACTGCATCACTTCACGATTCACAGGTTGATCTGTCTGAAAAGGGTGAAGTGGTGTATAGAGATAAAGGATATTTTGGAGCAATAGCAAAAGGTTTTGCAGCAACAATGCAACGAGCTGTAAGAGGACATCCTTTAGGAATAATGGATATCCTCAGAAATGAAAGAATAAGTGTGAAAAGAGTCCCTTGCGAAAGAGTGTATGCAGTGACAAAAGAAATATTTAAAACCAGAAAGGTTCTTGTTACAACTGTAGAAAGAGTGAATGCAAAAATGTTGATGACAGCTTTTTGTTTTAATCTGCATCAATTGAGGACACTAAAAACCAAAGGAGTAATTTAGGATAGCGGGAGCTATACTAAAAATAAGGATTAATGAAGAGAAATTAAACAAAATGATAAAAAATGAGAGGATATAATTGAGTTTGAATACTTTAATGATCTAAAATGAGGGAATATCGAAATCCTCATTTGTATTTTTAGTATCTTTTATGTTATATGTAGAACCTGTGACCATCGTTCGTGTGTCATATTCATTTCCATCTTTTCTTAGAGACACTATAATCTGTTTTTCCTGCTTATCGATATTCAATACCTTGAAAGAATACCCATTACCAAGCTCCAGAATACCTGTTTTTTTAATGGATGAGGTGTAAGTTGTTAACTCAATATCAATATCTACTAAATCACTATCCGGATTTTCTTTGTCTAAAGGATTATTATTGAACTTAGTATCTTCCAGAACAATAACAGGAGTACTGATATTGTCATCTTCCAAAACAGTAGCTCTATCATCTGATATACATCCACATGAACAGACTGCAGAAAAAACAATCAGTAAAATAATTATTAGAATATAACAAAGTTTTCTGATAGCCATGATACCCTCTACTATTTATTACTGGAATACATATCAGCTTTTTTGATTGGCTATGCATATATACTTACTTTATTGTCTCAGATACGAATTTTGACAAAATGGGATTTTTACAATGAAACTGCTCCCTTTTTTAATATCTTAAATTGCAGAGTAGGCTCATTTTCAAACCGCACAATTCCATGGTATGTATTTATGCCTGCTGCTTTGAAACAATCCTCCGCTTGTTCAGGGTGCGGGTCAGTAAAAGTGTTTTTATAATCAATGAGTGCAGGCCAATCGATAATTTCTTTGCTGTCCCCTGTGCCTTTTCCAAGCATTCTGTTATGAGCATCAATGATGCTGGCCACACCTGCCAACACTTTTTTGGGAATACAACCCCACAAGGCACAAGTTCCACTATATTCCCTGCAGTCTGCTATTGCCACCTTCATACAATACACCAAATTGAAAGAATAATTGGAAAGAACTCTAAATAAAATTCTGTGAAATATTTTACAATCAAAAATAAAAAAGACCTGAAATAAATTTCAGGCTTTAACTCAAATTGAGTTTTCCATTAACTGCTTCATATTTTCCCACGGCTTTTGGAGTATTAAGCAGTATCTTCCTGATCCTGTTGTATACACTTGGTGTATTGTCCTGATCAAGCCTGTCCAGGAAACCAATCAGCATTCCCACCAAAGGTACATGATATTCGTCTTCCATCCTATCAATATTTGCAAGGACGTTAAGTATGCCTACGGCAGTATATTCATTGACTTCTGCCAGCTTGAGAACTATATCTCCAAGCAATTGTCTTCCCTGTTCGGTTTGCAGAGATCTTTTTCTGTTCATTGCAAAACTTCCATAAAGAGCTCTTTGGTCATTTGCCTGTTCTATCCTGAAAGAATTAGAATTTTCAACCTGTTTTATCATGTCAAATACATCATCTCTGCTACTACTTCCTATGACCCTCAGGAAAGCTTCCCAACTTACCGGATTCTTTTCTGCTTCTTTCTGGAAAGTTTGCATAAACTGGATCCTGTCAGGAGCCGAACTGTTAAGATAATAACTGAAAGCACTTAATTTATCCGTGGCATTTTGGGCTGCCTTAACCTGTTCCCTGATCATATCGTGCACTATGGGAGTATCGAGAGTCGAAAGAACAGAGAGACACGTATTCTTTATCTGGCGATCCTTGATCGCATTTACCTGCTCATTCACATAATCCTTGTTTTCATTTTTAGATTCATTTCCCTTTTTATTGTAAACCTGATAAAGTGACATAAGGGAATCCACATGTCCACTTGCTATTGCTTTGAAAAGTTTTTGTTTAACTTCATACAACAAAGAATATCTGTGTGCAAGTATCTCATCTTCCACGGATTCAAATATTGTCAGGAATTGAGCTCCTGCCTCCTTCATTAAGTCATAATCCTGAATGAGTTCATGATAAAGGTCTGTGAATTCTTTTGAGGTAGCATGATTACTATCCTCAATTAATTTCATTTTTTCAATATCCACAATTTTGTAGAATGCAATGAACCTGTTTATCAGATCTTGATCCATTTTTGTCTGCAAGATCAGCTCATCAATATCCACATCATGAATTACTTTTCCAAAGAAAGAATACCTACGGTTCAAGGATGAAAATGCGGGTTTATCTACATCATTGATAACAATCTTTTTCTCTTTGCCCTTCATCAGCTCCATGACTTCGGCAAGATCATTGCCTTCTTTATCTACCAGAGCTACACAGAATGGGAACTCCCAGAATTTTCCATCTACTGGAACTTCCTGTTCTAAGAATAATGTAAAAGTCCTTTCATTTTCATCATAGGAAGATTTTACATGGACCAGAGGGAATTGTGTTTGTTTTAGCCATATTTTTGCCATTTCTTTAAAATCAAGCCCTGAAACCTCTTCCATTACTTCGATCCAGTCCCAGCTTGAGGCATTTGAGTGTTTATATCTGGCATGATAGACATTCAGAGCTCTGGCAAATGTGGCTTTTCCCATAAGTTTCTCTATCATCAGTACAAATTCCGGGGATTTTACATAGGTCACTGCACTGATCAGATCATCAGGGTCATTGAATCCATCTGGGATGATGGGCATGGAGGCTGCGCCCGTGTCAAGGGCAAAGGTTCCGGCCCCGGGAGCCAGAAAACCAAGGACTTCATCAAGACGGCTATATTCCTCTCCAAAATGATATGCATGATACATTTTCTCTATATGAACGGTCACCGCTTCGTTAAGCCATATTTCAAATGGACTTTTTCCGGTTACTTCAGAGCCGTTAAGGTTATGGTAGAATTCATGAACTTTTACCCGCATCATATACTCGAAAGCATTGTCAGTCATTTGAGGGAAGGGCATTATGCGATTGGTGCTAATAGTAGTATTTCCTACATTTTCCATACCACCAAAATTAGAATTCTGCATCCCTATCTCCCTGTAAACGGTGCCCGTATACTTGTATCCGGTCTGTATCAATCCAACTGCCTTTTTCAGTTCATCCCTGATGGTTCTAATCTTTTGGTTCTGTTCATCAGCTCCCTTTCCTCCATTTTTAAGCAGGTCCCTTTCCATGACCAGATCCATAATCTCTCTGCGTTCTTCAGATTGAGCATATTGTTCAGGACCTGTAAAAAGATGGATCCACATAATCGAATCGTAGAGTACGTCAAGACTTTTTTGGGCAATCAAGGAATCAGAACCGGGAGGCACCAGCAACTCCAGGTCAAAGGTGTGCCCATCCGGGTATTCAAACTCTTTTTTGAATGTGTCATAGGTGCCTACACCCAGGAAAAAAAGATAGGGGGCCATGGGGGTGATTGAATTGTCATAGACAATCTGATCCCTTCCATTTCCAATCGAGTGCCTTGCCTCTATAATATCGCCGTTACTTATGAGATTTGTATACCTCTCATCGGCAATGATGGTTGTAGTGTAAGTGCATTTCGCTACCATATCATCTATGCATGGCACGATTCTCTGGAATCCCCATTGCTGGCATTGGGTTATCTGTTGTGGAGGAGCGCCTGCAGGGGTTTCATCATAATAAAGACCTTCCAGTATGTTTTTAGTAGGTCTGCAGATGGTCTGGGTATTGATCACAATATCAGTGTTTTCAGGTACTAACTGGTTGAATTTGATTAAGAGGATATCATCTTTTTCCCTGTATTCGTAACCAATCTCATACTCTATGCAACTTACGGATAGAATTTCAAGCTTCTTGCAATTCAGCTCAAGTTCATTGATGGGGTTGTCAAGAGTTCGTACTTTGAGATGAGATGTTACCTTTGTATGATCGGCAAACATATCGAAAAGAAGGTCCATGTGTACAACTTTTACAGTTAATTCTCCAAAATCTTCCGGATAATATTTGTATATTCTTTCCATCAAATCACCTCTGATAAATTACAGGATACCATGATCGTTCATCGAACTGGTCATAACGTTTTTATTGTGTCCTTTATTCAACATAACAATAGACCTAGTATAAAATACATTAATGTATTGAATTTATTTTAGCTGGTAGCAGAGTCATAATATGAATCATGGAATTCTTTGCACATTATAATAACTTCCTTCAAAGTATGCAACTATTCCAATTATTGTCTTAATTTTATTCCAGGGAGTGCATCTAAGAGTATAGGAACACTGGCTTAGTTGCGACATGTATTCCTCAATATTTAGTCTCTGTGGGTCTCCTTATCAATCCTAAAGTTAAATTCACCCAAGGCCGTCTGATGAACAAAACTAAAATCAGATTGTCTCGTGAATAAAAGACAAGTTTCGTATGAATAGATGTATTCTACAAACCCGCGTATTTAGCCATCCACAAAATTTGAATTTATGTTGTATTTATTTTTTTGAATGCCTATATTTTAAATATGTTAAGTACATGCATTTTAATGTTGTATATTATCAAATAAAAAGCACATGTGTGCATAATAAAATGTATTTGTGACTAGGGTAAAAATACCTGAATAAAACAGATGTAGGATATTAGTTTTAAAATGAGGGAGCTAGCGGGGACATGACACCTCTTTTTGGTTAGTGGTAACAAGGTTTCTGCAAAAATCTGATTTCACCTCAAGATATTTAGTTTTTAATGGGGAGATAACATGCCAACCAAACTACGAATAGCAACATTCAATCTGGAAAATCTTGACGATCGTGAAAAGAAAAAACCAACGTTGGAAGAGCGTATAGCCTTGATGCGACCCCAATTGCATAGGATTAATGCAGATATCCTTTGTCTGCAAGAGATCAACGGCCAGGAACAAGAAGGACAGCCTCGGCAGCTGCTGGCTCTGCAGGAACTTATTGAAGGCACACAATATGCGGAATACCAAATAGCGTATACGAAAACTGAGGCCGATGGACAGGCATATGATGAGCGCAACCTGGTCATCTTAAGCCGCTATGACATTCTGGAGTATCACCAGTACAAACATGATTATGCACCTGCCCTATATTATCTGCAAGTAACAGCAAAAACGAATGAAGAAGAAAAAGAAGCGAAAAAAATTACCTGGGAGCGACCAATACTTCATGCCAGGATAAAAATTGGTGACAAAATCTTAGAAGTTATCAACCTTCACTTGAAATCACGAATACCATCCAACATAGAAGGACAAAAACTGAATAACTACACATGGAAGACCGCTTCTGGCTGGGCAGAGGGTTTTTTCATCTCTTCAACCAAAAGGGTGGGTCAAGCTCTTGAAACCCGAATGCTGGTAGATAAATTATTCGATGAGGATGAAGATTCATGGATTGTAGTGTGCGGAGATTTCAATGCGGACCTTGACGAAGTACCTTTGGAAGCCATCCGGGGCGAGGTTGAAGATACAGGCAACAGCAAACTGGCTAAGCGCGTCATGATGCCCTGCGAGCTGAGTATTCCAGAATCATCTCGTTTTTCACTTTACCATAGGGGCAAAGGAAAAATGTTAGATCATCTTCTAATCTCTAGAGGCATGATGGCACAATATAGGGATTCTGAAGTGCACAACGAGTTGTTGCATGATGAATCGCTTGCCAATTCAACAGAGAAGAAATTTCCGGAATCTGACCATGCTCCAGTTGTTGCAGAGTTTGAGCTGCTCGATTAAACATTGTAAAATAGTACAAGTTTTACATCATCAGTATTCAGAAATTCTTTAAATGTACAAAAAAACATTTTATATGAAAAAAAGTTTAGTAGCCCGGCACGGATTCGAACCGAAGTTGCGGGATCCAGAGTCCTGCATGATTGACCACTACACTACCGGGCTTCGTTGAAAGCATTCCTTAATTGCAATCGTTACATATTAAGATATCGGTTGAACTGTTGTCACAGACTCTCCGGGTTCTCGTTCAGAACTGCAGTCCACCACCATTTGGCCATGTCAACAAGATCCTTGCTGAACTGTCCTGAAAGCCTGTATTCTCCATTACGATTGGAAATCAAGCCGGCTCCAAGCAGTTTGTTGCGCATGGAGTAAAAAGAAGCACGTCCTATATCTAATTCTTCGAGCAGTTTTTGCCACTCATTTGTTTTTATGGGGTCGCCACTTTTCTGGCGTTCTTCGACCATTATCAAGAATTTCTGTCCTCTGACAGCAGTTGCTTCTTCCTGAAAGAGTCGTCGCATTAAATTATAATAAGGGTCACGCGAGTGAGTTATACGTGCATTTGCATCGGAACGTATAACTAATGTGGTAGATGTACGTGGAGCATTCTTTACAATAGACATTTAAGATCAAGTCTAAATGAATATCAGCAGCTTGAACCTGTTGATCTTGATTCCAGCGTATTCCTGATAAGATCTACATACTCCTCCTTCAAAGAATAGACTATTGGAGTTTTGTAGGATTCCTTGTGGGACCTCAGCACACCAATTTTTGAGTAAATATACCCTACCATTGATGCAATTGCACTGCGTGAGATATCATATTTCTTTGTAATGGAAGTATGTAATTCGTCAACAGTGATTTCTTTTGTGTCAAGGAACTTTGACAAGATAAAGCTACGAAGACCATTTACATCAAGTTCGATAAATCGTTGTAGTCTTCGTTTTATTTTTGATCGAATTGAATCCATAACTTCACCTCACATATAGCACAATCTTTTATATGCATTTTAATCTATATATATGTTTCTAAATTTTTATAGCATGAAGTTAATTAATAGGTCGAAAATAGAAAAAAGTCTAATATGATAAAAACATTCTCTTATATCTCAGTTTTTTGGTGACTATATGGATATCAGGTACGACATTGAAAAAAATGTAATGCAGGTTGACAGTATCAATCTGGAACCCCAAAGTCTTGACACGAATTTTATTGGAGTTTGCAGTCATTGTAATTCAAATGTAGTCAGTATCAGTTATCATTCCTATGAAAATGGAATGATAGTGGCTGCAAAGTGTAATTTATGCAATAAACTATTTGCTATTGCATATGACAAAGACTGGACATGGCAGGATGAGGAGTTAATATCTCAATTTTTTGATGTTGAAAATAGCAATAACCTAAAATTTCTTGATGACATTGACAATAAAAAGTTGAAGGCTGTTTTCACCCCTGCCGAAATAAATAGCATGTACGCAAAGGTTCGTGGTGAAAAATACGTTCGTCAATACCTTTACAGAGCTAGGAAAAAATATATGGATTTTGAAGATCTGTTTGGACTTCAAATTAATATTTAATCATAAATTTATGTGTTAGATAGTTGTGTGATGAACATAAACTCATCATATACTTATTCATAATATTTGCTTAAGTATAACAATCTAAAACATTTGCAAATGATTACTGCTGACTGTAGTCAAAAAAGAAAGAAGATTTATTAAATTCTACTGTTTTTATAATTATACTCCCACTTTGCATCTGTAGAGGTTTCGAATCAAGAATCCATCAAAACAACTGCTTAATTTATTTAAGTTACCGTTGTTAAAATATAGGCAGTTGCATGTTTTTTGTTGCACCTTAGATTTGGGACTAAGAAAAAACCGGATCAAAAATCCTAAAACGATACAACAAATTTAAATAGCAACATTTGCATACAATTAATAAATGAGGGAACAATATAGATTTGTGTTTCTTGAAACGGGCAATTAAATCAGTCCTATTATATAACTTATTTCATATTAGTACCACTTTGTACCCTCATTTAATACCATTTCAGGGAACTAATTTCATTTAATGTTATCTTTTTTGAAAAGTTTCTATTGATTTATAAAATATGTATTGTAATAATAATCAATTAAATAATTCCTATTTATAGAATAAGTACGTAAATAAATTTTAAATTTTATACGTATGTATAAATGCCAATGTCTTTAAATATAATGCATTCTAAATATACAGATGTGGTAGGTAAGGCATAAGGATTGGTATCATAAAGCACCAGTTTAAATGCTGGTGCATTCCTTTTTAAGATCTATGTTCTTTCTATTGTTTCGTTTTGTTTATGATTTATACACTTAATAATAGTAAATCTATTGTAACTATTCAGCCTGGCACGATTTGCCTATTGGTACTGATTTCATCGAAATAGAGATGTCTGCTCACTAACAATCTAACAATCAAAAAAGCAATCAATAGCAACAATCAAAATAAATGATTCTAATGAAATTTACGTTTCAACTTTTTGTCAAGATTGTTATTGATAGCGTTTTTATCAGGCTGAATAGTTACAATCTATTAAAATAATAAGCAATACACTGTAATTGAAAATATCAGTACGAATGTTTTTCTAGGAAAATATACGTTTATTTTTTAAACCAAATAATACACACATTATTCAAGTGACGCTATTCTTTTTTCCCGTTGATTTTTTCGAACACAAAACCATCATCTGATTAAATTGAAGAATATTTATCCGACTAAATATTCAATATTTTAGACATATTAGGCTACTATTTTTGTTTTATGCACGGACGTTTTAACCCAATGAGGATAATTTAGTTGTTGCATATAAAAACATAATTAATTAGTTTATTAAATAAGGCGTTTTTATCCTAAAAAGGACAATTATTCTATTTGCATGACGGGCAATATTATGTGAATTAACCTAATTGGGCTAGAATTCTAAAATAAATAATATTCGTGGTACATATTATAAAAATACCTATAAATGTATCAATAACAACTAAAATAATATGAATAAATTAGAAATTGAGCTGTTTGTTGTAGCCTGTGCTATTACCACCCTTAATAATCTATTATTGGCCCGAGTTTTGACGTTCTTGCTCACAGGTGCAAGTATTACTTTCACATCGACTCAAACACCCTGTACGGAATTACTGATCCTTGCCGGGTCTATAAGTGAAGGTTTAGGAAGATGAAGTCCGAGCACTGGAACCTTACCATTATGTTTTAGTCGATGAATCACTCAATTTCAAAACATGTCCCCGATTGAGGATATGGGAGTTACTCCTTTAATGTAGATAGTAATCAAACCATATCCATTAATATAATAGTAGTTCATTAGTATGATCTATACTGTTTAAAAAACAGTACCACCCCCCAAACCCCACTCGAACATCGATAATTATTATCGGTGTTCTTTTCTATAATCAATTCAGGTAACTTTTTTTAATCTCTCAACGGGTGTTTTAACCTGTGCAGATATTTTTTTTCTTTATTTATATAATTACATAATAATTTTGTTTTTGCAGTAAGGCTATTTTTGCCTAAGTAGGAAGTAGTAAGAATCGAGTAGGAAAAAGAGAAAATGATAACAGTTGCCCAAAATAAGCAAATGTAACTATAGTTAGTCACATTTTCTTTGGTTTTAGTATATTCTTTACTATATGATATCATGTAACAATATTTTGTTACGTTTAATTATTGGAGTGTTATAATAATAAAATATTATTGACGCGTATTTATAAAAATACGCTTAATTAAAGTGTTGCTTTCGTATATGCACGAACAAAAACAGCACTTTTCTTGATTTTCCCGGTTTCCCAACAAGTCATATGAATTGTAATAAATACTATACCCATAATAACTAATAGTAATAGCAAATAATTTATTTGCACAGTTGTGTGTTTTCTGAGTGAATTAAATTAAGCTATATTTATATAATAGTTTTTAACATGTTTAGTGTATAGGTTAGACGTTGAAAAAACCAAACTAAAACTAACGTCAATAATATAAAAAGTGCTTGGGTTTTTGAGTACATTGTAATATTATTAGAAATGATTTAACGAAAACATCCTAAAAAAATATAATGGTATTTCCTGATCCCAAAGCTCGAAAACATAAAAACCAATATTCTTATAGTCTATAAGAATCAACTATAGGACTTTTCAAAAATGGCAAAAAGGGTATGTTTTTCTAAAATCGTTCATTCCATAGTATATATGAATACACTAGTTCCAACCTTCACCATCACCATTATCTATACTAAAAGATTCAAGAAAATCATACCTGACATTGCTCCCACCTTATTCATATAGTCTTTGAAATTGCTATTTTCAGATTTATAACACCAAATTACCTAATAAAAAGTGATTAACTATAAGTCAGTGAGCAAAGCATAGTTTAACTAAAGATTTGTGAACAAAATATATTCAATGAAAAAAAGTGAGGTTGATTTGTCATGAAATACAACAGAACAAAAAAATTTATTACACTTGAAATATTATATAAATTAGACATTAACAAATATGCTCTCTTTCTAATATTCAATGGAAGTTCTGATTTTTATTAACCTATTTTTATATATTAGTTACCAGTGCTGTTAGTGTACACCAAAGTGGCCAGTAAATATTATATAAATATAGTCTTATAAAAATTATACTTTGTTTATTTATCTTGTTAATTAACTAATAAATTCAAAGCAATATGCATTTTTTTAAACAGTTGGTCTTTTTTAATGCCCCACTTAAATATATATAACAAACCATTTGCTTTATAAATCACCAAAATTGCTTGAACTCACATTTTCGAATTTATTTTTAAAGTCTGATTAAAGCATATACTTTACTATACATTAAGAACTCAATGATTATTTTTATAACAAAATATCCAACAAGCACTTAATCCTTGGATTACAACCTTCTAAACCTAAATATTATGACCTTATAGTTGAACCTTCCTATAACAGGTGAGCTAATGAATAAAAACCGGTTTTTGATCTATTCAACAGTATTTCTCATCATGGCATTATCTAACTCAGTTATTCCGGTATTGCCTGAAATATCTTCAAGCGGACAGACAAATTATAGTAGCCTTATAACAACATTATTATTTTCAGGCTACTTCATTGGAGCTTTGCTCACCATGATTCCTTTTGGATTGCTGGCGGATGCATATCAATATATAAGGTTTATTGTGCTTTCAATTGCACTCACTTTCTTTGCAGGATTGGTACTTACTTTTACTGAAAATATCTACCTGCTCATCGCTGGCCGACTTATCGAAGGCATCGCTTGCGGAGCATTTTTCCCTGCTGCATATGCAATACTTTTCGGCTTCCCAGAAAAGAATCGCTACATTGGAGAGTTCAATTTTCTGCTAAATGCCGGTCTTGCTGTAGGAGTATTATCATCAGGATTTTTAGCACAATGGTCAATAAAGGGCGCAATAATCCTGTTCACCATCATGGCTGCACTAATATTATCTATTGGCCTACCTGCCTTATTCACAAAGAATGAGCCTAGCAAAATAATAACAAAAAAGACTACCCCTGTGTCAAATGCCAAAAGGATAATCAATAAAACATTCGATCTAAAATTGTTGCGTACATGGGCCACCGCATTCCTGCTTTTTGGAATAACAGGAGTAATGCTTGCTTTCTATCCAGAATACAGCAAGGACACATTAAGTAAACCAGAACTTGGTATTGCCATCGCCATACTTTATGCAAGTTCCATGGCCACCAACATCATTGTCGGAAGAATGAACCTGGAGTATAAGAAAATGGTTTTCACAGGAGTTCTACTGGCAGCATCCGGCGTGATAATAGCCACAAAATTCCCATTTTTAGGTTTCGCACTACTGGGCATAGGTTCAGGAACAGGGATGATCGGATTGCCGATAGCCGTATCCCACATGCCTTTTGACAAAGGACTTGCCATGGGAATCTTCAATACATACACTTACGCAGGACTCGCATTCATGCCAATTATCGCAGGATTATTTGTTAATCTGGGTCATCAGGCAGTATTTATCTTGAGTGCTTTTTTTATGGTTTTGTCACTTTTCCTGAAGGATGGAATGAAAAGTGAGGAGTGAAATTTAAGGGATACTTTATGATTTGTGCCGTTTTTGATAGGCATGTGCATGATTTTTAGGGATACTAAACCTTCATGCAGTTCCCTGAAGAGCGTCTTTTTGCGAGGGCGTATTTGTCACCACAGCCAACTATTCATGCTATTTCTATAAGTTAATGTTTGGTTCGCGGAGTGAAAGTAATGTGCTAAATCTATTTAAATAAAAGATAGAGCACTATTATATTGACAATAATTAAATCAATTATTAAAGCAGGAATAAGAATTTCTGGGTCTTTTACTGCTGAAACTAATTCCTTCATGTGTTTATTATTGAATGTGATTTTTTTTTAATGACTACATATACAATGACAATTATGTAAAAAATAATTATCAGTGCAATCTTTTCAATGTTTATGGGATAATTAAAATTAACAATAAAGCTCACAAACAGTAAAATTATAAAAAACTGGAAAGCAATAGACCATGTTTTTGTTTTGTTCACCTCCTCATAACCAATAAGGGCAAGTTGAATACCATACGTGAGTGTTATAGATGCAAGCAGTACGACGCTAAACCAAATTAATGAATTATCGACTATAAGCATCTCATTTAAGATGAAAAATGAAAGAATCAGTAATGGAAATGAAAGCGACATTATTCTGTGTGAAGGCCATAACATTTCCTGGTGTTTTACAAAAAAGTAACCTGATCGCGCAAACAATGCTGAAAGCAAAAAGATAAACAGGAATAATCCTACAAAAGACTTTGCAGCAGCTGTTGGGATATTATAGAATCCAGCAAAAATAAACCCACTTACAATAATAAGAGTTTCAATTAAATCTTTTCGTAACTATTCAGCCTGATAAAAACGCTATCAATAACAATCTTGACAAAAAGTTGAAACGTAAATTTCATTAGGATCATTTATTTTGATTGTTGCTATTGATTGCTTTTTTGATTGTTAGATTGTTAGTGAGCAGACATCTCTATTTCGATGAAATCAGTACCAATAGGCAAATCGTGCCAGGCTGAATAGTTACATCTTTTCTTTCTTTTTCTTCCTCTTTCTTTTTTTCTTCTTTTTTAAGTTTATTTTGTGATAATTCTATCATTCTATAATATTGTTTTAGCAAAACCTTAAATCTTTCTATTTATTTTTGAATGAGAATAATTTCAGACCTAGTAGAAGAATACACATATCTACCTTAAGAATAGAAATATTTTGTTTACTCGTGTTCTGAGATCAAGAGATCGTACGATTTTATTACAATATCATAGCATACTCTCTCTAAATAAAATCATGAAGATAGGTTAATTTGCATTGACTTTGTACATTATTTATGATAGATTAATCTCATAGTTTAGCATTTAGTACCTCTATACAAACCAATGTAAAAACTATTATATAAAAATAGTCAAATTTAATTACTTACTTCTTCATAAAATTAATTTTAATCCATATAATTATTACCATTTTTAACTGTAACTAAATAAGATTACACCAACATATACAGTTAAGTGTGTGCTAGCTCGGACAGAAATGTAACTAAATATAATTACACACATCACCATCAAAAAATTAAAACAGTACAGAACAAAAGATTAGAAAGATACACCAAATTACATTTACATCATTTTATAAAAAGTAGATTCAAATAGAAACTTTATTATGTGGAAAGTTTGTTCCATGAAGAGATGATACTTAGTAAAAACGGAATGAAGCCTAAGTGTTCTGATTACACTGGATACAGCAGGTACAGGCATAGAGCCTTTCGATTTTGTGCAATCTTTTTTTTGCTCTTGTTCCTGATTCCGACATGTAGTGCGAGCGAAATTGTGGAAATAAATCCTGTAAACACACCACATGGCGCTGTTATTCTTATTGTTGATGGACTCAGTTCCTGTTACGTTTATCCAGAGTATACGCCTCATGCGATTGATGGCAGTGAACTGGAAAAAGCTGAGCCTGAAAATATATTACAGATATTTGACCAAAGTTGCAGGGTACTGGATGTGACAGCCCCACAGACATTCACAGAAGGAGGGGACTCTGTTATTGCCACAGGATACTCAAAAGCTGACAGTGAACTTGTGGGCTCGTTTGGAACAACAATATACGATGTGGCGCATGAGAATGGATATCTCACTTTTCCCATCATGGACAAAAGGAGATTCTTCAGGTATGCGCAGCAAGCAGAATGTGATAATCCATGATGCTAAGAATTCAATAAACAAACCGGAAATGCTCACAGAAACAAATATGTTTTCCGGAACAGACAAAAGCATATCTCTTGACGTTGCAGGCCTGATGCAGGAACATTCTCTTGAATTACAGAAACAACTTGATCAGTATCCTGAAGGCTCACAGGAAAGATACAATATATATGATGTATGGGCTATTGAAACTGCTATTGACCTGATCGATACTATGGAAAATGAATATCCTGATCAATACTACATCCTCACAATAAACGTAGGAGCTGTGGACTGTGCAGGTCATTACAAAAAGGATAGTGGATACATTGCAACTATAGAAGGTATAGACAATGCAACCATGGATCTTTATGAGACATGCCAGGATAATGACATGGCCTTTATATTTACAGGCGACCATGGAATGAGTTTTTCAACAGCAGACTCTCGTGGAGGGCATCAATCTGATAAGTATTCCGTAATGACTGAATCACAGAAGGTACCGCTGGTAATTGCAGCAAAAGATGTTGATACCAGTGTGATAAAAGGCCAGTTTGGACAGGAAGATATCGCATCTACAATACTTGAAGTGCTAAACCTCCCCGGAAATCTGAGAGCTGCTGACGGTGCAGCAATTCCTATCAAAGATTATGTGAATTTGAAAGTCAACGTACCTGAAAAAGGAAAGCTCATCCTGATGAAAAATGATGCGATACTCTTTGAAAGCACCATCCAGGATACTATTTCATTGGTTGGACTGGAACAGGATACTGATTATATAGTCAAATATGCATCCACATCAGATTCAGAGGACGTAATGGAACAGGTCGTAAACACAGAATCCAGCATGATTGTGAATATGTTCACCTCATCAAAACAATCCACAAACGATAGATCTTATAAAAACCCGCGCTATATTGTAGGAGGAACTCTTATTGGGGTTGTGAATCTTGCCGGACTTATGATGATACGCAAGATCTTGAAAGAATAGATGAATCCGGAATAAACTAATAGACTGTTCACAAGTGTACCGATTGTTCAAGAACATTTGATACTGCATAAAGCTAAATAGCTTCAATTTATTAATTTTCCAGAGGATTATAGATGATACCTGCTGACTTTCTTGTGGTTTTCTTTGGACTTGTGGCAGCTATATGTTGGGGTGCCGGAGATTTCAGTGGTGGATTTGCCTCCAAACGTGCAAATGTCTATAGTGTTGTTCTGATAACTCAATTGGTAGGAGTTTTTCTTCTTGCAGCTTCCGCTCATCTGATGGCAGAAGAAATGCCACCACTTGGCGGCATGATCTGGGGAGCTGTTGCCGGAGTTTTTATAAGCATCGGGCTTCTGGCACTTTACCGTGGTCTCTCGCAGGGACGGATGGGATTTGTGGCACCAATTTCCGCAGTAATAGCTGCTACCGTACCGGTAATTTACGGTTCATTCTATGAAGGATTGCCCGCTGTTCACCAAATGGTCGGTTTTGCTTTTGCATTTATAGCAGTCTGGCTCATTGCTGGTGGAGGAGACGAAAACAGCAAAATTAAGCGCACAGACCTTGTACTTCCATTGCTTGCCGGAATGGGATTCGGAATGTTTTTCATATCCATTGACAAGGTAAGCGATACGGCAGTACTCTGGCCCCTTACTGCTGCAAGAATAGCAGCTGTGGTAACATTGATCATATTTATAGCATTAAGCAAACAGGTGTACCTCCCACCTAAAAATGTCCTCCCTGTAATTATCGTTGCAGGAATCTTTGACACCGGAGGAAACACCTTTTTTGCCCTGGCTTCCCAGGCCGGCCGGCTCGATATCGCTTCCATCCTCTCTTCCCTCTATCCTGCAGGTACAGTGTTACTTGCATGGATAATACTGAAAGAAAAGTTGTCTTTAAAACAATGGATAGGAGTAGCTGTTGCCATGCTTGCAATAGTGTTCATTTCAGCCTGAAAATATATGGTATATGTTTTTATCCAAGATGATTGATTTTAAGAGAAAGTTCCATAAACAACTGCTCTCACTTTTCTCCAATTAGGAATATACAGGGAAATCCAATGCTGCTGCTTTTTCTGCATTAAAAGACAAAAATATTTCAATTTTCGTGTTTGGAAAAACAGGAAGCGATAGTCACTCACTTATTAATAATAAATTTTGATTCACAATTGTTAAATATGTCAAAAATCATAGTATTGGTTGTTAAGGAACATTTAAATTGTCCAGAAACAGATATGGACACGGGGAAATTATATGACAGAAACAAACATTGACGTTAGAGGACAAACATGTCCGGTTCCTCTTGTGGAATGTCGTAAAGCTCTCAAAAAAGCTGCTCCTGGCGATGAAGTCGTTATAGTGGGCACCCACCCTGCTTCCAGAAAAGAAATCCCCATGGCGTGTGAGGCGATGGGACTTGAAATACTGGGAGTTGAAGAGAAAGACAACGAGTGGAAAATACGCATCAAGCGTTAGGGGGGGAATTATATGGCTGAAAAGGCTGTGATCATAGTTCATAGCGGAGATCTTGACAAGATATACAGTGCACTTATAATCGGAAACGGTGCTCTTGCTATGGGAATGGAAGCTTCTATGTATTTTACTTTCTGGGGCTTGCAACGCCTGAAAAAGAATGGACTCGATAAAGGTCCCCTTTCAAAAATGCACATGCTGGGTCTTGGTAAATGGATGGTAAACAGGAGAATGAAACAGGCAAACGTTGCATCCCTTGAGAGGCTCATGGAAGATTACAAGGAGCTTGGAGGCAGGATACTGGCATGTGAGATGACCATGGAAATCATGGGAATCGCACCTGAACAACTAAACCGGGAATGGATAGACGAATATGGCGCGGTAGGCACCTACATAATGGAAGCAAAAGACGCTAAGATAACACTTTTCATATGAATTATCAATTACATTTTTAAAAGTAAGAATAATTTCAGAGGAGAAATAGATGTTCGACAGAATGGTATATCTTGATAATGCAGCCAGCACCCGTCTTGATGAAAGGGTGCTTGAAGCAATGAAACCTTATTATTTTGATATATATGCAGTAGCAACTTCGGAATTTGGTTATTCCATGGGAATTGATGCCAAGGAAGGCCTGGAGGAAGCCAGAGAAACCATCGCGTCTTCACTTGGCGCTTCTGCAGAAGAAATTGTGTTCACATCCGGCGATACAGAATCAAGCAACATGGCTATCAAAGGTGTTCTAGCTGCTTTGAAGAAAAAGAAGGGAGAGCACATCATAGTATCTAAAATTGAAGATTTCTCAGTCCTGAACACTGCCAAAACCCTTGAGAAAATGGGGTATAAAGTAGATTACATCAGTGTAGATTCCGAGGGTATCCTGAATCTTAATGAGCTTGAGAATGCGATTACTGAGAATACTGCCCTTGTATCAATACAACATGCAAACCAGGAAATCGGAACTCTTCAGGATCTTGAGACCATTGCAAATATCTGCAATGAAAAAGAAGTGCTCCTGCATACTGATGCCACTCACAGCTACACCAGGGTTCCCCTGGATGTTAGTAAGATTCCGGTGGATTTGATATCCATGTCTGCTCACACTATCCATGGTCCGAGAGGAGTTGGGGCATTGTATATCAGGGATGGAACACCCATAAACAAATGGATGGATGGCGGATTCCAGGAATCCAATCGTCGTGCAGGGCTTGAGAATATACCCGGAACAGTAGGCTTTGCTAAGGCTGTGGAACTTACAACTCCAGAAGAAACTGAGTTCCTTAGATCACTGAGAGATTACACAATTAAGAGGATTTTTGATGAGATACCTCATGTGACACTCAACGGAAACAAAACACAAAGAACACCACAGAACGCAAACATTACTTTCCATTATGTAGAAGGTGAGTCCATGACGCTTCACCTGGATATGCGGGGATTTGCAGTAAGTACAGGCTCTGCATGTTTCAGCCGTTCCCTTGAAGCAAGCCATGTAATACTTGGTATAGGAGGAGACCACGAGAGAGCACACGGTTCCCTGCGTTTCACCTTTGGCAGGTACAATACAATAGAAGATGTGGATGCCATAATCGATGCCATAAAAGAGATTGTAGAGCAACTCAGGGCAATCAGTCCCCTTTACGAAGGCAAGTGAAAATAAGATTATGATTATCAATTAAGAGATGATAGAATGAAATTCCCATACAGTGAGAAAGTCCTTGAACATTTCCGCAATCCCAGGAATGTCGGAAAACTGGAGAATCCTGATGGTAAGGGGCTTGAAGGAAGTCCCGCCTGTGGTGATATGGTTGCAGTTTACCTACAAGTCAATCCTGAGACAACTGTAATAGAAGATGTGAAATTCGAATCATACGGATGCGCTTCTAATATTGCCACAGCATCCATCATAACCGAACTTGCCAAAGGCAAGACACTTGAGGAAGCAAAAAATATTACCTGGAAAGAAGCAACAGAAGAGCTTGGTGGTCTCCCGCCGGTTAAGGCACACTGTTCAGTGCTTGCAGTAGAAGGCCTCAGGGCAGCAATCAGGGATTATGAAGAAAAGCATGGTCTTGTTAGCGCAAAAGAACCTACTACTGAGAATGTTGTCAGAAGCCGCCTCAAGCATGTCATGAATCCGATGGCCGGACTTGATATAGTCAGGACCGAACTGGTGACAAAAATCGAAGTGGATGATGGAGTTGTTCGTATTCTCCTTGACCTGCCGTCCAATCACCAGTTTGCAGCTGCTATTAAAGAAGACATACTGGAAAAGATCGAATCCCTGTGGGACGTAACGGAAGTTAAAGTTGTCTTTACCGAATAAAGAAAAAATAAGTGGTGCCTTTTCTACCACTTACCTCTCAATTTATTTAAACTTAACTTTTTCCTTTTTAACATATTTAGATAGCGGCGAATATACTATTATTTTTAATTGTTAAAATATTTAGAGGCCTTAGATTCCCAATATATAGTAACTATTTCTAAGTTGGAAAGAAAGTAACTGGTATGAGGGGGTTTACAAGCATAATAGAAAGCAAATATTATCATCTTGACTTTTCAAATACTATAAAAACGGTTTCTATGAGCAAGTCATAAGATGAATGGGCAATAAGGTTAGATTACAAGTGAAAGCTCATCAGATATAATCTGTAAGGTTTTTAGAGGGCATTGAAGATGATAGATTAGATGACTCAATCAACTTCACTCTCGTAGGATGAGATACTTTCCCCATCTGCACCCATCCATAAAATGATATCATATCCCCTTTATGCAATTCTCCAGCATATCTTATGCAAACTCTTTTTGATACTTGTTTACCGTTTTCTTTTTTGATATACCGAGATAGCATATAAAAAAAGTCCCGTTTTTCAGTATGTTGTTGGAAGTTAGAAAAGTGTTACTTTGATGTTTTCAGGACCATATATCCACGTTTATTTAGTTCTTTGATAAGATCTTCATCGTTATATATTGCAACCCTTACTTTCTTCCGCTGTTGTTTATTCATAATATTTCTTTACTTGGTAATTAGGTTGTAAGAAGTGAGTAAACCTCGAATAGGTTATCATACAAAATATCAGATGAATATATACAGCTTGTTCAATAGGTAATCGCTAGCAGTATTAATTTTGCAAGTCGCAATGTTTAGAATCATAGTTTCACAAAGAGCATATTGCATTGTAAAGCAAATATAAATGATACACAAAACTCCAATTTTATATGAATTCGTGGGGGAATCTAAATGAGTAAACATAATTCGATAATAATTATTGGTATAACTTTGGTATTTATGTTAATGTTTGCAGGAGGCACTGCAATTGCACCAGTGTCGTGTCCTCCAGTAGAACCGCTAACCGCCACCAATACTGTGAACACCATGCATACAATTACAGTGACGGAGGTTGACCCAGGCGACATCGTGACGTTTGATGTACAAGGTGCAAACAAAGATGGTGGTTCTCTGTCTGCTAGTTCAACTGGAGTGGTCGTGTTCAGCTACACTGGAACATTTGTTGGAGACGATACTATTCAAGTAAGTGTAGCAGATTCAGGTGGATCACTTAAATGTACTACAACAGTATACAAAACTTGGATATCAGAGGGTGGTGATATCCCAGAATTCTCAACCATTGCACTTCCCGTAGTTGCAATACTTGGACTGGCATTTTACTTCCAGCGCAGGAAAGAATAAATGAGTTAAATGGAGCTCTGTGAGCTTCATCTCTTTTTATGAGTAAGAAACATATATTAAATTCTGATTTTGTTTCGTTTTCATCTTTCCCTTATTATGGGGTTTAAGCTACTCCAAAAATGAAACACCATTTATATCATTTCGTATTTTCATCAATTCAACCCTGGGAATATCCTCTAATGATATTTCAACAAATGGGTGAACTCCTTCGAATTTCTCACCATTCACAGAATATACCATAATCATAGACAAGGTATCTAATCCCATATTTGTATAATTTTCAGTTCTCAATGCAAACCCAAGAATAGCAGATTCAATACTGAGTGCTCGTATTTTACAAACCGTTGACATTACGCCAATTTCATATTCATCCATCTCATTAATTCCTTTATTATGGGAAGTATGAAGCTGTTAGCAGATGCAAGATGAGGAATGTTAAAAAATTGATAGAGGCACGTTGATTAAAGCAGACGTATGGTGGTACGATACGCACATACTTTATACAAAAACCTTAAACATGCCCCCAATAATAATCTTAGGTCGCATGCCATAAAAATATGCGTTCCCGAATTCTCATCAAAAGTATATAAATTTCTGCTGTAAATTTGGAAAGTAATACGGAAGAGAATAGCTGTATATTATCCACAGACAATTGTGACAGTGTTAACTTTTCAAGTAACATAGTTTCGCAATTGAATTATACCACAAAAACAAAAACGATATCGTACAATTATTTATCAAGTGGGTTTAGAAATCGGATACTAGATGCATAATAAATAATATGGAGCGTGGTGGTTAAATTGAAGAAAATAAACATAGCTATATTTTTATTGCTGGTCGTGTTACTTGCAACACAGGTTGTTGCTGGTTGTAGCTCGTAGGAAAATTGTGACTTCCCAGAGGGATGTTACTACATAGAGCTAACGGGTGATTATTATACAGATTACCCCCAAACAGCACCACTTCATCTAGGACTGACAGTCAACTATAACAACGGAGTAGCAACCGTGTTGGACTGGAAAGACCTGGAAAGCAATCCTGATGTAACGGTCGATGTCAGCAATACCGCAGTTAGTATCGTACCTTATCGCAATCATGATACATGCAAAGCAAAGGTAATCTTTAGTAATCTTGTATTGTAACTATTCAGCCTGATAAAAACGCTATCAATAACAATCTTGACAAAAAGTTGAAACGTAAATTTCATTAGGATCATTTATTTTGATTGTTGCTATTGATTGCTTTTTTGATTGTTAGATTGTTAGTGAGCAGACATCTCTATTTCGATGAAATCAGTACCAATAGGCAAATCGTGCCAGGCTGAATAGTTACAGATATCTTTTACATGCCTGTGAAATAAAACCAGCATACTGTGAGATTAGTAGATCAAAGCTATTTTCATTAAGATCAAGTGACTGCGAGTAATCCGATGATATAAAATGGAATACAACATCTGAATCATACGTCTTTCTCTTTGCAATTAAGTCAGCAACTGAATTAGTTTGTTCAATAAACTTATTTGATTTTAAATCAGTATCCACATATACAACTTCGGAAAAGAAAAAAGAAGGAGTGATATGGACAAAACTTCTTGGATAAAAACATATGAATATTGAATTTAGCTTTCAGTGCTTCAAACAAATCTGCTCTCTCAAAATTATTATCAACAAAATATTGTATATATAGTTCCTGCACATCAACATTCTTCAAGGCATCCCACCCATTTTGCTTTCTTAATTATATAGCAAAAACTTTATAGTTTCAGTTTATCAGTATTTCCCTCTCATGTGCATTCAAATTAAATGGTTTATCTTAGCCTTGATATCCGACTCGAGTTTTACTCACTTCTTACAACCTAAACCGCCAAGTAAAGGAAATCAGTTATTAGAAACTGGTAAATCCAGCAACTAGAACAATAGAGAACATCATCAAAAGATACAAAAAAACAAGAATTACGATTTTAACATCATTAGTACCACACATCACTATTCAGTGGGGACATATAAATATTTTTAATAAGCATAATTGCATTTTAAGTTGGTATCTGAATATTATATTCAATTGAATGTTGCTGGCTCTCTACAATAAAGGAAGATTTCCATAATTAAGGATTAAAAGGTACTATATTGTGGATTAAAGGTTTGGTAAAAAAGTAAGTAAAGGGATTGTAAAGCCCTTACTTAAGTATTATTCTTTTCTGCGCTGGAACACAAATGCCAGACCAAGAATTGCAGCCATAGGTAGTGCAATTGTAGGATATTCAGGAATCTCTGTATTAGAACAATTGTAACCATACTTGTAAATTGTTACATGTCCGTTGTGCACATGATCAACATTCGGGTTTTCTATTTTTATGCTGTGAGTGCTGCTTTCCAGACCAGTGATTTTCAGTGATCTTATTGTTTGTGCACTGATGGGCTGACCCCGTCCCGGAGATGCCCAGGTATCTCCTTCCCATACTTTTTCACCGTCTACATAGACCTTTGCATATCCATCGTTTCTGTCACTGGCAAATACAATGCAGAAGCAATCAGTCGGATATTCAGTTGTTATGAGCATGTGGCTGTTTTCAGAGATTATGGCAAGTCTTCCATCTGAATTGGTCCATATCTTACCTGAAATACTTGTATCAAAATAGGATTCATATCCACTTGTTATACGGTTATGGTTGTAACTATTCAGCCTGATAAAAACACTATCAATAGCAATCTTGACAAAAAGTTGAGACCTACATTTTATTAGGATCATTAATTTTGATTGTTGCCATTGATTGCTTTTTTGATTCTTAGGTTGTTAGTGAGCAAACATCTCCGTTTTGATTAAATCAGTATCAATAGGCTAATTGTGGTAGGCTGAATAGTTACTTGTGGTTTCCATATGTCCATATGTCAAGGTTGCATTCTTCTTCAGTAAACTCCACAGATACAGTTGCTGAAGCTGTTCCAATTACCATTAGCACTGCAAGCAATATAATAGATATTTTTATTGAATTGATATTTTTCATACTGTACCACCAAATTTAATAATAATCCATAGTCTCAATTTGGAAGCATATATACATTCTTGAAAAAATAGATAAGTTATGATTATGCTCATTATTATTTTTACATATTTGAGAAGTTATTAACAAAAATAACTGATTGAGGCATACAAATTAATTGTTGTTTTAATCAACCTTATTTTGTGTAAGATCTCGGAGAAAACAACAGTTACTATAATAATGATTAATTTGTACCGAGTTATTGGATTGCCAATTAATGGAAAACAGAACGAAGATAATCCATAATAAAGGAAATTATTCTTGAACCCATATCAAAACTATAAATACTATCTTTCTTAATATTATTATGGGGATATGAATGAAATTCAGAGAACTCTCTGATGAGCAATGGAAGTTTATTAGACCACACTTACCTCCGCAACCAATAACCGGAAGAAAGAGAGCTGATGACCGTATGGTCATCAATGGTATTCTCTTTGTTCTGATAACCGGTTGCAGATGGGGAGATACGCCAGTTAGTTATGGTTCCCAGAACTGCCTGGAGAAGACTAAAAAGGTGGTCAGAGGAAGGAATATGGACTGTGATAATGGAATTCCTTCGGGATTCCGCTTACCAAAAAGGTAAGTTCACCATGGATGTTGTATGTGTTGATAGCAGTTTCATTGAAACTAAAAAAGGGGGAGAAGATTCCGCATACAACGATCATAAAATTACGATTTTAAATTTGGATTTGACACTTTGTACACATCTATCTTTATTTTAATCGTCCTTATAAACTTCATTTTAATAAGAGTTGTTATGGTCTGTACTCCGTGAAGAACACCATACCTTGTCAGCAAGGTACACGATTCTGTCCAAGGATATAGATTTACATAAAATTGCTACAGAGCTTCAATTCGATTCTTTTTTAAACGATCGTGTTTTATTAAAGAGCATCAAATGACAAAAGACATCCAGATATTATTTGACAGGGCAAAAGAATTCGGGCTTGCAGCATACTTGCTGGATGCCTCTGAGATCGATGTGGAAAACAGAGCCAGGCTCAAATGTGCCTATGGGTGCAGAGGTTATGGAAAACGTCTGAGTTGCCCTCCACATATTATTTCAATTGATGAGTTCAGGGATATATTAAGAGAATATAGCGCAGCTATCCTGCTTATCGAAGAACATGATACTTCTGATGAAAAAGATATATTCAAAGCCTGGTCACGACTGCGCAAGGATTCTTTCCACAAGATGCTGGAACTGGAACATGAAGCTTTCAGAAATGGGTTCACATATGCACAATTACTCCGTCCGGGTGCCTGCAACGAATGTGATACTTGCGGTGATGTATGCAGAAAGCCGGAAATGAGACGTTTTCCTCCTGAAGCAGTTGGAGTAAACCTTTCCAAACTCATGGAGAAAAAAGGACTTGAAATTGAATACTGTAACTTTGACAGAGTCAAATGCGTAGGGATATTACTGCTCGAATAAGCAAGCAGGAAAAAAAGTGAGGAAAAAAAGTGAGAGTTAATCCAGACCTGAGTGTAAATGTAAATGACCTGGAAGAATTTCAGGAAATCATACAATTCAGATTCAATGATACCAGATACCTTGTACAGGCATTGTTACATGGTTCACTTTTTAGTGGTAATCAGGATAAATTGAGTGCTTTTAAAAAAGTGAATGGTCTTGAGAACAAGGATTACGAAAAACTTGAGTACCTTGGAGATTCGGTACTGGGCCTTATAGTTGCTGAATATGCATACCATAGCGAAGAGATCGATGAGTATGCAAGATCAAATGGACTTACTATCGAAGGTGTTTCCACAAAGATCAGGGAAGTACTTGCTTCGAACAAGAACCTCAAACCTGTAGCCCAAAAGATCAAGCTTTCAAGGTTTGTATTGTCTGAAGAGCTGGTAAATATTGACGGAAAACTTTCGGATATAATCGAAGCACTTATTGGAGCAATATATCTTGATGGCGGGCATAGCAAAAAAGACAGTAACTCCAATAACAATTATTTAATAGCAAAGGACTTTGTGTACAGGTTCTTTGATATAGACGATGCCCTTGGAAAGATACCTGTTTCCAATCCAAAGGGAAGAATACAGGAACTCTTCCACAAAACCGGGGCAGGGAACCCATGTTATAGGCTCACGGGAGAGAACGGACCAGACCACGATAAGAATTATACTGTAGGGCTTTATCTGGACGAAGAGTTACTTGCAACAGGAGAAGGCAACAGTAAAAGAAGCGCAGAGAAAGCTGCAGCTAAGAATTACCTGAAATCTATAGATGAATCTACTGACACGTCTTAAATTATGAATTCTTAAATCTCAAACTATTTTTCTTACAAGCGAGCCACAAGTGCTTCGAACCATCGGGAATTTTCAACATATTATCCAGTTATGTTAGAATTTCTGATGATTTTTATGCTTTTTTAAAGTTGAAAGTTATCACATATCACATTTTATTGTAGATTATATGCTAAAATATCTACAGTGGAACGTTTTCATCAATAAGTTTAAATAAGTTCTCATATATTATCATATACAATCACATATGAGGTTATCCTTCAGAAAATCAATCTTACATTAAAGGTGGTACTCAAAATGCTCTATCCAAATCCCCAAAATCAACATCCAATAATTAGTGAAAAGGCATGGATCTCTGAAACTGCGATCATTGTCGGAGATGTAACAATTGGTGATAATGTGTTTGTAGCGCATAACGCTATCATCAGAGCAGATGAACCCGGTTCTTCAGTTACAATAGGAGACAACTGCAATGTGCAGGATAATGTAATAGTTCATGCATTGTCCAATTCAGAAGTAATCATAGAAAAGAATACTTCACTTGCACATGGATGCATTGTTCATGGACCATGCAGTATCGGTCGCGGATGCTTTGTAGGATTCGGTGCTGTAGTGTTTGACTGTAATATCGGTAACAATGTCGTGGTTTTACATAATGCGACAGTTCGCGCTGTGGAAATACCTCCTCAGAAGGTCATACCAGATGGTAAAGTAATTACAAAGCAGGAAGATGTGGAAAGTCTTGAAGATATAACTTCCGATCTTGTCAAGTTCAAGAGTTCTGTTATTAATGCTAATGTAGAACTGGTCGATGGTTACAAAGCTCTCCCTCAAGAAGCCTGATAAAAAGTGAGAGTTAATGCTGAGAATACAGAAAAATACGTGTAATATGCTTTTTCTGTCATTTTTTACTATTTTTAATACATTGGTTATTTAGTTCCCTACTTTTTTTGTTTGATGTTTTTTATAAGAAGTTTACTTTTATACAATAACCTTTATTAGTTTTTGAATATATTACTTGTGTAATATGATTAGTTTTTTAGCTTCTTTAATTGCACTTGTAATGGGCTATTTCGTTTATGGAGCATTTGTAGAACGTATATTTGGAATTGAGCCCAGCAGAAAAACACCCGCATATACACAGGAAGATGGTGTTGATTTCATTCCTCTTAGCTGGCCTCAAATATTTCTTATCCAGTTTCTCAACATTGCAGGATTAGGTCCTATATTTGGTGCTATTATGGGTGCTTTATACGGTCCGGCAGCTTTTCTATGGATTGTACTGGGCAGTATTTTTGCAGGTGGAGTGCATGATTATTTTTCAGGAATGCTAAGTGTCCGCCACGGGGGAAAAAGCATTTCAGAAATTGTAGGGGTGTATTTAGGCAGACAAGTAAGAATAATCATGATCGCTTTCTCCTTCGTTTTGCTAATACTCATAGGAACTGTTTTCACTTCCGGCCCAGTAGGACTTCTAACCAATTTAGGATTTACAGGGATATTGGCCAAACAGAATTTCTGGCTGGCCATCATTCTTCTATATTATTTCATAGCCACAGTTGTTCCAGTCGATAAAGTTATAGGCCGCATTTATCCTTTATTTGGGGCCGTTTTACTTATAATGGCATTCAGCATCGGCTTTATGCTTCTTATAAAAGGTTATGAAATACCTGAAATCACTCTTCGGAGCTTGCATCCCGATAGTCAGCCTTTATGGCCCATGCTTTTCATAACCATTGCCTGCGGAGCTGTCAGCGGATTTCATTCAACGCAATCTCCCATAATGTCAAGGTGCCTGCCGAATGAGACGTATGGTCGCCGTGTTTTTTATGGAGCCATGATAGCAGAAGGAGTTATCGCACTGATTTGGGCTGCTGCTGCAATGTCTTTCTTCCCAGGAGGGATTTCCGGTTTAAATGAAGTGACTGTCACTGGAGGCGCTGCTTTAGTAGTAAACGATGTTTCACTGGGTTTGTTGGGACCTCTTGGAGGAATTCTAGCTATCCTGGGTGTTATTGTTTGTCCTATTACTTCTGGAGATACAGCTTTCAGAAGTGCACGTCTAACTGTGGCCGATGCGATAAACTTAAATCAGAAGCCTTTAAAAAACAGGTTGATAATAGCTGTCCCGATATTTGTCATGGGATTTGGACTGACCCTGATCGATTTTAGTGTTGTCTGGCGCTACTTTGCATTCTCAAACCAGGTATTAGCAACCATAGTCCTGTGGACATCTGCTGTTTATCTTGTAAAGAATGATAAACTACACTGGATAGCTACTTTGCCGGCTACATTCATGACAGCAGTAGTAACAACCTACATTTTGCAAGCACCTGAAGGTTTAAGTTTACCAATCAGCATCTCCTATCCTATCGGAATTATCTGTGCAGCTGTCGCTTTGTTCCAATTTGTGACCATAATATTTTCCCTAAATAGCAGATATGAAAACAAACTGAATTGAGGATATATAATTCAGATAAGCATTTTAATACAGAGTATATGGATTTCGAAGACATCAATTTCTCATGTAATGCACAATAAGCTTGCAGATGGAGCATATGGTAGTGCTAATTATCGATTTGAACTATTGAAAAGGAATACTATACTTATTGCACCGGTCAGTAAAGATACCATATTACAACAAAAGAACTGGGACATGCTTTATCATTTGCTACAAAAAATAAGTGAGGGTTTATCATAATTGCTGATATCCCTCTTCTTTAAATAACTGTTATCCGCCTATTTTCCATAGGGAAACCTTATGCCAGTATGTCAGAAGGAACTTTGTAATGCGGATCTTCCCAGTGATTAACCTCAATTATGGCAGATGCGTTGTCCAGTAGTATTTGACAATCTTCACTTAAATGGCGCAGATGAACCTTTTTACCTACCTTTGCATAGCGTTCAGTTATCTTATTTAATGCTTCAATTGCAGAATGGTCTGCAACTCTTGATTCTTTGAGATCAATAATTATCTCTTCCGGATCATTTAGTACATCAAATTTATTTTGAAACTCTGTAACTGAACCAAAGAACAACGGACCAAAGAATTCGTAGTGCTTTATTCCGTTTTCATCAACTACTTCTCTTGTACGCACCAGTTTGGCATTCTCCCAGGCAAAAGCCAATGCGGAAATGATAACACCTGCAATTACCGCTACTGCAAGGTTGTGGTAGATGACAGTTATAGCTGCGACGAGCACCATCACAATCACATCCGTCATGGGTACTTTACTAAGTATTTTCAACGAAGCCCATTCAAATGTTCCGATGGCAACTACAAACATCACTCCAACTAATGCTGCCATTGGTATCATTTCGATAAGAGGGGCGCCTACCAGCACAAAAAGTAATAGGGCAATAGCTGCAGCGACTCCTGATATTCTGCTTCTTGCACCTGAATTTATATTGATGAGACTTTGTCCTATCATGGCACAGCCGCCCATTCCTCCAAATAAGCCACAGACAAAATTGGCAACACCCTGTGCAACACTTTCTTTATTAGCCCTGCCTCTTGTTTCTGTCATTTCATCTATCACGGTCAGCGTCAATAGACTTTCTATCAAGCCTACCAATGCCATGATGAGTGAATATGGGAATACAATTTTCAGTGTTTCCAGATTGAATGGGACCTGAGGTATATGGAATTTAGGAAAACCGCCTGCAATGGATGCAATATCTCCAACTGTTCTGGTTTGTATCTGGAATGAGATCACAATGGCTGAAACAACTATAATCGCAGTTAGTGAAGCAGGAACAGCTTTTGTCAATCTGGGCATCAAATAGATGATAGCCATTGTCAGGCCTACAAAGCCTAGCATAATCATGAGTGCCTGTCCACCTAACCAGTGTTCTGTCCCATTGATGTCAATAAATTTGAACTGGGAAAGCTGAGCCATGAAAATAACGATAGCCAGTCCATTCACAAATCCAAACATTACTGCATGTGGCACAAGCCGAATGAATTTACCTAATTTCAAGGCTCCAATGCTAATCTGGATAATACCCATTAGAACTACTGCGGCAAAAAGATATTCAACTCCTTGTTGGATTACCAGGGCAACAACTACGACTGCTATTGCACCTGTGGCACCGGAGATCATTCCCGGTCTGCCGCCTATAATTGCTGTTATTAATCCAATGATGAATGCAGAGTAGAGTCCAACCAATGGACTAACATTTGCTATTATTGAAAAGGCTACAGCTTCAGGTACAAGGGCCAGTGAAACTGTCAGGCCGGATAACACCTCATTTTTGAGGTTTAATTCATCGTTCTTTAAATTTTCTATAAATGCCATATTTGGTCCTATTTTAAAAAATTACTATGCACCTACAAACTCTCAAATTCTTAATATTGAAAATGAGCTATTATAGATCGTGGGGTGTTTTGCGAAAAATGTAACTTTAGATGGAGTCACTTTGTGACTATTTATCCGGGTATGAAATGCTTTGAATTACCAGTGAAAAAAGCAAGCATGTTTCCAATAATCGCTTTATAACAACTGATCATCGGTTTCAGGACAGAAGTTATTGTAAAGGCAATTTGAAGTGTTATAATTGCTATAATAAAAACTGCCTTCTGATCACTGGAAATAATCCATTAAAACGCTTTATGATCCTGCTCTCAATCTCATTTGATTTATCCATCTAGATATACACCATCTATTTTTACGGAGCACCATAGAAGCGTCTGTCTATATATAAATATATAGTATGTTTAGGCTCTACAGAAGCACAAAAAACATAAAGGGAACAGTGTGTTTGTTCCACATTTCACTAATCTTCATGAATTCATTAGAGAATTTCTACAGAGCCAAAATTTAGTCAATATACTAAAAATTCGACATCTATGACTCGAAAAGCTTTAAATCGATAATTATCCGACAGTCTCCTGAAAAATAGACTTTGCGAATAAAAAAATGAGACATGATTTTAAAAAAACATACTATATGAATATTAAATGAAAATTTTTGCTACAAAGCAAAGGACCATAGTTAAAAATGAGGTAACTATTCAGCCTACCACAATTAGCCTATTGATACTGATTTAATCAAAACGGAGATGTTTGCTCACTAACAACCTAAGAATCAAAAAAGCAATCAATGGCAACAATCAAAATTAATGATCCGTAACTATTCAGCCTGATAAAAACGCTATCAATAACAATCTTGACAAAAAGTTGAAACGTAAATTTCATTAGGATCATTTATTTTGATTGTTGCTATTGATTGCTTTTTTGATTGTTAGATTGTTAGTGAGCAGACATCTCTATTTCGATGAAATCAGTACCAATAGGCAAATCGTGCCAGGCTGAATAGTTACAATGATCCTAATAAAATGTAGGTCTCAACTTTTTGTCAAGATTGCTATTGATAGTGTTTTTATCAGGCTGAATAGTTACAAAATGAGAACACATAACTTAAATAGAAAATGGCTCGGTAGAAATTATTCTACACGAATCATTTCTTTAACTTTTTAGATAGGTGGGATGCAAGGGTCATCTGGGTCATTATATGCTTGTGAAATTCCATATATGCTTTATTTGTGTTTGGAATTTTTGTTCTATAGTCAAAACTCAGGACATTCTCTACGACCTCATATGAACGATTGAAATCTTCAAGTTCTCCCGGAAAGTATTTTTCGAGCAGTGGCCTGCATTTTGTACACCATTCTTCATATTTGGCAGGCAGTATGTCAAGGATCTCTCTGGCTTCAGGTATTGGTTCATCATAACGATATATTTTTGATCCACCATCACTCTCTCCCTCAACCTCTACAAACTCTATCAATGGAAACAACTGTTTGGAATATGCAATTATCTCCGTAGACAGCCAGTTTGCTAATTTAATTTCATGTTCATCCGTATCCACATAAAACACCTTTTTTTCGATTTGCTGTATAGGTCATCATTCTATTAAGAATAAACTATTGGCTTTGTAGAAATTAAAGATATGAACCTCATTCGACTTCCTACAGAGCCTGAAAAAATGATATGTTGAGAAAAAATGATAGACTATACTTTCTGGTTAGTTGAAAAACTTACCATCCATCTTTTCCATGACCGTTGTTCCTATATCTGTCAGGACGTATTTTTTCCATGTGGTCTTTGCTGGAGTAAGACACTCAATAAGTCCATGGTCTTCAAATTCCTTTAAGGCACGACTGATATTCTGGGTCGATCTCTGGGTATCATGAGCTATTTCAGAAGCTTTGGCTATTAAGTGAGTTTTCATGTATTCCATTAAAATAAGCCTGCGGTCAACACTTACAACCCACTTTACCTGTTCATCGATTGAATCTTCTGTCATAATTCTTCCATTTCATTAATTAAAGACATCATTCAAATGTCCTATGATGTTTTTAGCTGTTGCTAAGTACTACAGGTTACTATTTAATTAATCCCATATACGACTTTGTTATGCCTTTGGTGTGTACACAAGCTCAACAAGTCCTGATTCATATTTCTCTGTACTTTTAAGTTCCAGCCCTATGCTCTTTTTTATGTCCCTGAAAAGTGGTATACCTTTTCCAAGCACTATTGGCTGTATTGCTATTCTGAGTTCATGGATAAGTCCTTTGTTGAGAAGCATGGAAATGATGGAAGCACCACCAACAACCCATATTGAGCCGCCGGTTCCAAGCATCAGGTTCTCGGTTGTGCCAACCGGATCATCTGAAAATATGACTCTGTCATCTTCAGAAGAAGGATGCTGCTTTGTGAATACATAACACTCTTTATCTTCATAAGGCCATTTACCAAAACCCAATACCTGTTCGTAAGTCTTGTGACCCATGAGCAAGGTTTCCACCCCATGCATAAATGAATCGAAGTCGTATTCTTCTTCCTGCAACAGCCAGTCCACATTCCCGTCCTCTGCTGCTATGAAGCCATCCAGGCTGCATGTTATCAATAATATGACATCTCTCATCTTTTTCCCACTCCCATTCATTACTTATTTATGCTCAACTTATCATGTCAACACATAAGGAAATACTGTAATTTTCCATTCATCTTCCTGTTTTACGAGCTCTATTTGCTCTGTGGTCATGCCCGTTTCTGACGTACCTTCTAGAAGAGTTTCCAGCCAAGAACTTGACTCAACAGATGATCTATTAACCAGCACATCAACGACTGCTTCATCCTCATAAATGTACTCATTTGAAATTTCTATGAGTTCATACTTTTCAGGATTTACATCTTTACAGCTGTTTACAAAAGATGCAAAGTCAGTATATTGCTTGTAATCTGATGACATCATGTCATAACATTCATCATAGTTCCCTTCGTCGAACTGTGATACAAAGTTCTCCACTGTTTTTGTGGGACTGCTTCCAATACCTGCGCATCCGGCATTTAGCAGGACCAACAACATTAAGGCTATTATTATCGCTTTTCTCATAAACCACACCAAACCTGCGTTAGTAAATGCATGTTCAATTTGTTTCTTTTTGTATAAATGTTCAATTATAAACCATATTGACTGATTCACCCTGTTATTGAGCTGAGTATTTTAATGGACAAAACAGTGTATTCAAAGTCAAACTAGAATAAGCTTTAATAAAACAGGAGTGGCACATTATTGGAAAGAACCCCACTCTCAAACAAAAGAGAATTTATTGATGAATAAATGAATGGGTTTTATTTTACTCCCTTTGTTCCTGCTACTGATATTAACGAGAAAGGAATCCACCATAGGGCAATAAGCAGGTACAATGCCATTTGCTCATGCTGCGTGCCTTCAAATATGTGATCTGAAATGATTATTGCAATCACAAAGATGATCGAAATTCCAATATTAAGAAATGCTGCTTTTTTAGGATGCATAGAATCACTATATGTTAGTAGGTATATGAATCTATAGAAATCCTCGGTATTCAAGCGAGAATGAAAGCTAATGGATTCTCTAAGTATAATTTTGTATTACATGGAATGAGGATGAGAAACGTCTACTATAGTGACTCCTGTAAATACAAAAAAAGAGGTGAGGGGGTGTGTGGGGGAGAGGGGAAAAGCTTATGAGTATTTCAAGGTTTATTTTTTTGTTAAAATTGTGCCTGTTTTTTGTGGTGGGCTGTACATATATGTGAATCATTCCCCAGACATCTATGGAAAATACCAATCTATAAAAATAGGTAATGCAATGGATGCAAGTACATCAATAATTGAAGAATTAGAAAACGTAGAGCATTTTTACAAAAACATTATATATTAATGCAGGATGTGCCGGATGAGTTCTCAATTTATTATAAGTAATATTGCAAAAGATCTTGAATTAAATGACCTTTCAATTAAATATACAATTGAACTTTTTGAAGATGGGGCAACCATCCCTTTTATTGCAAGGTACCGAAAAGAAAAAACCCATGGTCTGGATGAGACTAATATCCGCTCCATATCTGAAAAATATGAATATTACAAAGAGCTCGAAAAAAGAAAAGAAATCATTTTAAAGACAATTGAAGGCCAGGACAAACTAACCCTTGAACTTAAGCAGAAGATACTTGGCTGTACCGATAAAAACATTCTTGAGGACATGTACCTCCCTTTCAAGCCCAGAAAAATGACACGGGCTACCATTGCAAAAGAAAAGGGTCTTGAGCCGCTTGCTGATCTGATATACCTTCAGCAAAATATAAAAGGAACAAAAAAATCAATCGTCTCAAAATATATTGATCCAAAAAAAGGAGTACAGACATACGAAGATGCCCTTGCCGGCGCTTTGGACATTATTGCTGAACTGATATCAAACAACGAGTTCACGCGAGGATTGGTAAGGAATATTATTCAGAAAAGGGGTTTTATATCCTCAAAAGCAAAGAAAGACTGGATTGAAAAAAAATCAAAGTTCCAGAATTATTATGAATTTTCTGAATTAATACAAAAATCACCATCTCACAGGATGCTTGCGATTCGACGTGGATCAGCAGAGGATGTGCTTACCTGGAAGATTGAAGTTGATGAAGAGCACATAATAGGTCTGATCGAGTCAGATGTTGTTAAAAGAAGTGACTTTTTATTCACCGCAGAAATCAAGGATTCAGTAAAAGATAGTTTTAAAAGACTGATATTCCCTTCCATTGAAAAAGAAGTATTTAACCTCAAAATGGAGGATGCTGAAAAAGAAGCCATAAAGGTGTTTTCAAGGAACCTCAAAAATCTGCTTCTATCACCTCCTGCCGGCGCTAGAATAATAATGGGTATAGACCCCGGTTACCGGTCAGGATGTAAGGTTGTTGTAATCGACAAAAATGGAGATTTTAAGAAATTTAATGTGATCTATCCACATGAGCCTCAAAAAAGAGAGGATGAAGCATCCAGAATTCTCCTGAATCTAATTGAGCAATATGAAATCGAGCTGATCTCAATTGGAAATGGTACTGCTTCTAAGGAAACCGATATTTTTGTAAGGGATATTATAAACAGGCATGACCTCAACATAAGATCAGTTGTGGTCAGTGAAGCGGGGGCATCGGTTTATTCTGCGTCTGAAACTGCCATTCGAGAATTTCCTGATATGGACATAACAGTCAGGGGTGCTATCAGTATTGCCAGAAGACTGCAGGATCCACTTGCGGAATTGGTTAAAATTGATCCTAAATCAATAGGTGTGGGCCAGTATCAGCATGATATTGACCAGAAAGAATTAAAGAGATTCCTTGATATGACAGTTGAATCCTGTGTTAACTATGTGGGGGTCGAGCTCAATACTGCCTCAGTTGAATTATTGTCATATGCATCAGGTATCAAAAGAGCAATTGCTGAGAATATCGTACTATACAGAACTGAACACGGCTCTTTTAAGAGCAGAAAGGAGCTTAATAAAGTGTCCAGACTGGGCCCAAGAACATTTGAACAATGTGCCGGTTTTTTGAGAATACGGGCTAGTTCTAACCCACTTGATAATTCTGCGATCCATCCTGAGACGTACCATATTGTCGAAAAAATGGCTGCCGACAGAAAAGTCAGTCTCGATCAGATAATTGGGAATGAGAAGTTAATATCATTGATAGATATTGATAAATATGTAACAAAAGATTTCGGAATTCCTACGTTGACAGATATACTGGATGAATTGAAGAAGCCGGGTATTGATCCTAGAAAAGAGTTTAAAAGCGTGGAATTTTCTTCAGAGATCAACGATCTGGAGGATTTGACAGAGGATATGATACTTGAAGGTAATGTAACCAATGTGACGAATTTCGGTGCTTTTGTCGATATAGGTGTTCATCAGGACGGACTGATCCATATTTCAAAATTGAGTGACAGCTTTGTAAAAGATCCCAATGATGTAGTTTCTGTTGGCGATACTGTAACTGTCAAGGTTTTGGACGTTGATGTTGCCTTAAAGAGAGTATCTCTTGAGATGGTGAAGGAGAAATGATTACAATGAAGGGAAAAGTAATGAGGTTAATTACGAAAATATCGGAATTTTCGAAAGATTTCGGATTTGAACCATAAGTAACAACTTCTCATGATTTTTCATTTTTACGGTTAATTGAATGATGGGGATTTCCATACTCCCCACTCACAATCGATATATGTATCGTTTTCACTCGATGTTATTACCGGATACCTCCTTAATATACGGCCCCAATATCATGTCTTTGTACGCTCCTCCTGCCGGAACCTTGGGATAGAGGGTTTCCTCCCTGTCTGTGCAGATTTCCATGAAACACGGCCCTTCAGCATCTAGGAAGACCTCAAGTTCATCCTTCAGGCTGTTCTTTTCGGTTATTCTCTTTGCGTACTCGAAACCAAATGATTTTGCAATTTCTGCGAAGTGAACATCTTTTTGTCTTTGTGTCCCGGTTCTGATTCCCTCATAAGCAGCATCCTGCAGATTCTGGACCATGCCGTCGCTCCTGTTATTTAGCAGGAGTATTTTGACGGGTATATTCAGTGAAGCGATGGTATGCAGTTCTCCAAGATTCATCCTGAGACTACCGTCCCCGTCGATTGCGATGATTTTTGCATCCGGGTTAGCATAGTGAACGCCGATAGCCGTTGGCATGGAGAAACCCATCGTTCCGAAGGAACCTGATGTCATGAAGGACTTTACTTTCTGCATGGTAAGGTACTGGGCTGCAAGCATCTGATGATTGCCGACACCTGTTGTTATCATGGTGTTTTCGTCAATGCAGTCTGCAAGAAGCGCCATTATCCCGGCGGATTGAATCTGCTCGGACTTCCTGTTATAATCAAGGGGCCAGGAATTCTTCAGGAATCTTGCACGATCCTGCCATTCCTGAATATCCAGTTTGATATCGTGTTTCCTGGCGTAGTCCAGAAGGTCCCGGATAGCTGTGGCAGCATCCCCGATGAACGTGAATTTCGGGCCACGCTCGATCTTGATCTGGTGCATCTTCTCGGGATTGATATCGATGTAGGCTATGTCGATGCCGATAGCAAACCCGACCTTTTCCGCAACCCTGTCATCCCAGCGGACGCCGATAGCGAAGAAGAAATCGTTCTCCTGTATGAGCATGTTGGCATATGGTGTGCCGAACATCCCGAGCATGCCAAGGTTGAGCTCGTCCCGTCCGTCAATAACACCCTTTGCCATGAGGGTATTGACAGATGGTATCCGGAAATACTCATTAAACTCCCTGATAGCCTGGCTACCTGCTTCTGAGTTCAGACCGCCTCCGAGATACAGCAGTGGTCGCTTTGAGTTCAGGAACAACTCAAAGAACTCCTCGCATTGTTCTTCACAAAGGTGCCTGTCATCGTGGTAGCTTTCCTCAAAACGCATGATGTTGATGTCCTGGTATTCGTGCATCTTCTGCTGTTTATCCAGAGGAATATCTATGACAACAGGTCCGGGCTTTCCCGACTTAGCAAAGTAGTATGCGTCCTTGATCATCGACTCGAGGTCATCATCATTTGAAACCTGAATAACCTTCTTGGCAGCCTCTCCAAAGATACCCTTGACATTGATGTGCTGGAAGGAGTCGGTACCTATCTTATGCTCGGGGACCTGCCCTGCAAAAACAAGCAGGGGAATGCTGTCTCCATAGGCATCTGCAACACTTGTGAGGGTGTTGGTAATTGCAGGTCCGGATGTGACTATAGCAACACCGACCTCATTGCTCGACCTGGAATAACCGGCCGCACTGAAAGCCGCCGACTGCTCATTAGAGTTGATGATTATATCGATGTCACTCTTCTCAAGTGCATGGAAAACCGGCAGTATTGCAGCTCCGGTATAACCGAAAATTTGTTTGACCCCGAGGTCTTCCAGACATTTAACTAAGACTTCTGCTCCATTCATTTCTTCCATTTTGATTCTCCATGAAAGAAACGATCCCGGCACAGGATACACTATTCAGTAATTAACCAGAAAATACGCGCACTTGAGCCAGAAAAGTTTCTTTTGTTAGCTCAAGCGTTTAGCACTACCACTACTACGGACACAGGTACATTGGGTACGGTGTGAGTTGTGGTAGGGTTAGACATTATCTGAGAATTGGGGGAGGTGATATTTAAGGGTTATTGGGAATGACAAAGTTTAATTTAATTTATGATTTAGTGAGTTGATTAGTATATCTCATCATTTGTTGAATTTTCCCAAGATTCAGCAAGTTGAAATAATAAATCGCGAACATCTCCTTTGTATCGATTAACTTCATATATTAATAGAGTAGTATCATGTTCAACTGGAAGATATTTAAGAAGAAGCCTAACATATTGAGCTTTAGTTGTCTCTGTTTTAAGGCAATTCAGCAATTCAAGTGCTTTATTTGTTGATACTTTGTTACTTTCTAATTGACTGATTAACTTGCGCAGAATTATTTGATCAGAAACTAAGTTAAGTAAACTTTTTGGACTAAACTATTTTATGAAAGAAAAAGAAAGTGGCCAGGGAAAATGCCATTCCTACATTTAGAATTACGATTTCCTTACTAGCACAACCAGGAAAACCATAAATAAGGATATCCAGAGTTCAAAACCCGGAAGTCCCTTTTTTTTAGCCTCTGGAATTACGGTTTCTTCCAGGGTTGGAATTACTTCAGATCCATCAGGTAATGTCATTGGAGTTGTTGGATCCTTTGAAATCAGTTCAACTTCTGCAACCTCACCTTTCTTTATAGCCTGCTCCCCATAATTTTGCAGTTGCTCTGTATTGGTGTTCATGGCAAAGAAATCAAAATTACCATCATCAAATGCTGTAATGTCAACATCATATTCATCTGTATTCGGAAGAATGAAATACCATGAATAGCCTCCTTCTCCATCTCCCATCCTCGTAACGTAAGCATTCGGGATCTCGAAGATCATTTCATCATCATCGATAGCACCCAGTTGACGGCCACTATTGTCAGTGATCAGAATATTTACCGGACATTGTCCAAAGCCTACCAATGCACCTGCATCCCCAATCAGGTCACCTGTTTCAGAAACAAATTCTCCGGCTGTAGTCCATAGGGCATAGTGAAAATCACTTGGGTCTTTGGTCGTATTGTATTCATTCCTGTATCCTTGAGAGGTATCACCTGCGATTGGTGAAAAAACATCTTCCCATACGCTGATAGACATTACTTCAGGCTTCTGGCTATACCATGGATCAAAGACCATTCCGGTCTTTTTCCAGTTAGTCCCTTTAGGATATACAACGACCGCATGGTGGGCGCTGTATGAGCCTTCTATGGGGCCAAAATCATATCCGCTCAAAAGGTGACATTCTTCAGGATTAGACTGCATTTTACTCAAAAATACCAATACATTGGATTGATATGCTCCACAGGTAAATTCTCCGTATTCATCATTTGTAATAGAATACAGGTTTGTAGCATAGCCCGGATTCATGCTGCTAAAAGGTGCCCACACATCTCCGGCTTTTAGGTCTCTGTGATAGGGACCTTCCGGTATCCGTTGTTTGTAGAGCCGGATAACTTCCTGGAAATCTGCTTTCTTGTCACAAGGGCATGTTACAACCACTTCTGCCTGGTCTACTATTTCTCCATCCATTCTGGCAAAAACAGTGCAAGTACCGATCTCTTCTGATGTGAAAACACCATTTCGATCAATTGTTCCTATAATTACATTGCTTCTGAACTCACTAAGTGATTTGGATTGTCCAACAATCCATTTTACATCACTGTGATCTATCTCTGAATAAATACCACCTCTTTCTTTTTTCAAAGTGAAATCGATAGTTTTACCGCATTCGATCTCTTGATAAGTAGGAGTAATGAAAAAGTCATCTGTTTCATCTGCTTCAGCCATTATAAAAAAATTCAAATATCTAAGATCTCGAGATTGTTTACTCGACACTTGTACAGCATGAAAACTACTTGTTTTATATGTAAGCTGATCAGAATCTGAGTTTACAAGATAGGACAACATGAATTCGTTAGTTGAATTATGTATTCTCTTTATAGGAAAGCCACGTTTGAGGAGCGACCATCCTTTGGTATCCACTCCTTCAACTTCAATTATAGTACGAACCCCTGCCTGCTTGTTTTCCGGAGTAATATCAACTAAAAATGTGACATAATCACCCCTTCCTTCAACATGGTACGCAGGGTCGCATCCTACTATATCCCCATTGGGAAAGGTGAACATGAAGGTATATTCTCCAGAAGGGTCCTGAAATTCATAAGTTGGAGCTGCCGATGCGACAATGATCGCCGAAGTAAAAAGCGTTATAGAAAGAATCAGAATAATCAGCAATCTATCTTTTTTAAAATTTGTATTGTTTAAGCACATACTTACCTCTGTATAAAGAAACAGAATTATCTATGCAGCCTGTACTAATCAAAACAAATGTGGTACATACAATTACTAGAATAATCTTAATTTTAAGCATAGAATGCCTATCAAAGTAATGATATATATATTCTGTTAAAAATTTAACGTAAAGATAATCTATACACACTACAAATATGAGGCTCTGGATGCCCGGTTTGCTTCCATAAATATCAGATAAATCGTGATTATTGTCTGTTTCATAGCCAGTAATCCTTATTTAGTTTGGAAAAACAAGAAACTGACGCATTCAGTCATCCATTTCTCCAACAGCTTTCCTCGTCCTGCAGAACAACACATTCTCCCCGTTCCACATATCAATATCAGGCAACACGTCATCAAAGCATTCGATGTCCCCAAAGCCTTCCGGCTCCAGCATGGGCTTCAGATCACCGGACGAAAAGAAATGTGTCCAGAAGCGATAGACATCGAAGTTTTCTGATTTATCCATTACAATATGCTGGTACAGTATCACTTTCTCATCCGGGTACAGGAATGAATCCGAAAGCACCATGTATGGCCTGTCCTTCCAGAAGCCGCTCTCTTCAATCTCCCATGACCTTTCTGAGACTTTCAGTATTAAAAAAGTTCAAACTTTGGCTCTATAGAAATCCTCAGTATTCAGGTGAGAAGAAAAGCTAATGGGTTTCTAAGTGCTATTTTACATTAAATGAGGATGAGAAAACGCTTACTATAGGGGCTCCTGTAATAAAAAAAAGGGGTGAGGGGTTCGGGTGAGAGGGGAAAATCCTATTGAGAGGATTTCAATGTCGTTTTTTGTTCAAATAAGGATTTCTACAGAACCATAAAATCGGTATTTCTTATGCTGCTACCAAATTACATGTAATCCATTTACCAGAATAAAATCAAAAAGTTAATAAATAAATAGTGTAACATAAAATGGACAATTAATTACCAAATAAAATGGTTGGATGGTAAAAAATGAAATCAAAAATAGTAGTAGCATTGCTCTTGATAGGCATAATTGCACTTTCGGGATGTACAGACATAAGTGACTCATATAAGCCTGGAAGCTTCGGAGCAACCGAAGAAGAGCAGCAGATCGTAGAGGCAGTAACGGATAAATATGGCGATATGACAGCCACAGGCGAACCACGACTTCTTGAAGTGATGATGACATCAGCAACACAAAATTTCATACCAGTCGATAAAGTACTGAAATATTCAAAGGATTCAGAAGAATTGTACGCATGGTTCATCTATGATAACTTTGAGAACGACATAATAAGTGTAGAATGGATATACCTTGACACTGATTTCTCGATATATACCTTCGAATCAGAAACTGGCGAAGACTTTGGACGCGGAACATTCATTCTTGAAAAGCCTGATGAAGGCTGGCCACTTGGAGATTACAAAGTAATAATAAGCGGAGCAGGAGTCGAAGAATCCGTAGAATTTGAAATAATAGACGGAGCAACTGTTTCAACACCTCTGGAACTAGCCGGTGCAACAATCAACAGCCAAAAAGCAGAATTTGAAAACGCAGACTCAACAGATGAACTACCAACTCCACAAAGCGGATTCACAGCAGAAAGCACATCATCCAGCTTCGTAGGAGAATGGACTTCAAACTGGGGCGATATGATATTCACACAATCAGGTGACAAGATAATTGGTGAATACACACACGACGAGGGAAGACTTGAAGGTGTTGTAAACGGCGATGTATTCATAGGAACCTGGTCCGAAAGCCCTTCATACGCAGAACCAAACGATGCAGGTGACGCAGAACTTAAACTAAGCAGTGATGGAAATTCATTCCAAGGAAACTGGAGATATGGCTCTGATAGTGCAGGATGGAGCGGTGGCTGGACAGGAACCAGAATGGAGCAGTCAACAACTGCAACCACGACATCACCATCATCAGACACAGTACCTGGCTGGTATCTCACAACAGTTGAAGACTACGGTGACAAGGTAGTAAGCACACATGACTACTACAGCTACGATGTAGATTACGAAAGAGCGAATGTCTGGACCAGTGACATCGGAGACAAAGGCGAAACTGCACAGGTAAGAACGATCTCTGAAGAACCAAATGACTTCTACGCCGCCGAAGAAGAGATTTCAATCAAAGTAAGAAAGGAAGCCACCTTCATGGAAACTGGCGGACTTGGACTTGGTGATACAAGCGCCATTGACATAGATATGGCAGATATGGCAATTGACAGAGGTTCCTCAAGCCACTATTATCTGGAAGATGAAACATATGGAGCTTACTTCAAGATGGACTGGCAGGATGCAACAGGCACCATCAAAGAAGGAACATTCAAAGCAAATGCACCGAGAGAAAACGCATTTAGTGGTTCGTTCAGAATACTTTACTACTATAGTAATGGAGCATCCTACAGAACAAACTACATATACGAATGGAGAGAGTGATTCTCTTCCATTTCTCTTTTTTTATTTTGAATTGCATAATCGAGTGAGCAAATCAATCTTTTGATTATTTCCTTGATTTCAGGAAAACAACGTTTATTATAGTATTACTCTCCTGTATCATGTCATTTCCATAAATCACTTATTCAGTTTTTACTCTGCAGATTTTTGCTCAAAACATGAAAAGCAATTATTCCAGACTGTAATTGCTTGCTAAGCAAATGTTTCATAATTACAGATTTTATGGTGTCAATAAACTGCACGTAATCCATTGAAAATATTGGATCAACTACATGTTTTTTAAATCAGACCAGGATGTTCGTTATATGCATAAAAAATAGGTCAATTAATAAAGAAAGAAAGTAAAACCAAATTGCATAATAAATTAACAAATAAAAGGTTGAATGGTACAAAATGAAATCAAATTTAGTAGTAGTACTGATCCTGATAAGTATAATAGCGCTTTCGGGATGTACAGATATAAGTGACTCATATAAGCCTGGAAGCTTCGGAGCAACCGAAGAAGAGCAGCAGATCGTAGAGGCAGTAACGGATAAATATGGCGATATGACAGCCACAGGCGAACCACGACTTCTTGAAGTGATGATGACATCATCAACACAAAACTTCATACCAGTCGATAAAGTACTGAAATACTCAAAGGATTCAGAAGAATTATATGCATGGTTCATTTACGACAACTTTGAGAACGACATAATAAGTGTAGAATGGATCTACCTTGACAATGATTACTCGATCTACACATTCGAATCAGAAACCGGAGAAGATTTCGGACGCGGAACTTTCATACTCGAAAAACCAGATGACGGTTGGCCACTTGGAGACTACAAAGTAATAATAAGCGGAGCCGGAGTGGAAGAATCAGTAGAATTCGAGATAATAGACGGAGCAACTGTTTCAATACCACTTGATTTGCTGGACGGTACAACAATAGACAGCCAGCAGGCAGAATTTGGAAACACAGAAACAACTGAAGCACTACCAACTCCAAAAAGTGGATTCGAAGTGAAAAGCGCATCAAGTAGCTTCATTGGAGAATGGACTACAAGTTGGGGCGATATTATGACAGTCACACAATCAGGAGATAAGATAATAGGTGAATACCCAGACGATGAAGGGAAAATTGAAGGTGTTGTAAGTGGCGATACGTTCATAGGAACCTGGTCCGAAAGTCCTTCATACGCAGAACCAAATGATGCAGGTGACGTAGAACTTAAACTTAGCAAAGACGGCAATTCCTGGACAGGACAATGGAGATATGGATCTGAGGGTACAGCATGGGATGGCGTCTGGACAGGAACCAAGATAAAACAATCATCAACTACAAGCTCATCAGACATAGTGCCTGGCTGGTACCTCGTAGAAGTTGAAGACTACAACGAGGTAGAAGAGGCATATAACGACTACTACACATACGATCTCGAATACGAAAGAGGTAATGTCCTAACCAGTGACAAAGGAGAAGACGGCGAAACATTACGGGTAAGAACGGTCAGTGAAGAACCGAAAGAATTCTATTTTGCTGAAGAAGAGATCGCTATCAAAGTAAGAAAAGAAGGCGTAGTGATAGCAACTGGTAACATCGGAATGTCTGACACAAGCAGTATTAACATAGACAGGGCACGTATTGAACCAGGTGCAGCCACATCAGGCCAGTATTCCCTGGAAGATGAAATATATGGAACTTCCTTTAGGATGGGATGGAAAGATTCAAGTGGCGGTGTCAAAGAGGGCATTTTCAAAGCAAATGTACCGGGAGCTGGAGGATTTAGTGGGTCATTTGGAATAATTTACACATACTACAATGGCGGAATATACGGAACAAAATACATCTATGAATGGAGAGAGTAAATCTCTTCCATTTCTCTTTTTTTGTATCATTACATCATTTACTGAGAAAATCATTTTTTGATGCTTTTCTATACTTTAACGGAATCAGCATATCACTCTAGCATTTTTCGCATGCAATTGCATTATCGAAGCACCTCGCATAGACATATAATTTGCTTCTCCACTGCTATCAACTGTGAGTAACCATTACTAAAGAACAAGTATCAATAAAAATGAGAGTTGATTCACCTGAAAAGGATTGCTCTTGTAAATTCGTGTGGAAATATATCCATTGGATTCATAACTGTGCTATTCCCCAGACAACTGGCTAGCTCCATAGTGATACAACTCACGCTCAATGATCTTTTAAGAGTAGTATCAAAAATCGGATACTGAGAGAGAATCTTCATTACCCGATAACTATATATTTTCTAATATACTAATGCAGTGTATAACATACTATACCAGCTGTGATGATTGTTTTCGAATTCTTACTTTGTGATTTACAATTTCAGCAAAAGCTTGCGTTGCAGTCCAACCGTACTTTTGATACCACTTTCACAATTGAGGAAAAATGACGTTCAAGCGATATATATTCGCAAGTTATGTTGCAAAAAACAAATATATATTTTATGTAGGTGATCAAATTGGACATTACACACAAAAATAAAATAAATTGCTCTACATGTGAAATAAAAATCCTTCCAGATTCCCAGTTATCTATGCTAAAAACAGATAAAAAAATGAACTGTCTGGTATGTGAAGCTGAAGTTGAATATCTAAGCCAGACAATTAACTGTACATGTCATTATTGTGGAATTGAAGAGGAGTCTTACATTCAGTGCAAGAACGGTCATTACATCTGCAATGAATGCCACAGCCAGAACGCATTGAAGGTCATTGAAAATGCCTGTCTAAAAACTGAAGTGACAGATCCTCTGGAAATTGCAGAGAAACTGATGGAGCATCCTTCTTTTCACATGCATGGACCAGAACACCATGCTCTGGTACCTGGAGTGCTAATAGCTGCTTATCAAAATTATATTGGTGAAAGAAATGAAAAAGCGATCCTTGAAGTCATCAAACGTGGACAAAAGATACCAGGAGGTTACTGTGGCCTTTACGGAGCATGCGGAGCAGGAATCGGTGTTGGAGTCGCAGTTAGCGTTCTGCTTGAAGCAACTTCCCTGACTCCTGATGAACGTTCACATGCCATTGGATCTACGTCCAGAGCCTTGAAGCTGATTGCAGATGCAAGTGGAGCCAGGTGCTGCAAAAAATCAACCCGTATCTCTCTGGAAGAAGGAATGCTTTATCTTTCTGAGCTATTTGACCTTGAATGGCATAAAGATACTAATAAATCCGTAAAATGTGGGCACAGCATGCATAACAAAGAATGTGATGACAACTGTAAGTATAAGGATGAAAAGAATAAGGCTAATTTTGTGAATTTTCAAAATGTGTAGACTTTTCAATAATCAAAAAACTGGGTACGAAAAAGCAGACTTCCATATTAAGTTTAATTACACCAAGTGCAACAAGGAATGTGACAGGACTTGCAGGCATAGGAGTGATACCTGACTTCTATTCAAGAAATCCATTTTACTTTTTTATTGTGATTCTTTACTTACTTTGGTTCAAATTATAGCTGTAGCAAAGCCATGTTGAGATATAGGGAACTCTGATTTTTTGTACACAAGCCCTTTCAAAAAAAAAACATATAGTCAGAATATTGATGTAAATCAAAAAAAAGAATGTGATTATTGTCATCACATTCAAAGTTGAAAATTAGTAACTATTCAGCCTGATAAAAACACTATCAATAGCAATCTTGACAAAAAGTTGAGACCTACATTTTATTAGGATCATTAATTTTGATTGTTGTCATTGATTGCTTTTTTGATTCTTAGGTTGTTAGTGAGCAAACATCTCCGTTTTGATTAAATCAGTATCAATAGGCTAATTGTGGTAGGCTGAATAGTTACGAAAATTATAAAACTGATTATCCCATGTATTCTGTGTTTACTAAAGTTTGAAGGTATTTTTCAGCTGCATCAGCTTCCGCCTTCTTTATACCAAATCCTTCTCCAGTAGATACAGTAATACCACTTATGTCTAACTCAACGGTAAATTTCTTATTGTGATCCGGGCCTTCTTCCTTGACTACGAAATACTCATGTGCATCTAGTGACTGATCACAAATCTCTTTCACTGTTCCTTTTGGATTATCAATTTTTTTCATCTTTTCAATGTCTTTTAAAACATTAACTAAGTCATAAAGAATGTATTTTATAATAAATTCTTTTGCTTTTTTGTATCCTTGATCTTGGTCAATTGCACCAATTAACGCTTCCACAGCATTTTCATTTCTTGCTTTACGGCCTAGTTCATTGATGGCTTCCCCATTGCCTACTACCAAAATTTCATTCAATTCAATTTCTTCGGCAACCTTAGCTAATTTGTTTCCTTCAACATAATGTTTTTTTATGTCAGTAAGATTCCCTTCTCTTCCGGGATAATTCACATACAATTCTTCTGCTATTGCATGTCCTAAAGTAGAATCACCCAAAAATTCCAATCTTTCATTATGACCATCAATGAGTCCATATCGTTCTTTAAAATAGGGATTTTCATTTAAAAAGGATTTATGCATAAGTGCTTCTATTAAAAGACTCTGATTATTGAAATTAATGCCAATCCTTTTTTGAAAAATCTCCAAACTTACAGCTAATCTAGTATTTACGTTCATATTGCTTATCTCCTTTATTTGTTGTTTCTTTTGGTTTATATACAAAAACACAAGGAAATAGCAATAATAAAAATGAGGTATTAAAGCATCCGTTTTAGCAAATTAACCTCGAGAATCAATTTGCTAAAAGCATGCTTTAACATCTTACATTTATAACTGTTAGAGTTCCTTTCGCTTTCTATCGCTAATAAAGAACCATTGTACAAAAATCTTTTGGTTAAATAGACAAATTATGAAAATCACTTTATGACAAAATATTCAGCATCCCCCTCACATTCTTGCTCTTAAAATTTAACTTCCCTTCCTTTGCTTTTTTCTTCAAATAAATCAAAGTACTCCTATGCTTAATTCCTATTTGGCGTGCTTTCTCATGGGTTAGATTCAGGATGAAATCATAGACCGCTTTTTCATTGACAAACTCCTGAGCCTTCTTCACATCAAGCTGCTGCTCATCAATATTGTTAGCTTCCTTCTCAATATAAATAACAAAATCAGCCTTAACATGCTTTTTTCAAACATCCCAATATCCTAAAAAGAGAAAGTGGATTTAATTCTTATCATCCTTGAATTTAGCATTGGTGTGACTGCCGTCACAGAATGGTTTGTTTTTAGAGGCTCCACATCTGCAAAGAGAATAGTGGTCCTGTGTCTCGGGTATTGAACCATCGGGGTCATCAAGTTCTATCCCTGTAACATTGTAAGGTCCATCCTTTAGAACAAAGATTTCCGGTTCATGTGGATATTCTTTATGCATCTCCCCATTAATAGTATAACTCAATGCACCAGAAGGACATGTCTTGATGAGTTTTGCAATCTCTTCCGGGCTTACAGCATCCGGATATGCCCAGTGTTTTTCACCCTTTTTGAAAACAGAAGGCAGAGTGCGAACACAGTGACCTACATGGCAACACACATCTTTGTTACGGTGGATGCTAATGTTTTTTCCGACGTAAGTTTCAACTTTGTTGACAACACGGTCTTTTTCATTTTCCCCGGAAAAACCGTTCTTTGCATGTGTTCCATCACAGAATGGCATCTTTGCCGAGCCTCCACATCTGCAAAGTGTCATAACGGGTTTTGTCTCGATAAAAACACTCTTTGAATTCCTGAATAATTTAAGATCTTTGACAATATATGGTCCATTCTTTGATACTTTTATTGAAGGCTTGACTTCTTTATCCACTGAAACACCTCTGTAAAATTAAATCTGTGTGCATTAGATTTCTAGTTTTTGCAGGGAATAATTTTGTAACAAGATCAAACAAAATAATCTGGAAAAGGTATTCGGTCATTTTTACGATCTAAAAAAAGATGGTACATTCCATAAAAATATCGTAACTATTCAGCCTGGCACGATTTGCCTATTGGTACTGATTTCATCGAAATAGAGATGTCTGCTCACTAACAATCTAACAATCAAAAAAGCAATCAATAGCAACAATCAAAATAAATGATCCTAATGAAATTTACGTTTCAACTTTTTGTCAAGATTGTTATTGATAGCGTTTTTATCAGGCTGAATAGTTACAAAATATCAACAAAAACTCAAGATATCCTATTCATAAGAACCTTTTTATAGAGAAAAATTTAATCTTTTAATGGGTTAAAAGTGGGATAATTAAGAATTGAGCTTAGCTAGCTCTTTGCTTTTTGTTTCTTCTATATAATAATCAACAAATGAAGAAATAAAATTAAATGAGTGAAAAGAAATTTTTCCTTAACTACTGCATTTGGAATACCGGTCGTTGATGATTAAAATAACCTAGCAGCTGGCTCCAGATCTTACGCTCAAAAAATAGTGCAACGTTTTTCTAGCGATTTCTCAAGTCTCCCATTGTCATCAAAATCAATCGATAAGTTCGCTAACGTTAATTAGAGAGATGAACACCGAAGCACGATATTCACAGCAGCAAGGTGCATAAATTCAAACAAAGAAAGGAGAGAATATTATGGATGAAGATAGCAAGAAACCGGCAATGGGATTCACTGCCCAAGCTGGCACGTCGATTAAGGACTGGTGGCCAAACCAGTTAAACCTCAAGATTCTCCATCAGCACTCGAATTTGAGCAATCCGATGGGTGAGACGTTTAACTATGCAGAGGAATTCAAGAAACTCGACCTGCAGGCTGTTAAGAATGACCTCTATGCCCTGATGACCGACTCCAAGGATTGGTGGCCGGCCGATTGGGGGCACTATGGTGGCCTTCTCATCAGGATGGCGTGGCACAGCGCAGGCACCTACCGTATGGGTGACGGCCGAGGGGGAGGAGGTTCTGGAAACCAACGTTTTGCACCCCTAAACAGTTGGCCTGACAACGTGAACCTCGACAAGGCACGCCGGCTGCTCTGGCCGATCAAACAGAAATATGGAAAGCAACTCTCCTGGGCAGATCTCATGATTCTAGCCGGCAACTGTGCCCTCGAATCAATGGGATTCAAGACCTTTGGTTTCGCTGGTGGACGCGAGGACATCTGGGAACCTGAGGAGGACGTTTACTGGGGTGCTGAAGAGGAATGGCTGGCGACGAGCGATAAACCCAAGAGTCGCTACAGCGGAGATAGGGATCTGGAAAATCCCCTGGCAGCCGTGCAGATGGGCTTGATATACGTGAACCCCGAAGGCCCGGACGGCAACCCGGATCCGGTCGCATCTGGCAGGGATGTCCGCGAGACCTTCGCACGCATGGCCATGAATGACGAAGAGACCGTCGCGCTCGTCGCCGGCGGACACACCTTCGGCAAGTGTCATGGTGCAGGAGATGCTGCACACGTTGGTCCGGAACCCGAAGCTGCAGGCTTAGAAGAGCAAGGCCTCGGCTGGAAGAGCAGCTTCGGCATCGGCAAGGGCGGCGATACAATCAGCAGCGGTATCGAGGGCGCCTGGAAGCCAAACCCAACCACATGGGACATGGGCTATCTGAAAGTACTGTTCAAATATGAGTATGAATTGCTCAAAAGTCCGGCTGGTGCGAACCAATGGCTAGCCAAGGACGTTGAAGAAGAGGACATGATCGTTGACGCACACGACCCATCGAAGAAGCGTAGACCAATGATGACCACAGCGGACCTCTCTCTGAAGTTCGACCCGATCTACGAGCCGATTGCACGGCGCTACATGGAGAAAACCGAGGAATTTACAGATGCTTTCGCCCGCGCATGGTTCAAGCTGACCCACCGTGACATGGGCCCACGCTCTCGCTATCTCGGTGTGGAAGTCCCGGCAGAAGAACTTATCTGGCAGGATCCGGTACCAAAAGTCGATCACGAGTTGATTGACGAAAAGGATATCGCAGATCTCAAGGCCAAGATTCTTGCTGCGGGTCTGTCCATCCCGGAACTTGTATCGACTGCCTGGTGCTCAGCTTCGACATTCCGCGGCTCTGATAAGCGTGGTGGTGCGAATGGAGCGCGTATACGTCTCGCACCGCAGAAGGATTGGGAAGTAAACCAGCCAGCCCAACTGAAGAAGGTACTGGAGACCCTTGGGGGAATCCAAGGGGATTTCAACAATGCTCAATCCGGTGGGAAGAAGGTGTCACTCGCTGATTTGATAGTGTTGGGAGGATGTGCTGCTGTAGAGAAGGCTGCCGGTAAAAATGTGACCGTTCCTTTCTCGCCGGGACGCACCGATGCATCCCAGGAGCAAACCGACGTAGATGCTTTCGCCGTACTCGAACCAAAAGCCGATGGGTTCCTCAACTACCAGAAAGCCAAATACAGCGTATCGGCAGAAGAGCTGCTGGTCGATCGGGCTCAACTGCTGACACTGACCGCTCCCGAGATGACGGTTCTCATTGCCGGCATGCGTGTCTTGAATGCCAACTACAAACAGACGCAGCACGGTGTTTTCACCAAGCGACCGGAAACGCTCACCAATGACTTTTTCGTGAATCTGCTCGACATGAGCACGAAGTGGAAGGCAAGCTCAGACGATGTGTTCGAGGGGCATGATTACGCAACAGGCAACCTTAAATGGACTGCTAGCCGTGTCGACCTCGTCTTCGGTTCGAACTCCCAGCTCCGGGCCTTGGCGGAAGTCTACGGATATGAGGACTCTCTGGAGAAGTTTCAGAACGACTTTGTAGCGGTATGGAACAAGGTAATGAACCTTGACCGCTTCGATCTCGCCTGATTGTAGCATCAACGTCTTCGAGGGCTTCTAATGCATATTTAGAACGCGCAAGGAGGCTATTAGCAACATATGAGTGCGGTGTTTCAATACAATATGAAACGCTGTCCTCTCTTTAGACCCTTACAATTTTCGGGTCACAGAATCAGAGCCAAAAACACATTACAAATGCCAACAGTGTCTCTAATGTGTGTTTGTTTAAATGCTGCATAAACGTGCTCATTTTTGGTAAGGATAAAATAGGGGTTTAAAAAACAGTTCCCACAAATACATAGTTGAATTTGTGGAATGGACAAAACATTTAAACTTCAGTTGCCAGTCCACCTTTCGATGTCACTATTGCCAAATAGCATCTATTATACACTTTTTTATATTTGTCCTCACCAATCCCCAAGACAGGACTGGCACTCATCATTAGCTCTGTTCTCTAGGATCTCAGTATTCTTGAGCACCTGCTTTTCCGAAAAGTCTCTTTCAACAAGATAATCACACAAGGCCTCCGACTTCGGCGTCTTCCAACTAAGATTATAATCAATGGTTACGGGTGGATTCAGGAAGAATTCCCTAATCTCTTCTACTGAAGTACATGCCCTGATATCCTTGTTCTCTTCCCTGATTATGGTATCAATGTCCTCATGTTTACGAATAAGCTTGAGAGCTGTTTTTGCACCTACACGGTGAATTCCCTCATTGAAATCCGTACCTATACATATAGAAATATCAATTAGCTGTTCCCGGCTTATGTCTAACTGCTCAAGGGAGCCTGTCAGGGAAATATGCTCCGGGGTCTTTACAACGTACTCTTTCTTACCAGGGACCTTTCTTTTTCCACTGCTTCCCAGATTACGGATTACATTCTCTGCGCCGAAAAGGAAGACATCATAATCCTGAGAACCGACAAAATCCGCATCTCCCCTGGAAACCATGAAAGCCGCCTGTGCCTCGGCTTCTGATTCTGCCTGTATCCAGGGAATACCCATGAGTTCAAGGAGTTTCTTTGACTCATTAAGTATCTGAGGAGTAATCCGGGAAGTTGCTTGGGCATATTTTTTCATGTCCTCAAGGTTACCTTCGTCCTTAGCAATTTCATAATTAAGAACTGCTGCTTCTTTGCACTCCTTGCGTTTTTCCAGAGTATCTTTTTTCATTTCTGGCGGCTTGCCATCAAAGATAAAAATAGGTTTGATTCTTGAATCTCTTAATTTGCTCGTCCTTGAGAACAGACCTGTAAGGTGGGAAGTTGGATTTCCCTGGGAATCTGTTAGCGGTGAACCATCACGCTGGCGAATAGCACTCAGGAACTGGTAGATGGTATTGTAAGCGTCAATTGCAATTACTTTGCCGGAAAGTTCTTCATAAGTGATTTGATTTTTTATAAGTAGGGGTCCTATCTGCGTGCCCATGATAACCTTCCTTTTTTAGTATCCTTTTTATCCGTTGGTATTTTGTTTTCAATGGTCATTCTGGTTTATAGTGGTATGCCAAAAGGCATGATAATTGGCTTTTACTTTCAAGACTAATGTCTTATGTACTATGGAACTCAAATAATTATTATTAGTTTAAGGGGGAGTCAAATATAGCAAATAAAGATAGCAAAATGCCGGAGAATGTTCCAGGCCCATATTATGTTGATGAAAATTGCATAGCATGCCAGATATGTGCGGATGAGGCTCCGAATCACTTTAAAATGGCCGATAATAATTCGGGTGCCTACGTTTTCAAACAGCCGGAAAATGATGAGGAAAAAAAAGATTGTGAAAGGGCACTGAGTATTTGCCCGGTTGATGCAATAGGAAATGATGGCTAAAAATCTCGAATTGCACGATTAAATTGAATAACAAATGGAGTGGGGCCATGACATTAAACAGCAAGTACATACGATGGTTTGAAGAAATTACAATAGATGATGTTCCTCTGGTGGGAGGCAAGAATGCCTCCCTGGGGGAAATGTACAGGGAACTGACAGATAAAAATCTTAGAATTCCCAACGGCTTTGCAATCACTGCAGATGCCTACTGGCATGTGGTGAAATCTTCCGGTGCACTTGAAGAACTCAAGCAGACTCTCGAAGGGCTTGATACGGAAGATGTTCTCGAACTTTCCAAAAAAGGAAAGAAGGCAAGAGAGATTATTCTTGATGCAGGTATTCCCGATGATCTGTGGGATGAGATAAAAGAGGCCTATGATAAGCTCTGTGAACAGTACGGACCAGATACGGATGTAGCTGTGCGTAGTTCGGCAACTGCGGAAGATCTTCCTAATGCATCTTTTGCAGGTCAGCAGGAAAGCTACCTTAACATTCACGGTTACCACTCCCTCAAAGATGCCTGCAGCAGATGTTTTGCATCACTTTTTACTGACAGGGCAATATCTTACCGTGTCAATAACAACTTCGATCACTTTAAGGTCAGCCTGTCCATCGGAGTAATGAAGATGGTACGCTCAGACCTTGCATCAAGCGGCGTTATGTTCACCATAGACACGGAAAGTGGTTTTGAGGACGTAGTTTTTATAACAGCGTCTTATGGACTTGGAGAAAATATTGTGCAGGGTCTTGTTAATCCTGATGAGTACTATGTATTCAAACCCACATTGAAAGAGGGTTACAGACCCGTAATCGACAAGAGACTGGGTGAAAAAGCGATTAAGATGATATACGGTCGCGGTGATTCCAGGGTGCTTACCCGTAACGTGGAGGTGCCTGAAGCAGACAGGAAACGGTATTGTATCACAGATGATGAAGTGCTCCAACTGGCAAAATTCGCAATGACCATTGAGGACCACTATTCTAAAAAGAGAGGCAAGCATGTACCTATGGATATCGAGTGGGCAAAGGATGGCGAAACCGGGGAACTTTTCATTGTGCAGGCAAGGCCCGAAACCGTGCAGTCCCAGAAGAAAAAGGACACACTGGAGACATATATCCTGGAAGAAAAATCACCAGTTATTGTCACAGGCAGGAGTGTTGGTAATAAGATCGCTTCCGGAAAAGTACATGTTATCCCGGATGTGTCCGTGCTCCCATCTTTCAAAGCAGGAGAAGTACTTGTGGCGGATACCACTACTCCTGACTGGGAACCGGTAATGAAAAAAGCTGCTGCTATCATCACCAACAAGGGTGGGAGAACCTGTCATGCAGCAATAGTAAGTCGTGAGCTTGGAATTCCTGCGGTAGTAGGTGCAGAAGATGCTACAGAAAAATTGAACACCGATATGGATGTCACTGTCAGTTGTGCGGAGGGTGATGTCGGAAAAGTGTACGAAGGCATGCTCAAATTCCATACTGAAAGCATTGACCTTAAGGGAATAGAGAAAACAAAAACAGAGATAATGATGAACCTGGGCAACCCGGAAGAAGCTTTTGGCCTTTCAATGATACCGAATGACGGCATAGGGCTTGCAAGACTGGAATTCATCATTAACAGCTATATCAAAGTACACCCCATGGCGCTTATTCACCCTGAGAAGGTGAAAGATCCGGAAGTACTGGAAGAGATCGACAAACTCACAGGCCGGTACGAGAATAAAGCAGACTTTTTCGTGGAGAAACTCGCACAGGGTGTTGCAACCATTACAGCCGCATTCCACCCTAAGCCTGTAGTAGTACGTATGAGTGATTTCAAGTCTAACGAATATGCAACCCTGCTTGGTGGAAAGCATTTCGAATTTGAGGAAAATAATCCTATGCTGGGTTTCAGGGGAGCATCACGTTACTATGATGAAAGGTACAGAGAAGGGTTCGCCCTGGAGTGCAGGGCAATGAAAAGGGTCCGGGAAGAAATGGGGCTCAAAAATATCATTCTAATGATCCCGTTCTGCAGAAGAATAGAGGAAGCGGAAAAAGTACTGGAGGAAATGAAAAAGAATGGCCTGGAGAGAGGAAAGAATGGTCTGCAGGTTTATGTCATGTGTGAAATACCAAGCAACGTCCTACTGATAGATGAGTTCAGCAAGTACTTTGACGGTTTTTCCATAGGTTCCAATGACCTGACACAATTGACACTCGGTGTGGACAGGGACTCTGAGATACTTGCCGAAGCCTTCGATGAAAGAGATGAGGCGGTAAAGAAAATAGTCGCCATGGCCATACAGGGGGCAAGAAGAAACGGCAAGCATAGCGGGCTTTGCGGAGAAGCACCCAGTGATTTCCCTGAGTTTGCAGAATTCCTTGTAAGGGAAGAAATCGACTCTATATCTCTTAATCCTGACTCAGTAATGAAAATCGTACTGAAGGTGTTGCAGGTGGAGAAGAGGATGGGGAGGTGAAAGGAGGGTTTAATATTTTGTAACTATTCAGCCTGACTGTTTTAATGATGCAAAAAACAATATACTATGGCTTCATTCTATGTGTTAAAAAATATTCAGTAAAATATCATAAAAAACGTCTATCAATCTGAGGGGATTTGTATAGACCGCGAAGAAATACTTGCAGTTTATGAAGCTGGTCCAGAAGCAGTAGTAGAACTTGTAACTCGATTACTTGGGATAATTGAACATCAATCTCTCCAAATTGCACAACTTGAAGAGCGTGTCAGGCATTTGGAAGAAATGCTTGAAAAGAATAGTCGCAACAGTAGCAAACCACCTTCTACTGATTCTTATGCACGGAATAAACCAACCGTTAAAAGTCAAAGAAAAAAGACCAATAAGCATGTAGGTGGTCAAAACGGTCATCCTGGTACTACATTAAGAATAAATGATGATCCGGATGAAGTTATTGTTCATCCTGTTAATCAATGCGTCAATTGTGGGAGATCGTTAGCTTCTGTTCCCTCTGACTATGAAAGAAGACAGGTCTTTGACATTCCTCCTATAACTATCAATTGCATTGAACATCGTTGCGAGATTAAAACATGTCCCAAATGTTCTCATGTAAACAAAGCTCTTTTTCCAGATGGTGTAACTCAGCCGACTCAATACGGTCATCGAGTTAAGTCATTTGCAGTTTATTTGCACACTTACCAATTACTTCCTTATCAGCGTGTTACCAAGTTGTTCTCTGATATTTTGGGATGCAAGATAAGTCCTGCTACTTTGGTGAACACGGAACGTAGTTGTTTTGAGAAGCTTGGAGCTTTTGAAAATACAGTGAAACATCTCCTGAAAGAATCTCCTGTCATCAATCTGGATGAAACAGGAATGAGAATAAATGCAGTTCGTAATTGGCTTCATGTGGCAGGTACAGACAAACTGACCTATTATTTTGCACATCGCAAAAGGGGCTCAGAAGCAATGGATGCTATGGGCATATTACCAGGTTACACTGGTGTTGCAACACATGATTTTTGGAAACCGTACAACAAATATGAATGTCAACATTCATTATGTAATGCACATTTATTACGAGAGTTAACTGGAGCTTCCGAAAACAGGGATCAACAGTGGCCAAAGATAATGAGTGATCTCTTGATATGCATTAAACATCATGTTGATAATGATCTTTTAGATACTGAGCTAATTCAAAGGTTCAGTGAGGATTATGATCACATAACTTGTTTAGGAGTGAATGAAAATCCTCCTGATCCGGAATCAAATGTGCGGTCTAAAAAACGAGGACGTAAGAAGCAGACCACGGTAAAGAATTTGCTGGATAGGTTTATTGGCCATAAAGAGGATATCTTGCGATTTATGTACGACCAAAACGTTCCGTTTGATAACAATCAGGCTGAAAGAGAGATCAGAATGACGAAAGTACAGCAGAAGATATCAGGTACTTTCCGCAGTGAACAGGGTGCAAAAAATTTCTGCCGTATAAGAGGATACGTGTCTACTGTTAATAAGAATTCTGAATCTGTTATCGATGCAATTAGTGCAATATTTTATGGCAATTCATTTGTTCCAAAGTTGCAGAATTGATCGTGGATGAAGAAATCAGCTTGGTGGAAGTGAGCTAGGCTGAATAGTTACAAAAACGATTTACTAAATACTGAAACTTTTAAACATATTAGAACATGGCTTCAACTTCCATTTCATTCTAAAGAACAAGGCGAGGATATTCATCTCAAGGGTGAGCTAGAGAAATATTCTAAACCCCAGCCAGGATCACACCGTATAAGAGGAGTGGCAGGGAGTGGAAAAACATTAGTAGTTGCATGCAGAGCAGCTAGATTGGCAGAACTAGATAAAGAGAATAAAATCCTTATTGTTTCGTATAACAAAACATTAGTGCATTATATAAAGGACATGATTAAAAGAACGCCTTTTGAGTTTTATACTACACAGATTGTTTGTACTCATTTCCATGGATTGTGCAAAGACTTATTGAATGAGTTGGAATATCCTAAGCCGAAATTTTTTTTTCTTAAGTGCGTTGTTCCAGCTATAGAATATGCCCTTAAAAATGCATCACATACTGGCCTTAGTACAGATGAATTAAAATATGATGCAATCTTGATTGATAAAGCTCAAGACTTCAAAGCTGAATGGATTGATTTATTGAGGAAATTCCAGAAAGGAAGAAAAGAGTTTTTGATAGTTTGTGACGAAGCACAGAATATCTATGAGCGTAATATAAAGTGGACCGACAATATAGGGATAAAAAAAGGTTTTGCTGGCCCATGGGGCAAACTACCCAATTGCATCCGTCTTCCTAGGTTGATAGCCGAAGAAGTTAACAGATTTTTAACTATGTATTTACCGAATGTAAAATTGCACCCCATACCTACACAAACCAAATTGTCTGAATTTAACCATATATTAAGATGGATATCTTGTGAAAGTGATGATGAAGCAAAAAATCAAATTGAAGCTGCATATAATTACTTATATAGTGAAATTGGCCAACACCCAACAGATATTGTTACGCTTTTCCAATGTAGTGATATGGGTGAAGAAATGGTCAAAAGATTCGAAAATAAAAACATTTACGTAAACCATGATTTTGATGATATACATAAGGAATCCTTTTGGATGGGAGATGCTCGAACTAAAATGAGCACAATCCATAGTTTCAAAGGGTTTGAACTTAAAAATGTCATAGTTGTTATTGAATTTGATAACCCGTATCTCATATATACAGCGATATCAAGAAGTCAGGAAAATTTAATTGTTATAAATCGCGTTCCTAAATATGATGAATATGGAAAAGAATGGCAAAATACAAAATCATTTCATGTACCAAATTAACTTTTATGGCGTAAAGTAGTAGATTTAAATCAACACTCTCCCCACATTTCTAATCTTTCTCTGACATGAGTAGTAAGAGTAAATGGCTTGTCAGCTTCAGCATTCTTTTTCATGTAGTGGAGCGTACCCTTAGAAAACCCCATTTTCTTCCATTCAGAGTATGGAATACTTAGAATCTTTTTCCTGATTTCTTCAGAATCCTGTCTCTCAATCGTATAAGCAGGCTTAATGAAGTCAATTGTCTTTCTTTTCCCAACAAGATACTGAACTAATTCTCTAGCTTTCAATAACAAAGCATAGCTCCACATAACAGATTGCTTCTTGTAAGCTACCTTCTTATTCATCCAGTTGTTGAACTCCTCAGTCACCTTCTTAGCTCCCGATGGTTTGAGCCTCAATGAATAGCTCTCAGTCCTGATAAAGTCCTTGTTCTCCATTTTTCTCGACTCAATCAAGCTAATAACTGCAAAATCAACAAGGAATCTGAAAGGCTCTTGGAGATCATAGACTAAGCTGTTCTTACCTGTTGCCATTTCATGCAAAAAGCCTACATGTACATCCATACCAACTGCATTAATGGTTCTCATGCACTCAGCTTCAAGAAGAGAATAAACGTAATTGAGCATAACATTGGTCTTATCCCCTGCTCCCACCGGTCTTCTATATCCCAGAGAAAAAGAGTGGGGTTGTAATTATCTCTTAAAAAATATCACTCACCTAAAAAAGGTATATACACCTGTTTACCATTAATTCAAAGTAAATCTTTGGCTATAAAGTATCAAACTGATAAGTTCAATAAGATTGCTAATCTGAATTATTGAAACTATCTTTTGCCATTGGAAATTGCTACTGGATTAAGTATATATGTATTTGGCATCAAATATTCTGTTGAGATAGTTTTATTTTCTGTTAGAGTAACTATTCAGCCTGATAAAAACGCTATCAATAACAATCTTGACAAAAAGTTGAAACGTAAATTTCATTAGGATCATTTATTTTGATTGTTGCTATTGATTGCTTTTTTGATTGTTAGATTGTTAGTGAGCAGACATCTCTATTTCGATGAAATCAGTACCAATAGGCAAATCGTGCCAGGCTGAATAGTTACCTGTTAGAATACCTGTGATGGAAAAAGGGAGGAGAAAATGAACTTAAAACAAGAAATACAAGAACGTGCTTTCCAAGAAGGTTTCCAGCTATTTGGTGTTTCTGACATCAAAAAATTGGAAGAGGCTGAGTTTCCGGATGGAAGAGGGCTTATGAGACCATCTGAAGTCATGCCGGAAGCCAAGTCTGCATTTGTTATGGGTTTTGTCCTCTGGGATGAGGGTCTGAATGCTGCTATATCATCTGTAAGTACCGGTGATTTTTCCGGTGGAGAAGCAGACTACTACAACATGTATTACGAGGTTACAGAAACCCGAGGATGGCGCCTGGTTTCATGGTTAAAGGACAAAGGATACAAGGCCATACCAACTCATACAGTTCAGGAAAAGATAGCTGCAACTCTTGCAGGATTGGGATTTATAGGTCACAATACTCAGGTAATAACTCCGGAATATGGTCCAAGGGTCCGATGGATGACAGTACTAACTGATGCAGAACTTGAGCCGGATGAGCCATTCACAAGAGACTTGTGTGCAGAACAGCCATTATGTCAGGAAAAATCATTGTGTGTAAAAAGCTGCCCATATCAGGCAATCATTCCAGGCCCATCTCAGGGAGTAGAACCCGGAAAGAAACTAATCTACGACAAATGTGTAGTTTCTCATGAATTCGATAAGGAAGTTTCTTCCCAACACGAGAAGTACATACGTCGTATAACAGACAGAGGTTTCATGGAATGTACTATATGTAATCTTATCTGCCCTTATGGAAAAACAGTCGAAGAAAACATAATTCCTGAAAAAAGAGGCCTTGATTGAAGAGGAAGTACTATTTCTTTTATTTTTTTTAACGTTCTATTTGACAAAACACATTTTTTTCATAAATCCGCTTTCCACATTTCCAGTCTCTCACTCACATGAGCATTCAGGCTAAATGGCTCCTCAACTTCAGGCATTCTTCTTCATATAATGCAAAGTACCCTTAGAGGATCCCATATGCTTCCATTCAATATAACCAATAGCAAGAATCTTTGTAACTATTTAGCCTACCACAATTAGCCTATTGATACTGATTTAATCAAAACGGAGATGTTTGCTCACTAACAACCTAAGAATCAAAAAAGCAATCAATGGCAACAATCAAAATTAATGATCCTAATAAAATGTAGGTCTCAACTTTTTGTCAAGATTGCTATTGATAGTGTTTTTATCAGGCTGAATAGTTACGAATCTTTTTCCTCAACAGGTCAGTATCATCTCTTTTCCCAACGTAAGAAGGTTTACTGAACTCAATCGTCTTCCTCTTACCGACTAGATATTGAGCTAATTCCCTAGCCTTTAACAAAAGAACAGTTACCCAAATAGTATTTTTCCTCCTGTACTCGACTTTAGCATTCATTCTTGAGTTAAACTCTTCAGTAACCTTCTTAGCTCCTGATGGTTTTAACCTGAGTGAATAGCTCTCAGTCCTAATGAAACCCTTACCATCCATTTTACCCAATTCAAGCAACTTGATTGTAACTAAATAAACAAGAATTGCCTACTAAGATGATTTAGAAAAATTCATATAGAACTCCATTGACCTTTTTATTATGTCTGAAAAAAGAATGTTAAGTGATTTACCTTTTTTTGAAACTATTCAGGAGATACTTTCACACTATTCTTATCCACCTACATGTCCTGCACTTTGCTGCAAAATAGCAGATATAAATCTGGATGAAAATGATCTGGATCTATTAATGCAGGCACCAAACTATAAGGCTGATGTGATTGAAGCCTGCAGTGAAGAAGGAGAATATCCGTACAAAATACAACCTCCTTGCCCTTTTTTGGACTCTAACATGTGCAGCGTATATGAATGGAGACCAACAATATGTCGAATGTTTCCGTTTAACATCTGCAATGTTCCAGATGTATTGCTTCTCTTTCCAGGTGATATGGGGGCAAATATATTCAAAGACTATGTCGAATATTCAGAGAATATACTAAAGCAACCTATTCCTGCAAAAACAATCGATGAATTCGAACAATCACATCGTTCTTTTGAGAGCAAGCTTGAACAGGGTTTGCCCATTCCCATGTTAACTATTAAAATTAAGACTCTGGCACCTTTTAAGGAATATCTAAGATCAAAATATGCTTAGTGTTGCTCAAACTGTAACATTGTATATCCTATTTTTTTGTCTCTGTAGAAATCCTCGGTGTTCAGGCGAAAATGAAGCTAATGATTATTCACACTGTACTGTCTGATATTTAAAAAAATTCGACTTTTCGTGATTGAGTATTAATTTTTTGTAACTATTCAGCCTGGCACGATTTGCCTATTGGTACTGATTTCATCGAAATAGAGATGTCTGCTCACTAACAATCTAACAATCAAAAAAGCAATCAATAGCAACAATCAAAATAAATGATCCTAATGAAATTTACGTTTCAACTTTTTGTCAAGATTGTTATTGATAGCGTTTTTATCAGGCTGAATAGTTACAATTTTTTTTCGTTTTTTACAGAACAAAACAACCATTTTTTATTAAAACCAGTAAATGCCGTCTACTACAGGGGGTCCTGTTAACAAAAAAAAGGGGTGAGGGGGTTCGGGGGAGAGGGGAAAAGCTTATGGTTATTTCAATAACTTCTGGATTGACTAAGTCCAAAACATTTATAGAGGAATTTAATTCACAAATGCGAGGTATAAACTTAATAATAAAGCCATTGCTGCTTTTGGTAATAAAAACAGTCTTATCGTCTTTATCTATCGTAAGAAAGGATTAGTTCTATCAAAACTTCGAACAACGTTCTCTCCTAACCTACAAACTCACAACAGATACCCATTTATATCCCAGCAATAGAGTTTACTGCACTATTATGGAGGTTAGTCTATGGCAACAAGATACATTAAAAAAGTTGGTGTGCTTTCACTAGGAAAGATCCTGGCAGTGCTTTACGCAATAATGGGCCTTATATTAGGAGCTTTCATGACCCTTGCTTCCCTGACAATAGGAGCCATGTCGTACCATGCTGGAATGGGAGGGATGTTTTTCGGGGCAGGGGCGATTATAATATTACCCATTTTCTATGGAATTCTCGGTTTCATTACCGGTATAATCACGGCATTGATATTCAACGTGGCAACCGGATTTATAGGCGGTCTGGAAATAGAAGTTGAATAAACAAGCTTGGTAGAAATATTCAATTAGCAATCAAGGCTCGACCCAGACCTCAAGCACCCTGTCCTTGATCTCATAATCCTTAACAGTAGTTATCTTCATGTCCTTCGGATTCTCGACCCAGCCCAGATCATACTCTTTCTTGTCCATTCCGCCGCAGCATATCTTCCTTGTGATGGTAAGATTTAGCTTTACACTGTCAATATCTTCCTCGTTGATCTCGTCAGCGACATCCTGATATCTTTTTTGTATAAGAATCGTGAAAATTCCCCATGAATATAATTTCGTTTGTGGAGATAATCATTTCCATTCCACCTCCCAAGAGTCGGAGACCAACAAGAGCAGCTCACATGAGCAACTTGGCCAGTATCGGAGCAAGGAACACAGTAACGAAACCTGCAATACCTATCGCCAGACCGCTCATGGCTCCCTCGGTCTCTCCCAACTCAACGGCTTTGGTCGTGCCAAGTGCGTGGGATGATGTTCCAATTGCAATTCCTACAGCCACCTTGTTTTCTATCCTGAACAATTTGCAGATCATAGGAACCAGCAACACACCGGCTATGCCCGTAAAGACTATGGCTGCCACAGTTATAGATGGCAGACCTCCAAGCTGGCTGGATACCTCTATTCCAATGGGGGTTGTGACTGATTTTGGTAGCATTGAAATACTTACAAGCTCATCAAGGCCGAACATCTTGCACATGACAATAATGCTTACGATACCTGCGGCAGAACCTATACTGATACCAGCAAGAATGGGAACAATATTATCTTTCAGCAGGCTAATCTTCTTGTACAGGGGTACAGCCAGGATAACGGTAGCCGGACCCAGGAAGAATGATATGAACTGCCCGCCCCTGTTGTAGTCTTCAAAACTGATATGAAAGCTCAAAAGGAGAGCTATGATCATTAACATACTCAGTACAAGCGGGTTCATGAGGGGTGAACCTGTTTTTTTGTAGAGCAGGCCACCTGCGTAGAATGTCAGTAGGGATATTCCTATGCCAAATACAGGAGACTCAATAAACAGAGAAATAAGCTCACTCATCGGACTGTCTCCTATTCATTAGTATCTGTATTGTTGTACCAGTTACAACTGCAATAATAAAGGTCGAAACCACGGATATGAACATCAGAGCAATCCATTTTCCTTCAAGTATCGAGAAGCAGGTAATCAAACCCACGGCTGCCGGAATGAAGAAAAATGAGAGATGTTTTAGCATGAAATTGCTTACATCCTCTATCATGGACAGTTTGATGATACCTGTCAAAAGAAATAATAACAACAGCATCATTCCCAGAACATTTCCCGGAATGTGCAGATTAAAGTAATTATGTAAGAGGTCACCCATAAAACATATAGCCAGAATTATGGCGAACTGAATAAGATGCTTCATTTTGATATCACTTTCGTTTTTTATGAGGAGATAAATAATACGTTATACAAAACAAGCGTAACCCATCCCACTCTCAGGCTTGTTAAACCCTTCAAATATCAAAAAATAAAATAATAGGAGGTGATGCGATTACTGGCGACTTCTGGACTGACCAGAACTTCGGCTAGCAGAGTGATTCCTGGTGCCTGTTTTGGTACCCTTTTTGACACCTGTATTACTACTACTCTTATTGCCAGCATTACTGCTAACTTTGTTTACACTCTTATCCTGGCTTTTTTTAGCACCTGAGTGCGCAGGCTTATTTTTATGGCCTTTACTCTCATTCTTCTTGCCTCTGCCTGTACCCCTTGATTTAGAACTTCCTCTTGGGTTTTTCTGTCCCCGTTGTTGCCTTGGAGCAGGTTTTGCTGCATCGCCTGTAGCATGCTTTGCTTTGTCTGAGTGGTAGTTATGCTCAGCAACCTCAATTTCCATTCGTGTCAGTTTTTCAATATCACGGAGAAAATCCCTCTCATCTGCTGCACAGAAAGAATATGCTGTGCCCTGCGCACCTGCTCTTGCCGTACGACCGATCCTGTGCACATAACTCTCAGATACGTTAGGCAGGTCATAATTAATGACATGAGATATATCCTCTACATCAATTCCACGTGCGGCAATATCAGTTGCCACCAGTACACGCAGATTACCTGTTTTGAAATCCTGCAATGCTTTTGTACGATGATTTTGTGATTTGTTACCGTGAATTGCATTGGCAGGTATCTTATTCTTATTCAGCATCTCTGAGACTTTGTTAGCGCGGCGCTTTGTGCGGGTGAAAATAAGAACACATTCCAGATGTTTGCCCCTAAGAAGATGAAGAAGAAGACTATTTTTATTCTCAGCATCTACAAAAAAGACGAACTGTTCGATGAGCTCCACTGTTGTTGCCTGAGGAGTTACTTCAACATGCGCCGGATTGCTGAGCATCTTCCTGGCAAGCTTGGAAACATCCGGGGACATGGTAGCTGAAAAGAAGAGTGATTGACGCTTCTTCGGAAGCATGCCAACAATCTTGTATACATCATTAACAAACCCCATGTCAAGCATCCTGTCAGCTTCATCAAGGACAAAATACTCTACACCGGATAATTGCACATGCCCCTGTTCAACAAGGTCCAGCAGCCTGCCAGGTGTCGCCACAAGGGAATCTACGCCTTTGGAGAGGGCTTTTACCTGTGGTCTTTGGCCGACTCCACCAAATATGACAGTGTGCTTGAATCGCGTGAATTTACCATATGTGGCAAAGCTCTCCCCAATTTGTGCTGCCAGCTCTCTGGTGGGAGCAAGTACAAGCACACGCGGAACTCCCGGACGTGAAGCCTTGTATGGTGAAGACATATTCTGAAGGATCGGTAATATGAATGAAGCAGTCTTGCCTGTGCCTGTCTGGGCTATACCTATCATGTCCTTTCCTTTCAGTAGATGCGGTATGGATTGCTTTTGGATAGGAGTAGGTGCTGTATATCCTTCTTCGGACAATGCCCGTTGAAGTGGGTATATTAAATTAAGATCATCAAATGACACGTAAACCTCTGCTTACAGTGCAAAAATCATTAGAAATTATATCCGACTGACCTTACCCAAAAAGAACACCTCATCAGGATGAAAGCCGAACTCTATGATTACTTCCGCACAGTAAAATATCTATAAATTAAATTTTAATTCATTGTTACAAAAACGACATCTATACAGTTGAACAGTTATTAATTTGTGAGAAAACATGAATGTTAACTTCAAAAAATTAGTTGAAAAATTGTATGGTGCTCCGGCCGGGATTCGAACCCGAGTCTTCGGCTCGAAAGGCCGGAATGATTGGCCGGACTACACTACCGGAGCACGTCGATTTCGCTTTAGACAAGCGACTCCAACATAGTAGATATCCTTATTAAAGGTTTCGCCTGAAACACTACATTTCGGCTGATTCCTCATCTTCATTTTGAAGATTCATTACCCAAAAGCTAAGCTTTTCACATGTTTCAGGCTGACAGGCATCCCTGCAACCTGCACATGGTGAGAATACTTCTCCTGCCATGAGAAGCTCAAAAACAGGTTTCTTCTCTTCCTTAACCTTCAGCAGATAGGTCCTGGCACCGTTAGCTACTGCAGGCTCCCGGGTGATCAGGTCATCTTCCAGAAGTTTAGATACAATCCTGGAACATTTGCGACTATCGATATCAAGCATCTTCCAGAGTTGGTTCTGAAAAACGCCTTCCTTCTGATCGCGAATAACATTTAAAGCAGTTTCTTCAACACTCATGTCCATTTCCACTACATTTGAAGTTTACTCTTCCAGAGGGATGACAAGAATGATATTGTTTCCGCGTAAAACCACAGAACCAAGTGATCTTAATCGTTCGCCGTCAGCAATCTCAACAGTATCAAGAAGATGGAGGTTCATGTAGTCGTCTGCACTGTTAAGAGTTCCTTCAAGCAGATGAAGGTCGCCTTTCATTTCAACCTGGACTTTCGATCCAATCAATTTCTGGACTTTCTTATTAGGGAACAAAATTAATCCTCACTTTCATTTAAAAGAATAATACTATCTATATGCCATTCTATATTCAGGCTAATTAAAATAGCCAATATCATATTTATTCTTGACGATTTGCGCATAAATACTTACTGCAATATCACATATAACCCTGTAGTTCAGTACTATCCTGTACAACATCTGGTTTCTTCGTCTTTTTTACACCCATTTGGGGTTTTGCAATTGGACCAAATGTGGCTTCATAATTTTGTATATGCTGACTGAGCCAGCGTACAAGTTCAACGGTTGCCAGCGGGGAAAGTATAACTTCAGTTTCAAGCTTTCTCTGGATAACCTGTTCTTCTCCTGCTTTAGAAGCAGGCAAAGGCATATCATTATAAAACCCGATCCTGAAATCATAAGGACTGTGTCCCCCCACGGCACCTATGGAATAGACTTGTTTGAAATCTTCCGGTTTGTGGAGTTCGATCCTGACCTTCCTTTTTCTTAATCTCTTCCGGTTTGTCGGTCATCACGTCACCTTCGTGTTTTTCTGTGCCCATATAATCACATCCTCAATAGGCATCTATCTGCAGACATAACTATTATAATTTTTGATGCCAATGATAATTGCTTTAATGACCAGATAATGACATCAGCCCTCAACGAGTTTCCTAAGGCTTCTTGCCCTTAAAGAGATATCCCGTTTGGAATGTGCTGCGGCGATCATCTCTACTGCATCAAGGTTTCGGACCACATTGTCAAGATACCCCAAAACGTCACCGGGATAGGCAGTTATACCATAAAGGTTCTCAAGCTTCCTGACAATTCCCGCAGGATCGTATCCTTCAGTACGGATTGAAATGATCTTTTCAGAGAACTTGTGTTCCGCACAGCCGCAGTAAGGAGAATCCCTGCAACTGCATGTCATAAAATCAGATGCAAACTGGAACAACTGGTCCCGAAGGCTTATTTCCAGTTTTCCCATATTCTCCCCTTCAAAAAGTATGTCCAGAGAAGCACCCTGGAAAACACGGGACGGCAGGTTGATGTTCAATGCAGCTGATATTCTGGCGGCATATTTAAAGTATACTGCATCAAAAAATTCCAGGTTAGAAACAGTTGTCAGGGGATCCTGATCCATCAATACGGCATCACGTATCAGAAATGCCCTTGAGACCGAGAGGAAATGACCCGCAGCTATCTTACCGAATCGAGTCAGTGAGATTTTATCTCCTTTTCTGTGAAGGAATTTGTGCCTTTCGAGATTTTTCAGCAAGACATCCACATTGTAATCTGCAAGCATGTTTCCATGTATTCTTCGAAGGTCATTCACAGAAGATGTTACAGCCGCAGTTGCAAGGATCTCTTCTATTTTCTCCTCTTCTCCATAATCGACTCTTGTGTGCAACATCTCTCCTTTAAGCAATTTCAGGGCTACTGCGTCTTCAGTATCGCCCTGGTCGCCTGTATATCTCTTGCTCGGCACTGCAAGCAGAACTACTTCACCTCTGTCATGATAATCCGGCCTTCCGGCACGTCCCAGCATCTGGAGGAATTCCTGCATGTTGAGCCATTCTATACCCATGGCAAGGGATTCGAATATAACCTGAGAGGCAGGAAAATCCACTCCTGCTGCCAGGGCAGCTGTTGTCACAACCACAGGGAGCTTTCCTTTGCCAAAGCTGATCTCGACTTTCTTACGTTCCTCACTGGTAAGCCCCGCATGATAGGGTGCCGAATACATTGGAATGGCTTCGGAAATACGATGACAGTTGCGTCGTGAGTTTGTAAAGATGATAGTCTGGCCTTTATGGCCTTTTGACGATACTTTGCTGAACTCATTCCTTACAAGACGAGTCATTATCTTAATTTTGGAATGCTCGGGGCAGAGAATGAGATGTCTCTCTATGGGCACAGGACGATATTCATATTCTATAAGGTGTGCACCAAGTTGTTTTGCCATTAGAGCCGGCTTTGCGACCGTTGCAGAAAGATAAATGAACTGAGCGCCAGGTGCAACATATTTGAGCCTTGCTATCACACCATCAAGCCGGTGTCCGCGCTCTGCATCCTCTATGGTGTGAACTTCATCTACAACTATCGTACCGATATGCCCCAGCATGTCAGCACCGCCGGTCCTGAGGATATAATCTATTCCTTCATATGTCCCGACAATGATATCGGAATCAAGGGTTCTTCTTGACTTATCATTCCTGGATACTTTTATACGAGCACTCCCGACTCTTACGGATGTCTGTATACCCAGACCTGAATATCTATTTGTGAACTGGTCGTATTTCTGGTTTGCAAGTGCCACAAGGGGCACCAGATAGAGAAGTTTTCCTTTCTTTCTGAGTATATTTTCGATTCCTGCAAGTTCTCCTATCAATGTTTTACCTGTCGCGGTGACAGAAGTCACAAGCTGGTTCTGTCCTTTAAGAAGACCATTTTCCACTGACAGAGCTTGTACCGGCAGAAGAGTTTCAGATTTTGCAAGAAGCAACTTTTTAAAGCTCTTGTGCAGAGGCAGGTCCTTTATCATTTCCTTTGATACGGAAGTGTTTGCAGCAATGGAATCAAACTTTGTAAGCTCACGGTCCAGCTCATCAGGACTTATCATGGCCATGGTCCTGTCAAGATCCTTTGTCTTAAGCATTATATCTTCAAACCGCTGACATACTTCATCCCCGTAATTTACATGGGAACTTTTGAGCGTACGGAAGAGTTCTTCCCTTGCACATTCCTCACATAATTTACCCCGATGATATCTAATTGAGCGTCTGTTCAAGAAATTGAACTTGTTATTCAGCAGGCAGAATCTGCATGCATTTACAAGATCTGCACTGAGCTGAAAACCCTGAAGCATTTCAATAAATCTGGCAGCCTGCTCATCATCGCCACCTTTTGCTATCATTATACGATCGGCGATCCTTATAAGGTCGACAAATTCCGATGGTGACCTGTACTCTCCTTTCCCATCAGTTTTAACCTTGAATTTATGCGGACGCGGGCCTGCATCAGTCTGCCTCAGGACAAGTTCACCGACAAAAAGAGGTTTTTTCTTTTTATCCCGTATCGGCAGGATAATAATTTTGGACCTTTCGGTGCTTGCAAGTATCCAGAGAGTCATTGATGGTCTTTGATAACTGATAGTCTATAAATACTATTGTATTTGCCTGAAAGAAGTATTTTATAATATTAAACCATATATAATAACTTAGTATAATTGAGGATGAAAAATGCTGGATTCTAAAAACATGATGGAAACTGGAACCATTAACTTTGAAGCCGAATCCAGAGATGAGATCGAACCTTCCCTTTATCAAAGTCTTAAAAAACAGGAACAAAATCAGGTAGTTGAAGATGAATTCCGCCTGAGTTCAACTGGAATTTTAGCTCTTGACAGGACAATGGGAGGAGGTTTGCCGGCTGGATCGCTTACATATTTTTCAGCGGACCCACGTTCAATGTCTGAGGTCTTTCTTTATCAATTCACACAATCACGCAAAACCTATTATTTCACAACAAGCAGGAAACCAAGGTTTGTGCTCAATGATGTGATAAACCTTGGATTTGACCCGACGAACATCATCTTTGTGGACATATACAGTGAGTACTATTGTACCGCATGTGGGGATAAATCCGATAATGTAGGTAACGAATTCATAGATGCCAAAATAATAGATTTCACCGAGTTCAACCTGCGCAACATTGCAAATGATTCAAGCGGCGAAGAAGTGAACATAATCTTCGATTCATTCTCATTCTTTATGGAACTTACTGTAAACAAAGGATACATTAAGCAACTGGTTAATGTACTCTATGAAACAACAAAAGATCTTGGATGCCTGACATACCTTTATGGATTGAACAACACTAACGCACAGGATGTTGAGAGCTTTACTTTCAACGTATGCGATGTTATATTTGAGTCGATGCTTGACAAAGGAGCGGACAAAGTAGCATGCAAACTTGCAATTCCAAAGATAAGAGGAATGGTTCCCAGTGAAGAGATTATAAAATTCAAGATTAGCGAAGGTATACAGATCGATACATCCAAGGATATTGCATGATATCCATCTGTCCTAAATTTTAAAGCTCTGCATCCGAGGTTGCCAGAGAACAATTACAGCCATCTTTTTCCGGAAGAGATTGTATCACATCTGATAGTACATCCCTCAATCTGTTTTTTATGCCTGCGAGAGTATCAAGCACCTCACTAACTGTCATTTTGCCCGTTCCCAGACCACATGCATCATTGGTCACGGTACAAATAGATGCATAGCACATGTTCAGTTCTTTTGCCAGCACTAGCTCAGGCAGACCGGTCATGCCGACAACATCCCCGAATTGTCGCATCATACGTATTTCTGCTTTTGTTTCAAATCTTGGACCTTCAGTACAGGCATAAACACCTTCTGAAAAACCAATATTTCTTTCAGTAAGAGAATCACTTATAAGTTGACGTATCTGAGGACAATAGGGTTCACTTACGTCCACATGTACCGTCCTTTCATCAAAGAATGTTGAAGGCCGGTTCTTAGTAAAATCAATAAAATCATTGGGCAAAAAGAAACTTCCAACAGGATGATTTTTCATAGTGCCTACAGAATTGGTGGCTATTATTCTCCTCACACCCAATTCATGTATGGCATGGATATTGGCCCTATTGTTAAGCATATGAGGTGGAACATGCCGGTCACCATCTGCATGTCTGGGTATCAATGCAACATTCCGGCCTCCGATTTCCAGAGTATAGACGAGGACATCGCCGTAAGGAGTGTTCACAGCCAATTCCTGATATGAACCTTCAGAAGTGAAAGCAACCCCACCTATTAGAGCGGCATGCAGATCCAGATCATGATACATGTTCTCTTTTTCCTGCATAGTTTTACCTTTTAGACTTTTTCCCGGTCGCCTGCGGATTATTTGATACTTTGATTCCCGTCAGTGCAAGGATGATAGCGAATACTATTGAATAGACGAATAGTTCCAGTCCTGAACGCGGATCACTTATGCCGCTTCCAAGCACCGGGCTCATTGACATAATATAACTGGTGGATCCCCAGAAAAGGAAACCTATGGACACCACAAAGAAAGCAGGTATCAGGTACCGCCTAAAAGACTCACCGCGTTTCTTACAATCTATAATCTTTCCCGCATCTGCAAAAAGGATTGCCAGAATGTAGATCCAGATAGTCTTGTTAATGAAAGCTGTGAATAGCGGGACAACTCCATAATACCAGATGCCTTCTGACGTGTAAAATGACCACACATCCATAAGACCTAACAAAGTAGCCACTACTATTAAGAAAACTGCCGTTGCATAAGTGAAAAATGTCATTCTTCCTGAATGGAAAGAGTCTTTTAACTGCTCCCAGTAGAAAGTAACTGTATCGCTGAATCCACGGTAAAGCATATAGAGACCCACAGCCGCCAGAATACCTATGATAGCACCCTGAGAATAGTTAATCAGCAGGAAGAAAGCATAGATAAGAGATGCAAGTCCCAGCGGAACAAAGAATGTCTGGGATATTTTGGGGTCATTAAAAGCATGTTTGATTATGTAGTATGTACTTTCCAGGTTAGCACTCTGCATTACCACGATTCTTCTTACAGAATCTATCTTGATCCTTGACTGGACAATAGGTAGCAACGTTTCATCCTCAGCACCATCAGATACGAATATCGCAGATTCTGCCGGGAACTTCTTCAGGATCATATCAAGCTGGTTAGCTATCTTCTGGTCAGAGATTATACCAATGTTCCTGTCGCCTGCAAAGGTAATGATTTCCGCATCTACTCCCCTTGCAAGCAAGTCATCAAGTATCTTGACACCTCCGAAGATCGTGTTAGTATCAGAATCTTCGGGGTCTGCTGTTGCAAGCTTTACTGCTGCCTCTATATTAGCTTCTTTACCTATCAGAGGTACCTGGACATTCGCTTTGTCCCCAAGGTCATTATCCCTGTCTATGCAGATTACCAGTGTTTGCATGAAACTCCTGTAGATATTTATAACGAAAATATAAATAGATACTGATAAATCAGTATCTGTAAAGAACTTACAAAAAAGATAAATAAAATGTCCTATGATTTTAAGGAATTATCTTTTCAATAAGCAAGCGAGCCCATTTAAGTTTCTTTTTCTTAATAGGATCGACATTACCATCATCAAAATCAAAACCTATGAGAGTTATACTGGCAGCGCCGAATTCTTTTGCAAGATAGACGCACCGGTCACCATCGCTAAAACCTCCGAAGTTGTACACATTGTCCAGAGATTTTGCCTGTGTGCTTCCAATCATTCTTGTCAGCCAGGGAACATACATCTCAAGTTTATCAATGTTGTCACCATGTGCATGCACCACCATCAAGCACCCTTTTTGATTGGCAACTATCTCTTTATCGACATCGCCATCAAGATCAGTGACTATGATCTCAGGAATGATATCACGGTCAACAAGCACAGCAGCTGCTCCATCGGCAGCTATTATAACAAAATCATCTGCGTTGACAAGCTCCAGTTCATCCCTGAGTAACGGAGCATTGCCGCACACAAGTATATCTTTTCCTTCGATTAACTGATGAAGCCTAAGAACACCAGTAGTATTTGAGGTTTTGAGCATACCAGAGAGGATGAGAGCAGCCTGCTCATCACCTTCCCTGCTAAAGCCCATGTCATTTAATATGGACTCGTAAATGGGCTCCCATTCATTAAAGTCCATATATCCTCAGTTAACCTTCGATATACCAATCTTCATGGATATGCCTTCGACATTCCAGTCCTTCTCAAGGGATCCGGAAGTGTCGACATCAAGACCTATCACCTGAACATTTGAACGGGTCTCTTTTGCGATGAACTGTTCACGATCAAGCACAAGATCCAAAACTCTTTCGTCATTGATCTGTATGTGTGAACTAATGTTGTCATCAACTGCAAGATCGAGCTCTTTTCGCATGTCCTGCACCCTGCGGATAACTTCCCTCGTGAAACCTTCAGATTCAATCTCACGGGTGAGGTTTGCATCCACATAAATGGCACCTGCACTTGACTGAGCACTCGCAACCATTTCAGGCAATGCCTCAGTGAAGTTCACCATTTCAGGCTTAATTGTGACTTTTCCACCAGGTATCTCAAGTTCGAACTCCCCTTCCAGAGCTAGTGCAGTCTTCAACTCAGTAGCGTCAGTCTGTTTTATAGCTCCAATGACCTTGCCGGCATCGCCTTTAAATACTGGGCCAATGGCACCGTGCTCTGGATTTACCTCAAATCCAAGTTCATCCCATGATTCGCCTATACCTGTTAGCACAATGTCCTTGGAATTAGTCTGATCCATGAGCACAGACTTGAGATCCATCACAGCATCGGCTGCCTGCTGATTCTCAGGAGTGAGCACTATGCGTGATACAGGCCATCTAAGCTTCCTGCCTACCTTCTGACGGGCATTGGATGCAGATTCCACAATTGAACGAGCCATTTTCATGTGAGCTTCCAGTTCCTTGTCCACTAGTGACTCGTCAACAACCGGCCAGTTGTTCATATGAATAGATTCAGGCGCTTCAGCATCCACATTTTTGACCAAATTCTGGTACATTTCCTCTGCAAGGTGAGGCATGAAAGGTGCAATGATTTTTGAGAGTGTAACGAATACTTCATACAGTACCCTGTATACCGCGATTTTGTCAGGGTCATCCGCCTCTACCCAGGTCCTTGGCCTGATAAGTTGTATGTACCATCTGGAGAGATCTTCCAGCACAAATTCGTTGATGGCGCGTATTGCCCTGTGAAGGGTATACTTATCCATTGCTGCGTTGACATCACTGATCAATGACTGTGACCTTGAGAGTATCCATCTGTCTTCTTCACGCATATGAGGTTTAACAGATTCAAGGGATACCTTTGAAGGATCAAACTCATCCAACACCATGTATGGAAGAGGGAAACGGTACACATTCCAGAGGATGTTAAGTGTCCTGTTGATGTTTCCAAGTTCACCGCTGACAAATTTCAAGTCATCCCAGGGAGCACTTGAGGAAAGTACAAAACTGCGTAGTGTGTCAGCACCGAATTGGGCAATAACATCACCAGGAGCAACAACGTTTCCAAGGCTCTTTGACATTTTCTTGCTCTCGCTGTCAAGGGTGAAGCCGTGCATTAATACACTCTTGTAAGGAGCCTTCCCAAAGGCTACCATACTTGCACCAAGTTGTGAGTAGAACCATCCGCGTGTCTGGTCCTGTCCCTCGGTAATGAAGTCTGCAGGCCACCATTTGTCAAATTCTTCCTTTTTCTGGGGGAAACGAAGGGTTGCCCAGGAAGCTACGGCTGAATCGAACCAGACGTCAAATACATCTTCCACACGTTTCATCTTGCCGCCGCATTCGCAGTCAAGCAGAACCTCGTCAACATATGGCCTGTGAAGCTCAATATCCTCGCTCTTTCCTGACATTTCAAGGAGCTCTTCCTTGGTACCTACTACATGCATGTTGGAACAACTGTTACATTTCCAGACAGGTATAGGAATACCCCAGTATCTCTGGCGGGATACACACCAGTCACGTGCACCCTCTATCCAGTCCCTGAATCTTGCAGAACCTGCCCAGTCAGGATACCAGTCTACTTTTTCGATCTCAGAGAGCATCTGGTCCTTAAGGTCCCCTATCTTGATGAACCATTGTTCGGTTGCAAGATAGATGATAGGTGTCTTACAGCGCCAGCAGTGTCCGTATCTGTGAGTGATAGTTCCTTCAGCAAGCAACCTTTCACGTTCGAGAAGGTCTTCGACGATGACTTTATTCGCTTCACGAATATGCATGCCGGTATATTCTCCTGCTGCTTCGGTATAGCGTCCGTCAGAACCTACAGGACAGAATATGGGAAGATTATTCTTCTTTCCTACTTCAAAGTCATCCATACCATGTCCTGGAGCAATATGTACACAGCCCGTATTCTCAGCTGTTACAAAATCCGCAAGATAGATGCCATGTTCCATTGCTGCCTGTTCCGGTACAAGATCAAATAGCGGACTTTCATATGAAAGGGAAGTAAGATCTTCACCGAGCATTGTGTCAAGTACTTCATAGTCCGCATATCTTCCTTTCCTGAGCACATCTTCTACAAGCTGAGATGCAACTATGAGTATCTCTTCTTTACCATCGGATGTCACAGCTTTTACTTTTGAATATTCAAAGGAAGGATGCACTGCTACTGCAACATTTGAAGGAATGGTCCACGGTGTTGTAGTCCATATAACAACAAAAGTATTATCTTCTCCCTTTATTTTGAATTTGACAAATATCGAAGGGTCTGTGCGGTCTTCATACTCTACTTCGGAATCTGCAATGGCAGTTTCACATCTCGGACACCAGTTTACCACACGTTTACCCTGCTCCAGCAGCTTTTTCTCCTGGGCCTGCTTAAGGGTCCACCATGCTGCCTCAATGTACTCATCACGCAGCGTCATATATGGATCGTTCCAGTCCAGCCAGGCACCTAGCATCTGGAACTGGTCTGTCATATCATTTTTCTGGCTCAGGGCAAATTCTTTGCATTTTTCGATGAAATTACCGACACCATATTTTTCGATATCTTTCTTGGAAGTAAAACCAAGTACTCCTTCAACTTTTACTTCAATTGGCAGACCATGCATGTCCCACCCTGCACGATCAAGTATATCATAACCATTCATGGAACGGTAACGCAGGATAGAGTCCTTGATGATCTTATTCCATGCAGTACCAAGGTGTATATGGCCTGTAGTATATGGTGGTCCGTCAACGAAAAAGAACCTCTTTCCACCTTTTCTGCGCTCACGTACTTTTGAATAAGCATCGACCTCTGTCCAGAAATCATGTACCTTCTTCTCTATTTTCTGTGGGTCGTATTGATTGGTGATCTCCTCTATCATACGGATTCTCCATGCTTAAAACTTGATTGTAAATATAACTGTAATAGTAAGTGTGCTATTTCTACTGCAATATTCAATTTAAATATATTGCATCGGGATAAACCTTTTCTCTTCATGTGATTGAATTTGTTTTCAACTAAGGGCTTCGTGAACTACCCCTCAGCTAAAGACTCAGGGGTTTTTCGCTCCAAATTATAAAAAAAGAAGGTAACTATTCAGCCTGATAAAAACGCTATCAATAACAATCTTGACAAAAAGTTGAAACGTAAATTTCATTAGAATCATTTATTTTGATTGTTGCTATTGATTGCTTTTTTGATTGTTAGATTGTTAGTGAGCAGACATCTCTATTTCGATGAAATCAGTACCAATAGGCAAATCGTGCCAGGCTGAATAGTTACAAAAGAAGTAACTATTCAGCCTGATAAAAACACTATCAATAGCAATCTTGACAAAAAGTTGAGACCTACATTTTATTAGGATCATTAATTTTGATTGTTGCCATTGATTGCTTTTTTGATTCTTAGGTTGTTAGTGAGCAAACATCTCCGTTTTGATTAAATCAGTATCAATAGGCTAATTGTGGTAGGCTGAATAGTTACAAAAAGAAATAAAAGCCAGATATCCATGAAGGATATCAGAGCTCTTTCACAAGGCGGAAACCAATATAATTCTTGTGGCTTCCATCACCGATACTATCCCTGTCAGATGAACGGCAGTTTGATTCTGCATTTTCCCAGCTTCCACCACGGATCACTCTTCTGTCAACCCCACCTGTCCATTCACTTCCATCGGTTGGTGCTTTCTGGTAGTTGCTGTGGTATTCATCAGCCACCCATTCAGCGATATTGCCATGCACATCGTAAAGACCCCATGGATTTGCTTCCTTCATACCAACTGGGCGTGTTTTGTCTTCAGAATTATCATCATACCAGCCATAACCCACCAGCATAGATTCATCATCACCAAATGAGAAAGCCGTATCTGTACCAGCCTTAGCTGCATATTCCCATTCAGCTTCAGTAGGCAGACGATATGTGTCAGTATCTTCCATTTTATTGAGCTTATCAATGAATTTATTAGCATCAACCCAGGAAACTTTCTCAACAGGCAGATCAGCACCTTCAAAGTAAGATGGATTGGTGCTCATTACTTCATCCCATTGCTCCTGAGTTACCTCATAAATACCCATATAGAAGTCATTTCCAATAGTTACCTCATGTACAGGCCTCTCATCTTTGTCACTGTACAATTCATCTTCCAGTGCACCCATGAGGAAAGATCCTTCTGGAATTTTCACAAATTGCATTCCAATTGAATTGGTAAAGCTAGTATCGTCGACCTCTATTTCCTCGGGGACAGAATCAACTTCTGCGAGCTCCTCATTTTCTTCATCGGTAACGTCATCTCCGGAATCAGTACAGCCACTACCAATGACCGCAACCATAAGGATGACACCCATAATAATTGTCATGTATAATTTTTTGTTCATAGACCTATCCTCTTACGTATAACAACCTAAACAATATTGGATTTTATTCCTGCACTCAATTTAAGTTCTTTGGTTTGTGCTCTGTGCAAGAATGAAAAATAAGAAATATAGTCAATTAATTAGAAAAAGCACCATTTACATAATAAAGTTGATAGGCACCCTTTTGTTGGATAAAGAGGTACCTCATAAAACTCCAAACACCCGCACAAGCAAGTTTGTCCAACTTATATTGATAACACTAGTTGCTGATAGATTCTGCTTTTCTCTCAAGAAGTATATCTTTGCACCTTTGTAAATCCTCAACTGTATTGATATTGAGTGCCAGTTCAATATTATCCAGTACAAGGCTTACATAATCCTGTTCATGATCAACATCATTACCGTCCATTATATTGATCCCTGAAGGAACTATCAATTCCCCTTTCCCCTCCCAGTTAAAAACCGTATCGGGACGGATGCCAAGACTTTTACAAACACATATGGGGGAAAAAATCGACATTGCCGGTTTCCCACATGTCTTATACTCTTTTATTACCTTTTCAAGAAGCTCTGGTGTCAAAAGAGGCAGGTCTGCCATAAGAATAAGAAGCGGGTCCGTGATACAAGCAGCCTTTACTGCATACACCATATCACCCACATAATTACCTCCACCCGTTGGAATCACCATTACCTTGCCATCATACTTTTCCTGGATAAAGGATGCGGTCCTGGGGGTTGCAGGGGAAACAGCAACATATATGTCACCAATGCTCCCAGTCCTTTGCAGAGTATCGATCACATAAGTGATGAGAGGCTTTCCCAGTAGTTCAACACAGGGTTTTTCACCCATTCCAAGCCTGCTTCCAAAACCCCCTGCCATAATTATAGCGTCCAAAAAAGACCTCCGGTATTGTACTTTAAGACAAGATAAATAGCGATCAATGCAATAATCCTGCCGATTTCATTGGATGAACCGATTACATCACCGTTCACACCACCGAAATGCCTGTTGCTGACATTAAGTAATATCAGTGTTGCTGCAATCGCTGCTATGAATGGGATGATACCGACAATTCCAAGACCAAAATAAAAAGATGAGCCAAGGCAGGCAATACTACCAATTACAAAACCTATAAGATATTTAGGTACTGTGGTTTTGTTCACCAGAATAGATCCCAGTCCTTCATGTATGGATTTTCCGAATGCAGCAATGGTTAGCATCGACTGCATTGCACTTACTTCGGCAACGAACATTGCAAAGAAGAATATGCGTGCTACATCTGCAGTAGTTGAATACAGAACAATGGATTCACCATAAAGTGATGTAAGGGTCGCGTAGAATGCAATGATAATAAGAGCTGCATATGCAACTCCTCCAATCCCGAGTGACATGTCCTTCAATGCTTTTAGTTTCTTTTCACGGGAACCATGTGCTGTCAGCCCGTCACCCAAATCCGCAATGCCGTCCAGATGGTTCAGGCCTGTAAGATAATAAACAAAGATAACAATAAATATGGCACTGAGCTGCGGGGAAAGGAACAATGCTAAAACATATGCTACTGCGCCCATGATCAGGCCAAGCACGATCCCTACAAGTATATGCAGATATGTTCTTTTGAAGAACTCATCAAGTCCTTCCATGGTAATCCCGACCGGGATTGTCGAGAGGAAACCAAAACTGGAACGAAGAGCTAATAAAAACCCGGTCATCCTGCTATCACATCACTTTTGTTTTTCAGGTCTTTTTTTTCTTCTTTCTTAGTTTTACCGGATGAAAGTGCAGCTTCTGCCATACCTCTTGTATACATGTTTGCAGAAACTCCTCCGATAAGACCGCCGATAACGTCATCCATAAAAGGTCCCAGGGTCGCAAGAATGCCGGGCTTTTGCTTATCGAACCTGACAAACTCAAACATTCCTTTATCACCGCTGATATACTTGGAAATGCTCATTCCCAGCACTTCATCAGCTATAATAAAAGTCAGGTCTTTTTCATAGGAACTCTTGCTGATATTAGGTAATCTGCCTGCACGACCTTCTTTTTCAAGAAGTATCCCTGAATATACAAGCATACAGAGGTTTGCATCAAATAGGGCTATATTAAGTTCGTACAGGAATTTTTCCTCTGCAAGCTCCCTTGTTTCGATGCCCGGGTGTGGAACATATAACTCCAACGCAGTGTCAACAAGCATCTGAACAGTTATTCCTTCCTCTTCAAGGATATCAATGATATCCCTGGTAACTTCTCCTTCAAGTCCTTCTGACTGGCCCTTTTTAAGGTCTTCAGATTCAATATCAGATAATTTCATTGGCATCACTTTGGAGAGATTTGTCAAATTTAATTTCATCTGTCAATACTATGTCAAAATTATTAGTAAAGATACAATAATTGCAAATAATGATGCTACAAGAGTTATCCATGAGGTCAACTTGATGTCTTCGGAGACAGGATAAACGAAGCCTTCACCCAGTACATATGTATTAGGTTTTTCAAGCTTTATCCTTAGTGCACCTGCAACTGATGCCATGGGAAAACCTGAGTTTGGAGATGGGGTTTTCAAGCCATCTGCAAGTCCGCTTTTCAATGCACTTTTGTAATCCGGTACTTTGATCCCGCGATAAACTAATCTGATTGTCAGAGTTGCTGCAGAAATAAAGAGAACGGACAAACGGGCAGGCACCCAGTTGAGCACATCATCAAGCTTTGCAGAGAACCAGCCCATATCCCGGTGACGTTCATCCATGTACCCCACCATAGAATCAAGGGTACTTGTCGCTTTAAAAACATATGCTGCAATCAGTCCGAAAGGACCAAAGCATGCATAGAACAACAGTGGGGAAAGAATGCCATCTACATAGTTCTCTGATGTTGTTTCAATGATAGCCGACGATATATGGTTTTCATCCAGCTTTGATGTATCCCTGCTTACATACATGGATAATTTTTGCCTGGCACCGTCAAGCTTTCCTGCATCCAGCTCTTTCCGGACCTCATCTGCAGCACCAGAAAGACAGCGTACAGCAAATGTTGCCTTGAGGAAATAAGCAGCAACAATATAACGTAGCGGAGCGGGAATATTTTCAACCCCCATGAAGAGCAATACAAGATATGCTATAAGACTGCCAAATAGTATAGTGCTAAGGCCCATGAATATTCCATAGAGCTTTCTGTGGGTCTTAGGGACATTTTTCTTGAAAATAGCTATCAATTTACCCATCCAGACAACCGGATGAATTGCAGCAGGTGGTTCGCAAAATACCAGATCCAGGGCATAGGCTAACAGAAGCACTATCGCAAGTTCACTTGCGTCAGCCTGTACCGGCAGCATCATAAGTTATTCTCCATTACTTCCTTCCAGGCCTTCTCAGTGCTTTCTTTATTGAGTCCATCTACTGTGAACACAGATAACAGTTCATCAACAACTTTTTCCTGATGAACTATAGTGCATTTAAGACAGCTCCATACCTGTCCACCACTGGAACTCTCTATCCACTGGCCTCCGGTGCGCTCGTCCTTACACGGGTAGAAAGGACAAAAGCAAAATGTACAGTCCTGACCTTCAAAATGACAGGGATAATAATCACAGTCTGTATTGCTACCCCGACGGCCACATTCTGCTGCTGCTGCTTTTATATTTTCTTCAAGTTGGATTTTTGCCTGTTCCCGGCCCCATTCATATATTACCTGACGAATAGTAGATGCGATAAGTTCATTTTCTTCTCTTTTACGTATAGCTATTCGAATGAAACTAGGACCTATTTCCTGGAAAGAATTACAATCACGAATCAGCACTCCGTGCGCAGCCATACGCTGTGCAAGTTCGGTGGAATTCATGGAGAATTCCGAAATATCGACAAAAATATAGTTAACACTGCTTTCAAAGGGTTTGAAGCCACGACGTGTCAGTTTTTCCATGAGGAAGTTCCTTTCTGTCTCAATGAATTCCCTTGATTCCCTAAGGAATTTGCTGTTTGCTCCGCCTTCCATGTCCAAAAGGGTCGTTGCGATAGTATCTGCGACACAACCAAGGTTCCATGAAAGCCTTGCATTGTCAAGCACCTTTGCAAAGTCTTCAGATGCAATTCCAAATCCCATCCTGATGCCTGGAATAGCAAAAGATTTTGTAAGAGAGCGCTGTATAAAAAGATAATCATTTTCCTCAACAAGATATGCAACACTCTGCTCAGGATCTGCAAGTTCTATGAATGCTTCATCTACAAAGAGAATGGTCTTATGAGCTGCACATATATCTGCAAGTTCTTCTATTTGCTCTTTTAATAGTAGTTTTCCTGTAGGGTTATTGGGATTGCACACAAAGAGAATTTTAGCTTCATCAAGCAGGTTATCGTCAAGATGGAAGATATCTTCCTGAGCAACGTATTCTATTTGTGCCCCCATAACCTTGCACTGCATCTCATATTCACTGAATGTGGGCGTGGGAATCAGTACAATATCCCCTTCACTTATTACACATTCAGCAACCAGCCTGATGATCTCAGTTGAACCATTGCCTGGAATTATGTTCTCATGTGTTATCCCCATACCAACAAAATCAGCTGCTGCTGTCCTGTATTCCATATAACGGTTATCAGGATACTGTTCTAATTTTTCAAGTCCGGTATTAAGAAGATCCTGTAGGTCAAGTTCCGAATCAGCCTGTTCAAACGGGGTTCCAAAAGGATTCAAATTTGCACTTGCATCCAATATATCTGACTCAGGTATCCCATATCTCTGGGAACTTTTTCGGATCAGTCCGCCATGCGCACATGGCTCAAGACTTAGAAGATATTTCTTTACCGGGAGAGATGATCTTTGTTCTGTCACAATAATCAAAGCATGTAGTAAATAGGAAATATATTAACCTGTTCAATTGCACCTCAAAAAATATCAGAGCAGAGGCTCAATTATTTCCTTCCATGCCCTCCTTATGTTCTCATCGGTGTCTCCGTCAGCCATAAGTGCATCAAGCACCATTTTGGCGACTTTTGGTCTATGCAATAAAGTACAATGTTCACAACTCCATACCCGTCCGCCGGTGGTACTTTCTATACATTTACCACCTGTCTTCTCTTCCTGACATGGATAAAAAGGACAGAAGCAGAACGTACAATCCTGGCCCATAAAATGACAGGGATAGTATTCACAGGAACCGCGCCCTGCAGCAGTTGCACCACCATGTTCAATGGTTTCCTCAAGTTTTTCCTTGGCATCTTCCCTGCTAAGTTTAGCAAATACATCATCAAGGGTACGTATAAGCTTCTCGAATTCTTCCTTGGGGCGAACAGATATCCTGACATATCTTTTGGATCCATCAAAAAAATCACCGCATTCACGAATCATTATTCCATGAGATGCAAGGCCTTCTGTAAGCCTTACAGAATCCACAAAAAGGTCATTCACATCCACAAGCACGTAATTGGCACTACTTTCAACAGGATCGAAACCATATATGTCAAAAAAACGTTTGCTGATATATTCTCTTTCTTTTTTGATCAGAGCCCTGGAATCATGCAGGTATTTACAATTAGTGCCACCTTCCATATTCAGAAATGCAATTCCAATGGCCTCTTCTACCGCACCTATATTCCATGACAGCCGGGCAGAATTAAGCACACCGGACATGGAACACGAACCAATCCCATATGCTAGCCTCATACCAGGCATACCAACAATATTTGATACTGACCTTATAACAAAAAGATGATCATTATCTAGCGTAATGTCAGCAACACTCATATCAGGGTCAGCAAGTTCAATGGATGACTCATCAACTATAAGCAAAGTGTTATGTTCAGCACACTTCTCTGCAAACATCACCAATGAATCTCTTGATGTAAGTTCCCCGGTAGGATCGTTCGGGTTCTCAAGAATAACTATCTTTGCCCTTTCCAATGTCATTTTTGGAAGGGCCAGTAATTCCTTTGACGTAAATGAATGTACACGAGCACCGAAGATCTCAGCTATATGACAATACTGTCCGGATGAAGGAGATGGAACTATTACCATATCGTCTTCATTTACAACAGACCCTATCAACAGACGTAGAAGCTCGCATGAGCCATTTCCAGGAACTATATTTTCAAAATTGATGCCATGACCGAGAAAACCAGCAGCTGCAGTTCTTAATTCCAGATATCTGTTATCCGGATACTGTTCTGATCTTATAATAGAAGCAAAGACTATCTGCTTCTGGTCAAGTTCACTTCCCTGAAAATCAAACGGTGTGCCCAAAAGATTGGTGTTTGAACTAAAATCAAGAATATCTGATTCAGACAGGTTATATTTTTCAGCTGATTCATGAACCCTTACACCATGATTTTTAACTTGCAATGCAAGCAAATACTGCTTCAAATGAGGTGGAAAATTTTTTTGGAACACACTTATCAACACGTGGTTACGCACAGGAGATATATTAAACTATTCAAGTTTAGTTGTGTAAATGCCCGTTATTTTAAAACCCAACATGTAAACCCATATTATTCACAATGCAAATCTATAAAAAGTTCTATAATGATGTGTTACACAACGGTATGTTGAATATAATGGAGATTTTCTTATGGCAGATGAGATTGATTATGATATAATCGGTAATGATATGCAGATAGTAGAGATTGAACTCGATCCAAGTGAATCTGTTAGGGCAGAAGCAGGTGCTATGATGTATATGGGACCGGGAATAAAAATGCAGACTTCTACAGGAGGCGGACTTCTTAAAGGCTTAAAACGGGCTTTTACCGGTGAAAGTTTCTTTATCACCAGTTTCACGCATGAAGGTCAAGGTAAAGGTTACGTGGCTTTCGGGGCTCCATATCCGGGTAAGGTTCTTGCTATAGACCTTGCAAAACACGGTAGAAGTTTCCTGTGCCAGAAGGATTCTTTCCTTTGTGCAGCTAAAGGAATAAATATAGAGGTTGCTTTTACGAAAAAGATCGGTGCAGGTCTTTTCGGAGGAGAAGGTTTCATCCTCCAGAGACTCACAGGTGACGGGCTGGCCTTTGTGCATGCAGGCGGTACCATCATCGAGAAAGAACTCCAGGCAGGTGAGACACTCAGGGTTGATACCGGCTGTCTTGCTGCTTTCTCTGACAGCGTAGACTATGATATCCAAATGGCAAGTGGCTTTAAAAATGCTCTTTTCGGAGGAGAGGGATTGGTGCTGGCAGTCTTACGAGGGCCGGGGGTGGTTTATTTGCAGAGCCTGCCGTTCTCACGCCTTGCAGACAGAATCGTTGCAGCATCAAAATACCAGGGTGGCAGTGGAAGAGATGAATCAACCGGAGTGGCCGGAATTGGCGGCGGTGCACTTGGAGCTATTCTAGGCGGAGACCGCTCCTTTTAAGAATAAAAATTCGCAAGTTCAACAAATGGAGAGATCATAAAAATGAGACTATTTGCTATTGCAGATCCGCATGGCAATTATTCTAAAATAGAAGAGTTGCTTGACCAGTCTGGAGATATTGATGTTGTTCTTATTGCAGGAGACATAACAAATTTCGGGCCGGATGAAAAGGCACTGGAACTTCTGGACTTGTTTAAGCCACCAATACTTGCAGTTCCGGGAAACTGCGACCATGAATCTATTATAAAAGTGATCGAAGATTCCAGGGCTACTAACCTCCATAATAAAGCTGTAAAAATAGATGGAGTTAAATTTGTAGGCATGGGTGGGTCCAATCCCACACCATTCTGCACCCCGTTTGAGATAGAAGAGTGTGATTTTGAGACTAATCTCAATAGTCTGATGAATGAAACTGAAAAAACAGATGAACCAGTGGTCATTCTCACACATGTGCCACCATATGGAATCCTTGACGATGTCGGAGATACGCATGTAGGCTGCAAGGCTCTGAGTGCTTTTCTTGATACAGCTGACCTTATTGTATGCGGACATATCCATGAAGCCAGAGGTATAAAAAAATCAGGCAAAACAACTATCGTAAATCCAGGAATGGCTGCATTGGGTTTCGCAGCCCTGATAGATATTAATGTGGAAAATCCAGAACATAATATAAATATACAGCTTATAGAAGCCCATCGAGAAGATATTTAACCATCAAAATTATATTCTAATGCAGGTGATCAAATGAAAGCAAAGTTATTGCTCATATTCCTGATATTACTCACTTTTTCAGTCATCGGATGTGTAGATGACACTGAAGAAACAATGAACGATACCAACATGACAAATGAGACAGCCGAAGACGTTGTCAATGAAACAGTTCCAGATGACATGGGCATGAATGAAACTGTTGAAGAGGAAGAAGTGTCTGAAGAAGAAGACAAGCCGCTTGAAATCGTCGAATCTACTGATCCAAAGACCTATACAATATATATGGAAAACTTCCTGACACACCCTGGTAATGTAACCATCAACACCGGAGATACAATTGTATGGTTCAACCGCAATGACCCTACAAGGATCTTCACACTTGTAAGTAATGAAGACCTCTGGGAAAATGCAAACATTGGAAAAAGGTTAACTTACAGATACACTTTCAACGAAACGGGCACATACACATACAAAGTGCTTGGTTGGGAAGAAAGAATGAAGGGAACCATTATTGTTAAATAAGAATGAATCTTCAGGGAACCGGATGAAAGTAAGATCTGTAAAGGAAGGAAATACTGAGATCCTGGTTCCCATCCCTGCGGAAGGAGCGAATTTTGCACCATCTGCAGCCCCTGTATTTTATAATCCGGTCATGGAGATGAATCGTGATATCTCCGTAGCTGCAACATCTGCTTTTGTTAAGAGAATGGAACCTGACCCTGAAAAGGTCATCACTTATGTGGATGCTCTTTCAGCCTCTGGCATTCGTGGACTCAGGATCTCCAATGAGCTAGGTGTCCACACAACTCTCAATGACTGGAGTGAAGAAGCCTGTGCTCTTATACAGCAGAACATAGATAATCTGGAAATTGATCATAATACCGTTGCAAGCCATAAGAATGCGAATGTACTTCTTCATGAGAAACATTTTAATATAGTTGACCTTGATCCATTCGGCACTCCCGGGCCTTTCCTAGCTGCAGCTGCCCGCTCTGTAGTCAATCTGCTCGAAGTGACAGCAACAGATACTGCGCCTCTTTGTGGTGCCCATCTAAATTCAGGCATACGAAAATATGCTGCAATACCTTTTAATAACGAATACCACAGCGAAATGGGAGTTCGTATGCTACTTGGAAAAATAGCCAGGGAATTATCACTTCACGATAAAGCTATGAATCCACTTCTGACCCATGCTACAAGACATTACGTGCGCACATACCTTGAAATAAAAAAAGGTGCAAAGCGAGCTGATACAATGCTGCAGAACATGGGATTTATCGCACATTGTCCACAATGTGGACACCGGGAAAGCATTCATGGTCTTGCAGTTCCAATAAAGGATAACTGTAGCCATTGTGATGGAAAAAACATAATCGGTGGGCCTATGTGGCTTGGCAAATTACATAACCCGGATTTTTGCAATGAAACCATCACTGAACTGGAGACACGTAATTGTGGCACCAAACAGTTTGCTATCAAAATGCTTGAATTATGCAGAGATGAACTGGATATACCCATGTTCTATGACCAGCACCTGATATGTAAAAAAGTAGGAGTTTCCGCTTCACGGATCGAAACGGTCATACAAGAACTTCAAAACCAGGGATTTGCCGCTTCAAGGACGCATTTTAGCGGTACCTCTTTTAAGACTGATGCAAACATCGACGAAATTGAAACTATAATAACCATGCTCCGATAAACATATATACTATTTTATTTTAATGATATATATTAAAATATATAATGCAAGGTATGATGATGTTTTTGCAAACAAGGGTTCAAAATGTATACATAAAGGGGAGCTTTCATGACAAAAGAATATGTAGAACAACTTTTTTTGCAAGAGAAACCGGTGCTTGCTCTTCTTGCGATCTGGTCTTTCCAGAAGACATATGCATCCGTTATAACCAAGGAAATAAATTCAACTTTTGCCCATACTACTAAGATACTATCAAAAATGGAAGAACATGGACTTGTCCGTTTTTCAGTTGACGGTCGTGTAAAATACGTGGAATTGACTGATCACGGCTACAAAGTAGTCGATGCGCTGAAAAATCTGATAATTGCTCTTGAAGGAGAATCACCAGATAGTGAAGAAGAGAAAAAGGGTGATGAGGCCACTGCACAGGACACAGAAAGCTCAGAGAATGAGAAAAAACTAACCCTGGAACACATTAGCAGGTTACACGAGCAAATAGTAACTACATATGATAATCTTTTCAATAAGAATTCAGAGCCTCAAGAAATGAAGATGAAAATTGGTCCTTTTAGCCGGGATATCCAGTTACTTTTAAATTCAATAGAAGAGAATGAAGACCTTATCGATGACGAAGGTCTGGATAAACTCAATGAGATACAGAATATCTTTGATCTGGTAATGAAGCAATAATTGAAAGGACAATAAAATGGTCACTGTAAATCTATTATTAAAAATCTATGGCAACCGTGAAAGAGCACTCCATTCAGCAGAAATGTTTGTAGGGAATGAATTAAAAGAGCTTGATGCTTCAGCAGAATTCTCAATATCGGAAGATAACTGGCTTAAGGTTGACATTAGCGGAGAGGACAGCGAATTCGTTTCCAATTACCTCGTTGGTAAATTTGGTACGCCTGTCACAGAACTTACAAAGAATGAAGTTTATTCCGGCGTCATACATCAGATACGGGAAACCGAAATAATCGTTGACGTAGGAACTCTTGTAAGCATCCCGAAAAGGAATCTCACGGTTCTTGGAGTTGGAACTGCAAAACAGATAGCAACTCGTTTTGGACTGATCAAACGTTTACCCGTAAAAGTAGAGATAACCGATGAAACAGCAAACGTGGGTGTTTTTACAAAATCACAGGCAGACCTTTGGTGGAGCTGGAAAAAATCAAGTCAGGACAGAGTGATTGCCAATGCAGTTACACGCTCTGAACTTAAAGCAGCCGTCAAAAGAACCGGTCACGCAAGAGATATCTATGGAATAGAACGACTGGGACTCATGGAACACATGATAACTTGCAGGGAAACGAGTGACGGACCTGGAATCGTTGCTGCCATTGGCAGATTTGTTAAAGGTGAACTTGGAGTTATGAAAGCATCAAATTAAAGCAGAATCATCTGGAAATGACAGGAGTCACAATTTTCATCACAATTGCCAAGCATTTGCATTACACATTCAATGCCCAGTTTTTCTTTGAAAACACCTTCAAAAACACCTTGTGCAAAAGAGCATAAGGTCTTTTCTTCAATTGGGATTGAACGGCAGTCAAAAAAGTTATAAACAGCTATTTTAATGGGATCGTTGCTCAGTACTTTGAAATTTCCAATGTCGTGTTCTTCCCAGAAAGCCATCATTTCATCCAGTATCTGTCCCGTTTCATTTGAAACAAAATTTCTGGCAAGACTGGCTCCTACATCATTTCCTATTTTCCTCATGATGGGATCACAATTTACCCCGTAGGCACGGAAACCATACTGCACAGCATGGAACAAACATTTCAGACAACCAAAGGAATTCATATCTGGAGAGCCTATAACTCCAAGCATCTCACAATAATTCTTTATCCCGGGTTCCTGGGAACATGCAACGTACTGACATTTCAAAAAGTAGACTTTCTTCCTTTTATCATTCGCATCGATAGCTTCTTCGAGTAAACTCTGGGATTTCAGGTCGTTGAGATGAACGGAAATTGTGGACTTCGCTTTTCCTGTGTACTGGACTATTTCATCAAATGATCTACAGCCACCTTTGAGAAAGTCAAGTATTTTAATCTTTACAGAACCATTAAGAGCAATAAACCCAATATCAGTGGAAAAAATGGCAGTGTTATCTCCGTTGTTCATTCAATATCCAATAGACCAACAACGTATTTAAATGTTCGCTGTTAAGCGAATGAGTTGGCATCAATATTTAAAGCCTGCTGTATCATTTAATCAGCATTAAACAAATAAGAATTCAGGTTATTATGATGAAAGTTATTCGTGTACCGGTAAAAGAAGCAGAAACCGTAAGGCTTAGTATAATAGAAGATGGTAAGCTTGACCCCGAAAGAAAGATAAAGGTAATTGATGCCGAAGAACGCTTCCTTGAGATACCTGTTACTGATGATATAAAGGGATTTGAAACGTACCAGCAGGAAAATGCTCTTTTCTACAACAAATGGCGTTCGCTTAAAGAAATACTTGGTGGAAACATTACGGAAACAGAACTGAGTATGTTGCCTTCGGGATGGCAGATCCTCGGTAACATAATTATTGTTACTATCGACCCATCTGTTGACCATTTAAAAGAAAGAATTGCAAAGTCATTGATCAAGATGTATCCATCATGCAATACTGTGGTACGTGACCTTGGAATAAGCGGACAGTTCAGACTTCCTGAAAGAGAGATACTTATTGGTGACAACACTGAAACCATCAATAAGGAAAATGGATGCTTATTCAAGCTTGATGTTACAAAGGTTATGTTTTCAAAAGGCAACCTTTACGAGAAGAAACTTATGAGCACTGTGGGTTCCGATGAGATCATCGTTGACATGTTCGCAGGTATCGGATACTTTTCAATTCCAATTGCAGTCCATGCAAAGCCACGCAAGATTTTAGCTATAGAGATAAATCCTGAATCCTTCTTCTATCTCAGGGAGAATGTCTCATTAAACCATGCAGAAAGTATCGTCGAAGCCAGAAATGGTGACTGTGCCAATTTTACACCCGAGAACATCGCAGACAGGGTCATAATGGGTTATGTCGGGACCACACACCATTATCTTGAATATGGTATCAGAGCTATCAAAAAAGAGGGAGGAATGCTACACTACCATGAGACTACACCTGAAAGCCTGATATTTTCCAGACCAATTGAGCGCATTGAACATGCAGCATCAAAAGCCGGCAGAAATGTGGAAATACTGGATTGCAGGAAGATCAAAAAATATTCACCCGGCATCTGGCATGTAGTAGTAGATGCCCGGATAAGTTGAATAAAAAATGAGAGTTATATAAGCAAAAACAATAATCAATTTGAACAATTTTAAACAAATTGGATTATACTTTTTTGACCTCATTTGTAAGGTCTGCATCTATGATGTAGTCAAAATCAATTACTTCCGGCCATTTTTGATCCATAAACATTGACTGGAAACAAACACCTATAACAAGTTTCTTTTCAGCTTCCTGCAATAGACCATCTATAAGCTCTTTCATCTTTTCAGGTTCAACGCCTATCTTTGGCATTGCAAGCCCGCCAAGCAGGACAACAGTGTCTGCAGAAGGGGCTGTTATGTCTCCAAGTTGCATTCCCTGGGAAGATGAAACTATCATACGTGCTTCATCAGATTGCAGATTTGGAAGGAATACCATATCTTTACCTGTGCCCCTGAGGACAAATGCCATTAGTTCCGCAAACGGTGTGCAGAAACCAACAGTACCGATAAAAGTGATCCGCTGGGATTCTTTCACAAGTTTCCTGAATTCCGTAAGCTGGCCGCCGATACCTTTTGAAGTACTTATTATATCCATTGACTGTCTCCGAAAGAAAAAAAGCAATACAACCTTTAAGGTTGTATCGGTATAATTTAAGCCTGTTAGAAAGTTAGACTTCTTTTACACCAAATGATTCCAGGAGAATTCCAGGGTTTATTCTTCCGCTGGTAAAGGATTTCTTTGTCTTCCTGTCGTTGATGGTAATCTTTGCAGGAGCGAACATTCCGGCATCTACCTTGAAGAAATCAAATTCAGCTTCCTTGAAGGTTGTGTAGAATGGCTTTCCGAAGTCCCTTGAAGTTGTGGATGGTGCCTGCTTGACGTAGTTGGCAAGCTTGTCTGCATCTCCATACTCGACTGTATAATAGGTTTCACCACAGTAGATGATACAGTCATTGGTTGAGCCCATACATTTTGTGTCATCTCCCACTATAGGGGCAATCGGTGCAACACCGAAACCACTCTTGATTGTATTGATATCGAAACCAATGGATTCGAGCTTGTGGATACCTGTTTCAACTATACGGGCGGATATCTGTACACTGCCTGCAATAGAAGCGGTCGGTGCGACAGCGATGTAAACATTCTCAGTGTCGACACTGCAGTGCTTTGCTATGTACTCGACAACTTCCTCATTAGGAAGCTCGCTTGATTCCATCACAAGTACTGCAAATTCGGAATCGTCTTTGTAACCTATTTCCTCATACAGCTCTTTTGGCTTAAGACCAAGAGCCCTTGCAGGACCTGAGCCCATTCCAAAGTACTTGCCTACAGCAATTCTCCATCCGGCATACTGGGAAGCCATGCATGCAATTGTCGGATGATCCGTTGTTACCTGAATAGCCGGTACCGGAAGACCTTCAAGGTCGAATTTCGTGTAACTGATGTCTGCAAGATCGGCAAGACAGAGGCGTGACAGATACATACCTGCATCATAACCACCTTCCATGTTAACACCACAGTCAATGATAGTTGCACCATTTTCAAGTTCTGTGGATTTTACCTTAAGGTCCTCTTCCCAGTCGAGCATCTCATCAATAATAGCAAGTCCCTTTTCGTTGACACTTATCACATTTATCACTCTTGTGCAGTTAATCGAGTGTCATTAGGCAGGTAAGCATATATAATTAGCGATTCCTGAGAAATAATAGAATACTTACTTTTCGCTAAGCTGTGACTTTTAAGCTGAACAGATTCAACTATGGAAAAACAAATAACAATAAAAACATTCCTGAAAAAGAAAATTAGATATCTTTCTTCAGAGTCAGCCAAAAAATACTTCCCTTGCCATCAGGATTATCGATTACTCCGACCTGTTCATTATGGAGGTCCACAATCCTTTTAACAATAGCAAGTCCAATACCAGTACCTCTTATGTTATCCTTGTGCAAGCGCTTGAAACGCTCAAACACAGCCAGTTTATCTTTATCAGGGATACCATCACCCTGATCCGTAAAACTGATCTTCCATTTATCCACCATATCGACAATATCAATAATTACAGTACTACCCTGTGGACTATATTTGATAGAATTAGATAACAGATTAACGAATACCCTCTCAATCATAGGATTGGCAACAGCATAGCATTCCTTTTCTGCTTGAATCTTAAGACCTATATTCTTGTCATGGACCTGATTCATAAAACCATTGACCACATCAGCCATTATCGAGTAAATGTTAATCTTCACAAAATTTATATCGTCCACAGATTCCAGCTTTGCCAGATGTGCCGCATCATCCACCATTGAGATCAGTTTTCCTGTGGCTTCATTAATATTTTCAAGCAACTCTTTCTTATAATCATCAGACTCCATTTCAGAGAGTAATTCTGTAAAAGACTTGACAAGACTTAGAGGGTTCACCAGATCATGTCGCATAATATCTGTAAACAGTTCTTTCAAATCGTTTGAACGCTCCAGTTGCACAGCGTACTCTTTAAGCTGTTTTTCAGCTTTTTTTATTTCAGTAATATCTTCCCCTGATATCAAAATGGCTGTGGTGTTACCTGCATTGTCAAGCAATGGAGAGTCATACCATCTGAAAAGTCGCTCTTCACCAGTATTGATTATAACAGGAAATTCATGCTGTCTATATGGTTTTATCGTTCCTGATGCAAGACCATCGTAATGATTACGCACATCATTTACCGAACTGATAGGAACAAAAGACTCTATCCATTCACGATCTATCAATTTTTCAGAACTGTAACCCAGTAGATCTATTCCTTTTTTATTAATGCGCAGAATCCGGTAATCAAGGTCAAGTACTACAACAAGTACTCCGACATAATCAAGATAATGATAAGCTGTGTTTTTTTCCGTAAGAAGATCATCATGCATCTTTTTTATCCTCAGAAGAGAGGTGATCTTTTTATCAAGTTCGAACTTGCCTACGGGTTTCTTTAAAAATTCATCCGCCCCTACATCAATTCCTTTCTGATGATCAGCCTTACCAGTCAAAGCTGTCACCATTATTATAGGTGTGAAATCCATCTTGAATTCTTTGCGTATGGTGCGGCAAACATCATAACCATTCATGTTTGGCATCATTACGTCAAGAAGGATCAGATCAGGGCTCTCATTTTGAACTTTTTCAAGTGCATCCTTACCATTGTAAGCGGTTAAAATATCATATGTATCCCTAAGATAAACTGAAAGTAACTCAATATTTAATGGTTCATCATCTACGATCAGAATCTTGTATTTAGAAGACATAACTAAACACAATATAATATTACATTTATATAAACTTGCCTAGCTATATTGGACAAGCAATTCGAAAGAGGCACATCCACCCATTCCATTCGGCTTTTGCCTGCAAAAAAAAAGGAATTAACTGTTCCTAAAAAGCATCATCCTGAGAGTAACTTCTTCCCAGTTTCAGGGCCAACTCTGCTTTTTTGAGTTCCTGTCCCAGATAGGCTGCGTGTTCCATTCTTGAAACAAGTTCCATCTTAAGAATTGTGTCCATGACCTCTCTTGCACTCTTGCCGACAATGGATGCACTATCATGTTGAGCAAGGATACAGCCTTCTTTTTTCCCATGGATATCTGGAATTATGCTTATCACGATACTGCCTTTAGGGTCAAGAGTCCACATCTTGTTCTTTTCTGCCTGAACGAAATTACTTGGGAGAACAGAATCGGTACGTCTTCTTTTCTCTTTAATATCAATGAGGTCAATGCCGAGGTCCTTTGGAGAACTCTGACGTTCCTTTGAGAGCATCATCATCTGGGAAGCTTTCTTTAGTTCGGTGATGGAGCCCTGGGTCTTGTTGCTGTACTCAGGAGTAAAGAGGATGCTTGCACCCACATCTGCACCTATGCCACATAATGTTGCATTGACACCTGTTGAATCCGCATCAATAAGTTCTGTTACGTTGCCAACGCCAAAGAAGACAGGAATATCAGGGTTTTGTTTATGGAAATCCATATACCTGACAATTGAATCACCAATTCCGTGGCCTATCGGATCAAGGACCGGATCAGCAATGAGATTATTTACGCCCACTGAATGCGCTAAGTCGATGTTATTGACGAGGCTCTCAAAGCCCTCTCCGGGGTCAGGTATAACCACAGCAGGTACACCTGCCATAGCAATGTCAGCACCAATGTCACCAATATTACTGCTGTCAAGACTGAGCACAAGATCAATACCACAATGCAGGGCTTCTCTGATAAGTACTGGATCAAGGGTGTCAATACTCAGAGGCAAACTGGTGTTTTCCCTGGCAATTCCGATTGCACGCCTTACATCCTCATGAGTTGCATGCAGGGAAGCTCCAAGATCTATTATATCAGCGCCTTTCATCTCAAAACTACATACCTTCAAGGCAAGAACTTCAGAATCCAGGCCTGTGGCATCAACTACCTCAGCCATTACCTTCATACGAGAATTGCCACCGATTTTCAAATTCCCGAGTATCAGAGGGACAAATGCAGCATCTTCGAGTTCCTGCACTTTTTCAAGAGCCATCTCCCGCCTGACATCTGCGAGCAGTTCACAGGCAGGTACCTCTCTGGAAAATTCCATACCTTCTGCAAACGGAAGTACAAAACCCAGATCATAAGCATGTTTGGGCCCAAGGCGTATCTTGCATCCAAGTTCATCTTCAGCTTTTGCAAAATTACCGGACACAAGACCTGGAAGGAAAATAAGGTCGTAATCAAAACTTTGAACATGTTCTGCTATTGCCGCAAGCAGTTTACGAGGAGTAATGAATGCGGCTACTTTGGTATCAGCAATAAGCACGTCAGCAAGGTCATCCACAGCCTTGCTTACTGTCTGCTCAGCAAGTCTGCCCGTAGCTATCAGTATTTTCATGAATTGAAATAGTAATGAAAGTAAAAAAGAATAACTGCCAAAAAGGCAGGTCCGGTATATGCCGGACAAATTGTTAGGATTTAATGGATTATGTCTATTATTGAACCACCATTAGCACCGGTGTGCATTGGTTCAACAACCGGACGGCTTACTCTGTTAACAGATGTGCCTGCGCGCCTGTGTGAACGTGGTGCTTCGGATACACGATTGGAGACCGGTACACTCTCACTGGCAATATTACACTGAGGATGACCAAGTATCTGTGCTGACTGGACGCCGGTCATGATAGCCATAACACGTACCCTGCCTTCGTACTCATTGGTAATGCGGGCTCCCCATATAACATTTGCACGGGGTGACAGCTCATATGTAAGTGAAGCAGCGATATCTTCGGCTTCCTTCAGACTGAGGTCCGGACCTCCTGTTATGTGTACAAGACTACCGGTAGCACCTCTGTAATCAACATCAAGCAATGGATGGTTAAGTGCGGAACGGACAACATCATCACTCTTGTCCTGGTTCTTGCTTTCACCTACGAGCATAACGGCTACTCCACCACAGCCCATGATAGACCTGATATCAGCATAGTCGAGATTGATGAGTGAAGGCTTTGTGATAGTTTCGGTAATACCCTTAACGGTCTCGGAGATAAGCTGATCCATTACGGAAAATGCCTGATCTATTGGAAGATTGGGCACATACTCCAGAAGCCTGTTGTTGTCAAGAACAATAACCGTGTCTGCAGCACGACGGAATTCTTCAAGTCCTTCTTCCGCTTTGACTGCCCTTGCTCTTTCAACTCTGAAAGGACTGGAAACCATACCTACAACAATAGCTCCCTGTTCTTTTGCAATTTCAGCTACAACGGGGGCTACACCGGTACCGGTTCCTCCTCCCATACCTGCTGTAACGAAAACAAGATCTGAGTTCTTAAAGACCTCTTCAAGTGTGCCACGGGCAAGTTCTGCTGCTTTTGCACCGACTTCAGGGTAACCTCCTGCACCCAGTCCACGGGTCAGTGTTTTTCCCACAAGGATCTTCTTGTCGGCACGGATAAGGTCAAGATGCTGCTTGTCAGTGTTGATTGCAACAGTCTCTGCTCCCTCAATTCCGAGGTTATAGAGCCTATTGATAGTGTTATTGCCTGCACCGCCACAACCCACGATCATAATCCGGGGCTGACCAAGAATGTCTAGCTGGTCATCTACTGCTATTGTCTGGCGGTACTCCTTTTCTTTTTCAGTGTGTTTTAATGCTTCCTGAACTATCGATTGCACATTCATCCCCTCACGGATATGTTACATCACGGTATAGTATTCGCTTTTTAGGCTTTGCTCTTCAACGCCGAACCATTCATCAACGTTTATCAACGTTTCACAATTCTATGATTGCTATATTTCCTTTATTGTTTTTATACTTATGCTTTTATGCAAGTAAATAACTGATAACCAACGACAGCTTTGAAAGCCTGTCAAACGTTTCATATATCATCCTCGCATTAACCCCCTAAGAAAGGGACGGAAAGCAGACAAACGTCGAGTAGTACATTTAAGAAATGACATATATAAGTATATCCCATCGTTTTATTATATTTATGTAGTTTATATAAGTAGACAATTCAATAATTTACCCGTATCTAACTTGAAAAAGTATATATTTTGCAAGGTATAAAGTGACAAACATATATACCTTATAAAAAGAATTAGAACCATATTCGAATAACACTAATGCCGGAGATTTTTTTTGGACGGAACAAATATTGCATTAACACTCTTTTTTCTTTACTGGATAGCCGTAATAATACTTGACAGGAAAGGAATATTGAAAAAGTATAATATCAGCACTTACGGACCTGTCCTTATGATAAGGACAACACACGGGTTGAAACTTCTGGACAAACTTGCAGTTCCAAAGAAAGCATGGAGAGTCTATGCAGATATAGGCATCAGACTGATGTTCATTGGAATGATAGCAATGTTTCTTGTTATCATATTGTCCGACATTGCAATGATAGCTTCCATTGGAAGTAATTCAATGCCGGAGCCAAGTAAATTCAACGAGGCAAGAAACATTTTCCTCATACCCGGCGTCAACGAATTCATACCATTGACATGGGGCATAATTGCACTTGTTGTTACTCTTATAGTACATGAGTTCTCACATGCCATACTCTGCCGCGTTGAGGACATAAGGGTCAAATCCATGGGAATCCTGCTTGCAGTCGTTCCGATCGGAGGTTTTGCTGAACCGGATGAAGAGGAACTTTTCGGCAAAAAGGAAGAAGAATACAGTGAAACAGATGACCCATACGGAGACCGAAGGCTTGGAATAGTCGTAGGCGACGATAAAGAGGAAAAAGTGGTCAGCAAAGTTGTCAAAAGTGATGAGAAAATTGCAAGCCGCAAACAAAGAGCACGTATTCTTGCAGCTGGAGTTATGGCAAACTTTGTTGTTGCACTTCTCGCATTCAGCCTCCTTTTCGGCCCGGTACTTGGATCACTTTCTCCACTCGGGGATACCATGGTCGTTGGCGTTCAGGAAGAAAGTCCTGCCTATGCAGCAGGCATTCGGGAGAACATGGTCATCACCCAGATAGATGACACTCAAATAAGCAATATCAATGATATGTTAGAATATCTTGATGGACTTGAAACAGGAACAAAAGTTACAGTCTATGCGGCATCCGACCGGAAAATATCCAGCTATGGAGCCGAGGTCATAGACACAGACATTGAACCGGCGGGCATACAGATACAGAGCATAGTCGATGATTCACCAGCGTCCGCTGCAGGACTTGAAGCAGGCATGAACATTCTGTATATAGATGACAGCCCAATACGCTCATACACTGATTTCAGAACCATAATGAATAACAGTGAACCAGGACAGGAAGTTATTGTGGAACTTGGGGCAGAAGATACGGATGGGACAACAAAGCATAATGTTACCCTGGCAGAACACCCTGATGTTGAGAACAAAGGCTTTTTAGGCGTTGTTACAAGTGTGGATGGTCAGGTTAAAACATCCCTTGGGATTGACGTGGGAGAATTCCCCGCCACTGCTTACCTTGATCTCTTTAAGAGCATACCTCAAATGTTAACCGGAATTGCAGGATGGCTAATACTTCTGGGACTGCCTATCATTGGTTTCGCAGGAGAGGGATTCCCGGGTTTCAGCGGAACACTGGCACAGTTCTACGAACCCATCGGATGGGCTGAACCTTTTGGAATAGGTGTATTCTGGCTTGCAAATGCTCTTCTGTGGATTGGCTGGCTGAATTTCTATGTAGGGCTTTTCAACTGCCTGCCTGCCGTACCCCTTGATGGCGGACACGTATTCAGGGACTACATGAACGCATTCGTGTTCAGGATAACAGGCAATGAAGAAAAGGCAGAGCATGTATCTGCACTGATAGCTGCAAGCTTTGCAATGCTGATACTTTTGTCATTCCTGTTCATGATATTTGGACCATACATCGTACATGGATTCTGACCACATCACGTAACTCAATAAAAAGGAGTTAAGACCTGAAGGTGAGAAATAGGTGAAAAACGAGCATCTCTGGCACATGACCTTGTTAAAATCAGTCACTGGAGCTCTTGCCATCATACTATTCTACATGCTTCTTTTTATAAGGATAATGATCTATGAAGGTCAGACCACATACGTAAACCTTTACGATGCTTTTTACTGGGTAGTCTCCACCCTTACTACTGTAGGATATGGAGACATTGTTGTAACCTCACACCTGGGTAAAATATTCTCAGTCTTTGTACAGTTATCAGGAATACCTCTTGTTTTCGGGATACTTTTCACCCTGATAATTACCTGGATGGAAAAGGTGATCCATTCCAATATACCTACCAAATCTTCAAAAAAACTTAAGGACCATATAATAATATGTGGTTATAACAGGCTTATAGAAACACTTATTGAGGAATTGAATGAGAATAATGTTCCATATGTTCTTATAGAAGAAGATTCGGAGCTGGTAAAAAATCTGCTCAAAAAAAATATTCATACCATATTTGGCTCTGTATACGAAGAAGAGACCTTAAAATATGCTAATATCAAAGATGCGCATTTCCTGATCGCGAACCGCTCAGATGAATTAAATGCAAATATTGTATTGACAGCCCGTAACATCAGCGATCTTAATATAATAGCCATAGTTGAAGACAGATCCAATAAAAAGTACCTTAAATATGCCGGTGCCACCAGTGTTGTTTCTCCAAAGGAAATGTTTGGAAGGTTCATTGGAAGAAAAGCAACTGATCCTTTTGTTAACAGGCTGACAGGAGCCACAGAGTTCTTTGAAGGCGTTAGCATTGTGGAATTGCCCATATACCCAAAAAGCCCCCTTGTAGGAAAAAACATGAAAAATGCAGCCATTCGGGAAAAAACCGGTGCCAATGTTGTGGGGATGTGGAAAGGTGGAAGCTTGACCTTTATTATCAAATCGGATGAAGTAATAAAGGACAATTCTGTTCTGCTTGCAATAGGTTCAAGTGAGCAATTATCCCGTCTGAAGAAACTGACACAACACATGGAGTGACAGGAATGGAAAATGCAACTGACAAAGGACATCTGGTAGTACTTGGATGCGGGGATGTTGGCAGGCGCGTAGTGGAAACTCTCAAATACGCCAAGATAACATTCACTGTTGTGGATTCTAATGTCCACATTTTTGAAAATGTAGACTATAACTATGTCGTGGGTAATGCAACAGAAGAAGAAATCCTTATACAGGCAGGCATTCCAAATGCAGCTACAGTTATCATATCCCTGAATGACGATACTGATGTCATGTTTGCTACACTCATCACCCGGGGATTAAACCCAAAATCCACCATTATAGCACGGGCAAATTCCTATAAATCAATTGATAAGATCTACAAAGCTGGTGCTGATTATGTTGCAGCACTCCCAATTGTTGCCGGTCAGATGCTTGCAAAAATGACATCTCGTTGCCTTCTTGATGTTTCATGTAAAAAAATGAATGAAGATATCATGTTATATGAAGGCATAGACATTGAGAAACACACAGTCACCAGCGATAAAGAGCTTGCAAATAAAAGTGTCGCAGACATCGACCTGAGAAATAAAATGGCATGCACCATAATAGGAATTGAAAGAGATGGAAAAATTATCACAGACATACTGCCATCCACAATAATATTGAAAGGTGATGTTGTTGCTGTTGTTGGCGGAAAAGAAGAAATAAAGATGTTCAAGGATAAGTATGTCAAGGCCAAGTGATATACAAAAAATTACCACCTTTACGGATAGTTGCTAATGGAAAACATAGTTCTTTTTCTTATAGTCTTTTGTGCATCTGCACTTTTTTCAATGATCGGACTTGGTGGAGCCATATTCTACGTGCCTTTCTTTTACTGGCTAAGTGGAGATTTTATCTCATCTGTCACCATTGCACTGCTTCTTAACACAATCACCTCAGGTTCTGCAGCCATCACATACATTAGAAAACAGATGGTTGATTTCAAAATAACAATACCTTTCATAGTTGTCACAATGATAGGAGCACTGATTGGAGCATATTTCACAATAATAATACCTGTAAATCTACTGCTTTTTATGTTTGCACTGCTTATGCTGATCGTTGGGGAAGAGATGATCTTTTCCAGAATTCAAAACGTGTACCACGGAAAACATATTAGCGGGGAAAAAAGATATGCGCTAATAGGCATCTGCGGATTGATTATAGGAATCATATCAGGTATGCTTGGAATTGGTGGTGGCACATTTATCGTACCCTTACTACTGATATTTGGATTTACTATAAAGCGAGCTGCAGCAAGTTCCGGATTTATAGTACTTTTTACATCCCTGTCAGCATTTATGGCGCATGTATCTTCCTGGAATCCTGACCCATACATGGTGGTGTCTGTAGTGATGGCATCATTTTTAGGAGCACAGTTAGGTTCTCACGTAATGCACGGTAAAATAAAGGCAGAAACACTTCAAAAGACGTTTGGAGTCGTGCTCCTGATAATAGCACTCAAAATTATATCAGGACTTATATTATAGAAACCTTTAATACAGGCTACAGCAATCAGTAGTTGCCTTATGGGCTCGTAGGGTAGCCAGGATATCCTGATGGGCTTCGATGTGACCTATTGGTCCGGAGATACCCATCGACTCGTGTTCGAATCGCGGCGGGCCCGTTCTGATCTATTTTTTAGTTATACTGCGAGAGCAGATAGCTAGCTTTGTTGATACTACACTGTGAACAATGAATTGAACGGATAGTATATCATATTGGAATATTCGAACAGTGATTTTATATAAAAATAAATGTAACTATTCAGCCTGATAAAAACGCTATCAATAACAATCTTGACAAAAAGTTGAAACGTAAATTTCATTAGGATCATTTATTTTGATTGTTGCTATTGATTGCTTTTTTGATTGTTAGATTGTTAGTGAGCAGACATCTCTATTTCGATGAAATCAGTACCAATAGGCAAATCGTGCCAGGCTGAATAGTTACAAATAAAAAAGAAAATGACAGACCTACTGGTCTATCAGATCGATCTCAAATCCTACAATAGGTTGTCCAAGGCCAAAGTTGACTATTACCTGTGGGAACAGTTCTCCCATGACACCTATCTTTTTACCATTAACGATTATATCAGCCCTCCTGCCTTCCATGAAAGCAGGGTCATCTGATTCAGTAATTTCATATTCCACAAGACGTTCACGCATCAGGGCATCCACAAGTTCCCTTATTTCCGTAAAATTTGCCTGAGGACTAATGGAAACAGCTGCAAGATGCAGACCATTATTACCATTGATCACAACATCACCTGCCTCGAATATACGTTGAGGAAGTTCTCTGTGCTGATTCATGGAAAGGATTTCCATTAGATTTGGAAGAATCGTGGTTCTCACCATAGTCTGGTCTTCACTTATTGGATGCATGACATATGTAACATCATCAGTAAGTTCCCTACACATCCACTCAAAATGAATTTTTTCGCTTGTCAGAGTGAAAGGCATGACCTGCTGGTAGCCAAGGCCTGTCATTATTTCCCTCATAGAAGAACCGATGTCAGATAGTTCATGGGAACTGCCAACAGTTGCATTCATAGGGAACACTGCGGGTATTTTGTTGAAACCATAGCCAATAGCAATATCCTCAATGATGTCAGAATTGTCCAGGATATCTGCACGATAGCGGGGTATCATAACTTCAATGACACCATCCCCAAGTTCCGTGGCACCAAATCCCATACGCTTAAGCTGCCTGATTATTTCCTCACTGGAAAGATCCATACCTATCAAAGAATTAATCTCCGACCTTTCCAGTATTTTGACACGAGGTGTAAGGTCGAGAGGAATCTGCTCTGTACCATCCGCCTTGATTACTTTCACATACTCGACCTGGCCACCGCGCTCTGCAAGTGCGGTTGTCACAATATTAAGTGCAGTGTATACTTCATCACCCAGTCCCGTGACATCCACCAGCAGATCGGTAGTATTCTCGTTTACCATCGTTAATGTACCATTGATTATTGGAGGGAATGAAAGAACATTTCCATTGGAATCCAAAATAAGAGGGTAGCTCTCAAAGCCTTCCAAAATATGTGCAAATCTCACACCCTTTGGATGTTTTTCAAGTATCTCCCTCATGGACATAGGTTCTGTGAAATCAAGCGGGATGAACTCAAAGTCAGGGTCTGCTGCAATATAGCGGAAGGGAGGCTCTACCTTTGAGAGATCGTGTACACCGATTGATACTTTCTTCCTGTCGCGCCCAAGACCCCAATGAAGGGACTCCTGGAGATCCATAAGACTCTTAATAGAAGCAGAACTAAAATTTACACCTCTTACGACAGCACACCCGAATACCGGACGAATGTCCTCTATTCCAGCATCCTTTGAGATCTCTACCTGGTACGGTTTGACCTCATACTCACGAAAACCGACTTCAATATCAAGGAAACCACGCATTGCACGTGCTACTCCCTCAACGCTGTAGAGATCAGGACGATCAGGGAAGAACTCAATATCTATGGATTTCTCTTCTATGCGCTCGATGTCCGCACCAATCATTGGCACACGTTCGATGATGGTATCCTTATCAGTCCCGGTTAATTCTTCAAGATCTTCATATGGTAGGGTTATTATAGGCATCGGGTTTTCCTCTTTCCTTCCCTGGTTACTTCTAGCTATAATCTAGCAGAACATATCCAGCTTTACATTTAATGGTTTTGTTTAAATGCAGATTACAGCAGTAACGACGCCGAAATCAAAAATATTCCTCAGGCCATGATATTGAACATAGAAATTGACCGTCCTGCAAAGATAAGCACTGCCCACATAATGGGTTCACACGCTGCAAAGACATAGGATGAATAATTTTTCTTTGATTCCATTACTCTATCAATATAAGTGACAGCATAGTAGAACATGGGCATGATGGCCAGTGTAAAGAACGGAAGCAAGCCCAGAATTACGCATACAAGGACAAAAACGATCGATACGAAATTGATCAAACGCAAAATGGAAGTATAGGCCCTTTCCCCAAACAAAGCAGGAATCGTCAAAAGACCATCTGCAATATCACCCTCCACATCCCTTACATCAAAGAGGATCTGTATGTTCATCATCCTTATGAAAACAAAAAGTGCAAGCATCAATGCGCCATATGTTATGGGCAGAGAATAATAGACAAACAAAAAAAGTGCCATGAAAGACCAGACCAGAGAAACAAAAATATTCTTGAAAGCAGGTATCTTTTTTGTCAGTTTCTTGAAGTAACTGCCATAAAGAAGACCGAATATCAGAATGTTCAGACCAATAAGAATTGTAACTGCATTTGTAAATGTGAAAAGAACCAGAAACAGAATAACAGATACTATGGTAACTATGAATTTGCTTTTGTTCTTGCATTGAAGATACCGGGCTCGATCCTCATTTGTTAATTCATCTGAAGATGCACCTGCTGAATAGTCATATAAATAGATTGCATAGAACAATAGATAAGAAACAAACAAAATATCCCAGCTTATAGGAATCATAAAAATCGTGGCACATGCCATTATTACAGAAACAGAACCTGTGGCAAACAGATGGCCACCAAATACTATTTCTTTCCATAGCATACCTGCAAGCTTTGCAATGTTAGTATTAGTATTGTTAGTACCTCTAAATCGGGAACCAATGCCATGTACATTAAAACTCATGAAATCTAATAGATTTGTACATGCATGTTAAAACAATGAATATAATTATGCTTTTATAATAATATCTATGGACATTAAGCTTATATCAATGTACATATATACGTAGTTTAATATAAAATAACAAAGGAAACACAAAGTACCAGATCGGAGTTATAAGTAAAAACATGCGCCTGGTCAATACCCTTAACAACCATTATTAGTATAATATAAATTCAATATTTATCTAAATGATAAATCCCTTATTATTTCATAATAATCTAATTCATGCATCAAATGGTGAAAAAATGACTGATGCCCAATTAAACATTCCTGAAAAAAATCATTCTGAAAATGGCAATAAAACTGACAATCCAGAGGAAACATCAGATAATAAAATGCCGCAAAATGAAGACCCAGCAGCAAAAGAAAACGGGGATAAAGTTGATGCTATTCAGGATGACGAATTGCATGATAATGAAGCATCCGATGAGGAAATTGATAGTGTGGATATTCTAAAAGAGATCTCAAAAATAAAAGAATCGGAAGAGAAATTCGAAAAGGATTTTGCACACATCCTTGAGAAAAAAGAAAACAATCCGGATTCTGAAAAAGGTGATCAAGACCAGGGTTCATCGATTGAAGACGATGTAAAAAGCGAAGATATAGGAGACGAAGAAATTGGAATATTACTTCCAAGATCACCTAACTTTGGACCTCAAAAAAGTACAAAACCCGGTGTTAAAAAAGACAATCTGATATCATTTGAGGAAGTGGAAGACAAAATTCCAGAGCCTTTAACTAAAGAAAAGGAAATAATTACTACTTCTACTGAAGAAGAAAAAGCAGATATAACCTTAGAAGAAGCAGATGAGATAACTCCTGACGTTGCTGAGGACAATGAAGAAGAAGGCGAAGAAGCAGCTAAACTAAACTTTGTTGGTAAAATAAAAAGCCTTTTCAAAAGAACGGAAATAGAAGTAGAGCCTTATGACTCTGAAATACATGGTCCGATTACTGAATTCAAGGGTGTGGATGGCTATGAAGAGGTAGAGCGCTATTGGGTCAATGAGCCATATACACTTATTGTCATACTTTTCAATGAAGACATTAACAACCACCTTTACTATATTGTGGAACCCGAACTGACCGATTTCGAGGAAGTACTTCTCAACGAAATCAAAGACAGGCTTCGCGATGTGTTACTTGTTGAAGAGATTTCAGAGGATGAAGAAGACAAAGAAAGGGTTCTTGACACCAAGATCTGGTCAATTATCCGGGATTATACCCTGGAACTAACACCTTCGATACTCGCCAAGATATCCTATTATATCAAAAGGGATTTTGTCCGTTTCGGAAAAATAGACGCCCTGATGTATGATGATTCAATTGAAGATATTTCCGGTAATGGACATGACGTACCAATATTCCTCTACCATCGTGCTCACCATAACATTGCTACGAACATTGTTTATGGGGAGGACGAACTTAACTCCTTTATAATTCAAATGGCACAGAGAAGTGGCAAGCACATCTCAGTGGCCGAACCTATGATCGATGCTACGATGCCTGACGGATCAAGGATACAGATGACACTGGGTACCTGTGTCACTGCGCATGGAAGTACTTTTACAATCCGTAAGTTCAGCGATACTCCGATAACCCCTGTGGACCTTATAAAGTGGGGAACTTTCTCTGCAGAAGCCATGGCTTATCTGTGGCTTTGTATCGAGAATAACAAGAGCCTGATCTATGCGGGTGGTACAGCGTCAGGAAAAACATCATCCCTTAATGCAGTATCTCTTTTCATTCCCGAAAAATCCAAGATTATTACTCTTGAGGATACCAGGGAACTTAAACTACCACATCCTAACTGGATTCCAAGTGTTACAAGGGATTCTTTCACTGCGGATGAGAGAGGAGCCGTGGACATGTATGATCTTCTCAAGGCAGCACTGCGTCAACGTCCCGAATACCTGCTGGTAGGTGAAGTCCGAGGTAAGGAAGCACTGACACTTTTCCAAGCAATGTCCACAGGTCACACCACATTCTCAACAATGCATGCCGATTCGGTCGCATCCGCCATTCACAGGCTTGAAAATCCACCTATTAGTGTCCCGCGTACAATGATCCAGGCACTTGACATTATGAGTATCCAGGCACAGACATACTCGAAAGGTAATCGTGTGAGGAGAAATCTCAAACTTGTAGAGATCATCGATATCGACCCCAATACCAGGAATATCAGAACCAATGATATCTTTGTATGGGACTCCGAATCCGATATTTTTGTCAGAACAGGTGAATCTAAAGCTCTTTTCGATATTAAGATGAGACGTGGTTGGGGACAGGATAAGGTTAATCAGGAATTACATTATCGCCAGATGGTCCTGGAGTACATGGTAAATAATAATATTACTGACTTCCAGGAAATTTCGGACATTATCAATTCATACCAGTCAACACCCGAAAAAGTACTGAAAAAATTGAAACTGGCATAATTACTGGTGTGATACTTTGACAGGAATTAAAAAAACTTCAGATGAGATGAGCAAAAAGTTGCAGTTTGACACCATTTCAGCAGAGTCACCAGAACTTCAGGATCCAGTAAATAAAAATATGGATGTCGGTCAGAAAACAAAATCCAAAAAACTTAAAAAGAAGTTTGATGTTGATCATTATATAATAAAAACGACTGCCTATTTCCATATACTAAAAAGGATTCCCTTTGTACTGATAGGGGATAAAATTAAAGCCAAAAGAGCAAATTATCGGAACCTGCAGAAGCAATTGAATCAGGCACGTATACCGATATCCCATGAGATGTATATTTCAAATGCAGTTTTCTATTCTATTGTTGCAGGAATAGTTGGTGCTATTATTGGCCTCTTCCTTACATATACAGCTATTGTACTGGTAGGTTTACCAGATCAAATAACAAACTCACCTTCAGCCCCGGCATGGCATTCCTTCTGCAATATAAAGAAGTATTCGTTGCTTTTTTCATTACTATAGTTTTTATTGTAGGGCTTGGAGGACTGGTCTATACTATCTTCATGTTATATCCCGGATTCCAGGCAGGCGAGAGAAGGTCCAAGATAGATATGCAGCTTCCTTATGCTGTAACTTTCATGTACGCCCTCAGTAAAGGTGGCATGAACATCATTGATGTTTTCAGGGCACTTGCACGCTCAGAAGACACATATGGTGAAGTCTCGAAGGAAGTTGACTCTATTGTACGGGACATGGATTATTTCGGACACGACCTGAGAACGGCACTCACCAATGCATCTGAGATCACCCCTTCGGAAAGGTTCCAGGATCTTATATACAATCTTCTGACAGTTATTGACAGCGGAGGAAATATTCCAAACTATTTCCGGGATAAATCAGAGCAGTACCTTGTCAAAGCCGAGGTGGACCAGAAAGGATTCCTGGAAACCCTGGCATTACTCGCCGAATCATATGTAACGGCATTCGTGGCAGGACCTTTGTTTATTATCATCATGGGTGTCATGATGGCAGTTATGGGCTCAGGTTCCGCAACCATGGTATATGCAATAATCTATGCAGTTCTGCCAATCGGGTCGCTTATGTTTGTAGTCATGATCAGCATAATTACTCCCACAGAGATGGGAGAACCAAAACTGCTTCCAACCAATGAGACACTTGACCATGGAATACCAAATATTCCAAAAGATCTCGAGCAGATGTTTGATGAGAACGAAGAACTCATTGATGAAACAGAAGAAAAGGTCCGTGAAAGAAGCTACTTTGAAGGATTCATTAAGTCTAAAAAATCACTGGCATTGAAGAACCTATTGAAAAATCCACTTGCACCGATGTTTCATAATCCTTTGGCAACACTCGCGGTGACAATACCACTTGCCTTGCTTGTTGTTCTTGTGCCACTGTTCATGAATATGAATAGTCTTCGTAATCCTATAGTGCTTGTTGACTTTATTGATGATAAATTAGTTCTTGCATTATTCCTGGTCATAATACCACTTTCAATATTCCATGAACTGAAGGCCAGAAGAAAAAAGAAACTGGAAAGTAGTTTCCCTGATTTCCTGAAAAAGCTTGCAAGTACCAATGAAACAGGTATGACATTGAGAGATTCTATCAGGCTTATGGCTAAGTCTGAAACAGACGCTCTCAGTTCAGAGATAAAGAAAATCTGGCATGATGTTTTTTGGGGACTTGAGATAAATGATGCTCTCATAAGATTTTCCAACAGGCTGAGAACCCAGGTAGTCACCCGCTCTCTTTCCCTTATAACGAAAGCAAATGAGTCCAGCGGAGATATAGGCGAAGTTCTTATGGTTGCCGCCAGGGATGCTGCATCAGAACAGGGTATGAAGAGAGAACGTACCATGAGCATGATGATCTACATAGTCATCATCTACATCTCATTCCTGGTCTTTGTGGGTGTAATCTATGTTATTTCGACAACATTCCTCTCCGAGATGGCCCAGGCTGGAAAACAAATGGCTGAGACAGGTTCAACCTCTGGAGGTTTCCTTGGAAACTTCGATCTGGATGCCTATACACAGCTCTTCAAACACGCAGCTATCATCCAGGGACTGAGTTCAGGCCTTATGGCAGGTGCTATGGGCGAAGGAAGTGTTATGGCAGGACTTAAACACTCAACCATAATGATAGCCATAGGGTATACAATATTTACATTGTTCATTTGAACCTATGGCAAATACTTTTTTATGATTACCGGCATTGATATCGATAGTGGATCTCAGGAAGATATATGAAAGTAGCGGGAATAGATGAAGCAGGCAAAGGACCTGTGATCGGCCCTATGTGCATTGGGGGAGTACTTGTTGAAGAGTCAAAGATTAATGCACTGAAGAATCTGGGTGTTGCAGACTCAAAGAAAATTGCTCCTAAGAAAAGGGGACAACTCGCCAGCCAGATCGAAAAGTATTCTGAGAAGATCTTTGTGTTTGAAGTTTCACCGCAACAGATAGATGAGTTTCGTAGACTTATGAGTATGAATGACATCATGGTGCTTGCGTTTTCAAAGGTTCTTGAAGAACTACATCCTGATGAAGCATATGTTGATGCTGCTGACGTTAAAGAAGAAAGATTCGGGAAAAGACTCCTGCAGGAATATGCAAAAAAACACCCTGAAAGAGCAAAAGATATATCAATCGTTTCCAGGCATCAGGCAGATGCGATATATCCCGTAGTTTCTGCTGCTTCTATCGTTGCAAAGGTGCGCAGGGATGCGCTGATTGAAGACATCAAGAAAGAAATAGGCATTGATTTTGGAAGCGGATACCCTTCCGATCCGAAAACAAAACAGTTCCTGAAAGACTGGTTCAGGGAGCACGGAGAATTACCTGATATAGTCAGACATTCCTGGAAAACTGTAGACAATTTGATGAATAAAGAAAAATGAAAAAATCAAATGTCTAAAAAACGACATTTGAATATTGTAATTTCGGCTACTCTTCTCTTGATCTGCGCAAAATAACAACTCCAAAGATACCAACTAAACTCGCAGTGATGATCGGATGAGCAGTAGGAACTGCAACCGGGTAATCTCCACCACTATTATCATAACCGTAGTATTCTCCAGTGTCACTATTGTTCACAATTATACCATTCGATTCTCCACTCACATATACTATGTTAACGTAATGTCCATATTGGGAAGTCCCCTTCAACAAACACTGCATTGATTCACCAGGCAATAATGTATCAGATGGACACATAATCTCCCCTTCCACATCATCTTCAAGCTTGATATTGAAAAGAGGAATATCTCCTGTGTTATTTATGACATAAACCCATTCAACTGCGTTTCCAATAGGGATACTTGGGAGCGCATCAGTGTCTGCATCATATCCATTTGTAAACTTTTCGACTGAAATAGATGAGATGGAGGCATCTAAAATTTGTATAAAATGTTCTTTAGTTGATATGCATGATTCTGTAGCATCCCAAACTCTTAAAGTAACATTATAGCTACCTGCTGCATTGTATTCATGGACAGGATTCCATTCAACAGATGTAGGTGTCCCGTCACCAAAATCCCATTCACATGCAGTAGGGTTCCCAGTTGACAAGTCACTGAAATTTACAGCCAGAGGAGCAGAACCAGCCATACAATCTGCATCAAAGTTCGCCCACAAGACTTCTTTTGCATCTATTTCAAATGTTTTTTGCCTTCTTATATTATCATTGGTAGCCTTTACACTAATATGATATAAACCAGGTTGTTCAAATGCAGGAGATTCACCTTTATAAGCACCATCGTTTACTTCCACCAAATCGAACGTTTCTAATGTTAAATCAGGACAAATTACTTCCACACCAATAGATGCGTTAGAGATTCCTTTTTGTTCATCAAAGAAATCTGCAGTTATCGTGCAGAATTCACCTGTTGAATACTCAGTTTCATCCATGGTTACCAAAAGTTTTGTTGATGTCACTGCAGAAACTGTAAAAGTATATGGCTCTGAACCTTGTACTTCAATTGCATCAATCCTATATTTCCACACTCCGGCCGGAGGATTTCTGAGCTTGTATATCTCATACGTATTTGAAGAAACGAAGTTTATATCTGAATCCGTAGTGCCACTTTGAGAATTAGAGTCTAATAATACCTGACTACCGTTAGGATAGAACAATATCAAATCCAGATCACTTCCCGGCCAGCTTGTTCCTACATCCATCTCATCAACTGAATTATCAACATCAAAAGTTCCTTCTCTAGATTCACCCTGAGCAATGTTACCACTTTCTCTTTCCAATTCCTGAACGTTCATAACCAAATTTCTGATCTGATAGTAGATGTCCTGCAATGCCTCGCTTGTCGGAGCATCATAGTATACTCCACCAGTCTTTGAAGATATATCTTCTAGCAAATCCTTAGCAGCTGAACTGGACAAACCTATCGAATAAATTGGCCATCCTTTATCCACATACGCAGCTACTATCGAACTTGTGTCAACAGAACTTTGACCATCTGTTAAAAGTACATCTGCTTTTCCGTTTAGGTCATTGGCGTTTGGTCCATTTAATTCATTGTAGCCTAGCCATAAACCTGCAGCAATATCCGTTGATCCTGAAGAATCAACCTTATCAACAGCAGTTTTTAAGTTGCCTCTCGATGTTCCAACTAGTGACAAAGAATGCCAAATACGTGCAGAACCATCAAAATCGATTACTGCCAATTGATCATCCTCAGATGCCAGATCAATAAACATCTTTGCAGCCTGTTTACGTAAATCACTAGGATCATTCGAACCCATACTTCCAGAGCTATCTATTATCAGTGAAACATCTGAATTAGATTCACATTCAACAGGTTGATAGTTACAAAGTATGCTATATGGTTGAGGGTTTGCAACACTTGTACCGTTGATTTCCAGCCTCCATTTTCCAGAATTTGGAGAATGTATACCTACCTGTTCAACAGAAACATCAGCCAGAGTAGAGTTATCTATCAAATTATTATCAGGATCATACAACTTTATATCGAGATTGTTATTTGCATCCTCCCAATAGATCAGTGTCCGAATATATTCCGCATTGTCTGGAACCTCAATATAATAGTTATTGATGTCATCATTTGTTATGCTTCCAGTTTCTTCTTCAAAGATATCACTGGATGGATAAGAAGTTGCTAAATACCATTTCTCAGATTCATCCCATAAATCCCAACCAGAATCACCATATGATTTTCCAGTAATAGTGTATCTCCAAATACCAGCACTGGGATTATCTGAAATCATTCTTGTAATTATTGGAACTAAAAGGTCACTGGAAGATATTAATTTACTATCAGAATCAAATAGAGACAAGTCAATGTCGTCATCTGAATCTGACCAGTAAAGCATGCCCTTGTTTTTAAGCCATGGAGGAGCATTTTCAGGTACGGTGATGTTACAGTCATCATCATCGTCAGGGAATAAACGGCCACCAACCTCATCATCAGCTACTGTGAACAGCGTACTTGCATAGACATTCAGTATACCTGCTCCATAGTCATTGTCTATGGATTCACTGATGTTACCACCTCTGTCGACTGCCGATCCCATCAAAAGTGCCTTTATTTCAGCGGGGCTTAAATCGCGATTGTATTGTTCACGATAATGCTGAATCAGCAAAGCGGCAGCACCAGATACATGTGGCGCTGCTTGACTTGTGCCAGATTTATATGCGTGGCCACTTGGATATTTTGCAGAAGCTGGTACCAATGAAAAAATACAATCACCCGGTGCAACAATATCTGGCTTTAAATTTCCATTTCTGGTAGGTCCTCGCGAACTAAAGTCTACGATGTTTCCGTGGCCATAAACAGAAGAAGCTCCTACAGTGATAGCTTGTTCCACATTTCCAGGTATTGTTATAGAATGCAAATTAGACCTATAATCCCTGTTAATATAAGCTATACCTTTTCCGTCTAAATCATTGATAATAAGTTCATATTTTCCATCTCCTGTAGCAAAATTGTCTCTTGTTATATTGAGCTGCCAAGTACCTGTATTTGGCGAGACATTTAACGTCCGATATACTGAGTAATCAAATTCATTATCATAAACAAAAGATGTATTCAAATTTCCGTTTGGATCATAGAGAGAAATCCTAAACTTATCCTCAATAGTTTCCTTGTAGAAACATATTTTAATCTCATTTTGTGCATAAAATGGAATTACTACAGATTGCCCTTTATTAAGTCTTGAAGAATTGTGATTATCAGCTAAATTTCCAGAACTAATAACTACAATTACCCCTCTTTCAATTGCGGTTCTAACATTATTCATTTGAGTGATAAGTGGATGTGAAATATCCCAATATCCTGGATAATTATCAGGATAGGCAGTACCAATACTCATACTGATTATATCTACTTCCTGCTCTGTTGCCCAATTAATACCTTTGGCGATATCTTCTGTTCCAGAACCTCCTCCTAGAACTTTAATGGGAACTATTTCAGAGTCTGGTGCGACGCCTTGTATCAAATTTCCATTGCACATATGTGGTTGTGAAGCTATGATACCTGCAACATGTGTTCCGTGCCCATCATAATCCTCTACTGAATCATCCTCAGTAGATTCATCGTGAACACTGTATTGAATTAATTTTCCATCTTCATCTTTAGCAATATTGATTAAACCGGTGCTATGGTTAATACCCGTATCGAGAACTGCTATCCTGACACCCTTTCCGGTCAAACCTAAAGAATTAGCATAGTCTGCTTGGATTGCCGGTATACTTCTATCAAGTTGTGGCTCAAAAATTGGAGCATCGGCATCAAGAATGCTTACAACATAATCAAGAACTGAGAGGTCAGATAATTTACTTATTGGAAAATCTGCTCCAATAGAATTGACCTGTTCATAAAAAGCAATATTGTAAGCACCTAAACGATTTAAATCATCGTTTACTGTTTTCTTGTTTGTAGCATTTAACAAATCTAAATTAACATCAATTAAAATTCTAGTATTTTGGTTGGTTGTAGAGTCTGCTGAATATTCAGCAGACGATGCTTTAAAGATTTCATCATCAACTTGTTGATTTTCTATAATATCCCACCACAACATATTCTGGACTTTATCAGGTTTAGAATCGTATAAAGTCATTATTTCATGTAACTATTCAGCCTAACTGTTTTAATGATGCAAAAAACAATATACTATGGCTTCATTCTATGTGTTAAAAAATATTCAGTAAAATATCATAAAAAACGTCTATCAATCTGAGGGGATTTGTATAGACCGCGAAGAAATACTTGCAGTTTATGAAGCTGGTCCAGAAGCAGTAGTAGAACTTGTAACTCGATTACTTGGGATAATTGAACATCAATCTCTCCAAATTGCACAACTTGAAGAGCGTGTCAGGCATTTGGAAGAAATGCTTGAAAAGAATAGTCGCAACAGTAGCAAACCACCTTCTACTGATTCTTATGCACGGAATAAACCAACCGTTAAAAGTCAAAGAAAAAAGACCAATAAGCATGTAGGTGGTCAAAACGGTCATCCTGGTACTACATTAAGAATAAATGATGATCCGGATGAAGTTATTGTTCATCCTGTTAATCAATGCGTCAATTGTGGGAGATCGTTAGCTTCTGTTCCCTCTGACTATGAAAGAAGACAGGTCTTTGACATTCCTCCTATAACTATCAATTGCATTGAACATCGTTGCGAGATTAAAACATGTCCCAAATGTTCTCATGTAAACAAAGCTCTTTTTCCAGATGGTGTAACTCAGCCGACTCAATACGGTCATCGAGTTAAGTCATTTGCAGTTTATTTGCACACTTACCAATTACTTCCTTATCAGCGTGTTACCAAGTTGTTCTCTGATATTTTGGGATGCAAGATAAGTCCTGCTACTTTGGTGAACACGGAACGTAGTTGTTTTGAGAAGCTTGGAGCTTTTGAAAATACAGTGAAACATCTCCTGAAAGAATCTCCTGTCATCAATCTGGATGAAACAGGAATGAGAATAAATGCAGTTCGTAATTGGCTTCATGTGGCAGGTACAGACAAACTGACCTATTATTTTGCACATCGTAAAAGGGGCTCAGAAGCAATGGATGCTATGGGCATATTACCAGGTTACACTGGTGTTGCAACACATGATTTTTGGAAACCGTACAACAAATATGAATGTCAACATTCATTATGTAATGCACATTTATTACGAGAGTTAACTGGAGCTTCCGAAAACAGGGATCAACAGTGGCCAAAGATAATGAGTGATCTCTTGATATGCATTAAACATCATGTTGATAATGATCTTTTAGATACTGAGCTAATTCAAAGGTTCAGTGAGGATTATGATCACATAACTTGTTTAGGAGTGAATGAAAATCCTCCTGATCCGGAATCAAATGTGCGGTCTAAAAAACGAGGACGTAAGAAGCAGACCACGGTAAAGAATTTGCTGGATAGGTTTATTGGCCATAAAGAGGATATCTTGCGATTTATGTACGACCAAAACGTTCCGTTTGATAACAATCAGGCTGAAAGAGATATCAGAATGACGAAAGTACAGCAGAAGATATCAGGTACTTTCCGCAGTAAACAGGGTGCAAAAAATTTCTGCCGTATAAGAGGATACGTGTCTACTGTTAATAAGAATTCTGAATCTGTTATCGATGCAATTAGTGCAATATTTTATGGCAATTCATTTGTTCCAAAGTTGCAGAATTGATCGTGGATGAAGAAATCAGCTTGGTGGAAGTGAGCTAGGCTGAATAGTTACTATTTCATTTGAAGAATTCACATCTTCAGCCACAGCAATCAATGCAGTTTGCAGACTAAAAAATGCTATAATCATCAAAGATGCACTCAATTTTACATATTTCTTACAAATCATTCTTAACCACTCCTACGTCTCCATTTTCTTTGGAAACAGAAACAATACCTTCTGAAAAAACGACATCGTTAAATCCAGATGATCCAATCTCAACTAACCAATAATCTTTTTTCTCAGTGATATTAAGTGGAAAAATACCTGCTTCAGGATATGTTTGTGTTTTTAGCTCCCAATATTGAAGAGCTTTTGAAGCTGCAAGATTTTTTTCTACCACTTCACCTCTGTCCCATGAAATTTTACCATTATTCCATGATGTGATAATTCCCCGACCACTAAAATTCTCGAAAAAATCTCCTTCAACAAATGTCTCAACTACTGACCTTGTGCCATTCTCATCATATCCATAAATTAGAAGCACATGTTTTTCAGAAGGAGAAAGAGTACTTGTCCATGGATTTGAATAAATTAATAAGGAGCCTTTGTTTGTGCCTTCCCAATATGTTTTTATTGATCTTGTTAAAAGGTCAGGATGGAGATCATAAACATACTTCATTGTAGGATTTGTTCTTGTATTTCCCACAAAAATCAAATTATTTCTTGATTTTTCAATCTCAGATGCTTCAGCAACTTTCTTAATTATGGGTCGATTTCCTGTAAGGTTCTCCAATTTATCCGCAATTGACAGGGATTCTTCAGATTCTACTGAATTTGCATTTTCACCTAGAATAATAATTACATTTTCATCGAAAATTTCAGGAATATTTCTAAGATTTACATCATTTATTGTAGTTTTAGTTTTATCTACACATCCACTCGAAAGAACAATTGATAGAAAAAGGATTAAACTCAAAAGTAAAATTGCTGTCTTTGACATTTTAACGGCCTTTTATAAATTAATACAAAGCCAAAGCTAATTGAATTAATTTCCATTATAATCCAACCACATCCGACCCAAATATTATGAAATTAAATTTTTATTAACATTGGTTTGTAGCTTTTGGATTATATTAAAACTCTTCGAATTTTTATTACTAAACATTGTTACTAATCAATGTAAAAAATAAAATAAATATTTGCTATAAATAATTTACAGTTAATGTTCTAGAAAAAGAGGAAAAGAATCATTTGTTGGAGATATACTCCACCATTGACTTAAATACCCTTAGCCCGTCAGAAGAACCAAGAATATCTTCAGATGCCCTCTCAGGATGCGGCATCATTCCAAGCACATTCTTTTGCGCACTAATAATGCCTGCAATGTTTTCCTGTGAGCCATTGGGGTTTGCTTCATCCGTTACCTTACCATCTTTATCAACATATCTGAAAGCTACCTGGTCATTATATTCCATGCTTGCAAGAGTTGACTCGTCTGCATAGAAATTACCTTCCATGTGAGCTATAGGAATGTTCAGGATTTCTCCTTTCTTAAAACCTGAAGTAAAAGGAGTATCCGTGGTCTCTACTCTTAGATATGTAGGTTCACACCTGAACTTAGGATAATCATTGGTGGTCAGTGCACCGTCGAGAAGACCGGATTCCGTAAGAACCTGAAAACCATTGCATATGCCAATGACCGGCTTGCCGGACTCCGCCTGTTTCCTGACCGAATTCATAATAGGAGTACGTGCAGCTATTGCGCCAGCCCTTAGATAGTCACCGTAAGAGAAACCACCTGGTATCACGACACCGTCAAATCGGTCGAGGTTTTCTTCCTTATACCATACAAGCTCGGCATCAACACCCACAACATCTTTGAAAACATGGAGGACATCAAGGTCGCAGTTGCTGCCACCAAACTGGACAATGGCAATACTCATTCTGTTTCCCTCAGGGAGATCTCGTAATTATGGATTATCGGGTTTGCTATCAGTTTCTGGCACATTTCCTCAACATTTTCTCTTGCATCATGGATATTATTTGCTTGAAGAGTGATAGTGTATTTTTTTGCTGTCCTGACACTATCTGTCTCATAACCTAAATGTTCAAGCGCTCTTTTGATAGTTGTACCCTCAGGGTCAAGCATACCTGCCTTAAGTTCAATAGTTACTTCAGCTTGATACTGCATCTTCGCATCCTCAGCTCTCATTTGATGATTTATATTATTATAAGATAAACTCAGGCATAAATAATAACGTCTGCTATTATAACCTTTGCATTGCAGATATAATCTTCTTACTCAAGTGACCTTTTTGCATAGAGCAAACGCTGAATCATTGTTATGTGAGTAAGAACTACTATAGCAACTATAGACTCTCCCAGATAACCACTCAAAGAGCCTGCCACAAGTATCATCATTCTCTCTGGTCTCTCAGCTACTCCGATATTCATGGACTCAACACCTGCAGCTTCCGCTCTTGAACGTACATAACTCACAAGGTAGGAACCAATTATAGCGAATACAACCCAGAGCCATAGGGGAACTGAAAGGACAGTCGTCTGTAGAACACGGCCTGCTACAACTCCATAGATAATACCCACAAAAATGATAGCATCAGCATACCTGTCACACACAGAATCAAGTACTGCACCAAAAGCTGTCATGCAGCCTTTTGCCCTTGCAACAGCACCGTCTATCATGTCAAAGAACCCGCTGAGAAGTATCAACAGTGCACCGCCTAAAAGATCACCTGTCGCAAATGCAACTGCCGCCCAGATACTGATGAGTAAACCGATGATAGTAAGAGAATTAGGAGATAATGGCACCCACCTTACAAAGGGCAATATCGATACTCTGACAGTATTCTTTAATTCGTTGAACATATGATTTAGTTCCTGTGTCTTCACTGAGTCTTTTGAAGGTCTTTCTATTTCATATTTTGTATAACCTAAGTAAAAACGAACACATCAAAAATATAATATCTCATAATGATGATACTCATTAGATATCAAAGTGTAGATATATTTAAATAGTAAATTGAGAAACCAGCAATAGTAGAACAAACACAACAGATTGTAAATTGCTAATACAATCTCATGATTTGCATGAAAGATCTGTGGACCTAGATTCTGCAAAAAACAAACAGAGGCAATGAAATGAAGACTGAGCGCACTATTCTGATATCCGAAAATGGAAAACTGGTACTCAAGAAAATATCACTGGCATACAAGGATTCTAATGGTGAGACCGCCTACCTGTTCGAGCCGGAAAAGAAGGTTGAGAACAATAAAGAAAGCATTTACGAACATATTGAAAATAACTTCTTGCTCATAGGTCTTCTCAGGAAAGTAGATATGTCAAAACTTAGAGATGAAGAAGTTCAAGCTCTGATGCTTAGAAAGCATGAAAAGGAAGAAAGGTTTCTAAGGACAGGCAGAGCAAATGGATATAATCTCGGAGTAGATATAAATCCGGAAGATATACTAAAATTCTACGTCTCCTTAAAGCCGGAAGAACGTATTGCTCTGGAATGCAAACCCTGAGCATATCACTTTTCAATTTATATCCTTTTTTTATTTTTTTGTTTATCTCATTGTAACTATTCAGCCTGGCACGATTTGCCTATTGGTACTGATTTCATCGAAATAGAGATGTCTGCTCACTAACAATCTAACAATCAAAAAAGCAATCAATAGCAACAATCAAAATAAATGATCCTAATGAAATTTACGTTTCAACTTTTTGTCAAGATTGTTATTGATAGCGTTTTTATCAGGCTGAATAGTTACATCTCATTTTACATTAAATGAAAATAAAATAGAATAACGTTTACTATAGGGACTCCTGTTACGAAAAAAAAAGGGGTGAGGGGGTTTGGGGGAGAGGGGAAAAGCTTATGAGTATTTCAAGGTTTATTTTGTTCAAATAAGGATTTCTACAGAGCCAGGATTTCAAGGCCACTTATTACTAAGTACTCAAAGCCTTTATCAGACTGGAACGCTTTTCTGAACTAAAAACACTATTATCAACTGGAACTATGTGCTCAATTACAGGTTTTTTTAATAACGACAACGCAATGGAACATACCTTACAAGCCCTTGAAATAACAAAGAACCGGGGACTTGATGGTATAGGGATTAGTACTGAGAACGGAATTTACCTTGCAGAGAATGTTACTTCCCTTGAGTTCGATCCTGAGATTTCAAAGAGGAATACTTTAGGACATCGTCTGCACTCAATGGTCAATTTTGTGCTTCAGCCAATCGTATATAGTGGAAAGATCGTTGCTAACTGCGAGATATACAACTGGAAGGAACTCGCAGAAAAATACGATCTTGAAGCAGAGAACGATACGGATCTACTGATAAAGCTCATCGAGAAGCAGGTCTTTGATGCAGGAAATAACTCCATCTCCCCAGCTGACATAATGCAGGTCATCGACCAGATACTACGCGAAGTCATTGGCGTCTATGCGTTTGCCTACTGGCTGGATGACACTGTGTATCTTGCAAGGGATATCATCGGAATTAAACCACTATGGTACACTAATTCCGAAGGATTTGCCTTTGCATCGGAGAAAAAAGCTCTTGCAAAAACCGGCTTTGCCGACATAAAAGAACTCAATCCAAGAGAGATACTTGCCTACAATATCGGAAAAGATTGTAGAGAAAAGTACAACCGGGAATTCTTTTTCATAACACCTCAACATGAAGGTAGCATTGCGGAACTAGAAAAACACATGAAAGAGCTACTTGAAAATGCTGTTTCAATACGAATACCTGAAGAGAAATTCGGCATACTGTTTTCCGGTGGTCTGGACTCAACCATCATTGCACATATGTGCAAACTCATGGGGAAAAAACCGGGAATCGATTTTACCTGCTACACCGCAGGCCTTTCTGAAGTACAACTTCCACCTGACGTTGAATACTCCCGGATGATGGCAGATGAGCTGGGCCTTGATCTAAAGATTAAGAAAATAACGCTTGATGAAGTAGAAAAGTACCTCAAAGCAGTTGTTCCGCTGGTTGAAGACACCAATGTTCCCAAGGTAGGAGTTGCATTGACAATGTATGCAGCATGTATTGCAGCAAGGGAAGATGGCATAAGGGTCATGTTTTCAGGTTCCGGTGCAGATGAGCTGCTGGCAGGTTACGATCGGCATAAGCGCTCCACCGATATAAACAGAGATTGCTATGCGGACATATTGAAAATATACGAAAAAAACACATACAGGGACGACGTTGTTGCAATGAACAACAACATTGAACTGCGTGTACCTTATCTTGACAAAAGATTTGTAGACTATTGTCTGAAGATACCTGCACAATACAAGATAAGCGAAGAACAGAACAAGCTCATACTGCGTCTGCTTGCTGATGAGATCGGGGTTCCCGCTCAGGTCAGCCAGCGCAGGAAGCAGGCCGCACAATACGGAAGCAGGTTCGACAAAGCCATTGGAAAACTCACAAAAAAGGCAGGCTTCCGGACAAAAACCGACTATCTGAAGCAGTTCTATAGCCAGCCCAACCTGAAACTCGGGGTGCTGTTCAGTTCGGGAAAGGACAGCAACTATGCAATGCATATAATGCAGGAGCAAAACTACTCCGTAGAGTGTCTTATCACGATTAAAAGTAAGAATCCTGATTCCTACATGTTCCACACACCAAATATTGGTCTTGCACAAATGCAGGCAGAAGCAATGGGCATTCCGCTCATCGAGGAAATGACATTAGGTGAAAAAGAGAAAGAACTCGGGGATATGAAAAATGCCATTCTCAGGGCCAGAGACGAGTTCGGCATTGAAGGAGTCGTCACGGGAGCACTCTATTCAAACTACCAGCGTGAGAGAATAGAGAGAATCTGTGACGAGATAGGACTCAAAGTATTCTCGCCACTATGGCATATCGACCAGGAAAAAGAGATGCGACAACTATTGTCAATCGGTTTTGAGTTCATTTTCAGTAGCATTGCAGCCTATGGTCTTAATAAGAGCTGGGTCGGACGCAGGATAGAGGAGAAGGATATTGAGAAGCTTGTCAAACTCAACGAGAAGATAGGGCTCAATGTCGCAGGAGAAGGGGGCGAATTTGAAAGTTTCGTGCTCGACGGACCGATGTATCACAAAAGGATAGAGATCAGGGAAATGGAAGTCATCGAACTCGACGAGTACACGGCAAATGTTGTTATCACCAATGCTGTACTGGTGGATAAAGAGTGATGTGAAATCCTATTTCAACCTACTTTAGCATAACGATAGTAAAAAATGTCAGACAGAAGATAATTATTTAATATTTCTTCTGTGCCCTTTTTTGAATTGAACTGAAAGCCTTCTTGATCTCAGCATTCCTTTCATCATCCACTATACCCAATCCCTCTTTGTTTAGGGTAACCTTTAATTCATCAAGGTCAGCCAGTATATTATCAGGTATGCTTTTTTTCTCCACCAGCTTTTGCCTGAGCTTGGTTCTTACATCTTCAGTCATCAGAAAACCCCTATAATTTTTCTATAATCTCCTCGGTCAATTCCTTGCTGTCAAGGCCTTTGAGCTGAGCAACTTTCTCTATGGCATCTGCATAGCCACTATAATATGAATCTTTGAGTTTTTCTTCCATATCTTCTATTTTGTTACGTGTCTCGCTGATGATATGGGAATACTCTTTAATCTTGTCCTCATAATTATTCTTGATAACTTCAGCGTCATGTTGATCGAGAGATTTGTCTTCATCACGCCGCTTCATCCTTTCATCAACATCTTTTTTGATACCGAAAACTCCAATCAGGCCTGTCCAGCCTGCACCGAATGCGACAGCTTCGAGCATACTGTTGGCCAGTATGCTTGCGATCATACCTCCGACAAAGAGGTATAGTATGATCCCAAGATATCGAAAGAACCATTTTTCCTTATTCAGTTCGTTCTCCTTCCTGACAATCTCCTGCCAGAGTCGGTCTTTATCACCATTATCAGTTGTTTCCTTAAGCAGTTCCCTGACAGACTCTGTCTGGTCCTGAAGCTCCAGTATACGAGCTGTATTCCCCATTAGTTTGTCCCAGCTACCAAGATAGACTATTATTCCGGCACCTGTAACCCCTAAAAGAAAGAAGAAGACACCTACGGATATGTTATTCGGCCACCATATTGGCATTTCCAGTACACTTGTGACATTTACATCCATTCAATATCCCCACCAAGGTCATCAGGAACTATCATCCTGATATCAAATAATCCCCCTATGAATACTAATGATATAGACCCTGATTATAAATTATAAGATATGATCTGACAGCCGCCCCACGTAGCTGATTGTAAAACTATATATGCAGAGTTTTGAGCCTATGATATAAATCTGTTTCCTGCCCACCGGTTCTATGTATCATAAAAGGAGGAGGATAGAAACTAAAGTCATTGAGTGAAATGATATCCTTCACATCTCTCTATTATCAATAACTCTCTTACTCTTTTTTTCACTGCGTGGCAATGCTCCAATCCCAACACATTCCACATCAACGCTGATGCCTATGAAATCCTGAAATGCTTTGTTCATTTGTTTTGCTTTTTTCCTGTTGATTTCCGGGTTATCTGCATTATCGACCTCAACCCTGAAGAGCATGGTATCCCGGCCAGCATCCCTTTCAAGGACTATCTGGTATTCACTGCTCACACCTTCCACCCTGTGAACCACATCCTCTATCTGTCCGGGGTAGACATTCACACCTTTTATCTTGATGCGGTCATCAGTGCGTCCAAGCAGGCGGTCTATGCGTGGGAAAGGACTTCCACATTCACATGGTTCAGGTATGATACGTGTGAGGTCTCTTGTCCTGTAACGTATAAGCGGAGCTCCTTCCTTGGTCAACGTAGTTATGACAAGCTCACCAAGAGTACCGTCTGGAAGGCTCTCTCCTGTAACAGGGTCTATTATTTCAAAGAGCAGGTGGTCTGACCAGTAATGAAGACCATCATGCTGTGAGCAATCAAGGGCAATGCCAGGTCCGTATATCTCAGTTAGACCGAAGATATCGAAAGTCTCGATACCAAGCTCGTCTTCGATACGTGCTCTCATCTTAGGACTCCAGCGCTCAGAACCAATAATCCCAACCTTCAATTTGATACTGTCCTTCAGATCCCTTTTACTAATCTCCTCTGCAAGCAGGAGAGCATACGAGGAAGTACTGCCAAGGACTGTGGATTTCAGGTCAACCATCATCTGAAGTTGTTTTTCCGTATTTCCCGGACCCATGGGTACTGCCATGGCTCCCAGAAGCTCTGCACCTGCCTGGAAACCTATACCTGCAGTCCACATGCCGTATCCGGGTGTTATCTGTATCCTGTCAGTATTCGTAAGCCCTGCCATCTGGTAGCAGCGCATCATCATCTCTGCCCATACATCCACATCTCTTTTGGTATACGGGATTATAACAGGGCTTCCGGTTGTACCGGAAGATGAATGTATCCTCACAATCTCTTCATCCGGTACAGCCTGAAGACCCAGAGGATAGGCATCTCTTAGCTCTTCTTTTGTAGTTAATGGGAGCTTGCTGATATCTTCCAGAGACCTTATATCAGTGGTATCAACACTTTCTTCCTTGAATTTTTTCTGGTAGAAAGAGCTGCCCTTTGCAACCCTTTGAAGAAGCTGTCTTAGCTTGGTCGTTCTTTCTTCATCGGATAGACCGGAATGTGTGCAACAATTCTCACTTTCACATTCACTTACATGAACCACTTTCTTTGAACCATCAATTACATGATTATCACACATTCATCTCACTCCTGCCATCATTGATCCTTAGAGGCATCGTTTGTTTTTGAAACACTTTCAATTGCCATATCATAGGCCCTGCGATTGACATCCCTATATTTTTCCGGAATCATCTTTTCAAGCACATTCCACAGATATTCCACTGAGAAAGGTAAAAGACCGGCACCTGCAGCAGCCGCAATCATAGATACATTAGCTGCCCTGTATGTTCCTGCATCTTTTGCAAGACCGGTGAAATCAGCAGATATTATCTCCGGACAATTGCTCTTCAAAAACTCGAGCATCTGGTCTGGATCATATACTTCATTACCCTGGGTCGATGGTATTATTGCATGCTCATTAACCACAATGCTAGCACCTTTGCGTAAAAAACGAAGGTTACGGGCGGCTTCCCCAGGCTCAAGCCCTATCAGCAAATCTGCGTTTCCCTGCGGGATAAGCGAACCACATACATCGTCCCCAATCCTCACATGACTTGTAACTGACCCTTCTCTCTGGGCCATACCTATTGTTTCAGCTGTAGCTACATGTAAACCGGCATTCATGGCAGCGGTGGCAAGTAAACGAGAGGCTAGTACGACACCCTGACCACCTACACCTGCAATAAGAATATCGAATTTCATTGTAAGACCTCCTTCAGGACAATAGCATCTGACGGACATATCTCTGCACAGAGACCACATCCACTACAGGTATCCTGGATAACAGGCAAACCCGAGGATATTGAAAATATAGCAGGGCATCCCAGCTGGGATATGCAGAGCTTGCAGCCTGTACATTTGTCCTCATCCACAAGATACTGACCTTGTCCCTTGCAGATAGCAACACAGTTTCCTTTAAACACAACAGCAGAGGGACCTTCAAACTCCATGGCCTCAGCGGCTATATTCATGCACTCATCAAGGGAATCTATCTCTATGGTTCTGACCATGCCAACTCCGCAACTTTTGAGAACATCTGCTATGTCGATGATCTTTGCAGGAGAACCAAGAGCTGTTACACCTATACCAGGATGGGGTTGATGTCCTGTCATGGCAGTGGTACGGTTGTCAAGAACTGCAACGGTGATGTCAGCATTATTATATACTGCACTGATAACGGCAGCGATTCCTGAGTGGAAAAAAGTAGAATCACCTATGAAGGACACCTGCTTTGCCTTCTGAGTACCTCTATATTCCTGTGTCTGGGACAGACCGGCGGCGATACTGATACCAGCCCCCATACAGAGACAGGTATTGACCATTTCAAGAGGTTTTGCATTTCCCAGTGTATAACAGCCAATATCACCTGAAAATATGGATTCTACACCCTTTTGTGAACGTAATTTTGCGGCGGCTTTCTTGAACGCATAGAAAACTGTCCTGTGCATACAACCGGCACACAATGTGGGAGCTCTCACAGGCAAAGGAGGAATATCATTCTGCTCTATTGCAGGAGCTGAATGAGTAAGCGGAGAAATGTCATCATTGATACTTTCCAGTACCCTGTTCATACCATCGATGACAACATCAACATCATACTCCCCACTGACAGGGAAAGAACCGTCTTTCTTTCCATGTATATTCACGTTAAGATGATATTTGCCTGCCAATTGCAGGAACTGCTCCTCAAGATACGGGTCCAGTTCCTCGACAACTATCAGGTCTGTGATATCTTTGAGGAATTCAAGGGCTGCCTTTTCAGGGAAAGGATACACAGTTCCTGCCTTGAATACTGAAAATGTACCAGGATAATTCCTTATGGCTTCCTTTGCGTAAAGATATGAAACACCCGAAGCTGCAATTCCTATTTTGCTGCTGCCCTTTGATATTGAGTTAAAAGATTCATCTGCGAAGTATTCTGAAAAACGGTATGACATAGTTATTTGAAGCTCTTCCAGCAGAGGATGTCTCTGTGCCGTTAGTTTTGGGAAAATGGTCCATCTTGTGTCTTTCACAAATCCTTCCATGTCTCTGGAAACCGGCGATAGGTCCTCGATGAGTACATCAGAACACCCGTGAGATACACGGGTTGTGGTCCTGAGTATCACAGGAGTTTCCATCTCGTGTGATAATTTGAAAGCCAGTTTTGTCATATCATAGGCTTCCTGTGGAGTTGCAGGATCCAGTACAGGTATATTTGCAAAATGACCAAAGGCCCTGGTATCCTGTTCGGTCTGGGATGAATGTGGACCGGGATCATCTGAAACAAGAATTACAAGTGAGCCTTTAACACCTATGTAAGAAAGGCTCATAAGAGGATCAGAAGCTACGTTCAGGCCAACCTGTTTCATAGTTACCATGGCATTGGCACCTGAATATGCAGCTCCTACGGCTGTCTCAAGCGCTACTTTCTCATTAGTGGCCCATTCGGCATAGATACCATACTCTTTTGCATGAGAAGCAATGGTCTCCATAACTTCGGTAGAAGGTGTGCCTGGATAGCCGCTCGCTATCTGGACACCGGCTTTGATGGCTCCGAAAGCAATGGCTTCGTTACCCATTAATATGCGTTTACTGGTCAATATCATTCCTCTTGAATGGATAAATGGATAATATGTAAAAGAAAATCAAACAACAGATTCACATCCGGGAACGTGAAACATTGCATATATTCATACATTGATGCTGACCTATGCACTTATTTGATGAAATATAAATGTTTTGTCACAGGTTTCAGTCATAGAAAAATCAGCTCTATAGAAATCATTTTCTATAAATTCAGTTAATCTACTACAATTTTAATACCAAGTTTCTTGTGTTTGTTGTTCCAAAAAAATAAAGTAGATGATTGTGTGTTGTCCAACTGAGGATTTCTACAAAGCCAAAAAAGGAAACTACTTTTAGATATTGGATGGGATACTAAAACCGATCGTAGTTCCTTCACCTAATTCACTTTTTATCCAGACTTCACCATCATGCATCTCAACGAACTTTTTGACAAGGGTAAGGCCGAGGCCAGTACCTCCATATAGTCTAGTTGTCGAATAATCAACCTGTGTAAATGGCTCAAAGACTTTTTCATACTGATTCTTTGAAATACCAATTCCTGTGTCACTAATCAGAAAAGAAACTGAATTTCCTTTGTCTTGAACATCTACTACTACAGATCCTTCATTGTCAGTAAACTTTATGGCATTGGATACAAGATTGAAAAGGACCTGTGTCAATTTAAGTTTGTCAGCTTTGATGTAGAGATCATTTGCTTCGAGACTTGTACTCAGGCAGATGTTCTTTTTTTCTGCAAGAAGGGAAACAATTGCTTCGACATCATCCAATGTTTCCCTGATACTAAATTTTTTATGCTGAAGCTCCATTTTACCGGCTTCGATCTTTGAAATATCCAGAATATCGTTTATGACGTTGAGAAGATGCTTACCACTGTTAGACACATTACTTATATACTTACTTTGTTTTTCATTGAGACTTCCAATCCTGTTCTCAAGAAGAAAATCTGAAAAACCAATGATGGAATTAAGAGGCGTTCTCAATTCATGGTTCATATTTGCAATAAACTCGCTCTTTATTTTATTGGCAGATTCAGCAGTATTTTTTGCATTTATTAATGCAATTTCGGCTTCTTTGCGTTTAGTCACGTCATGTAGAATACCGTTCACTGAAACAGCATTTGCTTCTCTGTCCACTAACCACGAAACGTGATCTTCCACCCATCGTATTGTTCCATCCTTTCTTATTATGCGGTATTCTATAACGCCATTTTCCAGTATTACCTTCATTTGTTCATATTTTGAAAGGACTTTTCCTATGTCTTCAGGGCAAATGGAACTCTCCCATGAATCCGGATTACTTAACCATTCTTCAACAGTATATCCAAAAATGTCCTCAACAGCTTGATTAATATATGTTACTGCAAAGGTTCCAGGATTCATGCAGTATACCAATTCAGAAATATTTTCAGTTAACTCACGATATTTTTTTTCTGATTCCATCAAAGCAGCATTTACTTTTTTTCTTTCTGAAATATCTCTTATGATTGCCATATCTGCTGGTTTGCCTTTGTAATGGATGGTAGATGCACTAATCTCAACCGGTATCTTATTTCCATCCTTTGATACGATATCGACCTCATAGCCTGATTGAATGGCTTCTCCTCTCAGTCTCTTTACATATCTCTTTTTTACAAGATCTATATGCTCAGGTGAAATTAAATTCATTAAAGGAAGCTCATTTGCTTCATCAAACGAATAATTGGTCATATCCAGCATTTTCTGGTTTGCATATTTAATCATGAAATCCTGGATAATAATAATTCCATCATTTCCATTTTCGACAAGGGCAGAATACTTTTCTTCCCTTTCTTTCAATTTGATCTCCATTTTATGTTTGTAAAGGGCTATCTCTATACTGGTGAATAATTCCTTTTCTTCAAAAGGCTTGAGTATGTAACCAAAAGGTTCTGTTATCTTTGCTCGCTGCAAAGTATTGTCATCGGCATAAGCGGTAAGATACACAACTGGAATGTCAAATCGTGCATGTATCTGTTCAGCTGCTTGAATACCGTCCATATCCCCTTCCAGCATAACATCCATCAGCACCAAATCAGGACAAATCTCTTCCACTTTTTCGATAGCTTCTTCCCCAGACGCAACGGTAAAAGGAACTAAATATCCGAAATCTTCCAGCCTGTTCTTCATGTCCAGAGCTGTAATAAGTTCATCCTCTACAATCAATATTTTTGATTTAGTCATTTAATTCCCCTTATCCAATCATTCTTTAAAGGTAATCACAAATTTTGTCCCATTGCTTCGATCAAGCTCTATATTCCCATGAATTTGTTTCACAAGTGTTGTTACCAGTTGCAAACCTAATGAATGTGAATTGCTATAATCCATGTCTTCAGGAATGCCTATCCCAATGTCGCTGACAATGAGTGTAAACATCTTATTCTCAAGATGGAATTCGATATCTATGTCACCTTCTTCTTCTGTCTGATAAGCATACTTTAAGGAATTTGAAACAAGTTCATTGATAATCAATCCAAGAGGAATTGTTTTTTCTATACCCATGTAAACGTCATCAACGTCCAGTTTCAGTTTGATAGCACTATTGCCTACTTTATATGTCTGGAACAGATAGGTCGCCAGATTTTTAATGTAATCACCAACGTCTATGCTTGCCAGATCTTTTGATTGGTACAACTTCTGGTGGGCAATAGCCATTGATCTGACACGGGTCTGACTCTCCATGAAGGCAGCAATTACCTTTTCGTCAGTGAAATTCCTGGATTGAAGGTTGAGCAGACTGGAAATGACCTGGAGGTTATTTTTCACCCGGTGATGTATCTCTTTTAATAAGGTATCTTTTTTCTGAACTTCTTCTGCTTTTTTACGTTCTGTGATATCAATAAAACTCTCAATCAGGTGTATTCGCCCATCAAGATTTACAGAAGTTACATTTTTGAGGATGGGAATCTCTTCTCCTCTTACATTTATGAGCACGTGTTCTGATTTGTTTATGGTATCTTTGAGGTCAGTGATCGGACAGCTTCCCTTCTCAGCCTTACAGATAAAGTTGTGGCATACTTTGCCAACGATTTCCTCTTTTAAACCACCAATACTTTGAACTGCTGAAGGATTTATGTCAACGATAACATGTGTTTCTGCATCGATAATAAGAACTCCTGTCTGGATGGATGACAGTATGGTCTTCAATTTTTCCTCGTTTTCCTGTAACGCTTTCTCTGCTTGCTTGCGTTGGATGGCTGCGCCAATTGTATCAGCCGCCGCTTTGAGAGCATCCTTTTCTACGACAAACCATTCTCTTTTATTCTTACAATCATCGAAACCAATGAATCCCCACCAATTTCCTTCCACGTGTATTGGCACTGCTGCGATGGATAATGCTTTATAGGACTTAAGGAAAGCGTGTTCAACTTCGGGTAACTCCTGAACAGATCCGGAAATCACATCTCCAGCCCTCAAAGCTTTTACCCAGCGTTCACAACCATCATCTATGTATGATAATTTATGGGGTTCAGGGTACTCGATCTGAGAATTGATTCCAAGGCTCTCCCATTTATTGGTCTTGTATGCCCGAAGTATGCCATCTTCATCGATCATGTTTTTAAAAATGTATGCGTGATCAACATCTGTTGCCTTTCCCAATCTCTCAAGAACTACTTGTATGGTATCATCTAAAGGGCATGGGCCCAGTAACTTTTCAGCTGCGAAACTAATTCCTTCGAGTATCGCATCGCGACTTTTAAGAGACAGTTCTGTCTTTTTTTGTTTGGTAACATCTTCCACAACACAGATGCCTCCCACCACAGCTCTGTCATTCGAAAAAACAGGGTTAGCTTCAGCTTTAATAACTGTAGTTCTATCGCTGAGGACAGATTTATACTCACCTTCAAAATATCCTGTTTCTCCTGAAAGTGTTTTTTTTACAAGCTCTATCATTTGAGGATTTTCAGGGGACATCAGCATATTAAAACCGATTATTTTTTCTACAGCTGGTCCAATGATATTTGCAAAGCTATTATTGCAATGGGTGACAATTCCATTCAGATCATAATGGAAAATTCCTACTGGAGAATGTTCAAAGATCATACGGTGCTTGTTCTCAGAGTCCAGCAATGCCTCTTGAACCCACTTACGTTTTTCCTCTACAGCTATTGCCGTAGCAATGACCCCTATAATCTATCTGTCTTCTTTAGAGGGTATAAAATCGTGTTGAAAAACACAGCACAGGGATCCAACGCAATTTTTCTCAAGCTTAACTCCTATTCCCATATAGGTCTTTAACGCATATAGGACCACATTTTGGTCTGTGTGTGCATATGCTGTTTCGGAAAGGTCCCTGACCACCATCAAACGATCATTTGCACACCGTATCACGTCATAGCAAAGATGTCCTTCTGGTTCATCCAAGGGATTATAGTCAGTAGGTGTGTTCCACTGTCCCCATGAATGAAGCAAACCCTCATCTAATCGATTGTAGAGTGCAAAGGTAGCTCCCATCAGTTCTCCGAAAAGAGCAGTAAGGTGATTGATGTTCTTCAATGGATCAGTCCCAAAGCTTAAGAAACAGTCGTTCATCTTTCTTATGCGTTCTTCTGCCAGCTCACGTTGTTTAATCTCTTTTTTCAGAGATTTGTTGATACTTGTCACTTCTGATACATGCTGTTGAATAATTCTCTGTGACTCAAGATTGTGCATTAATGCACTCACCTGTTGGACAAATACCATGAAAGATATTCTGATCTCTTCACTTATTTCGTCATAATAATCCTTCTTTTCTGCAGATCGTCCTCCTAGAACAAATCCATGCAGATCTCCATCCTTGTAATAAGGAGCGTAAATTACCTGACACAATCCCAGCGATCCCCAGGGATTTGATGGGGCGGAAAATTCGATAAAAACACTGTCTTTTGAGTTCACAATTTCATCAGAAACTATCCATTCCATGACCAATGGGTGTTTCTCCTCAAAACCGTAATTCTCCACGAGAGTTAAGCGATTATTAGTCGTATCATAAGTGAAGAGCGCACCGCATTCAACCTCAAAAACTTCAACTATGGACTCTACTGTTATCGAGGAAAGCTCGTGCATATCTTTAGTCCTAATGGCTTTCTCGTTGTAGCCCTGGATCGACTTAAAGCGACTAAGCTCGCGATCAAGGAGATCTCCTGTATTGACAAGCTGCTGCTCAATCGCGGAAAAACGGGTTACTTTTTTCTGTAACTCGCCATACTTAGCTTCAAGTTTATCGTAGTGCAAACTATCTTCATTCATGTTATGAGGTACCTGGTGCGAATACACTGAAGATCACATTAGTCGTTGCGCTTGACAATGACATACAGGGCTGTTGTGTAATTATGGAATTGGGATCGTCCTCCTAATCTTGCAAATTCCCCCAGTCCGTACATTCCCAGCCATGGTATATCTTCATCGTTACACAGGGGGTGCTGCATCCTGAATACAATTTCATCCTTAAGGATACGGTTTAACATACCCCTTCCTCTTGCGACACAGTCTGCGTGGAAAACTGCGACAGGTCTACGGCCGTTGCATCTTTCAACGATCTGCCCGACCATCTGATCCAGGCCATCAAATATTAGATCCTCATCCCGCTTGGTGAGGTAGAGTTTGGTGCCCTCGGGGCACTCAACAGGCATATAGATACTACCATCCGTTCCTTTCTTTGCAATCACTCGAAGAATGTGTGTATTGCCATATTCTTCCTGTAAACTTTCTGGCAGTTCCTCTGCAAGTGCTCCAATTGGAATCGTATCCGCAAGTTGTGCTGTTTCTGGTAGTCCGAGATTGTCTGTCAGACATTTCCAGGCCGGTTGTCCATCCAGCTCGAACACACGATTCGACTCAGAACGTGTTACTTCAAAAGGCATTTCTACGATTGCAAAACCGTGGGAGGCCTGTGTGATCACTTCAAGTGTAGGGTCTGCAAAGCCAATTGCTAATGCACCTTTTTCAAATATCTGGTCGCCAACGAATTGGAAGTTGTTTATGGCTTTCATATTATCTGAAGAGGTAGCTCCAAATATCGGAACATCTGTGCCAAAAACGGATTCGATGCCTTCCAACGCTTTGTCGGCAGCAATATCGATACCTGTTGCCAGGAAATGGATCATGTTAACGTTTGGATTTTTATTCTTCAGGTCTTGAGCCAATTGGGCACCGACTTCATAAGAATTGGGACCTGCTATATTATCTTTAATGACCACGGAAAATTCATCATTTCCGCCTTTTATTGTCATGATAGCCAGACACCTCATTGCTTCATTTGGTCCCTCTTTGCCAATAATTCCAGAGCAGGTACAACCAACAACCTGTGCACTTGGAGCGAGCTTATGCGCCTCACTTATAATATCATTCAGATTATGACCGATGGTGGTATAGATTACCACAAGATCACAATCAATGCTCTCTTCATCAACGAGCGCACTTTCAAGGCATTCAGCTATGGCTTTCTTTGAGTTCACAATTCTGTTACTACTTGACGAAAATTTTAACATACTGCCCTCCGCTTTATTTAGATGTTTTAAATTTTGACAATCCAAATGAATTAATGCCAATGTTCTACAATCATAGACATATTTCAATTATTTGTATATATAAAACACATAAATAAATATATATATATTTATCTGTTGCCATTCTGAAAAAATATTACACAATAACAAAAACAAATCAGTAGCCATTGATGAGGATATATTTAGATTTGATAGATTTGTTCTGTCTGTTGGAAAATAGCTTAGAAGAAAGTTAAGGATTCAGTTGATGATCGGGTATTTAAGGTAGATTAGTAGCAATAAGAACAAAATGAGGAAATTCGAGAAGTACTGAATTTGCATTACATGGAGTGGAAGGAGGAGGAAACATCCATTATAGAGCCTCATGTTAAAAAAAGGGGTGAGGGGGTATGGGGGGAGAGGAGATGGAGTCGTCTGCTATAGACGATTCGATGGAAAATAATACTGAAATCAAGCAAAAAAATAAATAAATAAATTCAAGCTATTAGTTCACAACTTTGACATGTATATCAAGGTTATATTTATTGTTCAAATAAGGATTTTTACAAATCCAAAAAATAATCAAATACTAGTTTAGAAAACTCTTTCAACCAATAATAGCACGAAATCATTTATAGTTATTAACTAAACATTTATTACTTAAGAGATACAACTATTTTTCATGGCTAAACCAGAACAAATTCTGATAGAGCATCATCTTTCATTAGAGGAATTGCTTAAACATATTAAGTCGTTAGAGAAAGATACAAGAGTTCTACAACGTTTGTATTTTGTTAAACACCGTTATGAAGGTGCTTCAGTTAATGAAGCGGCTAAACTTGTAGGGATATCAAAACCCGTTGCATATCAATGGCAAGAACGGTGGAATCAAGACGGATATAAAGGTTTGAAACCCAGGTTTTCAGGAGGTTGCCCTTCAAAACTCACTAATGACCAAAAAGAAAAACTAAAGACCATGTTACATGAGCGTGATGACTGGTCAACAAAAGCAGTTCAGGAACTCATATATAATGAGTTTAAAGTTCAATACACCATTAAGCAAATATTAGTCATCTTGAAAAAGTTTGGCATGCATCATGGCAAACCCTATACACATGATCATCGAAGACCAGAAGACGCAGAAGACCGTTTAAAAAAAACTTACCATTAATCGATGATGGTTGCGTTATCGGCTTTCTTGATGAATCATCTCCACAAACAACATCAAATACAGTTCGTTTATGGTCTTTCAATAAACCTGTTATCTTCAAAAACACAACCAGGCTAAAAGCAAACTCCTTCGGGTTTTATGCATTGAATGGTAATTCAGTTATAAATTTTAAGGAACATTCAACCAAAGAAGATGTATGTTCATTTCTGTCAACTGTAAAAAACAGTAACATAGGAAAAAGAATTGTAATCATTCTCGACAATTTTAGATCACATCGAGCAAAAGATACATTGGATTTTGCACAGGCAAATGACATCGAATTGGTCTATTTACCTCCATATTCGCCAGACTTGAATCCAATAGAATTCATCTGGAAGAGCGTCAAAAGAATAATTTCTTGTAATTTTGTGAAAGATCTTGACCATATGAAAAATCTGATTGCTGAGACGTTTATTAGTTGTTCATCAAAGATTAGTTTCGCAAGAAAATGGATTGATAAGTTTCTGAAAAATAAGTTATGAATATTAAGTGAACAACTATAATTAAACCAAACAAAAACCTTTTTAAATGTTATTGTACATCAACGGACATTATAGTATAAATACATCCTTTTTTGGAGGAGTCACAATTGGTATTGATCTGTAGCAGCTTAAAAACAATAATTGACAAAAACAAAATCATGGAAAGGAGGAGATGAACCTAATGCCCTTACCTTACATTTATCTTATAATCTCGATCGTGATCATGCTGGCCACCACATTCTATTTCATATTGAGGCGCGAACATGCTTAATCATATTCTTTTGGTGTTATACGTAATTGGGATACTTTTGCTTTCCCTGAAACTAAAGCAGGGAACCTTTTCAGGATTTGCTGTATCAGACCGCAATGTGATGCATCCTGCGGTGATAGGAATTGCATATATGGCTGCGTATTTCAGCGCTGCATCTTTCCTCGGTGGTGGAGGCTATGGACTTATTGCTGGCCTCCCATGGGTCATCTGGGGAGTTTTCTTCCATGTAGCATTTGCCTGTCTGGCATTCATCATTGCACCCAAAATATGGGTGTTCTCCCAAAAGTACGATGCCAAGACCATTCCACAGCTGCTGGAGCGCAGATACGATTCCCAAAAAGGTAAGGTCCTGCTTGCAGCTATCATGCTTTTAATGTACACCGTATATCTGGTTGCCATCTTCAAGGGCTGTGCCAATCTTTTCCAGGGCCTGCTGGGAGTGACATATGTCCAGGGTCTTTTCATAGCTGTTGTCATCGTGGCTCTTTACTATGTGATTGGAGGGCTGCCTGCGATCATATGGATCAGTTTCCTGCAGGGGCTTATCATGCTTGTAGGTGCAGTGCTGCTATACACAGGACTTATTTCAAGTGGTGGCGGAATGGCAATATGGGATATGGTTCCAGCTGACATATTGAGTATGAGTGGAGCAGCAGTCCCATGGCAAAAGACCTTTGGAATGGCATTTTCCATCAGTCTTGGGCTTTTGGCATTACCCGATCTGCTGATAATGTTGTTCTCTGCCAAAGACAAAAGAGTAGTGCGCTTTGCAGGCATCTATGGACCAATATCCATCACCATTTACGCTTTATGTATATTCTCCCTGGGAGTTTTGGCTCATGGAGTCTTCAGCTCAGAACAGCTGGCTCCATTCATGGCAAACCCTGATGGACTTATACCATTTTTAGCAACATCACTACTCCCCCGTGGATTTGATAGCATCGTACTGCTGGCTGCTATCTCTGCTGCCATGTCAACTATGAGTGCTATTGTGCTGGTCACAACAACCGCTCTGACTTCAGATATCTTGAAGTATCTACGTCCGGCAACTCCTGATAATGTGGTGCTCCGTATGACAAGGATAGTAGGAGTTATCATCATTATAGTCTCGGCATTCTTCGCAATGGATGTTCCACAGATGATTGTACCCCTGGTGTCCGCAAGTATGGGCGTTATCGCATGCTGCGTTTTCATACCGCTTATTTTCGGACTTTACTGGGAACGTGGCACAGCAACAGGATTTGTTGCCAGCCTGGTGGCAAGTTTCGGCTCAGTGGTGCTCTGGCAACTCTTTGGCAATCCACTCATCCACCCGGTATTCATCGGTTTGATCTTTGGTACCATTGCATATTTGGGAGGAAGCCTGGCAAGTCCCCGTCCATCTCCTATGACGGAAATTGAATAAGAAGTAAAATACTCGGCTTTTGACCAGGTGCTGAAAATAACCTTCAGCACCATTTCTTTTTTTATCCAGGCATATTCTCCAGGTTTGTAAGCTTGTTACTTTGGTTCGAAACCAATTCATGAAAACAAATTTAACTTATCAATATAAATGAAAGCAAAAGGTGTTCCAAATTGAAGAATGTGATAAGCAAGAGTTTCGAGATCAAGGATTACATGATTGATGGTGCACATGTCAACGGTTTCTGGATGAATTTGGAAGGAAGGGAAAAATTGACAACAGAAATTGTCTACGCACCAGTAAATGAAAATATCTTTGAGCCAATTGAAACAGAAAAAATGCTGCATGGAATTATAGCAAAATGTGACAGCTTCAAATCGCAACTCCCTGAGAACATAAACTGCGAGGTCGTCTTCAAAGATCTCAATGAGCTGACATATGATGCAAATGAAAATAAAAGCAATTTTCAAGTGGAAGCTAAAGAATTAGACGAAATAAGAGTTGTTTACAGATTCTACGTTAAATACTATCTTTGAAGATGATTTTGTCTAATTTGGTCTTATTCTGACCTCCTGAAATATAAGATAAAGACATCCCTGCGTATCATTCCCAATCACCAAGCACAGTTCCACCGGCAGAATCGATACATCCTTCATATTCAACATATTCAACTGGCTGTGTGATACCCAACACATTCCACATTAACACTAAATTCTTTAGAACCATAGAAGGCTTCGTCCATTTGCTCTCTGGTTTTTTCCTGTTTTCGAATCTCTACCATCATATAAGCTAAAGTGGCATATACATAAATTCAACTAAACAGATTTAAATAGTAGTTTAGAATAGCAATTGCCACGATTTATAGTTATATTACTTACCACAAATAATGAGGAGATGAAAAATGCTTGGAATCGATGATCCACAAATATGGATAGCGTACGTTCTTTGTTTTTTAAGTGCGCTAGGCTGTATAATATATGGAGCCCTGAAATGGAACGAAGAAGATGATCAGGATGAGGTGTGTTAATGGCAGTAAGTACACCGGTACTCGGGGTTGTTGTCCTGATCTACATGATGATCATCTTCTATCTTGGATGGCTTGGGTACAAAAGGACAAAGGAATCCGAAGATTACATGGTTGCAGGCAGGAAAATCCATCCCTACATCCTGGCTGTTTCGTATGGAGCCACTTTTATCAGTACTTCCGCAATAGTAGGATTCGGAGGTGCGGCAGGTGCACTTGGAATGGGCTTGCTATGGCTGGCTTTTATGAATATTCTTGTAGGTATATTCATAGCATTTGTGGTATTCGGAAAAAGAACACGCCGGATGGGCTTGAAGCTGGATGCAGTCACATTCCCGGAATTGCTTGGAAAAAGATTCCAGTCACGCTTTATCCAGGGATTTTCAGGTGCCCTTATTGGTATATTCATGCCTCTTTATGCCGGCATCGTATTGATCGGCGGTGCGAGATTCGTAGAAGCGACATTGAATATTAATTATGATGTTGCTGTGCTTATTCTTACTGTTATTGTCGCGGCTTATGTTATAACCGGAGGACTTATTGCAGTCATGTATACAGATGCCCTGCAAGGAAGTCTTATGTTCGTCGGAATGGCATTTTTACTTATATTTACTTATATTAAACTCGGAGGCATAAATGCAGCTCATTCGGCACTTACATCAATGAGTGGCATGGTTCCAGAAAGTCTTGCCAACGGGGGACATCTCGGATGGACAGCCATGCCTGCATTCGGATCACCCATATGGTGGACGCTTGTATCAACGCTTGTGCTTGGCGTGGGAATAGGAGTACTTGCACAACCCCAGCTTGCCGTCAGATTCATGACTGTCAAAAATAAACGCGCACTCAAGAGAGCTGTGCTCGTAGGAGGACCTTTCATTCTGATGATGACAGGAGTGGCTTTCACAGTCGGTGCACTTTCAAACGTCTATTTCATGAAGACAAAAGGCGTGATCGCTGTTGTAGCTGCAAAAGGAAACATTGATGTAATCATGCCTGAGTACATCAACAGTGCCATGCCCGACTATTTTGTGATATTCTTCCTCCTGACATTGCTTGCAGCAGCCATGTCAACATTGAGCTCCCAGTTCCATACAATGGGAACAGCAATTGGACATGATTTTTATCGCCAGTATCTAAAGAAAGGAGAACTCGGACAGAGCATTAACATTACCCGTGCGGGTATTGCAATTACCATTATTGCAAGCGTAATACTGGCATATGTACTTCCAATAAGCATCATTGCAAGGGCCACAGCAATCTTCTTTGGGCTTTGTGCAGCAGCATTTTTGCCAATGTATGCGGGTGCACTCTTCTGGAAGCGTATGAACAGACAGGGAGCAACAGCTAGCCTGCTTGTCGGAACTTTCAGTAGTCTTTTATGGCTTACATTCGTGCATGCAAAAGAAGCGAGTGCCCTGGGAATCAGTAAAGCCCTGTTCGGTGTGGATACCATACTTACGGGTACCTGGACAGTAATTGATCCAATACTTATCGCAACTCCCGTGGCGATAATCGTTGCTGTGGTAGTGAGCCTGCTAACAAAACCGGATGCACAGGAACACATTGATGCATGCTTTGAGAAATAATATCTAATGGGGTCAATATGCCCCATACTTTTTTACATATAAATTTGGATTTGGATAAAACTGATCTTGAGACTTGCTGTTCATTTATTTTGATTTTGTTCTGTTGTTTCCGAGAACATCATCTCATTCCCAGTCATCAAGTACGCTTTCTGCCAGCAGCACAGAAACATCCTTCATCTTCAGCTCCTCATCCTTTGACTTGGAAACGCCTCCCATATGATGCATACAGAAGGGACAGTACGAAACCATCATATCCGCCTTATCCTTGTAATCACTAATCGACAGCATGGCAATATCGGTTGCTATATCCGGGAAGTTTGGTTTAAGGCCGGCCGGTCCTCCGCAGCAGACCTGCCTGCCATCGAAGAGCTCCTTTACCTCCACACCCATGCTAGCCAGAATACCGCGTGGAACATCCTTTGACTCTCTCATGGGGCATGCATCCCTGACTGAAACAGTATAATCCAGCTTCTCTGGTTTTAGTGTGCCATCAGCGATCATGTCCTTGAAGATGTTGAGAGAATGCTCAACCTCAAAATTCAATTCCCTGTAAAGTTTCGGATACTCACGACCCAGGACCAGATAGCAACCAGGACATGAAGTAATAACTTTACTGATTCCCAGGGATTCAATATAATCAACAAAGTTTTTTGCATGCTCGGCCGCCTGTTCGAAATGGCCGTTGTCTATGAGGAAAAGCCCACAGCATTTCTCTTCCTTCATTATCATCGGCTTGATACCTGCATGGTTAAGAAGCCTTATTGTTGCCCTAGCTATATCGGGCTGGCTGTGTGCCACCCAGCAACCTGCCATGTAGGCGATATCAGAGTTTTCAGCAATTTCAAGATCATCGGTAACCCAGTCAAACCTCTTTGCAGGGTCCATACTGCCGGGACTATTCCGGTAAAGGATGTTCTCGGATATCATTGTAGTCTTTTCAGGCTCCTTTCCCTGTTCTGCCAGCAATTGCCTCTCGTACTGGATGATATCCGTTATGGGAATATCCATAGGACATACGTCATCACAGGCACCGCAACGTGTGGAAAGGTAGATGTTATCAAACTCATCCTGTGACAGTTTCCCACCTGCAACAATCTTTGCAAGACTCTCAATTTTACCTTGGGGCGTGAAACGATTGCCTTCTGTCACCACATTGGCCGGGCATACATCCCAGCATTTCTTACAATCAATACACGAACTTATTTCTTCCTGAAAACGATGCATCTGATCACCATAAAAATAAATGTAACAAAACAAACGCTAACTTAAATCACTTATCCCAATAATCTTTTTCTCTTTTCTCATCGACCAGGGCTTTTAGCTCTTCAGGATACGGATACAGGAATGCATCCTCATAAGCATCTTCGCCCTGAGAACGAGATGCGAACATTCTCAATAATTCCATAACAGAATCGTCACTTATACTATTATTGCTATAACGCCCAAGCATGTTTTCAAAAAAAGATTTCTCCGCAGGGATTGTATCTGCAAACATGGAAAACATATTCCTTGCAGTATCCATTTTCAAATCCAATGAGCCGGGCTTTCTCATTAACTGTTTTAATAAAGATTCATATTCATTGAACAACTGTCTGACTTCTTTCCCTGAACCCAGTAATTCTGACATTTCTTCTAAAATTTCAGTATTGTAGCTCATGAAAAGAAAACGGTTGTTTTTGTGAAACTTAAGCAAATCTTCAAGATAGGACTCTTTTTTCACCTGTCTGAAAGTCGCAAAAGTGTATAAATAAGTTAGAAAATGATGACGTATGCGGCTATTACGCAATCTCTCATTCTCTTCGATAGGATAACCAGGGTATCTGGCAATAACCTCTCCGGCAAACAGTCCTGCACTTTTTTCAACAACCGGAGACATACTTATCCCAGAGTATACCTTGACGTTTTCGATTCCCATACTTGGAGAAAGACCTTTGAATATGAAACCGTCCATACCTCCAAGCTCATTAAGGAAATTGTCAGTAAAAGTATTCATCTTCTCAGTGAGGTCTTCACCTGTTTTTGGCTGGACGAGCCGATACTCACCATCTTGCTTAATTATCCTCAAAGTATCCCTCGGAACCCCCAGTCCAATCTCAACTTCCGGGCATACTTTGATGAAATCTACAAAAGGTATCATATCACGCACTATCTGAGAAGGAATAACCTGACCGTTATATCGCACGTTATCAAACTCAAGACATCTACTTACAAGAACAATGGGCTTTGGAAATTTTCTCATGTAAATAATATTGTACCTGATTGATTATAATGATGACCTCTTTTCTGTAGATGAATTTTCTTATGAAGTTTTAAATGAAGCAAGTAATGCCACCATGAAATCCCAGACCTTTCGAACTGACGGGATATAAAGTCGCTCATCGGGAGAATGTGGGTTCTTTATGGTAGGACCGAAGGATATCATATCCATGTCTTTGTATTTGGAACCGATAACAGCGCATTCCAGACCTGCATGTATAACCTCGATACGCGCGTATTCACCAAACACTGAGAAATATACTTCTTTGCATCGCTGGAGAAGCTGTGAAGACATATCAGGTTGCCACGCCGGATAACCAGAACCATGTGACCATTTGGCCCCGTATTCAACGGCAACTGAGGTAACCTTTTCAGTGATCACGGCAAGTCCCGAGTCAACTGAACTGCGCTGGCTTGATATTACTACCAGCTCACCATCTTCTATATTCACAGTCGCCAGGTTATTTGAAGTTTCAACGAGACCGGGTATTGCGGGAGATATGGAAGCAACCCCATGTGGCAAAGACAGCAGAAGAGCCAGAGCCTTATGAGCAAAAGTATCATTTATTGCCCTCATATCCATTTCTACCGCATACTCTTCAAGAATCACTGAAAGAGAATGCTCAAGATCCACATATTCAGCTTTCATCCTTTTTTCAAATGCAGATATTGTAGAAAGAGCAGTCTCCATGGAATTAGGTGTAAGAGCAATGATCGCTTCCGCATGTCGTGGAATTGCATTGTGTGCAGAGCCGCCTTTAATATCCATGATCATGATATCCACATCGCCGGTAAGTTCCTTCAAGACTTCTGCAATCAATTTGTTGGCATTTGCTCTCTTTTCATGGATATCAACGCCGGAATGTCCTCCTGCAAGTCCATCTACCACCAGCCTGAAAAGCGATCTATCTTCCGGCACTGGTGAATATCCCAGTGACATCCTGATAGTTGAGTTCAAGCCACCTGCGCAGCCAACGGTAAAAACACCCTCATCTTCCGAATCCACATTCAGCAATATTTTTCCGGAGATGAAATCGGGCATCAGGGCATTAGCTCCGGTAAGACCAGTCTCTTCATCAACAGTGAAAAGCAACTCAAGCGGTGGATGGCTTACGCCAGTATCCTCTGCAAGAGCCAGAGCGATGGCAAGTGCTATTCCATTATCTGCTCCAAGAGTAGTCCCCTGTGCTTTTAACCAGTCACCTTCGATAACGGGTACAATTGGGTCTTTTGTAAAGTCGTGGTTGCACCCACATGCTTTTTCGCATACCATGTCCATATGTCCCTGAATAACTATCGCAGGCAAATTTTCATATCCTTTTGAAGCCGGAACCCCGATAACTACATTATTGACGCTATCGAACTTTACTCTAAAACCCTTTGCTAATGCCCATTCTTTCAACCATGTGGCTATTTTCTCTTCATTTCCTGAAGGCCTTGGAATGCTGCTTACTTCCCTGAAAAGGGCAAGGATCTTTTCTGTGATTTCATCCATGAATTAACCTGCCATAATCTTGAATCTAAAATACTGAACCTTGAATTACAAATATAAGGTACAGTTATTGTGATATATTGCCTGTTCTGTATAAATTATATCATACAACAAAGATAAGAGTAATCTTAACAATTCTTCCTTTAAGGACAAAATGTGGATAATTGAGGTTACAATGTGGATATTTCTGAAACTATTAGTGTAATTATGGGTGATATCGTTGAACAAAAAGTCGATGCCATAGTGAATGCAGCCAACAATTCACTTCTGGGTGGTGGAGGAGTGGACGGAGCCATCCATTATGCTGCAGGTCCGCAACTTCTGGAGGAATGTCGCACCCTTGGAGGATGTCCAACAGGAGAAGCCAGGATCACAAAAGGTTACAAGCTTCCTGCAAAGTGGATTATACACACTGTTGGTCCTGTATGGAAAGGAGGACATTACAGGGAGGAACAACTCCTTACCGACGCATACAGGAATTCACTTATCCTGGCTGAGGAACATGATGTTAAAAGCATTGCTTTTCCTGGAATCAGCATTGGAGCCTATGGTTTTCCGGTAAATAAGGCGTCAGGACTTGCTGTGAGCACTATACTTGAATATCTCAATGCAGAGAGCTCACTGGAAGATGTCAGGCTCATCTGCTTCAATGAGAATGCATACCATTTTTATTCAAGTATGCTGGAAGAACAGGTTTCTCAGTTCGTAACTATTCAGCCTGATAAAAACACTATCAATAGCAATCTTGACAAAAAGTTGAGACCTACATTTTATTAGGATCATTAATTTTGATTGTTGCCATTGATTGCTTTTTTGATTCTTAGGTTGTTAGTGAGCAGACATCTCTATTTCGATGAAATCAGTACCAATAGGCAAATCGTGCCAGGCTGAATAGTTACCTCAGTTCTAAATTTAATGAAGCGTGAAAGTAGAACACATATTATAATGATGATGATTACCATATACTCCATAGTAGAAATATATAAGTAATATGAATTGCTGATGAACTCTTGTTAAGTTTAGCCATACAGAAAAAAGTTACGGATAAACTATTATCAGTATGGTAAGGTTGGTTGGTTGGTGGTGTGGTAAATAATGGTTCATGGTGGTACCATAATTTACCCAAAAACGAAACCCGGCAAGTCAGGATTCCCGTAATCATCAAAAACGGAAAAACGAAAGTTACCCTTTCAAAAACGTATTCGGGAATCCTGTCTGTTGGATCCTTTTTTTCTTTGCCTATTTTATACGACATAGCATTATTGTCGGTGATTTTTACGCATAAATAATTTATTTTACAAACCAGATATAGGAAGCCATGAACCTGCTGATCGTAAAGAACATTTCAAGAGAAGGACCCGGAATACTTGAAGATATTTTAATTGAAAGCAGGATTTCGTATGATATTACCGACCTTGAAGCCGGGGACAAAATCCCATCTCCTGAAAATTATTCTGCCATCATAATCTTTGGTGGACCGGACAGTGCCAACGATGCAAGCAAAAAGATGATTCTGGAACTGAAGATGATAAAACAGGCAATTGATTCAGGCATACCCTATCTAGGCATCTGTCTTGGCATGCAGGCACTTGTTAAGGCATGTGGAGGTTCTATACATGTTAACAATGTCAAAGAGATAGGTTTCACAGGAGAGGATGGTGACTATTATTCAGTTAATATTGCAAAAGAGAATTTAAACGACCCTCTGTTCAATGGTCTTAAAAATCCCTTAAAAATATTCCATTTGCATGGTGAAACAGTAAAAATGACTGAAAAAATGCAATTACTAGCTACCGGGAAGTACTGCAGGCATCAGATAGTAAAAGTAAGTAAAAATGCCTATGGAATACAGGGACACTTTGAACTGACACCAGAAATGTTCACAACATGGCTTGATAACGATTCTGAACTAAGGAAGATGGACAGAGACACACTGGAAAAGGACTTTAAATTGTTTGCGGATGAGTACAGTAACAATGGAAAGAAACTATTCAACAATTTCCTGCAAATTTCCGGCTTGATCTAAGTTTAGTTCATAATTTATTGAAGAATAAACTCATAGTTGATTCAAAACTTTTTTGTACCAGTTGGAGAAATAACAATCAATGAAAATTCCACAAACACTGGATACAAAAAGATTGATAATCAGAAGGTATGTGGAAGAAGATCTTAAAGGGTTACATCTTTTTTTCAACAACGAGGAAATAACCAGTTCCACTGACATGCCCCTCCACCGGAGCCTTGAAGAAACTAAAGCATTTCTTGACATGATTATACAATCATACAGCACTGATGAGCCATTCTTTGCAATGGCAATCTGCAAGAAGGACGAAGAGAAAGTAATTGGCTCATGTGGTTTTGCAAAAATGGATTTCGCTGCTGATGCACAGATATATTATGCCCTTGAACCTGAGTTTCGAGGCAATGGATACGCCACTGAAGCAGTAGAGAAAATGATTGAATATATGATACTGGTTCATGATATCAAAAGAATATCCGGCATTGTTAATTAAACATAGCTAGTTCTTTATTCCTATATTTCATCAAGAGCAAAACGGAGATTTTTAGCATTTCAAGACTTTTAGTATAACACTTTGACTTTCTCCTTAGTCTTGCCAGGAAATGCCTAAATATGCTGTTGTATCCTTCAACAGTATATGTTTCTGCTTTTGATCGAGTATGGATGTTTCTGGGGACTAACTTGGCATATGCCCTCCAATAATCCGTCATTACTTCCCCAACCTCTTTTGTCTTTAACTTTTTCCAGAGTTTTTGTCCTGTTTTTGTTCCTCTGCTGCCAAAAGAGCAATCGATGAATTTCTTCCCATATCTATCAACAGCAATCCATATCCAGCAGTAGTTTTTTTATTCCCAATATAAGTATGCATCTCGTCCAATTCCACAACAGAAATCTCATTTTCACTTTTTAGATCCTCTAATTCACTACCAAATTTTCGAATCCATTTTTGAACAGAAACATGACTAACGCCCAAAAAACGTCCAATTGAACGAAATCCCAACCCCTCCAGATAGAGTTGTAAAGCCTGTCGCTTAACAGATACGGGGCTAGCGGTGGATTTTATATCTACTGAATAGTTGTATCCACAATCATGGCATTTGTAGCGTTGTCGACCATCAATCCTACCGTTCTTCTTATGACTGGAACTCTTACACTTTGGACAATTCATATATAAAAAGAGGCCATCATATTATATAACGATGTTTAATTACCAAAGCCGAATATCCATTTACTGTGCTCCTGAGAATCTTGCCTCAATGAATCTGGCAAAGAGAGTAGGAATGGAATATCAGGGCATTATCAGAAAAGATGACAAAGATGCTAAGTATTTTCTGTTGACACGGGAAAAATATCTTCGTGGAAACTAAAGCGTAAATAAAATACTTAATCAAAACACTACCTTGTTAATGGATTTTTTAGTTACTTTTTAACAAGTTAATTTTGGTTCTCTTTGTAGCGGAATGGAGAAAATGAATGTACTCCCTTCCCCCGGTTTACTTGTTACCCACACATTGCCCCCATGAAGTTCAACGAACTTCTTGACAAGGGAAAGACCAAGACCAGTACCTTGATATACTTTTGAAGTGGACGAATCCAATTGTGTGAAAGGCTTGAACAGTTTTTTCAGGTTATCTTCTGAGATTCCAATGCCGGTATCTACGACCTCAACATGTAGCATATCATGCTTGGTGCTTGCACTAAAGCTTACGTTGCCTTGTAAATCTGTGAACTTTATTGCGTTGTTCACAAGATTGTAGAGTGTCTGCTTGAGCTTAATTTTATCCGCATAAATAATTGAAAGTTGATTATTAACAGTATATTCCAGTGTGATGTTCTTTTTAGCGGCCATTGGATCAAGTATATCTTTCACTTCTTTAAATATCGAAAATATATCAACTTCCTCGCAATGAAGCTCCATTTTTCCAGCCTCTACCTTGGAAAGATCGAGTATGTCGTTGATAAGCTCAAGCAAGTGTTTTCCACTGTTTGAAATGTTACCAACAAATTTGGATTGTTTTTCGTTGAGACTGCCAAAGTTTTTAATTCGAAGCATATCAGAAAAACCTATAATAGAGTTAAGTGGAGTCCTTAGTTCATGGCTCATGTTTGCAAGGAATTCACCCTTAACACGATTTGATTCCTCTGCTGCAAGTTTAGCAAGCTTGATAGCTCGCATTTCATCATCGATTTTTTTAAGAGCGGTGACATCTGTGTAAAATCCCACTGTACATGTTTTTCCATCTACCTGAGCATGAAAAACACTTATATCAACGTAAATTGTTGTTCCATCCTTACGCAGACATGAAATATTTGTTAATGAGGTTTTTTCACCTGTTTCCGGGACTTTTAATTCAGACAGGACTTGTTCTAAATCATTCTGTGGATGAATGTTAATTGTTTTTTGTTGCATTAATTCTTCTTCAGTATATCCCAGCATACTGCATAGCGCCGGATTAACATATCTGAATTTTCCGGTGGAAACATCTGATACATTTATACCTTCAACGGCACCTTCAAAAATATTCCTGAATTTTTCCTCACTGTCCATGAGTTCTTTTTTATTTGCTAGTATGCCCTTATCAGTTTTATCTAATATAATAAAGTAGAATATGAACAATATTCCAAAGATTACAAGGGATCCGATAACAATAACTTTCAAGTTGCTAGCAAATACCTTTTTATCTTCAGTGACATCCTTCATTATGATCATATAGCCCACTTCATCATCTGATGCATCCATCAACGGAACTAGTGCAAAGTGCCATGTTTTCCCATTACTCTTGAATTCCGGAGCTGCTTCTGGTGAAATCTGACCATGGCCTAATTTTTCATTTTTAATGATATTATCTAATTCTTCAGGAAGCGCCATAGTGCTGTAAATTAAAGCTTGCGTGGGATAAAAACTCCAATTCCCATCTCTACCAAGCATTTGCATGCCATTTTCCCACTTCGCACAATCAAGTTTATCCTTGTAGATAAAAACAGCTATTTCTGAGTCGGATTTGTAAGCAACTGAGTTCAGAATGTCTTCAATTTCTTTACCTAGCTCAAAGTATCCAATCAGTGTCTCGTTTATGTATATTGGTTTCACTACACGCAGCGTGAAAGTACCCAGCGACCCCAATTCAATACCACTAACGACATCTCCTGTTCTTTCGGCTTCACGAATAGTAAAGCGATCGACAAAGCCACCCTTTTTATCAGGATTATGAACACGCACAAGATTCACACGATCAGGTCCCTGGAAGTAAATATGTGTTACATTGTGTACTGAGGAAAGCCTTCTGTACATATTCTGGGAAGTAGCCATTAGTTGTTCAACATCGCGTTTCTCTAATGCTGTTTCAATTTTTTCGTTCTCGAGAATCCAATTCATTTCCTCGGCTAATATGATTGACTGCTCTTGCAGCGAATGATTGTATTCTTCAGAAACAAAAATTGTCGTAAGCTGGATATGCTCATCCATCTTCTGGTTCTGCTGCCACCAAAAAATACCCGAGAAAGCAGCAATTAGAATAATGGCTGCAAGCACCAAAGGCACTAATAATTTCCAGAGAATTAAATTTGAAGATGTACTACTATTGGAACGTGCAAATCTATTTTTTATCTTTTTGGATGCAGTTTCTTTATCCATAATAAGTTACCTTCATCAACTCAAATTCTTTGATTTGCTTTTCATTCCTTTTCCCTGATCACGACTGCAGAAACAGTCGCAAATTCCTATTTTAGTGCACATCCTTGAGAAACGCATTTCATAAAATCATATATACTTATATAGTGAACCTTAAATCAGGAGTATATTATATTAATACCTCCATAATACTAATTATATATAACCATATTTATCTTCACTGCTGATGGTAGGGCTTTTTAGGCAATATTAGGTATAACTAAATTAAGCCCAACTAAATCACAAAATGGTGAAGATTACTTTAAAACTTATTTTCTTGGTCCCTATTTTATTCTTAACTCCTTAATGCAAAGTTCACTCAATTAAAATAACAAAGTATAAATATATATTATAATATACTGTTTTTAAATAGTTTTTGGGTGTGAGGATGAACATAATAATATTTTCCCTGAATATTTACAGGAAAATGATGCTATTTTTCCTGATATTAACACTTGTATACTCATGTATTCTGATTACATCGGCAAATTCCGTTGTTAGCATATCACCATCTACACAGGAAGTATATGCAAAACAGAATTTCGATGTCTACATCAATATAGAACCAGATATACCAATAGCCGGTGCACAACTGGACATTTTATTTAACAATAACATGTTTTCTGCAAATGATGTGGATGATGAGGGATTCTTTGAACAGGGAGATTCCATGTCAATTTTTATTGGAGGAACAGTTGATAATCCGCAAGGAAAAATCAACGGTTTGTTTGCCGTAACACTTGGACAGGATGAGATAAGTACCTCTGGAAACTTTGCGCACATCACATTCACTGCAAGCAATAACACAGGAAATTACATTATCAGTCTTTCCAATGTGATATTAAGTGATTCTGAAGGAAAGGCTGTTCCAGTGACTATTCAGAACTCACAGGTTAAGATTCTGGGAGCTTCATCCACTTTAGTACAGGAAACCATTACCACCTCAGGTTGCGGAGCCGGTGGTGGTGGAGGCAATCCCGGCGAGAATATTGAGAATATTGACATTAAGGAAGTAGAGAAACTATATATTACCGGAGACTCAGAAGTCATTTATCTCTTTGATGAGAACGCAAATCCCATTAAATTTATCCGTTATAGATCATTGAAGAATGCAGGGTTCATAACAAGCACAATTGAAGTGCTTAAAGATGTATCATCAACTATTTCCGAAAAACCAGAGGGTACAATTTACAGAAATATCAATATATGGCTTGGAAAAGCAGGCTATGCAACAGAAACTAACATGAAAGACATGAGAATCTCTTTTGCAGTCCTTAAAAAATGGATTCTGGTAAATGATGTTGAAACAACTGATATACATTTGAAAAGGTACCATGAACATAAATGGGAAACACTCGAAACTAAAATGACTGGAGAGAATGAAGATTTTGTGATCTTTGAAGCGATAACCCCTGGATTTTCACCATTTGCCATAACTGCAGATGTACAATTTGAAAAAACGATGGATGAAACTCTTTCAAATAAGAAAAATGACAACGATATGATTACGCAGGAGGAAGATGAAAAAGAAGACAGCCTGTTTCCAAAGAACTCCATTTCAGCCTCAACAGATGAAGATTCAGCAAAACTTGCGCAGAACAGCTCACTAATTCTTTGTATGTCAATGTTCATCCTTTTACTTTGCAGACGTGGCAACGTTGTTTAAGTTTATTGACCAGGTTTTCTGAAAAAGCATAAATCCTGTCCACACCTTCTTTAAAGAGGAGAAGTAGAAAAATGATAGGAATAATGTCTGATTCACACGATAACATGGATGCCATCAAGGCTGCTGTGGAACTGTTCAATAAGAAGAAGGTCAAGACTGTCCTGCATGCAGGTGACATCATTTCCCCTTTCACTGCAACAGCTTTTAGCAAACTGGATGCAGATATGTATTTTGTTTTTGGGAATAATGACGGTGACAGATTGTTACTAAAAGAAAAATTTGAAGAATTGAATGCGCAATGTTGTGGCGACTTCGGTGATCTGGAGATTGATGGAAAAAGAATTGCGCTTCTTCATGGAATATATGAGCCTCCAGTAACTGCTCTGGCAGAATCAGGAGACTTTGATATAGTAGTCAGGGGACACACACACCATGCCGGTGTCACAAAAATAAACGAGACGTTATTGATAAATCCGGGTGAGACCGCAGGAGTGCTCACCGGAAAACGTACGGTGGCACTTCTTGATCCCGAACTTGGTGTTGAGATTGTAGAAATCTAAGAAAATATTTAGTGGAAGCTGCTTTAGAGCAGCTCCGATACCTTAGACAAAAATTCCTTAACCTGTGCAGGGTCAAGGTCAAGATCCTTGTTCTTTTTGATATCCAGATCAGTTAGAAGTATGTGTTTTCCAATTGGAATACCTGCTTCTTCCATTGTTGCTTGTGCACAGTTAAGAGGGCAACCATCGATGACAATGATGGACTCGCAGCCTTCTGCAGACTTAACAAGACCGTTTACTTTGCCACCGACCCCTACAGTACACATCATATTACCAACGCCCTGCTTGTGTAATTCAACTGCAACGGCATTGCTTAACTGACCAACATTAGATGCACCGGCACATGGGAATATTCCTACAATGGAAGCGCCACATGAACACTTTGCATTCTCAGACATAGGTATTACTGTGTTATCCATTCAATAACCTCATTCACCTTTGGTACCCTGCCAACGATCTTTACATCGCCGTCTACAACGACAGCAGGAGTAATTAGCACACCATATGCAAGTATACCATCCATATCCTCAACCTTCACTATCTCAGCATCAACACCTGCTTGCTCAACAGCCTGTTCAACGAACTTCTTTGTCTTGTTGCATTTAGGACAACCAGTACCTAATATCTCTATTTTCATATTTTCATCTCTTTAATTTAAATAATCACGTTTATAGCGTGAAAGTCGCAGGATCTCACACAATCAATACAATACTTGCACAGACTCGGCCTTGCCGGAAAACATATCCCATCCTTTAGTTCAAGGACATCATTCTGACACGCATCCACACATGAACCACAGCCAGTACATTTGTCACCTTTAACAGTAATGAGCACCATTTTGTGAACACTTCCTTTTTTTAAGGATAATATCAGTACCCTCTCTTTAATATTGTTATCAGTTCGTCAGGATTGGGCATGTTCTCCTGTATTTTATTACAGGTAGTCTCTACGTCATAATCACAACGTATGATCTCAGCTTTTGAACTGGTAGTATCGAACACCGCACAACTTGCCCGCCAGTCACCATCTCTGGGCTGACCTGTAGAACCTGGGTTTATTATTAGCATATCTTTGAATTTTTTGATAAAGGGAATATGTGAATGACCTATACATAGAACATCTGCGTCAATCTCAGATACCATTTCTTCCAGATCTGACTCTGATGTCTCCGGCTTCATGTATTCATAATTGGATCTTGGACTTCCATGTGTGAAGTACAGCCTCATTCCATCTATCATTTTCTCAATACTGAAAGGAAGCTGGCGAAGGAACGCCATTTGTACTTCTGTTGTCATATTCCAGGTGTACTCTCTCGTTGCTATGGAAAGGTGCTTGTACTTGTAGCCACAACCACAATCTATTCCGGTCCCAACGGCAGCATCGTGGTTTCCAAGCACGGTTTCAATATTATTCTCCCGGATAAGAGCAATACATTCAGAGGGAGAAGGACCGTAATCCGCAATATCACCAAGACAGAAAACTTCATCATGAGGCACTTTTAACACTGCATCAAGGGCCTCTTTGTTAGCATGTATATCAGATATTAATAGTAATCTCATATTTTCACCAAAACTTTCACCGAAGCTTTCCTTTTATGTTTATCATATAAAGTACGTTCCAAACACATATCCTGATATCGTGGCAATTACAACAACAAGCGATATGTATGCCATACCTTTTTTCATACCCATTATCCGGCTTATCACAATCATATTCGGAAGGCTCAGGGCAGGACCTGCAAGAAGCATTGAAAGTGCCGGACCTTCACCCATTCCAAGCTGGGTAAGAGCACTGATTATAGGCACCTCTGTCAGGGTAGAGAAATACATAAGGGCAGCAGATACCGAGGCTATGATGTAAGAGCCTGCATCAGCTCCACCCACATATTCTACAACATATTCATCAGGAATGATTTCCACAATTATTCCTGCAAAGAATACACCAACCAGAAGCAGGGGAGTTATCATTTTTACAAGGAACCATGTCTCACTCATCCAGCTCTTTCTTTCTTCTGCAGTGAACAATTTAAAGGAGACATATACAGTAATTAGTATCAAAGGAATCTCAACAATAACCTTGGCTGTCCATGTTGTCAGGATCTCTGGAGCTACGAGAATTGCAAGCAGTAGTACAAAAAGCCATGCACTGTGAGCATGCTTTTCTTCGCCGAATGTCTGAATGCTCTTTCTTTCAATGTTCTTTTTCTCGTATATGAACGCCATCATAATTCCGATAAACACTGAAAGAAGGATTGCTATGATTGCCCTTGAGACTCCAAGGTCATAGCCCAGAATCTTAGCTGTGTACACTATTGCAAGAATGTTTATTGCAGGAGCTGAGAACAGGAATGTTGTGGCCGGACCGATACCCGCACCTCTCTTGAAGATACCTGCAAACAAGGGCAGTACCGTACAACTGCAAACCGCAAGAAGACAGCCTGAAACTGCTGCAACAGTATAGGAAATATACTTTGGTGCATCTGCACCGAAGAACCTAAGAACCGACTCTTTCGAGAACAACGATGCTATGGCACCTGCAAGAAAAAAGGCCGGCACCAGACATAAAAGCACATGCAGAGCTAGATACTCCTGTAACGATGCAATACCAACGGATATAAGATGCGTTATATAGGGATCCATCATTTCAAATAATGTTGAAACTGTATATATAGGTTGTGGCTTCAAATATTTTTGAAATACTATGTTCCAGCATTCTATAATTATAGAAGTATAACCTCTGTAAAAATAGATATTGTCGTGCGGATTTTTATAGAAACTTGTTGTGTATGGATAAAATATAAAATTAATTTTCTACCGAGCAAAAGGTCATTCTATTGGAAATATATATATGCGGTTATGAACAATTAGAACTTTTTCGGAAGGTTAATATACATTGATACTTAAATGATTAAGTAATTGACAAAGTTTTAACGGGGGTTAAACTAAACGCTATGGCTACTAAAATAGCCAGAATGTGTTGTGTTTATCACAAAAAAGCTCTTCAGCTATTTGTACTATGCACAATTATGCTACTGATAGGATCAAGCACTTATCCAGCGTTAGCTGCATCTAGCAATGATGACTTTTTTAATTCAACTATTGAATCAAAAACTATAACGCCCTCTGATATCTCTGCTTTAAAAACCGTGGCTCAATCTATTGCCTTTGCCAACCAGCATGATCCCGGAATAGATATCGATAATTTAATGGCTGCGATACCAAACAATTCAAGTGACGCACAAAATAATGAAAGCTTTTCAGGACCTAAACCGCTCACAACTGATTTTTCAGATATTGACCCAAACCAGGCAAAATATGGTCCAGACAACGATGGTGACGGTATCCCTGACTCTGTAGAACTGGTTCTGGGAACTGATATTAATAATACTGATTCCGATTTTGACCAATTGGACGACCTTTTTGAGGTAAACAACGACCTTGATCCCTTGAAAGCAGATTCTAACGATGATGGACTTGCTGATTATTTTGAGGTTCATAATGTTTCTTCCTTAGACATAGATGGCGACGGTTTTGCAAACGCATGGGACCTTGATAATGACAATGATGGAGTAATTGATGCTCTGGACATCTCGCCTTTTTCAAAATCCATGTCAAATGAGAGCTTTGATTTCAATATTAAATCAAGTGGAAATCCCACCTATCTGAATTTTCAGATAAGACCTGATAATCCGGAGCATCTTAACCTGATTGCACAAAGCTGGGATTGGCCCGATGACTATCGGTCAACGATGAAAGACCTCAACAGTTCGGAAAATGATGTTACTGTCACACCAATGCTCGAACTCACCGTACCTGTCGACTGTAAAATTGTTTCTCGTGATAGTGGGGATTGCATAGAAATCCACAATGCCAGTCAAGATAATACGGTAAATGTCACTACGGGAAATTATAGTGGTGAAGACTACCAGTTGTGGAGACTGGAATCTACAGATGATAATTACTACAAAATAATTTCCATGAACAATAGCAAATGCCTTGAAGTTTCCAATGCCAGCCAGGATGAGATGGCAAATGTTACTGTAGGCAATTACACCGGTGAGGAACACCAGCTCTGGGAACTGGAACTGGATAACGATGGGCTCTACAAACTTATAGCCAAACACAGTGGAAAATGCCTTGAAGTAAATCCCACAATTAATGGTAGTATATTCCAGAACTCATGTCAGGAAACTGACCAACAACTCTGGGAAATCGAACTTGTAGGCGGAATTGCATCTGATCGTGACGCACTTGAAGATTACGGAATCGTCACAACATTGGGCAAGGCCTATGTCCCTCTCTCTCCTGTGAAAGACTTTGGAAATATCGTTGCTCTGAACGGTCGTATGTTCTATCCGCAGGATTTGGCAATGGACACTTTCACCCAGTCACAACTTGTGTGGATGGTCAGAGGACTGACGGACAGACCAAAGAAAATGTCATTACAAGCCTATAAAGGTCAATATGTGTCAGTGGATAACGCAACATCAAAACTTGTTGCCAGAAGCACCGCTGTCACAAGTGATGAGATGTTTGAAATTGTTTATCTCACCAACACTAAAGTTGCGTTGAAAGCACCTAATGGTAAATACGTATACGCAGCAGAAGGCGGTGGGAAAGGACTGATAGCAGACAGCACTGAGATTGGTGAATGGGAGATATTTAATCTTTTAGACCTTGAAAATGAAAATAGTATGATAGCTTTGAAAGCTAATAATGATCAGTATGTCTCTTCAGAAGGTGGGGGAGGAGCTGAACTTGTTTCCAACAGAGATGAAAGGAAAGAATGGGAATCATTTACCCTGATTACCACTGAATATGAATCTGTGCCAACCACATTGGCAAAATATAATGAAAATTTCATGCTCACCGGTTTTAGTGTTGAAGAAAACCATGGTTCAGATTTCGGGGTATTCTTCAGTGAAGATAAGAACCGCACATTTGAAGCAGGCTTTGTCCTTTCGTATGCGTATTTACGAGAACAGACCGCTCTTGACCAGATGCCTCAGAAATTGCAGAACGATTATAATGTGACAATTAGTTCGGACATAGGTTTTGCCAGTCATCAGGACGAGGCCCTGGCAAGCATAACAACTGAAATGACGCCTGATGCATTGTCTTCCTTACCAGTCGATATGATCCTTCCTATAATTGGTGTGTTTGAAGATGATTTCCGATACAGGGCAATGGATGACCTGGCTTTCAGTTCATATGTTACAGGAACGAGTTTTGATATCGACCTGAATGACCAGCCTTTGATAACTACAAAAAGCATGAAGATGAGCTGGTACAATACCAGTACGAATACAACTATCGGAACAGAAGACATGCTGAATGAGGTTCAGCAATGGGGACTGTCCAGAGGTCTTGACAGTGAAACACTTGCAACAATGATGAATTTGATGATCGCCTGGGAGACTGGAGAATCAACTGTTACTAAATCAGGTGACGTTGAAACAAAGTTCAATTTCCCTGAAGGAAATCAGGTCCTTGATACTATCGACAGTTATGGAATATCGGCAGTTAGCTTCATTTGTAATCTCATTATAGGGGGAGCCGCAGTCTACTCTTTCATCACTTTTACCAAACTTGAACCACTCGCAAAGATAGCTGGTCAGACAAACTGGAAACTTATGAAGGCAATGACCGAATCGGTCTCAAAAATACGCACTGGTGTCGTGGGGTTGGCTAACAGGCTCACCAGCATCCTTTCAACTATTGGATGGATTGTTGTAGGTGTGCTCGCCTTCTATGCATTCTGGTCAATAGCCGCTAGCGAAGGTTGGTCTGGATACGGTATATTCGTAGGAACTTTGTATGCCACATTGATGATAGCATACGCAGTTGCCCTTTGGGCTATAGCCTTGATACCTGTGGTTGGGTGGGCTATTGCATTGCTTATTGTTCTTTCAGACCTTATTGTAGGCTGGATATTTGGCAAAGGCTGGTCTCAGATGTTCTTTGAGTGGCTTATAGGACTTTTCACAGATGTAAGGGTTAAAACAGAAGCGGACCTGAAAATGCTAGATACCTCCATAAGCGTGAATGATCAGACCTACAATGGACTAACTGAAGGTGACCGTATAGAACTGGAGAGTAACTTTAAAGGCATCATTACAAGAACTTCTCGCGGTTCATTTACAAATCTCCAGAATAGCTATATTAGCCCTCAATACAAGTACATTTCATCGAACACACTTGCAAGTGATAGTTCCACTACCAAAGGCACAACTGCTTATTCTGGCAATTCACGGAAGGAAACTGAATATAAGGCAAATCTGTGGGTTCAGCCTGAAGCTGCCATTAACTTCCCATTCGAATTCTGGCTTAGTACTAACTATAGAGTTTACTACGATAAATGCTGGTGGCTCTTTGGATGGCATTGCAGTCAGAAGAGCAACACAGGCACTGCGGATGCAGACCCATCTACACTCTACTTTGATGTGATGCCAAATGATATCGAAAATTTTTCCCTCTGGACTGCTATTAACTCTAATGACATTGACGGGGATGACATCCTTAATCCTGACGAACTGCTCAATGGTACCAGTCAATTGAGATGGGATACTGACAACGATGGTCTTTCCGATGGGTATGAAATAGAATATGGAACCATACCTGTTAACAAAGATACCGATGGAGACGGACTTGAAGACGGACTTGAACTACGCTACGGTTATGATCCCCTTAAATGGGATACTGATGGTGACAAACTCAATGACTTTGAAGAACATCGTGGCTGGGATATCGAATTTGAGTTCTACGATGAGACATTTGAGCAGCATGTCTGGGCAAGCCCTCTAAATAATGATTCTGACGATGACGGTTTGAATGATCTTAATGAATTCCTCAAAGGATTAAACCCTCGCTCTAAGGATACGAACGGCAACGGTATTGAGGATGCCTACGACCTCAATTTCACATCAAAAGCATACGTAAGCAACGTTGACCTGAATGGTATGGGCAGTAGCATTATAACCGATCCTGGAACAAATATCACAGCAGTTATCGATTACAGCATAATTGGAAAGGAAAACTCTACTGGTGAACCCTCAAGATGCTGGTTGTTCGCAAGTATGGACAATTCTACATTAAATGAAGAAATATACAATGGTACACCTGAAATAGGCAATGAAACTTTGGGGTCTGCAAGTTTGCAGTTCAATGCTTCAAACAACACTGACATCTTTGAATTGCGCTTTTACCAGACATGGAACGCATCCATGCCAGCACCCGCTGAAGAGGATAGGGATATCATCGGAATCATTGATACCACCTATTACCCTGTCAGGGATAATGGCTGGGTAAGTTCTGGAGCGGATGAAGACAAGGATGGCCTTATAGATATAAATGAACAGATAGGCTGGCCTATAACCATTACCAATCTTTCAGGTACACACACTGTCCACGTAAGCAGCGATCCGCGATTCAAGGATAGTGATTTTGACGGACTGGATGACCATACCGAGTGCTATCTTACGACAAGCAGCAGTTCAGATCCCGAAAACTCAGACACCGACAACGATAATCTAAATGATTTTACGGAATATTATCTTGGCACCAACCTGACAAATTATGATACCGATGGAGACCTGCTGGATGATAGTACAGAAATATTCTTTGGAAGCAGTCCATTAATGCCGGACACAGATGGCGATGGCCTGTATGATTCAATCGAGTTTAATCTTTCATCAAACCCGTTGAAGATAGATACAGACGACGATGACCTGACAGATTTTGAGGAAACTATATTTGGTTCAAACCTGCTTAAACCGGATTCTGATGATGATGGTCTGTTTGACTATCTCGAAATGATCTACGGCTCAAAGCCACTTGTACCGGATACTGACGAAGATGGCCTGCTTGATGGTGATGAGGTACATGGTACAGGAACCAGTCCTTTGTTAAATGATACAGACTTTGATGGTTTGAAGGATCCTGAAGAATTGGAAATGAATACAAATCCACTTTCTCCAGATACTGATAATGACGGATACACAGATTCACAGGAAATAAGTTTTGCTACAAATCCACTGCTGGAAGATACCGACAGCGATAATCTTAATGATTCACTTGATATGGATTCTGTTATATCAAATGTCAGGAATATTGCAGTTGCATATGATATGAGCGAGGATAATGAAGAACTGCTGGATACTTTGAGCAAGTATACCAATATAACTGTTTATTCTGCAGATGACCTTTTAATGAACCATTCAGATGAACCATATATTCTGCTCCTTGGCAGACCTGAGAAAATGAATGGGACAGCCGGCAATATTACATACGATGTGCTCAGGAACGATGGTGATGTACTTCCAAAAATGATCGATTCTGTTTATGAGAGGATAGCTGTCAGATATGGTGTGTGGAATACAACACAAACTGTTGTCATGCTTTCTGAACCATACATGTATGATCATTGCAGGATACTGGATGCTTTCAGGACTAAGCAGGTCACTGCTTCCAGCAATTCGATTCTGGTAGAATACAAGGCAGAAAAGGATCTTTTTGTTGTTGAGTCCATTGATTCTGTAAAAAGGACAGGTTCAAAGATTGGTGTGGTTCTTGATGCCAATGTCACCCCATGGATTGAGCTAAAACGATCCGGTTCTTCAGAAAAACCATTGTCCTCTGGCTCAGGACTTCCTTCCGGAGAATATGTTATTGGAAAGTATCTTGACATAACAGTGAGTGAAAATGTAGAAAACGCAACCACCGATATCATTAACGGTACTTTGTTGACAATCTATTATCGCTTCAGCGACCTAGACCGCAACGGTGACGGTGACATCGTTGACAGAAATGACATTGATGAGGATACCCTGTGCATCTATTACCTGAATGAAGTAAATGGCAGGTGGACTAAACTCTCAGATTCAGGAGTAAACACCGGCAATGTTGGACTCTATGGTGAGAATTTTGAAGGCTATGTATGGACAAGAGTTTCACATCTCTCCAGTTTTGCCCTCGCGGGAAGGTCTGTCACAATAGAAGATGACGGTCCCCTTGACTCTGATCTGGATGGGTTGTCTAATGCGGTAGAGTACAGAATCGGAACTGACCCATTTAACCCTGATACCGATGGTGATGGTATCATCGATTCAGAAGATGCCGAGCCACTGACAAAGTTCAGAACAGTCCAGGAGGATGCTGATACCAATATTGAGACTCCGCCTAAAGAAACTAAAATATACCCTGTTCCACATGAAACTCCTTTGACTAAAAACAAAACTATACCGGGATATTTGATGTGGCTGGCATTTGTGGGTATTATAGCCTTATTGTCATATCTGATCGTTTTAAAAAGAAAAGAATGAGTGCTTAGTGGTCAATATCACATAAGTAGAGCATATATTCACATAAAATACGGTGATTCAATTGTCATTATCAGATAAAAAACGAATAGACAAACAATTACTTATTTTTCTAGCCATAATGTGCATTTTGATCATTTTTACAGTTTATTATATTGAACATAGGGAAATAAACGATGCTTATGCACTTGCAGGCAGGGTTATTGATAATTCAAAGAATGCTGACTCTTATCACTTCGATATCCACAGTAACATTTCAATGCTTGGTGAATCTTTCACTCTAATAAAAGGAAATGGCTCAGTGGATTATAAAAATGGAAAGATGGCTGTGAAATTGAGATCCATGAAAGAGTCAATGGATATTATCATTATTGACGAAAATGCTTATTTTAGGAACAGTGATGCTTCCTGGGAAACAAGGAAACTGGGTCAGCAAACATGGGACAGCTATGACCAGTTAACCCAAACTAGCCTGCTTTTAGCAAATTCCACTGATCTGAGTATGGAAAGAGGAGATGCATATTTAATCCTCACTGCCTTGCCAGACAATAGTACATTGCTTCAGGAGGCAGAAAAAGCTGGTCTGCAACTTAAAGGAGACGAACGTCTGAATGAATATAGCATAAGGTACCTTATTGATAGAGACAGTTACCGTATTATGTCCATCGAAAGCCGTACTGAATTCATGATGAATGTACAGGGCCTGATGTCTCCTGTAACAATAAACAATCAGGTTGATGTATATAATTACAACGAGAAGATGGACATTGAAGCGCCAATCATTTGATCATGTAAACTTCATTTGAAATATTGTTTATGATCTGAACTACATTATGATAGGATGAGCCTAAACATATTTTGGGATATAGAACACCCAACAAACCACTAAAAGTATATCTGAAAAGTACAATTGAAGCATATGTCACTCAAACCTATAGGAAAGGTATCTAATTTTGCAGATGAGAAGACAATGCAGCTTCTTGCACTCTGGAAAGAAAGCGTGAGTATTGTTGAATTGGACAAAACAGATGCACAAGAACTTCTCTATGAAGAATATTCACATTACATTGTAGTCCATGATTCTCTTAAAATGGAATTCCCTGAAAAAAGGAAAGAGTGGAACAGAAGATTCTGCAGGGATGCGGGAGTTTCAGTTGTTGAGCTTATAAAAGTACATGAAAATAAGATATACTTCAAAGGTCTTTTTGCTGCAAACAACTCTTCTGTATATGGAATCTTACCGTACACTACTTTTGACAGTCAGGAAGCAGATTTTCCCTCTGCTGAGATGGAAATACTTAAGAAGCAGACAATGGAAGTAGCACTTCCGCAAGCAAAGGGGAAGACAATACTTGATGTAGGATGTGGGATTGGCAGTGTTACACTGCAAATGGCAAGGATGAATCCTGAATCAAAGGTCACAGGAATCGACCTTCTGGAAAAAACTATGGAACAGTGCCGTTTGAGTGCTATTGGATATGATATTAAAAATACATTCTTCAAATCAGCCAGTGCCTATGAACTCCCATTTGCTAATGGAGAATTTGAGATTGTAACCTGTTTCTTCATGCTTCACCATCTTGACGATATACCAAAAGCCCTTTCCGAAGTAAAAAGAGTGATTGCCAGAGAAGGAAAGGTCCTTGCTGTTGAACCTCTGGATCATCATCATGGGATTGAAAGAGGCATACAGGATTGGGTAGACCATTTTGAAAATGCTGGTTTTGCTGTTGAGACAGAACAGATAAACAGGGCTATTTTTGTAAGTGCCAGATTGAAGTAAAAAAACAAGGGAGGAACGGGTGTCTCACACCCGCAATAAAAACAGATGTGCAATTCTTTTTCCATGAAGAGGTAAACCATCTGGAACTTTTGTTTTTTCCTGATTGCACAATAGTGTTACAAATGCATAGTGTTTTTAACACTAAATTTAGTATGAATCATTTTTATTTATAGCTTGTGCCATTAAAAAAAGGCATCGTATTCCTGAATAATATCGAAAGTTTAAAATATGCTTCGTGCTAACGAATAGCATTAAAATTTCAAGGGACCGAAAAATGTTAGGTATAGACGACCCACAAATATGGATTGCATATGTTTTGTGCTTCCTGAGCGCAATAGGATGTATAGTATATGGCCTGATACACTGGAACGATGAAGAGGAGGGTAACTGATGGTTGTCAGTACACCTATTCTTGGAATAGCCGTGCTTGCCTATTTGATGGTGGTTTTCTACTTCGGCTGGCTTGGATATAAAAAGACAAAAAATACTGACGATTACATGCTTGCCGGAAGGAAGGTCAATCCTTTCGTACTTGCATTCTCTTATGGTGCGGCGTTTATAAGCACTTCTGCCATCATAGGTTTTGGAGGATATGCCGGAGCCTTCGGCATGGGCGTGCTCTGGCTTGTTTTCATGAATATCTTCGTAGGTATATTCATAGCATTCGTGCTTTTCGGATCAAGGACCAGGCGCATGGGCGTCAATCTTGGGGCAGTCACATTTCCCGAACTTATCGGGAGGAGGTTCCAGTCACGTTTCATACAGGGTTTTGCCGGTGCACTGATAACTATTTTCATGCCCTTGTATGCAGGAAGTGTCCTCATAGGAGGAGCACGTTTCATGGAAACTGCCCTGAATATCGAATATAACAGTGCAGTACTTATTCTTGCAGCGATAGTAGCTGCTTACGTTATAACAGGCGGACTCATTGCCGTTATGTATACCGACGCCCTTCAGGGAGGGCTGATGTTTATCGGTATGGCCATCCTTTTCGTTCTTACTTACTCTAAACTTGGTGGTGTCGTGGAAGCGCACCAGTCGCTTACCGACATGGCTCACCTCGTACCTGAGAACCTGGCAGCCATAGGACACACTGGCTGGACCTCTATGCCCGAGCTCGGCTCACCCGTCTGGTGGACACTTTTTTCCACGATAATACTCGGTGTTGGAATTGGTGTGCTTGCACAGCCACAGCTTGCGGTAAGGTTCATGACTGTCAGAAATACACGCTCACTCAAGAGAGCTGTGCTCTCAGGAGGACCTTTCATTTTTATGATGGCAGGAGTTGCCTACGTTGTAGGTGCACTTTCAAATGTTTACTTCCTGGACACAAGAGGTATGATATCACTGGAGGCTGCAGGCGGTAACATTGATGTAATCATGCCTGAGTACATCAACAGTGCCATGCCCGACTATTTTGTGATATTCTTCCTCCTGACATTGCTTGCAGCAGCCATGTCAACATTGAGCTCCCAGTTCCATACAATGGGAACAGCAATTGGACATGATTTTTACAGGGAATTCTTAATGAAAGGAAATGTATCTAAAACAATAAGTATCACGAGAGCGGGAATAGCAACAACCATACTCATCAGTGTAGTACTTGCTTATATTCTCCCTATCGGAATAATCGCCCGGGCTACAGCGATATTTTTCGGAATCTGCGCCGCTGCGTTTCTCCCTATGTACACAGGAGCACTCTTCTGGAAGCGTATGAACAGACAGGGAGCAACAGCTAGCCTGCTTGTCGGAACTTTCAGTAGTCTTTTATGGCTTACATTCGTGCATGCAAAAGAAGCGAGTGCCCTGGGAATCAGTAAAGCCCTGTTCGGTGTGGATACCATACTTACGGGTACCTGGACAGTAATTGACCCGATACTTGTCGCTACACCACTAGCCATTATTGTTGCCATAGCAGTGAGCCTCATGACAGAACCTGAACCGAAAGAACATATTGAACTGTGCTTTAAGAGAGAATAATACTACCTGTCTTTTTTGGAGAGGTGGTCAATCAACGAGTTTAGTTGATTGACATGTCTTTTTTTATTTTTTGGATTGGAAATGAGAATTTCGTTTTTGAGATAATGTGAATCACTATTCTGGTTAATGCGCATCGTAAGATGTATCTTGGTGTGTTTCTTTGATTTGATTTTTGATTGCCGCATATTGAGAAGGAGATATAAATTGTGCTCAAAAAAAGCACAATTGTAAAATAACAATCTATTTATATGAATATCTAAATATACTTAGTAATGATTTTAAGGTGGCCACATGAATAATCCATTTAGTAACAATGAAACTGTGTTATATTCTTTTGTGTTCCGAATTAATATTTTTCTGTTTTGGATTAAAGCAAATTATTGGTTAACAAATAGTAGTTTGGTTGTAAAAAAGCCTACTACAATTGCATTTAATAGTATACCAATGGGAACAACAAAAATCACTCAGCCTTTAAAAACAATAGCATCTGTGACTACTTCCAACAAATTTCATCTTGATAGACTGCTTGTGGGTTTTCTTTGCATTTCATTAATATTAATTGTAGTTACATCTTTAAATTCACTTGGAATAAAGTTAACTTTTAATTCTTCAATAGAGGGTATGTTTTTTATATCTGCACTTATTGCAGGACTTTTGGGTATTCTTTCACTTTTAAGTTTATTTGCTATCCTTAATAGTTATACTACAGGTTTTACAATATACAATACCGGTGGTCAGTCTATAGAACATGAGTTTTCAATTTTAGACAAATATGGTGTAGAAAGTTTTGCAAGTTCTCTTAATTTTTTGATTTAGAATATTTTAATAAAATTGAAAAACAAGCTCCAGAAAAGAAAAGGCATTTTGTAGAGAAAATATTTCTTTTAAAAATTTGGCATTGTTAATTAAACATAGCTAGTTCTTTATTCCTATATTTCATCAAGAGCAAAACGGAGATTTTTAGCATTTCAAGACTTTTAGTATAACACTTTGACTTTCTCCTTAGTCTTGCCAGGAAATGCCTAAATATGCTGTTGTATCCTTCAACAGTATATGTTTCTGCTTTTGATCGAGTATGGATGTTTCTGGGGACTAACTTGGCATATGCCCTCCAATAATCCGTCATTACTTCCCCAACCTCTTTTGTCTTTAACTTTTTCCAGAGTTTTTGTCCTGTTTTTGTTCCTCTGCTGCCAAAAGAGCAATCGATGAATTTCTTCCCATATCTATCAACAGCAATCCATATCCAGCAGTAGTTTTTTTATTCCCAATATAAGTATGCATCTCGTCCAATTCCACAACAGAAATCTCATTTTCACTTTTTAGATCCTCTAATTCACTACCAAATTTTCGAATCCATTTTTGAACAGAAACATGACTAACGCCCAAAAAACGTCCAATTGAACGAAATCCCAACCCCTCCAGATAGAGTTGTAAAGCCTGTCGCTTAACAGATACGGGGCTAGCGGTGGATTTTATATCTACTGAATAGTTGTATCCACAATCATGGCATTTGTAGCGTTGTCGACCATCAATCCTACCGTTCTTCTTATGACTGGAACTCTTACACTTTGGACAATTCATATATAAAAAGAGGCCATCATATTATATAACGATGTTTAATTACCAAAGCCAAAAAAGGAACTTGCCTATTTTTTGTCCAATATTTTTATCAAAGACCTTCCCACATCCCCAACCTCTCCCTAACATGAGAATTCAGGCTAAATGACTTATCACCTTCAGCACACTTCTTCATACAATGCAATGTGCCCTTTACACATATTCTCCTCAGTGTTTCCAAAAAGTCGGTGTCAGCAGTACTATGACTGTAAACACCTCAAGCCTTCCGATCCACATGTTGGCGATGAGGATCAACTTACCCGGGTCCGGTATATTATCAAAACTTGCCATTGGGCCTACAAGACCAAGACCTGGTCCTACATTACCAAGGGTTGCAATGGAGGCGCTCAGGGTAGTTATGAAATCCATACCCATCATGGAAAGCAGGGTTGAGCTGGCAGCGAAGATTAGGACATATATTACCAAAAAGGACACTATAGAATGGATAATCTCTTCTGGCACTGTTTTATTGTTAAAGCGGATAGGTATGACAGCTTTTGGATGAATAGTCTTGTAAAGAACATTCTGGGTATATTTTAGCAGAAGAAGCAAGCGCACTACTTTCACACCGCCTGAAGTAGAACCTGCACAACCCCCTATGAACATTAGCAAAAAGAGTATGAATCTTGGAGAATCCGGCCAGAGATTAAAATCCACAGTAGCATAGCCTGTAGTTGTCAGAATAGAAATGACCTGAAAAATACTGTATCTGAAAGCATCAGTAATAGAATAAACTTCGTTTCTGAAGAGCTCATAAACAAGAACAAGGGTCGCAGACACAATTATAAAAAGGTAGAACTTGAATTCCTGATCTCTTATCAGGCTTTTTCTATCAGTAAATATCGTTTTATAATGAAGGGCAAAGTTTGCTCCCCCAAGGAACATAAATACAACAAGAATACCCTCTACCAGAGGATTACCAAAAGCTGCTATACTGTTTGCATAAGGAGAAAAACCAGAGCATGAGATAGATGTAAATGTATGGGTGATAGAATCATACGGAGACAATCCTGCGATCATCAGGATAATAAATTCCACAATGGACAACACGATATAAACGAGCCACAGGATCTTTGCAGTTTCCCTTATCCTCGGGCGCAGTCTTTCTTCCTGAAGCCCCGGAACCTCCGCACGGAACATTTGCCTCCCTCCAACTCCAAGTTTTGGGAGAATAGCAACGAACAACATAATGATTCCCATGCCTCCAAGCCATTGGGTCAGACTTCTCCAGAACAGCAGGCTTTTGGTATGGCTCTCAATATCGGGAAGTGCAGTAGCTCCTGTAGCTGTAACCCCGGACATGGATTCAAATAAAGCATTTATCGGAGGTACGCCTTCCAGGATATAGGGAAACGAATAAAGCAGTGCTGCAATAAGCCAGGTTGCTGCCACAATAAAAAATCCTTCCTTTAGATTCCATTCTTCATCCTGTCTTTTGAAAAACAATGTCAAAATATAAGCAATAACTACTGCGCAAATGAAAGGAATAATGAAAATGTGCAGGGGTTCCCCATAATACAAAGCAACGATCAGCGGTATGATCATAAATCCGGCAAGCAACCAGATAATTGGACCCAATACTCCCAGAACCACGCGAGATCTCAAACCAATCACACAACCTTATTAGCGTCCCATTTTAAGCTCATTTTTACATAGATTCCAGGATTATTGCAATAAAGAACATAGCAATCATTAATATTACAATAACCATGACGTCCCTGAACATTACCTTCTGAGTTGCACGTTTGCCTGTCATTCTTTTACCCCATTTGATTATTGATTTATAGCTATATTTAACATATACTTCAATTCGGGAAGGACTGCTATATTCAAGCCTCAATAATTATTTCAATTTTACAATCAATATTCGTAACTATTCAGCCTGACTGTTTTAATGATGCAAAAAACAATATACTATGGCTTCATTCTATGTGTTAAAAAATATTCAGTAAAATATCATAAAAAACGTCTATCAATCTGAGGGGATTTGTATAGACCGCGAAGAAATACTTGCAGTTTATGAAGCTGGTCCAGAAGCAGTAGTAGAACTTGTAACTCGATTACTTGGGATAATTGAACATCAATCTCTCCAAATTGCACAACTTGAAGAGCGTGTCAGGCATTTGGAAGAAATGCTTGAAAAGAATAGTCGCAACAGTAGCAAACCACCTTCTACTGATTCTTATGCACGGAATAAACCAACCGTTAAAAGTCAAAGAAAAAAGACCAATAAGCATGTAGGTGGTCAAAACGGTCATCCTGGTACTACATTAAGAATAAATGATGATCCGGATGAAGTTATTGTTCATCCTGTTAATCAATGCGTCAATTGTGGGAGATCGTTAGCTTCTGTTCCCTCTGACTATGAAAGAAGACAGGTCTTTGACATTCCTCCTATAACTATCAATTGCATTGAACATCGTTGCGAGATTAAAACATGTCCCAAATGTTCTCATGTAAACAAAGCTCTTTTTCCAGATGGTGTAACTCAGCCGACTCAATACGGTCATCGAGTTAAGTCATTTGCAGTTTATTTGCACACTTACCAATTACTTCCTTATCAGCGTGTTACCAAGTTGTTCTCTGATATTTTGGGATGCAAGATAAGTCCTGCTACTTTGGTGAACACGGAACGTAGTTGTTTTGAGAAGCTTGGAGCTTTTGAAAATACAGTGAAACATCTCCTGAAAGAATCTCCTGTCATCAATCTGGATGAAACAGGAATGAGAATAAATGCAGTTCGTAATTGGCTTCATGTGGCAGGTACAGACAAACTGACCTATTATTTTGCACATCGTAAAAGGGGCTCAGAAGCAATGGATGCTATGGGCATATTACCAGGTTACACTGGTGTTGCAACACATGATTTTTGGAAACCGTACAACAAATATGAATGTCAACATTCATTATGTAATGCACATTTATTACGAGAGTTAACTGGAGCTTCCGAAAACAGGGATCAACAGTGGCCAAAGATAATGAGTGATCTCTTGATATGCATTAAACATCATGTTGATAATGATCTTTTAGATACTGAGCTAATTCAAAGGTTCAGTGAGGATTATGATCACATAACTTGTTTAGGAGTGAATGAAAATCCTCCTGATCCGGAATCAAATGTGCGGTCTAAAAAACGAGGACGTAAGAAGCAGACCACGGTAAAGAATTTGCTGGATAGGTTTATTGGCCATAAAGAGGATATCTTGCGATTTATGTACGACCAAAACGTTCCGTTTGATAACAATCAGGCTGAAAGAGAGATCAGAATGACGAAAGTACAGCAGAAGATATCAGGTACTTTCCGCAGTGAACAGGGTGCAAAAAATTTCTGCCGTATAAGAGGATACGTGTCTACTGTTAATAAGAATTCTGAATCTGTTATCGATGCAATTAGTGCAATATTTTATGGCAATTCATTTGTTTCAAAGTTGCAGAATTGATCGTGGATGAAGAAATCAGCTTGGTGGAAGTGAGCTAGGCTGAATAGTTACCAATATTCTATGGTAAGAACCGAAACCACTTTTCTCAATTGTACGCTGAGAAGCGATATTGTCTATAGTTGTAGAGCAGATTGCTTTTAATCCTTTTTCATTGGCTAAGATTCTCATATGTGACAATATATATGTTCCAATGTTCTTCTTCCTATAATCCTTTGATACAGTCACTCCAATATTTGCATAGGATTCACTACTATGGCTGGGTCTCATTTCACCAGTCCCAATGATCTCGTTTCCAACCTTAAAGAGAACTATTCTCTGATCAGATATTACATATTTAAGATATGCAACGAGCCAATCTCCCTCAATGCCTACTTTATCTTTAAAATATGCTAATGTTTCATCTAGCTCTTCCATCTTCGCAAATTCAGAGCTAATTGACTCCAGAGGCTTCTTGAATTCAACAGCTTTCATTTCAGTGTACAGAATAGAATTAATTTCAACACCATAATTCTTATCTAAGCACAATGACAGGTATCTTGGTTCATAAGTACTTACAAAAGCTTTATTGATCTTTTTTTGATCCTTTATGAATTCAAATATATTCGGAGCTTCGTTCTCATACTCTCCTTTTATAAAGAACTGCATTAGAGTATTGTCAGCATCTACTACAAAATAACCAAGTACATCTTCTCTTTCTATTGTATAAAAATCGCCATCTGGAATAATACCAGATTCCCACATATCATCCATTGGAGCAGTAATATTTGTGTAATAAGCATCTGTCAATTCTTTGATAGATTCTTTATCTATTTTATTAATTTGAAACATGAGCATGTGGCTTGTGCTTAATGACAGATATATTTTCCTGCTTATCTTTGTTCAACTTTGAGAAACTTCAACCCCCCATGCCCTCAACCTATACTTGAAATGGGCACTGAAACTAAATTGCTTTTCATCTTATTTTTTCTTCAAAGTTTCTAGTGGGCATTAGCTTCAGAATCATTTTAAAAAATCAATCATTTTGAGTTATATTTCTACTGAAAGCTAAGAAATTGGTCCAGTATCTTGTTGGTAAGAAAAGAGTATTGATTTTAGTAACTATGTTTATGGAAGATAATGGATTCTCTAAATGAAATTTGTATTACATGAAGTGGAAGAAGGGAAGAGAAGTCGTCTACTACAGGGACTCATGTAAAAAAAAGGGGTGAGGGGGGTGTGGGGGGAGAGGGGATGAAGCCGTTTGCTATGAAAGTTCATTTTAAATTGCATTGCTTAGGGTAACTATTCAGCCTGGCACGATTTGCCTATTGGTACTGATTTCATCGAAATAGAGATGTCTGCTCACTAACAATCTAACAATCAAAAAAGCAATCAATAGCAACAATCAAAATAAATGATCCTAATGAAATTTACGTTTCAACTTTTTGTCAAGATTGTTATTGATAGCGTTTTTATCAGGCTGAATAGTTACTGCTTAGGAAGCAAAACTAGTAAAAACAGCAAATCTAAGAATTATAAATAATTAATCTGGAATCCAGAAACCCTGGATTTGCTTGAGATCAAAAAGGATATTTAACAATTGATTTTTAGAACTGGAGAAGAAAAGAAAGGGAACTTATAGCCCTGCTCTTTCAACGAGGATGTCAGCAATCTGCTTTGCACTTTCAATTGGGAAGTCTTCTGCTGTAAGAAGTTTTCCTGCCTCCCCTGCAGTTATTTCGACATCTCCGGACTTACATGTGGTGTCTGCACCTGCAGGAAATGCTGCAAGTAAATCTTCAGGTGTGTTAATAGGGAATGTCGCATCTGCAAGTCCGCCAACGATCTGTGAATGGATATCTTCTTTTACGCTCATATTGTTGTCTCCTTTGAGGGTTTCATATATGGCTGCCTGTCTTCCGGAAGATAGAACCACAATAGATAATAGAACAGTCATTCATATATACTTAAGCGGCACTGCACTATACCAAGTACAGCCGGGTAACCCTTGTGACTCTTAAAGTCTTATAACATACCTTCATAAAGCATGCGTATAAATTTAGCTGTGTAGAAAAACTATCTCATATTTTATTTCAGCATAATAATTTAAAAGGATAAATCTCCTGAGTATTACTTGCTAACGAAAACACAAAGAGGATGATTGTGTTTGTTCCAGATTAAAAATCAGGAACTCCCATTAAATATTTGATTTAATGGCTTGTCTAATAAGTACTTAAACACACAATTAAATATCTTCCGTAGTATAATTTGCACTGGAAATAAAGGGGTATTTAAATACCCATAATAAGTAGACTGTGTAAAAAACCCACCTCATGTTTTATTTCAGCATAATAATTTAAAAAGATAAAGCCCCTAAGTATTACTTGCTAAAGAAAACACAAAGGGATAATTGTATTTGTCCCAGATTAGAAATATGGAACTCCCATTAAATCTTTGATTTAATGATATACCGTAGAAAATGCTATGTGAATTTGATGAGGAATTATATCATAACAGAAATCTGGTAGAAACGATGTTTTCTGTTCTGAAAAGAAAATATGGGGAAGAAATCAGAGCAAAAGTGTGACAAGAAGTTACAATATGAATTGCTTAACAGCTATTCCTTCCATTCGGGATAATCCTACTGTGGGATGCATAGAATGGTAACATCATTGTGTTAAGCTCACAGGACAATGTGGAAAGCAAGGAATTCCAATCCTTGACTATCTGCTAGGATAAGGAAACTATGAAGAGTATAATGCAAATCATCGTAAGGGTCGTTATGATTGATAAGCGAAATGGAATGATACGCTTAGACCAAAAGGTATGGAATCAGGCCATAATGGTTTTTTGCACATTATGGAGAATGGACACAGATTCCCGGCCTATAGATGGCTTCTAAGGTTTCCGTGATTATTCATATTATAGAACTTGGTAAGTCCCATGTGCTCCTGTAAAAAAAAAAAAAAGGTAGTTAATTCGTGAGAATGAACAATAGCACAGGGGATAAAGGAAACGGTAGAAAGCAAATGGCAGTCTGTAATGGAGTGCATAGAGGTTCAAAATTTGCCTTGTCCCGAAAGGGAGCAGACTTACCGTAGGTGTTCTATTACATGAAAGGAGGCAAACTTATGAATGCAAGATACTCGACTACACCATCAGGTGAGAGGCTTGCAGACAATTCAATCCCATTCAAGTGGGAGGACATCGACTGGAAAACAGTCGAAGGGAACGTTAATGAGCTGCAAGCCCGAATTGTAAAAGCGGTTAGACAAAAGAAGTGGCATTTAGTTAAACGACTACAATACCTGCTTACCAATTCTTTTCATGCCAAATTATTGGCAGTAAAGAAAGTAACACAGAACAAAGGTAAAAGAACAGCTGGAATCGATGGAGAAAAATGGACAACATCCAAATCTAAGATGAAAGCCGTTCTAGAACTGTCTGGTAAGAGCTACAAAGCTAAACCATTGAGAAGAATCTATATTGAGAAACAAGGAAAGAAGAAAAAACGACCATTAAGCATTCCTACAATGTACGATAGAGCAATGCAGGCATTATATGCTTTTGCTTTAAGCCCAATAGCAGAAACCACAGCAGACAGAACATCATTTGGATTCCGTAAATATCGAAGTTCAAAAGATGCAGAAGCTCAATTGTTCGCATGTCTGAGTAAAAGAAACTCTGCTCAATGGATTTTGGAAGGCGACATAAAAGGATGCTTTGATCATATAAATCACGAATGGCTCTTGAACAATATTCCTATGGACCGGTCAATACTAAAGCAATTCCTTAAAGCTGGTTTTGTGTATAATAGACATCTGAATCCCACCAAAGCAGGTACTGCTCAAGGTGGAATAATATCTCCAGTACTGGCAAACATCACATTGGACGGTATGAAAAATGCAATAGCATGCAAATATCATACAAACAGGAAGGGAACTATTAACAAAAAAAGTTATAATTCCCATAAAGTCAATTTTGTGAGATACGCAGATGACTTTATCGTCACTGCTGATTCAGAGGAAGTGGCTAAAGATATTGCTGAGGTTATCAGACTATTCTTGAAAGATAGGGGTTTAGAACTATCTCGTGAGAAAACTCTTGTTTCACACATAGACGATGGATTTGACTTCTTGGGATGGAATTTCCGGAAATATAATGGTAAACTTCTAACCAAGCCCTCGAACAAATCTATTGAGAATATCACAAAAAGCATTAGCAACGTGATTAAGAAAGGTAAAGCTCGGTCTCAGAGTTCTCTCATTAAGGAACTCAACCCTATTATCACTGGATGGAGCGAATATCACCGTTCAGTTGTCTCTAAAAATACGTTCAGTAAGCTTGATTCCAGATTATGGGATATGCTATGGACGTGGGCTAAAAGGCGGCATCCAGATAAATCACACCACTGGATAGTAGATAGATATTGGCATAGGGTAGGGTCAAGGAAATGGGTATTCTCCACAGAAGGGCTTAAACTCAAATCTTTTGCACATACAAAGATTGTAAGACATCCACGCATAAAAATGGATAAGAACCCATATGTAGACAAAGAATACTTTAAATGGAGAATAAGCTATCTGAGAAAACAGAAACTAGTGGCGTCGAAGCAAAATATCATGGAAAGTCTAACAACTGCCTGATACTTAAAGGGTTATAGAATGCTTGAGCCGTATGAAGAGAAATTTTCACGTACGGTTCTTAGAAGAGGGAGGGCGAGTAATCGCTCTTTCTTATTCGACAAGTATTGGAATCAAACAATGCAGGCTTGTCAAACTCAAATGATTTCCTTTGCCTGCACTCAACCTTCCTACCACTCCTTCTTAGCTTCCAGATACTTCTTTGCTCCCTTTGCTATTCCTTTACATTTCTTCTTTTCTACCCCTCTCAACCCTATCTCAGCCTTAGTTGCCTGAAAAGCCAGTTCATTGCTCAGCTTATGGTAGCTATCAAATCGTTCTTGCGTGATAATTCCCTCATCCACTGCATTCCTAACGGCACAATGTGGCTCATTCCGATGTGTGCAATCCTTGAAACGGCAGTTTTGAGCAAGTTCAGTAATATCGGAGAATGTCCTGTCGAGACCATCAGATGAATCGCCAAGCTGTATCTCACGGATACCGGGGTTGTCAATGAAAATTGTGCCGTTTTGGAGGATGAAAAGCTGTCTGACAGTAGTTGTGTGTTTCCCTTTATCGTCATCCTCACGGACATCTAATGTCTTCTGGACATCGTGATCGAAAAACGCATTGGTAAGTGTGGATTTACCAACTCCTGAGGAACCGATGAGTGCTATTGTTTCACCGGTGTTCATAAAAGGTTCAAGTTTTTCCAGATTTGTCTTTGAGAGGGCGCTGAGAGTGATTACCGGAACATCATCAGCCATATCCTTTATTTCCTGTATTGTTTGTGAGGGATCATCCGGCAGGTTCTCAGCAAGGTCAATCTTGTTAATGAGAATAACAGGTCTTGCACCGGAAGAATAAACGATGGTGAGATATCTTTCAAGTCTTCGCACGTTAAGATCATGTCCAACAGCAGTAACGATGAAAATAGTATCAATGTTTGCAGCTATCAACTGCTCTTCACCGGACTCGCCTGCAGAGCCTCTGGATAGACAGGAAGTTCGTGGAAGGATGTCCACGATGGTGTATGAATTAATGTCACTTTGATCAAGCAGTACAACAAAGTCCCCGACAACCGGCTGCTTGCCGACCTTACGCATAGCCCCTGATATTGCTGCCTGTACCTCACCATTTTCAGTAAGGATATTGCAAACTGTCTTATGTTGGGCTGCAATCCTGCCGGGAATATATGGTCCTTTATAGGCTGAAAATGCAGATGCAAGTGAAGTGTTCCAGCCGGGAATAAGGGTGATATCTGAAATATCACTCATTTTGTTGCTGTATTCATCATTCATACCATTAATCCAGAATGTTATTACGGATAAACATTTTGACATAAATGATAGGGTTATCGAAGCAAAATATGCGAGAAATATTAAAATGAATTTGATAGACAGGTTTCTTTTGAGTTTTCCGATTATGCAAATTAATAGGAAATTTTCTTCTTTCACCCTTGCAGTAAAACCAAGTAGTATATAAGTAAAATTATGTTTTTTGAAATGCTGTTGGAAGCATTTCCTTTACTTGGCAAATTAGGATATCCTTTCAAAATATGTTTCTTACTGGAATGAGAAATCAGAAATAAATATCCTTTATTACCGCCCATTTGGGATTCTCTGGATCAATCTGGAGAACTACTTCGTCACCGTCATGAAAATTACAATTGAAAAATACTGAATGTGTTAACGCATTTCCTCTCCAGTACTTTTCACCTTTATACTCATATTTGTATTCAACTCTTGAACCACCAGTTCTGAATGCATCTGCTGAATGAATATATCCGGTGACATTCACACTCCGCATGTATAGAACATGAAAGAAATGCCACCTCCAAATCAAAAAGATTATCGAGAGAACAATTATGGATGTTGAGATGATTTTCAATCTCCACAAAACCTCCTGTGGTGCAACTTTCAAATAATTAAAAATAGCATATAATGTCAAAAAAAGGCTTTGGTAATTAAACATCGTTATATAATATGATGGCCTCTTTTTATATATGAATTGTCCAAAGTGTAAGAGTTCCAGTCATAAGAAGAACGGTAGGATTGATGGTCGACAACGCTACAAATGCCATGATTGTGGATACAACTATTCAGTAGATATAAAATCCACCGCTAGCCCCGTATCTGTTAAGCGACAGGCTTTACAACTCTATCTGGAGGGGTTGGGATTTCGTTCAATTGGACGTTTTTTGGGCGTTAGTCATGTTTCTGTTCAAAAATGGATTCGAAAATTTGGTAGTGAATTAGAGGATCTAAAAAGTGAAAATGAGATTTCTGTTGTGGAATTGGACGAGATGCATACTTATATTGGGAATAAAAAAACTACTGCTGGATATGGATTGCTGTTGATAGATATGGGAAGAAATTCATCGATTGCTCTTTTGGCAGCAGAGGAACAAAAACAGGACAAAAACTCTGGAAAAAGTTAAAGACAAAAGAGGTTGGGGAAGTAATGACGGATTATTGGAGGGCATATGCCAAGTTAGTCCCCAGAAACATCCATACTCGATCAAAAGCAGAAACATATACTGTTGAAGGATACAACAGCATATTTAGGCATTTCCTGGCAAGACTAAGGAGAAAGTCAAAGTGTTATACTAAAAGTCTTGAAATGCTAAAAATCTCCGTTTTGCTCTTGATGAAATATAGGAATAAAGAACTAGCTATGTTTAATTAACAATGCCGAAAAATAATCTATTGAAATGATTTGATAGTAATTGAATTTTGTTTTATCTTTTTCCATGCTAGTAATTTATTACATTCATTCACATTTAAATCTTTTTTTATACACATCAATTTCCAATTTTTCCTTTATTATGGGAAGTAGGTTGACATAGAGAATAAATGGCTCTGTAGGAAACCTATTAAAATCAGTATTTGTGGACTTAATTTAACAAATTATATCAATGTCATCGAGTACATTTTGAATAATTACATACAGTTATTTGTCCCATAATTTAGAGGATTTCTACAGAGCCAAATAAATGATATACTAAAAAAAGAAAGGGCTTAAAGTCCTTCTTCGCCTTTCTGCTTCTTTACAACCATGATTCCCAGAGCCACGATAATCCCTATAACTGCTATCCAGTATATGTAGCCTGAACTACCATCTTCTTCAACAGGTATCCCTTCACCTGAAACATCCGTGGGGTCAGCGAATACATCTGTTGATTCTGCAACAAGAACATCTTGTTCTTCCTCATCGGTTCCAAACAGTGCATACATTGAGAAATGGCTGATGTAAGCCATTGCTTTTCCATTTTCCCAATCCAAGTTTGTTTCCAGAGCAATCCATCCGTCTTCGGATGTGTAGGTGTAGATCACCGGAGTTCTGCCCTCGAAATCTTCAGAATCGAAATCGATGGTAATAGGTACATCCTGGCTGAATGTGGTGCCTGAAGGTCCGAAATCATAATAAAGACCAGATTCAAGAACTTCTCTTGGAGTGTCTGATGGCAGGGATGCAGGAGTGGTTATAATTATCTTGCTAACAGGATTTCCACTGGAATCAAGAGCTTTTGTTCCTTTACTAAACTCCAATGTAGCCTTTCCATTTGAAGAAATTGCAGTATTATCTTTTGTTATCTCTCCACCATCATCCAGTGTCATATCAGTAATAGTTCCCTGTGCTATTGTTCTTGCATATGCGGAACTTCCACCGGACCTTGAATCAGAGAGAGGTTCAGAATCCCTGAATAGTCCAAATATACCGAATTTAGAGAGTGAAGCAGACAAATAGTTTCCACTTGTGTTGAGTGAAGCATTTGGAACTCCAAGCCACGTAGAACCATCCAACCTGTACAAAGCCACAGAAGATTCATCAGAACTGCTCATTCCTGAATCATCATAGAAGAAGGTAACATTCAGATCACCGGACCTAGCAATGCTTGCATATCCATTTACATTTGTTTTTCCAGAAAGGACATTTGGATTCGTTTCAGATCCAATTATACTGATTGATGATGAATCTGTGACAAAAGAGAGTTGTGTCGAATTATCAGTCAATGCAAATTGGTCTACTGAACAACTAGCAGAAGAGTAGGCATAAAAATCTTTTTCATTGTTATCGTTTACATTATTACTTGTCAGATTATCATAGTCTGAACTCCTAAGGTAAATACCGTCACCATTGTTATTATTGGCATTATTACTTGTCAGATCATTATAGTCTGAATACCTAAAGTAAATACCGTCATCATCATTATAACTGGCATTATTGTTTGTCAGATTATTATAGTTTGAGTAATAAAAGTAAATACCGTCACCATTGTTATTATTGGCATTATTACTTGTCAGATCATTATAGTCTGAATGTTCAAGATAAATACCGTAATTATTGTCACTGGCATTGTTGTTTGTCAGATTACTATAGTCTAAATACTTAAGGTAAATACCATAATTACATTCTGAAGTTGTGACATTTTCTATTGTTGAATTAATGGTGTATACAAACACAATTCCATTGTATTCATTTGTCACTTCAATATCTTTTACAGTAATATTGGTAGAGTTGATAACATATACGACTCCTGCTGACGAAGGTACTTCTTCATCTGCACGGTTTGTCCAGTAGTAAACAGGTTTACCATCAACCTGATTGCTATCATCAATATCATGAAGGTAATCATCCAGATTTGAACTTGATACATAGATATTATAGACATTTGATGACATTGTATTACTTGTCAGATCGTTGCTACTTGAGGAATAAAAGGAAATACCGTAATTATTATCACTGGCATTATTGCTTGTCAGATGATTATAATCTGAATACCTAACGTAAATACCGCAATCATCGTTACTGTTTGCATTATTGTTTGTTAGATTATTGCTACTTGAAGAAGAAGAGAGGTAAATGCCGTGGGCATTGTCAGTGGCATTATTACTTGTTAAATTATTGTTTCTTGAAGAAGAAAGGTAAATACCAGAGTCTTCATTATAACTGGCATTATTGCTTGTTAGACTATTATAGTCTGAGGAAGAAAAGTAAATGCCGTAACCATCGTTATTATTAATATTATTGCTTGTCAACTCATTGCCACTTGACGAATCAAGGAAGATACCGTAATTATTGTCACTGGCATTATTACTTGTTAGATTATTGCTGCTTGACAAAGAAACAAGAATGCCGCGGTTATTGTCGCTGACATTATTGCTTGTCAGTTCGTTGTTACATGAAGACCAAAGGTAAATACCGTAACTACATTCTGATGTTGTGACGTTTTCTATTGTTGAATTAGTTGTATATGCAAAATTAATCCCACTGTATTCATTTGTCACTTCAATTTTTTTTACGGTAATATTACTAGAGTTGACCACATACACAATCCCTGCATCAGAAGGTACTTCTTCATCTGTACGGTTTGTCCAGTAGTAAATAGGCTTACCATCAACCTTGTTGCTATCATCAATGTCATGAAGAAGATCATCCAGATTTGAATTAAATACATTAACATTAAAATTATAGGTATTTGAGGACATCATATTTCCGGTCATATTATTGCTGCTTGAGGAAAAGAAGCGAATACCAAAATAATTATCACTAGCATTATTGTTTGCCAGATTGTTGTTGTCTGATGAAGAAAAGCGAATACCACAATTATTGTCACTTGCATTATTGCCTGTCAGGTTACTGTTGCTTGAAGAAGTAAGGTAAATGCCATAAGAAGGGTTACCCATTATAGTATTGCCTGTCAGTTCGTTGTTGTTTGAGCTAGAAAGAGCAATACCGTGAACATCATTATAACTGGCATTGTTACCTATCAGTTCATTGCTATCTGAGTAATAAAATTGAATGCCATAATAATCACCACTGGCATTATTAACTGTCAGTTTGTTGCCACTTGAATGTGAAACAGAGATGCCATAATTGTCGTTGTTGATTGCATTGTTGCTTGTCAGGTTGTTGCCACTTGACGAATCAAGGTCAATACCATCACCATCGTTACTGTTGACATTATTGCTTGTTAGACTATTGTTACTTGATGAATCAAGGCAAATACCAGCATAATTTCCAGTCACTACATTATTTGAAATATTGCAATTCGAAACCGAGGAAAGGTAAATACCAGCTTTGATACCATCGGATGCATTTGTAACATTGAATCCGTTAATTGAAACATTGTCGGCAGTTATCATGAACGTATGGTTACCTGACAACGAATTTACAATAGTGCTTGCTGCACCGTTCTGGGAGCGGATAGCGACGCTTTTGTTAACGACTATGTTCTCATTGTAAGTACCGTCACTTACAATAATTATATCACTATCATTTGCAGCCGCTATCGCAGAGGTTATGTTCGTATATGCCTCATCAGGTCCAACGGCGATATATGTTGCTGAAACTGTTCCAGTACACAAAAATGATATTAGTAATATCATTGTTATAACCTGGTAATTTAAAGTGGGTAGTTTTCTTTGTTTCATTGTAACTATTCAGCCTGGCACGATTTGCCTATTGGTACTGATTTCATCGAAATAGAGATGTCTGCTCACTAACAATCTAACAATCAAAAAAGCAATCAATAGCAACAATCAAAATAAATGATCCTAATGAAATTTACGTTTCAACTTTTTGTCAAGATTGTTATTGATAGCGTTTTTATCAGGCTGAATAGTTACGTTTCATTAAGCAAAACCTACAATGATCAATCATTATATATTGAGAATAATATACTGTAGTATGGATATTATATAGGTATTATCCTATTTATGATGAGAGTTTTAACTATGGCAACCTATGACGAAATACCCTTAATGGATATTATATCCACTAGTAGTGATGATTTCCTTTATTAGGGAAATCAGGAACGTCAAGAAATCCCTTTTTATCCTTTCATATTACTCCATAAAAATATGCTTTTGCTACAATTTCTATAAAAATTAGATACACAGTTGAAACTGCTGGAATAATCCCTAAATATTCTTATCCAGATTAATTTTTATCAGCCACGGTATGTACAATTTCTTTTACTAAAGTTTAAATAGAGTGTTATGCTAACAAATGACATGTTAACAATTATCATGATTTATTATAAACATTGAAAGGAAGGAGAAACATGCTTGGAATAGATGACCCACAAATATGGATTGCTTATATACTTTGTTTTGTAAGTGCCATAGGCTGCATAATCTATGGAGCCCTCAAATGGAACGATGACTCTGACGATGGAGAGGTGGCATAATGGTACTTAGCACACCTGTACTTGGAGTAATCATACTGGTCTATCTGATGATTATTTTTTATCTTGGATGGCTTGGATATTCGAAAACAAAAGAAACCGAAGATTATATGGTAGCAGGAAGGAAAATACACCCATACATTCTTGCACTGTCCTATGGTGCAACTTTCATCAGTACATCTGCCATAATTGGTTTTGGCGGAGCTGCCGGTGCTCTTGGTATGGGACTGTTATGGCTTGCTTTTATGAACATCTTTGTTGGGATATTCATAGCATTCGTAGTATTCGGTTCTAAAACCCGCCGTATGGGTCTGAATCTCAATGCAGTTACATTTCCTGAGCTAATTGGAAGACGTTTCCAGTCAAGGTTTATCCAGGGCTTCTCAGGAGCACTTATAGGCGTATTCATGCCACTGTACGCAGGAATTGTACTTATTGGAGGAGCAAGGTTCCTGGAATCAACCCTCAATATTAATTATGATGTTGCTGTGCTTATTCTTACTGTTATTGTCGCGGCTTATGTTATAACCGGAGGACTTATTGCAGTCATGTATACAGATGCCCTGCAAGGAAGTCTTATGTTCGTCGGAATGGCATTTTTACTTATATTTACTTATATTAAACTCGGAGGCATAAATGCAGCTCATTCGGCACTTACATCAATGAGTGGCATGGTTCCAGAAAGTCTTGCCAACGGGGGACATCTCGGATGGACAGCCATGCCTGCATTCGGATCACCCATATGGTGGACGCTTGTATCAACGCTTGTGCTTGGCGTGGGAATAGGAGTACTTGCACAACCCCAGCTTGCCGTCAGATTCATGACTGTCAAAAACGATCAAGCCCTCAATAGAGCCGTACTGGTAGGAGGACCATTCATACTGATGATGACAGGAGTGGCTTTCACAGTCGGTGCACTTTCAAATGTTTACTTCTTTGATACCCTGGAACAGATTTCCGTTGTAGTTGCCGGCGGTAATACTGACCTGATAATACCCGAATACATCAATAGCTCCATGCCTGACATCTTTGTTGTCCTGTTCATGCTTGCTTTGCTTGCTGCTGCGATGTCAACACTGAGTTCACAGTTCCATACAATGGGAACGGCTATAGGACATGATTTTTACCGGGAATTCATTAAAAAAGGAGATATAGGCCAAACGGTTAATATCACCAAGATAGCCATAGCCTTTACAATTCTTGTAAGTGTCATACTCGCATACATCCTGCCAATTAGCATAATTGCCAGAGCAACTGCAATATTCTTCGGGCTCTGTGCCGCTGCATTCCTTCCTACATACGCAGGAGCGCTCTTCTGGAAACGCATGACAAGGGAAGGCGCAATCGCCAGCTTGCTGGTAGGAACATTCGCCAGCTTATTCTGGCTTGGATTCGTGCACGCAAAAGAAGCAGTTCCCCTTGGAATTAGTAAAGCCCTATTCGGAGTTGACACGCTACTGACAGGCACATGGACAGTTGTTGATCCGATACTCGTTGCCACACCTCTGGCTTTCATTGCTGCAATCGTCGTAAGCCTGGCAACAAAACCAATACCAATGGATCATCTTGAGAATTGCTTTGAAAAATAAGGCCATTTTAATTGGGCACTGAATGCCCAATAATTCTATTTTATATCGATGACATTTTCCAATTTAAAATAAGCATGCTGTTTCCAAAAACTCCAGCCATTTATCAGTATAAAATATAACACAATAAAGATACTTTCTATTTTGTAGTATTGAATAAAATAAAAAAACAAATAGATTCAAGATTAAAAGATATAAAATTAATATTATTAATATAAAGGCAAAAGTCCTATGACGAGAACTAGAGGGGATATATGTTTTAATAATTATAATCGACTTTTGCCTAAGGTACATTCGACACGATGAAATATAAATCTAACCATAGGAATATTATAAAAGACTAAAATATTTTATACACATAGCCTTATAAAATAATGGAGCTGCCAATTTCCATGATTTCAACATCTGTATCAGACAATCTATTTACATAATTCTTAAAAATATTAGGATCCTGAGATATAATATCGAATGTATTGTAATGCATAGGAATTGCAATTCGAGGACCTATCATCTCAACTGCAAGCGCAGCATCCCGGGAATTCATGGTATACCGCCCTCCTATTGGAAGTATCACAACATCCGGGCGATAAAGATCACCTATCAATTCCATGTCTCTGAAAATACCGGTATCACCTGCATGATAAATAGAAATATTCCCTGCACGGATAAGAAAACCTGCTGCACGTCCCCCATCAAAAGTATGACCAGACTCATCTATTGAGGATGAGTGACGGGCATCTGTCATCGTAAAAAGGATACCTTCAAGGTAACTATTCAGCCTGATAAAAACACTATCAATAGCAATCTTGACAAAAAGTTGAGACCTACATTTTATTAGGATCATTAATTTTGATTGTTGCCATTGATTGCTTTTTTGATTCTTAGGTTGTTAGTGAGCAAACATCTCCGTTTTGATTAAATCAGTATCAATAGGCTAATTGTGGTAGGCTGAATAGTTACCCTTCAAGCTCAATAGAACCTCCGATATTCATTCCTTCAGTCAGTATTCCTTTGGATTTCAGATACTGGGAAAGTTCATGAATACAGACAACAGTACAGTCTGTCCTCTTTGCTATGCTAACAGTATCTCCGAGATGATCACCATGGCCATGTGTAACTGCAATGATATCAGGTTCAAGGTCTTCAGGTTGGACCGTAGCTGCCGAATTACCTGTTATGAAAGGATCTATAAGAACAGTGATCCCTGCAGCATCTATCTGGAAACATGAATGCCCAAGCCAAGTTAATCGGATATCATTCATATATCCCAGAATATGTCTGTCAGGATAATAGATTATCGGCAGGAAACTATAATTGTAAAAAAACCTAAAATAGAAATATATGGAAATTGGAATTGTTATTCACGGACCGGATGTTGTAGATTCCGGAATGGCAAAAATAATACTCGATAAACTGAATGATTACGGGAATATATCTGCCATAATGGCTGGAACTATTGGTAAAACAGCAGTTCTTGATGCACATCTTGAAGATATCATTGATATCCGAAAAAGCCTGAAGCCAAGCCGTTGTATAGAAGAGTTTTTCAAAACAAAGGATATCGTTATTCTGCTGAACCATGGAAAAACAACAAATAATGGGATTATTTTTGCAAATATAGTAGTTTCAAAACTAATTGACCGCAACATAAAACCATTTATCCACATTGAAAGACCCGGTTCTCCCGATGGAAAGATCGTACCGTGGAATTCAAGATCTATTGACTTTGCATTGGAAATGGCCAAAGTCACAGAACTTAAAATTACCGATGTACCTGACCTTATTATACCAATAAGCGTTGAAGACCATAATCATCGCATTATAAGGAACGTCTATGGTGTGCATATTGGAGAGAAAATAATGGTCAATGGAATAATTGTGGGTTTTGCACAAAGCGAAGATATACAGATAGTAACTGAAAATGGCTTTATTAAGAATATCAAGGGTGCAAAGGTCAAAGAACACGGACTCGAAAAGCTTCACAGATACGAACAGAAAATTCCCATTGACCTTAATGCATGCTGGGTGAAAAGCGGATCTTTGCGGGGCAATAACTTTTCTGTTCGCAAAAACATGACAGAGTTAAAATACATATTAAATGAAGAAAAAAATTCTCTGGATTCAGGAGATAAAATAAAAGCAGTCATAATTGACCATGAAGCTGAGAGGTCTTTTGAATTAGTTAAATGTGCTCAGGTTGCTGTAACAATCGGGGATGATACAACTGATCTTGCAGGGGATATACTTTACAGGCTTAAAATTCCCATAATAGGAATTACAGATGGGGATATAGACGGTTTTTCACATAACAAACACATATACCCAGGTTCTACTGTACTAAGATTGAAACCTGGTTACGATGATATTATTGGGAAAGAAATAAAAAATCAGGTTTTTAATGGAAAAGAGTCTGCTTATTTCAATTCCATAAACATCCTCAAGAATAAAATATTCGCAGTATCGAAAGAATGTTCCATTTTTAGAACAGATTATTAATTATTAAGTGTTTTAATTATGAGCATATATAACTTTAAATATAATAATTGCATACTATGTTGTAGAGCTCAAAATGAGCAAGATATATAATAAGGGGTTATTATGAAAGACTATGAAGTCAAAATACTGGATGACACAGACTATAAGTTCATTGAAGCTTTGAAAAGTCTGGGAATGTCAAGGAACGTCGCAACAACACTCACTTATCTCTCAAATGTAGATGAAGCATCCTCACAGGAAATTGAGATGAGCACCGGACTCAGGCAGCCGGAAGTTAGTGTTGCTATGAGACAGATGCGCGAAAGAAACTGGATTGATATCCACAACAAGAAAGCTGTTGGAAAGGGCAGACCTACTAAGATCTACAAGCTCTCCGCACCGGTTGAAGATATCATCAAGCACTATGAGCGCAAGATCATAGAAGATACAAAAACAACAATGGATGCCATTACTAAACTGAAGAACATCACACGTAAAATGTGATATCTTCATTTGTGCCCGGTAAATTTTAACCCTGTGATGCTATACACATTATAGTTAAGTTGCCGGACACGGCCATTCCATCAAATGGAACGGCCTGCCCTTCTTTTAAAATAAGGACCGTTTCCTGATTAATATCAAGCAGGTCCAATACTTTTTCATATGTAGTTCCACCCGGAACATTCAACTTTTTATTTGAAAGTTCCGAATTGATCAGTTCAATATCGAGGTCTATAGTCAATCTGTGGCCTCACCATCCGTGGACCTAAGGTCATCGAGGTTTTCTTGTAGCAGCTTTTCTTCTAATTCTACGTTTTTCTTTTCACCTTTTCTTTCATAACCTCTTTTCTGGAACTTTGACATACTAAAGCACCTCAAAATTAATCTGCTGCAATATGTATTAACCTTTTCGGGAATAAAGTCTTGAAATCCCGTTTAAATTAGAATAACAAAATATTGAAACTATTAATATTTACAGGATTATTTAGAAAGCTATAAATCCTACCCATGACAGTAATATTATACATAGCGATTAATAAAATGACTGCGACAAAGATTTAAATGGACACTAATAATCAAAATCAAACATTGGTAAATTTTCTCACCCTGATTGAGGAAACAAACTCTGTTTTTTGTTACGACACTGATTCAAAAGTATCAGAACTTACAGAGAAGACCATACAAGAGATGAAAAAGAAGGAACCTCTGCCAGTTATCAGAATCTATTGGAATGAAAACGAAAAAGAGAACTATGCAGATTTAGATAGCGTTGCTTCTATCCATGTATTCAGAAATTTTACCAGTGTCCTGATTAAAATTGAAAAATTAATTTCAAAGAGCAGACATCTGATATTTATTGAAGACCTGACTAACTTAAAGCATGAACAAAACAAACCATATATTAATTTTCTTTCAGTACTGCTTCGCAAAAGTAGAGAAAGCAAGAGTCCGGCAATAAGTATGATCAGCGCAGATGAAACAAATTCTCTAATAAGAAATGAGATCATGCAATTCTTTGAAAACACATTTGTACTGAAGAACAAAAGAATTAAAAAAATGAGTGATGATCTCATTGACATAAAGTATTATCTAAATGAAGATGGATTACATCTTGAACCTTACATGCAAAATGACATAAATAAAATAAAAGAGATATTCAGCCTGACCCAAGAAGAAAAAAAAGAACTTGACAAAATTGTAGGTCAGAGTATTGAAGAATACAGAACCTCTATGTAATTAGAGGCTTTGTTCTCTATTTAATTAATTTTTCTGCCACCATTTTTAATTGGGTGCAATATTCACAATCCGGATTGTCCTTCATAGGTATTTTTCGTGACCATGTTCTTGCTACGGACTCATCATAGGAGATAATTCCTAAAAGCTCTGTGCCAAGCTTCTTACTAAAGTCAGTAACTATCTCATTTATATCGTCTCTTTTTTCCAGTGGAATCCTGTTAAAAAGAAGAGAAGCGTGAGTACCCAGTTTAGCCGACATGCTTGATAACAAATAAGTACCTCTAATATCCTGAATATCAATTGTGGATATAATTGTCGCCTTGTCAACTATATTCATAGTTAGAAGACTGGACTTATTGATACCTGGACTGCAGTCGAACAGGAAATGATCGATGTCGAACTTTTTACCTATTTTCTTGACAAGTTCCAGCAATTTTTGCTTGGCTTCACCCGGAGTGTTGAACATGGCAGAGATATCCTCCTCACATGCTTTGGAAGGAACAATATAAACTTTAGTATCATCATACCTGTAAACGACATCGTCAGCACTGCAAGCACTCTGAAGAAAATCAATTAGCGTCATATCATACCTGATGTCGAATAACGAATGTATACCCGGTCCGTTTACATCAGTGTCGATGATACACACTTTCTTACCCTGCTGAGCCAGCATAATCCCAAGGTTCCCAACAAAAGTAGTCTTGCCGGTACCGCCCTTATAAGAATGAAAACTTAATAACATTGAACTCACCCAAGTAACCTGTCAAGTTTATTTTCGACTTCTTCTACTGCAGACCAATGTTCATTGTTTGTACTGCCTGTTTTTTCACTTAGTGAATAGTATATTTTTTTACCTTTTCGTTCTCTTTCAAGCCATCCAGCTCTATAAAGTTCATTAAGATACTTGTTTTCTATTGAACGGTGCCTTCCTGTTATCGCGCTAACCTCATCCGCTGTACAAGATTTTAGTTTGGAAACAGCAAATAAAGATTTGCGGATAGAATCAGGAACTGTGAGATAAACAGCCATTTTATCATTTACATGTGGGGAATTAGAAGATTCAAGCTCAGATATACGCAATTCAAGCGAATTCAAACGCTCGTTCATATCATCAAGATATGTTAAAATTCTATTGTTATTATGCAGCTCAGACATGATTATCAACATAAAGAAAGTGATTTTTATTTATATCCATTTAAATTGAACTGATAATATATAAAGTTGCTCAAATACGTTTGGCAATATCAGCTAATAAATATTTAATATTTTGTAACTATTCAGCCTGATAAAAACGCTATCAATAACAATCTTGACAAAAAGTTGAAACGTAAATTTCATTAGGATCATTTATTTTGATTGTTGCTATTGATTGCTTTTTTGATTGTTAGATTGTTAGTGAGCAGACATCTCTATTTCGATGAAATCAGTACCAATAGGCAAATCGTGCCAGGCTGAATAGTTACAATATTTTTTAGATTTACGACAAATTTATAAAATATCAAAGCGTAAACAAAATCAATGGAAAATAAGAGAACCCCATCATATATCAAAAAGCTTGATAAGCTTCTCCATGGGGGGTATATAAAGCCATCATCAATCCTCATTGCAGGTTCATGTGGAACAGGCAAGACAAACATGTGTATGCAATCATTGTTCAATGCAGCAGATCAGGGAGAAAAATGTGCTTATGTATCTTTGCTCTCAGAATCAGAAGATAAAATAATCCGGGCTTTATCCTCTTTTTCATTTTATGATGAAGATCTTACGAATGATAAAATAAAGATATGTTCCATTAGTTCAGATGTAGTTGCTAAAGGAGACTTTGCCATATTTGAATATTTAAATGAGAATATACTGAAACATGAAATATCACGAGTCGTCATAGATACTATAAATATTCTGGAAGATATTGAAAGTACATTTGATGAGAGACCATTCCATAAATGTGAATTAAGGTCCTTTATCCTGAATCTATTTCAGGAGTTCCATGAAGGTAACATGTTACTAATAGCCACCGCCGAGATACCTGCGTTAAGCATAAACTCTAGCGTATGGCCATACATGTTTGATACAGTGATTTCGCTTGATACTGAAAGTGAAGAAAAGACCGCACAAAGATATCTTGAGATCATCAAGGAGAGAGGAAGTGATTTTTCCATGGGAAAGCATAAATTCAGCATCACAGAAAATGGAATTATCCTTTAAATTCTTAGTATTAACAAATAATTCAAAGCAGTGAGCTTCAAATTAAAGTTGAAGATCCATGGCATTAAGTTCACGTTGGCTATGATTTTTTATAATATTATTAAGTTTCATCCGTACGTTTTTTATTCCTTCGTTACTCGTAAAGTGAGAAAGGACCTCTGTAAGTTGGTCAATCATAAACCGATAATCACGTTCAGTTCCTGAATCTCTTAATTTCTGCATTGCTGATTCAGCTGTTTTAGAAGTCCACTCATTATTTTTATAGTATAATTTGTCATCGACTTCAAGTTTTTTCCTGGCAACATCATTATTGACCCTAGCAAAGATTAGCTCCACAGTATGAGGATCTCCAACAAATTCATTCATGAATTGCATGATGTCCATTACAACTTCAAAATAAGGAATTTGAGGGTTCTCACACTCCTTGAACATCTGCGATAATTCCAGACGTATATTCCTTTCTGTAGGCTTAAGAATATGCTTTGTAATATTATCTATAGCAGCAACGCAATTTTCAATATTCATGTCATCGGATAGTTCATAAGTATTGCCAGGCAATACATTATATCTACCATAATATTTCAATAAATTCTTACGCAAACGCTGAACATCTAAATTTGCCAAAATATCACCTGGATCATAGTACCATTAATTAGCTATCAAATACTTTAATAAATAAATCCATTTCATGCATTAGATTATTATCCAGAAGTTCCCTTGAATTTTCAAAAAGAATCTGGAACTCACTGACATCTTCCTTTGATATAGACTTACCCATATTAGATTTAAACTTCAATGACTCATATTTGCCTATAAGCTCAGGCATAACTACTCGCGGATAATTGACAGCCATGGTCTTTAACATATTCTTAGCACGCGGATATGGAAGTATCAGATAATCCTTGTATCTGGAAGAAAGACCATTGTTACTTGGATTTAGTAGCTTGAATTTGAGTTTTTCTTTAAAGAAATTAGCGGCTCCAGAGTTATCAGGCAACGTTATAACGTTGGTTTTCAAGTGTTTGACAGCGATCGAGAACAACAAACGTCCTATACCCACATGCCGATGAGCCGGATGGATCTCTATACTCCTGAGCAGATGAACAGAATAGTGAATAATATTAGTTTTACCTCTGTAGGTCTTCTGCGTTTCGTCTGATATTTTTTCAAATCGTGCAAAACCCAGAAGTTGATCAGAACCCTGAACAGCAACAAAAAGGGAGTGACCAGAGTTTATTGAACTTTTCAACAGAAAGTCGTAGGGCATCCCAAACTTATTATGGAAATAATTGAAACCGACATTATTAGATTGTCCAATATCTATATTAAGCTGATCTATCGATGAGCCATTTTCCAATATACCATAGCTGACATTTCCAGCCATGTGCAGCATATTCAAACCTTCAACTAACATTTTTTATCATCTGATTTTTCAAACATTCATAATTTCTGTAACAGAGTAAAAAGTGTACCTTCCTTTTTTAGTGGAACTAACAAGTTGTTCCTGTTCCAGATATGCTATTACAAGGGATAACTTTTCAAAATCAATCGAAAATCCATTTTCTTGTATCTGTTTTTCAAGTTGCTTGAGGGTTGCAGAACCAAGAATCGATAGTTGACCGGTAATTGCATCCTCTATCGGAATTTCGGAAAGTTTTACAGGTTTTGGTTCTTCTGCAACACTTATGGGTTTTGGTTCGTCTATAAAATTTATGGATTTTAGCTCTTCTACAACATTTGTAGATTTCGACTCTTGTAAAACATTAAGAGTATGAAGTCCTTCCTGTACTTCAGATAAATCGACCTCGATTCCACTTAATCTTTGGGAAGTTACCATGCTCTCCTGAAGTTGTTGCTGTATTGTAGAGAACATATTTTCCACATTGGCTTTGAAAGATTCCATCTCACCAGATATTGTCAGTATTTCATCCCTGCCTGCCTTTGTGACCAGCATTTCCTCTATTCTGGATAGATCAGGAAGATCAGTGACTTCCAAAACACGGTTTTCTGCAGTAGGGAAGTCCTGAAATTCAGCAAGAGTTTTACTTAGCTTCTTTATTGCCTTTGTGTGCAGATTAACAGCCTTTGCTACACTCTTCATCTGTTCCCTGATCTCACCAAGTTCCTGGGAATTAGAAGCTGTTTCTTCAAGCTGGTTATTTTGCAATTCAGCTATAAAACTGACATTTTCCGTGATATTAGATATTTCATCCCTGAAGGTGTCAATCTCAGAAATAATCTTATCAATACGTCCTTCATGAAATACTACTTTTTTAATTGTGTATTCCCGGCTACCTGTTTCAACAAATGAGCGAAAATCCTGTGAATTATAGTTAGGAACATACTGGAAAAGTATTTTGAATAGTTCTATATAGGTCCCATGTATTTGTTTTACAGAAACTATTTTGGAAGATATAGCTTCAGAAAGACCTCTTATTACAAAAGAATCATCTTCAAACCTGAAAAAATCAATACCCGCACTGAACTGGCGTACACTGTCCCTGGCATCTTCCACCATCTCAGCAGCTTCACTGTCGCCATATATACCAAGCATGGCAGCATAAACATCATTTAGGGTTTTTGCATAGGTGATTTCGAGAACATCAGGAGGCACTTTTGTTGCATCAAGAGATTCTGCATTTACCGAATCCTCTGCTTGAACAACACGTTTCAGCCTTTTGGAAAACTGATTGAAATCATTTTGCAGTCGTTTCAGATCAGCCTCATTGGCTCTTGTTTGAAGATCATCCTCTATAGAAGATAGTAAATTTCCATTCGAATTAAGACTTTCATCCATTCTTGTTTGAAGCTCAGTGAACCTGTCCTCGAATGCAAGTAATCTGGATTCCATTTCAACATTGTGCATTTCAGCTTCTTTTAGCCTGGATAACGTAGCCTTATCTATTTCCTGAAAAGAAGTTTCAGGATTACTCTCTGAAGAACTTTCCAGGCTAAAATCTTCAGCAGAAACAGAATTATCTGAATTTTCAGTAATGACTATCAAAGAATTGGAATTATCAGACTTCAATTCACTTTCATTGTCAGGATTACACGCATTATCCAAATCACCCTTTTTGTCTTCAGTGTCAACTATCAGCTGATCCATATCTGTATCAGGAATGTCTTCTGGAAGTGCAACTGCACAATCATCTGTTTCCATTGATTCTTCCTCACCATAAATCGGGCTTTCCGAATTGCAGACTTCAGAGGCATATATTTCATCGTCCATAGCAGATCACCATATCATACAAATGATTCCAGTTTGTGCTTAATGTCCGGTATCCATTCAGCTTCACACATATCAGCAACATAATCACCATGCAGAGGACGTATCTGATCCCTTATGATCATCTCCAGAAGTAAAGGCCAGAGATCTTCGGTCATCCATTTGGGAGATGATGCTATTTCATTAAACGCCATTGCAAGTACCTGTTCAACTTCACCCCTGCCCATTACACCTGTTATCTTTTCCTTGATATCGGCAAGTATTTCCATGTTCTTTTTATATTCAGACGACTGGGTATACATTTCATTGAACACTATCTTAGACAATATACGCAACTCTGCAGCTACTTCTTCAGGATAGGTTGCCAACTGTTCTGCTGTCATAGGACGCTGTTCAAAGATATGCTGCATCACACTTTTAGCGATATCAATCTTGTTCATGTCTTCCGAAAGATCTGCCTTGCCGGTGAAAAGAGAAATCAAAAGGGCCCCTTTACCAACGGATGAAAATATCACGGTCCCGAAATCATACTCAATGACAGAACGGCGAAGGCCCATTGCAAGCTGCTGACTTACATGAAGCAGGTTATGGCTGATCAGGTTTGTTAGCTCAAAGATTTTAGGCCCGATGCTCTCCGGGATATATGAAGCATATATCCTGCCATCGGCACCTGCAAACATTATTACGTCAACCTCACTGGCCTTATAGGTCCTCTTTAACTGTGAGACCAGAGCAAATTTCAGAAGCGATACGTCTTCCAGATCATCCTTTGTCTTTTTGGCCACCAGCTTCACCGTACCTTATTATCGTTACTGTATCAATTCTTCCAGTTCACGAAGATCTTCGATCTCTATCAATCCTTCATCATCTGAGGGCAGTACATCCTCCGGCATAAGCTCGACATCTTCAACTTGCAGGGTTCCACCGGATAGTTCACCGATATCTAATGGGACTTCCGGAGAACTTTCTTCCTCTCCTTTCCTTTTTGCAAGATCCTCTTTGGTTAATGTATCAGTGAGTCCCTGTGATTCGAAGAATATCTGCAGTGTTTCTTTCGGTGAGAACGGATAGGACCAGTTTTCCTTTACATAAGCAAGACGTTCCAGTACTGTTTCATTTGCCCCGAGATCAGCTGCAGTCCTGATAGCCTTGTCGAATAGATCGTCATATTTGCGCATATCCTCTGCCGATACCAGTGGAGTGGTCCTGACAACAACACCTATACCCCGTACAAAAATATAGGGATATACTTCCTCTCCATGTCTTGTGGCACGCATTTTCACGATCTCAAGAGCCCTGTTGAAAGCACCACCAATAGGCCGGTAGGTAAGATGGACAGCACCGTCAGACATGTATATGGGTATGAGCACATCCTCACCGATAGTTTCACCGGGTGAAGCATGCTCCTCAGTTGTTATCAACACAGGACCCAATTGCTTCATCGTATAGAATAATTTAGTAATAATCTCACGCTGTTCCTGTTTGTCGTTGATAGCCCATGTAAGGGGAGTGAGGGGGTCAATAACAACACGTGTCTTAACAGAGAAGTTCTTATTTGCTTCTACAAGTGCCGGCAATTGCTCATCGACGAGTTTTACGAAATCCTTACCTTTGGAATGGAAGAAGAATAATTCTTTCTCATAGAATTTGTCAAGATTGAAACCAAGCATCCTCGCCTCACGAAGAATCTGTTCAGGAGGTTCTTCCATGCTGATGTACAAGGCATTTTCACCATGTTCCAGCCCGTAGGTAAGATATTGCATTGCAAATGTTGATTTTCCAGTACCACTTGAACCTACCACAAGCAATGTGGTATTATCACGAACACCTCCTTCGATGACCCTGTCAAGGCCTGCGATGCCAGTCGGTATTCTTTTCTCGCTGCTCATACCTGTTCCTCCGGAAATCCTAATTCATTTAAATTACCCAATTCCTTTATCGCAGGATTGGAATCCGATTGTAATGAACCATCTTCAATAGCAAGTATTACTGATTCATTACTGTCAAAGGGGAAACTTTTCTCAATATAGATTGATTCTATTGCAGAACCCATTACTAACATCCGATCACTAAGCTCAGTCCATCCTGTTTCATTTTTCTTTACAACATTTACTAAAAGAACATTGTTGTTCTTCTGGTCGATCCTTACACATTCGCCCCTGTAATGTGACTTATCCGTGACCACTCTTACAAATTCACCTACAAAATCTCCCAGGTGATTATTCAATGAAACTGACCTGTAACCTGACATTCATATCCCTACTGATTTTTTTTCATTTTTGCAAGAAGCTCGGCAAAACTATCTGTTTTTTTGGCTTCTTCCTGCAATTTTTGCGTTTCCTCGGAGACAGCCGGTTGAGGAGGTACAACCTCATCTTTTTGCTGGTCCTGCACTGTTTTGGCCATTACACCAAATGCACCACCAAAAGTACTATGTTTATCAGCAATTGAAGAGAGTTCTTCCTTGAGTTTCCAGGGAGGATCGAATACTTTTTCCTGAACATTCATGTTTCCTGCAAACTGCATGTAGGCATTCCCGATCTCAGACAACTTGCCATTGTCCAGTAATTTATACACTGTTAATGCTTTCACTCTTTCAATGAGTTCATTCTGTTCAACAGGCGGACGAACACCGGAAAGGATCATCTTGTCCTGCTCATCCAGCATTATCTGGTAGGCAGATATGGGCTGCAATGCCACCTTGAACTTGCATACAGGATCACCATTTTTGATGCATTCTATTTCCTCAACTGAACAGTCAAGCTCCAGCTCCTCCTTAAAGAACCTGTGCAGTGCATCTGTGGTAGCTACACATACCTTCTGATTGTTCAATGCAGGATAACAATTACAAATTGGATTATTCGGAACTGCAAAAATATAGTTCATCGGTGCATAAGAGATGAGTTGCATGTTGCCAAGACCTATTTCCCGGAAGAAATCCATGTGGAAACGGTAAAGTGAAGTAGCTCTTATCATCTCAATGGTGCTTGCCTTGAGGAAGTCTCTGGTTCCACCCCAGGGAACCTTACATCTGGGGAACCTTTCAGTTATGTTTTGCTGAACTTTAAGAAGTGTACCAAAGGCTCCCATAGACTGTGCAAAGCTGCCTTCAGACATAGCGGGCGGACCTCCCGCTGAATCAGTCATGAAAGGAGGAAGACCTGGGTCAGTCACTCAAAAGACCTCCTTTTTGGTGATTAAGTTCATTTCACATCATCTCCCTAATTTGTTTTTGCCCCTGTTCTGTAAGTGCACCTGAAGTATCGCATAGATTTTGCTCCCGTAAGTTCTTGAAACTTTCAGCCAGAGTCTGGGTGTCAGCTCCAATGAAGAAAGCAAGCTTCTGCATATCATTGACACCTGTGTACAACATGTAAAGCAATTTTTTATCCAGGTCGGAAAGGGATTGCTTTTTAGGCGGAGTACCGCACATTGGCTGAAGATAAGATTTTAAAGTGTTGATCACTGCCTCATTGCCTGCCAATAATGCAGTAGCTGGAGCTGTTGCCCCTTCTACAACAGATGATGGTTGGAGATAATCGATCATTAATACATGTGAAGTTCCAATCGTCCGCTGTGCCTTTACACGAATTGGATCAGTTACCTCCCTGCCTACCATAGTAATATTCTGTAGCGGTATGGTCACCCATCCACCGCCTTCTGAGAACCATAGGTTAAGATTTGTCAGGTAAAGAACACCTTTTTCCCAGTTATCCGAATACAGGGAATTACCCATCATTACTGCTTTGAAAATATAAGTCAGATCTACTTTTGCTATACCCTGCTCTTGAGCCATGTGGAAATACCCCATATAAACAAATTATATATCTAGTATTATAATTATAACTAATATTGTATTAGCCATATTAATAACCTTCTATTGAAAAAAGAGAATAAGTCAATTTTTATTTTATAAATATTTGAATTGATCACTCAAAAACAAAAATATCATTTGAATATTTTAAATAAAATTTTACTTACTAGTCAACAGAATATTTAGGATTTCTACAAGTCAAAACAAAATGGACAGCCTTATACTTGAAAAATTGTGCGGAAAGAAAAAGAAATATACTACTCAATTAACTCTTAAGTGGAAGGAAATACCTTTCAACATTACAACTAGCACAAATAAAAGCAGTGCCTTTCCTCTTACTAGTGACCTGATATTTATGCACTAAACAATGACCACATTTGCAAGGAGACATCATTTTTTGCCCCCCTATGAATTTGCCGTCAAAGATAAAAGATTCCTGCGAATCAAAAATCCCTTTATCCTCTGGCTCCAGTAATACATCCCCTTCATCTTCAGTAGTTGCAACAGTATCCTCAATTAAAGTACATCTGGATGTTGATGATGGATCAGCTTCCTTTTTTGCAGCCTCAAGGCACATCTCTTTTGGGAACAACTTAATCTTACAGGACATTATATTCTCATCAAGCAAAGAAATACCATCATAAGAAAGTGCTTCTTTCTTATTCTCTTTAAGTATCAGATAACCTGGATGATCACTAAGATTTACCAGAGAATTACCAGATGGATCTATAAAACCGAGGGATTCAAAGAATAATTTTGCAGTCTTATTTACAGGCTTTGTAATAACATGACCAAGGAGCACATTAGATATAAGGAAAAACATATTCTTTCCCATACCTTTCCTTGCAAACTGTGGAGAGATCTCAATACCACGTAAAACATAAACAGGTTTCCCATCTCTTGAAGGAGAACTCCATTTTTCATTCATGGACCATCCAACAACAGTGTTACCTGATATTGCCAGTACTAATGCCACAGTAGGTCTTTTAAGCCAGCTTTGGAAATTTGCGAAATAATCAGCCATACCAAGATATTTCCTGAAGTAACTGAATTCCCCTATCTGTAACTTGTCAAGCTCAAAAGCATGTTCAAGTTTACAAAAGGATATGCCATCATCAGTTCTTGCAAGTTCAAACATTTAATCAACTACCTTTTTTAAGTAAGGGTTCACAAACCCCAGTATGGACCTAATCTCATTTTCAGAAGGGCCAAGTTATTATTGAAATCTTCCCTGGTTTTCACATGCCTTGAAGCAAGCAGGTCTATCAGGTCCATATCATCCGTAATGTTGTTTTCACCAGCCAATGCCCTCAGGACTACTGATGTTAGCAGACCAAGATCATCATGATAACCGCCTTCCAGCAAAGATACAATGCTCCATTTACTTGCTAATTTAAATATAATTTGGTAGTACCCATCAATTGTAAGATTCAGTTTTGTCAGAGCATCTTTATGATAAGCATCAAAACCACATTCAAGTATAACGATTTGCGGATCGAATTTTGTTAGTACTTTTTCCACCACTTCATCATAGAAGACATTATATTCGGGATTGCTTGCTTCAGGAGGCATCTCCATATTAATACAAGACCCAAGTGCAGGCCTGACACCGATATCCCGGATAAAACCCTTGTAAGGATAAAGGGTTGACTGGTCCTGGTGAATAGATATGCAAAGGACGCTGGGATCAGCTTCAAATACCGACTGAGTACCATCAGAAGCATGGGCGTCAATATTTACTATTGCAATTCGCTCAAGTCCATGCACTTCCTGAAGATAGCGGGCAAGTACTCCGGAATTATTGAAAATGCAGAATCCGCTGGAAGTAGCAGGGCCAGCATGATGACCAGGCGGACGTATCAGAGCGAAAGAATGCTTGCACTTGCCAGTAATAACAAGATCACCTGCATTCAGAACACATCCTGTAGCATCTAACAGTACTTCAAAAGAAGAAGGACATAAATATACATCTTTACCCAGACTTAGCTGAGAATTTTTTGTGCATGCCTTTACAAATTCAACATATTCATTTGTGTGAACTCGCAAAACATCCCTGACTATTGCGGGCTGTGATTCAAATATATGACACCTGTCACCATCAAGTAGACCTGTTGATTCCAAATATTCCAGAATATCCTTTAAGCGGGATGGGCTTTCAGGACAGGGAAAACCATTAAGCAATGAATCGTGCAAGTAGTGACTCTCATTAATAGTAAGACCAACATGAACCATCATGACACCTGCAAGGAAAGAATAGGGCTATGCTTTTTCGATTCTTCTATCTTCTTTTGTGTGGCGGCAAATATTTGCTTTTGCTGATTCATCTTATAGCTTGAGATTTCCTGACGGTCACTTACAGGATTGGGATTCCCATGAAGGGAACTAAGAACACTATGACATAGCTGGCCATTGAAATCATGATAGCCACCTTCCATCAGAAAGACCATTGGGCCAGAAAACACTGAACATACCTTTGTTGTCATCTGATGATAACCATCTGAATCCAACATCAAACCAATATTCTTTTCCCGATAATATGCATCGAAGCCGCAGCTGAATATAATTATCTCTGGAGCAAACTGACTGATCATAGGTACAATAGTCTCATCAAACGCCAGCATATATTCATCATTGCCGGAACCTTCTGGCATTTCAACATTCAAAGTGTACCCTTTGCCTGCATTTTCCCCTGTCTGGGTACTAAACCCTTTACGAGGGTAAAAACCATGAGGATCCCGATGAACTGACAGGAACATGACAGTCGGATCTTCATAGAATATCTCCATAGTACCGTCGCCTGCATGGGCATCCCAGTCAAGTATCAGTATTTTTCCCACATTCCTGCGCTTTTGCAGGTATTTTGCAAGGATCGCTGCATTATTGAAAAGACAAAAACCCCCATACTTCTGGGAACTTGCATGATGACCAGGTGGACGCGCTAATACAAAAGCATGAGAGAACTTATTATCCATAAGCAGATCACCGGCTTTCATAGCTGCACCAGCCGCCATCTTTGCAATATCGTATGATGTGGAAGTCATGTAAGTACTATCACCTAAAAAACCTCCGCCTGCACTTGCATAGGAACGAACGAATGAGATATATGATTCATCGTGCACCCTCAAAAGATCAGACTCATCGGCCATCTCAAATTTATCAATAAATGTACATGTGCCATCCTCGAAGACCTTATTCTTCTCCAGATACCACATAGCTTTAATCAGACGCTCAGGTTTCTCATGAGTATTAATGGACAAAGAAGCAGCATCGTGACTTCTATGATCCTTGTTGTAAAGGAAAGCAATCGTTGTAGGATTATCAGGAACATTTTCCTTTGGCTTTTCTGAAACCCTGTGTGCCTTTACATTTTCCGAAATACCTGAAGAAGATGAGATAGGCGAAGCGCTCTTAGGCTGTTGCACTTTCGATTTACCAATGATTGTAGTTTCTTTTGGTTCAAAGGATATAGTAAAGGAAGGAACTGGAGATGATGACACAATTCCAGCATCATTGTTCTTGACCTGTGGTTCTTCTGATTCCAATTTGGGTTTGACAGGTTGTTCCTGTAGTTTTTTTGTAATAGCAGCAGATAAAACTGCCTTTTCAGAACCAGAAATCTTGGATAGTTTGAGTTCTGATTCATTCAAACCAGGTTTATCGTGCACATGCAATGGAGTATCAGATGAACTGGTATTTTCAACCATAGAAAATGAAGGATTGAAACCTTTAGGAGTCTTTTTCAAAATATCGGAAACAACTTCTAAGTAGTGCGATTCCCCTTCATCCTCTGCAGTGTCATCTGTTTCATTTACTTCAATTTCAACAGATTGGTATTGAACATCATCAAAAACACCGGAAAGAACACTCGGTACTTGTGTGTTGACATTAATGTTATCAGGCTCATCATCTTCTGAAAAAACCGATATTTCACATTCAATATTAACAATCTCTTTTGCAGGGATGTCTACATCGATTCCCTCATGGTCAGCCTCTTCAACATGACTTTGTTTTTCAGCTATACCAGAACGCACCAATTCAAGAAGAGAATCATTTTCTGATGTATCTGTCTCTTTTGCTATTGATTCGCTTCCATCAAGATAAGAGGAAAATGCATCATTCAGTTTTTTCATAATATCTGTAGAAACGTTCTTTGAAGAATCTCCTGCTTCATTATTATCTGATGACATCAATATGCCCCCCAATTATTATTGGACCTGCATCCATACAGGATCAAGCACACCGATATATTTTGTATCCATGTACTCAAATACCACAGTTGGCTCTTCGATGGATGCCCAGCCAGCAAGTTTAGGTTTTACTATCCATGTCCTTTTTGCAGTTTCACCTGGAGCAATGTTATTAAAAAAGAGATCTACTTTCTCCGGTTCAAGAGAACTGCCAAATTTAGCTTTCATTGCAAAATTAACATAGGGTTTTTGAGTAAAATTCTTGACCCAGACATCAATGCTTGTAGCATTGCCAACAGTAACCTGTTGTGCCGGGACGAACCTGACATATTGCGCAATGGCCTCTTTTTGCATAGGAACTGCGCCTGAAACATCTATTGTGCGGCTATTTTCCTTTTTCTTAGCTTTGTCCTTTTTGTCCAGATAGACTCCTGACCCAAGCATGGCAAAAGCAAGTACACTTATAAGGGGAGCATTATCAACAATTACATCAATTGATGTGCCTTCAACCTCAATATCCACAGTCTCAGAATTTTCAAGAGTCAATGGCACAGTAAAAGAAACCCGCGTTATTACCCAGCCTAATTCACTGTTCTGTAATCTGAAATAAACAGGAACGATATTTGCACCTTTCGCGTTTCCTGAAAGATCAAGTGTGGATACTGAACATTCAACTTTTACGACCGCAAGATCACCAACGATATCCTGGGAAATGATAGTGCTCTCTGCAATACTTCCTGGTTCCATACCCTTATTCTCAAAGCTCATCTTAATACTTGCAGTTGCAAGAAAATCCTTACCCTGATACATGCTAAAAGGAGTATTATAATCACCTTCATTGATAGCGTCTAAAAAAACAAGCACTTTCGAAGGAACCTCTTCTTCAGGAGATTTACTGACACAACCACTACTATATATGCTAATCAGGATAACGAACAATAAGATCATAGAACAATACTTGTGTTTCATTTAAGCACCTGAGGTAATAGAATATTATTATCAACTTAATATAATATACACATAGTACTTAATTATATCCATTATATAAATATATAATATGTATTAGAAAAGTAGTCATCAAAATAAAGAAGGAAATAAAGATAAGTCTGCAATAAAAGAAGACTTATAAGTATCAATTGAAACAGCATACTCGAACGTCTGGCGTCCTTCTGTTATATAAGAGCGTATCCCACTACGACCTTCAAGTAGCACCCGGCCATCATGCCTGCTTTGCACGAGATAATCCAACCCGTCAACATTTAAGATTTGTGTGCCTTGTGGAATGGAAATTGACATGCGTTCTATAGATGGATGTCCAAGTACCCATACGCTATGTTTTCCTGTTGCCAAAGAAACTGATAAGTTATAGCGTATATTAGTCTGAACACGTATTTCAGAACTACCCACAGAACCTTCAGCACCCATCACTTCAAGGTTGAAAGAGCTTATTGACAGAGGTATATCACCATCGTCAATAATAATATATCCAAGGTATCGACCACTATTATTTGTTGCAAACTCATTTACGAACATATCTACTTCAAGTGTGCTTACTTCACCATTTTCATCAACATCCAGACCGGTTCTGAAAACATCTGCATCAACACCAGTGTAGAATTCATTAATGACAAAATCAACTGACGTATCCTGAATATTTAAGTCGTTCGTAAATGAGGCTTCAGCCGTTACATTTGAAATGAAAAATAACGAAATCACAATAAAAAGTGTTAAAAGAATCTTTTCTGACATACTAACCCTCAAAAAGTAAAGGTGAATATAATCACCTTATGGATATAATTGTATCGTTTCTCTAGTACCATATGAAGACGGAGTAATAAATTCCGCAATCGTCATAGCTCCAGCTTCCGGAGTCATCACTATGCTAACAGAAGCACGAGGAGCAATATCAAGATTGGAATCTTTCTGATCACCCGAAGTTGATACCCCACTTATTGTCGTATAAGAAAGGTCAGTATCAGAAACAACGGATATATAGATCGTCACAAGATCACCGGTATTCATTACAGGATTTCCCTGAGAAAAAGAAATGTCTTCATCCCTTATTTTCTGCACGGTAAAGAAGTACTTTGCATTATCACCAGGACTAGCCTGAGTACCCGTTAACAGCTTACCCAGATTCGCACTTGCTGACGCAGATGACGAAAAGTTAGCCATGGAATTACCATATGTTTTATCGTTATTGCCATATAGAAGATCATTTGTGTTTGAACCATCTGACAAAGTTATTATCAACTGATTCAGATCAACTGGAGAGCTCCCCACATTCAATCCAACCTTCACCTTTAAAAGTGAAATATCGGAAGACATAACTGTTGACGAATTCTTAGCACGAACTCCCTCAATACTCTTAATGACCAAATTGGACGAGACTTCCTGAGTAGCCTGCCTTCCAGTAGACTGTGCCTGTTGCTGCAAAACACCAGAAGTTTGGATCAGAACAGATGCTGCTACTGCTGCAATCAGGACCATTGCAATGAAGATGATAAGAGTACCTATTCCAACCTGGGCAGTGTTATTCTTTAAAAGCTTTACATCAGAATTCATTAGAACCCCTCAATATAAAAATATGCAATGGGTTACCACTGCATATCTGAAATACATTATGGATACAGTGCTACAGTTTCTTTAACACCATACGAAGAGGGAGTTACGAAATCTGCTGTTGTTGCTGCACCGGACTCAGGAGTCAGAACGATATTTACCACAGTCCTTGGAACCAGATTAAGACCTGATTGATTAAGCCCACCAGTAGATACATCTGAACTACCTACTGTAGAATAACCTGTAGAAGCTGCTGAATCAGAAGTAGTTGCAATATATACAGTAATAAGATCTCCGGTGTTCATCACAGGGTTACTTTGAGAGAAAGATGAATCCTCATCACGTATCTTTTCTGCAGTATAATAATGATCAGAGTTGTTAAATTCACTAGTTACATTAGTTACACCAGTCAGAAGAGTTACCAAATTCACACTTGCACCCGTAGTGAAACCAGTCATAAAACCATTATCATTTCCAGTGGAAGCATATGATTTGGTGTTTCCGGCATATACCAGATTGTTTGCAGTTGTTCCATCAGTGATTGAAACAACTACCTGATTTACATCTACAGGAGCACTTCCCACGTTAAGTCCTACCTTAAGTTTCAGAAGATCAATGGTGCTTGACATTGATGTAGCATTGTTCTTTGCACGGACACCTTCGATATTCTTCACCATCAGGTTGGATGAAACTTCCTGAGTTGCCTGCTTACCTGTTGATTGTGCTTTCTGCTGCAGGACACCAGATGTCTGGATGAGCACCGCGGCTGCTACAGCAGCAACGAGCACCATGGCGATGAATATGATAAGAGTACCAATACCCACCTGGGCCCGAGTATCTTTTTTCATTATTTGTGTTTTATTTGCTTTCATGTACAATCCTCCTATAAATACAAAAATATGTATTTATTTTTTATATAAACAAATGATATATATATAATGATTGGTTGGAAATATTAAACATCAAACATTAAAGTTACAGAATTAGCAAATATTATATATTAACAATGTATAAATAAAAGTATATGAGGGATTAAATGAATGCGGGCCTATTACTAAATGCAACCATATGTTTTGCAATAACAATCTCTTCTTTTGCATTTGCATGGGTGCTTGCCGGAAGCAAGAAAGAGCATAGTGAAAAAAGCAAACCTGCACTATGGTCACTTGTCGTACTGTGGTCACTGGTCGGCCTTACATATTTTCCCACAACAATAAGGATGATTGCTGCATATTACAACAACAGTCAACTTGACCTGTTGATGTATAATCTTGCAGCAGTCCCGTTCTCTTTTGTAACAGTTCCACTGGTCTTTTTCATTCTTTATGTAATCATTGGAGACCAGAAAATAAGTGGTTACACATCATTACTTTTTGTTTTTTTTGGATTTGCATACCTGACCTTTTTGTACACAAAAGGAGTTATCGGGCCTGAAGTTTCAACTGTATCATCCCTCTTTATGATCAACAGTGAAATTGCAATAAACATCTATCTGGTGGGACTTTTCGTAATACCCACCGCAATGATCATTGGACTTCTGTTTCTCGTATTCCTTCAACGCATGCCAAAAAGACTCCGCTACCGTACAGCACTTCCATTGGTAGCAATTTCCTTTGTATTTGATTTCATGCTCACAGATATGATCACACTTGTTGATGTGATGCAACTCGCAGCAAGAATTTTTGTCCTTATAGGAACCGTACAGGCATTCCTTGCATATTTCCCACCTATGAATCTACAGGAAAAACTTGGAATAAAAAAGTACCAGTACGAATTCTACGATGACAAACTGGAAGATGACGAGGTAGATATCAATGAGTGAGGAAATTGATGTTAACCTTGAGCAGGAAGTTGCAGATTTTTACCAGTCACTGGGCATACACCAGGGTCCGGGAGATATACAATACCGCCTCATTCTCAGAGTGCTTGGGAAGAATGAAGGAAAGATTACAGAGTTTGCAGAGATCCGCGAATACACCGACCAGTTTGCCGATAAAGGCAGCATAGGCAGCAAAATGAAAACAGTTTTCCAGTTAGAGGGGCTAGCCGAAAAAGTAAAGCGCGGCGGATACATAATCACAGATAAGGGCCTCACTGCTTCCGGCTTCCTCAAAGATACAACTGCATTCTACAAGAAAAATAAGAGAATGGAAGAAATTATCGAGAGAATGCCTTGAAAAGGGTACTCTTTTTAATATATTGTTTTAGCCCGAACTTACTTATAATAATTACTTTTTTATTCTGAATCAGCAAATGTGGGATTTGCTGAAAAATACACAACCCGGTAATAGATATCTTATCTGTGATTTTAACAATCAGCACCTCCGCCTGATTAAAAAAGGTGACGAACTAAAATATTGGAAACAAAAATGTATTCATGCATAGTGGCTATTATCCTTCCCCATGTTCATGAACTTCTACTAACGCACCAAATAAAGGAATCAATGCCATATAATATCAATATACTTACACGTTAGTGAAACAAGGTATTGATCAGGTAATAATAGGTCTGAGAATTATCAGCAGTGCACACTGAACAAAGTTCACACATTTTGCAATATATCGTAAAACGAACTGAATAATGTAATAAAAAATTGATACGCTAATCAAAAAAACCTGAATACAAGCATTAAAGTGCTTAAGAGATAAATGAAAAAAGAAAGGTAACTATTCAGCCTGATAAAAACACTATCAATAGCAATCTTGACAAAAAGTTGAGACCTACATTTTATTAGGATCATTAATTTTGATTGTTGCCATTGATTGCTTTTTTGATTCTTAGGTTGTTAGTGAGCAAACATCTCCGTTTTGATTAAATCAGTATCAATAGGCTAATTGTGGTAGGCTGAATAGTTACAAAGAAAGGTGATAGATATCACCTTATGGATAGAGCTGAACAGTTTCCTTGGTACCATATGAAGACGGAGTTATGAAATCAGCAGTTGTTGCTGCACCAGCCTCAGGCGTGAGTACTATGTTAACAACAGTCCTCGGCTCAATTACAAGACCAGTGGACTTAAGTGCAGACACAGTTGCAGTGCCCATCTTAGTATAAGCAGTGTCACCTACAGCAACAGTCGAAATGTAGAACGTAACAAGATCCCCAGTATTCATAACAGGCTCACCCTGAGAGAAAGAGCCATCCTCATCACGAATCTTTCCAATTGTATAGAAGTACTTGGCATTGTCACCAGGGGTAGTCTGGGTATCTTCCAGCATTTTCAACAGATTCGCGGCTCCTGTGGCAGTACTACTGAAGTTCGCCATATCATTACCATATGTTTTATCGTTTGCACCATAAATGAGGTTGTTAGTAGTAGTACCATCAGTTATGGAGATAACTACCTGATTCATATCTACAGGAGAGCTTCCAACATTAAGGCCAACTTTCATTTTAAGCAGGGAAATATTATCTGCCATACTTGTAGCATTGTTCTTTGCACGAACACCTTCAATGTCTTTTATCATAAGATTGGATGAAACTTCCTGGGTTGCCTGCTTACCTGTTGATTGGGCTTTTTGCTGCAAAACACCAGATGTCTGGATGAGAACGGCAGCTGCAACGGCAGCTACAAGTACCATTGCAATGAAGATAATGAGGGTACCAATTCCAACTTGAGCACCTGTATCCGAATTCATCATTCTTTTGTTTGCTTTCATGTTATTAACTCCTTAAAAGATAAATGCGAAAATATCGCACAAATCCTTGTTATGGATACAGTGATACAGTTTCTTTGACACCATATGAAGAGGGAGTTACGAAATCTGCTGTTGTTGCTGCACCGGACTCAGGAGTCAGAACGATATTAACAGTTGCTCTTGGAACAAGATTGAGACCGGAATCATCAAGACCAGCACTCACGTTAGAACTTCCAACTTGTGAGTAAAGAGTTGCAGTATCAGAAGTAGTTGAAACATATACAGTTACAAGATCCCCAGTATTCATAACAGGCTCACCCTGAGAGAAAGAGCCATCCTCATCACGAATCTTTCCAACAGTAAAGTATTTCTGAGAATTTGTCAATTCAACACCGCTTATATTCGTTTTTCCAGTCAGAAGGGTTGCCAGGTTAGTAGCTGTATTTGAGAAACTGAAAGGATTCATTTCCCCATCAGAATTACCTGTGGAAGCATATGATTTAGTGTTTCCAGCATATACCAAATTGTTTGCAGTCGTCCCATCTGTGATTGAAACAACTACCTGATTTACATCTACAGGAGCACTTCCCACGTTAAGTCCTACCTTAAGCTTCAGAAGATCAATGGTACTTGACATTGATGTAGCATTGTTCTTTGCACGGACACCTTCGATATTCTTCACCATCAAGTTGGATGAAACTTCCTGAGTTGCCTGTTTACCTGTTGATTGTGCTTTCTGCTGCAGGACACCGGATGTCTGGATGAGTACCGCGGCTGCTACAGCAGCAACGAGCACCATGGCGATGAATATAATGAGAGTACCAATACCCACCTGAGCTCGAGTATCTTTTTTCATTATTTGTGTTTTATTTGCTTTCATGTACAATCCTCCTATTTATCCAGTTATTTTTGGATATATTACTATTATATAATTAAATAATATAAATAGATTTGGTTGGAAATCTCAAACAACAAACTCGTCACAATTGCACAATGAAAATATATAAATATAAAAAATGAAATACTATACTGAGGTAAAAATGAGTGCAGGACTTCTATTAAACAGCACAATATGTTTTGCCATTGGAATCTCATCTATCTCATTTGCATGGGTGCTCTTGGCAAAAAATGAACAGTATAGTGAGAATAGCAGACCTGCCCTTTTTTCACTTGTAGTTTTTTGGACACTCGTAGGTCTTACCTACCTGCCAACAGCAGTGAGGATGTTCATTGCTTATTTGGGAAACCAGGAAATGGACGCCACCCTATATTTCATAACAGCAATTCCGTTTGCATTTATACCAGTTCCACTGGTCTTTTTCATAATATATGTGATAACAGGTAGCACAAGAGTTGGAGAATATATTGCACTGATATTCACCCTAATAGGAGCAGCTTATCTTGCTTTTTTGTATAGCAGTGGAATAGTAGGACCCGTAGTGACTGAATGGGGCTCCATATTCATGATTAACAGTGATGCCGCCATACACATTTACCTCATGGGCCTTTTCGTTATACCTACCTCAATGATACTGGGGTTACTGTTACTCATATTGCTACAAAGGATGCCAAAGCGTCTTAGATACAAAACTGTTCTCCCCCTTGTAGCAATCTCTTTTGTCTTTGATTTCATGCTTACAGACGTCATTGCAATCATAGATGTAATACAGGTTTTTTCAAGACTTTTCGTTCTTTTAGGTACTGTGCTGGCATATCTGGCATATTTCCCACCGACGACGATTCAAGAAAAACTGGGCATACAAGAACATATGGCTGATATTCATTATAATGGACAGAAAGATCCCAATATAGACTTCTTCTTAAAAGATAAAAGTGGGAACCCTTAATGCAAACCTATTCATTAAGAAGGCCATAGAGTATCATTATTAAATAGGACTATGCGCCGATATTTTTAAATACATTGACATCCATGTACATCTTTGCACATTACAGCACACAAGTGGTTACTCAATGCACTCGGTTATCAATAATATAGTGAAATCTACTGAAAACAGAATCTCAAAAATTAAAACTGATACTGGACAGAAGGTAAATTTAAAAAATACGGATGAAAAAAGAGATATTATCGATGCTATAAACGAAAAAAAATGTAAAAATAAAATAGCTGTCATAGCTGAAGTCAAACCCGCATCCCCGGGAAAAAAGTTAAGAAATATTCTGCCCGATGATGCTGCGCTGATAGCCAGTGAAATGCAAAAGGCAGGTGCTGTTGCGATTTCCGTACTCACGGAACCTGGATTTTTCCACGGATCAATCAGTAATCTTGAAGCTGTCAGGAAAAATGTTATTCTTCCAGTATTACGCAAGGACTTTATTATTGATAAGATTCAGTTCAATGAAACAGAAAGTGATCTCATATTGCTGATAGCAGGATTACTTGAAGGTAATCTTAGTGAAATGGTAAATGCTGCCATAGCAAAAGGATTGGAGCCACTTGTTGAAGTCCACGATGAAAAAGAGCTTGAAGAAGCCCTGAAAACAAAGACAAGATTAATTGGCATCAATAACAGGAACCTTAGTACACTGGAGATTGACCTGAATACTACTCTCAAACTTGCCCCGATAGTAAAAGAATTTGATCGTAATAATAACTCAAATCACATCATCATTAGTGAAAGTGGGATTCACAGCACCGATGATATCAGGAAAGTGATGGATGCCGGAGCTGATGCTGTACTTGTAGGGACATCAATTATCAAAAGTGGAGAGATGTACTCCAAAACGAAAGAGCTTGTAGATGCACTTGACCAATAAAAGAGACGGAGAAAGATTATGAAAAGATCGATGTATGGTAAGTTTGGGGGGCAGTTCGTTCCCGAAGTGCTTATGCCGGCACTTACAGAGCTTGAAGAAGCGTATGATCGATACAAGGATGACCCTGAATTCCTTGAGGAACTTGACTATTATATGAAGGAATTTGCAGGCAGAGAAACACCCCTCTATTTTGCAAAGAACCTCAGCAAAAAGTATGGTATCAAAATCTACCTTAAAAGAGAAGACCTTGTGCATGGCGGAGCCCATAAACTGAATAACACACTCGGTCAGGCACTTCTTGCCAAATATATGGGAAAAGAGCGCATAATTGCCGAGACCGGAGCCGGACAACATGGTACTGCAACTGCCATGGCCACAGCTAACATGGGATTTGAATCCGAGGTCTATATGGGAGCAAAGGATGTCATGCGTCAGCATATGAATGTTTACAGAATGGAACTTATGGGATGCAAAGTTCATGCCGTAAAGTCTGGCTCAATGACTCTTAAGGATGCAATCAATGAGGCCCTCCGAGACTGGGTAACCAATGTTGAGAATACACATTACCTCATTGGATCCGTAGTTGGACCGCATCCATACCCAATGATTGTACGTGACTTCCAGAGCGTGATTGGAAGAGAAGTCAAGGAACAGATCATGGAAAAGGAAGGACGTTATCCCGACTCCATTGTTGCCTGTGCAGGCGGTGGAAGTAATGCAATGGGAATATTCCATCCATTCATTGAGAACAAAGAAGTCAAACTTTTCCCTGTAGAAGCCGGAGGAAAGGAACTAAAGACCACAGATAAGGAGGCACTGCACTCATCTTCCCTTTGTGTTGGCGAAGAGGGAATACTCCAGGGTGCACATACGCTAATACTTCAGGACGAATACGGACAGATACTTGAATCAAGTTCCGTATCCGCTGGTCTTGATTATTCAGGTGTTGGACCCGAACTTGCCCATCTTGCCGACATAGGCAGAATTACCCCATGCAATGTTAGCGATGATGAAGCACTTGAAGCTTTCTATGAACTGAGCCGGCTGGAAGGTATTATTCCTGCACTGGAATCATCCCATGCAATGGCTTATGTTATGAAAATGGCGAAAACAGGAGAACTTGGAGACCTGGTCGTCATCAATCTTTCAGGAAGAGGAGACAAAGATCTTGAATCTGTCTTCAAATTAAAAGAAGAAAGGGAACTTAATGAAGAAAAGGAGGTTTGCCTGTGAGAATAGCAGATAAATTCACTGAACTTGAAAGAAAGAAAGAAAAAGCCCTTATTGCTTATGTGTGTGCAGGCGACCCTTCATCGGAAGCTACTAAGGAAATAGTACACTCACTTGTCAAGGGCGGTGCAGATATAGTAGAGTTGGGACTTCCATTCTCCGATCCTGTTGCAGACGGACCGACCATTCAGGCTGCATCTACCCGTGCCCTGGAAGCCGGCATGAATCCTGACCTGTATTTCGAAATGGCTGCATCCATAAAAGAAAATGTTCCCCTTGTCTGTATGACATATTATAACCTGATATACAAGAGAGGAACTGAGAAGTTCGCCAGGGACTGTGCTGAATCAGGAATCACAGGGATAATTGTACCCGACCTTCCGGCAGAGGAATCCGATGAGCTGCATGAATCCTGTAAGAAGCATGGTGTCGACCTTATATTCCTCATAACTCCTGTGACAACAGAAACAAGGATGAAGAGTATACTTGAGAAAACTTCCGGTTTTGTCTATATTGTCTCAAGACTTGGAGTTACCGGCGAGAGAGTTGATGTTGCAGAGTCTACAAAGAACATACTCGGACATATCCATACTGATGTTCCAAAAGCAGTAGGCTTTGGAATTTCCAACAAGGATCAAGCTGCCGAACTAATTAAAGCAGGAGCAGATGCAGTAATTGTTGGTTCTGCATTCGTCAATTTCATCGCTTCAGATGATAATATCAATAATAGGCTGGAAAATCTTGCATTTGAGCTTAAAGAAAGTTGTAAACAATAAATAATACAAGAAAAATTAGACGAAAAAAGAAAAGAGTAGGGATTATTCTGCAAATAGTTGATCCACAAACCATTGTGGATCAAATTTTTGCAGATCATCATATCCCTGACCCATTCCCAGGAAAAGAATAGGTTTGCCTGTTATGTAGGCAATTGAAATTGCTGCACCACCTTTTGCGTCAGCATCTGTTTTGGTGAGAATGGAACCGTCAATAGGAACAGCATCATTGAACTGAGAAGCACGCTCCACAGCATCATTACCTGCCACTGCTTCATCAACGAATATCAAGAGATCAGGAGAACTCACGCGGCAAACTTTCTTTAGTTGCTCCATGAGATTAATGTTGGTGTGCATACGCCCTGCAGTATCCGAAAGCACTACATCAACATTATTGGCTTTCGCATGCTGAACTGCATCATAAACCACTGCAGCCGGGTCACCTTGTTCCTGATGTTTAATTATTTTTACTCCGACCTTGTCTGCATGAATTGCAAGCTGATCTATTGCCCCGGCCCTGAAAGTATCACCTGCCGCAACAACAACCGAATAGCCCTGATCCTTCAGGCGCTTTGATAGCTTGGCAATTGATGTCGTCTTACCAGTACCATTTATACCTAAAAAAACGATATGTACAGGCTTTTCAGCGTTTTTTATATACTCATCGAAATCAAAGATGTTGGCATTCATGACTTCGAAAATGGCATTTTTGAGTGCACTCTCGACAATATCATCTGTGTTTTTGCCTATGCGCCGCCTTGTACCCACTAGTTGACTTTTAACAGACTCTACAATGGCTTCGGAAACTGACAGAGCAATGTCACTTTCCAGAAGAGCCATCTCAAGCTCCCATAAAGGTTCTTCAAGGTCGCCTTCTTCAAGGATGAACTCCCGCTCGAACATGAGAGCCTTGGCCTTCTGTGCAAAACCAGCTTTCTTATTATTTGAAGTTTCACTCTGGACCGATTTGTCTTCCGCAGTAGATTGTTTATCCTCGACAGTCTCCTGAACAGAAGGCTCAGTAAATGGAGGAACTTGTGAGTCATCTACAGTTTCTATGGGCTCTATAGCAACTGCTTTTCATCGATTTTGCTTCCTAACTTCTCTGTGAAGCCACTGAGTTTGGATTTGAGTTTATTGAACACTTGATACAACCCTTAAAGTTTTTAAAAATAGAAAAAAAGGTTCACTGGGAACCTACTTGCCCCTGAGCTTGCTGAAGCTTATTGAGGAAAGATTCAATGGCCTGCATCTGCTGACCTAATTGAAGCAGAGCATTGTTCATATTGTCAAGAGCTGTGGTTAGCCTTTCCCTGCGGCGCTGCAATATCTCTTTTGCATCCGCAATGGGTCTTTCGACACTTAGCCCTGCTCCAATATCGACCACTGCTTTATCAGTATGGTCGATATTGGCATATACAAATGAACCGGAACCTATCGGGAACATCATTTCCGCGCCATCTTCAATATTATCAAGCTCCTCGATTGTTGTCAGGACTTTAGCACAATCATCTGCAGAAATCTTCACCATGGACATCTGCTGCTGGATCATCTCTGCACGCTTCTGGAGCTCCCGATGCTGCATCACAAGTGCCCGAGGGTCCTGTTCATTCATACCTGCCATGGATCATGCCTCTGTTATGCTTTCGATCCGGATGTAGTTTCTTTTAATAGCGTGCTTGCTTCCGAATAAAGAATATACCTTCTCGAGGGCGTTCTTCTCATTCTGACTTTCAACTTCCTTTGTGAACTTTTCCCATGCAATACCTGCTTTGAAAGTACCTTTAACCTGGAATGTTTTCATCTGAAATCACCTGTAAAATCTGTATTGAATAAACATATCTTAGAAACCCAGCGCATCTTCTATCCTTCCAAGTTCATGCCCTGTTGTCTGTGAGCCTGCAACATAACCTTTTGAATTTGCGATTACACCAGAACCTACCATTTGAGTACCGAAATTACTCGTCCCGATCTCCACAGGAAGCTCAAAAAGCTCTTCGAGGAGCTCAAGTTCCGAACTTGTTGCAAGTGGATTTACAAGTATTCCTTTATTGGTTGCAATTCCGGCCATGCCTACGGTCTTGGCACCACCTAGTGTGCCACGCCTGACATCAACTTTCAAGGCTTTTTCTATTGCCTCAATGGCTCTGTCACTGAGTTCAGGATGAACCAGTGCAGCGGTGTCATTTGCCATGACAACATTGCCTACTGCATTCAATTTACCTGGTAATTCATGGATAGGAACATCGATATTTTCCTGACCCCTTATAGTAGATCCTCTTGGCACAAGCAATGAATGGGAATTTCCACGACAAAGTGAACCCACAATAATACTTCCATTGACCAGAGTTTTCACTACGTTGACCTGTAACAATTGACTGAGAGTATCACACGTCTTTTCCGATGTGCCCACTGGTACCAACGCTAAATCTTCCGTACACGTTGCAAAAGCCCCTATTACGGGGCTTTCCTGAATAGTTATAGTTCTCATCATTATATGATCTACAAACTTAAATGATGCCCGGAAGCACTCATGCAAGTTCAGCCTGGACTTCTCCATCCTCGAACTTTGCAGCCCTTACACGTATTGATAGTGGTGGTTTCTCGCAACCACGTTCCCAGAGCTTTTCGTTGAGAGTTTTATCCAGTTTGACCATCTCCGGCTCGACCTTCATGTGTTTTGTAAGGTACTCCCTTATAACTTTAACAGCTCTGGAAGACCTCTTCCATCTTGGAGCCTCTTTAACCGAGCGAAGAGGAATAGTATATATCTGCTCTTTTACTGCGTCATCTGCCATAATCATCACCTACTTACTTAACATCAAGACTGCTTCTTCTCCAGTGTCTTCTCTTTGGGTGGCCGACGACCTTCCTGTTGGTCTTGACAATTGCCCAGACAGGCACCCTGTGGTTCTGCTTATGGGCTTTAGCCAACCTCATTTTCTGTCCTTTGGTATTGTGACTCACTTGTCTCACCTATGCTATGATTGATATGTATTAAGGTATTGATTGAATTTTGAACATATAACATAATTATATGCGCAAATCACTAATCATGTTGTTCTGTTCTGTCCTGCTTTCCTGCGTTCGATAACATGCGACTGAACATGGCTTGGAAATATCTCCATGATCATCCCGGAACCATGCCGTTGACTTATTAATTCCCGAAGTTCGGTTTCGTAATCCGCTTTAAGTACATCCTCGCTAAGCCCTTCATCAATGACCAAGTGTTCTTTTACAAGTTCATTAACAGCAGCCCGACCAAACCCTTTAAGGGGACATACATAATGAACCCCGAACCGGTCCTCTATGCTCCTGATCTCGGGCTGACCCAACACAGGAACACGATCATCACGACGAATACCATCAGCAATGAAGCAAACATTATCATCGACCGCAAGGCACTCAATAACACTCTTGTGAATGAAATTGATGGCGTTCTTTGGGAAACCATCCTGCATGATCATGTCATATGCCTTTTCAAGGATCGATGTGTCAGGTTTGATTATCCTATGTGGGAAACCAAGCCGTTCTGCAGTTTCAGAGGCCACTTCCCCGATGGGAAGCAGCGAAAAACTGCAAGTTACAAGTTCTATGTCGAAGAACGGCTCCAGCAGAATAGCTGCAAGAGAGCTGTCCTTTCCTCCACTGAAAAGAACAGAGACCCGCATCAGAGGCCAGCTCACATACGTTTTATGGTTGGTTCACGCTTTTTTGGCTGCATCTGGAGCAGAAGCTGCTTGAGTTTCTCATCATCGATCTTTGACTGTAGCCTTCCGCTCTGGGCAAGCATTATCAGTTGAGATTCAAGCTGTTCTACCATCTCTTTACGAGACATCTTTAATGTGCTTAGACGTTCACGTGCTTCAGGAGTCAGGATCTGGCGGAGCAGTGCCTGCTTCTGTGCTTCCATTTCAGCCCTTGCCTGCTCCTGCTGCATTGCTGCCTGCATATCGCCTGTGCCTACCTGCTGCTCAGAAGCCTGTTGCTGCTGAAGTTGTTCAAGCCTTTTCCTTCTTATTTCTTCAAGATCATCCGCCATGGAACTCACCTAGCTTAAAGAGATGTTAGTAATACAACCTTATTAGTGTTATTGAACAGGTTACCCAATTCAGTACTTTGCAAGACCCGGGATCTTTTCCACAAGTTCCTGCTTTACCTCATATGCACTATTATCAAGCAACGACTGTCCCTGAGGTGACACTACACGACCACTCTTGAGGGTGCGTATAAGACCTGCAGCTTCAAGTTGCTGAAGTACTCCTCTTGCAATGGATCCGCTTCCTTTTGCCTTGTGGTAAGGACTGGAACCCATGTCTTTCTTTCCACCATATACAGAGCGTAGTCTCTCAACACCTATAGGACCTTCTTTGTATACAGTTCTGAGGACTGCAGCGCAGCGTGTATACCACCATTCATTATCAATAGGCGGCATATCCTTGTGTGCTCCTGTCTTTACAAATGCTGCCCACTCAGGGGGAGTAACATTATCATTCTCTTTAAGTTTCCCTGCTACCTTGCTGATCAGGTCGGCTGCAGGAACATCATATGCAGTTGTCATCTTATTCTCCTGAATTATAATATCCGTTAAGATACTCACCATTTGCAGGACTCAAGTGCATTTAGTGATTAGTTCAGCTGGATTGTGATGTTTAAACTATCGAGTACTATATACGTTTTTCGGCAGATTTAGCTTATCCGCCCTATTTTTTAAACGTTTGTTCCCTTGCAGGTCCCACTGAAATGTATTCAATGGGTACACCCATCCTAGCTTCAAGGTAAAGAACATAGTCCTTTGCTGCCTGGGGCAGATCCGCGAATTCCTTTACACCAGTCAGGTCATTGTCCCATCCTGGCAGGTCTTCATATACAGGCTTGCAGTTTGCAAGTTCTGCAGTGTCTTCAGGAGGATAGCCCAGTATATGACCCTCAAGTTCGTAGGAAACACATACCCTTATGGGATCAAGGTTTGACAGAACATCCAGTTTTGTCAGAGCAACAGATGTGTAGCCATTGAGATATGTCGCTTTTTTCAGCAGAGGAAGATCAAACCAGCCGCACCGCCTTGACCTGCCGGTAGTAGTACCAAATTCTCCCCCGACTTCCTGTATCTGCTTACCCACATCATCAGTTAGCTCTGTAGGAAGAGGGCCTTCTCCCACACGGGTAATGTAAGCCTTGACAATTCCAAGCACATCATCCACTTTTGTAGGTCCGACTCCAAGGTTTGCACATGCCGAACCAGCTATAGTTGAAGAAGAAGTGACAAATTTCTGGGTACCGTGGATAACGTCGAGATGCGTACCCTGCGCACCTTCGGCAAGCACATTCTTTCCATCTTCAAGTGCTTTATTGATTTCATAGGAAACATCAGTCATATAAGGTGCAAGACGCTTACCAAGTTCAACATATTTATCTATAAGTGCCTCGTCCATCACCATGGAAGGGTCACCACCAAACTGTTTTATGGCTGCTTCCTTTGAAGGAGCAAGTTCTTCAAGCCTTTTCAGGAATCTTTCCCTGTTTACAAGGTCATACATGCGAATTTCATCCCTTGCAACCTTGTCAATATAAGCAAAACCAATACCACGTTTAGTTGTACCTATCTTCTCTGTCCTTTTGGATTCCCTGAGACCATCCAGCTCTATATGATAAGGCATAATGATACTGGCCTTAGCATCGATCCCGAGTTTTTCCGGACCTAGCTCAATACCTCCCTCAGCAAGCATATCGATTTCCCTGACCAGTACCTCTGGATTCACTACAGTACCCGGACCGATAAGCACCCTGGAATCAAGCAGGAAACCAGATGGAATAAGGTGGAGTTTGTATACGTCCTCTCCAACTTTGACAGTATGTCCTGCATTGTTCCCTCCCTGGAAACGGACAACCAGATCATAGTCACCAGACATTAGGTCAACTACCTTTCCTTTGCCTTCATCGCCAAACTGCGCACCTGTGATAATCGTAAACATGGGTGCAGGATTATCCTGTTGGCTTAATAAAGTTTTGATTGACATTTAAAAGTCTTCTTCAAACGCCAGCATACGAGCCCCTTCATCAAAAAATCCAGAAGAATCTGCCCTTCGACATCTCAATGCTTTGGTCACTCCCATGTCTATGAGAGTATCTATCAGTTTTTCGGCAAGACTTATACTCACATTAAATTCCGACTGGAGCATATAGATAGCATCCTGCCTTTTAACAAAAAAATTACATGCAGAAGACCTTTTATCCGAAGTACAGGAATTGTAACCACCGCACCTGCTCACCCTGGAACTGTTCTTGAAATGGATAGCAAGTCCCTGCCACGAATACACATTATGTATTCCTTTGATACCATAAAGGTTCGCTTTCGTTTTTTCTTTTCGTTTTAACATGATAATAAATAAGCCATATTAATATAATTATTTTGTGTATCAATTTTATATCTTGCCGTATACTATTATATATTACCACATACTATCAGGCATTATCCATTCAGCATTTAATCGAAGGTTACGAATAACTTGTGTAAATGATTGTTAAATTAACGATGAAAGGAATCTTTTCTGTGCTGGTGATGTACCGGAAAATACAGCCCTTAATATCCTGAAAGATAGCAAAAATTCATTAATCCATTCTGAATAGAAAGCACTGAAAAATTGCTATTTCAAAACGATATGATTGTGGACTATTATTTTATCGCAGATTACATAGGAGAGCATTGCTCCTTTAAAGAGATTTCAAAGAGGAATTAATAGCAATTAAGAAAGTATTTGAAACAATGGTCAATGCGGAATCTTTAAAATGTGCTAAAAGCAAATTCCTTACTAACATGGACCATGAACTACGCACGCTACTTAACTCGATCATCGGTTTCTCAGATTTGATGCTGGAAGGACTTTCCGGAGAACTCAATGAAAAACAGATTCGACATACAGGTAACATTTTAAACATCGGAAAACATCTACTGGCTAAATCAATGATATTCTCGATCTGTCGATGATCGAAGCAGATGAGGTGAAATTCCGGAGAGATGAGGCATCTATTACTTTATAGATTACTCTGAATATAATATTTCTAACTGATGAATTAAAACTTCAAATTTCCAGATTTCGACAACTATTTATCCCATAATCTCTCACTGAAATCATATTATCTTTAAGATAAGTAATAAGGAAGTGAAATCAAAATGCCAGCTGTTGTTGATAAAGATGTATGTACAGGTTGCGAACTATGTGTAAATTCCTGTCCGGTAGAAGCGATTGCAATGAGTGATAAAAATGTTGCAGTTGTTAATGCGGACGAATGTGTGGACTGTGGAGACTGTGTAGATATTTGCCCGGTGGAAGCAATTACATTGGAATGAATGCACAAAGCATTCTATTTTTTTATTTTTGTTTTTTTAAATATGAGATTTTTTATATAATCTGGGCTTTGCATAATCAAGAGTAACCTTTGAAAGGTTCACCCAATACATCAGCAACCACCCTAGTTATGAGCTTAGCCAGATATTGGAAAGATACGGAATTCATAAGCAAATAATAACCTGTCCTAAAAAGTAAAATTTGGAAATGCCCTCTTTCGAGGGCATGATACTAATCCAAAAAAGAATACTTACTTATCAAGTATCACAACATGCAGTGAATTTCCTTTCCAGATGCTGAGAGTATCGAATTCCCAGTTGCTGGCAAGTCCTCCAGTAGCATTGAAAGCTCGGCTACGTCCTTCAAGATAGAACCTGTAACCTCCTTCATCCACAGATGACGGCACAGTAACTGTCCAGTCCAATACCTTATTATTATCTCCCACAGACTGATGCCAGTAGCTGTCACTTCCCACAGAACCCGAACATCCGGTGAAACTGATAGTTATATCCCTCAGGTGAGTTGCTGCTACGTTGTAGCCGACCTTTAGCTCAATATCGACACCCGCAGTCCTTTTTATTATCGGACAATGAAGCGGAGCTTCATTCCAGGCTCCTCCAGCCTCCCTGTACTCAAGCTTCAGGAAATCGATCGGAGCTGGCCTACTGTTATCTATAACCACTTTCACCGGGTCAATAGCTGCAACGATCAGATTGTGTGCTGCATCATACAGTTCCAGTCTGACCTCATACTTACCATCAGGATAAAGGTGAGTACGCCAGTTTATCAGAGTATGGTATGGGAAATAATTATTCGGTGGCGTCAGTACTTCGTAGAACCCGTTGTTATCAGGTTTTACATAATGGGAAGTGCCTGAGCTGATATTATACACATGCCATGACTCGTTAAAGTGAGTATCAGAACCTCCCTCATATTTATAGAACACTTTATAATAGACGGCGGTCCCATAGTCCGGACAACCTACGATACGGATTGTTTTACATAGTGGTGTCTCAGCATCAGGACGTACGATATGTGGCAATGGGAAACCAACAAACTGCTTTGGTCTGTTAACCCTTTTCACATAGCCGTTGCCATCAAAATATATCGGATCGACAGCCATGTCATTGAAACCCACAATTCCGGCTTTAGTACATGGTTTGTAGGCTTCCCCACAAGGTACACAAATAGCATTTGGCCAAGCCTCTATCTGCACGTCCGTTGTAGACTCGCTCAAATTCCAGTTAACATCGAAGTAGCCTTCTTCATAGATCGTTTCAAGCACGCCATCCTCATCTATATCCTGCTCCACCTTGAAAACTATATCAGGCACATCAAGCAGAAGATTCCATTCAGGGACGATCTCCGGCCAGCAACGCAGCAATCTTACAGTAGGTCTTGAACTGCGTATCTGCATGATGGTATCTGAATTATCCTCTTTTTCCTTACCGAGCATCTCCATCATCAGTTCATCGTCGGGAAGTGCCGGAGGAGCAATTGAATGAGGGAATGCAGGCTGATCCAGCAGGGATGACCTATCCTTGCTCACCGGCTCAAAAAGAGTATCTTTCTTGAAAAGATTCTCACGAACAGCCTCAAATCTTGACTTTGTGAACAATTCTTTCATAGAGTCAGTGTTTATATGCAATTCCTTCTTGACCTCTGCTGAGATCATTTCGATGGCACCATCGTCTCTTGATTTTAGATCTCTATATTCTATTTCCTTGATAACAGGATCCGATGGTGGCCAGGGCTGTGGTCTTGGTTTAACCTTCATCTCAGGAAGCGGCTTTAGTTCCGGATAATATCGAATGTCCGGTTTAACACCCAGGTCTATTGCTTCAAGAACTGTTGGTCGCCTGAGTATATCCCATAGACAGCGGTAGCGAAGTCTCCATCTCAGGACAGCATCAATATCGAAATAGGGGATGTTGACACAGAAATAACCACATTCATCTGTCTTTGTTGTTCCAATTTCCTCTTTACGGTGAGGGAAGAACGGGAAGACCCAGCCCCATGGCATTCCTGGGTGCGGATACCACCAGAAAAAATTAAGGTCTACATCATAGACATGAACAGTCGCTCCGGGAACCGGACACTTTTCACCGGTAGCAGGATCAGTTTTAAAGACACGACCACAAACCTTATGCTTCAATTTCCAGAGCCCAAGCACTGAATCTACAGGTTTGATGGAGAGATCTTCTTTCTTGAGCACTCCCTCTCTTGAAAGAAGAACATCTTTTGTAATGTTTGCAGTGGATGCATTTTCAGAGTCTGCCAGCCTGCGTATTTGAGTCCCACTTTTCACTTCATCAGGAACAATGGATATCCTTACATTTTCCGGCATCTTTGCAGCTTCCACATCAAGTTCTATGTCCAGATCGTCTGTTTTCAGCTTTTTTTCGGCTAGTATTTTCACTTCATTTGCATCTTCTGAAAAAACAACAGCTTTTAAAGGGATGGATGAACTCTTAATGCCGTCCACTTTTGCTGATATTTTTACACTATTTGTTCTTGTAGCTCTTGGCATGACTTACACTCCCGTTTCTTATATTAGAAAACAGAGATTACACCTTCCAGATATCAAAAGCAGACCAGGCAAACTAAACCGATTCTCGTACTTCCCACAGCAATTACATTCCAAGATAATAGTCTCCCCGTCCCATCAATTGAACTCTCCAGCTTTTTAAAGATGTGGAAATACCCCTATTTCCTACAAACTGGTATACGTTACCTAAAGTAAAGTCAGCTACACTCATATTTAAAATATCCGTGTTGAAATAAAATAAACAGTCCGATCGTCACATCCATTTTATTTTTATGATGATAGACTCTTTTATATATCAAAAGGTCAAATTAAGGGCAATGACTTCTATTTCCTTTGCTAATGAACTAATGCGAAAGGGCATTCATTTCACTTCAATACTCATTATACTTGTCTATGCTTTTTTTGGAAAGCAGGCAAGCCAAACCCTGTTGATAGTTTATCTTGTATTCATTTTGAGTGTTGAGCACCTGAGACTTGATAGGAGCATCAAACTTCCTGTCCTGCATATTCTTTTACGCCAGAAAGAGAGAACAGGAATTGGCTCACATGTCTACTTTACTATTGGTGCACTGATTGCTGTTTCAGTATTCAGCAAGAATGTTGCTTTTGCAGCTATCCTCATGACCACTTTTGGCGACATGACTGCTGCACTGATCGGAAAAAGATTTGGAAAAATAAGAATATTTAGTAATGGGAAAAGTCTGGAAGGAACTATTGCAGAGTTTGTCGTAAACCTTTTTATAGCTGTTCTTCTGCTTGAGAACCCGGTCGTCTCTATTTTCATGGCATTTGTTGCAACCTTTGTAGAAACCACATTTGTGAAAATAGATGATAATCTGGCAATACCAATATTTTCCGGTGCCTTTGCAGAAATGGCACTCTTATTGTTTCCTTATTTATAATCTGCTACGATAGGATATGATAGAACAAAAAGGAAATATTGTAGAATACTATTACAATATTCCCAGGCTCTGAGACATCTTAAACGCAAATTTGCCAATTGAAATAGTGATACTTTTTCCAAGTCCTACTCCTTTTATATCAATATCGCCGCTATCATACGCATCCAGGAATACATCAAGAGGTTTTTGAGAGTTCATCAGGTCATTCATTGAGTTCTCATTTGTCGTCACTATAATTGATGGATCCACTTCAGAGTTCAGGCCAACAGCATTTTGGAGTATTATCCTTGCATCCAGGGATGAAAACCCCCCACTATCATCAACATCAAGGATATCGTCTTTCTCCATTTTCCCAACAGCCATCTGCAAAGTACACAGTGCGTCCAATGCAGTTAGATTATTATCGCCATTACAATCACCTTTATTAATAGCGATCTTAGTCCCTAACTTTGAAAAATCGATGATCTTTCCGTCCTTGGTAACTGCCTTCACTTCCAGTGTATTTCCATCATTCAGATTGATAACACCATATATCTCTTCATTCCCGAGCAGACTTTTTAAAGAATCAGGAACTTTATCCACGTTCTGATTATAAACGACAACCTTCTGATTCATCTCACTGAAAATTTCAGCATTTGCTGGAGTTACCAGAAAGAAAAAAAGCAGAAATGAAATAAGGATTATTTTATTCATTTCTATCCCTCTTTTCATTTTCGTCTCTTGATTACGAACAGCGCCATGAGGATTGCGCCTATTACAAGCACATCTGCACTCTCATAACCTGCACCCTCGGTCCCAGCAGTAACGCTAAAAGTTCCATCCCTAGTTGTTGTTATCACTTCAACCCTCTCTATATCGTGCACTGAAGTATCCTCAAGTACCAGAGGACTTGATGAGCCGGTGTCACCAATCACTTCAAAGGAGACAATTGCAACTTGACCATTACCACTAATCCCGGACGCGTCTGCCAGAGCTATGATAACCTCTCCATCACCAGCCGTATTGGATTCAATGTACGCGTTTTTTCCGAGGGCACCAGCATCGACACCTATGGCCTGCAATATCCCGGCATCGTAGCTCATAAGAATGTCCATACTTCCAACATCTGTTGCACCTTCCATGTTGATCGGAACCTCTACGGTGGCTCCACTTCCCCCAGTTGCATCGCTCACACTGAGAGTCAAAGTACTTGCCGAAGCAAGTGATATAAGAAATGCCAAACTAATCAGCATCAAACCCTTTCTCATTATTCCATCTCCTTATTTCTATTACTCCTCTCCTACTACATTTTTCAAAATAGTTCTGGCATCAAAAGATGTCACAGTTCCGTCTCCATTTACATCCATGACCGGGTCTTTTGGTATCTTTTCCACAGCCATCTGAAGTGCGTAGAGTGCATCAAGGGATGTATACACCCCATCTCCATCACCATCTCCCATGCCTGCCTCTATGCTTATCACACTAAATAGACCATCATGGATTTGTATCTCCACAGCTTCATAATCATCTGCCCTGTTAGCTGTGATAGCTACAATCTCAAGATCCGAGGATGTCCCCTCAGCTCCGATAACATTGAAATCAATATAGGCGATAGAACCATCTCCGCTAAATCCGTTTTTATCAGCAAGACTGATCTTTATCGTTTCGTCCATAATGTTATAATCAAAAAGGGAATCTGTGGTCAGTCCTCCTTTGATAACTTCAGTTGCTTCAAGAGCAGATGAATCATAAGCTAATGTAATGTCCATGTTCCCGATATTTTCTTCAATATCATTCAATGTCAAGGGGATCTGTACACTGCTTCCGCTTGGTTTGCTGCGGGATTCGAAAGTCAAGCCTATGCTTTCCACAGCTTTCTCCATAGTCAGAAGAGTGGTTGTGAGTAATGTAGGTTCAAGCATTTTATCCACTTTTCCGTCATCATCTTCGTCAATTCTCATCAAATACTCATTGTTGACAGAACCTAGGTTGAGAGTAGCCTTGGTATCCTTTATGATGGAGACTTCCTGAAAGTCTATTTCGGTTATACTGCCTGAATTGCATACGTTGTGGTCTAGGATGTGTAGGCTAAAGCTGCCTTCATCCAAAGCCTTTATCGTGAGTTGGTAGTCATCATTGACGTTCCTTATTAGAATACCCTGATGATATTCCTCAATCTCTGGTTGGTAATAGGCATTGGGTATCTCCATCTCGACAATACCCTGGGTGGTCATGCCAACATGTCTACCCTCGCCGTCATAGAGATGAAGATTCACAGGACTTCTGACAGTGGTGAGTATATCTCTGGGCGACCGAGGATACTGTGCGTCTACATTGTTGTATATTTCCATTGGGAGGAGGAGCCACTTCTTGTAGTTTAGAGTCGGACCGACTTTAGCATATCTGTAGGCCCCCATGCCAAGACAGCCGCAGTCCCATCGCTCCTTCCCCCCCACCATAGTTCCCATCTTTCCGGGCCAGTAGCCCAGCTTGCCTTGCTCCGTCAGCTCCACCTTTTTTAATACAAACTGGCAGATTTTGTCCACTTGTTCGGGTGTTGGTGCGGGTTTAGTTGTTTTCCAATCGAAGTACGGCCACCGTTTTATTGTATCATATCCACCCATGGTGTTGTAAGATTCTCTTTTCATGCCATCTACAGTAGTGAATACAGCCCCACTCAGTCGCATCTCTACAACGGCTCCAATGATTAGATCTCCCGGCTTTATCTTTTCCCCCAACTTCAGCTTAATTGGTTGGTAGATTCCAGTTTTTGGATCTTTTCTGTATATCTTGAGAGGGGCTGCAGCGGAATCACGGACAGTATAGTTCTTTCCTGCTGGCACCTCGTAGTCGCCGATATAGATTCCCACATGGCCGTATTTGTGATATGGCATACCAGGCACGTATGTTGAAGTCTTACTTACTGTTCCTTCTGAGAAGAGCAGATAGCCTTTCTCGAGCTTATTATACTGGTTGGCAATCCGCTCTCTCTCTACTTCAATGGGCGTTTTCTCCACAACCGCCTTCTCTTCCTTTATGCATTTGTCTCCCCATACACTCAGGTTCCAACCTTCCGGACATTCGCATTCATTTCCTTTGGGTACCGCCCCAGGGACACATTCACATTTTCCTGTATCAATTCCCCATTCGAATTCAAGCAGGTTGCCAGTACAATAACATTCACATTCATCCGGCTTACTTTCCTTGGGGTCATAGTGGGCACGAGAATCCATCTTCTGGCACCAATCTTCGCACTTTACGCATTCATCATCCTTTTTTCCATAGCCTTGCTCGCATACGCACTGGCACTCAGGCCACTCGCTTTTTCCGTCCCAAATAAAGTGTTCATTCACTTTACTACACCACTCCTGGCAATCATTCCCATCTATAACTGCTTTAGCATTTTTTTCCAGTGCACAAAAAACGGATTTTACAATATCTTCACTACCCTGAGACTTGACACGAATATTTATCACGGATCTGCGGTAACGAATATTTCCTACAATTTCATGAAATCCAGCATCATCAGGATTTAATCCCGGCCTCCCACACAACATGACAAATCTGTCATCTGTACTTTCTAGGGTCTTACTCCAACCACCCATCCAGTCCGGTGTAATACTACGACACTCATCTTTTTCCCCGCGAGTAAAAATTTCCTTCACTTTTTCTTCGTTAAGTTCAAACTGATGCAACCCACAACTAGCCTTCCCACCAGTTTTTTGATCATCGTAATAGCAGTATAGTCTATGTACTTTTACATCATGTACTTCTACATTATCTCCTTTGCCAAATTTCATTTCACCGAAGGTCCATATAGCATAACAGTTATCATTAGCAGTAAATCCGTGTGGTAGTCTTGTTTGGCAATCACTTTCATTAAACACTGTATCCTTATTGGGCAAAAGAGTCCCAGCGTTTCCAATCCCCACCACAAAACTAATCGCAAATAAAGTCAGGATAAAGAGTATACTGGCACGAACACCTATTTTCACCAAATATTCTTTATCCATCTTTTATCCCCCAATATATTTTGATTTTTAATAACAAATCAGTATCATAATTCCTCCAATCCGGCAGCAATCCTGAGAATCATCCTCGCATCCATGGATGAGACCTGTCCATCACTATTCATGTCCATAATCAGGTCTTCGGGAATCTTTCCCACTGCCATCTGAAGCGCAGCGAGAGCATCCACGGAAGTATAGATGCCATCACCGTCAAAATCACCAAGGCTTTGTTCCCTGCTCACTACGCTGAATACACCATCCTGAGTCGGAATATTGATAATTGATAGATCATCTGCCCTGTTCGCGGACAGTTTTGTAATCACAAGAGGAGAAGACGAGCCTTCAGCACCAATAACATCAAACCTGACGTAAGCGATAGAGCCATCGCCACTGAATCCTACCTTGTCAGCCAGACTTATCTTTATCGTCCCGTCCACAATATTGTAATCGAACAGGGAATTTGTGGTTGAGCCTCCTTTGATGACCTCAGTAGCCTCAAGAACAGAGGAATCATAACCCAGAGTTATATCCATGTTACCGATATTTTCATCGATCCCGTTCAATGTCAATGGGATCTGTACACTGCTTTCGCTTGATTTGTCACGGGATTCAAAGATCAAACCAGAGAAGCCAATAGTGGATGGTGGTGTAATTTCTTCCGCACTTGGAACCGTTTCTCCTCCATAGAGGGAGTTGATCTCACTCTGGGAAAGGGCATAATTGTAAATCCTGAGGTCATCCATTGATCCCTTAAAGTATTCTGTAGACCCCGGGGGGTCAATTCCTATGACAAGTTTAGATCCTGATCTCTGGATAGAAGCTGTTGATTTCATTGTGTCCTTGAGCTCTCCGTTAATATAGAATTTGAGATCACTTTCTTCCCTTGTTACTGTAAGGAAATACCACTCGTTAAAATTCGTTTCTGTATTTGACGAAATAATCTGACCGGCAACTCGAACACCGGGGTATTTTCCGCTGGTGTGAAGCAGTGCATAGGGACTATTAATAGCAGATGTGGAATGCGTGTCTCCTTTTGAGAAAACAACAGCCCATCCACCGATTCCCGCATCTATTTTGTTGAGCCACACCGAGAAAGTGAAATCATCCGTAAGGTCAAGAGAATCGCTATCACTCACTTCGATATAACTCGCACCATCAAAACTCGCCGCAGCAGTTCCTACCACACCGGCAGTGAAATCCATGCTTCCCTTCGGATTCCCATGGTTCTGATATATCGAGGAATCTTCATAGTTTCTATCAAAAGGATAATGAGCCACAAGTCCTGAACCGGAAGGTGGTGTTGATGTAATTTCTCCCGCAGTTGGAGTCGTTTCTCCTTCAAAGAGGGAATTGATCTCATTCTGGGTGAGAGCATAATTGTATATTTTCACTTCATCTATGCTACCATCAAAATTCACACCAAAAGACGGGTTGGAACCAATATGAGTATAATCCCAGCCAGAACTAAGACTACCTGATTCCTCATATCTGATGCCATCTACATATAGCTCCACAATATCTGCATCCTGGTCGTAAACTGCTGCCAGGAATGTCCATTTGTTGGTTGTGACAGCCTGATAGCCCAGAACGCCACCAGAACCACTAAAGGCTGACCAGCCAAGTCCTCCACCACGTGCATCGATAGCTATTGTACGATCAAAACCGCCATTATCATGGGAAATAACCGTTCCTCTCGAATCACTATCAGACTTAACCCAGAGTGCCATGGTCACCTGTGGCATTGCATCCTGATTTATATTAACCGGTACGTAGACATAGTCATTCGTACCATCAAAATCCAGTGCCTCCCCGCTTTTTCCTGTGACAAAGATGGCACCATTGTTTGTTCCATCGTTTTCATTCCCTGAATGGTCTTTGGTATCTCCATTGAAGGGATAATAGGCTACAAGTCCTGATCCTGAAGTTGGTGCTGCAGTTGCTGATGCTCCCGCAAGACCGAAGAACATAATGATTGCATCATCTTCAGCGGCTACGTACGTTGAAGATATGAACAGTAGCCCAATAACAACGATGATAAATAATTTATTGTAGTACCACTCCATTTCTATACCTCTTCATATTTTATCAGTCCTGGAACCCGATTTTGAAAGTCAAACTAATACTAGTACCCCTGACATGCGTTCAGATATTTGAGATATAAATGATTTTTCTCTTTAATTTCCAGCCAAATTTTGTGTTGTGGGAGGTAAAGGTTAGATATTTTTATACTACAAAACTTGTTATATAGAAAACTAAACCAAAGCAACCCCAGCTTTGGGATATATCCAACACAATAGTTTGGGCACAACGACCACTTAATTTCGATATTTCCAACTACCTATGAATAAACGTGTCTTTATTATATAAATTTATCGAAATCTTTATTGGCTTATTTATATTTATATTTATATTTATATTTATATATTCACCCAACTTTGAAAGTCAAATGGAATAAAAATGTCAACCCTAGAATATTAAACATTATGGTTTTTAGTAAAAAGTTACTCCTTTTTTAGCGTCTTAGATATTCTAATTTTAAACGAAGTATACAATTCACACATCAAAAAGCCTGAACTTGCCCTTATAATATCTACTCCATCTTTTCCCTCAACTCAAGTATAGCAGGCGTCGGAGTAACCTTCTTCGGACAAACAGCCACGCAATTATAAACAACATCACATCCCCAAACACCTTCTTTAGAATCTGTCATGCCAAGAAGCCGGTCTACATCTTCTTTGTTGCTGCGTGGGTCCAGATAAAAACGCCATGCTTTTGCCAGCGCAGCAGGTCCAAGATATTTCTCATCCCTTGCTGCAACAGGGCAGGCACCATGACAAGTAGCACAAAGTATACAGTTGGTATACTTCTCGATCTGCATTTGCACAGCAGGATATATGATGTTCTCTTTACCTGCATTCTCAGGTGTATTGATCCATGGTTTAATAGAATCGACCAGCCTGTAAAAGTGATCCATATCTACTATGAGATCTCTGATGACTTCTAAATTCGGAAGTGGTTCAACAAGAATTTCGTTCTTATCATCATCTCTACTGCTGTGTTTTAGAATTATCTGGTTCTTTTCAGACCCCTGAACAACTTCAGTTTTAGCATCATACAACTGCGTCCTGCACGCAAGCCCTGGTTTTCTATTAATTAGCATGGCACAACTACCACATACCGCCCCCCTGCATGAATAACGGAAGCAAAGACTCCCGTCCTGTTTCTCCTGAATCTGGAACAATGCTTCCAACACTGTCATCCCGGGTTTTTCCTCAACATCAAAAGTATCATACCATATGGTGCTCTTATCCTGCCTTTTGATTACCAGTTTCACCATTAATATTCCCTCTTTTGCGGAGTGAAGTTACCAATGTTCACTTCTTTGTATTCAAGACGTGGTTCCCCGTCTTTGTAAGCAAGAGTATGTCTCAGCCAATACTCATCATCCCTTTCAAGATGATCCATACGGTAATGTGCCCCCCGGCTTTCTTCCCTTTCAAGTGCACCGAGAGTTATGACATGACCCAGTTCAAGCATGCCTTTTAATTCGATGGCATTCATCAGTTCGAAATTAAAGACTGTGACTTTGCTTTTAACTTTCAGTTTTGTTGCCCTTTTTTTGAGTTTTCTGATTTCATTCAGGGCATCTTTCAGACCCTTCCGACTCCTGAATATGCCAACATTTTCCTGCATGATCTGCTGTAGCTCATCCCTTATAGAAGCAAAGTTTTCCCCATCTGTTCCAAACATCTCCTGAATCCTTTCTTCCTCCTGCTGGAAAGCTTCAACCAGTTTATCTTCATTAGATACTGGAACAGATTTTGCATAATCTGTTGCATCAATTCCTGCCCTCCTCCCAAAAACAACAGTGTCCAGAAGTGAATTTCCCCCAAGCCTGTTGGCGCCATGAACACTGATACAGGCACATTCACCAACAGCATAAAGACCCTGCATTGGCGTTCTTCCATCCTTGTTCGAACTCACACCACCCATAGAATAATGTTGTCCAGGCTGCACAGGTATGGGCTCTTTCACGGGATCGATACCTGCAAAATCAATTGATATTTGCCTTATACCCGGAAGTCTTTCATTTATAAGATCTTTTCCAAGGTGCGTCAGGTCAAGATGCACATATCCATCAGGAAATCCTCTTCCTTCATCTATCTCTTTCTGTATGGACCTGGCAACTATATCCCTTGGTGCAAGCTCCATTGCTCCTTCCGCATACCTGCTCATGAAACGCTCGTGGTCTTTATTGAAAAGGTAGCCACCTTCCCCACGTGCACCCTCTGTTATCAGTATATTATTTCCCCATAGAGTAGTTGGATGGAACTGCACAAATTCCATATCTTGTAACGGAACTCCGGCATCGTAAGCCAGGCTTATGCCAAATCCCCTGTTAATTATGGCATTGGTAGACCGCTGGTATATCCTTCCGTATCCGCCAGTGGCAAGAATAGTAGCTTTTGCCCGGAAAGTTTCGATCTTTGAATCTGCCATGTTCAATGCAACAAAGCCGGCACATCTGCCTTCATCAACAATGAGCTTTGTCACGATCCATTCGCTGTATATTTTAATATTACTTCTGAGAACCTGCTCATATAATGTGTGCAACAAATTATGCCCGGTTCTGTCACCCGCATAGCATGTCCTTGGGAATCCTGCGCCTCCAAAAGGACGCTGAGCTATCCTGCCACTATCCTGTCGTGAGAAATTGCACCCCCAATTTTCCATTTCAATAACTCTTTCAGGTGCTTCCTTACAAAGCACTTCAACTGTGTCCTGATCTGCAAGATAATCACTACCCTTCACAGTGTCAAAAGCATGTGACTCCCAACGATCATCAGTTCCGAGTGATGCATTGATACCACCCTGTGCAGCGCCGGAGTGACTGCGAATGGGATGCACTTTTGAGATTATAGCAACATCTGCTCCCAGCTGATGAGCCTCGATCGCTGCCCGAAGTCCTGCAAGTCCTCCTCCAATTACTATTATATCATGATCTATCATCTGTCAGCCCCGTTAGTTTCACTGGATCCAGCAAGTCCTCACTTTCTTTGTCCGTAAGCAGTTCCATTTCAGTGACCACTTCCTTTATTGACCGGTTTTCCCGGTGTGCTCTGTAAGCTACCTCAGCGGCCTTATCATAACCAATTATAGGAGCAAGGGATGTCGCCAGTGCAAGGCTGGAACCTGCAAGTTCCGCACACCTTTCAATATTAGCACTCAAGCCTTTCAGGCATTTTCTGTTGAATGAATCAATCGCACCTGTCAGTAATTTTATCGACATGAGGAGATTGTGAGCAAGTAGTGGTGTAAATACATTAAGTTCAAGCTGACCTGCCTGTGCAGCCATCATAATAGCAGTATCGTTTCCAATCACCTGGAAACTTGCCATATTAAGCATTTCTGCCATTACCGGATTTACCTTAGATGGCATTATCGATGAGCCGGGCTGCACTGCAGGAAGGTTTAATTCACCCAGCCCAGCCCTGGGACCACTGGAAAGCAAGCGCAAGTCGTTTGATATTTTAGTAAGACTTACTGCAAGCCCCCTAAGTGCAGCAGAGCAGGCAAGGATAGCACCGGCACCCTGGGTAGCTTCAAAGGAATTGTCAGCAATCCTGAAATCAATTCCTGTTATGTCCTTCATTTCCCGTATCGAAATATCTGAAAATCCAGAAGGAGCATTTAGTCCGGTCCCTATAGCAGTTCCACCCATGTTTAGTTCCAGCAATTCCTCCATAGATTCCAGTAACCTTTTCCTGTCGAGTTCTATCATCCTTGAGTATCCACTGAATTCCTGACCCAATGTGATAGGAACCGCATCCTGAAGATGTGTTCGTCCTGATTTGACCACTGGCATAAACTCAGCCGATTTTTCTTGAAGAGTCCTTAGCAGTTCATCAATAACCGGAAGAAGTTCTTTTTTCAGGGTTTCCATTGCTGAGATGTGTATTGCCGTATGTGATGTATCATTGGATGACTGTGACATGTTTACATGGTCATTGGGATGAATAACATCGTATCTTCCTTTCCGAAAACCCATAATCTCAAGAGCACGGTTTGCTATGACCTCATTTGCGTTCATGTTTTGTGATGTCCCCGCTCCTGACTGGAAAGCGTCTACTACAAACTGGTCTGCCATCATTCCATTTCGTATATCATATGCAGCTTCAACGATTGCGTTACCTATAAAAGAGTCAAGTTTTCCAAGCTGCATATTTGCCCTTGCAGATGCTATCTTGATAGCTGCCTGGGCTTTTATAAAAGATGGAGGCAGTCTTTCCCCGCTCACTTTGAAATTATCCACAGCCCTTGCTGTCTGAGGCCCATAATAAACATCTTCCGGGACTTCCACTTCCCCAAGTGTGTCTTTCTCCAACCGAACCACATAATCACCCACGATTTATAAACTAAGTAAGAATACTTGGAATTAACGCCCTATGAAAAGACAAGCGTTTTGTTTTATAAAGTTATTCCGGCAAATTCAGAAGTCTGTACCTATATTGCTTTTTATACAATTATCAGAATCCTTTAATAATCATGAGGTCAATCTACCCATATATGACTGACAATAAAACAGATGAGCAGGTATCGACAGAAGCAAAGAACAGGAAGGATCCTGACGCTCCTCTGCTTCAGAATACTTTTACTAGTTCTGTCACTGGTGAAGCTACCATCACACCAGGGTTTGATATCAAGTACGCACCTCACAAATCCCAGGGTTTGCAAAGTGCATCTGATATGTGGATCGACAAGAGTAAGGTTTTTGATGTTCTTTCAAAGGAAAAAATAGATATGGACAGTATTAAAAAACTGTCACGCCAGTGATCTTCAAATCCTTTTCTAATTATTAGCAACTATGCTTATTTCCTGCTAACTTTTGTTCAAAGCAGGAAACTAATTCATATTTTGTTTTCGTATTCACCCATTTCTTCGAATCGAATAAATCAAATTGATTTGTTTTAAACACAACTTTGTTTTTTGACAAGTTTTTTATATAGCGCAATTGTACATTATTGTATACTCAAATTGGACTTATTTGATCAGAGGTTAAAACATGGCACCATGGGAATATGACATAAGATCTGTTCACTACGGAGAATGGGACAAGACGAAAGAGGATTTGAACAAGCTCGGCATAGATGGTTGGGAATTGATACGCTTCTCAGAGGACATGGATGAAACTGGGATGATAAAGGCATTCTTCAAGAGACCACTTGACTGTCTTGAGGTCTGATTTATCATCGCCTCCTTTTTTTCTTTCATAAATTTTACTTGTTTTATCTATTGCTCTTTTTTAAATAATTGGAAATATTCATTCTTATAGACAATGAATAGACTTGAACAATCAGTTTTGTTTCCTTATCTACTATCAAGTCAGAAGAAAGTCCTTCTCATATCATTAATTGCGCCAATCCATATACCTAAAAAAAGCAAAAGGCAATTATTGAGATCTTATTTTGTCTGTATATACATCCTATATACAATAACTTTAAATATTATTAAGACGGTAAAGGGATTCTGTATTCTGCTAAATGTTTGGATTGAAAAACGTAGTTTTTCGATCAGACAAATTTAGAAAAAAAATACAGGTAGAAAGATACAATGACTCAAATTGTCAATAACTTAAACAGCATACATGTCCCTGAGGCTTACGGCATGAAGAGAATCCAGTTCTACTTCTGGGTAGGAATGATATCAGCAATATTTCTTAGATTGATAATCATTGCAGATTATTATAATGGGATTCTGGCAAAAGCTCTTTTCTACCTAGGTGTCCTTGGATACCTGTTGTTCTTCGCACACAGATATCATATTGCAACACGCCGGGTGAGTGTTCTTAAGGACATGGAACTACTGGAAAAGATAGAGAACAAGACACCTTTGAGCGATGATGACTACCGTGGATTGCAATACATTATGTGGAGTTTGTCCGTATCAAAGGAACGCATGAATTATTTGGTGATATTTGCTTTCTCAATAATTGTAATCATATTGTCACTGGCACTTGATCTGGGAATTGTTTGATAATGATTGCAAAGCAAGAGAATTTAACAACTAAAACAGTACCAAAAAGAAAGAAATTAAATTCAAGCTATTACTGCACATTCTTGTCAAGTATGTCAAGATTACCTTAATTACTCAAATGAGGCTTTCGGCTCTGTAGAGAGCCGATCTCATATTTTATTTTAGCATAATAATTAAAAAAAGATTAATCCTCTGAGCATTACTTGCTAAGAAAATACAAGCAGGAAGCATGATATTCTCATAATATAAAGTTGGTTGGTATGGTACTATAATGAGATTGTGGTGGTATTATCACGCTTCCTTTTTGTCATTTAAAATATTAGTAGACATACTATATAAAATATGCCAGCTGTTATTGAAAAAATATACGCAAGCATATAATAGTAACAGTATACTATAGGGTTTAGCATAAATATAATAAAAGAGAATAGATATAATAAGCGGGTGTAAATATATTTATCATATAATTTATGCCGCATTCTCTATTTAGCTAAGTACTCTATTTGATACAAAATTTATCAATTAGGTACTACCAATATCAAGGACGATGAAAAATGAACTGCTCAACATGCAATTATAGAAAACATATTCCCCTTTATTCTAAATGTGCAGGAGTTTCAGGAAAAACTAAAGTTGGAACCGCATATTATTGTGGCCATCCTAAAATGAAAAATCCTGTGCCAGTTATTTCCTTAAATGATAGTATACTTGAAGACTGTCCTATTAATAAAAGTGTTATAAGTGTTTCACACAGAATACAAAATGCAGAAGTTAGCCGGTCATAATGTTGTTACGTGTTCTAAGTAATAATTGATTACTTTTATTTATAATTATACTTAATTACTAATTTATCTGTACCTGCACGTAATATTTTTCATTCAAATTTATAAATTACTTATTTTAAAGTAAAAACAGCTTCAAAAGACAGACTATAAGTATAAATCGCTAGCATGCAATCAAATGATATTCAAATGGAGTATCATACGATGCAAAAAATTGTTAGTCTATTCATTTTAACCTGTGTGTTGGCAAGTTTTACAACCGGTTGTCTTTCAGATGAGAAAAATACAAATGTTACAGATGAAATAATCCTAATTGACAAACAAACAGAAAATATAGAAATTCAAACAAATGTGCAGGAAAATATTGAACAGTCTGTAAATGAAGAGAAAGAGACTCCTCTGGCTTCTACTACCGATATATCCGATAATGGAGAAAATAATCGCGGTAACCAGGCTCCTGCACCTGAACCAAAAATGAACCTGACAGAAAAATTGCGAATTGGATCATTCAATATTCAGGTATTCGGTGTCTCAAAAGCCGATAAACCCGAGGTAATGGAAGTCCTGGCAGACATCACAAGGACATACGATATAATAGCCATCCAGGAAATCCGCGACAAGTCACAAACTGCCCTTCCTGAGCTGGTAGATCTAGTCAACTCTGATGGTTCAAACTATGAATACGTTGTCAGTGAAAGACTCGGCAGAACAAGCTCAAAGGAACAATATGCCTACGTTTTCAACACTGACACGATATTAATTACAAGCGAAGCATTGTCCTACCCTGAACCAGAAGGAACAGATCCGTTCCACAGGCAACCTTACATTGCCTCTTTCAGGGCGGTCAATGGAAATTATGATGCAGTTCTCATAGTCATCCACACAGATCCTGATGAGGCCACAGAAGAGATCAATGCACTTGATGATGTTCTGGAATACTCACAAAGCATTTATCCAGATGAACAGGATTTCATAATCATGGGAGATCTCAACGCAGACGGTTCATATTTCGATGAAGATTCTACCTCAGATCTGGATGAATACTACTGGCTGATCGATGACAGTGAGGATACAACAACCAAATCCACAGATTACACCTATGATAGAATAATCCTAACAGACGACAGTGACTTTACAGGAGAGTTCGGGGTCTTCAGATATGATCTGGAATACAATTTAACATATGATGAAACTGTGGCAGTATCTGATCATTACCCAGTCTATGCAGAGTTCATTGCAGTTAATGACAGGGATTAACTCCCTTCTTTTAATTTTTATTTATCGTCATCAACTGCTTGAGAACAATTGAAATTGAAAATTGTTGAAGAAAAAAAGAACATGCACCCGGAGTGCATGCTATTTTACTGAAGAATTATTTAAAGAGCTGGGAACCAGCCATCTTTGCCTGTTCCATGAGTTCGGTGTTTTCCTTTACCTCACCGGGTGCATGGTGACCTATATCCACAAAAGTTCCTTGGACATCCATTCCGAACATTTGCAGTACTCGGGAGAATTCCTCATATACAGATGTAAAAGCTTCAGCATCAGGAGCACCCTGTGCACCTACTATCACAGCTTTTTTACCGGCATCCAGACGTGAGCTGAAATCAGGGTTAATAAGAGCAAAACAGCGATCAATGAACTGTCTCATCTGACCTGTGAACTGGAAGAAGTATATTGGTGATCCAAATACAAACCCGTCTGCATTCTTTAAAGCTTCATAGGCTTTTGTCATGTCATCATTAAGCTTGCATTCATCCACAGCTCTGCAATAATTACACCCCTGGCATCCTTTTATATCCATATCATTAATATAGAACTTCTCGACATCAGCACCTGCTTCTACTGCTCCATCAAGAACCTGCTGGACAAGCATATCGGTGTTTCCATTCTTTCTTGGACTTCCAACAAAACCTACTACCTTCATTTGAATCATTTCCTTTTACCTATAAGTGATTACTTTTTTGAAAAGTATTCGAATGCTAAATGAGCTTATGCTATATTTAAATTCCACACACACTTTTTTTTACGACAAAACCTAGAAAATATAGTCGTTTCAGGCACAAAACGCACCCGGAGATAACACCAAGAGTCGAGTATTGCTTACTTATTTTGAGAAAAGGAGTATTTCTGTAATGGAAGCAGTGCGCCAATGCAGAATTGAATATAGCGATCAGAAATGAAATTTGTAACTATTCAGCCTGGCACGATTTGCCTATTGGTACTGATTTCATCGAAATAGAGATGTCTGCTCACTAACAATCTAACAATCAAAAAAGCAATCAATAGCAACAATCAAAATAAATGATCCTAATGAAATTTACGTTTCAACTTTTTGTCAAGATTGTTATTGATAGCGTTTTTATCAGGCTGAATAGTTACTGAAATTTTAAGTAAATATATCAGATGTGTCATATATACACCATAAATTATTAAAACTATCAGATATAATATGGAACTGTTATAGTAAGCATTTGTTCTGAGGTGTGTTTTCTTTCTTCGAATCCTCCTAACTTTCGTACCTCGTCAGTTATTTCGCACACCTCAGAATTAAATTAAATTTATGATTAATCAAATCACATAAATTTATATTGTGGCACACCATATTCCTGCAGGGTGCCTATAATTATGAAACTGAAGTTACTTTTCGTTTATTCCCTCATAATAATATCAACTTTTCTTATAGCAGGTTGCGTCGATGAACAAGTCAAGAATAAAGACGATACGGCAGCGATTCCTGTCATTGTAGATGAAATAGAATTTGCCGAAATTATGGCAGAGGCAAATACAGTATATATTGAAGCACTTGTATCAACAAGCCAGAAAAATGTTTCAGCATCACAGTCCTCTATTGATGAACTTGTAGGCAAGCTCACATATGTATCTGATACATATAGAGAAGCACCACCTGAGATGTATACCAATGATAAAAATTGGGCAAGTGAAATAAAAAGAGCAGTTCTAATAGCGGAATATTCACAGGAAATGCTTGAAGAAGGCGACATTGAAACTGCGCATAGTACTCTTGAAATTATGAGGGACCTTTTCTTCGGCCTGCATGAAAGGAACGATGTTATACATATGGGAGATCTTCTTACTGTATTCCATGCATCGATGGAAGAAGCAATTGATGCTGCAAATGCCAACGATACAGAAATGGTTGCAGCCTATATTCCTACTCTGAAAGAGGAGTGGCAGGCTGTCAAAGATGCTGAAAAACCGGAAAGTGCAGATGATGGATACAAACCTGCTCTTGCTCAGGTTGATAGCGCTATTGGAGTACTAAATTATTCAGTAGCATCAGGTAATTTAACAGATATCAAAACAGAGTCAGAAAATCTCAGGTTGGCATTTGCCAAAGTGTTTGTGAAATATGGTGTTGTAATATCCTGAACACGAAAATAAAAAGAGCGGAAGTGAGGCTGCACTTTTAATTGGTTTAATAAGAGTTACGTCAATCTAAATATTCATGCAAACATAAAATCAATTTACAATCATTGCCCTGAAGGCATCATGTCATCTGAAGGAGCAACACCGTTCTCTTTCCTGTAAGCTTTTCTTTTACACTCATCCATTTTAGGACCTTTGCAATACAAGGCAATGAATCCTTTGCATGCTGCTTGCTTTTCTGACTGGTACTTATTAAAGAATCCACATTTTGAAAGTAGTTCACATTCTACCATAATTAATACTCCATTTAGTGATATGATAATTAATATATTAGATGAGTATTCTATTAATTTTTGGAGTAACAGTGTTAATTGATACTGTTTTTAAAGAAAACAATACAAAGAAAAAAATTATGTATTAACTCTAATTTATATTAATAACAATAAGAAATTTAATTAGGAAATAGTATGTTTAAGTAAGTTTTAATAAAAAAGTAATTGTAGTCATCCCAGCAAATCAAGACCCTGCTTAATAAAAAAGAAAGCAAAAACAAGATAAACCACACCAAGCGCACGGATAGTGTAAAGATAATAGTTGCTTTTCAGGAAATGTCCGGATTTTCCTACAACAAGTGCAAGCAAAATCTTTGAGCCCACAAGAAGAGCATAAAATCCGAAAACAAATAGAACGGTAGCCCATATGTCAACATCAAGTGCCTTGAAAAGAATGGGACCACCAATTGTGATCCAGAACAGATAAGGATGCGGGCTCAGAAAATTGACTAAAATTCCCTTCTTCAATGAATTTCTCTTTTGACTTGCAATGTCAAAATCATTGCTTTCAGATTTAAATGAAGATATCCCAAGATATATCAGGTAAACTGCACCTGACAAACTAATGATAGCAATTACAAAATCCTGGTTTCCAAAATGCGACAGGATCAGTAGAATAGATGAGACTATCAAAATATCTGTTATCAATGGAGATAACGCAACTTTTATCCCCTCTCTTGACCCATGTTGTATACTTTCGGAAATTACCATCGCCAGTAATGGTCCTGGAGAAATACCTGCAGCAAAACCAAGAATTATTCCAGATAACAGGAACTCATTGATAAAAAGCATATTTTAATGGCATATCAGTCAAACAGTTTTAAAGGTTTTGTTTCAAGGACTGATAAGTATTAATAAGCATATATCAAATTATATAAATAGGCAGTACATACAATATACATGAAGTCTAACAGAATTTCCATTAATACACAATTTGAAAGCGATACTCTAAAAGAAATATAAAATTACAGAACAACAGTATTCAGCATTAATAAAGGAATTTGATGAAATGAATATCTCGGATAAGAGTAAAGATCTGATAAAGATTGAAGAATCACTCAAAAGAAGACTGGACTATGAGATGGCAACAGTCAAATGCATGCGTCTTTTACTTGAACCGGATAGCATTGAAAATATCTTACCCCAAATACTTGAAGAAATTCATCAAACTGTTAAAAATAGCAGGTCATATATTTTTAAAAATGAAGATGATCCTGAATTGGGTCTTTGTATGTCACAGACCAATGAGATCGTATCTGAAGGTATCGAACCACAAATAGATAACCCTGATATTCAACACTTACCGTACAGTGAAGGAGCACCGACACTACTACCTATATTTGAAGCAAGGAATCACTTTGCACATAGAGTAGAAGAACTCGATGATCCCGAAAAAACAATTCTTGCTGAGCAAGGTATTCTTTCAGTACTGATAATTCCAATTTTTACAGGTATGGAATTCTGGGGTTTCATTGGATTTGATGATTGTGTAGAAGCTCGTAAATGGCACAAAGACGACATTAACCTCCTAACCGTAATTGCTGATGGCATCGGAGAATCTATTTTTCATAAAAGAGCAGAAAATGAACTAAGAGAAAGCGAAGAGAGATTCAAAGCGCTCCACAACGCATCTTTTGGTGGTATTTTCATTCATGAGGATAATATCATAATTGATTGCAATTTAGGCCTTTCCGAAATGACCGGCTACACACTTGACGAACTAATCGGAATGGATGGACTACTACTTATGGCCGAGAGTTACAGAGGTCAAGTGATAAGCAATATCAATGCAGGTTATGAGGAAGCATATGAAGCAATGGGACGTCGGAAAGACGGTACAGAGTATCCCCTCAGGTTAGAAGCAAAGAACATCCCATACAAAAGAAAAATGGTCAGGGTTGTTGAGTTCAGAGATATAAGCAAACAGAAGCATGCAGAAGAAGCTCTAATACAAAGTGATGCAAAACAGAGCGCAATGATTGCAAACATTTCAGATGTTATAGCTATCATCGATAAGAAGGGAATAAACAGATACAAAAGTCCTAATATCGAAAAATGGTTCGGATGGCAACCAGAAGAGATTGTTGGAATGCCCGCATTAGAAAATATCCATCCTGATGACCGGATCCATACGCAAGAAATAGTTGCTACGATTGTAGACAGGCCAGGTGCTTCAGTAAATGCAGACTTCAGGTATCGTTGTAAGGATGGTAGTTACAAATGGATAGAATTCACAGCCACTAACCTCCTGAAAGATCCAGCCATCATGGGGATTTTATTGAACTACCATGATATCACTGAGCGTAAACAAGCTGAAGATGCCTTGCGCAAAAGTGAAGCGAAGCAGAGTGCAATGATCGCAAACAGTACTGATATAATAGCTATCATTGACAATGACGGAATAAACAGATACAAGAGTCCAAACGTAGAGAAGTGGTTCGGATGGAGAACGAAGGAACTCGTCGGTGCTTCTGTATGGGATAACATTCATCCTGACGAACTGGAGGACGCAAAAAATCTTTTTTCCATGCTCCTTCGCATGCCAGAAGCAGAGAAAACTGCAGAAACCAGATATCTCTGTAAAAACGGCAATTACAAATGGATAGAATTCACAGCTATTAACCTCTTGCACGAACCTGCTATCAATGGAATTATGTTAAATTATCACGACATCACTGAGCGGAAGCTAGCTGAAGATTCTCTGAGAAAAAGTGAAGCTAAATTCAGAAACTACATCGAGAATGCACCATATGGAATTTTTATAGCAAATGAAGACTGGAACTATCTGGAAGTTAACAAGACTGCCTCTGTAATTACAGGATATTCTGAAGGTGAATTGCTGGAAATGACTGGTTATGACCTTATAAGCCCGGAATTCCAGTCCAGGGCACATAAAAGTAACTATGAAGTGAAGGACAGTGGCTTTACAACCGTTGAATTACTTGCCATTCACAAAGACAAAGGTGTTTACTGGATGAGGATAGATGCACTCAAACTTTCAGAAACACGCTATATTGTGTTTGCAAGTGACATTACTGAAAAGAAAAGAGCAGAACACTCTTTGCTCCAGGCTAAAATGCTGGCAGAAGAAAATGACCGTATCAAATCAGAGTTCCTTGCAAATATGAGTCATGAACTGCGTACCCCTCTTACAACCATAATAGGGTTTTCAGATATACTGTGTTCTAATATGTTCGGCAAGCTGAATGAAAAACAGGCCAGACATGTGGCTCATATAAGTAAAAGTGGAAAACACCTTTTAGAAGTTATAAATGATGTTCTTGACTTGTCCAAAATAGAAGCTGGCAAGATGGAACTTGATTGTGAGCACTTCACGGTTTCTGAAACACTTACTGAGATCCGAGCCTCTATGTATCCATTGGCAAATAAGAAAAATATTGACTTAATATTACGGGATGAAATTAACGGTATTGAGATATTTGCTGATAGATTGAAGTTTAAACAAATAATGTTCAACCTACTCAGTAATGCTATTAAATTTACTTCAGATGCAGGAGAAGTCACCGTAATTGGCACCAGAACAGATAATGGTATCCAAATATCTGTTTCAGACACTGGTATTGGAATTCCAGAACACATGAAGGATGATATATTCAATCCTTTTATGCAAATCGATGCATCAAATAAAAGAAAATACGGCGGCACTGGATTGGGACTGGCCCTTGTAAAACGCTTCGTTGAAATGCACAACGGAAAGATATGGCTTGAAACAAAAGAAGAAAAAGGAAGTACTTTTTCATTTACCATAGAAAATCAGGGTTTCTGAATTAATAAGGAAACTAATTCTATTTTTTACTTTAAATAGAATCATATGGAAGTTTTCCATAAATCCCAAAAGCATCATCATCTGCTTCTTTTATCTGATCAAGGACGCATGCAGCATCCTAGAGAATGAGATTGACGGCAGCACAAATATCTGCTTAAGGCATTCCATTGTAATTTCGTCCTTAATTTTCACAAAATTAAACATGGATGCCATCCTGTGATTTCCATGTTCATCCTTTATGGATAATTTACTATAGTTTCATTAAAGAGGATTCACATTGCTGCTTTCAATTGATCCCAAAAATGAGATCAACCGCTTACTGTCATGTATGCTATCATTTGATCAGAACCAATATGAAACAGTATTATGCTGGTGTCAACAACTGAAGAATCAGTAGTCTCAGGAATTGTTACAGTAACCTGATCATCATTGATCGTAAAAGTACCAGAGTTGACATCAATTATCATTTGATCACCTTTATTCATAATTTCATGGTTTTCAGTAATTGGAGAATAGACTGCTGTTGAACCGTGCGAAGAAATAATCAATCTTAGCTCTCCAAGATCCATATCATCACCATTCTGATGTTCAAATAGATATCTAGCATCACCTAATGCTGAAGCCTGAAGTGTCACATGGGGCACAGATTGTGATATACTAGCAGTAGAGGATGATTGCTCACTTGACTGTTCAGAGACTGAAACTTCCTCGGCAGCCGTATCAACCAAAACTACTTCGGTTGGCGTATCTTCAGATTGGGTTTCTTCCAATATCTGGTCCTCATCATCAGTAATAACACCAACATCCTGATCAACTTCTGGTAAGATTTGCTCTGGTGTCTTGTTGTCGTTATCTGCACCTAGGTCAGTATTAGACATGCAGCCGGAACTCATGACAACCACACAGATCATACTAAGGACCAGAAGCAAAATTACATTATTAGTTACATTTGTTTTCAATTGAATACCCCATCCCCATTGGATACTATTTTGTTAATTTGGATACTATTTAATCCTTCTCAAGCATTGTCCTAAATAGGTTAAAGATATCTACTTTTCGCTTAAATATCTCCAACAGCAAAATAGGCTCATAGTAGGCACAGCATGTTACAAAAGCATAAATTAAGAATTAAAACAGGAAAAATACGTTTTAACTTAATTAAAAGTGATTGGGACTAAAAATCCATCTATAGAACAACTTTTAATGCAGTTTATATCATCAAAACACCTTAATAACAATGTTGTTAAATTTGATTTGGTTTTTAGATTTTTGTCCTGATGAGTGCAAGATTTTGTTCTAATATTCTTGAAGATATAGTAAGCTGTCCAAGTACTCACCTTGTCTTTTCGAGTTGTTTTTCAAGAAAATAACCAGTGTTCACAGTTTTGTACATAAACACAAATTGGCAATTTTAGCTATTATTATGCACACGAAGGAAGAATAGTATTATAGCTATTAACCAAACTTTTAATACTAATTGAGTATAACAATACTGTATGGCTAAACCCGAACAAATTCCGATAAAGCATCATCTTTCATCAGAAGAATTACTTAAACATATTAAGTCATTAGAGAAAGACACACGAGTTCTACAACGTTTATATTTTGTTAAACATCGTTATGAAGGAGCTTCTGTTAATGAAGCAGCTAAACTTGTAGGGATATCAAAACCCGTTGCATATCAATGGCAAGAGCGGTGGAATCAAGACGGATATGAAGGATTAAAGCCTAGGTTTTCAGGAGGATGTCCTTCCAAACTCACTGATGATCAAAAAGAAAAACTAAGGGACATGTTACATGAAAGAGATGATTGGTCTACAAAAGAAGTTCAGGAACTCATTTATAATGAATTTAAGGTTCAATACACCATTAAGCAAATACTAGTGATCTTGAAGAAGTTTGGCATGCATCATGCCAAACCATATGCGCATGATTATCGAAGACCACAAAATGCAGAAGATTGTTTAAAAAAAACTTACCGTTAATCGATGATGATTGCGTTATCGGATTTCTTGATGAATCATCTCCCCAAACAACATCAAATACGGTTCGTTTATGGTCTTTCAATAAACCTGCCATCTTCAAAAACACAACCAGGATAAAAGCAAACTCCTTCGGTTTTTATGCATTGAATGGTAATTCTGTTATTGATTTCAAAGAACATTCAACCAAGGAGGATGTATGTTCGTTTTTATCAGCTGTTAAAAACAATAACATGGGAGAGAGAATCGTAATTATTCTCGACAATTTTAGATCACATCGAGCAAAATATACAGTGGAATTTGCACAGGCAAATGATATTGAATTGGTCTATTTACCTCCATATTCACCCGACTTGAATCCAATCGAATTCATCTGGAAAAGTGTCAAAAGAATTATTTCTCGCAATTTTGTGAAAGATCTTGATCATATGAAAAATCTGATTGCTGAGGCGTTTATTGATTGTTCATCAAAGATTAGCTTCGCAAGAAAATGGATTGAGACATTTCTGGATGATAAGTTAAAAATATTAAGTTAGTAACTATAATTGTGAGTTCCTTGGCAACAGTTATTGTTTCAGTGTAGGTGCCATCATTTACAAGAATGGTATCACCTGAACTTGCAGCTGTAACTGCATCATTTATTGTGGTGAAGTCATATCCGGAACTACCTACGGTGTGTGTAGCAGCGGATACTGTTCCGATACATGAGAGTAATATCAACGATACGATCGAATATCTGATAATGAGTAACTTTTTTGAATCCATTTTTAGCACCAGTTTATAGCAACAATCCACAAAAAAATATATACTTGTATTTTATATAACAAACAGCATAATATTTAAGCATTTATTTGAGAAGCAGCAGTAACTCCTTATATATTCAAATTCAGAAAAAACGTTCATTTTACTTCCTCTCAAAGAATTGTATTTACAGAATTGAAAGAAAACCTGCCCTCAATTAAAAATAATTCTACCCATTACAAAAGCACATATGCAATCATATCTGCGTTTACCTGTGGTTCGGAATTACTTAATAATAGGATGTCTACAAAATAGATTATTTGCTATTAAGTTAAGAAATTAATTCTACTAAACAAAAAACAACATTTCAAAAAAGATTTCGACGCTGAGGGAGAGATTCGAACTCTCGCAGCGCGTTAGCACTACCGGTTTTCAAGACCGGCGCCGTAGTCCACTTGGCTACCTCAGCATGTCGAATGGATTTACCTAAACAGCACACTTGAATATAAGGTTTTTGACTCAAAAACGATATTTGACGGTAATTCGTCTTGATTTTGTGAATTTATGTAATTGTTGTGGAGGTGATATATAAAAGTGAAGTAAAAAGAGGAAGATTATTCCTCTGTAGCTTCAGCTTCTTCTTCTGCAGGAGCTTCTGGCACTTCTACAATTTCCTCTGCCCCTGCCTCTGGTGGGACATATGGGTGCTTCTCAACGAATTCAAGGTTGGGGATGCCAAGCCTGTCGATAAGCTCGTTGGCTATGTTCATCTTTGTTACAAGCCATCTCTGGTTGAAGCTAAGTTCAATAGGAGTAAATACTCTGATAACCTCATCAGTTACTTCTACCTCGATCTCAGGCATACCGGTGTAGAGTGAAAGAAGGCCCTGTGCTTTAGCGATCCTGTCCTCGATCTTCTCTTCAATAGTGTACTCATACTCGACTTCCTTACCTGCAAGAGCATGGTTGAAGTCAACACGTACCCTACGGCCGATAACCTGGGAAATGACACCGCGCTTTCCATTGAGTTCCACAGGCATTCCAGGATATGGGTTCTTATCCTTCAGCTGGTCCTTCAGTTTGGTGACTGATACAGTCTCAACAAGAGCAGGGTTGTGTGCACCGAATGCATTCTCAGGAGCAACAGTCAGAGTGCTGGAGTATCCTGCTTCCTTACCTTCGAAATCCTCATCAAGACCTTTGATTGTCTGGCCGGAGCCGACAACCACAACATCGCCGCCGTATACACCACGGGGATTATATATTCCGTTATCCTTTGCCAGCTGCTCGTCAGTGGTATCAAAAATCGTACCTTCGTCAAACTTTCCAGTGTACTGTATCTTTATGAAATCGCCTTTCTCAATTGCCAAATCGATCAACTCTACTAACCTGTCATTATTTATGAGTGTAATTACCAGCACGCTATACGCATATGTCTTTAAGAACCTTTTGCCAGTAAAATAAAAAAGAAGAAGGAAAATAGCGAATAATGATCAGAAAGTCTCATCTACAACAATACCCTGGACAAAATCCCTGGCATCATCGTCAAGAAGTGTTATCGATGACTTTGACTCCAGTATCTCATCAAAACCGAAGAACATATTCTCAAAAGGGACTCTGGTATCATGCCAATCCATCTTCCTGCTGTGGCTCAGGACACCTTTGCCTTCCCGATACTTGTAATTATCCCGAACCCTGCCAACTGCCACCTGTTTGTCGCACATCAGAGGAATAACAATGAGATCATAGATCCTTATATCTTTGATGAAATGCAGCAAATCCTTAGCCCACACCTCAAGCAAGTCATCCGGGGGTGAAGTGAGTCTGGCAAGCAGGGCTTTTTTCATCTGCTCTATTCTTTCGAACTCATCGAACTTATGCATAGTAGCATCGAATTGCTTCACTTCCTCGTCAAACTTCTCAAGCTTAGTGTTAAGCCGTTTCATCTTCTTCACTACTTCAGGCCTATCCGCAGAACAATCCATATTTTGAATGGCATCCTCGAACTCTTTCCTGAACCTTTGGTCAAAATCCCGGAACTTATCCCCAAAATGCATATATTTCTTGTAATTTGGAGGATGGTGCTTCATATCCATAAGCTCATTCCCGAACAGGTCCGTAACATGCATGTTCAGGTCAAATGAAATGAAATCTCTTTCAATACAGGTCTTCTCCTGCTCATCACAATAGCCTGTCCGTATTATCCACACGTTATTTCGATGTTCGTATACCATATCATCTCTCACCGAATGGATGGATAAGTAATAGTTAGATATATCTAATAGAATGTGGTTTGTGATAAGCATATTGAACCATAGGCAAAAGACCTACGGGTGCAACATCACCCTGTGAAAAACCCTCATCTTATCAACCTAACAACCAGATATGATACCGGATGATTCCTATGATATAATAGTCGTCGGAGCAGGACCTGCAGGCTCCACGGCAGCAATGTACGCAGCAGAAAGAGGCATGTCCGTACTTCTTGTTGACAAGAAAAAAGATATTGGTACACCTCTCCAGTGCGGTGGTTTCCTTCCTCATTATCCCATCCTGCAGGAACTCGTACCAAATGCAGAACTGCCTGTAACCCTTGAAGAGATTCCTGCAAACTGTATACATGCAACAGCCTCATACCAGCGCTTTATTGCCCCAAATGGCATATCCAAAGGTTTTGATGTGGATGCCGATGCCATTGACAGAAGACGCTTTGACAAACACCTGGCAAAAGAAGCAGGCAAAGCAGGCGCACATTTACTGATTGGGACGAACGTCACCGAAGTAGATGGCACAAAACTCTTCATGGACGGAGCATTCGGTGAATTCGAAGTAGAAAGCAAGGTACTCATCGGGGCCGATGGCCCCAATTCTATAGTAGGAAAAGCTAATAATATGCTGAGGGATGAAGACCCTATGGGTACCGGCACAGCATTCGAATACGAGCTAAGCGGAGTTGACGTGGACAGAGAAGCCGTAGAGATGTACTTTGGAAGAGATTACGTGCCAGGAGGTTATGCCTGGATTATCTCCCAGGGAGAGGACACTGCAAACATTGGTGTTGGTATCAGGGAAGCACTCTTCGAACAACATCTCTGTGCCAGGGACTACCTCGAACGTTTCATGTATAAACACCCCATTGCCAGCGAAAAACTAAGTGGAGCATCCATCACTTCGGTTGTAGCAGGACTTGTTCCTGTTGGCGGAGCACCGAAAGTAACTGCAAATCATAACACGCTCCTTGCAGGTGACGCCGCCGGACATATCATCGCTACCAACGGAGGTGGAATATCCACAGCCATGGTAGGTGGTAAAATAGCAGGTGAGACCGCAGCAGACAACCTTGAAGGCAAATGCAATCTCACAGAATATGACAGACGGTGGAGAGAGCAGATGGGACTTGAGATAAAAACAGCAGTATATACCAGGAAACTCATGGACAAACTCATGCTCTCTGACAGGCTGATGAGTGCAGCTATCAAAATGATATCTCCTGAGAATATGAAAGCTATCCAGTGCGGACAACTACCTGAACCTGTCAGGAAGACATTATTAAAGCTGAACGTGGGACTCAGTTAAATGCACATCTTCGTATACGGCACTCTTAAAAAAGGAAGTTCGAACCACCAGTTACTGAATGGTTCCGAATATATCTGCACAACAAGGACAACGGAAAAATACACCATGATCGATCTCGGACGTTTCCCGGGTGTTCTGATGGATGAAAAAACATCACGATCAAATTCACCCATATACGGAGAAGTCTATGAAATCACCCCACAAACCCTTGAAATTCTGGATCATTATGAAGGTGAATGGTACTTCAGGGAAGAAGTGGAACTTGAAACTGGCATCAAATCACTAATGTATTTCCTCAAAAAAATGCCTGCGATCAACTACGAAATAATTCCGAATGGGAACTGGACAAAATAAAAGTAACAGGAGAACACAAATGCCAGACACTGACAACAGTATTCCTATGCTCAAGGATACAATTACTTATGAAGCATATGGCAACCTCTATCTCAACATAACAAACCAGTGCAGTGCAAATTGTGTTTTTTGCATCCGGGAAACCTGCGACGGGGTTTATGGTTACAACCTTCGCCTTTCAAGAGAACCCTCTGAAGACGAGATCATAAAAGAGCTTGAAAGTCTTGACCTTACAAAGTATAATGAAGTTGTTTTTACAGGGTTTGGCGAGCCGACATGTAGATTTGATACAGTGATTCACATAACCAGCTGGCTACACAAAAAAGGAAAACATGTCAGACTGGATACAAACGGCCATGCAGCACTCATGCAGCCTGGAAGGGATGTTGTCACTGAATTGAAAGAAGCAGGCCTTGATGCGGTTTCTGTGAGTCTCAATGCTGAATCGGAAGAGAAATATAATCAATTGTGTAAACCTGAATTTGAAGGTTCATACCAAGCACTCCTTGACTTTGCAAAAAAAGCAATTGATGCCGGGATCAAGACCCGTATGACCGTTGTCACCCAACCGGACATTGACATCAAGGAATGTGAAAGAATAGCAACTGATATGGGTGCTTCTTTCAGGGCAAGATAAGATTCAAATATTAGAAATGTTTGAACAGGTCATCTCTTTTTACACTATGCAATCTCTGCCTGATAAGTGACTTCAGGGATTTGATATCACCTTTTTTAGCACAGATAGGAGCCACCATATCGATCCACTGCTTCCAGGGTGGCAGCATTTCGAGTTTATCGCATATCCCATCCAGAGTTGCATCAAGCTCATTATCCCCTATCTTGTCAGTCTTATTGACCGCCAGGATAATATCAATATCCAGCTCCTTGAACAGCTCAAATATTTCGATATCGATAGGGATTTCATTCCGATCTTCCCATCGCTGTACAATATCAAGGAAAGTCGCACCGTCAATGACCAGTACAGCAATACTTACTCTTTCTGCATTAGTCTCAATATAACGCACGATCTGATCTTTCACAATATCCTGCTTACGGTCCTTCACACCGCTCATGAACCCAAACCCGGGCAGGTCTGTGAGCAGCAGGTCAGAATAGCGTATATGAGTAGGTTTCAGAGTGACACCCGGGCGTTTGCCCACCTTGACGTTCTTTCCTGTTATCTGCTTTAGAACGGAAGATTTACCTACATTTGACCTTCCCGCAAAGAGTATCTCAAAATTAATACCTTCAAAATCATCTAGTTTTTTTGCCATTTTAATCCACTTTAACCTTACGTTTTTCATTTCCGATGGCCTTATCGAACTCACGGAGGAATACTTCAAAAGATTCCTTAGGTATTCTCGCACCAGCAGCAGCAGCATGACCGCCGCCACTACCACCGAATCGTGGGGCTATCCGACGCAAGAGCATGTTCAAATCCACTGTATCCCGCGAGCGCAGACTCATATCATATGCATGTCGTTTATGCCTGTACTCAGCTGAAATGCCCACATCCTTTCTTCCATAAGAAGCAGCGTATATAGCCGATTTTGACATATAGCCTTTAGGGTCAATCACATACGCAAGATGACTAAGGGCTTTTACCTGCTTCTTTACCCTGAGGCGCAGCATTTCCTCCAGATGTGAACCTTCTTTTGCAAGCTTGGGGACATCAGGTATCTCTGAAGGAATAACATCACGTGAAAGCGGAATGAGCAAACTCCGCTTGAAATTATAATTGCGTCCCATATAGATCAAAGCCTGGATAAGCGTACCTGCTTGGTAGAAAAGATTCCTCTTATCCCAATCACGTAGCCATTCCTTTACAGACGGAGTATTATCATAATAGTCGCCAATAGCCCCATAAATGGCAACCCTGCGCATGTCCCTGTTAAGCCTTTTCTCAAGTACTTTATATGTCAGTTCCGCAGCACATACATTTACATCATGATGCAGCCAGTCGGCATTTATACATTTCTGAGGCAGAGGATGGTGATCGATATATGTCAGATTCGAATTCTCCGCAATTTCCCCAAGTCGTTTGAAAAGGTCAACACATTTACTCTCATCGACAGCAATATCGCATATAATTACATTTTCATACCCATCGGCAAGATGCAGTTCATCCAATACCCCTATAGGAGATGTGAAGTAAACATCTGAATCCGGGAAAGCGCTCTTTGCAATGGCACCGGAGCATACACCGTCAGAATCACCATGTGTCAGTATCAAAGAAGACTTGTTATTATTTTCATTGGGTCTGGTCATGGAAGCATCCCACAGATAGTATAAGTGGCACAAAGACAATTGTCTCGATTATTAGAAATTAGAATTATGATTATGTGCGTTATAGTATTTTGTCTTTGGTATTCTTCAGGAACCCACTTATTGAATCCAGAATGTCATATAAGAATTGTAACTTTCCATGATCTTGCTCTTCTTCAGGCATACTTTCATCTGTTTGCGCAGCATCGCCCGCATACTCCGGGTATTCGTCTTCATATGAAGTTTCCACAAGATAATCCTGATAGCCATAAACATCAGCAGATGTTGTTTCACCAGGACTTAGAACATGCATTAACTGTTTTTCAGAATAAATTATTCCTTCATATTCCTTTGAATCCACAAACTTGACCCGGGCTGCAGGTATAACAATGTCCCCTAACTTTTCCATTCGTACTGAATAATCAAGTGAAATGTTAGCGCCTGAACGAAGAACACTGTCCATGCCAGTATTACTGGAAATAAGAACAGCACCTACAGGTAGTTGGTCTGAAATAGCCACATGAGCTGCCCGGTCTCCTTCATTACTGATATCCAGAGAGATATTCACCTGGTCATGTAAGAAAACACTACTATTGGAGATTGACTTATTTATGCTTATGAATGGACCGTGAACAGTCATATTTGAAGAATTCAGCTCTTTGTAGTAAGTCCGCCCCTCATGTTCAACTGTGATCAGGGTCCCATTAAATTTGTAAGTTCCCGGTCTCAAAGCTTTTAGTGAATATTCCAGTGTTTTTGTTTCATACGGGTCAAACGAAAGATTCCATTTTATATCAGAGTCAGGATCAAAAACAAATTCCGGGGGAATAAATTCATTTATACTCACAGATTCCAGGGGAATTTCTTTCAAGTTCTTTATTTTCATTGAGAAATGGGCTCTTTCATCAATATACACTTCATTACTCATTCGTTCTTCAAATTCAAGTGTTGCATCCATCCATGTTATTTTAACAGGTAAAGACCCCGTTGAATTAGAAATAGCGACACTAAGAGTAGTATAAGGAGCAGAGATATCATTACCAGTGATAATTTCAAGAGCTGTTATGTTAAGCCTGTCATCAAAAACACTATTGTTGGATATTTCTGTATTGTTAGCTAATATTGCACCCCACGAATCATGGTAAATACTTGATACCGTGAGCATTACGTAATCATTTTCGTTATCTGTTGGTTTTGCCGGGGAAAAGTCAGAAGCAGTTATGAAATAGCCACTATGGTTAATCTCATCTCCCCAATAAAGAGTATATTCCTGGGCATCCAACCATTCAATTTCATCTGACTGTGCTCCTGCAACAATGCAGGAATTTATTAATAGCACAGCCAGTCCGATGAACAGAATTATTTGCTGCCTCATAAAGTCATTACCTGTCTCTACGTCTGGATATGAAATATACACCGAAAAGTGCCAGTATCATGAAACTTGCTTCAAATCCTGGCTCTACCCTGCTATCATCAACGCTACTGCTATAACCTGAATCCTGATTACTACTACTTACCTGCTGGTCAGTATTATCTGAACTTCCTGAAGTTGCACTCTCCGGGTTTTCTGCCGATGGGTCAAGCACAGTGATTATTGGCATGTTGGATATCTTTTCACCTTTATATTCTTCAAAATCGATGAATGTTGCAGTTGTTTCAGGAAGCTTGAACTCTCCTATTTCATCTACCTGAACAACATAAGAATAAGAATAGGACTTTCCATGCACTGCAACATCATGGAAACTCAGGTCACCACTTACAAATGTTACAGTATCAGGTATGGTTTCAGTAGTAGTTACACTGGCATCATTTGTCCCCTGATTCTTTACAGTAACCTTTACAGTAACCTCATCACCAGGATTTGCAGTTGAAGGACTTACAGCTTTAGTAAGAACAATATCAGGACCATCTATCTGAATACTGGATTTTTCAGAGGTGAAAGTATATTCTTTTCCGTCAGGAGCAGTGAAGGTAGCAGTGGCTGCAGGAACTGAATACTTGCCGGTCTTTGTAGGCTTTAAAGTATATTCGAATATTTTTGCCTTCGTTTCTTTTGAATTGAAAGAAAGTGTAACTTCATTATCAACGTTGTCCTGTATTTCAAGATCATCAGTGTTTGGATTGGTAACAGACACAGAACTCAGGCCATATATCCCATTGTTCCATATACTGACAGAAACATGGGCAGTTTCATCCATATATATCTCTTCGGTGACCGTCTTTCTAATAACAAGTTCTACTGCCGGTTCTATAGTGATAGTTTCCGTTTCAGTATCTTCGAGTATTTCACCATTGATATCTTCGGATTTTGTTGTAACTGTGATATCCACATCCGTTTCTTCCCAGTAATGTGGAATTTCCAGTTCGATCTCTATAGGCTCTAGTATTTCATCCTCGTCTATAGAAATAAAATGATGGCTTGACTTGCTATCAACAAATTCCATCCCATTCACATCTATTTCCACATCCATATTGTATGCTTTGGCATCACCTTCGTTCTCGATACCAATTGTTGTGACTATAGTTTGATGGGAAACAGTTCGTGGATCATATGTATCCTTTTCAGGTTCAATTGAAATGTCCATCTCAGGTATGCCCCTTTCATAAACCTCTATAGCTGTTTTGGGGTTTTCCATATTACCTGTCCATTCATCGAGGTTGAGAGTTACAGACTTTACAAAGATACGCAGATCATCTCCTTTTTCAGTATCGAGGAATTCAAATCCTTCGCCTGCACGTGCAGGAGATTTCTTTTGCAGTTGACCATCACGATAAATGCCGATACTTACAAAACCATCTTCATTGAAATCTTCAGCTTTTATGGTATAGTCACTTGATGTTAATGTACCGCCCCAATTAAGGGTTCCACTTGCATCAGTACTATCACTCCATTCGATATCATCCAGTTCGTATGCCATTGCAGATGAACTAAACAAAATCAAAACAATAAACAACAGAGAGAAAACTTCTTTTGCTAACATAAAAATACCAGATATAGATTAATGAAAATTATTTGTTTTTAGGGGACAAGGATTTAAATCCTTGCAATTGGGAAGGTCGGTCAAGAGCTCTGGTTCTGGAAGTCGATTCTGGAAGATTCATAAATGAAGGTTGGCTAATCATGCCAAAAGCATGATCAACGGTCACCAGAGAACTCCTGAACCCTGATTCAATTAGCCTTTCCTGGTGATCCTGGTTGAAAGCATTATAATCAACTTTGGATTCATTGCGCTTTTTTTCAGCTTCTTTTTTAGAAAGACCGGCGTTCATATCCCTTTCTTTTGCTTTGACGCCGTCATCTTTTCCTTTCTTGTAGTTCTCATTCACAAGACTACCGAGACCTGACTCTTTAGAGAGATCCTCAAGCATAGAGTACTGTTCACTGACCCATCCAAGTTCTGAGTGTTTATGGTAGCCTACTTCAAAACCAAGATTATAGGCATTTTTAGAGAGTTCAGCTACCTCGGAATCAGTAAGCTGGGTTTTCTCTTCTTTTTTCGCAAAGAATCGTACCATTCGCAAACACCATCATTCAATAAGATCAGTAACTACAAGTCCCATTTTCAGTGAAATTGACTGCACGCATATTACAATCATGTCTTGTACCGCTCATCTTGATCACCTGTATGGCACGTGTCATGGTCTTATCATACAGGAAATTGTGCATGAAAATGACACCGTGTGCAGCAAACTGTTCCGTAGAATATGCTCGTGGATCTGTCATCTCGGAAATAAGTATTGTAGTGCAGCCGAGTTTTTTGAGATTACGTATGAACCGGCTCATTTCTTTTTCCTGCAGAGAAAGATCTTTTGTAGTAAATCTTATAGCTGAAACAGAATCAATAACAAGCCTTTTTACATCATATTCGGAAACATATGCCGCAATCTCCTTGAAAACCATTGAAGGCGAAGGAGCCTCACTTTCGATGGATGCCCTGCCTACGTTGTAATCCGGAGTGATGAACTCATTAAGTTCATCCATGTATCCGTATTCCATCCTTGGACCAAGATCCGCAAAGAGAAGTTTTTGCCCTTTTATGAGTGCGGGAATGTTTAGAGAAAAATTGGACATATCGTCGATAATGTTCTGAGGACATTCAAGCAACGTTGCATATAATCCTACTTCCCCATGTGTTGCTCCATGCGCAAGATACTGCACACAGAAAGTGGTCTTGCCACTTCCCGGAGGACCACTAACAAGATAAACGCGCTCAGCGAGTAGTCCGCCCTGCACGACTTCATCAAAACCTTCTATGCCTGTCTTTATCCTCATGAGCTACCCTCTAATATTTATTATTCTGATATAATATATTATTTATATATAAATATACATTTCACCTATTTGAATGCTTCGATTGTATAAACATCTATAAAATAAAATGAAACGAATAATTAGTGTGAGAATTATGTAATTATTTTCCGACAGGTTCAAATTGATTCAAAATTATTCCTGTTCTATGCAATTAAAACAGATTATTCCCATTCTCGAAGAAATAGCACCTCCCGAACTTGCGGAAGATTTCGATATCAGTAAAATAGGGCTTACACTTGACCTTGAAAATGATGTTAGTAAGATAACTGTTGCCCTGGACCCTACCGAATATGTACTTAACAGAGCTACCAAGATAGGTGCAGACTTACTCATCACACACCATACACTTATTTTCCACCCCATCAACTGTATTGACAAAAAACTGGCAGACAGCCTCAAAATAGCAATTGACAATGGAATATCACTATATTCCATGCACACGAATTTTGATAAAGCAAAAGGTGGCATAAATGATGCTCTTGCAAACAGGCTGGGCCTATCAGACATAAAGGAAACTCCCATTGGCAGAATAGGAACAATTACTCCATGTTCAATAGAGACTTTTGCTAACCATGTTTCAAAGAGCCTTAACACACACATACAATATACAGGCAACAAAGAAGAAATAAAGAAAGTAATGGTTTTCGGAGGCAGTGGTTTCAGGTCAGAGTATATTGAAACAGCAAGAGAATACGGTGCAGATGCTTATGTATCATCGGAAATTAAACACGATATAATACGCTCGTTCAGTGACATGCTTCTTGTGGATGCAACACATTATGCCACGGAAAATCCGGGTATGCAGGACCTTTGTCCAAGACTTGCAGAAAAATTGAAACTCGATGTGGAATTCATAGACCATGACCCCCTTATCAAAACCATCTGAGAGCCTGTGATCACATGCCAGCAGAAGATGAAATGAAAAATAATGATATCGGTGAAGATGAACTCGAGGAGTTATTTGAAAAACAACTTCAGAAAAAAGGGGACCAAAAGCACCGCGGATATGGTGATTATGAAAGAAGAAGGATATACAGGGGACCCGATGTCAAAAGGGACCCTGAATAAAACCTAATTGGACAAATCATATTGTCGATTATCGATAACCTGCTTACCACATCTCTCAGGAACTATTGTTAGTTCCCCACCTTCAAATTCATTTCTCAATGGGTCACTTTTAGCTATCCGGTCCAGGGTGACAGCAACAGCGGCTACCTCGGAATGAGGCTGGTTCCCGACAGCAACGTTCCAGTCCGCAAGCTCATATATCTCAAAAGGAACCTTTTCGGCACCCACAACGATCATCAGGTTTTCGCATTCGCTTATGTCCGAAACCGCATCCGGCAGGTTTACTCCGTACATGGACAGGTGACATACTTTTCCTCCCTCTTCCTTCCATTTTCGGATCTCTGTCTTCCAGTTAACGTTATTCCTGACATAGAAATCCCCGCCCCACCTTTTTCCAACATCACATATATTGTCTGTAAGCTTCGGGTCGTCAGATGCCAGTAACATACCCTCCGCACCAAAGGCTCTGGCAGTGAGACCCACATGGGTAGTAATCCTTTTGTCACGCACCGGACGATGGCCAAGCCTTAAAATGACTATTCTTTTCAGGCATAGATATCAGACTTCTGTAACATCTGCCACTTTTTCAATAAGCATTCCCTCTACGAATATTGGAGGATACTCCCTGCAATACTTAACAGCTTCTTCGAGTTTTTCCTTCTTCTCAGCATAAATAGTTAGCACAGACTGGTCCTTTTCTACAAGTTCACCACGCTTTTTGTGTATCAGGACTCCTGAACCCTTATCGTTAGGTGCGCCGGCAAACCTTGCAGCCTGTACAATGCGCTTATTATAGAACTCAATAACATAACCATTTGCAGGAGCCTTGATTTCTGCAGTGAATTCACCTAGTGCAATATCCTTATAAGTGACATCGGGATTACCTCCCTGAATCTCAATAATTTCCTTCATCTTTGCAAGAGCTTTACCGTTTTTCAGGGTTTCAAGGGCAAGATCTCTTCCCTGTCCTCTGGAAGCGGCACCACCCATCTCAAGCAGCATTCCTGCAAGGATTACACTTTTTTCAATGAGGCTGTTAGGACCTTCCATGGTTTCAAGGACCTTCAAAGCTTCAATAACTTCCAGCGCCGGACCCACTGTCCTGCCTACCGGGGACGAACCATAAGTAAGAGCACAGTCCACATCCATACCAAGACGCTCTCCAAGGTTTATAAGGTCCCTCGCAAGTTTCCTGCCAGCCTTAACGTCAGGTATTTTTGTACCTGAACCCGTGGGAATATCCATTACAACTTTCTGGGCACCTACAGCGCCTTTCTTTGCCATAATAGAAGCCAGCAACTGGCAGTGAGGATCAATTGAAAGCGGGTATTCTACTTTAATAAGCTTATCATCTGCCGGTGCTATATTTGTTGCACCGCCCCACACAATAACGCCACCTACCTTCTCGGTCATGTCCTTTATCTGCCGGGCAGAGAATTCCACCGGCGCCAGAATCTCCATGAGATCCGCAGTCCCTCCGGCACCTGTAATTGCACGGGAACTTGTTTTGGGAATGAGCAGGCCATTTGCAGCGACAATAGGTACTATGAGCAGGGAAATTTTATTGCCAGGTACGCCGCCAATGGAATGCTTATCCATGATTGGTGATGTGCTGAACTCTAATCTTTCACCGGTGTCTATCATGGCTCTTGTAAGCCATTCGGTCTCATCCTCTGAAAGGTCTTTAATGTAAGTTGCAGTCAAAAAGGCGGCAAGCTCTATATCACTAAGATTTTCCTCAACGATGTCCCTCACCAGCTCGTTTATCTCATCCCTTTCAAGTTTCATACCGTCCATAACTTTCCTGATGATACGGGCGGATTTAGGTTTCTCTGCAGCTTCAACCTCTACCATCTCTGTCCATTCCCGCTGAAGCTGCTCCTGCACCTCATGGTACAGCCCGATCATGCCGGGAGATATCATGTCTTCTGTAAAGTCAACGATAGCAGTAAGAGTCACATGATCCCTTATCCTGACCCGGTCTCCTTCATAGACTCCCAGCTCTTTTGCATCGATGGTGTTCATAACCACTTTATACTTGCCGACTTTGATATCAATTGGCTGTACTTTCAACTGCATTTTTTACACCTTTTAATCTTATACTGTCAAGCGCACTATTGAATAAATAGGTTTATGGTGAGTTTTGGAAATTGAATAGGAATATTGAACTCGGATACTTGCTTTTATGCCAAGACTTCACACCCACCACTGCACTTAAAGCCCACAAATTATAATACTGCCTCATGAACGCCTTTATGCAAATGGCCATAGAAGAAGCACGTCACGGTATGGAACACGATCACGGAGGACCATTCGGGGCGATTATCGTGAAGGACGGCAAGGTATTATCCAGGACCCACAATGAAGTGTTGAGAAGCAATGATCCAACGGCTCACGCAGAAGTACTTGCCATCAGGCAGGCTTCAGCTGCTCTCGGGAAATTCGACCTTTCCGAGTGCGAAATATACACCACATCCCAACCCTGTCCTATGTGCCTTGCGGCTATTTTCTGGGCAAGGATAAAAACAGTTTATTATGGTTCCGATAAAGAAGATGTTGCCCTTATTGGTTTTGATGACAATCTTTTTTATGAGTATATTCGGGGAGAAAGTCAGGATAGTGGAATAAAGCTGATTAATATTGAGAGGGAGGAAGCCCTTAAGTTGCTCAGGCAGTGGTCTGAAAAGGATGATAAACAGACTTACTGATATGAGTTTGCTTGAATTTAAGCTTGAGAGGATTTCGATAAACTACCATCAATACTCATACAATTTAATAAAATTTAAATAATAGCAAAGCAAATTTACTATTATGGATTCTTTTACTGATTTTGCCTTAAATGAAGAATATAAGCGTCTCCAATCTGTCGGAGATAAGCTTGCTGAAATTGAATATTTAGTAGATTGGAAGCCTTTTCGCCCTATTCTGGAGTCAATGTACATAAACAGAACAGCTTCAGGCGGACGGCCTGAAGCTGATGTTATTGTAATGTTCAAGATGCTTGTTCTGCAACAATGGCATGGTCTTTCTGATGCTGAGCTTGAAAAGCAGTGTATTGACAGGATATCCTTTAGGAAATTCCTGGGATTTCCTGAATATGTACCAGACAGTACAACTGTCTGGTCATTCAGGAAGAGAATTATCGACAATGGTAAAGAAAAAGCGGTGTGGGATGAAATGCAGAATCAGCTTGATGCTCTTGGTTTGAAGATTAAAAAAGGAATGATCCAGGATGCAACTTTTATTCACTCAGATCCAGGACATGCAAAAGCAGATGTACTCAGAGGAAAAGATGCGAAAACAAGAAGAAGCAAAGATGGAACCTGGACTAAGAAAAATGGTAAATCTCACTTTGGATACAAACTTCATACAATTATTGATAAGGATTATGAACTAATCAGAAGATTTGAGACAACAACTGCATCACTTCACGATTCACAGGTTGATCTGTCTGAAAAGGGTGAAGTGGTGTATAGAGATAAAGGATATTTTGGAGCAATAGCAAAAGGTTTTGCAGCAACAATGCAACGAGCTGTAAGAGGACATCCTTTAGGAATAATGGATATCCTCAGAAATGAAAGAATAAGTGTGAAAAGAGTCCCTTGCGAAAGAGTGTATGCAGTGACAAAAGAAATATTTAAAACCAGAAAGGTTCTTGTTACAACTGTAGAAAGAGTGAATGCAAAAATGTTGATGACAGCTTTTTGTTTTAATCTGCATCAATTGAGGACACTAAAAACCAAAGGAGTAATTTAGGATAGCGGAAGCTATACTAAAAATAAGGATTAATGAAGAGAAATAAACAAAATGATAAAAAATGAGAGGATATAATTGAGTTTGAATACTTTAATGATCTAAAATGAGGGAATATCGAAATCCTCTTGAATTTAAGTTTAAATTCAAATTTAAATTAATCATAAATATCATCTACTCTATATATATGATAAGATATCATTTATCAGTCAGAAGTGAAAATTACCAGTTGGGAGAGTTAAAGTGGATATAGAGCAATTCATACCAAGTATCATTTCACTGATCGTAACAATTTCACTTGTCCTGCTATTTGATTTCCTGTTCAGGAAAAGAAAGTTATTTTCAAGGGAAAAAGTGATACAGCAACTTATTTTTGTTGTAATTCTAGTCATTGGAATGCTATTCATTATTTTCACCCTTCCGATTTCTGTTGAAGACAAGAATCTGATACTTACCTTTTTAGGACTGGTAATCGGTGCCATAATCACATTTTCATCCACCACTTTTGTGACAAACGCCATGGCCGGCATTATGCTCAGGCTTATAAATCCTTTTAGAGTAGGGGACTATATTAAAATCGATGATACTTTTGGAAGAGTTACCGAAATGTACTTCCTGCACACTCAAGTGCAGTCCATGGACAGGGACCTTATAACAATCCCAAATGCAAAACTTGTTTCCAACCCCCTGAAAACCATTAGATCATCAGGGACTATTATCACTACCAGCGTATCATTGGGATACAATATACCCCGAAAGGACATAGAAAAGGACCTCTTAAAAGCAGCTGAGATAACAGGTCTTGAAAATTCATTTGTCCACATTGAAAAGCTTGGGGATTTTTCAATAACATATAAAGTTGGAGGACTGCTTAAGGATATCGAGGGCCTCATTACAGCAAGGTCTGACTTTAAAAAGAACGTCATGGATACACTACATGATTCTGAAATAGAGATCGTTTCTCCCACTTACATGAACCAGAGAGTATTCAGCGAAGACTATGTGTGCCTACCACCAAAGGAAACAAAGACTAAAGCAATTAAGATCGACTCTGAGCTTGAAATTGTGCCTGAGTTCAAAACAGAGGAAATAATCTTTGATAAGGCCATCACAGCACAAATGCTTGACAGAATATACATTACTTCAGAAAACCTGGCTCCGCGCAGAAAGGACATGGAAGAAAAACTCAAGCAAATTAATGACGAGAACGCCAGGAATGATATAAAAGAGCAACTTACTCTGTTAGCTCTAAAAGAAGAAGGCATTAAAACTCTTGTACAGGAGCTAAAAACCCTTCCGGACATCACTGCCATGAGTGATGAAAACAAGGATGTGGACGTGGAAGGCATGCTAAATACGGAAAAAGATGTAGTTGAACTTGCCGACCTTCACAGCAATGTGGAAAAAATGATCGAGAACATACTGAAAAAACAGCAATAATAAGATTTTTCTATATTATTGCCATTGGAGAACATAATGATAATTGGCGTACTTGGTCCTAAAGGAACCTATACCGAAAAAGCTGCAAAACAGTGGATACAAGAGAACAGTAGCAATGAAGAGCATATTCTGGAATATTGTGCAGATATACAGGATGTATTCATTCTTCTGGAAAGCGAAGCATGTGATATCGGAGTAGTGCCTCTGGAAAATTCTATTGAAGGTTCCGTAGGAGTTACACTTGACCTGCTTCTTGAGCATGGTGTACATATTATTGGTGAGGCGATAGTCACTATAGAACACTGCCTGCTGTCCAGAGGTAAAAAAGAAGATATCAGGATTATACTTTCACATCCACAGGGTCTGGGACAATGTCGCCAATTTTTGAAAGATCAATTTCCTGCCGTTGAGCTGAGAACCACAGGAAGTACATCTCATGCAGCAAAACTTGCCACTGAATTTGAAGAGATGGCAGCTATTGCATCACCTGAAACTGCTGACATGTATGACCTTAATATTGTCATGCCAAATATTCAGGACAGGAAGCACAATCATACCCGTTTTGTAATAATTACGACAAATAATGTTCCTGAAAATGTTAAAAAATATTCAGATGAACAAAAGCAAGATGGCCTGTATAAAACATCTATAATAGTCTATCTTGACCGTGACCGCCCGGGTGCTCTTTATGCCATACTGGGTGAATTTGCCAGGTACGATATCAATTTGACAAGGATTGAATCGAGACCTTCTAAAAAAGTACTTGGTGACTATGTTTTCTATATTGATTTTGAGGGAAATATAAACGATACTATTATAAAACATGCAATGTTTAATATAAAGTCCAACGTAGCAATGTTAAAAATACTTGGATCATATCCTAAATTTGATTCTTATTGTGAATCCAATTAGATGAACAAATAATCATTATCTACTGAATAAAATAAACGGTGCCACCATGGATATCAGGGATTTCGTAAAAAAACAGGAAGCTGCCCTAAAAAAATACCGCAGGGCCTATAAGCTAATAGATTTCCTGACAATTTCACTGGTGCTTTTTACCCTGCTGTTCCTGTTAAGTATGGATAAAGCATTTGCCATGATGAGTACTTTTGAAGTAAGGGCAGGAACAAGTTACGATTTCGCAGGTATAAGCATTGCATTTGAAACTGTCGCACTGGCATTTATTTCCGCATTTCTGGCTTTGATATTGACCTTCCTGATACACAGACGTGATGACAGGACCGGTATTTTACTAGTAGTAGAAGAAAAGTATCCAAACCTGCAGGAAAAACTACGTACTGCATACGATAACAGGGATACTGACAACATAATAGTGAAGGACCTGTTAAATATAGTATCCTCAGGCATTTCAAAAGTTCAGTCTTCAGCTTTTCTAAGAAGAAGACGGCTTACACTAGGCTTGGTGCTGATACTTATCTCTGCTTCAACACTTGGTATCATCATGTCGAATGACATTCGTACAGGTGTTGGTCCGGATGATTTTGAAAAACTTCTGGAAGATGCGGGGCTTCTGCCAGATGATGACAACACACCTGACGACCTTTATGATATCGACGACCAGACCAGTGACACTGGTGATTCTGGTAATGAAAACCTGACCGGAGAGACTGCAATCATTGTTGTAGAGGGAACTGAAGTCGACCTGACACTTCCACCTGGAACAGGAACAGGTTTCTCAAACCAGCAAGAAGCAGAAGAAGCTGATGAGGACTTTGACCAGTCATCACCCTACGAAATAAGCATCATTTCATCCCAGGCATATTATGAAGAGCTTCCTGAAGGATATGAAAGTGTTATCAAATCTTATTTTGAAGAGATGGCTAAAAACTGAACATTACATTTATAATTTACATTCATAGGACTAAGATAAAGGAGAGAACAAATGGCTAGTGACCTGAATTCGAGGGATATTACGCAGACATACAAAGTTGCGGGAGATATGTTTGCTACTCTTTTTAATGAGATTGGAAAGGTAGTTGTCGGCCAGGACGATACGGTAGAACAGATAGTCATAGCAGTACTTTGCAACGGACATGCACTTGTAGAGAGTAATCCGGGACTTGGAAAGACCCTGACTATTTCTACGATATCAAAGGCAATGGACTTAAACTTCAGCAGGATACAATGTACTCCTGACCTTATGCCTGCAGATATCACGGGAACCCACATCATAGAAGAAAGCGACGGACACAAGCAGTTCAAGTTCGAGCCCGGACCCATTTTTGCAAATATCGTGCTTGCCGATGAGATCAACCGTGCATCACCAAAAACACAGTCTGCCCTGCTTGAGGCCATGCAGGAAAAGCAGATTACCGTAGGAAATGATACTTTCCTGCTTGAACAGCCATTCTTTATTCTTGCAACACAGAATCCGATTGAGATGGAAGGTACCTTCCCGCTTCCTGAGGCACAACTTGACAGGTTCCTGCTCAAGATACTCGTAGACTATCCCAAATACGAAGACGAAATAGAGATCGTGAACCGCTATACCCGCTCTGTGATGCCTACTGTTGGCAAGGTAGTCAACAAGAACACACTTCTAGACCTGCAGAGGCTTACAAGAGACATGCCTGTTGCAGATGATATCAAGAACCGCGCTATTAAGATAGTCATGACCACACGTATCAAAAACGAGTTCATTGAGTACGGTGCATCTCCCAGGGCATCTATCGGCCTGATTCTTGCCGCAAAGGCACGGGCACTAATCAAGGGAAGGAACTTTGTCAGCAACGAGGATATCGATGCAATGGCCTATCCGGTCTTAAGACACAGGATGATACTTACCTTCGAATCCGAGAGGAAGGGAATCACCACGGATCAGGTAATCAGGAATATCCTTGAGAAAACGAAGTAAGTAAGCGGCCAGAACGGAACAGGTTAATCCGAGAAGCAGGCAATGAACAATAAAAAACATACCATCGACGTCGATTTCTTCAGGCAGCTTGACCGCTTTACCTTCATGGTAAGGAAAAAGGTATCTACCGCATATGCCGGCAGCAGGCGATCAATCCATAGTGGCAGGGGACTTGATACGGTCGGTTACAGGGAGTACAATCAGGGTGATGAACTCAAATCCATAGACTGGAAGGCCTATGCAAGATCAGAAAAACTCTACGTACGCCAGTTCGAAGAGGACAAATCCCTTACTACCCACATTTTACTGGATGCCAGCAATAGTATGGACTATGCAAGTGAAGATACCACCAAGTTTGAATACGCTACTATGCTTGCGGCAGGCTTTGCATACCTGGTAACAAAGGATAATGACAAGTTTGCGATATCAACATTTGCAGAGAATGTGGACATTACAAAACCCAGGAGAGGAAGAAAATACCTGTTACGTGCTATCGAGCGGCTCGAAACAGCTAAAGCTGGTGGAAAAACAGCTATTGATGAATGTACGATCCTGTACGGAAAAGCCATCAAATCAAGATCCCTTATCATAATTATCTCTGATTTTCTTGATGACTTCACAGCAATAGAGTCTGCTATCAATCGTTTTTCATATCACGACCTTATCCTTGTACAGGTGCTTGACAGAACAGAGAGCGCCCTTACTATTCATGGCCATAGTCGACTTGTAGACCTTGAATCTGGAGTTAAGCTTGACACATATATAAGTGAAGACCTGAAAACTGAGTATCAGGAAAAACTCACAAGCCACATAAACCAGATCAAGGATAACTGTGGCAAGGTTGGAGCCGAGTTCTACACGTTCACATCCGACATACCGATCTTCGATGCATTCCTTAACACTATCAGCAGGAGGAGATGGTAATGCCCTTTGAGACTCCTCTTGCACTTATCGCCCTTTTAAGCGTAATTCCCCTGATAATTCTTTACCTGCTTCGCCCGAAACCATTGCAGGTGATGGTTCCTTCACTGATGTTCTTGATGAAGGTACAGGAAGAGAAAAAACGTTTCTACACTTCCATTACCAAACTTATCAAGGACCCTCTTTTCCTGATCCAGTTGCTTGTGTTGATATTGCTTGCCCTGGCAGCGGCAGCACCATTTATAGAGACACAGGAACCCCTGAGCGGAGAACACACAGTCATCATAATAGACTCTTCCGCAAGCATGCAGACTGACAACAGGTTCAGCGAGGCAATATCAAAAGCTGAAGGTTACGTGAGCAAGAAGAACAGCATCATACTTGCACAGAGCACTCCTGTTACAATACTTGAAAGTGAAAGTTCGCAGGCAACCTATGACACGCTTGACACGCTTAAAGCAAAAGCAACTGTTGCAGACCTTTCAAGTGCCATTTCAGCTGGCATGAGATTGCTCTCTGATGAGGGAGGCAATATTGTCGTAGTATCCGATTTTACTAACTGGAATGGTGATGACCCGGTCAATGCCATGAATCTGGCAGAATCATACGGGCTTACTGTGCAGTTTGTCCTTGTTGGCAGAGAAACTGATAATATAGGGTTCATTCAGGGTAGCATTGAGGCTGTAGATAATAGTTATACCTATACGGGTGTTGTTAAGAATTATATGAACAGCAGGCAGGTCGTTGATCTTGAGATAAAGAATCTTGACAATGGCAAAAGCAATGATGTTTCACTTAATATCCCTGCACACTCCACAAAACAATTCCAGCTAACAAATCTTGGAACAGGTATTACAGAAGTGGCAATAGCAGATGATGACAGCCTCATGGCCGATAACACTGCCTACATATCCATACCGAGAATATCTGACAGACAGCTACTCTTTGTAACAGATGTCGATAATCTTCCCTCACAGGTAGCACTATCGTTGATACCGAACATTAAGCTCAACCAGATTGAAGGCGTGCCTGAAGACCTGTCCAAATACAGCATGGTAGTAATTGCCAATAAGGAAAGGCCACTCGCAAGTAATGAAATAGCAACCCTTGATAATTATCTCAGTGGTGGAGGAAGAGCTGTTTTCATTGCCAGTGAAGCACTTTCATCTCAAAATGCTAAAATTGAATTGCAGGAAATTCTTCCGGTAATACCTGCTTCCATAGAAGATTCAGATTATGGTGTAACCCTTGAAGTTGTTCAGGAAACGCGACTTAGCGAGGATATAAAATACGAGGAAGTTGCTATGTATCGCTTCCTTAATGTCAGCTCAAGGATCGATTCCACCACTCTTGTAGCTACTGACGACAATATACCTCTGCTAGCATACGATTCTGTAGGGGATGGAACTGTTGTGTATCTTGGCATTAATGATATCACAGGCGAAGACGCCTGGAATAATTTCTATAATAAACCGGAGTATCCGGTGTTCTGGTTCAAGCTGGCAGGATGGCTTGGAGGAACCGGCAGTGTACAGGATTATAATCTAAAGACAGGAACCATCTCAGCACTGGCGAAAGAACAGGATATTCAAACTCCAAATGGTACCCAAACCGTTAGCCGTGTCCTTTATGATGAGACCGGCACCTATCAGGTAGCAGGAAAGGAAATCGCTGTTAACCTGTATAATGACAGGGAATCTGACACTACTATTGAAGAAGACGTTATAGAACGCTCACAGGTACAGGAAGGACCTGAAATAGTGCGTTCCAGCTCCTATACTGCAAAGAACTATCTGGACATTTATATGATAATCATTGTTTTTATCCTTGTTGTACTTGAACTCCTTATAATAAGAAAAAGAGGTGAGCTCTGATGGTCAGGCTTGAGAATCCGGAGATGCTCTGGCTGATTATCCCTGCCCTTATTGCAGGTTTCTATCTCCTGAAAAAAGGAACAAAGAAAGGACTTATTATTTCACGTATAGTTGTTGCCACACTGCTCATAGTTGCTCTTGCATCACCTTTTACACTCGTACCAAGAGTAACGACAGATGACAATCCAGACCTTGTGATAATCTCGGATGAAACTGCCAGCATGGAATTATTCGAAAACGGTACGGCAGCTAAGCTATATGAAGCTCTAAGCGCCAGGACATCTGCATCAATTGTTCGACTCACAGGAGATAATACTGCACTTGGAGATACCGTTATGCAGTATTCCACCGGAGATAACCAGATAGTACTGGTCACTGACGGTAACAGTAACACAGGCGAAGAACTGGAAGATGCACTGCAATTTGCAAAGGAAACTGGCACTACTGTTTACTATGTCCAACCAGAATTGGAAGAGAATGACCTGACCGTTCAGATAGAAGGCGATAAGACCATAATTCTCAGGAACGAGAACCAGTTCAATATCGTTGTATCTCAGGCAATGGAACAGGAAATAACGTATAGCTATGAACTCTATATTGATGACAATCTGGAAAGGAGCGGACCGATTATACAAACCACCCGTGAGAAAAGTATACCTGTGACAAAGGTGATATTCGACAAACCAGGTGCACACACATTAAAGGCTATTATCATACCTTCCGGCTTTGACGTTGACACGATCAACAATCAATATTATAAATCTGTATATGTTGTCCCGAAACCTACTATTCGCGCCATAGGTCTTGAAACCAATTCTCCGCTTGCAGACATATTGTTAAATCTCTATGATGTATCAACTTCCGGAGAACTTGATAATATCGACGATAAGAAGGCAATAATCCTCGATAACACTCATGCAAACACATTCACTAAATCCGAGGTCGAAGAGCTGAAAGATTATCTCAATGAAGGAAGAGGTATTGTCGTGGTAGGAGGAGAACGCGCCTATAATTATGGAGATTATCTCGATTCCCCTATAGAAGAGATATTACCAGTGCTCTCAAAACCTACGGATTGGAGTGGTGGCAGAAATATAGTCTTGCTGCTTGACAATTCACATAGCTCAGTCGATTATGAAACTTATGACTATATTATATCAAATGCCATTTTAATCCTAAATAATAAAAACTTCAAGGATTCGTATGCAGGAGTTGTAACTTTTGGTGGTAAAGGTACTGACATATCCAATGGACTGGTTTATCTTGGAACTCAATCAAATGCACAGAAACTTGAAGAAGAGCTCAAAAACCTGATAGCTGGCGGCGGTAGTGGTGCTACTCTTTTGCATGAAGGATTAAATGTAGCTGATAGCTGGCTTGAAGGAGAAGAAGGAAAACTGGATATTATAATACTATCAGATGGTGCCTTCGGACAGACATATGATGAAACGTTGCAAGTTGCTAAAAAAATACATGACAAGGGAATTAGCTTTTACTTTATAAAAATCAATTCCGGCGACCCGGGACAATCATACCTTAAAGATGACAAAAGTAATTATTATGCAGATTTATTAATGGAGAATGTTGAAGGAAAAACAATTTATCTTGAAAAAGGACAGCTTGTAGATGATATTTATTTTGATGAAAGTGACACATCATCTGAAAGCCCTGATAATCTGGATGTCGGAGTTTTTCCTCTGGTCAAATACAATACCAAACATTTCATCACCAGAAACATCGAAATAAATGGCAGTATCACAGGGTACAATGATGTCACTCCAAAAGCCGGAGCTGACAGGCTTATTATTACAAGCACCGGAAAACCGGTACTGACCACATGGAGATACGGGCTTGGAAGAGTTGCTGCCTTGTCAACCGATAACGGACAGGGAGGAGATAATATGTGGGCCACACAGTTGTACTCGGATAACAATTCAAAGCTGATGTCCTCAACTGTGAACTGGGCAATCGGTAATCCAAGGGAAGAGACCGGAGCTGTTGTAGATGCACCAGACACATGGTATGGTACACCAGTTACAATCGAACTGACAATGTATGATGAAGGTATTCCCACCCTGAAGCTGGACGGCGATGCACTTGACCTCTCACTCACAGGGAATAATGTATATGAAGCCGTTATCGACCCCAGTCCAATTGGTCTCCATGACCTTTCTGGATATCCGGTGGCAGTGAACTATGCACTTGAATACCGTGATGTGGGACTGAACGAGGACCTTCCCGCACTTATCAAAGCATATGGAGGAAATACCTTTTCTCCAAATGAAGCAAGGGCTAATTTGTTCGAAGAAGCACAGGGTAAATCTGAAAAACTTGTACGTGACAATGTAAGTCAGAAGATATACTTCCTGCTTGCAGCTCTTATTATTTTCCTTGGAGAAGTTATACTAAGGAGAATAAAAGAGATAAAAGAAATGAAGAAACTGCAACAACAGGAAAGTGATGCATAATGTTGTGCATTTTACATTGAAATTAGGGGGGGTCATACTACAAATTGACCCTCTTCACCAAAGGGTTAATCTTGATATAGCCGTACATTTTTTGTTTTTATGTTGAATTTATAACTATTGACACCTATGTTTATTAGTTATTAAGTCAAATAATGTTTTTAGTAACAATTACGTAATCAATTAGACAGTAATTTAGCAATTTGAGATTGATGTCAAACTCCAAATTGAAAGTGGTGGCTTTGAAAGGGTTTTGACTTTATAGTTTCTAAAAAATTTGGTTGAAATGGGGAATCAAATGACAGAAAATCAGGTATTGAAGATATTGTTTGTTGAAGACATGCCTGAAGATCTGGAATTAGCTAAGAGGAAAATAAAGGATTATGGAATCCGATTTGAGACATACTTAGCACAGAACGAAACTGAATTCTTACAAGGTTTATATGAATTTGAACCGGACATCATAATTTCTGATTATTTACTTCCTGAATTTGATGGGATGCGGGCACTTGAATACTCGCTTACATATGATAACACTGTTCCGTTCATAATTCTAACGGGATTCATAAATGAAGAAATTGCCGTGGATAGCATAAAAGCAGGAGCAACTGATTACGTACTAAAAGAGCGTATCAGTAGACTGCCCAGTGCCATAAAAGAAGCCATAAAGAAAAAAAGTGTGCTCCTTGAAAATAAGCAGGCAACTGAATCTCTGGAATTTATGTCGAAAATAATTGAGCAATCTCCTTATTCAATTATTTCGACTGACATGGAAGGAATTATAACAAGCTGGAACAAGGGGGCTAAAAGAACCTTTGGTTTTACTTCAGAAGAAGCTTTGGGTCAGCATATATCCCTGCTTTACCATGATACTTATCTTGACATTCTGAACAAGGATATAATAGAACCGCTTCTTTTAAATGGATATCATCAGACGCAGGTCAGTTTGAAACGTAAGAGTGGAGAATCATTCATTGGTTCTTTATACCTCTGGCTGATTAAAGATATAACCGGACAGGCTTCAGGGATGGTAGGGTACACGCTTGACATTACTAAACGAGTAAAGGCAGAAGAAGAGCTTCGAATAAAAGACCAGGCCATAGAATGCAATGTTGATGGTATTGCACTTTTGGAGCTGGACGGCAGGATAAGCTATGCGAACGAAACTGCCTTAAAAATCTGGGGATATGAAAACAAGGCCGAGGTAGTTGGAAAGAATGTTGAGGAGTTCTTTGATACTAAATACAAAAGAAGCGAAATATTAGAAATAATAAAAGATAAGGGATTCAAAAGTGAACGAAATGCCCTGAGAAAAGATGGAACTATTTTTCCTGTATGGGTATCTACAACGACAATTAAAGATGCTTCAGGCAACTCAATTGCCTACATGGGCTCTCTTGTAGATATTACTAAAATAAAGAGATCACAAGAAGCGTTAAAGGAAAGCGAGGAAAAGTATCGCCTCCTCGCTGAAAATACCCTTGATTGCATATGGTTAATGGACATGAACATGGCTTTCACTTATGTGAATCCTGCGATTTATTCCATACTTGGTTTTCTGCCGGAAGAATGGATCGGCTCGAAACTAAGTGACCATTGTGACGAAAAGAATTTCATGAAAATAATGGATCACGCAAAAATCGGAATGGAAAGTTCACCAGATGTTACCGAACTGACCTTTCAGGCAGAAATGCTTAATAAAAACGGAGATAACGTACCCATCGAGATCACAGGTAAAATACTACACAGTACTGATGGAATTCCCATTGGCTTTCATGGAAACGCAAGGGACATAACCAAGAGAATTCTCGCAGAAGAAGCTTTAAAAGAAAGTGAGGACAGACTTAAACTTGCAATGATGGTCTCAGAACATGGTTTTTGGGAATGGGAGCTTGACCTTAATGAGTTTTATTTCAGTCCGAATTCATATAATGTGCTCGGCTATGAAGATCAAGAGTTTCCAATGTCACCTGAGATATGGGGTAAATTACTGCATCCGGAAGACCGGAAGAACATATTGCCAGAAATTATAAGCTCTATAAAAGAAGAGAAAACTTTCACTTTTGAGATACGTATGCTTTCAGGCTCAGGGAAATGGAGATGGATACTGGCCAAAGGAGCCACATTCAATGGAAACAGAGGTAGCCATAGAGCCATAGGCACTCTTGTTGATATTACTGAAAGGAAGAAAACTGAAGAACAGATGCTGCTGGCGAGAATAGCTGCTGAAGAGGCAAACCGCTGTAAAAATGGTCTTCTGACTAACATGAACCACGAGTTAAGAACTCCCCTTAATTCAGTTATAGGATACTCAGATGTTCTGATAGACCAAAACATCAAAGAACTTGACGATAAACAGAAGAAATACCTGCAGATCATCAATGATGCCGGATACAAACTACTTAATCTAATTAATAATGTACTGGACCTGGCACAGATCGAAGCTGAAGGGATGGGACTCAAATTTTCAGCTTTTGAGCCGGCTGAGTACGTTGAGGAAGTAATTAGAAGTACAAAACTACTGGCCACAAAAAAGAAGATAAATATCAATGTCAACATTGACGAAAGTACCACTGAAATAACTGCAGATGTTGATAAGTTTAAAGAAATACTCTATAATCTGGTAGAAAATGCTTTGAAGTTCACACCTGAAAAAGGAACCGTTACCGTTAATGTAAAGGTCGAAAATGAAGAAATTGAAGTATCCGTAGAAGACACCGGCATTGGAATTGCAGAAGAAGATAGAGAACGGATCTTCAATTCCTTTATACAGGTGGATAGCTCCAACACCAAAAAATACGGAGGAGCAGGTCTTGGACTCGCACTTGTCAAAGAATACCTGAAAATGCAAAGTGGAAATATATGGGTGGAAGGTGAATCAGGGAAGGGTAGCAAATTCATTTTTCGAATCCCTGTTTATCCAAAGGAAAGAGCTACCGATATATAGCAACAGTAAGAGAATATCAATTGACAGTTTTTAAGTTTTCAGATGGCATAAGGAGTTCACAATATGAAAGTAGGCATCATAGGCGGAGCAACAGATAGTGGAAAGACAACAATGATCCTTGATCTCGCTAAATACCTGAATTCAAAGGGAGAGAAAATAGGAGTTATTGTACAGGAAACCGGGGAAGTGGACTATGATGAAAAAACGCTTGATGGACTGGGAATTAAGACAAAGGAAGTCAACAGTGTTTGTATCCCTTGCTCCCTTGATACGGACATCAGAAGTAACTTACTGATACTACAGGAAGAATTCAGTCCGGATACGATTTTCATTGAAACTGAAGAAACTGTGCTTCCACATAAACTAAAAGCAGACATTGAAAGAATGGCACTTCCAAATACTGAACTGCTTCCAAGTATAGTGCTTATCAATTCAACTGAATTTGAAATAAAAACAGACCAACTTATAGAGTATTCAAAAAAACAGGTAGAAGGCGCAGAAATAGTATGCATCAATAAGATAGAACTTGATACAAAGGAACATATAACTGCTGTTAAGAAACTTGTACAAAAGCTGAATTCAACTGCAAAGATACTTAAAAGTCCAAAAGTCAGGGAAGACGCATTTATGGAAACGCTGCTAGCTTAATTCCTTTGCTTCATAAAAGAAAATTGTATCATACCATTATTTTAATTCATAGCTTCTGGCTGTTTTTATTCTTTATTCAATTTAGAAGCGTGGATTTTTTTATAAGGAGTACTAAAAAACAAAATCTAAACCACAAAACCCCCATTAAAATAACCAATGGTTATAATAAACGTACAGATTATGCAATGTTTTATATAAAACGACGACCATTAGCTAATATCACAACAAAGTTGTGCATGAGAGAATACAAGAGGAAACAACATGGACGCGAAACAATATGGATTCAATACCCTTGCTCTGCATGCCGGACAGATACCGGACCCTACAACAGGTTCCCGTGCAGTACCGATCTACCAGACCGCATCCTACACCTTCAAGGATTCAGACCATGCAGCCAATCTGTTTGGTTTGAAGGAATTCGGTAACATCTACACAAGGCTTATGAACCCAACTACCGATGTCCTTGAGAAGAGAGTTGCTGCCATTGAGGGCGGTGTTGGGGCATTAGCTGTTTCATCCGGCATGTCTGCAATAACCCTTGCAACTCTTGGAGTTACCAGGCTGGGTGACGAAATTGTTTCCGCTGACAACCTCTATGGTGGGACATACCAGCTATTCAATAATACATTCCCAGACCTCGGACGTAAAGTAAGGTTTGTAGACTCTACTAAACCTGAAGAGTTCAAAAAAGTGATTAACGAGAAAACAAAAGCAATCTACACAGAAATCATAGGTAATCCTAAGCTGGATGTGGCCAACCTGGAGGAGCTTGCAAAGATAGCACATGAGGCAGGCATTCCGCTCATAGTGGACAACACCGTAGGTATTGGAATCACACGACCAATTGATTATGGTGCGGATATTGTTGTACTTTCGGCAACCAAATTCCTGGGAGGACATGGCACTTCCATTGGCGGTATCATCGTAGATTCCGGAAATTTCAAATGGGACAACGGCAAGTATCCCCAGTTCACAGAACCAGATCCCAGCTACCACGGACTCAAATACTGGGAAACCTTTGGAGATTTCCCGGAACTTGGAAACATTGCCTTCATAATCAAGATGAGAGTTCATCTGCTCCGCGACCTCGGACCTGCAATGAGCCCCTTTAATGCCTTCCAGTTCCTACAGGGACTTGAGACATTGCTCTTAAGAGTAGAAAGACACAGCAAGAATGCACTCGAAGTTGCAAGATTCCTCAACGTTCATCCTCTTGTGGAATGGGTCAATTATCCGGGACTTGAGAATCATCCAAGCCACGAACTTGCCAACAAATATCTCCATGGTAAATATGGGGCCATCCTTGGATTTGGAATAAAAGGAGGTCTTGAAGCAGGCAGGAAGTTCATCGACAACGTGAAACTGCTCTCACATCTTGCAAATATCGGTGATGCGAAGACACTTGTCATACACCCCGCATCCACGACCCACCAGCAGCTAACAGTGGAAGAAAGAAAATCCACAGGTGTTACCGATGATTTTATCAGAATGTCTGTCGGGCTTGAAGATGTTGAGGATATAATTGCAGATATTGACCAGGCGTTGAAAAGGTCGCAGGGACTATGAAAAAAGAGAACGTAGGCATTGTTGAAACTAAGGATTTCAACTTGCCTGATGAACTTGTGCTGGAAAATGGTGAGAAGCTCCGGGATGTGCATCTGGCATACGAGACCTATGGCAACCTGAACGCAGACAAGAGCAATGCTATCCTTGTCTGCCATGCACTCACAGGGGATGCACATGCTGCCGGATGGCATTCCGGTGATAAGAAACCCGGGTGGTGGGACACGCTCATAGGCCCTGGAAAAGCACTTGATACCGGGAAATTTTTTGTGATCTGCTCCAACATACTGGGAGGGTGTAAGGGTTCAACAGGCCCGTCTTCCATAAACCCGGAAACCGGCAATCCTTATGGCCTTGAGTTCCCGGTAATAACCATAGGGGACATTGTAAGGGCACAGAAGGAACTCGTAAACCATCTTGGCATCCAGAAACTTTTTGCCGTGATCGGTGGTTCAATGGGAGGAGTACAGGTACTTCAATGGACTACATCCTACCCGGAATCCGTATCCAAGGCAATTGCCATTGCAACTACATCCCGCTCTTCCCCTCAGCAGATAGCTTTTAATGAAGTTGCCAGGATAGCCATCGCATCCGATCCTGACTGGAACAAAGGAGACTATTACACGGGAAATTCTCCAACCCATGGACTGGCTCTTGCAAGAATGATAGGGCATATCACCTATCTTAGCGATGATTCTATGCAGGAGAAATTTGGCAGGAGATTGCAGGACAAGGAGAATTACGATTTCAATATTGATTTCGACTTCGAGGTCGAGAGTTATCTTCATTATCAGGGCCAGTCATTTACCAAGAGGTTTGATGCCAACTCCTATCTTTATATCACCAAGGCCCTTGACTACTTTGACCTATCCAGGAACGGTTCCCTGAAGGAAGGACTGAAGGACGTTAAAGCAAAATTTCTTGTCATTGCAGTCAGTTCCGATTGGTTGTATCCTCCGTACCAGTCCAGGGAAATCGTAGCTGCACTAAGTGCCAATGACAAAGAAGCAACATACAGGGAGATTGAATCAAATTACGGACATGATGCATTTCTGCTCGAATCCGGACAATTAGGTTACCTGATAGGTAATTTCCTTTCACACACTATTGTTTCTGATGTGATGAAAACTGATATCGTGTCAATAAAGCAGGGTATCAGCATTGAAGAAACTGCAAGGGTGATGTTTGAAAAAGGAATAACCCACCTGCCTGTGGTTAATGAAACCAATGAACTGATGGGTATTGTTACCTCATGGGATATATCCAAGGCAGTGGCGTTGAAATGCAAGACACTCAGTGGAATAATGACAAAGAATGTCCTCACAGCAAAAGGGAATGAGGATATTGAAAGTGCTGCAAAGAAAATGGAAGAACATAACATTTCCGCACTTCCTGTTGTTGACGGAGACATGAAAATACTGGGCATCATCGGCAGTGATGAAATTAACAGGCTGATAGGCGGATACAGGTAATTTTCCATTCGACTTTTTTTTTAGTACTTCTGTTTTTTTACAGTTATGAGCAGTACTTGAAATCATTTATATATACTGCCGTTTTAATACAGTACTGTTGAAAAATGGAGGTGTCATATGATCGACTTCGCCTGCAAGGAATTTGAAATCGAAGCTGTAATAAAATGCGGCCTGAACCTTACAAAAGCAGATCTACAGGTACTCAAACATTTCCTGCAGTTTGGACAGAACTGGCTCAATACCGAGCATATTGCCGATGAACTGGGACTGAATCTTTCCACGGTTCAGAGAAGCGTGAAGAAGCTATACGAACGCAACATCCTCATACGCTCCCAGAACAATATGGACGGAGGCGGATATTTCTTCGTCTACAAGATACGTAGCAAAAAGGAAATTCGCGAGCTTATTATGGAAATAGTAAACAGCTGGGTAAAGCGCGTAGACAGTGAATTGCAGGCCTGGGCTGAAGAAAACCAGTGAAACTAACAGGGTTTCACATACCAATTTCAACTAATCAAATTAAAAACATCATTTATAATGGGTGAAATAATGCTAAAAATCACTCCTCATCTTGGTATACTCGTAATAATAGTATCTATCGCAGGACTCTGGTTCCCTCTGCTGGGATATTTCCTGCTAGTGGTCTTTGCAACTCTCATGATAACCAGTATCTTCAGGGGAAGATGGTTCTGTGGAAACCTCTGCCCCAGAGGCAGTTTCAATGACTTCTGGATAGGCAAAATCACCAGGAACAAAAAAATACCTGGCTTCCTCAGGAGTTTCTGGATCAGAATACCTCTCTTTGCAATGATGATGGGATTTATGGGCTACAGGCTGCTCTCAACTGAAGGTGTCATCAATCAGATAGGCATGGTGTTCGTAATCATGTGTCTTATGACAACTTCCATCGCAATTGTAGCCGGAATTTCTATAAGCCCCCGTACCTGGTGTACTTTCTGTCCTATGGGAACAGTACAGAACCTAATCGGTGGCACCAGATATCAGCTTCAAATGGATAACTCGAAATGTGTCAGCTGTAAAAAGTGTGACAAATCATGCCCTATGCAACTTGAAGTTCATGCCAACGAACGCAAACCGGACTGCATAAAATGTGGAAGATGTATAACCGCATGTCCGACAAAAGCACTTTCATTTGAAGCCTGAACTTGAGGTTCAGGCACTATTTTCTATTTTTCATTTTTAGCAAACATCTCTGCAGAATCCTTCTAATTGAAACTTTGAACTCAGCATTTTTCAATAACTGAACTATTTAAATAGTCCTCAGAATGGAAGCGAAGGTACGTGCCGCCTACGGCGGATGTTTGCACTGTTTTTTTGTCAATGACCTTTTGTAGAACTATCAGAAACACAAGACAAGGGAACAACAAACTTTATTGATCAGAAGTCATGAATAGCTAAGAACATCCCGGAGGGCTCCGGCGAAGCCGGCACGGTCCGAAAAGATAAAAAGAATAAAGTGCTAAACTTTTTTCCTTCATACCGATAATTAAAAGCCGTGATGTTTCTCATGAAATTGACAATCTGCAACCGTTTTTCCAGTTAATCATTCTGTCCACTCATCCCAATTCAGAACTGTCCTTACAGATACAGAACTCACAGAATGAGATATTGGTCTCTGCTTGCTTATCCTTGACCGGACAATAACAATCCAGTTCTTTCTGAGTTATCTTCGCGCCTCCCGGGAAAAGCATTCCTACAGGATGCAGTGGCTCTTTCACTATGAAGACCAGATATGCAAGCACAAGACTGGTGAGTCTTGTTAAAGCCTCTCTTTTTTTGTCTGGAGAAACGTTTTTGTCCTTTATGCTATCCAGAAGAGAACTGTAGTCCATTGCATCAATTTCTTCTTCAGTCTGAATCTGCTCATGTCTTTTCAATCTGAGAAAACTCTCGTAAAGGAAAATGAAATAATCAGATGAATAGATCGTCTTGTAAGGTTCAGGAATGTTCTCTGCAGCTTCCATTATGGCAGCCCGTGCAAGGCTCAGGTCATCGTTGGAGATGTATCTGGCTTTTTTTTGGAGTTCAGTGAATAAGTCTGATCTGTTCATCCTGTTCAGGACTAATCTTGGGTGAAAGTACATAAGTGTTTTTTCAACAAAGGACTGGAAAATCGCCAGATTCCTTTTTGTTCATTGAAAGCAATAACTCCCAATTAAGCATTTAATCCATTAGATACAATGCATATTTGGGGCAGAATATTAAAAGGGGAGTTTAATATGAGAACACAGTTTAGGATTTTATTAGAACTACTTGTAATTTTCTTTGTGCTTAGTTATCCTGCATCAGCTTTCACTACCATTGAAGGTGGGGATACAATAATCATAGACGATATTATAGAAGATGATGTGGTAGTGGCTGGCAATAATATCATCATCAGGGGAACAGTTATCGGAGACGTTATAGCTGCCGGTGGACAGGTAGATGTCCAGGGAAATATAACACAGGATCTGATAGTTGCTGCCGGGGACGTTACAATAACAGGTAACGTTGGTGATGATGTCAGGGTTGCAGCCGGGACACTGACAATCGATGGAACCGTTCAGGATGACCTAATATCGCTTTCAGGTGACACAAAAATATCCAATACCGGCTCCATTGGTGGTGACCTCACATCTGCAACAGGTCAGCTAAGCCTGCTCGGAGATGTGGAGGGAAATGTCACAGGTTCAGGTGGTGAAGTTACACTCGGTGGTGCAGTTGGTGGAAATGTTGACCTGAGTACAGGACAGCTTGTAATACTGCCAGATGCATACATCACTGGCGATCTTAAATACCGAAGCCCTCAAAGTGCAGATGTTCCTGCAGGAACAGTAGGAAAAGAGACTGACTTCCTTCTAGAAGAATATGAGGAAAAGGACGATGGCAAATTTTCCATTATTTCATGGTTCATAGGATATCTTTCACTTGTGCTGATAGGTCTTCTGGGAATAGCGATCTGGCCGGAACAGATAAAGAATATAGTTTCAAAGACTCCTGAAGTACCAGGAAAAACATTTCTCATCGGTCTTGCAATATTTATAGCAGCCATGATACTTACGCTCATGCTACTTATCACAGTGATAGGCATACCTCTTGGATTGATACTCATGGCATTGATATTTGCAGGTCTCTACATTGCAAGGATATTCACTGGTATATGGCTTGGAAAGTATTTGCTCATGAAAATGGATAAAGAATCAAAACCATGGATCGAGCTGGCACTGGGAATGTTTGTCCTGCTTCTGGTGAGTGAGATTCCTGTCATAGGAGCCCTTGTCTATATAGCTGCCACTTGCATACCTGTTGGGAATATATATTATGCAGCGAGAAAATAATAAAGGACGTAACTGTCCTTTTAATTTTTTACTGATTTTGCACTCTCATAATAGAATAATATTTAATTCAACGTTATCTTTGCTTTTAATAATTAAACAACTTTTTTTAAAAATAGTTTAGCATCAAATATGGATATTTTTACCTGCAAAAGACTGCAAAAGTTTTATTCTTCCACTTTTTTAAAGAAATTTATATAAACATTTAATAAGAATGAATGCGTAATGAAGAGCCAGATGTTCTAGACCAAAATAAGAACCAAGAGATTCAAAATAATTATTTCTTAGACTATATTTTTGAGGGACGACTAAGTATACATTTTAGACATATTTGATTAGACTTTATTTATGTGGTAATTATGAATTTTTCACGGAGCGGTATTTAAATGAGTGAAAAACAGGGCTATGATGCAAGTAATATTCAGGTCCTTGAAGGGCTCGAGGCTGTTCGCAAGAGACCCAGTATGTATATAGGCAGTATCGATGGCAGGGGCCTGCATCATCTGGTATATGAAGTTGTGGACAACAGTATTGATGAGGCACTGGCAGGGTACTGTTCCCAAATAGATGTGACCATAAATCCAGAGGGAACTATCACGGTACAAGACGATGGTCGTGGAATTCCTGTGGGAATGCATTCAAAATACAGGAAATCAGCACTTGAGGTCGTAATGACAGTTCTCCACGCAGGAGGAAAGTTTGATAAGGACACTTACAAGGTTTCCGGTGGTTTGCATGGTGTAGGTGTTTCTGTTGTTAACGCACTCTCTGAGTGGATGGAAGTTGAGGTCAAGCGTGATGGAAAGATTCATTTCCAGCGCTATGAGCGTGGGAAGCCTCTGGATGAAGTGCTAGAGATCGGTGAAACGGATGGTACTGGAACAAAAGCCACGTTCATGCCTGATACTAAAATATTTGAAACTGTCAAATTTACTTATGATACCCTGGTGACAAGACTGCGTGAACTTGCATTCCTCAACCGAGGTTTAAAGATAAGCATAGCAAATCACAGGGACGAAGAACTAGTCGAAGAAGTATTTGAGTACGAGGGTGGCATAGTTTCTTTCGTAGAACATCTTAATCATAATCGCAATGCTCTACATGATTCTCCCATTTACTTTGAACGTGAGAAAGAGGGAACTGCTGTTGAGATTTCCATGCAGTACACTGACAGTTATGCCGAGTATGTATACTCCTTTGCAAATAACATCAACACCCATGAAGGTGGTACTCACCTTGTTGGTTTTAAGGCTGCCCTGACAAGAGTTGCAAACGACTACATCAAAAAGAACAAGATGGGAAAGGGTGATGTCAAACTCTCAGGTGAGGATATACGTGAAGGCCTTACATCTATCATCAGTGTTAAGCTGACCGAACCGCAGTTCGAGGGGCAGACCAAGACAAAGCTCGGAAACAGTGAGGTTAAGGGAATCGTTGAATCCATGGTATCCGAAGGTCTTTCCGAGTACCTGGAAGAGAATCCAAAAGTTGCTACGGCTATACTCCAGAAAGCACTGGATGCTCAGCGTGCAAGGGAAGCTGCGAAAAAGGCAAGAGAACTTACCCGGCGAAAGAGTGCCCTTGATGTTAGTACACTACCGGGAAAGCTTGCGGATTGTTCCGAGAAGGACCCCTCCCTCTGTGAAGTATACCTAGTTGAGGGAGACTCTGCAGGTGGCTCTGCAAAACAGGGACGTGACAGGAAGTTCCAGGCAATTTTACCTTTCAGGGGTAAGATAATCAACGTTGAGAAGGCACGTCTTGCCAAGGTGCTGAAGAACAATGAAATACTTTCTCTCATAACTGCCATGGGTACCGGAATCGGTGATGAATACAATCTTGAAAAAGCCCGCTATCACAAAGTCATAATAATGACTGATGCGGATGTAGACGGAGCTCATATACGAACTCTTATTCTTACTTTCTTCTTCAGGCACATGAAGCCATTGATAGATGCCGGTTATGTCTATATAGCACAGCCTCCGCTGTATCGCCTGAAGAAAGGCAAGATAGAACATTACGTTTATTCCGACAGGGAAAAAGATACCAAACTGAAAGAAATTGGTGAGAAGGGTGTTTCTATCCAGCGTTACAAGGGTCTTGGTGAGATGAATCCTGAACAACTCTGGGAGACTACTATGGATCCGGATACCAGAACACTGCTACAGGTAACTATGGAAGATGCAGTAGCTGCAGATGAGATGTTCTCCATTCTAATGGGAGATGATGTGGCCCCACGTAAGCATTTCATCACGACACATGCAAAGGATGTCACAAATCTGGACTTGTGAGGTGAACAAAAATGGCAGATAATATTGATAATGAAAATATTCAGGACAAAGACTCTCCGGATAACCCTGAAGATGAAGTCTCCTTTGACATCCAGCCTACGGACACAGGTGAAAGAATACTTCCTGTTCTCATTGAAGATGAGATGAAGAGCTCCTTCATGGATTATGCGATGAGTGTTATTGTGAGCCGTGCCTTGCCAGATGCAAAGGATGGCCTTAAGCCTGTTCATCGCAGGATTCTCTATGCAATGAAAGAGGCAGGCATAACTCATGACAAGGCTTACAAGAAGTCTGCCCGTGTAGTGGGAGACGTTCTCGGTAAATATCACCCACATGGTGATAGTGCAGTCTATGATTCGCTTGTGAGAATGGTGCAGGATTTTTCCCTGCGTTATCCGCTTATTGACGGCCAGGGTAACTTCGGCTCAATTGATGGTGATTCCGCAGCAGCCATGCGTTATACTGAAACGCGCATGGATAAGATTGCAGATGAGATTCTAATCGATCTTGATAAGAATACGGTGTCTACCAGACCTAATTATGATGGTTCGCTGGAAGAACCAACTGTGCTGCCGGCAAAATTGCCAAATCTACTCATCAACGGCTCTACAGGTATTGCTGTTGGTATGGCAACCAATATGGCACCTCATAACCTTACAGAGGTCATTGATGCAACTTTAATGCTTATTGATGATTCCGAAGTGACAATTCCTCAATTGATGACAGCGGTCAAAGGACCTGATTTCCCTACCGCCGGTATCATACTTGGCACTCAGGGAATAAAGTCAGCCTATGAAACTGGTCGTGGAAAAGTAAGGATCAGAGCTGTGGCAGAGATCGAGGAGATCAAAAAAGACAAATATGCTATAATTGTCACCGAGCTTCCCTATCAGGTTAACAAGTCCAAACTCATAGAGGATATAGCTTCACTGGTACGAGACAAAAAAATTGTAGGTATTTCCGATCTGCGTGATGAATCTGACCGCGATGGTATTCGTATCATGGTGGAGCTTACCCGTAGTACAAATCCTAATGTAGTGCTCAACCAGCTCTACAAGCATACTCAAATGCAGACGACCTTCGGTATCATTAACCTTGCTTTGGTGGATGACATTCCAAGGGAGCTGGGCCTGAAAGAAATTTTGCAGATATATCTTGAGCACCGGATTGATGTTATCCAGAAACGTACTCAGTTCCAGCTTAATAAAGCTGAGGAAAGGGCTCACATTTTAAGAGGTTTGAAGATCGCTCTTGATCACCTGGATGAAGTAATATCCCTGATCAGGTCTTCAAAGGATGTGGAAACAGCTCGTAATGGACTTATAGAGAAATTCGGTCTTGATGAGATACAGGCAAAAGCTATCCTTGACATGCGTTTGCAAAAGCTGACAGGACTTGAAAGGCAGAAGATTGATGACGAGTACAATGATCTCATGAAACTCATTGCTGATCTGAAGGAAATCCTTGCCAGTGATGAAAAGAAGTATGCAATTATCGTATCCGAACTCAATGACCTTAAAGAACGGTTCGGTGATGCAAGAAGGACCCTGATCAATGGAACTGTCGAAGAGCTGGAAGATGAGGATCTCATCCCTGATGAAGATGTGGTTGTGACCATTACCAACAGCGGTTACATAAAGCGTCTTCCTGTGGATACCTATTCCAAGCAGCATAGGGGTGGTAAAGGTGTCATTGGCATGGATACCAAGGACGAGGATTTTGTTACCGATATCTTCGTAGCATCAACACACAATTATATTCTGTTCTTTACTAACAGGGGAAGAGTGCACTGGCAGAAGGTGTACGGAATACCCGAAGGCAGCAGGCAGTCTCGTGGCAAGGCGATAGTTAATCTCCTCGAATTAGGGGAGGGTGAATTCGTCACTGCAATGATACCCGTGAGCAAATTCGTAGAGGACAGCTATCTTTTCATGGCAACCCGTATGGGTACTGTTAAGAAGAGTCAGCTTTCGGACTTCAGCAACCCGAGGAAGGGCGGCATAATTGCCCTGAAACTGGATGATGATGATGCACTTCTGAATGTCACACTGACAGACGGCTCAAAGGATATCGTGCTTGTTTCAAGGCACGGTAAGGCCATAAGGTTCTCTGAGAATGACGTGCGTCCAATGGGTCGTGGTGCACGCGGAGTTCGGGGAATGAAGCTTGAGGCACATGATGCCGTTGTCAGCCTTGATATTGTGGATGAAGCTGCATCACTTCTTACGGTAACGGAGAACGGCTTTGGAAAAAGGACTGAGTTCGGGGAATACCGAACCATGCGCAGAGGTGGACAGGGAGTAATCACTATCGTAACCAGTCTACGCAACGGTCCGGTCATCAATGTTAAGTCCGTAAAAGCTGATGATGAGATAATGCTGACCAGCTCAGAGGGTATTATCATCCGTATTCCTGTGAGGGATATACGTGTTCAGGGACGTAACACCCAGGGAGTCAAGATAATGGATGTGCGTACCGGTGATAAGGTGGTCGGAGTTGCGAGAATAAGAGCTGATGAACAATGATGTAAATGCTTTTAAGCATAAACCTTATTTAATAGTCTACAATCTGGAAAGCGATTCAGAATAATTGTTGAGTAATTATCAGGATGATATTATGGAACTCGAAAAATTGAGACATGGTACTGAACTTATAAAGCGTGGTTTTGCAAAGATGCAAAAGGGTGGCGTGATCATGGATGTCACAAACCCTGAACAGGCACGCATTGCAGAAGAAGCCGGAGCTGTTGCTGTCATGGCACTTCAGGCTGTCCCTGCTGATATCAGAAAAGCTGGTGGTGTTGCCCGGATGGCTGACCCACAGATGGTAGCAGAGATCATTGACACTGTTACTATTCCCGTAATGGCTAAGGCACGTATCGGTCACTTCGTAGAGGCGGAAATCCTCCAGTCTCTTGGTGCTGACATGGTTGATGAGTCTGAAGTACTGACACCTGCTGATAATAAGTATCACATTGACAAGACTGAGTTCACTGTTCCATTCGTATGTGGTGCAAGAAACCTCGGAGAAGCCTTACGCAGGATTAACGAAGGTGCTGCAATGATACGTACTAAGGGTGAAGCAGGAACCGGTGATGTGAGCGAGGCAGTTAAGCACATGAAACAGATCATGGGTGAGGTCCGTGCACTCAAAGGTATGACAAAGGAAGAGATGATTGCTGTTGCACGTGAGATTGAAGCTCCGATAGAGCTTGTTATCGAAACTGCAAACCTTCAGAGACTTCCGGTAGTTAACTTCGCAGCTGGTGGCGTTGCAACACCTGCCGATGCAGCTCTTATGATGCGCCTGGGTGCTGATGGTGTTTTTGTCGGATCCGGAATATTCAAGGCAGAGAATCCCGAGAAGATGGCAAAGGCTATCGTTGAGGCCGTGAACAACTATGATAATCCTGAAGTCCTTGCTGATATATCAAAGGGTATCGGTTCAGGCATGAAGGGTATCAGTGTTGATACTATTCCGGAAGAGCAGGCTTTACAGACACGTGGATGGTAAGTCTTAGGTTTCCATCCTTACTTCTTTTTTTATAAAACGGTGTTTTAATGCGCATAGGTGTTATTGCTATTCAGGGTGACGTTTCAGAACATGTTGATGCCCTCAAAAGAGCGCTTGATGAGCGCAGGCTGGTGGCCGAGGTAGTCACAATCAAACATAAGGGCATTGTTCCGGAATGTGATGCACTCATTCTTCCGGGAGGAGAAAGCACAACCCTTGGAAAACTGCTGATACGTGAGGGCATTGCAGAAGAGATACAGGATATGAAGGATGCCGGAAAACCCATTATGGGCACCTGTGCAGGTCTCATATTGCTTGCGAAAAAGGGTGATGAACAGGTAGCAAAGACACACCAGCATCTGCTTGGTCTGATGGACACAAGAGTGAATAGAAATGCATTCGGAAGACAGCGTGATTCTTTCGAAACAGAGCTCGAACTTCCATTCCTCGACAGTCCGTATAATGCTGTTTTCATCCGGGCACCGGGAATTGTGGAAGCCGGGAAAGATGTCACTGTGCTGGCAAGGATTGATGATATGATTATAGCCGCAGAGCAGGAAAATGTCCTGGCACTGGCTTTCCATCCTGAACTGACTCCTGATTCAAGGGTGCACCAGTATTTTCTGGACAAATTGTTCTAATCCTTTTTTTTATTTCACATTTTTATTTTTTCTTTGACATATAGTCTTTTTATCATTCAGGAATATCACTGATGAAAAAGTTTAAGCTGCATCAGCGTGTACACTAACTGTAATGTTAATTTTGATATTCAGAGGCGACATTAATGGTAAAATTAACAGATGAGATGAAAGCAGAATTCGCAAAGATGAAGATATTCCCGTTCGCAACCGCTTCAAAAGATGGTATGCCAAACGTTATTCCTATAGGTATGTGCTTCCTTCAGGAAGATGCAGAAACTATATGGATTGTTGACAATTTCTTCCTTAAGACAATAGAAAACCTCAGGGCAAATCCAAAGGGTGCACTCTATGTATGGGGTCCCGAAGTTAAGGGTTGTTTCCAGATAAAGGGTGACATAAAGATCATTGACAGGGGTGAGGAATATGATACCATGAGAAAGATGGTAAAGGCAAAGGGTGAACACTTCCCTGCAAAATTCCTTGTCAAAATGAAGGTAACAGATATCTTTGAGTGCGGTCCGGGTCCAAATGCCGGAAAGAAGTTACTTTAAAAGTAGCTTCAAATTTTTTTATTTCATTTTTGACATCGTTTTAGATAATATGTGTAGCAAATGCTTTGAGTAAAAGCAGAATGTATGTTATGCCCTTTCGAGCATAGCATCATCCGAAGTAGCAATGTTTGGACCGTTATGTCCGACAAAACATAACGACACTTCCTTGGTATGTCTTATATAATAAAGTATCCATCAGAAGATTCTATTAAGTTAAAAAACAGTCAAAAAGATAGGTTTCTAAATAAGTACTATTCAAAAAAGATAACGAGTCTTAAAAAAGAGATATCAGGAAATGTTCATTCACATTCCTCTAAAGAATCTCTAATTGAGGGTATCTTTTCCTGATCGAACAATCCCTCAACTGAATCGCACATTGACAGAATCCTATCAGCATCGGATAGCTCAGGTTCACCATGATAATAATCGTCAATAGAACAAATACCGAATATCTTATCCATAGACCTAATCTCTTTGTTCAATTCTTCCGGTACATCGATAATCATTTCCACAGTATCCATCAAGCAGGTGTAATTGTGATTAAATGGTTCCACGTCATACAAATAACACAAAGCAACAAGATAACGTTCAAGTGCGAGTGAGGATACGTTGAATACAACACTATGATCCTGTCCTTCTGTCTGGAACTGTCTTGCTCTACGAAGGTATGCCTTTGAGTCACGGTATTCCTGTTCAAATTCGTCAAATCTCGACTTTTTTCCATAAATTCCAGCCTCATCTGATAACCTCCTATTGTGATTAAAAAACATACACGTTTTGTAGTATATGCGGAATGTTATTTCCGTATCATATTATTTAAATTTTGTGTTTATGTAGTTCAACAAAAGAAAATCAAATAAGACAAAAATCCAGTCCTAATCTAGGAAGAATAACTCTTTAAAACAATTATTAATCAAGTTTCTGCCCACAATTAATACAGAACTTTTCACTGCCAGCAACTTCCCGTCCACACTGAGGACACGTTCTTTTACCGTTACCAATATTCGAGCGCTGAATAACACTGTCCTGTATTGTGGTGTTGCTTATATTATACTGGGTTACAGAATCATCAACAAAAAGTTTGATATCAGTTCTTTTTTCAATCTCTTCAAGTATCTTATGATAGAAACCTGTAAGCGCTTCTTCTTTTTCAGCCCATGCTTTTACTATTAGCCTTGATTTACGTTTACCCACCACTTCAACATATGCAGCATACTTCAAACCAGCCACACCTTCGCCGTAAAACCTTGCCACACCGGTGAACAGTTGTTGTGTGGACGTTACCTCAGGTACTATCATAAACATGTTCATATCTTTCAGGATGCGTGTGGCCATATCAAAAAGGTTCTCAGCCGGAATTACAAGATCCTTGGTATCTTCTTCTGCAATCATCATAGAACTGATATTTAGTCTCCATTCAGCCTCATCGACCTCTTTAACCTTGAGCACCGGGCAGACTATATCCACCATTTTGTTACTAAGATCGAACTGAACATGCTTTTTCTGTATGTAATCATAATAACGAATATTTCCTGCCAATATACAATTCCCGCACTCACCAGTTGGCCTGATCAAAAAAGTTGCAGTTTTTCCCTCCCTTGGCTGAAGCATAGGTATTGTCTTCTGATTATCCTTGATGCAGAAGACCTCGGGAACAAAGAGACTTATGGTTATATCACCCATCGGCTCTTCTGAAGTGTTTTCAACCTTGATCTTGTAAAGAATATTTGCGCCTTTGTACTGGAGAGCTGATTTGATTACCACAGGGTCACGTTTTGAAGTTGCTGTCGTCACAATTCCAGCTTCAGTATTTACAGCTGTTTTTGAACTCTTCTCTTTCCCATATGAAGAGGAAAACGCAGCTTTCTTTTTTTCCTTTTTGAGAGCTTTTTTATCTTTGCCTTTCTTTGATACTTTACGCATCAGTAAAACTGCCACAATAACTACGGCAAGAATTGCAAATATTTCATATAATTTATCTTCTGCAGAAGTATCGGAGTAATAGGAAGAATCCGCATAGTCAGTTGAGTAATCAAGCTGCTGGTCATCTGCATTTTCATCGTAAGTAACGGTATAATCAGGATAGATGTAGGTATCTGAAAGAACTACGTAATCATAACCATAGAATGAATCATAATATACATCATCAATTTTGAATTGAAGGGTCAAATGGTCATCCTGGTAAGAAAAGTACCCCCCTCGCGAGTAATACTGGTCCCAGACCATAGTGTCATAATATGACACCACAAATCTTACAGTTTCATCGTAGGTATCAATATCCATTACAGTCAGGTAGTAACCATCCTGAATCTCTGCTATCTCACCTTCAGAAAGTGTAATTTCATAGTCGTCTGCAAATGCAGAACCAGCATTCAGGCAAAAGATGCTGCATGCAAGAAGCAGTATAATCAGAGCTTTGGAAGATTTTTGTACCAACATTTCACCTTTATCTTTCCATATTACTGTTTTACTGTTTTTAGCCTTAGTGATATTTAACCTTCGCTTAAAAAAAGTAAGTATGAACTAAGTTCATACAATCAGTATCAAATATCAGTAAGTTTTTTACCACACTGGCTACAAAAGCTCGATTCGGAAGGAAGTGTTGAACCACAACCTGGACATTTTCTCACGGTTGATGATATCTTGCCCTGCGCTGCCCCCATCAGAGAAGCATCAAGCTCCTTTCTTCGATATGAATCAGCGCGTTCCCTGTCCTCAACTTCCATCATAAAACTAACCTTGTCCTCCTTTGCAACAGCCTCACTCTGTTTGACCTTTGCAAGTGCTTCCAGTTGCTCTGGCGACATACGTCCGTATTCACGACCCTCACTCACAGTCTTGGCGACATCGACTCCACCAGCTTCTGTAATATGTTTGAGGTATTCCATATCACGACCATGATCACGGTCTTTCATGTCCTGTTCGACTTCAAGCTCCGCCCGCATTCCTCGAGCCTTTGCAAGTTTTAATTCTTCCTTAAGGCCAATGGCTTCCCTGGCTTCCCGCATGTCTGCTTCATGTTGCAACCTTTCGATATCAATATCAGACTTGGCATCCCCCAACTTTTGATTGCGTTGAAAATCCCTTTCTGTTGAAATTGTTGCATGACCTGCACGTATTTCTGCTACTTCTTCTCTTCCCCTGCGCTCAGAATACCCCTCTGTTGTAAGAGTATCAAGCTCAGCAAGTTCTTCCTTTGTCTGAAAATCATTGGTCGCCTGCATAACCTTTCCATAAGAACCAAGGTCCCACTGGACTGTATATTTCAGCATTTCCAGCCCCCACATAGACAATGTGGACCGAACCCTCATTTCAAGCTCGTTCTCTATATTAAGGCAAAGGTTCCTGTTCCCATACAGTTTTTCTATGTCTTCCTGCCTGACCTCAGGTTCAAGGACAAGGGTAAGCACTTCATCCTCAAGGCGAGAATATATATCCTGTACGGAAAGTACTCGGGTTCCCTTTTTATCAGGTGTTGTATAAGCATAGAGCATCTGGAAGAAACGTTTTGGATCCTGTACCCTGAACCTGAGTAGTCCACTGCAAGCTACCTTCTGATTATCCCTGGTCCATAGTTCGGATTGCGTCCATTGCAAATCCTTTGAAGAGGTGTCCATCAGGACAACATCCACATCTTTCCCAATATTGCCCGGTTTTAAAAGGCCACCAACCTTCAATTTACCGCTGTCTACAATCTCATCAACAACTCCATTCTTTACCATGGCTGCCTTTTCATTCGGAGAGAGGATTACTGCTTTACTGAAAAAACCTCCAACTTCCTTTTTAGGAACCACCCTGGCAACATCATCTGCTTCTCTTTTCCATTTGAACGCCATGATATTTACACCTTTTTTGTTAATGTTTAATTTTTACTTCTATTTAGGTATTGAGGAAGTATTATATATATTGTTTTCCATTGTATACATAAGCATACAAAGCGACGCAAAGTTGGAATAACAATGGCTAATTCGTACCCGGTGAGTGCAAGAATCTCAGAAGACAGTAAACTATATCTGGATACATTAGTAGAAATGGGAATAGCTATCAATAAATCTGAAGCTATGAAACTGTGTATACGATATGCAAAACAGAAAAGAATGGAAGAGGAATTGTAATGGCATTAAAGAATCCATTTAAGAAGGTATCACCCGAAGAGCTGAAAACAAAACTTAGCATTTCCGAGCAAAGACTAACAAGCCGTGAAAAGGAACTGATGAAAAAACAACAGAAATCCAGGGAACAGGCTAAAGAAGCTCTTGCAAATGGAAACGACAGAGAATTCAGAGTTGCATCACGAAGACATTCCCTTGTTGAGGGTCAGGTCAACACCATTAGCAGCATGGTAGAGATGGCACAATCCATGACCGATGTAATTGAGATGCAAACCGGCCTAAAGGAAGTTGTTGAAATTGGCGAGGACCTGGGAAAATGGCAAAAACAACTTGGCTTTGATACCAATAAACTCGAAGGTGCTGTAACAAACATAAGAACCTCCATGGAAAAAGTAAATACAGCAACAAGTATGATGACATCCTCCATGGATGCAGCAATGAGTGGTGGGAATGAACTCTCTGATATGCAGGATTCATTAAGATCAGAACTCCTTGCAGAGCTATCAAGCGAGACACCAGAAAAAGATGAGCTTTCAAAGAAGATCGAATCCGAAATGGCAGATACCGAATAATCTGGAATTTTGTTTTCTGAAATCAGCCAGATTCGTAATTTTGAGGTGCTTATTTGAACTCAGCCATCACATTTGCTGCACAAGCGCGCGGTTATGCAAAAGCTGCAAAGGACCTGGAAGACAGAGGTCAATCTGAAAGAGCGCGTGAATTATACCTGAAAGCTGCCAAGCTCTACAACGATGCTTCCAATATGCTTGGTGATGGTATTGACCGCAACACACAGCGCGACCTTGCAGAACATCTTTTTGCCAGAGCCCAAGCGCTTAAAAGAGGTTCTGCTGTTTTGTCTTCTGACGGAAATAACCAGAGCAGAAAGGATTCCGGAAGCAACGATGAATCTTCTCTTTCAAAAGATGATGTTTTTCTCAAAGAAATGCCTGACATTGGATTTTCAGACATCGGTGGCCTTGAACAGGTGAAAGAGGAAATACGAAAAGCTATAATTTACCCGTTCACACATAAAGAACTCTACAATATGTACGGCCAAAAAGCCGGCGAAGGGATTTTACTATATGGTCCCCCTGGTTGTGGTAAAACCATGATGGCAAAAGCAGCTGCAAAAGAATGCGGAGCTGAGTTCATCAGTGTCAAGACCAGCAGTATTGTAAGTAAATGGGTGGGTGCTTCGGAAAAGAATGTAAAGCAGGTTTTTGACATTGCCCGCAAGGGAAAGAGATCCATTATCTTTTTTGACGAGATTGATTCTATTGCCGGAAGACGCAGTGAAAGTGAAGACTATGCAAAGAGAGTTGTAAACGAACTTTTAGCGCAAATGGATGGTGTGGATACTGATTCTGATAATCTTCTGGTGCTTGCAGCTACAAATGAACCATGGGCAATCGACCCTGCCCTGAGACGCCCGGGGCGTTTCAGCAAACTTGTCTTTGTTCCTGAGCCAGACACTGATGCTAGGATAGCGATTCTAAATATACATTTGAAAAAGCGACCCGTTGATAATGATGTCGATATAAATCGTCTGGCTACAATTACAAATTCCTACTCCGGTGCAGATCTGGCGGCTATATGCAAGGAAGCTGCAGACATTCCACTTGGAGAAGCTTTGAGAGGTAGCGAACCAAGAAAAATAAGACTTCAGGACTTCGAAGCCGTATTACAAAAGAGAAAACCATCCATCGTTAGCTGGTATATAGAAGCCAGATCCTCTATCCAGAAGACTGGTGAAGAAGATGTCTTTTCTGAACTACTAAAAAAGTGATTCTAATGCCGCTGAAATGGTCATATTTCGACCCCCGTGATAACCTGCGTATAGGTATTTACATAGGCCTCTTCTTTGGTCTAGGAGGAGGATTTCCCCGTATAATAGCAAGTGGAATGATAGGGTTTATACTTGCAGCTATCACTGCATATATTGTTCCAAAAGTGATTAGCGGAAATGCTAAAAATGAACAAACTGAAGATAGCATTCTTCCCCATGCAATTTTTACAGGAGTTATAATAGCAATATTCGGTGCTTTGGTCTTCTCTTCATTTGAACCAGTTCCTTTAATCGCAATTTTTGTCTGCCCTCTGGTTTCACTTCGATCGGGTTCCAGAGTCAGAACAGCTATAAAAGAAATGAATGCGGAAAAAGAAATCAAAAGAATAAAAAAACTCGAGCACGAAAAACAGATTAATGAAGCACTTAATATTGCCATAGACATACAACAACCTTTGAAAGCAGAAACGGAAAATCCAGTAAAGGTAACCATCATAAATCCTTCTGACATACCAATAACGAACGTCTCAATACGAGCGGAGTGTTCCCGTCTCGTTCGATGTGAAGAAAACGTGGTAAGTATTGACGTTATAAATGCAGAATCATCCGGCTATACTGCTATTTTTCTGTACCCCAGACTTCCAGATAATATCGATCTTGGTAAAATATATGTTTCCTACCTAGTCAATGGAAATTATTATAAAAAGGAGCCTATTGACATAGGAATTTATGAAGTATCAAAAGGCAGCCCAGTAATGGATAGCAATAATCCTGAATTAAGAACTCAGATACAGGTATTCAGGGAAACTGAATTCTACCAGGGTTTTGTCCGTTTGAAAATGTCTGTTAACAATGTATCCGCTCTTGTGGTTAATGATGTAGCATTGGATTTTGATTTTGATGAACACCTTTTCAGGATAGACAGATTTGAACCGATGTATTCCGCAAAGAATGACAAATTGCTACTCGGAAACATAGAAGGTAACAATTCAAAGTCGGTTATGATTTATTTCGATCCCCTCATCTGTTCGAAGTCCTCTGAGATAAAATGCAGAATATTCTACAAGGATGCAAAAGGGAAACTGCAGAACACAGAGATGGAAACAAAAAGAATTGCAGTGACATGTCCTATTATGAAAACAAATTCTAACATAAATATCGGAATGCTTCGGGAACTTTTGGCTGCGCTTCCTTTCAGGGATAGTAAAGTATATCATATCAAATCAGACTTTGATATTGTAACACTTATGAACATGTGTCGCGAGATGGTGCAGCATCATGATATAAGACATGTTCGGACCTTGAGAAACAAAGATGGAAATCATTATGAAACCTGGTACTATGGCAACACAAAGGTGAATGACCATGACATCATCCTGAAGATCACAATCTCTGGAGATACAGGTAGTATCGAACTTTTTGGTGCAACGCAGACAGCCGAGTCACTTGTAGGTATGCTTGCAGAATTCGGTCGTGAACTTTGCAGGGAGATGAAATCGAGTTTGAATGGAAAAAACGATGTTAAGCAGATAGTAAATGTAACCATAAAAGATTCCATAATCCAACGCAGCAACTTGCTGAACTCATGTGATCTTAATGGCAATTGTGAAGACAATGTTATTGTAGAGGATAGCGTGATACAAAAATCAGAGTTTATGGTTAATTATTGTCCTTCATGCGGTTCTAAAATTTCCCAAGGTGCAAACTTTTGCAGTGAATGCGGAATGAAGATTACATAAGACAATTGATTCAATAATATATTTATAATCAAACTTCCATAAACTAATTATTCACTTATGGCTAGGCGATTTAGATGAAATTCGGACCTCTAGAGGATGTAGCTAAATCACTTGCTCATGCGCTTCAGAACAAAGCAGGTGGTCGGAGTGGACTTTTCTTCCAGATATATTCATTTTTATGGATTGTACTTTCCACATACTTGATAGCAAGTCTCATACTATCCATTAATAGTAAACTTGATCTAATATATGCTGCCAGTGCACCGATATACATTTTTCTTCTTTATATCATAATCTACATTTTCTGGACATATGAAAAGAGAGTCGGTATTGAAAGCAGAAGAGTAAAAGAGTTACAAATTGTTGATTCCGTAAATCTAGAATATAAATTTACAGAACCTGCGGAACTCGGATTTAGCAATATGCTTTTCTTCAGGGTAAATAATCCCACTGAAAAAATGATAGAGAACATCTGGATAAGGGCAGCATTTCCCGGAACCATTCGATGCGATAAACCTGTTTTGAATCTTGGAGATATTGAGCCAATCTCTTCGGTGTCGTCTTCTTTCTCTTTTATACCCCTGGTAGCAGGAACTATGTCCATGGGCTATTGTGACCTTTACCTTGAGGTTAACAATAACAAACACCAAAAACATCCAATCTTTTTTGGGAATATTGACATTGTCCATTCATTCTTTGAATTAAAATTTGAGCAACTTGAAACACTTCGACTTGGGCAAAGTTCTACAATATCCATTAAAATGAAAAACACCTTAAATGTTGATCTGATTAATCTGCATGTGAAATCTTCTTTCCCAAAAGGACTGAAATATGATACAGCGTTTTCAGATACAAAGAATATGGCACCTGATTCATCTTATGGCGTCACATATCAGATCATGCCAACAATTGCAGGCATATTGGATATTGGATATTTTGAAATTATATTTACCCTGGGTAACAACAATTGCAAGATAGGCCCCGTGGCTTTTGGAGAGCAACACATACAGATCCCTGATGTGAATGTTAAGATCAATGTTCCTGAAACACTATATAGTGAGGTTGGGAACACACTGAATATTTATGTAGAGAACAGATCGGATGAAACTGTCAGCAATGTTTGCTTTAATAGCTGCTTCTCTTCTTTTGTAGAATGTCAGAATACTGATGCTTGCATACCTGAAATACAGCCACATTCCTCAGCATATACGTCCCTTGCAATAAAACCGATCAACGCTGGAAAAATCGATCTTGGAAACCTCAATTTTTCCTTTGAGGTGAATGAAGTTCTTTGCCAGCAAGAACCCATTGATCTTGGAACACATGAAATAGCATGAATATGCAAAATTAGTCTCCTAATTATTAAATCATAAAACATCTAATTGATAGTTATAAAAATTTGTATTTTAGATGAAGTTGACTATGCTCTAAAATAATCAGGAAACGATAAAGATGGAAGTACTAAAAGACCCCGAAGCTCTGGAAAAGAATAATCGGCAAATTGTGGTCAGGAACCTGAACGATGTTTATAGCTCTATTGAAAAACTTATCCAGCGAACGTATGCACAAAAAGAGACAGACATCAATTTCCAGCTTCGCAATATCAGGACAAATGTATCCCAACTTCTTTCAGATATAAAAAATAAAGAACTTGTTGGATTTTCTGATAGAAAAGGTACATTAGAGGATTTTTACAGGACAGAAAACAACTTGTTGGAAGAATCTGCCACAGTGAAAGACGTTTTCTCCTCACTTGTCAGTCCAACAAAGTCTATTGATATTTTTCTGTTGGAAGATCTTCTTGAGAACTTAAAAAAAGACATTGATCAGCGCATTATTGTAGACAAGAATATGCTCAAAGAGTTCAAACTAAAACAAATGGAAGCAAAGAGTGCAGAACATGTAATCTCCGGTGAGAAACAGATTTCAATTGAAACTGATGATGATGCTTCAATTCCCTCCCAAGTAAAGAATATAGGAAGGTCATCTGGATCTTCAAGCTCCTCCAAAAATATATTAGCGCCTTCAATGAATTCTGGTAGAATAGTTTCAGGTGAAATTAAGAAAAATGTAGAGGAAAGTATCAATACTGAAATGCTTTCAAAACTCTATAATTACATGAACGCACAGGAACACAAATATTCTATACACCAGGCTGAAATATCATTCAATGGAGAATATATCGGAGATAAAAAATGGAAAGTTAACAAATCGGACAAATTCATTTCCGGAAGCATAATGAATACTGTTTTAAAGCCTCTTCTCACATTTGAGACATACTGGCATCCATTTGATGACCTCAGAACTATTATGCAGTTTGTACAGAGAGAAGCAAACGCCGTTCCAAAAGGCCAATATAAAAGTATTTGTATTTTGAATTCAGAGTGGAAAAGTGATATTAAAATCTGGTCACAAAATTATGTACATCCACGCATGATTCTCTATCTTTATAATCTTGAGAATGATGAGTTACTATTTGATAAGAACGTGGAACGTGCAGACCAACTTAAAGTATGGCATAATTTAGATACCTACATAACTCTTGAGAATGAAATTTTATCCCTGATAGAACAAACTGAATCATTTGATGCTGAAGATGTAGCTGAAAACACAGGATTAAGTATCAACGGAGCTAAAAAATTAATTTCAATAATGCTTTCCAGAAACAAAATAATTGATCTGGGATTTGGAACATCCAGCTATACTGGAATTAAAAATAAATAAAAATGCATCAGAGAGTGAGAAACTCACTCTGCTGCTGCTTCAACGTCCTCAGCTGGCTCCTCTTCGCCGCCAAGGATCTTGTCGATTGACTTTTCGCCGTGTTCGACAACAACAGCATTCACCTGGACAATGTCAGGTGCAATTTCTCTTCCACGCATCATCTTTCTGCGGCGTACGCCGTTTGAGACAGGTGCATATCCAACGCCTGATGCAACAAGTACTTTCTGCCTCTTAGGCCCGGGAATGTCAGGTCTCATGACCATTCCACTCTTGTCGCTACCGCCTGTTATTTTCAATGTGTATCCCTGTAATCCTACGATTGAGCCATCAACGGTCTGACCGATGGATTTACCAACCAGTTTGTTAGCTTCTGCTCCGGTGACATCGAATTGATATGCTTTTGTTTTTGGGTCTGAGACCACAACTTTGAAATCTGCCATAATTGATTCTCCTTTAACTATATTTTCCGTTCGTATCTATATGATATTAATGAGTTTTGCATTCCTGTTTTTATTTACCCCAGAAAGGATTTCCTTTCCTTTTGATCTCAAGGAATGCATCCAGTGTCTCTAATTCATCTGCCGTCAGTGAGTCGTAAATTTCATTCTCAAGGGTTTTTGCATGCCTTTCAGGTACGTTCACAAAAAGGAAATCTTCCTCTTTTATTTGTCTTCCCACAGTGGCACCCTCAATTGCAATGGCAACTTCCATGCCAACCCTGGCTTCGGAGATATTCTCTCCTCTTGACTGAATACCTTTGACCTTGCCTACCACAGTTCCGTCAACTGTTGTTACATCAACATTTGTCCTAACCATTCCGCCAATAATTTTCACACCTACTACTGCAGGTTTGCTCTGCCGGAATGTACAGTTTGGCATTATCTGGAACCTTCCTGGTTTTACGATGGTGTCAGACATCTCTTTTTCAGCAAGCTCTTTCTGCTCTTTTACCCAATCCTTGTAATCATCGATGAGTCTGTAAATGACATCATTACGGAAGAGTGTAATGTCACTATCCTGAATCTTCCCTTTTGCATCGGAAAGTACCTTCACGTTGAATCCGATCAGAACTTTGTAGAATGGGTCCTCGATTGCTGAAACTTCCACGATATCCCTGTTGCTGACGTCACCTACATGTGCTTTTCTTATAGGGATCTCTTCTTTCTTGAGCTCATTTACAAGAGCTTCAAGAGAACCTATGGTATCAGCTTTTATTGTGACACCAACAGAATCGGTATCTATCTGAACATCTGCTATCTCGCTTTTTACTTCTGCAGTAATAGCGTCGATGGTTTCCAGACTTACAACCCTTACAGGAGCTCCTGCAAGTGCACCTTCAAGATTCGGAGCTGATATCTTAACACCAACCGCAGCTGTGACTTCAGCTACCTGCTTGAATTTCTCTTCGGCTTTGATTTCCGTAAGAGGACGGGGTTTCAAAAGGGCACGGACTTTTGTCTGTATGGGTTTACCAAGACTGCCGACAATTACCGTATCACCTTTTTTCAGGGTGCCGTCATAGAGAATCACATCAATGGTGGTACCAAGTCCTTTTTCTTCTTTAACTTCCAGGACGGTTCCCACTCCAGGACCATTTGCGTCATAATGTAGGTTGCCTTCAAGGAATCGTTGGGCGAGTCCGAGAAGCACCATCAAAATATCAGGAATACCTTCTCCTGTCATGGCACTTATGGGAACTATTCCTATATTACGCTGGAAATCAGTGACCCTATCGTATCTTTCGGAGTTAAAACCTGCATTGTAAAGCTCTCCTACAACTTCATAGAACTTCCTGTCAAGTTCACTCTTTACACGCTCGCTCTGCTTATTGTACGATACCATGAAAGGAGCATTTTTTTGTGGCTCCCAGCCGTGTATCCTGTCAATTTTGTTCGCAACTACAATAAAAGGAGTCTTGAATCTTTTGAGTATCTGCAGACTCTCAATTGTCTGTGGCATGAATCCTTCGTTAATATCCACTATCACAATTGCAAGGTCGGCAAGTGCTCCTCCACGACTTCTCAATGATGTAAACGCGTGGTGCCCTGGGGTGTCAATAAAAAGAAGTCCGGGTACCATGAACTTGTCTCTCAATGCGGGGTTGCCACATTTATCAACAATTACGTCGATGGGAACCTCGGTTGCACCGATGTGTTGGGTTATAGCGCCTGCTTCACCCTCTGCTACGGTACTGCCCCTTATCCTGTCTAGCAAGGTTGTTTTTCCGTGATCTACATGTCCCATTACAGAAACTATTGGTGTACGTAAATCTTCATTTACAGCCATGAAAAAGCCCCTTCAAAGATATTTAGATGATTGGAAAATAATTTACAGTAAAGGATACTTCAGGATATTTGCCATTATAATTGCAAACATCCCGACTGTCCATACTTATTCGTAGAGGCAAACCTCATCGATCTTTGAATAGTTTGCTATCTCTGATTCTTTGAAGTGAATTGAGATCTCACGGCTTGCTGATTCGGGAGAGTCGGAAGCATGAACTACATTTCTTCCGGTCTCAATAGCGAAGTCTCCTCTAATGGTTCCCGGAAGTGCGTCTACGGGATTTGTTGCCCCATTCACAGCACGCATGATTGCTATAGAATCCTTCCCTTCGACAACCATTGAAACTGAGGGTCCTGATGTAACGTAGTCTATGAGGGATCCAAAGAACGGCTTTTCGGAATGTTCTTTGTAGTGCTCCTTTGCACTTTCCTCGCTCATTACGTTCATTCTCATGGCTGCTATCTTCAGACCGCGTTTCTCGATCCTTGCCACAATCTCCCCAATGAGTCCACGCTGTACTGCATCAGGTTTTATCATAATGTATGTCTGTTCCATATTTGACACCACATTATGCCTTCTTCAGGTGTATTCGGCCCTGCTCGGTCCAGACAGTACGCCTTGGTAATCTTCCAAGCTCAAAGTTGCCCTCGCATTTTGAAGAACAGAAAAGGTATGTAGATCCGTCCTTCTTTACAAAGAGTTTGCCTGTTCCGGCTTCAAGGAATTCACCGCAAAAAGAACATTTTCTCTGTTCCACTATGATCACCTTGTAGTCAGCTTCTTTGCTTCTCTTGATGTTTCTACCAACATCAATACGTCACCGATTCTGATCGGACCGACACAGTTACGGGTGATGATACGCCCCTTGTCGCGTCCTTCAAGTACACGGCACTGTATCTGGCTGGCTTCACCATGCATACCGGTATTTCCGATAACATCAATGACTTCAGCCGCATAGCCTGTATCTTCATCTGCCATTACGATACCTCACGTATCAGTATTATTTCAGTGCACTTACTTTCTGTGCAATATCTTCAACAAGTGAGCTGCCTTTTCCAGTATCAACGATTGCGACAGCTGCACAGGCAACACCTATGCCACAGGCTGCACCGAGTTCTTTCTGCTCCTTGACAAAAATGTATGGAGTGTTCTTTTCCTCACAGAGTGGTCCTATGTGAGCGACAACTTCGGCCGGGCTGACATCTTCTGCGATCACAGCAAGCTTTGTAATACCTCTCTCAATTGCTTTTGTGACTTCGTTGGTGCCCTTTTTCAATTTACCTGTGTCTCTTGCAAGTTCTACACTCTCAAGCGCCTTGTTTGCTAATTCTTCTGGAACGTCAAATTTTGCTGCCATTTTATTGTCTCCTTCGAAACCATGATAGTCTCATGGTTTTTCATTATTCATTGTATGCCGGTAATCCCGGCTAATTTGGCCAATTATGATTGCAATAATATTATCAATAATTAACTGACACAAAGTTCAATGCCAAATATTGGCTTTGAATTACTACATCCAAACAAATAATAATCTGCTGAATGCGCAATTGGAATCAATTAATAACTTGTTCAGGTATAAAGCTTGTGGCAGAAAAATAAACAAAAAAAAGAGAAAACGGTGATAAGATATCACCAGTATTGTTCCATTGCAAGGTTGAAGAAATTTGATTCATTACTCGTAACAACAACTGTTACAATCCTTCCATCATCCTCAATAGTCGTATCATATAACAGACCCCGTTCAGTACTGTTGGCTTCAAAGCCCGCGATTGTACTAATCGTGCCTTCCAATGGATTCAGGAATATCTCCGTCTTTGTGTAATTTCCATCTTCCATATTTCTGAATTCCAGATAGTGTTGCTCAGCAATGAGATCCTCAGAGCTCAGCATCTGATATTCAGCCCCTGGTACCACATATCCAAGTATTTCATCATATTCTGTAGAAGAGTTGGACATACCTGATGAGACATCGATAACAGATTCAAGACTACTGGAAGTACCTAATAGAGTAGGAGTACCTATCACATTAAAAAGTTCTCCGCCTCTTGAGAGAAGTTGATATCCATTATAAGTTCCTGCCCCTATATACTGGAAATTGATGACCTCTGGTGAAAGCACATGTGCTTCAAATGCAAAGCCCTCATCATCATAAGCTGAATACCTTTTGATTATCAGAGTATTGTATACTGAATACAGATCAGTGATATTAGGTGCAAAAGCCTGAAGCGGAGTACCATATACCTTTGAGTAATCAATATATGCTGCATTTGACACACCCTGCGGGCTAATTGTAAGCCCTTCAGCAATTGAATTTATTTCTGCATCAAAATGTGTTCCGTCAATAATCTCAAAACCCGGTGCATCCTCCAGACCTGTAACTTCTTCACTTGTATTGGAATCGTTTGCATCGCCGCTAAAAAAGAACGGTGCGATTGACATTAGCATTATTGCGGCCAAAAAAATGGCAACGTATTTCTGATTCATTTAAGATCCTCTTTTGATGGCGAAAATCATTCAATGGTTTAAATTGCACTTTCTCCTATTTTTGCAATTGTTTCATCAATGTCTGCCCTCAGTTCATCGGGAATTCCCTGTATGCCGACATCAAGGAATCCTCTAACTATCATACCGACTGCATCTTCCTCTGAAAGGCCACGTGCCATCAGATATTCTATCTGTTCACGAGCAATACGTCCGACTGCAGCCTCATGGGATAATTCGATATCCTCTACATTTGCTTCAAGGATGGGTATGGCTCTTTGTGTGCCTCCTCCAAGTACTAGTCCGTGACACTCAAGATGGCCTTTGGCACCATTTGCATTTCCAACCATCTCTCCTCTTGCAATTGAAACTCCGCCTGTAGTAATAGTCCTTGAAATAAGTTCTGCAGATGTTTCTTCAGCCTCAAAGATTACCCTGCTTCCAAGGTCAAGTTCAGATTCCGGATGTGCAACTGCTATGGTATTGAGTCTGGCAAAAGCACCCTTGCCTTCCAGTATAACGGTCGGATATGCCTGAATAGACTTCACAGGCTTGAGGGTCACGTAATTACTAATGTATGTGCCGCCTTCCTCGACATGTACTACTGTCCTTGGCCTGACACCTATCTGCTCGGCCCAGTTGTGGATCATGGTGAAGTTCAGTGTTGCTCCCTTCTTCACGTACATCTCTGAAATCCCGAGGTGCAATCCCTTTTCGATCCCGTGTTTGGTCGAGCATCCTGTGATAACTTCAAGTTCGGCTCCCTCTTCAACAACGACTATATTGTGTACTGTTTGTGAAACCTGCTTTGAGCCTATAAGAAGACATGTCTGGACCGGCATCTTTGATTTCTTCCCTGCTGGAGCGCGGATAAAATAACCGTTAGCATCTTGCAGATAGCTCATGGCAGTATACTTATCAGCATCCGGCTTGACAAGTTTCCATACATAATCCTTCACCCAGTCATGAACTTTCATTGCATCTCTCAGGGACATGAGTTCAACGACATCTTTGTCATGAAGGGATGTGTGAGTAATGGCATTATCGATCATTACCAGGCTGCCTGAACGATTCTCTTCTCCAGGGGTGAAACCGACGTTCAGGAGTGTTCTCTGATCATTTTCACTAAGCTCTTCGAGGTCATCGGCCTTTTCAGCATTATCTGGCGCAATACCATATTCATCAAGATCGAAATCCTCCCCGTAGGCAGCTTTCTTCCCGAGTGCGGCTTCTGCCTTTTTTCTTCATATCTGCATCAGTTTGCATTTGATACACTCCTCATATCCCTGTTCCTTGATCTCGGTAAGCATTTCACGTGGGTTTCCCGAACACATCACTGTTCCATTACAAAGAATAAATGCCCTATCCGTTTCCAGATAATCAAGGACCTGGCCGGTGTGTGTTATGACAAGCGCAGATTTCCCATGTTTGCATCTTTCTCCGGGACATTTACAATCTTTAGTCAGAAGTTTATTTATCGTAGTGCCCAGTAATTCGATGCTTGCGAGATCAACACCGGATTCCGGTTCATCAAGCAGCAGGAAGTCAGGATTCTGTGCTGAGAGTTGCAGGAGTTCCGATCTCTTTATTTCACCACCGGAAAAACCTACATTTATGTCTCTTTCGAAGAACCGCATCATATCTACAGATTCGGCGAGCTCTTCAGTTTCCTTGAGGTCATTTGTTATTACTTTCAGGAGATCCTCAAGTTTGACACCACCCAGGTTTGGAGGTCTCTGGGTCATGATGCCCATACCCATCTGTGCTCTTTGTGAAACAGACAGGCGTGTGATATCCTCTCCCTTAAAGATTATCTCTCCATCCACGACTTTGTAGCCACTGAATCCCATCAGTGTCATAAGGAGTACGGACTTGCCTGCTCCATTGGGTCCGAAAAGAACGTTGGTGTGGCCGGCTTCAACATTAAGGTCTACACCTTTTAATACTCTGCGACCTCCGACTTCAACAGTTAGATTATTGATCTCTAGCATAATATGGCCTCCTTTTATGATAATTTATATCCATGAACTACAAAATTCACGAAATCCAGCTTTATTATACAGGTTATCGGTTAAAAACCTATTGAAATTCAAAAAATACCCTGCGAATCCAACGCCATGCTAATGATATAAAATAGATAGTGGAGTTACAAGAAATTCAATGGATTCACAAACCTAGTTCCTTAGCAACCTCTTGAAACTCGTTACCTTTATCAGTTGTGACATAAAGATTACCTTTTTGCTCGATCAACCCATTTTCCTTTAAAAGGGAAAGGTATCTGTTCACAACTTCAAAGTTTAAATTTGCACGGTACACAATATGTGTTTTTTTTGCCCCCTCTAATGCAGCCCTTAATATTTCCACACTTATGGTTGTTTTACTTCTTCTTACTATAACACCACATCCACACTCAAATGCATAATTGAAAGATTATGTTTTTCGTGCTTTCCAGATAAAACTTTTATTGAAAGTTATATCATTTCAGACAAACTGTTCATAACACAATTTTTAATCACCCTTTACCCATCAGCAAATTTGCCCATATCCTAAATATTCTCGCCCTTCACTACCTTTTCTATCCACAGTAACATGAGCATCACTATTAGGAAAATGAACGTTATCTGCCACAGATAATAATGTACATAGCTAAAAAGCGCAGGGTACATCAATCCTACAAAAGACAAGAATACAAGCCTGAACATATTTATAATTAGCATTGCAGGCACACCCAAAACTACACCGAGCAACTTGTTACGTAATGTAGTAGGATAGGCAAGCACACACCCGGCATAAACAAGCAGTTCATACATCCCCGTGCATTCATCTATGACCATTACAGAAAAGTCGTTCATGTAAACAGACTGACCATATGACGAACTTTCAACTCCTAAGATGGACATAATGTCTGAAAGAGCATTCGCGGTCATTGTACTCAGGAAAATAAATTTCTCCTGGAAAAGTACATAGGTTCCTGTGAAAAGTGATATGAATAACAGATAAGGTCCAATGAATCTAATAACCTGTTCATTCTTTTTCAGAAAATCCTTCACATATATAAAGTAAGGCAAAGGATCAGCCGTCTTTTCTATAGTTTTATGTTTCCTGGCACCTTTTAAATTTCTGCTTTTTTTAGTCATATTCCCTCCAAGAACAAAGAAACTACGGAAAATAAAAATATGGAATTAATCACGACGTCTAAGCGTGATAATTCCAAGAGCTCCAAGTGCACCGACCATAACCAGTATACCAACAGGTGTCAATAATGGGACAACTGGCTGGCAGTGGAAGTGGCTTGGATCCTCATCCGTTACGACGGTTCCTTCGTCATCCTCACCGGTTACAACGGCAATGTTCTCATATTGAGGAATACACTCCTCCAATGTGTCAGTAACCACATAGGTCCACGTTTCTCCTATATCCAGAATATTATCATTGTTCATACTCTTGGAAACGATCTTATCATCCCCAATCGTACCAATAACATCATCCACGACGACGATATTCTCCAGTGGTACATCACCAGTGTTGGTTACGAAGTATTCCCACTCAATGGTTTGTCCTACCTCAATCTGAGGACCAAGTGGATAATCTGCATCCTGACCATTTGTATGCTTTTCAATGTCAATGTCAGGTTCACACCTTACAATGTAATGGCTTGGATCTTCGTCAGTCACCGGGATGACACCATAGTAGCCTACGACGTCAGCAACATTAGCATACTGTCCACATACTGCTGTACCTGTTGCCTCATAGGTCCAGACTTCATCAACATCCAGTATATCGTCATCGTTACCCTGATCTACAATTGTGGTAATTACACCAAGTTTATCGTCTGTAACAACTACATCTTCCAGTGGTACATTTCCAGTATTGGTAACAACATAGGTCCATGTTACATCATCCCCAGAATCAAGTTCAGGGCCTGTTGGATTATCTGCATCAAAACCGTTGGTTGCCTTTTCGATATCTATCTCCGGGTTTGGTATAGCAACGACGATACGTGCCTGATCCTCACCAGGAATATCAAGGTTTCCTCCGGCAATTACTCTGACTTCAAATTCCTGACCAGGAACAAGATTGAAATGGTCAGCGATACCACTTACCGATATTTCATACACCGCATTTGCGGCTTGACTGTTGGCTGCTTCTACATTTGCCTCTGTGAAACCTGGGAAAGAACCAGCAAGTGGAGAAACGGTCCAGTTATTTCCGGAAACGGTTATAAGTAAGCTTTGAGTATCCTGTGTTATCGTGATACTGAACTGTTCGGCAACACCAACTCCATTGATTGACTTCCCTGTTACAGGACCGACTGTGTCACCATTAAGAGCAACAGTTGATATGCTTCCATCACCATCAAGATCTCCTGGCAGACCATATACAGTGGCCATACCATAGAGAGTGTCAGATGCGATATCATAATTCGCATATATTGCATTCAAATCGTACCCACTTTCAAAAGGACCTTCGGTAGCCATATTATCATTAAAAAGCGTACCAGAATCCCTCATAGGATCATCATCATACCAAGTTCCAGCTTGGGAAATTACCATTTTGTCTCCAAACGGACCAGTTGGATCATACGTTGTAGCATCTGCCTGTCCAAAAGCCCAGTTTTCATTCCACTCCCCAACTCCACGCACCCCATCCACGGATATTGCCATGACGCTAGGGACAGAGAATAAAACAATCAATACACCGAACATTACATGTAATTTGTTCATTATTTTCTGCTCCCTTCTTATAAAGAATATATTATCAATAATGAATTAGTCACCACAATATATATCGATGCAACAAACTAAGTTTAGTATCTTTGCTCAGTAAAAAAATTCAGTATAAAGCCTTTTTATTTGAAATTACATAAAAGGATATCTGAACTTTATAAAAATAATAATGAGTAAGTGTACTTTTTAATGCTAGACGAAATCAGAATTAATTGTAAAAAAGAAAAGAAAAGAAAAGAAGGAATTAATCCTTCCTTCTTAGGTAGAATGTTCCTACAAGTCCAAGAGAGGCAACGAATACCATCATTCCAACAGGACTTAGCAGTGGCACCACAGGCTGACAGTAATAATGGGCTGCATCTTCATCTGTAACCTCATCACCTTCAAATTCGCCAGTGGCTGTTGCAATGTTCTTGTGCTGAGGTACGCATTCTTCAACACTATCCACGAGTTCATATGTCCAGACCTCTCCAGAGTCCAGGATATTATCATTGTTGATACTCTTTGAGATAATGCTCGATTCAGGAATTACTCCAAGCTTATCATCAACAACAACTATGTTTTCCAGTGGTACATCACCTGTATTCTCCACTACAAAGGTCCATATGATCTCATCACCCACAGCAAGCATAATTCCTGGCTGCTGATCAGCATCCTTTCCATTGATGTATTTCTCGATATCGATGTCTGGTCCACAGTTCACATTGTAATGACTGGGATCATTGTCAGTTACCGGAGTGGCACCATAGTAGCCTATAGTGTCTGCAATGTTAGCATACTGACCACATTCCGCAACTCCTGTTGCCTGATAGGTCCATACCTCACCTGGAAGAAGCGTGTCATCACCATTTCCTTTGTCAACAATGTTGCTAATGATACCAAGCTGATCGTCAGTGACAGTCACATTGGTAAGATGCACATTTCCAGTGTTAGTTACAACATACTCCCAAGTGACATTTGACCCATATTCCAGTGTTGGTCCTGGAGCCGTATCAGCATCGACACCATTGGTTGACTTCTCAATATCGATACGTGGTATGCAGACAACATTATAGTGGCTTGGATCCTCATCACTAACTGTGACCGTATTATAGTCACCCGTCACCGTACCAAGATTGGCATAGTCACCACATGAAGCACTGCCTGTTGCTTGATATGTCCAGATCTCGGCAAGGTCAAGGATGCCATCACCATTGGTATCACCGCTTTGGTAGACAGGGATAACACCCTTGTCATCGGTAACGACAACATTGTCAAGTGGGACATTACCTGTGTTTGTGACAACATAGGTCCACATTACAGAGTCCCCAACATCTAGTGATGGGCCAGGACCAACATCAGCATCCTCACCATTGGTAGCTTTCTCTATGTCAATGGCAGGACATTCACCGAAGTAGTGACTTGGGTCTTCATCGGTTACTGTAACTGCACCATGATCACCGGTAACATTACCAATGTTAGCATACTGACCACATTCAGCTGTACCTTCTGCTTCATAGGTCCAGGTCTCAGTAAGGTCAAGGAGGCCATCACCATTGGTATCGCCACTCTGGAATACAGGGGTAACACCCTGATCATCGCTGACCACGACATTGCTAAGAGGAACATTACCTGGGTTAGTAACAACATAGGTCCAAATTACTGTACCATTTTCCAGGATACTTGGGCCAGGACCAACATCAGCATCCTCACCATTGGTAGCTTTCTCTATGTCAATGGCAGGACATTCACCGAAGTAGTGACTTGGGTCTTCATCGGTTACTGTAACTGCACCATGATCACCGGTAACATTACCAATGTTAGCATACTGACCACATTCAGCTGTACCTTCTGCTTCATAGGTCCAGGTCTCAGTAAGGTCAAGGAGGCCATCACCATTGGTATCGCCACTCTGGAATACAGGGGTAACACCCTGATCATCGCTGACCACGACATTGCTAAGAGGAACATTACCTGGGTTAGTAACAACATAGGTCCAAATTACTGTACCATTTTCCAGGATACTTGGGCCAGGACCAACATCAGCATCCTCACCATTGGTAGCTTTCTCTATGTCAATGGCAGGACATTCACCGAAGTAGTGACTTGGGTCTTCATCGGTTACTGTAACTGCACCATGATCACCGGTAACATTACCAATGTTAGCATACTGACCACATTCAGCTGTACCTTCTGCTTCATAGGTCCAGGTCTCAGTAAGGTCAAGGAGGCCATCACCATTGGTATCGCCACTCTGGAATACAGGGGTAACACCCTGATCATCGCTGACCACGACATTGCTAAGAGGAACATTACCTGGGTTAGTAACAACATAGGTCCAAATTACTGTACCATTTTCCAGGATACTTGGGCCAGGACCAACATCAGCATCCTCACCATTGGTAGCTTTCTCTATGTCAATGGCAGGACATTCACCGAAGTAGTGACTTGGGTCTTCATCGGTTACTGTAACTGCACCATGATCACCGGTAACATTACCAATGTTAGCATACTGACCACATTCAGCTGTACCTTCTGCTTCATAGGTCCAGGTCTCAGTAAGGTCAAGGAGGCCATCACCATTGGTATCGCCACTCTGGAATACAGGGGTAACACCCTGATCATCGCTGACCACGACATTGCTAAGAGGAACATTACCTGGGTTAGTAACAACATAGGTCCAAATTACTGTACCATTTTCCAGGATACTTGGGCCAGGACCAACATCAGCATCCTCACCATTAGTGGCTTTCTCAATATCAATACCAGGACATTCACCGAAGTAATGACTTGGGTCTTCATCGGTTACTGTAACTGCACCATGATCACCGGTAACATTACCAATGTTAGCATACTGACCACATTCAGCTGTACCTTCTGCTTCATAGGTCCAGGTCTCAGTAAGGTCAAGGAGGCCATCACCATTGGTATCGCCACTCTGGAATACAGGGGTAACACCCTGATCATCGCTGACCACGACATTGCTAAGAGGAACATTACCTGGGTTAGTAACAACATAGGTCCAAATTACTGTACCATTTTCCAGGATACTTGGGCCAGGACCAACATCAGCATCCTCACCATTAGTGGCTTTCTCAATATCAATACCAGGACATTCACCGAAGTAATGACTTGGGTCTTCATCGGTTACTGTAACTGCACCATGATCACCGGTAACATTACCAATGTTAGCATACTGACCACATTCAGCTGTACCTTCTGCTTCATAGGTCCAGGTCTCAGTAAGGTCAAGGAGGCCATCACCATTGGTATCGCCACTCTGGAATACAGGGGTAACACCCTGATCATCGCTGACCACGACATTGCTAAGAGGAACATTACCTGGGTTAGTAACAACATAGGTCCAAATTACTGTACCATTTTCCAGGATACTTGGGCCAGGACCAACATCAGCATCCTCACCATTGGTAGCTTTCTCTATGTCAATGGCAGGACATTCACCGAAGTAGTGACTTGGGTCTTCATCGGTTACTGTAACTGCACCATGATCACCGGTAACATTACCAATGTTAGCATACTGACCACATTCAGCTGTACCTTCTGCTTCATAGGTCCAGGTCTCAGTAAGGTCAAGGAGGCCATCACCATTGGTATCGCCACTCTGGAATACAGGGGTAACACCCTGATCATCGCTGACCACGACATTGCTAAGAGGAACATTACCTGGGTTAGTAACAACATAGGTCCAAATTACTGTACCATTTTCCAGGATACTTGGGCCAGGACCAACATCAGCATCCTCACCATTAGTGGCTTTCTCAATATCAATACCAGGACATTCACCGAAGTAATGACTTGGGTCTGTATCAAACACCGGAATAACATCAAAGAAACCAACTACTGTGGCATTGTTCTCGTACTGGCCACACTCGGCAATTCCTGTTACTGCATATATCCATGTCTCTCCGATATCTAGTATACTATCACCGTTACCATTGCTTATGATGTCCGTTATGGGACCCAGTTTATCGTCATTAACGGATACATTCTCCAATGGCACATTGCCCGAGTTTGTTACAACATAGGTCCACAGGAATTCATCACCTTGCGGAATTCCAGGACCAGGTGCTGTATCAGCATCAACTCCTTTGGTTGATTTTTCAATATCAATAATTGGATTTGGTATGTCAAAGAACACAGCCGCAATGTCCTCACCAACAATATCAAGGTTTCCACCCGCGCTTGTGGCTACACTGAACCTTTGTCCAGGAGTCATATTGAAGTACTGGCCCAGGTTTTGTATTGATATTTCATACACACAGTTGCTACAATTATCGGGGCCACCTGCATTTCTATTTGCAGCGACTACATCATTTTCATCTATTCCCGTAAAGCCTATCGTGTTGACAGCCCAGTCATTATCTGAAATGACTATAATTATCGCTTTTTCGTCCTGGGATATTATGATGCTCCATTGTTCCCCGGGACCGATACCAGTGATCTGCTTTCCACTAACGTTTCCAGCTATGTCACCTTTTTCTGCAAGACCAATAATGTCCCCATTACCATCAAGATCACCAGGCAAACCATATACAGTTGGCATACCATACAGCGTATCGTTGATTATATCATAATGGGCATATAGCCCCTTTATATCGTATCCGCTGGGATATGGCCCTTCGGTACTCAGGTTCTCATTAAAATTAGTACCTGCATCAGCAGCAGGATCCTCATCATACCAGCTTCCATTCTGGAACACAACCATCTTGTCTCCATAAGGACCATTGGAATCATAGCCAGTACCATTTATCTGACCAAAGTTCCAGTTCTCATCCCATTCACCTATGCTTCGTTCTCCATCTACAGTAATAGCTCCTGCGGTACCTGAAATAATGAGTAACACCAACGCTATCACAAAAAGTATACTACATTTTGTCATACTTTCCCCACCTTTATAAATAAAAGATTTATTTCTATTAGGGAATAATTTGGTTTAGTCAGTATTTATCATTGCAGTAAACATAAATCAGTAGAAATTATCCTAAGCATAGTGAAGTATCATAGTTTCAAAACATAGGACAGGAACAAGAATAATCAAACTATTTTTTTTGCTCATCTCATTTTCAGATTGAGCTTTCCATAAAATATATCCTCAATTACCTTAAGTGATTCATCACTTATCTTTGTTCTTTTACCCCTATCAGTTTTTTCCATGTTGTTGTAATCAAAAATACTTTTGCATACACCATTACTTTTGTCCGAAGGGTCATTATCCTGAAGGAACACAATGCAACCTTCCAAACCAATCTCTTTTTGGATATACTTCAATGCATAACCTACACCATAATGGCATCCAACGCCAGGAAGAAAATATTTGTAACCTTCACTCTTTTTCTCCTCAAGCCAGGGAAAAAGATTGGAATCACTATCAATTATCAATATTCGGTCTTTTGTAAAACCTTGTTCCTTTAGTAACGCTATCATATTACCCAGGGAACAGGGGACATTACAAACTTTACCATCCAGTTTTAAACAGTTTCTATTTTTCCTTAACTTAAGGTTATCAGAAACCGGACACAACGAATTGCCTAATGGTTTGGCACAGTAAGGAAGAAAAGATATGCAACTATCCAGCTCATCCTCAACGATCTTCTGCAAGTCAACGGCAGGTGAGGAGACAGCTACACTGTAACTGAGCAAATGTTTATTTACCTGATTGGAATTCAATCTCTTTTCTACCAATCTCTTGTTTAAAGAATATGGAACAAATGAGTAGAATCTCTCCAAAGCTGATATTTTCGTTAATTACTCCCCCCTTTACTGCTAGATTCATTGGAATATGCGTATATCCCAACCATTCAATAATAGCTGAACCATTGTTCTAAAATCTTGGCGTTGCAATAAAATATCGAATAAGGTATCTTTTTTTGTGGAAACAAAAAAATATACAAATATACCCCACAAATCTAAAAACTATCTACATTAAATGAATAAAAAAGTAAGTAAGTAAGAAATTATATAAAAAATAATGGAAGATTCTCAAAAGTAGAAGAATCAAGTACAAGAAGGATGTTCGTTCGTATTAGGAGAGTTATGAGGAACATCCACCATATTTGGATAATCCCCTGAGAGAATACGATCCATCAGAACAATTGTTTCTTTGTGAACCTTAGTCATTTTTCCCTTGTCAATACCTTCCATTGCCAGATAATCGTTCATGCATTTACAAACGCCATTCTCTTTATCTTCCTGGCAATAATCATCAACAAAGGCGATACACCCTTTGTAACCAAGTTTCTTTCCAACATAATCTATGGCATAAGATACTCCATATTTGCAGCCTATGCCCGGCATGAAATATTCATAGCCTTCCTTTCTTTTTTGCTGAAGCCACGGGAAGAGATTTGAGTCACGGTCTATTATGAATATCTGATCTTTTTTGAAACCATGTTTCATGAGAACATCTACCATCTCACCCAGAGAACATGGTACGTCACACCTACCACCAGATACCTTAATACATTTCTGATTTTTACGTTTGTGAATCTTGTCTGATGCAGGACATGTATGCTCACCCATAGGCTTTGCACAATATGGTAAAAAAGCAACACACTTATCCAAATCTTCCCTCACCACTTTATTTATGTCCAAAGAGTGAGGATATAATGCCAAATTGTTTTCTATAAGAACATTCTCTTGTTTTTTGAATTTACATTTCCATTTAACAATCTTTTGATGAATTGAATAGGGAAGTAATCCATATATTAATTCTCGGCTCAACATTTTTTTCCTCCGTTCGGTTTTGGACCATACTTCCGTGGAGTAATCCAGAGTAAATTATAATGCCCAATTTGAACTTTTATCAAGCATTTGTTTGATTGGTCATCCCTATAAACATCATGACCATATATACATTTATTCATGTACATGAATTTTATTAAAAAATATATACTGTGACCATCGTAGTAAATATTTAAAAAAGACACTATAAAAAGTGTCTATATTTTATATATAAGTTATATAGGAAAAATAATGCTTCTGAACTTTAAAAATGTCAGTGAATATTCACTAATTAGCTTATTGATAGCGGAGACTAAAGACCCAATTCCTTTGCAATCTCCTGAAACTCCCTACCCTTTGCAGTTGTTACATACAGGTTCCCTTTATGTTCAAGCAGCCCTTTTTCTTCTAACATTACAAGATACCTGTTAACCATATCAAAGTTCAGATTTGCATTGTAAACTATGTGTGTTTTTTTCGCCCCCTCCAATGCAGCTTTTAATATCTCCACACTAATGGCAGTTCTGCTTCGTCTAATATCACCACATCCATTAGTTACAGCCTTTCCGTCAATCCCAATACTGCTCATGATGAATAAAAGTTGGAAGGAAACAACCCATCCCAACATGCAAATCCAATTTATTTTTTAGATCTGTATCCATAAGAAACTACAACAACTCCTGCAAGGACGAGACCAAATACAGCAATTATGCCCTTACTCTCAGGAGTAGTTACAGGTGAGGTTTCATCATCCATCACTTCATCTTCTGTGCTTGGAAGTGCTTTTTCCTGAGGTACTGATTCTGATTCTTCTGCAATTGTCTCTTCTTCAATAGTTTCCGTAGTAGCAACGCTACTAAAACCTCCCCCACCACCTGATGATTTGGTTTCAGTCGTAGTAGTAGGAGGTGCAGGATTAGTTGCACTAAGATCCATGGAAATTACTTCACCGCTCTGATAGCTACTAAGGTCCAATGTCGTTGTTTCCACATCATTTACATAGACAGTAACCACACTATAATCAGAACTAACTCCCAGCCTGTTGCTTCGTTCATCACCGAACATACCCGTATTAGTTACAATTGTTTCACCAACTGTCTGGCCATCAACAACGAGTGCCACTTCTGTTCCCACAGGTGCCGGACTTCCATCAACCATTAAACTCCCTTCTAGTACGACTGGAGGACTAACGGCTGCAGCAGGTACAGCTACTACCATGAATGAGAATAAAATTATTAAAACCTGTAATGAAACACCATATTTTTTATCGCTTATCATACGTCCCACCTTTGATAAATCAAAAAAGCAGTGAGAAATCTCACTGCAAATTTTACATGTTCCTTTCACCTCAGGCCAATACACACTCCTCGTTCACGAATACGTAATATCCTTCATACATATTCATTTCAAAGACATCTGTACCTATCTGGTTGCCGTTGAGGGGTCCTTCCTGCCCATTGTTGCCTACGTAAGCAAACTCATTTGCAGAGGTTACCCATGGTCCTATGACCTTGAAGTAGCAGTCATCGATCGTTGCGAGACTGATCTCTGCAGACAGTTCTACCTTGGCGTTGTGACCAATCGCATTCCATCCCGGATAAAGTGTCAGTGATGGAGGCGTAGATGGTACCTTTGGTGTGAAATAGTCCTCGAGTATGACAACTTCCTCAGACAGATTGTTGTGTACCCAATATGCCTTCAATGGCTCAAAGGTAGTTGGTACAATCATCGCAGTTCCATTGTCATAGAATACATCATCAACCTCTACGTCGGTAAAGTCCTGAAGTACATAGTCGATAGTTGCATTCTCAAGTGTCTCTGGGACTGAGATCAGGTTCCATCCTGGCAGGAGTATTATTCCTTGTGGATTATATACTGCTACACAGACGATATTGAACGCTGAATCTGTTCCATCATCCAATGTTGCCTTTATCAGGTACTTACCATCAGGTACACTTGTCGTATCAAGCACAGCTGTCCAGCCATCGGAGCTATCATTGTCCGTTGCGAACTCGGTCCAGACCTCACCAACGTCATCATCAGCACAGTTACCGTTGGTATCTGCAAAGATAGCAAACGTTGCCGTTATGATATCATCCTGACTGGAGTTGTCCACAACCTCGACGATCTGTGTCTTTGAGACCACATCACCATCGGAATGAGAGATGATCTCTGGTACTGGAACTACATTAGGTACTGTTACTATCTCAACTGTACCGTCTGTAACTACCACTCCGGCGATAGCTGTATTGCTTTCATCCTTGAGAACTACAGCGTTCAGGTCAAGGTCATAGGTTCCATCTGTTGCACCAGCCTTCACTTCGAACTCAATGGTTAACATTGTCCCGGCTTCCGGCGTATAGACGCCACCAGTGGCAGCAAGACCATAGGATATTGTACCTGCTGCGTCATCACCACTTCCAGGTGCTACGAGTGCTCCGGCTCCGAGCAGATCCTCATTGATAACATCATTTACCATGAGTACTGCAGGATCATAGGATAGCTGCAGGTTCACACCACGAAGGTTCTCATCAGCTGAATCAACATCAACTTCCACCAGGAACGTGTCACCGATATCGACAGGTCCACTTGTTACTGGAGATATTATAACCTCCGGCACGTCAGAGACCACTCCGTCAGCTACCTGAACGGTAGCATCCGTGACACTTACTCCAGCGATAGCTGTATTGGTTTCATCCTTGAGAACTACAGTGTTCAGGTCAAGGTCATAGGTTCCGTCTGTTGCACCAGCCTTCACTTCGAACTCAATGGTTAACATTGTTCCGGCTTCTGGTGTGTAGGTTCCGGCAGTGGAAGCGATACCACATGCTATGGTGCCTGCTCCGTCATCACCACAAGATATAGTGAGTGTGTCGGATCCAAACAGTTCATCGTTGGTAACGTCATTTACCATGAGTACTGCAGGATCATAGGCTAGCTGTAGGTTCACACCACGAAGATTCTCGTCGGCTGAATCGACTTCAACCTCTACCACGAACGTGTCACCAGGGCCAACAGGACCGCTTGTTGCAGGAGTTATTTTCACTTCTGGTTCATCAGGTGTAGGTACTACAACATCATCCCCTACTTTCAATGTTCCATCTGTGACCCCAACTCCAACGATAGGTTCATTGGCTTCATCCTTAAGAACAACACCATTTAGATCAAGGTCGTAAGTGCCATTTGCTGCACCTGCCTTTACCTCGAAATCAACGGTTAACATTGTTCCGGCTTCTGGTGTGTAGGTTCCGGCGGTGGAAGCGATACCACATGCTATGGTGCCTGCTCCGTCGTCACCACACGATATAGTGAGTGTGTCGGTTCCAAACAGTTCCTCATTGGTAACGTCATTCACCACGAGCACTGAAGGATCATAGGCTAGTTGCAGGTTCACGCCACGAAGGTTAGCGGTCTCAGAATCGACCATAACACTAACCTGGAACGTATCGCCTGCATCATACTCATTTGTCTGCGGATCTACTGACACTGAAGGTGCTGCTGCTGCAAGTCCTACGCCTACCATGAAACATGCACAAAATATTAAAAGGATGGCAGTTGATCCTGCCATTCCCTTACGTGTTGTTTTTGTCATGATTTCACCTCTTACATCAGGCTTAAGACTGATATACTCCTGCAAACTCTACGAAGTCATCGAAGTCTACGTCACCGTCGTCATCGAAGTCGAAGATTGCATTGTAGTTGCTGTCACCAATTACTGAGTTGTAGGATGCTGCAAATTCAACAAAGTCGTCGAAGTTGACAACCTTATCACCGTTGATATCACCCTTTATCTCCTCGACTGGTGGCTCTACAACTGCAGCGCCGCCGTTCATGTAGATACCAGTACCATCTGTTGGATCATGTGTGAACATCATCCTTGGATAGACTGGTGGAATCTCGACATTGTCACACAGTACAGTGTTTGGTGCTGTGAATGAACTGGTCAGCAGATAGTCACCATTTCCACCTGCATTTGGCACATCTGGATAGACAAACTCCTTGTAGAAGTCTGGCATTGTCCTGATGTGCAGCCACTTCCATGTCTCGAATGAGTCAGCTGGAACTGAGTCTGCTGTACCAACTATACCACAGCCTTCTCTGAGAATTTCCAGGAGGTTGGTATGGAACCTTGCCTCATAGTCCTTACCTGTGAAGTAGATCTCTGTTGCTGGCACGTCAAACATGCGTTCTGCAACTGTATCGTAAACACTGCTGATGTACATGTCATGATACCAGAGCAGATCATCTGTTGCGCTGTAATCGCGTGACTGTCCGTAGTAGCATGTTGTAATTGGATTCACCTTGAATGTAGGTACGTCGATGTCATCGATCATAATGTGGTCACCATTGAATGGTGGCAGCACAGGAATGATATCACCGTCATACACAGCCTTCTTGACAACTGAAAGGTCATTCAGGGAAACATCCTGGTGTTCTGGCAGTGGATTCCTTATAGTGATGTACTTGACATTGTTGTCCTCTGGGCCATAGATCATTGCAACATCGTATTCAGCACCGTCCACGAAGAAAGTCTCGCTTGTGTGGAGAAGACGTCCGACACGTAGCAGTACCTTATCGTTAATTGTACTGGTACCAAGTATCTGCATTGCCCATGGGTCATAGAAGTCAGGAGTATCCATTACTACGGTGTGACGTCCTGCACTCAGGACACCCTGCTCAACATTGATGACATGGAGGCCATTTATCTGTTCAGGGACTGTGTTACCGTTGTAGAATATCTTGACTGCAACTCTGTCAATCTCACCCTCACCATCATAGTAGATACCTTCAATCTCTACAATGTGGTCAAGGAACTGTATCTTGTCACCTACGTCGACTCCGAATATCTCAGAACCTAGTGCTACATCCTTCCTTCCATCATTGTTGAAGTCAGTTGCTGCGAGCAGATAGGTCATATCGTCGATACCGTCGTAGTTCATGTCAAAGCTGTCAAGACCGATCTGAGAGTCATCCATGTCAGATATAGGGAACCAGAAGTATGTCCAGAGTCCTGCATCCTGGTCCATGAAGTCACAGAAGCTGTTAGCATTGCCCTCGGAAGTAGCCATACCTGCTGTTGGCTGGTAGTGCTTGTCAATGAACATGTATGTGTACTCATTGATTACATCTTCCCAGACGTACTCATTGTGGTTTGGTATCCACTCATTGTATACTTCGTCAAGCCAGACCATACCGGTTGGTTCAGTGTACTCAGGGACGAACCACTGTCTGAAGAATACCTTCTCATGTGAGTCCTTGTTGTCCACAACAATTCCTGCCTTAATCTTAGCCGGATTGAGTGTTACAAAGTCCTTTTCAGGTGCTTCAGGGCTTAGTGGATCAAATGGTGCTTCAGGATCAACATATGGGAATGCAGCATCCCTATCTTCTTCACCATAGACTCTAAGTCCGTTTGTTTCGGTGTCAATTTCATTGACATAGATATCTTCAGCTCCTGTCTCCTGGTCATAGACGAACATAAGTCTCTGTGGCCAGTTGAAGTTGTCAATGTTGCAAATGTACTGATAAAAGTCAGGACACTTCTTTGAGTTCTCTGCTCTGAATGAGCTTGTGAACAGGAAGTCACCTGTACCATCATCTGCATCAGGCAGCTCTGGATAGACAAAGTCCTTGTAGAAATCTGGCATTGTCCTGATGTGTAGCCACTTCCATGCCTCGTCAATTTCGAGAGATGGACTTAGATCTGCACCTTCGTCAAGCATCTCAAGCAGATTGGTGTGGAACCGTGGTTCAGTTGTCTTGTCAATGAAGTAGATCAGCAATGGATCAACATCGTATATCTTACGCTCTTCTACTGTGTCGTAAGCACTGTATATGCAATCATCCTGATACCATTCTCCATCAGGAGCATTTGTATTGAGGCTTGAACCTACATACCCAGTGTAAGCACAGCAGTTTTCAGTATGCGGAATGTTGATATCATCTACCATTGTGTGCACCTTGTTGAATGGTGGCAGCAATGGAAGAGTTTCTTCATTGTCAACCATTTCTTTGACAATTGAGAGGTCATTAATTTCAACATCCTGATGTTCTGGAACTGGGTTCCTGATTGTGATGTACTTAACTGAATCATCTTCAGGACCATAGATCATTGCGACATCATATTCTGCACCGTCTACGAAGAAAGTCTCTCTGGTGTAGAGCTGGCGTCCTACGGTCAAAAGAACCTTATCAAGGCCTGCACCTGTGGCTTCTACCTTAACATACCATGGTTCATAGAACTGTGGTCTGTCCAGTGTAACAGTATGACGACCTGAACTCAGTGTTCCCTGCTCAACATTGAGGACATGGAGACCACCAATTTGTTCAGCTTCCTTGTTACCGTTGTAGAATACCTTGAATGCGACTCTGTCTATCTCACCCTCACCATCATAGTAGATACCTTCTACCTCTACAATGTGGTCAAGGAACTGTACGCTTTCGCCTACTCCTACAGCGAGCAGCTCAGAGCTGATCTTTATATCCTTGTAATCATCATGGTTGAAATCTCCTACTCTCTTAAGCAGGACCATGTCATCAACACCATCATAGTTGATGTCATAACCATCAAGACCTATTTGTTCATCGTCATTGTCTGCTACTGGGAACCAGAATGTTGTCCAGTAAGCATTTGTTATACCCTTTGCAGTTGCAGCCCTTGGCTGGTAGTGCTTGTCGACGAACATGTAAGTATAATCTGTGACTACATCCTCCCAGACATATTCGTTGTGATCTGGAATCCATTCACAATCCCAGTCACATGATGGTGGCTTTCTGAATGATTCAGCTGAATCCTCAGTTATAGTTTCTTCTGTTGTAATGTTATCAACTTTCACTATACACCTGAAATCATCAAGCCATACCATACCCGTTGGTTCTGTGTACTCAGGCACGAACCACTGTCTGGCAAAAACCTTCTGTTTGGAGTCGATATTGTTCACGACAATATCATCTTCCAGCAAGGCTGGGTTAAACGTTACAAAATCTTTTATAGGCGATTCTTCATTCATTGGATCAAATGGTGCTTCTGGATCAGTGTATGGGAATGCGGCACTGTATCCATTTTCACCGTAGATTCGCAATGAATTTGCATCATCTGCAGCACTAGCAGGTGTTACTATTGAAAAAATAGTAATCAAAGCAATAGCAACCACTAAATGCTTGTGCTGGAACTTCACTTTCATTGTTAATATCCTCCTTTCTTAAGCCATACCGACTCTTCGATACCACCAAACATAACTCCGTCTCCATTTGCTCAATGATATCTACGTGAAGTTGCCTTAGACAATCCTACCGACAACCCCTATTATTCATATGAAGTTAGATTTTATAAACCGATAAGAAATAAAAATTCAGAACTATGTTAACAAATTAAGATACGAAACATTGTTCCTTAACAAAAATATCTCAAGAAAGGGAATTAGAAACAATAAACATTCGAAAATAAAAAAATGAATAATCATCAAACATTGAAGTTACTATGCGCTGAAACAAAGATAGTATCATAGGCAAATGTCAGCCATAGGAGAAATGGAAAAGCTATCCTACCAATGGCATATGTATAAAGTAATTGATCCTGATAAGAGAAGAAAAGTAGCTGCAAATATATTATCAACAAATTAAAAGCAATTGTCAGTATCAGACCCATCAGCAAGATTTTGATTGTCTTCTTCCTTTCAAAAGCCGTAGCAAGCACGAGAGCTACAAAAGGAATAAAATTCAAAGGAAGGTAAAACAAAAAAAAATTCTTTAAATCAACAATAACGACGGAAGCTGCAAAGTATCTTCCGCCTATTGGAACCCACAAAATGAACAAAATAGTCAGATAAAGAAAAAACCTTTTCAAAAAAGGTAAGATTCGTATCGTGTCCATAAATCATTCCTCTTGTAATTATTATGGTTTACCTTTCTCAAAGACACCTTTTATACAACATATTATCGACAGGGATAAAAAACCCATAAAGAAACCAAAACCAGGGGTTGCCTGTGATTCATCCTCATTTCCAGGTACATCCTCCCCCTCCAATACATCATCCTGGGACGATGCCAGCTTTTCCTTCATTTCATCAGGATTGACAAGTTTGAAAACAACAGGAACTTCACTTAGTCCTATAGCCACGGCTTCTTTGTTCATTGTCTCATAGATATCATTTATGAGGGACTTAATATCAACATCTGCCTCCTCATTTATATTTACCTCTAAGTATCCGTCAGGTGATAGTCCTGTACTCAGAAGTATGCCACTTTGCAAATAATCATCCACCTCATCACTTGCATTAAGGGATATAACGTATGAATCCTGGAAGTACCATTGCCAGCATTCCTTTTCAGTTCTTATCTGAGGTATCTTTCCGGCTGTGGCCACTACCATAGGATCATACAACTGACTTTCATTGTTCATGAAATCTTCAAGTTCCATCTTGTTTATTACCTGTACCCTTTGAATTAGTTGCTGCAATCCGTCACTTACATCAGAAACTGTGCCGTCGCCAAATTCCACAGGCACATTATCTATATCCATAGCCTGTGCCTTACGATCAATTATTGCATATATTTCATCGATCTCGGACTGGTCTACCATGAGAGGTTCGTAGAATATGACGGTCAGGTAACCGGCGGAGTTAGTGCCGATGGATATTATCTTACCCTGTGGAAAGAGATGCTGGCCTTCGAATTCTGTCAAAATTTCATTCTCCAGTATGAGACTGTTCTGTGACCAGGCATCCCCATTTAGTGCTACCCCGTTCCTTTTTATAATTTTATGGTCATCCGGATGGAAACCGAAGCTGTATGCATACCCTAATTGTTCCTCGTATTGCTGTTGAGAGGTCACTTTTTCCACAGTAGATGTTGATGAGCTACTGCTCGATGTACTTTGTGTGGGACGGTCCAAGTCAATTATGTCCAGGGATGTTGAAGTATCATCCGCTATATCCCCAACTACCAGGGAACTTCCGGTTGCTTTCCCGACAAGGTATTCTTTACTCTGATCCAGAAGCTTCGCTTCCACGAAGCTAAGACCGTAAACACCCTCAGTAATATCCTTTGTCTCGAATTCGACAGATATCAATGTTCCGCTTCCGGGTGCTAAGTTAGTTTCGTAAGCAGCAAATCCATAATTTATCGTGCCATCCCCATCATCACCACTTTCGGGCTCCACAAGTAAATCAGAATCGAAGATACTTCCTTTCGTAATATCGATTACCTCGAATGCAGCAGAATCATAATGTAACTTTATGTGTGCTGCATGTAAAAGCTCAACACCGGATTCCACATTAATATCCACATTAAATGTTTCACCAGGAGATAAACCGGTGTGTGATTCAGGAGAGATGAAAACAGATGCCGTTGCCGATACACTCCCGATAGCTGCCATCAGGACCAATAGTGTAAGGATTGAATATCTGAGATAGTTGCTAATACTCCACATTACGTAACCCCCGTTACAGTTTTTTAGGCGCCAAGGCCTAGTTGTTCAGTAATTAATATTCTTTTTTACTTATGACAATATATAGGTTCCTATTTGCATATAAAAAAGAGGGAAATAAAATAATAAAAGAACCATATAAAAATTATGAGAAATAATGGCCTCTGAGGCCACCTATTCCTCATTTTTGTTTTTGGTGGTACGCTTGGGGGTACGTTGGTACTGGTTCTTAATGAGAATCTGCTCTTATGTGCATAAAAGCTTGGAGAAATAATGATTCTCAATTATACATTCATTCTTACAGGAAATAAATTATAAAGAAACTATATTGTGGATTATTATTAAGTATTAAATTATCTAAATTTCAATGAATTCAATCACAAATAAATGCTTTTTATCATGCTTTTTGAAATTGTCTACTTAATATTTTGATAAAATTTTAGTATCAATCGATTACTTTCAAACATATTTAGCACCAATAATATGTAAAAAATAACATTATAAATAATAGTTCCAAATTTAAGAAACTGATCATTAGAAAGGAAAAAATCAGAATATTGAGATAAATCATAGAAAGTATATTCGAATCAATGGAAGAAGTACATTCCATGAAGAATTGTTAAAGGCATATGACCTAAAAACAGAGGAAAATTAAAAACAGAGGAAAATAAGGAACAGATAAAATATAATAACACTGTCCGTTATCTCCTCGCCGATTTGCTTATTGTTTGGTGGTACTTGATATAGTGGTACTAAGAACAAATATCGCCTTAAAAGATAAGGGAGACAAAGTACTACCACTATATCTTATGTGGTCTTTAAAGAAAATAAACGTTAGAGAAACTCTTTTGCGAAAGATTGTTTAGTACTTATCATAAGTTAAAAATGAATTTTTTAATCATTGTTTCAGTTGTTTCTTGGCCATAAAGCTGGTAAACGTGGTGTATCCAAATATTATTATACCCAGCCAGATTATTGGTTCGCCTATATCATCACGTCCAAGAATTGATAGTCCAAGACCGACACTGAGAACCAGTACATTGATCTTAAGCAACTTTCGGTTACGGAGGATAATACCAATATACTTTTGCTTTTCATTCATTTTATACTTCTTTTCTTTATTCATAGAACCACTACACTTTAATTATCATATCCGCAGCCTTGCGAACTCTGTTAAAAACAGCCATTCCGATTCCATCTGGCTTAAAAGAACCATCAACTATTATTACATCTATGTTTCTTTCATCGAGATACCTGAATCCAAAAAACAGATGCTTTGCAGCCTGTTCCGGCTTGTCTTTCTCACCAATGGAATATGACAGATGCACAGGAAACTCACTTTTGGACTCTTCTGTAAGAAGCAAGCCTGTTTTTGCATTCCTCAGACTAAAATCATCAATGAGCTCTTTTATTCGAGAAACTACGTTATCATGTTCCCCTTCAACCAGGATAACACCTGACTTCGGAGAATAATGTGTATATTTCATCCCAGGAGAGCGAACAGTCTCACTTTCCGGATGCACTTTATCATCATAAGCAACCTGCACCTCCCCAATATATGTTTCAAGCTCTTCCTTGCTTATTTTTCCAGGTCTTAGTATCGCAGGGATCTCGGAGGTCATATCAATGACTGTTGATTCAACTCCAATGGAAACTCCTCCCCCATCTATAAGTGCATCTATCCTTCCAGACAGATCAGACAAAACATGTTCTGCAGTCGTGGGACTTGGTTTTCCCGAAAGATTTGCACTTGGTGCTGCAATCGCTTTTCCTGCATATTTAATTAGTTCAAGAGCAATCTTATTTTCAGGAATCCTGACAGCAACAGTTTCTAAACCTCCTGTTGTTACATCAGGAACTATTTCCTTTCTTTCCATTATAAGAGTCAAGGGACCTGGCCAGAATATCTCCATAAGAATCGATGCCTTATCAGGGATAGCTCTGACAAGTTTCAAACAACTTTCCTTTGAAGCAACATGTACTATCAGTGGATTATCTGCCGGTCTGCCTTTTGCTTCAAATATTTGCATCACAGCTTGTTCGTTAAGCGCATCCGCTCCAAGCCCGTAGACTGTTTCAGTAGGAAAAGCAACAGTTCCACCTGCCCTTAATATACTGGCTGCCTCACGCACCTGGTCCTCGTAAGTTTTATCACTTATATGGAATACTCTTGTGTTCTTTTTCATAGTTCAGCGTTATATTAAAAAATTGACTTTGTTTTCAAAATGATTTTACCATAGACAATTAAATAGACTGCTGCCATATTGGACGATAATGCTCATAAGTTTTTTGTTGAACTATAACAAGAACCACTATAAATATAAGATGACAATTATGACATCAGATTGTGTATTTTATCCTATTGCGACATATACTTAGGCTGTGTCCTCATAAAACGGCAATACTTATATATGATTATTTCATTTACACACGCTGTGAGCGGGTCTGTTTTTAACCCCACTCCCACACTAACCCCCACTCCCCAACCCGCTCACGCTTAATAACAGGGAGTAAAATTAGGTTTTGTGGAAAAATATATATGCATCGAGTATGGGCATATACACTAAATAACAACTCAAAAAAAAGATAAATTGCTCTGGCATTACACCAGAACTTGTTAACTGTATTCACTCATTCTCATCTATTGAGCATGCAGATGAACATGCTTTGCCATATTCATCGATGATCGATTCTTCACAAAGACCTACACCATGCCTGTGAGCAGCACGACCTATCATATGGGCTGCTATGGGGGCCGTTAGCAGCAGGAATAAACCTACTGTTATTGCTTTCACACCCATTGGAGAAAAGCCGACTTTCAGCAGAATGCTTAACATGACTCCAAAAGCTCCCAGTGTTCCTATCTTTGTCGTAGTATGTAGGCGATTATACACATCAGGAAGCCTGGCAAGTCCAAGCATTGCCAGAAATACAAAGAAAAGTCCTATTATAAGAACAACATTGCTTAGCACTTCCAGAATCATTGAAATTGTGCTCAAAATACCACTCCTTCATCGAGATATTTTGCTATTGTTACGGTTCCCACAAATGCGATTATGGAAAGCACAAGTGCTACGTCCATGAAGAAGACAGAACCCTGATCAAGGGAATATACACCCAGCATCACAACTATTACTGTAGTCATTGCATCAAGTGCTATTACTCTGTCAGGTATTGTCGGTCCCTTTATTATTCTGTATATGCACGGTACAATTGCAAGTACCATGATAGATAGCGATAAAGTGAACATTGAAATCATTCGAATGCCTCCAGTACGTATTTTTCCAGATCGTCTCTGATCGAGTTAGCGACGCCTTCAGGGTCCGATGCATCGATGGCATGGACGTACAGGACTGATCTGTCGTCAGACATGTCAATTGTCAGTGTACCTGGTGTGAGAGTTATAGTATTGGCTATTGCAGTAATACTCATGTCTGTTTTTGTTCTGATAGGCACTGCAATTATGCCTGGTTTTATGTCTATTTTAGGTTGTAGTACTATTTTTGCCACCACGATATTTGCCTTTATGATCTCTTTGATAAGAACATACATATAGGTAGCCTGTGCAGGAATCTTCCTGATGGCCTTACCAAAGGAAAAATTCGTACCAAAATTGAACAGGGGTTTGAATGGCCTAATTATGAATGGTGCGATAATCACTCCCAGTACGAAGTTATTCACATCAATAGTACCATGGACAAAACACCATACAAGACCAAGTATGACTGAATAAGCGATGTATCTTTTCATCTGACCACCCTCGTGAGTACTGCTTCAATGTAAGGTTGCGGGTCAAGTATCTGATTTGCTGTTGCGCTTGCAAAGGCTATCAGCGGTTCTGCGTACAGTCCGAAAACAACAACTCCAAGTGCAAGAACGATTATCGGCAGAGCTATCAATGGGGATGTACCATGTGTGGAGTATTCCCCATGTTCATTAACATCTCTCTTCTCTCCCCAGAACATCAACAGCCAGGCCCTGAACATATAGAAGAGTGTAAATATTGCAAATATTAGTGCTATTCCTATTTCGAAGTAGTATTCACCGGTGATACCTGCATCAAACAGCACGAACTTGGCTATGAATCCTCCTGTAGGTGGCAATCCTGCAATGGACATTGCTCCTGCAAGGAACAGGAGTGCTATCATGGGGGAACTGTCAACCATTCCTCCCATTTTCCGCATGTCTCTGGTTCCTGCATGGTGGATAATGGCCCCAGAGCTGAGGAAAAGCATGGACTTTGCAATCGCATGGTTCACCAGATAGATAAGTGCTGCTGCGATTGCGTACACACTTCCAAGACCTATCCCCAGGAATACATAGCCTATCTGACTCACGCTTGAATATGCCAGCAGACGTTTCACATCTGTCTGTGCCACCGCGGAGATTGCACCGATTATAATGGTTGCAAGTGCCAGGTAGATTATTACAGGCTGGAATATGTAGAGTGTATCTCTGAAGATCAGGAAGAACACACGTAGCATACCGTAAGCACCAACCTTGATGAGTACACCACTCAGCATTGCGCTGATTGGTGAAGGTGCTGTAGGATGCACATCAGGCAGCCAGTAGTGCAATGGGAATATTGCTGCCTTGTTCCCGAATACCACAATGAACATAAGGGCGATAGCAAACACATGCCAGGGCATTGTTCCCGCAGCACTCATCTCGCTGAGTTTTACGGAAATATCAGCCATGTTCAATGTACCTGTAGTTGCATACAGTGCAGCAACGGCTATCAGCATGACGATGGACCCGAGCATGTTCAGCACAAGATACTTGAATGTCGCTTCCATCTTGTCGGAGCTTTTTGTAACTCCTCCGTGCTCGTTGGCAATTACAAGTGCACATGATGAGAGCAATAATATCTCGAAGAACACAAAGAGATTGAAAATATCTCCCGTCAGGAAAGATCCGTTAAGACCTGCTAACAGCAGGCTGAACAACGGGTAATATGTGGAACTCAATGATCTCTTCTCAATATAGTCCAGTGAGTATATCAATGACAGGAATGAGATGCATGTTGTGAGCACAACCATTCCCGCACTAAGCAGGTCCGCAACAAGCAATATTCCATACTTGGCCCACTCGCCTAATTCATATACCTGTATTCCTTCGTTCCACACCTGCAAAAGCAGCAATATACTCACTATGAACATTACAAATGAAACGGAAACACTCAGTACCTTCTGGATCCCTGGTTGTTTTCTCAAAAGGACCATGAGAGACGCCATCAATATTGGCGTGGCTATCAGTATTATAGGTAAGTGAGTATCCAGTGAGTTCATCCCCACAGCCTCCTGAGTTCTTTTATGTCAGTGGTGCCGTACTCCTCATAAATGCGATATGCGAGTATCAATATAAAGGCGGTTATTGCAAGGCTGATGACTATCGCAGTGAGAACCATTGCCTGAACAAGCGGATCGACGAAATCCACGGTGTGTCCCGGGGCAAGTATCGGTGCAAATATATTTTCCGATAAGGAATCCATGAATATAGTGCCGGTTGCTTCGGATGCTCCATGTCCGCCGTCATCGGTGATAATTGGTACCTTCGTTCCTGTGAAAACACCTGTGGAAACGATAAGCAGGTTAACTGCATGTGAGAGTATACTTAGGCCGATGATAACTCTTAATATGTCCCGGCGCAGGATCAGGAATGTGCCTATTCCGAAAAGGATGGCAATGGTTAATGAGAGCAATGTATTATTCACTTGTCATCACCTACGTTTTTGAAAATGAAGAGTAGACTTCCTATCACAACCAAGTAGACTCCGATGTCGAAGAGGCCTGCGGATACCAGTTCAATCTCCCCGAAAAAAGGAAGATGCAGGAATTCAACGGCGCTTCTTAAAAAGTTGTGTCCGAAAGGTAATGCTGCAAAGCCGGTCAGGGATGCGAGCAACAGACCAAACGCAAACCAGTTGCCCCAGTCTGGATTGAAAAAAGACTTGATGTAATCAAGCCCGAAGACAACATATGTCAATGCGATAACCGAAGCAAACATCACTCCTCCGATAAATCCTCCTCCCGGATTGTTGTGCCCTGCAAGCAACAGGGATATGGAAAAGAGAATCACTAAAGGTAAGCATATCTTTGTAACTGTTTTTGTAATGGTGGTGGTCATTCTTCCTCACCTCTGCTGTGGATCAGGTTATAGACACCAAATGCCGCCAGACAAAGTACCGCTATTTCTCCGAGGGTATCATAAGCCCTGAAGTCAACAATTATGACGTTGACAATGTTATGCCCTCCGGCAAGTGGCAGGCTGTTTTCTATGAAGTAGTGAGAAAGACTCTCAAAGGGAGAGACTATTCCCTGGGTGGCATTTATCATTATTATGAATATCATTGATGCCACTGTCACGGATATGAGCAGATCCCGAACAAGCATCTTCCTGGGGATATGCTCCTTGAACTTTTGTGGGATCTTCGCGATTGCCAACAGGAAGATTATAGTTGAAAGTGTTTCAACCAATACCTGTGTCAGTGCAAGGTCCGGAGCCTGCAGGTATATAAATAGAAGAGCTACCAGATAACCTAATCCTGAAAGGGATATTATCGCAGGTAGATATCTTGGTAGTAATGCAGCTCCAAGTGCTACTATTATCATGAACAGGAAAATTATACTTTCATATAGAGGAATATCAAAATTGAGATTTCCTGGTATCAGGCTTGATGCCAGCAATATTGCAGGTATTGCAAACATTGCAATGGTCAATAACAACAGAGCAAGCACATATGTCTTAATAGGACCGGGCTGCATCCTGTTAGAGAACTTTGAAGTTACGTTCTTTGCATTATCCACAGCTGCATCATAATAGTAATTGACACTTATCCAGGGATACCTTGCATTGAACCTGTTCTGCCATTCTGCAATCTTTCCGTATTGCGTGTAGGTCAATATTCCAAGTGCGAAGGTGACGATCGTCATCATAAGGGATGTGGTGAATCCGTGCCACAGTTTTACATGCAAATGTGTTTCCTCAAGCAGTATTCCTGAAACTGTTGGATCTATGAAATTATGGACTGGTATTGAAGGTACAAGTCCAAATAGTATTATAAGCCCTGCAAGGAACATCGCAGGTGCAAGCATTATCATGGATGGATCGTGTATGTGCTCTGGCAAGCCTTTTGAAGGTCTTTTTCCAAGGAATATGCCGTCTATGAGTTTGATGGAATATGCAAATGTGAACACACCACCAAGCACTGCAAGTGCAGGAATGAGTATGTTATACGGTGAACCGAGAAGTGCCCCCATCTCAACAGATGCTTCATAGAACATCTCCTTGCTTAGGAAACCGTTTAGTGGCGGTATTCCTGCCATGGACAGAGCCCCAATGACCGCCAGGATGAATGTAATCGGCATCTCCTTTCGTAATCCGCCCATTTTTGTGATATCCCTGGTAGCTGTTTCATGAGCAACTATACCTGCTACAAGGAAGAGACATGCTTTAAAGCTTGCATGGTTGAGCAAGTGGAAAGTTGCGGCAGCAACTCCTATGCCCGGGTGATGGAGGGTCGTATAACCGTACATCGTCATCAGGTAGGCAAGCTGGCTGATAGTCGAGTAGGCAAGAATTCCTTTGATATCTGTTTGGCGGAAAGCCAGAAAGCCTGCCACAAGCATGGTGATGATTCCTACACCGCTTACAAGAATGAACCAGGCTTCTGTTCCGGAAAATATTGGGTGTATCCTTGCTACAAGATATATACCTGCCTTAACCATTGTAGCGGAGTGCAGGAAAGCGCTTACAGGGGTTGGTGCTTCCATCGCATTTGGGAGCCATATATAGAAGGGTCCCTGTGCGGACTTGGAGGCAGCACCTATGAGGATCAGGAAAAGTGTGATAATGAAAAGTTCGTTACCTTTAATGAATTCTATCGTGGATTCGCTGTGCAGAATAGTGGGAATATCAAAAGTTCCCGTCATAGCGTGAAGAACCAGGAAACCTGCAAGCATGAAAAGGCCGCCAGTAGCTGTAATCAGCATTGATTTGGTTGCGCCGTAGACAGACATGGGTCTGTTACGCCAGTAACCGATTAGCATGAAGGATGTAATACTGGTAAGTTCCCAGAAGATGAAAAGCTGGATAAAGTTGGCCGAAAAAACCATTCCAAGCATTGAGCCCATGAAGAAAAGAAGCTGCTGGTAGTAACGTGGTAAGTCTTCTCTTTTTGACATGTATCCATTGGAGTAAGACATGATGATCACACCAATTCCGGATACAATGAAACCGAACATGACACTCAAGCCATCGGCATAGAAAGAGAGATTTATACCCATTGAAGGGAGCCATTCTATAGAGCTCTGAATAGTCTCCCCATGAATTATTTCCGGTGCAGCCTGAGCGATCAATAATAAACTCAGGAATGCAACAACGGAAGCGTACCACCCGATTTTATCCTTTAGAAGTTTTTCAATGGCAGGCAATATACCGGCCAAAATGAATGGCAAAAAAACCGCTAGAGTAATTGCTGTAAACGAATCCATGCCATTCTTAATTCAACTACCTATATATAATGTTTTTTAATGAGAATGATTATTTATGATGAATAGGTGCATATTAGTATCAAATGAATCATTATAAAAACATATTTTGAAGAAAAATACGAAATGTTTATATAAGATTATTCAGTAGCCACCGACTTAAAAATAGACAGGATAATGGCTCTGTAGAAAACCTACTTCACATTTTATTTTAGCATAATAATTTAAAAAGGATAAATCCCCTGATTATTACTTGCGATAGAAACACAAAAGGGGATGATTGTGTTTTGCCTAACAAGTACTTAAAGTTTGTTGATACAGCGCTAGCTGTATCAGGAAACTCACACCTTCAGATTTACAGTTGTAAATATTCTAAAAGAAAATATACTCAGCACCAGCTATTGACATTGGTTTTGTTAAAAGAATATCTTGATGAAGATTATAGAGATATTGTTGAACTTGTAGAAGTGATGGATAAAGTTAAAGCAAGAATTGGATTAAAAGAAGTTCCACATTTTACTACACTGCATAAATTCATTACAAGAATTAAATCTATCTACTTCACTGGATTATTGCAGCAAACACTAAAACTATTCTATTCACGCGGAGAGCAGATAGAGATTACTGCTATTGATTCAAGTGGGTTTACTAGTGGCCACTGTAGTTACTATTATTCCTGGAGAACAGGAAAGAAACGAAGATCTTTCCTGAAAACAAGTATCTCTATTGATACTGCAAAGTTCATTGTTACTGGTTTCAAGATATCAGGTAAGCCTGTGCATGATGCAAAGCATGCAATGAAATTACTGAAGCAATGCCACAAAACTCGTAGATCAAAGTACTATGTAATGGACAAAGGTGTGTGACAAGAAGTTGCAACATGAATTGCCATGCGGCTGCTCCTTCCATTCGGAGTAATCCTACAGTGGAATGCGCTGATGGTAACATTGGGGTATTAAGCCCACTGGACAATGTGGAAAGTAAGGAAGTCCAATTCTTACCGACTGCTAGGATAAGGAAACTATGAAGAGTATAATGCGAACCATCGCAAGGATTGTAAACATTAATAAGCGAAACGGACTGTAACGCTTAAACCAAAAGGTATAGAATCAGACTACGATGGCTTCCTTTACATTGTGGTGAATGGACAAAAGGTTCTCGGTCTTAAGATGGCTTCTAAGGTTTCCACAATTTATTCACGTTGTAGAACTTGGTAAGTCCCACGTGCTCCTATTAACAGGTAGGAATTTCGTGAGAAATAACAATGGCACAGGGGATATAGGAAGCGGTAAAAAGCGAATGACATCCTGTAACTGGATGTATAGAGGTTCCAAATTTGCCTTGGTCCGAAAGGACGCAGACTTATCGCAGGTATTCTATTGTATGAACGGAGGCAAACTTATGAATGTAAGATATTCAACGACACTTTCAGGTGAGAAACTTACAGACATCAGACACTCTCTCCAATGGGATTTTATCGATTGGAAAAAAGTGGAGTGGAATGTTAATAAGCTGCAAACCAGAATTGCAAAAGCTGTTAGACAAAGAAAGTGGCACTTAATTAAACGACTACAATATCTTCTGACCAAATCTTTTCATGCCAGGTTACTGGCAGTGAAAAAGGTAACCCAGAATAGAGGTAAAAAGACAGCCGGAATCGACGGAGAAAAGTGGACAACACCTTTATCCAGGACAAAAGCTGCCTTAAGCCTGTCGTGTAAGAACTACAAAGCCAAACCAATGAGAAGAATCTACATCGAAAAGTATGGGAAGAAGGAGAAACGACCATTAAGTATCCCAACAATGCACGATAGAGCAATGCAGGCATTACATGCACTTGCGCTAGATCCGATTGCAGAAACAAATGCTGACAGAGCCTCTTTTGGCTTTCGCCAGAACAGAAGTGCTCATGATGCTTGTGAGCTCTTGTTTAGTTGTCTATGCAGGAAACAATCTGCTCACTGGGTGCTTGAGGGCGATATAAAAGGTTGTTTTGACAACATAAATCACGATTGGTTATTGACCAATATTCCCATGGATAAGTCAATACTCAAGCAATTTCTTAAAGCAGGGTTTATTTATCACCGACATCTGAATCCTACGAAAGTTGGTACTCCGCAAGGAGGCATCATATCTCCTATTTTAGCAAATATGACTCTAGATGGCATTGAAAATACAATAGCTGCTAAGTATCATACAACTAAAACAGGGATAGTCGCTAAAAGTAGACACAATCCCCACAAAGTCAATTTTGTGAGATATGCAGATGACTTTGTTGTCACTGCTGATTCAGAAGAAGTGGCTAAAGACATTGCAAAATTGATATCGGCATTCCTGAAAAAAAAAGGTCTAGAACTATCGACAGAAAAGACTCTTGTATCTCATATAGATGAAGGATTTGACTTTTTGGGTTGGAATTTCCGAAAATATAAAGAAAAACTCATTATTAAACCATCGAAGAAATCCATTGAGAAAATCACTACGAATATAAGTGATGTTATCAAGAATGGTAAGGCTTGGTCTCAGGAATCCCTTATCCGAAAACTCAAACCTATTATTTCCGGATGGACTGGGTATCACCAATCAGTTGTATCCAAAGATACATTCAGTAAACTTGATTACAAGTTATGGAATATGCTTTGGTCATGGGCTAAGAGGCGACATCCTCACAAGTCTCATCGATGGATTGCCAACAGATATTGGCATCATGTTGGTTCTAGGAAGTGGGTATTTTCTGTTAATGACTATAAGCTCAGACGTTTCTCAGACACGAAGATAATCAGACATCCATGTGTAAAACTTGATATGAATCATTATCTCGATAGAGAATACTTCAAATGGCGAAGAAGTTATCTAAAAACTCGGAAGAATGGGAACTACACAAACAAACCTAACTATTCTGGACTAACTGGAACATGGAAGAAAATAGTTAGTCAAATGTATTGAGTACCACAAAAAAAAAGTCAAAAGCTGCCTGATACAGAAAGGGTATAGAATGCTTGAGCGGTATGAAGGGAAACTTTCACGTACCGTTCTTAGAAGAGGGAGAGCGAGTAATCGCTCTTTCTTATTCGACTACGATGCAGAAGAAATACATTCCATAGCAAGAGAACAACTTCTATCGATAGCTATGATTCCTTTACGACAAAGGAAAAGAAAGAGGATTAAAGGAAAATTCCGTGGGAAAATGGTACAAGAGTTTGATGAAAAAATCTACCATTACAGAAATCTGGTGGAAACTATGTTCTCAGTCCTCAAAAGAAAGTATGAGGAAGAAATCAAGGCAAGGAAATACTGGAATCAGGTAAAAGAGATGAAAATAAAGTTATTAGTACACAAACTTGTCATGTATGCCAAGTTTGTCTATGCAATTCAAATGAGGATTTCTACAGAGCCAGGATAATAGACATATATATTGTACATTATTAGTTCCTATCCATTTATTTTGGTGATATAATGAAAGAACAATCATCTACTCATGCCATACAATCAAGGAAATACATAACACGATACGCGCCAGTGTTCCTGATGCTATGCGTTTGCTGCGTTTTTTTACAGGCTCCTGTTCTGGCACATGCAGATATATTAGAAAATGCCAGCAATCATTCTGCAGTTTCAGGTATTTACGAACAGGCAGGAATCTCAGAATACAATCATCTTATTGAGTTATATTTTGAGGAGAATGACTATGTGCTTGCAACTGAATCCATTGTCTATTCCACAGATTCAGCAAATGGTAGTGAAGAATTTGTACTGTGGATAGCGGAAAATGCAGAAGTCATGCAATTTCAGGTAAGTGATATGGCAAGCGGTAGCACTGCAGCCTCTGTTAATTATTCAAAGGAAGGTGATTTCCTATATTTCCCATCATATTATGGAACTACAGAGTCCAGTGGAATGCCACTTCTTTACAGTATCAGATATGCCACGCATAGCCATGAAGAAGTCCCAACCTTCAGAAAAGTCATCCGTGAAGACGGGGTTTTTGATTATCCCATATCCAGACTCATAATCGTTGTCAACCATGAAGAAAGTGAGATTCCCGCAATCATTTCAGCAGACGGGCTTACAATTGTAGCTGATGAAACCATCAATGATAAGAGCTACACATCATACATCTGGTCATCCCCACAATTCAATGAATTCAGCATAAGCCTTGAAAAAAACAATGATGAACGTGCAACAATACCATACAATTCGATCATCATGTTGGGAATGCTGGGCATCATAATCGTAATCATAGCCGCTGCAATACTATATTACAGGAAAGGAAGTTCAGGAAATCTGAGCGAGTTTGAAGACCGTTACGAAGCGGAGCTTGCTGTACTTGCACAATTAAAGGAAGACAAAGAAAAGAAGAAATTAAGCAATGAAGAGTTTGGAAAACTTCACAAAAAGCACAGTGAGAATGCATTAAAGATCAAAAGAAAAATGGAGAAATTGAAAAAGACCTAATGCTTTGATTCCCCATATACTTCTTCTTTTGTAACTATTCAGCCTAGCTCACTTCCACCAAGCTGATTTCTTCATCCACGATCAATTCTGCAACTTTGGAACAAATGAATTGCCATAAAATATTGCACTAATTGCATCGATAACAGATTCAGAATTCTTATTAACAGTAGACACGTATCCTCTTATACGGCAGAAATTTTTTGCACCCTGTTTACTGCGGAAAGTACCTGATATCTTCTGCTGTACTTTCGTCATTCTGATATCTCTTTCAGCCTGATTGTTATCAAACGGAACGTTTTGGTCGTACATAAATCGCAAGATATCCTCTTTATGGCCAATAAACCTATCCAGCAAATTCTTTACCGTGGTCTGCTTCTTACGTCCTCGTTTTTTAGACCGCACATTTGATTCCGGATCAGGAGGATTTTCATTCACTCCTAAACAAGTTATGTGATCATAATCCTCACTGAACCTTTGAATTAGCTCAGTATCTAAAAGATCATTATCAACATGATGTTTAATGCATATCAAGAGATCACTCATTATCTTTGGCCACTGTTGATCCCTGTTTTCGGAAGCTCCAGTTAACTCTCGTAATAAATGTGCATTACATAATGAATGTTGACATTCATATTTGTTGTACGGTTTCCAAAAATCATGTGTTGCAACACCAGTGTAACCTGGTAATATGCCCATAGCATCCATTGCTTCTGAGCCCCTTTTACGATGTGCAAAATAATAGGTCAGTTTGTCTGTACCTGCCACATGAAGCCAATTACGAACTGCATTTATTCTCATTCCTGTTTCATCCAGATTGATGACAGGAGATTCTTTCAGGAGATGTTTCACTGTATTTTCAAAAGCTCCAAGCTTCTCAAAACAACTACGTTCCGTGTTCACCAAAGTAGCAGGACTTATCTTGCATCCCAAAATATCAGAGAACAACTTGGTAACACGCTGATAAGGAAGTAATTGGTAAGTGTGCAAATAAACTGCAAATGACTTAACTCGATGACCGTATTGAGTCGGCTGAGTTACACCATCTGGAAAAAGAGCTTTGTTTACATGAGAACATTTGGGACATGTTTTAATCTCGCAACGATGTTCAATGCAATTGATAGTTATAGGAGGAATGTCAAAGACCTGTCTTCTTTCATAGTCAGAGGGAACAGAAGCTAACGATCTCCCACAATTGACGCATTGATTAACAGGATGAACAATAACTTCATCCGGATCATCATTTATTCTTAATGTAGTACCAGGATGACCGTTTTGACCACCTACATGCTTATTGGTCTTTTTTCTTTGACTTTTAACGGTTGGTTTATTCCGTGCATAAGAATCAGTAGAAGGTGGTTTGCTACTGTTGCGACTATTCTTTTCAAGCATTTCTTCCAAATGCCTGACACGCTCTTCAAGTTGTGCAATTTGGAGAGATTGATGTTCAATTATCCCAAGTAATCGAGTTACAAGTTCTACTACTGCTTCTGGACCAGCTTCATAAACTGCAAGTATTTCTTCGCGGTCTATACAAATCCCCTCAGATTGATAGACGTTTTTTATGATATTTTACTGAATATTTTTTAACACATAGAATGAAGCCATAGTATATTGTTTTTTGCATCATTAAAACAGTTAGGCTGAATAGTTACCTTCTTTTTTTGGCTCCATCTCTGTGATATCTGATGTGATCCAGCCAATATCGTAACTCTGTCCACAACCTGGGCATATAAGCCCCAATCTTGCTTTCCCGTTGGATATCTCCTTAAAGTAAACATGGAAACCAAGCTGATATCCACAACTAAGACAGACCCTAAACGAATTATCATTATCTTTTGAATCCATAGTTAAACTGTAGTATGATGGAATAAATCATTGTCGACATCAGTTAATACTGATCTAATCATCCACAACGTTTATTAGAAAATACCCGCAAGGAACCCATATGTTCAAAGGAATTATTTTTGACTCTGATGGAGTTCTTGTCAACTCAATGCCATATCATGCAAAAGCATGGGTCGATGTCTTTGCAGAATTGGACATCAATGTCATGGAAGAAGATATCTATGAGATAGAGGGTTCTAATCATGTTGGTGTGATAAATCTTATTTTTAAAAAAGCAGGCAAGATTCCAGAACTAGATATTTACGATACGATCCTCCAAAAAAAGCGAGCACACTTTCTTGAGAATAACCGTGCAGAGACATTTGAAGGCATGTACGAATGCCTGAGTTCAATGAAACCGAGATTCAAACTTGCTGTTGCATCCGGTGCTGACAGGACAATTGTAACATCACTTATGGAAAAGTTCTACCCAGGAATATTCGATGCTATAATTTCCGGTGAGGATGTCAAAAAAGGAAAACCCGACCCTGAGCCATATAACAGGGCAGTCGAGCTGTTGGAACTGGACAAAAACGAATGTTTTGTTGTCGAGAATGCGCCTCTTGGAGTAGAATCTGCCAAAAACGCAGGTATGTTCTGCGTAGGAATCCCGACATATATTGATGCGATAAAGCTTCAGGAAGCTGACCTGATAGTTAAAGATCACTCTGCCCTTATCAGATACCTGACCAATCTGCCAGATGTTGAACAATCAGACTAAACTTGTGAATAACTGACAAGTATTATAATAAAATCTATTTTTATTTTGAATTCCGAAGTTAGCCAGTTGATAAAAAATATAGAACTTTTCACAAAAAAGATAATACAGATTGTGTCTTTTCTGCTTTACATGAAAACAATTCTCTTCCTGTTAATTTTAAGTATCACATTAATACTTTCATCGGGTTGCGTTGAAGACACTTCTGTAGATTCCCTTATAAGTTATCTGGACAACGAAAATGAAAGTATCAGAACCGCTTCAATAGACAAGCTTGCGGAAATCGGAGATGAAAAAACAGTTGCATCATTGAACCAGATGGTCAAAGATGACAACAGGACAATTGGAAAACGAGAGAATGCAATTGTTGTTCTTGGCAGAATAGGTGACAATAAGACGGCAGATTTGCTGCTTAATATTTCCATGAATGAAGAGGAAGAAAAAACTCTCAGAAGGGCTTCGATACTGGCTCTTGGAGATATTGGTAATAAGACTGCAATTGAATCTCTCAGGAAACTGGGTTATGGTGATGACGGACTTATTCTATATCATGCTGCGTATGTTCTCGATAAGTTGGAAGAAAATCCTGAAGTGTTCGGAACTTATGGAGAACTCCCATATCCTTTGAGTGAGGAACATAGGCTTTACAGGAACAATGTCCGTGAGATCAGTATAGCACACAGAAGTGAGAAAGATAATTACTCTTTTCCGAATATAGAAAATGCAACCAGTATTTTAGTTGGTTACAGTACCAAAAGTGGTTATATAGAGATCTCAAGCAATGTCAAGCCTGAGGCTTCAGCAATGGATGAGATTTACCAGGTATATGACAGTGAAGCAAAGAAAAAGAGCCATCTATCAGGTTCCAGTAAGATTTGTTCGTTGTGGATCTGCAGCCCCATTGGAAGGTTACTGGTATAATATCTCAGATATTGCTGAATTCAATATCACAAATATATCTTTTTAGATCAGATATACCAAGTTACTACAAAAAAAGAGATGTACGGTTATACTAACCGTACTGTTTCAAGGTTTGTCAGTGCTCTTGTTTCAAGCTTGTTCTTCTTGTGTATAGAGCTTGCAAGATCAAGGCACGAACGCTCGTCGCCATGCTCGGTATAAACTCTCTCCGGGCGTGGCTTCATTTTCTTGATATAATCCATCAGTTGTCTTCTGTCGGAGTGTCCTGAGAAACCGTCAACAACCTCAACTCTCATATTCATAGAAACAACAAAGGTTCCGTTATTGGTGGACAATGGGATTTCTTTCCATCCTTTCTGTATCCTTCTTCCAAGAGTTCCATCTGCCTGATATCCTACAAAGACAAGTGTGTTGTTCTCATTCTCTGCGAATGCCTTGAAGTATTCGATTACAGGGCCTGCATTCATCATTCCCGATGTGGACAGGATCACACAGGGTTCAGGTTCATCAATGATCTTCTGACGCAGTTCATTGGAATCAACGGGCCTGAAGCATTCAGCAAGGAAGGGGTTCTCTCCTTTCTGGAAGATAAGCTTACGCAGATCATTGTTAAGGTATTCCGGATACGTGGCATGAATGGCTGTTGCTTCCCAGATCATACCGTCAAGATATACAGGGACGTTCGGGATCTCTCCTCTGCGAATAGCATCCTCAAGAACGATCATGACTTCCTGGCTTCTACCCACTGCAAACGCGGGGATGAGTACTACTCCGTCCTTTTTCAGTGTTTCATTAATCACAGTCTTGAGATTGTTTTCGGCATCCTGTAGGGATGGCTGCATGGCATTTGAGCTTCCGTAGGTGGATTCCATAACTACACTTTCCACACGTGGGAACCTGTTTACAGCAGGATCGAATAACCTTGTCTTTTCGAACTTGAAGTCACCGGTGAATACTACATTGTGTAGCCCGTCACCAATGTGGAAATGAGAAACTGCTGAACCTATTATATGTCCTGCATTATGGAACGTCAATTTTATGTCGGGTGCAATGTCCGTAACTTCTTCATAATCAAGGACAATGGCATGCTTTAAGACTTCCCTTACATCTGCAGAGGCATAGGGTGGTCTTTTGCCTTCTTTAGAGGCTACATCGATATAATCCAGTTGCAGTAGTGCCATCAGGTCACGTGTGGGCGGGGTACAGTATACCGGTCCTTCGAAACCATACTTGTATAGCAGGGGGACAAGGCCCTGGTGGTCAAGATGAGCATGTGTTAGTACTACTGCGTCTATCTGGTTTATGGGGAAAGCTTCAGGTACATAGAGGTATGGTGTCATATCGTCTTCTGAAGCAACATTGACTCCACAGTCGATCATTATCCTGGACTCAGGAGTTGAAACTATGAAGCAGCTTCTTCCTACTTCTCTTGCTCCTCCGAGAGATGTTATTCTTACCCACTGATCCTTGGAAGTACATCCTCTGTGTATTTTTCTTCCCACGGCTTTCAGGATGTCTTTTCTTTCCTTATGATTGGTACGCATGAATTCACGGATGTTCTTTACAGTCCGTGATTTTATAGGCGGCGTCCTTACGACTTTGGGTGTCCACCCAATCTTTTTTGTGATCTCTCTAAGCGTCTCCCCATGTTTACCTATTACAAGCCCCGGTTTTTCAGCTTCGATGATTACCTCACCTACATCCAGGTCGAAGTGGTAGTTTGATACAATAGATTCTGACGGAACCGTCTCTTCGATCTTCTTGATCGATTCCTCAGGGGGTATCAGTACTTTTGGGTCTGGACGTACGACTATGCGTGTCCTCAAGATCTTTGCAAGGTTCCTGACTATGTTGCCGTTATCAGCAAACTTCTTCGGTTCTTCGGTGTAAACTACGAGTTGAGGGCCTTCAAATTCAACACTAGAAATAGTTGTGCCGCTTGGCAACTTTTCTTCAATTTTTTTCTTAAGATCGGATAATACTTCTTCTACCGCCATTAAAACAGCCTTCCTGTAAAAAATGAAAAGTATAATATAGTTAAAAACTATATTCAAAACATTATTTATAATAGTTCAAATGAAAGAAATGAAAGAATTATTATATTGAATTAAAATTCTTCCCTCATTTTTTTGACGTCTTCCATGTCAAGTCTGGTATATTTGTCCTTATTGATAACCACAACATCTATGTTCTCACCGGATGCAGAGTCCCTTTTCATGGCGTTGTGCAATGCCCTGACAGCTAGCTCGGCACCTTCTTCGGTAGTCATGTTCTCTTTGAACCTGTCTTCAAGCACACCATATGCTATGGGTGAGCCTGAACCAGTTGATACTGCATCTTTTTCTTCTATGTTTCCACCAAGTGCATCAAGAGAGTACAATGCCGGGCCATTTTTGTCATAGCCTCCTATCAGGAGCTGTACCATTAACGGATAATATCTCTGGCCGGCCAGAAGATTGGATAAAAGGGTGGTGAGGCCTTTAATGGTCATTGGCTCTTTGCGCCTCATCTTGTAAAGTTTTGACTCAACACTGATTACGCGAACGATCTGTTGTGCGTCCCCCACGGAACCAGCTGTTGTCATAGCTGCAAAATCGTCAACCTGATAGATCTTCTTTGCAGTCTTACTTGCAATAAAATGTCCCATTGTTGCACGCTGTTCGGTTGCGAGAACAACACCATCGTTGCAAACTATCCCAACTGTGGTTGTACCTTTCAAATACTTATCATCGGTCATCAGTTATACCTCTAACTAAAAATGAGAAAATTAACATGATAAAAACGTGTTATGCATTCCTATGCACAGTTACCCATTAGTGATTTCTATATAAATAATTATCCCTTGTTCAGCAAATACCTATTTCTTCAGCAAGTGCTTTTACCCGTTCAATACTACCCTCATCGATATTTTTCTCCTGCATCTTCCGGATACGCCGGTCAAGAGATATCCTTTCTGTACCTATCAAAAGGTTATCTGCATGGGCGACAATTTTTTCTTCCATTGTACATGGTATATAGTCGTCTTCCGGAAGTCCGAATTTTATTGCCTCTTCCGGTGTTATACCAGCTCCGATATGACGCTTGATTATCTCCTGAACCATTGGTTCAATGTGATTTTCCTTTGCGATATCAACACCGACTATGGCATGATCGATTCCATGACTTTTTGCCCTTCCAAGATCATGCAGGAGTCCGCCAATCTCGACAAGCTCCAAATCAACATCTAATCCATCATTTTCCAGCTTCAAACCCATTGAAAGAGCCAGGTCAGCAACAGCTACGCAATGAGCTATAACCTTTTTACTGCAACCCGAAATCTTTAGGATATCAAGAGCATCTTCACGCAAAAGCATTCTACTGATCTTTGCCCAGGAAAGCCAGACGCTTATCTATCTTATGAATGAATTCGGAATTATCCTCATACATCATGTCCTCGCCGCAGTCCGGACAAAGAAACTCGCATTCTGTAGCCTCATTAAAATTCATGCGTACGCAGCCTTCCGGACACTTGTAGAACACATTTTCTTCCTCAAACTTAACTCTGGTTCTGAGGTGTTTTACAAGTCTTTTCTTTTCCTTTGCTAACTGCGGGCCAATATCAGTCATATCAAGGGTCCACAGGTATGTAAGCCAACCACTACTGGAATCACGTTCACGCCTGCATACAGCGAGTTTATTCTCATTAAGGATAAAAAGAGTTCTTCGGACTATGTTTAATAGAATACCCGTGGCTTCTGCTATTTGTTCGTCAGTTACCTCTCCATCGGGCATCTTCTCTATCATCATCAGTCCATCTTCACCCACCAACCTAACGAGATAGCCCCTGACAACCGGATCATTCAAATCTATCAAAAAATTTCACCTCATAATGTGCTTGTTAATGCAATGTATTCAAATATTAATCTTTGCTTGCAAATCCCGCCTGATTTGAAACATTATCAACCAATTTACAGGTCTTTTGTTCAGGAATCAAGTAGATTCAATGATTCACGTATAAACATAACGCTTTCCTTAATTTCAGATAAAACTTCCTCACGACCATTTTCAAAGCATAAGATCGATATAACAGGTTCTTCTGGATTTATTACTTGTCCAACACTTGGAACATCAAATACATTCATTTCAAGTAATTTCTTTTGAGTGGCTTCAGTTACCACTGTTTTCTGTCCGGCATAAAGAATCGCCCTACATGCATGCTGTGTTTTGTTCTTTGTCAGGGGATCGATAATCCCCTCAAAGGCTTTTATATGGGCATCTACTAAATTGATACCTGTTGCCATCTCAACAGTATCCAGACTACCCTGAAAACGTGCATTGACCTCAATTACCACCGGACCATCTTCACTTATTATGAAATCCACACCATTTGAACCTATAAGTCCAAGCTCGAGAATCAATTCTTCAGATATTCTTTTCATCTCTGAGCCATAAGGAGTTTCATAAGGAGTTATATTCCCACAATACGCAAATGGAATTTCTGTTAGCCATGGCACTCCGATAAGCTGCTCATTTACAGCTACTGCAACGGCTCTGTCCTTTGTAGATATTACCGAAACACTAGCGGGTGTACCATCGACATATTCCTGGGCAATCATACTGCTTTTACCTGCCGGAAGATTGATATTTTTCAATTTTTCATAAATACCTTCGATATCACCCTCATGCTCAACCTTTGTGTTGAATATACCACCACCTGAACATGAGGGCTTGACAATAGCAGGTAACTGTAATTTGCCGATCTCAGAAAGAAGTGCTGTTTTTGGGTGAGCTATGTTTAATTTATTCAGTAATATAGAAAAACGATGTTTGTTTGACACTTCCATCGTAACCCCAGGTTCATTACCAATTATCCTGTAATGCAACTTTTCCAAGCCTATAGTCTCAAACCCTGAACCTGGTATTATACCATCAAAGACAACATTAAAGCTTTCAATGAGCTCTGCCAACTCAGCAAGGCTAATCTTACTGGCATCAAATGTTTCCCCTATATCCAGCTTCTTCGAAGCTGCAGAACACTGTAAAAGGTCATGGTCACAGAAAGCATCTATGGAATACATATTGTATCCGGCTCTAGTGCCGGAACAAACTATATTGCGAGTACTAAAACCTATAACCAGTATATTCTTCGTAGACATAAGGACCTTTTATCGGGATCCATCTACAACAGCAAGAAGTCCTTTCTCTGTTTTGACAACGGGAATTTCGGTCCCTGCTTCTGCACTGAACATGACTGGTTTTCTAATAGTGACGGTCTCATAGGTGTCAGGGTCAAGTACAAGAAGATCATTATTTTCAATTGCCACAAGCATTGTTTTTTGCAGGTCCTTTCTTTTTGCAATGAGTGTTACCCTTTTAAGAGAATCGGCTGTGGAAGTAAAACGCGCCCCAGTCTCAATATCAGTACCTATGACATTTTTCCCAAACTTCTTGATCTCTATAACCCTTCCCTTATGTTCAATAATATCATGAGGCATAAACTCAGGAAGCCTTAGTGAAAAAGTGATACGATAAACATCTTTACCCTCTTTCCTTCCCTGTAAAGATTCAGATTCATTAAAACTGCCGCCCAAGCGGGATACTATCTCTTTGCAAATGTGCCTGCCTGCGTTAGAAGAACCAACATAAAGATCAGCACCTTCCTTTATGTCCAGGGAATTGGATATAAAAGCAAGCCTGTCACCCTTGCTACGCATTCTTCCCAGTACATTGTTGGAAATGTTTATGCACTCATTCATCTCTTCTTCGGTAGGAATACGATTGGTGGCCCTTATCTGCAGAATCGCTTCAAAGTACCCACCGGATATGCGACTACACATGTCACATGACTCACGCAATACGCGAACCTCAGCCCCAAGTTCCTGATGGAAAATCTCACCAAGCAACGTTGCATCCACTTCAATATGCACCTTGTACATATGAGGAGTAAGTTCCCTGGGCACAATGGACACCTCAATATTCTCAGCCATTTCATGTACAAAGAGTGCATCTTCTGCTGTCTGGATCACTATATCCCCAAGGTTACCATAATTTACCCATTTGTTCTTTACATTACGTGCCCCGCAACTGGCACATATCCTTGAGTGTAACACAGGAGCTATTTCCGCAAGGGTGAAATTCTCGAGAAAACAGTCCTTGCAGCGCCCCTGAAATAACTTATACGTTTCATTTCCGCATTTTGGGCATATGGTACTATTCATTGGCTCTGATATCATAGTTTATTAGATATTGTTTTCGCTCAGCAATAAAACCGTCTGTTTTACCTGCGTATTATATCGTAGTCTGTACTTCCAGCACCGATCTTTTCGGCATACTCAAGATGGACCATAGGATCCACACCCCAGACATTAGTGATGCAGCCCCTGCCCTCATGTTTCATTTTCTCATTTATAAGATCAAGGCTTGCTTTGTCTATGGCAACAGGGTCTTTTGAAGCCGTAATTCCCACATCTCCTGCAAAAGTTGGTGCTGAGAAGTTAAAGCAGTCACATCCGGGAGTAAGGTCGAATATCCAGTTAATGTATCCGATCTTTTCAGGTAAAAGTTTTACTGGCCCCATGGCAGCTTCCCCAAGACGTTGTTGCATTTTCACCGGAGCATCTACAGGAGGCACGATAGCATGATAATTACAGCTTCCAAGGCATGATAGTTCGCCTCTGCAAAGATCCCTGTTCACAATGGCCTTCCCATTTTCAATAGTCAAGGCATCCCATGGACAAGCTTTGAGGCACTTCTTGCACCCCACACATTTGTCGTGGTCAATGTCAGGCTTTCCAACCTCATGAACAGTAGTCTTACCTCTCTTATCCAGACATCCCATTCCCAGGTTTTTTATTGCCCCACCAAATCCTGATGCAGGATGACCTTTACAATGTGATATCATTATCATAGAATCAGCTTTTGCAATAGCTGATGCCACAGTGATCTCGCTTATTGTTTCCCCCTCAATTCCCACGGATACAAAATCATCACCCCAAAGCCCGTCGGCACAAATGATAGGGGCACCCATACTCCCGTGCGTAAAACCATTAGTAGCTGCTGTACATAACAGATCGGCGCCATTGAAGCGCTTTCCACTGTAAAGCACAGTTGTATCCGTAACAAAAGGAATACCACCTGCTTCTTTCACAAGATCCACTACGGTCTTTACAATAACAGGACGTATGTACGTAGTGTTTCCCAGTTCACCAGGGTGTATTTTTATAGCAACGATATCCCCTTTGTTAACAGGCGATATTTTAGGGAAAATATCTACAATCTGGTCTATCTGGGTGTTCTCAGGCCCAATTTCTTCTGCTGATCTGAAAAAGACATCATTCATTCCAATACCTCTGTGTATACAATTCATTAAATCAGTATTTATAATGTTTCTGTCTGCTATTAGATCCAGATACAAATAACTTATTGAAAATAGCTGTGATATTCTTAATAAGAAGTATCACTTAAATATGTTAAGATATAAATTTAAATATAATAATGCAGTATTGTGTAATTGTGAAAATTAATTACCTCAGTTACTAAACATCTTAGCCCATAGCAACTATATAATAAACCGATATATATATAGATTATATGCATCTTGTATATATTTGTGCATTGTGTATTAGAGTTTGATGAAATGTGGAGGAAAATTTATGCCAAACATTCAGAATTACACGAAAAAATGTACAAATAATTCAACTGATAGCAATTTACAATTAATAGTCAACGGGCAATTCAAAGAAACAACGGATAAAGAAGATATGGAGTTTATGCGCTTCATGATAGGTGGAATAGGTTCCAAGTAAATATCTTTGCATTTAGATACATGGGGAGTAAATTTTATGAAAATGAAAGAAAATTTGTGCTGTGAGCATTGTCACATTGAACTTAAGCGACAGCTGATAGGATCTAATGTATTCTATTACTGTAGTGAATGCGGGAGAATAACTTCCGCAAAGGATATGGTAACCATCATAATCCATGATAATGGAGTAAAAGCATGTGTATGATAGAAGAACTGGGTTATTCTGAAGATAATAAAAAACTTTATTGCAGAAATTGCGTTATTTTTGTAAAAACCGGCAAATGCGAGTTTTTGAAGTACCTGGAATCAGAGGTATCAGTAGACCTCAACAGAGATTGTATTCAAGAAATATTGATCGATGAATGTGGATACTGATTTCCACCGATATGTATATATTTTACTTTATTGCCCTCACAAAGAACAATTATTCAATAAACCAGTCCACATAGACAAGCAACTCTTTTTTTTCCCAGTTATCCAGTTTCAACGGGCTGTCTTTGCGTGCACCTCCAAAAAGGTCTGCTTTTTGATCGGCATCAAGGACATGTACTTTGTATCTACCTTCCGGGCTGTCACGTAGAAAATAACCAGGACTCATGGAATCTGATTTTTTCCACATGCTTATCCTGTCATAGTCCCACAAACATGTTGCCCACTCGGCCATCTTTTTAATATGCTCATCCATTACACTTTTAACATCACCGATGATGACGCAATGTTTTCCGTTCTTTGTCAATTCTATGCTATTGTGGTGGCGTATGATCATATCCATTTAATCCCACATAAAACGACATACAGATAGTATAATAGTTTTGTGTTCAGAAACTATGTTCTTTTGAATAAAAATAAACTAACAAAACCAGAAATAAAATAGATAAAAAAAGATGCCATGTAAACCATAGCATCTTTTCAACAGAATTATTTTTTCTGTGGTGGCCAGTTCTTTTCCATCCATCCGGGGATTCTTCCTGAATCAGCAGGACCTATCATCACATTGGCACCTGTCTCATCTTCCACATCACCCTGCAGACGTGCTGCAAGTCCGGGAAGAATGATGGTGTTGTGTGTAGTTTCCTTCTTAAGGTCAAATCCGGAATCCTCTATTCCCTTCTTGATCTTGGCAGCAGTAAGCTGTCCGCCGGCCACTGCAGCCTCTACACCGATACCATCGGTATCAATTGCCCAGAGGAAGCAGTCGATCTTGTTGGATGAGATATCACTCTCTACTGTGTAATACGTGAGAGCGAAGTTGGTTGTGACCAGTACCGGTGAATCTGCAGTTGGCTCTCCTACCTTGTACATGCCCGGATCAACCGTTACAGGCTTTCTCGGATCAGTGTAGATAGTGTCACGGATATGCAGCTCAGGTAGCATTGCATAAGGCTCTGTACTGTGAAGAATCATTATGTCACCGTATTTGATGGTGAAAACTGATGCAACAACTGTTTCCCAGTATGAAGCACTTACAGGATCATCGTGAGCCATCCATGCCGTGAACGGAACTGCCATTATCGGATAGGCGATGTCACGGTCACCTTCGATTCCAGCTCTGCGTACCTTAATGAAGTTGGTAAAGGTCTGTTTGAGCTGCTTGCCAGTCGGGAATGTTCCCGGATCAAGTACAAGTTTCTCGGTTCCCATTTCTGTAAAGGTCTTTGCCAGCGTCTTGAGAAGATCAAGATCATTCGGTGCAAAGAGTGTTACAGGTACATCGTACTCCAGTGCAAGATCTGCGACTTCTTTCCAGTTATCTTCATTTGCTGCATAGAGTAATGGATTCCTGTCTTTTGAAACTTCAAGACCTGCTTTAAGAACTGCAGGGTCAAAGGAACAGAGAATGATGGGTAAGTCCGTTGTTTCAACAACCTTCTTGACTGCTGCAGCAAACTTTGCAGGATCATTGGATGTGCAACGCACTGCCACTATATCTACGGTGAGGAAATTACCGACGTAGAATTTCTTGAAGTCCTGGATGTATTTTACTCTCTCAACCAGGTCCTTTTCATCCATTGTGTCCCATACATCGTAAGCATACTGTGTCTGGTTGAAGAATGTAAGCTTGTGCCTGTAGAGTACATCGTCTCCGCCGATCTTAGCGATCTTGTCACCAACACCGATTTCGACTTCTCTTATTTCGGGAGCAAGGAGTGTGTCCAGCTCTTCGAATTTCTTCTTGAACTTGTCTTCAAGGATAGGTGTACAATCTGTGAGTTTCTTGGACCTGTCGATAAGGTGTGCTGCAAAAGCCATACATGTCTGCTCGCCACATAATCCACAGTTGGTGGCTGGCAGGAACTTGTAAGCTTCCAGTGGACTGTTAATTTTCATTTATCACACCTCCGCTCCGATCCAGTTAGTGATATCTATTTCTTCTGACTCAATGGAACCATAGAGTGTCTGTGTAATTTCCTTGAGCACTTGCACTGATGTCGGATGCATCATCATGAACATATCATTGCCTGCAAGTGAGAGTGCAAGACCTGTGACGATCTCCCAGATAGGTCCACGGTATTCTCGTGGTCCCCAGTCAGAATCCTGACTTAATGGGGATGAGACCATCCATGCTTCACGGGCACCCCATGCGTTGGTGGTACCTGATGACATCGGGAATGTCAGTTCGTCATCACCCATAAGACCAGCAAGCCTTATGCGTTCCATGTTGGTATAAGCATAATCAAGACCATAGCCCAGTGCTGCAGTTGTCGGATCCATCACAATGCTGTCCCTTGGAACATTGCACTGCTTCATAAGCTTCCTGTTAAGTTCCTTCTGGGCGTTTATCTCAAGCTGGGTCCAGGAAAGCACGGCATGGCCATGGTTGAGGGCTGCTTTTGCAATTCTCTCGTAGTCAAGGTTCAAACTTGCGGATGCGAGTAGTGCTCTCTCACCCTCTGCAACTTCGGCTGCCCTTTCAAGCACTTCAGGGTCCTTTTCCGGGTTGCCCGAACCACCGATAACTATAGGCACGTCAACTGCCTGGAGTACATCCTCAACAACCTTTGCTGCTTCCTTTGCAGGAGTGTCGTTGATGAGAGGGTCAGTTGAGATTAAGTGAATGGTTACCATGTCTGCGTTGAAATCACGCACGACCTTCTTTGCCCATTCGGCAGGGTCGTTGATAACGTCTTCATAGTTGCCTTTGACTGCCTTTGCCATGCCTATTGGCATGTCGAAAACGTCCATTGTGACATAGTTTCTGTGGGGCATTTCAGCATCGAAATAATATGGAAGTGCGTTTTCGCCACCAATGGTAACAGTGCTTTTCCTTGAGCCACCGTCACCTGACGTAGCACCAAGAGTTACTTCCTGTATTGGGTTCTTCCAATTATCTACTTTTGCAACCTCGAATTTGGAAGCAAGGAGTTCCTGTATTCTTGGAGATGTCGGAAGTGCTTCTGGCTGTGGCATCTCTCCCAATCCGAAAGCAGATGCTAGCAACTGTTCTGCAGGGAATCCGAGCATCCTTCCAATGTTAGCCATATGCAGGGATATCTGGGATATTTCATTTCCCAGTGCGTAGGCAAGTGCAGGATTGAGTCCTCCTCCGCCTGTAATGTTGAGCTCGACGTCGCCTTCAATGGTCACACCTTCCAGTGACTCTACATCGAGGTCCTGCAACATATCACTAAGCTGTGATAATTTCATTTTCTTTGTCATGTGCATTCCACCATATGATATATTTGTTACAAACCAAGTTTCTGAGCGATCTTCTCAATTTCCTTTACTGCAACGGAATCGTCAGGAAGATCAAATAAAGGTTCCCCGGCAAGATCTCTTTCCACTATCATCTCATCCACAGGGACCATTCCTATCAGTTCAAGACCGAGTTCCTCAGCAGTACTGGAGATCCTCTCGCGGTTTGCATCTGTGACCTTGTTAGCAATAACATAGATATTGGAAACATCTGTTTCCAGCTCATTCACAAGTTCCCGGATACGCTCAGCGGTTCTCAGACCTCTGCGCGAACCGTCCGTGACGACTATAAGATCATCAACATTCTTGAAGATCTTCCTGCTGAAATGTTCCAGACCGGCCTCAGCATCGATGATTAACACATCATAATTTGTCACAAGTTTGTTCATGATGCCTCGAAGCAGGTTGTTGACGTAACAGTAACAACCAGAACCTTCGGGTCTTCCCATTACAAGCAGGTCATATCCTGGCATCTCCTCAAGTATTTCGTAGAGTTTTGATTCCAGTATAGATTCCTTGTTAATGTCGGGAGGAAGATTATCACGTTCCTCGTGCATGTATTCTTTAATGTCGCCGATGGTCTTGTTGGTTTCACACCCAAGGGTTTCCGGGAGATTGGTGTCAGGGTCCGCATCAACTGCAAGGACTACCTTGTCACCTCTTGTAAGGTGGCGGATGAGAAGACTGGTCGTTGCCGTCTTCCCTGTCCCGCCTTTACCTGTCACTGCAATTATCTTAGCCACAGAAGACCTCTCTTAGTCCTGTTTCTTGATGATTACCTTGTCGATGCTGACCTTTGCATTCTTCAGAATGATCTTGACACCACCTGATCCGCCACCGCCTACCATTGGCATGGATGGCACGAAGTTTCCAGCCTGCATCATCTGTGGAGCAGCAAATCCACCCTGTGGGGCTGCTGCCTCGGAAGTTTCTTCCTCTTCAGGTGCTTCCTCTTCTTCCTCCGCCCATCTTTCAATTATTGGGTGGTTCTTTTCCTTGAGGAAAGCTCTGAGACTTTCAACATCTGATGCATCCTCTTCGGTTGCGATCTTGTCACGGATCTCTTCAGGAATGTCGTTTATTACCTTGTCCTTGAGCATCTTTGGCATCCATGTTACCCTGTCCCAGCCACCATCGGACTGGATAAACTTTGGTGAACGGAAGTAGTTGACACCTACACCAAGGAAACCTACAACCTGCTTACCTCCTCCGGTCTGTCCTGCCATGGTTGAGAACTGAAGTCCGTTTGGAGCTGTGCCTGCGAAGTCCCTGTCTACCCATCCGATACCGTCAACTTCAGGGATGTAGAATCCCACTACTTCGAAACATCCGCATGATGTGTGTGGGTATTCGAAGAATGAGTGCAACTTGATACGGTCATATTCACCGCTTGAAAGTCTCTTTGCAGCTTCATTGACACCGGTATATTCTCCGGATTCTGCGTCGATGACATCTCCTTTTGGAATAGCGAACTGAGGACCTTCGGGGTCTACCTTTGCGGCTGCCCTTCCGTCGAACCAGTTGATGGCACCACAGAGTGATATCCTGTCAGGTGTAACAACACAGACGTTGGTAGGAGCGAATGATGCACAAAGTGTACATCCGTAGAAAGTGTCGACATCTTCATCGTGAAGGTCACGTGTCCTGTCATCCCTTGCCTTGTAAACTGCCCTTGCATTTTCAACTTCCTTCTCGATCTCATCCATATCTGTAATATATATGGCTTCGACCTTCTCTATGAATGGAAGTTCGTTCTTGAAAAGCATCATAATGGCTTTTGCAACAGACTCGAAGGATGTCAGGCCCTTTGCAACTGCATCCTTGCTGACCCTCATCCAGACATCATCTCTCTGGTTCAGGTGCATGAATCCCTGTATGTAGTTCTGGAATTCGTGGTTCCTTCTTTCTACAATGGACTCAAGGTCAGTTTCTACAAGTTCACCGGCGATCTTGTAGATCATTGCAAGAGGGTATCGGGAACCTTCTTCCATATCTGCAATGTCGGGACCGACAAGTGTGAACTTACCATCTTCAACACTATCCATCTCTGCTGCCCTTACAAGTTCGAATCCTTTGGATTTCGGACCTGCAAGTTCTGCATACATACCATCTTTTCTAATCCTCTCTCCTTCAAACATAGGAGATATCTCAAAAGGAAATTCATCTGCCATGATTAGTTCTCCGTATTGTCACCAAAATTGTAATTATACTTGTATATTCTCAATTAATTCGTCAAGTGCTTCAAGGTGTACCTCTGGTTTGAGGTTACCAAAGGACAATGTAGCATTCTGCATGAAATGTCTCTCGATAGTTATAGTCTTCAGGTCTGTGAAGTTCTTCAGACCCGAAAGTACCTGATCAAGATAATACTTCTTGTGTCCGAGGAAGATTATGGTGTCATATGAACCCTGTCCGTCAAGGCCACTCCATTTCTTGTCAGCAAGGAAAGTACCAAGTGAATGGACATTGATGTATTTAGCACCAATATCCCTGTCCACAAGAGCAGTAATAGAATGTCCGGTAGCAGCTACCGGAACACCTGTCTTTGCGATGGCAATCGTCTTCTCTATAAGCAGTTCATCTTTTAAGATCTCAGACCCGACTACAAAAAGAGGTCTCTTTGCCTTTGAGATCATCTTAGCTGCCACAGAGGGGTTGACAGGTTTTGCCGTTTTCCTTCCCCATGTGGTGTAGACCTGTGTGTTCTTGGTTGTATCTACCATTTAGCATCCCTCCTTGCAGAGTCTCTTGACATTTGTGGGTTGGGCAGAAACATCTGATTTCATAGTCGGACCGGAGAGGATCTTCTTACGCTTCCAGTCGATCTCCCATCCGTGTTCAGCTTCAAGTATCTTCAGGAGCTCCTCACGCTTTGCAAGTGGAAGGTCTGTTTCTGTCCTTACGAATTTGTACCAGTCTTCGGGCATATGTCCGAGGTACTTCTGGCTGAGTTCCATGTAGTGGGTGAGCTTGATCATCCTTCCCATGTTGTTGTCGGATGGGCGGATACAGTTCTTTGCAAGCATTGGGAAAAGCTCTTCAACGGATTCCACAGTTGTGAGCAGGAATTCAGGTGATGCGGGAATCGGCATTTCTGAACCATCTCTTGCATCAAAGACCTTCCATGTTTCTTCATCATATGGCTTTCCAATAAGCGCCCTTCTGTACTTGGAACCGTGTGGTCCGACAACTACGGGAATTCCAAGCCTGTTACATCCGGAACCGATAGATATGGCCTTCTGGGAGTATGCTCCCCATGCGACACCAACAGCACCGATACGATTTGTGATGTAGTCGGCGATCTCTTCGTAGTTACCGGATACCTGCCTCTGGGCAAAGATAGCGGCAACCTTGATGGTTGTTCCTGTGATGTGTGAGTTGGAGACGCATGAACCTACATTGATCAGGTTACCTGCAAGGAACTTTGCCGGATACTTCTCATAAAGTGTTTCTCCATCTTCATTCTTGTACATTCCAAGGTCCATTGCAGAGCATCCGGACATTACGACTATGTAATTCCTCTTGAGCATTTCATCTGCAACTGTGTACAGGTCTTTTGTACCGTCAGGATAATTGGAACATCCTACCATTGCAATTATTCCTGGTGTTGTTCCAAGTACGAGGTTTACACCCTCTTCACGGATCTCTGGGTCACTGATCTGTCCTCTGCCTGCACGCATGAGTCCTTTTTCTTCGCTGATAAGCTTCCTGGATGCCCTTTCGATCATATTGAAGACTGGTATATCCTTTGGACATGCCTGGTCGCATCTGCCACAACCAATACACTTGTCATGCAGGTACTCGAATTCGCTGAAATCATTGTCAGCTCCTGCTCTCATGGCGGACATTATCGGGAGGTTTGCAGGGCAATCCATTTCACAGGCTGCACACTGAACACACTTTGCCGACAGTTCCTGGAGTTCCTCATCGCTTGGAAGTGCTTTGATGCCCATTTCATCGCGGATCTTTGACATCTTGATTGCAAGCTCAGGGGCTACCTCGCCAAGAGTATCGAAGTTAAGGATAAGTGCTCCTGGTTCCTTAAAGCTGGAAAGGTCCTCTATGATATCTGCTGCATTGTCATTTGACCTGTTTGGAAGACCGTACATGATCTTTTCATTTGTTGTGATAACAGGGATTGAGAGCTTCTTAGCCTCATCAAGAACATCTGCCCTGACACACTGTTCATCAACAACGATAACATCCGGTACTCCGGATCTGATCATCTTGAGTTCCTTTGCAAGGGTACCGATGACCTTTGCCTGCGGCTTGCCACCCTGATCAAGCTGATAGCGTGTCATATCAATAGCAGTACAACACAGGCCACCAAGTTCTATCTCATCTTCCAGACCGTGATCCTGTATGTAATCCATGATGTAAGTTACACCTGCAACATTGTGTCCGATGACAAGAAGTACGGGTTTGTTTGAATCAATACAGCCCATTCCGATCTCTACAAGAGGAGCTTCAGGATCTGATTTCGGCATTCCCAGACATGAGACCTGGGCAAGGTCTGACACTTCCATACCGACGTGGTCAAGCATACCGCCGTGAAGGACCTTTGATTCGAAATCTATAGCTGCACCTTCCTGACCTGCATGGACAGTAGCAAGTAGCTGGTTAATCTGTTCCTCAACGTAGTCCATGACTTCTTCAAGGTCGCCAAGTGTTTCCGGCTTGATACCTGTTACTGCCTGGGTGTTTGGAGCAACCAGATTGGAAGGCCCTACATCTATGGGTTTGTCGTGTCCGTAAAGGTCTATCAGGTGATGAAGGATGTGACGTCCGTGTGCAGAGTGCGCAGCAGCACCGGTGATTACCCTGAGGAGAGTTTCACGGGCCTGGTGAGCCTCCATGTTTATACCACATGCGCCTTCTTTGTTACCGGTAAGGTCACATTTACCAAAGGTACAGTAACAACACTGGTCACATACCGGAGTGTAAACCGGCTGGTAGCGGGAAAGAAGCTTATAGTCCCAATCCCTCAGGCCAGAGATTCCGGGTTTTGGAGTGGGACCGACTTCGACTCCCTCTTCTTCTGCTTTTTTCTCAATGGCACCTACGATCTTGCCGATTGTGATCTGGACGTTTTCCAGTTCATCAATGGAAAATTGTCCAGCTGATATATCGCTCATTTTGTATCTTATCCTCCTTTATGGGTGTAATAGTGCTACGAAAAAAAATATCGTATGACTAATTATTATGTGTACATTTTTTAGGAATATGTTTGAAACTATTGTTTTGGATATTCTAATAGCACCACCCTATATAAAAAAGTTTCCAGAATCTATCATGATTATTTGTGACCATTTTCCAATGTTTCACATAAAGAATAATCAGAAGATCATATTCGGGCATATGAGTAATAATTGACAGGAATATACAATTTTCACATATAAGTTTTCCGATATCTATCACGATTGTTCTTGACAATATATTGCTTCATATTTCATATTTATCAGAAATTGTTTTATTTAATGCCTGTTTACCATAGAGAATCATTGTATCATGGTGAATGATTTGGACAAAAAATGCTGGATATGCGGCAAAGAAGAAAATATACCTTTTAAGTGCCGTTTTTGTGGAAAAAACTTTTGTTCGAGGCACAGGCTCCCTGAACAGCATGCGTGCGTGGGGCTTGAACAGCTCAAGCAAGACAAGCAGTACAGCGGTAGTCCGGGATACGGGAGCAGTGGAACTGAGGATGTATTCAAAGATGCTTTGAAGAACACTGCGAAGTATGCAGCAAAAAGTGCGGCAAAGGGCGTAGGTCGAAATATCAGCCATTCCATAAAAAGCAGCCCCCCAATGGCAATCATTTACCTTTGTATATTTTCTTTTATTTTGCAGATAATCATACCAGGCTTTCAACAGGCTTTCCAGCTGGTTCCTGCTTTAATATTTGCGCGCCCATGGACATTAGTAACCCATATGTTCATCCACGCAGATTTCACACATATTTTATTCAATATGCTGGTACTCTTTTTCTTTGGTCCCGAACTGGAAAGAAGAGCCGGGAAAAAAGTATTCTTATATGTGTACTTCACAGCAGGCCTTGTTGCAGCCATAGCATATTCCATGACTAGCAAATCCCCATATATCCCCGTTGTAGGTGCCAGTGGTGCCATAATGGGCGTCTTTGCAGCTCTTGCAATAATAGCCCCCGAGATTAAGGTCTATGTCTACTTCATTCCAATGAAGATCACACAGGCTTTGATTCTTTTCGCATTGTTTGATTTTGTCCTGCTGGGTGCGAATGACATGATAGCCCACACTGCTCATCTGAGTGGAATTCTCGTAGGTGTGCTTATGGGCATGCGAATTAAACGTGCTCAAATAAAATATAACTCATATGATACTAATTATTACAGAAGGTGATCTTGCTGGTAAAAGCTCAGAATCACCTTGCAAGACTTTTTCCCAGACCTGAAGAAAATGAAATAATCCCAATCCAGTTCATTGATATGCAGGAGAAACTTGCTGGCTGGTCTCCGGAACTCAAACGCTCGGTTTACGTTGATGATTTTAAAGACACTGAGAAACTCAAAAGAGTACGGGAAATAACTCTTCTAAAAGTCTACAACTGGATACTTGATGGGGAGAGTCTGATAGAACTTACGGATATGGAAAAAGACCAGTTTGAAGAAGTAATGGATACGTTTATAAAACATGGCGGAGAAATTCTTTTTACAAGAAGAAAAATTCAGGGGAGGATTGTAAACTATTTCATGCTGGATACAAATTCAATATCAAAAACAATTATAACAAAGAAATCGCTAGCTGAAATACTGGGGCACTAAATAAATGGGAAAGTGTGGCCTGAATAGAATTTCTGCTATGTTGCTATCATCAAGATAGCGTGTTTTTAGTAGTATGTGATTTTAAATTAAATATACATAAATAATATTTATAGTGTGTATTGTATTTATTGAAATTATTGAACGTGATCATTATGATCGATCCTATTATCAATTATTATTATAGTGAGGTATCATGGCCAATGTTAAAACCGGACTTAATTCTATTGTCAAGTACCTTAGTACAAAGAAGGAAACCGGCAGGCGTAGTATAGGTCTGCTTGTAGATGGTCCGAATGTGCTCCGCAAGGAGTTCAATGTTAATCTCGAAGAGATAAGAGATGTGTTAAAAGAGTATGGAAACGTAAAGATTGGCAGGGTATTCCTGAACCAGTATGCATCCGACAAGCTTGTCGAAGCTATTGAAAATAATGGTTTTGAGCCTATCATCTGCTCAAGTGATGTAGATGTGCGACTTGCCGTTGAAGGGATGGAACTAGTGTACAATCCTACAATAGATACTCTGGCATTGGTCACAAGAGATGCTGATTTTAAGCCTCTTCTGAACAAGGCAAACGAACACGGGAAGGAAACCATTATATTCGGTGTGGAACCCGGATTCTCAACTGCTTTGAGAAATTCTGCGGATTATGTTATCATTCTTGAGAATGATCAGATGAATTACAATGACGATGTAAACCCACAGGAAAATGATAGAAATGGTGCCAAAGATGGTGAATTTGTGCGCGGTTCCCGAAACAAAAAAGAAGCCTCAATAGATTATTAATGCTTCTTTGTTTCAATCACCATCGATTCAAGTTTTGATGGTGAGATACCATGTTTTGTTTCTGTACAGTTTTTTATCCTGTCAAGAAGTGTAGTAAGTTCTTCTTTTGAAAGCTCATACCCCATGTTGCTTACTATTCCTTTCAGAGCCTTCATGCCGGTATGCTTTCCAACTATCAGGTGACGTGTTCCTCCAACCATCTCCGGACTGAAAAGTTCATATGTCCTTGGTTCTTCAAGGATGGCACACACATGTATGCCTGATTCGTGTGAAAATGCATGCTCGCCTACAATAGCTTTATTGATGGCTGGTTTAATTCCCGAGTACTCATTGACCATTTTGGAAAGGTTAGTAAGCTTAGTTGTATCGTATCTGTCAATTCCATACTGGACCCTTAGAGAGACAAGTAGTTCTTCAAGGGAAGCGTTACCTGCCCTTTCGCCAATAGCATTGACTGTTGTATGAAGCTGCTTTGCACCTGCTTCTGCGGCAGATAGTGTATTTGCGGTAGCAAGTCCCAGATCATTATGGCAGTGTATGCAGATGGGCGTGTTTACAACTTTTTTAATCTCACTGATCAGATAATGTGTTGTGCTGGGATTGAGTATGCCGATGGTGTCTGCGATGCTAACATAATCGACTTTGTAATCCTCGGCTGCAACGAATGCTTTTTTCAGAACTTCTATATCGGTCCTTGTGCCATCTTCCGCAGCAAACCTTACTCCTATCCCATGCTCTTTTGCGTACTCAATAGCACTCATTGCGGAGGTAAACATCTCATCATAGCTTTTATGGTACTTGTATTTGAGGTGAAGCTCTGACATGGCTATGAAAATACTTATGAAATCAACATCACAGTCAACTGCTGTCTCAACATCGCTAATAACTGAACGCGCAAGGCAACATGTCTTTGCATTGAGCTCCATGTTTGCGATTTCTTTAACTATATCTTTTTCAGCGGATGATACCACCGGGAATCCGGCTTCAATTATCTCTACTCCGACAGTGTCGAGTTCGGTAGCGAGTGCTATCTTCTCATCTCTGGTAAATACCACTCCTGGTGTCTGTTCACCATCCCTGAGGGTGACATCACATATTTCTATATCCAGAGGTGATAGGTTGAGATAATCAATGAGTCTGTTTCTTGAATAAGCTTCAACTTCCGACATGTTCTTGATTCCTGTGATTGCTGGTCAATTTCCAGTTCCAATATATAAGATTTCGGTATTTTAAGATAGTTTCTATTTTTTCGGCATATTCCAAGAGCAACTTTTATCTAGTGAATAGAAGGCAGTTGAATGCATCTTTTATTAATTTGTCCAGAATATGCTCCCATGGCAAAGTTGCGCCATTTTCAGGCAAGTTTGCTCTGGACCTTTTCATAAAAGCCGTTAATAGAGCTGCTAACAAACCTTGCAGGTTTCTCAGCCTTTGTTATTGTGACAACATCATTTTCTTTCATATTATAGGAATGCTGACCATCTATGACAACTGCGGCTTCTTTTTCAGGAACCATTATTTCCACTTTTAGAGTACTGTCACCCGGAACGATCCATGGTCTTGAAGAAAGCTTGAACGGGGCAAGCGGCACTATTAATGATGCGTCAACCCTGGGATCAACTATCGGACCACCTGCACTCATTGCATAGGCAGTTGAGCCGGTTGGGGTTGCAAATACAACGCCGTCAGCTCGAAGTTCCTCGATCATGGATTCATCAACAGATACCCTGAAGGTAAGTATCTTTGCAGGTCTTGCGGTGATAAGCACCACCTCGTTAGTTGCCGGGGGGAGAACCCTTCCGTTGAGATAGACTCCAAGTCTGCTGCGCTCTGTGTATGTGAATCCTTTAAGCACATCCTCTATTGCACTGATGGCATCCTCTGGCTGAACGTCTACAAGGAAACCGAGAGTTCCCATATTGATTCCTAATATCGGAAGTGGATCTTCCATTTTGGAAATATTGCGAAGTACCGTACCATCACCCCCCACAGAAATGATAAACTCCACGCCACATTCACGCATTTTCTCAACCGGGAGCAGATTATTTGTAATACCAAGATAATCACCCGTCTTGGGTGAAAGGTAAATTTCCACTTTAGATCTAAACGTATCATAGACTTTTCTGACCATATCAAGGGCATCTTGCTGATCAAATCGTGATACAATTCCGATTTTACTGACTGTCATGTGTTATCCCTGTAGAAAGCTTTAAGATATTTTCATGTGCATTCCCGTTGGATGCAATTACACTAACCTTACTCATTACTTTGTCTTCCAGCTTTAAAGATTCACCGCATCCATCGGTAACAATGCCTCCGGCCTCCTCTATAATGAGCTTGCCTGCAGCTACATCGGTCATGCGCATTGTTCCCCTGACATCTGCAAAAGCATCAATCATTCCTGAAGCTACATAGCATAATTCAAGTGCAACACTACCAAGATTTCTTACCCTTCTGACATTTGAAGAGAGAATTGCAGTTTCTTTTGTGTTAGACCTATAACCATAAATGCTCATGCAGAATCTACTGAGTTCAGAATTCCCGGATGGTTTTATCTTTGTGCCATTAAGATAAGCACCTTTTCCAGCCTCTGCATAGAACGCATCCCCTGTTGCCAGATTTTTTACATATCCAAAACAAAGATCATTCAGATCAGTTCTTGCAATGGCAATTGAAAGACTGTAAAAAGGTATTCCGGAACATGCATTATATGTCCCATCAATTGGATCGATTATAAGAGTATAAACAGGAGATGTTCTAAATATCTTTTCTCCAGCTTCCTCACTGATGATTCTGAAAGGATTTTTTTCCTTTTCAATTAATGTAAAAATGGCTTTTTCAGAAACATCATCTATTAATTTGGTTGGTGTTCCATCCGCACCAATATAAAGGACCCTGCCGGCATCAGTTGTGCCGACAAGATCTTTAATTGCCTCATGCACTACATCAGCAATCCTCTCACTAAACTCCAGGAACTCACTTGTGCATTGCATGAGATTTGAGCTCGTATTAAAGTCCCATTGTTTTGTTAGTTTTTACTACAGACTTTGCCCCGTCACTCTCAAGTTCCATCATGGCACGGATAGCATCTACATTTTCGGGAATAACATCGGATTCCTGGTGGATTCCCTGGAAGAAGTAAAGTTCTCCTTCGTACATGGTGATGGATTCATCCCATATGCAGTTCTCCCACATGTCTCCTCTTGGACGCCCGAGGTCTTTACCCAATTCCATGACTTCGGCTGTTGAGCTGATTCCCTGGCCTACAAATCTTATACGGGATTGTTTTGCGAACAGGTCTTTAACATCTTCTGAAGAGCAGTCCTTTTCAAGCTCAATGTTCAAGGTATGCAGGTGCATCAGTGTTGTCGGGAGCTTGACTGCAGTGGATGCGATGTTGATGTGAGGCATAACTGTCTTTACATCAGGACCGTGATGCGAAGGCAGTTTGATTGGGTTTGGCACAATTGCGTTGATAGGTCCTTTCTTAATATCGTTAGGGTCTGCTGCCCTTCTCATAAGAGTAACTCTTACCTTCTTCACACCAAATTCCTGGTCAAGTGGATAGATAACCCTGCAAAGTCCGGTTGTGTTACAGGAGACGACCCTTACAAAGTCCCTTCCGAGAGCTTCTTCATAATTTGAGATGGCATTGAATGAGCAGCCTGCGAGTTCATGGTCCTCACCACCCTGCCAGATTCCCTTAACTCCTGCCTTCTCATAGAGTCCTTTGTTCTTCTTACCGATGCCACCGGGAGTACAGTCAACTACAACATCAGCCTTTGCGATCATGTCGTCTACTGTACCTGCAGCAGGGATACCTGCCTGTTTCATAGCATCAACCCTGTTGGCTAATGTGTATACATTATATCCTTTATCGTGTGCAATTGATGCCTCATAGTTTGGCCTTGTCTTGGAAACACCTACGATCTCCATGTCATCCTGCAGGCTAACAGCATCTGCTACTCTCTTACCTATTGTACCGTAACCATTTATTGCTACTTTTACCTTTGACATCTAATGTTCCTTCCTATCTTATATTATTTGTATTTGACTTCAAATTATTAATAAATTTATAGTATATGAAAAAATCACTTATGAAGTATAATAGCTTCCCCGGTTCCAAAATTGATCTCTTTTATCAATCCCTTTACAGTCTCTTTTTCCCCGAGTATTCCATAAAGGTCAATATTCTCCCCGTCAACGATCATCTTTGTAACGGATTCCATCACCATACTGCGGGTTTCACCGTTGATAAGAATAACTTTAAGTTCACACATTTTATTTTCCTCCCTTTACTCGAATAACCTGGCCACAGAACAGCCTTTTGGAGCGCCGATATCTTCACCTACCGGATCGCACTTTACCTTAAGTAAGTAAGCTATAGGCTTATAATTTTCTTCTGATAGGGTTTCATAGTTAGCCATACCTTTGCTGATTATAAGTGAAGCGTTATCAAGAGCATCTTTAAGTTCCTTAGGTGCTTCGTCAAAACAAACACCAATGGCATTGGAACCCGTTGTCAAAACCTGGTCAACCTTTTTATCTATGCCAAATTGCTTTACTTCGTCCATAGTCACATCATTGAGTATCGGAGCACCGCGAACGACCAGAGTAATCTTTCCACCCATTTTCCTTATCATCTCAAAGACAAATGTATCAATGAGTATTTCTCCGCAGTTGTCAGCCAGGTATACAACGTTGCTGAGCTTATCCAGCATCTTGTCAGTGTCATCTATATCCAGTCCGCGCCTGAAATGTTCCCGAAATGTCTCATCGAAGACATCGATTGGTACTTCAAGCCCCATGACTCCGTAGTCGAAATAATTGCCTATTACAGATGCTAGGACAGCACGCTTGAAAGTGGCAACATCATCTTCATCGCCGTCGAATACATGTGAACGTATGACCGGCATGAATCTGAGTGCAGTCTGGCTACTCAGTTCTTTCATTTTAAGATATGGATCATTGTCGTTTAGTATCTCATAGGTTTTCCTGTGTATAGGTGTGGATAACTCTCCCGCAGGCATACCCGGCTGATAGAGAGAATTCAATACTTCTATACCACCGAGAATTGCTTCATGCATGAGATCTACATCGTCCGTAGATAATTCCGCTTCCATGTGTACTCTCGAGAGCAGGCAGTATGTGCATCGTGGGTGGACTTTCATGGGTAAATTCCTCTGTGAATAATAGAATCTCTATTTTACCATATGCAATAAGTTTAACCTTGATAATATCCGAAAACAAAATAAGCTTTGTGTGTGTCTTTAACCTGACTTTAGGATAAGAAGATCATTATGAATAAAATACCTCGTTTTAATACAAAAGGCTTTAAGCTGAAAACTGAACATGGTCGATACATAATCCTTGGCAGTATCGACGGCACCCTGGCTGTTCTGGGAGTCGTAATCGGAACATCCCATGTATCAAGTGATACTTCAATCGTCATCAATGCAGCACTCGGAGGGGCCATAGCTCTTGCACTGACGAACGGTATCGGCTCTTATCTTGCTGAAAGTGCCGTTGAATACGGCAGACTCGCAGAACTTGAGAAACCATTACTCAGGAGTCTGGAAAGAACCCGTCTGGAACAGGAGACTAAAAAGAAGATATGGAGTGATTCCTTCTTCCATGGCGGTGCAAGTTTTTTGGGATCACTGGTGCCTATTTTACCTTTCCTGCTTCTGGATGCTAACCAGCTTGAGGTTGCGATAGTATTCAGCATCATAGTTCTTTCAATACTTGGTGTGTTTTCCGGGAAACTTGCAAAACAGAGCCTTATCAAGCATTCGGCCCGGATGGTGGGTCTGGGGATACTGATCGTTGCAGCAGTCACGATACTTGGACTTGAGTGATATTTAGAGTATATTATATTTTATGTCAAATATTGGTTCAAAATTATAGTTATTAACTAAACATTTATTACTTAAGAGATACAACTATTTTTCATGGCTAAACCAGAACAAATTCTGATAGAGCATCATCTTTCATTAGAGGAATTGCTTAAACATATTAAGTCGTTAGAGAAAGATACAAGAGTTCTACAACGTTTGTATTTTGTTAAACACCGTTATGAAGGTGCTTCAGTTAATGAAGCGGCTAAACTTGTAGGGATATCAAAACCCGTTGCATATCAATGGCAAGAACGGTGGAATCAAGACGGATATAAAGGTTTGAAACCCAGGTTTTCAGGAGGTTGCCCTTCAAAACTCACTAATGACCAAAAAGAAAAACTAAAGACCATGTTACATGAGCGTGATGACTGGTCAACAAAAGCAGTTCAGGAACTCATATATAATGAGTTTAAAGTTCAATACACCATTAAGCAAATATTAGTCATCTTGAAAAAGTTTGGCATGCATCATGGCAAACCCTATACACATGATCATCGAAGACCAGAAGACGCAGAAGACCGTTTAAAAAAAACTTACCATTAATCGATGATGGTTGCGTTATCGGCTTTCTTGATGAATCATCTCCACAAACAACATCAAATACAGTTCGTTTATGGTCTTTCAATAAACCTGTTATCTTCAAAAACACAACCAGGCTAAAAGCAAACTCCTTCGGGTTTTATGCATTGAATGGTAATTCAGTTATAAATTTTAAGGAACATTCAACCAAAGAAGATGTATGTTCATTTCTGTCAACTGTAAAAAACAGTAACATAGGAAAAAGAATTGTAATCATTCTCGACAATTTTAGATCACATCGAGCAAAAGATACATTGGATTTTGCACAGGCAAATGACATCGAATTGGTCTATTTACCTCCATATTCGCCAGACTTGAATCCAATAGAATTCATCTGGAAGAGCGTCAAAAGAATAATTTCTTGTAATTTTGTGAAAGATCTTGACCATATGAAAAATCTGATTGCTGAGACGTTTATTAGTTGTTCATCAAAGATTAGTTTCGCAAGAAAATGGATTGATAAGTTTCTGAAAAATAAGTTATGAATGTTAAGTGAACAACTATAATTTAGGAATGCTTATAAGTAATTAACTTTAGTACAATAATTTATCCGGGTAAAACCGAATAATTTGGTACACAAAAAAAGGTGGTTACTTAAATGAAATGTAACTATTCAGCCTGACTGTTTTAATGATGCAAAAAACAATATACTATGGCTTCATTCTATGTGTTAAAAAATATTCAGTAAAATATCATAAAAAACGTCTATCAATCTGAGGGGATTTGTATAGACCGCGAAGAAATACTTGCAGTTTATGAAGCTGGTCCAGAAGCAGTAGTAGAACTTGTAACTCGATTACTTGGGATAATTGAACATCAATCTCTCCAAATTGCACAACTTGAAGAGCGTGTCAGGCATTTGGAAGAAATGCTTGAAAAGAATAGTCGCAACAGTAGCAAACCACCTTCTACTGATTCTTATGCACGGAATAAACCAACCGTTAAAAGTCAAAGAAAAAAGACCAATAAGCATGTAGGTGGTCAAAACGGTCATCCTGGTACTACATTAAGAATAAATGATGATCCGGATGAAGTTATTGTTCATCCTGTTAATCAATGCGTCAATTGTGGGAGATCGTTAGCTTCTGTTCCCTCTGACTATGAAAGAAGACAGGTCTTTGACATTCCTCCTATAACTATCAATTGCATTGAACATCGTTGCGAGATTAAAACATGTCCCAAATGTTCTCATGTAAACAAAGCTCTTTTTCCAGATGGTGTAACTCAGCCGACTCAATACGGTCATCGAGTTAAGTCATTTGCAGTTTATTTGCACACTTACCAATTACTTCCTTATCAGCGTGTTACCAAGTTGTTCTCTGATATTTTGGGATGCAAGATAAGTCCTGCTACTTTGGTGAACACGGAACGTAGTTGTTTTGAGAAGCTTGGAGCTTTTGAAAATACAGTGAAACATCTCCTGAAAGAATCTCCTGTCATCAATCTGGATGAAACAGGAATGAGAATAAATGCAGTTCGTAATTGGCTTCATGTGGCAGGTACAGACAAACTGACCTATTATTTTGCACATCGCAAAAGGGGCTCAGAAGCAATGGATGCTATGGGCATATTACCAGGTTACACTGGTGTTGCAACACATGATTTTTGGAAACCGTACAACAAATATGAATGTCAACATTCATTATGTAATGCACATTTATTACGAGAGTTAACTGGAGCTTCCGAAAACAGGGATCAACAGTGGCCAAAGATAATGAGTGATCTCTTGATATGCATTAAACATCATGTTGATAATGATCTTTTAGATACTGAGCTAATTCAAAGGTTCAGTGAGGATTATGATCACATAACTTGTTTAGGAGTGAATGAAAATCCTCCTGATCCGGAATCAAATGTGCGGTCTAAAAAACGAGGACGTAAGAAGCAGACCACGGTAAAGAATTTGCTGGATAGGTTTATTGGCCATAAAGAGGATATCTTGCGATTTATGTACGACCAAAACGTTCCGTTTGATAACAATCAGGCTGAAAGAGATATCAGAATGACGAAAGTACAGCAGAAGATATCAGGTACTTTCCGCAGTAAACAGGGTGCAAAAAATTTCTGCCGTATAAGAGGATACGTGTCTACTGTTAATAAGAATTCTGAATCTGTTATCGATGCAATTAGTGCAATATTTTATGGCAATTCATTTGTTCCAAAGTTGCAGAATTGATCGTGGATGAAGAAATCAGCTTGGTGGAAGTGAGCTAGGCTGAATAGTTACAATGAAATTTGAAAAACTGTTATTGGTATTAGTTGTTACTTTAATAATATCCCTCGTGAGTATCAGTCCTGCTCTGGGAACTGCTTATAGAGATGTGGAATTTTCTTCCGGTGCCATGTCCTTTGCAGATGAGATAGTGGATTGCCAACTTAATGGTGGTGCATCTGCCGGTGATATAAATAAGATACTTGGAAAACCAAACAACAAATGTGTAAGTCTTGGAACAAAGGGTTATGCTATTGTAAAATTTACAGACAATTCCCTGACAACTTCTGGAGACAATAGCTATGATCTGGCTGTTTTTGAAACTGGCATTTTCACAGAAGAACTTGTAGAGGTTTTTATAAGCACAGATGGCAAGAACTGGATAAAGATCGGTAATGCCAACAAGAAAACATTGTTTGATATAGATGCAGTAGATGGTGTGCTCAAAAACGAAAAATATAGTTACGTCAAACTCATTGATCTTACCGGACTCAACAAGGGTAAATCATATGAAGGTGCCGATATGGATGCAGTCGGAGCTATAACATCAACAAGCCCGGTTTTGGAAGAGGCTGAAGATGAGAAATGTGAAACACCTGTTGAGACTAATATTCCTGAATTCCCAACAATAGTACTTCCAATGATAGCTATTCTCGGACTTGCATTCATCCATGGAAAAAAGAAAGAATAAATTACGACAGAAACCTTTCATGGTTTCTTTCTCATTTTATTTTTGAGTCTCTTTTTTATTCTCACTTACGTTTAAATCCCATGGGAATCTATAGAATCCCTCATGCTTGTAACGGTTGCATTATTGCTCGTAAGCCTGGTGATGATCACAAAAGGTGCCGACTGGTTTGTAGAATCTGCGGTTTCTATTTCCGAGAAAAGTGGTATCCCAAAGATAATCATAGGAGCTACTATCGTCAGTTTTGCGACTACTGCACCAGAATTCACAGTTTCTGCAATGGCAGCGTACCTTGATCATGTGGAAATGACGGTGGGAAATGCCGTAGGTTCTGCCATATGCAATATAGGTCTTGTATTAGGCGCTATAATAGTCATTAAAGCAATCCCGATAGAGCTTCATGGTTTCACTCGTAAGGGTGCGTTCATGTTAGGATCTGCACTCCTTATGATAGTTGTAGCATATGACGGCGTAATATCCTCATTTGACGGAATCCTGCTATTACTGGTATTTCTAGGGTTCATGTATTACAACTTCCGCCTTCAACGTGCTATTTTTGATGGAAATGAAGAACTAAGGGAAAAAGTACCCATAAACCAGTTGAAAAAGGATATTTTACTTTTCATTGTAGGTGCAATGCTTGTTGTAATTGGCAGCCGTATTCTTGTTGATGCAGGCATAACAATTGCTGAGTGGCTGGGAATTCCTGAAATGATCATAGCCCTTACACTGGTTGCCCTTGGAACATCGTTGCCTGAACTCATTACAGCTGTTTCAGCTACCCTGAAAGGACATCAGGATATTTCCATAGGAAACATACTCGGTGCAAACACAATGGATATTGCACTCATCCTTGGTGCATCATCCCAGATCAGACCTTTGACAATACTTCCGCAATCCTTGTCATACGATTTTCCATTTATGGTACTGATAATGATACTTCTGCTGATATTCGGCATCACCGGAAAGAAACTGGAAAAATGGGAAGGTGGCCTGATACTTGTAGCCTATTTTGGATATATCGTTGGTCTGTTTACACTGTACAATTAACTTCGAGACAAAAACAAATCGATACATTTAAATGAGGATACAAATCTTTTTTTCCTAAAAAGGAGCGTATTATGCAAAAAAAAATGATTGTATTCCTTGTAATATTAGTATTGTCACTGGCAGTATCAGGATGTAGCGACAAAGAAGAATCCATTACTATCCATGGTGATGATGGAGAAAAAATCGATATAAACTATGCTGAAGGTTCAGAAAATGAAGCTTGTCCGATAGGTACAACCGTGAAAATGACAGATCCTAACACCGGTGAAACTATGACAATGGAAGTTGTAGGTACTGAGGTTATTGAAGGGATAGAAATGTGTCATACAGTCGCTGAAATAAATGTAGCTTCAGATGATGACATCGCCAGAATGGAGATGTACACTCCTGTTGACGAGAACGATGAAAGTTTCATCATGACCTACTATGATAAGGACAACAATGTCATGTCTGAAACAAAGATCATTAACGGCAAGATGACTATGACAGACGATGAAGGTAACGTTGTCATGGAGATGGATATTCCTGAGGATGAATAATCCTCATTTTCTACTTTTTCTTTTTTCTGCTGCCTTTATGGGTTCAATAACCCTGTCTTTAATTGGCTTTAAATAGGATAATTACCATCAGTAATACTTATGCAACTTCCATCTCCTGATGAATTAAAACAGAAAAGGACCGACCTTGGTCTTACACAAAGTGATCTTGCAAAAAGAGCAGGTGTCAGTCAACCACTTATAGCCAGAATAGAAGCAGGAGATGTAGACCCCAGGTTATCGACCCTCAAAAAGATAATCAACGTATTCAATGATATTGAAAAAGAAGATATCTATCTCAAGGATATAATGAACATGGAGCTAATTTCCGTATCACCTGATGAGAGTATCGATGCTGCAGTCCATATTATGGAAAAGTTCAACATATCACAGATACCTGTTATACAGGATGGAATTTCTGTTGGAAGCTTATCCGAAGACATGATCGTCAGGTCAATGGCTGACAAAAAGACATCAGTTGTATCCAACATGAAGATCGGTGACATAATGGGGGATTCTTTCCCGACGCTATCCCCTAACACGGATGTCAAAACGGCATCTTATATGCTGGAGAAATATCCAGCCGTGCTGGTACTGGAAAAGGGTCATGTTGCTGGTGTTGTGACCAAGTACGATATACTAAAATTGCTGAGTGATTAAAGTTTCAGGATTGAGACTGGCTAATGTTAAATATTAGGGTTGCATAAGAGGCGAAAGTTGCCCTTTCAGGACAATCAAAATGTATATCATGAAAGTTATATCCCATGGTTGCACAATAAATCGATTAACTAAATCATAATTTACAGGTCAAAAATAATCAGGAGATTTACATGGAAATTGAAGATACGCTTCTTATGATGCCAGGACCGGTTCCTGTTGCACCTCGTGTTCTTCGGGCTATGTCAAAGCCCATGATCAATCACAGGGGAGCAGAATTTTCAGCAATGTATGATGATTGCTGCGAAATTCTGGCTGATGTCTTCCAGACTAAAAATGATGTATTCATCTTGAGTGGTTCGGGTACCGCCGCAATGGAAGCTGCAGTTGGCTGTACTGTAGGTCCTGAGGATACCGTAGTTGCTCTTGAAAACGGTAAATTCGGAGAGCGCTTCAAGGATATTGTCGCAAGGTACGGAAAAGTAAACCCTCTGGAGAGTGAATGGGGACACTCTTTCGACCTCGATGAGGTCGAAAAGAAACTTGAAGAAGGTGCAAAAGCCATAACTCTTGTCCATAACGAAACTTCCGTTGGAATCCAGAACCCGGCTAAAGAGGTTGGTGAGCTTGCAAAGAAATACGATGCTCTCTTCATTATGGATGGTGTAACCACCCTTGGAGGAGATCTCGTCAAGACTGATGACTGGGGTGTTGATATTGCCGTTGTCGGTTCTCAGAAATGTCTTGCTGCACCACCAGGTCTCTCTATGATCTCTGTAAGCGAGCGTGCTTTCGAAGCAATGTCTGAAAAAGACTCCTTACCGTATTATCTTGATCTCAAGGCGTACAAGAAAAGTGGTGACAAGTCACAGACCCCATATACCCCGGCAGTTCCTCTTTTCTTCGGTCTCCAAGAAGCACTGCACATAGTCAGAGAAGAAGGTATGGATGCCAGGATCAATCGCCATTCAACCGGTGCAAAAGCCATACGTGCAGCAGCCGATGCAATGGGTCTTGAGATGTTCCCACAGCTTCACAATGATCACAGCCACTATTCAAATACCGTGACAGCCATGAAAGCTCCGGAAGGCGTTTCAGGTAATGATATAAAGAAAGACATGATGGCAAGGGGTATTACAATTGCCGGAGGTCAGTCTCATCTCAGTGGTAAGATATTCAGGATTGGCAGCATGGGCAATGTGCAACCAAAGGACATAATGCTAACAATACAGGAAATTGAAGTGGTCCTTAAAAAGAGGGGCATTGTATCAGATATAGGTGCAGGCGTGGAAGCCGCCAGCGAAGTGCTGGATACCCTGCTTTAATATTTTTCAGGAATTATCAGATAATTATGCCAGTAATCGGAATTGTGGATACGACCTTCGCACGCTTCAATATGGGCAAGGCTGCGGTGGATGAGATACAGAAGCACGCCTCTGCCAAGATCATCCGCAGGACTGTTCCGGGAATCAAGGACCTTCCGGTTGCAGCCAAAAAGCTCATTGAGGAAGAGAAGTGCGATATAATTATGGCACTTGGAATGCCCGGTGCGAAGGACAAGGACAAGATCTGTGCACATGAGGCATCCACCGGGATAATCCAGGCACAGCTTATGACGAATACCCACATAATCGAAGTATTTGTCCATGAGGACGAAGGAAAAGACGAAAAAGAACTTGCTTTTTTGATGGAACAGCGCTCCAGGGAGCATGCACTTAACGTGGTAAAAATGCTTTTCAAACCCGAACAGCTTATCAAGGAAGCAGGAACCGGGCAACGCCAGGGATTCAGGGATATCGGACCTGCAAGGGTCTGAACTCCTCCATTTATCAAAATCAAAGTGATCGATATGACTATTAAATTGGGATTTGTAATAGCAGAATTCAACAGAGACCTCACCTACCAGATGGAATTGCTGGGTGAGGAACACGCAAAGTTCCTCGGAGCTGAGGTTGTAGAAAAAGTATTGGTTCCGGGTGTCTATGACATGCCGTTAGCCATTAAGAAACTATGTGAAAACAACGAGATCGATGCAGTGGTAACTATTGGTATCGTAATTGAAGGTGCCACCGAACACGACGAGATAGTTGTACAGCATGCAGCAAGAAAAATTACCGACCTTTCCCTTGAATATAATAAACCTGTGGCTCTGGGAATCGCCGGACCCGGCATGACAAGAATGGAAGCTCACGAACGGGTGGATTACGGAAAGCGCGCCGTTGAAGCTGCTGTAAAACTTGTTCAGAGACTTTGATATTAAGAGTACTAAACTGAAAAATGATTGGGTATTTACATGGCATCGTCAAGACTAGAGCGAGTGGAAGAATCGGCAACGATAAAAGCCGCTAATGTTGCCAATAAAATGAGGCAGCAGGGCGCAGATGTCATCAGTTTCAGTCTGGGTGAACCGGACTTCGATACTCCTAAACATATTTGTGATGCAGCTGCTGATGCAATGTACAGAGGTGAAACCCACTATACTCCGTCTGCCGGAATTCCAGAACTAAGGGAAGCAATTGCAGAGAAGTTAAAAACAGAGAATAAGCTTGACGTAAACGCTTCGGATGTGCTCGTAACACCAGGTGCGAAACAGGCTATTTTCGAGATCATGTTAACCGTCCTTGACGATGGTGACGAGGCTATTCTTTTTGATCCGGCATGGGTCTCCTATGAATCAGCTATCAAATTTGCAGGTGCTGATACTGTCTGGGTTCCTACTGACCCGTATGATGGTTTCAAACCCCAGAATCTCGAAGAATATATTACTGATAAAACCCGCATAGTCGTCGTAAACACTCCTGGTAATCCCACAGGTGCTGTATATGACAGAAGCACACTGAAAAATATTGCAGATCTTGCTATAGATCATGATATACTTGTGCTCTCGGATGAGATATATGAGAAGATCATCTATGACAGGGAACATGTCAGTATGGGTTCAATTGAAGGCATGCAGGACAGGACAATTACAGTCAACGGTTTCTCCAAAGCATATGCCATGACAGGCTGGAGACTTGGTTATGCATGCGCAAGACCCGATATCTTTGACGGTATGCTTAAAATACAGTCCCACTCCGTAAGCAGTGCAACCAGCTTTGTACAATACGGAGGTTTGGCGGCTCTACAGGGTTCCCAGGAACCTGTAAAAGAGATGGTTGACGAATTCAAAATAAGGCGAGATATCCTTGTTAAGGGTCTGAATGACATTGGAATCAAATGTCAGACACCAGGCGGGGCTTTCTATGCCTTTGCAGACGTAAGTGAGTTTGGTGATGGAAACCAGATTTCAGAAAAGCTTCTTGTAGATGCACATGTTGCAGTTACACCAGGCTCTGCATTCGGCGAAAGCGGAAAGGATTTCATAAGAATATCCTATGCGACTTCACAGGAAAGGATCAAGGACGGACTGGAAAGGATCAAAACAGCACTCGTCTGAATTTTCCTTTTCCCTTTTACTTTTTTAGTATGTATTAGAATTGTTTTACTTATAGCGCTCAAGCACTTTTTTGATGATTCTGCCAGTGCTGCAAAGAGAACAGGTCAATGACTGTTCCACTCTTATTACCTTACAGTTAAAACCCTTTTCATGCAACTGTTTTTCGAGTTCTTCAATATCGAATGTCTGATCATATCCCAGGGCAATGATATCTGGTTTTATCTCCCTTATAGGCTCGAACATATCAGACTCACTCCCAAGAATGGCTTTATCTACAACAGATAATGAATTGACCATTTTTACTCGCTGCTCATCAGGAATTACGGGTTTTGGTTTATGCCGGATCATCGATTCTCTGGCAACTATGACATATAGTTCGTCACCAAGCTCCTGTGCTTTGCTGAGATAGAAAATATGTCCCGGATGAAGCAGATCAAATGTTCCTGTTGCGAGTACCCTTACCAAAAAAGATCACCTGTATGCTGTTCCTTATAAACAAGCATCCATTATAAAGATAGCTCAAGAATTACAACACAAAAATAACAACATACATTTATAAATTTTGATGCATACAATAAGTCTCATTTATATATACGATTATATAGTAATACAACTAATATAACAAGTACAACTTAAACATCAAAAGTAGATACCTGATTCATGGAGTACTATAGCATGACATTCACCTTCTGGAGAAGAATAGCCCAGGAAAATGAACTTAGAAAAGAGATTGCAAAAAGAAAAGATGCAGAAGAGAAATTACTACGTAGCGAGGAAAAATTCTCAAAAATAGCCACCTCAGCCAATGATGCAATAATAGTTGTCAACAATGAAAGCAAGGTTATTTTCTGGAATGGTGCTGCAACAAAGATATTTGGATATTCTGAAGATGAGGTGCTAGGTAAAGCAGTACACAGTTTGATTGCACCTGAAAAGTATCGTAATGCGTATTCGAACGGTTTCATAAAATTCACAGAAAGCGACTCTGGAAGGGTAATAGGCAACACTCTTGAGCTTGAGGGAAAACGAAAAGATGGGACAGAATTCCCAATTGAACTTTCGTTATCCTCAATGCAGCTCTCCGATGGAACATGGAATGCATCAGCTATTATTCGTGATATTACCGAGCGCAAACGCCTTGATACAATGGAGCATGATCTTCTGGAAAGACTGACAACTATAATAAATAATATCAATAGCGGGATAATGCTAATTGACAGTGCGAATAAAGTTATAGTTGATGTAAATCCTGTGGCAGCAAAAATGATAGGCCTTCCCCGGGAATCGATAATAGGGAATACGTGTCACAAATTTGTATGCCCTGCACACGAAAAACAATGTCCCATCATAGATCTGAGACAAACTGTAGATCGGTCTGAGAAATTCCTTTTAGACAAAAATGGGAAGGAAATACCCGTAATAAAATCAGTAGTCACTGTAAAACTAAAAGGAAAAGAGTACCTTGTTGAGAGTTTCTATGATATTTCCAACAGAATCAAAATAGAAGAAGCACTTATTAAAGCAAAACTCGCTGCTGAGGCCTCCGATATGGCAAAAAGTGAATTCCTTACGAATATGAGCCATGAACTTCGCACACCCCTAAATTCCATCATTGGATTTTCAGATATGTTGCTTTATAACGAAAACGATATTTTTAGCGATAAGCAGAAAAAGTACCTTTCAAATATATCCAACAGTGGAAAACATCTACTAGAAGTCATAAATGATATTCTTGACCTTTCCAGGATAGAAGCTGGAAAAATGGACCTTGTAACAGAAGAGGTAAATGTATTTGATGTATTTAATGAACTAAAGAGAACGGTATCAACCCTTGTAATAACGAAAGATATTTCCCTTGAATTTGACATTGACAATGATATCGCAACTATAACGGTTGACAGGATCAAGTTATAGTTATTAACTAAACATTTATTACTTAAGAGATACAACTATTTTTCATGGCTAAACCAGAACAAATTCTGATAGAGCATCATCTTTCATTAGAGGAATTGCTTAAACATATTAAGTCGTTAGAGAAAGATACAAGAGTTCTACAACGTTTGTATTTTGTTAAACACCGTTATGAAGGTGCTTCAGTTAATGAAGCGGCTAAACTTGTAGGGATATCAAAACCCGTTGCATATCAATGGCAAGAACGGTGGAATCAAGACGGATATAAAGGTTTGAAACCCAGGTTTTCAGGAGGTTGCCCTTCAAAACTCACTAATGACCAAAAAGAAAAACTAAAGACCATGTTACATGAGCGTGATGACTGGTCAACAAAAGCAGTTCAGGAACTCATATATAATGAGTTTAAAGTTCAATACACCATTAAGCAAATATTAGTCATCTTGAAAAAGTTTGGCATGCATCATGGCAAACCCTATACACATGATCATCGAAGACCAGAAGACGCAGAAGACCGTTTAAAAAAAACTTACCATTAATCGATGATGGTTGCGTTATCGGCTTTCTTGATGAATCATCTCCACAAACAACATCAAATACAGTTCGTTTATGGTCTTTCAATAAACCTGTTATCTTCAAAAACACAACCAGGCTAAAAGCAAACTCCTTCGGGTTTTATGCATTGAATGGTAATTCAGTTATAAATTTTAAGGAACATTCAACCAAAGAAGATGTATGTTCATTTCTGTCAACTGTAAAAAACAGTAACATAGGAAAAAGAATTGTAATCATTCTCGACAATTTTAGATCACATCGAGCAAAAGATACATTGGATTTTGCACAGGCAAATGACATCGAATTGGTCTATTTACCTCCATATTCGCCAGACTTGAATCCAATAGAATTCATCTGGAAGAGCGTCAAAAGAATAATTTCTTGTAATTTTGTGAAAGATCTTGACCATATGAAAAATCTGATTGCTGAGACGTTTATTAGTTGTTCATCAAAGATTAGTTTCGCAAGAAAATGGATTGATAAGTTTCTGAAAAATAAGTTATGAATATTAAGTGAACAACTATAAAACAAATACTCTATAATCTGATAGGCAATGCAATTAAATTTACCACGGAAGGTGGTTATATCCACGTGTATGCAAAAAAGGTTCTAAACAATATAGAGATTGAGGTAAAGGACTCGGGAATAGGCATACATCCGGATGATCAGAAAGACCTGTTTGAACCTTTCACACAAGTAGACTCAGCACTTACCAGAAATTATGACGGTTCAGGACTAGGTCTCGCAATTGTCAAGAAATATGTTGAAATGCACAGAGGAAGCATTCGAGTTGAGAGTGAAACCGGTAAGGGTTCATCATTTGTATTCGAAATACCTCTGTAAAACCTGCCTTAATTCCGAAGTGTGCCAGAAGGCATCTATACCTTATTTTTTAATTGTTCCAACTACAGAGTAATTATCCAGTGCATCAGTCTCATGGGGAGCTTCCATGTCCAGAGATTCAGTAAGATCATTTCCTGCTTCATGCAAACCCATATGTTCTCCATCGTCCCAGAAGTCACTACCACTTACATCATAGACTTTACCGTCGTAGACAACATATGTTTTTTCGCCATCTTTACCATTGTACTTTGCAACTTCTTCCAATGTGAATTCCTGCATATCATCACCACTTATACATTTAATTTTAAACTTATATGCTTTTGGGTCTTGCTTTCATATTCCATTGATTTAAAATGACCGACAAATTGTTTAATGTTTTATAATACATCCCCCATCAGTACCCATTTTTTCGAAATATTGTTGATGGTATTCCTCTGCACGATAAAATACTCCTGCAGGTAGTATCTGGGTTACAATCTCCCCATTATATTCTCCGGACTTTTCCAGATGCATCTTTGATGCTATAGCAACATTCCTCTGTTCAGCATTATGATAAAATATAGCAGAACGATATTGTGTACCGACGTCAGGCCCCTGTTTATTAAGAGTCGTGGGATCATGCAACGCCCAGAAAAGTTCCAATAACTTTTCGTAAGATACAACAGAAGGATTAAAAACAACTTCTACAGCTTCAGCATGACCAGTTGCTCCTGTACATACTCCTTTGTACGTTGGATTTTCTGTAGTTCCACCGGTGTAACCCACCTGAGTGAAGCCCACACCCTTTACTTTTCTAAATGTCGATTCCACACCCCAGAAACAACCTGCTGCAAACGTTGCTATTTCGTAGCCTTCATTAAGTAATTCTTCCCTTGATTCCATCGCATCACCTATAGAACTGGCAGACACTATCTTTGGTAAGTCACATGATATGCCTGCATAAACAAAAGTCAGTAAAAACAATATTAATATAGTTCTGGTTTTTACATCCTGCATTAGCGATAAAGACCTGCCCCTGTTAAAAACTGGGATTCCATACGGTATAAATCTTTCTACTACAGAATAACTCACTAAAAATTAGAAAGTATCTACTAGCAACCAACTACCTCTTTTTTGATAGATTCATAACAGTTCTCAAATATGTTCTGGCAACCTTCTACTTCCAGAACCTCAAAGTCAAATATCTCTGCAAATTCAGCCACTTTTTCATCAAAATTATCTGTATGTAATAATCCAGTTCTGATCTTGGCAACCCGCTTGTATCCAGTAATTTCATTGACCTTTCGAAGCATCTTAATCGTTTTTTCAGGCTTTTCTGGATCAACTCTCATAATCTCCCTCCAGGTGTGTGCAAACATGGGTGTAAACAGAAATGTTCCCTTATCACTGAACTTCTTGAGAGTCGAAAGATATTCACTACAGCCACCCAGAGTAGCACCTACACAATCATCAACTGTCCGTGTGTCATCCTGAAGTATTCTCACAGGACATGATTTTTCAAGATGCTCGAAATCTGTTTTAATCTTATCGAATACGTTTCCACAAAGTCCGTAAAAGAGGAGAATGCCGCTGGAATACTTACTTAGCTTTTCAAGTAATTTGTACACTTCTGTTTTAAGTGTTTTAGGAAGCTCATGCAATGCAAGCTCAACCATGTACACCATTACAGTATAGCTATGAGGATCATTCTTGTAAGCTTCAGTATCCACCGGAAGTTTGTCGGGAGATAGGAGCTGATAGCTGAGACCTACCTTTTGTAGTTTGGAAGTGAAATCATCCTCCTGCCCATTGGCAACAACCAGTATGTCATCTACTGAAGAATCATTTTCCAGGATGTGAACAACTTCGTCTTGTAGGATCTTACATGATAGTATTGTCAACAATGGCATATTATTACCTTATTCACTATTTGCTATTCATTCTTTTGCATTTACAGATAAACAAAACTTACCGCAAAAGCCGCGACTCCGGAAGGTATCCCAACAAACAGCGAAAAGAAGATCTTATCCTGCAGGACCTGGGTAACAAGTACAGTTACCAATATGAAAATAACAAGACTTATTATCACGATCTTTGCAATTTGCATCTGTTGATCCCACACGAACTATTTACACTGGTTTATTAAAAATAGTAGCATTCTAATAGAATGAGAAGTTGACGCTCTTTAAAAGTACATTTGTTATATAATTTGCAAAAACTCGAAGGTGAGAACGTGGAAAACGACTCTATGGAAAATAAACTAATTATCCGGCAGACAAATGAACGTGATATTCCCCTCATTATGGACTTTGTACGGTCACTTGCTGAATTTGAAGGTCTCGGAGAACATGTCCTTTCGACGGAAGAAAGTCTTCATACTGCCCTGTTTGGAAAAAGACCGTATGCTGAGGCGATAATAGCTGAGCTTAACGACAAACCTGCAGGCTTCATTATATTCTTCCATAATTTCTCTTCCTTTGTTGGTAAACCCGGTTTGTATATCGAAGACATATTTGTCTATCCAAAATTCCGCAGTATGGGTGTTGGAAAAGCACTTGTGCTCCGTTGCGGACAAATTGCAGAAAAACGTAACTGCGGAAGAATAGAGTGGAGTATGCTCGACTGGAATCCTGCAAAAGAGTTCTATGAACACTTTGGTGCTAAAGTCCAGAAAGAGTGGATCATATACAGGTTGGACGAGCAGGGCATAAAAGACCTTGCAGGAAAGAAGTAAACGAATTACTTCAATATCCTGCCATCATTTTTCAATTATAGGACATTGCTTTTTGTCATGTGACCTATAGTATTTTGCTGAGGAAGGATTGTGTCCGCTCATGCTGGGCATTGGAGAATATTTCATCAGGCGTTCCCCGTTCAACTATCATTCCATCATCCATGAAAAGAACTCGGTCACCAACTTCCCTTGCAAATCCCATTTCATGAGTGACAACCACCATTGTCATGCCTGCCTGTGCCAGATCTTTCATAACACCAAGAACCTCTCCCACCATCTCCGGATCGAGTGCTGATGTTGGTTCATCAAAGAGCATAAGCTTTGGATGCATGGCAAGAGCCCTTGCAATTGCAACCCTTTGTTTCTGCCCTCCTGAAAGAGCTGATGGATACACATCTGCCTTGTCTTCAAGACCCACTTTCTTCAGCAGGTCAAGAGCACGTTTCTCAGCTTTCTCATTTGAGAGTTTCCTGACCTTCATTGGTGCCATGGCAACATTCTGAAGTGTGGTTTTGTGGGGAAAAAGATTAAAATGCTGGAATACCATGCCAGCCTCCTCACGTATCCTGTTAATGTTAATATTTTTATCAGTTATCTTTTCATTATCAATGATAATTTCACCTGATGTCGGCATTTCCAGAAGGTTAATACACCTGAGGAAAGTACTTTTTCCTGAACCTGAAGGACCTATAACGCAGACTACTTCGCTTTCTTCTATATCCACAGAGATGCCTTTCAGTACTTCAAGCTCTCCAAATCTCTTGTAAAGGTCTTTAACTTCTATCACTGACACCAAGCCTCCTTTCTGAATATGCGACTACGCGTGATATTACGATTGTCAGTATCAGATACATCAATGCCACGGCAATATACACCGGAAAAGCTGCAAATGTCCTGGAAATGTATAACTGTCCGGTCTTTAGCAGTTCATGCACGCCAATTACAGCGAGAAGTGACGAATCTTTTAAAAGAGCAATGAACTCATTCCCAAGAGGAGGTATTATTCTCCTGAATGCCTGTGGAAGGATAATCTCTTTCATTGCCATCCTTTCATTCATACCAAGTGAGCGTGCTGCTTCCATCTGTCCCCTGTCAATGGATTGTATACCTGCACGTACGATCTCTGCAATATAAGCTCCACTGTTTATACTGCATACAATAATACCGGCAAGTATCGGATCTATCTGCAATGGATTCCCCGTTGCATTTGAATAAAGACCTGGAATACCATAGTAGAATAATAATATCTGTACCAACAGGGGAGTTCCCCTTATAAAATCAATATAAACAATGCTTGGATATCTGAATATTCTTTTTTGGGACAACTTGCCAAGGCCGCTGATCGTACCAAGTATCATTCCGAAAAACAGAGAGAAAGATGTTATCTCAATTGTTATCATTGACCCTGCTATCAGGTCAGGTAAGACTTTGATGATGTGTTCCAGATATGTAGATAAAAGGGACAAGGATATTACCTCGGTTTTTTGTAAAAATAATCAGTACATTATTCTGAAAGTAGGCACACATGAACGACATATAAATATATCGCTACAGATTTTTTCGTTTTTCGGCAGGAGAAAATATAAGAAATAGTGAATATGCAAATGGGAATTGCATATTCAGAATATTAAAGTGTTTAGAAATAGTCTCCCATTATCTGGTCGTATGTACCATCTTCCTGAACGTTAGCAAGACCTGCATTGAGCATTTCAAGAAGCTCAGTATTTCCGTTCTTTACTGCAAAACCATAGGAATCGCTCTGTATATCGTCATCGACAATCTTTATTACACCAGGATTCTGGACCATGTAAGATTTTGTAACTGGCAGGTCATTTATCATGAAATCTGCACGTCCGCTCTGGATGTTCATAACAATGTCACTAACATGTGCAAGATAAATAATTTCGTCAATTATGCCTTCTGCTTTGAGTTCATCAGCTTTCAAAGCTCCTGTGGAACCTTGCTGAACTACAGCAACCTTACCCTGAACATCATCCAGGCTCTTGATCTCCTCGTTATCAGCAGCAACAGCAAGGGAAAGACCTGCATTGATGTATGGTTCACTGAAGTCTACAGATTCTTCTCTTTCTGCAGTAATTGTCATACCAGAGGCTATTAAGTCGATCTGTCCTGACTGGAGGGCAGGGATAAGTGCATCAAATTCAAGATCCTTCCATTCTATTTCAAAGCCCTGATCCTCTGCAATTGCATTGATAAGGTCCACATCAAAACCTATGATCTCATTGCTGTTGTTCGCATCTGCATATTCAAATGGTGGGAAATAAGGTTCTGTTCCTACAATATAAGTTGTTACCTCAGCTGTTTCTTCAACCATCCCATCATCTGCACTGTCTTTTTCTGTGCTGTCAGCACATCCGGAAACGGCGACTAGTCCTAGCATTAATATTCCTATTATTAAAAAACTCATTATTTTCTTCATTATTGATCTTCCCTGGACAATTATCTATATTTTATATAGTAACTATAGACCAATACCCATAATTGAGCAATCAACTTAAGGTTTTCTATTTTAAGTTCGTAACCTATCAGCAAAAAACAGTATGAATAAGCGGATTTAGTAGTTAAATGAATAAATTTTTATTTTAGAAAATAATTAAAGAGAGGAAATAAAAAAATACCAAATGAAGAAAAAGATGTTTATCATACATCCTGACAATCACGTGAATTTACATTCAGGAAGACTGCCAGGGCATGATGTTATCTTAAATGAATTTACTCTGCTGCTGTTTCGTTAGCAACTTCTTCTGCAACTTCTTCTGCAACTTCTTCTGCAACTTCTTCTGCAACTTCTTCTGCAACTTCTTCTGCAACTTCTTCTGCAGTTTCCTCTGTTGCATCTACATCTTCAGCAACATCTTCTGCTACATCTTCAGCAGTTTCCTCTGCTGCATCTACATCTTCAGCAACATCTTCTGCTACATCTTCAGCAGTTTCCTCTGCTGCATCTACATCTTCAGCAACATCTTCTGCTACATCTTCAGCAACATCTTCTGTTGTGTCTGCACATCCTGATACGGCAACAAGTCCAACCATCAGGAAAACCATGAGTAAGCTTAAAAATTTCTTCATATTAAATCTCCAATTACTATATTTCTATAGCCCTATATATTCTATAGACTCCTGCGAATTGACTATAAGTTACTTAAGTTTTTCTATTCATGACGTTTCTTGATATCATATTTTAATACAAAGAACATCGCGGTAAAGACTAAGAAAAATATTTATCCTCACAAATCCTGATTACATGCCAATAAGTAAAACCAGTATCAACATGCAAATAAAATGGATAAATGGATCTGATGATTTCAGTGATGCCTACAAAGTTCGCAGAGATGTTTTTGTAATTGAACAGAACATCGATGAGAATCTTGAACTCGATGAATATGATGTTATATCCCTACATCTTGTTGTATATAATGATAAAATACCGGTTGCCACAGGAAGGATATTTGAGCATGATGATTCTTTTACTATCGGAAGGATATGTATAATTAAAGAATATCGCAACCGGAATATTGGAAAATTGCTGATGAAAAATCTTATAGAAAAAACAATTTCAATGGGAGCTAAAGAGCTTCATTTGTCATCACAGCTATATGCTACAGGTTTCTACAAAAAGTTTGGTTTTAAAGAATATGGAGAGACTTATGATGACGCAGGTATCGAACATATCTCAATGATCCGAAAGACCAGCGGACATAAATAAGAAAATTAAAAAGAATCATTTCAATCCCTTTTATTCAATAAAAACCATTGCCGCTATGACTGACGTCCACTTTCCTTCCTTGTCACCATTTGCTGTCTGACAGTAATGGGTTGTATCAAAAATATGGCCGCTTGCCTTGTAAACCTGTTCCCTTTCTTGCCAGGCAGAGTTAGCATCGAATTCGATTCCCAGAGTAGTTGCAAGCATAGTTGCCGCAATATCCTCGGCATATTCTCCTGCTTTTTCCTCTTCTTCTCCGTATGAATGATGTTCGGAGATATAGCCGTAGTTCTTCTCGTTAACTGGAACAGCAGTTCCGACTGCAGCCGATACCAGTCTCTGCGGCTCATTCGTATCGTTGCGTGCCAGGACGCAGTGGACGATCTCGCCTGCCCCAAGCTCTTTGAGTCCTTCATCCCTGGAGACTATCTTGCAGTTAGGAGGAAGTATGCTGGATACACTGACAAGATTGTATTTCTCGATTTTTGCATCGCGCAGTGCCAATTCAAAAGATGCTAACTTGTCTTTGTGTACACCAACACCTTTAGTCAAAAAACACTTTTTTGGAACCATTTTAATCATCGCTTTATATGTAGTTTTAATCTGGATTTCAGAGAATTATCGTTTTTCATGCTCTTATGCATAAACTAATCTTATCGATTTCACAATTAATACTGAAAACGTATTCTCGTATAATAACATTATGAGTGCTTAAATTTAATTGAAGGCTTAAATTTAATTAAAAAACAATTTTGCAAACATAAGATTTAAAATAAAAATGGAAAATATTTCCCGTGTAAATTTAATGTAGAATTAAATATGAGATATTTTAAAGTGCAATATAGTCTTTAAAGGATGAATTCATTAATAACTGCGGAGCCAGTCAAAAATGGAAATTTCCCAACTGATCAGCAAAATAAAATCTTCAAGGAAATATGAAGGACAGATTACCCATATTGAGGACGTGCCCACCAGAGAAGCAGAATACAGGAATATAGAACTCAATCCGCTGATCAGATATGCTTTGAACGAAAATGGAATTGAACAACTCTATGCCCATCAGGCTGAAGCAGTTAGCACTGCACGGGAAAAGAAGAACATTGTTCTTTCCACCAGTACTGCCAGTGGCAAATCCTTATGCTACATGCTACCTGTTTTTGAGCGTTTGCTGGAAGAGCCACATGCCACGGCACTTTACATATCACCCCTAAATGCCCTTGTAAATGACCAGCTTGACACTTTCAGGAAACTTAGCCACACAATGAGATTGAATGTGAATATCGATAGATTCGTTGGTTCCATGAGCAAGGCTGAAAAAGATAACGTAAAATACGGAAATACCAAGATAATTTTTACAAATCCCGAAATGCTGCATTTGAGTTTCCTGCAATGGAAACATCAATGGAAGCATTTCCTTTCGAATCTCAACTTTATAATCCTGGATGAAAGCCATTCATACAGCGGAGTCATGGGAAGCCATATGGCAAACCTGCTAAGACGACTGAACCGTATTTGCGAACACTATGGTTCAAACCCTCAATATATATGTTGCACTGCAACCATCGGAAACCCGGTTGAACATAGCTCATCACTTATAGGAAAAGATGTCAGCCTGATAGACAATGACAGTTCCGGACAGGGTGCTCAGAAGTTTGTTTTCTGGAATCCTCCACTTTATGTGAAAGCCAGGAACTTCACCCAGAGAAAAGCCAGCTTCGGGGAAACAGTAGACCTTTTCACAACCTTTGTGCAAAGCGACCTCCAGACAATCGTTTTTGCAAGGTTGAGACAAAAGGTTGAGAGGATGTACGTCCAGGCAAAGAACACACTTGCCAGCAGAGGAATAGATAAAAAAATCAGCTCTTACAGAGGAGGCTATCACGGTGATGAACGTGAAGCTATTGAAAAAGAGCTTGCACAGGGAAACATTGAAGGTGTGATATCCACCAACGCTCTTGAACTTGGAATTGACATCGGAGGACTTGATGCCTGTATCATGGACGGATTCCCGGGAACTATTATGAGTGCAAGACAACAGGCAGGACGAGCAGGTCGTGGAAACCGGGAAAGCATAGTCACCCTTGTTGCAGATTCCAATGCACTTGACCAGTACTACATGAGAAATCCCGAAGACTTCTTCAGACGAAATTGTGAGGAAGCAGTTATCAATGTCTCGAACCGCTACATACAGGCAGGGCATTTGCTCTGTGCTGCAAAGGAGATGCCACTAAGACCTAAGGACAGCGAATATTTCGGTGCTGAGTTTGAGACCATCGTTGAAGTACTTGAAGAAGAAGGATTGCTGGAAGGAATTGATGAAAAGAGGTCGCTAGACCCTACTCCACATATGAAAGTTTCCATCCGCGGTATTGACAGTGACAGCTATACTATTATTGACAAAACAAGCAGAAGACCTCTTGAAAAGAATATAGAGAGACTGCGTGCCTACAGGGAAGCTTTTGAAGGTGCGGTGTACATTAACAAAGGTACTCCTTACTGTGTTACAAAACAGGACCATGATAAAAGAGAGATACATGTTGAGAAGGCGCAGGATGGCTACTATACTAAATCCCTTGTATCATCGGACATAGTCATCAGAGAAGTTGTTGAAACAAAAGCTCTGGCAACATTTCCTGACGTAAAGGTAGGGTTTGGGGATGTGGATGTCACCCAGCAGGTTACGGGATATAAAAAAATTCAGCAGCGTACTGACACTGAGCTTGGACAGTTGTCCCTGGATATGCCGGAATTTAGGTTGGAGACCGAAGCCCTGTGGCTTGAACTACCTTACATGTTCACCGAATTGGTAAACGAACACGAACGTGATTTTGCAGGCGGTATACATGCCATTGAACACGCAATTATAGCAATGTACCCGCTGCACCTGCTGGCTGACAGGAATGATGTAGGTGGTGTTTCCACACCAGAGCATGATGATCTTTCCGGAAAAAGCGGGATATTCGTGTATGACGGACACCCCGGCGGTGTGGGCTATGCTGAAAGTGGCTACGGTAAAATCGTAGAAATGCTGGAAGTAACCTTAAAGTCTATTGAAAGCTGTCCTTGCATCGAAGGTTGTCCATCGTGTATTCAGTCGCCAAAATGTGGAAACAACAATAATCCCCTTGACAAGGATGCAGCAATAATCATGCTGAGGAAGATGCTTGGTAAACCTGCCTACATTCCTCAAAAAAGAAAATCTCATGCTAAATCTGAAAAACCAGAGAGACGTGCAACCATTGCACCCACACCTACAGAGCGAAAAGACAAACCATTTGACCATTCTGCTGCGCTTAACAGAGCAAGAAGAAAACTCAGACAACGTGACAGGAAAAGCGCATCTGAATGGGTACAGGAAGGCATTAAAGCCGGAAAAGAGCAGAATGATCAGGAGCTGGCGTATGAGTGTTTTGAAGCGGCCTTGCAATTGCAGCCTTCTAATGCCACTGCCCTTATGAATAAAGGGATAACCTGTCTTCGTCTTGGTCAGAACCAGATGGCTTTAACGTGTTTCAACAAACTGATCAGCATGGGCTATGCTAAAAGCGTGGTCTGGAAGCATAAGGGTATTGCCTTGCATCGACTTGGTGATCACAGGGGAGCTGTCGAGATGTTCGATGAAGCATTAATGGAAAAGCCGGATGATGCAAAGTTACATGAACTCAGGAAGAAAGCGATTAACAAGATGAAATAAAATATTTGGCATTGTTAATTAAACATAGCTAGTTCTTTATTCCTATATTTCATCAAGAGCAAAACGGAGATTTTTAGCATTTCAAGACTTTTAGTATAACACTTTGACTTTCTCCTTAGTCTTGCCAGGAAATGCCTAAATATGCTGTTGTATCCTTCAACAGTATATGTTTCTGCTTTTGATCGAGTATGGATGTTTCTGGGGACTAACTTGGCATATGCCCTCCAATAATCCGTCATTACTTCCCCAACCTCTTTTGTCTTTAACTTTTTCCAGAGTTTTTGTCCTGTTTTTGTTCCTCTGCTGCCAAAAGAGCAATCGATGAATTTCTTCCCATATCTATCAACAGCAATCCATATCCAGCAGTAGTTTTTTTATTCCCAATATAAGTATGCATCTCGTCCAATTCCACAACAGAAATCTCATTTTCACTTTTTAGATCCTCTAATTCACTACCAAATTTTCGAATCCATTTTTGAACAGAAACATGACTAACGCCCAAAAAACGTCCAATTGAACGAAATCCCAACCCCTCCAGATAGAGTTGTAAAGCCTGTCGCTTAACAGATACGGGGCTAGCGGTGGATTTTATATCTACTGAATAGTTGTATCCACAATCATGGCATTTGTAGCGTTGTCGACCATCAATCCTACCGTTCTTCTTATGACTGGAACTCTTACACTTTGGACAATTCATATATAAAAAGAGGCCATCATATTATATAACGATGTTTAATTACCAAAGCCAAATATTTTTATAAATATTCAGCCCAAAATGTATTTTTCAAAACAATCAGTACTGCCATAAAAAGAAAGGTTGAGCCCAAATAACGAGCTCAAAATAGTAAGTATTATTCGACAACTTTAATGTTAAAAGTCAGTGCCTTGCCAGCGAGTGGATGATTCATGTCAAGTGTGATGGTTTCATCATTGACTTCAGTTATCTTTGCAGGCATCTGCTGACCGTCAGCAGTTCCTACCATTATCATCATTCCTTCGGTGATCTCTGCATCAGCCTGAAGTAGTGAACTTGGAACTGTCTGCATGAGAGCCGGATTTGCCTCGCCATAGGCTTCACAAGCCTCTACTCTGAACTTCTTCTCTTCCCCGACTTCCATACCTCTTACAGCTTCCTCGAAACCTGGTATGACCTGCCCTGCACCTACAGTAAATTCAAGAGGTTCGTCATGATTTTCAGAACTATCAAAAACAGTACCGTCATCAAGTGTGCCGGTATAGTCTATCTTTATTGTATCTCCGTCTTTTATTGCCAAAATATCAACTCGGTTTATAAAAAAACAAGTTCCCACTCATTTTTAGCCATTTGACGGGGGGACATTACTTAGGTGTTTTGGTGATATCCATAATGTCATCTGCTCCATGAAAAGCTCTAAAATACCATAAATTATGTGTACAGAATTCCGAAAATACCACTCGTTGTTGCTGACATCTTATTCAATTCTCGAATAGTATTAAAATTATTTTTGTAACTATTCAGCCTGGCACGATTTGCCTATTGGTACTGATTTCATCGAAATAGAGATGTCTGCTCACTAACAATCTAACAATCAAAAAAGCAATCAATAGCAACAATCAAAATAAATGATCCTAATGAAATTTACGTTTCAACTTTTTGTCAAGATTGTTATTGATAGCGTTTTTATCAGGCTGAATAGTTACTTATTTTTTACATTTAACCCTAATATATCTGTAACTACTTGATATTAATTTCAAAGTTAACGGTGCAACATACATGTATATAGTTTAATAATATATATGCCACTGCGATATAAACAGGTGGATTTATTCCATTTAATGTAGGTGATATATTTGAATATACTTGAAAAATTAAACGACATCGGAATGTCAAAAAAACTACTCGGAAGTTATGCATTACTCATTATTTTTATGCTGCTGGTCGGTTATACAGGATACAGTGGAATTTCAATTGTTAATGAACATTTGGATGAAGTCTTATCAGAGCATGTTGTTTCTGCAGATTCTGTAATGGAAATGGATCTATCATTATGGATGGCAAGAGATGCAGGCGCATCATATGCATTAGGCGAATCAACCGCAAAAGATGATTTTGTAGAGGCCACACAAACTTTTGATGAACACACAGGAACTCTGAGTGCATTAAATCTGGACGAAGAGGAAACACAGGATCTGGAAAACATAGTTGCTCTTAGAAATGATTTTGAAACTGCCGGACTTACTTTTTTCAAAACTGTAGATGAAGCAGGAATGAGCGAAACCGACATTCGTGTTTCAAATGCCATGGAAAACTATGATGCTGCCGGAGTAAAGCTTAGTGCAGCTCTTACTGAATTTGAAGAAATGCAAGCCGTGGAAATGGCACAGGCTGAAGTTGAATCAGAGGCAGCATATGCTAGTGCAGTAAGATCCATTTTTGGCCTTATTATAATATCTGCTATTCTCGGTTTAGTCATAGGTGTCACTATCTCCAGGTCCATAACGACACGACTGAATGGTTTACTCGACGTATCTAACAAGATATCTAATGGTGACCTAACAACAAATATCACTGATACATCTAAAGATGAAATTGGGCAGTTATCCGATTCAGTAGGAATTATGGTCAGTAATTTGAAATCACTTGTTGGCGAAGTTAAAGAAAGTTCAAAGACTCTTTCGTTCACATCACAGGAAATGGCAGCATCTTCTGAAGAGATATCCGCTAGCACAACCCAGATATCAACTGCAGTTTCCCAAATTTCAGAGGGAGCTTTGATGCAGTCAAGTAAAATAGAAGACGTTTCCGAAACAATAAGCGATATGAGTATAAGTGTACAGGATATCGCTACAAATTCACAAAAAGCAGCTGAGAGTGCAGTTGAATCGAACGACCTGATCCAGAGTCTTGGAGATGTGGCACACGAACTTATTCTCAAAATGGACCACATTAAATCTGCTTCAAATGAATCATCTGGTATGATTGATGAACTTAATGAAAAGTCCTCGAGAATTGGAGAGATTGTAAGCTTTATAACACAAATTGCAGATCAGACGAACCTTCTTGCACTAAATGCAGCCATCGAAGCTGCACGAGCAGGTGAACATGGTCGTGGATTTGCAGTCGTAGCAGATGAAGTACGCAAACTGGCAGAGGAATCTGCAACATCAGCCAAGCAGATATCAGGTTTGATCGAGGAAATGCAGGAAGGTACTGGAAATGCGGTTGAATCCATGAAAAAAGGTGGAATAGAAGTTGCAAATGGATCAGAATCCCTTGAAAAAGCAGTGTCTTTGGTTGAAAAAGTGGTTGAATCCGGAAAGCAAATAACAGATATGGTCAGTGACATTGCGGCTGCTTCAGAAGAGCAGGCAGCATCCATAGAAGAAACAACTGCTTCTATTGAAGAAGTATCTGCAGTTGCAGAGCAATCTGCTGCCGGAACCCAGGAGACAATGGCATCTGTAGAAGAACAGACAGCCTCCATGGAAGGACTGGCTCACTCATCCCAGAGCCTGGCAGAAATGGCGGAACGTTTGCTAGTTGTTGTATCAAAGTTCAAGCTGGACGAAGATGTAGAAACTTTAGTTAAAAACCCTTCTCCCATGGCAAAAATCGCAGATTTTGAACCTGAAAATAAGCAAGGTCCCTCCATTGCCGCCATATAAGAAAGAAAATTAGAGAAGAATAGACTATTAAGCACTTGCAGCTCTCCCAAAGAGCTGCTTTTTATTTATACCCACTTTTTCTAAAAATAATCTATTTTGTCAGTCAAAACTAATTTTATAGTTATTAACCAAACTATTAATACTAATTGAGTATAACAATACTGTATGGCTAAACCCGAACAAATTCCGATAAAGCATCATCTTTCATCAGAAGAATTGCTTAAACATATTAAGTCATTAGAGAAAGACACACGAGTTCTACAACGTTTATATTTTGTTAAACATCGTTATGAAGGAGCTTCTGTTAATGAAGCAGCTAAACTTGTAGGGATATCAAAACCCGTTGCATATCAATGGCAAGAGCGGTGGAATCAAGACGGATATGAAGGATTAAAGCCTAGGTTTTCAGGAGGATGTCCTTCCAAACTCACTGATGATCAAAAAGAAAAACTAAGGGACATGTTACATGAAAGAGATGATTGGTCTACAAAAGAAGTTCAGGAACTCATTTATAATGAATTTAAGGTTCAATACACCATTAAGCAAATACTAGTGATCTTGAAGAAGTTTGGCATGCATCATGCCAAACCATATGCGCATGATTATCGAAGACCACAAAATGCAGAAGATTGTTTAAAAAAAACTTACCGTTAATCGATGATGATTGCGTTATCGGATTTCTTGATGAATCATCTCCCCAAACAACATCAAATACGGTTCGTTTATGGTCTTTCAATAAACCTGCCATCTTCAAAAACACAACCAGGATAAAAGCAAACTCCTTCGGTTTTTATGCATTGAATGGTAATTCTGTTATTGATTTCAAAGAACATTCAACCAAGGAGGATGTATGTTCGTTTTTATCAGCTGTTAAAAACAATAACATGGGAGAGAGAATCGTAATTATTCTCGACAATTTTAGATCACATCGAGCAAAATATACAGTGGAATTTGCACAGGCAAATGATATTGAATTGGTCTATTTACCTCCATATTCACCCGACTTGAATCCAATCGAATTCATCTGGAAAAGTGTCAAAAGAATTATTTCTCGCAATTTTGTGAAAGATCTGGATCATATGAAAAATCTGATTGCTGAGGCGTTTATTGATTGTTCATCAAAGATTAGCTTCGCAAGAAAATGGATTGAGACATTTCTGGATGATAAGTTAAAAATGTTAAGTTAGTAACTATAAGTACATATTTTTCATGTAAAACCTTACGTATCAAACATTTTTCCCTTAAAATTAATGCCCTTATGCCATACCTGTAGATAATTTATTGATATGGCCTTCATTTTCGCCAGAATAGTATTATATCGCCAAATTATCCAATCCCCGGTAACCAGAATTAGAAAAAATTCATACTAATAAAGGACATAATACTATCAAAAAAGATAAAAAAAATAGAGAGGATTTCGATATTCCCTCATTTTAGATCATTAAAGTATTCAAACTCAATTATATCCTCTCATTTTTTATCATTTTGTTTATTTCTCTTCATTAATCCTTATTTTTAGTATAGCTCCCGCTATCCTAAATTACTCCTTTGGTTTTTAGTGTCCTCAATTGATGCAGATTAAAACAAAAAGCTGTCATCAACATTTTTGCATTCACTCTTTCTACAGTTGTAACAAGAACCTTTCTGGTTTTAAATATTTCTTTTGTCACTGCATACACTCTTTCGCAAGGGACTCTTTTCACACTTATTCTTTCATTTCTGAGGATATCCATTATTCCTAAAGGATGTCCTCTTACAGCTCGTTGCATTGTTGCTGCAAAACCTTTTGCTATTGCTCCAAAATATCCTTTATCTCTATACACCACTTCACCCTTTTCAGACAGATCAACCTGTGAATCGTGAAGTGATGCAGTTGTTGTCTCAAATCTTCTGATTAGTTCATAATCCTTATCAATAATTGTATGAAGTTTGTATCCAAAGTGAGATTTACCATTTTTCTTAGTCCAGGTTCCATCTTTGCTTCTTCTTGTTTTCGCATCTTTTCCTCTGAGTACATCTGCTTTTGCATGTCCTGGATCTGAGTGAATAAAAGTTGCATCCTGGATCATTCCTTTTTTAATCTTCAAACCAAGAGCATCAAGCTGATTCTGCATTTCATCCCACACCGCTTTTTCTTTACCATTGTCGATAATTCTCTTCCTGAATGACCAGACAGTTGTACTGTCTGGTACATATTCAGGAAATCCCAGGAATTTCCTAAAGGATATCCTGTCAATACACTGCTTTTCAAGCTCAGCATCAGAAAGACCATGCCATTGTTGCAGAACAAGCATCTTGAACATTACAATAACATCAGCTTCAGGCCGTCCGCCTGAAGCTGTTCTGTTTATGTACATTGACTCCAGAATAGGGCGAAAAGGCTTCCAATCTACTAAATATTCAATTTCAGCAAGCTTATCTCCGACAGATTGGAGACGCTTATATTCTTCATTTAAGGCAAAATCAGTAAAAGAATCCATAATAGTAAATTTGCTTTGCTATTATTTAAATTTTATTAAATTGTATGAGTATTGATGGTAGTTTATCGAAATCCTCTGTAGTCTAAACCACATATTTCAATGTGATGACTCGGGCCATTTTTTTAATATAGTCGTCCCTTGCCTTGATCATAGCAAGAAGATTTTTCAAAGGAGTCTCCGGAGCTACACCACAGCCAGGAGCTAGTATGTCTATATTTGCATCAAGGCATTGGAAAGCCTCTTTTCTGACATTTTCCGGTTTCTTTCTATACAGGGTGTCCGATGTCGAAATATTTCCGATTATCGCCGTGTTGTTTCTGTGTGCACTACTAACTACATATTTAAGATCCTTCACATTCTCCTCAATGCTTATAGCACTAAAACCGGATTCTAATATGTCCGGGATAATACTATCCACTTCCCCGCATATGTGAAGTATGCTATGACCTTCTATGTTCTCATTAAATCTGATCAACCCAGGCTTTACAATCAGCCTGAATGCATCAGGACCTATCATTTCCGGGGAGGACAGAGCATCTGCGATCACCACTGCATCTGCACCTGAAAAGAGATAGGCATTGGCACAAGTAATGCAAGCATCGATACATTTCTCTATGATATTCTTTGCAATTTCAGGTTTCTTTACAGTCAACTTCAAGAACGATCTGATTCCCAAAAGATAAGAAGCAAGATCAACAGGGCCCTCGACACCTGCAACTAAAGGCACTTGCAATCCCGGATTGTTCCTGTGAAGGGAAATTGCTTCCATTATAACAGGTATTCTTCCTCTCCTCAGCAGATCAGTGGGTATCTCTAACTCTTCAGGTTTGTCTGCAAAGGGATGGGTAATTACTGATGGTGTTCTTGCCTTTGTGCCAGAATCAATCTGACAGCCAAGTGCCTCACCTATCACTGTCACATCAAATGGAATACGTATGACCTCAAACTTTGCAATCGTATGTAAGGAAGATGCAAGTTTTGCCATTTTTTTAGGATCACTATCGGCTTCAGGTCTGCTTGCTCCGGAAATATCCATCAGGTCAAGTATTCCCGCTGTGGTGACCGTACCTACAAGAGGAGTGTCCACCTTTTTTCCATCAAGTATGTATTGGAATTTTTGTGAGAAATCCAATTTAGATTCGTTAATATAATTCCATCCTTTTAAGCCACATGTAATTCCGGAATCTGCCTTGTGATCCTAAATGATGTTCTTATGTTCTTCACTTTAATAATGATATGTTCACAGGAACTCGATACTTATGCTTCCTGTCTCTTTTGCAAGGGTGCCCGACATGAAATCCGATTCGATGCAACAAACATGCATCACCGCACAGGGTACAAGGCATGTGGCGGTGCACCTTGCATCCTTGGCTTTTTCCATTACAAGATTGTCTTTTATATCAAAAAGATCCATCATATCGACTTCCAGGTGAGACATCTTTTTGATCTTCTCACATGGAGTGTCAATGTCCACAATTATTTTTTGACCATCTTTTCTTCCCCTGACGATATGGGTGAACCCGCATATCCCTGAATTGACTTGTATTTCTGTCATTGAGGTCCTCCTGGTTTATGTTGAAAGAGCTGAAGGTTTTTCGTACATGATCTTTATTTCTTTGTAGTCAATAGCATGCATCGGACACACACTCACACATCTTTTGCACGCCGTTCCCAGACATTTCAGAGTATCGTATTCTGCAAAAAGATCATCATCTGCTTTTATGAATATTGCCTGCTCAGGACATTCTTTTTCACATTTGTGGCACATTATGCATCCAACTGCAAGTTCTTTAAGAGTAACCCCTATATCCTCTATCACTTCTACCTGACCTGTACCAGTCTCAATGATATCTCTCCTGCTCTTTTTCTCAAGTACAGGATCTTCAGTGGGAGCTGGAAGTTCAGGCAGTTTAGACATCTTCAACAGTTTCCGATACATCTCCATGGACATACCCTCTGTCCAGTATCCCAGTTCACAAGCGTAAAGTTTCTTGAAGGTTTCACTGGTTGCCATCATAAGATGATCGGCCTTTATGTGCCCCGCTAATTCGATCAGCGTATTAAGTTTCACCTTTTCAAGAACTATGTCTCTTGCAAGGGACAGGGATGTATTCCCGAATTGCACTGTTTTCTTTGTAAAATCCGGACATAATCCTATTTTTCTTGCTTTGACAGGGTTAACATACGTTCCGGAAGCACCGCTCATATACATGGTTTCAAGATCTTCATAGGCAATCCCTGATTCATGTATCAGGGTCAGCTGAGCAGCCCTTATGGCGCCTATGGCCTTACCAGCTTCTTTTATATCTTCTTCTGACACTTCAATGCCGTCACCCAATTCGATCCTTCCGTATTTTAGTTTAGGAGGACTTGTGATAATCCCTGTTTCAATCGCAAGAGACAATATGGAAATAAGGCCGGTTCCCGTGATACCATCCGGCACAACATCCAACTCTTCAAATATCGCTCCGCTTATCGGATCTATAAGATGTCCTTTTACAGTTTCCATGTTTTCATCCAGTACAGATAATCTCCAGAAACCATTTTCCAGATTGACATCGGTGATCGCTCCCGGAGCTGCAAGCATGCCACAACTTATACCCTGTCCTTCTATAGCAGGTCCGGCGGCAGCACTTCCTGTAATGATCCTGTTGCCTACCTTGATGGCCATCTCAGCATTAGTTCCGTAATCCGTTACAAGAGTTGGTTCTTCCTGTTCGAGAAAATCCGTCTCAACCATCATGGCAAGTGCATCGGCACCTATCTCATGCTCGATAGCAGGCGGAACTATTATCTCACAATTCTCAAGGTTTAAAGTTCCATGGAATATATCCGTAGCCTGAAATACCCGGGCATTACGTTGTACGTCATCTATACCCAATCTTTCCCGCATGTTTCTTCCCACATAGGCCAGATCACGTATCTCCGTATTCTGGAAAAGCGAGAGTTGTATCGGGTTGCCGCAGACAGCCATCTTTGATATCTGCGATGGGTCCACATCGAACCCTTCTATCATTTTTTCGACAGCATCTATGATGATACTATGTGCCACATCCTCTCCAATGGATATGGCAAAGTCGAGATGATCAGTCACATTCCCACCTGGCAACGGATGCTTCATTGTCATTGAAGTCTTTACAACTTCTTTTGTTTCCAGATCAATCAATTGTGCCCTAAAGCCGCTGGTTCCTATATCTAATGCAATTCCATACAATTTTAATCCCCCTGCTTAAAGTATGATTTCATTGATTCTCGGAGAATTTCCACCTCTTCCTGAGGTGTATTCAGTGGAATTTCACATCCGGAGGATAGTATGAATCCCTTATCGGGAGCTGCGGCCAGACAACGGTATACTTCGGCAACAATCTTGTCTATTCTTCCTGAATTGAATGCATATGGATTGATGTTTCCCATCAGGCATATACCTGAATCAGTGAAGTCCTTAAAATCCCTGAAACAATATCTTTCACTGCAACCAATGTGTCTATGATTGTGAATCTTCAGGCAATCGATCCTGTACTTCTCCCCGAGTGCGTCCACATTCCCGAAAAAGAAATTCAAAGCATCAGGTTCAAGAGCTAATTCCAGTTCATGGAATGCATGGTTTGCACAGTTATGCGATATTACATAGCCGCCGCTATCCTGTATGTGTGAATATAATTTCTTAGAGTACTGAAAACCAAATTCTTTGGCCATTTCCAGACTGAAAAGATCCGAAGTGCTGCCACCGTTTTCAATAAATACTCCGTCTGCTCCTGCATCGTGCATCATATCTGCAAAGGTTGTACAACTATCAGTGAGGACATCAAGTAGTGCATGAAAATTATCGGGATCTTTCATCATTTCAATATACATCCTGCTCCCATCCATCAGCTGGGAAGCAAGCATAAGAGGGGTAAGGAGTGCACAGCTGATAAAAACCTCATCTTCAAGCTCTTTTTTAAGCAAGGATATGGACTCTTCAATTGTCTTTACCCTTTCAGAACGTTCTATGGCAACAGGATCTATATTCTCATATTCTTTTGCAGACTTTAAAGGAAAACTGGCTATTGAAGGATAAGCATCTTTCTTGATATTTATTTTCGCTCCTAAAGCCTCCGCTTCCACAAGTAAACATCCCCATGGAGACATTACATTGTCATGGTGATACATTTCCCTTGCTAATACCTGTGCTCTGGCAATGCCTTTTGTAGAATAGTAAACATCCTTCATGCTTGCATTCATCCGCTGGAGTACTGCATCACCGGCCCCGAACCACAAATAACCCAGTGGTACCCTGTCCACTTCTTTTAATTCAAGAGCGTTGATAAAACGTTCCTTTGAAGTCATTTCATCAGGCATTTTAACGCCTCCTTAGGACCTTTTCAATACTATCTTATCAATTCTCAACATATTGCTTACAGCCTCGGTCGCCGCGATAATAGCCATTTGTTTAATGCTGGAAGAATCATATTCCGGAGGGTTGTTGGCAACGACCTTTCGGTTAAGGTCGACCCTGCAGTCGATCCCCTTGTTATAGAAATTGAGCATTTTCGTCATCGCATCAACTTCATTGAGACCCGCGTTCCTTGCAAGTGTTCTGGGAATCTCTTCAAGGGCGTTTGCATATTCGATAACTGCAAGTTGCTCTTTTCCTTCAATAGTGGAAGAATACTGCCTGAGCATCTGTGAGAGCACAAATTCAACATCTCCTCCTCCTTTAACGACAAGAGGATTCTTCAGTATGAATGCAGCATTATTGATGGCATCATCTACTGCTTCCTCCATCTTTTCAAGACCATACCTGAAAGGTTCCCATATCATGATCGTAGATATCAGTTGATCATTGACAGAAAGGAAAAGGAAATGCTCATCATTTCTTTTTCTGACCTTTGCCTCATCGGCAAATCCCAGATTATGAGGCATTATATCCTCCCTGATGGAAAGAATACTTGCACCTGTTGCCTTTGAGACCATCTCCATATCCCTGATTTTCAGTTTTTCGAAAAGCAGAATGCCATTTTTTGCAAGTGATGCCTCTACAGATTCATCCACATCTCCTTCACAAAAGACAATGTTAGCCCCGGAATCAATTATCTTCTGTGACATGACTTTCAAATTTTGTTCCTGTCCCTGCAAGATAAGCTTTGGATCTTCGAGATCACCGATTCTTATATTACGCTGGGAATTTATGATCTTGCTTTCAAATTTCACATTGCCATTGATCATAAGGACGCTTGCATTTTCCAGATGATCAGGCATGTCGGGTCTTGAAGGTGTTTCATCCAGGACCATTCCTGAAATACATTCTATAGAGGGGGAACCTACCTTTTTTACAACTTTGACATAATCGTTCAGATCCATGTAATCATCAGCATGAGTATCCCTGATCTTTGAAAGTGTCTTTAGAACGATATCTGCTATTATCCGGGCCTGGTGGGGTTCAACTCCTTTACTCAGGCTGGCATTCTCTATAACAGAATGCAGATCATTGTCAGAATCAATCCGAATACTTTCATAGTCCAGGATATCGTACACTTTATTCAGGGCAAGCTGGTATCCTTTTATGATCGTTGTCGGATGTAGTCCGTAATCCACGAGCTTAGCAGCATTTTCAATAAGAGAGGCAGCGATGATCACTGCGGTCTTTGTACCATCACCACATACCCCATCCATGGACACCGCAAGCTCTTTGAGGGAAGTGACCACGGGATGCAACACATCGATCTGTTCGATTATGGTCTTCCCATCACTTGTCAGATAAACATCATCTGTGGGACTAATTATTATTTTGCTCGATCCACGTGGCCCGAAAGATGATACAAGAAGATCCTTTATGTCTCTGGAAGCCTGTAGCATCTCATATATCAGATCATTCTCTTCAACATCATCCTTGATCACAATACGATTGCGTACACTTTGACGCAGAGCATTCATATTATCCAGTGCATTCATATTTCCCACATGTTCTATTGAAGTGCTCATATTACCCTCCTTGGAGAACCAACAGCTACCCCTACGATCTTTGTCTCAAGGGGTACCGTTCCAATATTCCCGATATCATTACATTCAAGATCGAACCTGACATTGTCCATACTTAATCCGTAGCCGGACATATACTCTGAAACTGTGCTGTTAACAAGGGAATTGGCCATGTCAAGAGCCTCCTGGTAGTCATCGAATGTTTGTCTTCCTTTTTCAGAGAATACCAGATACTGTGAACTACCCGGGCTTGCAGGTCTTATCAGCACTTCTTCCCTGTACACCACATTACCGACAAGGGCACCTACAGCATTACCCACTTCATGGTACTGCGGAAGCCTTATGTCCGCATCAATGAAATATTTCATATCTTCCATATATGCGGCTACAGGGGCACCCACCATTACCACAGGTGTCTTTATTGTGAATTTCATTAGTTCTGTTCCATCCAGTATTTTTTCCAGATCGTTTTTCTTCACTTTATCTGCACAGTGTGCAATGAGATTGAGTACAATGCCTCTGGCTACGTCTTCTTTGAGTTTGTCGCAGAGATCGAGGGGTTCCATGGAAGCATATTCTGAAATTATCGCGGCTCCCAAAATCGATGCATTGGAATCCCATTTTGTATAGTCACCTGTCACATGCAGGACGTCGGTTGGGGTGAAACCCACCTGTCTTACATATCTTTTCTGTATGAGCTTTCTCAGGATACCTTCGAACATCAGAGGATGCTTATTTGTCCTTGAGGCAATATCTGATATCGAGGAAGGTTTTTCTGTTATAGCATCGAATATCTTCATCTCCTCCACTTCCAGTTCAGAGGCATGCAGGGAATGGGATTTTGCTCCATTGGACATGAAAAATGTTGTTGGCTGGATGATTTCATTCATTATGCGCTTTGAGGCTTTTTCAGCATTCTGCAGTTTACTTATTATGGACGGGAATTCGGCAGCGCAAAGACATAGGGGTATGACCCTGTTAGGTCCGATATGCGTTGTTTCTTTCATCCATACATGACTGTCTCCCCCAATAGCAGAGGTATTCATTTTAATAGCCTTGACCATTGTATCCCAGCCGCCGACAACAGCACCGGAACCGCTGATAGCAGGCATACCACTGAGGATCATAGAGATGTCCGTACTCGTACCTCCCACATCGACTGTCAGGCAGTCCTTAAGATCCGTCAGATGTGCAGCACCCAGCAAGCTTGCGGCAGGTCCGGAAAAAATGGATTCCACTGGTTTTTTTAGTGCCTCTTCTATCTTCACCAGCGATCCGTCACATCTCATCATCATCAGGACCGAATTGATGTTCTTATCCTGCATCACAGACCTTACAGATCTTATGAACTGGTCGATTACCGGGATTAACTGGGCATTAAGAAGTGCGGTCAAGGCTCTTTCGTAGGCCCCAAGGTCCATGGAAAGTTCATGTCCGCAGACCACCGGGAGGTCTGTCAGTTCCTGGATCATCTCTTTAATCGTGAGCTCATGTTCCGGGTTGCGTACTCCAAAATATGATGATATAGCAAATGAAGAAACTTTATTTTTGTTCATTCTTACAAATTCTTTCACTTTCTTCAGATTACCCAGGGATTCCACTTCATTTCCATCAGCATCATGCCCGCCTTCTATGGAAAGGATATGATCTGTGGGAATTTTTCGGGATATATTATAGCCAACAAGTATGAGACCTGCCGGGTATCCTTTCCCCTCCAGCGTTGTGTTGGTGGCGAGTGTGGTGGATACTGAAGTGAATTTCACATTCGCAAGATATTCGGCTTTAAGACCGTTTATTGAATTTATTATGCCCTTAATCAGATCAGGGTAAGTAGTAAGCGATTTGTTTGAATCTATTATTGATCCGTTCTCAAGATCCATGATCACGGCATCTGTATATGTGCCGCCAGTGTCTATGCCAAGCCCGAGATTCATTATTATCACCTTTTATGTGGAGGTGGAGTGGTTTGCCCCATTGTGTAGATGAGGGGGTTTACCACCCTATGGATATAGACCTCATGAAGTGATTTTCAAACTTTTTTTCAAATCACGTATGAGTAAAAAAGGAAAAGCAGGGGGAAGTGATAGTTCCTGCTTATCCGAAATTTTGTTTTTGAAGGTCTGGACCCAGTTCCTTAACTGTATCTACCATTGCCTTCACGGTGGTAAGTGGTCCTCCTGGTGGAATCTCACAACCAGATGCCATGACAAACTTGGATTGCAGCTCGTTCTCTTTGAGTGTAGGAAGAACATCTCTTAGAAGCTGTTCTGTGTCTGTCTTGATCTTCTGCACACCTTCTGCAGAGCCATCCATGAAATCAACAGGGTTGATCTCACCCATGAGGCAACATTCGTGACCATATTGTGGAATAAGGTCTGCCATTCCCTGTGAACCCTTGTTTCTGAGTTTTGGATAGTATGCGTAGCTGTACAGTTTTGTTCCGAACTTTGTGATCTGTGTGTCAAAGTGTACTGCATCTGCACAGTTGTGGATAATGTATGGTTGATCATACTGCTTGAAGATCGGCAAGTGCTGGTCGTATACGAACTTACCGTCGAACTTCCAGTAGTCTTCTTCGTTCATGATCACGTTGTTGGACCAGAGGTTGTCGATACAGAGTGCATTACAGGCACTTTCTTCAAAGAACAGTTCAGATACCTGACAGATGTAATCCGTACATTTCTGGACTGCTTCAAGTACCACATCAGGATGTGTTTTCATGTCCATCAGGACACGGTCAGCACCCATGAGCTGAGTAAGTGTAAGAAGTGGTCCTTCGTGGAATCCCACAAATGGTGTGTTGAGTTCCTTGTTGAGCTTTTCAGTGGCTGCCTTAGAAGCCATTATAAGCTCATGGGCTCGAGTACCTTCCTTGACTTCAGGAACTTCGATCTGCTCATATGCCTCAAGGTGTCCTTCAGATGAAGGTGTGTCATCTTCAGGGTACTTGATCTTACATCCGAAGTCTGATGACGTAGCGGAAAGGTCTATGAGACCTACAAACATGTCTGTATCCAGGTATTTGGATCCGAGGTAAGCACTCTCAACGAACGCATCGATGTCAGTTGCATACTGCTTGTAGTTGACATCAGCAAACTTCCTCAATACGCCACAAGCTAGCGGATATACAGGTAACCTATCAACCTTTTTGTCACCCATTGCTGCCAGTGTCCTGTCCATATGGGTCATTTCTTCTTTTGTCTTGACAGCTACACTCTCAAAGTCTGAAATGATCTGCTTTGCAGTTTCCAGACCGATGTCTGTCTTTCCTTTAACCGTCTTTTTAGACAGGATATCTCTGTATTTGACCTTTCCAAGTGAGATTTTCTCCTCGCTCCATCTAATTTCAGCAGGATCAAGTTTGCTTACCGCGTCCTTTGCCCATTCCGTAGCTGCCATGGAATCAGAATGCGTAGAGTCTGCACCAACCTGTTCTGCAAATTCAGGGGAAACGGGTGCTCCTCCTACCATTACAATGAGGGAATCTCTGACACCTTCTTCCTGAAGCATCTCAATTGCTTTCTCCATATTGGTCATGGTAGTGGTCATCAAAGCACTCATGGAAACCAGGTCTGCTTTTTTCTCCTTCGCTACCTCTACGAATTTCTCGACCGGCACATCGTGACCCAGATCGACCATATCAAAGCCGGCTGCAGACATCATTGTCTTGACAAGGTTCTTTCCGATATCGTGGACATCTCCCTCGATGGTTCCTATAACACCTATGGAACGCCTTCCGTTACCCTCTACTTTCATATGTGGGGTCAGTATATCCATACCTGCATACATGGCACCGGATGCGATGAGCAGGTGTGGCACAAAGGCTTCACCCTTTTCATACTTGTCACTCACAATAATCATTCCTTTTGCAAGTCCGTCCACAATTGCCTCGTAAGGATCAACACCTCCATCAAGGGCCTTTTGTGCAAGTTCTTCTGCCAGGTCATCGTCTCCTTCGACCACAGCTTCCGCTAATTGGTTTAAGATTGCTGTCTTCATTGTTTTACCTCCAATATTTTAATCAGGCTTAACAGTGAATCTCCAGTTTCCACTGTTAACAAAAAACAGTATCATCTTTGTGTTATATATCATAACCGTTGGTTATTTGTTAACAACGTTAATATTATGAATGCCCTGTCTTTTTGAGAAGGACTGTAATCCTATGAATGAACACTTTTGAATTAACGCTGTTAACAAAGGAAAAGAATCCCAATAAGATTAATAGCTTTAATTTAATTAATGGCTTTAATCTGATGAACACAAAAATAAGCACATTCAAGTATAATCCTTTAAAGTCAAAATGAGTAAAATTATATCCGGAGTACAAATATCTCCGATATGATAGCCGTATTTCAGATATCTGTCACTTCTTGTGCTCCTTCTCTGAAGAATCGGTACATGTCCTCTCCCCACATCAATGCGTTCACTTCAAAGCTCATCATAGCATGATTGTGGAACATGCCTGTTTTATAGAACAGGGTCAGTGAAAGGAATCTGTCTGTTACCACGCTGGAAGCAAAGTCTATATCGTCTTTACAAACAAAAAGTTCGGTATTTTCTATCCCAAGATAATCATGTAATTGTTCGAAATATTCCGTTTCAAATCTTTCAAACACAGACTCAGTTATTATAAGTGAGATTCTGACACCTTTTTTGGCAAGTTCGATGTATTTATAGGGATAAGTCGGACTGAATGAAGAAGAAATTTCCATGATGTATTTTGACTGTATGAGATTGTCAGTGAACTTTTTCGGTAATTCATACATGCGATTAAGTTCCGGCTCAACAACTTCGCAGGAGCCCAGTTCTTCTATTCTCTCAAGAAGGTGTGCCGGAATACCTTTTACTTTATGATTCTCCCAGTATTGTTTATTATCTTCGAAGACCACTAAGGTGTCTAAAAGAGGAATCATTTTTTTTACGATCACTTCTCCGAAGCTAGAGAGCCTGTAATAATCATTCTCATAAAGTATTATGCCTTGGTCAATGAGAATCTTGATTTGTGTCATCATGGCACTTGAAGTGACATTGAGTGTATTTTTAATCTCATCGATGTTCATAGGCCGCTCTATCAGCAGGATGAGGAGATCTTTTCTTTTGTCAGATAGAAAAAGAGTGCCTAAAAGAGCCAATTTCATTTTAACACCTCACGTTTTGACAAATTGTGGGAATCATCTTCCGTAATAGTTGGAAGCTTTATGTGGAATGTAGTTCCTTTACCCTTTTCACTTTCGATCCAAATATCGCCTTTATGTGCAAGGATTATGTCCTTGCAGATATACAGACCGGATTCAAGTCCCTGATACATTCGACTCATTGAGTCTTCCATCTGGTAGAATTTCTGGAAGACATGCGGCACAAGGTCTTTCTGTATCCCTGATCCCGTATCGCTGATCCTCAAGTGCAGATAATCACTTTCTTTATTTACATCTATGTTTATCCTTCCACCTTCAGGAGTGAATTTTATCGCATTATCTATAAGAATTGTCAATGTCTCTGTCAGTTTGTCCTTATCAGATCTGATTGCAGGCAGCCCTTTGGGCACATTCACTTCTAAAGTAATTTCTTTCTCATCTATAAGCAATATCAGATTCATCAAAGCCTCTGATATCAGTTTGTCTACTTGCGTCAGGGAAAAGGTATATTCTATTTTTCCTGCCTGCTCCTGGCTCATATACAGAAGTGAATTTACCAGGCGTTTTAACCTTGCAGAGTTGAGCAACACGGAATTGATAGCCTTTGCCTGTTGTTCATCAACAGACCTGATCATCTCATCATCAAGGATACTGCACTCAGAGTGTTCAGGGCCGTATATATTTTCCAGTCTTTCTGCAATGAATTCTGTTTTCATCCTGTTGATGGACCTTAGCTCTTCATTTGCTATCTTAAGTTCATCGGAATATTGCTTTAAGGCATCTTCTATTTGTTTTCTTTGAATAAGGCTCCACATACCCTGCATCAATAAGGTAAGCTGGCGTAGATCCGATTCATTGTATTCATCTGCTTTGTTGCCGACTCCTGCAACTGCAACGATGTGGTCACCATCGATGATCGGGATATTCATGTGCCTTGAAAGTTTCACGTGATCATCGGGGTATCCTTTTTTCATTGGACTGGGAAGAGAGTAATCATTTGTTATTATGGGTCTGCGCTGCCTTACTGCTTCACCCCACAACCCGGTAGTTTTAATCGGATATACAAAGCGTTTATCTTTTATGCCACATTCTTTCATAGCGCTTTTTGACCAGGAATGCATAATAAGAGCTGTTTCATCCGCATTCATAAATGCAAGGTACCCAAGTGTACTTTCAGTAAGCCTTACAGCTTCTTCTCTTGCAAAGTCTGTGATCTCGTTCAATGACGCACCGGTCATTTTGTTCAGTTTAACAAGCGCTTCCAGCCTTTCTCCTTCGAGATGGTGTATTCTTTCTACTTTTTTGCGTTCACTGATATCTCTCGCAACTGACAGAATAGTTTTTTTGCCTTCAAATAGTATAAATCTTGCACTGATTTCTAACGGTATAATTCGGCCATCTTTGTGTATAGCTTCAGTTTCATATACTGCTCTTCCTTCAGTTTCAATAATCTTCATTAGTTTAGATACACGCCGGACGTCTTTTGACGGAACCATATCGGATGGATATGCACTCAACATCTCATCCCTGCTATAACCCAGGGTATCAACGACAGCCTGGTTCACAGCAATTAATTTTCCAGTGAGATCACTGATGTATATCTGATCGTTTATATTATTGAGGATAATTTTGAGCTTTTGCTCTGATTCAATGGCATCATCCAATACTCTTTTGTTGTTTATTGCGATAGCTGCGAGATTGGCGTTTGCTTTAAGGATATTGATCTCTTCCTTTGTAGGCTTGTGTGGCTCATGGAAGTACATTCCGAATGTTCCAAGGACTTCATTATTCGAACTTATTATGGGTTCACAACAACTGGCCCTCAAGCCTGCCTTAAATGCAATTTCCTTAAGGTCTTTCCAATAAGAATGATTCAATATGTCCTCTACAATAACCCTTTTTCCGGTGTAAACAGCTGTTGAACAGGAGCCAATGCCCTCCCCTATGGGTAGTCCTTCGATAGCTTTTTTGTAGAAATTCGGAAGATGGGGAGAAATAGCATGAACCAGATGTTTCTTTTCCTTGTCCAGTAACATGACAAAACTTATTACTTCCGGCACGATTTTTTCAGTGGATCTCACCAGAAGTGTAAGAACCTCATCGAGACTTGCACCTGCTGCCAGGGATTCAAGAACTTTGTTGCGGCAATCAATAATTGTTTCCGAGAGTTTTCGCTGGCTTATATCCAGGATGATACCTTCGTAGTATCGGATATTGCCATACTCATCCCTGCGGATGATGGTCCTGTCTTCAATGTACCGTATTTCCCCTGATGCTGCCAGTATCCTGTACTCCTGGATGAAATTATCAACATGTGTTTCAGAGTATTCTTTAACCTCTCTGCGTACACGTTTAATGTCATCAGGATGAATAATATCTTCATACTTTAATCCACCAGAAAGAAAATCTTCGGGTGAGTATCCAAACTGTTTGACATTCTCTGAGACAAATTCTACCGGCCACCCCTTTTCCGGCCTCCATATGAAAATTACCACAGGACTGTCATTAATGACTTTTACAATTTCCGAGTTTATATCGAATTGTGTCATTTACTATCATCAAATTATTGTATTAACTAAATGCTTAGGAATAAACCTAAGGAATTATATCAATTACTTGATGTCTAATATATTAGATGGTCAACGGAATACTGTGTACTCAATATCGAGCAATATCAATCATTAACACAACATAGTCAAAATTAATGAAAACTTAGTTCAAAGCTCATCCTCTGAGTTGCGCACAAAATAACCGAAACGTACATGATTTTTTGCAAAAGCAAGGCTCAAAAAACAATCTACAGGGAACTGCCCAAAGTTATTAAATGGGCCTAACCGGATTCGAACCGGTGGCCGCTCGGTTATGAGCCGAGCGCTCTAACCTGGCTAAGCTACAGGCCCATTAAGAAAAGGAAATTTTGAGCGCCGCAAACAGGGCTCGAACCTGTGACATTCTGGTTAACAGCCAGACACTCTACCAACTGAGTTATTGCGGCTCTATCATGGCGCCAACGCGCGAATCCTCTTAATGCACTTATTGCTTTTAAACCTTTTGATTGCACCTACATTTTCGCCCTGTTTTTTGACAATATATGATGATATCTCATAATGATGATAATTATATATTGTTAGATGTATACGTTCCAGTAGAAATTGAGGGGTCGAAGTGCCTGATTCATTTATATAAGGTCACACTCGTTGATTACATACGCAATTTATTATAAATAATTATGCAGCATGGTTTCTACAAACCCCGCCTTACTGCCCGAGCCGGACGTTAATGAACTCACCGCAATGCGGGCACGTTTGCCTATCGCCCAACTTATTCACTTCAATACCGAACATTTCCCTCTTGATGAGTAATTCCCCGCATTTAGGACAGAACGTATCTTCATAATCAGTTCCAGCAATATTTCCCAGATACACATAATTAAGGCCTTCTTCCTTGGCAATACTAAATGCCATCTCAAGGGTTGCTAGCGGAGTAGAAGGAAGATCCTGTAATTTGTAATAAGGATGAAAACGGGTAAAATGAACAGGAGTATCAGCACCGAGATAATCATATATCCACTTTGACATTTCACGAATCTCCTCAGGCGCATCATTGAGCGTTGGTATAACAAGGTTCACGACTTCCACATGCATACCCAGTTCTCTTGCATACTTTGCAGACTCAAGAACAGGAGCCAATTGTGCACCTGCAATTTCCCTGTAGAACTCTTCCGTAAAAGCTTTTATATCAACCCTGAAAGCATCCAGATACGGAGCTATCATTTCCAATGCTTCCCTGGTAATGTATCCATTGGTAACATACGCAGTTACCAGCCCCGCCTTTTTTGCCAGTATGGCACAGTCATAAGTATACTCAAACCAGATAGTTGGCTCATTATAGGTCCAGGCAATGACTTTTGCTCCGGAGCTTACAGCTCTTTCAACAGCCATTTCAGGACTCATTTCAATGGCAGTTGCCTCATCTATATCGATCTGTGATATCGTCCAGTTCTGACAGTGTTTACACCTAAAATTACAACCGATGGTCCCAAGGGAATAAGCTAATGAACCCGGATAAAAATGGAAAAGCGGTTTTTTCTCTATGGGATCCAGTGCCTCGCTTGAAACAACATTATAGTTAAGCGTATAAAGAGTGCCTTCCCTGTTTTCCCGCACCGCACAGATTCCCCTCTTTCCAGATGATATTTTGCATCTGTGGCTGCAAAGATTGCACCGTACCTTGCCATCATCAAGTTTCTCATAAAGCATTGCTTCTTTTATCATCAAGAACCCCTGATTAAAAATGCGACTTCATCATTGATGAATGTAAGCTTCAAAGCTTCTGCAAAAGAATGCAAAGTATGAACTGGTTCTCAAACCAGCAGATTCACCCTTGCATCAAAAAGTGTCTTTGTTACATTGAGCTTAATGTCTTCCCCGGCACTGCCTTCAAGGAATAATACAACGGCAGTATCGTTTGAGGTTATGGAATAATCTGCAGGATCTATGCCCGCATTATCCACCATCGTCAAAAAGAAAGTTTCCCATGAAGACGGATAGGATGTTTCCATTGTCATAGTCACATCTGTAAAAAGTATGCCATCCCAATATAAAGAATCAGACCCATTCGTCCTGATGTTCAGTTCTTCCACAGAATTACTGCTGATACTTCTCTTTGGACCATTGATGTCTATTACGTTAATATCCATAGTTATATTTGTACCAGTGTCGGTCATTTTTACATCGATCTGAGGTGCAAGGCGCATTAAAGAATAATCCTTTTGTGAGATTAACAGGGCTCCGTTCTCATACACAAATTGCTGGTCAACAAAATAATTATTATCAGACATATAGCTAACAGATCCCAGATCCAGAAGCATTGAATCACTGTTGTAAATAAGACCAGGCGTGGTTGCCCGAATATTCATACCAAATTCATCTTCATTTATTGCCAGTCTTCCGCTTGATTTGCCGGAACTGAATATAGGCAAAGATCCGCCTCCCATTTTAATGGGTATGCTCACTAAAAGACTTGTAGAAGGCTCAGTCCTGGCATAAGCGGACAGAATATCAACTTCATTTTTCATCTCTGCCATATCATAAAAGACATCGTCCATATGAGATTGTTCTGCAGTGGTTTTCCACTCCGGGATATACTGCACATTGATAACTGTGATGACAGATACAAATATACCCAGGAGAAGCACAGCAGAGACTACAGTCGAAATAGCATTTTCAGAAGATATCATTATTTTAGTCCTCATTCCCATCAACCTTCCTATTTGCCATCACATCTTACGGATTTGTCCTTGTGTAGTAGTCTGCAATATCTGCTTCTGACAGTGTAACATTATAGACCTCCACCTCATCGAGGTAGCCCCTAAAATAATAATTATTGCTACCGTAGTTCTGTCTGCCAATCCAGAGTTCGTTGTTGTTAGAAGCCAGTGGAACACCATTCATAGAGTGATCTTCAATGAAAGTGCTATCCTTATAGAAATTCACATTGCTTCCATCAACCACCACTCCTATCTGGTACCATGTGTTGGTTTGCAGGTCCATCCCCGTGGTTTGAACATAATTTGAACCACTATTGTCCCATTCTAAATACAGTTCTCCACTGCCTGCAAAAAGGTCAAAATTATCCTGGTCATCCATACCCTTTCCAATTATCGAAACATCATTGTCTGTATTCAGCCTCATCCAGAAAAGGATACTCATATTCTGATCGAAGTCAAGTGAGTCATTGTCACTAACTGCAAGATAATCTCCATTTCCATCAAAGCGGATAGCAGTTTCGTTTATAGCGGTATTAGTCCAGTGTGCGTTAATGACCTGTGCATCATTACTCCCAACACCATCGTAAGCAATTGAACCGGAATTCTCATCGAACTTCCACCTTGATACAGGAGTCAATGAAACATCTTCAACCGGAACCATTTCCGGAACAGAGTCTGCATACAACTGCAGTATTTCAGCGGAGTCAAGTGCTCTGTCCCACAGTTTTACCTCATCGATGGTCCCTTCAAAGTATCTGTTAGGAGAACTGTCACCCCATCTTCCCATGGACCACCTATCAGCACCACTATTGAATGTAACTTCTGTTGACTGAGTACCGTTTATTATGCCATTAAGATAGAGTTTCCGGTCTGTGGAAGAATTGAAAACTGCAACGACATTATACCATTCTCCATCGTTAACAACATCTCCTTCTATAGTCCTGATCTGAGTGTTTCCTGCCATCAGTCGAACTCTTCCATCTGGACTCACATATATCCCATAATAAGAATTCGACAAATCAGAGTCTGCCAGGTTGACAACTGCCTGATCAGTTCCTGAATCCGTTGTTTTTAGCCACAAACTAATGGTAAACGGATAATCATCGACTATACGGTCATTGGTCTCTACATAATCATTGTTACCATCAAATTCCAATGCAGTTCCATTGATACCTGTTGTCCAGCTGGCCTGGAAAATGTTACCATCATAACCACTAACAGAATCCACAGCAATTGTACCTGAATTCTCATTAAGTTTCCACCATGCAAGGTTTCCACCTGTTGTGGAGTCATTTGACCCTGATGATCCGGAACCCGAATTCATCCCAATTTCATCGCCAAGGAGTGAGCCGCTCTCTATAACTATATTGGAACTGGTTTGCAGTAGTATCGTACCGACATAATCATTTTCATTGATCGTTGTGTTCCACAACGAATCAGTGTCAATTATTATAGTCTCTCCCAGATGCCAGCCATTACTTCCAAGCAGCTGCACTATCTGAGACGATGAAAGTTCCCTGCGCGTTCCATTGAGGTTCAGGATTATTTTGACATCATTAATATCGATATGCTCCCCACCTGAATGCCTGATATAGATCGTATCAGCATCCACATCCACCCACCCGTCGATGTTAGCATGCACTTTTTCACCTGCATCCATATAAGAGAACACGAACACGGCAATTATTGAAAATGCGAGCACAGCTATGGCCGTCATCAGAATCTCTCCGATAATCTCGGAAACTGCATTTTCGTCCCTTACGAATTTATTTATTCGTGCTCTTGTTCGTATGCACATATTTACCTCATATGAAAAATGCGAATAACAGGTAAGCTATAGACATCATGATTATAGAATGCTTGAAACCCGAATGAATATTTCCACTACCCATTTTTCCTGCGACAAGTCCGGAACCGAAACCCTGGATCATAGCTGCATGGAAAAATAACAAGGTGTACTTTTCAAGATCAAAATCAACTATAAAAGCAACCCCTTCAAGCCCACCTTCTGCGGATGCAGGCATAGCCGGCAGGAAGTAGGCTGCAAGAATGTAAACGATGAACAAAAACACCATGAACGATATGTAGATTATAAACACATAAACAAACATTTCTGCATTGCGCTCTTTCTTGAGCTGTCTCTGCATATCAGCATCATGTGCTGCTATTGTCAGCACACTTTTGATATCACTTGTAGCTTCATTGGCCTTGATGATGAGATTGATTATACGCCTTGTCATATCAGTGCGAATTCTGAATTCAAATTTTTGCAGTGCATCGTCCAGTTTTGTTCCCCATGATATGTCATTTACAAGACGTTTCACCTCAGAATGCAAAACTCCCATCTTTAGCTGCATACTCATGACAATAGCATCCACAAGAAGAATGCCAGCTTCGTTAATACTTGCAAGGTTGTAGAGAAAATCCGGAATCGTGGATTCTATCTGCTTTATACGATAACTGCGCACCTCATCGAATATAATAAAAGGAATCAACATTATTAGCAAAGCGATAAAGAAATAATCATCGATAATACTTATTGTCAGAATATTGAAATTGTTAAAGTATATGAAATTTGCAATATTGATGAAATCATTTACCGTGTAAAAGAAATAAGCAACTGACACCGGAATAGTGATGAACAATATATATGAAGGCTTACTTGCAAAAAAGTTGAAAGGATGCAGGAACTTATCCGCCACTCTGATGAAATGGGAGTAGTATTTGATTATTCTCCTCTTTTGCTCTTCACTTTTATCTCCTTCCTTTATGGGCACATGCAGGAAATTATGCAGCTTTTTTTCGACTACATAAAAATCAGGTATTTTGGGGTTATCATTGGTTAGCGAATTAAGAAGCACCAGAAAAAGAACTGTCCCTATTGGGATCACAATGTATACTATAAAATTCAGCATACCGGATGCACTCGGATTCATAAGCCCCAGAACCACAAGTATAGTAATTAGGAAAAGAGGACCTGCAACAAAAGCAGAGATATAAACTTCCGCCAGTACTCCCAGCGTTTCAAAGAATATTTTCTGTTCCTTAGTAGCAGTCAGACGATATTGATCATTTTTTGCCTTGAGATAAGAACTGACATCCCCTCCACTTGAGACAATTGATGTAAGACCATCCAGAAAATCCTTGAATTTCTTAGAAGGAGTCCGTTGTCCCGCTCTGTCAATTGCTTTTAACAGGTCAGTACCATAATACTCCATATCTTTAACCATAAATCCTATTTCTTCTGCAGATGCACCATAGATATGGTAGTTCTCTGCCAGGGATTTCATGATATCAAGAAGATTAAGCCCGCCTCCCCGACTCATAGCATAAAGATATGCCGTAGTATGAGGAAGTGATTGATTTATGAGTGTGCTCCGGACATTAGCCTGCACTTCAGGCAGTGACATAAAAATGTAGTAAGTAAGATAAGCAGCTATTATGAAAAAAACAGCGCCAAGTCCGCAACTTACCAATAAATGAAAATTATTTGATATCCAGAGCGGGGTATTTTCAATTCCCAGCATAAATGGCCTGACATCACTTAAAAAGTAATATCCAGCTAATATTCCAACCAGGCCAGCTAAAAAAGCCATTAAAAGAGAAAAAAAGTATATTTGAGCAATATATTGCTCGATGAGGATTCCCATACCTGCTTTACGCACCATGGACCTCTGCGCTTCATATCGGTGAATATGTTTTCTTACATAATTACCAAATATCAAATGTGCAGCAGAATCTATGATATTCATTCAAGACACCTACATGCTCTGTTCAATTAGTTCATCCAGAGTATGGTTTTCAATTGCATCAAGAACATTTTCCGGATTTGCATCATATGCCTGTACAACCAGGGATATGCGTACATAGTCCCTCATTTGTTTCTCGCAGAGATATTTGAGAATAAGTTCCCTTCTGTTCAGCTCTTCTGATAGTTTATTTCTATCCCAGCCTCTTGAAGTCATGACCTTGTTAAGAGTATATGAATCTCCATTGCGAATGAAAGTGTCTGTTAGAGGATCCCATCTGTAGAGCTCATTTATACGTATGTACCCTGTCTTTGTATCTATCCCTGTGAACTCCACAAGACTCTGCGTTCTGCGTACCCTCTGGTTATTCACAAAAGTTTGGACCTGTATACTAAGTATATCCAATGATTGAAGCATGACATGCGGTACGTTAAGAGGAGGACTGTCAAGTCTGTTGACAACGGTCTGCACATCACCTGCATGCATGGTTGAATAGGTTGCATGTCCTGTGGATATGGCCTGGAAAAGTGTCAGTGCCTCTTCACCTCTGATCTCACCTACAAGTATATATTCAGGTCTTTGTCGCAGAGCTGATCGCAATAGGTCATACATGGAAACCTCGCCAGCACTATTGACATTCAACGGTTTACGTGTGACACCTGCAATCCAGTTGTCATGGTGCAATGTCACTTCTCGTGTATCTTCTATAGATACGACCTTTGAGAGCGGAGGTATGAAAAGAGAAACTGCATTTAGAAGGGATGTTTTACCGGATGCTGTGCCTCCTGCAAATATAGCACAATCACCATTTTCAATGGCAAGCCAGTAATAAGCCATCATTTCAATGCTACAGGTTTTGTAGTTAATAAGATCTATAGGGGTGATCGGATCGCCCCTGAATTTCCTGATAGTAAAGGAACTTCCCCTGGTAGTGATCTCTTTACCAAGAGTTGCCTGTAAACGGGAACCATCGGGAAGGGTTGCATCCACCATAGGCTCGCTTACTGAAATATGCTTGCCACTTTTCTGACAAAGTTTTATTACAAGAGAATTAATCTCCTCTTCACCAAAAGAAACGTTTGTTTTAATGTTACGATACTTGTTGTGGTACATGAAAATGGGTATGTTTATACCATCGCAGGAAATATCTTCTATATTAGGGTCAAGCATTAGTGAATTTATGCGGTCATGACCCAGAAAATTACGCTTCAGGTAATAGAGAATACGATAAGTAGAAGCTATTTTAATATTTGCATGATAGCGATTAAAAAGTAAGGATGCTTGTTCCATCAGTACTGTTTCTTTATCCCTCGAAGAATTTACCCCACCAATACTCAGAATATCCTGCAGGTCATCATAAACTCTTTCAAGAATATCTTTTTCGTATAACGTAAGCATTGGCTCAGCAACATAGTAAAGATATACATTCCCTTTCACAAGGATCGAAATAAAAGAATATGGCTCATTTACCCAATATCGCTCAACTTCTTTGAACCCATCGGGAATTTCAAAATCTACAAGTAAACCATGTAATTCAGGATCATAATCAGGGAATTTATTTCGGGGATGCCTTAACTGGTGAAGTCCGGACTTGATGCGGTCTAATAATTGAGAAAGTTTTGCAGGGTTTCCTGTATTTGACCCGGATACCATACCAGGGCTGGTTTCTTCTGCACCTTTGACTTCAGATTCCGGACCTATCATCGATTATTATATAGATATATCTATATAAAAACCCTTTGTTATTTTACTTATATAATAGTGGTTCAGAGTAGTTAGTTCTAAAATGCAATCAGATATGAAAAAAGAAGGGACATAATAATCCCATGATCAGTTTATTTCAGGTATATAGGCTCATAGGGAAGTTTCCTGAGAAAATATTTTATATCATATTAATACTACAGTATATTATAAATAAAAGAATATATAATAACCATCTCAAATTATGTGTTAAATTTCATTCACCAACAACTCACATAAAGGAATTATACTTAGAGGAAAAATGGACCTTACGCAACTACACATGGTTAGCTTATCGATGGTAGTATCATCGCTCTTAGCTATCTTCCTTTCTTTCCATGCATGGAAACGCAGGTATAACGAAGCGTTCCTCCCCATGTCATTTCTAATGGTGTCTGTTGCTGTTTGGTCTTTTAGCTATGGACTGGAACTGATATCCGTAAGCCTTACACAAATAAAGATACTTACAGTAATATATTATACTGGCATTACTACAATTCCTGTTTTCTGGCTTATTTTTGCAGCACGGTATTCAGGCAATGACAATTGGCTAACACCACTCAACATAAAGCTCTTGTTCATAGTCCCGGTTTTGTCTGTGACAATGCTCGCTACAAATAATGTGCACCATCTTTTTTTAACATCTGTCGAACTTTTGTCCTCTAATGGTTTCGCATTCATTCAATCACAGTTCGGTCTCTTTTGGTGGCTACATTCCGTTTATTCGTACTTTGCTCTGACATTGGGCTTTTTTATGTTGACTAGCATGTTCTTTAAAGTGCTAGGATCAGACCGCTTGCCAATTGTTATATTTTTGGCGGGATGGATATTTCCCATTGTTGCAAACGTTCTCTACTTGATAGGTTTACGTCCTCTCGGATTTATTGATCTTACACCTCTGGCACTTGTATGCACCATCATCATATTTTCAATAGGTATTGTCACAACAAAACTTTTTGATATAACACCTTTTGCTTTTGATGTTATGTTCAATCATATCCCTGATGGGATATTCGTTCTTGACTCAACTGCAAAGATGATCAATGCTAACAAGCCGGCCCGCAAACTGCTGGAACTAGGAACAAAACCAAAGTCTAGTAATGATTTCGATTCTAGGGATCCTGTTCATTATAACGAGATATTCTCCAAAACTGATGATAAGATATACATTAGCATTAAAGAAAAAATATATTACAGGACAAATACTCCAATTATTAATTCCAGAGGAAAGCAGCTTGGAAGCCTGATCATGATGCGTGACATCACTGAGCGCATGCGGGCTGAGGAGGCGCTGAAAAAGCACAAAGTTCATCTGGAAGAACTTGTAGCCAGCCGCACAGCAGATCTTAGGAAAAGCAACGAAGAGCTGCTGCAGGAGATTAACGAACACAAACGAACAGAAGCTGAGCTTTTAAAAGCAAAAGAAGCCGCCGAATCTGCTAACAGAGCCAAGTCAGAATTCCTTGCTATCATGAGTCATGAGCTTCGAACCCCAATGAACGGGATTATCGGCTTTACAGGGCTGCTGCTTGAAAAAGAACAGGATGAGAAGCAACGACATTATACAAAGTTGATTCAGAAAGCTGGAACATCACTATTGAGAATTATCAACGACATACTTGACTTCTCGAAGATAGAGGCAGGCAAACTAGAACTGGAGACGTTTGATTTTAGTATCCAGAAACTATTCGGAGATCATTTCAATACTATGTCCTTACATGCGAATTCAAAGGGCCTGAGACTATCCTGCAACATTGGAACGGATGTCCCCTCGCTGTTGCGTGGGGACCAGGGTCGTCTTCTCCAGATTCTGACCAACCTGACTGAAAATGCCATTAAATTCACCTCCAAGGGCGAGGTGACAATCAACGTATCAGTAGAATCCCAATACGATGATGCAGTCTTGCTTCGCTTTTCAGTATGTGACACCGGCATCGGTATTCCCGTGGAAAAGACCCGTATGGTATTTGATAAATTCACCCAGGCAGACACCTCAAACACCCGCAAATTCGGGGGCACCGGCTTGGGGCTGGCTATTTCCAAACAACTGGTTAACCTGATGGATGGAGAGATAGGCGTGAACAGCGAGGTTGGTAAGGGTTCTGAGTTCTGGTTCACCGCACGGCTGGAAAAACAGCCCATGCAAGGCAGGTAGATACATCGGACAAAGATTATTTGCTTCAAAAGTGAAATACTGTCTAAAAATCATACTGGTTGAGGGCAACATCGGTAATCAGACACTAGCCCTGCGTATGTTACAAATTACCCCTTAACCCAGCCATTTCAAGCATCATATTAAATAGAAATTGGAAATCGGTTTTCTACAGAACCGGTTTATTGTCTACTTCTATAAATCTGAATGTTGACTTATTTTATTGGTCAGATTTTCGTTTGTTACATCGTGAGAGAGTCCTATCATCACATCCTGACCTTTCCATTTACCTTTAGTGAACCTTAGAACTACTAGAATAAGTGATTTATCTTTAGCCATTAGTGGAAAGGTAAAATAAGAAACTTTTTCTTCTATTATATCAAAAAATGTTTTTGCAGCTGCCAAGTACCGTTTATGAGGTATAATTGAAATTATGTTAATACCCAAAAGCTCTTCTGTCGAATATCCTAATCTTGTTGAAACTGCTAAGTTGTACTTGATAATGCATCCTTCTAGATCGACTATAATTAAGAAATCATCTAATGCTTCAAAAATACCCTGGAGATCATTATTATCATTTTTGAGTTCTATTTCGTAAATCGCACGATTAATGAACCCCCCTATTTGAGAAGCAATATTTTCAAGAGAGTTATGGGAATCGTTTGAAATCTCATTTTGGCTGTGAGACATGAGTTTAAGCATGGCAATAACGTCGTCTCCGCATTTCACCGGGACAAGTGCTGTAATATTTAATTTTTCATTGGGTGATTCTGTAGCAGTCATAACACATATTTCTGAATGGTTTTTGTAGATGGGTTTTCCCATCATGACCAGTTTTGTTAATAAAGAGTTTGAATCGTAATGTGATACTTTCGCTACATATTCAGAAGATAATCCCTTATATGCTACAATATCCAGATTGCCTGTAAAGGTATCAACAACATACAGACAACCAGAATCGAATGGATCTATCTGGAGAGTCAGTTCCAGCAACTGCCCATAGGTCTCCTGCAGATTGTCAGTTAAAGCAAGAACATTTCCAAGTTCGCATTGAAATTGCAAAAATTTATTTGATTGCTTACTACTGGTGATGTCAACAATGATACCTTGAATGAAATAGATCTCATCCTCATCACGTTGAATAAAGGTTCTTTCATTAACCCAGCGTACTTCGCCAGATTTTGTAAGAATTCTGTATTCATGGTTGAAAGTTGATTGCGTTGATTCTATAAACTTAGTGGATCTGGTTTGAACTTTTATTAAATCATCGGGATGGATTATATCTCCATAAAGAAGTGTGCCTGATATGAATTCATCTGATGAATAACCAAATTGCCTGATGTTTTCAGATACGAATTCCACTGGCCAATTGTGCTCCACTTTCCATAAAAAAACAACCAGAGGGCTACTGTTCACAATATTGCCAAGTGCTTGCTGCATTTCATTTGAATGCCTCAGTTCATTTGTATATTTTTTGAGAGCTTCTTCAGAATTCTTGCGTTCAGTAATATCGCGGACAAAAGCAAAAAGATATTGAATATCTTCAAATTCCAGATAACTTAGTGAAATTTCTACAGGAAAACTTCTTCCATGTTTTGTGTAATGTATTGATTCCATTTGGAATGAACCATGTTTTTTTACCTTATTCCACAGTTCATTCCACTTGTTCTCTGGAAAATCATGGCTGATATCAAAGACCTTCATTGAAAGCAGTTCTTCCAGAGAATAATCATAATTCGTAACTATTCAGCCTACCACAATTAGCCTATTGATACTGATTTAATCAAAACGGAGATGTTTGCTCACTAACAACCTAAGAATCAAAAAAGCAATCAATGGCAACAATCAAAATTAATGATCCTAATAAAATGTAGGTCTCAACTTTTTGTCAAGATTGCTATTGATAGTGTTTTTATCAGGCTGAATAGTTACCATAATTCTTACATACAGCCTCATTGACAAACATGAAACTAGCATCTGGAGCTATCCAGAAAGCTGGCTCCATACTGTGATTTATTGAATATTGTGTGAGACGTAAATTTTTTTCTGCTTCTTTACGCTTGGTAATGTTACGACTAAAAGTAAAAACATACTCCATGCCATCAAACTGTAAATGATTATAAGTAATCTCTACAGGGATCATTTGACCTGTTTTTGAAACATGAACAGTTTCTACTGTCCCAATCTGTGATTTTTTCATTTTGTTCCAATGCCCTTCCCACATATCCTCCGAAAAATACGGATCTATATCAAAGACTTTCATTGAAAACAGTTCTTCCATAGAATAACTTAATTCTCTACAAAATGCTTTATTGACGTATAAAAAACTGGCATCTGGGGCTATCCATGAAATGGAATCTATACAATTCTCAATTGAATATTTTGAAAGGAGTAAATCGTTTTCAAAATACTTATGTCCTGTGATATACGTTTCAAACCCACTGGAATCCATTTTTACCACCTACATTATATATAAGAAATATATGACAGTTCCTATATTAAATATACACTGCATTTGCTATATGAATATAGAAATGCAAATTTTTAAAAAGGAATTACACCCAATGTTGCCCATAGTGAAATAATTGATTCAGCTATTTTTTGCTCAAAACCAGCATTTTGTGCTAATTTAAGAGTTTTTCGACCAGAAATTATATATCTATTTTTGACAGGCAAAAAATTTATGTTTTTAATAGATGTAATAGTTTTCAATTCCATTTATTTCTATAACACTGTTTACTATTTTTCTAAAAAAAACACATATAAATAGTTTATTATCGCTGTTTGTTATTCCAAGATTTTTATAAAGGCTGTGCATGTTGTTTAGACTACTTATAAATAAATACAATAGAACTAATCTATTTTTTTATATTTGGTTTATCGAGCATTTGCAAAATAGTGATATTTAAAGCGTTCGGTATAAAAATGCTACGAAGATTTTATATAATAGATTTTGAAGACGTTTTTATGTGGACACAAAGGGAGCTAAAAAGCATACCTAATAATTAACTCCTGTAAAATCAAAAAAATGGTTTTGTCCTAGAAACGAACATCGCAACAACAAGACAAACAATGACAGATCAATTAAATCGAACAAGATGGAGGAGAACATTGATGACACAGAGAATGACACCACCTGAACGAATGATGGCGGTGATGACCGGACAAAAACCCGACCGTGTACCAGTAGTTCCTTTTGTTCTGGGATATTCTGCACAGATCACGGGCATATCTCTTGGTGATTTCTATGCGGATGGGGATAAATGTTTTGAAGCTCAGTTCGCTTCAATGCGCTTGCATGGTTATGAACAGACTCCGATGTATGGGTACGCATCAATGGGAGCTCTGGAATTTGGTGGCGAAATAGAGTATCCTTATGGAAAAGGTCAGGGAGCTCCATTTGTCAAGAAGCATCCCGTTAATAATCTTGAGGACATCGAAAAACTTGAAGTACCGGATTTTAATAAGGAATTACCTGGTGCATATAAGCAAGCTGATAAATTAGCTTCCAGATGCGCTGAACTTGGTATGCCTGTTTCTATACAGGTAGGCAGTACCTTTACTGCAGCTTCAGTTATCGCAGATACATCCGAATTTGTTAGTTGGATCATCATGGAACCTAAGACTGTACACTTACTACTCGATAAAGTATGTGATATGCTCATTAATGCTATAGATTACTTTGCAGACAAATATGGTGCAGAAAATCTGCTTCCCTTCGATGGTGGGCCTTCTGAATCCAATACAATGATATCGGCTGATATGTTTGCTGAATTCGCATATCCTTACATGAAAAGAATCCACACTCATTTGAAAGAACTAGGAGTGAATTCTGTACTTATGCATCCATGTTCTGACCAAAACAAAAACATCCCCTACTATGTTAAATTAAGGAACGAGATGGGATGGTTTGGAAAATATATTTGGCTCTTTGGTCCGGAAACACCCGTAAAGACCCAGGTAGAAGCATTCGGCGACCATGACGTCGTATGTGGTAACATCGATCCATCACTCTTCATTACTGAATCATACAAGGATTTACTGGAAATATGCAGACAGAACATAGTTGAAGGAATGAATTCCCCTTCAGGCTATATTCTGGCTGCAGGTTGTGAATTCCCTCCCAACGCAGCACCTATTAAATTAATGGCCATGTTGGATGCTGCAGAAAAATATGGGAGATATGACTAAATGATCAGTAAAATCCAATTTTTATTTTTGGATTAAACTACTATTGGAGGTCAAATATGTCAAACCAGGAAATCTTAAACAAACTCCGGGATACAATTGTAATTCAGGACATAAAAGGCTGCGTGGCAGCTGCAAAAGAAGCCCTTGAAGCAGGCATCAGTGCTTTTACTGCCATAAATGAGGGTCTTGCAGCAGGCATGAAGATCGTCGGTGATAAGTATGAATTAGGAGAACTCTACCTCCCCCACATCATGATCTCTGCAAAAGCCATGGACGGTGCAATGGAAATACTCACCCCTGAACTTGAAAAAGACAAGACGACTGAAAGTGTTGGAACTGCTATCACTTTTGTACAGCAAGGAGACATCCATGAGATTGGCCATCGCCTGGTCTCAATAATGCTGAGTGTAAACGGTTTCAATATAGTCGATCTTGGTGTGGACGTTCCAAACGAAACCATCATTGATGAGATCAACAAGCTCAATGATGGTAAGATACTTCTTGTGGGCTCTGCACTCATGACAACATCAATGCAGGGTCAGAAAGATACCATGGAAGCAATTGAAGAAGAAGGACTGCGGGATTCGGTGAAGATCATGTTTGGTGGAGCACCGGTTTCTGAAAACTGGATCAAAGAGATTGGAGCTGATGCAACAGCAAAGAACGCAGCGGATGCTGCTCGTATTGCAATAAAAATTATGAACTAAATATCTGTGGCATTGTAGAAAATCTTATTCTCAATTGATTCTGAAATAAATATTAAGCGGGTACTCAACTCCACAAAATGAGTTACCCGTGCTTTTATTAATACGCAGGATATTTCGCTTTTGTAGAAAAACTACTTTTCATTTTATTCGAACATAATAATTTAAAAAGGATAAATCCCCTGAGTGTTGCTTACCACAAAAAACAAAAAGGGGTGATTGTGTTCATGCCAGATCGGAAATCTGAATTCCCATTAAAATTTTGTTTAATGGCATGACTACAAACACTTAAATTTCTTGATACAATACTAGCTGCATCATAAAAATAGCTTATATACTTTCAGGAAACTTACCAAAATTCTGCTCATATCTTGCCTTCATGACATCCCAGGTTGGCAGGTCGGTCTGGCAGCCAATGCTCTGCACAGCAAATGAAGCAACAGTGGAACCGATTTTGCCGCAGATCTCAATTGGGTAATTGCGGATATATGCAAGCAGGAATCCTGCCCTGTATGCGTCACCTGCGCCAGTAGGATCAAGCGCTTTTACCGTTACTACGGGGATCGAGATTGCCTCTCCTCCATTGTGGATAATGCTGCCTTCTGCATCGTAGGTTACAATAACTGTCTCTATCATAGCCAGTATGTCCTCAAAGCACTTCCCTGTCATGTCACAGACACGCTGAATCTCATGTTTGTTGGTGAACAGCATATTCGTGTTCTCAAGTATGCTCTCAAGGTTTTCTTTGGAGTATGTCACAAGGTCTTGTCCGGGATCAAAGGAAACGAAACCGGCTTTTTTTGCTATCCCTGCGTTGTAGGTTGAGTCTGATGTAGCCAGGTGCACAAAGTCAACAGCCGGAGGTTCCAGTTCCTGCAGGTGCTTTGAAGCGCCCCAGTCAAAATAGGTACTCTGATGGTGTTCCCTGTCGGTGAACACAAAAGCCCTGGTACTTTTCTCGCTTTTGAAGCGATAGAGAAGTGACAGATCAACTCCGTGGTTTTCCAGTTCAGCTTCATATCCTGAGGCTGCAAAATCTCCTCCGACCGCTGAGATCAACTGGCAGTTACCGCCAAGCCTTGCAATACCGATTGCAATATTTGCAGCTCCCCCTCCGTAATACTCATGATAATCAATAATTGGCTGGGATTCGTTGTGTATCGCTATATTCTCAACATCAAAAAGGAGATCAATAGCTGCGTGACCTACAACCGAGATTACTCTGTCCATGTTAATCCCATTCTAATCATTCATCGAAGGGCTGTACATCCACGACATCCAGGGGTACATCCCTGAGTGCCCTTCCGATAACAGATTTGGATATTCTTGCGGCATGTTCCTCGCTTTCGGCATCAAAGACCTTCATCTCAAGAACAAGTCCCACAATTGCTGTATTAGCTGCAAGGAAAACACTGGAAAAAGGTTCTTTGCAGGAAGGACAGAAAGTGGTCCCGATATCCACTTCAACATAATCGAGTTTAGGATTGAGGCGTTTTCCTGCCTCTGAAATAGCAACGCCGATGGCATCATCGGCTGTTTTTACATCCCTTACCAACCAGGCAGCTTCAAGTGTAACATGATAATTTGACATTAGATATCTCCAGTTTATACTTCATTTCTTCTTCAAATAAATCTATATTCATATAGTAAATAACACGTCGTCATCAACATCGAAAAGACCAAGTCTTGCTCCCGCATCAAGCCATGCATGCCCATAACTAAAGCAGACAAGCGCATTGACAGGATCATCACACTTAACAAAGTGAAGACCGTCATTATAGTATGAGCTTGCCATATTATGATAGTCACTGGCAGCTTTATACATATGAGATTGAGGTATTGGGGCAAATTTCGCCTTTTCAAGTGCTTCCCTTAATAGTCTTTCATATCTCTTAACTTTTTCATTCAGGTCAGCAGCCATGTTATACTTGCCTCAACAGTGCTCATAGTTAATTATCTGTTCGCCCCAAACAACTTCTTGAATAATTTGCCTCCGCCTTCACTTTCATTCTCGACCGTAGGTTTCCTGGAAGGTTGCCTCTTTGGAGGTGGAGCGATATTAGAAGTCGGCTCAGGCATATTTACAACTGGTAGATCTATAATTGGCACATCTACAACCGGCACATCCATCATAATCTCCGGTTCAGGTACACTCGCCGAAGTTTGAAGCTCTGGCATCGGTCTACGAACAGGAGCCGGTCGTGATGCCTCGTGTTTCTCAGCAAGCATTTCTGCTGGTGGAGGAGGAGTCACCGTTCTTGCCGCCTTTAGCACGTTTACGGACTCACCACCATGCTTTGACTTTCTGATCCTGATGTCCACAAGCACAGGTCTTTCTATCTCATTACTAACCAGCATGGCAACCCCCGGCGGCAGACGCATGAGCTCTTCCTCTACATAGGAAGTAACTCCTTCAAGACCCTTGCTTATAGCCTTGAGGTCATTGGGGTTTGTGACTTTCATGATGACCTGAGTACCGCACTGTGAAAGTACGTTCTTATCTATCCTCGCAGGCCTCTGGGAAATTACCATCATACCAAGACCGAATTTTCGTCCTTCGGACGCTATTGTCCTGAGAATATCAGTACTTGTGGTCTTACTAAATCCTTTTTCAGGGGCATAGTTATGAGCTTCTTCTACAACAAGCATTCCCGGTGGAATCCGATTCAGCTTGCGTGCCTCAAAAAGACTGGTACACAAACTTGCAACTATCATGCTTTGCAATTCAGGTGTAACTCCCTTGAAATCAATGACGGATGCTTTTCCCTTCTGGAACAATTCCTCAATAGACGTCGGATTAGGAGAGAGTATGCCTGTGTCTCTTATCTGTTCAAGAACACTTATCACATTCCACTTGGCTTTGCTCTTATCGTTACCAACTTCAAATATTATATCTTCAATAGTGTAAGTTTCCATTTCGGAACGTATTTTTTGTATTGCTTCATACAATATTCCAGTGTGTGTGGTTGAAAAATTATCAGGGAAGATAGAGGTTAGGTCTTTGACCGTGAGATTCATCCCATTCAACCTGAAAAGATCATCTACATCCGGATTTAAGGATTTGCTTGCGGGTGTGTATACCTTGATCTTGGATCCATACCCTTTAGGAGCTACGCCAAAGCGTGAAAAATCCTCTTTTGCAGCCTCTCCGGGAACTTTTAAGGAAGAGTACTCACTGTGCGGGTCTATAATAAGGAGCGGAATATTCTGATCAAGCAACTCTTCAAGCAGAACTGAAGCTGTATAGGATTTACCGCTGCCGGTCTTTGCCAGTATACTGCAGTGTTTCTGTACAAGGCTGTTGACACTAAGTTGCACTTTGATATTCGTTCCTTCAAGCAGACCGATATTCATTTCATTGCCTGTAAGTCCAAGCACAGACCTTGTTAGCCCTTCATCAGCTGAAAATATAGGACTTCCCGGACTGAATGGTATTACAGGTGACCTGAGCATTCCAGTCTCATCCCTTGAACCAATTATCATGACCTCAGCGACTATCTTGTCATCACTTTTGTCCGCACGTTGTCCTTTCATTGCCTCTTCAATAGAAAATGAATCACTGTATCTCTTGATTGCCATTACCTGACCAAGAACCCATGTGTGATCTTTCTCATCTGAAGAAGCATCATGCCAGACTTTAACATATGCGCCCCTGTACACTTTTGAGCTATCAAAAACCATTACTTTGAACTCAAAGGTTCCGGTTTCTCCAAAAATTATGCCTACTGAACCTCTTACCATTTTTCATCCCTCAATTTCATGGTCTTTTCTTTTATGTTTATTATGTATTATTATATCTTCCCTCAGTCATCAAGTTCATCCAATATTTCCTGTGGTGCACCTAAGAGCTTGACAAATGCTTCAGCTTCTATAAAATGAAGTGATGCAGGGACAACAAGTATGTGCAATGGTTCACCAAAGTCTTCCTCCTGAAGATGACGCACATATCCGGCCTTGACAATAGGTTCATCAGAACCTGCCCTGGCAATACCAACAGCAATGGCATTTTCCATAACCCCTTCTCCCCGCCTCTTCTCGATCTCAAGGAGAAGTCCTAATGCCTGATTAACCGTCATATAACCCTTGTCCTTGTCTATATCCAGAAAGATCAGGGTGTGCATATCGTGTTCCTTGTTAAGCTTAATAGTATCGTACGGTGTTTCGGAAATTATAGTATTTCCACGGATACTGGTATATGGGTGAGGTACGGTGGATGCTTTTCCGAATCGATAATTCTGCAGACCGGAAAGACCACAGATAGCTGAAGCAATAGATGAGCCATGTATGAGTCGTGTATTAATGTCCATATCCTTTGCACGAAGGCGCAGGTCAACATGGGTCGTAGAGACCATGGTATCCCCGCCTGTAAGGAAGACGACATTCTTTTCCTGCGCCTCAGCAAGCCAGTTAGGAGATATCTCCACATCTTCCCTGGAAAGCACATGGATTGGTTTGCAATAGAGCGTTTCAAGTTCTTCTATAGTACTACCCATCAAACGGGAGGTATAGAATTCCACAAAGACCATATCTGCGTTTCTTACGGCCTCAAGTCCCTTTACAGAGATATCTTTTTCATCAAAAAGACCCAGTCCTATGAATGTAAGCATAGTCCGCAAATATGCCTTTATGGGTTAAATGCTTTAAGAACGATAATAGAATGATAGCAAACAAAGGCAAGACTCGCAATGTTTTTATAGAACCACTCACAGTTAGTTTCACTCATACTTAATGTAATGACATTCATTTAATTTGGTTATTGGAGATCTGGAAGCATGGCAGGACAATATGGCGATCAGCCTGTAGTAATTATCGATCCAAGTAAAGAACAGACTACTGGAAAAGATGCGTTATCAGTTAACATTGCATCGGCGCAGGCAGTTGCAAAGATAGTAAGGTCAACTCTTGGTCCCAAGGGAATGGACAAGATGCTTGTGAACATCATGGGAGATATCACTCTTACTAATGATGGTGCAACTATCCTTGATGAGATGGACATAGAACATCCCACAGCAAAAATGGTCGTGGAAGTAGCCAAGACTCAGGAAAAAATAGCAGGTGACGGTACAACCAGTGCAGTGGTAATGGCTGGTGCTCTGCTTGAGAAGGCACAGAAGCTCATAGAGACAGGCGTTCATCCAATAGTTCTTGTTAAAGGTTACACGATGGCAACCGAGAAGGCTCTAAGTATTCTCAATGATTATGCCATCACAGTAGATAAGACAGACAGGGAAATGCTTGAAAAGATAGCATTGACCTCTATAACCGGCAAGGCATCTGAAATGGCAAGTGCTCACCTTGCAAAGATATGCGTGGATGCTGTTTATGCCGTTGAGAATGAAGGTAAGGTCAACGTTGATGACGATATTGTAATAGCAAAGGAAATCGGCGGAACCATCAATGATACCGAGCTCATTAACGGTATTGCTATCAGGAAGGAAGCCCTGCACCTTGAGATGCCACACAGGATAGAGAATGCGAAAATTGCGCTTATTGATACTGAAATGGCATTCAGTAAGACCGCAACCAAGTCCAAGTTGCATGTGGATAGTGCTGAGCAGCTTTTAGATTTCAAGGAACAGGAAAAGGCTAATTTCAGGCAGATGATCCAGAAGATCATTGACACCGGTGCAAATGTTGTGTTCTGCTCAAAGAACATGGACGACTATGCATTCCACTTCTTCAAGGAAGCCGGTGTTTATGCAACCAGGCGTGTAAAGGATGAGGATATGGAAGTACTTTCCCACTCTACCGGTGCCGCACTTGTAAGAAACGTGCAGGACATTACATCAGAAGACCTTGGCTTTGCTGAACTTGTGGAGCAGGAAGACCTGCATGAAGAGAAGACCTATATCAAAGGATTCAAGAACTCAAAGACAATGACCATCCTCATCAAGGGCGGTTCAGAACATGTTACGGACAATGTCGAGCGTGTCTTTGATGATGCATTGCACGTAGTAGCGGCAGTGTATGAAGATGGAAAGATAGTACCTGGTGGTGGCGCATCTGAGATAGAGGTGGCACAGGCATTAAAAACCTATGCAGCATCTGTCGAAGGACGCGAACAGATGGCAATCAATGCTTTTGCATCTGCTGTTGAAGAGATCCCAAGGGCTATTGCAGAAAACTGTGGATTCGATGCTATTGATACCCTGCTGGAGCTGCGTGCAGCGCATGGTAATGTAAAATACGGAGGAATCAACATTGCCACCGGGAAAGTCGACGACATGCTTAACATGGGTATTGTCGATCCTCTCAGGGTCAAGACCCAGGCGATTAAATCAGCTTCCGAAGTGGCTGTCATGATCCTGCGTGTGGATGACATGCTCCGTGCCAGGGAACAGGCCATGATGGATGTAGCGCCTGAGCACAACATCCACAATTACGATATGAGTGGCATGATGTAAAGAGGTTTAAGACCTCTTTATAGCTTCTTTTTTATTGCTTTTTTAATCATTTTAATTTGTTGTTTAGACCTTATCCCTGAAACTTGTTTTTGATTCACTACTGAAAAAACGATTTTTAATAACCGGGCATACTTTAGTGTTCTACCATAGTTTAATCAGAGATTACATATTGAGATGATTAATCATTATATATAACAGAAACGTTTATATCCAATGGATAACTTGTATATCATGATAAATCATGACAGAATATTACCAAAACAAGACGGATCTCACAAACCTTGCCGCGATGCTGACTACACTTGCAGTTGCAATGCTTGCATACTACTCTCTTTTCAGCTATCATGGCGTGATCTGAAGTTCTGTCATAATAACTATTATCTTTCCTCCGATGCTTTTCTGTTTTTAATATTTCTTGTCAATTTAAAAATAAATTTACTCCATAGTTCCACATATGCAGTGATAATTTAAATAAATTAGTTACAATCAAGTAAAAAAATATAACTTACTATGCATCTGCTTTATTCAATAGTTTCCAGTCTAAATGTGCAATGTTTAGAAAAAAATAGACTATGTGAGTATTTTTAAATAAATAATGAAGACATTATTTATATATGTAAATATAATATTCAACTTGAATGTCATCCTTAAAATGCATCATGTTGGAAAAATATCGAGTTCCAGCCATTATATTCTTGTCATTAATTTTACTATCAACATCTGCCACTGCATCATCCTGGCATGTGGAAACAGTTGACAACAATAGCATTGTTGGATACTACACTTCCCTTGCATTTGATTCAGCAGACAGACCAGCAATAAGTTATTACGATAGCACAAATGGAAATCTTCAATATGCTTTTTATGACAGCAACCAATGGATCATTGAAACAATTGATAACAATGAATCTGTTGGATACTACACTTCCCTTGCATTTGACCTGGCAGATAAACCAGCAATAAGTTATTACGATAACAATAATGGAGACCTCAAATATGCTTATTACGATGGCAACCAATGGAAAATGCAGATTGTTGATAGCGTAGACAATGTTGGAAGATACACATCTCTTGCATTTGACTGCTCAAATAATCCAGCAATAAGTTACCATGATGACACAAACGGGACTCTCAAATATGCCCATTACGATGATAATGGATGGCAGATTGATATAATAGACAATGGTGGTGATGTTGGACTATACACTTCGCTGGCATTTGACCTGACAGATAAGCCAGCAATAAGTTATGAGGACAACACGAACTATAGCCTCAAATATGCTTATTATGATAACAACACATGGAATGTGAATACAATTGACAGCAATGGCTACGTTGGACAATATACATCCCTTGGATTTGATTCTGAAAATAAACCAGCAATAAGCTATCTTGATGCTGGTGTTAACAACCATCTCAAATTTGCTTATTACGATGGCAGCCAATGAAATGTAGAAACAATAGACAACAGCGGATACGTTGGACAATACACATCTCTTGCATTTGATTTGCAAGATAAACCAGCAATAAGCTATTACGATGTCACTAACAGAGATCTTAAGTATACCTATTACAATGGCAACAGATGGAAGACTGAAACAGTTGATAGCATTGGTGATGTCGGACGATACACATCCCTTGCTTTTAATTCGACAGATGAAGTAGCCATTAGTTATTACGACAGTACCGAGATGACACTCAAATATGCCACTGTTTTGAAGCCAGGTTTTCTTTCAGTCAATTCTTCCATACCAGATGCTATAATATATGTAGATGAAGCTAAACAGGCCATCCAGACCAACACAACTCTGGTACTTGAAGTCGGAACATACAACATAACTGTGGTAAAAGATTTCTATGAAACACCTGCATATCAGATGGTCACTATTAATGGATCCAATCCTGCAATAGAATTTTCAATGGTACCAATCTTACCTGAAGCTGATTACACAACAAATACAACATCAGGAATTGCACCGCTAAATGTTGCATTCACAGATCAATCTACAGATGGCCCAACTATGTGGAACCTGTCATTTGGTGATGGACAATGGTGTAATACAACGGATGAATCAGCAGTTAGTACCACACATGAATACACCAATTCCGGAATATATACTGCAACACTTACTGTTAGTGCAAGGGGATTATCTAACAGCACATCGACAACAATTACAGTGAATTCACCTCCCTCACCAATTCCATCGAATAGTAACTCCGAAAGCTCTGAACAAACTGCTCCAGACCAAAAAGAAAAAGTCATGGAAACCACGACCTCATCAATAATAAGAGTTAATAACGGTGCTGAAGTTGAATTTAATTTCTCTGAGAGTAATACACCAATTACAGGAATAACCTTTGATTCAAAGAACAACAAAGGCCTTGTTATGGCCAGAGTAGATGTACTCAAAGATACACCTGATGGAGTATTTTCCCCTCCAGGCACTTCTTATAAGCTCATAAGTATAAATGTAGGAAATGAAGGTACAATCTCGACAGACAGTGCTGACAATATCAACATCCATTTCAGGGTCAGTAAGGAATGGGCAGCGGTGAATAAAATGGATACATCCACAATACGCATGACAAGATATCATGATGATCAATGGGATGACCTTCCAACCATCCATGTCGATGAAGATGATGAATTGATATACCTCACCACCCAAACACCTGGCTTTTCAATCTTTAGTATTGTAGGCTTTAAAGCTGGGGAAAGGATAGGAGATGAAGAAATGATGTTGTCAACGTCTGAATATACTCAAGAACCTGAACCAGAAACAGAGAATATGGAAGTTCGTACTACCCCAGGATTTACAATTATTACAGGGATTGTCATCGTATTTATTGCAGCCCTTAGGAACAGAAAACAGAAATGAGAGTAGATAGTTAACCGTCCTTTCATTACTTATCCACATACATTCTTTTAGAGATCACTCACATATAATGAATGATTAATCATGACATATAACCCATACACTTATATAGAGTGATGCACTTGTATATCATGATAAATCATGACAGAACACTACTACAACAACAATATAGATCTAACGAAATTTGCCACGATGCTGACCGGACTTGCTGCTACAATGATGGTATATTATTCCCTCATGGCATGATCAAAGTATCTGCCATGAGAAGTTTTTATGTAACTATTCAGCCTAGCTCACTTCCATCAAGCTGATTTCTTCATCCACGATCAATTCTGCAACTTTGGAACAAATGAATTGCCATAAAATATTGCACTAATTGCATCGATAACAGATTCAGAATTCTTATTAACAGTAGACACGTATCCTCTTATACGGCAGAAATTTTTTGCACCCTGTTCACTGCGGAAAGTACCTGATATCTTCTGCTGTACTTTCGTCATTCTGATATCTCTTTCAGCCTGATTGTTATCAAACGGAACGTTTTGGTCGTACATAAATCGCAAGATATCCTCTTTATGGCCAATAAACCTATCCAGCAAATTCTTTACCGTGGTCTGCTTCTTACGTCCTCGTTTTTTAGACCGCACATTTGATTCCGGATCAGGAGGATTTTCATTCACTCCTAAACAAGTTATGTGATCATAATCCTCACTGAACCTTTGAATTAGCTCAGTATCTAAAAGATCATTATCAACATGATGTTTAATGCATATCAAGAGATCACTCATTATCTTTGGCCACTGTTGATCCCTGTTTTCGGAAGCTCCAGTTAACTCTCGTAATAAATGTGCATTACATAATGAATGTTGACATTCATATTTGTTGTACGGTTTCCAAAAATCATGTGTTGCAACACCAGTGTAACCTGGTAATATGCCCATAGCATCCATTGCTTCTGAGCCCCTTTTGCGATGTGCAAAATAATAGGTCAGTTTGTCTGTACCTGCCACATGAAGCCAATTACGAACTGCATTTATTCTCATTCCTGTTTCATCCAGATTGATGACAGGAGATTCTTTCAGGAGATGTTTCACTGTATTTTCAAAAGCTCCAAGCTTCTCAAAACAACTACGTTCCGTGTTCACCAAAGTAGCAGGACTTATCTTGCATCCCAAAATATCAGAGAACAACTTGGTAACACGCTGATAAGGAAGTAATTGGTAAGTGTGCAAATAAACTGCAAATGACTTAACTCGATGACCGTATTGAGTCGGCTGAGTTACACCATCTGGAAAAAGAGCTTTGTTTACATGAGAACATTTGGGACATGTTTTAATCTCGCAACGATGTTCAATGCAATTGATAGTTATAGGAGGAATGTCAAAGACCTGTCTTCTTTCATAGTCAGAGGGAACAGAAGCTAACGATCTCCCACAATTGACGCATTGATTAACAGGATGAACAATAACTTCATCCGGATCATCATTTATTCTTAATGTAGTACCAGGATGACCGTTTTGACCACCTACATGCTTATTGGTCTTTTTTCTTTGACTTTTAACGGTTGGTTTATTCCGTGCATAAGAATCAGTAGAAGGTGGTTTGCTACTGTTGCGACTATTCTTTTCAAGCATTTCTTCCAAATGCCTGACACGCTCTTCAAGTTGTGCAATTTGGAGAGATTGATGTTCAATTATCCCAAGTAATCGAGTTACAAGTTCTACTACTGCTTCTGGACCAGCTTCATAAACTGCAAGTATTTCTTCGCGGTCTATACAAATCCCCTCAGATTGATAGACGTTTTTTATGATATTTTACTGAATATTTTTTAACACATAGAATGAAGCCATAGTATATTGTTTTTTGCATCATTAAAACAGTCAGGCTGAATAGTTACGTTTTTATTAACATTGTTATTGAAATACAATCGTTTTTCTTTCAATCATACTTTTATATTTGCAAGTCAAAATTTTTATAGGACTAAATTTCATCATCTGATAAACCATAGAAATTCTTATAATCCTCAATAGCTTTCCTTGCCTGTTTTGGATATCGTTCAAACATACAGCTGAGGAACTCATCTCTGGATGTGAATTCCTTCATTCTGTTTATAATGCTTGTTGCATACTGTTTCGAAAGGGTATTTCCTTTCTGTATCTCAAAAGTCAGGCAGAGTGCATCCTGAGGAAAATACTTCCTGCGAATGTATGGTGCAACAGAACCCAGAAGCACATCATGATCAAGCCTGCTGAATGCCGGCACACCTACACGGTCCAGCCTTTCAGCCCCTGTGAGTTTTCCAATATTTTGCGCAGAATAAGAGTGAATTTCAATATAGACTTCAGGTTTGAGTTCTTCCACAGCCTCTATTATAGGCATCCCGATTTCAGTAAAATAGTTATCATCCAGTGTAGAGACATAGTTACCTTTATTCACAAGAGGAATAACTGCCAGAGTTCCCTTCTTGGGAGCTTCTATGTTCTCAAGGATGTCTGAAGTATCCTTCCATTCTTTCCCGTGCAGACCTGCCACAAACAACCTGACAGGTTTTCCTTCCCCAAGTATACGGTATGACATGTTCATCTCAATTTAATCTTTATTTTAACCTTAAATTCATCTCCCAGTCTTACCCGGATTACACAACTTTCTGTGCAATGATATATATCTCCTGCTTTTCAGATTCCAGAACCTCGATGATTTTCAGTCCCATTGCTTCTGCCTTTGCAAGAATAGGTTTGCTGTTCTTCTGCTTTCCCATCTTGATTACCTGAAGCAGTTTCCCTTTATCCCTCAATAGTGGCAACACCCTTTCAAGAGCTGCCAGAGAATCCAGAGGTTCAAGTGTCATATCACTGAGTATCACATCGACCTTTTCAGGTGACATCTTTTCCAGTGGAACCTTAAATACATCTCCGAACATGACAGAAATATTTTCTTTTTCATCGACTACTTTTTCGAGTTCCGTGCTGAAATCCCTGCTGAATTCCACACCTTTAACAGAAGATGCTATCTCAGATGCCAGCATCAAAAATCCTCCTGCACTTGAACCAAGGTCCAGTACCCGGTCACCCTTTTCGATCAGACCTGTGGCATCCTGTATCTTTTTGAGTTTGAAATAACCCCGGGGCATATCAAGCCCTTCCTCCACATCAACCTCAGCATCTGCACTGATATCCCTGGAAGGTTTTTTTACAATGGTATTGTCTACTTTGATATTGCCATTAAGTATAGCGGTTTTTGCCCTGCCCCTCGACTTGAAATAGCCCATTTCCACAAGGTATGCATCCAGTCTCATGATTCAACTAATAAGGAACTGTACTATTTATATTATCAGTTCCAAATTACATGCTCAAGTTGTAGTTATTTAAAATCCAGCTTTCAGGAATAGATAATGATAAAGCGATTCAACTCCCTTTTCCCCCTGTGGGCAATTATTTTCTCAATAATAGCCTTTGCCTACCCATCTGTATTTTCCCCTTATAAAAATGCCATAACTCCTCTGCTTGGGATTGTAATGTTTGGAATGGGAATCACACTTTCAGCAAACGATTTTCTACTTGTTCTCAAAAGACCTCGTGTTATAGCCCTTGGAACTGCCATGCAGTACATACTCATGCCACTCATTGCCTTCATCATTTCTTATCTGCTTAATCTCCCGATTGAGATCATGGCAGGAATGGTACTGCTGGGATCCTGTCCCGGAGGTACAGCTTCAAATGTCATCTGTTACCTTGCAAAGGGAGACGTGGCACTTTCAATAACACTTACCTCTGTTTCCACATTACTGGCTTTCTTCCTGACACCTGCACTTACATGGCTTTATATCGGGCAGGCAGTACCGGTAGAAGTAGGGAACATGATGCTGAGCATTGTAAAGATAGTACTTGTCCCGGTAGCGCTTGGAGTCATCATTAATACGCTCTTCGATAAACATATTGAAAGATTCAGGCATGCTTTCCCGGCATTGTCAGTAGCCACAATCGTGTTTATCATTGCTATTATCATTGCCCTGAATAAAGAGAATATCCTTGTTGCCGGAAAACTTGTAATGATTGCAGTTATCCTCCATAATGGATTTGGATTTGCAAGCGGTTATTTCATTTCAAAAACACTGGGACTTGATGAGAAGGATGCAAGAACCCTGGCAATAGAAGTCGGGATGCAGAATTCAGGATTGAGTGTGGCTCTTGCAGCTAAGTATTTCACACCCCTTGCAGCTCTTCCCGGTGCTTTATTCAGTATCTGGCATAACATCATGGGCTCTGCACTGGCTGCATACTGGTCATCCAAAGAGGACAAAAATGGTTTATAGAATGCTGACCGATGCTTTCTCCCAATGGTGATGATTTGTTAAAGGCAGTAATATTCGATATGGATGGTGTGCTTGTGGATTCAATGTCATATCATGCGGAAGCGGTCCAGCATATCTTTGATGAGATAGGCGTGGAAATGGATCAACAGGATATCTTTGAAAGAGAAGGAGAAAGAACCGTGGACATCGTTGCATTCCTGCTCGATAAAGGGACTGGTAATGCATCAAATTATGACATATCAGATATTGTGGAGAGATATATTTCCGAGTTTAACAGGATAGTGGAGCTTAAGGTCTTTGACGGCATGCAGGAATGCCTTAATGTCCTGAAGGAGAAATTTGACCTTGCTGTTGTGTCGGGTTCCGACAAACCAATTGTTAATGACATTATCAGCTCCCAGTACCCAGGGATATTTAAAGGGATTGTAACTGCCGATGATGTGGAACGTGGAAAGCCGGAACCTGACCCATATCTCAAAGCAGTGGAAATGCTTGGAATTTCCAGTCATGAAGGTATTGTAATAGAAAATGCCCCCATGGGTGTGGAGGCTGCGAAAAAGGCAGGCTTGTGTTGTGTAGCAATACCAACCTACCTTGACCCGGAAAAATTCCAGCAGGCGGATATGGTCATAAAAGACCACACACACCTTGTAGAGTTCCTGCGAAAGCTTGATCCCTCATACAACTGTCTTCAGTTGCCAAAATCATAATTGCATTTTATGCCGCTCTCATCAGAACACAGGTTGCAGGATACACATTTTGCAATCTCTGTTTCACCATTCCTTATTTTTGCAACAAGGTCAGGTTCACATATGAGCGACCTGCACAGGGATACCATATCTGCATACTCTTCTGCAAGCATCTGCTCCATAACAGCCTTAGAACGTATGCCACCTACTACTATAACCGGCACATCAACAGCTTCTTTTATCATTTTGGAGTACTGCTTGTAGTAAGCCTCTTTTTCCTGTGAGTCAATGTCTGTTCTGAACAGCTCATCACCTGCTTCTGCAGTACCTCCGCTTACCTCAATTGCACACACACCATTTTCGGCCAGGATCTTTGCAATCTCTATGGATTCTGGAGCATCAAGGACGTTTTTCTTGCCTTTTGGGAATCCATCGGTAGCATTCAATTTGACAAGGATCGGAAAATCATCTCCAATCATCTCATGTATTCTTGTGATGATATCCAGGATTACCTGTGTCCTTTTTTCTGTTGAGCCACCCCACCTGTCTTTGCGTCTGTTTGTGTAGGGAGAAATAAAATTACTGAGCAAAAAACCGTGGGCACAGTGTAATTGTACACCATCAAAACCGGCCTCCTTCCCTCTTCTTACAGCATTGGCAAAATCATCTATGGTTTCCAGAACTTCTTTTTCTGTCATTTCCTCGGGAGTTACACCGTTTCTTTTATTTGTAACGGCTGAAGGTGCAAGCATAATTGGAGTTTTGGCACTTAACATGGTCTGCCTGCCACCATGCATGATCTGTACTACGATCTTGCTCCCATGCTCGTGAACCCTGGAAACTATCTTCCTGTAATCTTCGATAAACCTGTCATCGTAAATGCCCTGCTGTAAATGATCGCTTTTTCCCTTCGGATTCACATAAGCATAGCCAGTGATAATTACCCCTGTCTCGTTTCTTGCGAGTTCCTCGTAAATGTCCCCTATCTTCTCAGTAGGAGTCCCGTCCGGTTCAGCCATCCATTCATGGGTTGCCGAGCGTACAAAACGATTCGAGACCTCCATTCCACACAATGATATCGGTTCAAACAACATAATAGATTATTGAAGTCTTTGGCTTATATCTTTTCTTAGCCTCATGCAGACTTATACTTTGCTTCATCCAGCTCTTCCTTTAGGGCTTCGTTGTTCACCCTGTAGACAAGCATTGATGTAAATAACAGCGCAAAGGCCAACATATTGACCATAAGTGTGAGACGTAGTGAAGTTCCTTCAAGTCCCCCGCCACTGCTTCCATAAGCAGATCCTCCGAACATGAGAGGGTGTGCTGAACGCCAGAGCCTTACCGAAAAGAAGCTCAAAGGCACCGATACAAAACCAACAATTCCGAACACTGCTGCAAGCCTGGCTCTTTTTTCAGGCTCTTCAATGGCCTGGCGGAGCATGAGGTATGCGAGATACACCAACAGCAATACAAGGGATGTCGTAAGCCTGGTATCCCATATCCAATACCATCCCCATGTGGCCTTTGCCCATATGGATCCTGTGACAAGTACCAGGAATGCAAACACTACTCCAACCTCGGCAGAGGAAAGCGCGATCATATCCCATTTCCTGCTGTTTGCCTTAAGCTGCATTATACTGGCAATAAAAACCACTGTGAATGACAGGTATGCCACCATTGCAATTGACAGGTGGAAATAGAAGATCTTAAAACTACTGTCAAGCACCTCACCGGCATTTCCCTTCATCTGGGGCACATAAAAAAAGACCATCCATATGGCAATTAGCATAACAGGGAATGTGATGGCTGCAATTATTCTCTCTTTTTTCCTGTCAATGAGCATGATTGTTCCTCTGCCTTATTAAAACTCCTGGTTTAAATGCTTTTCATACATCCTGTATTCCAGTCTGAACTGATAGTTTCAGTCCATTATGGTATATTCAAACACAAGCTGGCCGACAACAAAGAAGATGAGATCATATACCAGAAGCAATCGTATTTCTGAACCTATATTTCCGATATCTCCATCCACAAGTACTTTTCCTGTTGCCATTACCGCAGGAATTATAACCGGGATGATAAGAGGAAGCAGAAGCACAGGGAGCATTATTTCCCTTGCCCTTGTGCTGGCCGAGAGTGCTGATAACAGAGTTCCCACACTCACAAAACCAAAGGTTCCCAGGAAGATAACTATTGCAAGTCCCAGAATACCAGTTATATTGTAGTTGAAAAGTACAATGAAAATAGGGATTGTGAGTAACTCAACCATGAACATTAGTATTGCACTTGATATTGTCTTTCCAATATAGATAGAGCTTCTGTCAATGGGTGAGAGTTTCAAACCTTCAAGACATCCGTTTTCCATCTCACCTGCAAATGAGCGTGAGAGTCCCAGTGTTCCTGCAAATACAAAGGCTATCCAGAGCACACCCGGAGCAAGCCTGTCAACAATTTCCTTCTGGCCAAGCAAGTCACCGAAGGAAATGCTGAAGATAACTATCACCAGCACGGAAAAAATAACCATCGAGTTGAGCATCTGCTTTGTCCTGAATTCAGCCTTCAGGTCCTTTGCTGCTATATGGAGACTTTTCAGCATCTATCCCACCAATCCTGCTATCCTAAAAGTTGCTGGTACCCTCGACGTCCATATCCTTTTCGACTATGGAAAGATACTCTTCCCTAAACTCTGCTACACTTGCAACATCTTTTTTTAATTTATCGAAACGTAGCTCTCCTCTGTCCATAATGAGCATGCGGTCACATAACTCAAAAGCTCTTTCAATATTATGGGTAATCATTATCCGGGTTACATCTGAATTTCCAGTATTCATGAGGACACGTTCAAAATTTGCAGCCGCATGCTGGTCAAGACCAGTGTAGGGTTCATCCATCAGCAGAATTTCAGGACGATGTAACAGGGCTCGTGCAATTGAAAGCCTCTGTTTCATTCCCCGTGAAAATGAGCCGGCTCTCTCGTCAGCACGCTGAAGGAGATTGACACTCTTCAGGATCTCGTCAATCCTTTCATCGATCATACTTTTTTCAATACCGTACATACGTGAGAAAAAAATCAGATTTTCCCTTGCTGTAAGCTCATCATAGAGATATGTTTCGTGGGAAATTGCGCCTATCATCCCCCTGATTTTAGAAGGGTCTTTTTTGTTGTCAATCCCATTGATCAGCACATTTCCCCTGGTAGGTTCAATAATTGTGGATATCACCTTAAGAAGAGTGGTCTTCCCTGCACCGTTTGGACCAAATATGGCAACAAATTCACCTTTTCCAATCTCAAGGTGAATATTATTCAGTGCCTTTCTATGACCAAAGCTCTTCGAAAGACCGTTTATTGAGATGATACTATCCATTGGAGCTATATTTATGGCTTATGTAGATTAACGTTTTGTCCTGAAAATAATTATTCAGAAAGAAAAATGAAAAAGATGATACAATTATCATCTCTCAAAGGCAGGTCCGCCAACATCTGCATTATTACTATATCCCACACTTTCCCAGTAACCTTTGTAGGGTTCATCAGTGACCTCAATGGCTGTTATCCATTTGGCCCATTTGTAACCATATTTTACTTCTGCAACGAGCTGAAGAGGAAATCCCCTGTCTGCAGGCAATACGATATCATTGAGCTCATAAGCCAGCATAATGTCGTTTACCACAAGGTAATCAAGTTCAAGTCCTGTGGAGTAGCCATCAGCTGAATAAAAAATAACGGTGGTTGCACTACTATCGATGCCGGTTTCATTAAACAGCGTATTCAAAGTCACACCTGTCCATTTCGCATCGAATCCCCAACCCTCAACGCAATCCATACGCACGAATCTTGTTTCTGAAGGATAAGCAACTAACTGGTCATAGGTAAAATTAAGAGGTTCGTCTACCAGTCCATAGACACGGAGTTCATACGTGTCCTGATCTATGTACTGGGTACCTTCAATGCCATTGTTACGTTGCTTTGAGATGGGAGTGAGTTCCATCCCCTCAAACTCCGTTGCTTCTCCAGAAATATTGATCTCTTCCCGAGAGTCCTCCAGACAACCAGATGTAAGCATAAATAAGAAGAAAATGGAAATGGATGAAATTAATACAACTCTTGAAGCCATCCTATCAATCATCTGGCAACCTCCTGCCTATTAGATATTAGCCAAAAGTTCAAGCCCTTTGTCACTTAAAAAATACTTGTCTTCGCTGATATTCAGAAACTCCCCGTTTATCAGGAATTCAGTATGGTACTTAAAGACTTTCTCATCAAGTCCTGAACTTTCAAGAAGGTTCGCCTTTGTGGCTCCAAAAGCCCCTATTTCTTTTATGAGTTGTCTTCTTACCGGATGTGAAGCTGCTTTATGTATTACCTCATGCTCAGCTTTTACACGTTCCCTTTCAGAAGGTCTTGCAATTATCAAATCATCTAATTCATCGTCATCCAGCATTGTCCAACTCCTCCTAAAATTAACTATAAAAGTACAATATTAAAAGTATTGTGCCAGATGGAACTGAAAATAAAAGAATAAAATGTAACTATTCAGCCTACCACAATTAGCCTATTGATACTGATTTAATCAAAACGGAGATGTTTGCTCACTAACAACCTAAGAATCAAAAAAGCAATCAATGGCAACAATCAAAATTAATGATCCTAATAAAATGTAGGTCTCAACTTTTTGTCAAGATTGCTATTGATAGTGTTTTTATCAGGCTGAATAGTTACAATAAAATTAAGGTAACTATTCAGCCTGGCACGATTTGCCTATTGGTACTGATTTCATCGAAATAGAGATGTCTGCTCACTAACAATCTAACAATCAAAAAAGCAATCAATAGCAACAATCAAAATAAATGATCCTAATGAAATTTACGTTTCAACTTTTTGTCAAGATTGTTATTGATAGCGTTTTTATCAGGCTGAATAGTTACAAATTAAGATTAAAAATAAAATTGGATGCTTGCTTTCTTTAAAGAAAATATAAATGCTGGCGTGTTGAAAGCAAACAAGTTATTAATGCAAGAAGATGCATTTATCTGAGGGGATCGTTGTTACCAGCATCCATATTAATGTGATAAAGCCACTGATCTATCTGTATTAGAAACATGTGCAAACTCCATTTCAGGGTGCTTATGTGACTCTTTTATTATTAAACCAGGATCTGCAGGCAAGAATGTGAGTTTTCCGTCCTTGTACCTCATTGGAGAACCAATAGCTTTGTAATATTCATTCTTAAGGCTCTGTATTGCAGCTATCACTGTTTCATTATCATACTTAGAGTTACCAAGATTTGCAAATGCTACCCCCAGCAACACATTGTTTGCGTGCAGGGCAAGATGCAGATGCCATGTATCCTTGTTAACGAATTCATGGATTTTAATATCCATAACCATATTGCTTTCATTTTCCCTCAAAATAACAATCTCCTTATATTGACTGTAATTGAAAGAAATTGTGAACTTATATATAAGGAGTTTGTATGTATTTTTAGAAAGATGTACACGAATAGAATCAACGTGTACTTAATACGGAACTTTATGTTCATAAGCTCATTCGAACAGGCTCACAGGTACGACTTTACCATGGTTAGCATTCCTTTTCAAATACACTTGATAATTATCAGAATCTACTTCGAAAATAAATACGTATTCTGTTTTAAAGTAAGCCCAATATTGTGCAAAAGGGTTCCTTGCATCGCTAAGAGTCACTGTTACATTATCCTGTGAAGCAGAAACATTGTATACCAGATAATCAATTTCTCCTGGAAGACTGCTTTTGTATAATGTTTCAGCCCTTGACAAATATTCCATGAACTCACTTTGATTGTCAGGGTACTTTGGGACAAACGTGACTTTCTCTATTCCATCCCAGTAACTGGAAGTGAATATTCGATAATGTGTGTCATTGTAAGGATAAGCTGAAAGGAACTTACCAGGAGAGATTGGATAAGAACCCTGGTACCCTATATCATGCCCTTCAAGCTCTTCAAGATGGTCTACAAGCAATACTTTTGCAACAGGATTAAACAAACACCAGATAGTGAATATTATTAGAAGATTCCTGTAAAATACCTGGTGTTTACCCTTTGAAAGCCCGTTGAACCAGTTATTCCTGTTTTTTAGGATCTCATTTATCTTTTTGATACCATTCTTTTTGTTCTTTCCATTATTTTTTGCATGTTCTGCTAAAATGTAAATAATAGGTATAAAAGATATAATTGTGACAACAGGATCGAAGAAATCAATTGCTCCTACGGTAGAAGAATCTGTTACAAACGGGAAGAAAGGTCTCATTTTCCAGCTTGTGACATAATCCAGATATATATGACTGAATATTGCAACACCAGAAGCTATTGTCAATGTTCTGTCCTTCTCTTTGAACCATATATATATAGTCACAAAAGAGACAAAAATAATGGAATGCATGAACTCACGATGACCCATCAGGTAATACATAATATTGTATGCCTCATGACTCAGGTTCTGGTCAATCGTAAGTAACAGCGTATTCAGTATGAAGTCATGATCAGGAAGAATTGCCATGAAAGCAACTATCTTTACCTGCCTGTTGTTCAGTCCTGCAACTGATGCTATCAAAAGCCCGATACCCAAATGGGACAGAGTATTTACCATCCTACAATCCTCACTCCACTTAAGATGAGGCTATCATTCTTATTATATTTTTGCAGGATGCTAAAGTCTGTTATAATCTAAGTTAGCCTTCAGTACTTTCCAAGAGCCCTTGCAACGAACCTGTGAAAACCATGCATACTTGCACTGCTACCAAGATACATCATGGGACATCTTCCAGTGATTATGTTCAGGCCGGGTTCATATTCAAGATGATTGACATCACATGTATCGGTCTTCCAGTGTACCCAGAAATCACTGATGCCTCTTTCAGCCATTTTTTCAATGATTCTGGCAGGTTCCCTTTTTGTAACCCCTATTACAACATTTTCCACACTATCTGGCACCGCTGATATTTCCTGAATGGAGCCTTCTACCGGTTTATCGGAGAAATCCAGTACACAAACTGTTTTTTCTCTTTTTTTGAGCTCATCTATTGTCCATTTTATGGCAGGCTTCGTACCATCCGTTATAACCAGAAAATTATCCCTTGCCCAGAATTCTTCCTGTTTCGTGACCATGCTATCCTTCCTTTATACTTCCTTCTGAAAGTTAATATCTCATGATATATGAGGGCTTTTAAAGAAGACTCAGATGTAAATGCAGGTCCATTAAGGAAAATGTAGATGCAGAAAGTATTTCCTGAAAAAGACAAATAGAATATTAACTAAGCAAAGATGAACACAGATTGTTTAAGCAAATAAAATCAAAGAAAAATGTATGTCAATCATTTCCAAATACAACCGTTTCTCCTACTTGTATGACCTCATGGAAATCCCGATCGAATTTTTCTGGTACAGTAAATGGAGAAAAGAGCTCTTTGCCAACATGTCCGGGAGAGTTCTTGAGGTGGGTGTCGGGACTGGTAAGAATATAAGATACTATCCAAAAGACTGTGAAGTTGTCGGAATAGATATAAGTGACGGGATGCTTGCACATGCGAAAAAGCGCTCAGCTGGAAAAAAGAATGCTGTCCTCTTCCTTATGGATGCAGAACATATGGGATTTAAGGACAACTGCTTTGATTTTGTGGTGACGACTTTTGTATTGTGCTCTATTCCAGAACCTATAGGTGCACTTGAAGGGATGAAACGTGTCTGCAAACCTGAAGGTACGGTCATAAACCTTGAGCATATGAAAAGTGAGAAACGGTTAATAGCGTTTTTTGAAGACCTCTTTAACCCAGTGACCACGGCAATCACTGGCGTGAATATAAACCGTGAAACTGTGAAAAATATTAAAAAAGCAGGTCTTAATGTAACCGATGTAACAAATATAGCTCTATGGGATGTTTTCAGAATGATAAAGTCTAAACCTTGATTCAATCAAATATCTTAGACAGGTCATCTATTCCAATATCGACATCAAATTTTTTGAGCTTGAAGAATTTCTTTGCACGCATGTCATCATCCTCAAGTCTCAGGTCACTTTCGACAAACCCTGCTTTTTCAAGACGTTTCAGGTGCAACTGTATAACCTGACGTGAGAGGTTCAGGTCCTTGGCCAGTTCGTACACATATCTTTCCCTCTCTGAAAGTAAGTACAGTAGCTTTAACCGGACCGGATGCGAAATAGCTTCTCCTATGACTGTAATTTCCTGAAGTGTCTTTGTCATCTGGAATCCTGCACCTGTTTTTGAATAAATTTTTGCGGAGACTGAATGATCAGATCTCGTCGAGCTTTTCCTTAATATCTTCCACAGTCTTCTTTATATCTTCTACGTCTTTCTCTATTCTTGCCAGACGTTCATTATTGCCGGAACTTACGAACTCAGACCTGTTAAGCAGAGAAAACGCCAGCCAGACTATCACAATCATGACAAGTATGTTCAAAAGCAGTCCCCAAATTCCATAACCATACATGCTACTGCCCATCATTTTATATTCACCCTAAAAAGTTATATTTTTAATAAAGAGTATATGGGAAGGGATGTATTATTACTTTTCGACCTTCCACACCTGATTATTAAGTCACATGGATGATAATCAATATCTGTATCCGGCTCCGCCACAGCCACCATATCCACTGCCGCGCATGCTGCGTCCACTCTGATAGTACTGTGACCTCTGGTTTGTGGAACTTGTGTAAAAATCATCAATGACTTCACCCGTATATGCATCGATGCGTCCCTGAGTGATGGTGCCTTCATCATCTGAATAACTGAATACCCACCATCTGCCCATCTGATAGACATTAGATTCTGTTATATTCTGACCAGTTGCATCTTCTGCAAGCTCTAGAGCTTCATCAACGGTCCCGACTTCAAGCTCAGCAACTGTTGTTACATCGGATGCATATACCCCGTAAGCAGGACAGTTATCGTATCCATATCCCATTCTGTTCGCTGCCCATCTGTGCATCTGTCCGAAGAAAGTCGTATCATCTGTTTCATCGACCGCTGCACTTACTATACCTATCCCTGCAATGGTTGCTATAAGCATACCAGCAAGGAGTATTGATGTTGTTTTTCTCATTTTTACACCTTCCTGAAGTACAAGAGTGTTATGTCCAGCATATGTAGCCCTGACACTACATATGTATGACGTACCTGTACTTAAGGGTTGTGTTGAACTTCCGATATAGGCCGGTTTTAAGCAGTAGTAAAAAATGTATTTTTACCAGATTTAGCAGATTTAAAAAAATGTATACTGATTATTTTTACTTTCTTCTTTCACTGAACCATCCGACAAGAGGCGGTATCCAGCATAGGTTCGCAGCAATTGCTTCAAAAGCAGTGAAAGTCTGTGTAGTTGGACTGAAACCAAGAAAACGTGCACTTAAAAGACCTATTGGAACAATGAATATAACTGCAAGGCTTGCAAGCATAACAGGATGATGGACATACCTTTCAAAAGCAACCTCCCATGAGCCTTCCTTTCTCTTCAAAAAGAGCAGACCTGAAATATTGGCTCCTATCTGGTCGCTGAGTGAATAGAAGAAAGGTATGTAGAATCCTTCGATACCATAGACATCAACCCCCGCAAGCCGGCTTCCAAGGTCAATAACCCATGGAACAGCAATCCCAAAGAGTTTTCCCCAACCGTATGCTTCTGCCATTGTCTGGGCGCTAGGTTTGAAGTGCTGACGTATGGAATAGAATCCCTCGAATATACTTTCCCCCTCACCTGCAAGGGTACGCACCAGCCACTGACCGATTGGACTGCGCTGATATCCATACACATCCAGCAATACGCCCGTAAACAGGCCGACGATGTATCCAGGAAATGTATATTTGATGAGTTCTGAGAAATTTTCAGTCTCAAATTCTTCTTCAGATTCCTCCACTTAAAAGATTATTTTCTTTTTTGTATATGAATTACCTGCTCCTGCGTTATACCCGAATATTAGAATAACTTTATCTTTTTTCCGATACCCATTTCAACAGCCTTTGTATAAGCAATATTGGCAGTCACAAGGTCTTGAACAGCAAGTCCTGTGGAATCGAATATCGTAATCTCCTCATCTGACTGCCTTCCCTGTTTTACTCCTGCAACCACTTCACCAAGCTCAGCATGGATATCAGATCCTGATATCAGTCCTTTTGACAGAGGAACATTGATCTCCCCTGAATGCGATGCCTGGACAATATCATCCACAATTATCCTTGACCTCTTCAACAAAGCAGGATCCAATTCCTGTTTACCCATGGCATCGGCACCTATGGCATTAATGTGGGTACCTTCATGGATCCACTCGGACATTACAACAGGTTCTCTCACTGGTGTAGTAGTCACCAGAACATCACAATCACACACGTCCTTTATGCTCCTTTTTTTTGTAAAATTGCAATTTACTACCTCACGCATATCCTTTTCAAAAGCATCGCAATGAGATAGATCTCTACATGTTACCTTCACTTCCTCTATCTCCATGACCTCTGAAAGTGCAAGTAATTGAGTTCGGGCCTGCCCACCTGTTCCTACCATCCCCACTACATGGGAATCAGGGCGTGCAAGATGTTTTGCAGCAACCCCACCTGCAGCACCAGTCCTCATATCCGTGATATAGGTACCATCCATAATAGCAAGTGGAGCACCGGTTTCCGTAGAATTGAGAACGATGACAGCCATCACAGTCGGAAGACCTTTTTCCCTGTTATCAGGATGTACATTGACTATTTTAACGCCTGCTATATCCTGTTCCCCCATAAATGATGGCATTGTACGCAGGTCACCGTTGTGTTCATTGAAATAAAGATAGGATTTTGGAGGCATCTGTACCTTTTTCAATCCATGTTCCCGAAAACCATTCTCTACTGCAGAAAGAGTTAGCAGCATATCAATAACAGTTTTAACGTCTGATTGTTCAAGCCAGAGGATATCCATTGAAACACACTCCTTAAAAGATATAAAATATGTTCAAATTGATGTGATAAAACACTATTCTTTTCTGACAAAATGAATATATATAATTATATATTAGTAACGTCTTAATATAATATGTGACCGGACAAAATCCCAGTGGAACATCGAAACAAGAAATAGCTGATCTAATAAGAATAGCTGATGAGATGCTGGAAATACTGGAATATAAAATTGCAACCAATAATCACGAATATCAAAAGAATCGAAATACATTCATTGCCGAATATACTAAATGGTACACTCGATGTTTGCCCATCATAAGAAGTATACTCCCTGATAAAGCACCCAGATATGAGAGCTTATATCACACAAATAAACGTTCCGGAACAAATGAGTACACTTATACCATACAGGATTACATTCAAGGAGTTTATTTTAAGGATAAACCAAAAAGTTATACAGACAACATCACGTGTAAAAGGCTGAAAGAACAGAGATCTATTTTAAAAACAGCTCCACCAAGGATCAATGATTTCTCCTTTGAAATAGAAAAATTCGTTAAGATCAATCCAATTTACGGACAAACTTCATCTTCAATATCAAAACATGAGAGGTTCATGGACATCAGGTTTTCTGATGACCATTACAATTCAATAAAAGCAGAAATAAACTCATGTTACAAACGTGGCTTCTTTGTGGCAACTTTTTTACTTTCAAAAGAATTAATCCGAAATCTCCTTATAGACATTATAAAAATCAATTTTCATCCAATATCTGATGAGCAGATTTCTCTTTACTACGATTTTCAGAACAATACCCATAAAGAGATGTGGCAATTGCTTGGAACACTGATAGAAAAGAAAGAAGAAATTGACATCAATTCTGAAGCGATTGAAAATCTTATAGAGATGCTTGAAGCCATGGACCAGAAAATGAGACCTGGCTCACACTCATTTAAATCAATCTCTACGCGTGAGGACATCGATAACTACAGACTTGACGAACTTGTAGAATTACTTAATGACATCGTTGAATTCATGAGTAAGTGAACTCAATGTGAAAAATATCTTATTATGGGAAAATCTAATATCTCATAAGCTATGGAAAGCTCATTTTTATAGTGATACTATACACAAATGTATAAGTACTACAAAATAAAAAATGTATATGGGGTAATATGAACATTTTATACATTTTTGCACATCCTGAACCGAAATCTTTCAATTCGTTCATGAGAGAGATAGCTGTAAAAGAACTTGAGGAGAAGGGCAATAGAGTAAGACATTCTGACCTTTATACAATGGGTTTCAAGCCGGTGCTAGACAAAACTGATTTTCTACAACGCAAGAAAACAGACTCATTCAACCCATTCATTGAACAGATCACAGCAAGTAAGGAAGGTACTTTTTCCGATGATATAATGGCAGAGATGGAAAAAGTAAAATGGGCAGATGTCCTGATCTTCCATTTTCCCATCTATTTTACCGCAATGCCAGCCATCATGAAAGGGTGGATAGATAGAGTCTTTGCAGCGGGTTTTGCCTTCAGTCCGATAAAAGATAGAGTCTATGAGAATGGATTATTGAAAGGCAAGAAAGTAATGATGGTAATAAGTACCGGTGCAGAAGAAGAATGGTACTCTATGGCAGGTAAACACGGAGATATCCGGGAATTGTTAAGGTACATTAGCCACTGTACATTCGAGTATGTAGGAATGGAAGTGATTGATACCCACATAACATTCGGAGCGGGAAAAATGACTGCTGAAAAAGTAGATGAAGAATTGAACAGGTATCTGAAAAAGTTAAACCTGCTTTTCAAGAACTCATAAACCTGAAGCCTTTAGCCCAAAAAAATCGTAGTAGTTACTGTAATTGATCCGATATCTTAACTTCAAACAAATTCGTAGTTTAAGCAATACATTTATGCAGGGAGTGACATTTGGATAATATGGGGCTAAAGAGAAAGTTTATGAAAACCAACAATAACACTTTGTTAGGCATCTGTGTGTTGCTTACTATTGTCATTGTAACAATCGCAACATTTTTCCTTGGCTGCACTGAAACACCGGCGACTTCTGATAACGAGACAGACACCGGTAACCAAACCGATGATGAATATGTATACAATAATGCGGTTGTTGAAGATACAGAGATATTGATCCTTGAATCTTTTCCAGTTCAAATCCATGTGTTAACAACAGGATATCATCCGGACGGATGTACCCAGATACATGAAAAAAGTGTCAAATTTGACAAGGAAGAAAAACTCTTCACCGTAGATATGAAAACAATAAGACCAGCGGATGTAATGTGCACAGAAGCAATTGTACCTTATGAAGAAACAATTGTTCTGGATGTGTATGGTCTTGAAAAAGGAACCTACATCGTCGATGTGAACGGAGTCAGGAATGAATTTGAATTGCAGATAGACAACATCATTTCTGAATGATATTTTTGACTCCTGATTCTTATTTATTTATTTTCATTTTCCTGGCGATAATAGTTTTTCGGTATTTTGGACACACATTAAAAGGGCTTTTTGCTGGATATACCTTTTGAATTACAAAAGATACATCCCTGCTAAATTATCAAAGTGGCCAGATTCTTTGCTTATACTGCTACTGACATCTTTGTGCTCAATATTCTCTGAAATTTACAAAATAATAGAATCTGCAATTAAGTCCAAAAAAGTAACAGTGTTAAGGAAATGAAACTAAACCAAGAAAAGTCTTTGAGCATAGTTTCATGAGCTACACCAAAAGCTGTTATTTATACGCCTAATTTAGGAGTTTGAAGCTTCGAGGTGATATTTTATTTTTTCTTTAAAACCCTTGATATCTATTGGTTTGGATATATAGTCAATGCAACCGGCAGCAATAAAACGCTCGTCGTCTCCACGCATTGAATGCGCAGTCAAAGCTATGACAGGTATATCCTTAGTCGAATCGTCACTTTTTATTCTGGAGAGCAATTCCAGCCCGTCTATTTTAGGAAGTTGTATGTCCAAAAGAATCAGATCTACATCTTCATCTTTCAATTTTTCCAGGGCAACGAATCCATCCTCTGCCTGTACGACAGCATAGCCATATGATTCCAGAAGATCAACTGTCAGTTCCATATTCACAGGGTTGTCTTCAACCACAAGTATATGAGACATTTTTTCCCTCAAGTTATTTGAATTCTGCTTTCCATCATAACATGCAACAAGTCGCCATTCCGAAGAAGAAAACTACTTGTTTCCAAGTTATTAACCAAGATGATAAATATAATAAATGGACAATAATATTTCAATTACTATTTAATCTATAAAAGAGTGTCGCACATGTGCCGGTACTGTATATATAAACATATGATGTACATGGTATTCACCAAAAAAAATACGTAAATAGATATAAAGATTAAACATCTGAAAGGCATACCCTATAATTAGAAACGCTTTGCACAAAGGAATGGAACTTGATGCACAAAAATAAGGATGAAACAAATATTCCCGGAGTAATCAGGACGATACACAACTCGCCACATATGATCGTATTGGCAATAACCGGCGGGGGAACAGAATCGATCGGAGAATTGTTACGCTACGGAAAAGGATCAGACACGGTTATTGAAGCAATTGTCCCTTATAGCAAAGAGTCTCTGGAAAAATTCATAGGAAAAAAACCATCGGAATATGCTTCTACAGATACTGCAAAAGAGATGGCAATGTCAGCTTTCAGACGCGCATTATACCTGAACTCAAAGCCAGATAAAAAATACTATGAAACTTTGATAGGTATTGGAGTTACCTGCAAACTGACAAAAACTACAAATGAACGCGAAGGCAGGCAACATGAGGTCCACTTTGCTTCTCAGTCATATCTAAAAACAATTACATCGAGTCTGTTCTTAAAAGAAAATGCCAGCAGAGAAGAACAGGAAAAGATTGCATCCGATTTCATTATTGAAAATATAGCAGCTGTCTGCAATCCAGATGAAAATTTGGAAGGTAATAGCTTTAAAAATACAATTGTGAAAGAAATAATCAACAATGAAACAGAAGCAGATTTTCCAGTGGCAGAATTGTTATTAAAAACTCTGGAGAATATTAATTCTGAAAATAGTATTGAACCTTTGAAGATCGATCTGGGAATAAATGATAACAAACCTAAGATCATTTTTTCAGGTTCCTTTAATCCATGTCATGAAAAACATATTGAAATTGCAAAAATTGCTGCCGATGAATATAAAGAACCTGTTAATTTTGAAATTTCACTGGCTAATGTGGACAAACCACCAATAGATTATATTTCACTCAAAGACAGAATTGATTCGCTCTTGAAATACCAGGAAGAAAACTATATTGGGAATATTTATCTCACAAACTCACCCTTGTTCGCAGACAAGGCGGTACTTTTCCCGAATTCCGTGTTCCTGATAGGCACAGATACTCTTAACAGACTTTTCAATGAGAAATATTACAGGAACGGAGAAAACAAACAGATTCTGCTAGAACATTTTCAAAAATATAATGTTAGATTTATGATATTCAAGAGAAAAAATGCAGACATCGATCCTGATATGGAAATTCCGGATATCTGTGATATTGTACCAACAGACCGATATGATGATGATGGCACCTCTTCAACAATAATCAGAAACAACAAAATTCGGGATTTTATTATTTGATCTTACATGCATTGTAAATGGGAGGATGACCATGAGACTCGTTGTTTTGAACAATATCGGCATTGACAGCATTAGCAAGTACATGGACTATTTCCTGTGCTTTCAAAACACATTCGACATCCATGCTATTCCATCTGCCAGATGATATATTATCAAGTGTTTCTTTCAAATATGATATCTCATCCTGATAAATACATATGTCAAAATTTACAGATCTATCAGCTTCTTTTATCAGACCCATGATGCTGCTCAACATATTTTCCAAACTGGAACTTGTCAGTTCATGAGTAAATTTATGTTCACAAGGAATTACATTTTCCTTATGGTAATGCACTTCTGCCAGGAACAAGAACCTATCACACTCATAGAACCAATCCCTTAAGATATATAATGAATTCATGCCACTCTCTATTTTTATAGAATCCAATCATATAAATAATTATTTCTAACGAAATCCACAAGAATACACATCAGGAATTATCGTCACTGGGAGCATTGTTTTCCAAATATCTTTTATACCACATAAACCAGGGAGTATCAAGTAGTCCAATTAGATTCTTAGCCACTATCTGGCCAATGATAAGAGGAACAAGTGGGGCAACTCCATAAAAAGCAAGTACCACAAATATAAGACTGTCAAGTGTTAAGCTCAATATATCACTTGATGCACTCCTTAAGAATACCTGCTTTGGATAATGTGTTTTCATCCATGCAAACACATAGGCATCGAGATTTTGGAATACAAGGAAAGATACCCATGATGCGAGGATGATTCTTATTCCCTGTGTGAATATGCTCTGCCAGGCAGCCTCATGCTCAAAGAAAGGAGCAGGTGTGAGACTATTGGTCATGACAATAAATGTCACCAGCAAAACCTGCGTTACAAAAGCAATGATAATGGCAATATGAGCTTTTTTCTTACCGTATACCTCATTGATCATGTCAATTGCTTGTGAAAGGAAAGGATAAAGGAACACTGCAGCCGGAGCAAAGAAAGTGTAGAATCCAAGGTCAAATTCTATTAAACGGGTTGCCACTATCTGAGAAGCCGCAAGGTAAATTGTATAAAATGCCACTAATGCAGCAAAACCATATTCTCTGTATCTGTTGATAATAAATGCAGATACATAAGTGACAATTGTGAGACTAAATACCCAATATACCCATACAACAGGAAATACCATTAACATCAACCCGATTATAATAAAATTTATATAAACTGTAAAGTACCGGCTTTAACATAATCCCGGACAGTAGACTTGAATCATATGAATGATATATATAATTTTCCAAATAGTGACAATTAGCAGGGAATTTACATGTTAGAGATCATTACTATTCACCATAAAATAAGACTTCATTAATTTCTCATCCATGTAACTTATCATGCTAATCCTTTCCCTGACCATAAGATCAAATAATCGCTCTATGCCTGCCGGATAGGCACCTTTGGGGTGCATAGGCACAAGAGGCTCACCATCAACCATTTCAACATAGAACATGTCAGATCCAAAATTCCTTATAAAACAGATATCATAAGCAATAATAGTGTCAAGAATATCTTTTTTTGAGATTGGCGGAGTATAATATTCCAGATCAATATCCTCCAGTTCTGTCAACTCATTGTCCATATAATATAGAGTAACTACGCCCATAAAAAACAAATGAGTGTATACCTGAAAAAGAATATGTTTTGTTGTATATTTCAAACTTGAAATATCAAACAAATCCAAAAATAAATTTCATACTATTTCATCCAGGGTCGTGTAAGAAATTACATACTCAATTAATACGAAAATAAAGAACATACACTTATGAACATAAGCATATGAAACACAAGAATCAACCCAAAACACGTATGAAACATCATAATTCGTATGAAACCTGAGGAAACGTAGAAAAATAAAATAAATCAGTCCATATTTCTATTTCGACCCTGGTCAATGGCCATCTTAAAAATTTCCGGCTCCTGAGAACCCAGCATTAGATGTTTACCATTCTTAAATTCGATTAGTAGCCCCCTGTTCCCACGTATGTTGTAAGCCTTGCTTTTAGAACTATATCTAATACCCCACCCCCCATAATCAAGAATTGGCCTGTAAGTTATGACACCATAGGAACCAATTGTTTCAAAGGAGTAGTGTTTGAATGAAAGATGAATCGGGAAAAACTTTATGTATATACCATCATTTCGGACATCAATTATCAGGCGTATAGACATTATGAACAAAGGTAACAGAAGACCAAAAGCAAACCATATAGCGAGCATCTCCTGATCGGACACTGGACTAGCCCCATACGGACGACCATAAACCAATTGCTCGATAGCACCATACCATGCCATTGCAGCTGGTAAAAGAACAAGTACCCATATCCAGAATTGATTGAATTTCTGAACCTCCCGGTAAATAGAAGAATTACTAGTTGTCATTAATATATATATAGGAATTAAAAATATATAACCATTTATTAAAAGCACGGTGCGATATACAATGTTTTCCACAGTATACACAACAACAAAAGACAAAGAAGAAGCCAAAAGAATAGCTTCAAAACTTGTTGAGCAAAAGCTTGCTGCCTGCGCCAATATGAACCCTATTGATTCAGTCTATATCTGGAAAGGAAAGATAGAAAGCGAAAGAGAAATAGCACTTTCTGTAAAGACTACAAGCAGTAAAGTAGATTCCGTCATAGAATGTATAAAAAATATGCACAGCTACGAATTACCAGCAATAATATCCTGGAAGATCAGCGGTGAAAAGGAATATCTCAAATGGATAGCTGAAACTACGGAATAGATTAACCCCAAGTGCTCAAGGTAAAATTAAATTATAAGATTGCAGGAGATATCCTGCAACCAATTTTAATGTTGATGGATAATAGTTCGAACAGGGAATGGAATGTCGATTCCTTCTTTTTCAAACTCGGCATTGATCTTTGTATTTACCTCATTGACAACCGGGAATTTTTCCCCTGGATGAGTTACCCACATTACTATGGCAAAATCAAGGCTGAAATCACCGTGGTTGTCAAATCGGACATAAGGAGATGGGTCATCAAGAACAGAATCTACACTTTCTGCAATCCCCGTAAGAATGTCCTTGACCTTCTGTACATCAGAACCATATGCAACTCCAATCGTCACTTTTACCAGCATGAATTCCTCAGGTGAAGTATAATTAGTAACTTTACTGTTCGCTATCAGACTGTTGGGTATCACTATCATGTTGTTCTCAAGGTTTTTTATCCTCGTGCTACGAAGCCCGACTTCCTGAACAATACCAATCTCACCATCATCGATCTCTATCCTATCCCCGGGCTTGAATGGTTGATCGAAGTAAATAGAAATACCACCGAAGAACTGGGAGATACTATCCTGTGCCGCAAAAGCAACAGCAAACCCTATAATTCCTGCTGAAGCAAAGAGAGGCAATATATCTGCATCCCACACACCTTTGAGTATTGCAAGGAGACCAAAGAAGACAATAAGAACATCAATAATGTTCTTAAAAAGCGGGAGCAACTCATCATCCATCTTAGAATCAGTCTTTCTGACAAGACTTGAAAATACATGTTTGAAAAGAATTTTATCGATGCGCAGAAGTGCCAATATCCACACAATGCCAAGAAACGTAAGAAGTAAGCCCATCATTACTTCTATCGCAAGATTTCCAGGAAATAGAATTTCTGCAGCAATGAATGCACCGAAAAATACTACTGTATAAAAGATTGGCTTTATGAGTACTTTCACAATAAGATCATCGCAATCATACTTTGTTTTTACAGCATAATGCAGGAAGATCTTCTCAAACACAAGATTTGCAATAAAAGCAAGAATAACAGAAGCCACTATCACTATTGTAGCCGCCGTAATGTCCGACCCCAATACCCCCGATTGAGAACTTACGAACTTATTGATGTAGAGCGGAATAGTTTCATTCAAAAACATGCTTTCTGGTTTGAACATTTGCTATATAAGGTTTTTTAAATAAACATTGTCTGACAACACACGAATTAGCCATTTCTGGCGAGAAGAGTAATATAGAATTCCGAGAATAGACCGGCCAATGAGAAAAAGGACTTCCGAAGAATCCAATAAATGGATAGAACAGGGATTAAAGGAAAAAGACCCTGAAAAGAAAATGCATTATTTTGGCCTTGCACTTGAGTTAGATCCTAACAATCCCATTGCTCTGAATAACAAAGGTATGCTTCTTCACAAAAAAGAGAAATTCCACGAAGCCATTGAATGCTATGACAAGATACTGAACCAGTACAATATGGCAGGATTTGTACCTGCGTTGTATAACAAAAGTCTGGCCCTTAAGAAACTTGGAAGGAACGAGGCGGCCCTGAGCTTTATGGCAAAGGCACTAAAACAACAGCCTGATAACGACAAGATCAAAGACCAAGTAGAAAAGATAACCCAGTCCATCGAAGAGAATGGAGGAACAAGAGCCACAGCATTTATACCTACAAAAAAAATAGCTGTGAACCAGACATATACCCGATGGGAACCACCTGCTGTGAGCTTACTTCTGGCACAGGCACTTAATTGCAGCAAGGGAGATATAAAGTACCACAAGGGTTGTGGAGAAGACCTTGTAAAAGAAAAAATAATAAAGGATAATCTCAATCTTAAAGTATATTCCTGTAAGTCGTGCAAGTTCCAGAAAAATGGCATTTGCCACCATGTGGATACAAAAGCAATGAGAGTATCCCAAAGTGCAATATGCAGGAATTTCAAACCGAGGAACAGAAAAAACTAGAAACGGGATATCAAAGTATCCCGAGTTCCGTCAGACGTTCTGGAAGGTACTTATCTGTCACAAAGTCAAGACCTTTTCCTGCAAAGGCCTGCTGTTCAGCTTTTTTGCCAATATCAAGCTGAAGGTTTATCTGCTCTTTCCAGTATTCACTTTCAAACCGCGGATCGGTGAGTTCACTCCTAAGAGCGCTTACATCTTTATCAGTCAGTTTGTCAGTGGAAAGTTCGTACTCTACAATGTCAGAAGGCTGGACTCCTATAAAGTGAGCGCCCGGAGTTGCCATGTGTTCCGAGAGATGGGCACTCTTTATAGCACCGTATGCAACCGAGGCAAAGATACGATATGACCAGGGATCACCATCAGTAAATACGGTAACAGGTATGTTCAATTCATCATTCATGCGCTTGATAAGACGTCTTGTAGATCTTGCGGGCTGGCCTTTAAGGTGAACAAGTATAGCATTGTACTTTTCATCAAAACCATTCTCAATCAGCCTCGCGTACATACCACCAGTCTCCACGGCTATGATGAAATCCGCATCATGCTCAAGAAACTCGATGTTCTCAACATTGAAGGGTATCTGATAACCACTCTCACCGATATCTTCCTGGCAGTGAATCATCCTGTCGCCACGGTTTGTTTCCTCACGTATCTTTATGGGACCAAACATTGTAGCACCGTCCTCTTCCGGACGCATGTGGAAATATTCCCTCTGCAGACCGGAGATGATCTCCAGGTCTTCGATGAGCCTGTCACTTTCCGGTTGCTCGCGGAATTTTGCAATATCCCAGTTTTCAGAGATATAGTACAACTCCCTCAATGTTGATCCGCGGTTCTGTCCAAGATGATTGTTCACTATGAAGTCCACAACATGTGTGGTCTTTAGGAGCTGGAAAGCCCCTTTTACAGTCTTGGCACTTCTTTCGGTCTCACGATCACCGTAGACCCAAACATCACTGTCTTCACTGTACTCTATATTTGCCTTTGTACGACTGGGAAGAGAGACTTTTGGGACAATCTCATCAATGAACTGATCATAAAATTCCCCTGCAAGACCCAATAAACGGTTGCTTGCTATCTCATCATGTTCCTTTTTCTGTTGGGATATCTCTTTTGCCATTTATCTCATCCCTTTATTGCCTTTGCACCGGTTACAAGTTCCTCATCAAGTCCTTCCACAATCAGTGAAGGCAGACGGGATATTTCATTCTCGTCAAGAGTTGCTACAGAATAATTAATGACTTTGGAAGAACCGGGAGAAACACTCATCTTCCATACATGATCGTAATCACTACCCATATTTATGACCTTAGGCTCAGGAACTGCGTTTTCTATTTCAAATGGAACCATATCATGGACCTTGAAATCCTGTTTCTTGCTGGAAAAATTCTTGACCCTTATAGACACATCAACTCCTTCATTACCATTAGATTCAACTATCCTGTCGACCAGCAGGTTACCCATCACTTTTGCAACTACAGGGTTTATGTCAGGAACATCCTTGTCAAGTGTTACAGCAAGTTTCTGGGCCATTTTTGGCAACACTTTTTTGATGATGACTTCTTTCTCACGGCGTTTTTTCAATGAGTCCTGCTTGCTCAAAAAGCGACTGAGCTTTCTTGAAACTTCTTTTACCGCCAGTTCGATCTCATCTTTGATCTCGGGAATCTCTGCAACGGCATCCTTTGATTCGGAAGTGAACGGGACATTGGTAGAAGCTACATGAACCAGGATGACAGCAGGACCGCTTGGTATTCCTCCACCTGGCTGGTTGAGTCCATACTGTTTCCATTTAATAGATTCAATGGCATGAGTGGTCACACAGCCACCTTGCTGGTAAAGCAGGGGAACCCTGTTGGCAAAACGCATGATTTCAATGCGATCATCCTTGTGAAGTTCGCCTCCGTAAGCAATGCCTACCTCAACAACGAAGGGATTTCCAGAGAACACAGAAGGAGAGCGTGTGGTTGTTGCTATGAAATCTACACTGAACTCTTTCTCAAGTCCTTTGTAGATAAGATCTTCACCTATGGGAGAAAGACAATCAGTCGGAGGAGCCATTATCTTTACTTTTGAGAATGCATCCAGGAGTTTTCTTGCCTGATCCCTGTTAAGTTCATGCGGATCAAATTCGGGATCAAGGCCTGAAGCCTTGCAGATCTCCTCTGCTGTAAGGTGACCGATCTTGGAAAAAGAATAGCGCAAAAAGGGGGACAATTTCTGACGTTCGGTGTAACGAAGCATCTTCATAAGTGTTCCAAGCTCGATGCCGTGAGGATGAGGAAGAATCTCGTTTGCAGGAATCGGCATTTTATCCGTTGCTCTTTCGAAGATTACCTCATTACCATCAGGTTCAACTAATGTTATCCTTGCATGAGGATTCACTATAGCAGTAGCTTTCAGATACTCGTAGATCGACTGACGTCTTCCTTTGACATAGGAAGCTTCCATTTCCAGCTCTATACGCGTTCCATGAGGACGATCCCAGTCCACAATGTTGTCCTTCAGTATCTCAGGGTCATTAGTACTGGTATTTATCATCAGTTCGTAATTATGAGCAGGTTTACTGGAATCTATCTTTGAGATGATCTTGGCCGGATGGCCGGATGTCAGTTGTGCATAAAGGACAGATGCGGAAATCCCTATACCCTGCTGTCCACGGCTTTGTTTTAGTGCGTGGAACCTTGAACCGTAAAGCAACTTTGCAAACACCTTGGGAATCTGTTCCTTTACTATACCCGGGCCGTTATCCTCGATAATTATGACAACGTTATCCTTGCCGGCACGCTCTATGTGTAGCAGGATATCCGGCAGGATTTCTGACTCTTCACAGGCATCAAGGGAGTTGTCTACAGCCTCCTTAACAGTTGTTATAAGGCTGCGTGGAGCTGAATCAAAACCCAGTATCTGCCGGTTCTTCTCAAAGAATTCTGCGACACTGATGGATTTTTGACTCTTCGCGAGTTCTTCTGCAATTGGATTATCCATAAGAATATCTTCCTCGTCCTTTATTGGTCACTATTACAATGACCAGAAAATAATAACTCGGAATATATAAAAATGTTTTTTCCGAATCATTTCAGCTCTGCACCGACAATTGTCTGGGTTGCAGTCACATCACTGGTTTCACGGATCTGGTCAACGATATTGTTGAGACGTCCAAGATCGTCAACTTCGATTATAACTACGAAATCATATTCTCCAAAAACATGATAAATGTCTTTTATACCTTCGATTTTGTTAAGTTCATTAAAAGCGGTTCTTTCGCTGCCAGGCAGCACATTTACCATTGTAACTCCAATTACCATTGTATCACTCACAATGAAAGTGGAATGCAAGGTATTTATCAGTTTTCGACGGAATTTTCCAAAATAATTAAAAGTAATATCAAGTGCAAGAGGTGTTTAAATGGTACTTTTAACCAAAACATCTCATCATAATGATGATGAGTGCCAAAACGTATATATACAATACAAACTATTTAGAAATTAGATGAGCGGGTTATCCTCTTTTTGACAATAACCCCCACTCCCCAACCCGCTCATACTCCACTCCACTTTTTTCATTCATTTTTACTAAAATAAACTGACAAAATGTTAAGCGTTGCTTACGCTGAGCTTTATATTATGTAATTATCAGAGATCTCTGTTGAGTTATTAGTACTGAGAATACATTTTCATACTATTTTTAATAAAAATAACAGAGTACCTATTTCTATAAACTTGAATAAATCTTACAAAATAAGACAACTGTTCAAACAAATACAAATGATGATGCAATATAAAATAAGTATATCAGATAAATATAAAAGACAAATCATGAAGGAAATCAAATCCAGTCAAATATCCAGCACAATAATTACTGTCATACATATACAATCAAACATATGCATTTGATACTAGGCATTACAATGCATATTAAATAATGCACGTATGCCACACATAGCACTTCGGGCCACAATAAGCAGAATTAAAAATCAAAAAGAGTCTTTTGTGGTTTTTTTGCAGGTTCCTTTTTAGAAAAGGAAGATTCACTTGTTACAGGGCCCTCTTTATTTGAACCCGGCAATTTATCCAGACTCAACTGAGAAGGATCTTTTTTAGGACTCTTTTTTTCTACGAAAAAGACTGGTTCATCTGAAGAAAACACATTCTTTCGCAGCTCCTGTGCACCATCATAAATAGCCTGAATCTTTTTTGTGACCTTTTTAGCACCCATCAGGTAGAGCAATTCATCCATCTCAAGTCCAAGTGTTGCAACAACGTCTATCGCATAGTCATCGGTTTCCAAAAGCTTCGTATAGAGCCCTGCAACCTCAAGCCGTGAATACCGCATGGACTCATTACAATGAGTACCTACCTTTGCAGCAATATTGTCCCGCATGTTTCTTTTTGAACGTATCTGACCCATCTTTCTCCAGAGAGACGGAGGCTGGTATTTCACAAAGCCACTACGATTGCGAGATTTTGAAACAACTGCTCCACCAGTCATGAGCATGCCCGCATAACGCCACATGCGATAATTTTGTCGCCTGCGCACACGTCCCAAAAAACGATCAGAACGTGAAAGATAAGAATATGCCTGAATAATATCATCCGTAAGCGCTTCTTCGCCCTTGCCAGTGTATTGATGAGGCAGATTCTCATCTATCCAGTGGATCAGATCCTCAGGCGTTTCATCCAGGCTATAACTGGCTTCCAGAGCAGGCGTAATATCCTTACCCTTGAAGATCTTCCCGACTACCCTGAAAATCGACTCTTTATTATCGCGTTCTGCAGTCGATATGTCTTCAATGTTAATCTCAGTGCGTCCCATTGCGACTGCCTGCAGGTCGTTGACAGCACTCCTGAAATCCCCGTCCGCATTCTCAGAGATTTTTTCTATTACTCCAACACCACACATCAGGCCCTCATTAAGTGCAATTTTCTTGAGTGCAGGCACCATGGACCGGGATTGAACGGAACCGAACTTCAGCTCAAGGCATAAAGAACGCAGTGAGGAAGATATGCCATAAAGGTCGTTGGCAATCAATACTATAGGCTGACTTGTCTCCTTGATCACATTGATTATCGCACGTGAGCCGCCACGGTCACTGTTTCCATGAAGGTTGTCCGCTTCATCAAGAATTACTAGCCTTTTCCCGGATACTCCGGTTAACGTACGCATCTGTGAGGCTGAGCCTGCAACCTTTTCAATGACACCGGCAGTCCTCTGGTCACTGGCATTGAGCTCAATGACCTCCCATCCGAAATCCATGGCAAGTGCATGAGCAGAAGAGGTCTTACCGATCCCGGCCGGACCCTGCAGGATAACTGCCCTCGTATCGGGAATACCGTGAACCCATTTCTCAGCCCAGTTGCGCAATTCTTCAACAGGTTTTTTATGACCTACTACATCAGCAAGTGTCTTTGGTCGATACTTTTCTGCCCATTCCATACTCACAGTCATAAGAGATCATTATCCGATATTCAGGAAAAGTAATTAATGTTTGCACATCTTTGTCTGTTCTAATTGATATTACTAATGGTAGGTATTCATACATGGGATCAAAAAGTACCAAGGGCCTGCTCGAGATAATAGAACAAAAAGCGTTGAAAAACAGAGCAAGGGTTGCCATAGGAGTAAGGAATCCCACTCCCAAGATGCTAAAGAGTGCAAAGGAAGCCCAGGATGCAGGATATGCCCATGTTGTCCTGATAGGAGATAAGCAGGAAATAGAGTCAGTGGGAACCGAGCTTGAGATCATTGGCACGAATGATCCTGAAAAAGTACTTGGAGAACTTTTGAGGTCAAAGTATGTTGATGCTGCAGTCAGGGGTACTGCAAAAGCATCAGGAACACTTTCAAACCTCAGAAAAGCGCTGAACCAAGATCAGCTCCATCGAATCGCATTGTTGCTGACAAGTGAAGGAAAACCATTTTTTATTGCACCTGTAGGAATTGATGAAGGGGACGAACTGGCTGACAAGATAGCTTTCATCAGGCTAGGTGTTGAACACATCCGTAGGTTCGGCGTAGAACCTGTTGTAGGAGTGCTCTCAGGAGGAAGGCTTGGCGACCTTGGAAGGAACCAGCGCGTGGATCAGACACTTGCTGAAGGGGATTTCATAGTAAACAGGATAAGGGAAATGGGCATCGAGGCAAAGCATCACACCATCCTCATAGAAGATGCAATCAAGGAATCAAACTTTATCCTTGCTCCTGATGGCATATCAGGAAATCTGATCTTCAGGACCCTGGTCTTTCTTGGAGGCGGAGACGGTATGGGAGCACCAATACTGATGGATAATTATGTATTCGTGGACACTTCGAGAGTCGGAGGACACTATACAAAGGCTATTATGCTTGCAAGCGCCCTTGTAGAAAAACATGATATACAGTCAGTGATGGATAAACAACAACAATAATTATATCCAGAGCATACAATCTAATTTTAATAAAATCATTTTTATTTCAAAAAGAAATCATCGAAAGTAAGATGATAATACTGTAAAAGGGAATGATGGATATGGAAGCTGTACTGATAAAAGCACAAAACATTTCTTCAGCATGGTCACAACTGATTTACGAGATATATAAAAATGGCGAGGAGCATAAACCGGATTATAATACGATGACAAAGAGGGTCCATGCAACCATCCAGATAAAGGATATAAATAACAATCAGGTGAACCCTGCTGTTCCTTTCGGAGAGAATCTGATAAAGAAATACAAGGAAGAGCTCACCGAAGAGTATGCTGACTGGTACATCTCACTCCCGGATGATGATAAAAGAAAATTTGATTACTGTTATGCAAAACAACTCTTCAGATATGGAGAGACAGCTTACAACACTCTTGGTGAGAATGTAGCCAATATGCGTCCGGGCTCAAGAAGGCATGTAGGTGTTTTGTGGGAAAATGAAGTCCATATTCCTAAATTTGAAGACCAACCTTGCTGGATAGCATATAAGATTGAACTCATGAGTGAAACACAGGCAAGATTGTACATACTATACCGCTCATGGGATGCTTTCGGCGGATTCCCTGCTAATATACCTGCTATTGTCGAAGGATTCAAAAAAGTATTCAGAGAACAGAACTTACCTTACGAGATAGAATCCCTGATCGCAACCGGGTGGGACACACACATCTATGATACAGACCTCCAGGCTGTCGAAAAAATATTCAAAAGCAACGAACTCTGTCCCCTATGCAAGTGTATCACACCAAAGCATTCATTCATTTCTACTACCAGAGGAAGGGCATGTCCTGAATGTAAGAAGTCCATGTGACCTTGCATTCAACATCTATTTTTAAACATAGCCTAACTACACCATTAGATTATCTTTTACTTTTTTAGGCATTAATTTTGAATCACAAAAGACGAAAATACATATTATTTTTAATATATTTCCATTAACTATATATGTATGATGTATGCATACATAAGTATGTTCCAACATATTCAATACCCGACGAGAGATTGCAATGAAACGCCTGACCATCAGCATGTCCGATGAACTTTTTGATAAACTGGACGTAATTGACAATAAAAGTCTGTTCATCAGAAAACTTATCGAGAGGGAACTGGACATTTTAGATAATTCCCCGTCAGACGACATAGTATCGTGGACCGATAGGTTTGCAATTCTCAGAGATGACGTAAATACAATATTAAACAGGCTGTCATTGGTCGAAAATAGTTTCACCGGGATAAATGAAATTAGTGGGAATATACAAAGTACCCCGGAAAGTAGGAGTACACAAGAACCTGCTGATGAAACCTTTACCAAAATGAATCCAACTATTCCAGAAATAAACAGTGAAGAAGAGATTACTGAAATCGACATCATTGACGATTTTGAAGAAACAGAGATCCAGCTTCAGCCACAAATATCAGAAAATGAAATACCCCCACAGGCACCTGTTACAGTTGCACCGGAAATAATTATCAGTGAACCGAATGAGCAAGAACCTGCATGTGTTATACAACAGAATTTCGAAGAACAGGACCATGAAACTAATTTATCTGAGATGATGGTAGAAAATAGTAGCCATCAGGAAATAGAAACTTCACCACTGAAAACAGAAACAACCGCACCAGAACCACTTGCACAAGTAATGGAGCACACAAGTCAAGACACTGGATTCACGGTGCCGGAACTAAAACCACCGGAGCAGACAAATCAAGAATCTGAATTCACCACACCGGAACTAAAAACACCGGAGCATACAAGTCAAGAATCAGAATTCACTATGCCGGAACTAAAAACACCGGAGCATACAAGTCAAGAATCAGAATTCACTATACCGGAACTAAAACCACCAGAGCTAGCAAGTCAAGATACTGAATTCACCATGCAGGAACTAAAAACACCGGAGCACACAAGTCAAGAATCAGAATTCACTATACCAGAACTAAAAACACCGGAGCTAGCAAGTCAAGATACTGGATTCACTATGCCGGAACTAAAAACACCGGAGCTAGCAAGTCAAGATACTGGATTCACTATGCCGGAACTAAAAACACCGGAGCTAGCAAGTCAAGATACTGGACTCATTATGCCGGAACTAAAACCACCGGAGCAAGCAAGCCAAGATACTGGATTCATTATGCCGGAACTAAAACCACCGGAGCAAGCAAGCCAAGATACTGGATTCACCATGCAGGAACTAAAAACACCGGAGCTAGCAAGTCAAGATACTGGATTCACCATGCAGGAACTAAAAACACCGGAGCTAGCAAGCCAAGATACTGGATTCACTATGCCGGAACTAAAAACATCGGAACAGGCTTCACCAGAGAATGCAGCATTTACAATGCCTGATTTCAATTCACCAGCAGAAAGTCCTCAAGTAGAAACTACACCAGTAATACCAGATTTTAAACTACCGGAAGGAATGCCACCGTTCAACCCCGATGGAGAAAATACACCGAAACCAGCATTCAAAGTACCGGACCCACAGCAATCTGCCAATTCAGACGGAATGCCACCGTTCATGAATGGCGAAGCAGGCACTATGCAGGAAATGCAAAATATACCCGGACAAACACCTGCATCCCCACCTGCAACAGAACAGGCATCTGATGCAAAACCGGATAAACTCGAAGGAAACATACTGATGTATATGCCACGTGGGGCAAAAGTTAAAAAAGAAATTATCAAAAGTCTTGTTTCACGTCAGTTCAGTCAGGAAGATATAGACAGGAAGATACAAGAACTTGTGACAAGGGAAGTACTTGTGCTCAAACAGGAAAATGGAATTGAGCAACTTCATAGATTAAAATAATTCAACTCAGACCTGATCTTTCTGCTGATGTCCCGGATAAAGTAACACCTGAAGAACACTGGACACAAACATTTCTCGAATGATCGTAGCAGCCATTACAAACTAGCCTTCCGCAAAGAGAACATGTGTTCAGGTTAGATACAGAACCACATATCGAACAAATACCCATCCTTTCCATTAAATAGTACTCAGGCAATTCAATCTGAAAAAACCATCGGTCAACTTTAAAAATAAGTAAAAACAGGCCTATGAAGACCTGATTTATTCCAATATCAACTTATAATAGCACCCTTACTTGCCGAACTGACAAACTTCCTGTATCTTGCAAGATAACCCGTAACAGGCTTTTCTACAGGGACAAATGAAGCCCTGCGTTTTGCAAGCTTTTCTTCGGATACTTTCAGGTCAAGTTTTCGAGCAGGAATATCTATCTCAATGATATCTCCCTCTTCTACAAGACCTATCGGACCGCCTTCATGAGCCTCAGGCGAGATATGACCTATACAGGGACCTCTTGTACCTCCGGAGAATCTGCCATCTGTTACAAGAGCGACCGAATCAATCAGGCCCATTCCGGCTATTGCGGAAGTAGGAGAAAGCATCTCACGCATGCCCGGACCACCTTTCGGGCCTTCATACCGGATAACCACGACATCCCCGGAAACTATCTTGCCACTGAGAATAGCCTCCATTGCAGCTTCCTCACTGTCAAAGACACGTGCAGGGCCACTGTGTTTCAACATCTTCAGGTCAACTGCTGCCTGCTTGACAACAGATCCATCAGGAGCAAGGCTGCCTTTCAATATTGCAATACCACCCTCTTCATGTATAGGCGCATCCAGAGTACCAATTATCCTTGCATTGAGTTTTGGATTGACCATTATAAAATCATCAAGGTTTTGGCCTATAGTCTTGCCATTTACAGTAGCTTCATCAAGGTTTAGCTTTGAACTCAATCTAGCCATTATAGCCTGGATGCCACCTGCCCTTTCAAAGTCCAGCATATAATGGACACCACCTGGCTTCAGGGATATGATATGTGGCGTGCTCCTGCTGAGCCGATCAAAAACATCAAGAGATAGCTGCAACCCGAAAGCGTGTGCAACCGCAGGCAAGTGAAGTGTTGTATTGGTACTGCCTCCGATTGCCATATCTACCATAATGGCGTTTTCGAATGATTCTGGAGTAACTATCTTACGAGGAGTAAGGTCTTCATGGACCATAGAAACAATGCGCTCACCTGACGCCTTCGCAATACGTATCTTCTTGGCATCGACTGCATGAGCCGTAGCACATCCGGGAAGGCTAAGACCCAGAGCTTCGGTCATGCAGGCCATTGTATTAGCAGTGTACATACCTGCACATGACCCTGCACCGGAGCAGGAACAGTCCTCGAGAAGTTTCAGTTTTTCCTCGGAAACCTTTTCTGCCTGGCATTCACCAACACCCTCAAAGACAGAGATGAGATCACGGTATTCATCGTCAACGTAGCCCGGAATCATGGGACCGCCGGTCACAACAACTGTAGGAATATTAAGGTTACCTGCTGCCATCAGGTGCCCGGGAGTAATCTTGTCACATGCTGTTATCATGACCATTCCGTCCAACTGGTGCCCCTGCAGGACAAGTTCGATGGAATCTTCAATAGCCTCTCGGCTTGGAAGAGAATATTTCATACCTTCATGACCCATTGCAATTCCGTCACAGATACCGATGGTATGGAACTCAAATGGAACACCGCCTGCACTGCGTATGCCTGCTTTTACAGCTTCTGCAATTTTATCAAGGTGAATATGTCCCGGTATTAGCTCGTTCCACGAGTTGACAACTGCGATGAACGGTTTTTCCATTTCCGAATCGGTCAATCCGGTTGCTTTCAAAAGTGAACGGTTTGGTGCACGTTCAAATCCTTTTTTGGTCTTGTCACTTCTCATTGAAGAACCTCTTTTTACATTGTGCCTAATTCTACTAGTAGTAATAGAAAAGGGAATATATAACAAGTGTGCGCTGCACGACAAATACCCGACATATGAAGATTATGATAATTGACTAAAATTAACACACATGAACTACACACAAATGCATACAAGAAAGTATGACAAATACCTAAAGTTAAGCAATTATCCACCACTAGTATTACGCAAATAATACACCGTATGCTGTATGATTTTGTGTGAAATATTGTAAGAATGAAAGATACGAGTCAATCAAATACCATTATGTATTACTGGCGGCCCTATCCAGAAGATGCCACCCATTGATTTAAATATGGATGATGTATTCCAAGTAGCGAGCTCTATGGAGCAGATAACTGTGCATTCACTGAATTATAGGCCAGTAACCATTGTCAAACTCATATTTGCAGAAAACGGCATCTCTTGAGACAGTAATAAAACACACATATTTTAAAAGATACACATCGATATAGACTATAATAAGCATACATTGAATAATACACATTTTAACAACTATGAAAGCAATAATAATAGACGGGTACGTGGATGAGCCTGCATGTTTTGGTGTTCCCCCATACATCTCACCATACATCCGATATATTGCAGGAGTACTTCGTGAAAGGGGATTTCCTGAAGAGAACATACATTATTTCACAATCGATTCGATACGTGAATCCCCTTCCATTGCAAACGAGCTGATAAAGAAAGCGAAAATCGTAACAGTAGTTTCCGGAATGACCGTTCCCGGCAAATACCTGCGTTCAACACCCATCAGCCCGGGAGAAATAGAAAGTATATTCAGCGCATCCAATGGATTGAAGATATTAGGAGGACCCATAAGACTCGGATATTCCCTGGAAGGTGGAAAAAAGGCAGAAAGTAAACTGATTAATGCCACAGACGTAATAATATGCCGCAAAGACATCGAAGCATTTGTTTATGACGTTCTCGAAAGAAAGACAACAAATCCGGAGGAATGTCAGCATCGTTTCAGATCAGTTGAGGAAATTGGCAGATGGGCTTCAAAAGGAGCCTTTATAATCAAAAAACACCCGGATTATCCCAGGGTGATGTGTGAGATCGAAACTTACAGAGGTTGCGGGCGCAGAAAACACTGTTCATTCTGCACAGAACCCTCCTATGGAAGCTCCGACTATCGTCCCATTATTGATGTTATTTCTGAAGTAGAAGGATTATACGAGAAAGGAGCCAGATATTTCAGAATCGGAAGACAACCTGACATCCTGAGTTACCATGCTAAAGACAAAGGTGGACAAATACCCGAGCCAGACCCTGAAGCCATCCTTTCCCTCTATAAAGGCATCAGGAATGTGGCGCCGCAACTTAAAGTACTGCATATGGATAACGCAAACCCTGCCACCATAGCCGCATACCCTGATGAGTGCAGGGAGATACTCAAAACCATAGTCAAATACCATACTTCAGGGGATGTCGCTGCGCTGGGAATGGAGAGTGCCGATCCCAACGTAATTAAGGCCAATGATCTCAAAGCCATGCCTGATGATGTATTCCAGGCGATCAGTCTTATCAATGAGGTAGGAAGAGCAAGAGGTTCAAACGGACTGCCTGAACTACTACCAGGAATTAATTTCGTACATGGATTGAAAGGAGAGACAAAAAAGACATTTGAACTCAATTACGAGTTCCTCAAACATGTTATTGACTCTGACCTACTGCTTCGCAGGATAAACATAAGACAGGTCATGGCCTTCCCCAACACTCTGATGTATGGTAATGATGAACTTGTAAGAAAGCATAAACAGATATTTCTTAAATATAAAGAGAAGATCAGAAAAAATATTGATCTGCCAATGCTCCAGAAAGTTGTCCCCACCGGAACAATACTCAGAGATATCATGTGCGAGATCAATGATGGAAAAATGTGTTTTGGAAGACAAATGGGTTCTTACCCATTATTAGTAGGAATACCAACAAATATGCCACTTGGCAGGTTTATAGATGCTACCGTGACTCGCCACGGACACAGATCGATTACAGGCGTGCCATATCCCCTTGATATAAATACGGCCACCATACCGCTCATACAGGAAGTTCCAGGTATTGGAAAGAAACAGGCCACCGATATAAAAAGGAAAGCCCCATTCACAAGTAAAGATGATTTTATAAAAAGAATAGGCAGTGAAGAAATACTACCTTACATTAACATTTAAATAACTTTTTTAATTCAGATACTTTTTGATGAAATCAGTGTCTTTCAATATTTTAAAGCTGACAAATCCACCTACTAAGATATTCATATAGAATGTGAATGCCCTCCACGCAATAACTGCAATCCCAAGCACAGAAGAAGACACAAATAAGGAAAATAGCGTCGTTCCAGCAAATTCCGCAATTCCGCTACCCCCAGGAGTAGCAGGTATGAGAATTATGATCATTGTGATAACTTGTGAAGCAAACACAAGAATAGGATCAGGATGCTGGTTCAAGCCTATCAATATTACATAGAGCATTGAAAAGTCGACAAACCAGAAAGCAAGAGTGTAAAATATCCCAAAAGCAAGACCTTTCCTACCTTCATTTAGCAATACAGAAATGCTGCCATGGAAATTATCAAGCTCCGAATCAACTCTTTTAATAAATACATCAAAAGCAGCATCTGTCTTTTTGCCTAAAATTGGTGCCAACCAATGTACAAAGAAGTATACAACTTTCTTTGTAGGCCCTGGTCTCCAGATAGCATACAATATAAGAAAAAGTATGAACATCAATCCTGCTTCTGCAAATATGAACATAAAATCAAATACAGAGTCCTTCAAAACACCACGTATGACATAGATAGAAAAAGGAGCCAGCGTAAGAATCAGAATACCATCAAGTACCCGCTCTCCAAGAACCACTGCGGTGGCTTTTCCCAAAGGCATTTTCTGACCATGAAGCAAGTGGATCCTGAGAGGTTCACCCCCAAGAGATGAAGGCGTAATTGATGCTGCGAGAGTTGCGGAAGTTACGATCTCAAATGATTTAATATGGCTTACATTGTAACCCAAAGCCTTACAAAGAGAACGTGTCCGCATGCCCCAGATCACATAGGTCATAGCATGAATAACTGCTGCAGCAAGTATATATTCAGGCTTTATTCCCATTAAAGCATGAATAGTCCCAGAGTCAAATGTAAAAAGTACTACAATTATGCCTGAAAAAACGCTGATAAGTAATGATACTATGATCCATTTTTTAATCTTGTTCATATCCCAATCACATAAATCAAGGAAAGCATTACATATAAGACTCGTTAAGAATATCTTCTTTGACCCTGGTCTTAGCCGGAATATTAATTTCAGGCCATATTCGCACGTCCGAATGAACTGTAACATCATCCTCAATTAAAACAGCAGGACCAATAACAGTACCATTTTCAAGGCTGCAATTATTTCCTACTTTTGTACCATTATCGATTACAGAACCAGATACATTAGAGTTTTCACCGATAAGCACACCATTGAATATATAGGAAGAAAGAATTCTTGAATCGTTATTTATCACGCAATTTGACCCAATTGTCGTGTACGGACCAATAAGGACATTGTCCCCGATTGTCGTATTCTCACCAATGACAATAGGACCCACAATAGCAGAATTAGAACCAACTGAAACATTGTGACCAAGAGAAACCGGACCTTTTATGCGAGCATCCTTTGTTTTAAAATGGCCTTCGATCGTAGTACCAGGTAAAGCTTCCAGCATCCATCGCTGAGCCTGCCTGTAAGCAGCAGCGTTTCCGACATCAGTCCATTTACCACGTGCAAGTAAGCCGTTAATTTTCATATCCTTCTTCAGCATATCGGGAAAGAGATCTTTTGCAAAATCATATTTTGTATTTGCAGGTATCATATCGAATATTTCCGGATTGCACACATAGATACCTGTGCTTGCAAGATTGCTGAATATCTCACCAGGACCCGGTTTTTCAAGGAAACGATGTATCTTGTTGTTTACATCCATATCAGCTATACCGAATTCCCGGGGATCATCGATAGAAAGAAGACCTATTGTAATAGGAGAATCAGTCATCTCATGGAACCGGTACATTTCCCTGAGATTGAGGTTAAGTACATGGTCTCCCCCGAGAACTATAAAAGGCTCATCTCCAAGATACTGCTCTGCATTCTTTACTCCACCTGCAGTACCCAGTTTTTCCTTTTCATAAACGTAGTCAATATGAACACCGAAAATACGGCCGTCTCCAAGTTCTTCTTCGATCTTGTCAGCCATATATCCAAGAGTTATTACGATATCGCTGAACCCTTCTTTACAGAGATGTTCTATCAGGTGTACAACTGAAGGTTTGTTCAATATAGGAATGCTTGGTTTTGGTCTTGCGAATGTCAAAGGGCGCAGCCTGGTCCCTTCCCCCCCACACATAATACAGGCTTTCATGTTCTAGTATGAGGTGATTTTTTGCATATATCATTAGCGACTAATTAACGTATAGCCCAAACAATTTACTTTAAAAGAATAATATCCTCACTATTTTGAACCACTACTTCCAATTCACCTTCATACTCCCCCACAATACCAACTATCACCACATATTCGTTTTCACCTATTTGTGAGTCCACATCATTTGCACCATTAGCTGAAGGTACAAAAACTTTGACTACTCCTGACCCATAATCAACATCCATTAAAAGATGACCACCTGAATAAGTAAAACGTTTTGAAAGCACATCTCCCTCAAATCGAACATCTTCACCGGGCAGTGAAGAAGAACTGAAGCTTCCCACACTACCGTCACCATCACCTGAAAAAAAGGTGGCGTAAGCTATTGTCAGAGACAGGACAGCCATGCATAGAAGGACCACAACGATCCTTTCTTCTTTTTCCATGAGCAAACCACTTGAATCAGGCTTTTTCTATTGAGACCAGCTCAATATCGAATATCAGGGTTTTACCTGCAAGGTTATGATTACAATCAAGAGTGACGTTTTCCTCTGATATGTTGACAATTGTTACAGGCTGACTCTGATAAGTTACTTTCTGACCTATGACAGGCGTTATGTTCGCAGATTGGAATTCACCCACAGGCACGGGTATCAGAAGCTCAGGGCAATACGCACCATAACCATCTTCCGGAAGTATTGTAACAGTTTTCTTTTCACCAACTGCCATCCCCATTACAGCATCGTCAAATCCTTTGATCATCTGGCCTGCACCGGCTATAAAGGGCAATGGTTCATAACTCCTATAAGGATTGTAGAGATTTTCTGCCATAGCAACGTCTGCTCTGGAAGTATCGAACACTGTTCCATCTTCAAGACTACCAGTATAATTTACAGAAACATAATCCCCAGTCTTAACCGTTTGAGAATTATCGGATTCTGCACAACCACAAGCAAAGAGAACACATATCACCAGAACAAATAATAGTATTTTTTTCAAATGACCACCACCTATATTTCATTTACATATTCATAATTGGAAAATTAATATTCATATATAACTAATAATTTTTATGAGTATACGGATGTGATTCTTTAAGGTATATAAGATTACTGAAAACACCCCCATAGATATTTGTCGGCACTATTGACGCATATTCTGTTTTAGGCTTAAGTAAAATATAAATATATAAAAAACAATATACATGTATATGTGCAACTAATGCACTGTTAGCCACTAACATTCCCGGTGAAAATCGATGAATTCTATAAATTCTAACAAAAAATGGGAGTCTTCTACAAAAGGACAAATCGGAATCGGCACCCTGATAATCTTTATTGCGATGGTTCTTGTCGCAGCAGTTGCAGCATCTGTATTAATTCAGACATCAGGAGTATTGCAACAGGATGCACTATCTACAGGAAAAGAAGCAACAAAAGAAGTTTCTTCAAACCTAATGATACATAATATAGAAGGATTCAGATCTGAGAACAGTGATACTGATATGTCTTCAACGATTGATGTTTTCAAACTAACAATGGGGCTTAATGCAGCCAGTGAACCTGTAGACCTAAACCAGGTTATCATCTCCATTACAGATGGATTCAGGTCCAATAATCTTGTACATGCTGGCAACAGGAACAGCTTATCACCTCGTTCCGATTTTCAGGGAAACATGTCTGGTTTTAGCGCAGATGCTGCTGCAAACTTACAGAAGCTGTTCACAGAAAATACAACAATTGGCAATGCAGAATTAAATGTTACATACGTAAATGCACAAAACTATTTTTCAGTTGACGATATAAGAGATGAAGATGACTCTTTTTCCCAATCAATTCCTGTGATGACTACAGGCGATATTGTTGTAATCTATATACCGACTGCATCCCAGACTTCCGCAGATACGGGATATGCAACCCTCAGTTCAATCAATATTTCATCCTCACTGCAAGATTCAGGGCTCAACCTTGTACCACGTACGTCCGTAAATATGGTACTTACACCAGAAGCAGGGGCATCAGCAAATGCAGACTTTATTCTTCCAACTACCTATGGAAGCAATGCAATGGTACAATTATATCCATAATAAAATCGAAATGAAAATAACCACCTTCTGACAGGTTATTCACTTTTTTAAAAATTATATTTTTTATTGATCGTTGTTTTCTTAGACAAAATAAAGCCATTATAGACAAGACTCACGAAAAGTGTACCTATGCTATAGAGGCACAATAAAATATAAAGAGCATACCCATGTCCAGTGATGATACTGGAAAGGGTTTTTGTTTCTCGTTCACATTGAAATTTTTAATTTACCCTTTGGAAGAGAACAAGATTTCTTAAAGGTCCACACCGTGTCACAGTTCATAAAAGTATATATTATTTAATGATTGTTCTCTTATGTACACACTACTGTATAATGTAAAAGGTTGTTTAAAAATAAAATAAATTAAAATAAGGTACAGCCTGTTTAGTCCTTGTTAGCTACCCTTTCTATAGAATATCCGTTAGTAATCTCTTTCTTGATAGAATGATAGTTCTCATCGACTATTTTCGTGCAACCTGTGAACAGCTTTTTTTCAAGATCGAAGAGGGTAGCAAATTCGTCCACAATTTCGTGGAATTCTTTTTCATAATATAAGCCGGTGTCCACTTTTCCGACGTTTTTGTAGCCAGAGTAATCAAAGACCATTTTCATCATTTCAGTATTATCAGGGTCTGGAGCCAGTTTTGCAAGAACAAGCATTTCTCTCCAGTTAGCTGCCTGCATCGGAGTAAGGAAGTATGTCCCTTCACCTTTATTTTCACCTTTCATGGCTTCAACATAAGCCTCCCTGTTCCCAAAGGCAGCACAGATACAATCATCTACAATATTGCCATGAATGTCCCTGAGTATCCTTACTGGGACTCCCAGGTAACTGAAATCTTTTTCCAGTGAGCCGAGCACGTTGCCACACAGTCCATAAAAGACCAGAATACCATCAAACAGTTCACCGTTTTCTTCAATGGTGCGGTAGACCTTCTCTTTCAGTAGTTGAGGATCAGCGTCCAGTGCAAACTCAAGAATATTCAGGACAACTACAAAATCATCAGTCTGGCCGAGCTTTGAAGGCACGTCATTGAGTGATATTACCTCATACTCTATGGAAACATCATTTAGTTTCTCTTTAATTACTTCGATGTTTTCGTTCTCAATCATTATCAGGCGAGAATTCGCATCTTCCTCTTCGAATATGTGAACCAGCTCATCTTCAAAAATGCGACAGGATACAAGGTATAATGATGGCACGCTACAACTCTCCTTTTAACTTTCAATATGTGGTATTCCCACCACACCCTTAAACGTAATTTTTGTTTCCATAAACAGAACATTGCCCAAATGAAGCATTATATAATTACTCATTGCTTCAAATTTAACATCACCCTCATCAAATACAGTATTTTCCACACATTCCATAACAAAGATACCTTAATGCCCCTGCGTTACATTTCATTTATTGATTTTTAATGAAATAATTGGTAGTTGGCATTAAATGAGCATTTAGATAAGCTGTTATACCACATAGAAAAGCACCAAAGTCCTGTAAAAGTTCATGAACACATACCACAGCACGCACCAAGAGATATGCATATATTCGGACACATTGCTAACGCACTGAGAAATAACAACAAAAACGCAATAAAAACAAAAAGACTGCAAAAATAATTTAATGGACTGGTCGGGAATTGAACCCGAGGCCTCTACCATGCCAAGGTAGCGATCTTCCCCTGATCTACCAGCCCGAAATATCAAGTCTTAAATCACATTATCTGACATAAACCTATCGCTGCAAACTTGTATGTACTTTCATCATTCTAAACAAATTAAGGGCAGATTTCTGTTTTCAAGCGAAATATTAAAGTATCTGTATGCGTATTTGGAGTGTCGCGTGATGAAGAACATCATCAACGAACATCATAATCGCATTGGGCCCGTAGCTTAGCTAGGTGGAGCGCACGGCTGATAACCGTGAGGTCCTGAGTTCGAATCTCAGCGGGCCCACCATTAATAATTATCTTTCTGATGCTGGTTTTGATTGATTAATTATGTTTTTTTACTATTATTGTGGTGCTGAGCGTAGTGATGCACTTCGATTCGCGCTTCAGAAGCGTCATCTGGTATTGCACAGTCTATAGTTTTCCAAGATCAATAATTAATTTTTTCAGAATCATTCCTCTTACTTTAAGCACACACTTAATTAAAAATTTAAAAACATCTCACGCTTATTTTAGCTAAGGCTCTGGTTCTCTGCCCTGTGCATAGTCAATAGTATATCATAAAAAATAGATGTTTCAGACTTAATATTCTAATATAAAAAATATTAATATATTATAGCATGCTATAATAGTAATTGTTATCAAGTAAAAAAATTACAAAATTAACCTTTCAAAGAAAAGGGCAAGCCATTCGAAAAATATCATTACACAAGCATTACCTAATGTTGTATTTTTAATGGCAGAAATTCAAAAAAACAAAAACTAAATTTATTACACATAATCAGGTGATTTTACATGAGAGACAAAAAACCCAGTGGTATGAGTGAAAAAGAATATGAGATCGTAGAATTGCTCAGAAAATTAGACATAAATAGAACTGTAGCCTTAACCCTCGCCTGTCTTTCCTGCGGGGAAGAGATCACCTCACGCGAGATTGAGAAGAACTCCAACCTCAGGCAACCTGAAGTAAGTATTGCAATGAGATACCTCAAAGATAATAACTGGGTGAACATAAGAGAAGAAAAGAAAACTGAAGGCAAGGGTAGACCAGTTAAACTTTACAGACTTGTCACCCCACTTGAACAAATAGTTTATAATATAGAACAAAAAATTCTTCTTGAAAGCAGATATATCCTCAATAACATTGAAAAGCTGAAAAGACTTGCATAATATCTTTTTTGCTTTTTGCTGCCAATGACAGCACAAACTCTTTTTTACAGGGAACATTATATCACCCTATAACAAACAATTGTTCCTATCGAAGATTTTAAGTTAATAATAGATGTTGTATACATCCTTATCGCAGTCACACGAATGGAGTTAATCTTTTGAGCACTATAAGTGAAAAAATATTCAGCCGTGCATCAGGAAAAAAAGCGAAGGCGAACGATTTTGTTATAGCCGATGTAGATTTTGCCATGGCACATGATGGAACAAGCATCCTTGCTGTAAGAGCTTTCAGGGAAATGGAAGAAAATAAAGTATGGAACCCTGAAAAAATAATAATACCATTTGACCACCTCACACCTGCAAATACAGATACTACTGCCGCATTACAGCATGATATCCGCGGATGGATAAAAGATCAGGGCATCAAAAACTTTTACGATATAGGCGAAGGTATATGCCACCAATTGCTCCCAGAGAATGGATTTGCATTGCCAGGTAAACTCATCGTCGGAGCAGACTCACATTCCTGCACTTACGGAGCATTCGGAGCATTTGCAACCGGTGTCGGAGCCACGGACATGGCAGAAATTTTTGCAGCCGGAAAACTATGGTTCAAGGTACCTGAAAGTATCAGGATAAATGCTGAAGGTAAATTCAACAAGGGAGTATATGCAAAAGATCTTACACTCAAAATAATAGGCACCCTTGGAATTGCCGGTGCAACCTACAAGGCTGCCGAGTTCTATGGAAGCACAATAGACGCCCTTTCCATGTCAGGCAGGATGACCCTTTCTAACATGGCAATTGAAATGGGAGCAAAAGCAGGCATAATTCCCCCTGACAAGACAACCTTTGATTTTATTGAAGATATTGCAGCCGTTGAATACGATTCGGTTTACGCTGATGAGGATGCAGTCTATTCAAAAGAATACGACTTCGATACAAATGAAATTGAACCGCAAATTGCCATCCCGCACCAGGTTGACAATGTTAGCGATATATCTGACATCAAACCTACAAAACTCGATCAGGCATTTATAGGAACCTGTACCAATGGCAGACTTGAGGACCTTGAAGTTGCCGCATCCATCCTCAAAGGAGAAAAGGTTGCCATCAGAACTATTGCAATACCTGCATCACGTAATATTCTAATAGAGGCCGTCAGAAACGGTACAATAGAGATTCTTCTGGAAGCCGGAGTTACGATTGGCTCACCAGGATGCGGGCCATGTCTTGGAGGCCATATGGGAGTTATCGGTAAAGATGAAGTATGCATTTCAACAGCCAACAGGAACTTCAAAGGAAGAATGGGAACCGGTGGCTACATTTATCTTGCATCACCTGCGACTGCAGCTGCCTCTGCACTTACCGGTGAGATTACTGACCCTCGTGAAATTTAAAAATAACAAAATATATCCGGAGATATTATAATGGAACTTGATAAGCCAAAACTTGAACATCTTATTGGACACTGGATAGAACACAACGAAAGCCACAGTGAGAGTTTCAGCGAATGGGCTACAAAAATCGAGACAGCAGGCTATAAGGAAATAGCTGAAGATATAAAAATGGCAGCAGAGAAAATGAATGAATGTTCCAAATTGCTGAAAAAAGCAAAAAATAAACTGGAATAAAACAGGAAAACGTACATGCGAAAATCACCAACAAAGATTGTAATATATGCAATCTTTATCGCATCATACCTTATATTTTTTTCAGGAATGGCAATTGCAGCCACGAGTGTCAACATAATTCCTTCTGCACAAGAAGTGAAATCAGGAGAAGCTTTTGAATTTGATATTTATATCAAACCGGACACACCGATCTATGGTTTGCAATTTGACCTTACATACGATAGCTCTCTTGTAGCCATCAATAGCATTGAAGAAGGAAGTTTTTTTGCAAATAGTGATGCACCAGTGATATTCAACCCTGGAACCATCAGCAAATCAACAGGAACGGTTTCACAGATATACAGCTCACTGATTAAGGGAGAAGGTGTCACAGATGAAGGCATCTTCTGCACGGTCACGCTCGAGGCACAATCAAAAAATGGCCCCTGTCAGCTCAGAATCACAAATCTCGTGCTTGGGAACCAACGGGGAGAAGAATTACCAGCAACAACATTTGATTCGATAATAACTATAACCGGTGCAGATGATAATATTCAAAATGGGTTCAACAATATTCCGATACAAGATGAAGTGTCCACATCTAACATCAGGCAAGATGCTGATTCAAATGAAAATGACGAGATGTTTCTGGCAAGTACACCTGACCAGGCAGAAGAAGACGGAATGAATGAATCAGATATTCCTGAAATAGACAACAGCAAAAAATCAAACTGGATAATTCTTATTTTTGCAGCAATTGGATTCTTTGCAATTGCTTACTTCCTTGACCGGAAAAAGTAGAATTATTACAAAGGGATACAGAGAAAATCCCTTTGTAACGGTAATTTAATATTTTTATCGGCCAAGTTCTGCATGCGCCCTGGCAAGATGTCCGGCTGCCTGTGCACCTACGAGTGATATCTCACCGGCCAGCACTGCTGAGGCTACTATTTCTGCAAACTTCCTGGAGTTAGTGCCCGGAGGAGTACCCGAGCCTTTCACGCCCAGAAGATTCAGGCAGTCAGTCTGCGGACCAAGAGCTGTACCACCTCCCACAGTACCTACAGGTAGGGCCGGGAGGGTTACCGAGCAATAAAGATCCCCATACTTTGTGAGTTCCATTGTTGTAATAGCTGTACTGCCTTCAACCACATGAGCCGCATCCTGGCCACAGGCGATGAACATTGCCGCGATTATGTTCGCAGCGTGGGCATTGTATCCCAGGGCACCGGAGCGTGCAGAGCCAAGGAGATTTTTCCTGTAATTGACCTCCACCATTGTCTCAGGATTGCACTTGAGACGCTTGCTGACAATCTCTCCGGGTATTGTGACATCCGCAACAACAGTCTTTCCCCTTCCTAGGATAGTATTAATTGCAGCCGGCTTCTTATCAATGCACATATTACCCGAAAGGGATACAGGTATGGCACCAAACTCATCCTCGATCAGTGTTGTCAACGTATCGGTTGCAATAGTCACCATGTTCATGCCCATTGCATCCTTGGTATCATATGAAAAACGCAGATAAACAGTGTTTCCGGTAACATAAGGTTCGACATCAAGAAGTATTCCAAACCTTGTGGTTTCAGAGGCCTTTTCTTTCATCTGGGCAAATATATCAGGTCTTTTTACCCATTCTGCAAACTCCTTTGCCTTAACCACATTATCCAGCTTGAAGACCGGAGCCCTTGTCATCTGGTCCTGGAAAATGCGTACGTCTGTCCCTTCCGAATTAGTGATTACCGAGCAGCCACGATTCACACTGGCAACCAATGCACCTTCGGTAGTGGCAAGCGGTATCTGGAATATACCATCCGAAAACTCACCGTTTACTTTTAACGGAGAAGCTACCCCCAAGGGAATCTGAATAGCTCCGATCATGTTCTCTATATTTCTTTTGCCTGCATCTTCAACATCTATTGAGAAATTCTGTATATGATCAAAATTAAATCCGGAAGTTTTCTCAAGAGCATATCTCCTGATCATAACAGCAGTCTGTTTGTCCGTCAGACTATCCAGTTTATGAAAAGAAATCTTACCAGAAATAAGATCATCCAGTAATTCTTGTTTATCTTTGTTCAAATCCATTCTTGATTTCATAATAATCTTCCGTGAATAAAACAAACAGCATCCTGTATCTTTTTTATAAGTACGCACTTGGTTTCAATAATACAAATAGTTCACGCCTAGTTGCTTTTTGAATTATGAGAGAGTAAGTAATGCTAGCAAATAAAATTAAATACGTGCGTTTTTATATTAGGATAACATAATAAACTATGCTCAAGAAAGTACTAGTGATAATCATCATATACTTTTGAGTGAAAGTATATATCGAATCCTTATATTCAAGAAGTTTGGGATTATAAATTAGATATTTAATATACACTAACAGGTGGTTTAATATGACAGATGCCGACCCATCAGAGAGAGTTAATTCCGGGATACCTGGACTGGATGAAATGCTTCGCGGGGGATTCTTTGCAGGCACTGCGAATGTAGTTTCCGGAGACTCCGGTACAGGTAAGACAATTTTCGGAACACAATTTCTCGTTGAAGGAGTAAAGAACGGCGAGAATGTCATGTGTATCATCACTTCCGAAGAATCAAAATCAATTGTAAGGGAAATGAAGACATCTTTTGACTGGGACCTTGAAGAGTATGTCAAGGAAGGAAAGCTCACTTTTGTCGACATTACTGACCCCAGCCTCCGCCTTCAGAAAAGTGTTGAAATAGCACCATCAGAACTTATCAAGAGTTTTAAGAAGCTTGTAGAAAGCAAGATTGAGGAAGCAAAACCAACACGTATTTTCATAGATTCTATCGAGGCACTCTTTCTGGCCATTGAATCCAACTACAAGCTCAGGACACTTATTGACGATGTTTTCAGCGTATTCCGTAAACATGAGGTTACATCAGTCATCACCGTAGGAGCAATGTATGGCCTTGACGAAATGGTTGAATACGGAGCGGATTCTGTTATAAAACTTGGACGCATAGTTGCAGGAAACAATCTTCAGAGATCTATTTATGTTATGAAGATGAGAGGTTCCGGCACAATCAATGAAGTACGTGTCCTTAATATATCGGATAATGGCATGTCCGTTCTGGCACAATCCCCATACCTTGAATAATAGTGGCAATTGAAGCCACGTTTTCATTTCTTTTTAAAAATAAGGTAACTATTCAGCCTGGCACGATTTGCCTATTGGTACTGATTTCATCGAAATAGAGATGTCTGCTCACTAACAATCTAACAATCAAAAAAGCAATCAATAGCAACAATCAAAATAAATGATCCTAATGAAATTTACGTTTCAACTTTTTGTCAAGATTGTTATTGATAGCGTTTTTATCAGGCTGAATAGTTACAAAATAAGTTTTACAATAAATACCAATCATTGTCATTGGTTTTTTCGCCATCATCAAAATCAGGATTCTTTGACTCTTTTCCGATAATGGTTGCAATTGAATTTGAAAAGTCCTGAAGATAACTTGCCTGATTAAGACTTCCATAAATGAATTTCTTCCCCGGCTGGACATGTGCGTTGACCGTATATTCCTTTGGAACAAGCACTACCTCAACATCAGTCATTTCAAGCGCTTTTTCCATTGCTTTCCTGAAATCCCCGATGCAATAGGCTATTCGATGCTTATAATTGTCCCGGGTCTTTTCGAGATAAGTTGCCAGACGCTCACTTTCCATCTTAATAAAATCACGTTTTACCGTTGCCACACTACATTTTCCCATTATGAACTGATAATCCATGAAAGGATATTCCGTGTCTAACTCCCTGGGAGTTACCCCACATGTCCCGAAAACAACTATGTGTACATCTTCGGGTTTCAGGATACTAAAAATCAACCTGTCGAATATCTTATGCGAAGGGCTTTCATGATACGGTTTCTTCTTGGAACAGGGAACAAAGATACACACATCCCTATGAGGAGCTTCGTATTCATTGAGCACCCATTCATTGGCACGTATCATGTCAGGGTGATAGATCAGGTCAGCAGTATCCAAAGGCTTATCGGAACGTTCATTCTCAGGTATTATGGGAGTCAAGAAGAGGAGTATTCCGGCAAACTATATATATAATTGACGCAATCTTTAAGCGGTTTTGTGCAAATTGTACAATCATCATCATCATCATCATCATTAAAACTTATTATAAAATATCTGAGGAAAAAACATGGCAAGTTCAATTCCTGAAATGTTAAGAGCCGACTGCAAATGCGAAGATATGGCCAAATGTGTTCTTGGCCTGAAAGAACTTGACATAAGTACCTACAAAAAACTTCTTGAAAACGGACCTATGACAGCAGAGCAGTTGGGAGACTTACTTGAAAGAGAAAGAAGCACAGCTTATCGCTCCCTGCAGAATCTGATCTCAGCAGGACTGGTATACAGGGAAACAAAATCCATTGATATCGGAGGTTACTACTACGAGTATGTCGCCATCGAGCCCCAGAAAGTAAAACTAATGATAAAAAGGACCGTTGACGAATGGTACCATAAAATGAATGCCCTTATCGAGAATTTCGACAAAGAACTTTTGGCTTAGGAAAGACTAGTGTTTGTCACCCAGAGGAATACTGAAACTGAAGTTACTACCCTGGCCAGGCTCACTTTCAACTGACACCATCCCGCCATGCATTTCAACGAATTTTTTTACAAGTGATAGTCCAAGGCCTGTACCATCATATTCTCTTGAAATAGTAGAATCGATTTGCTGGAAAGGAAGAAATAACCTACCAACATCATCAGATGAGATGCCTATACCAGTATCAATCACGGAGAACTTCATTATATCATCCCTTTTGTGTGCCTTTAATAGAACAGAACCGCCATCCGAAGTAAACTTCACTGCATTGCTTGCAAGATTGAACAATATCTGCTTGAACCGGATCTTGTCAGCATTTACTAATAAGTTATCAGGAACAATAGAACTTTCAAGTTTTATGTTCTTTTTCCTTGCAAGAGGAGAAATGATATTCAAGACTGTCATGAACATTTCACTAGCAAAGAAATCTTCATAATACAATTCCATTTTTCCAGATTCTACTTTTGAGATATCAAGAATGTCATTGATCAATTTCAAGAGATGCCTCCCACTATTAGAAATATGATTTAAGGACTTTTTCTGCTGCGAACCGAGCACCCCAAAGGACTCTTCTAGCAAAAGATCAGAATAACCAATTACGGCATTCAAAGGCGTTCGAAGCTCATGACTCATGTTTGCAATAAACTCGCTTTTGATCCTGTTTGCTTCTTCAGCAAGGAACATTGCATCGGCTGTAGCCCTTTCTGCTTCTTTCAAATCAGATATGTCCTCTAAAATCCCCAGGATATACTTTTCCCCATTAATGAAGATCTTCTTTGTGTTTTTTAGTATCGGGACCTTTGTGCCATCCTTGCATATGATAGTCGTATCCATACACTGGACACCATCAAGATCATCCTCTGATAAGGGACATTGCCTGGATAATGAGCATCCGGGAAATAAAATATCGCAGGACTGGCCGATCAATTCTTCCTTTTCGTACCCGGTAACCTCACAGGTCCGCTGGTTTACATCTTCTATAGTATAATCTTTGCCGATTATCATTGTTCCACCCGGTATATTCTCATACAGGGCATGGAAACGTTCCTCACTTTCCTTTATGGTCTTTTCAGCTTTTTTTCGCTCAGTAACATCATCAAGGTACAAAAGAACTTTATCATTGTCCTGTGAACTCACATATACAGTAGAAACCAGGAATTTATGAATTGAAACAACACCATCATCACTAAGAGTATCCATACTTCCTTCAATTTTATGAAAATCAGAACCTAACCTAAATGACTCAGCAATGATAGCACGAATAGAACAGGTAACACAATTATGATTTGTGCCACACCCATCCCCTCCAAATGAATTGACACATGAAAATATAGTCCCTAATGCGAACCCAAGTATATCCTTAGGGTCCTTTCCTATGGTTTCAACGCCAATCCTATTGATGCGCTCCACTCGAAAGTTATGATCGACTATCAAAATCAAATTTGGAGCATGCTCATAAGCTATGTCCAGCGCTTTCTCTTGAATAGAAAAGTCATCCTTCATTTCACAAACCCTCCGTAATAATATTGCCAACATACTCCCCATCACCAAATAGGGAAACATCCATGTTTTCGGAAAGAGTGCTATTCAATAGTGAGCTAGTAAACAGAGCATCAAACTTTGCATTGAACTCCATTTCATCGTATGAGTAAAAGACACTATCATTTCCCATGACATGAACATCATCAGGATTAACTAAGCTTGATGTTAATAATGAAAATACCGTACATTCCATTTCCGCAAGCCTTGATTTGAGCATAGAATCCTGTTTTCCAGCACAATCAAACAACAATAATTTGTTCATGAACTCACTTCTAACCAGTAAACAAGCTTCTACTAATCATCTTGCACAATTGTAAAATTAGAGAGCTTGCAGAGTCATACATAATATAAAGTTACTAATATAAAAAAGTACTGGAATATTACTTTCCACCATAAGAGACGCATATGAAAGTATTTTAAAAATAATTAAACTGTTTTTTGATTGTAAACCTACTATAGTCCACATGAGAAATAGAACCTTCTGATTACTTTATCGGAAGAATACGCTGCAATACAATGAAATTCACCATCTGACCCTTACCATCCAAGGACAAAAAAAGCTAACTAACGTAAATACTCCGGGAGCCTGAATATTAGACCCCCAACCTTTTTTTATATTAATTGCATTACAATTTCGGGATTATAAGAGAGATTTGAACATACCCGTTTAATGTATGTATCAGACACTAATCTTCCTGAACAGATAGGAACCAACTACCACCATCATTACCGTAAATCCTGAAAGGACTACAAAACTTATTGCAGGATCTATCTGGGAACTGCCGAGAAGTCCATACCTGATACCTTCAACTCCATAAGTCAGAGGATCCAGTAATGTAAGGAACCTGACTCCTGCTGGCAGGCTGTCGATGGGGAACAAGGCACCGGATAATCCGAATATCGGGAAGATCACAAAATTCATTATGAGCTGGAAACCGTGCATATCATCCATTCTTGAAGCTATGGCAATCCCGAATGCTGTGAATGATATCCCAATCAGCACCATGAAAATAATTGCTATTGCAAATCCAGAGATACTGCTAATCTTAAGTCCCATGAACAATGAAAGGACAAAAATCATGAGTCCCTGTATTACTGCTGTGGTAGCCCCTCCAAATGTCTGACCAAGCATGATCTCAAGTCTTGAGACCGGTGCAACCAGCGTCTCTTTCAGAAAACCGAACTGCTTGTCCCATATTATCTGTATACCTGAGAACACCGAAGTGAAAAGAACGCTCATGGAAATGATCCCCGGAATTATGAAGCCTATGTATCCCTGTTCCATACCTGGAAGAACGACTACGGAATTCAGGCCGAATCCAAGGACCAGAAGGAAAAACACAGGCATACCTAAGCTACCCAAGATTCTGCTTTTTGAACGAATAAATCGTTTCACATTCCTTAGCCATATAGTGTAAACTATATCCATTCCATCATCTCCTTGCCCTTTTCATCATACGCATCTGTTCTTTTCCATTGGCTTCCTCTTCTCTGATACTCCTACCCGTAAAATGCAGGAACACATCTTCAAGGGTTGGTTTATGAATGGATATCGAATCAATAGGAATACCATTCTCTGAAGCCATAGTGACTATCTGTGCAACATGCTTTTCCGCATTTTGCAAACCAATGACGAGAGAGGAATCATGCACCTCAATGCTTTCGATCTCCGGCAAGGACCTAACAACTGAATAAAGATCAGCATGTCCTGAAGAGACTATAGTGATTACATCTCCTCCAATATCATTTTTCAATTTTTCAGACGTGTCCATGGCCACTATCCCACCCTTATCTATAATGGCTATCCTATGGCAGAGTTTGTCAGCCTCTTCCATATAATGCGTGGTCAGAATAATGCTAATACCTTTTTCTTTGTTCAATTTCTCTATGTAGTCCCAAAGGTGATTCCTTGTCTGTGGGTCAAGGCCAAGGGTGGGTTCGTCCAGGAAAAGAACTTTTGGTTCATGCAACAGTCCCCTTGCAATTTCCAGACGCCGCCTCATACCGCCAGAATATGTTTTCACAATATTGTCTTTTTTCTCATCCAATTCCACCAGTTTAAGGAGTTCCATTATCTTTTTTTGCCTGATGTCCTTAGGAATACGATACAATCTTCCATGAAAATCCATATTCTCGTAAGCTGTAAGTTCCTCATCAAGACTCTGGTCCTGAAATACTATGCCAATTGATTTACGGACATCATCTTCGTTTTTCAGTATATCATATCCATTGACAGATGCTTTTCCAGAACTTGGTTTGAGCATGGTTGAAAGCATGGACATGGTAGTGGTTTTCCCGGCTCCGTTAGGACCGAGCAGACCGAATACCTCACCTTTCTTTATGTTAAAAGAAAGGTTGTTTACGGCGGTGAAATCACCGAATTTCTTAGTAAGATCTTCAACTATAATTGCAAACATTTTTATTCCCCGATTCCTTCGAATAAAAGATCGATCTTTGCTGATATATCCCTGGAAAAAGAGTCATCATTATCCGAATGTAACCATATCATAAGTGAGTGGAAATAGATAGCATTCAGACTTTCTGATGCGATTTTAAGGTCAATTTCGTTCCTGATTTCCCCATTTTGCATACCCTCTTTGAGAAAATCACAGAGTATATCGATAAACCTCTGATGACCGTGCTCTTTCTTACCAGAACGCTGACTGGAAGCCATCGTAAGCCGCTTATGTTCAAAGAACAATAGTCTTGTGAGTTCCTTGTCCTTTTCATAGTTCTCTGCAAGGAGAACGAAGAAATTCATGATCTTCTCCTTTGCAGGCACATCCAAAGACATCTGAGTTTCCACTATATTGAAGATCAGCTCCTCTTTTTGCTTTTTAAAGTAAAACAGAAGTGATTCTTTTGTTGGAAAATAATTAAAGAACGTGCCTTTAGCTATACCAGCTTCTTTTGTTATTTCGCCAACTGTGGTGTTCTCAAAACCTTTTTCTTTGAACAATTTACCCGATACATCAAAAATTCGATTTCTGGTTTCCTGTTTCTTTTTCTCTCGCAGGGACATACTACCTCGTTTGTTCATCAAGTATAAATGACCATGGTCATAAATGACCACGGTCATATATAAGCATTTTGAAGCTAAAGACCAGACAAAAGCAAAAAATAAAGGTAAAAAATAAAATACAAGACAAACACAATATCCTATGGTCAAAATACAAGACAAAAAAGATTATGTGTAAATAAAAGGAGGAGAAATAATGGAAGGACACCCACTAAACATAATTCAGGAAAAAGACAGCGATTTTTTTAATATAATAGAAGCAACACGTGAAAATGCACTTTCGCAAGGCAGCATTCCACTAAAATACAAGTACCTCATAGCCCTGGCACTTGATGCTGAACACGGAGCTGTGGATGGGGTAAAGATACTGGCAATGCAGGCAATGGACGAAGGAGCAACAAAAGAAGAAATAATGGAAGCTGTTCGCATAGCAAACTATATTGGCGGTATTGGAAGCGTATATGCGGCAGCTAATGCTCTGAGAGATATACTATAAAAGAGATTTTTAATCCACAGACTTATATGAACAAACCTTGTAAACTTCAAAGGTTCAATATCATTATCGAATAATTAAGCATAGTTGCAAATGATACCCAGAGGATGTATGGTACTAGAAGCATACCTGCGGGTTTTGAGATCCTATAGAAGAGCACAATATTCAATACGATAACTATCCAGAGAAGCACGATGTCAATTAGACCCATGAAGGGAGAACGAAGTCCGAAAAACAAAATGGACCAGAGTAAATTCAAAAATAGCTGGATGCTAAATACGTACATTGCGGTTCTTACTTTTCTTATCTGCCACCCTTTTTGCCATATAATATAAAAAGCAATACCCATTAAAAGATAAAGGAGAGGCCAGACCACTGAAAAAAGCCAGCCCGGAGGAACGAAGTATGGCTTCACAAGTGATGCATACCACGTAGATATGGAATTGTAAGTGAAGATTCCGCCAAGTATGCCTGTTATCTGACATAAGGCGATTGAAATCACTAATTTTTTAAAATCAATTTGTCTCCAATTCACTTTATGCACTCCCTTCATACATATAATATTGAATAATAATTATATGTTCCTATCATACATTTAAAATGTAGGTTGAAAAATAAGCAACCAAACACACGTATGAAAATTTAATAAAAAATCATACATGCCTACTATACCCGATAATCCAGTGTATGATTGTGCAGTATTAATATCACAAAGATTCACACTAGCCGCAAAACACACCAATTATACAAAGAAATATACTATATAAAATACAGAATCCACAATTATTAGATTGTCTTTATCGATCGGATTCAGAATAGACCCCTATGAATTCTGCCATGAAAGTAACAATAATAGAAGACATATAGACCCAAAGGAAAATGACAATTATCGAACCTATTGTTCCGTATACTGTAGCAACATTACTGTATGATAGGTAAATACCCATCATATATTTGCCCATTGTAAGCAAGATAACTGTTAGTAGTGAACCTGTAAAAACATATTTTAAGTCAATATTTGCCTCAGGAAGCATTCTGAAAAGGTACATGAAAAGAACGATCAGTGTAGCAAAATTGATCAAAAAGCTTGCATATTTGACAGCGCCTGTAGAAATTGAAAGAGTTGCTTCCAGATTATCAGAAATGACAAAGAATATCAGTTCAAATACTGTACTCATGGCCACAAGCATCCCAAAGGCAAGAGCTGCAACAAGAGCTGAGAACCTTTTACGGAGAAAACGATGAAGCCAGTTTCTGTTAGAAAACTCCATACCCCACATTTTATTGATCATCTTTTGAAGCTGAAGGAAAATATTGCCTGCACTCCATAGATATATCAAGAAACTGACAATAGCACTAACACTAAGAGAGTTGCTCACAGAAAGCTGTGTGAAAAGCGTATTCAAAGCTTTTATAGAAACGTCATCTGCAAACAATGATACATCCGTAATGATGGCCGCCTCGATTATCTGCTCTTTCAGGAAAATACTACCTAAGAACAGAGTGAAAAGAAGAAGAGCAGGCAGGCCTATTACTGTATGGAAAGAAAGAGCGGCACTATTTATGATACCATCATCTTCCTTCCACTTATCCAGAGTTCTACTAAACAGGCCGACATATTTTGATACCATCGACTAAAATAATTATCCAATAGGATATAGTTGTTATCAGATAACAACGATATATGGATATTAATCTTAAATACCAGGGACAATAATGAAGGAAGTAATGAAACAGTCAGGCAAGATGCCACAGGCACTCCTGGTGCTTAGTGTAATGGCAGCCGTACTTATTTACGCCCTTTACCCCTACATCAATGCATTTTTCGGGGCATTCATACTGTATGTGGTCTTCAAACCACTATATACATACCTTACAAACAAAAAGAGCTTAAACAAAAGCATAGCAGCTTTTACGATCATCTTCCTAACAGTCATTTTAATATTGATCCCATTATACATACTCATAACAATAGTGGCCCTCCAGATGCAAAATATCCTGTTTGACACGGATACCATTCTTAAATATATAGACTCATTAAGCCTCTATGTCAATCAACTGCCTCTTGAAAAATTACCCGTAGAGATTAGCATACGAGATAAAATAACAGAAGTTATTGCATCAGCTGCCAATTTCTTTAGCATTCTGCTCTTAAATGCAATTCAAAGCCTGGGACAAAGGCTTATTGAATTTGTGATAATGTACTTCCTCCTGTACTACCTGCTTACAGGAGTTGGGTCAACATACTCAATTAAACTTCAAAATGCAATACCATTCAACAGGAAGAATACGGAAATCCTCAAAAATGAATTCAAGTCCATTGTTAATGCAACACTTATCAGTTCGGGCATAATTGCCTTTGTACAGGGAACAATACTCACAGTGACATTTCTTTTGCTTGGAGTTGAGGGTGCATTCCTCTGGGGCTTTGTCGCAGTTCTTCTCTCTTTCCTTCCAGTAGTCGGTGCAACACTCATATGGGCACCTGCAGTAATAGTTCAATTAATTCAACAGGATTATTTTACTGCTTTGGGCATTTTGATAGGAGGTGTACTCCTTAGTTCTGTTGATAATTTCCTCCGGCCATTGATACAGAAGAAAGTCGGGAGTATTCACCCCCTTGAATCAATTATAGGAGTGATAATCGGATTGAACCTATTCGGACTACTGGGAATTGTGATTGGTCCTCTGTTAATATCATACGTAGTCCTCATGGCAAAGATGTTCAACGAGGAGTATTTACAAGATTGAGGATGTTCTTCAATTTAAAATAGAGATTATAACTCAAACCCCGGAAGATCCATTTCCAAAGGATTTGAACCTCCTCTACCTTTTTGGCCAGGCTGATTTTGTTTAGGTCTTCCTTTTTTCTTCGATTTGTTTTTAGTTGAAGACCTGGAACTTGATTTTTGTTGTCGTGTCTTAGCTGGTATTTCAGGGCCCATATCTAAAGTATCTACAGCATTGCTCAGGCCTGAGATAACCGAATTGACAGTCTCTTTCTGCTTTGCTCTTTTCAAGTTCTTACGAGCCTTGAACTCTGCTTCATCTTCTGAGAGGCCTAGATTCACAAGCTGCTTTTTTTCTACAGCTATGGCTTTGTTCTCTTTTACAGTCTTTAGCTTCTTGTTGATTGCTTTTTCCTTCTTCTGTTCATTAAAAAAGTGTTTTATGAAACGCATTTTATCTACCTCCAAACATCTTGGATATCAGTAAACTCTTTGAGATCTTCCTGGCAAGCATCTTGCCATTCTCATCAAAAACATTCAATCGCTCTTTATTGATCTTTTCAATATCTGACACGTTACGAACTCTTTTCGCCTCCCCTTTATCGTCTATTACAAACATCAGTATCCTCCACGGCCCTCAAACCATCCATACAGAACACCCAGTAATCCCAGGATCATGAGCAGATATAGTACGACCTGCACCTCCGCAGGCACTGCCTTCGTCAATACAGCCGATACTATCAACAGTACAAGGGACGGAGCAAATACTTCCTGGTATTTCACCAGCGTTATTCCTACAGTCACAAACAGTACTATGAGCCACCACCAATCACCATAGACCTGATTGATCCAGACATCAGTAAAAGGAGTGAAGAAAGCATCATAGCTTGATAGATTGGTGAATTTCATAATGCTGGGATAATTGCTGACATTAAATCCCGTTGTGTTGAAGCTTGGTATCGTAGTGTTCGACATCATCCACCTCTGTTAAACAGTTTATATGCAACTCCCAAGATCACCAGGGCATCCACCGCATAGCCTATCAGGTCTGCAATGGCATCCGGGATGTAGAAGAGTTTCAGGATCGTAGGTACTCCAGTAAAGATGAAACCGATAAATGTGACAGCCATAGACAGACCTCTGTAAACGACCTTGCCAAGTGTTCCAAAGTAATCAATGATATTGTTTTCATCGTTGCTGGTTTGATTCAGGTCCTCTCGCATATCATTGATCGTTTGTTGTGGAACAACATCAACATCCTCCTGAACAGGAAATATGCCGGTCAGGTTCACTATGCCAATACTTAATTGAATCAGGATCAGGGCAGTAACAGCTGACTTGAAGGAGACCATTATCAGGTCCTCCTGGAGCGATGCATCATAGCAGATACTGCAATGATCACAGCTATTGCTATTACAATACCAGTGACCTGCAGCCAGCCCCAATACCAGAACAAGCCTGCAAATGCAGCCCCTATAACACAGCCCACATCAGCACGGAACTGGCCAAAAATCAAGATGGAGACTACAACAATCCCTGCACTGATAAGGTTGTAAAGCCAGTCTGGTGCGTCCTCAGGCAATAATATCAGTCTTTCCGGTTGTACACCATCACCGCTCCAGGTCACAAGTCTGGTGACTGCTATGTCCTCTCCAGAAACGCTCAGAGCAGCAAAACCAACATAATAGGTACTATTGATATCCCCTGTAAAAGTGAAGCTCCCTGAGTCCGTAGCACTGGAAGCCGTGTATAAGTTTGTTCCGTTTGTGGCGTTCACCCAGAACATGCAATTATCAATCTCCAGGGTTGACTCGTAGGAAAGGGAAATCACTCCGGAATCATCATGATTAAATGAATAGCTCAACCATTGCTCCGTTAGATCTACAGGAGAATCACTGAGCACAATATCTATCACACCGTCTGCATCCGGAGTCAACCATCCGTAATTTATGGTCCTGTCAGGAGTTTCGATGTAGAGAATGTACTGATCAGTTGCAATAAGGTAAGTGGAAGTAATCCCTTCAAAGTCAAAGTATGAAGAGAATACAGTATCAGTGCCATTTGTGAGAGGCTTATCCAATCTTATAATGCAATCTCCCTCATTGTAGGCACCAGTATTGTCAGTGAGTACAAACTGGTCGAATATGACGGTTTCATTCTCAGATGGGAGATATACATTAAGCTCTGCAAGGCTGGTTATATCCACATAGATTATTGAGTTCCTGGAATAGTAACCATCTGCAGAAACACGAACTATATATTTATCAGTCGATAGACTGTCGTAACTTAGACTGGATATGTTCGTTGCTTCTGAGATTGTGGCTTCTTTACTGATATCTTCGTTATAGATCACTACATAAGAAGGGAGAATCGAGTTAGATGTGGTTTCATCATAGACATAGATGTTCAGTGCATTCAGGACCACGTTGAATGAGTCGCTGTATGTATAGCTGTTTCCGGCTTCATCATATGATACCTGATACCAACTAATAACCTCACCTGTATAGCCAGTGGTGTCTATGGTGGTGTTGAACCATTCTGTAGTGGATGAGAATGTGGTGCTTTCTTCCAGGGAGTAGCCGGAGCCATAATCTACATAGAACGATGCATTTTTTAAGTTAGTATCTGACCATTCTATATTAGTGTGTACTACTGTGCCGTCGGCTATGTTGTTGTAATCCGGGTCAATATCAATGCTGCTTATTGCAGGGTCTATTGAGTCATATGTAAAATACCATGTGTCTGAAAGATTGTATGTTGTGTTAGCTCCTACGGTGGATGATGCATTAACATACCAGGAATGCACACCTTGTAAGAGAGAGGGGGATAATGTATTATTACCCTCATCAATTGCACCTGACCATATCGGTGATGAATCAATATACACTATAGTACTTAGATTACCACTGCCTGAAACACTATACTGCAAAGATCCATTAGAAGTTATTGAGGCATTAAGAGGAGTTATGAGGGAGACAGACACCACTGGATATGGGGCTTCATCTGTGATTTTGATACTTTCTGTAGTGGTGTTAATATCGATGTCAACGATTGGTACAGATATCTGATAATCATTGAGCTGGGTCGCTTCATTATTTTGAATTTCAATAATATAATACGTTCCTGCGTCAGTAACGGAAATTGTCGGTTCATTTGAAGTGTACTGCCGAATAGTTACATTGTCAAGATATTCATATACTGATGTACTTGTTACCCAGTTCTGTTTCCATTTCACATAATTTGCAGATCTTGTGTTTGTACCTTCTGTAGAGGTTCCTAACAAGTTGCCGTCCATGTCGTAAACATACCAAACCTGATTAGATTTACTTGAAGTTACAAGTTTTATACGGTACCAAGTGCTCATCACACCATCATAGAACATGTTACCATTATAGTAAAACTGGCCACTGCTAGATGATTGATGCAGATAACCTGCTGTGTTATCATCTATTGCAGTACTCCCGACAGCAACAGAACAACCATATGAATTTGGTGCAACGCCGTAAAAATCAAATTCTAAAATAAAGCCATCTTCTTGCTCATTTGTTATACGAGCCATATCAGAAGATGAAGAATATACCCCCCCTACTTTTCCTTTTCCTGTAAAAGAGCCAGTTCCTTCTTCTATTTGCCCTGTCCATTCTGAGAAATCACCTGAACAGTTCTCAAAAAAAGTATAAACTGCTTCGCCGTTTGGAGTATAGCCGGGTATTTTTTCTACATATAGTGTGAGATTGCTGCTGCCAGATATATCCACAACTGTTGTTAGATTAGTGTTATCAATATAATAGGGATATTCCTCGGCTGCCACCATATTAATACTGAGCAGCAACACGACAAGAACAGGAAATAGTCTAAGCTTCAAACAATCACCTGTAATATCCACCGCTTTCAGTAGTAGTTGACTCGGCAAACGCACTGATCATGAGTGCAATGCCTACCAGGATAAGAGAATAATAACGAGCTCCTCTCACAAACACCAGAGTAGGATGATTATATATTCCCAGGGTGGTGGCATAATCATCCATGACATCAAAAATTGGCTCTGAGAAGATTACCGTAGCTGCAATGGTAAACATCCCTGCAAAAAACCTGAACCATGCACCCACAGCTCCCATGCTTAAAGTCTCCTGAACGCCTTATCAAGTCCTTTTGGAACCTCCAGGGGATTGCCATACCGATTAAAGAGATTCTTCTCCTTACCGCTCCCACGCTTTGTAGTTCTCTTTTCTGCAGCCTTTCTCCTGGGAGTATAATTTGGAATCTCTGGTAGGATAACAGGTGGTACTTCCATGGATGCAAGAGATCGGGATATTTGTGAAACTGGATCCGGAATGGTTTCCTTCTGTTTTCCCCGAGGCCTTGGAGAAGGGTTCACATCAGGCATCAGAGATGGTTCAGGAATACTATCACGATAAGGTTTAGTGGATTTCTCATTGTTGGTGTTTGGCCTGGGAAATGAATCTGGAATAGGTTTTATTTGTGGAACTGTTGACCCCACAGAAAACACTAAGCCTAAGGGATTAGCGCTTCTTTTTGAATTTGAGAACTGCTTTATTTGAGTACTTATGATAGAGTCCTGTATAGATGATGGATCAATATTCCGTTTTGCTGCTTCATTGATGTCAGAGAACTTTTGTGTCCTATCGATCATTGAAACATCGGAGTCTTTGTATGTTGCAAGTGGTTGCTCTACCTTGACAGACTTCAGGGTCATAGGAGGCATTTCACCAATGAATGGATCCTTTACATTGTACCTGGGCTTAACTGCCAAAGCCCCCTGCTCATCAGAGATAAAGTTCTTGAGTGACCTATCCTTTACAAGACCAGATTCAAGCATTTTAGGTTCTTGAAAATCTGGTTTTTTATAGTAGTCGTAGATGTTAAAATCATTAACAACCTTACCATCTACATTAATTTCTCTAGTGAATTCAGGAAGCTGTAGCACATTCGAATCACCAATGGTAAGCTCACCTTTTTGCAGATCTACTCGCTTTTCAACTCTGAAAGGATTGGTGAACTTTGTTGTGCTAATTTCAGGCATGTCACCGATCAACCCGGATGTGTCCGGTGCATTGATCTTTGTAGCCCCTGACTTTTCATAGATAGCTGATTCTATTTTGCCAGTTGGCTCAAATTCAACAAATGAACCTTCTGATGTCTTGATGTTTCTAAGCTTACCAGTATATTGTTTTGATATTGCCGCTGCCTGTTTATCTGAGAGCTCGACATATATGTCAGTGTAGCCTCCGCTTTTTTTGCCGATCAAGACATCTGTGGCTGGCTGCTGTGGTTTGATGGTTGTGATTTCCCGGTTTACGGCTTTAATTTCAAAAGAATCGACACCAAAAGCAGACCCTTTGTAGGTCGCTTCTGTCGTTGGTTTTACTACTGGTTCCTGTATTTTCACAGCTTCCGGAACTTTCATTTTCAATAAGAAACCCTGTTCCGTACTTGATGAAGTGATAGCAGGAAGTTTTGATTTCATAGCTCCTGCTCCGGCACCTATTGTAAATGGAATGATTTCTGTGGAAACCGCCGTTCCAAACCTTTCAGCTTTTTCCTGGGTTGTAGGATCCCTTTCAAATCCCTCACCTGTCAGGACCGGTGCAGTTATCCTGGAATTAAGATCTAATCCATACAGGCCAGTCAGTCCCACTCCTGCCCCATACCTTGCAATGGTATTCCCGACTACAGGGATCTTGGTTACTGCAGCTCCTGCCCTGGCAACTCCCGGAGCTTTACTCAGTACTCCCATGGCAGGACCTGTAAGGGCACCCATACCAACCATAAGAGCGATATCAACCGGATGTTCCTGGACCCCGGAGTATACGCCTTTTCCAAAAGAGGAAAATGTATCAACTGCAGCTCCTACATTCTCATTCTGGTGTGCAGTGTCATACACTGCAGTGTGAGCTTTGAGCATTGTAGGATGAGAAAGTTCGTACTCGTTTCTTTTTGATATCAAAGCATCGTATGTGGGGATCTTCTCTGACACTTTGTCTTGAAGCCTGGAGTATTCTACACCTAGAGGAGTGGTTTCTGTTGGCAGGTTCAGTCCGTTATCAACATTAGGTGTAGAGGTAATGCTCATCCTTGAAGCAGGATCACTGCCATGCAGCTGGTGTGGACTGGTACTTTGTGCTTCAGCATATGCTGCTTGATATTCAGGCCTTACTGGTGATGGGACGGACTGCCTAGTCTCAGATACTATGGATACCTGAGATGTTGTGGAGCTTGCAGGTTGCAGTACCCTGCTTTGATAAGGATCCATCTGCGACTGGTACTGATTGATTATCTGCTGTTCTCTTGCCTTTTTTGCCTGAGCTGCTTGCTGTGTTTTGGCTGACTTTTGTGCTTCAACCTTTGCCCTGTACTCAGCTGGTGTTTCGGTCTTGCTGGAACTGGAAGAGGTTGATTCTCTGTGTTCCCTGAGCTTCTTAGAACCAGAGCCTTCTGTTCTGCGTTGACTGGAGAGCTTATACGTTCCCATTTTATCTCCTTAACTAAGTGTGATCGGAGCTGTCGTTGTAGCTACACTTGCAGCCTGTTGTGCAATTGTTGCAGCCCCTCCGCCATCCAGCATCTTGATAGCAACTACAGCACCAATGAGCATCATCACAAAAGGAAGAGCAAGCTTGGCAAAGTCATATGCCTGGTTTTGCAGTTTTCTCCGGAGCTTGTCCTTCTCGATCTGTATCTCTGCTTCTAAGAGCCGGGGATTACTTTCCTTCAGATAATTGATGACTGAAGACGGACGGAGAACACATTGGTTAAGGATCGCTCCGTTCTCATACGTCTCCCTGATAGCAAAGTAATCAGCTGCAGTCATATTCCATCCTGCTCCGTTGCCTATGAGGATATCAACTGTTCCATCATCGTTCTTGACAGCGATAGTCATTGTTTAGCCTCCTGTGATTGAAACTTTTTGAACTCTGCAGGTGTCATTTCCTGAGCTGAAAGAATTGCCATCATTTGGTCATACCTCTCAATCCCGTATTTTTTCAAAGCCTGTATTGCTGGCAGTACCTGTGGTCTGACTGCCTGGGAATACGGAGCATATACGATAATTCCAGGCTTGTTGCCATACCTGACAACATCTTCACGGCCAAACTCGAAAATACCGTGGTTCTTGGTCTTATAGGCCAGACTGTCAAGGGTTGCTTTGACTGGAGTAAGTTCACCATCAGCATCGCATACCCATACCAGCCTTTTTGCCAGAGCTATGCGAATTGCATGTGGATTCCAGCGAACAATGAGTATGAGCAATAGAGAGGATACCAATGCCCAGGTCATGACCAGATTAAATAACTGTGCGTTATTCATTGGCGTTTCCTCCCTTCTTCAAAAAGCTTCCAAGAATACCCATGTTGCCTTTTTGCGTATCACGGTACTCGATGCTTTTGTGAACTCCTGCGATCTGCTTGACGGCAAACCCGTTTAATGAAAGTGATAGAGCTGCAGTGGAATATGCACGCAGCTGGATGAAATCAAGTCTTGTATATGTATCGCTGATCTCATACCTGCGTTTTCCATTGATCTCTTCTATCCGGGCTAATTCCTGATCGTCCTGGATATCAATGATCTGATCTTTGGTCAGATTGCTAAGCTGCATGACCTTGTTAATAAATGGAAAATACTTCTCCTGAAGTGCATAGGATACATCCCCAGGAGTTCCGATCAGCTCTGCAATAGAACCCATATATGCAGATCTTGGAATTTCTTCTGTTTCACTCATATTTTATGCCCTCGTTTTCTTTTATTCCCTTGATCTCCTGCAGGAAGCTCAGGCCAGTGATGACACTATAGATGAGTGACACTGCCATGAACGCTCCACAGACCATGGCAAAACTGGTGGAATAGATCGCTGTAGTATGCTCTATGATCTGATCACCCACAACCTGGACACTGACCTTTTCAACATAGTATGATGCAAGGCCTGTCAGGATCCACATTACCGTGGAAAGTATCGAGAACAGCAACTTGTTATCCTTTTCAGGAAACACAAATGCAGCTATGAAAGAACCTGCAGAAAGGAGAAAAAGAAGATAATAGAAGTCGATATACATCGATATCGACCTCTTATCTGCTGATCATGACGACAACTCCAAGGATCGCCACCGCACCAAGGATGTACGGATACATTCCCATGAGATTGATCGCACCCCATCCGGATGATTTTGCATTGTCATATGCAGCCTGAGCCTGCGTATCGTTTGCCAGGGCTCCGGAATTCATCTGTTCATCTGCCTGGGTCTGGAACTGTCCTACCAGGATAATTGCAACATACAGCAATATGATCGTTGAGATAATGACCCCTATCACGTTGCTTGATCCAGCTTCATCCTGTACAAACTTGCCATTTAAGGCAGCTGCCAGCATATCAACTAGTACCAGGAACATTCCCACAAGCATCATCATGACAGTGATCGGATAATTTGCTACTTTTTTGATATTTTCATTCATAAGTATCACAACCTGACACTGAAAGATATATGTGCATTATATAAATAGGACAAGAAAGTAATCCCTTGTAGTCACTAATAACTACATTTAATATTTTAATAACACAAAAGGGATAGTGAATATGCTAAATGGGATAATATTAATGTCAAAACTGGAAAACATATCTGTCAGGAAAGTATCGAAAAAAGGCCATTCAATAGCCGTCACAATCCCTTCAAATTGGGCACAGGTTGGGGAGAGCGTTTGTGTTGCTATCAAGAACGAGAATACGTTGGTCATTTCCAAGAACTTGAAAGGTGAATAAATGAGTCGCATATATGCAGATAGTTCAAACCTGCAGGTAGTCAATTTCACAGACCTTATTCTGCAGATCAATTATTTCATTGTCCAGAATGCCGCATTTCAGAATAATGGAGCAATTTTAGGATTGGTGGAGCAGCTGGACAACATAATGGATCCGTACAAGGACAAACAGTATAAGTCCGAATTGAAAGAGATGATGAAAACAGATAGTGTTGATGCAAAAACCCCGAATGAACTAAAGCAAATTCAGCTCAGCATTGAGCAGGACCTGGTCAGACGCAAACACAGGGCTTTGATGAGATTAGCGCACAGGAAGAGGTTCCTGCCAAGTGCAGCCTGTGGAAAAGATGATATCTTCGCTGAAGAGCAAACTGGTGTGATAGAGGTTAACCATGAGCTCCAGTATTGATGCCGTTGCCGGCATGATCCGCCACCGGATCAATGAGCAAGATAAGAATTTCATGTGTGTCATGGTGGGTGAAACCGGATCCGGAAAAAGTGCGGATGCTGTAGAGCTGGCCAGGAGAATAGACCCTTCATTTGAGGATAATCCCCGTATCGTTTTCACGCCAAAAGATTTCCTGGAATATATTCCTAAAATGAAGAAGGGTCAGGCTCTTATTTTTGACGAGGCAGGTGTAGGAATCCCAGCCAGGGAATGGCAGAGGATCCAGAACAAACTGATAGGTTACGTGACACAGCTTTTCAGGCATCTGAACCTATGTGTCATATTCACTGTCCCTTCAATGTCGTTCATTGACAAGCAGGTAAAAACATTACTCCATGCTGTCATTGAAACAAAGACCATAGATTTCAAGAATAACCTGGGTGTGGCTAAATACTGGAGGATCAATCACAACCCGGTATTTGATTTTACAAAGCTTGAGCCACTTATCCTGTTCAGTGGGGGTAATCATACTACCATTGACCCTCTCTATATCCCTCATCCTCCACTTGAGGTATGGAACAAATACGTAGCGATGAAGGAGGCATATGCAAACCGATTCTACCAGAATGCTTTCAAAGAGGTCAGCGGAGAGAAGGATCTTGTTGACGGTAACAGGATAAGACTGCTCACAAACAAAAGTAATGCGTTTGACAAAGCTTTGCCAATACTTAAGGAGAATAGGACATGGAAAGAAGTTGCTGAATTGCTAGGGTATTCTGAGCGGACCTTACAGAACTGGACGAAGACAAACACCGCAACAGCAGCAGTTGTTTAATCATACATAATAGTATAACTGAAAAGCGATAGCCTCAAGCAAATGATAGATTGGTTAAAACTGTGAGTGTTGCGTGCTTCTGCCAGGATGAGGGTGGGCTAGTCAGTCCAGAGGAGATCTCCAGAGAAGGGTAGTGAGGTGAATCTAGCTTCCAATTATACGGTAGAATGAGATAAGCTTGATATTTTAGGCAAATTTGAAAGTATAATTCCAAGTTTTGAAGATAGAATTGGTTCGAATTACACCCGTCGCACAATTGTGTGGGGTAATAGGTATCTTAGAAAATAGATACTCAGAATTTTTAAAAGTTGAAATTTCGTCTATATTTATGGTCTGATAATTTTTAAATAGTTGTCCTTCCACTATTAGCTTATGTTTTGTTCAGAGTGTGGTTCACAACTATTTTTTGGTAAAGGGTCTGATTATCAGAAAATCTGGTGTGCAACTTGTGAAGGGTTAAAAATATTATCTAAAGAAGAAAGCAAAAATGTGTTAAATGAAGATATAAAAAAAAGCGGACAAGAAATTAAAAGATTAATAAATCTTTTTGAAGCTAAATCTTTATTACCGATTCTATTTGTAACACGAGAAGGTTATCTTTTACCTGTTTTAGACGGAAGAGGGCCTAATTTTAGAAAATATGTAGTTCTTACTGAATTAATCTCGAAAGTTATAATTGAAGGTAGTAAAGGATCTCAAATATGTAATCCACTTGACTCTAATTTCCAAAAGTTAATACATCTAACAAATATGAAAAATGTAAATCTAAGATTACGATCACTTATAAATGATAATTTGGGTAGTGTTCTTCTTGTTCCAGCCAATAAAGTACAAGATATAACTCTAGATTTTGAAATTGGCAAAATAGTAAATAGAATTAAAATGCCCGAACCAACAAATTCCAATGTCATAGAGGTATTCAAGTTTCATGATGATTGGAAAGATATAATGCAGAATTATAATGATAATGGATTTATTTCAGCTACTGAATTATATAATAACCAAATTAATAATATAAGGTATGATGCTATAATTGAAGAACACCTTGAAGCACTTAACCTTAAAACTTCACTTGAACTTTCAATGAATAATCATAATTTATTAAAACAAGATAAATTTAAAAACAATTTAGAATATACTGAGTTGCTTGTTAAATTATCTCAATCTTTTCTTCATACATTAGAAGTTGAAAAACAAACTCCTCTGGAGTTTGAATGTTCACTTACTCGTGTAAGTAAGAAAAAGTTTAAAAAAATCATAAAAATTAATGGCTTCAATGTTCAAAGGACATATGATTTACTTGTATCACAAGTTGGAGATAAAATAAATTATCCACTCATTTATGCTGACGGAAGTAAATTGTTGGTTCCACCATTAACACTTGGCATTTTTGCAAAACTTTTAAAAGCATTATATTCCCAGGAATTTAAAGATAAATTATCTGAAGAAAGTTATATATTCGAGGACAAAGTATGCAAAATCTTAGAAGATATTGGATTGAAAACTGACCAACCGAATGATGCTACTAAAAAATTAGTCAATATTGAAGACTTAGATAATCCAGGTAATTTCGAAATCGATATTGTTGCTTATAGTTATCAAACTGAAAAATTGTTTGTGATTGATTGTAAACATGTTTTTATAACTAGTGAATTTATTTCAGGTACTCGAGAGCAAACAATAATCAAAAAATTTAAAGAGCAACCGGCTAAGCAGAGACGACGAATAGAATATATTAAAAACAACTTGAAACGCTTTGGCTTTGACTCAAGTAAAATAAAAAAATATGTTAGTGTGTTAATAACAGCTAATAAAGAGCCTATAGATGTTTTAGAAAATTGCCATATTGTTTCAATACGTGAGATTGAAAAAATTAAAAATCTTGAACCACTTTGATTTGTGAAGTTTATGATCTTCAAAAAATAATATAAATAAATTAATTAATGAATAAAAACCTTTAATAAAATATGCCTATTGAAACTTATAATGGAAAAACATTTGTTGCTTTTGTAGATATTTCTGGTTTCAAACATTACATGAAGCATGAACCTGAAAAAGCCGTGAAAGCGATTGATAGTTTTTTTCATAATGGTTATTCGATTTTAAAAACTCAGCACAATGAATTCAAAGTCGAGGGTATATTTGTTTCTGATTGTTGTATTTTATTTGTTAGAAATGAAACTAGGTCTGCAAACAGGATATATAAATCATTTAAATCGTTGTTGGATATAGTCAAACAGCTAAATATCGCTATGTTACGAGATAACTTCATGGTAACAACATCAATCGCTTATGGAGAATTTAGCTATCAAGATAGAATTGAATTTACAGGCATTACTAAAAACCCAATCATTAGCAATGCTTACATTTCTGCTTACTTAAATTCAGAAGTAAAGCCAAAAATCAAACCTGGACAATGCCGTATAGTTAAAGAAGATTTACCTAAAAAAGTTGATAAATCAATTTATGAAGCTGGTAATATTGACATCATCAAAATGATAAGAAACAGAAAATATGATACAAACAATTACTATTATTATTGGACTTTGGATGATTCAAATGAAATAGATAATTTTGAAATTAATTATACATCAGCTTGTAAACTGGATGAAAAACATAAGTACGATAAAATATTAGACCTCTTAAAAAATAGATTTTAATACCAATTGCAAAATATAGAAAATCAATTTTGAGAAGTTCAACTGCCTCTATGAAATCTACATTACATTATGATTTTAAGGCTCTGTAGAAATCCTATAAATTCAAACAATTATGCATATCAATAAAATTTCGAAATGTGGTTCAGAATATTGATTATTTTTGCAGAATTTAGGCTATAGATGTTGATTTAATTAGGTTTTCTACAGAGCCGATTTTAACTCAAATTAAAACGGTTTAATGATAAGTGAGTCAATAATATCTTTAGGATTGGTGTATGTGATTGTAATAATTGTGCTAAAAACTTGGTCAGCTTTATCAAAGTCACCACGTTGATAGTAAAAGTCATCAGCTTTTTCAAGATATTCAAGTCCTTTTTGCAAGTCCCCCATACTTGCATACAATATACCTAAATTATAGTATGTTCGTATAATTCCAACTTCGTTTCCATTTGATTCTTTAATCTCTATACTTTGGAGATAATTCGCTTCAGCTTCTTTAGGGTTTCCTATTATAAGATTTGTAGTGCCCATGTCATTAATGAACATTGCCATCAACTCAAAATCATTAATCTCCTTGGCAATACTAATAGCTTCTTTATGTGCTGCGACGGATTCAGTATATTTTTTAGTGTATTTTAAAGCAAGAGCAAGAAACCCATATGTGGAAGCAAGATCCATTTTTTCACTTAGTTCTCGACCGAGATTTATTTTGTCATTGCACAACTTTTCTAAATCAAGCCAGTTATGTTGTTGATATTTTTTAGGAATCAATTCCATATAGGTAGAAGAAAGCTTCTTTTTATCGTTTAAATCTAAAAGGTAAACTACCATTCGTTCATATAATTTTATAGTATTATTATAATCTTCCAATTTATCATATATCATGATACAGTTTTGGCATACCATTAAACAATGAGTTGTTGAATTAAATTTTGAAAATAAATCCAAACTCAAATTGAAGTACTTAATTGCCTCATCGAAATCATTTTTATTATTATAAAAAATTCCTAATTTATTATAGGCAAATGCTTTTGTATAATTATTTTTTGTTTCTTCACAAAGTGAGATACTTTTATTATATAAAACAAGAACATTTTTATGATTGCATCGTTTCTCTTGAATTTCACCTAAGTTTAACAAGCAGTTTGCTAAATTATCCTTGAAAGCTGTCTTTTTAGCGTATTTTATTGCTAATTTACAATTGTGTAAGGCTAAATCATAATCACCTTTGTTAATGAAATTGGATGATATATTAGAATAAATTGTAGCAGCGTTTTGAACTAAACCATGTTGCCAACATAAATCTAAAACTTGATTGTAACATTTATTAGATTTATCATATTCTTTTTTATCGGCCAATAAAGTCGCAAAATTCTCATAAGCAGCCTCAATTGAAAGAACCTCCTCACTTTGTTTTGCAGCTTTTATTTCTTGGCGATATTCTTTTTCAGCTTTCTCTAATTGCCCTCGATCTGCATAGATATTACCCAAATTTGCACTGGCATTTGCAATTCCACTGTAATCTCCAATTTCAACTGCTATATTTTTGCATTTGGCAAACATAGACATTGCTTTATCCCAATCTTCGTAAGCCCTGTATATTAAACCCAATAAATTAAAGAGTACCAATTCTATGTCAGGAAAATTAACGCTTTCAATTTCACTCAAAGCTTCATTAGCATACATAAAAGATTTATCTACTTCACCAATTTCTAAATATACAGAACCAATATTTATTAAACAGCTTATTTTCCCTTTTATATCGTCTTGAGGTTCGTATAAACTTAAACTTTTAAGTTGAAAATCCAAGGATTTAGTTACATCTCCTTTATTTAGATATATTAAAGAGAGATTGTTAAGTAAAGATGAAACACCATTGTCATAGTCTAACTTATAAGACAAATCTAACATTTCAGTAAATTTGCTTTCAGCACTATCAAGATCATGTTTTATGACATATATTTTTCCAAGTATGGTTCCAATAAAAATCCAAACTTCGGGAGGTAATGTTTCTTGCTTGTACAGTTGCAAGAGTTCAAACAAAGGAGTTACATACCCTTGCCTAAGCAGCAATTCACTAGTGTGTAGTGTGATTAAAGCAGAATTTAAATCGTCTCCAGCGTTAAGCAAATGATATTGCAATTCGATTATCTCATTTGTTTGAACTACCTTTTTGGATAGATAATATTCAGCTGCAAAGTCGTGATATGACGCTTTATTTTCAATTAAAGAGTATGAAAGATTCTTGATAATGGGATGAGATGAATAGAGTTTGCCATTTTTTTCAATTAAGTGCTTTCCGGATAATTTAAAGGAAGTTTCAATTGCATTTGACAATCCATGTGCTTTTATAGCGTCAATGTTGACGGCTGTCCTATAGACTGAAAGTGCTTTTAAGACCTGTTTTTCTTCAGTAGACAAACCTAAAAATATTTCATTAAAGAGATAAGAAACTAGATTATCAGGTAGGATTGGAGATTGACTAAATAGGGATTCCAAATCGTAAACATTTTTATCATATAAAGAGATCAGTTCAAGTGCAATAGGGTGTCCCTCAGTCAAATCATAAATCTTTAAAAGCGTATTTTCATTTACGTTACAACCTAAATTAGATAATTTTTTCCTGCTAGAATCATAATTTAGCCCTTTTAAACTGACATGAAATATATTATCAGAAGAAAGATCATGTTCTGTATAAAACTTACAAAATGGAGACGGTCGAGTAATAACTACAAATATGCTTTTTCTAAGATTTCTCTTTAATTTTTCAAAAATAGCTTTAGCTTGACTATCTTTTAAAGTATGATAATCATCAAAAAACAAAACAAATGAATCTTTGTCTAATTCTTCAATTATAATATCGCTTAGAAAATTTAAATCACTATTTCCTTTACAGAGTAAGCCATGTGCTTTAGAAAAGTTGTTTTGATGTAAAAATGAAGACAATTGACATAAAATAGTTTTTGCTGAATCAATCTCGTTGATTGTATACCAAAATACTTTTCCCTCTAAATTATGTTGTTTAGCAAGTTCAGTGCCAAGATATGTTTTTCCTACTCCTGGTATTCCTTCTATTACGATAACTCTTGAACCAGAATCATTAATATTTTTTATATCTTCATCTCGTCCTAAAAAATGATGATTAGTAGGAATGGATTCTTTATATTCACAACATTCAGTATTATCATTGAGTTTAGCTAAAAAATCAGATAATCTTTTATCTTGTCTTTTTTTAATTGCTAAATTTGCAGAAGCAGATATAAAACCACCGATCAAAGGTACTGAACTTAGTGTTGTTGTAATAAATTGAACCCTATCCTCCAGATCAGTGGAAATGGTATTGTCAGTTGTTTTCTCCATTCAATAGTATATAGTTTCTTCAATGCTAATAAAATTTATGATTTTGTAAATATCATATTAATGAAAGTAATAATCATTTATTCTTATCATTTTTGAAGTTACAATTTCGGATAGTATGTATTTTACATTGTAGTTTTTAATTGTCGCCTATGTCTCCTGAGTCTGTCTCTTGTCTGTCGTTTGCATTTGTCTCCTGAGTTGTCATTGAAAACGACAAAAGGACAACTAAAGGACACAAAAATTAACCATTTGCAACAAGTTTCTCCCACTTATCCAAACGTTCTCTTACATGAGCATTAAGCGTAAAAGGCTTATCTGCCTTCGCATTTTGCTTCATATAATGTAATGTACCCTTAGAAAATCCTAGCTTTTTCCAATCAGTATAAGAAATACTGAGTATCTTCTGTCGTATGTCGCTTGTATCCTGCCGCCTTGTTGCATACTGGGGATTAACAAAATCAATGTCCTGTCGTTTACCAACTAAATACTGAGCCAATTCCCTAGCTTTCAGGAATATCACATAACTCCACATTGACATCTTGTTTTGATAGCTAACTCGTGTGTTAACACACGAGTTGACTGCTTCGGTTAGTTTCTTAGCGCCAGTGGGCCTCAGTCTCAGAGAATAGCTTTCAGTTCTAATGAAATCCGTCTTATCTATACCATTAGTCTCTATAAGCTTGATAACAGCTAGATCAACAAGGAATCTAAAAGGTTCTTGCAGGTCATAGGCTAAACTGCTCTTGCTAGGGTTCATCTCATGCAAAAACCCTACATGAGCATCAAGACCAACCGTATTAATAGCTCTCAGACATTCAGCTTCAAGCAGAGTATAACCATAATTGAGCATGACATTTACCATATCCCCGGCTGCTATGGCCCCCCGGCTCTGGTCACTTCTGGATTCATAATCGTATTTCTCAGGAACGATCTTTGAGAATTCATTCCAGTACTTGTATGCAACTCCACCTTCCACACCTAGAATATCACTAACCTTCTTGGCAGATTCTAGCTTCTTCAGATCTGGTGAGAAATCATAATCAATTTGAGGATACCTTTGTTTAAGATAGTCCATAACTACAATGGACTTATCAAACTTGGCTTCAATGAACTTTTTTGCGATCTCAATTCTGTGTTCATTATCCTCAAAAGCATGATACTGAGCAAACTTGATTTTGACATTGGTACTTTCAGGAGGTTGCATTGTGGTAAGGAGCTTACAATCCCAGTTTAGAATAGAGATTTGAACATTGTGTTTAATCAACCATCTAATAGCATCAAGAGTCAGGTTTCCATTTCTGCCATAAACTATGATATGGTCAATATCAATCCTTTTTGGAGAGAACACATACTCTTCAGGCTCTTCATTAGCTGAAGTCCTACCATCTTTGACATGTAACTTTGCACCACTCACACGCATATCAATGCCATGACCATTTAGCAGCAGGAATTTCATTTTAAGTCAACTCCTGGAATCTCACCACTTTCTACTAAACCAAGATTCTTCTTTGCCTGATACCTTATTTGAGAGAGAACTTTGGCGTTTGTATTTTTCCCATCTTTCCTCAACTCAATTTCAAGATCGAAAAGCACAGTCCGATGGCTCTCAATAACTTTTGCTGTATATCTTTTATCATACTCATCTTTAACATTTGAGAGATCATCCATTGTTCGAGCATCCTCAGTAAGTTGGTCAATTACGGCCCCATCTTCGTATATGCCAAGCAAAGCAATGACATGACCTCTTAGAGCTGAATGTTTCTGAGGTAATGAGGAGATTTTTGCCAAAAGTATTCTCAATTTATCAAGTAGAGCAGGAACATCTCTTGGTTGATTCCATTTATCAATGATATTGTAAGAAAGAATAACTAAAATATAATATGTTAATTCAATATTATCTTCATCTAGATTCCTGACAAGAACATCCAGTTGTGAGGGATACAATGAATAGACATTTTTGTAACTATCTATTTCTGCTAAAGCTGTAAGTTTGTCTTCATCATCTCCACTATCAAACAGCTCCAAAACAGAATCAATGTGTTTTATCAGTTCAAGGCTTTGTTTTAGAACAACATACTTGAATTTCTTATTCGGTGCTTCAATGCCGTATTTTTCAACTTGTCCAGCTTTTAATATATCTATGAACCCAGCATCTTTCAATTCATCTAATCGTCGAATAATTGTTCTTTTGCTGCGGTGACTTTCGTAGGCATTTATAATATCTTCCCTCTTTACAATTCCGTAGCTAGAGAGGTATTCTTTCAATTCTTCAGCTAAATCTTTGCTTTTTCCTTGCTTACTCATGAGAACACCTCTGTTTTTTTATAAATGTCATGTTTTTTAAATATCGGACAAATCCCACTAAATAAATGTAAAATTGTCTTAATTATATGACAAAACACATCAAATTAGATGTCATATTACATGTCACAATTGAATATAATACATTCGGTTATTTTGGATGTTGATGATTAAAAGTCAACCTACAAACAGGCTAACAATAACGTTAGCTCCCTATTTTAGGGATAAATTAGAACAGCTATCTAAAAAACTAAGATGCTCTCAGGCTGAAGTGCTCCGAATAGCATTATTCAAGTTAGCCGAGGAAGAACTATGACTAAGAAACGTTTTTCCAAGGAATACAGAACCTATGGTCAATGGTTAAAGGCTCAACCGAGAGATACCAGATATGCAAAAAGAATAATCCGAATGCATGAACGTTTCCCAAACTTTGCTCTCAAAGAATTGAGAAATGTAACTCTAAAGGACCATGATCTAAGTACAAGATCTTGGAAGCTTCTTTCTTCACAGGAAAAGAGAGACCGCCACCTATCAATCAAAATGCTCAGGGAAATGAGAAATGGAAATTACCTGAGTCATGTAATTGAAAGGTTTGGTGTTGGCAAGGAGTTTGCTGTCAAACATCTTGGAAAGTACCTCCACAAATCAGGCGGGAAATGGAAAGTCACAGCTTCAGATAAAGTCGAAGCTGAGATGCTATTCTATGAAAATGGGAAAGGGCAGAGAACCATCGTTACAGCCAGTTCCAAGGATCGGTCTTTGATTGGTGAGTACTTTGCCTATGTATCAATAGCTGTAAACAGAAATGATCCTTCGTTTCTTGACAAGTTCAGAGATAGACCAATTATTGATGCTGAAGGTAAAGTCCACTATTTTGAGACAGACCTTGACAGACTTCACGAAATAACACAAGCTCAGGAAGAGCCTGAATTTTTAGAGATATACAAAAACTAAGGAGTGTAAACTATGGAAAAAGATGAATATGCGAATTACATTAGAAGAAACAAGAAAGGCAAGAAACCACCTATTGCATGTGCTGTTTGTGGAGAAGATAATAAAGAAGTCATTGAAATGCATCATGTTGATGGAAGGAATAATTCAGACTGGGTTAAGCCGCTATGTCAGAACTGTCATATAAAGATAACAGCAGAACAGAACAAACTCAGTCCTAAAACAAGATCTAAAGATACTTCTCTGCAAAATCTGAAAGCCTTTAACATTATCTCAATTGGTGCTTTACTAAGGGATCTTGGACAGCGATTAATCAATCTTGGTATGGGGATGACTGTAAATGTCTAAGATAGCTGTAAGGGCTTTCACTCAAAAGTGCAACCCTATTAATAGAAACTATCCTCAAAGAAAAGAGCCTCCTTTGAGACATAACCGAGTATTGGTCTTTGATACTGAAACAACAACTGATCAATATCAAAACCTAAAGATTGGTTTCTTTCAGATATACCAGGATGGATACATTCAGCATGAAGGGTTATTCCATGACCCCTCTATGTTAGATGACCGTGAGAATAAAGTTACTCTGGCATATCCAATAAAGCAAGACCTTCCACTCTATTCATTAAAAGAGTTCGTAGATGAGGTATTTTATCCTGAAATATACGGTCTTGGTACTCTTTGCATTGGTTTCAATCTAGCATTCGATATTAGCAGAATAGCAAAGAAAACAGGAGATTCAAGGAAGGGAAACAAAGGCGGATTTACACTTACATTATCAGACAATCCTTACAATCCACCCATAATCATCCGTAAGATGGGAGAATCTTACACATATAAGTTCTCTACAACCAAACAAAACAAGGGTAAAGATTATTTTCCCGGTCATTTCCTTGATGCTCAAACACTTGCTGAAGTTCTTTTGCAAAAGAAACGTATCTCACTTGATAAGGCATGTGAGTTGCTTGACACAAAAAACAAGAAGATGAAAGGTATTGAACACGGTATTGTTACTGAAAGGTACATTGACTATTTGATTATGGATGTCAAATCAACCTATGACGTGTACTTGAAATTGCTTGATGAACTTGATCTATACCAGATAGATATTCCTCTAACAAAGATATTCAGTGCAGCTTCCCTTGGAAAATACGCTCTTGATCAGTTGGGAATTCAACCATTCCACAAACAAAACCCTCTATTCTTACCTGATACCCTTGGTAATATCATGACGGCTTACTTTGGTGGCCGTTGTGAATGTATGTTCAGGAAGCAACCCACAAAAGTTACAGTTCTTGATTTTACCAGCATGTACCCATCTGTTACAATGATTCTGGATATGTGGAAGTACATAATAGCCGAGAAATTACGGACTGTGGATGCGACTGAAGAGATCAAAGACTTGCTTTCAAAGGTATCTCTTGAGTACTTGCAGAATAAGGAAAATTGGAAAGACTTTGTTGGAATGGTCAAGATCATTCCTGACAACGATATACTACCTACAAGAATGGATTATAATGGTAAGAAACAAAGCTTGAATGTAGGAGTTAATTATCTTTCTTCCAAGTCTCCAATATGTTTTTCCCTGCTCGATGTAATCGGTTCTGTGCTTTCGACAGGGAAAGTACCTGAGATTGTTGAAGCAACTCGATTTGTCCCTTCAGGTATGCAAAATAGTCTTGTGAAATCTTCTATTCTTGGTATTGAAGTTGATCCTAAGAAAGATAATCTCATTCAGACCTTTGTTGAAGAGAGACAGAATATCAAAACTAGAATGAAGAGTATGGATAGAGACTCATCAGAGTATCGTCATCTATCGAGTCAAGCACAGGCTATCAAAATTCTTGTTAATGCTATGAGTTATGGGATCTTTATTGAACTCAATCCAGAGGATAAGAAGAGTGATATTGAAGTCTATGGGCTTGATAGCTTTGATACTTCTGAGAATAGATATGAAAAGGCCGGAAAGTACTTTCATCCACTGCTTGCAGTGATGATCACTTCCGGTGCACGGCTGTTTTTATCCATGGCCGAGGCCAAGGTAAAAGAGCTTGGTGCAGCCCATGCTTACATGGACACCGACTCTGTGTTTGTTCCGCCTGAGCACGCTCAGGAGATTGTGGATTATTTCCAGCCCCTAAACCCTTATGACCTTGACATCTCTTTGCTAAAACCTGAAAAAGAGGATATGTGGTTCTATGGAATATGTTCTAAGAGGTATGCTCTTTACAACAAAGAAGGTGAGAATTTTAGCTTCTATGAGCATGAGAGATCCTACAAGCTACATGGTCTAGGCCATTTGACTAATCCATTTCCTAATGGTAATAAAGACTGGCATGCTGATGTCTGGCTGGATATTCTTCGCTTACATTATGGGATTATAAAGCCAATAGATATTGAAGAGAGGTATTCTAATCTCTATGCTATCTCAAGGCTCACAGTCAGTACTGCTAATGTGTTGAAGAGGTTTAAGACGATCAATGAAGGCAAACCATGGTCTGAACAGATCAAACCTTTTAATTTCTGCACTGTTGGTTTTCAAACCATTGAGGATGATGGACAAACTATCAAACCTCTTGCTCCTTTCTCTAAAGATTCACAGAAAATAGTCTATGAACCATTTTTAGACTACAATACAGGTGAGATCAAGCAAGGATCACATTATTTTAAATCTCTAAATACAACAATAATGCAGTATGCAGATCATCCTGAGTACAAGTATGAAGGTGATATTGGTCAGATGAAACGCAGGCATATCCATGCAGACAGTGTTGTTCTGATTGGAAAGGAGGCTAACAACATTGATGATCAAGCTTTGGATATAGGACAGGCTCAAGTTTTCCTCAATAAACAGGATATCATGGATAAGATTATGCAACTGGATGTCAAGATGGGGAGAAAAGTAGGTATTGCTTACAGAGGCACTCTGAAGAGGATTCAGGATAAGATAAAGCAAACAGGAGACATCAATCTGAATGCTAGGTTTATGAGGGAACTTGCGGATAAGCTCATCTGAGAGCTTATTCCTCTTTTTTTATTTTTTTTTGTTTTTTCTGCTTAATTTATCTGATTTTGCTTTATCGTTAAATTCAGGCAGACAGTTGTACTTTTTAGCATAGGTTGCAAAACACTCATATTCAAATTTTGCTACCTCTCCCATTGTTCTTAAATCTTCAGGAGTATTAGATTTAACATCACATATGAATGGACGAACAGAAACAAAAAGTCTGTTTAGAAGATCTTGATAGGTCTGATACTTATACATAAACCGATCAGCTCCTCCATGCTTTGTCTTTCCGTTAATAGTGCTATTAAACTGCTTTAAACGACCTTTTAGTCCGTTTCGTGAGTTAGTCATACCCACATATTTAATTTCACGAATCCAAGTAAAATCTTGCTCAGACAAATCTGATTCCGAGAGAGCTATGCAATAAATTCCCGGATACTTAATATCAGGTAGGTTATTCCGGTCTTCCCATTTTATCCATTTAGTAAAATTACTCTTGATCATATGATTTATTTCTCACCCCATATGTTTTTACATTCACGGCATTGGTATAGTACTTGTGTTTTATACCCGGGATCTTGGATATCAACAATTGCTTTTACATTTTGAACTTGACATTCAGGACATATCATATTTTCAGCCATTTATTTTCCCTCCTTATCTTTTTGTCTTACAATTTCATCTAGTGTTTTACCTTCTTTGTCCTTCCAAAGCGTCCATCCATTAGCAGCTCTGCCTAGTACAACTGATGCCGACATGGATGGTGAAGAAAACGTAAAATCTTCTTGGTAAACATAGACACCATCTTCTTCCTTTACAATTCCCTTTTCTACTAAATTAGCTCTAAATGCTCGTACACTTGGTTGAAGAGACGTTGTTTCTTCTACGTTTGACTTTGATCCCTTGTTGACGACAAAACCTTCTTCAGTATATTCACCAACAGCATCAGCATCCTTGCTCTTACAATAGTATGTATTTTTCTTGCTACGTTTTGCTTGTTCGAAAATAGGATAACCAAGGGTAGCCATTATAATCTTTAATTCATCAAAGAAACGCAAAACAAAATCCCGGTCTTGATCTGTTAGAGATGATTTAGTGGGAGTATTACTATTTTCAAGAGTACATTTATTGACTAATTTAGCCTGCTCACAAGCATGATTTTCAAGATACTTGATATGAGCTTTGTTAAGATTATTTTTCTCTGAAACAAAACATATAGCTTGATTCCAAAAATCTTTCTTTTTGTGGTGATCATTTAAACGAGTTGTTAGTATTTCTGATTCACCAACATATACTTTTGGTTTTCCAACTTCGTCTTTTTCACCTATTAAGAAGTAAAGCCCCGGCTGTTCAAGCTCTGGTCTTTTCAAGCCAGCGTCTAACTTTGCTCGAGGAATAGAAACAGCTTTGACAATAGAATCAAAGAACTCGCATATTTTCACTCCCTGTGGATTGGCATCTGGCAGATAAATTGAAATTGTTCTTCCTATTGTCATGAATTGAACCTCTAAGAATATACTATAATTGAGAGATTTAAAAACAGATACTTAGCTATGTGTGAATCACTACTCTAAACTATTTATTATTTCAACTAATCGTTCAACATCTTCAATCGCTTTGATCACTTTATTTCTCTCAAAGTTTTTCTGATTATTATGGATTTTATTATTCCTAACATGGTATGCGTCGTTAATAGATGATATTAATTCATCATCTAATTCCTGTTTTCCTATAAATGAAATCGTAAATTTGATTTTATCCATTAGCTTAACGTTTTTAAATGTGCCTTCAAGATTGATTTCATCTTGTTCAGATTTTCTTCTAAAATAACCACTCAAAGCAGATTCTACGGAGATAAATAGTTCGATATATACTAAATCAAAATGATATTCTGTATAGTGGATCTTAGCCATTTCCAAATATTTCTTATCAATTCTTGTAGCTGAGGTTAAATCTTCTGTTACGAGGTTTATATGATCAAAAGACTTCAGTTCTTCTTCATTTCCAGTAATTTGCTGTATCTCTAAAGAAACAAGGTCCGTGTTTTCTGATTGATCCAATATCTCTCTCAAATTTCGGAGTTCTATGTAGTTTCCAAGATCAGAACTTCTAATTTTGTAGTCTAACTCTATTTTTTTGTCAAATAAGTCTTCCAATTCAGCCCGATTTTCACATTTTTCATTTTCAAGATCACTTAGGTAAGCTTCATAATATATATCAGAATCCATAAGTGCAGTTTCAATGTCGCTGATAGGTATACCCGTAACTTCTGAAATAACATGGTCAATTTCTTTTACTGTGAAATGAGATTTGTCAAATCGACTTTTTACTTCAGACACATTTGTTTCATATTTACAGTAGTATTCTGTAATTCCCTCATCTCTTTGGAGATCGGCATCAATTTCGACTATTTTATCCTGCATTAAAAAAATAAAATTGAGAATTGGATCATTTTCTGGTGGCAACTCCCATTTCCACTCTTTAACTGCAAACTTTCCAATTTGTATATAGCTATAATCACCCATTCGAACAACAAAATATAATTATTAGTTAAAATAAATTTTGTATTAGATATTCAACTTTTGTGTTAACAACAGACTTCTTAAAATTCTGAGTATCTATATTTCAAGATACCTATTACCCCGCACAATTGTGTGGGGATATATACAACGCGAAAAAAGTGTACGGTTTTGTAGTTACATGGCACAACCATATTTATACTTATTGAAAAAAACATGCTTAATAAATGATTAAACTGTTAACTTTTTAAGTAGCATTGTTTCGCAAATTATATCGTTGTTTAGAAAAAAAACATAATAGCATAGCATTTGAGTTACAATTAATTAATTAATAATTTGTAGGGGTGGGTGTAAATGCGAATTAAATACAAAATTTTGATTTGTATTTTGATGACTTTATTCATTATGAGTGTAGAAACTGTAGTTGCTAATGATTTTTTAGTCGCACAAGGTATCGAAGAACAGATAACTGTAAATGAATCACATCAATATGATCCTGTAATCTATAAAGATATAATTGCTTGGTATGATAATCGCAATGGAAATTGGGATATCTTCATGTACAATATCACTTCAGACACTGAATACCAGATAACAACCAATGAATCAGATCAACTTCTTCCGGCAATTCACGAAGACCTTGTAGTTTGGCATGATAACCGCACCGGAAATTGGGATATCTTCATGTACAATATCACTTCAGACACTGAATACCAGATAACTACAAATGAATCAGTTCAACGCCATCCTGCAATCTACGGAGATAGGATAGTATGGACTGATTATCGTAATAGTAGTCTAGGGGACATCTATATGTACAATATCACTTCAGACAATGAATCTCCTGTGATTGAATACTATCAATCCCAATGGGTTCCTGCAATCTATGGAGACAGGATAGTATGGGAGGATGTACGCAACCTGAACAAGGACATCTACATGTATGATATGATTTCAGGTAACGAAATTCAGATAACCACGAATGAATCTGATCAGCGTATTCCTGCAATTTATGAAGACCTTATAGTTTGGTATGATTACCGTAATGGTAACACTGATATCTACATGCATAATATCACTTCAGGTACTGAACAGCCGATAACTACAAACGAATTTTATCAATCTGAGCCAGCAATCTACGAGGATAGGATCGTCTGGACTGATAACCGAACTGGAAATTGGGATATCTTCATGTATAATATCACTTCAGACACCGAATACCAGATAACTACAAACAAATCTATCCAAGCCGCACCTTCAATCTACGGAGATAGGATTGTATGGACGGATGGACGAAATGGAAATGTGGATGTATACATGTTCACTTTGGATGTTATTGAAAAGAATCCGGCAGAAGCGATTGGAAATCTCAAAGAACATGTTTTTGGTCTGCATGATACAGATGCTTCCACCAAAAAAGTCCTCAATGTCAAACTTGATAATGTAATCAAGAAGCTTGATAAAGACGATTATGACAAGGCTATCAAGAAGCTTGAGGATTTCATAAAATTCGTTAATGAGATGGTAGAGGAAGAAAGATTGGATGCTTCTCAGGCTGAGTTTTTAATTGACCAAGCTGAGAGAACCATTAATCTGATACAGAATTATGATGGGTAATTTACCCTTCTTTAATTTTTTTGCCTAGCCTTCAGATCAAATACTCAATTATTTTCCTCATTTCCTTAGTATTCAGGTTAAACTCTCCTTCTCTTACCCTGTCCTTTAATTTATTCAATGTACTCCTGTACTTAATCCCAACTTTCCTAGCTTCAGCAGGAGTTAAACCAAGAACAAACTCCCTTATCTTTTCAATATCATGATAAGTCTCAACAGTATTACTCTCAAGCTCCTGCATCTCAACCTTGTTAGCTTCCTTACCGATATACACGCATCCTTTAGGTTGCAGATGTCTCCTTTGCAGAATTCCTGTATCCCCTTCAAATTTGGATTCTGGATGGTCGATGTAATCAAGAAATACATCACTTAATGGTTTCCAGTATTCTCTCCCCTGGTGTTTAAGAAATACTAATTTTGTCTTGTCGTTTTATCCTATAACGACAAGTTTTTGCTGCAGAATCCAGAGATATCTCCTCAGGTAGAACCATAAAAATTAATAGAATTTTGTTGTTTTAATAAAACAGCATGATTTCAATCACCTCAAAACAGACCGAGCCTATCCTAGTCAATGGTGTAAGAGTCCTAGGACCTTATGAGATAGATCAACTAAGAGATAGTATTCCACAAATGTATCTTAAAACTATCTTTGATGTCTGCTTCTGGTCTGGGATGAGATATGTTGAGGTACAGAGGTTGCACGATCATCCTGAGTGGTGGTGGAAGATTCGCAAGACAATCCATCTTCCAGAGGAAGCCCAGAAGAAGGCCAAACGAAAACAGCTTGAAAGGTATGTGCATCCCATCCCTGGCCAGCTGGAGAATGTCCTGGACTATTTCTTCAAGAATAAAAAACCTCCTTCAAGATCTGCCTGGAATGAGAACCTTTTGAGATGGGGTGAAAAATCCGGCCTGAACTCATTAGGGTTGAGTAGCAAAACCACCAGAAAAAGTATAGAGTCCTGGATGATCACTGCAGATATCCCAATTAACGTGATTTGTCTACGCCAAGGACATGATAGTTTGACATCTATGCTTCATTACCAGGGCTTGCCTTTCACAGATGGTGAGAAGGTGGAGATCCGGAGGAGATTGGCAGGTTGGTATTAGTCCAATTTTGAAACTGCCAAGACATGGATATTCATCCAATAATGAAAAAAGAGTAAAGTCATTAAATATTTGTGCAGTTCTGCAAGCAACCTGGACGAGATACTCGATTAAAATGTTCAAATTGCTCCAGTTGCACACTTATAAATGGATATAGTAAGCTGAAAAAACAGAACTTATAATCTTTATTTTGTAAGTCTGTTTATTATATCTTTAAGTAAAAAGAAATTCAAAAGTACTTACATGGAGAAAAATAGATTATTTCCATTAGGTCGAATTATATTACGTGATCGTGCTTCACATTTATCAATAGCAGCAATTATCATGTTTTGGGGGCTTGATGAAATAAAAAGTTACTTCGGTTATACATTGACTAGAAGAGGGATTGTTCCAGTAACTGAAGATCTTCTATTATCACAACAAAAATTGGTCATAATTACTATAGTGGAATAATTATGCTTGTTTGGAGAGTCCTTTTATTTTGGGCATTATATATGCGAGGAGTAGAAGTCACCGGCCATATTTCATTGGAATATATTCTTTCCAAAAAAAGAGTTGAATATAAATATACGTATCAAGGAATAGAATATTGGAGAGGAAACGCTTTAAGTCATTCTATTTATACAAATTGTTTTAATGAGGGTGACGAAGTTACACTGCTTGTTGATCCGCAAAACCCTAATCGAGCTGTAATCAAAGACATTTATTTTTGAAGGTATCCATTTCAAAATGCTTCCCACATTTCCAATCTTTCCCTTACATGAGCATTCAGAGCAAATGGCTTATCAGCTTCAGCATTCTTCTTCATGGAATTTCTGGTTTATACCCGATGTTTTCAGTCTTGGGATAATCGGTAAAATGAAGTTTAATGAACTAAAAAATGATCCTGCCCTTCAGGAACTATTCCGTATGATGGGGATTGAAAGCACAAAGAACATTGGAAGGTTATATTTCTGCATTTGTATTGTTCACAGAGTTTACAAGTTTGTCTCCTTCCAAGCTTCTGCATATTGCACAGCATGAGTATGATGATGGAGTAAGGCCACATATGATGACACATTTCAAGATGATTGAAAGCTTCAGGGAACATCTAGATGGATTGACAACTACTATGAATACTTCCCTATGCATCAACCAGTATAAGATGCTATGTCAATAAGATATGGTCATTCTTTTCGACGTACTATTTACCTGTTCCAGCATCTTTGCGCAGTGTGGAAGTACGTGCAAGACCAAAAAAAGAAAATCAGAAGTTGCCCGATCGTGAACTAATCTTGAAGGCTATTAAGATAGCATCGATAAGAAACAAAGCTATCATTTTGGTAGGAATTGCATCAGGTCTCGCTGCATCAGACATATGTAACCTTACTGTCCAGGATTTTAGAGATGGATATGACCCTGTGACAGAGATTACAACACTCTCTTTGAGGAGACAGAAAACACAGATCGATTTCACTACTTTCTTATCTCCAGAGGCATCACGAGCTGTGAATACTTACCTTATGAAAAGAGAACAAATGTTCAAAGATAGTTCAGATGGAGAGAAGTTGCATGAGGCAATAAAGGTGACTCTAGATAGTCCATTGTTCATCTTGGAGAAGAAATTCGGAAGATACCTACGTAACAAGGAAGAGTTTAATCGTGCTCTGATATCAGGCTTGATTATTGAGTTGTATAAAGCTATCGCAAACAAGGTTGAGGATACAAGGCGACCAAGTACATTTAGATTGATGTGTAGTCACAACATGAGGAAATACTTCAGCACAACACTAAGGAATGCTGGAGTCGATGGTGATGTCATTGAACATATGATGGGGCATACATTGGGTGCAGTAAAACAGGCATATGTAAAATTTGATACAGAATTCCTGAAGAAGGTTTATATGGAGAACTACCTTGCTTTACTTATTGATGAGAGAGCAGACGCTTCAACTTCTCCTGAGTTCAAAGTTCTAAAGGAAGAGAACAAGGAACTCAGTGACCAGAATGATGCAAACCGTTCATTAGCATATCAAGATAAGGGACGTGCTACAGATTTAGAAGAGGAAAAAGAAAAGCTTATTAAGTCTAATGAAACACAGAAGAAACTGGTGGATGCGTTCATGAGCGATCCTTCTATACGTGAGCTTATGGGTAAGATTATGGAGCAAACAGAAGCACAGAAAGAGGAAAAGGAAGGCTGATTTTTTCAGTTTCTCTTTTTATTTTACCACAACTTAATAATAGATACATAAAAGCACCTTTTTATGAGTTGCCCACCTTGGCCAAAGGCGATGTGCTTAAGATCCATTCTCATAAGAGTTCGTGAGTTTGGATTTCATTTGCAATCTTAATTTTCAGATGTTAATAATGATATCGCAAAGTCCACATATTTTTGAAATTGCATAAATATACGATTGTTTTTATAGTTATGCAAAATAATTGATCTGAGGATAAAGTACGCCACAAACATTCATATTATGTTCTATCCTGAAACTTTCAATTTCTGATTTAGCAACAATTGGATTGACAGAGAGATGTTGCCGAATTTTGGCTAGTTGTTCAAAAGCATTGGGTATGTGATTATTGAAATGTGACTCCTCTGTGTCACCAAAGACTTCCATAAGTGTTATAGCATAACATAAATAGGCTATTAATTCTTTCCTCAACGATACTAATTCCAAATAATTCTCGTTAATGTATCTTGATTCTCTGTTTTCAGTTGATATATAGTTAGAATAAAAAACATTAATGGCGTCATAACTTAACGCATTACCTGATTCATCTAGTTGCTTTTCAAAGTTATACATTTGATTAATAAAGTGTGCTACTTCTTCTTTCAATTCTATATTTTTAGCTTTCATAGATGTTGCATATATCTTTGATTTCATATCATCTAGAATTAACATACGAGATATATTTGCAAGATTGTTTTTTTCAGAAGAGAACTCTGCAGAATCAACAATATCTCTGCATATACGAATCAGCTCACGGGCTAATCCTCCAGACATACAAAAACAGAAACACATAAATGGAACTGGCATCCCTATTACTCTTTTTTTGATGAGTTCTTTTGCTTCTTTAAGATTAAGATAGTCTACATAAATGGTACCATCAAAAGAACTATCAAACGCATCACGGAAAGGTAAACCTCTTCTTTCAAAAGCACTCATTGCGTTTTCTGAAAGTGAAATCAAATAGTAGCAGTTTTCTATATTGAATATTCCCTTTATCTCATTTAAGAATTGGTGAGCCTTTTCATTTGATGATATTTTGTCTAGTTCATCAATTCCTATAATGAATTTATATTTTCTGGCTAAACTTCCTACAAAATCACGATAACCATTGACTATTTCAGGTAAACTTGACTGGTTTTTAGATAGGATTTTTGCAGATTTTATATTGCTTTCTAATCCCATAGGAAGCTTTAGGGAACCTGACCAACCAGATGAATAACTACTTTGGAACCTTATGTTATCAATCCATTCACTTGCTTGTTCAAAATGAGTGGTTATACCTCTCATAAAATAAAAAAGTCTAAAAGTTTGCAATGTTGTTATAAATGCTGCACATAAAAGAAGAAAACCTATACCCGAATTAATTTCATTTAACATTATTTGATGTTCCAAATAATTCATCTGCCACAACATAGCAATATAATTTCTAATGAAGATATAAGACCCTGCTGTAATTAAAAAGATGGTCAGTACGAAATATACAATCATCATTCGTTTGTATTTTTTCAATATAGAACTGCTATCAGTCCTTTTTAGATATAATCTACTACCACTTTCATGTTTAATTACTTCCTCACATACTTGTAGGAATAAGTATAATATGAAATCACGTGATTCATATTTCACGGGTACAGAGACTTGAATAGGTATTGTTTTGATCTTACCATCTGTGGACGTAGAAGATTTACAAAATGAATCAATCAAAGCTGTTTTCCCAGCTCCACGTGATCCAGTAATACCTAAGCTTCCATGTGGCATGAGATTTAGCCATCGTGCAAGTTTTTCTTTAGATTTTCTTGATACTTCAAATTTAGGTTCAAACACTTCTGCTAAACCTTGATAATCGATTTTTGGTAACGAAAAGTTAAAAGCTTCTTTCAATTCTTCATTAATTAAAAGTCTTAATTGAGGCAAGATTCCATTTAGTAAAATAGTTCTATGTATTTTGCTTTCAATTTCTTCCATTTCTATTATCATTTTCTCTGGTTTTTCAACTTCATGGATATTTTTGGATCTATGTACCATAAATGCTATGGCCATACTAGCAAATATTGATAGTTCTATATTTGTATCAAAACCCATAACTGGAATGAATATAGTAATAACAAAAACTATGAAAAGGGCAGAATAAAAAGACACATAACGCGGATATCTTTTTTTAAAAATTGGGAGATAAACTGTACTTTCACGAAGTTGTTTATTTAATCTATTAAACTCATCAACTTCATCGCTAAATGTCAACAAAATATCATCTTTTTTTTTTTCGATTTTTGATTTAAAATAATCTTTTTCAAATCCTGTCTTTGAAATATTTTCTTTAATTTCTTTGATTTCAAGTGCCTCTTCAATGAGTTTATCAAAATGAAGTGAATATTTTTTTGATTGCATAATTATTTCTCTCAAAGTAATATTCAAAAAACAAAAATCTAATACTATATTTTTTGATATTGATTTCTAGTTTTGTATAACTTTTCTCTGATTATAAATAAATATTATGAAATTAAAGGCTTTGTAGAAACCTATTAAACTCAACATCATAGGATGAAATAGTTACTTATTATCAATTTCATTTAATACATTTCTAATTATTGCATACTTAAATCAGCAATCAAATATCGAGGTTTTCTACAGAGCCAATTTCTTCTAATATATTACTTTCCTAATTAATAATTCCAATTCTCATGGCTAACTGGCAATTGATTTAGCTTATCTCTATAGAATTGCCATTTTGGCATGAACTTGTCCATTAACGAAATAAAACGAGAATTATGTGTCGGCTCCAGCAGATGTGCCATTTCATGCACGACTACGTATTCAAGGCATTCATGTGGCTTTTTGGCAAGTTCGGTGTTCAACAGGATATTCCGTGCTTTGTGATTACAGCTTCCCCATTTTGTTTTCATTCGCCTTACAAACAAACGCTCCACTTTCACACCCATCAATTGCTCCCACTTGGATATCAAAGGGCTTACCGTTTTCCTGAGCTGGTCACGGTACCATGCATCAAGAACAGCTTGCTTTTTTTTATCATCTGCTCCGGGTCGCACTCGCAGAATCATTTTTTTATGTTTCAGTTCAACTGAAGGAGCTTCATTGGCTTCGATGATCTTAAGCATATAACGCCTCCCCCAGACGTAATGACTTTCACGATCAAGATATTCACGTGGAGTTTCACGCTCCTGCTCTTGAAGCTTTGTCTGTTGCTGTTTTATCCAGCTAAGTTTGGATATGGCAAAGATGCGTATCTTATCAATATCCATTCTTAGAGGAGCAGATATCTTTACTTTGCCATGGGGAGGGTAAACGCTCAGGTGTATGTTCTTTATGTCCTTGAAGACCACTTCTGCTGTTATTTCGCCCAATTCGATCTGTTTGAACATTAATATTCGTCCTGTGCTTTGATGATGAGGAAAAGACGCTCAACCTCATCGACATCTTGCAGGATATCAAATAGCGCTTGTTTTATGACATTTTCGCGTGGCTCGACATCACGCCAGTCATCAGAACGTACATGTTTGACAGTTTCATCGATTCTTATTGCAAGGTCAAGGACCGGGTCATTAGATGAAGTGTATCTGGCGTTTCCTTCTGATATATCCCCGGTTTTATGTCCTGGTATTTGTATGTTGTTATAGAGCGCTCGCAATGCAGGACTTGCTTTGAGTTCTTCCGAAGTGTCATCCTCTTGCCCTGATTCCACTTTCTTTACCAGTTCGGCAATTTGCCTCAAATATTCTTCATATTCGATGGCCTTTGCTTTTCTTGCTGCTATGATCTCATCCAGCAGAGCTGACATTTTTTCATAGTAGGCCGGATCATTCAGGTGTTCCTTGAGAATCCTGCGGCGGACGTTGTTCTCAATTATCTCAGCCACAGCATTCTTTTTACCTTTCAAACTTCCAAGCTGTGTATCAATGGCTTTATCGATGCCGGTCTTAACAATCAGTTCCAGCAATGGAAGGTCATCAAACGATGAAACCTTCTTGGGTTCTGTTGCCTCGATGTAGGTATCGATGAGATGACGCATGTCTGCTTCGTAGGCTTTAAGGTCGAGAGTTTCGCCGCTGGCTCGGCGAATTATCTCACGAATCATCAGATAATGATCGATCTGCTGCTTGATATGGTTGATCTTTGCTTCACTGTAGCCTGCGGATTCCATTTCATCTGAGATGTTAGAGTAAGAACGAACTAGTGAAGCTGTTGCCTTGTAGAGAGCCACACGCTGGGTTTCATGTTCCTGAAGGTCCGTTGGTATCTCAGTATTACCACAGAAGTAGTGGATATGTTCCAGTTCACCTTTTGGTGATTCGACTGGTTCACATAGAAGTGCCAAGGTCTCCAATGCATTATCAAGACGTTCCTTACCTTTTTTCAGGCGGTCCTGCATTAGAACTTCCGGAACTGCACCCTCGGCACTGTGGTCCAGTTCGGAGGAATAGACCTGTAGTGCTCCGGTGCCTTTGTCGTTGACAAGGTTCTTGAAAAGGTCCTTGTAGTCCACGATATAACCGAAATCCTTGTCTTCTCCATCCAACCGGTTCGTACGACAGATAGCCTGGAATAGGCCGTGATCCCGCATTGACTTGTCTATGTAAAGATAGGTGCATGGAGGTGCATCAAAACCGGTGAGGAGTTTGTCTACCACGATAAGCAATTTCATGTTTGCCGGCTCTTTGGTGAACAGGTTCTTTGCTTGCTCTTCATAGGTTTCTGTCTTTGTCATTCCGGGTCTGGTTTCGATGTCCTTGAGAAGTTCAGTGTAGGTATTGTATATGGATTCTTTAGCGGTATCGGTGTTTGCACCTGTATCCTCTTTTGTTATATCCCTGGCTAGTGGATTGTAGGATGTCACCACAGCACATTTGCTTTTGAAAGGTGTTTTCTGGAATAGGGCGAAGTACTTGCAGGCTTCGTAAATGCTTGATGCAACAAGAAGGGCGTTACCACGATTACTGGACAGGCGAGGTTTCACACTGAAATCAAAGATGATGTCATTTACCACTTTATCCATGCGTGAGCGTGAACTCAGCACTACCTGCATTGTACCCCAGTGCTTTTTTAGTTCGTCTTTCTGCCAGTCGTTGAGTCCTCTGGTCTTTGCCTCGAACCATGCATCGATCCTCTCTTCTGAACCCAGATTCTGGTCTATGTCACGTGCTTCATAGAGCAGGTCGAGTACGACGTTGTCCGCTACTGCCTCGCAGAATTTGTAGGTGTGTATGTAGCCACCGAAGATTTCCAGACTGGTCTTATCTTTCTTGAGCAGGGGTGTGCCGGTAAAACCAATGAACACGGCGTTTGGCATTATTGCTTTCATGGTTTTGTTTAGTTTTCCATTCTGGGTACGATGACATTCATCCACGAAGACAAAGACTTCACCTACGGTCTTGCTTGGCTGGGCTTTCAGATCCTTGATAAATGCATCGAAGTCATCCACATCCTTTCTACCGAATTTGTGGACCAGGGAACATATCAGGCGTGGTGCTGCCAGAGAGAGCAAACTCAATAATTCCTGACCGCTTGTTGTACGTTTGATATCTTCGTCGGCTTCGGTGAATACACCCTCTATCTGCTTGTCCAGTTCATCACGGTCGGTGACAATGACCACACGAGCATTGGGATTGTTCTCCAGTATCCATTTGGCCAGCAGTACCATGACGATACTCTTACCACTGCCCTGTGTATGCCAGATTATACCGCCTTTATGCTGGCAAACATGTTTCTGTGCAGCCTTGACACCGAAATACTGGTGCACTCGTGGTAGTTTTTTGATGCCGCCGTCAAAAAGAACGAAATCATACATCAGCTCAATGAGCCGGTCCTTACGACACATCTTGATAAGATACTTGTCAAGCTTGAAACGGCTGTCATCCTCTTCATCTTCCTTCCACTTGAGGAAATATTTTTCTGGTGTACCAATGGTCCCATACATCAAACCTTCGGAATCGTTGCCAGCAAAAATGAACTGTACTGTGCTGAAAAACCATTCATTGAACTCAGGCCGTTGGTTAGAAATATTCTGACGGATGCCATCTCCTATGCTCACCCGACTGTTCTTCAGCTCCAATACTCCAATGGCTATTCCGTTCACATAGAGCACTATATCCGGTCGACGCTCTCTATTCCCCTTGAGAGTGACCTCTTCAGCAATGGCAAAGTGATTATCTTCAGGTTCTTTCCAGTTGATGAGTTGTACGGTTTCTGTGACCTCGTCTACCTCGGTCTTTACAGGGACCCCATAACGCAGCAGGTTATAGACAGCCTTGTTGTTACCATAGAGTCCCTGGTTGTTGTTACCTGCATCTTTTTTCAGCCTGTAGAGTACCTTTCCAATCTGCTTTTTAGTATAACCCTTCCTTTCCAGCCAGTCGCCGAGCAGTTTTTCCTCGATATTGCTATTCCCTTCTCGGTCAATCCAATTACCGAGATAGTCGTAGCCAAGTTCATTATGGAACAGGGTAATTATGCGATCCTGTGTTTTACGCTCAGACTGGCCGATTGACATTATCATTCCTCTTGTGCTAGTATTTCTGTTTTCACGTATTGTTTGAAGTCTTCGATTGCTGTGAAATAAAGATAGCCAGCCTGATTGGCAATGGAAGTTACCTCAGCACCTTCATTTAGTAAGACAGCAACAGGTCGGCTGAGTTCTTCCTGGATACCATTGGGCCAGGCAAGATCGAACACTGCCTTTTGTTCTCCGGTGGTGCTGTCAGCAAAATCGTAACCAAGTTCACCTGGCGGAAGACTCTGTTCTCTAACCCAATTGTTTAGAGATACTAACTGTTCCCTTTCCTCTTCGCTGGAAAAGCCGCCAACGGATATTGTAGATGAAACTGTTGCTTTTGCACCTGTCAACCAGCGTGTATCCCCATGTAGTAATTCTTCCATTCTCATGTTCACTTCATCTGCTAACAGTGATTTCCTTGCTTCGAGGAAATCTAAGTAGTTCTCGATCCTCCATAGAGTGGTGTCAGCAGGAATCCACTGGGATGCCAGTGCATCAGGATGTGCTTGTTCAACTTCCTGGAAATACTGCTCTGGGAAACGATCACTTATGACAAGATTTGTGTCCTTTGTGAGGAAACAGAAGTTAGCCAGAGCATTCACCTCTGAGCGTTTATGATCGCGTTTGTATAGCTGGGCTTTTGGGAAAATATGATGGACTTCAAGTTTACTCATTTTTCCCAGTAAACTTGATCTGAGAGGAAGTCCAGTACCCCAATCACGGGCCTGTCCCATTCTTGTTAGCATGTAAAGCACAGGATAGAAACGTGCACCAAGACTCCAGCTTGCGAAATGCCCGGGCTCTACCAGCAATCCACCGTTCCAGAGACGTAATTGATCTAGTAGCTTGTCAAGTCCACCATCCGGCCCTTCCAGTGCTGCCAGATCTTTATCGATGAATGATTCAGTTGAACCTGAAAAGCGTCCCCACATACCGGCTTGAGCGAACCAGAATAAGAGCTTATCCCGTTCAATCTCATCCATTGGACCACTTCGCTGGTCAAGGTATCTTACCATCACAGGAACCCCATACTTACCGAAGAAGACCTGGTTGTGATCCAGTCCCAGACGTCCACTTATCAAATTCAAGCAGGTGTTAATGTGTTTGATAGCCTTCTTGAGAGCATCCTGAATTTCTTCAGCATTCTTATCATGCAAATACTGAAACTTAGCTTCACCAGTTAGTACCGTGTTTACCGAACGTAGTAACCAGTCGATATTGAAGTCATAACCTGCATCCTCCCACTCTTTCAACTGTGCTTTCATAGTATCTCGTGCAGCAGGCCATTCAGCACAAATCTTTGCCAGAGCCAGATCACCTTTTGAGAGCTTGGTTCCACCACTGTTCACCCGGTTGAAGATGTCTACCACTACGTCCAGAGTCTTGTCTGTTCCTGTTACTTCTTCTATATGAAGCTCTACGTCTTTTATGGCTAGCAGATGGCCCAGGCGACCAATGTATTCACCTATTTTAGGTGCGAGTTCCGGTTGTTTACTAAGTTGTGCAATTAACGCACCGACACCATCATTTCCCTTCTGCATGAGCTCCGTAACATCAATCCAAAGTGGATCATCTTTCATTTTCATTGGCAGGTAAAACATGAAGATTTCCTTTTCAAGATGGAAGCGCAACCCAGTGAAAGTCTTAATGCTGCCATCGAAGAACTCAGGAGCATGTCCTCGTATCACACCATATAAAGATGTCATACGCTGCTGTCCATCAAGCAAGAGTTTAACCACACCGGCTGCTAACTCTCCATCTCCACGATGAGCTGCTGTCCTGGACTCAGTGGCCCATACCAGCAATCCACCAATAGGATGTCGTCGGTAAAGTGAATCAAAAAGCCCACGTACCTGATCTCTGTTCCAAACATAACCCCGCTGAAACTCAGGCAATGCCATATGTCCGTTATCAATATAGTCGAGAATAGTAGAGATCTTCATGTTTCCACACCTTGTAAAATGTCTTTAGGAACCCAGATCCATCCTTCACTCAAGGGTACGGAATCCTCCGGGCTTATAAGATTCTCAGGATTATTTGTAAAAATGTAAGCTATAAGAGCACAGGTAAGTGCATCCATTTTGTCCTGGTTATCAGTTGGTTGATTTGCAATCTGTTGGCGTAAAGCATGTATTGACTCAGAATCCTTGCAAGCTGCCGGATAAGCTTCAATCGCAGTCAGCAACCCCCCATCATTCCACACACCACACCGCTCAACTTCTGGAGCGAACTTAGCCAAAACATGCATACCTTTGGTAGCCTGACTACCGATCATATCTTTAACAGATGACAACGGACTAAGTCTATTTTCAATCGGGTAGCATTTAGTCTGACAGTACAGACAGCGTTCAGTCTGACGATACAGGTAAGGATTTGTGGCAGAACGCTCCAGCGATTCTACGAATTTTAAACCATTCACCAATTCCACAAACTCAACAGAAAATCCCAGTGGTGCATCTATGGATAGAGTTATATGCTCACCATTAGCAGGTAGATTTGCGGCGCACAGGGAAAACAGTTTTCGAATAAATTCCGTTGCATTTTTAGCTTCGTTAATAAAAGGCCGAAGATTACCACGCCACGGTTTGCCCACGATACCTAATGAGGGGTTAAGAATTACAATAGCATCACGGCTATTTTTATTCTTGTCGCAGTTCCACCCACCGACATCCCAGCCAATGAAGAAGGAGTAGGGTATTTGTGTACTACTCATACCAATCGAATCCTCCCTGTAAGCAGTTCCTGCATCATCCCTTGCTTGAGCTTGCGAGTCTTGGCAAGCTTTTCCTCTAGTAAGGAAAGCTCTGCATCCATGTCGCAGAGGATAGCAGCAATAGCGTTTTGTTCTTCAATAGTAGGGGGTAAATACAAGTCAAGCCCAGAGAATTCATTACCATTGATCCCTGGTTGACCACTCCGCATAGACATCATGCGAACCCAATTCCAGTATCTTGCTGTTTTTGTAAAAGCCGCAAAGAATTCAGGACACAGCTTTTCACAATTGATTTTGGCTCTGATGAGGAAACCAGCAAATACAAGTTCACCATCTTTTATGTTGTAGAGATAGGTTTTTCCAACACTCGCACCTGTGCGTGCAAAGACAATTTCGTGTTTGTCAAGAAGGTAATTCATTGCAAGTGGGTGATCAACAGCAATTTGATTATCTGGCGTAAACCTACCATCATCATCGATATCAGTTATTCTAAGATAGGTTGGAAGGTTCCCTGAATAAGGAACACCGGGAGCGTTTATTCCATAATCTGGATTTCCTAAAAGACATTCTCGCAGAGAAAAATCAATCCACTCTCCACTAAACCCCGGCAACCGCTTCTTCCCTGTCAGCAACTCCTGCATGGCACCCTGCTTGATCTGGCGTTTCTTGGTGATGAGCTGCTCAAGTGATTCAATGAGGGCATCCGCATCGGTCAGTGCTTGGGCGATGGCTTCTTGTTCGTCTTTGGTGGATGGAACTGGAATCCTATATTTTGCAATGGAAATACCAGTTAATTGTGGAATACCACCACTTTCTGTAAAGATTTTCACTCTATGATTTATATATTCAGTTAAGAAATTAGCATCAACATTTTTCACGGGAAATAAGACTAACAATCTACCAATCGCACCAAAGCTACCTCTTCGTGTGAATGCTATCCCTAATCCCACACCTCTGCCTACAATAGTTAAACTCTCTCCATTGTATTCTGAAATATTGTAAAAACCATACAGTCCTTCATTTGTAACTGTATTTGAGAAAACAGGATATTTGAAAATATCATCTTGGTATGTAGAATAATTCTCTTCTTTCAAATCTCTACCAACCGATATCGAAACTAAATCTCCAATGGGCTGAACCTTCCAATCCTCAGGAATCACTCCCACCTCAGTCTGCTTATATCCAGCCGGAATGCTCTCAGCTATACACTCCGCACTCATGTATGTTCCTCCCACCTAAGTTGCATCCTAATTATGCCAGATTTAACTGAATTAAAACGGAATCCGGATAATTGGTCAACTGTTTGCGGACTAATTTTACACACCCTAGATTTCGCAGACATCGTCTGCGGAATTTGCTGTATCTCCTGATGCATCTGTGTGCAGAGATCCACGAGTTGTTGAAAGCCGTAATCATTCTCAGAGTTCATAGCTTGAACCCCATCCTTTCCAGGTGTTGGTTCACTTTCGACTCCAGCTCAGCCACACGCTCTGTCATCTGTGGCATTGGAGTTTCGTAGCGTTCTGCCAACTCTTTCACACGCTGAGTAAGGGATTGGCTGATACGGTCCATCTCCCCATGTATGTCTGAATCAAGTGTTGAAAGCCATTTGTCATCCACCACCAGCGTTTTTATCTCGTCCTCGCTGAGTTTAGGATATTGAGCATAGGTCTTTGTATCAAGGGCAGTTTCGGCATCCTTGAGACTCTTCTTAAGGCCAGCTTCTTCGTTGGCCAGTTTCAGCCAGGCATTGAGTACAGCAACTTCATCCTTTGCCTCCTTCTCACCTTTAATCTCTTTCAGGCGAGCAGTGACATTGGCTTTGTTCACTTTGTCCAGTTCGGAAAAAGCGCCATCTTCGCCTCCGTGTTCTTCTTCAAGCTCGGTCTTGCTGGCGGTAACGCTTTCCATTTCAGCAGTGATCTGGTCGATAGCTTCCTGCTCTTTAGCGAAGTAGCGAGTCACGATAAGCGGCTTAGGCACAAGGTCGCAGGTCCAGCCTTTATCCTTCTCTTTACCTTTCTTGTCCTTCTCAATTATGCGGTAGGTCTCAGCTGTCCAGCCATCGGCGGAGATGAAATAGCAGTCGTCCTGCATCGTTTCAACCCAATAGTCCATCAGGTGTTGATACACATCGTATTGGTTAATGAGCGGCTTACCATCATAGTGAGTAAGCAGGTTCTCAGAAAGCCCAGCTATGATCTCCTTCGGGTGGGATCCAGCCTCCAATTGTCGAAGCTTTGTAGATGATATCGCACGCCACTGGGCAAAATGCTCGTTCATGCTGGCAATGAAGTCTGCAAACTCAGGATGTTGGTAGATCGTGGATTTGATTGCTGATTTGTCAACAATAAGCTCCATATAACCGGGACGTTTTTCTTTGAACAGAGCCTGCTGAAGCTGCGGACAGACATCCCAGTAACGCTTAAGTGAATCTATATCAGCGCAAGGAATACCTCCGTGCAGGTGCCCTTCGATATCCTGAAGGTCCTCAGCCTGTTGACTGTCAATATAACGGGGAAGATTCAGGTTGAACTCGTTCTTCTCGATCTCCTCTAAGCTGACCATCCGTGAATATTTAGGAACCTCAGCCTGCCTTGTGAAAATATCAACTATCTTGTGTATATCCTGGGCACGAAGACGATTCTTAGGTCCGTCCTTCATGAAACCCGCACTGGCATCTATCATGAATATGCCTTTACGAGCCTGGGCATTTTCCTTGTCAATAACAATAATGCAGGCCGGAATACCCGTCCCATAAAACAAGTTGGCGGGAAGACCAATGATACCTTTGATGTAACCTTTGCGTACCAGTGCACGACGAATGTCAGCCTCGGCATTGCCACGGAACAGCACTCCGTGTGGCAAGATGCATGCACCTTTGCCTGTACTCTTAAGGGAACGGACAATATGCAGAAGATATGCATAATCTCCTTGTTTTGCAGGTGGAACTCCAAAGGGCTTGAAACGCTCATAAGGGTCATCGAGAGGTGCCAGCCCGGTACTCCATCGTTTGTCACTGAAGGGGGGATTAGCCACAACATAATCAAAGGTCTTGAGAATTTCTTTAGTTTCGCTATTCTCCTTTATTCTCTCCTTAAACTTTGGATCAGCTAAGGTATTACCCTGCGCAATAAGAGCCTCAGCATTGTTATGCAGAATCATGTTCATGCGAGCAAGACCTGAAGTCGCAGCATCTTTTTCCTGACCGTTCAAAGTCACCTTTGTTTTTGCCTCGTCTGCAACCTTCAAGAGCAATGAACCAGAACCACAGGTGGGATCATATACGGAGGTGGCACTTGTAGTCTCTGCATTGCGGATACCGATAATCTGCGATATAATGCGACTGACCTCAGATGGAGTATAGAACTGTCCTTTGCTCTTGCCACTCTCTGTAGCAAAGTGTCTCATGAGGTATTCGTAAGCATCACCAAGAATGTCATCATGTTCAGCACGATTCTTTGAGAAGTCAAGCGCAGGGTTCTCAAAGATGGCGATAAGATTGGTGAGTCTTTGTACCTTTTCTTTTCCACTACCCAACTTTGACTCGTTGTCGAAATCCGGCATATCTGACAATTGCTTATTGGCATTGACCAATGGACCAATAATTTTCTTATTGATCTGATCGCCAATATCCGGTTTGCCCTTAAGTGCAACCATGTCCTTGAAACTCGCACCCTGTGGAATCTTAATGGGAGCGAAAGGCATGTCAGCGTATTTGTCACTGACGTACTTAATGAAAAGCAGAACGAGAACATAGTCTTTGTACTGGCTAGCATCCATTCCGCCACGAAGCTCGTCGCAACCGGACCAGAGAGAGGAGTAAAGTTCGGATTTTTTTAGGGCCATGTAAGATCACCAATGATTGTTGACTTTGAGATGGTTGCTTGAAAATGAGAAAAACTGTTGCAGATTGAAAGTATTGTTAACGAACTCTGAATGTTTGGGACGATATTAATGGTATATTCCTCTTCGCCCACATTCCACATATAATCTGAAATGTGGTTTTCGTTTTGGTTCATGCTTTTTCAACCTTTTATATAGTACTATCCGATGATGATAGTCAAAAGTAATAAATGTGTTCATTTTACTAAGAATATTACATAGTTTCAAGTTGAAAAATGCTTGTAAAAAACTTGCCGAACCGAGATTTTGGGGGCGAAGGGCAAAGAGTGTCTGAATGTTTTGTAATAATGACAGCTTAATTGTTTACATCATTTTTTTTTGAAGTTGTTATGTAGAAAATAACACCCAGCTTTTAAAGTCAATTTTTACTTCTTAAGAGTGAAATGTTTATAAACGCAAAATATTACCGATGCACTTAATATAAATTTAAATAGTATAAATACATACAATATAAATATATTCTACTGTACATTTATAAAACAACATAAGTTAGAGTGATTTACAATGCCAACGAAAGTGCACAAAGTATTTGTTAGCTATCATCATGCAAATGATCAAGACTATCGAGACAAATTTGAAAAACTAATAAGCGATTCAAACATTTCTGTGATAAAATCTGTCCAGATTGGAGATATTGATTCAAATTTGCCAACGGACACAATTAGGCGAAAAATAAGAGATGATTACCTAAGTGACTCGACAGTTACTGTTGTATTGATAGGTGCTGAAACATGGAAGAGAAAGCATGTTGATTGGGAAATAAGTTCTAGTATCAGAGATACTAAAAACAGCTCCCGCTCTGGATTAATAGGTATTTTACTTCCAACATATCCACGTTCCTCTAAAGATAGATATAACCAATATACGATACCTCCCAGACTTTATGAGAATTTAAAAGAGGAATGCGAGTTTGCTAAGATTTACAATTGGAACGAAGATCCTAAAATAATTCAAAAATGGATACATGAAGCTTTTGATCGCAGGAATATAATAGATCCAATTAACACATATCCTAATTTCGCAAACAATCGCACTGGAACTTGTTGGCAATATTAATATGAATGAAACAATACAATTTGTTGATTTTCATTATAATTCTTCGTTTATCATAATGAAAATGAACATATGGATTTTACTTTTTATTGCCGGTGTCTATCTGATATTGCATTTTGGAATTCTTAAAAAGATTAAATCCAATCCAGAACTTGCTGAAATATCATTTAGCTTGAAAGGTCCACGTGTAAAATACAAAATTCAGCGAAATTATGAAAATCTGGAAATAGCTCATAGAATATACACAGAACTCATTACAAGAAAAGCAGCCAATCCTATTGATTATGAGCATGATGTTATAAAAGAAATCTATGATTCCTGGTATCAATTATTTAAAGTTACAAGAGAAGAATTAAAACAATTATCTGGTAAAAGTCTTCAAGACAGAAGAAATTCAGATCAATTGATTCAGATGTCAACTGATATATTAAATATGGGATTAAGACCTCATCTAACAAAATATCAGGCAACATTTCGAAAATGGTATGAAGAAGAGTTAGAGACAGAAGGAATGAAAGGCCAAAGTCCTCAAATGATTCAGAAAAACTTTCCAGAATATACTGAGTTGATAGAATCAATGAGAGAAGTGAATCAACTGCTAATAGATTATTCTGAACAATTGCATACGTTCATAATTGGAGAATGCGGGACTTTGAAGAAATAACTTAAAACTTATAGTTTTGTTTGACTCTGTAGAAAAACTATATAAATATCATCTTCTGGTATAATTAAATAAGATAGGCTAATATCAACGGTACATCCGGTGTAATTGTGCACAATTATTTATCCCATTATTTAGAGGATTTCTACAGAGCCGAAAAATCTTCAATTGCTACGCTTGCCATACTGCTAGTATAACATCTCTTACTTTCCTATGGAAAGGAGCTATCATATGACAATACCTTCTTCATTCATCTTTCCAAAAAACCATTTTTTAAAATCATTTACGTTTGAGAATTGATACCGTGGAGCCATGTTTTTCCAATTTGGCTCAGAACCTTTTCTAAGCATTTTCACAGCAGAGTCTACATGGTCTGCAAATCTCTTATTTCTGAAATCTTCGAGATAGATATCTAATCCCCTATCTATTTCAGAATCCGCTTTTTTACTTGCCTTCTTTTGCCGTTCCAAGACCTCAAGCTCAGCAAGCTTTGATCTGAGCTCAGATAATTCCTGCTCCCTCTGGGAAATAGTAAGCTGTACATATTCTAGCGGAGATACATCTTTCAGTACCTGCTGGATTCCTGCTTCCAAAACTTCCGAGAAGCTTTTGTTATGGAGTGATTGAGTTGATTCAAATGATGATTTTAAATAAGGATCAATAGAAGTTGTAGTTTTAATTTTCATATAATGCCACCTCCTACATTTCGTGTCGATTTTCAAATTGAATAATACCCGGAAAAAAACGAGAGCCGCATACGTACGTATGGGTACGTACGCATGCCAAGGCAACAAAGCCTCGGCTCAGTTACCTCTTAGGCTACGCCGCAGCATAGCGATACGTGTTAGAGGTCCGGAGATTTATGGGATACGTATGGGTACGTATTCGTATTCAAGTTCTCGAAAATCACACTCCTATCTTAGTCAAAGCATTCCAGAGGAAACATAGGAGATCCTTCTGGAAATAATCATAAAAAATATCCAGGACTATCATGCTGTCACTTCCTGGACTACAGGCAGATATGCCTCAATCACATTGGCTCTTATCTTCGACCAGTTTATACAGCCCTTTGGCATCTTGAAACCCACAACTGGCTTCACATGTCTTACGTTCTGGAAGATCCAGCCATATACATGCATATCCTTCTCAAAAAAGAATGGACTTAGATAGTGACACTCTGAATATGCAGCAAACTTCTCCGGGTTGTTAAAAGGAATCGTTCCGGATATATCCACCACACACAGAATCTTTCCATGGGGAAGTGTGGAGATCTTCCTTCCCAAGACCTCCTCGAAGTATTTGCGATCCTTCCTTCGAACATTTCCCCGGGTTGCATAGATTGCCACTGGTCCTCTATAGTGGCAGTTTGTGGACCGGATATCCAATACCTTAATTCCCATGGCAATAAGGGAAGCCCATGGTTGACGTACTGCAAGGACCTTCATGACTTCCTCTGGAGCATCCAGAGGACATTCTCCCATGTTTCCAGGGATTTTATTGGTAAGGCCACAATACCAGCTGATACGAGGACCTCTTACGGTGTCAATCTCTTCAGGTAGAAGATGTTTGCATTTTACTTTCCTGCAGAGGCCTGTTGCAGGATGTGCTCCTTTTAGTGGTCCTGTCATTGCATCACCCCCTTGATTTCTTCTCTTCGTTTGAGATCCTGGTATCTGCAGATGTAGTGACCACAGGTAGAACAGGCTCGAATGTGACTCTTAAATCCTCGGTGCTTGACCCTTCGGATCTTCCTGTGGCAAGCTTTGGCAGCTTGCTGTAAAGATTGGTCTTCTTTAACATCCAGCTCAATGTCTGCATGGTTTAGTACGTCAGACATCAGTAACACCACACATCATCTGTTGGGTATTCTGCCCGCTCTTCGCAATAAGAAGAATAACAAGGAGAGCAAAGCAGACCCTCGTCGGTCATACGTGCGTTCTTTGTAGTGAAGCCACAACGAGCACAGATAGGAATATTAGGAGCTGCCATCAGTACACTACCTCATAAAGGTCTAGTATTTTGGTCAGTGTTCCCCTGGCCATCTTCAACTGGCTGCACACATGTCCTAGAGACTTGCTTTCAAGGTACAGATCCACAGCCTCCTCTCTGCGCTTAACAGGTATATTTTTGAGTGGTTCTGCAGGTTTTCTTTTTGTGATCTTCTGGAACCTTTTCCAGTTGATCATCTCTTGTTGAGTAAGCTCGAAACCAGACATCAGTACACCACCTCGTTTACTTCTTGATCCTGGCTATTATCTGGATCCTTGAAATTCTCACGTGAATAGATCTCTATGAATCTCTTCCAGCAGCACATTACTCATCACCTCCCTCAGAGGGTTCTGGAGCAAGATATTTGCTGTAGTGTTCTATGTACCTGGCACGTGTGGCCTTCCATCCTGCCAGCAATGCAAATAATATAAGCAGCAGCATGAATCCTGCGTAGATCTGCATGGCCATACCAAAGGGAAAATAGAACACATACCCTATTGTGAGAACTGATCCGGAAACAGCACCAAGCAAAAAATGATAAGCTTCACGATAGTTAACAATCTCAGAAGTGAATGGTCCATCTTCTGGTTTTGGTGCATCCTTGATTTCCTGCAGCTTCTCTGCAGGTATGCCTGTAAGCTTGCTAACAATACGTACTTCCATTGTAATTACAGGAATATGATCAGGGAAGATCTCAGCACAATCAGAACAGGGTTGATCAGAGATCATTCAGATCACTCCCAATGATTGAAATACAACGGCACTAAATGTCCAAAAGTACAAAATTGACAGGATTATTATCCCTAAACGGACAGCAGCTTTTGAATAGCCATATAATTCTGCTTTCCACCCAGGAACAATCTCCAGCCAGGACACGTGTACACAGTCATCATCTATGCGAATGTTGGCGCTGGATATCTGGTCAGGATGTAATCCTAGGATGATATTAGAACCAGTCTCATTGTCTGGGTCTGCAATTACCCAGCGAACACGTACGTCAGGAGTAAGTTTCATTTACTCTCCCTCCTGAAACTCTGCTAGTACCCGAGGGACGTAATCAAGGCCGAGCTTTGCAAGTTCTGTTCTTTTGAAATCCTCGATATCTTCACGGGTAATTAGAGGAGATGTAAGAGCGGACCCCATGGGGATTGTGGTACGAGTGGGGTTTATTAAACAAGGGTCCGCCGTTTCATTGTGAAGTACTGCATCTATGCGAGATCGCAGGATAGAAAAGTATGCATTCAGGCTTGCAGTTTTTAAATTTACTTCTGCAAGCATGATGTCAAGATCTCCTTGATCTAGAAGTGCTAAGTTTTCGACATGTGCACCGTTACTTTTATTGCTCTTCTCACTGTTTTTTAAATTGGAGACTTGGTTTGATGGCTCGTCAAAACTCATTCAAATCATGCCTCCCATTATTGCTATTTCTAATTGTCCTACAGCGTTCTGAATTATCTTGCATTCTCGTGTTATACCATTCTGCAAAATAGGACTACGCTTATAATCGTTTATCAGCTCATGAGCCTCTTCTGCAGTGAAGGCCGCACTATTGCCACCTACGGAAACAACGATCTTATCAGGCATGACAGGACACCTCTTTGTCATTTTCTGATTTCAAACCATTTGCCACAAAAACCCGCACAGCATGGCTTCTGCTTCCATAGACCGGTTTCAGAGCATTGAGCCCCTCCACCATATCAACCGGCATTTCGATAGTTACAAACTGTTTATCATCTTTATTTTTGGTAATTTAAATCACCCTCAGTGTTTGACAATATTTGTTATTATTTGGCAAATATAAGAACCTTTTGCTATATTTTTTATCAGTTTTTGGCAATTACTGTCAATCAGCTTTTAGTATTCTGGGTTACAAAATAACAATAAGAACATGGCAAGCACAACAAGCGGGACAATCAACGCAAGTATTGGCACAGAATTAAAAAAAAAGGTTGAACATTTTGTAGCAGATCATCCTGATAAATACCGTACAAAATCGGCTTTTATATTCAAGGCATGCAGTGATTTACTCGAGAAACATGAATCTAGCACAGATATTGACAAAAATAAACATTATAATGTTAATGAATTCAAATCACCTTCTTACGACACCAAATACAGTCGTGCGCAGGTTCTAGAGCGAATCATCAGTAATTTAGAACAGCAAACTAAATATGCAGAAGCAGAGGGAGATACCACCTCAGCCCTAAAGTTATCCAAGGAAGCCGGAAAATATCTAAAAGAGCTATTAGATGAGACTAAAAAACCAACGTCAGATAACATTAAGATAAAGCGTGTACATAAAAACCCTTCAGCATCATCCTCAAAGACCGTTAACATACAGGAAGACGACATCGAGATTATAGAATAATCTCCAGTTTTTCTATTTATTGTATAAACTATGAGTACACCACCGAATAGTTATGGTTCGGATTGCACCCTTCGCATATTATGGAGGGATAATAGTAATAACCAAAAAATGCAACGCTATTTTAAGTCGATGATACAATAATCTTCAAAAAATCTATACAAATAATTAATGGTTTTTTTTAAAATTGCCTTTTTTTTACGTGATTTCTATTTTTTATTGACAACATTATTTTTAAAATAAAATTAAAAATGTTATAATACCTTGAAAACCGAATTTAAAATATAGTCATATTCTATGAACATATGATTTGGGGGTACGAAAATGAAAATAATAGAAATGAATACACACAAATTGAGCATTTTTACCATTACATTATTACTAATGATAATGTCTGTTGGAAATGCAGTAGCATTTGACCCGGCAAACCCATCGATTGATATCGAGAAATCTACCAACGGGGTTGATGCCGATGATTCGGACGATGCTCCAGAGATTCTTGTTGGTAGCGATGTTACTTGGACGTATACAGTAACAAATACCGGCAATGTAGATTTAACCAATGTTGTTGTTGCTGACGATAAGATTGGTGATCCTCTATATAATGTCGGCAACCTCTCGGTAGGCGAGTCCTTTACATTTGATGCTACTGAGATAGGTTCTGCTGCACTGGGCTTATACACAAATGTGGGTACTGCGAGGGGTGAGTATGGTGAGACGCTAGTATCTGATACTGATCCTAGCCACTATTTCGGTGTGGAAGATACCGAAATTCCAGAATTCCCAACCATTGCTCTCCCAGTAGTTGCAGTTCTTGGTCTGGCATTGTTCTTCCAGCATAGAAAAGATTATAAATAATTGATTGGAGGTTTTAATCCTCCATCTATTTTAATATTAATAAAGAATTAAAATGCACTTACCAACTTCTTCACCTTCTTTGTCCTGAAATTGAATTTACCACCACTCAAAATCCTGTCCTTCATCCTCTTGAGTGTGCTCCTGTGTTTAATTCCATATTCTCTTGCGTCTTTTGGAGTCAGAGCCAGTATTTGCAGTTTGATTGATTCCTCATCAACGAAGGTTTGTGCTCTCTGAAGCTCTAATTCCTCTTCATCAATATTGTTGGCTTCCTTTCCAATATAGCGGATACCTTCTGCATGAACATGTTTCCTTTCCAATATTCCAATATCCCCATCAAACTTAGATTCAAGATGATTAGCATACTCTATTATTGTCCTGCTAAGTTGCTTGAAATAATGAGATCCTTGTTTGATCACTCCTGTTTCATAATCAATAAAAGACTCATAAACACTACTCTGAGGATCATTAGAGAAAGGAGCTAAAGGTTTTACAGGTGAAGGAAAACTCAATTTGAATACTCCGGCAGTGAGGAGACTACTAACTTTTCAAAAAAAACTTTAAATAAATAATAAAATACTTGTATAAATTATTATAAATACAACTTTATGTTTATTAACGCTGGAATGATGTCAGAGTCTTATTCCTACCATACATTAAAATTATTTTTGAGGAGACCTGCAATAAATGAAAAAACATTTACTTGACGTAGTATTTGCATCTGAAAAAAGGAAAAATGTACTCCTGTTATTACAGAATGGAGAACTGAAGATGGAAGCTCTCCTCAAGGCTCTGGACACAACAAGAAATGCACTGCTTCCTCAGATGAAGATCTTAGAAGAGCATTACCTTGTGTTTCACTATGGTGATAACTATGAACTAACAACTATTGGGAAACTGGTTGTTGATGAGATGGTCCCTTTATTGAATACTATTGAACTTTTTGAGAATGATATTGATTACTGGGGAACTCGCAATCTTAGTTTTATTCCTCCTCACCTTTTGCAACGCATAGATGAACTTAGAAAATGCAAGATTATAACTCCTCCTTATGTAGATATATATAAACTCAATGAAGAAATTCAGGAAACATCCCCTATTTCAAAAACACATTATGGAATTGTGACATTTTACCATCCTTTGTTTCCTCAATTTATATCAAATATGATATCAAACAATGTAAATGTGTATTTGATAGTACCTCAATCTGTGCTTGACCAATTTAGAACTGAGCACTCCACACTATTTAAAAAATTAATTAAAAGTGAGTTCTTTCATTTTTCTGTATATCTTGAAAATATGAGTTTTTTGGGCATTGCATGTAACGACTATTACTTTATGATGAGGCTGTTAAAAAACAATGGTGAACATGATACAAGATATATCCTCTGTGATGGTAAAGAGGCATTAGAATGGGGAAAAGAACTTTTTGATTATTGCCTAAAATATTCTACAGCAATAACCGAAATTTGATTAACCTTTTTTGCATTAATCCTTAATTTTGTTATTACAGTTATAATTTTTAATAACTGGTTATTTTTTGTTTTGTCCATTTCAACAAAACATATTTAATTTAGATTAAGAGTTGCGTTTTTTATAGTTACCTATATCCCCGCATATTAGGGAGGGGGTAATAGTAATAACCAAAAAACGCAACGATAAATTTAAACCAGTAGTATCATTCATTTGGTAGATATTGAATTAATTTTAACTGTTGCTTTGAAATAATCTGTGTTTTGTATCCCTTGACATTATATCATTCAGATTAGCTCTGTTAACTTTTTAATGAACAATGATTCGAATCATAGTTTCATAAAGAATATAGTATACTGTAAAACAAACGTATTTATGCACAGAAATCGAAATGTCATGTTAGCATATTGTATTCAATATGAATTGGTGGGTGGTAAGAAAATGAAAATTAAACAAAATATGATGAATTGTATAGACGTAGCCTTGATAATTCTGATAATGTTTGCGGGAAATGCAGCAGCAACTCCACTAAACTATCCACCGGTGGCAGATGCCAATGGTCCTTATGAAAGCTGCGTAGGTTCAATCATAACCCTTGATGCTTCGGGTTCCTATGATCCTGATTATCCTATTGGATCAATTGTTTCATGGGAATGGGACATAGATGACGATGGAGAATTTGATGATGCTTCGGGTGAGACTGTCGACTGGACATGGGGTAGTGTCGGTGACAAAGTGGTCAGTCTCAGGGTTACCGATGATGTTGGAGCCATTGACGTTGGTTATGCCACAGTAAGAGTCAATGAATGTGGAGAAATCCCAGAGTTCCCAACAATTGCACTTCCAGTAATTGCAATACTCGGACTTGCATTCTTCTTCCAGCGTAGGAAAGACTAAAAATAATTTATTGGAGGTTTTTACCCTCAATCTATTTTTATTGTAAGTAAAATCACTTTATCAACATCCACCCCACGTTTCCAACCTCCCCCTCACATGGACATTAAGCGTAAAAGGCTTATCGTACTCAGCATTTTACTTCATATAATGCAATGTACCCTTAGAAAAACCCATTTTCTTCCATTCAGTGTAACTGATAGCAATAATCGTCTTCCTGATCTCATCCGTATCCTGTCTTTCAATCTTGTAGGAAGGATGGGTAAAATCAATCGTCCTCTTTTTACCATTCAGGAATTGAGCCAACTCCCTTGTTTTCAGTAAAAGAACATAGCTCCACATCATTGACTTATCTTGATATGTTACCTTCTTATTCATCCAAGATTGGAACTCCTCTGTAAGCTTCTTAGCTCCACTGAGTCTAAGCCTGAAAGAATAATTATCAGTCCTGATGAAGCCCTTCTTATCCATCCTTTCTGATTCTATCAGACTGATAACCGCAAAATCTACAAAAAAAACAAAAAAGTGGTTTGTGGTTTATTGAACAAGCTGTCCACCACAAAATACCGTGCTTTTTCCTAGTAGCAACTTCGTTGTACCCATCCCTTGAAAGCCTCAGGGATGCTTTATCCATATTAGATCTTCCCGGCCTCAAGCAGACTAAATACCTCCTCAGCACTGGCACGATACCACCAAATCTCCCCACTCATAGAGTAAGGTTGTACCTTCCAAATTAAATTATTTTGCGGAAGAAAAAGAAAGTGGCCTGGAAAAATACCACTTTCTACATTTAGACTTATGACCTTCTTACTAGCGTAATCAAGAAAATCACAAAGGCTGCCATCCAGAGTTCAAAACCTGGAAGTCCTTTATCTTTGACCACTGAAGAATTACCAGATATCTCAGGAATTACAGGCTTTTCCAGAATCGGAATCACTTCTGAGCTGTCAGGCAATGTCATTGAAGTTGTTGGGTCTTCTGAACTCAGTTCAACTTCGGCAATCTCACCTTTCTTTATGGGATGCTCACCATAATGCTGCAGCTGTTCTGTATTTGTATTCATAACAAAGAACTCAAAATCGCCGTCATCAAATGCTGTTATGTCCACATCATATTCATTAGTTGTTGGGAGAGTAAAATACCACAAATATCCACCCTCTTCATCAGCCATTCTTGTAATGAAAGCACCCGGGATATCAAAGACCATTTCATCATCATCAACAACACCCATCTGACGGCGACTACTGTCAGTAATCATAATATTCACCGGACATTGTCCAAAGCCCACTAATGAAGCTGTGTCCTGAACCATATCACTAGCCACGGTCCATGCAGCATATTGGTAATCATTTGGATCTTTGGTAGTATTATATTTATGTCTGGATCCTGGAGAAGTGTCGCCTGCGATCGGTGAGAATATCTTCTCCCAGTCGCCGATGGGCATTACTTCCGGTTTCTGTTGTGGCCATGGATCAAAGACCATCCCGGTCTTCTTCCAGTCAGTTCCTTTGGGATATACAACGGTTGCATGGTGTGCGCTGTATGAGCCTTCTATGGGGCCGAAATCATATCCGCTCAAAAGATGGCATTCTCCGGGATTTGACTGCATTTTACTCAGAAATACCAATACTTTATGTTGATATGCTCCACAGGTAAATTCTCCGTATTCATCATTGAAGTTAGAATAAAGGTTTGTGGCGGTGCCCGGTTTTATACCAATGAAACTTGACCATACTTTTCCTGCCTTAAGGTCCCTGTGATATGGGCCTTCGGGAATACGAAGCTGATAGAGACGGATCACCTCCTCAAGGTCTCCTTCCTTATCACAAGGACATTTTACAACTACTTCAGCCTCGGCTTTGATCTCCCCATCCATTCTGGCGAAAACAGTACAGGTACCGATCTCCTTGGAAGTGAAAACACCAGCATTGGATTTTAAAATACCTGCATTATCAATTGTTCCTATAATTACGTTCATTCTAAAATCACTAAGTGATCTGGATTGTCCAACAATCCATTTGACTTCATTGTCATCTACATCTGAATAGATGCCATTCCTTTCTTTTTTCAGAGTGAAATCGATTGTTTCACCACATTCGATCTCTTCATATGCCGGAACAATAAAGAAGTCATCTGTTTCATCTTCTGAAGCCACTAAAGTAAAACGAAGAATTGCAGAACCTTTGGGTGCTTTACTCGATACTTTCACGGCGTAAAGCGCGTGTACGCCACAATATTGAAGCTGATCACAACCTGAACTATAGGACAACACGAATTCGTCACTTGAATTATAATATCTTTTTATGGGATAGCTTCGTTTGATGAGCTCCCATTCTTTAACGTCTACTCCTTCAACTTCAATTTTAGTATCAACTCCGATCTGCTGATTTTCCCCAGTCTGATCAACGGATAATTTGATATAATCACCCCATCTTTCAACATGACACACAGGGTCGAATCCTACTATATCTTCATCAGGAAAAGTGAGCTTGAAAGTATATTTTCCCTCAGGATCCTGAAACTCATAAGTTGTAGCTGCCGAGGCAACAAATATCATTGAAGTAAAAAGCGTTATAGAAAGAATCAGAATTATAAATGCCCTACATTTTTTCAAATTTGTATATTTTAAATCCATTCATTACCACATTATAGTGAATACGTATACAAATATTTTAATATTCCGAACTAAAATTAAATCTTTCTATTTGTTGGTTTAAAGTCAACTATCCCCACATTTCCAACCGTTCCCTCACATGAACATTGAGGGTAAACGGTTTATCTCCGTTCGCATTTTTCTTCATACAGTGTAATCTCAGGTCACATCACCACCTAACTTAAACTCAACAAACACAGGATAATGATCTGATTTGGAATACTCATCGAAATTAATTGTCAATCGAAAGAATTAAATTTTTATATTTCTTTTACCTATACAAATTGTGTAGAAATGGGTGAAGAATAGCATGTACATAAAAACAAAATGTCCCACATGTGGAGAAGATCACTTCCACAACCTTCGGCTTTCCAGAAGAATATCAACAGCAGAGATTATCTCAGCTGAGATCACAGACACATGCACAAAAGAAGAGCTTGCAATATCTGTATTACATGAACTGGCAGGTCATGTATACAATGGGATATCCACGCATGAACTCTGCAAGATGCTCAAGGATAAGTTTGGTGTCCTGGAACAATACTGTTGTGATATCGTCCAGCAGCTAAAGATCGAGATGGATATGTACTGCCCGGACAGGCAGCATTTGTATTTTGTGTAGATATCATGTTATCTCGTTTTCTTCCTCTTCCACGTATAACGATGTCAATGTGGGATGCTTAGCATTCACTCTCATAACCTCACTAAACTCCTGCTGTAACTTGTTTAGCTGTTGCTGCATTGTCCCCATTTCATCCAGCTTAACCACATTTTGAGCGTTAACCTTGCTCAGTATCTCATTTTCCTGTATAGCCTTTTGATACTCAGGAGAATCCGAAAGATCAAGCTCTTTAGAGATTGTCAGATGAGCAACAAACTTCTCATATATCTTTTTCAGCTTTTCAGGATCACCCTCGTAATAAGCAGCCTTAGTATCTCCCAAAGTATGCCCCATGAAATACTCCACAATATCACTATCACATCCCTCATTTTTCAGAGTAGTATTAAAATACTTCCTCATGTTGTGACTTCTCAGGGTATTATAACAGCCCGTCCCAGTAGACAAACCAGAATCATCTGAAACACGTGCATAAATGCTAAGAATGGCTTTACTGGTCAGTCGTCTACATTCTTCATTGAAATCATCAAAATACTTGCGTGAAACATTCGCAGACACAAACAGATAACTATCAGGAGTAGTACGCCTCCGTAAATACTCATGTCTATTGTCATTAATAATCGGCCTATCTCTCCACTCCAAATATTTTAAAATAGCCTCAGAAGCCTCAGGAGAAATAAAAGTAATAAAATCAGTAGCTACCTTTTTACGCCTCATATCAAAAGTAGTGATTCCGGTATTTTCATCATAACCCTCATAAAATGACTTCAATGTCAAAGAGGAAATTTCAGCAGCACCCATCCCAGAAGACAAACCACATAAAATAATTGCTCTATTCCTGATACTTGCATGATCAAGAGCTTTTCTGATATCTTCTTTACTGGCTCTTTTCATATGCTCTTTTAAGGGCTTTGTTTTCGCTTTTCTCTGCGAGTGAGGGGTATCTATGTAAAAATACTTATAAAAAGTAGCTATAGAAGCGATATATTTCTCTATCGAACCCGGCGCTAACGGCAAACTACACCGAGTACTTTTCACGTTTTCAAGATACTGCCTGAACCTGGGCAATTTTACAAATATCTGCCGCTCAGTCATTAATTTGCCAGCTCTTATATCATCTTGAGCTTCTTGTATGAGTTCAGTAGGAGTTTGTTGAGTATAATCAGTATAGTGACTCATAGCAGTAATGTAATTTTTCCATGTCTGTTCAGCAGGAGAAACCACAGCATAAAACCGCTGCATTGTAGACTCAGATTCCAAAGACCGCCTATCTATGATATCACTTCCTCAACTTTAGAGAAAGTGGAACATCCTTAATATATGTATTGTTCAACGAGGAGTATCTTTCTGAAAATGAAGAAAGTGCTGATCAATAATAACCTATTTTATTTTTTGTTTTTTATAAACAATTGATAGTTTTATATAGGATTAAAACGGAAAACAACTGCTTGTTGCCTATGTAGAATTCGGTGCTGTAAAAATATTGAATATCAAATAAGAAGTGGTTGCAAGTGCTAGCTAGAGAAATTATTGTGGAAAAAGCGATGGAATCGATCCTAAAACTCAATGACACCATGGCCCAGAATGTTGCATATGAAGCGCTTGATGCAGGAATTGAACCTGAGTATGTTATCGAAAACGGTTATTACGCTGCGATCATTAAACTGAAGGAAATGTTTGACGAAGGGAAAGTATTCCTGCCTCATATAATTGCAGCTTCTGATGCTATGGATGCCGGAATCAAAATTTTGCTAGCATCGAAACCTGAAAGAACTCATCGGAAAAAATCGAAGGGAACCATACTTATTGGCACCATCGAAGGAGATATCCACTCCATTGGTAAGGAAATTATTGCAACATCACTTCATATAAACAGCTATAATGTTATCGACCTTGGTGTGGATGTACCTGTGGAAACTTTCGTTGAACAAGCAATACAGATATGCCCCGATGTCATAGCTACGTCTGCCCTGATGACTATTACAATGATGAACCAGATGATCCTCGAAAAGGAACTAAATGAAGCTGGCATTCGCGATGCTGTAAAGACCATGGTTGGTGGAGCTCCAGTGACTGCTGAATGGGCTATGAAAATTGGCGCTGACATGTATGGCTCTGATACTAAGGACGTCTTGACAAAGCTAAATGCTGTTTTAAAACCCAAGCTAAAAATAGGGAGTATCCTAAAAGAAAGGTAACTATTCAGCCTGATAAAAACGCTATCAATAACAATCTTGACAAAAAGTTGAAACGTAAATTTCATTAGGATCATTTATTTTGATTGTTGCTATTGATTGCTTTTTTGATTGTTAGATTGTTAGTGAGCAGACATCTCTATTTCGATGAAATCAGTACCAATAGGCAAATCGTGCCAGGCTGAATAGTTACCTTGATTTTAAGATGTTCCTTTTTTGAAAAAGCAATATGACCTTTTGTAAGTAACACCGGTACTATTGGATGAGTTGCTGAAAACAGTATAGTAATAAACAATCATCCAAGCGGCATGATTTTCAAAACCGGGACAATTTTGAATTGCATATGTGCAATCGCTCCAAAACAGGAAAATTCAGAATTTCCATCAGTAGCAATCCTGATAATGGCATTACATGTTCCAGCGCAGGGGTGTAATTTAAACTATTCACTGGATAATTATGGTTTTTACAAAAATTTCATCTTTTTAATGAAAGTAATCGTATTAAAAAAGTTGATATGGGGCCGGGACCGAGAATCGAACTCGGATCGTAGCCTCCACAGGGCTACAGGATAACCGCTACCCTACCCCGGCTTGAAGGAGGTGCGTTGCTTGAAAGCACCCTATAGATGTCCGTTTCTTACATAAACTTTTCCTTTGGAAAGGGTTCGAACAGCACCCTTACATTGTTTTATTTTATATGCTGCCCTGTTCTTTCAGTTTTTCAATAGCAATTTCAGCAGCCTTTTTTCCGGAAAGCATCATGCCACCGAATATAGGTCCCATCCTTGGGGCACCTGCAACAGCATTTGCCGCCATTCCAGTGACAATGAGTCCGGGATAAACTTCCTTTGTGGTCTCCATGAGAATACGTTCACCGACATCTGCCCACATTGGCTTCTCACCTACAACTCCAAGATCTCCCAATTGTGCACCGGGTACCTTTCGCTGTACTGTGCTGCAGATGGCTGCATCATGTCCAGTACCGTCAATGACGACTTTTGCACGGATTGCAAGGGGATCGACGTGAAGCCTGTTCATGGACACTGGTCCCCAGTTGATGACCAGGCCGCAAACCGCATCATTCTCACGTATCATCACATCTTCCACATCTATAAGATTGAAAATTTCTGCCCCTGCTGCAGTTGCACCGGTAATGAGCCTTCCCACTGACTCTATGGAGCTTGCAACGTAGTAACCCTTTTCATACTCATGATAGTTGATATTGAAATCATCAAGGAGATGCCTGGCTTCTTCCTGCACAACAATGCGTGGGAACATCATTCCCCCGGCCCACATTCCTCCTCCTATAGAGAGCTTCTTTTCGAAGATTATGGTTTTTACTCCGGCATCTGCCAGGTATTTGGCAGCAACCAGGTTTGCAGGTCCTCCGCCTACAAGTGCGACATCAACATCCGTATAGTCAAGGAAGACCTTCGAATATTCCTCAACTATAGCCCTTGTAATAACAATTTCGTCTAGTTCCATTTAATTTCCTCATCAGAATCAATATCAAATATTTCTGATAAGTGCTATCTTTCTTAAAGTTAATGGGTAGGAAGGCACAGCGAAGTGTTTCTATCTCATTGAATTAAAGGATCATTTTATTATTTGTTTAATTTCACCCAGAACACACTACCTTTTCCTTCCGGATTATCTTCAACACCAACTGTCCCGTCCAGAAGTCCGGCTATCCTTTTAACAATCGCAAGTCCAAGTCCTGTTCCTTTGACACCTCTTTTATTGACCCTTTTGAAACGGTCGAATACAAGGGGCTTATCATCATCAGGTATTCCTTCTCCAAAATCAGTTACAGTTACTTTCCATGTATAATTGGAGTCGATCACATCAACGATTATTCTTGTATTCTCAGGGCTGTACTTTATGGCATTTGATATGAAATTTGTAAAAATTTCTTCAACAATTGGATTAAGCATTGCAGGGCAACTGTCTTTTACATTTAGCTCAAGGCTCGTCTTCTTTTCCAACAACTGTTGGTCGAATTGTTCTATCACGTTCTCCAGAATCGTTTTAATGTCCATCCTCACAAGATCAAGTTCATCCAATGCTTCTAATTTGGCAAATTGAGCAGCTGTTTCGATCATTTCTATAAGTTTATCATTGCTCTTCTGCATAGTCATGATGAATTTTGTTTTTGTGGGTTCATCTTCCATTTCTGAAAGTAATTCCAGGTATCCTTTGATGTTTCCTGCTGGATTGAGGAGATCATGGCGCATTATATCAGTGAACAGATCTTTTAGCTCATTTGAGCTGATAAGTTCTTCTTCAACTCTTTTTCTCTCATCAAGATCCATTGTTGTTCCTGTAAATCTGAATGGTTCATTATTTTTGTCCCATTCTGTCAACTTGCCTCTTGCAAGTATCCACTGCCATTTACCTCTGCTATTCTTCACTCTGAATTCAGATTCGAAGAAAGATGTTTTTCCTTCCAGATGTAGATTGATATTGTAATTTATAGGTTTGAGGTCATCCTTGTGAGTTATCTCTTTCCAGGTTTCGATATTTCCCTCGATGTCTTTTAACTCGTACCCGATCATTTCAGCCCATCTTTCATCGTACATTACTTCATTAGTCTTGAGGTTCCAGTCCCATGTACCAAGGTTTGCACCTTCAAGTGCAAGCTCCATTACTTCTTTTGTCTTTGCAAGTACACTTTCCATATCTCTGCGAATTGTGGTGTCACGTACTACTACAAGGGCATAATCATACTGGTTCAAAGTGGAAAACGTAACATTTATTTCGACACATAAGGTGCTTCCATCTTTTCTTGTTAGTATTTTACTTGGTGCAAGGTAGCTGTTACCAAACATGTTTCGAAAATCATTTTCCCAGAAATTATCATTGAATAATTCATAGATGCCGTGTTCTTCCATGCCGATGACTTCTTCTCTGGTATATCCAAGATTCTGGCATGCTGTTTCATTTACATCTACAATGCTGATCTTTTCCATGTCAATAATGAAGATAAAGTCATTAGATTTGTTTATAAGATTCTTGAAAAGAGCTATATCTTTAAGGAAAGACCTATGGCTTAACGCCATGCTTACAAGTTCTGATACCACTTTGAGTGTCTGGGAATATTCCTGGAAACAGTTATCAATTACGGTGCTATTTTCTAAACTGATAAAACCGATAGCTTCACCATTTGATTCTACAGGTATCGCAATTAGGGAGTGTACTCCACTTGATATTATAATATTTCTTTCACGATTCGCAATATCCAAAAGTTTAACGTCTTTGGATATAAAGATCATTTGTTTTTTCTTCAGTTTTTCCTCGAGCCATGGGAAATTTGAAAAAGTCACGCTTTCAAAAATGCTTTTCTGATCCTGATACTTTTTCCATTGATGGGGTATGTATGGATTGCTATTATTTTTGAATAGTATCAGGGAACTATTTTCCGAGTTGCAAAGTGTGGCTGCCTTTTCCAATGTTTCATTTATGGTCCCTTCGACATCCTTTGGTGCAATAAACATTGATATGAGCGAAGATATCATTGTCTCTATCTTTGTGTTGCGTTTAACAAGGTATTCAAGCTCTTCCCTTTTATCATCCAGTTCAGTAATCTTTGTTTCAAGTTCCTTGTTCTTTTTTTCGATATGGTTACTTGCATAGATTATGGTGATGAATGTGAATACTATCAAAGCTGAACTGATTGTTATGAAGCTTGTATTTTTAGTAATTATGAAAGGTGCCAGCAATACAAATCCCAATATACAGACAATTAAAATAAATACAGTATTGGCGACGCCTGGTATCTTCATATTTTTTATTTTATGCTCATTTTTCATCGTATCATATATATTGTTTTAATTAGTATATTTATTATTCGTTTGTATGTTTTCTGGGTAAAAAGGTTCTCAACTCCGAAACCTTTAAGGGTTACCTTTAATAGTTTTCATAATTCATTCATGTATTAGAAGAAAAAAGAGATGATATTCATAGTACGTACAGCCCAAAAAACCAGCTCGAAATCTAGCAGAGAAGTAACAACAGAACCCGCAGAAAGTACTGCCGAGTTTCTTGTTCTTGAGCCTGCAGGGTATCCTATGACCAGCGTTCTGGAAGAGTACCCGGAGATTGAGAATCCGGGTGTTTTCGAGCATTATGCACGGGAACAGTGGAATGGGTTTGTTGCCCGCGAGGGTGAGTACCTTTTTGACAGGCGGATGTATCCGGATTTTGCTTACAGCATTAATGAAGTGTATCCTCTGGAATCTGTTATTGGTCTTAAGACCAAAATAATAGTTAAGGATCCGGTTGTCAGTAGTGCTCCTGCAGTTGAGTTTACCAGTGACATCTCTTTTGATGATGTGGTTGGGCAGCATACTGCGAGGCGCAAGTGCAAACTGATAGAGCGTTTTCTGGAACAGCCTGAAATGTTTGGTCGCTGGGCTCCAAGAAATGTTCTGTTTTTCGGACCTTCGGGAACAGGTAAGACCATGTTTGCCAAAGCTCTTGCAAACAAGACTCATGTGCCGATCCTCCCGGTCAAAGCTACTGAACTGATAGGGGAATTTGTAGGTGAAGGTGCCCGACAGATACATCAGCTCTATGAGCGCGCACAGGAAATGGCTCCATGCATTATCTTCATTGATGAACTGGATGCTATTGCCCTGGACAGGAGGCATCAGGAACTGCGTGGTGACGTGGCTGAGATAGTTAATGCCTTGCTTACAGAAATGGACGGGATAGTCGAACGTCCGGGCGTATGCACGATAGGAGCTACCAACCGGAACGATACAATAGATGCGGCTGTAAGAAGCAGGTTCGAGGAAGAGATTGAGTTCTCCTTGCCTGATGAAAAGGAGCGTCTTGCAATTCTTGAGTCTAACGTAAATACCTTCCCGATTCCGGTAAAAGATGTTGATCTGAAAGTGATTGCAGAGATGACAGAAGGGCTTTCAGGAAGAGATCTTGTTGGTAAGGTTCTCAAAACAGCACTGCATAGTGTGATCATCGAGGACAGGGATAATGTATCCCAGGATGATCTGCATGCTTCTGTCAAGAAATTGAAGAATGTCTCCGGGGCATCAAATCCTGACAGGTTGTACATTTAAGGATTATCTTTTTAAATCTGACGAATATATCGATGAGCTATGTCTGAGGTAAACGAATCTGATAGGTTTGAGTGTGTTGTCGTCAATGTAATTGACTCTCTTATGTGGAAAGGAGTTGTTGTTGAAGAAACCAGGTCCGGAGGGCGCGTATATTTCGGAAAAGTCAAACCTGAAGATTTCAACTATGGTCCAGGTGACATCCTGTACATAGGTATTAAAAAGCTTCCAATTGGAATGGAAGATATAAATACGGAAGTTTCTCTTTACGATGCTGACGACAGGAGGCTCGACTGGACTTTCCTTTGAAATCCTGTTCTTGAATTTATTTGTCTTTAACAACTTACTTTTTATCCCGATGCACCACTTCAACTTCCATCATATCTTCGGCAACACTGACATTTTCAAAGACTGCTTTTGCTTCTTCAAGTAGTGGTGTAACGTCATCTGAATACCTGGAGCTGATGTGTGTCAGTATAAGATTTCGTACATTTGCTTCCTTTGCAAGCTGTGCAGCTTCTTCAGCGGTCGTATGCATTGATTCAATGGCCCAATCCTGCTGGTCCTTTGCCAGGGTACCGTCATGGATGAGCAGATCCGCATCCTTGCTGGCTTCCATTATGCCTTTGCATGGTCGCGTGTCTCCGCTGTAGACTATCTTCCTTCCCGGGCGGCTTTCTCCGACTACATCTTTAGAGTGTATCATTTTTCCATCTATTTCTACGGATTCTCCTTTGTGGAGTTTTGAAAAGAGCGGGCCCGCTGGAACACCGAGGTCAATTGCTTTCTGGCGATTGAACTTCCCTGTCCGTTCGTTCTCTATGAGTGCATAACCAATGCTTGGTATGCTATGTTCCGTTTTTATGGCCAGAATGGAGTAATCATCTCTTTTGATCACATCTCCAGAATTCAGGTCAATGCCTTCGATGTCAAAACGCAATTTATAGTATCCAAGTGCACTCAGGATTCTTACAAATTCATGTACCCAGTGCGGTCCGTATATTCTGAGAGGTTCTGTCCTTCCGTGGAATGACATCGTCTGTATTAGTCCCGGTATGCCAAGTATATGGTCGGCATGGAAATGGGATATGAATATTGAGGACAGTGCCTTCATTCCTGTTTTTGCCCGCATCATCTGTTGCTGTGTTCCCTCTCCGCAGTCAAAGAGCATAAGTTCACCCTCAATGTTGACCATTGTTGCTGAGGTGTTGCGGTTGGTTGTTGGCAGGGATCCGGCTGTCCCGAGAAAAATTACACGAAGCATAGCTCTCTATAAGAGTTTGGATTATTTATGAATTGTCTATCCTGGCTATTCATTGATGTGGCAAATTATATTTGCGTTGCTTTCTATTTTATACTGGAATTCCATTATGATATCACTCGTTAAGTTCATATAGAATCTTATTATTAAAGGTACGTCCATAAGGCATATTTGATTAAGAACATAATCAAGTTCACTTTTCACACTAATTAAGAGGATATATCATGAAATGGCAAGGCAGATCCAGAAGGACATATACAGGTGCCAAAATCAAGGCAGCACGTGGTAAGAGAAAATACGAGTTAGGTCGTGAGTCTGCTGACACACTCGTAAACGAGACCAAGAGGAAGAACATTTCCACAACAGGCGGTAACAGAAAAGTCAGGCTTTTGCAGTGCAACGTCGTGAACGTTACTGACGCACAGGGGAAGACCCAGCAATCAACAATTGAGACTGTTGTTGATAATGCTGCAAATGAGCACTATGTCAGGCGTAACATACTCACCAAAGGTTCAATTGTAAAGACCGCTCTTGGTGATGCCAAAATCACAAGCCGTCCCGGTCAGGATGGTGTAGTGAACGCAGTATTGATTGAATAAATTCAAACTTTATTATTTTTTTATTTTTCTATGGAGGGTTGCTTTATTATGGATATGAAAACGCGTCACATTCTGGAATGTCTTGAGGCGGATGCGAAGATTACTCATGAGAAGATTGCAATCATGACAGGACTTGCTGCTGATGAGGTAAGCAAAAGGATAACTGAGCTTGAAGACACTGGCGTTATCCGCAAGTATAAGACCGTTATCGATTGGGACCTTGCAGGCGATGAGAATGTATATGCCATTATCGAACTGAAGGTAAGTCTTGAGCGCAGTGTCGGGTATCAGGCTCTTGTGGAGCGTCTCTACAAGTTCCCTGAAGTTCGGTCTGTAAGGCTGCTTTCAGGTCAGTATGACCTATCACTTACTGTGTCTGGCAGGACTATGAAAGAAGTTGCTTTCTTTGTTGCGGAAAAGATCTCCACTCTTGATCAGGTGCAGCATACTACAACGCACTTTGTCCTCAAGACCTACAAGGAGGATGGAGTGATCCTTCATGAACAGGAAAGCGTTACTCGTTTACCTGTCACTCCTTAACTGCTTGAAACTTGTAACTGCAGGATGTATGATGTATGAGAAAAACATGCCGTCCTTCCAAATTCATTGCAGATGTAACGGGAAAGGTACCTCCTTCAGGTATACGTCGCTATTTTGATCTTGCTTCTGAAATAGATGATGCGATATCCCTTGGTGTGGGCGAGCCGGATTTTGTCACTCCCTGGCATATTCGTGAAGCATGTATACATTCCCTGGAATGTGGAGAGACATCGTATACTTCTAACTATGGTCTTCTGGAACTTCGCGAGGAGATCTCAAGATTCTTCTCTGGAAAATATGGCGTATCTTACAATCCCGATTCTGAAGTACTTGTGACTTCCGGTGTTAGTGAAGCCCTTGATGTTGCAATCCGTGCTATTACAAATCCTGGTGATGAGATCATTGTACCCCAGCCTTCCTATGTTGCTTACGTGCCATCAGTGATGTTTGCGGGAGGAGTGCCTGTTCCGGTAATGACAGGTATTGAGAACAATTTCAAACTACTGCCTGAGGATCTTGAAGCGGTAATCACAGATAGGACCAAGGCTTTGATTCTTAATTATCCTAATAATCCTACAGGTGCTACCATGGGGCGAAAAGACCTTGAGGCCATAGCTGATGTAGTTGCGGAACATGACATCATGGTGATATCCGATGAGGTCTATGACTGCCTTACTTATAACGGTGGACACACCTGTTTTGCTTCTCTGGATGGAATGCGTGAAAGGACCATATTGTTGAATGGTTTTTCTAAGGCGTATGCAATGACTGGTTTTAGACTGGCGTTTGCTCTGGCTCCTCCTGAGATTATCTCTGCTATGATGCTTATCCACCAATACTGCATGCTATGTGCACCTATTATCGCTCAGGTCGGGGCCATAGAAGCCCTGCGCAATGGCAATTCCGAAATGGAAAAGATGGTGCGTGACTATGACAGGCGGCGGCACCTTATAGTCAGCGGATTGAACAAGATCGGTCTTGACTGTTTCGAACCCAAAGGTGCTTTTTACGCATTTCCAAGTGTCAAAAACACTGGCTTAAATTCCGAAGAGTTTGCAGAGCGTCTCCTGAATGAACAGAAGGTCGTCACAATCCCTGGCGATGTATTCGGTGAAGCTGGCACAGGTTTCCTCAGATGTTCCTATGCAACTTCCCGGGAAGAGATTGAGAAAGCTCTGGAAAGGATTGGGGCTTTTGTTGATGGGTTGTGAAACGGGCTTATTTTGATTCGTAATGGAATAATTAATTCCATTTTTCATAAAGGATTTCTATTTATTTGTAAATTTATGTGAATTTTACAGGGCACTTGAAACATTTTAATCAGTAATTTTATTTTTATAAGTTAAATCTCTCTAAATGAACCTATCTCAAAACTATAAATACTACTTCTTTGTATTTTATTATGGGGATATGAATGGAATTCAGAGAACTTTCTGATGTGCAATGGAAATTTATTCGACCGCATTTACCACCACAACCAATAACTGGAAGAAAGAGAGCTGATGACCGTAAGGTCATCAATGGTATTCTCTTTGTTCTGATAACCGGTTGTAGATGGGGGGATATGCCAGCTAGCTATGGTTCCAGAGCAACTGCTTGGAGAAGGCTAAAAAGGTGGTCAGAGGAAGGAGTGTGGAATGAGATTATGGAATCCCTTCGGGATTCCGCTTACCAAAAAGGTAAGTTCTCCATGGATCTTGTATGTGTTGATAGTAGTTTCATCGAAACAAAAAAAGGGGAGAAAATTCCGAATACAACGGCCACAAAAAAAGAAATGGAATAAAGATACATGTTTGTGTAAGTTCTGAAAGCTTTCCTTTGACCGTTCTGATAGCTTCTGGAAAAGCACATGATAGGCAGCAGTTTGTTAAGATCATGGAAAGTATCAAGGTCAAAACTGCTGGAAGGCCAAAAACAAGACCATTGGAAGTACTTGCAGATTCTGCTTATGATGATGTGGCCATCAGGAAATACTTGAGACATCGGGCAATCAAAAGTAACATTCCTGTTAATATCAGGAATCAGAAATATCCAAAAAGAGGAAGACCTACAAGATTCGAGTATGAGTCATATCGTAAAAGAGGGACAATAGAACGTTTCTTTGCATGGTTGAAAATGGGATTCAGAAAAATAGCAAGTAGATATGAAAGGCTTAATGTTGTTTTCAAGGGACTACTGGATATTGCATGTTTTCTATTATGTTGGAATAAAGTTCAAGAGGCGTTTTGAGATAGGTTCAATGTTAAATGTCATAATGATGATGTTGATAATATATTGGAGTGTAGATATATTTATATAGTATGTTTTGATATTTAGAATTGTAGGCACAGAATCTGAAGGTTCAGTGTCTGCAGAATAATTGGTGGTACGGTATACCTTATCGGAACGCTGAATCAAAAACGGATTTAAATGAACAGAACGTGGGCAGATTCCCTCTCTGCATCCCTACAATATCTCTCCCCAAAAACGCTTTACTTTTCCACGTTCTGTATTCAGCTTCCAGAAATATTTTTTAATAATTATGATGTTATTGCAGTCTGTTTTGTAAATTGATCAGAAACAAATTTATCTAAACTTGTACGGAGGATATGATATATTTTGTTCAGTCATCATGTCAATAATAAAGTTCCTCTGAATTTTTTCTTTCTTTGTAACTATTCAGCCTGGCACGATTTGCCTATTGGTACTGATTTCATCGAAATAGAGATGTCTGCTCACTAACAATCTAACAATCAAAAAAGCAATCAATAGCAACAATCAAAATAAATGATCCTAATGAAATTTACGTTTCAACTTTTTGTCAAGATTGTTATTGATAGCGTTTTTATCAGGCTGAATAGTTACAAATCAAGAAACAATACAAACATATATCTGCGATTACCTGTCATCACATAGCAAAGCTGTTTTCCCGCATTGCAGAATAACAGCTATAAAAGTTAACCCATTCCCACAATCAGCAAGGGGTGGTACATCCTTGCATGAACATAATATATCAGAGAGTAATCATTTGTACACACTACTGACATATAACTCTTTGGAATTTATACACAAGTTATATTTGTTGACACTTGATATAAAAAAATTAGAACTCGTGTAGTTTCAACTGTCTTCGATGACACATCTTTTCGCCGGGAATATCAACCGGATAAGCTCCCGTAAGACAGCCAAGACAAAGATCATCCCTGTCAATTCCAATGGAATCCACCAGGCCTTCGATGCTGAGATAGCCAAGAGAATCCGCATTGATAACAGCTTCCACACCCTTTATGGTCTTGTGAGCTGCGATAAGTTCATCTCTGGAAGCCATATCTATGCCCAGATAGCAGGGAGCAACTATTGGAGGACTGCCTATTCTGGCATGGACTTCCCTGGCACCTGCATTCTTTATCATATCAATTATACGCCTTGAGGTCGTACCCCTTACAACGCTGTCATCAATCAGGATAATACGCTTATCCTTGATGTTCTCGTTAATGGTATTCATCTTAAGGCGAACTGCAGTCTCACGCATAGCCTGGCCGGGAAGAATGAAAGTCCGACCTATATAGCGGTTTTTCATGAGACTTTCTTCATAATCGATATTTGATTCACGGGAATAACCAATCGCAGAAGTAATCCCGGAGTCAGGAACAGGAGATACCATATCCGCATCCACAGGATACTCTTTTGCAAGTCTTTCACCTATCCGTTCCCTTACCTTATAGACAAGTTTGCCATCTATGATAGAATCAGGACGTGCAAAGTACACATATTCAAAAACGCAATGTGCAGAGTTGACTTCACGGAAAAGCTGGTGTGACTCCATCTCACCATCGCGGAAAATCACAAGCTCACCAGGATTAACATCCCTGAGCAATTTACCGTTGAGAGTATCAATAGCCACACTTTCCGAAGCAACAACATATCCCGAATCGATGGTTCCCAGGCACAAGGGCTTGAAACCAAAAGGATCCCTTACGGCCATCAGTGTATCATCTATGAGGATAGTCAGTGAATACGAACCATTCAGTTGCTTCATAACATGACGGATTGCTTCTACAGGTCCGTACTTAAGAAGTTCCTTTACAAGAAGATGTGCTATAACTTCAGTATCCGAGCTTGCAACGAAAAGATGACCTTCTGATCCTAGTTTCTTTCGAAGGTCAGGGCCATTGACAAGATTGCCATTATGGGCTATCGCAACACTACCGCTCTTGTATTTTACAATGAAAGGTTGGCAGTTCTCAATTCTGGAATCACCGGATGTGGAATAGCGTACGTGACCTATGCCCACCTTACCTTTGAGAATAACAAGATCCTCTTTGTTAAAGATCTCAGGTACAAGACCCATGCCTTTTAACGTCTCAGGACGCTTACCATCATGAACAGCGATACCTGCAGATTCCTGACCACGGTGCTGAAGAGCATACAACGCATAATATATACGAAGTGCGGAAGGGACTGGATTTGATTCCGGTTTGAACTGTACAATCCCTACGACACCGCATTCTTCGCGCATTTATATCCCTAGTCTAAAAAGACTTAGTATTTGCACTTTGCCTGCCACTGGTAACTTCTCATGCGAGGTGTCTTCCCAAAACCACAGGAAGTGCACTGTTTTGTATGAATGTTAAGTGAGACACTACCGCAACGCCTACACTTTGCATGTGTGCGTTTTTGCCTTTTACCCATTGAGGGAGTACCTTTTGACATCTATTATCACCTTTTGAGTTGAATTAGTTGAATTTATAAGTATGATAGCATACCGGTTGGAATGACATCTGATATGGCTATTAGTTCTTATATGTTACGTTCGTCTCAGGGGGAAACGTAGACTATGTTATCGCCTCTGATAACAACACTACCCAACTTCCTTACAATATCTCCTTCTTTCAGTTCTTCCGCTTCGTCAAGTACAAGGTTCATATGAACATCGTAACCCTGAAGTTTGCCTCTAAATTCCCTTGCACCTTTCAATCTCACGATCACAGGAGTGTTCAAAGCATTGTTCAATATATCAAGAGGTCTATTTCCCATATTACTTGCCCTCAGTAAATAAATCTGAATAATTATACGCGAGTATTAAATTGTAAATTTGTTTATTTACTTATACATATTGCGATGCACCAATGTTGCATATTCAGTATATATAACTATCGCAGAAGCCAGCTTTGAAGCAGATAAAATCAGCATTATCGCAAAGATATATAGGCCCCAGTAACCAACTAATATATAAGCAACAAGACATTTAAGAGCTCCGTAACACGGCAGGGGCGCATAAGGAGAATTATAATGAGTAAAATTCCAGTTGTAATGACTATCGCAGGATCAGATTCAGGAGGAGGTGCAGGAATAGGAGCAGACATAAAAACCATCTCTTCTTTGGGACTGCACGGAACATGTGCCATTACTTCAGTTACATCACAAAATACTACCGGAGTCCTGAGTGCTTATGATATCCCTTGTGAAGTCATACGTAACCAAATAGATGCCGTCTGTGAGGATATGAATATCATATGGGCTAAGTCAGGCATGCTCTCATCTTCGGACATAATAGCGACCGTTGCAGAAATGGTGAAAAAATATGACCTGAAATTGGTGGTTGATCCTGTCATGGCAGCAGAGGCTGGTGGGGATCTGCTTCGAAAAGATGCCATCACAACCTTAAAACAAAAGCTTTTGCCTTTAAGTGAAGTGGTAACACCAAACATCAATGAAGCAAACATTCTTGCAGGAATGCAGATAACAAATATTGAGGAAGCAAAGGAAGCTGCCAAGCTTATCAGTCAGACAGGCGTTAAAATTGTCATTGTAACTGGTGGGCACCTTGATGCATCAGACATAATATACGATTCTGAAACTGACATGTACACCATAATCCCCGGAAATTTTGTCAAAGGCGGCACCCATGGATCAGGATGTACCTATTCTTCAGCGCTTGCGGCAGCACTTGCGCAGGGATACAAAATAGATGATGCTGCAAAAAAAGCAAAGGACTTCGTCGTAGAGGCCATTAAAGGAAGCATGCCCGTGGGGAACGGTGTAGGACCTGTCAATCAGTTATCCCATGTCCTGAAAAACTCAGAAAGATATACAGTCTTGCAGGATTTAAAAAATGGAGTGGACATACTTGTCCAGTCCAATCACTTTACAAGACTTATTCCTGAAGTCGGGTGTAACATAGCAATGGCACTGCCATCTGCAGCGTCAACCTCGGAAGTGGCTGCAGTCACAGGCAGGATCGTCAAACTGAAAGGAACCGCACAGGTCGTTGGTGAAATCGATTTTGGCGCAAGCAGCCATGTTGCCCGCATAATACTTACTGCAATGAAGCATACCCCAACATCACGAGCTTCCATGAACATCAGGCACTCCCAACACCTTGTGAACATATGCAAAGAAGTTGGCCTTAGCACATCATCATTTACCAGGGAAGATGAACCTAAAGATACACACACAATGGACTGGGGAACATCAGACGCCATTGATAAGCATGGAGCTGTACCCGACATCATTTACGATAAAGGTGGCATCGGAAAGGAAGCCATGATCAGAATAATGGGGAACAGTGCCACAGAAGTTGCAAGCACTGCGGTAAAAATATCTGAAATCTATGCATCTCTGAAAGATCAAAACTAAACGACATCACCTACTTAATTCACATTTTCATTTTTTACAATAATCACAAAAAGCGGGCCCTAGGAGAGTGGAAATAAAATGGAATCAGAAACATTCAAGGAACTTTACCTTTCAAAAGAGATAAGAAAAAGCATAAAAGAGATGGGGTTCAGGGAGCCCACTGAGATCCAGGTAAAATCTATCCCCCCCATACTTGAAGGAAAGGACATTATAGGCCAGGCGCAGACCGGAACCGGTAAGACCGCAGCATTTGGGATCCCATTGATGGAACTTCTTGACCAGAGTAACAAAAATACCCAGGCAATGGTAGTATGCCCAACAAGAGAACTTGCAAATCAAGTCTCTGAAGAACTCAGAAAACTTGCAAAATACATCCCTCTACTCAAAGTTTTACCCATATATGGCGGACTTCCAGTTGATTCCCAGATAAATGCTCTGAAAACAGGAGCTCAGATCATAGTAGGAACACCAGGGAGAATATTAGACCACCTTGAAAGACAAACGATGCCTACTGATGACATTGGTATTATCATACTTGATGAAGCCGATGAGATGTTGAATATGGGATTCAGGGAAGATATAGAAGAAATACTGGAAAGCATCCCATCCGGCAGGCAAACATTACTCTTTTCGGCAACGATGCCAAAACCCATACTAGATCTGACAGAGCAATACCAGAAGGACCCTGTGCACATAAAAGTAGTTCATAGAGAACTTACTGTACCCCAGGTAAAGCAATATTACTTTGAAATAAAGGATAATGCAAAACCAGAAGCTTTGAAAAGGCTTATAGAAGCTGAAAATATCAAGTCTGCACTCGTCTTTTGTAATGCAAAAAAGGAAGTTGACAAATTGGTCATTAAACTGCGTTCCAGAGGATATCCTGCCGAGGCACTTCACGGCGATATAAAGCAAAACAAAAGGGAACAGAGGATGGACAGGTTCAAGAATGAAGATATTGGTATCCTGATAGCGACCGATGTAGCGGCCAGGGGCATAGATGTCGATAACATAGAAGTTGTTTTCAATTACGACCTTCCTCAGGGACTTGAAACATATGTCCACAGGATAGGAAGAACTGCAAGGGCAGGCAGACCGGGACTTGCCTATACTTTTGCATCAAACAAAGATCATGGGAAACTGAAGGACATAATGCGTATCACAAATACCGAAATCATTAAAAGGGAGCTCCCAAGCCACAGAGACATAGAAAGAATTAAAGAGAATCGAATCGCGGATGACATCAGGATGCACATCAAGCGAGGACATCTAGACAAATATGATGATTTTGTCTCAAATATCGCAGGCGATGATATGAACTATCGCCAAATTGCAGCTGCGCTTGCAAAGATAATACTTAAGGATGAGAAATAAAACAGAGGAAAATAAATGAAAGATTTTGTGATAATTGGACATAAAGTATTAACAACCGCTGACTTTTCACTGAACGACCTGCCCGGTTCTGCCGGAAGAATGGATATTCTATGCAGATGCGTCAATTCCGCACTTTTCCTTTCGCATGGAATGAGACGTGATATCAATGTCCACCTGGTACTTCTTGGAGAACCAGACCCAGGAAAAGTAATAAGATTCAACGGAGAGAAGTTGAAGTACCTTAACCCCGACGAAAGAAGTAGCGGCTCTCTCATAAAGAAGGCACTTGAAAGAGATGCAATTAAATATGAGACACAATCTACCCCCGGCGTATGGATACGTCGCGCAGGACTTGAAGAACTGCTTATGGAATTCAAGGATGCAGGCAGGGACATCTATTATCTGAGAGAGGATGGGGAAGATATCAGAGAATACACCGACCTTAACACAGATGCTGTATTCGTGCTTGGAGACCATATGGGAGTTACTGAAGAAGAAGAGGAGATAATTGCAAGACTTGCAAAGCAGACGCTTAATATAGGGCCCATTTCACTCCATTCAGACCACTGTATGATAATAATTCATAATGAACTGGACAGAAAAGAAGCATAACTAAAAAGTGTTATATTAGATAGTACCCATCTGTTGCCAATTATCCTGATAAAAACCGATATAGAAACTACATAGATAAAAGTGATCAAATGACCATACTTGAAACTGCAAAAAAAATTATTAATGAAGGTCCTATTTGTGATAACTGCATGGGAAGGCAGTTTGCAAAGTTATCTACAGGCCTGACAAATGTGGAAAGAGGACAGGCCATCAAATTGAGCCTGGCAATGGAAGGAGATGCTTCATTTAAAGATACAGGTGATGATTCTTTACTTGAAGAACTGTCTAAGAGCAGCGTCTATGCAAGAAAGAGTCTTGGAGTTGCAGGAGACGATGAAAAATGCTGGGTATGCCTGGGATTATACGATAATCTTTACATATGGGCAGAACGTGCCATTGAAGCCATAAGAGATATCGAGTACTCAACTTTCCTTGTGGGAACAAAAGTCAGCGGACTGCTTGCAGAGAACGAGGAAATACTCTGGAGTGAATGCGGAATCACACATGCAGAACAGTTCAAGACTGAGATGAACAGGGAAGTTGGCAAGCTCATCGCCGCACGTAACGAAAAAGAGGTAGAGTTTGACAAACCTGATGTTCTGGTCACCCTTGACCTTTCCGGCGAGAAGGTCGAACTCCAAGTACGCTCACTCTACATTCAGGGCAGGTACAGAAAACTCGTGAGAGGTATTCCTCAGACTCGATGGCCATGCAGGACATGTGGCGGGAAGGGATGTGAAAGATGCGACTTCACAGGCAGGCAATACCCTGAATCAGTTGATGAGATAATCCGGGAAGAAGTCGTGAATATGTGTGACGCAGATGATACGACATTCCATGGAGCCGGAAGGGAAGACATTGACGCACTTATGCTTGGTAGCGGAAGACCTTTCGTGGTGGAAGCCCTTAATCCATCCATACGTTCCATCGATGTTGCCGAACTTGAGAAAAAGATAAATTCTTTTGCCAATGGAAAAGTAGAGGTGGAAGGCCTGAAGATAGTGGGGAAAGAAGTAATCGAGACTTTGAAGACTTCTCAGGCGGATAAAGTTTATAAGTTAAAAGTTACATTCAGTGAGCCTGTTTCCAAGGAAAAACTTATATCTGCCATCAACAGTCTAGTCGGAGCTGAGATATCACAGAGGACGCCTCAACGTGTATCCCACAGGAGAGCGGATCTTATCCGAAAGAGGTTTGTTCATGACATGCAACTTCTGGAACTGACAGATGAGTATGCTATTATACAGGTACACTGTGACGGCGGATTATATGTTAAGGAACTCACGTCCGGCGATGAAGAAAGAACTCAGCCAAGCCTTACCGGGATACTTGGCATACAGGCAAAGGTTACTGAACTTGATGTCATAAATGTTGACATCTAACACATCAGATATAACATTTATAAATTAAACTAATAATTTGATCAACGGAGGAAAAATTATGCCAACATCACACGGAGAAAAAAGCTGTACACGTTATAAATTGAAGAAGAGCGTAAGGGAAAGAGGACTTTCACCTGTTAGCAAAGCCATTCAGGAGTTCGATGAAGGACAGATGGTACACATTGACATCGACCCAAGTGTACAGAAGGGAATGCCACATGCCAGGTTCCAGGGAAAAACCGGAAAGGTTCTCGGCCAGCGCGGACGTGCATACCTGCTCCAGATCAGGGACGGGAATGCTACAAAAGAAATCATCTCCCTTCCACAGCATCTGAAATTACAGAAAAATAACTGAAACAGGATATTTCAGATTTACATCTGAAATTTTCTGTAACGTTAGATATATCTCTATTGCATGTATTTAACGATACAAATACATCTTATTGTCATCCAGGGATGACCTAAACCCCAAATAATGCAAAGAGTGTATACCAATGATTGTGAAGGAAATTCTGAGCGAAGATATGTTGACTCTCCCTGAAGTGAAGGGAGTTTTGCACGATATTATGGAAGAGCGTTTGAATAACGAAGAAGAACTGGGATATGAGTTACGTAAGGCCATAAACCATGCGGAAATGTTCTCAAAGTCATCACCGGAAAAATCAAGGGAACTTGTGAACAAGCTTCTGGTACTTGAAAAAATGAAGCCTGAGATCGCCATCAGAATAGCAGATATAATGCCGCAGACAAGAGATGAACTCAGATCCCTCTATGCAAAGGAGAGGTTCACCCTATCTGATGAGGAACTTGACCAAATGCTTGATATGGTCGAAGAGGCAATGGATTAGGTTTATATCATATACATTCTTTTTTAAGAGCAAGAGCAATTTACCATAGCAGTGGGTATGCCGGAGGGAAAATATGACAACTAGGGGAAAGCCACCTGAGAGAGAAGAATACACATGGGTTCTAGACTATCTCCCGTATGGAAGCACTGACGACAAGCGGCCATCCTACCAGAAAAAGCCAGTTGTGCAGGCAGTCGGCGAAAAGAATTTCGTTTTAATGGAGCTTGTACCTAAGGAAGGCAAGATTCCCGACATACAATCCCGAGTATACATTGGTGAAGGAGACCGCGACCTTGTAGATCATGTAAAGCACCGCATACCATACCAGGATTTAAGTCATGGTGCGCAGCTCGAGCTACCCTACATCCTTGAAAAGACCGTAAAACATGATGAAGAAAGGTTTGTCAAATTCTTCAACGATGCACACCCAATAACCAACAGGCTTCACATGCTGGAGCTACTACCAGGCATTGGGAAGAAACTGATGTGGGCTATCATTGATGAAAGGAAGAAAGGCCCATTCAGCAGCCTTGAGGAACTTCACGAGAGGGTTGGAGGAGTACACTCCCCAGGGAAAGTTGTTGTCAACAGGATCATAGATGAACTAAAGGATGACAATATCAAGTACAGACTTTTCACAATACCTCCACGTCGTCAACGTAGCCATTAAAAGGTGTTCTTTTCTTGGTCAGGGATATTCTCAGAAAATACGGCATCCGTGGAGGAAACCACGACCAACATTTTTTAGTGGATGAACGTATGCTTGACAGGATAGTCGAAGCAGCAGACATCCAGCCGGATGAGGTTGTTCTGGAGATAGGAGCTGGTATAGGCAATCTTACTGAAAGGCTCATGGAGAAAGCAGGTCACGTAATTGCTATTGAGCGAGATCCCGAACTTATTGATGTTCTAATAGACCGTTTTGGAAACCTGGACAAACTTACCCTGATTCATGGAGATGTGCTCAAAGTCGAGTTCCCTTCTTTTGACAAAGTAGTCTCAAACCTACCATATTCCATTTCTTCCGAGATTACATTCAAGTTATTCAAACATGATTTTAAGTTAGGAATACTCATGTACCAATACGAGTTTGCACAGAGACTTGTGGCACATGCCAATTCAAAGGATTATAGCCGCCTTTCTGTAAATGCGCACTATTTTGCTGATAATTCAATGATCATGAAAATACCACGAGGGGCTTTTTCCCCACCACCTGAAGTCCTTTCTGCGGTGGTTGAGATCAAACCAAGACATGCAGATTTTGAAGTGCTTGATGAAAAGTATTTCCTTGATTTTGTTACTGCAGCTTTCGGCCAAAGGCGTAAGAAGATGAGGAATTCCATCATCCGGAACAAGCAACTCCTTGGTATAGATGATATGAAAGAATTCATACATGAATTACCGCAGGAACTAATTGATAAAAGACCTGAGAATCTGGAACCTGAGCAATTTGCACAACTTGCCAACATGATGTTCAGACATAAACAGGAATAACTATTTTTGAATCTATGGTTACCATCAAACACCTTAATGCAATGATCGATCTTGCAGAACAGGTATACGAACCTGCTGAAGATTCTTATCTACTTGCAGACACTGCTCTTGAGTTTACAAAAGAGAACATGCACATCCTGGAAATTGGGACAGGCAGCGGTTTTGTATCCGCAGTCCTTAAAGCTAACAGGAATATAAAGCTTGTAGCAACAGAAATAAGTCCTTTAGCTGCACGCTGTGCAAAATCCAATGGTATCGATGTTATCAGGACAGATATGTTTACAGGATTGAAAAGTAAACAACAGTTTGACATTGTGATATTCAATCCCCCATACCTTCCAACTTCCGAAGAAGAGAAAGTCCCAGGATGGTTAAATTACGCTTTTGACGGTGGCATCGATGGACGTAAGGACATCAAACCATTCATGGAGCAGGTACATGCTTACCTGAAACCGAGTGGACTGATATTGCTGCTTGTATCATCCATAACCGGCATTGAAGAAGTTATGCAGGAAATGGAACGTCATGGCTTTAATTCATGGATTAAGGCAAGAGAAAAATGTTCCTTTGAAGAGCTAGTAGTCATTGTCGGAAAAATAGTCGATTAAATTAAGATATTTTTAACTTTTGAATTAATTATTTTTAACTATTGGATTAATTATATTACAATCATATTAAGACATAGTAAACTTAAATATGTGTAATAATATATTAGACTTGTGTATATTCCTATTGAGCATTTGCACACCCAAATCATAAGAGTGAGGAAAAACATATGAATAAAACAGTTCTCCTCAAACATAATAAAAACGATACAGCTAAATTAAAAAAGGAAATTGAAGACATCTGCGATAATATTTCTGTGCACAATATCGACCAGGATTATTATGCAGAAGTACAGCCTATTGGAATATCTTCATTGTTAGTCTTCAAACTAGAGAAGGACACAAGTGGTAACTTTGTAGAAAAAGCATTGAGGATCGCCTCTAAGAATAAGATACCAATACTGCTCATTGTATCCGAACCTGATAGCAGGTTCTTTGACCAGATATCTATAGCAGATGGAGTGTGGTACATTAAAGAACCATACACCAAAAGTGAGCTGAGGTACAAAATTAAAGGTAACTATTCAGCCTGGCACGATTTGCCTATTGGTACTGATTTCATCGAAATAGAGATGTCTGCTCACTAACAATCTAACAATCAAAAAAGCAATCAATAGCAACAATCAAAATAAATGATTCTAATGAAATTTACGTTTCAACTTTTTGTCAAGATTGTTATTGATAGCGTTTTTATCAGGCTGAATAGTTACAATTAAAGAAGCTGTAAGCTCTGGAAAGATATGCGATTGGAATTACCACCTGATAACCGAAAGTGCGAATGACATTATCTTCACAATGAGTGCTACCGGTAAATTTTTTTATGTAAGCTCTTCAGTAAAAAATATCACAGGCTTTACTCCGGAAGAAATATTGGAAAATTGTCTAAAAGAACTTGTCACAGAAGAATCTTTCAATTACATCACCGGCGTGATTGGCACCTTCTTCTCCAAGCTCCAAAAAGGTACACCTGTAAAAGCACCTGTTTTTGAAATAGAGATCTTATGCAAGAACGTATCAACGTTATGGGTAGAATTGAATGTTAACCCTGTTTTTGATGAAGAGAAGAACTTCAGGTATTTTACAGGAACAATGCGTGATATAAATGATCGCAAACAAGCAGAAGAGCGTTTCAGGATTGCAGCTGAATGTACTAATGACCTGATATATGAGTGGGACATGAAAAATAACCATTTAAAGTGGTTCGGAAACATTGATGAAGCACTAGGTTATGACCAGGGAGAAATATCGGAAACACTCAATGCATGGTCTGAAAGAGTACATCCGGATGACCTACAAGCTGTCATGAAAAAGATAGAAAACTATCGTAACACAGGAGATATTTTTCAAGCAGAATATCGCATGATAACAAAGAGTGGACAAATCCGACACTGGAAAGAACATGGCACGCCCATATTTGATGACGTTACAAAGGAGATAAGCAGGACAATTGGTGTCTGCTCTGACGTCACTGATAAAAAAGAATCAGAAAAGGCCCTGAAAGAAAGCGAAGAGATGTTCCGCCTTATTGCTGAAAATGCAAATGATGTAATATGGATACTTGATGCAAGTGGTAATACTCTTTATGTCAGCCCTTCAGTTGAAAACTTAAGAGGATTTACTCCTGAAGAATTGAAGAGTTTATCTATCGAAGAAAGATTTACACCCCAATCATTCCAGGACTTGATGGAATTATGGAATGCTTTTTTTAGTACATTCAAAAAAGGATTTATCCCCGATGTCCCACGCACCATCGAACTAGAACAACCATGCAAAGATGGTTCTACCGTATGGGTAGAAATGCATATCAATCCAGTCATTGACAATGAAGGTAAGTTTAAATTCTTCTTGGGAATCAGTCGTAATATTGATAAACGTAAAATAAATGTAACTATTCAGCCTACCACAATTAGCCTATTGATACTGATTTAATCAAAACGGAGATGTTTGCTCACTAACAACCTAAGAATCAAAAAAGCAATCAATGGCAACAATCAAAATTAATGATCCTAATAAAATGTAGGTCTCAACTTTTTGTCAAGATTGCTATTGATAGTGTTTTTATCAGGCTGAATAGTTACAAATAAATGAGCTTGAACTTAAAAAACAGGCAAAACTGCTTGACACCATTTTTGATCTTGCCCCCGTACCCATGATACTTGTGAACAGAAATACAATTGTTGAGAATATAAACCAAGAATGTATGGAAATTTCAAAAACAAGTAAAGAAGCATCCATTGGTAAGAAATCTGGAGAAATATTCTCTTGTGTTAATGCGTCAAAAGGGAACGGATGCGCAGCCAATGAAGAGTGTTCCAGATGTATTTTCCATACTGCTGCGATAGAGACATTCAAAACACGAAAGAACATCCATAAAAGAGAAGGAACCACCACAATTAAGTTACCCAACAGTGTACAACTTGAACAGAACGTACTAGTCTCAACTGCCTATATCGACATATATGATGATGAAAAAGTAATCCTCAGTGTTGAGCACATAACAGAGAGAAAAAGAGCAGAGAAAGCAATGCTCATGTCTAAAATGGAAGCTGAAGAAGCAAATCGAACAAAAAGTGAATTCCTTGCAACCATGAGTCATGAACTGAGGACACCACTGAATGCTGTTATCGGCTATTCGGACATGTTACAGGAAAATATTTTTGGAGAACTGAACGTAAAGCAAAAGAGATTCGCAAGCCACATATCAACAAGTGGAAAGCATCTGCTGGAGCTAATCAATGACATCCTGGACCTTTCAAAAGTAGAGGCAGGGAAAATTGAGCTGCACTTTGAGGAATTTGATGCCAATGAAGTCATGAGAAATGTGTGCAACATTACCAGTCCCCTTGCCAGGAAAAAGCATATAGATATCGAGTTCTTGACATCAAAAAGCCTGAAGATACACGCAGACAAGACCAGGTTTAAGCAAATACTTTACAACCTCATAAGCAATGCTATAAAATTTACTCAGGAAAGGGGCCATATAGAGATTGTTGCAGCTGTTGAAGATGATATGTTGAAACTATCTGTAATCGATAATGGTATAGGAATGAACGAAGATGAACAAAGTAAACTTTTTACTCCATTCTACCAGGCAGATTCCTCCATTTCAAGAAAATACCAGGGTACAGGACTTGGACTGTCAATTGCCAAACAAATGGTAGAATTACATGATGGTAAAATAGAAGTAGAAAGTAAAGCTGGCAAAGGTAGCACTTTCACTTTAAATATACCTGTCAGTCAAAATATTTAAAAAGATGGTCAAATAAAACCATCTATCAATTCTTCCACTAATTCTGTTTTTGGAGTATTCTTATAGAGAGGACCCTGAACGAGAACATCAAGGTAGTCCTCAAAACTTGGCTTTTCATTCACATAGAAAACACCCAGAGGAATCTTATCGCCCCATTCAAGCGATTTCTCAAAAGCCCTCACCCGGTCATTTAACTCATAGCCGGACTCATTCATTTCATAAACTCTTTCAGAGTACCACTTAAAAGTATTCAGCTTGTTGAAAGAAACACATGGCTGAAGCACATCAACAAGAGAAAGACCTTTGTGCTCTATGGCTTTTTCAATAAGTTTGGAAAGGTGGGAGATATTACCAGCATACCCACGGCTTACAAACGAACAATCCAGCGATATTGCCAGAGACAACGGATTGAGCGGCATGTTGAACACCCCATGTGTCTGAACCTTAGTTTTCATACCGATCTCACTTGTGGGTGATGCCTGCCCTTTTGTAAGTCCATATATCTGGTTGTCATGTACTATCATAGTAATATCAGGATTCCTGCGAACAGTGTGCAGGAAGTGGTTACCCCCTTCACCATAACAATCCCCATCCCCGGTGACAGCAAGAACTGTCATTTCATGGTTGGCAATCTTAGCCCCTGTTGCAGGTGGCAATGAGCGACCATGTAGTCCGTTAAATGCATTACATTTCAGATAATGAGGGAGCTTACTTGACTGACCAATCCCTGAAGCTATGAATACCTCGTGAGGCGAACGCCCCAGGTTCACAAGTGCCTGTTTAATGGCTTTAAGGATACCAAAATTACCACATCCCGGACACCATGCTGTTTCAAATTTCCCATAATCTTCTATACTGACCATTCAGATCACCCCTTTTTCTTTAAGAGCAGCAATTATGAATTCCGGACTGAAGGGCTTACCATCATACCTGAGTATGTGTTCTGTGACATTTATGTCGGCATCCACTTTCAAAAGGCGTGAAAACTGCCCGGTAGAATTATTTTCAACACAAACAGTCTTTTTGGCTTTTGCAAGTAATTTTTTGGTGGGCTCAACAGGAATCGGATGTATATGAGTGAAATAAACAAGATTTACAGACTTCCCCCCATCATTTAAGATGTCCACGACCTCTGCAAGTGAGCCATATGTGGAACCCCATCCCATCAACGAAATAGATGCATCCGAGCTACCATATACTTTTGCCTCCGGCATCTCCTCCCTAAGCACTTCCAGTTTTTTCATACGTTTATCATTCATCTTGATACGGTTGACAGGATCTTCATTGATGTGGCCGAACTCATCATGTTCATCGCTGTCAGCGACAACAAGTACACCTTCCTGTCCTGGAAGGGCACGGGGGGAAATTCCAAGTGGAGTGAGTTTGTAACGCTTGTATTCTTCCTTCTTCGTCCTTAGTTCCTGATCAGACAGAAGATGCCTTTCAACTAGCACTTTTGAAGTATCGAACCTTGGACATGTGAACAGAGAATCTGCCAGATACTGGTCACTCATGACAAAAACAGGTATCTGGTATTTGTCTGCAATGTTAAAAGCTTCCGTAGTGAGATAGAAGCATTCTTCTGGCGTACCTGGTGCAAGGATACAACGTGGGAACTCACCCTGAGCAGCATTAAGGACAAACTGGAGATCACCTTGCTCAGTCATAGTAGGAAGGCCCGTGGCAGGCCCTGGGCGCTGGCAGAGGAAAATAACGGCAGGTGTTTCTGTGATACTGGCAAGCCCAAGAGCTTCAGTCATCAGGGAAAAACCACCTCCTGAAGTAGTTGTCATCGAGCGGGCACCTGCAAAGGATGCTCCAAGGATCATATTCAATGCTGCAATTTCATCTTCGGCCTGCTCAACTACAACGTTGAATTTGTCTGCGTTTGCAGCCACATAGGTCATTACACCGGTAGAAGGAGTCATCGGATAAGCTGCAAGGAACTGTACACCGGCTGCAAGGGCACCAAGGCCTACGGCCTCATTTCCATTAACAAGCATCATCTCCTCTTTTTTCCCGGGATCACTAACTTCAAACTTACAGCCACCAGGATAATTCTCTTTGACATAATTGTAACCTGCACGTGCTGCGTCGATATTATTTTGTATTACCCCATCGCCTTTCTTTTTGAAGGCTGCTTTTAGTATAAATTCGAGATTTGACAGCTCAAGACACAACAGACCAATGACCGCCCCCATAGAAACAGAGTTTGAGTATATTTTATCGCCACAGACATCTTTGGCTATCTTTAGCATTGGAACATGAAATATAGAATCTGCATTTTCTTTGACATCAATTACATCCGAATCAACAACTACTACACCTTCTTTCAATTCAGACATATGCTGGGTGATGGACTCACCATCCAAAGCCAATAGGATATCTACAGTTTCGGTCATTGCAAAAACAGGAGAATCACTTATGCGTATCTGGAAAGTGTTATGTCCCCCCCGTACTCTGGAAAGATAGTACTGTGTTGCAAAAACATGGAACCCACTTTTTTTCAATGTCTTGGCTAAAGCCATACCGGTGGTTTGCAGCCCCTGACCTGCTGCACCCCCTATTTTCAAATTTAGATCAATATTCACGATTATCCCCTTTTATTTTCCGTGCATTAAATAAGATAGGTAACACCCTAAGACGACATTGTAAGATAGGATATTTGCCATATGAAGCCAAATCAATGCCTTACTTGAATTCTACCCGTAAGGATAGAAATGAATGTCTAATCCCCCTTTTATTTTTTGGACTGAATCTATAAATATTATTCGTAAACAGGACCCAAATAAAATCTAAATGAAAAATAATCAGACCTTTAACTAAAAATAAGAATGTTAAACTAATAAATCACACAAGCTATCCACGAGAAAAGGGAATAAATGTATAACTAATGAACAAGAATATATTTATATAATATATTACCATTAATAATATATAAATTTGTGAAAAATAGATAGTATTCAGGCCTAGCGTGATATAAATGGAAAGAATGCCCACAGGAATAGCGAATCTGGATAAAAAGATCAGCGGTGGTTATCCCAAAGGAAAAGGAATCCTCATTACCGGAGTACCTGGTGCTGGTAAGACCATATTTGGATTACATTTTCTGCATAAATCATGCATGGATGGGAAAAAGTGCATAATGGTGGCAACCGAAGAAACACCTGAAGACCTTTTAGAGCAGGCAGCAATGCTTGGTCTTGGCCTTGAATCATTCATAGAGAAAGGTCTGCTTCAAATTAAACAGGTTATAGAGTACAGAATCAGGGCTATTGCAAGAGAAGCTCATCTGATAGATGATTTCAGTGATACTGAAATACAAATCATAGAAGAAACCCAGCTTGACAGATCAATCAGACCTGACCAGGAAGGGTTCAATATTGAAGAAATAGACATTATTGATCTTGTAAGACTTATATCTGAAAATGCTGATGTGGCAGTCATTGACAATATAGGAGTATTGGCTTTTGGACTTGAAGCTAAAGAGTTCAGAGATAAATTTGATACGATCAATCGTTTACTTGCAAAACAAGAGACTACTACTCTATACATTATGGATGAAGCCGCCTATGAGATGACACACAAAATTGCAGATTATTCCACTTACGGAGCTGTCAAATTAATGGTGAAGGAAAACCCATATACCGGCAAGAATGAGCGTTTCCTGAGTATACCAAAAATGCGAAGTACGAAGATAACCCTTGACATCAACGTATTTGACATCACATCTGCAGGTATAAGCCTAAAAGGATCGAAGGGTAAATTAGTAGAACTCTAAAATTACCAGAGGACATCCTTACTTTTTTTAACAATTGGCTGAAAAGATGCATAGTGGGAACTTTGAATTTTCTATAAAAATACCATGATAGGAAACAGTGCCATCATGTATATATAATAAAAATCATAATATATAATTAAATATTAAACAAACCTACATCATTCAATCAAAAACTTATCAAATAAGGCATCAAGGAGTTTTTACCATCACACCTTCCACCACTGATCCAAAAATACTCATTGTTGATGATGAAATAATGAATATAGAATTGCTTAAGGCATATCTTGAAGAAGAATATGCAGTTATCTCAGCCACAAATGGAAATGAGGCGCTTAAACTAGTGGGTGAAGATGAACCTGATATTATCCTGCTTGACGTAATGATGCCTGATATGAATGGGTATCAGGTATGCGAACACCTCAAGCAGAATCCTGAAACACAATTCATCCCCGTCATAATGGTGACAGCTCTTTCAGGAAGGAATGACTGGATATCCGGAATCGAGGCTGGTGCGGATGAGTTTTTAACAAAACCCGTTAACAAACTTGAACTTTTGACACGCATAAGCTCATTGCTTAAGTTAAAGAATATGCATTATGACCTTCTGACAGAGAGGGATAAACTCAATTTACAAAATAAGATCAGGTCCGTGCTTACCCAGATAATTCCAGCTCTCCTGAAAACATTACCACCGGAACAAAAAAACATTGTCATTCATCAGATGATAGACATGGTAGTTGAAGCAATTATGGAAAATGCAGATTCTGAAAATAAAGTTATGAGCTATGAAGGCATAGGCGATGTCTGCTGCCAGATAATAAACCAGTTGGGAGCTGATTTTAAGTCAGAACTGTTATCAGATGAGAATACCATTTTCACAATACAGGGAAATGTCTGCCCCTGGGGTAAAGAAGAAGCCCGGTCCAACCCCATACTCTGCACGCTTTCAAGAGGAATATTCTCAAGGATAATTAGCATGAAAGACGAGGACATGGAAATTGATGTCCTCGAGACCATGGGCAATGGAGACGAGCACTGCCTTTTCGAACTAATAAAGCTGGATTAAGGGATCAGGTCAAGTATCCTGATTGCAAGATAAGCTGCGTTGGCACCGTTATCTATTCCAACACTTGCAACAGGTACTCCCGGAGGCATCTGCGCTGTTGAAAGCAGGGCATCAAGACCCATCATTTTTGCACTCACAGGCACCCCGATCACAGGTTTCTTGGTCTTGGAAGCAATAACTCCGGGCAGAGCAGCCGACAGACCGGCAATAGCAATATAGACCTTCGAATCGCTCTGAGAAACGTATTCTTCAAGCTTGTCAGGATTACGATGCGCAGATATCACCTGTACATCATAAGAATAGTCACTGTTATCCAGTACACCAGTCACCCTATTAGCAATAGCCCTGTCTGACTCCGAGCCCATTATAACTGCAATGTCTACCATTTAATATCTCCTATGGAAGGTTTCCTTCACCACTCAATTCATGTTGACGTTCAATGCTCATACGTATAAGTATCTCAAAAATCTCTTTTACCGATGAAGTATCAAGGTTTTTCTCGGTGGCGGCATCAACAGCACGATCCTGAACTACTGTGTTTTGTGAAGGATCATTAATGTTTATCCTTTCTTTTTTCTTGGCTTCCAATACCTTTGCAGCCATACCAACCCTTTTGTGAATCAACTCAATAATTTCATGATCTATCTTTTCAATTTCCGCACGTACTTCTTTTATAGTGGTCATGTATTCCCCGCTAATTTAAACTAAGCATTAGATTATACTTGCACCCTTATTATGTATGTTAGTCTTTATCATGGTTCCGCTGGCACCACAGTCATTCCATGCATCCCCCAGCTCACCAGCCTGATCCGCAGTGACAAGAGCAACATAAGAAGGACCAGTACCCGACAAAGTGACACCTTTAACACCAAGCTCAAGTGCACGCATCAGGAACTCCGTATCAAATCCAAGAGCATTGCAGTAAAGAAAACCGTTAAGCGTCATTGCCTTTTCGAAGTCACCTTTCAGGGACAGTTCATATGCAATGTCCACCCATGGAGCAATCACACGAGAGCGTGAAACATCAGTGTTAGAACTAAATGATTTTTCATCCGGTGCAAATATCAATACATCATATTCATGTTCTGTTCTTTGAAGTAACTTCATTTCCCTGTTGTCAGTTACAACAAAGCCTCCGTAAAATGAAGCACATGCGTCATCCAGAGCTCCTGTAATTGTTACTTTTGCATCAAGAGCAGCCCTCACACCTATTTTTACTGTTTCAAAAGGATCGAGTTCTTTATCAATAGCAGCAAGAGTAGCAAGAACAGATGCGTTTGCTGCAGCACTACTGCTTTTGAGACCACTTGCAAGAGGGACTTCTGATCTTGTTGTTACAGTCCCACCCATATCAATACCAAAATGCTCAAGTACATAAGATACAGAATTCTCAATAAGTCTTGTATCTGCATCAGGCATGCCTTCGATTGTTCCATTTATCTCAGATGCATCATCAAAAAGTCTTACATCTGCAAATGTTTTAAGATCGATACCAAAAGCCGCACCTTTCCATGTGGCTATTGCGTTGATGACCGTACCAGCACCAAGTGCATAAGCATTTCCTTTTAAGACCATTCAATATCCCTGTAACATTTATAGATTGACAAAGGTGCACCACTGCTTCCAGGCGAACCACTGTATTAATCCATACCAGTACTATAAACTATTAAAGAATAATGTTCAAAAAAAAAGAAAACAGGGATAACCACTTCCCATTTATACTAATTATGAAAGTATTTGCCCCTTAAGCTTATTGTAGCAATTCCTGTATTTTTTAATAAGTTCAGGAGTATGGATGTCTTTGTTGTTTGAAAAACAATCATCTATCCTGTCTCCCATATAGCTCCCATTTTCTGAAGATAAAAATTCAAGGAAAAATTTTCGATTATGAAAATCCAGAAGAGTATCATTAAATATTCCTTCACATGAACCATAGAACATAAGGATACCATTAGACACAAGACCATAAAACTTTATTTTTTCATAAATTTCTCTCTTCATTTGACCTGATGAACTATATGAACTATTATCCTGTAAAGTTACAAGTACACTGAATCCTTTACTTTTCTTTAAACCACACGGTATTGTTTCCGGAAAAAGTACATGTGGCGCTAAACCAATCTGTTCGAGGTCATTTATAAGCTCTGATGATCTGGAACCACCCACTACGATCAGGTGATCGATCATCTTATCTTCGGCCAACAATTTCACGATCTCTTTCTCAAATTCCGTGCAACCTATTATACTCATCAAAGGAATATCATCATCTCCTGGCAAACAGTACGAAATAATTAAAAACAGACAGGTTAAAATAAACTGATATGAACATTATGAAACCCAATAATACACCCCATATAATAAGGGGTTAAGTAGTTGTATATAAAGTCACCGAGTACTTTACTGGTTATAACAATATGGTAGATGTTGCTATGCAGGGGAAAAAACACAACTCTGGAAAATACAATCACTAACAGGTACAAACGATACTTTTATAACAAATACGCGTCACTATATTTACAATTCTCCTGTCCATTGGATTCGGAGATCATTAAAGAATAGTGACACGATCATTAAAGTCAAGATTGTAAGCAGGCTAACCTAAATGGCTTTTTGCCTGAAAGGAAAAGTTTGTTGAAAAAGGCGTATTCATGCCGCAAACACATTAAAGTGCTAAACTGAAAAATGTTCTTTAGCAAACATCAGTATCATATCTGCAATTAATTTGTAGAACTGGTGCATATAATTAACAGGACATCGACCTGAAAGCATTTAAATGTTACAGGCAGGATTACGGAGAGATCAGATGAACGAAGTAGTGTTTGGAGAAAAAGACGACAAACAACTGATATATTTACCTGAGAAATGTATCGGTTGTGGAACGTGTACCATGGCATGTCCAAAAAGCTCCCTGGTCATCGGTTCAGTAGGAGCCGTTGCAAGGGGCCTTATAGACAAGGATTTCCTTGAGAATCAGTCAGAACTCTGCATTGTATGCGGAATCTGTGCAAAGACATGCCCCACTGGCGCACTCGAAATGAGACAGGCTGGAAAGTCTGTAAATGACAACAGCTACATCAGTGTTGCTCTTAAAGACACAACCGTCAATGACAATTGTGTACATTGTGGTCTCTGTGAGCAGGTGTGCCCACAGGGCTGCATTGAGGTTAAACAGTGGCTTGCAGATGACGGAAGCTCAAGTGTCGATGGTGAAACTATCATCGATAACGAGTGCTGTATTCACTGCAGCTGGTGTATGTCAGTCTGTCCTGTAGATGCAATTACAGTGGAAAAACCATTCGAAGGAACCTGGTTCAGGGATGAGAAAACCTGTACCGCCTGTAGGACCTGTGTAGACACATGTCCATGTAATGCTCTTTTCAACCCTGACTGGGAAGCCGGCCAGAGAGTCGACAAGGTTGCACAGCGTTCTGATGCATGCATATACTGTGGTGCCTGTGATATGTGCTGCCCGGTAGATGCAATAACAGTTACCAAGACAGCTATTATTCCTGAAGTTGAAAAGAGAGGACTCCTTGAGAAGAAACTTCTCAATGTTGAAATGCCAAGACCTACACTTACCTCAGTACTGGAAACCGACGAGGAAGCTTGCCTTGGATGTGGAAACTGTGTAATCGTATGCCCGGTTAACGCAACTGACGATGAAGTAGGAGCAGGTTACCTCAATGAAGTCGACGGTAAAAAACTCCTTGAAGTCAGGAATGGTACCGTCAAGGTAGTAGACCAGGAAATCTGTGGTTCTGACGGAGCTTGTGCCATGATATGCCCTGTAGATGCTATCAAACTCACGAGGAGGGAGTTATAATATGGCTGGAACAATTGCAATTAAAAACGGATATGTGTTCGATCCCCTCAACGAAGTCAACGGGGAAAAGATGGACATTTTCATAAAGAACGGTAAAGTCGTAACCGAACTTTCAGCCTCCGAACTGAAAGATGCAAAGGAAATCGATGCAACCGGCAAGACCGTTATGCCTGGTGGTGTGGACTCACACTCACACGTAGCAGGAGCAAAGGTCAACGTAGGTAGGATGATGAGGCCTGAGGACCACTACAAGTTCTACCAGAAGAAAACACCTATCACACACTCAGGATGTGGATACAGTGTTCCTTCAGTCTACCTTGGTGGTTACGAGTATTCCAAGATGGGATACACAACCGTATTCGAGGCAGCAGTCCCACCAATGGAAGCACGTCACACCCATGAGGAAATGCGCTCAACCCCAATGTTGGACATGGGCGGATACCTTGTACTGGGTAACAACTGGTTCCTTATGAGATACCTTAAGGAAGGAGACATCGAAAAGGCTGCAGCATACATTGCCTGGATGATGAAGACCCACAAGACCTACGGTATTAAATGTGTCAACCCTGCCGGTGTAGAGAACTGGGGATGGGGAGAAAACATAGGTGCTCTGGACCAGGCGAACATCCACTTCGAGGTCACACCGGAAGAAATCATCAAAGGACTCGCCGAACTCAACGAAATGCTTGGCTTCCCGATGCCGGTACACCTGCACGCAAACAATCTCGGACACCCAGGGTGCTGGGAGATCACGAGAGACTCACTTAAGATTCCAAAAGCCGTCAAGGCAAGACCAAATACCAATGTCGAATGGGCAGAAACTAAGATGAAGCCACAGAGGCATGAGTCTGTTTACCTTACACACTGCCAGTTCAACGCATTCGGCGGAACATCCTGGAGAGACTTTGAATCCGGAGTAAAAGGAATCACCGACTACGTGAACAGCCACGACCACGTTGTCATGGACAGCGGATGTGTCCCATTCGGTGATGCAACAGTCATGACCGGTGACGGTCCTGCAATCCACGATCTCTACATGCTTACCGGACACAAGTGGTCCAACACCGATGTAGAGTGTGAATGTGGTTCAGGAGTACTGCCATTCGAATACCTGAAAAACAACCCTGTACACAGTGTACAGTGGGCAATGGGTCTTGAAGTACTGCTCTATGTGAAGGATGCATGGAAGAGTATCATGACAACCGACAGCCCTAACGGTGGACCATTCATAAAATACCCACAGGTCATCGCATGGCTTATGTCAAACAAAGCAAGACAGGATACCTTTGCAGAATGTCACAAGTGGGCAACGGACAGGTCCGAACTCGCTGCTGAGACAAGAGAAATGGATCTCAATGAAATAGCCATTGTCACCCGTGCAAACGCTGCAAGGACTATTGGTCTCTCACACAGCAAGGGTACCCTTGCCGTAGGTGCAGACGGAGATGTAGCGATATACGATATCGATCCTAAGGCACTCGAAGTTAACGATTACGAGAGCATCATAAGAGGCTTTGAGAACGCAGCATACACCGTAAAAGGTGGACAGGTCGTATCCCAGAAAGGTGAGATCGTTGCAGTCCCTGAGAAGAAGACCTACTATACTGACATAGCTATCAGTGCTGACAACGAGAAGAACATGCTCGACGATGTCAAGGATTGGTTCAAGTACTACACTATCGGATTCAACAACTATCCGACACCTAACAAGTACCTTGCAAACCCAACTCCGATCAAGATAGATGCAGAGGTGTAATTATATGGCAGAAGTAACTCTTAAACCAACAGGAAATTTTGACCTGACAGTTGAAGCTGAAGTGGTCACACCTGACAACTTTGCCGGCAAAAGTGCAGAAGAGATCGGACAGTTGCTTGTCTGGCAGGGACCGGTGCAGTATCCTCTTTCTAACTATTTCGAAGTAAAGGGAGACGGTGCAGCTTCCGCTGAAGAAACAACTATTGTAATCGATGGCGATGCATCAAGGGTCAAGCGTATCGGTGAAGGCATGACTGCCGGAAAAATCCTTGTCAAAGGTTCAACCAGCATGCATGTCGGAGCAGAGATGAAGGGCGGCGAAATCATTGTCGAAGGTGACACTGATTCATGGGCCGGAATGGAAATGGAAGGCGGCCTGCTTCACATAAAAGGAAGCACAAAAGATCACCTCGGTTCCGCATACAGAGGCAGCTGGAAAGGTATGACCGGCGGACGCATAGTCGTAGACGGAGATGCTGTTAACCAGGTTGGCGGCGGAATGAGCGGAGGAGAGATCGTTATCAGCGGCAACGTAAAACACTTCTGCGGAATCCGAATTAACAACGGCCTTATCGTTGTAAAAGGAAATGCTCACAGGACAGTTGGAGCAGAAATGACCGGTGGTACTATCGTTATTGGTGGAACAATCGAACAGTTCACTCCGGGATTCGAGCTGGAAGACATTGAGTCAGACCTCAAGTTCGATGATATCGAGTGCGCCGGAGAATACAAGAAGTTCACAGGAGACTATGCTATCCCACAGAAGGGGAAAGGCACATTGTATGTTTCCTGTATGAACAATGAGTGTCTGTGAGGTGATATTCATGCAAGCATTACTCAATACAGGAAGTACTATCGAAGAAGGCAAGCTTGCCAAAGGCGGTAACAAGTACTCCGAAGAATACACAAAGGAATGTGCTGTCTGCTGGATGTGCGCAGAGGACTATGCAGTTCTCGGATTCCCTGAAAAGGTTTCTGTAACATCCAGGGATGGAAAGCACACGGTAGCAGTTTATCCGAAGGTGACCGAGGCAATGAGATCCGGTCAGGTATTCATACCAAGGTCTATCTGGGCCAATGTGGTTGTTGAACCTGACACATTCTCCACAGGTTCACCACGTTACAAGGGAAGCCCCGTTATTGTTGAACCTACCGATGAAGAGGTACTCAACGCCGAGGAAATTGTCTTGAAGCTATACATGGGAGGTGAATAAAATGGTCTACAAGAACATTATCTGCCCTGTTTGCGGAGGATCATGTGACGACGTCCAGATAGATCTGGATTCTGAGAATCGTACAATTGATGTCCAGAACGCATGTAAAATGGGTAACGCCAAGTTCCAGGAAGTTGTGAGCTCCCACAGGATACTTAAACCAACTATCAGGGAAAACGGCAAGGTCAAGGACGTCAGTTGGGAAGAAGCACTTGAGATGGCAGCAGACATACTTGTTGACTCAAAGCGCCCACTATTCTTCCTTGGAAGTGAGACATCATGTGAAGCCCAGGAAGTAGGAATGCACATCGCTGAATATCTTGGCGGTGCAGCCGACTCTAACGCAACTATCTGCCACGGACCAACCGTTATGGGAATCCAAGAATCAGGTATGGTAGGAGCTACAGCCGGTCAAGCAAAGAACAGAGCTGACATGATCGTCTATTGGGGTGTCAATGCACTGGAATCCATGCCAAGACACATGTCAAAGTATGGTGTTTTCCCAAGAGGTTACTGGACCAAGAGAGGAAGGTTCGACAGGACTCTCGTCACAGCCGACCCAAGGAGAACTCCCACAGCTGTCGCATCAGATCTGCACCTGCAGCTCAACCCAAACACTGACTACGAACTGCTCAGTGCCCTGTTTACCATCCTCAATGGCAAGGAACCACATCCATCCGTTGAAGAGATAACCGGAATACCAATCTCCGTGATGAAGCAGACCATTGAGATGATGAAGGAAGCAAACTTCGTAGCTATTTACGTAGGACTTGGTGTCTCATCATCATACGGCAAACACAGAAACATTGAGATCGCACTGAACTTCGTCAAAGAGATGAACAATTACACCAAGTGTAATATAGGTGCTCTCAGAGGTCACTGTAATGTGGCAGGATTCAACCAGCTTGCTTCCTACCTCTATGGTTACCCATTCGGTCTTGACTTCATGAAGGGATACCCAAGGTACAACCCTGGAGAGACAACCTGTGTGGACCTGCTCAGGGAGAAGGATGTTGACGCAGCATTTGTTATGTCCGCTGACCTTGTGAACCACATTCCTGCAGACTGTGCAAAATATCTCGCAGACATACCGATGGTCTGTCTTGATATCGCACCATGTCCCACAACAACAGCTTCAGAGGTTGTTATTCCTGGTGTAATTGATGCTATGGAATGTGACGGTACGTTCTACAGGCTCGACAATGTGCCTGTACACTTCGAACCATTCACAGATTCTCCATTTTCTGAAACAAAGAGCAATGAGGACACCCTCAAGCAGCTCTTTGCCAAGGTAAAGGCCAAGAAGGAAGCATGAGTGAGAACTGGTACTCAGAAAAGAACAGGAAAACTGAGGTCTTCCGAAAAGATGAGGAAAACATTTCCTCTCCCTTTTATGTTCCGCTGAAGTGCCTGGAGATCACTGAGAACAATAAACAACACATCAATGTGGACGTTATCATCGAGGAAAGGTTCGACCTTTTCGTGAATAACGTTCATATAACCACTTTTTTTGCAAGTCCGATGGAACTCAGAGAGCTTGCACTGGGATTTCTTGTCTGCGAGGGATTCATAGAACCTGATGTGAAAGTGGACTCCATCAGCGTAGAAGAGAAATCTATTTTCTGCGAGATCGACATCAATACTACGGAACTGGAAGAACTCACACATCTTGAGAGATGCGGTACCACATCATACAATAAAGACAACGTCAAAAAGGTTAATTCCAATACAGGATTTAGCACCGACGCCATTATCCATGCAGTAGGCCAGCTAAAAGAAGTAGGAAGAATCTGGCACCGCACCGGAGGAGCACACACATCCATCATCTGTAATAATCAGGGAGAAGTACTTTTCTTTTGTGAGGACGTGGGAAGGGCATGCTCGATGGACAAGGTTGTTGGCAAAGCTCTGATGAACGGCATAGACCTTTCCGGATGCGCTCTGGTAACTACGGGCCGGCTTGCCTCTACAATGGTCTCAAAAGCAGTTAACGCCGGATTCCCACTTGTCGCAAGCAAGGGAGCCACCGTGCGTGAAGCAGTGGAGCTTGCACAGGAGGCAGGGATTACACTGGTTGCTTTTGTGAGAGGGAGAAAATTGTATGTATATACCGGGGAAGAGAGAGTGATTAGCTGACTTTTCGGCTACATAGCCCCATCAGCAGTGAGTTCCCGTAATCTTGAAAAGTCATTTAAAGAATTTCTGTTTCCTGAAATTTCTAAATAGATTGAATTTCTTTTAGAATCAATTTGCCTTGCAAAATCTGTATATTCATTTGTATCATATTCCGACTTGATGAGTCTACCACCAAAACTATAAATATAAAATTCTGATTGACAAATTTGAATCATCAAAATCCCCCATTTTATACTACGATTTAACGCGATGATAAACGTTAACATAACATACTGATTAAGAATTTTCAAAATGTTTCGATTTATTATTTGATAAGACAAGCGTAATACTATTAAACGCTCTCAGAATTATTTTCCTCCGTTAAATTTGCCGTATTATTCAAACTTTTATTGGCTGAATCTACTGATGACTCATTAAATTTAATAGAATCAGACATGTTGTCTGCACCCTGAATTATAGTCCCTACACTAGTATTGTTTGTATTAAGAATTACAGATTCGTTGTTATGTGTCGTGTTGTCTCCTGAAATAAAACCAATAATATCATCCGTGATAGAAGAATTACTGGAGTAATTATTGCCCAAAAAGGGAATACTATTTGGGACTAACAGGAACATAACTGCAGCAATAAGCATGATTGCTACGATAGCATATGAAGCCAACATCATTGTATTTGTTTTTTTATTCTTTTTGTAGCTCTGTTTGGCAACAACATAACTTGTGCCAAAATAGGAATCCAGAATTTCTGCTTCATTAGTAGTTAACTTTGAAGATAGATCATACGCCCTTAGCTCAGTGCTTATATAATCTACAAAAATCTTACCGCCTGCTGAGGGAGTGGTGGTCACATTATTGGCTACAATTTTAAGCAGCTCTATCAATTTATTATTATCGTAGGAAGACAAAGCCATTGCTACATTATTTTTGAATCTTTCGCTGCCATCATCACCATATATAAATCCCACATTACATAATGCCGATAGTAACTCTTTATCTTCATTTGCATATATTTTGCGAATTGTGTCCCTTATCACATAACTCCATAAAGCTCTGTTTCTAAGGAGAATAATATCGAGTTTCTTTTTGACATCTGCATTCCTTATCCTTTCAAAAAGGCTTTTTAATGCTTCATCCTCACCCATATGACAATACATTGTATTTTGAGATGAAAATTGTTTACTGTATAACTCAACTATGTTCGCAACTGTTGTTTCGTTTGTAATTGGCATTTGTCTGATTTGAGATGAACGTTCCTTAAAAACATGAGATATTACCGAAGTATTATCATTATACAAATCAAATAATTTATACAATGATTCACTGGTTGTGAAAATATCTAGAACATCCCATGTATAAACTTTGAAGGCAACATGCTTAGTGTAAAACGAAAGAAGTTTCCTGTCACTTCTTTCCACATAGCTTTTTATTTCACCCGAATGCTCCCTGAAAACCATGGGAAGCAAAGAGTAATACTCACTGTAATGAGGAGATTGCTTCCATTTGACACCAAATTCATCCAGTTCAAAATCCGGATTTGGTTCAATAGGACAAATGGAAATATCACTTTCATAAGGATATTGGGAAGCCGTGAATTTCAGATTTGCTTCAAGGGAATTGACTGCTGTTGTAAAAACACTACTGATCAAAGAAACCGCATTAACTGCACTGACTGATTTTATTGAGACTTTTTCATTGGCAAGCAACTTTCCATAAACATAATTCATCATAGACTCATCAGCAGTGAGTTCCTGCAATCTTACAAAGTCATTTATATCATTCTCTTCCCAGAGACCCACAACTCTGTACTCCAGTTTTTGTAATCGGGATATCTCTGCAGAGACCGTTTCATAGAACTGCATGATCAGCTTTGATTCATAGTTATTGTAACCGGAATACTTACCAACACACACGATTCTCTCTTCTCTGCCACCTACTTCTTCGACTATGACACTGCATCCCAGTATCAGAGTACTGCTAGTATGTAACAGTTCAAAATACAGGGCATTTCTCTTGGAATCTATCTGCTTTGCCAGATTACTATATTCATTTGAATATATTTCACCATCCCCACTCAGAAGTTTACCGGTGGAGTTGTAGACGAAAAAATCAGAAACCGAATTTTGCAATTTGTTCCACCCTCCATGGATAAATGTTCTTTATAGTTTCTTCCTGCTGATCAACACCCTTAAGAGCATTAGCACTTACAGCGTAGAAATGAATCGGCTCTTTTGTAGCACGGTTTTGTATCTCTTTGAATGTATCGATCTCAGTCAGCATATTAAAAATCTCTTTTTCAATATTCAAAGCATCCTTTGAATTATCCATCACATCATTGATATTCTTAATTTTGTCTGCTTTTGTAACGACAATCGCATAGGATTTGCCTTCACCAAACAACTCCATTATTCTGGAATACTGCCCAAAAAGACGGGTCAAATAACTCGCACCACCCTCATGATAGGAAACAATGTGTTCACCATCTACCAGAAAAACAACTTTTCCTGCACTCTCCAGTTTTTTATATATATGGGCCAGAACCAGCTGATCCAGAATATAAGCAATTTCATCCGGGTGTTTGTCCTTCAAATCCTTAATAAATTCATGGTTACCAATCTTCTCACTAAAAGTCTCTTTATCAATTTCAGGAATTTGTTTACTTATTCTCAGGATAGCTTTGAAATACTCATCCGGAGTTAGATTTTCAGTGAATTCACCACCATAATCCACAAAAGAGAATTCTATTGGCTTGATAGACTTTTTTCCCATCAAAGTATACATGGTCAAATCTGTCTTTTGATTACTTTTTGGCTGCTTTCCGTTCTTCAATTCAGCCAGCATATTTTCGATCCTGTAATAATCTTCCTCCCTTGATGAGGAAATGATCGTTTCGCTCCTGCGACCATTATAATAATGGACAAATTGATTGTACAGGGCAAGCAACAGCAGAGTCTTGCCTGATTTTGAAGGACCATAGACAAATACATCCGAAGCTTTTATACCGCGTACGAATTTCATCAGCAATGCATACAGAATCATCAACGTAAAGAAACTCAGCATGATCATGAACAAATCATTTGAGCCTGAAAGTGCATACTGAGGAATTTCCCGCATATCTTCTTTTGAAATCAGATTTATAAAGATTGCAAACAGGAAAGCTACCATTCCCACAAAGAACAATTTTAAAAAGAAACGCGTTCTTTTTGCAACAATGTCAAAACGGTTGTTCATAAATGAATGCAATATGAACCCAACTCCGGAAAGCATACCCGGAACAAGACCGTCGAGCCTCAGTATATTATCCTGTGACCAAAAAAAGTACAGGAATGGCAAAAAGGCTGCCAATAACAACTGCCCTCCAAACCTTGACCTTTCCTCGAACAACATCCCAATTCCACTTGAAATGAACAGAGCTATAAAAAAGCTCAATATTGCAGCTATGTACCATACAATAGATAAGACGATCTGTTCACTGGTTGCAAGCAGAAATCCGATTGATAAGGCCAAACACAACAAAAAAATAATAGGGTTAAATAAATTAAGTTTCCCCCGTACCCTCATAGTTCCACCTTTATACTTAAGTTATAATCCGATTTTCTATTCAAGTGCTTCACGAAGGGTTTTAACCTCATAAAGATCCTTTATTATAGGGACTATATCCTGACCGGCTTTCTCTGAGTTTGCCAGTTCACCCGCATATTTCACATCCAGTAACTTTTTTCTGGTAATATACTGACCATCCTGCATTTTCAGTACATGATGTAGAATATTGTTACTGCTCTGCTCGTACACCTTCCAGTAGCCTCCCCCTGAAGTCAGCGGAGAAATATTATCCAGGAAACTTGTAGCTGCAAGCAGTGTTAAGGTTACTTCCCACGGTTTGGCATGAGAATGAGTGATCACACGGGCATCCTGAGCGCTCTTGAGTGACATTATGGCATTGATATCAGTGGATATTGTGCTGTTCACAACTGATGAAGAAATATATGAAGACCGTGAACCTATCACCAATCCTACTTTTCCGAAGTTCCACTTTTCAGTGGTACTTATGGGTATCATCTGGTTGTGAATTCCCAGTTTGTAGTTCTCAAGCAACGAAGGATATGTGGCTTTTACCTCAGAAAGAAGGTTGTTAAGCTCGTTCATTCCATTGTCATCGTTATCAAGACTTGTAAGGTCAGACATCTCACCAATGAGAGACAAAATCTTCGGATTGATTTCCCCTACCTTTGTTCTGTAAAGACTCTTATCAGTCTTGTTCTTAGATTTGGTCTTTTCGTTTATAGACGACATGAAATGATAGAACGATTCATAATGCTTATTGAGATCCCTTCTGGAACTGAATGTTCTTTCATGAAGTTCCTCGGCATTGTCCATCATATCGGCAAGAGAATGCTTTTCACCTATCTCTTCTTTAATGCCGTCAATTTCCCCGGTTATAGCTTTGGTTTTCAGGAAATAGCCTTCCTTTTTAAGGTATAATTCCGTCAGACTGTCTCTTAAAGAGCCTATCAGCTCACTTCTCTCAGTTTTATCGAAAATTGCATCTATCCTGTCATAGCTCACGGAATCCTTGGCAGTATCACCTAACAAAGAATTGATAGCCTGGTTTTTGATATCAGCAGCTTTTTTGTGCAGACCCTTGTTAAGAAAGTCATCAGGAATATAGAATTCAAACGGACTGTTTATCTGGATGTTCCAGTATTTGGCATTGGATTTGATATAATCTTCTTTTTCCTTTTTCATTGCCTCGTACTTTCTTATTTTCTTCTTTTTGTCTCCCTTAATTAGGCTGACAAGGCCACCCTTTTCCTGTTTTTTCCTTTCAGAATCATAGAAATAATATAGTGCAATAGATTCGATAAGGCTTAGAAGGCCATCGAAGCTGTCACCAATCTCATGAGAGAGATCTTTGACTTCCTGCTGTATTGCCAAAACATTGGCTGCCCTGAGCCAACTACTCTTATCCCTTGCCTTTACCTCATCACTCTTTAGAAGGGAAATGAACTCCTCAAGCTTAATCTTCAAATCTCTTTCCCTTTCATCCAGGGACTGGACCTTCCGATTGATAACAAGATACTGGTCAATCTCTTTCTCGTTATCAGAAAGCCTTTGCTCTGCCTTTTTACTAATCTGGCTCTTCAGCAGTTCTGCATTTTCATGTTCCTCTTCCTTCTCCATCACATTTTTCTCAAGATCCCTTATTTCATCTTTAAGATTTTTGGTCTTGACATTCATGTTGCTAATAGTAGAGGACATATTCTGATTACCTTTGAGCATATCAATAAGAGTAGATCTTGCAGATTCTTCGGTTACACCTGATACCCTCCTGAAAAGAAGAGCAGTTTCTTCCAGAACCTGAATACTTTCAGGTATTAGATTTGCCAGTTTCTTATCATTCTCATCAGTAAGCTCGCTTGGTTTGACGTTCTGCGAACCTGCTTTTAACTTTGAAAGATATTCTACCAGATCATTAAACGTACTTATCTTATCAATCTGCATTTCAGAAGGAATCTGATTTGCAAGGAAATATTCGATGGTATCCACACTCTTATAATTGAGCAGATGTCCGATCTCATGTTTGAGAACATTTTCAATATTTCGATATTCCTTTTTAATGTACTCGAAATTCTCTTTTGTAGGTGCCGTTTCATTGAAAGAATACTGGTTCTCTAAAAATGAGGAGACCTGCTGATTCAGTTCCTTTCTTGAAATGGTTATCATCTCAAGGGAATTGATAATCTCTTCATACTGGTTCTTAAGTCCCCGAAGATCCTCTATGGGGTATTCGATTACGTGGGAATTTGCGAAAATAAATGATGAGAAAGCTCCTTTCACATCACTTATATTAATATCACCGGTTTCCACATGGAAGAAATTAGTGAACACGTTGGGAAACATTGCATCAAACTCATGGACCTCCTCACGTGCCTCTTCCCCTTTCTTGTATCCGGTCGGACCCAGAGATGTGACAATCACATTGTTGAACAGCCTCTCAGTCATGTTGAGATACTCAAGCTCTGTCAGGGCGATAGACGCATTCAACTGTTCCTTTTCTCCCTCCTGTGTCGTGGGCAGAACTACAAAAAGGCATAACTGTGTGGAATCGCCTTTGAATGCACGTATGTAACGGGCAAGGTCGATGAACATGCCTGAACCTGTGCCCCCCCCTAGGCCCACAACAATAGCCACGCTTCCTCTGCTTGAGAAAGTAGGGAACCCGCTTGACTCACCTTCTGTTATGACCTTGTAGAATATGGCCTTTGAAATAGCCCTTCTGCGGTGCACACCACCACCAAAGTCATCCATTGCCAGATGATCAATCGTCAGCAGATCCTCAAAAGAGATACCATTTTCGGATTCGTCATTTAGCCACCAGGTCTTCACTTTTGGTTCGGATCTCTTATTCTTGACTTTTTCAGCAATTTCCTTGCTTGCGAGGTCGGGAACCTGACTGATATTTGCAAGGGATGGTAAGTAAAAGAATTTGCTTTCGATATTTCCCTGTGCATCACAGGAAATTATTTTATTTTTGAGCTGGACAAGACGCTCTTCATCACCTTCTTTCTCGTTTGCGTCGGCATCCATAGTATATACTTTCAGACGTCTGCCATCACCCGAATAATGTTTCAGGAACCAGTCATTGTTACATATTTCCATTGTCAGCCTTTTTCCGCAACCACCCACACCGACTATGGTCATATCAGTGGGTAATTGTAGTGGTGGTATGATCTTTTCATAGCTCATATCTCATCATCCTCATCGTCGTCAGAATTGCCTATTCGAATACCAAATATTAGACCAATGATAAGAGCTACTATAATTCCTCCTGCTGCCAGATACAATGAAACTGCCGGTCCTTCTTCCCGGGAATTCAGGTAGTCTGCAAGCTCATTGGCTTCATGAACAAGTCCTTTATCAAAAAGATCCGTAAGATAATTCCTGAAGAAAGGGTCATCAATTGTGTCAAGTTTTCCTGTGAAGGAGTCTATCTCAGGCACATTTATTGTAAAGATCCTGGTGTCACTGTCCTTCAGGGTATTCTTCTCATCATCAAGCAGATTGAAACGGTAGTAAGCGTAACCAGTTCTTTTTTCATCGAGTTTTATGAGAGTTACTTTATCTGTCTGAACAACTTCCCTGACCACAGGCACTTTACCCTGCACATGAACAAGAATTGCTTCATCACTATCATTCAGGTTCAGTACATAATTGTTGGAAGTACTGGTAATATTAAATTCGGTAAAATTGTAAAGAGGATTATTCCCGTATGCTTCAAGATCGGTATCAAACGAGATGTAATCTGCTGACTGAGGAATTGCTGAAATCGTTAAGTAAAATTCAACCACATCCCCTTCTCTTGGTTCCGCAGGCAAATCACCTTCTATATCAACATCAACTGCCGAAACAATATAACTCAGTGACAGTAAAATAATGATACAATAAACTACAGATTTAACTAATGATTTTTTTCCTGTTTTCATAATTTCAACTCATTGATTGTCGTTAATTACTCCCACTTTTGCTGAATCCCCACTTCTTATCGTTCAACTTTTTGAGTATGGATTAATCATGAAGTTATTTATTATGTGAATCATCTAAGTATATAGTCTTTCTGATTTTATTGTAACATTCAAAGATTTATTTTTATTGATAATTAAAATTATTTATTTAAATACTATATAACGTTTACAAATAACACAATAAATATACTCAATTAAACAAAATAATATAATTTTAATTAAAATCTAAATAAAAAAACTCATTTAATAATAAGCAAATATAATAAAAAAATAAAACAGGAATACTATTCACGTTTTTTGTACATTACATATCCCCGAACACCACCTACACAACCTAACGTATCCAACCCATGAAATGGGTTTAAATAATTAGATATAAACTAATTGAATATTAGCTACTAAGTTAAAATCCTAAATATTAATCAGTAAAAAAATATGGAAAATATTAGAAACATTCCAAAATCCATATTTGAGACCACATCAGCTTCAATAAATCAAACAAAACCATTATATCACATAACCTCCCTAGTACACCCGCATTAAGTAACACAAATGCAATTAAGAATAATACTATCATTTTGAAAGAAGGTAACATTATGAGTGAAAAAATTGGAATTTTGGCTATTGGGCACGGCAGCAGATTACCATACAACAACCAGGTTGTAACAGAGATCGCAAACATGATTGCAGAGTCTCACCCTGAATATATAGTTAAAGCAGGATTCATGGAGAACAGCGAACCTACAGTTGAAGAAGCACTCATGTCCTTCGAAGGCACAGGAGTAACAACAATCGCTGCTGCACCAGTCTTCCTCGCATCAGGCATACACATCACAAAGGACATTCCTGCAATTCTCAAACTGGATGCTGAGACAAACGAGGGTGAACTCGAACTTGATGGAAACAAAGTCAGGATCGTCTACGCAAAGCCTCTGGGAAGTGACAGTCTCATTGCAGACCTTATCTTCAAGAGAGCACAGGAAGTTCTCTAAGACTGTGTCATAGACACAGTATTCTTTTTGTTGTGAAGAAATCACAACATCTTTTTTAAATCACTGCATCTTGAATTTGTGCATTTTCCATGAATGAATTTGCATATCAGGTCAGTCCACCTATGACAAACAGTTCCTGTTCAAAAGATAACAATGATCAAGCAATTAGAGAATTCTGAAATAGATATCATTATGGATATCTGGTTGAAGACCAATATTGCTGCTCATTATTTTATACCTGAATATTACTGGACTAAAAACTATAATGTTGTTAAAGAAGAATATCTGCCTGTTTCTAAGACCTTTGTTTACAAAGAAGACGGTACGATCAAAGGTTTCATAAGCGTTATTGGTAACTCATTCATTGGTGCATTATTTGTTTTAGAGGCACACCAGGGGAAGGGTATTGGTCAGAAACTGCTGGAATATTGTAAGTTTCTTAGTTCAAATCTGGAATTGGCAGTTTATGCAGACAATAAACCGGCTGTTGATTTTTACACAAAAAATGGTTTCACGATAACGAAAGAACAACCCAACAAAGATTCTGGTTTTATCGAGTATATTATGTTCTGGATTAAAGAAGAAATAATCTGAATTGCCAGATCAATGCATATATATGAAAAAAAATAATCATGGACAGGAATTTTGAACCTGTTTCAATGATTCGCTTATGCTATCATCAGAAGCGAAAATATTTTGTATTATATGTGGTAAATTTTTTGATTCACACGTGTTACTTCTTGAAAAGAGATATATACTTTATTGCTAATGATATTCCAGAAGGAAGAGCACATTATGAGCGAAAAAATTGGAATCTTAACTATTGGGCACGGCAGCAAATTACCATACAATAACCAGGTAGTCACTGAGATCGCTAATATGATCTCAAAAAAGTATCCGGAATATGTTATCAAAGTAGGCTTTGTAGAGCACAGTGAACCTACTGTTGAAGAAGCACTCATGTCCTTTGAAGGAACTGGTGTAACAAAAATAGCTGCAACACCCATATTCCTTGCATCCGGAGTACATCTCACCGAGGATATTCCAGAGATGCTTAAGCTAGATCCTGAAACCAACGAAGGTGAGATCGAATTTGAAGGACAAAAAGTAAAGATTGTCTATGCCAAACCTCTTGGAAGCGACAGACTCATTGCAAATCTCATTTTTAACAGAGTACAGGAAGCACTCTAAGTCTGTGTCAATGGCACAACTCTTTTGTTTATACAGAACCAGACAATCAAATTCTATAGCCAATTCCAAAACGCAGGATCAGGCAAGAACAGCTTTTTCTATCAATGACTTTGGACTGACTTATTTCTGCAGCATCTAAAGCAATGATTCATATTTCTGAATGATCATTATAAGGAGTTATATCTGTTTTCTTGGCCTCTTGTATTCCCTTTTTTGAACGCCTGAAAAGTCTTTTCCCGGTGAATTTGGGCTTTCAAGCCTCTCAAGATCATTATCTTTGTAAGCCTGTATTGCATCTGCAACTGAACCTGTAGTGAAAAGCAAAGTATCTATGCCTTTTGAAGATAGCATTGAGAAAACATTTAATCCAACAAATCTTGTAATGACTATATCAATCTCTCTGTTGAGAATCATCTGAGCTGCCTGAATACCCGCACCATCTGAAGCGGAAGTACTTTTGAGGATTTCGATAAACTACCATCAATACTCATACAATTCAATAAAATTTAAATAATAGCAAAGCAAATTTACTATTATGGATTCTTTTACTGATTTTGCCTTAAATGAAGAATATAAGCGTCTCCAATCTGTCGGAGATAAGCTTGCTGAAATTGAATATTTAGTAGATTGGAAGCCTTTTCGCCCTATTCTGGAGTCAATGTACATAAACAGAACAGCTTCAGGCGGACGGCCTGAAGCTGATGTTATTGTAATGTTCAAGATGCTTGTTCTGCAACAATGGCATGGTCTTTCTGATGCTGAGCTTGAAAAGCAGTGTATTGACAGGATATCCTTTAGGAAATTCCTGGGATTTCCTGAATATGTACCAGACAGTACAACTGTCTGGTCATTCAGGAAGAGAATTATCGACAATGGTAAAGAAAAAGCGGTGTGGGATGAAATGCAGAATCAGCTTGATGCTCTTGGTTTGAAGATTAAAAAAGGAATGATCCAGGATGCAACTTTTATTCACTCAGATCCAGGACATGCAAAAGCAGATGTACTCAGAGGAAAAGATGCGAAAACAAGAAGAAGCAAAGATGGAACCTGGACTAAGAAAAATGGTAAATCTCACTTTGGATACAAACTTCATACAATTATTGATAAGGATTATGAACTAATCAGAAGATTTGAGACAACAACTGCATCACTTCACGATTCACAGGTTGATCTGTCTGAAAAGGGTGAAGTGGTGTATAGAGATAAAGGATATTTTGGAGCAATAGCAAAAGGTTTTGCAGCAACAATGCAACGAGCTGTAAGAGGACATCCTTTAGGAATAATGGATATCCTCAGAAATGAAAGAATAAGTGTGAAAAGAGTCCCTTGCGAAAGAGTGTATGCAGTGACAAAAGAAATATTTAAAACCAGAAAGGTTCTTGTTACAACTGTAGAAAGAGTGAATGCAAAAATGTTGATGACAGCTTTTTGTTTTAATCTGCATCAATTGAGGACACTAAAAACCAAAGGAGTAATTTAGGATAGCGGGAGCTATACTAAAAATAAGGATTAATGAAGAGAAATTAAACAAAATGATAAAAAATGAGAGGATATAATTGAGTTTGAATACTTTAATGATCTAAAATGAGGGAATATCGAAATCCTCTTTTGTTTTTAAGAATTTCAAACTCCATGGAATCTGTATCCACGAGCACAAAGTACAAACATCTTCCAAAATGAGGATCAACAGGAGCATCAAAACTAGCCGATGTAGCTGTTACACATACTTTCATCAAATTTCCCCCTGGGTTTATGATTGTTTTCTTATTATTGCGCACAAAGATTCATACAAATAGAAACAAATGGTTTTATTCGTATAGTACTCATGAAATAAAAAGATAACCCAATTACTTATATATTTATTCTCAATAGAGCAAAAAGGTATTAGTAAAAAGAAACCAATCCCGATATCGAACACATAGCTATCAACAGAATTAAATTAGAAAGATAAATATTCTACTAAAACAATTTTCATTATATAATTTCAAGAAGTTGATCACATGAACAATACTGAAATATCAGAAAAACTCACAGAAATACTCGAACTTAGACATGAACCAGTTGCTGTAAAGATAATAAAGAAGGGAGAAAAGATTCCTGACGGATTTGACGAACCTGACAGCAATATAAGGCACTGCCAATCAATTATGCAAGCAAAAAACGGAGAATCTTTTGTTATTCCTGCCGACAAACACGCTTGCGTGGTTGGTGCTTCCAGCATGGGCCTGATGCCAACACCTCCCAAAGTAAAAGAAGGTGATTTCCATGCGAACCTAGGCATGTTCGAATGTGCCGACGCTGCAGCAAATATGATATCCCAACGTAGCGAACTGGAAGAAGGCAGTACAATCGCTACAGTCGTTGGTCCACTGAAGGAGTTTAAGATCAAACCTGATGTAGTGATCCTGGTGGATCTTCCTGAGACACTTTACTGGCTTGTTCCCGCAGCTACCTTCTTTGAAGGAGGCAGGCAGGACTTCAGCACAGCAGCTTTCCAGGCCACATGCGTGGATTCTACAATTATTCCTCTCCTCACAGGAAAAATGAATATGAGCCTCGGATGCTACGGATGTCGCAGATCCACAGATATAGGAAAAGACGAAATGATTGCAGGAATTCCTTATGGAAACCTCGAGAAAATGATTGAATCTCTTGATAAAATACACGACGGGCCAATGCAAAAAGCAAGACCAAAGTGATCTTAAGTTTCTTTAAAGGAAAGGGTTGGACACAACACCCATTCCTTTTATCTCATATGAGGGAATATACTCCCCCATATGACTTAGCTTAGGTCACTCTGGTGGTTTTTGAATGAAATGTGCTTACTGCGATGATAAGATGTGCCGTGAAGGCAAGGACTGTGCAGGCATAACTGATGATATCAATTATGAAGGAACTGAACTTGAATCAATGCAAACTTCAGCTGCCATCGAAGCCCGGTATTATATGCAAAAAACAAGACTGGAAGAAATAATCCTATACTCAAAAGAAATGGGATACAAAAGATTAGGTCTTGCTTTCTGTGTGGGTATGGAAAGAGAAGCAAAGATAGTTCAAAAAATACTGGAAAAGCATTTTAATGTATTCTCTGTGTGCTGCAAGGTTTCCAGTATTAACAAAGAGGACTATGACCTCGAAAAACTCCACCCTGAAACTTTTGACCCAACCTGTAATCCAATAGGTCAGGCAATGATGCTTGAAAAGAAGAAAACACAGCTAAACATCATCATAGGCCTCTGCATAGGCCATGATATTTTATTCACCCAGCATTCAGCTGCTCCGGTTACAACTTTTATAGTCAAGGACCGTGTGCTTGCACATAACCCGGCAGGTGTAATCTATTCAGGTTATTACCTGAAAAATGTTTTCGGCATTACTGACTGATTTTGAGGCTATAGAATGAAATTAACCGTTATTTACGATAATGAAGCAAACGAAGGCTTACAAAGTGGATGGGGATTTGCCTGCTTAATAGAAACAGATGAGCATAACATACTCTTTGATACAGGGTGGGATGGCCACATACTTCTTGATAACATGAATAAGTTATCCATTGATCCGAAGTCCATCGACATCCTCATCATTTCTCACCAACACTGGGACCATATGGGCGGTGTAAGCACTTTTCTAAATGAAAATCCGGATGTTAATATATATGTACCTGCAAGTTTTTCAGCCAATCTCAAAAAAGAGATGGCATCAAAAGGAAATGGAAAACTGTATGGAATAAAGGCTCCTCAGGAAATATGCAATAATATCTACACCACAGGAGAACTTGGGAAAGATATAAAAGAACAATCTCTGGTGCTGAAATCTGAAAACGGCCTTTATGTCCTTACTGGCTGCGCACATCCAGGTCTTTCCCCAATAATAGAAGCTGCATCTTCTTTTGGCGATGTAACTGGCATCTTTGGTGGTTTACATGACAGCCAGGAATATGGATTATTCAAAAATATGCAACTGATAGGTGCAGGACATTGTACATCGCATAAAGATGCTATAAGAAAAATGTACCAGGATAAATTTGTAAAGATATTCGCCGGCTATTCCATAGACATCTAAGATGTCACAAACCATTTGTAAATACGGAAGAAACACAGAAGATAAATATTGTAAAGCATCCTGAGACCGGACAGCTCTGGGAGAGCTGCAATAACATATAATAGAATACTGGATTTTTTAATTTTTAATGAATTAAAACCAAGAAATTCAGTACATACAGCAGTACTGAATTACATAACTGAAATATTGCTTATCAGCAGGCGTAAGTACCAAACATGGACTTAGCAGATTCTACCATATCAGCCAGCATGCCAACAGGAATGCTCATTATCATTTCCTCTTCCTGTATCTCAGTGTATTTTCTGCTTCCACTGCAACCAACGGTTACTCCGGCCTCACCGGTAAGATATGGATAAGCAACTCCATCTGCACAGATACTCTGCTTACCCGCAAAGCCTGCGTTTATACGACCTCCTGATTTGTGAAGCAACGCCTGTGATAATTCCATTACCTTCTTGGGATTAGTAATGATGAGAATCACGTCAGGCATGAAGGTAGCTTTCTCAAGAGGGGAATAAACAACAGCCTTGATAGAAGTTGCAGGGACCATAGGTACCTTGTCCATAGTTGTCTTTGCAGAATCAAGGGTCTTGAAGTGGTTCAGGTTGTAGTAAACTTCACCAGACTTAAGTTTTGGATTCATTTCCATCAGACCCATTACAGCAGCCCCGCCCTTGCACTTCTGGTCATCAAGCAAAGCGTAGAACTGCGTACCCAGCCTTCTTACATTGTCTACCATCTGGCAATGCCTCGTATTTTCATCTATATGAGGAATTCCTTCAGGAATTTCCTCATCGGCCTTAACAAGACGTACAGCAACCGGAGAAGTATCGATTTTAAGTACGTCTATGAGTTCTTTCCCTAATTTCTGAATTTCTTCGTTGTTCACTGTGATCTCCCCTATTAAATAAAAGATTATGATGTAAGTGTGTACGCAGTATACATGTTTCTGGATGTGCACAAAGCATGCACTACTACGGATGTGCACATAGTATGCACAACTGATATATGAAGTTTACCACCCAAATACAGAAAATTTGAATAATACCGAATTAGGAAAGATAATCATATGAGCAACATAGCAACTATCAATTTAGTATTTAAATGGTTTGGGTTTTGCTTATATATTTCCTCCCACTTGTGTATAATATAGCAGAAAAACACGATAAACAGATATGTTGAGATCCTTACTCAAAAATCCAAAATATTGCCAGAATTAGATAGCAATACAAAGAAAATATCCCAGTTGTCGTGAATACTGACAAACAAATAGGCTGCATACATCTTTCTTTTGAAATGATGTACCAATAAGGTATTGTCATAATGCTCTGCAGGAGTATTTGAAGAAATCTGTTGCCTTGTTCAAAACTTTGAAAGCGAGGTATCGCTGGTGCCACGAGGAATTTGAAGCATAAGTCTAGGATATAAGGGAAAACTTATCGGAATATCAATTTCCAGTTATTTTATTGGTCATTGATACTGAAAATCAAATCATCACTGATACCACTACTAAGATGTTAAACCCACATCAAGCGAAAAATGAGAAAATACGAAGAGTGATTTTATGTCAGATAATTACAAATGGTTTCTAAAAGATGCAGTCGTGGATAAAGGCATGTGCACATTTTGTGGTGCATGTGCTGCAGTTTGCCCATATGATATCATCGATTTTGATGAGAATGGTGCCAAAATAAAAGATGAATGCTACAGAAATGGAGAAGGTGCATGCAAAGATGTCTGCCAGAGAGTGATGACAGATGCAGCGCGTATCTCTATGAATGTATTTAATTTCAAAGCAAGGCCACCGACACTCATTGGCCAATATGAAAGAATAGTTGCTGCACGTGCAACAGACCCACAGATACTAGAGAATGGACAGGATGGCGGAGCTGTTACAGCCCTCCTTGCATACTGCTTTGATAATGGACTCATAGATGGTGCTTCCATCATTGCGGGATTATCCAAACCCAATGTCCGAATTGTAACTAACAAAGATGAACTGTTAGAATCCCAAGGTGCCAAGTACTCAACCATACCTGTTATGAGTGCTCTTCGTCACATAGGGGATGAACTCGACAATGTTGCAATGGTAGGTTTACCCTGTCAAACCTATGGAGCAAGAAGAACACAATTCTTCAAAGGACTTAATGTTCACCCGATAGAAGTTGGAATGAACGGTGAAAAGACATCACTGCCAAATGTACCTTACGTTATAGGTCTTTTCTGTATGGAGAATTTCAATTTTGAAAAATTATCCTCTTACCTCATGGATGCAGGTGTAGATTTAAGCAAGGTCAAAAAGTATGCCATACGCCTGGATGAACTCATAGTGAACACAGATGAAGATGAATTTAAGTTCAACATCAAGGATCTGCATGATTGCGTATGGGAAGGATGCCGTGTATGCCGTGATGCTGTTTCAAAAGTAGCAGATATCTCAGCAGGCTATGCTGGCAGCTCAATGGGATGGACAACCCTCATTGCAAGAAATATGAAGGGACTTGAACTTCTTGAGAAAGCAGAAAAAGCAGGATATATTGAAACTTCAGCAGATATTGATACTGATCAGATCGAAGAGTTTGCCAGTATCAAGATGGAACGCTTCAAGAAGGAACTCAAAAAACGTCTTGACGCTGAGATTCCGGTAAACCACTATTGGGTACGGGATTATCCAGGTGTGCGACCTGAAGTTAATGGAACGAATTTTGTCAAGATAAAAACAAATTCAGGTATAGTGAATCATGACTATATGGCCAAAGTTACAAGACTTGCCGAGAAATATGGAGATGGCACTCTTGAACTTACCTCGCGAAAAAGTATTGAGATACAGGGTGTAAAAGGTGAGGACGTAGACGAACTTATGAGTGAAATATACTCAAGCGGCCTGAACACCATCGGAATGGGTTATGCAACAGCATGCCCGGGTAATACATATTGTCCGGAAGGTCTTGTAAATACTAAAGACCTGGCTAATGAGCTTACAATGTTGTTCGCCCAGAAGAACATGCCACATAAAATGAAGATAGGTGTGGCAGGTTGCCCCAATAACTGTGTTCGTGCACATAACAATGATATTGGCATCATAGGTCAACTCTACCCTACAATAGACCTGGACAAATGCACCGGTTGTGGCAGATGTGAAGAACTTTGTAAGGTCAATGCTATCTCCATTGAAAAGGGTAAATCTGTAATAGACCGCGATCTCTGTATCAATTGCGGATGGTGTGTCCGGGGTTGTCCGCACGAAGGTGCCATTGAAGGTCAACGTGGATTCTCCGTCTGGATCGGCGGTAATAGTGCGAGAAGACCCACAGAGGGAATTCTCCTGAAATCATTCTGCACCCCCGATGAAATTCCTGAGATCGTTGAGAGTGTCCGCTTACATTTCCTCAAACACAGAACACAACCAGGCAAAGAACGCCTTGGCAATATTATGGAAAAAGTAGGAAAAGGAGAATTTGTAAGCACGATGTAAGCTTACTTTCCTTTTTTACACTCTTAAAACCGAATAAATTAATAAAATAATGAATCTGCTGTTCTATAAACCCCAAAGTCGGGTTCAGATTCACTATTACTTTTTCTGACTGATTTAATAAAATATAAGATAACAGTGACGACAGTATTCTGATTAAAGTCTGATTAATTCAGTCATCAGGATATATATTCAAAAGTTCATTGTAAAACTCAGTTAATACTACCTTATAAACAATATATATAGGAATAGCAAGTATCATCCCCAGAGCGCCCAGCATATCGGCGAAGATAAGGATCAACAGGATACTAAGCAAAGGATTTACAGCTACTTTTCCTGATATCATGAAAGGTATCAGGTAGAGATTATCCACAAGCTGGGCAATGATAACAGTAATGACTGCAAACAATGCAATGGTAGGACTGACAATAAAGCCAACTATCACTGCCGGAATAGCCCCAATTATCGGACCTATATATGGCACGATATTAAGCAAACCTGCAAGGGCACCCAAGAAAAACCAGCCATTGATGCCTGCAAGATAGAAACCAATGCAACAAATAAATCCTACAATAACACTTTCAAGTATCTTGGCAGAGAAAAAATCACGAAGTCTTTTTCCAATATCTGAAATTGACAGATCTACACTTTCCTGATATTTCACCGGAAAAATCTCAATCAACTCCCTGATCATCACATCCTTTTTCGAGAAATAGATACGGAACATCAAAGGTATAACAAGCAAACCGGTGAAAATGAAATAAGATAATTTCGAAAATATGGATGAAAGAAAATTGAATATATAATCACCAATGGACGTCAGATCGTCGGCAGAAAGGATCGGCCTCCCATCTGGAGAAGAGAGTAAGTATCCATAATTTGAAATTATGTCGGAGGTACCTGTTTCATATTGCTTTTGAGAACTGCTTATCAAATTACCCATATCATACAACTGACCCAGTAGAAGTAGATAAAATAAAAGGAAAACAAAAATAACAACCGTGATCGCATATATCCTTCTGACCCACAGGGATTTATGCCCAAAATGTTTATTGAATTCAATAAGAGTTCTGTCAGTTACAAGAACAAGGATACAACCAACGATAAGAACAATGAACAAATTCTCAAAATGGAAAAGTATAATAAAAAATGTAGTCAAAAATGCAAACACGATGAGCATTATGCTCCATACTTTGGAATTCGTAGTTAATGCCATACTTTTACCTGCAAATAATCTAACTATCTACAGGATTTCTTTTTATAAATAATTCTGTCATGGAGCGCAGAACAGATTTTAAGACGTCTTCTTTTTCAGACTCGAAATTTGTCCCATTTACTGAATCTATAGAACCTTTATCAGATGAATATTCCATGCTGTTTCCCCCCATATCCACAACAACTATATCGTCTTCAAAAGTCTCAGTTGTTTTGCCAGTTATAGCGAAACTACCGAACCCACTTGTTGTTGACATAAAAGAGATATTACCGCTACTGTCATTCACAACTTTGGCAGGGAACGATTTCCAGTTAGAGCTACTGTACAGGTTCAGACGCACAGAATCAACATCGATGTTGTTCTCATCTATCCATTTCTTACCAACATGGAAAATAATGCGAGTATCATCCATTTTATTTTCCAGCCCTGTCTTCCCAGTAATGATATTAGCATAATAATAAACGACGTCATCAGGATTTTCTGAAACAGATGATGACCTGTTATTCAGAACTTCAATTGTAGTCTTAACATAACCTGCATTGACAGCCGAATTAAATTCAAGAGAATCTATAGGATTCTGCCCATCAGGGAATGAAAACTTTGTGGTCACACCCTTGTTAACTACCTGCATGCTGACATCTTTTACTTTGATATTACTGTAATCTTCACCTGAAGAAACAGAACCTGAAGAGCTTCCACCACCACTACCTCCTGATATTATTTGAGAAGGTGTTGACGTAGCTACCCAGTACCATTGCTTCCATATACTGCCATTATCATTGGAAACATGGACCTTAAGACTATAATTTCCTGTTTCGGAAACAGATGGAATACAGCTTGAACTATTTGCATCATTATAGGTGCTGAGCAGTTCATCATCCAGATACCATATAATATCTGAAGTTTCGCTTATATTAACTGAAAATTCAGGTGCACGGTCAAGCCTGGAACTTAGACCTTCAGAATCCGGTGAAAAGACCACGTCAAAATCAGGAATGACTTCCAGACACCATGTATTATTTAAAATATCAGTACCGTCATCAACAATGACTGTCAGATTATAAGAGGCAGCTTCATCCTCTAAAGCTGAATATATAGAGGAGTTACATAAAAAATCCTGCTGTACAATGACTCCATCAAGCAACCAGGTTACATCTGATGACAGGGCAGCATCAACTGAAAAGTTAACAGTTTCACCTGTGTGAAAGGAGAAATTAGTAGCAGAGGGAGAAAATACAACACTGCCTGCTGCAGAAGCAGGAAGAATTATCAATCCAAGAGCAACAATTAACAGAAAAAAACGAAAGGAAACTGACGTAAAAGTAGTCTTCAAAAATGTCCACCTCACAAAGGACTGTATTCTTTAGATGTTTCCCATTTAGCATTCAGAAGATTTGAAATTGTGGAAGAGAATTCTTCCCCGTTAGTCCATACAGCAGTCAGATCAGCTTCACCATCATCTTCCTTTATGGTATCCACAAGCATTTCAGAATTATCTACAACGACAACAAAACTTTTGAGCTCCAATGGATTATTTTTCATAGAATCTACCCTGATAGATGCAAAAGGAACTAGGTGATGGATCTTTCTTGCCTCGTCATCACATGAACTAATAATCCGGATACTAACACCCTCATCAGCAGTCTTTTTGTTAAAAATACCAATGATCGTAGTGTAATCTTTTTTGAGGGACACATACTTTTCTACAAGGCTCAGGAAAGGTGTTGAAGAACTCAGTATCAGGACATCTTTTTCTGCACTTTCGAGCATCTGTATAACCTTATCTGTAACATTCCTGATACCATTGATAGTCCAGATAAGTTCTTCCGCATTATCGCAAGAAGATTTACCATACATATTGTTCAATTCATCGAGAACACCATCACATTCATCCTTATAATCGCGTTTCAGTTTCGCAATGGCATCCTTAGGAGGAATACATCTGTAACGCATTGGTTTTGTATTCTGGAATTCAATGATACCTCTTTTTTCCAGCTTTTTGAGGGCACCATATATAGCAGAATTGGGAACACCGGAATCCAGATGCAAAGCTGATACTGTTGCACTTTCGTTTTTCACAAGAGCCACAAAGACCTTTGCCTCATATGATGTAAAACCGAGATTCTGGAGAGATGTTAAAAGCATTGTGATGATATCACCCTCATTAATTGTAAAGGAAAAAAAATAAAGAAAAGGAGATCACTTGTCTCCTTCTTTCTTACCCATGTATTTTTTAACACCTACAAAGACAGCTCCAAGAATCAACAGGACCACTACAATTCCGATATACTTACCCATACCTGATCCTGAAGAACCTGCAGGAAGAGTTTCAGTCTGGATCTTAACAGTGTCTGATATCTGGCTGTGTCCATCGGTATCCTCGTATTTGATCTCACTATTGATGGCATAGTTCTTTGATACTGCTGTTTCGTCCACCTTCAGTTTGAATACAGCCTCTGCAGTCTCACCTGGTGCAATTGAACCAAGGAATGACTGGTCATCGGTTGTGCTGAACGGATCAGCAGCACTTATCCTGACAGTGGCATCTTTCACAGCTTCTTCACCTGTATTCTTGTAAACAACACGCAGAAGTCCCTCTGAGCCAGCTTCGAGCTCACCAGTCACGTTAACGACTTCAAAATCAGCTTCATCCTCTACAATGACCGAGATGTTCTGCATCTGCTGGCCAACAGCATACCAAAGTCCAACTTCCATGTTAGTGATACCGAGATCAGTCTCATTGTCACCATCTATCTGGACATTTTCCTGATATCCATAATACAATTGCAGACTGAGAGGATATTCTCCAGCCGGAGCATTCTTTGAAACCTCGATGTTAAACATGACAGGATCCTCGGTTTGTTCACCGGATACTAAAGTACCTGCTTCCTGCGGACCTGACTTTACCCTGACATCAGGGCCTTCTGATACAAGGATTGCAACAATACCAATAGCTGTTGTCCTCTGGGATTCATAACCCATCTCAGTCTGCTGGATCTTCTGTTCAAGATCAGAGGAATCATCAGCTTCATCATCTGACTCAAAACCCGTTATAACGCCTTTGTTCATCAGGTTGATATTAAGAGTAACTTCATCACCACGTGAGAACTCATTATCACCTATCAGAGTTGCGGACACATCCGGACCTCCAAAGACAGTGTAGTAATTGTCATCGAAATTGAAGTACTCCGGAAGTTCCAGATTCACTGTTGTCATTTCAGCCTGCACAGGCAGTGACATGAGCACCATCATTAGTAATGATGCTGTAACGATTCTTTTAATGTTGATAACTTTCATAAGATCCCTCAGATCAGTCATTAGAATTATTTGATCCATTTTTTCTTCTGTTTTTGATAATCAGTACTATTCCCATAACCACAAGTCCCACAAGTGCAAGACCCGTTATATTGAGCTTTCTTTCAGGTTGCTTCAGATCTACATTTATTTTCATATTATCTGAAAACGCATCTTCACCATCTTCATCAGTATACTTGATCTCACTGTCAATACCATAATTCTTCTCAACAGCCTGGAAATCAGAAGTGATATCAAATGATACGGTGCTGCTTTCACCCGGCTGCACTGTACCAAGTGACTGTGTTGAACGGTCAGTACTCAGTGGGTCCATTACAATCAATCTTGCAACTGCATCTTCTGCAGGAAGTTCACCGATGTTGGTATAAGTAATATTGAGAGTGTCAGTATTGCCTGCTGTAATATTTCCTGAAACACTGCTAACTTCAAATTTTGCTTCAGGCATTATAACAACAGGAATCTGAATCGTTTGCTCAACTGTTTCATAATAATTTGCATGATCCAAATCCGGCATTCCAAGTATGACAGATTCACCGCCTGTCATTCTTACATCTTGCACATATTCGTAATTCAGTGGCATTTCCAGCAAATACATTCCCGCAGGAGCATTATCTGATATCGTTACCGTGAAGATGAAAGGATCTTTTGATAATTTACCGGGACGCAATTCCTCCATTGTCTGGCTATCTGTAGCAGCATCTATCTCAATCAGATCAGTGGAAGAAAGAAGACTTGCTTTTATTCCGTATGCTGTTGTCCTCTGTATCTCGTACTGTAACTCCGTAAGAGATAACTGGTGAGCATTTCCTGAAGTTTCGACAACTGTGGCGGATTTGAAACCATACAATACACCCTTGTTGGATAGCATGACTCTTATCTGAGCAGTCTCACCACGTTCGAATTCAGTGTCTCCGATAACGGAGGCATATATCTCAGGCTCCCCGTAAACCTTGTAGTAATTATTCGTATATTCATAGGTTGGAGCTATGTATTCCTTCGCGGATACCGAAGGCATCAGCACAAAGGTAGCTGCAAGAAGGATACATAGCACTAAGGGGATAATATACAATTTTAATTTGTCAACTTTTTTGTATCTGCCATTCATGTGGTTATACCCTCCGGAATGGTGTTTGATTCATGTGTATCAATTTGTTTGAATTCGTAACCTGCTGCATGTGCTCTTCTTTTTTCCCTGAACTTGTCAAGTGTGACAATTACAGGAGGGAAGATCACAAACGTAGCCAACAGCGCCAGGAATACGTCTATAACTGTTATCAGGCCAAAATTACTGGTAATACTAAATGGTGATGCGATCAGCGCTGAAAAACCAAATACAGTGGTTGCACCGGATGTGACAATGGCTTTCCCGATCTTAACACTCGCTTCCTCCATTGCCTGCTCAGGGCTTGCACCCTTTTTCTTTTCCTCAAAATAACGTTCCATCATAAGGATAGCATATTCTGAACCTACTCCAAGAATGAGTGCACCAAGGGTCGCGGTCATAGGAGTATATTCCAGACCAGTATAATACATTAGACCACCAGACCAGCCAACTACCATTATCATGGTAATCACCGGAGTTAAGGCCTTCAAGAGATCACGGTATATTACAAGCAGACCTCCAAACACCAATACGATTCCCAGTAATGTCATCATTGTTCTGCCGGACGTAAGAGCACCTATAACCTCGACAAAGACAACCGAATTTCCGGTTATGGTTACTTCTGTTCCGGGAGGAGGAGCCATCCAAAGGATATCATCTTCTACTACATCAGTAAGTTCTCCGATACCCACGAGTCCAAGCTCATCCATTGCATTGCCAATCTCCAGATTAAACAGAAGTATAGAATTTCCATGAAGATAACTTTCTTTCTGGATATCAGGCATCTGCTCATACAACATGGCAACTTCAGCCGAGCTATCAGGAATTTCTCCACCGTTCTGGGACTTGATCAAGTCAACAATACTACTTGAACCATAAATATTGCTCCTTCCTTCCACTTCATGCTGCGAGAACTCATCCATCCATTCAAGCAACTCCGGATCGGTATTGTCATCTGTTTTTATGATCAGGTTTAACTGGTCCACCCCACCCAGAATATCGCTCATGTGCGTCAGATCAATCAATGCAGGAAGATCCTGGGGTACAAAGGTTTGTGTATCGGTCTGAATGGGAACCATGGTATCTACGGCAAGTCCGCCAAGACAAAGGGAACCTGCAATCGCTATAACCAGTACCGAATGCTTCATTGAAAAGCCAGATATGCCCTTAAGTGCCTTTTCCAGGAAGTCAGGCTCATGTTCAGATGCTTCCATTGAAGATACTTTATTCTCAGCAGATGACTTTTTCAGTCCGAGTTTTGAGAGTATATTTTTCTCTGAAAGTTTATGGAAGCCATATAGTACTGTAACTCCCACAAACAATGAGGATAAGAAACACATCGCGATACCGATCATCAAAAGTTTTCCGAAATCCTGTATCATTGGAACAGTTGATGTAAACAATGAAAAGAAACCAAGGGCAGTTATTATCAATGCGATCAAAACTGCAGGACCGGTATGTTTAACGGTGTTTATTACTGCTTCTTCATCACTGCTACCATGCTCAAGTTCTTCTTCAATCCGATTATGGAACTGAATAGCATAATCAATACCAAGCCCGATAAGTACCGGAAAAGCGGACATTGAAACCATTGTCATGGGGATATCAAGATAGCCCATAGCTCCAAAAGTGAAAATGATACCAAGTATGACTATTGGAAGCGGAAGAAGTCTCCACCTTACATGTTTGAAGACAAGATATAGCACAACTATCATGAGAAGAACGGATAGCATGAGCAACGTACCCATACTGGTATTCATTGCTTCATTCATTTCAGTCATGAAAGCAGGATCACCAGTCACAATAACATTATAATCTCCCGGGAAATCAGCCATTTCTATAGATGTCCGTGTTTCCTTGAGTATCTCCGCTTTCTTATCGTCTGATGTGGTTGCTTCAACGACTACAGACATGGTAGCATGAGTTTCATCTGGAACAAAATAGGTAGGAACCGATGAACTGATAATTTCATCGATCACTTCAGCATCATCCGGGATTTTGCTTTTCCCCGTCATCTCATAATTAACATCTTTGATTATAGATGATGGAGAATTGACTTGAATTACTCCTGGAATATTGACTGCGGACTCATATGCCCTGTCCATTGCTTTGAGAAGCTCAGGACCTGTTACATCAGTGCCTTCTACCATTATTACAATGGATTCGGTACCAAAGAGATTCTGATAAAGATGATCAAAATCCTGGTATAACTGTGAGTTCTTGTCTACAAAAGTATCAGTTCCTGATGCCATCCCTATATACTGGGCACCCTGAAATGAAATAATCACAAAAAGAAACGTGATCAGCAGGATAGGTATAGTATTGCTTTCAATGAAGATACCCAGTTTTTCAAAGATGTTTTTAATGATAAACACTCCTTACGATTAATTATGATAATAAAAAAACTCTACCATAGTTGTTTTAATAATAGCCATAATAGATTCATGCCATATATAAAGGTTTTACCCCGTAATAAACTGATTAATAGTTAAAAGAAATTAGCAGGTAAAAAATCTGAAATAAATAAAATGAATGCACCATCAATCAACCTGCGTTCAAATGCAGAGTAAATAGGTTTGAGACATCCTCAAAAGGATGCCTCGTTTGGGGGTTGGATAGGGTGGTACTAAACTACACGACAAGCGTGTTGTTGATGGCACACAATATGAAGTACATCACTTTTAGTTAATAAGTCTTTCTATATATCGACAGATTTAATTTATTATTGTCTAACCTGACAATTATAATTCAAGATAAGCCAACCAGCTCACTTCAGAAGTAGAAATAAAAGTGTCGGGTAACAAAATAAAATAATCGATTATGCAATCAAACCTAACGAATGCTGTATATACAAAACCTCGATATAAGGGTTTCACTCTTAAAAAAACACATACGGAGTTACATTAAAAACTACATGAAGAAGTATGACTAACTCCTTTTACCCATTCCGATACCATACTTAAAACCAATGCCATGATCCTTATCCTCCATCAGTGACCCAAGGTCAACTGTATTTTCCTTAATCCAATCATCATCAAGATCCCGGATGGACATCTCATCAATATGAGATCTTAATAGTTCAACGGAAGATGTTGGTCTTTTTGAATTTTGCGAATTTGATTCCATTGTAAAACACTCATAAGACATTATTTGCAGATTGGCGACTATGTATAGTCAAGTTAGACGATAATGTGAATGGATAAAAAGATGTCCCTTTAAAATACCCATAAATCAATTCATCACAAGAAAACATCTTTATAGTTGTTTTAGCTTACAGATTAATAAGCATTTCACCCGCAAAAAAACAATCAAAAAGTGAAAACATGGATAATGAGAGACTACTAAAAGACCTGGGACTTACAAAATATGAATCATCTGCCTATGCTACACTGATTAAAGAAGGAATTATAGGTGCACAGGAACTCTCACGCATATCAGGGATACCTGTAGGAAAAATATACGAAGTACTTTCAAACCTCAACAACATGGGCCTGGTTGAATCCCAGAAATCACGACCCAGAAAATACAGGGCTGTAAAACCCAAGGTTGCACTTAACAATCTGTATAATAAAAAAGAAGAGGAAACAAAACACGAGCTTGAAAAGTTCAAATTGAAGGTTGCAGAGCTGGAAACCAGATTCTCAGATATTGCACAGCCGGACCACACAGAAATACAGTTCTGGTCTACCCTGATAGGTGAAGAGGACATCATCAAGAACCTAAAAAATATGCTCGATGAAACTGAAAAAGAAATATTGCATGTGAAACCTGGAAGGATTGCAAAGATGATGATGCAGAAAAAATGCATTGACCATAATTCGCTGGTCCCCATGATTATTGATGAATTCATAAAGGCAGTAGAAAAGGATGTGAAGATCAAAACGATCATACCTCAAGAGTTTTTTATGACAGGCCTTAAAGAAAAACTTGACCACATACAGGACACAATGCTTAGAGCCATGATAAAAAAGAACATGGAAGTAAGGGTTCTTGACTGCGACTACGATTTCATCCTCATTGACGAGTATATCACCCACATACCCATTCCTGATCCCGCTCAGCCAAAAAAGATGTTTGGAGAACTGAAAGTGTACGATAAGGAATATGCAGGCAAATTGAAAGCTAAATTTGAGGAATTGTGGGCCAAAGGACAGAAAATTGATTTGAATCTTTGAAAAACTGTCACCAAGATATAATGCAATAAGTATAATCTTAACAAATCTTATTTAATATATAGAGAAAGTATATATTACAAGCCATCCATAAAATTAGTTAAGTCCATTAAATGAGCAGCAATGAGGCACAGGATATTCGCAGATGTGCAATTCCCCATGGTATTACAGATAAACGGGAAGCTTCATTTTTGAATTTATTATAGAACTGAGACAGGAAGTAAAAATATGGCATGGAATGACATTGTACTTGGTGTTGCCACAGGTGGCTTATATACAGTTGGAAAAGCCATCTATCAGGCAGGAAATGCAGCAGAATCAGCAGGAAATGCTGCTGAAGAAGTAGGAATAGCACTGGCAGTGATTGGTTCGACCATGCAGGCTGTGGGAGAACAGCTCGAATCAACATTGGAGGAAGCAGAAGAACTTCTGACCATAAAAAGACTGACCCCAAGAAGTGAAGCTGATCTGTGGGATGAAGAAAAAGCAAGGCTCAATTCCCTTAAACAGGAAAAGACAAAGCTTGAGAACAAACTCAAAGAAAAAGGCATAAACGAAAAAGGTGTTTTCGATTTTAATCTATGGGACCTTGTTTCCAGCTTTGACGATATCATGGAAACTTTCATGCTACTGGCAAAGCTTGCATCTGTGAATAAGGAAATACATGATATATATTATCAGGAACCTGGCGTACTCACCACTGGCATTTATAATGCAAAGGAAGTTCTTGAGCGGTTCAACACCATTGAACAGCCAATGGTGGAGGATATACTCGCATCACTTGACGATAATCTCGACGTGAGTGAAGAGGTACTTCAGGAAGTAAAGAAACTTTTTATCACAAAGAAAAAAGTACCTGTTTCAATTACAGAGCTCAGCCCTTCAATAAAATATCAACTGGAAATGATCCAGACGGACAAACTCTACTATAAAGGGCTAATCTCACGAAAGGACACAGTTACAGCACAATTAGGCGATATAATAAAGACCCATCCTCAAAACAAGTTTGAGATAGCTGCAGGAGCCATTAAAGTTCCAAAAGAGAACATATACGCCAGCAATGTTCTTGATGAGGTAATGGATGCAGCCATCACACATGATATCGACATAAATATTGCAGATATTATTGATGAAAAAGATATCAATGTGAATGCAGGACTAGGTAATGTCGCTGCAGAGGAAAGATTAGCAGATAACGTCAACATAAGGGATCCAGTCAGAACTGCAGATTCAAGTATAACTGGCAGGACTGTACGAAACCTCGCAAGCTCCCAGCCTGCCACCAGATCAACTGCTGCAACAAGTGAAGATAGTGCAGCTAGTCCAACAGACATTAAAGCAGATGCCACGAACGTTTCCGCAATAAACATGGCAAGGATGGCAACTGCAGTTAGCAAGTCACCCGGGCATGCAATGTCTGCAATGCAACCACATGGTGCAAAGATCTCAGCAGCTCTCAGTACCAAATTTGATGGCTACCAGAGAAACTATGATCTGATGAAAGCTCAGAAGGCATTCTATTTCAGGCAGTCCCTGAAAATGGAAAAGAAATACGAGCTTCTGTCAAACCGATGGGTTGAGGAACCGGGATTAATTCCAAAGACACTGGATGAACTGCATGGAGTCCTGGAAAATGTAAGAACTGAGGAACAGCCACGTATCGACCTTTTACTTGACAACTTCAACACAACCCTTGTAGAAGCAAAAGGAACCGTTGAAAAAGCCAATGATACAATGGATTCTGTGAAAAATGCCCTTTTAATACTGGACTTTGATACAAAATATCTGAAAATGGGTGGTATGGTCATTGGAGGACTTGTAGTCCTTAACTTATTAGTTGGTCTTATAGTCCTGATAAGAATGGCACTTGGATTTTAATAATGTAAACAAAGTAGAGAAGACCGGTTGCTCATAAAGCAACCTGTCCCCATATTTTTAAATTTTGGTTTTTTTATTCTGCTGAACTGACATCAAAAAACAGTTCTGCCCCATTGCTGTCAACATGCACTGTTGAACCTTCCGGTACTTTACCCGCAACAATGAGCTTGGCGATCTTAGTTTCCACTTCATGCTGAATAACCCTGTTAAGAGGTCTTGCACCGAAGGTTTCACTGTAGCCTGCCTTACCCAGATAAGTCTTTGCTGCGTCGGTAATCACAAGATGGATACGCTTCTCCTTCAGTCTTACCTCAAGATCCTTTACTTTCAGTTCGACTATCTGTGACAGCTCATCGGGCTTGAGTGCATGGAAAATAACGACCTCATCAATACGGTTAAGGAATTCCGGCCTGAAATACTTGCCAAGTTCAGTCATTGCACGCATCTGAAGAGTTGCATAATCTACGTCCTTTTCGTCTTCACTGGTCCTCAGCATCTCTGTCAGGTCACCTGCAAAGATGTTGGAGGTCATGATAATAAGGGTGTTCTTAAAGTCAACAGTACGACCCTTGGAGTCTGTCAGTCTTCCGTCATCCAGTATCTGAAGCATGATATTAAAGACATCAGGATGGGCCTTTTCAATCTCATCAAACAGTACAACAGAGTAAGGTCTTCTTCTTACCGCTTCTGTAAGCTGGCCTCCCTCCTCATGGCCAATATAACCCGGAGGAGCACCTATCATACGGGCTACGGTATGCTTTTCCATGTACTCGGACATGTCAATGCGCACCATGTTATCCTCGCTGTCAAAAAGCTCAGCTGCAAGTGCCTTGACAAGCTCAGTCTTACCGACACCGGTCGGACCCAGGAAGATGAAACTACCAATAGGTTTACGGGGGTCCTTTATGCCTGCATAGTTACGTATGACTGCATCCGCCACAGCCTCGACGGCCTCATCCTGGCCGATTATGTACTCGTGAAGATTCTCAGCAAAATGCACCAGCTTTTCACGCTGGCCTTCCATAAGCCTTGTTACCGGGATATGAGTCCATTCACTTACTACCTCTGCAACATCTTCCTCGCCTACTTCTTCATTGAGGAGCATATCAGCCTGAACATCCTTGAGTCGCTCTTCCTCCTCTGCATATTCACGTTGGAGAGGTATAAGAGTACCATATTTGAGCTTTGAAGCAAGTTCGAGATTGTTATCATTTTCGGCAAGGTCCAGCTGCACTTTGGTCTCCTCAATCTGTTGCTTGAGGGAACCGAGCTTTGAGATAGTCTCCTTCTCAGTATTCCATCTGGCCCTGAGGGCATCGGATTCAGCCCTGATATCCGCAAGCTCCTTTTCCAGCATTTCGAGCCTTTCCTTGGAAGCTTCGTCCTTTTCTTTTTTCAGGGCTTCACGTTCAATCTCTAGTTGCATGATCTTACGATCGGCTTCATCAAGTTCCGCAGGTTTACTGTCAATAGCAGTTCTTTTCTTCGCTGCTGCCTCATCCACAAGGTCAATGGCCTTGTCAGGAAGGAACCTGTCACTTATATAGCGATCACTCATAACAGCAGCTGCCACAAGAGCTGAGTCCTTCAGACGGACACCATGGTGTACCTCATATTTCTCCTTCAGTCCACGCAGTATGGATATGGTATCCTCAACAGTTGGCTCTTCCACAAGCACCGGGAGGAAACGACGTTCAAGAGCTGCATCTTTCTCGATATACTTGCGGTACTCGTCAACAGTAGTAGCACCTATACAGTGCAGTTCGCCACGGGCAAGCATGGGCTTTAGCAGGTTCCCTGCATCCATAGCACCTTCTGTTGCACCTGCACCAACAATAGTATGAATTTCATCAATGAACAGAATTATCTGACCCTCTGAATCTGCAACTTCTTTCAGGACAGCCTTCAGCCGTTCCTCGAACTCACCGCGGAACTTGGCACCAGCAACCAGTGCACCCATATCCAGAGCAATAATCCTTTTGTCTTTCATGGCCTCTGGGACATCCCTTTTTGCCACACGCTGGGCAAGCCCCTCAACAATAGCAGTTTTACCCACACCGGCCTCACCTATGAGCACAGGGTTGTTCTTTCTGCGGCGTGACAGTATCTCCACTGAATGCCTGATCTCCTGATCCCTGCCTATCACAGGATCAAGTTTTCCCTGGGAAGCAAGTTCTGTGAAATCAATACCGTACTTCTTGAGTGGTTCCATAGTTTCTTCAGGATTTTCCGAGGTAACTCTTCTGTTGCCCCTAATCTGTTTGATTCCATCAAGAATTCTGTCACGTGTAACACCTTCACTTGCAAGGATCTTGCCACATTGGCTGTCCTTTTCCCCAATCATTGCAAGAAGGAGATGCTCAACGCTCACATACTCATCTTTCATCTTTCCGGCTTCCTGCACGGCAGCATCCAGGACACGCCTCATTGTCTGTGTCATGTAGACCTGTTCACCGCCCGGCCCTGAGACCTGCGGAAGGTTTGCGAGCTGAGCTTCAACCTTCTGTTTCAGGCGGTCCACCGGAACTTCCATATTATGCAATAATGTAGTTACAAGACCCCCATTCTGCTCGAGCAATGCAAGGAAAAGATGTTCACAGTCAATCTGCTGATTCCTGTATCTTGCAGCAATAGTCGTAGAGCCCTGGATTGCCTCCTGGGCTTTTTGTGTGAAACTGTTAAGATCCATGTTATAATCTCCCCGGGATCGATATCCCCATTACCCCGTTATTTTAATTTAGAATGTTTGTTTAAAATACTGTTGACACGTTGCAAATAACCGAAATAATTCTATTTAATTTAGTAATAATAGTGCAGAACACATATATAAATGTTGTCTGAAATGTAGCTTTTTTATCAATTTTGTCGAAATCATATCTATACATTGCAGGAAATATTATATACATCCAGTGCAATAAATAAATCCTATGCCTCAACAAATCGTGCTTATCAAACTGGAAAAACCGCGGGAAAAAAAACTGGACCAGGATATCCACTGGCTGTGCAATAGTTTTGGATTGTCATCTGGAAGAGATACTGAAAACCTTGCTACAAAGATCGTTATTGACCTGCTGGAACAGATTTCCGATAATGAAGAGAAAGTGTCATCAGAAAAGATAGCAGAAAGCCTGGAAATTAACCCTTCAAGAGTCAATCACCATGTACGCAATCTCATCAACTCAGGACTGCTTTACAGGGAAAGGAGAAAACTCTGCTTGCGGGGAGGAAGTCTCAAGGCCGCAGTCCAGGAAATGAGAAAAGACTCCGAGCGCATGTTCAATGAGCTCGAAGAGATTGCCGAAGAGATCGATCGCCAGATGGGATTGAAGAACCGGTAAGCAACTGCAGCTATGAAAATTTATTCTTCGATTTTATCATTTATCATGAACCCAGAAATCACCATCTATTGTGAATTCTTTTTTCCATATAGGCACTTCTTCCTTTAATCTTTCAAGAGAATCTATCAGGGTCTTGAAAAGCTCTTTCCTGTGACCTGCAGCAACAACTATGTAGACTATGTCCTCACCCGCTTTGATCAGACCCGTCCTGTGATGCATAAGGACGTCTATGATGGCATCCTTTTCCTTCAGATCATAGCATATCTTTTCTATAGCTCTGTCAGCAACACCTTCGTACTTTTCAAAATCAATGGCAGTCGTTTCCAAATCATCATTTACACGCCTTACAATTCCCGTAAATGTTGCAATCCCACCTGATAAACGTATATCAGCATTTGACCGGACCTTATTGATAAGAGAATCAAGAGTTAACCATTCTGCCTGGTCAAGAATGACTTGCACAAGTGCATCGATAGCCCAATCCGACCTTACAGGCAACTGAACAAGAATATTGGATACGTCATCAGAACCTTCGACGTCACCAAGGAATATTTTGGGAAGCTCACTGTTCTTTGCACCTTCCACGATGGCAAAGTCCATACCCATATCAGCCAGGGAATCAAGTGCTTCCTCAAGAGTAGGGTTCCGCTTGATGGTTACAAGCTCATTTTCGGTTATTGCAACAACACCAGCAGCTCCTGCTTCGAAATGTTTTCCCGTGTCAGTATATTCAGGATTGAAGCGGTGATGGAACATCATCTTGACAGTACCCACCGATCCTTTTTCAGAAAGTGCTTCTACAAGACGAGTGACCAACGTCGTCTTACCGGTTTTCTTGTAGCCTGCAACACAAATAACTTTCATAAAATAAGTTTATGAGAATTCATCATATAAGTACACAACGCGAATAGAAGGCAGTACAAATCATAGAAATCATTTTTTAGATTCAACGAAATTTATAATAGAACAATTACGAATAATTTATATTCTGATGATTTGTACCAATTGCAATGAGTGAATATAAAATATGTATCCGTGCAATGCCCGAAGATGAGCGTCCCAGGGAAAGATTGCTTAAATTCGGACCGGAAGCACTTTCAAATGCGGAACTTCTGGCCATCATATTGCGTACAGGATCGCGGAAAGAGAATGTGATCAACATGTGCAGCCGTATTTTCTCTGAGTACAGTCTTAAGCAATTGAGCCAGGCAAACATAAAACAACTGATGCAGATTCATGGTATCGGTGCCGCAAAGGCTGCACAGATAGCAGCAGTCTTCGAGCTTGCCCGCAAACTGGAAGGGTTCACGGATAAACCAAAGCGTAAGATCAGAAATCCTGCAGACGTGTACTCATTGCTCTACCCGAAAATGAGAGAGCAGAAAAAAGAAAAACTTGTGGCATTGTTTCTTGATACAAAGAATCAGGTAATTCGGGATGAAGTAATCTCAATCGGCACCCTGAATGCGAATATCGTGCATCCCAGAGAAGTATTCAAAGCAGCACTCATGGAGTCATGTGCCTCTGTCATACTCTCACATAATCATCCTTCAGGAGATCCCACACCGAGCATAGAAGACATTACAGTGACAGAGAAATTAGTAGAGGGTGGGAAATTACTGGGCATAGATGTACTGGATCATGTCGTTATAGGAGATGGTGGGTATGTGAGTCTTAAGGACGAAGGGTTTGTTAGATAGCATTATTCAAAATATTCTGCACAGCCATCTTCAAATCAGGAATATCCTTTGTAATAGTGTTCCAGACCTCTTCCAGATCAACACCAAAATAGACATGGATCAACTTACACTCATTCCTTCAATTTCCTTCCAGGGAACACAAGGGTTCTTTTCTGTCATCCTTCATCAATCCATAAATGAAGCTTTTCAACATAATAATCCTGCATGAGCGATATTACCCAAAGAACTCGTCAATATTCTGAAGATATCAATGCATGTATAAGGTCAAAAAGTAGGCTTTTGAAGCAAGTCCCCCACTGTTGCAAACAAAACATTTAAGGTGTAAACCGGCAATTAGCCACACGAATGAAAGAGATTGAACTTAAAGATCCATACACCATTCCTTATAGGGGAATATATGCAGTATGTGATAAAAACAATGAATATGCGGAGATTATCGAACATACGAATTGCTACGGCGGTGCAGCCTGGTCTAAGTTCCATTATTCACATTCACCACTTATTCTTAATACAAGGTCAATCGGGAACATGATACGCTATCATGTGAAAACCGGGACATCGGCTCTTGACCTAAAACCCTCCAGATCAGCCGCAGGCATTGAGTCAGTTCTGGTTTGCGATGATGAAGTTCACATAACCTATGCAGGGCTTGGTGGCGGAGGAGTCGGTGCAACCAAATGCCGTGCCTTTGCCGAAGGTGTACTGCGTTACGAGTGCACCGAGTCCGGAGGAGGACGTGCTGCAAAGGGTACAATCGTAGTCCCCAGAAGAGAAAGGATACTGATCGGAATAGATGATACCGATACAAAGGAAAAGGGAGCTACATGGTCCCTCACACACAATATCGCAAAAGAACTCGATTGCCTGGAATCTGTTTACTTATCCCATACCCTGGTACAACTCTATCCGGTGGCAGCTAAAACACAGAACTGTGTTTCCACAGTACTTGAGTTCGGGTGCGTGGACAAAGAAGCAAAAAAAGAACTGCTGGAAAGCATCAGAGCAGCGCTTCTTAAATACAGTGTATCAAAGGAGACAGGAATGGTTGTTCTTTCGGACTTTGAAGCAAAAGATGTCTACGGATACAGCAAAGAATGTCGCTCTGGTGAGCTTACGAAAGATTATGCAATGCAGTATGCAGAGGAACACGGTGTCGAGGTATGGATGGATGGCAATGGAGTTATAGGTGCACTTGCATCGCTGGCATGGTTCGCAAGGCCTGATGATTCAGTTAAGCGGACTGCACAATTAGAATAACAAAGATATGACAGATAATAAGGATATAACCGGCCTTGAAGCTATTTACCTTGCAGCTATTGACAGCAATGTAAGGTTCATTACTGCTGTTGCCGGATATCCCATGACTGCAGTTGCAGACTACTTTTTTAAGGAAAAAGATTCCAACGATTACGACATCCACTGGTTCACTAACGAAAAAGCAGCCATGGAAGCATCATTGGGCACATCTGTCACCGGAAGAAGGTCCATGGTATTGGTCAAACATGTGGGTATGAACCTGCTTTCAGACCCGCTAATGACAGCGATGATGCATACCATCGGTGCAGGACTTGTCATACTTGTCGGAGACGACCCCGGAGCAAAAGCTTCACAAAATGAGCAGGATTCCAGATTCTACGGAGCACTCTCAGAAACCGCTGTTTTTGACCCGGCAACACCAAAAGATGCTTACGATTCATTGCACCGGGCTTTTGAACTCTCAGAAGAAGCGAAGGTTCCGGTTATTATGAGGATTACTGACAGGCTGGAAAAAAGAGAGGAAAATATCAGCAGAACACTAAGCAATAAAGAAGCTGATGTCGCAGAAAAGAAGCTTGACCGGGATATATGGAAACTCACCATGCATGGAAAGCACCAACGGTTCCATATTGAATCAGAGCCCATTCTGATTCGTGAAGCTGAGAATTCATGCTTCAATCGCATTTCAATAAATGGGGAGAAAGTCGGGATAATATCTTCAGGTTATCCTTCAACAGTAGTGGATGACATGCTATCTACACAACTGGTATATTCAGGTTATTCGCACCTGGCCATTGGGCTTGTCTCACCATTTCCCAAAAACATTATGAAACAATTCATTGACAAACACGAACGTATACTTGTTGTGGAAGAAAGCGAAGCTGTCATAGAATCATATATTTGTACCTGTAACAATGTTCTTGGAAAAAAAAGCGGACATCTTCCTGTAGGTATGATTCAAAAAGAACATGTGGAATTTGCCCTTGAGAACATAGACATGGATGAGGTCACAAAGTACACAGAAATCCAGACCATTGTTAGCAGAGGGTCAAGACCTATCTGCAGCGATTGCCCATTCATGCCACTCTACAACGTACTGCATGATATAGAGCCAATCGCAGGAGATATGGGATGTTCCATACGCACAGCACCTGACCCACTCAATGCAGTTAATACCGGGTTTGCACTTGGTGGTGCAATTTCCACAGCATGCGGTTTTCCAGGAAAGGGAATAGCAGTCATCGGAGATTTTGGACTCGCACACTCAGGAATTGTGGGACTCATAAATGCAGTAGACGGTGCTTTTGATATCCTCGTTATAATACTCCAGAATGAGATCGCTGCAATGACAGGCGGACAGGAGACACCTGACCTGCATAATGTTGTGAAAGCTCTTGCACCGGACACGATTATTTTTGATATTGATAATAGTATCATTTCAGAAGGTTCGGTCAAAACCCAGAACATAATTAAGGATATGATACGGGAAAGACTGAAAGTGAAAGGAGTTTCTGTGATCTATATCGAAGGTAAATGCACACTGTATTGAACCTTAAGGACATAGTGCTGCAATAAATTTGATGTTTGAAATATATCGTTTCATATTTATAATTTCAAATTTGAAATGCCAAACAATTACTTCGAGAAGTTAACATTCAATCCGAGAATATCCCGTGAACCCGAGTGAATGGCCTGTGCAATCTCAGCACATCCAATAGCAGCGCTCCACCTGTCAAGTACATGAGCCCTTACACCAAGATGTTTTTCGATCTTTTCTACAACATAAGGAATCTCACCAACAGAGCCCTCTATAATAATCTCACCTGTTGAATCGTAATCCTTCAGCAGAATTTGCATACCCGTAATTTCCATGGCAGCAAAGAGAGCTATACTATCCAGTGCGTGAATTGCCTTTGAGTCCTTGTTTTCAGCTGCCTTAATGAGATCATGCCTGTCTGAGAAAGGAGTGTTCTTAAGAACACCAGAATGCACAAATGCTTCATTCGCACTCATCTTTCCGGCATCTACATCTCTCAGGGCTTGCACATCAAGCGGACCATGCTGCAATCCAGGTGCAAATATACAGGCATCTATGGCGCCAATAAGTTTGCCAGCTGCAACGCCTACTGTTACAGTATTGGAACTTATATCAGAAAGAACGAAATCATTAAAACCAAGAGAAAATGCATGGTAAGCAATCCCTACTTTCTCCGGACTGGTAGAATGAGAGAAAATATTCAGCCGGGAATCCGTATTACTCCCATCATGAATACCAGGTATAACAACTGCTGGAATCCCAAATGATGCGATTGAATCAAAAACACGACTTCCACCGCCTGTTTTCTTTCCAGCTCCCTCGATACTTTTAACACCCCTGTTATTGACACTTCGTATGTCCTCAATATCTGTAATACCATCGCCCATGGAATATGTCACAGCCATAAGAGATATATCAAGACTAATGATATCGAAAGCTTTTTCGATTGATGACACCAGCTGGGACTCGGTCATATCAGCTGCTTCAGTTCTTGGAATTTCCAGTTTGAGCACTTTTCCAGACTCTGGGAAAAATGCAGCAAAGCGCATTGCAGTCGTACCGTGATCAATTCCAACGAACATAATATACACCTTTAATCATCAATTAGCAATAAATTGAGTTCTTCCATGATACGCTCCCCTTCTGTAAAACTACCAACAGTAGTTACTAAGCGTAGTTCCTGAAAGGAAGTTCCACGAGAAAGAAGCAGCCTCAGATTACCCCGTTCATCAGGCCTTTGTACGCGGGCGGTCAGCATACCCCCTGAATTACCTTTTCCTTTTACAGTAATCACCGAAGGTATTATCTTTTTGATCTCAGAATGCTGACTCAACATAGATACTATCTTCTTACCACTTCGACCACCAATTATGGTGCTATGGGAACCGCCAAGTTTGGATTTCGGTTTATTAACCCCATTTGCATTGATAGTATCACTCATTTCAAGGGGAATGACAGCAGATACTATAAAATATTGGTGGTTGGAACTTATAAGCATCACTAAAAAATTTAGAGATAAATATATGGACAGAACCTGGTTTAAAATTTAAAATAAGTAATAATTTTGCAGACCTGTTACGGATAGTAAAAAGAATAAAATAAAGGACAATATTCAGGAAATCATATCTCCTGAATATCAGCCATATCTATAAGCTTGACACCTGCACCATGAAGAATCTTGATAGCTCCCTCGATGTTATTGACCCTGAGGATCAGCAGTGCTTTTTCCGTCTTTGTGACAAAAGCATAGGCATAATCTATGTTAATATCCTTCTCGCCCAGGACATCTGCTATCTTGCCCAAACCCCCGGGTACATCTTCCATCTCAATACCCAGGACACTTGTTTCAGATACTGTGAAACCCGCATCATGCAGCACAGTATGTGCAAAGTCCGGCCTATCCACAACCATCCTTATAATACCGAAATCACCGGCTTCAGCTATGGTAAAGGCCCTAATATTAATATCTTCCTTCTGGAAATTGCTGGCGATATTAGCAAGCCTTCCGGGCTTGTTCTCAGCGAAAAGGGATATCTGTTTGATAATCTTGTCTTCCATGAAACCACCTGATAATAAAATTATATCCTATGTAATATTATAGCTTCCTGTTATCTATTACTTTCTTAGCCTTACCCATGGAACGAGGAATAGTTCCGCTTTCTACCAGTTCCACTTTAACTGCGATGTTCAGGACACCTTTAAGGGCAGATGAGACTTTCTTCTCCAGAGTAATAATGTCATTTACCTTATCGCTGAAGGCTTCATCCGTCATCTCAATCTGGACTTTCATAGTATCAAGTTCGTTCACCCTGTCCACAACTATCATGAAATGCTCGCCGACTTCAGGAATATTCATGAGCACAGATTCGATCTGACCGGGGAAGACATTGATACCGCGAACTATGAGCATATCATCAGCACGACCAAGGACACGCATGATACGTGGATGAGTCCTTCCACATTTGCATGGCTCTTTGTTGATAACGGTAATGTCACCGATCCTGTATCTTATAAGAGGAAGAGCTTCCTTGAACAGTGTGGTAATTACAAGTTCACCCCTTTCACCTTCCTTCAATTGTTCTCCGGTCTCAGGGTCAATTACCTCAATAAGAAACTGGTCAGCCCAGATGTGAATACCATCCTGATACTGGCATTCCGTAAAAAGGGGGCCACTGAGTTCTGAAGTGCCATATATATCATAGGCTTTTATTCCGGTTGCCTGCTCGATTCTTGTCCTCATCTCCTCGGACCAGGGCTCCGCACCGAAAATGCCCACACGCAGGCCAGTATCCTTTTCTATGTCAACATTTGCCTTGTTTGCAACCTCGTTCATGAAAAGGAAATATGAAGGAGTACAGGCGATTACTGTTGAGTTGAGATCCTGAATTAATTCAATCTGCCTTTCAGTGTTACCTGAACTTGTAGGAAGCACGGTCGCACCAATTTCTTCCGCACCATAATGGGCCCCGAGTCCACCTGTAAACAGACCATATCCATAGCCCACCTGTATAATGTCACCTCTTCCGACACCTATAGAGGTCATAGCCCTTGCAAGTGAAGTAGTCCATCCGTCGATATCGTTCCTGGTATAGCCCACAACTGTTGGTTTCCCTGTTGTCCCGGATGAGACATGGAAACGTACAAGCTGTTCGTTAGGAACGCAGAACATCCCGGTGGGATAGGTATCCCTGAGGTCACTCTTATATGTGAATGGTAATTTTTTCAGATCGTCAAGTGTTTTAATGTCCCCGGGACTTACACCTGCATCATCGAAGCGCTTCTTGTAGAAATCCGAATGCTGGTAAACATAGTCCACCAGGTGTTTCAACTTCTTCTCCTGTATTTTTTCCAGCTCTTCAACCGGCATACGTTCAATCAACGGGTTCCAGTACTCTATCATTTTTTCACCTCTTTTCGGTTTATTCCGATTCTTCCTGTAAGACCTCACAGATAGAAGGATTCGGTTTTCCCTGGAGAACACTACGAATCCTGTTTCTGCATTCCTCAATTATAACATCTATATCCGCTACTACATCAATTCCGGCAGCACCTGCATGACCTCCTCCGGTACCCTGATAATTGGAGCTTATATCCTCCATTATCTTTCCAAGGTTCACGCCGGAATTCACGGCATCACGCTTTGCCCTTCCACTGACCCTTACATTCCTGTCACGTGATGTGCCTATCAAAGCGACATCAGCTCCTATATTCAGGAACATAGAGGATGCTGCACCTCCGAATGAATTTACGTGAGAATCAACTAGCAGCCAGTCATCAATACGCTCGATATTGGCCCTTGTAGCACACTTTAACATGGCTATACGCATGGATATATCCTGAGGGGTTGAAGCCATCATTTCCAGAACTTCAGCATATTCCACTCCACTTGCTTCTATAATATCCGATACAGCCCTGAAGGTATCTGACGTTGCATGTTTGAAATGGCCGGTGTCTGTTATAATACCTGTGAGAAGACCAAGTGCTGTTCTGCGCATTATGGGAGCACCCATTATACGGAGAATATCGAACACCATCTCTGCAGTGGATGTAGCATGGCGATGAAGGTAGAATTCCGCATTATCGATAAGTGCGGTAGTCGCATGATGATCGATAACGCAATACTTACTCAATTTAATATCGTTCAATTGTGAACTGGTAGATGTGTCAACTACCAGTGTGATATCATATTGTGACGGATCGGGATTATCCTCCACATTTATATTAAGCTTATCAATAAGAAGCGAGGCAACGCGGTTACAACCGTCCACTAGTCCGATAGTTCCGCCTAGTGCCTCGGACAGTGCAAAAGCACTGCTCACAGCATCTGGATCTGCATTACGATGACACAAGTAAAGAATATTTGAATAATCCAGAAGTCTATTGTAAAACTCCAGTTCTTCAACTTGCATGGAAACCTCTGATTATCAGAAAGGAAGATAATCCGAGTAATGTTAGCAGTAAGGAAAAAGGCTTTATTCTGCCTGATTCCCCATTGCCTGTTCAATTTGTTCCTGAAGTTGTGTAAAACGCTTGGAGATACGCTCTTCCTGTCTGGAGATAGATTGAAGTCTCAGGGAAAGCGTTTCTACCTTTTCCTTCATCTTGCCAACAGTTTCCTCTTTATTGGCCTTGACCTGCAACTCACCGACAGTTCTGTATATCACTGCATCCTCAGGGAGCTTCTCAAGCTCTTCGAGAGCCACTTCGGATTCCTTCTGCAAGGATTCCATCTGAGCTTTCTGCATTGCAAGTGACTGTGCCTGCTGCTGTACTTGCTGCAATTGTGCCAGTTGGTTCTGTATCTGCGGGGGTATTTGTGTACTCATTTGGTTTCACCTGGCATACCAATAAACTTAAAGTGATTTTAATGTTTCTATGTACACAGAAGCAATAAACAACGATGTAAAGAGATGATACAGATGCAAAATAGAAAGCGAAAAATGAAGGCCCTATTAGCAAAATCTAATCATACCAGACAGGATGCTGTCTCGGATGCAACCTGAATTAGGCGTAGCCATGTGTTAAGAGTTGAGCGCATGGAAACAAGGTCATCAGATCTAACGGTAAGATAAAGAGAGGTACCTTCAAAGAGCATATCAACAGAAGACCTGTCAGTTATCATTGTCTCAAGTTCAGGTTTCAGGGAACGATAAATAGAAGGAGCTGCAGGCGTTTCAAATACAGAATTGGTGATTAAGAGCAATCTTCATCACCATTATATATTTTATGACTTTTTATCCTCAGACTGAACAACACTTTTTCCTGTTCCTTGAAATCCATTTTATCCCCGGAAATATCCAGCGATAATGAGACCGAAGAACCTTTTGGGCAATCAGGACAGAGAATGTCAGATACAACTGATACAAGCTCGCCATCTCCCCCTATTGAAGGAGTTACACCGGACTTTCGAGGATATGAAAAAACCGCAGATAACATCGAAATATGAAGTGACAATACACAGTAACCCTCATGATCATAAAAAACCATACTACCCGGGTTGCCGTGATATTCGCCTACTATGATGAGAGGAGTGTCATGAGAAAGGGCTAGAACCTCACCCATGCCCATCTTTCCGCGATTAAAATAATCACAGTTAAGAAAAGATGCCAGCAGCTTACATAGAGTACGCGTGCCGGCTGATGGTTTGCGAGAAGAAGTTATTTGCATCTACTTCTTACATTGCTTTGATGCGTTTGATGGATGTCGGACGCTCTTTCACAAGTATCCTGTGCCCACAGTAAGGGCAGCGAATACCTGTGTACTCGTAGTCGATCTCAACATTTCTTTTGCATCTTGTGCATTTGTAATCCATGCTCACCTTACTCTATCTTTTCAGTGGCTTTCCTGACGGAACGTGCAACTGTCTTACCCACACTGGTCTGTGGAAGATAGGTTCCGCCTGCAAATGTATAGTCACACTTGCTGCATCTCCAGATACCTGTACAGACTCTGCTTACTGTAGGACGGGCACATTTTGCGCATACATGGGGCATACGCATTTTTTCTTCCAGATCCGCTACCAGCTTACGGTCTCTTCTACCATATCGTACACCAAACCGGCCTGCTGATCTGGATACGCGTCCTTTTCTTGTATATTTTTTACCCATGAATCTAATCTCCTTGAAATGGTGTGAAATAAATGTGATATTGAATCTTTCTGTTTAGATATTCAGCAGATGAGCTTCCCTCAGTTCTGATGCTTTCTGGCATGCCAAAGAAACAGCCTTCAACAACTGTTCTTCCGTCAATGCTCCGTCACCGCTCTTTTGCATTCCTGAGATCGAACCATCCTGATTTGAAACAATAGTGATTTTGGTATCACATACAGTTTCTTCATCAAGTCCCGGATCAACCATCAGCGAGCCACCGATATTTATAACTGTAACTGACAAGGGCATATCCTTGATAGGCATAGCCATATCCTCACCTTTTCCTGCACGTTCCATAGGAATGGTTGTGGTAAGTAAGGCTGCGATAGCGCCCAAGGAAGAAGCGTCCTGAATGTTTCCGGAATTATTGAGAACATGGATATCGATGAATACTATCCATACTTCTTCTCCCTCCGTAATACACAACTTACTTAAATCAATTGCGCCTGACTCACGGACACCACGGTCGGTAACACGGGCCATTTCAATAGCATTCTCTCTTGGCGGACCTGCCTCAAAGTCCGGAGAAGCTATGGGATTCAGCTCAAGACTGGTGATAATGACTCCCTCACCAGGAGAATCAGGGAACGGAGCTCCTGCCTGAAGTTTCACACCTGCAAGAACCTCTGTTTCTCCAATCTTTACCCATGCAGATCCTTCAGCTTTATCGATGACATTTGTTTTTACTTCAATATCCCTTATCTCATCAAAGGAACGACCATCAGCACGGTTTCCCTTGAGCATAAGGTTATAAATATAATCTCTTTTCAGTACAGACATCACTTCATTGCTCATGATTACCACATCCCTCAGACAGTCTCTTCATCATCTTCGGGGACATCCTCATCATTGTCTTCAGGAATATCCTCTTCATCTACGTCCTGGAAAGAATCCTCTTGCTCTTCCACAGATTCAACTTCATCCTCTGTTTCAGCATCTTCTACATCATCTTCCATTTCGCCTTCTTCTATGCCCTCAGCATCCTCAGACGTTTCATCTTCTTCTGAAGACACCAATGCAGATTCAACAAGAGCGGAAACATCGACATCTTCCTCATCTTCAGAGGTTTCCACTTCTTCCAGTTTGGTAAATTTGTTCCTGAGAGTCTCCTGCTGCATCGCAAGGATCTGACGGCAACCTTCCTTACACATTTCAACAGCTTGCTTAAACTCTTCCTGAGTAAGATCTCCATCCATCTGAAGAAGTGTGATCTCTCCATCCTCGGTCATCGCTATCGGAAGATCTGCCTGACCATAATTGTCTTCAGGCTTGTTCAGATCAAGTACCAGTTTCCCGTCGACTTTTCCGGCTGCACAGGCAGCCACAAGACCTTTCATAGGAATTCCGGCATCTGCAAGGGCAATTGAAGCTGCATTGATAGCAGCAGTCCTTGTACCAGCATCTGCCTGAAGTACCTCTGCAAAGACATCGATCACTGCACTCGGATAAAGCTGTGTCATTACAACAGGTTCGAATGCCTCACGACTTACTTTTGATATCTCGATACTCCTTCTGCTGGGACCGGGACGTATGCGGTCCTCAACGGAAAAAGCTGCCATATTATATCTATACCTTATCAGAGCGGAATCAGCTTTCTGCAGTCTTCTTGGATGAAGTTCTCTGGGACCGTAAACCGCCGCCAATATCTTATTGTTTCCCCATTCCAGATAACAGGAGCCATCCGCACGGGAAAGCACTCCTATCTTAATCGTCATCGGTCTTATTTCATTAATTTGCCTGCCATCGAGGCGTAAACCATTCTCATCAATGAATTTTTCAGGTTTATCATTCATACTAATTCTCCAATGTTTGCACATTTTCCCTGTTGATAAAAAAGAGACACATCTGGGTTAATTATCATCATCATCATCCAGCAGTGCATCAACTTTTCTGCAGGTTTCTTCCCTAATCTCGCATTCATCTTCCGTATCCACAACGAGATCATCTTCCAAAACAGTTTCATCCTTCTCAGAAACAACATCATCTTCATTTTTCAAGAAACTAGAAATTCTCTCCGTCAAACCGGAAGTATGTGACTGTTGCATTATCATGTCTATAGCTTCGGTAAGACGATCCATATCAGCGTCTTTTCCCTTTATCCATATCCTTCCGTTCTGACCTACAAAAATCTCACAGTTGGTTTCCTTTTTAAGCATTGAGACCATCGAACCGCCATGTCCTATGACCCGGGGAACCTTTGCAGGAGTTATTTCAATAACCCGGCCCGTATCAAGAGCCCCCAGACCACGTTCTCTCATGCTCAGTTCCACTTTCATAGACGGATTTACGTCTTTTACACGCAGAAGTGCAGAGTCACCAGCGCCCATAATTCCTGGCATCTTGTCAGACTCCACTCTTTTAGGGTACTCCGAGACATGCAGCAGGCCATCGTAAGGAGAGCCTATGTCAAATATCCAGTTTGAAGGAGTTACCTCGATCACAGTACCGATTACAAAATCCTTGCTTGAAGGAATGTATTTTCCTGAGAACGGAATCACAGATAGCTTATTTCTTGCATTCTTGATCCCGTATAAAAGAGAATAGACTTTTCCATCCTTCACATAAGTACCAGGTCCCGATTCTGCCTTGTTCTCAGACAAAAGCTGGCCCGGAAGTACAATTTCTCGCTCCATTATCCATCCTCATAATAATTTAGATTCAGCATCTCCTTTAGTCAGGTGATTTACCAGACCATAGAAATCGTTCTGAAGACCTGCCGGCATCCTCACAACAGCAACCCAGGATCCATCGTTTTGCCACTCATTCTTCAGGAGAGTTGCAAACTTAGAAACATCTCCATAGGATTTGGCAGCATACTCCGCAGGTATCTTTACCGCTACATCGACCTCCTCAAACCTGATAGGAATGATAGGACGGATGGCCTTCATGACGATATTTACCTGCTCATCCACGCCCTTGAAAAGATCTATGTGGACCTTTGCCTCCTCCATAGCCTTCTCGATTCTAGCCCGTGGGTGAGGTGTCTTTGTCTGAGGATTAATAGCATTCTGCGCAATAAAAGTAATGACTTGCCTAGTTTTCTCTTCCAAAATACGCTTTCTTTGTTCTTTGGTCAGCTGTAACTCACCATGCATAAGTATCTGCTCAGCTACCTCCAGTACATCAGAAGTGCTAAAGGTATTCTCAATATCGGACTCAGCTGCATGGTCCCCTTGATGAGCATCAGAGAATACGGATTCAACAGCGAGTATATCTTCCATTTTGACATCTTCGCCTCTCTTCAACGCAAACGCTCCGTCCGGATCTACAAGAACCTCGAACTGGTTCTTCCCTTTCTTGAGCCTTGCGATCACAGCTTCATCAAGTGACACCATTTATCTTCACCCCATGACATAAAATGCTAGATTTATTCAGTGGTTTCGTCCTGACTTTCAGAGTCGTCTTTCTTTTCTTCTTCTGTACCTTTAAGTTCTTCACGGACTCTTGAAACGTATGTTTCAACCTCATCCTCCGAAAGCTTTCTGAACTGCCTTTCCTCAAGGGTAACAAGACCTACTTCGAGGGTAGCTGCATTGAGTTTACCTTCAGTGGATCTGTAAAGCGCCTTCATGCCAAGCATGATAGCAGCGTCCATATCCATATCGTCGCTGTAGTCAGTCTCGAATATCTCCATAAAAGAGCTTCTTCCTGCACCTATTGCAGTTGCCTTGTATTCAAGAAGTGCACCGCTTGGATCTGTTTCGAACAAACGAGGCCTTGAATCATCGACTCCTGCAATCAGAAGAGCAGTACCATAAGGACGGGCACCGCCATATTGGGTGTAGCTCTGTTTATGATCGCAAATCTTCTTTGCAAGTACTTCTACTCCCACCTGCTCATCATAAGATACTTTGTTAATCTGGGCTTCTACTCTTGCCCTGTCTACCAGTGCGCGGGCATCTGCAACCAGACCGGATGTAGCAGCACCGATGTGATCATCTATCTGGAATATCTTCTCGATGGATTCTGCTTCTATCAATCTGCTTGTTATCCTTTTATCGACAAGAAGGACTACTCCGTCCTTGGATTTCACACCCGCTGCAGTCGTACCCCTCTTAACGGCCTCCCTGGCATACTCTACTTGAAAAAGACGCCCATCGGGACTGAAAACAGTAATTGCACGATCATAACCCATTTGTGGTGTCATTTGCATCTTAATTTCATCTCCTGTATCAAAATAGTAAACAGTAACTTGTAGTCTTACTAACTGAAATATGCATTCTACTCATTTATATGTGACTGTTCTTCCGGGTTAAATACATCCACACCCGCTAAATACTTTTTTGTTGCTCCAAGAACCGTACCTGACACACCCAGAATATGAAAACTAACCCTTTTTCCTTTTACGTTGGTAATTGTAGCAAGAACAGCCCGTGTTTGCCACACATGCTCCCGTTCACAGCTAACTACACCTTTAAGGTCATCGAAGGCAAAAAGCCATATGTTGCATTCACTCGAACCAAGATCCCCAAGCAAACTACCGGATGCAGAGAATATCTCCCTTATCAGTTCATCCCTGCTCACCTGACCATCAGCAATAAGTTCAAATGCAAGATACCTTTTATTTTCCCGCATTGTAGGAGGAAGCACCTTCATGCATTATCACCTTCATCCAAAATAACAACATCCGGATGAGCACTGACGATTTCCACACCTTCAAAAACATAATTAGCAGAAGGACGATTCCTTGATATAATAGATTCCGGAGTAGCAGAAAGACCACAAATAGCTTCGTCACGCTTCATACCAAAAAGCTCTGCAAGTGCAATCAACTCCTGAGGAGCACGCAAGTCATAACAGGACCTGGCATTGCTTGTGAGCAAGAAAGGAACATCATACTTACGTACAAGTTTCAGGTTCTTCCTGAAATTAGATAATGCTTTTACCCTTTTTCCACCACGATAACTTATAATGTCACCAAGATCGAAAGAAATTGCCACATCATTATCATTTGCAGACTTGGCAAGTACATGATTAAATCCATTGTCCTTTAAGGATCCAAAATTAGAAAGGACATCTACATTTGAATTTTCTACAGCTGCCCTATTTATGCTTTCACTGCCCCCATGGACAATAATAACATCGACCATTTTTCGATATTTACCTATAAGCCCATGCAACTTTGAAGCATTATCCACATTCAGTTCAACTCCACTGAAAACCTCAAAGTCACCGAAACAAGCAGACCTTTCAGAAGAACACGATTTAGGAGAATTGGTAATAGCAATACCCTTATAGCAAAAATGCTTTGAAAGGGCAGCCATTTCTTCAATCGTATTTTTACCTTCGGGTTCAGAATAGATACTCAAATCGTAGAAATTGGATCTAGCCAAACAATTCCTCCACGATCTGCCCCGCAAGAACACGGTTTTTAGGATAAGTGGCTATCTTTAACTTCATGATTATAGCATCGGAAGAAGAAGTCAATACCAATTTCCCCAGAGAAGCTGCCTGTTTGTCAAACCTGATATGGAATAACTGATCATCATCCAGCCTGTCAGGCATCTCACTGCGAAGACGCTCAACATCATCAGGAGACAGATGCCCCCGGATGAAACTGGCAATCTTTACAACGTCAGATTTGCGAGTGATCTGCGAACTGAGCATCACGGAAGAGTTGCCATAATGACCTTCAATATCCGTTACATCTACAAGTTCATCAGTAACAGCATCTTCTGATCTGCCTATGGCATTCCGTAAAAAGAAATCCAGGGCTTTTCTTACCCTGGAGAAGTCTTCAGTTGAGTGTGAGATCACACGCAAGTCGATATAATGAATCACTTGCCCTTGTTTTGATGTGACCTGATGCTTGGTCGGGTCTTCTCAGTACCGGTACCACGTGTCATCATACCTCTGCCCTTGCGGCCTGCACTGGTCTTACCACGTGGAGCACGTCCCTTGTGGGAACTGTTGCATATCCAGTTGAGATTCTTGTCACTCTTAATAACAGGATGGTTAGGATCTACGAGGATAACTTCGTACCACTTGAGTTTACCGTCTTCTCCTACCCAGTAGGAGTTCAGTACTTCCATGTTGGGGAACTTTCTTCCTGCACGCTCTTCAGCGATCCTCTGGATGCTCTTGCCTGCTGTGATCTTGTTCTTACCCATGTTGTGTGTACGTCTTCCGCGCATGTACCTGGACTTTCTGAGGCCACCCCTGCGTACCTGTACGCGGGCAACAACTATACCCTGCTTTGCCTTGTAGCCAAGTGAGCGGGCACGGTCGATACGAGTAGGACGTCTGATTTTTGTAACAGATCCTTCCTTTCTCCATTCCTGAAGTCTTTCCCATCTAAGTTCACTGACGTAAGTATCGCCAGGGTTCTTCCATGCATCTTTGATATATCCGTAAAATGATTTGGACAATATATTCACCTTGTTTCATCTTCTTGTTTCACGGTTCAGCTTTTTATTAAAGCCACATTCCCACGGGACAGATCCCGACAATGAAACAGGACTAGTACCAACCTGATATGATTTAAACTTTTGCACCATCCAACAAAGAAAAACAAAAAATACAGAAGAAACCACAAGTCTAAAAATGACATACAGCATTAAAAGCCAATGTATTGAATTAAAGCAAGAATAGTACCTGCAAATAAGAGAATGAATAATGAACCGAATAAAATTGAACTATTGCGTTGATGCCATGTTGACAATATTATTCCTGGCAGTTGCAGTCACAGGATTTGTTATGTATCTTGTGATACCGCCAGGAGTGCCAAAAGGAAGATATCAGGAATATCTAGGATTAACAAAAGCCACGTGGACACTGATACACAACAGATCGGCAATTTTGATGACATCTTTTACAGGAGTACACCTGGTACTACATCAAAAGTGGATATGCTGTACAACAAAAAATATTTTGAAAAATGAAGAGAAAGATAGTAAATGCCCCATTACAGATCCTTAAAATGCAATGCACTTTAAAAACCATATCTTACTGGAATTTACTTAGATCTTCACCAGAACACAAGATTCCAGTAATATTATCATCCACATCTTTTAGAACAACATTATACCAGCGTACTGGAACTTCCCTTCCATCCTTTGCAATGACAGGATGTTCTATGAATTCCGGCAGTCCAGATTCACCACTTAAAGCCCCTTCAAACTTTTCCCTGACATCTTCCTTTAGTATTTCAGGAACAAGTAATTTAGAAAAGTCATGGCCTATCAGTTCAAATTCACCGTAACCCAGAATATCGTTGCCTTTTGCATTAACGAGATTGACCTTCATATCCCTGTCTAGGACGAAAACAATGAAACCGGCTTCATCGAAATAGTTTATTGCATCATTCCTTTCAGCCAGCATCTTGTCCTGAAGGTGTTTTATGCGTAGCAGTGACTTTACCCTTGTAACAAGCTCCAGCCGGTTCACAGGTTTACCAAGGAACTCATCTGCTCCTACCTCAATACCTTTTATACGGTCATCCTTGCCAGACAATGCAGTAACCATTATCACAGGAAGGAATTGAGTTTCAACGGAAGTTTTCAGGATTCTGCAGACTTCATACCCATTCATGTCAGGCATCATCACATCAAGAAGGACTAGATCAGGTTTGTCAGCTTTCACCCTTTCAAGTGCTTCTCCACCATTATAAGCATTTATAACCTCATAATCCGATTTCAGATAGAGCCCCATTAGTTCTACTATGGCCTGTTCATCATCAACTATGAGTACTTTGTCCCTATCTGACATGAATCATAGGCTCCCTGTTTACACGTAAATTAAATAAATATATTGCAATATAAATCTGCTGGTGAGCATCACATCTTGTTACACAATTAAGCATAAATTAATCGAACTTTTTTCACTATTAATTATATAGTTCTATCCACATATATAGTTTAGGCATAGAAAACTAACCTTGCAGAAATTACAAATACTGCAATAAATTAATGTGGGGCTGGTGAGATTTGAACTCACGATCGACGGGTCTCTCCGAACTGCTGCAAAACACAGCATTTTTCTTTAAGAGCCTTTATCAGTGCTCCAACGGTTCCTCACAGGCCAATCCCGTCGGATAAGCCTCAGTAGACCCGTTGTTCATCATTTATCCGCTGGAGCCCGTCGCCATGCCGGACTAGGCCACAGCCCCTTAAATTCAGGCAGTATCCCCTGAATAAATCTTATCTGTGATATATTTGGCGGTACCATTGCCTCGATGTTATATATTTTCGTTCGCTACCCGGTTCAAATCACCAAGTTTGCACAGCTCAGAACAGAGTCCCTCTATTTCCGAGCGTATATCCTCCCGGGATTTACCGTACATGAGGGCAAGGTACATGGCACCTCCGGCACCCACACCTTCCTTTACAAAACCAAGTTCATATTGCTGCAAACCCTTGAATGAAGATTTACCGAATTCAGGATCAACACCTTCAAAAGTAGCACCAATCTCACTTGCAAGTTCTGTAAAATTAGCAGACCCATCACTTGAAACATAGCTTGTAGTCACAATCATGATATTATCCGTCGGATAACCCAGATGCTTGATAACAGCGTAGATAGATTCCATCTGAGTCCCGCCAGCGAGTATCAAACGCGTATCTCCAAGACCTGCAGCGATTCCTGCAACTGCAACCATCATCGGATCACCAACGGATGCCACTGCCTTGAGAGGATCCCCACTCAAAGAACCAAAATTAATAGAAGAAGATTTTAAAGCATCATCCACAACCTGTTTTTTGAGACTCAACGGGTTTGAACTGGAACTACTACTAACAGTACCATCATAACCCAATGACTGAAGTACTGCATTGGCAGTTGTAGTTCCTGCAGGAATACTCTCCCCGATCACAATGAGATCATGGTCCTTTGCAAGTTTCTCACCAAGCTTAAAGGCATTTTTGAATGCATCCCCAATATTGTGCACAGCAGTAGATTTTCTGATATCATCACCAGGCAACCCGCCAATGTCAATAAGCGGCACCTGTTTTGCCGGAAGAACCTTTAAGCCTGCATTCACAAAGATATGTGGAATACCCGTAATCGATAGCGCTGCACGAGTAATAAGTGCAGGCGTAGGTGTATCATACGGAGGCGTCATTGGCAGGATCGGAATATCTACGATAGTTCCTGTTTCAAGGACTTCCGCATCACCTGCCGGCGTGTAATCTGTTAGTTTTGCAGTCTTGCCTGCGGCAGAGAGACCTTCGATATAAGCGGTTTCTGTGTTTCCAAGAACACATACAAACAACGGTTTTTCAGGTAACCTGACTTTTTCTGGTGCTAATGTATCCATACCAATCGCCTAGATGTATTTTACAGGGAGTATATGTCAGTTTCCAGACAAACTTCAGTACGTCCTGGCAACATACACCTGAGTATCCGCATCTGCACCACATATAGGACATTTGCCGGAGCAACCTTCTGTTTGCTCAGTAGGTATGCCAAGTATACCCGCACCGATCTCTTCCTCAAGCTTAAGGCCACATTCCTTATTACCACACCAGAATACCTTTGCAATTCCCTCAGCCAGTTTCTCCTTAATTACAGCAATATCCTCACACTCAAAAATACGTTCCTGCAAACTTGCGTTTGCCTTTTCATATAAATTCTCATGAATTTCGTCAAGCAGGGACAGAACTTCATCTGTGATATTATCAAGAGATACCTGCTGCTTTTCTCCAGTGTCGCGGCGCGCCAGCATAGCTGCATTGTTCTTAAGGTCCCTTGGGCCGATTTCCAATCTTACGGGAACACCTTTCATTTCCCATTTGTAGTATTTGGCACCCGGACGGTTGTCACTTGCATCCAGCTTGACACGTATGCCTACAGCTTCCAGTTTCTCCTTTACTTCTTCGCAGGCCTGCAGAACATCTTCAGCTTTCTTGAAGACAATAGGAATAATCACAACCTGCACAGGAGCTACTTCCGGCGGCATCACAAGTCCCTTTTCATCTCCATGTATAGAAATTAATGCTGCAACTGAGCGCTCAGAGACACCATAGCAGGTCTGATGGACATAGACCTGTTCACCTTCAGAGTCCTCATACTGGATATCAAAAGTCTTGGCAAAATTGTCCCCCAGATGGTGGGCAGTACCGACCTGAAGAGTCTTGCCATCCGGCATGAGTGCATCGGTAGCTATTGTATAGTCCGCTCCAGGGAACTTATCCCAGTCAGGCCTCTTTGAAGGAAGAACAGGAATAGCAAGCTTGCGATAGAATTCCGTGTAGAGCCTGATAGCCTCATCAACCTGGGCTGCCGCATCTTCCCAGGTGGCATGGACAGTATGCGCCTCCTTGAAAGAAGTGATCTCACGTAGCCGGATGAGAGGACGTGTATGCTTGGTCTCGTACCTGAAAGTATTGACTATCTGGTACAGCTTGAGAGGCAGGTCGGCATGAGAGCGAACCCACAACTTGTACATCGGATAAATAGCAGTTTCACTTGTCGGGCGCAGTGCAAGTTTAACGTCAAGTGGGGAGACGCCTCCGTGAGTTACCCAGTACACTTCATCCTCAAAACCTTTGATATGCTCAGCCTCTTTCATGAACTCATTTTCCGGGATTAAAAGAGGAAAAAGTGTCTCCTGGTGATCTTTGTCAAGCAGTTTTCTCATAATATCATAAACGTTTCGCCTGAGGTTGAAACCAAATGGATACCATACATACAATCCCTTAACAGGATAACGGACATCCATTATTTCGCCTTTCTGCAGGATGTCATTATACCATTCGCTGAAACTTTCCTTTGAAGGAAGTGCAGCCTCTTTCTCTTGTTCTGCCATGTAGTCACCTATTATGATCACTTGATTTTGGCTACATAAACAAGTACATTGCTTATAGGCATTTCCTTTCTGAACCAAAATAAACATAAAAGTATAACACAGGATCAAATAAGTAACAGCGAATTCGACACAACGATATGTCAAAGTAAAAAATGATCAGGAATGAAATATCATTCCTTTAACTGATGCTCAGAGTCGGAGGCATCAAGTTCCATCTCTGAAGAATCCATATCAAAGACTATCATCCCAGTCTTAAGTTGTTCAGAATCTTCTGGAGAAAGTGCATAGGATTTAGCCTTGTCAGAAATAATAGCACTATTGCCGAAAGGATCCTCGATTATAACAGTAAGAAATCCTTTGCCCTCAATTACCTCTTCAAGTGTTTTTTGAATCTCAAGTCCACGGGAATGTTTCTCTTCATCATCCACAGACCATTTGGTAGCAGTGATCACCACATTGAGTATCCTGTCCAGTACACCTTCAATGTTTGTAACGTAAGACTCGGATATCGAGCCAGGCTCCACATCAATACCCAACTCAGGTATACGTATAGTTCCAGAGGTGGAACGAACAACTCTGCTGTGGAGGTCTTCAGAATTTTCGATCTTTAGCTCATATCTCACCGGATCGCGCTGAGCCAGGATAATAGTATCGGCAAATCTAAAACTGCAGTCACACCTTGCGGTAATATGCATTACCTCGCCAAAATAAGGAATATCATCACCCTGCCAGTTGATGATCAATTCTTCATGACAAAGCGGACAGGAAGTGGCAGTTACAAAATTATGGCAGGAGCTTTCTTCACTCAATATCTTCCACCAAGAATCTTTGATCTGTCGATCTTTATGCCGGATGGTGTTACGAGCACCTGGTCATCTTTAATTCCTGCAATGTCGCCGTGAACATCAACTACTACATCCTTAAGATCCTTTAATGCACGGTCAAGCAGGAGTTTATCCGCCTTAATGTTTGAGATGTCGATCATTACAATATTACCGTCGTATATCTCTCTTTTTAGTGCGGTCAGCTCATTCAGATTGGTCAGCTCAGCCACCCGAATATAGGTCTCTGCAGGCTCTTCATCAAGCACTTCTTCATACTTGGTAAGATCGAGTTCCGTATATTCATCCTCAACAGTTGTGGTTTTGGCACTGCCACCAAATATCTTATTCATGATCTTTGCCATAATGCGCCCTCATGTATTCAAAAACATTGATGCTTATTAATAATATCGATACTACTTAAATTGTTACTGGACAGATGCTTCAGACTGTTGCTTTTAATTATATTTCCTGTCATTGTATATTAATCATTTCTTTCAGATGTCAAGGTTCCATAACTTGTCACCTACGTAATGTATGGACCTTACGGCTTTACCCTTATTTCCAACCATATCAGCACCTGGCATCAAAGCTGTGCCAATGGCAAGAGGTTTGCCATGAGCCTCTTCAATTATGATAACAGGATCATTTTCACCTATATCAGAGTCAGCATCAACAATTCCCGGGCACATGATGTCAGCGCCGTTTACAACAAAACGAACGGCACCGGAATCAACTTTTACCACGTTTTTGGTCAGACCAAGATTCAGGACTCCTTTTACAGTAGGGAAGTAAAAGCCATTTATCTGGAACAACAGCGGCTCCCCGTCAACAAGTACAAGCGACAGATCCTCTATGTTTGCCGTTTCAAACTTGCTCTTTTCAAGCTTCTTTACCGCTTCACCAAAGATAGAAGTGATATCGCTCAGAAGTTGATTCTTTGCTGATTTCCTGATCTGAACCCTGGATTTCACTTTCAACTGATCACCTGTCAAGCAGATAAATATTATTTGATTATTAATAGTACTATCCTGATAGTATTACCCTGCATTATTTCCAAGGTAGTTACATTGGTAAAATAAGTAATGGATGCTTTTAAAGTTTATGCGGGCAGAGCCCACATACTGCACCCATAAGAACCTTATCTTACAATTACAACAGGAACTCCACTGACATCAAGAACATCCACTGATCTTCCTGCTGAAACAACTTCTTTCTCGATTTCCACATAGTCGGGCTCAAGCTCGATAAGTTCGCCGTCAACTGTAATGGTGATCTTACCGTTTGATACCTCATCTGCAATCTTTTTGGGATTTTCATCCAGCAGGGCATTGATGATAGATTTTGCCTTTCCCCTGAAAAGAGGACCGATCTTTCCCATACTAGGCTTTACGCTTACTGGCACATGTTCAAAATCCGGATCTCCCGCAATGACCTCTACCGGAGAATTCGTAGCGCCCAGAACATCAGTGATGTCTGCAAGACTTCCATATATCTCTATCTTCTCAAGAGGCTTATTCAATGCCATACCATTCTCAGATTTGTACCTTCTGACACTGCTTGCAACCTCTTTGATGAACTCACCGGACTGCTCAATTTCAGCATCTATCATGGACTCGCAGGCTTTAGGCCAGGCCATAACATGCACACTGCCATCGCCTATGCGAGAGAACATTTCCTCTGCAAAGAACGGAGCAAATGGCGCAAGCAAACGGGAAAGAGCATCAACTGCAGTATATAATGTGTATCTTGCAGCCTGCTTTCCAGATTCGTCATCGCCGTAAAGACGGGACTTAACAATCTCAATGTAGTTGTCTGCAAGGACATCCCATGTAAAACCTCTGACAGCTTTGAATGCCTCATCAAACTGATAGGTCTCCATGGACTTTGTAACTGACATAATAAGTCTGTTGAGATTGCTCAGAAGCCATTTGTCAACTATCTTCAACTCTGAAACATCAATATCGCAGTGCTCATAGTCCTCCAGATGAGACATTGAGAACCTATAGATACTCCATGTTTTGGTGAAGAACCTTGATGCTGAAACGACATCCTTCCACCTGAACATAACGTCGGAACCTGGGGAACCGCCTATTGCTGCCCACTGCCTGAACGCATCGGCACTGTAATCCTTAATTACTTCCTCGGGAGAAATGACATTACCCAAGGACTTGCTCATCTTATGGCCGTCCTCACCCAGGACCATACCATTAACAAGAATCGAATCCCACGGCCTTTTTCCCGTAATTGCCATGGAACGTAATATGGTATAGAATGCCCACGTACGAATGATATCATGACCCTGCGGACGCAATTGGGTCGGAAGCCTCATATCATGATCCGAGAGCCAGCCGGATACATGCAGTGCAGTAATGGAGGAATCCATCCAGGTGTCCAGTACATCTTCCTCGGCTTCGAATTCGGTGCAGCCACAGCTACAGGCTTCAGGAGGCTGTTCCATTGTCGGGTCTATAGGCATCCATTCTTCCTTTGCCACCAGCACCTCACCACATTCCTTACAATACCATACAGGGATAGGGGTAGCGAACAGCCTCTGGCGAGAGATGCACCAGTCCCATTCCATTGTTCCGATCCAGTTTTCCAGCCTTACTTTCATGTATTGTGGAAGCCATTTGATCTCATCCGCGGCCTTTGCAACAGCATCGGTATCAATTTTAACAAACCACTGACGCTCGGAAAGTATCTCGATGGGTGTATCACAGCGCCAGCACATGCCCACGTTCTGGTCAAGGGTCTTTTGTTCGAAAAGATAGCCCTCTGTCCTGAGATCTTCAATTATAGCATTCTTACATTCAGGAATTGTCATTCCCTTGTACTTTCCTGCAATGGAAGTCATAAGACCGTTCTTATCAATTGCCTTACGAAGAGGAAGTTCATGCTCCATCCACCAGCGGACATCCTGCTTGTCACCGAAGGTACAGATCATGACCACACCGGTACCAAATGCAGGATCAACGTCCTTATCAGCAATTACCGGGACATCATGTCCGAAAATAGGGACCTTTACATTACCTCCCACATGTTCGTTGTAGCGCTCGTCCTCAGGGTTGATGGCAACAGCCACACATGCAGCAAGAAGTTCCGGTCTTGTGGTAGCGATCTTAAGTGTATCAAAATTCAGGAAATTAAGCTTAGTATCCCTTGCCTCATATTCAACCTCTGCAAAGGCAATAGCAGTTTCACATCGTGGGCACCAGTTGACCGGATGTTCTGCCTGATACACACGACCCATGTCATACATTTTCCTGAAAGACCTCTGGGTCTTGGAATAGTATGCCGGTTCCATAGTGACAAATTCATTACTCCAGTCAGTAGAGAAACCGAGGTTCAGCATTGTTTCCCTCATTTTCTCGATATTGTCATGAGTAAGTTCCCGGCACATCTGCCTGAATTCTTCTCGTGGGACTTCGTTCTTGGTTATGCCATGAATCTCCTCCACCTTTACCTCGGTGGGAAGACCGTGACAGTCCCAGCCCTGGGGAAACATAACATTGTATCCACACATTCTCTTATAGCGTGCGACAAAATCAATGTAACACCAGTTAAGTGAGTTTCCAATATGGAAATTGCCGGTTGGATATGGAGGAGGGGTGTCAATAATGTATTGGGGCCTGGTACCTTCATTCCAGTCGAAATGATACATCGACATATCCCATGAATCACGCCATTTAGGCTCTATAATGTGTGGGTCATATTCTTTTGGGACGGTCATTGTGACTCTCCGATAAGTATAATCAATTAATGTATTGATTGTGTTTTTTATCCTAAGTGGTGTTAGATTATTTAAATTATCTGGTTAGAAACGAAGATGCTCAAACGTTTAGAAAGGATAAGAAACATAAAATAAAAAACGTAAATAACGCATGTTTTCAAAAGAGGTTTGTCCCTGCACAACAAAGATATCTTGCAGAAAATCCCGACTGGACAAAAGGTCATCAATGTACGATTGAAAGCAAACATTTCCTTGACAAGTGGGTGATGATACCGTCTGGAACATATGCCCTATTCTTTGACCAGCTGCATGCAGAGGACAAGCCACATCATGTGAAGAGAATTTAGTATATCAACTTTACTATTTTGTTCTCTGTTAAATAGAATAACCAGAACACAGTACCTTCGCATTTTGAATAAAAATATCAGGAAACCGAAAACACTTTATAGAAATCTATACCATTTTAGAAAGGGGAAGCGGAGGCGAATAAATGTCAGATAAGGTGGTCTTATGTCCAGAAAGATAGCTCTTTTTGTATTTAACGGAGAGGAAATATGTTTCATCCATGCTTTGATGAATACACTTGATATGAAAGAGAAAGGCTATGATGTCAAAATGATAATAGAAGGTCCTGCAACACGCCTCATTAAAGAGGCAGAAGATGAAAAAAGACCTTTTATAAACCTTTATGTAAAAGCAAAGGAAGCAGGATTGATAGACTGTGTATGCAGAGCTTGTGCAGCAAAAATGGAGAGCCTTGAAAGTGTAAAGCAACAGAATCTCACATTATGCGATGAAATGTTTGGACATCCGAGCATGGCACGATATATGGATGAAGGCTACGAGATAGTAGTATTCTGATTATCAAATAACAAAGAATGGAGAGAAGAGATGTTAAGCAAAAAAATGACCGAAGCTTTGAATGAACAGATCAATAAGGAGATGTATTCGGCATATCTTTACATGTCAATGTCCGCCCACTGCACTAATGTCGGACTGGACGGTTTTGCAAACTGGTTCATGGTACAATACCAGGAAGAAATGACACATGCAATGAAGATATACGATTACCTTAATGAACAGGGAGAAAAGGTAAGGCTCGAAGCTATCGAGAAACCACCATCAGAATTCGGAACTATCCTTGACATGTTCGAAGCTACCCTTGGGCATGAACAATTTATCACAAAATCAATCCACGGACTTGTAGACCTTGCTAACGAGGAAAAAGATTACGCTACCCAGATTTTCCTCCAGTGGTTCGTAACCGAGCAGATAGAAGAGGAAGCCAATGATAACGAGATCATAGCAAAGTTGAAAATGGTAGGCAATGAAGGTAACGGTCTTTTCATGCTCGACAGGGACATGGCAGCAAGAAAATTCGCCGAACCTTCTGGAGAATAATAGATTTTTAAAGAGGTAAGAAGATGAATTTCGGAGAAATACTCAAAGGAAAAGAAGTAGAGGGAAAAGAGAAACATGTTCCTGAAATAGAGATAATCAGGGGACACGGGCAGGCAAAGGCTGACTTTGTACGTGTGATCGTGGGAAAAGAAGTACCACACCCCAATACCGTTGAACATCACATAGAGTGGGTAGAACTCTATGGTATTACAAAGGAAGGTAGAACTGTTGATTTCGGAAGGATGAACTTCGAACCTGTTCACACCGATCCCATCGCAACTTTCCATGTGAACAATATCGATGATTTCAAGGCATTCTGTGCACTTGAATACTGCAACATACACGGCGTATGGCAAAACTGTATTGAAGTTTAAACACATCAATAAAAAATATGTAATTTGTGGCATCCGTTGCCACATCTTTTTTATACCTGCTCATCCCCACCCTTACGTGGAAGTTTCTTTCAAAGATATGAAGGTTAAGAGGTGACAGTATGCTTGTAAAGCTTATATTTAAATTTGCATTCCTTGCCATTATTATGCTAATCATGGCTTATATATTAGCGGATTACCTGATTCCGAATATGCATAATTAAAAAAAAGAACGATCAGAGGGAATCGTCGTAGCCGATCTCTTCATCGGTCAGGTAACATGCAGGGTCATCGGCCCATACGTTATCATGCACAGCTTCTGCTCGCACACGGAAGTTACCATTGCAGACATCGAACCATTTACATTTTGCACATCTGTCAGCATTGGCCTTGATGAGAGGTTTACGATCTTTAAGGCCTGCCATAAGCGGATCAGACATATCAGTCCATATCTCACTGAACTTGCGCTCCTTAATGTTGCCAAAGCTGTAATGTCTCCAGAACTGGTCAGGATGGACGGAACCATCCCATGAAACACACCCTATGCCTATACCAGTGGAGTTACCACGGTTCATCTGGAGCAGTTCAAGGACCTCTGCCGCACGTTCCGGATCCTCTTCTAAAAGACGCAAATAGATATACGGGCCATCACAATGGTTGTCAACTGTGAGAACCTCAACCTTTTTACCCCTGGCATGAAGCTGTCCTGTTCTTTCCAGTAACATATCAACTGTCTTCCGTGATTCTTCCAGGGAAAGATCCTCATTCCTCATTTCGGAACCCCTGCCCGAGTAAACCAGATGATAGAAACATATTCGGGGAATATTTTCTTCTTCGAGCAAGTCGAAGATAGCAGGAATATCATTTACATTGTGACGGTTAATCGTGAAACGAAGTCCGACCTTGATGCCTGCGGCCTGGCAATTGCGCACTCCCTGCAAAGCTTTGTCAAAAGATCCTTCCAGGCCCCTGAACTTATCATTAGTTTCCCTCATACCATCCAGGGATATTCCCACATACGAAAGACCGATTTCTTTGAGCTCACGGGCTTTTTGCTCCGTGATCATTGTGCCGTTTGTGGAAATGACAGCACGGATGCCTTTTGAAGTTGCGTATGCAGCAAGTTCAGGAAGGTCCTTGCGCATTAAGGGTTCCCCTCCTGAGAAAAGAATAACAGGGGTACCGAATTCAGCAAGATCGTCTATGAGCTCCTTTCCCTGCTCAGTTGTCAGCTCATTCTTATACTCAATGTCTTTTGAATGAGCATAACAGTGAACGCAGCGCAGGTTACAACGCTGGGTCACATTCCATACGACAACAGGTTTCTTATCTTTGGAGAACTGGAGCAGATGGGAAGGAAGCCTTTTTGAATCACGCCCGTAGCGCAATGCATCAGAAGGCTCTACGGTTCTGCAATATAATTTTGAAATACCTATCATGATCAGGACTCCGAAATAGAAGAATAAAAGAAGATCGTTCTAATATGTGCGAACTCTATAACATCATCCTATATTACACCTATGGTGACTGAAACAAAAAACAGGAATGTTCAGGAAATACTTAATTAAGCAGTTCCAGAACTTTCTTAAGAATATCTTCAAATGTGAATTTACCGGGAGTAACTGAAACCTTCACCCCATAACTTTCAATTGTTTGTGCTGTGGGTATACCTATAGCTGCAACAATGGAATTATTCATAATACTGATAACTTCTTCTTTTGTAGCCCGGCTTACAGCATCCTCAAAGAAATTGCGCACCATCATAGAACTTGTGAATGCAAACACGTCAATATCGCCATCAAGAACCCTGCGAATAAAATCATCCTGCTCAGTACCCTGTGGTTTGGTGAGCGTGTATACTTTAGTCTCATGCACTTCAGCACTGCATTCTTTCAGACCTTCGATGAGAAGGGAAGAACCATAGAAACTTCTTGCTGTATCAATAACTTTCCCTTTTATATCAGGACAGAGGAATTCCACAAGCCCTTCTGAACTGTAAACACCAGGCATTCCAATTACATTTATACCCAGATCCTCCAGTGATTTACGGGTCGTTGGGCCAATGGCTATGACCTTGGTAGCATTTAGTGCCTCAATGAACTTATCCTGGCCATCCGATGGAATTTTCCCGAGAGTAAAATCAATACCATTGGCACTGGTAATGATAACATAATCAGAAATACCAGAAAGAACTCTTTCAACAAAACCATCGAAGTATTCATCCTTCATATCGGCCAGTTCTATCATAGGAACTGCCAATGGTTCAAAACCCATGGAATCTGCAAGCTTAGTAGACTCTTCCAGATAACGCTGCGGCCTCATTATTGCCAATACCGGCCTTTTGAGTTGTTCTGCCATAGGAAATACCTTCTATTCTAAGCTGCCTGAAGTCTGTTCACCAAGTATATCGTGAAGTGTAACAACGCTTCCCACTACCGTGATAGCAGGTGCTTTTACACCTCTCTCTTTTGCAATCTCAGCAATATTATCAAGGACACCTGTGGTCACGCGCTGATCAGGTCTTGTACCTCTTTCTATAAGAGCAACAGGAGTCTTTGGATCCTTGCCGTATTTCATAAGTTCCCCGACATTTCTGCCAAGCATTTTCACACCCATGAAAATTACAATTGTTCCATCGAATTTTGCAAGTGTTTCCCAATCAAGAGCACTTTCCTCTTTGGTAGGATCCTCATGCCCTGTAATGAAAGTGACCATAGAAGCATGGTCCCTGTGAGTTACAGGTATGCCTGCATAAGCAGGAGCAGAAACAGCTGATGTTATGCCAGGTACAACCTCAAATCCAATACCCTCAGCAATAAGTTCCTGAGCTTCCTCCCCTCCACGACCGAACATGTAGGGGTCACCACCCTTCAGACGAACTACATCCTTTCCTTCCTTTGCTTTGCGGACAATAAGAGCATTAATCTCATCTTGAGTGAGCGTATGCTCCCCTGCATGTTTACCTGCATCTATCTTTTCAGCATTGGCAGATATAGAATCGATTATAGCTTTGCCAGGAAGCTGGTCATATACAACAACTTCAGCAGTATCAAGAAGCCTGCGTGCTTTGAGCGTTAATAGTTCCGGATCACCCGGGCCTGAACCAACCAAATAGACTTTACCATATTTCTGGGCCATGTTAATGAAATCCTGTATATCTTTTTTAGATGGTAATGAACTTACCAAGTTATAAATATGCATCGTCTCGAAGACATATGAAAACAAGGCAACTTTATAATTCGAAGAAAAATATGAAATGCATAATATTAATAACACAGTTAACACACTAAAACGGATCAAAAAGAATCTTAAAACAAAAAGTAAACCTTAACTAAATACAAATAAAGTGCGTATCATTCGATACCGCACTTTATCCTAAATTTTGAAAAGTTATTTCTTACTCAGTATGTAAAAGAGCATGTCTCTGTTCAGTTTCCCCTCACGTTCTAGTTTATTGACTATATCCTCATCAGACATACCTTCGGATTTGAGCTCTTTGATCTTATCAAGAAGCGCCGGAGATACGCTGTAGTACTCGTTGATATCTTTCCTGTGACCCCATACGTCCCCTTCAATGAGTTTAATATTCTGCATTTCCAGAAACATTTCTATTGATTTGGAAACCGTACGACGATACGAGCTTGGTATCTGTATCACTTCAACTTTAGGACAGGTCTGTACCAAGGAAAAAATATCTTTGTTTGATGGTCTGAAAGCAAGATGGATTACCTTTTCACCTGGATTTAAATTTGGTATTTCCTCTCGCGAACTTACAACTCTGATCTTCATGAAACTCCCTCACATTCAGTTCTTCAAATGAAGAACTTACTAAATTAGTGTATGTGCTTACCTATTAAATAATTATCGATTTATCGTAGAAAAAAATAGAAGGGTATATTATTCAAATCTAGCCCGAACAGAATCTGCATGCGCCTTCAGACCCTCTTTTTCGGCAATCGAAATAACAGAATCTTTTAAAGTTTCAAGTCCCTGCTTACTTATTTTCTGTATGCTTGAAGATTTCATAAAATGAGCAAGGTTCAGGCCAGAATAGATCCTTGCATAACCTGCCGTAGGTAATACATGGTTGGTACCGGATGCATAGTCACCCACAGGAACCGGAGAATAGTTTCCTACAAATATGGAACCTGCATGCTCTATACTCTCAAGAACAGCATCTGAATCTTCAACCATTATTTCAAGGTGCTCTGGGGCAAACTCATTGGAAAATGCGATACATTCATCCATGGAATCAGCTACCAATACTGCGGCGTTTTCAAGGGAAGTGTTAACTATCTCGGTCCTGAGAGTTTCCTTTGCCTGTTTAATGACTTCACATCTTACATCTTCTGCAAGCTTTTCAGAAGTCGTTACAATAACAGACACAGAATTAGGATCATGCTCCGCCTGAGCGATCATATCTGACGCTGCCATCCTGGCATTACAGGAATCATCAGCGATGATGAGAACTTCACTTGGACCAGCAGGGAAATCGATCTCTGCCATATCCCTTACCTGCATCTTTGCCGCAGTTACAAAAACATTACCAGGACCTACTATCTTGTCAACTTTCAGCACACTTTCCGTACCGTATGCCATACCGGCAACTGCCTGCACACCGCCTATCCTATAAACATGGTCTGCACCAGCTATCTTTGCTGCCGCAAGTGTAAGAGGAGTTATCTTTCCGTCCTTGCCCGGAGGAGTGCACATTATAATATTTTTGACACCTGCAACCTTTGCGGGAACTATTGTCATAAGGGCGGTAGAAGGATATGAGGCTCTTCCACCTGGAACATAGGCACCTACGCTTTCAAGAGGTGTGACCTTCTGTCCAAGTTCAATACCTGGTGAAAGCTCAATGAACCATACTTTTTGCGGCATCTGTGCTTCATGGAACTTCCTTATATTACCGGCAGCGAATTCAAGATGCTTCAGAAGAGCAGGATCTACACTTTTTGCAGCCTCATCGATCTCTTCCTTTGAAACTTCGATAGCTTCAATATCAGCACCATCAAATTTCTGAGTATACTCACGCAGGGCTGCGTCACCATTCTGCCTTACATCTTTAAGGATAGAAGCAACCGTAGCGCCAACATCTGCAAGTTCTCCACCACGACCAATTATTTTTCCTTTTTCTTCATCGGTAAGTTCGGATAGTTTCTTGTAAAGCATGATATTTCCCCGGAATGGATATGTAAAATTGCTAGTTATAAATATAGTAAATGATTATGATTATTTCCTGATGCATATACCTGTTCATCATATATAATGCTTAAAACATAACACTCCAAACAGAATTAAAACTTATTTTTCAAAATCGCTGAAAGTCCTCTGCTCATTTTCCATTAATGAACCCATGGTCTTTGAGCTTATAGTCCCTAATTCTGCGGAACTGAGTGTCAGGTGAATGCCTATCTCGCTAAATAGCTTTGCTGCTGTCTTTTGACCAATGAGACCAGAGACCGTATTCAGATTAGAGTTTCGTATGTCAGCTATACTCTTAAGACCATTGTCATAGAGCTTGCGGGCACGTACACGTCCAATACCCCGTATACTGACAAGTTGGATAAGCTCAGGCGAAGCACCGTAATGTATTCTCTTTTCCAGCATCACAGCTCTGCCGGCAGCATCATTGTCCAGTTCAGAAGCAATGAGACCTGCAAGCCTTGAAGCGGAATGCATCAACCACTTGGCAATATCTGCAAATGCATGTACATCACCTTCACCAACATTGAATTTCTTGGTAATCTGATCAAGTGATTTCTCACCTATCCAGTCAAGTATCAAAAGAGCAGTTTTTACTTCACCAAGGAACCAATCATAATCTATTTCCTTTGAACGGGGAGGAATCTCTGCGAATTCTTCACTATGAGCCATGACAAAATCATTGATTATCTCATAATCATTGGACCTCATGTAGAGTTGACGCATATCAGGTGTCTTGCAGATAAGATGCAAGAGAGTCAGGTCTGTGATATGCTCTGCTTTCTTCAATCCGTCAACGATATAAGCACCTGAAAGTGGGTCGATGTAAAGAGTAGATACAAGTCTTCCAAGGACCGTGGGCAATAAAGTGTCATCACCTTCAAGCATCCTTTTGTCCCTCAGGAAGTCGAGACAATCATCAATAACTTCTATCAGGCCCCAGGTGTCATTTTGGTGGGCAAAGAATGTAGCTTCGATAAATTCCATTAGTCCGTCACGAGTTGTCGCAAAACCGTTCACAATAGTCGAGAGAACATGAGTCCTCAGGGCGTTTTCAGCACCAAGTTTTGACCATATGTCCTCTGCACCTGCATCAATGTAATTGTCGAAAAGCTGTTCCATCTCACCATATGACTTCGCAACGAGAACAGACTCACCGTAGGGGTCCAGATGGGGACGACCAGCCCTGCCTGCCATCTGCTTGTATTCAAGGACAGGAATAGGCTGCATTCCAAAGTTAGAGTCAAAACGCTTATAGCTCCTGATAATTACTCGTCTTGCAGGAAGATTGAGTCCTGCTGCCAGGGTAGGTGTACTACATATAACCTTTATTTTGTTCGCGCGGAAACCATCTTCCACAAGCTTGCGATGTGCAGAGTTCAGTCCTGCATGGTGGAATGCGGATCCATTTCTTACACATTGTGCCAATACGTTTGATGCCTCCGTCTCACCACTTTCGATTATCTGTTCAACAAGTTCATCCAGTAAATTACGTGTGGGTTTATCGAGAGTCTCGGAAACCTTTGCACCTGCCCTTTTAGCAAATGAAACACAATTCTTACGGCTGCTTTCAAAGACAAGACATTGCCCCCCATCATGCAACGTGTCCAGCAGTATGTTGACAGCATCGTCCGCAGACCTGGGTTCAATCTCTTTCTGAGAACTCCTGAAATTGATATTACCACCATAATAGACACCTTCCCTGAGGTCCGTAGGCCTCCACTCACTGAGCACAAGTCCCGCCTTAAGCCAGTCAGCTACTTCATAGGCATTTCCAATGGTCGCCGACAGTGCGATTATCTGGCAACCGGGGTTAAGCTTCATAAGCTTTGTGAGAGTCACTTCAAGGGTTGGCCCCCTGTTTGCAGAGTCAAGCAGATGTACTTCGTCAACGACAATAGTGGTAATCTCTTCCATCCAGGAAGTGCTATTACGTAGCAAAGAATCTGTCTTCTCGGAGGTGGCAACAATTATGTCATTGGAACCAAGCCACTCGTCTCTTGACTCAAAATCGCCGGTGGATATGCCAACCCTTACACCACCATCCTTCAAGCCTATGGATGAAAATTCCCTGAAACGTTCGAACTTCTCTGATGCAAGTGCCCTCAGAGGCACTATGTACAATGCTTTGCCACCCTTTGAGATAGCTTTGAGCATGGCAAGCTCTGCAAGCAGTGTCTTCCCCGATGCCGTGGGTATTGCAGCAAGGATATTCTTGTCTTCAAGCAAGCCTTTTTCAATAGCTTCTGCCTGGGGAGGATACAGGCTCTCAATTCCGGAATCCAGGTAGAAACGGATAACTTCACCTGGCAGGTCCAATGATTCAATTTTCATAGCATCGGAATTAAAGGATTAAATATCTTATAAAATTACCCTAACTTAAGCATAGATCAAAAAATATCAAATTGTTGTTATCTAGAAATAATAAGCTTGTTTCTCCGACATTACATGTTCTTGATTTGATCGACATAAATATTTAAAAGAAAATTCTTCCAAAATGCGCAATCTGGAATAAACACAATCATCTCCTTTGTGTTTACTGTAGCTTCCTCCCCTGAAAAACAGTTTAATCAGAGAATAACAATTTTTTCACAGGGTAATTACAATTCCAAAAAAATGAATTGAGGCACTGATGCTTTGATAATTCCTACTTTTGCTACTTGGTTTTGCCTTATGGTTGTGAAAAGTCAAAAACACTCATCGATATAGAGTGCATTTACCGGACAAAACTGTATACACTTGAAGCAACATACGCAGGAATGTTCTGTCACAATATCCTTTTTTGAAATTTCTATCCACATGGGACAAATCCTGTCACAAATGCCACATGAATTACACAGGGAAGCATCCCTTCTGACCTTCCCCCTACTAACAAGATTCAATATTCCGGCAACAGCTCCCTCCTTGCAGAAATACTTACATGCTGCCCGATCCACAAAAAATGAAAGCAGTATTGAAACTATCATTATGGCTACCAGTCCTTCAAGTACGAGAATTTCTGTGGACTCAGGAAGAAAACCAAATTCTGAAAGGATCAAAATCACAAGAACAAACACCATAAGGACATATCTGGAATATATCAACCAGGGATGGAATTCTCTGGGAATTGCAGTATTGTATCTTTTGCCAAGAATCTTCCGCCCCAACCTAGCAAAGATATCCTGGAAAAGTCCTCTTGGGCACATCCAACCACAATAAACAGGTCCAAAAAGCAAAGCCAAAGGTACACTTAAAAGTATAACGTATATTGTGGACTGGCTGCCAAAATAAACAAAGATTGCCAGCCCTGTCAATTGCAGGATTAACCTGAAAGCTTCAACTGTCTTTCGTTTGGCAGAATTGGAAAGTAAATCATTGACAATTTTCACAATACATGCTAACGTATATCTGATTGAAATATTCTTTTGTTTTCAAGATTCAGTATGTTAATGTATTGCTTTTATCAAAATGAGGAATTCTATAGAGACACTTCTTGTGTGATAATATTTGAAAAAGCAAAAAGAGCAGACAGCTGCTCTCCTCAATCCAGATCCTTTACCCCTGCGACATAGTCATAAACAAAAGCAGCCACGATAGCCCCAAGTATAGGTCCGATCAGGTATATCGGGAACTGCCACCACAGGTTTACTCCTCCCATGATAGTTTCTACCAGATAAGGACCAAACGTGCGTGCAGGATTCAGGGATGAACCGGTGATATTGCCGACAACAATGATATCTGCAGTAACTACAAGACCTATTATCAATCCTGCAAATCCTGCCGGGGAACGTTTGTCAACTGCAGTGCCCATTATAGCGAGCATAAGGAAAAATGTCGCTACTGCCTCACATACTATAGCCTGGCCATAAGTCACGCCTTCAAACATAGCAGTAGCACCAAGACCTGTTGCTACTGCCCGGGAACCTAGTATAGCAACTATAGTAAATGACGCAAGGCTGGCACCGATAAGCTGGGCGACAATATAAACGAGCATATCCATCGCAGGAAATCTTCCGGTTGCCCACAAGGCAATACTTACTGCCGGATTAATATGCGTTCCCGATATGTGACCGAAAGCATATATCATCGCGAGCACAGCTATACCAAAAGCAATACCAATCGCAAACCAACTGGCAATATCGATTCCTACGTTGAAAGTGTTGCCCGGAATGGGGCTTGCGCCCTCTATCAGCAAGACAGTCGTGACTACGGACCCTGTACCCAGGAATACCAGCACGAAAGTTCCTATGAGTTCGGCAGTTGCCCTCTTGAGCAAACTGATCTCTGACATAATCCACCTCCAAAAAACCGGGATGTGCCTGAAGCAGGCACATCTTAGATTAAACTGCCTCCGACCAGTTACAGTATTCGCACTTGTAGTCGAAGTAGTTGGCAGAACAGAACTTGCACACACGTGCCGGTGAATGAGCCTCTTCCTTGTGCAATGCGATTATGTTCGTCATCATGGTTGCAGTCACAGGCTCACTTGTAAGCAGGCATGGGAAATCAGACAGGCGCATCAATGCTGAGAACCTGACAGTGATAGCACATGCAGGGTAAGTATAACGCTGCGGATTGTTCAGCACCTCACTCTTCTCTATCGGGCTCAGGTCAATTGGTATACCCTGTACAATTCCACCTGCACCCCTTGGCTTGTGGTCTATGATACGCTCACCTTTTTCGATCAGATCAATGAAGTCCACATTGTGCAACTCTGCTGCTGCCCCTCTTGTAGGGTTGTTGAGAACGTAGTTGTGGAACCTCTTTACAAGCAGGTCGTTTACCATCATGGTTGTAAAGCCGTCCATCCAGAGAATCTTTGTTGTTGCAGCTGCTGTTGCATCTGTTGCAATTGTAAGGGGGGAGTACTCATCCTTGAACTTACCCTTGGCATTCTCCATGGTTTCATAGAGTACACCACTGACAGCATTGATAATGGCCATTGTCATATCATCTTTTGTCATGTTGAACATTGACTGTGATATGTGGTGTGCCACGTCTCCTACACCGTATGCAGGGACAGTTACTATGTTACCGTAGAACACTTCCGCATCCATGGCAGCCTTAACAGTTTTCTTCATCTTCTGCTTATACTGGTCCATATACTTCCTGACGTCAAACGAACTATGTCCCGCCTCTTCCATTAGTTTAAACTGGGCATCTATCGGAGTGTCGTAGACCATCTTAAGCATTTCAATCTCATCTTTCACTGCGTCAGCTGCGGTTTTACCATCCTCCAGTGAGGCCTGGAACTGGGCGCCTACGCCGTATGAGGTGTTCATACCCCAGGATTTAGAGGAGAGTATTGCTCGCTTGTGATCCACAGGGATATCCATGTTCTGTAGTATCCTGTTAACCACATTGCTCGTGCTTCCCGGAACGAATGCGAAGTCCACAACACAGGTAGGACCATAGAAACCACCGTATCTTCTGATTGATTCTTTTCCGATGAGAGCTTCAGACTTTCCGATTTCCTCCACGAACTTCTCAACTGATGACCTGAAGGAAGGATCCTCATCGTACAGGATCTCCAAAATAGGAGGCGTCTGATAGTGTTCTACGAACGGGTCATCTTCCGGTCGCACGGTGTCAGTTAAGCCGGAAAGTGTCTCATAATGCGTATTTACCGAGTTGACGTGCAAATCAAATACTTCTTTGCATTGAGCACCTTCTGGTCTCATTTTATTTACTGCATCCACATATGGTTTGGCATCGTTTACCTTAAAAGAAGTACCTCTTTTATTGTTTATTGTGCTAACAACTGCCTTCTGGGCATTTACGGCTTCTGTAGCCATTTTATCATATATTTCTTTCATAGCGACCCCTTAGTTACTTGAAAGTGCACAAGTATACCTGGCAGAGGTGTAACAAAATAAATCAAAAAGAAACAAAAAAGAACAGAAGCCCTTTATTTACCTATAGCTAATGCTCCCGGGCTCATACCCAACATACACTCCCTGTCCGAAAGATTTGTTCACTCCACATTATATTCAGAGGTGATACGAAATAAACCTTTTGAAACATATATAAGCTGACAATAAGTTGCAAGTGACGACAATAAACTCATATCTATTCAATTGCTAATATGTTTAAGAGTTAATATGGCAAACCTGATAACTATACCAGCATGGATAACATGGGAGCTTGTGAATGTAACCTTGATCGTACTTACAATACTGTTGACTGTTTTTTTTGCAAGGTCTGTTGACCACATCCTTTCCAGACAGTTCAAAATTGTAAGCAAAAAAATGAATGTGGACCTGACAAGTTACAGGGTTGTCAGACATACTACAGAGGATTTCGATATTCCCTCATTTTAGATCATTAAAGTATTCAAACTCAATTATATCCTCTCATTTTTTATCATTTTGTTTAATTTCTCTTCATTAATCCTTATTTTTAGTATAGCTCCCGCTATCCTAAATTACTCCTTTGGTTTTTAGTGTCCTCAATTGATGCAGATTAAAACAAAAAGCTGTCATCAACATTTTTGCATTCACTCTTTCTACAGTTGTAACAAGAACCTTTCTGGTTTTAAATATTTCTTTTGTCACTGCATACACTCTTTCGCAAGGGACTCTTTTCACACTTATTCTTTCATTTCTGAGGATATCCATTATTCCTAAAGGATGTCCTCTTACAGCTCGTTGCATTGTTGCTGCAAAACCTTTTGCTATTGCTCCAAAATATCCTTTATCTCTATACACCACTTCACCCTTTTCAGACAGATCAACCTGTGAATCGTGAAGTGATGCAGTTGTTGTCTCAAATCTTCTGATTAGTTCATAATCCTTATCAATAATTGTATGAAGTTTGTATCCAAAGTGAGATTTACCATTTTTCTTAGTCCAGGTTCCATCTTTGCTTCTTCTTGTTTTCGCATCTTTTCCTCTGAGTACATCTGCTTTTGCATGTCCTGGATCTGAGTGAATAAAAGTTGCATCCTGGATCATTCCTTTTTTAATCTTCAAACCAAGAGCATCAAGCTGATTCTGCATTTCATCCCACACCGCTTTTTCTTTACCATTGTCGATAATTCTCTTCCTGAATGACCAGACAGTTGTACTGTCTGGTACATATTCAGGAAATCCCAGGAATTTCCTAAAGGATATCCTGTCAATACACTGCTTTTCAAGCTCAGCATCAGAAAGACCATGCCATTGTTGCAGAACAAGCATCTTGAACATTACAATAACATCAGCTTCAGGCCGTCCGCCTGAAGCTGTTCTGTTTATGTACATTGACTCCAGAATAGGGCGAAAAGGCTTCCAATCTACTAAATATTCAATTTCAGCAAGCTTATCTCCGACAGATTGGAGACGCTTATATTCTTCATTTAAGGCAAAATCAGTAAAAGAATCCATAATAGTAAATTTGCTTTGCTATTATTTAAATTTTATTGAATTGTATGAGTATTGATGGTAGTTTATCGAAATCCTCTACAGTTGCTGGTATCTACATTCTTGGCATCCTTGTTGTCGTAAACATGATACCATCACTTGAAGCACTTTCAATAACGCTCTTTGCCAGTGCAGGTTTTGCGGGTATCGTTCTTGGTCTTGCAGCCCAAAGTACACTCTCAAATATCATATCCGGCATCTCACTTGCGGCATTCCGCCCTTTCAGGGTTGGAGATCTCGTCACAATCAGAGATGAGTACGGGAGAATAACAGATATCACACTCCGGCATACGGTGGTGAGAACATGGGATAACAGAAGACTGATAATTCCAAACAGTGTTATTAGTGAGGAATCCATAATCAACTGGTCCATTGAAGACCCTACTGTGAACTGGCCAATTGATATTGGGATCAGTTATGATTCTGATATTGACAAAGCAAGGAACATTATGGTCTGCGAAGCCAGAAAGAACAATAATGTAATGACCCTGAGTCAGCTCAGGAATCATCACCCAGACATTAAAAAAGAAGATGTTATAAGTGTCCGGGTCAGGGAACTGGGAGATTTTGCAGTAATACTCAGACTACTTATATGGGTCGAAGACAGAGACATAGCATACGATAATGGCTGTGATTTAAGAGAAGCAATCAAAAAGAGATTCGACGTAGAAGGTATTGAGATACCATTCCCATACCGCACTATTGTTTACAAAAAGGATATGGAATCAAACTAATATTAGACTGAAGTGTTCGAAAAACAAAAATGAAAAATAAATGTGTGGCATGAGAAACATGCCACTAAACCCTATTTGAATTAATTATTAAATTTAGTCGTTGGTCAGGTCACCACTGAAATACTTGTCATATGAACCCATATCGAAGTGACCATGACCGCTGAGGTTGAAAAGGATAGTCTTTTCTTCTCCTGTCTGCTTGCACTTAAGGGCTTCATCAATAGTGCATTTGATGGCGTGTGATGACTCAGGAGCAGGGGCTATTCCCTCGCTGCGTGCGAAGGTGACTGCTGCATCGAATACTTCGACCTGATGGTAGGAGGTTGCTTCCATGATACTATCTGCAACGAGCTTGCTCACAATCGGTGAAGCTCCATGATACCTGAGGCCGCCTGCATGGATGGCTGGTGGTATGAACTCTGATCCCAGGGTGTACATCTTGAGTAGAGGTGTCATCTGTGCCATGTCACCGAAGTCATACTTGAACTCCCCGGATGTCAAGGTAGGACATGCGGAAGGTTCCACAGCTATGAACCTTGTGTTAGTTTTACCTGCAATGTTGTCTCGGATGTAAGGCAGAGTCACACCGGCAAGATTGCTTCCACCGCCACAACATCCGATAACGATGTCAGGGTAGTCCTCGGTCTTATTGAACTGTGCCTGGCTCTCAAGGCCAACCACTGTCTGATGGAGGCTGGTGTGGTTTAAGACACTGCCAAGCGCGTATTTGGTGTTATCATTAAGGGCTGCTTCCTCAATAGCCTCACTTATAGCAATACCCAGACTGCCTGTTGTTTCGGGATACATGTCGAGGATTTTTCTTCCGAACTGTGTTTCGGTGCTCGGGGATGGAACTACATTTGCTCCCCAGAGGTTAATAAGTGACTTGCGGTATGGCTTCTGGTAGAAGCTTGAACGTACCATGTAAACCTTACACTCGATATCAAAATAATTACAGGAAAGCGACAGGGCACTGCCCCACTGGCCTGCACCGGTCTCAGTTGTGATCCTTTCGGTACCTTCCTTCATGTTATAGTATGCCTGCGCAATTGCAGTGTTTGGCTTGTGGCTTCCGGCAGGACTTACACTTTCGTTTTTGTAGTAAATCTTTGCAGGTGTTCCCAGCGCCTTTTCAAGCCTGTAGGCCCTGTGTAAAGGTGATGGTCTCCAGAGGCTGTATATCTCCATGATCTCCTTAGGAATATCAATATACCTCTCAGAGCTTATTTCCTGATTTATGAGCTCCTTTGCAAATATAGGCTCAAGATCCTTGGGATTCATTGGCTCATTAGTTGCCGGGTTCAGCGGAGGTTCTACCGGAAGGTCGGCAAGGATGTTATACCACTGTTTAGGCATTTCGTTTTCATCGAGCAATATTTTTGTGTGATCCATAATTATACCTCTGTAAAAAAACAAAGTCAATGATGTATAACTCAGTACATTGGACGGGGTATTTAATAGTTTTGATTTATTTTGGGACAGCAAAGTGATTGAAAAAGAAGAGATTCTGTGAATTGAATCTACTCTTTTCTGAGAAGGACTGCTGCTACCATAGCAGATGCAGCGGCCAACGCTGTAAATGCCGGAGTTGTTGGTGAACTGCTCTGACTGTCAGAGTCATCGATGGGCGCTGCCGTTGTTTCAAGGCCATCGTAGTACTCTTCGGAGATTGTGACGTAGGCGGCGGTGAATCTACCACTTGTAATCGTTTTTGCAGTATCCAAATCAGTCATTTGGTAGTAAAAATCAATTGGTGCACTTCCTCCAGCCCACTCTTCATTTGGAGCCACAGTCCATTCAAAAACCCTTGTCTCATTTACCTCCATTACCCCATCTGTAAACAATCCTAACTTTGATGTTGGACCTTCAAGTATGTCAAAATCGTTTTCCCCAATCGAAGTTAACATTACTGACAAATCATTTCTTTTGTAACATGTCATTTCAAATCTCAGTTTGAATGGTTCACCTATTTTCAAAAGTGGTTTTGGAGTTGAAGCTCCAGGATACAATTGATCATTGTAGTAGACATCAATATTAAAATTGGAACTTTTAGATGACACTGGTGTTGAAAACATTACTAATAAACATAAAACACATGCAATACCTAATTTATAATTCATATTTGCTCCTCAAAATTGTGATTCAAAATCCTCATAATAAAATGATTTTTCATCTCTATCTCCTACTTTATCTCCAACTCCTTTTGGCCCTGGTCCTACAATTGTTGCTGCGAACCCAGAAAAGCCAAACACAATCGGTTGGTTACGCCCAATATAGATGAATCCACCATCGTCTTCTCTTTTTGTAGGATGAACAACTCTGTCATCTTTACGAATGTAAACTTGTGCATCATGTCCAAAATATGGATTGAACATGCATTCATTATCGTTATCAATAACTTCAAATTCCTTATAAACACCTTTTACATCATATTCCCACACATTCACCGTACAAACCCAGTTAGGTGGCAACACAGGCAATCCGCAAGGAATCATTTTCATAGATTTCTGCAACCTCTTTTCCATCTTTTCAGCAAACTGAGCTGTCAGTTTATCAGTTGATTCATCCAGTTTGTTTTGTAACTCGTTATTGATGTTTGTGAAACATTGATCGATAACTGCCTGGCAGCTCTGTATAGCTACGCACACTCCTTCTGTCACACCAATCTGCATGTCTGCTTCGAGGCGGTATAGTGCCACATCAATTTCATTGGAGGGGATTGAAGGATTCTCATTTATGATTTTCTGGCTGACCTGAGCAAATATATCATCCTGAAGGGTGTTGTTTGAGCTCATGTTTACAAGTTCAGCATCTGATAGAGTTGCAAGGTAATCTTTAGTTATTTGGTTTACATCTGCACTGCTGATCCATGTGCTCAGAACCGGGTCTTTTGAAACTTCGCTAGCAATCGTCAAGGGTACCTGCTGTCTGATAGCATCGCTGTATGCGTCCATCATTCTCGTGCGGTTCTCTTCTATGTGGGTTGTATCTGTAGATACACCTTTCATGGTAAACTCTGCACTGTTGCTGCCGATATCTTCAAGCAGAGAATCTATTTCAGCATTTGCATCTGCAAGACTCTGGCTCATAGACTGGGAAACCACATCTTTCAGGGGTTCAGAAGCATCAGCAAGCATTGCTGCAATATCATCACCTATTCCTGTGGAGAATACGCAGACATTACGAACAGCCAGCGGATATACTTCCTTGCCGGATTCATCCGTCCATTTATACTGGCTTTGAAGGTCGAAACCCGGGTCGTGGTAGAGATAATCAGGGTACTGGTCCACAACAAGAATGAGGTTTTCGGTCCAGTTGTATTTGCTGTTGGGCATTCCTACAACCTGCATCGTTTCTATGATGCCCATTTCTGCGCCAAGGGCAGTTGAAGCCTTATCCATAGCAGGGTTGTTGAAGAGTACATCGGTTGAGACTTTGTTCTTTAAAAGACTTAGAAGGGAATGGCCCTGTTCCTCTTCAAAAGATTTGTCAACGTATTGATCAAATGAGCCTTCTGCATTTTTGTTTCTTTCCTTGAGCTCTTTGAGCAGGCGCTCGTATGCTTCATTCTTTGCAATGGCACGACAGGCAGCACTACTTGTAGTGAATTGGCTTGCGTCCATGTATTGAGCTTGTTGGATGAAAGATTCTCGTTTTGACGTTCCCTTCATCTCCGCAGCAAGATCCAGAGATGCAAGTTGTATCAGCGTTGTTGGGTTTTTGCCAAGATTCGCGCCAAGCAAGGATACCTCCCTGGTAGGATTATCCGTATTGATGGCACTGAACATCTCCTCCATTTCTGTTGCCATATTATAATGAAGCCAGTCAGGAACGTCGCAATAAACTGTTTCCACAGGGAGCAGTGTTCCGTTGGTGTAAGCAAGATAATTGCCCTGAAGAATTGGTAGTTTGGGAGAGACTTCCTGTTCACGATACTTATCTGCTGCATCACTGCAGCCCTTATCATTTAATGGAATGCCGTCGACAATCACAGTGCTTGATTTGTAGTCATTGCCACTTCCAGAACCGTAGGAACTCAGGCCATTGTACCCACCGGAAGGTAGGTATTGATAATATACAACGCTGAAGTTCTCAGTTTCTGTCTGTGTGTGGGATACTTTTGTATAATCATTAAGCGGGTAATTTTTGAGTGAGTCGGAAGAGTCGCCATTGAAATATTTGCGGTTGTTCGTATATGAATTATAGGTCATGTAAGACCAGTGATATGTATAATCGATGTCCCAGCGTGTTTTGATCCTGAATTTGACGTTGTAAGTGACCTTCCAGTCAAAACTATGATTCTCGTCAGACAGGTATCCGTCTGTGCGTTCAAGATTTTCTATCCTGTCATTTCCAAGGTATTCATAATTAACATCCACTCCTTCACAGACTACGTCTGTGGATACATGATTCACTGTAACAGATTTATAATACCATTTGTGGGACGAAGCATCGATATTCACCTTGTGGTTTACATCTAATATGCCACTAAAATTATAATCAGGTGTCAGAGCACAGGTATGTGAAACATTGACTGGATAGTGGGCTGTCCACTTAATGTCCGTACCAGTTTTTGAGTTCCCACCCTGCCATGTAGCAGGTTCGTAAGTTGTAGATCCGACCTGCAAATCATAAGGAGTTGAAGTATTGAACCCATCTCTGATGACCTGCCCCTGTATCGTACCGCTGTACACCTCATGAGTAACATCATGCAGCAGGTCCGGGTATTCCGTGCTTTTCCACACATCATCATCGTTGTAGACCCAGTTGCTATACACCTCATTTGTGAAATTGGAAACAGAAACCACTATCTTTGAATTATTGGCGACTTCTTCCATTGTAGTATTGGCATCTTTCATGGACTTGTTTATCCCCTGTGAGACGCTGATATTGAAAGTGCCTTCATCTGAGAGACTATCGTAGGTAGTGCTCAGGTTACTTCCTTTGTCATCTTCGTAGGTACTGGTGTCGCGTTTGACATCATTATAGAGAACTTTTCCGTTGTAATAAGTAGTGTATGTGAGAGCCCATGGGTCCACAGAATCAAAGATACGTTTCTGGGCATAGAGAGTGCCGGCATTCACAGAAGCCGTCAATGACGGACCGGTGACAATGTTCAACGGACCGTTCAGATAGTGTTGCCACGGGCCATATGTGAAAGTTCGGATATTGGTAGCACCCAGTACGATGTCAGAGGTAACTCCGCCGCTTAACTCTGTTTCGTATTCGTTGACCAATTGCTCCAGCAAGGGTTCTCTAGAAGTGATGATAGCTGTCACATTCATGGAATCTGTGCTGGATGCGTTCGTTGTAAGGTCCACCAGAGTATAATCCAGGTCATGGACGTTCATAATATAATATATAGGATAATCAGGATCATCTGAAGCTGACCTGCTAATCTCCCTTTTCAGGGTTCCGTTGATCTTATCTATTCTTATTTGCGAAGGATCAACATTCGGTTCTATGTTAACCGCATAATTGTTGAAAGTATGCTGGTTTTCCTGATAGGATGTCTGCAGGTATTCATTGAAATACTCCGCAGTGATATCTTTAATAGGACTGCTGCCCACATGGAACCAGTCCACTGCCTTTGCCTCTTCGTCATATTCCAGAATCAGGTAAGTGTAACCATATTCAGCATTTTCGGGAATCACGATCTCTTCCTCGAAACTTGAGCTGCTCCAGAATGAATGGGATTCATTGTAGTCTATCTTCTTGTATATCGTCCCTGAATCACTTTTTACAATCAGGGTCCTTTGCTTATCCGAAAAGAGACAGGAAATGAATTTGAATGTATCAGAAGGAAGGGACACTGATACCTTTATCGTATCACCGGGTTCTACATCACGACTATCGGATGATACGGAGAAATCATCAGATCCCATAATTTCATTTGTAGTGGTTTCAGGTTTTATCACCGGATGTTCACCCTGCCATACAAGAGCTTCCATGCCCGCATAATTGAGACAGCGTGCAAGATCAGCAGATGCAAATTCAACAGCTGCTCTTTCCATATCAGCAGTATTAGTAGTGTAGATAACTTCCGCAAGTTCATAATCAGTCTTTGCTATATATACGGATGCTATTACCGCGAAGAGAAGAATGAACATACCAATTACCGCAAAGGGAATGTAAGCCCGGGTATCCTGACTAAAACAACGTTTTTTATTCGCGGGATATGAATTCATGAACTAACCTTTTTTGATGCTGATGTGAACTGAGCAAAGCATTACAGAAGATTATTTAAACTTCGTTATTTTGTTCTTTTTTAATCAAAATTTTATAATCACATACCAATATTCATTTACTCCAATGATTAAAAATATCATCAGCCGCTTCAGTAAAGAACATCACATTTCAAAATAATGTCCTGTTCTATCACCAGGCATAAGCAAGAACTAATCGAAACTGTAAAATATACTACATTTATACTACCAGACATACTTGATCAGAAGAAGGAAGAACTTTCTTTCAGACAATCACTATAATACCATTTATAGATCATCCATATTATCAGGTTGATCCATAATGAAAATCAGCAAACCACGAGGTACCCGTGATTTCCTCCCGGAAGATACTAAAAAAAGAAGATATGTAGAAAACATATTACGTCAAGTCGTCAAAAACTGGGGATTCTCGGAGATAATCACCCCAACTTTCGAGACACTGGAACTTTTTACATTAAAATCCGGGGAAGGTATTGTAGGAGAACTTTACAATTTTACCGACAAGGGAGACAGGGAGATGACCCTGCGCCCGGAACTCACAGCTCCTGTAATGAGGATGTACGTCAATGAGATGCAGGCAAGCCAGCGACCTCTTAAGCTCTTCTACTTTGAGAACTGCTTCAGGTATGAGCGTCCTCAGAAGGGACGGTTCAGAGAATTCTGGCAGTTTGGCGTTGAGTTGATAGGCAGCAACAAGGCAGATGCGGATGCAGAAGTAATTGCCCTTGCAAGCGAGATGCTCAAGGCAGTAGGCATCAAAGGCAGCCTGCACGTAAACCACCTTGGAGTTATCAGGAAACTCCTCAGCGTGTTGGAAACAGAACAGCAAAGCAGGATAATGAGACTCGTTGATAAGAAGGATGATACCGGACTCAATGATTTCCTTGAGGAAATAAACGCACCTGCAGACCTGCGCATGAAACTCCTTGAACTTATATGCCTCACAGGAGAGGGAGCAGTGACAAAGGCACGGGAACTTGTGGGAGACATTCCTGAAATAGAGACATTCCAGGAACTGCTGGATCTTCTGGATGCATATGGAGTTGATTATGTCATAGACTTTGGCATTGCAAGGGGTCTGGACTACTATACGGGCATGGTCTTTGAAATATATGCCGAGGGCCTCGGAGCACAAAACCAGGTATGTGGAGGCGGTTCTTACCAGCTCATCAAGCTATTTGGCGGAGGGGACGTACCATCCACAGGTTTCGGATTAGGTTTTGACAGGATAATGGAAATATGCGAGATAGAGCCGGATTACGAAAAACCGGTCGTTATCATAGCCAAAGATTCCACCCGCCTAGAAGCTGTAAGAGCAGCCACAAAGCTGCGACCACACATGCCGGTATACGTCGACCTTATGAAACGCAATTTCAAGGCACAGCTATCCTATGCAAACCATATAGGCGCCCATTATGTCGTAATCATCGGTGAAAATGAAGTTGAAGCCGGGAAGGTTACCCTCAAAAACATGGACAGCGGTGATCAGGAGCTCCTGAAGCTCGAAGATGTCATTCAAAAACTTACAAACAAATGATGGAAAAATCCCCGATAAGCATCATAAAAAATGAAAGGGCAGCAGATGCCCTTCCCATGAGAATGGTGGTTGCAGTTATTGCCATAGGAGCATTGCTGCTTCTACTATCAACAGCAGTATCCTCACTACTTGAAAATGAGGAAATGTATGCTACTGAAGCTGTAATATCGGAAATAGAAGGTCATGCTGACCAGATGTCTTCCAGGGGAGCTGGCAGCAATATAACTCTTGAAATTGATATTCCTTCAAATACAAAACTTGTAATGGGAGCTGTCCCGGGGAAAGAGGATAATTGGCCTTCCGATTCCCGGAACTACTACATAGAGGTCAACGGAAAGCAAATCATCGGAGAGTCCATTGCATTTTATTCTAATGTTTCACTTGATGGATGCGCTGTCCTGAGCCCCGGTCCGCACATAATTACCATGGAAAGTGTCCGCGATCAAAATAGAAAAATTTTTATTACACTTAGTGATAAGTCCCAGTTGTAATGAAAAAACGGACAATAGTTAATACCATAGATCCTTCTTCGTTAGTTGGTACGAAAAGCTTTACTGATGATAACACTGCGTGGGTAGACCTGATACTTTCAAAAACAGCACTCATCATAGTAACTGTGGTCATCTTTGCCGCAGTATATAATCTGACTTCCATTTCATCAGATATGGTCAAAAAGAATGAGCTGGAAGTACTCGCAATTGACCTGGCATCAAACATTGATTCGCTGGGAAGTATTCATTCCGGTACAGACAATGCAGTGAAAATATACAATTTTGACAGTTCTGCAAGACAACTAACTAACCGTGGCAGACTAAATATCTCAGTCACCGGAGAATATGTAAGCTGCACTTTTTCGGATAGTGGAAACAACCTGGCTGTTGTCAAACCTCTGAATTACAGGACACTACCCTTTAGTCCCGAAAATCTCAGGAATCTCCTCACAGGAGAATTTGCAGCAGATGGAAATGCAAGCCACCCTGTTAATTCAATATTTCCAGTAACTATTCAGCCTGGCACGATTTGCCTATTGGTACTGATTTCATCGAAATAGAGATGTCTGCTCACTAACAATCTAACAATCAAAAAAGCAATCAATAGCAACAATCAAAATAAATGATCCTAATGAAATTTACGTTTCAACTTTTTGTCAAGATTGTTATTGATAGCGTTTTTATCAGGCTGAATAGTTACTATTTCCATACACAAACCTGACAGAGTTCCTGTCCATTACCGCAGCAGAAGAGTTCTGTTTGAACATCAGTGAAGAAGTCCATATAGAAAAAAAACACGTATTTGTAACAGACGGAAGCGAGGTGAATGAACTTGAATATGTCCTCGTTTACCAGTGATGAAAGAGCTTTTCTTGAGCCGAACAACGATATAATAGCTACCGCAATGGTGGTTATTGGATTTGTTGTTTTTGCAGCTATCCTGTCAAAGACATTCATCGCATTCAATGACAATTCACAGGCACTTGAAAACTATGAGCAGGCTGCCATGATAGCACAGGACATTGCATCTTATCCACCCCTTCAGGGAAGCAGACCTGAACTCATTTCTGCAGAATCACTTGACAGGATTACCACTTCCTCTGCAAATGAGGAACGCTATATGTTCTTCCAGCGTTTTTCCCCCAATCTTGAGTTTTATGTTGAAGCGGTAACAGACAATGGAAACCACCAATGGACAATTGTAGACGGGGCAGTTTCACTTAATGGCAGGGATGTCATTGCATCATCAGTGCCAGTTGTCATTGAACTTGGAAGCAATGCACGCTGCGTTCCCGGAACCATTACTGTGAAGATCATGCAGAACAAGTGGGAATGAAACAAGTGGAAATGTGAAAACGGAGATCGACATGCTACAATCTAAACCCACCGGGAAAAAAAGCCATCTCTCTGAAATGTTCAGGGATGAGAATGCATTCTCATCAAGCATCGATGCCATTTTCTTCCTAATCCTGGTTTCTATTTCCGCAGTAATTCTTTTGCCTTCTATTGCAGCAGATGAGCAATATCGATCGGCATCTTATACTTCAGCGCAGGTTATGGACATGTGCCTAATGAATACCATCATGAGCAGCACCGTAGATGAATTTGAGTACACATTAAAACCCACTGATCTGGCAGGCATCAATGTAAACCTCTCGGAAAATTCAATTCTTGAAGATGCAGAGGAGACAGTATTTACAAAAGAACAACGCCATCGCACCTTTTCAGACCTTGTAGCCGAGGGTCTGGTACTGAGCTTGTACCAGACAGAGAACGGTACTATGAAACCTCTTAATCCCATGACAAAAATGCAAAGCTTTGAAACTGAAAGGCAAATAGAAGCTCACCTTGAAAGAACCATAGGACAGAGATATAATTACAGATTTGAAGCCCACTGGCAGCCTGTTATCGGATATAAACTACAAAGTGATATAGTAATAGGAGAGGAAGCACCTGAAACTGCAATCAAGCAAAAAGTTAGGATATCGCTACCTGTAACATATTTGGTCACAAAAGAAGAGATATACAAGCCTTTCAATGAGACAAAAATACACAATGCGATTAATTCTCCTGAGCCGGATAAAGAGCTGCGTGATATGTTCAACGACAGCATTGGAATTGCATCGGGTGGATGTGCAGAGATAATTACAGATATCGTTTTTCCATATGATTATCTGTCATCACTAAATAGCACTGAGATATCGGTAAACAGTGAACAACTGGCATGTCTTGCAGGTCCTGATGATGAAAATTATAGCAGCCCTGTGATACAGAGTGCCCTTGGATGCATGAACTACACAATAAATGACCTTTACGGACTGAACATAGCAATAAACCCGGAAGAACAAAGTATCAGCCTGGATATTGTAGACACAGTCAATACTGTAATAATGGATGTGAACACTCAGCTCATATCAGATCATATCATTAACTACCAGAGTGATGATATCAACAAGACTATCGCACTCATATGTAATACCACGGACAACAGCACAAGATATGAACTTGCCAACATCCAATTAGATGCAATATATAAAACAGCGAATCCGGCTGGTGCAGACATTGTGCTCATTATATGGTGAGGACTAAAAAAATAGAGTTCGCAAAAGCGATTCCATCAATCATAACATATATATTAGATGATAGTATTCATAGGAAGCACTTCGCCAATCACATTAACATATTATCAGATTGTCTCCCAAGTTCAACGATCTGGTAAGTATCTAAAACCTATACACATTAAATCAGAACTTAATTTACAATTATCAGGAGGAAGCTTATGGCAAAAATGCATACCCGGAAAAAAGGAAAGTCCGGCCCAACAAGACCACTTCGTACCGAAGCACCGGCATGGTCCACAATGACCACTGAAGAAGTGACAACTGTAGTGAATGACATGTGGAAACAGGGTGTCAGCACAAGTGAAATTGGAATGGTACTCAGGGACAAATATGGTGTACCTGACGTCAAGATCGCAACAGGCAAGAAAGTCACACAGATACTCAGAGAGAATGGTGAGGATTTCGCCGTACCTGAGGACCTGTACAACCTTATCGTAAAGGCTATCGGACTGAGGAAACATATGGACAGCAACAACAAGGATGTTCACAACAAACGTTCCCTTCAGAATACCGAAGCAAAGATTAGAAGATTGGTTAAGTATTACCAGTCCACAAAGGTTCTTCCAGCTACCTGGAAGTATAAGCCAGAGACAGCTGCAATGCTGATCACAAGATAAATAATCAATACAAATGTTTGGCCGAAAGGCCAAACTTAATTCTTTTTTTGTAATTATATTTTTCTTAGTTTCAACTGTAAAGTGAATCTATTTTAAAATACCTTCGAAGGTAACTTATAAATTGTTTTAAAGATCATTGTATGCCATGAAAGCAATCATTCTCGCAGCCGGTGAAGGTAAAAGATGCCGGCCCCTTACACTTGCAAGATCAAAGGTAATGCTTCCGGTAGCAAACAAACCCATCCTTGAACATGTCATCAATGCCCTTGTAAAAAACAACATCAAGGAAATTATATTGATAGTAGGATATAAAAAAGAACGCATAATGGATCATTTTGAAGACGGGTTAGATTTTGGCGTCAAAATAGAATACATTGAACAAAAAACACAAATCGGAACCGCACATGCCATTCTTCAGGCTCGCCAGATGATTGGCCAGAATGAAGAGACCTTTATTGTTGTGAATGGTGATAACATAATAGGCCCCGATACAATATCGGATCTTATAAACGGTGCACAAGGCGATGCAACAATCCTTACATGCAAAAAAGACGACGTCAGCAACTATGGAGTAATAGTTGCAAAAGGAAAGAATGTTAAGGAAATCATTGAAAAACCAAAGACGCTTGTAAGTCATCTGATCAACACAGGAACATATCTATTCAAACGAGAAATATTTGAAATGATAGAAAAAACACCAATCTCGGCAACTGGAGAATATGCCATAACTGACACACTCCAATCAATGGTCGATAATGGAATAGATGTGACAATGGCAATAACCAATACAGATTGGCTTGATGCTGTGTACTCATGGAACCTGCTGGAAGCAAACACAATTGTACTTGGTGACTTTGAAACCGACATCAGCAAAGCAAAGGTTGAAGATGGAGTAAATATCAAAGGCAGCGTATCAATAGGAAATAACACCACCATCAGAGCAGGCTCATATATAGTCGGACCAGTAGTCATTGGAGATAATTGTGACATCGGACCAAATGTTGTCATACTTCCTTCTACATGCATTGGAAATAACGTTTCAGTGGCCTCGTTCACATACATAAAGAATAGTATCCTCATGAATGATGTACGTATCAGCACCCACAGTAATGTATCCAGTTCAGTAATTGGAAGTAACGTTTCAACGGGACCAAATTTCATCACAGAAGAAAATACTGAGATGCTTATTCAGATCGAAGGCGAGTTGCAAAACGCAGAAAAGCTCGGGACCATTATAGGTGATGATACGGAGATTGGAAGCAACGTGCTTGTTCGTGCAGGAAATTTGGTATCTGTGAACTGTCGCATAAGTTCAGGTAAAACGATTACACAGGATATTCCAGCAGACTCAATCTTGATTTAAGGTGATTAAAATGTGTGGAATAGTTGGATATATTGGTGATGGACAAGCCGTGCCCATTTTACTTGAATCACTCAAAATGCTGGAATACAGAGGATATGATTCTGCAGGTATTTCTGTTTTCAACGGATCACTTGAAACATACAAGATAGCTGGAAGGATAAAGAACCTGGAAGCCATAATTCCTGAGAATATGCAGGGAAACATCGGTATAGGACATACAAGATGGGCAACGCATGGAAAACCTGAAACCAGAAACTCTCACCCCCATCTCTCATCTAATATCTCAGTGGTCCACAACGGGATCATCGAAAATTATATGGAACTCAAGGAAAGATTGATAGACCTTGGATATGAATTCAAGTCTGAAACGGATACTGAAGTTATAGCACATCTTTTGCATTTCAATATGAACTGCAGTGGAAAAAAATGCCTGCTTGACAGCCTTGCAGAAACAATAAAAGAACTTGATGGTTCATATGCAATTGCAGCCCTGTGTGCTGACGAGCCCGACATAATAGCTTTTGCCAGAAAAAATAGTCCCCTTGTTATAGGAATAGGGAACGGCAGCAATTATGCCGCATCAGATGTCACTGCTTTTTTAAAGCATACAAAGGAAGTAATCTATATCAACAACAATGAGATAGGTTTTCTAAAACCAGACTCTATTGAAATATTTGACCTTGATGGAAACAGTGTTTCCAGAGATACGGAAACCATCGAATGGGATCTGGAAGCCGCTGAAAAGGCAGGATATGAGCATTTCATGTTGAAAGAGATACATGAACAACCCACCTCGATCCAGAATACCTTTGCAGGTAAATTATCAGAGCTTGAAGGAACCGTTACATTGGATGAACTGTACCTGACACCTGAACAGATTAAACACCTGCGAAGGGCAACAATAATTGCCTGTGGCACCTCCTGGAATGCAGGGATACTGGGAAAATACCTTTTTGAAAAACTTACCGGCATCCATACTGATATTGAAACTGCCTCTGAATTCAGGTATGGTAACCCTGTCCTTTGCGGAGAAGAACTAACGATTGCTATTACACAGTCAGGAGAGACTGCTGATACACTTGCAGCAGTCAGGAGCTCTAAGTCATACGGATGCAGAAACATTGCTATCACCAATGTCGTTGGAAGCACGATTACAAGGGAATCAGACAGTGTTGTCTATACCCGTGCAGGCCCTGAAATCGGAGTCGCCGCGACAAAGACATTTACGGCACAGCTTATTACACTCTACATGCTTGCCATTCACCTGGGAAGAGCAAGAGGAGTGATTTCTGCTGAAGAAGCGAAGAATCTGATAGTGAATATAAAGCGTCTTCCCGGACAGATACAAAAAATTCTGAACCGGAAAGAAGAGATCCGGGAGTGTGCCGAACAGTTTGCTGACATGAAAGATTATTTCTTTATCGGACGCTACCTTAACTTCCCCATAGCTCTTGAGGGGGCACTGAAACTTAAAGAGATATCCTATATACATGCCGAAGGATATGCAGCAGGAGAACTCAAGCACGGACCTCTTGCACTGCTCACGGAAGAAACACCGGTTGTGGCCATTGCAACAATGGGTCACACCTATGACAAAATACTCAGCAATATCAAGGAAGTTAAGGCCCGGAATTCAACTGTAATAGCTGTGGCAAATGAAGATGATACTGAGATAGAGAAGTATGTTGATGTGGTACTAAGGATTCCACCGTCACATGAGATGACTTCACCTGTACTTTCTTCTGTGGTGCTTCAACTGCTTGCATATTATACTGCACTTGCAAAAGATTGTTCCATTGATAAACCCAGAAACCTTGCAAAGAGTGTTACGGTGGAATGAGCCCATTACTGACAAATGAGTAAAAGAGGGATTAAATGAAATTATTCGGTTCATCAGGCATAAGAGGAGTGGCAAACAGGGATATTACTGTGGACTTAGCCCTCAAAGTAGGTCTGGCACTTGGAAAATTGAAGAAAACTGCTGTCATCGGCAGGGATCCAAGGGTTACAGGCGAGATGATAGAGCATGCAGTTATCTCAGGACTTGTCTCCTCCGGCTGTGACGTAGTCCGTGTCGGCCTTGTAACAACACCCACCCTGGCGTACGCAACAAGAGACTACGATTGCGGTGTTATGATAACAGCATCCCATAACCCGGCAGAGTATGCAGGAATAAAGTTGTGGAACCCCGACGGAATGGCTTTTGATTCAAAGCAGCAGGAAGAAATTGAATCTATAATCGAGGATGAGGATTTTGCTAATGTAGACTGGAATATGATAGGAGAATTATCTTCATATGAAAATGCAGTCAGAGACCACATTGATATGATACGCAGCCATTCAACCGGTGCACCCCTAAGAGTTATTGTGGATTGTGGATGTGGAGCAGGAGGTACGATTACTCCATTTTTACTCAGAGAAATGGGATGTGAAGTCATTACGCTCAACTCACAGTTGGACGGGCATTTTCCTGCCAGGAATCCAGAACCCAATGAGAAGAATCTCGGGATGCTGATGAAAGTAGTTAGAGAACTTGATGCCAGCTTGGGTATAGCACACGATGGAGACGCTGACAGAATGATGGCAATCGATGAAAAAGGTAACTTCGTAACAGGTGACGAATTGCTGGCTATTTTTGCATCCTATGAGTGCAAAGGCAAATCAAAGATTGCCGTACCCGTCGACACATCCATGATCGTGGATGATGCCTTGCCGGATGCTGAGATCATCAGGACGAGAGTAGGAGATGTCTATGTGGCTGAAGAAATGAAACGCCACGGTACAAATTTTGGTGGTGAACCATCTGGAAGCTGGATCTTCCCGAGGATATCTTATTGCCCGGACGGGATCTACGCCGCTGCCCTTCTTGTCGATATAGTCAAGGAAAAGAAACTCTCGGCCCTTAGAGAAGAACTCCCACAGTACCCAACACTCAGAACTACAGTTGCATGTGATAATTCGAGAAAGGACGAAGTTATGAAAGCTATCAGCTTAAAGCTTGCAACAATGGGTGAAGTTTCCAGTATAGACGGCATCAGAATTGATATGGAAGACGGCTGGGTGCTTGTCAGACCATCTGGAACCGAGGCAAAGATAAGAATTACAGCAGAGGCCAGAAAGAATGTGGAAGAACTCCATGCAAAAGTAGAGAGCATCGTTAAGGAGTGCCTTTTATGAAAGTCGTTATACTTGCCGCCGGTGAAGGCACACGAATGAGACCACTCACCGTATCCAAACCAAAGGTTATGCTTCCCATAGCGAACAAACCAATGATGGAACATACAATTAATGCTGCCACGGATGCAGGAATAAAAGAGTTCCTCATTGTTACCGGATACCGTGAAGATGCAATTATGGATTATTTCATGGATGGTAGCCACCTTGGCATCAGTGTCGAGTACGTGCATCAGGAAGAGCAGCTTGGAACTGCCAATGCCATCGGTTATGCAAAAGAATATGTGAAAGGACATTTCATTGTTCTTAACGGTGACATGCTTGTAAGCAAAGAACATATCAGCCACCTTATATCAAGAACAGAAGATGCGATTATTAGTGTGAAGAAAGTTGAGAATCCTTCTCAGTTCGGTGTCATTGAAACCGAGGAAGATGAGGTTACCAGAATTATCGAGAAGCCAAAGAACCCACCTACTAACCTTGCCAATGCTGGCATATATCTTTTTGATGATGTTATTTTTGATTACATAGATAAAACCGGAAAATCAAAAAGAGGGGAATATGAAATAACAGACTCACTGCAGATGATGATAGACGATGGCTGCAGCGTTGGTTATGAGATACTCACCAGCGAATGGATCGATATTGGAAGACCCTGGGACATACTGGATGCAAACAAGGTGCTGCTTGAAAATATAGATAACACACGAGAAGGTGTCGTTGAGCCTTATGCAACCCTCAATGGAAACGTCAATGTTGGCAAGAACACCATTATCCGCAACGGTGCTTACATAGTCGGACCGGTAATTATTGGCGATAACTGTGATATAGGACCTAACTGCTTCATCAGAGCTTCAACCGCTATTGGCAATGATGTTCATATTGGCAATGCTGTGGAGGTAAAGAACAGCGTGATCATGGATGGCACGAAAATAGGACACCTTTCATATCTTGGTGACAGTGTCATAGGCACAGCCTGTAATTTCGGTGCTGGCACTAAGGTTGCGAATCTCAGGCACGATAACAGGAACATAAGGTCAGTGGTAAAAGGTGAACTGGTAGACACGGGTCGCAGGAAACTTGGAGTCATCATGGGAGATGATGTTCATACCGGCATCAATACCAGCATCAATATCGGTACTGTAATGGAACCCGGAAGTTCTACCATGCCCGGTAAAGTTGTCACACACAAAAGAAAAGCTAATTAAGACATATTGCAATCTTTATCCCGGAGGTTCGGATGAAACTAAATATCGAGATGCAAAAACTCAAGGAACTGGCAAGAGAAGCAGCAGATGTAATTGAGAAGTATGAGCATGTCCGTGTCATTTCACACAATGATGCTGATGGTCTTACGTCTGCCGGAATAATCTGCCAGGCACTCATGAGAAAGAACATCCGCTTTCATACTACCATTGTACCAAGGCTTAATAAAGCCGTAGTGGAAATGGTAAAAGCTACTGCTGCTGACGGTGATTTGGTACTTTTCTGCGATATGGGTAGCGGGCAGTCGGATATAATTTCTGAGATCAAGCAGGAGATTATTGTGCTTGACCATCACGTGCCGGTAGGAGAGACACCTGCCAAGGTTCTTGTGAACCCACACATTGTCGGAATTGACGGAGCAATGCATGTGTCCGGATCCGGAGTAACCTTCTTTGTAGCGATGGAAATGGGACCTGATAATATAGACCTTGCAGGACTCGCAATTGCAGGTGCTGTGGGCGATAAACAGCTTTTCAGCACAATCAACGGCCACATACTGGAAGAGGCTGTGAACGCAGAAATTGTATCCGTTAGGAAAGGACTTCGAATCGGTGACGGAGACCTTGCAAAAATACTTGAGTACACACCTGAACCTTATCTCGACTTCACTGGAGATAGGGAGAATATAGATAATTTCCTCGATATTCTAGGGCTTCATGGCAATATTGAAGACCTTGATCCAGACCAGACCAAGAAACTTACATCCGCCATCGCTCTCAAACTGGCAAAGAACGCCAGTCCTGAAGCCATCGATGCAGCTATTGGTGATGTATATATCCTTAACAAGGAGCTAGTTCACAACGTTTATGATCTCGTTGCAATACTGAACACGTGTGGCAAGGCCGAAAAAGCCGGCATGGGACTCTCTATATGTATGAAGAACGACACACACCTGGCAGAAGCAGCAGATATGACAATATCCAACCAGATATCAATTGTGGAAAACATCAAAAAAGGCCTGGATATAGTACAACAGGGTAATAGCATTGGATATCTGATAGGGAAAGATATGGAAGGAACTGGCCTTATAGCAAGTACTTTCGTCAGATATGTCAATCCTGATATGCCTTTCATAGCTGTCAATCAGGTAGAGGACATTGTCAAGGTCTCAGCAAGGGGCACACGTGCACTTGTAGAAAAAGGACTTGACCTGTCATTTGCACTCCGTGAGGCTGCTAAACTGGTCGATGGTGAAGGAGGAGGACATAATGTGGCATCCGGTGCCTCTATACCCCCTGGAACGGCAGAACAGTTCATCAGCAAAGTTGATGAGATCGTTTTGGAACAACTCCCCAAACCGGAGAAGAGTGAATGAAGATAAGTACTACCATCGAGTTCAAAGACGAAGGAGCTATGCAGATAGCTAAGAAAATTGCGAACTCATTGGCTCCTGATAACCTGACAAACATGCGTACTGAGGTAAAGAATGGCAGTGTGTGTATCCACATCACTACAGAAAAAATCACTTCACTCATAGCAACCCTTGATGATCTGCTCATGAATGCAAAGGTCGCAGAAGAAATAGCCGAAAAACTTAAAGAATAAAGTATTCTAAAACTACTTTTTCATTCCCACAGATTCCTGTTGCTATCTATCAGAGCATTTTGTTCTTCGATTCTTGAGCGTTGATAGATAAGAGCAGCCGGATGATAAATCTTCAAAAGAGTATATTTCCCATCCACTATTCTGGGAACACCCCACTCGAGCTTCTCACCGTTGCAAAACGCTTTTTCAGCAGTATTGCCAAGCAGGATTATTACTTTTGGGTCCAGAAGTCGTATCTGAGCCAGGAGAAATGCCTTACAGGCATTAATCTCGTTTTTCAAGGGATTTCGATTTTTGGGAGGACGGCACTTTATTGTATTTATGACAGCATAGCCATTCTCTGAAAGGCCCATGTATTCGATCATCTCATCAAGATTCTTTCCGGCCCTCCCGCAAAAAGGAATGCCTGTTTCATCTTCATTCTTACCGGGTGCCTCACCTATAAAAACGACCCTGGGACTTCTGGAGCCTTTACTGATGACCCTGTTTGTGACCGTTTCATGAAGCTGACAGTCAGTACATTCCATAATCTCTTTTTCGATGCCTTCAAATCCCTGTTCTACAAGTTCACTCACTTTTCGGATTGCCATGTACACACCTGTCAACTATAGTTACATCGATTTAATAGATAATTTAATCCTGTGATTGTTTTTCTGCCTGAAAGTCTTCCATGAAGCGTATCTGTTCTGAGATGAAAGAGTTGTAATGAGAAGCTATACCAAATTCATGTGCTTTTTTGACAATTGCACCATTCATGAAATCTATTTCTGTCTTCCTGCCTGATGAGATATCCTGAAGCATGGATGAGTGATGCCCAGCAGTATTTGGAAGCTGGATGTCATGCAGGTGTTTCAGGTATTCTTTTGCGCTTTTCCATGGCAAAGATACCGAGTCAGCCTCTGCCACCATAAAAGCTTCCGTTACAATATTCTCTATGACACTCCATGCATGAGCATTATTGAGCCTTCCATAAGGAACACCCATCACGGCACCAAGTGGATTGAGGGCACAATTGTAAAGAACCTTGGACCAGATGGAACTCCTGATATTATCTGTAGCCTCCGCTTTCATGCCAGCTTCCTTTAATAGTGTGACCAGTTCCATTACATTCTCATCAAGACCTGAAGGGAACCTTCCAAGGTTCATCGGACCACTTTCGACTGAAACATGGACCTGTGCATTCCCTTTCCACTCAAAGCCCGTAATAATGGTGCCACCAATTACATGATCCGTGTACTCTGAAATGATCTCTTCATTACCAAGGCCGTTTTGCATACTGATAACCTCACGACCCTTCAGCAAATCAGAGAACTGGTTACAGATATCCCTAGTACCTGTCGATTTGCAAGTAATGAATACATAATCAGGATTCATGTCTTCAGGAACAGCTTCCGAGCAACTGAAACTGTATGTACCTTCGCTCCACATCCCGGACATCATGAAACCATGAGAAATAATCCGGTCTGCATGTCGTTTTCGGGATACTGCATGTATATTGCATACAGTAGAGAGCTTTGCGGCTATGGAAAGACCGACAGCTCCCGCACCCAGTATTAGAACATTCATATCAGACCCTCATTTCTGACTTAGATGTTTTTTTCCGTTAAAAGAATAACTCCTGGATGGCATAAAGAGAAGTTCTTAATTATCAAAAGATACATCATGCATAAAGTAACCCGACAAAGAAAACTATTTGTGGAAATCAGGCATCATAACTTACTTATCGCCACTAAATTATCAAAATCACAAAGAGGAATGGAATCATAATGGAAGCAAAGAAAAGAGATGAATGCTGTCCAGCAGACAAACCTGATGGTGTCGGAGCTGTAATCAATTTCAAATTCAAGCTGGAATGTTCACTGAAGACAAGTGCCGATGCAACAAAAGCGGTAGATGTTATCGGTGAATACATCGATGAGGCTAACAAAACCATACTCACAAAGGGAGCACCTGAGGGACAGGGAGCAAAAGTCACTGCATGGAAAGTTGAGGGAGACAGGATAAGCCTTACTATAGAATCCGGCAGGCATGTGCGTGTGCATGATGCACTACTTCGTATGAGAAAGCCACTTGCCGGAAAACTTGGAAAAGGATTCAAGATAGGAATCCGTGGAATAGAGGTTGACTCGTACTCAATTGAAGTACCATCTGAAAATGAACTTCCTCAGATGAAAATACCATATGTTACAAAGATGGGATACGAAGACGGAGTTGTCAGGCTTGAACTCGATGTTGATGAAGCTGCAATGTCAAACCGTGTACCTGACAGGATACTTTCCCTGATGGAAGACAAGATCGAACAGCATTCATACGGAGGAAAGACCGAGCACTGGCACATCCTCTGGCAAAGCGAGAAAAAGGAGCATAAGTTCACCGAAGACCCTACTAAGGCAATGATGGAGGCCGGATGGCTTAAAAGAGGTGCCAGCAGAGGACAGTGGATTCATGGTCCGCAGTCCACAAGGATGTTCAGAACCTTTGAAAAGATAGTGCTTGAAGAGCTGCTTGAACCACTGGGATACAGGGAGATGATATTCCCTAAACTTGTTCCATGGGAAGTCTGGCAGAAATCAGGACATGCAAAAGGTGTCTATCCGGAGATATATTACGTATGCCCTCCTAAGACGCGTGACCCTGAGTTCTGGGAAGAGGTCATTGACCACTACAAGGTAACCCATGAGGTCCCTACATCACTAATCAAGGATAAGATCGGAGACCCGATCGGCGGAATGTGCTATGCTCAGTGTCCACCCTTCTGGACATATCTTCAGGGCGAGACTGTTCCAACCGATGAGTTCCCGATTAAGGTATTTGACAGATCAGGAACCTCACACAGGTATGAGAGTGGAGGAATTCACGGCATGGAACGTGTGGACGAGTTCCACAGGATAGAAATCCTGTGGGTAGGTAACAAAGACCAGGTCCTTGAGACTGCTTCAAGGCTGCATGACAAGTACATGCATATCTTCAATGAGATACTCGACCTGGAATGGAGAAAGGCATGGGTCACACCATGGTTCATGGCACAGGAAGGACTTACCGGAGTTTCCGAACAGACTGAAACCGGTACTACCGACTATGAAGCTGTACTGCCATACCGTGGCGAGGATGGAGAATGGCTGGAATTCCAGAACGTCAGCGTAAACGGTAACAAATACCCGTCTGGATTCAATGTCAAGTGCCAGTCCGGTGAGGAACTCTGGTCCGGATGTTCAGGAGTGGGACTTGAGAGATGGGCATCAGCATTCTTTGCACAGAAGGGACTGGACCCTGAGAACTGGCCTGAGGAATTCAGGAAAAGAGCAGGAGAAATCCCCGAGGGAATCAGGTTCCTTTGATTTTTTGTTTTGATGGGAATAATATCCCATCAAAATCCATTTCTTTTTTAAAATAACAATACAATTTTATCTTACTGTTCCTGTCCCTTGACCAGTCTTACAAGATTAATGAATTCTTTTGTTTCTCTTTTCACATCATCACTGCAAACTACTGCAGAGATAGCTACAAGGCTGTCGGCACCACCCCGGACAACACTTGTGCAGTTTTCTTTATTGATGCCACCGATCGCAACAACTGGAATATTTACAGAATTCTTCACAAACCTTATACTTTCAGGGCCGATACCATCTCCAGCATCCTTCTTAGTAGCAGTATCAAATATCGGGCCTAGTCCCACATAGTCAGCACCGCTTCTTTCGGCATCAAGGGCCTCTTCAACATTGCTGACCGAAAGTCCGATAATCTTATCCGGTCCCATAAGCTGCCTTGCCATATCAATTGACATATCATCCTGCCCGATATGTACGCCATCAGCATCTACTGCCAGAGCGACATCTACCCGATCATTTACCAGAAAAATTGCCTCATTACCGCACAGAGTCTTAATCTGTGCAGCTTCAAGGATCATGTCCTTTGTACTCCCGGACTTCTCTCTATACTGGACAATCCTGCATCCTGCTGCAACTGCATTCTCCACATCAGAGAGAGTTCCTTTTTTCGAAAGACCTGAATCTGTCACTAGGTAGAAATCGATAACTTCCAGCAGTGATCCTTTGTGATTCATTATTAACATCCCTGAATAGTCCGATCAGAACTCTTCAACATTTAGCATGGACAAAGCTTTTTCATCTGAAAGGGTGAATACCTCATCATAGAAATGCATCTTGAAAGTTCCGGGACCCATCGCCTTTTCAGATGCAAGTTCCCCGGATATTCCATAATAGCACAGAGCATCCTTTGCTGCATCACAATAATCTGTGTTGACCGCGGCGAAAGAGCCAATAACCGATGCAGCCATGCACCCGGTTCCTACAACTGAACCCATTGAATCATGACCATTCTTTACAACAAAGGTTTTCTTCCCATCACTGATGATGTCTTCCTTACCTGTCATAACAACAACACATGACCTTGAGTTTGCAAAATCGCTTGCAACTTTCTTCGGGTCGGCATCAATTGCAGTTGCTTCAACTCCCCTGGTTTGTGCATTTTCACCTGCCAGTTTTGCGATTTCGGAATAGTTTCCTTTGATTATGTCAATATGTGCTGAATCAAGTATCTTTGCAGCCATCTCATCCCTGAATTTTGTTGCTCCAACACCGACAGCATCCAGTACCACAGGTATGTCATTTTCGTTTGCAGCGGTAGCCGAGATAATCATTACATCAACAAGCTCGGTTGTAAGTGTACCGATGTTAAGTACAAGCGCAGACGCAATACCCGTCATGTCTGCGGCTTCCTCTGGAGCATGAGCCATTACCGGAAGTGCACCAAATGCTCTTGTCATATTCGCGCAATCGTATATCGTTACCCAGTTAGTAATGTGATGTACCAGTGGTTTTGTTTCCCTGATTGTTTGCAGTGGATGATCCATATATAATACACTCCTATGTGCCACAAGAAACATTTTCTTGATATTAGATTTACAATTGTGAATGTCATAGAGAAGTATTTATTAATAAAATACTTTTTGTCACTCACAATCACCCATACTCTTTGCTGAAACCAGTAACCGATTTCTTTATATAGAGACATGCATAGTATAGAGAGCCAATTTATCAGTTCATACATTATTTCAGAATCAGATTCTGATCGCTAGTTAAACAATTACAATATATCATTAGAATTACATCCATCATTAAATAATATTTACCCGGAGGAATTTCTTGGCAAAGAAAGCACAGAGAAAGTTAGACAAGTGGAAGTCAAAAACATGGTATAATGTAGAAACACCTGAATTCATCAGCAGGACAAATATCGGAGTGACCCCTGCAGAAGAACCAGAGCAGCTTATCGGCCGTGTTGTAGAGACAACTGTTGGCGAAATCGCAAACGATTTTACCAAGCACAACACAAAGCTTAAGCTCGAAGTCAGTGAAGTCAATGGTGATGTTGCCAACACCAGATTCATTGGTCACGAGATCACAACCGATTACCTGCGTTCCATTGTCAAGCGCCAGACCTCAAGAATTGACACAAATCTCGACGTGACAACAAAGGATGGTTACCTTATCAGAGTCAAGCCTATATGCTTCACTGTTAAGAGAGCAAGAACAAGCCAGATAAAGGCTATAAGGGAAGTCATGGACAGGATTGTAAGGGAACGTGCTGCAGAGCTTAACTTCGAGCAGTTCATCGAAGAAGCCATCATGGGCAAGCTTTCCGCAAACATCTACAGGAATGCAAAGTTCATCTACCCGCTTAGAAGGGTGGAGATCAGGAAGACAGAAGTTAAAGCTCTTCCTGTAGCTGCTTAACTTAATATTCAGGTGGTTTTAACCACCTACTCTTTACTTTTTTTGTGTACTTATCAAGGACAATAACTGAAAGTCTTTATTCAGAAATACGGAGCTTGCGCTCGTATTCTTCACGTATAAGAGCCATCATTTTCTGGTTGGCATCAATAACGAATCCACCAATATAACCACAGTATTTACAGTGGTAAAGACCTTCAATCCCCCCGGTCTCATAATAGAGATCCGGACTGCCACAGACAGGACATACTTCTATCAGTTCTTCCTCTTCGCCTTCATCCGATCCCTGAATATCAGTTGCTTCGATATTATTCTCTTCCACGACAATATCCTCCTTTTGTGCATACCCCTGATAAATAATGCACCGACAATACAATATGGATTTTTAAAACATATCAAACTATCTGCAAACTGCCGGACAGTTCAGGAGGATAAGGCCGGAAAAAGGATTGCTTCAAAAGATAGTCTGCATTAAACTCTTCTGCCTTAAATATGAACCATTTTTTCAATTCAAATATGGAAGAATTATCTTCGCGATATTTTTGCAATTTCTGCATGAAGATGAATTTGTCTCTGGCACTAAGATTTCGGGAAAAATAACCGAATGCATGCATCAGAGCATTAACAACAATACCTGTTTCAGCTGGTTTTGAAAGTATCTGCAATAAAAAGGACAGGTACTTTTCATAAACCTGCTCAACTGGAAGATTCTCCTTGTTTGCAACAAGATTACCCATGACAGTCATAAGCTGCTTATCGTATGCCATGAACAGAAGTTTGTTCTCTGTATGATACTCAACCAATGCGTGCAGCTTTGTAGAAGATGACATTTCCCTGAAGGATGCCATTGCGAATACTCTGGCCAGGAAATGATCCCTTAGAATAGAATCATCTGTCTGTATTTCATCAATAACAGGCAGGTCCGGATAATCTCTTAATACTGCATCTGCAAAAAAACCATTTTCCTGACCATGCAAGTATTCTTTACTACCTGAGTTAGGGAAAACTTTAGTTGTCCCAATTCCACATGAAGGAGACTTAGATTTAAGAATGAAACCGTCAAAATCATTCAATTTCCCAAGATATGATCTTGCAAAAATCTCCATCTCAGCAGTAAGATCCTTTCCGGTAGCTGGCTGTATAAGATGCTTCTGATCATTGGTGACTATGCGGATCGGCTTGCGTGGAACACCCAGACCAATTTCGCACTCCGGACAAATATCAATAAATTCAACAAAAGGTTTCATAGGTTCAGCCAATTGGAATGGTAGCATTTCTCCGTCATATCGACAGGCGGCAAATCCAAGACATTTGCTGATCACGATTATTGGACGTGGAAATTTTGGCATTAGAATAACCTCGATAGTATGTGAATACGATAAACAACAAAAAAGAGTTTGTGGATAAAACTGATAGAGTAAAAAAGGGAATAGAAGAATTCCCTTCTATTTATGCGTATAGTAAGCTACAATTTCTTTGTCCACATCATCTATACGGCAGAACCCAAATCTCTCAAACTGGACTACATTGTCAAGCTCTGTAGCTATCTGCCTTTCGCCTGTACCCTGGAACGTGCCATCAGGTGAGAGTACTGTTACAGGTACTCCATCCACCGGAGCCCAGTGGATGATTCTCATTTTTTCTTTCTTGACAGTTTCAATGGAATCATCAAGGTAACTTGCCTGCAGAGGTTCAAGGGAGGTGATCTCAATGTTGTAGAGATCTTTCAATCTTATCTTTGAACCTACTTCAAACTTCCCAACATCATCATTACATACGTATAGCTTTGAACCTACATCTATACTGCGAGTACCCCTATCTTCAGTTGGATGAAGTGGTGGGGTCACAGTGCGGGGCTCTGTACCTGTAATCTCAATGCTTACCGGGTTCCATACGAAGAAATACCTGTTTGCCTTCTGATCGATGATCTTACGGTTCTCGGCATAAAGTGTATCGAGACTGATGCTGATGTCTGTCTCTCCAACACCCATATCGATCATGAATTTGCGGATAGCTTCGGGCATTATGCCACGTCTTCTCAGGGCACGCAGGGTTGGAAGGCGCGGATCGTCCCAGCCGGAATACTCTCCTTCCTCAATAGCATTGCGCAGACCACTGGTACTGAATTTTCCGAACTCATGTATCTTCACACGGCCCCAGTGGGTGGTTTTTGGATATGTCCATCCCAGATAGCCATATATGTAGCTCTGGCGCTTTTCACTGTCCATCAGGTCCTTGCCCCTTATTATATGAGTCATACCGAGCTCGTGGTCCTCAATGGCACCTTCGAAATCCAGTAATGGCCAGACGCAATACTTATCTGCAACATCCGGTCTGGGGTGAGGAGTCTTGACGATCCTGAATGCACCAAAATCCCTTAGTGCGGGATCTTTGTGCCGGATATCAGTCTTGATGCGCAGGACCGCAGATTTTTCCTCGTAATCTCCAGAAAGCATTTTTTCCCAATGTTTAAGGTTCTCTTCGGGGCTTGTGTCCCTGTGAGGGCAGGCCTGTTTTGCATCTTTGAATTTCTTGAAGTCGGCACCATCGCAGAAACAGACATATGCATGTCCCATTTCTATGAGCTTTCTGGCATAGTCATAGTATATGGGAATTCTGTCAGAGGCAATAACTACCTCATCAGGGTCGGCCCCAAGCCATTTGCAGTCATCAATGTACCAGTCGTAGGCTTCAAGCATCGGGCGTTTTGTCTGTGGATCTGTGTCATCAAAGCGTATAATGAACTTGCCACCGTATTTCTTTACGTACTCGGAGTTCACAACAATACCGCGGGTACTTCCAAGTGTTGGCGGACCGTTGGGGTTTGGAGCAAAACGCATTACAACCTGCTGGCCTTCTTCAACATCCAGGTCTTTCAAGCCCTTATCAGGTTCTTTTTTGGTACATAATTCCTCAATAAGTTCCGGGGCTATTTTTTCAAGCCTGGCTTGCCATTGTTCTGGTGTTTCTTTTGAAACTTCGCCAAGTATTTCCTGAATAAAGGGAGTTACTTCCTTTGCTTTGGAACGCAGGTGGGGACATTCTCCCATAACACGGCCCATAACAGCTCCGATCTGAGGGGCCTGTCCGTATTTTACTGCATTCTGGAGAGCATATTTCTCCACTGTTTTTTTGTCATCCTCGGTTAAAGTCATCTGTATTCTCCGAAAAAATCAGATTAATATATACAATGGGATTGGAAAATTCCGTAATCCCTGTATTGTAAGCATAGTAGGATGAATTATAAGAACTGAACTTAAAATATATGGTCAGAAGGATTTTCCAATATCTTTTACTACTTCTGCTATGCTGATCAGTTCATCAATATCTATTTCAAAATCAGATACGAATTGTTCCACAGAATCGCCGGCGACGGCACCATGTGATGAAGGTTTGATCAATTGTTCCTGTTCAAGGACACGAAGAGAATAACGTACCTTATGGGTAGGCATGCCTGTTTCCTCTGCGAGCTTCAGTATTCCGATAGGACCACGTTTAACTACAACCTTCAGGACCATTAAATGACGTTCTGCAAGTTCAAGTTCCTTGTTAATCTGATCGAAAAGCATTATACAACCTCGTTTCCTAAAATTCCAATTCCCTCTATTTCAACTTCCACAAGATCGCCCGGATTGAGCTCACCTACTCCGGGAGGGGTGCCTGTTGCTATTATGTCGCCTACTTCCAGTGTCATTATCCCGGATATGAATTCAATGAGATAAGGTACATCGAAGATAAGATTAGAAGTATTTGAATCCTGCCTTATTTCTCCGTTGACTCGTGTACTTATGGATGCATTATCTGCTTCAAAATCTTCTGCCGGAACTATGAAAGGTCCCACTGGTGCAAAGCTGTCAAAACTCTTGGATCTTGTCCACTGGCCATCCTTGTTCTGGAGATCCCTGGCCGTGATATCATTGAAACATGTGAATCCGGCAATTACATCGTAAGCCCGTTCATAACTTATACTCTTGCATTTTTTACCTATAATTATTGCAAGTTCGGCTTCATAGTCTACTCTTTCACTAACCTTGGGATAAATAATCTTCCCATGATGCCCAATAACAGCAGATTGTGGTTTGATAAAAAGTATTGGCTCGTCGGGGACGCTAAGACCAAGTTCAACTGCATGGTCATGGTAATTCAGACCCACACATACGATCTTAGAAGGATTTGACGGTGGCAGCACCTCTAACTCTGATAGTTTATACTCCACAACTGCACCTTCCTGTGAAGTTACTGTATTGCCACTCACCTCACCGTAGAACACATTATCATTACACCTGAATCGTCCGAACATCAGTGGGACTGTTTTGTTTTCATTATAGATAAGGATGAGTATTAGAATGATTCCTAAATGGAAGAAGACTCCCGCTAAAGTAGGAATTTGTTACGTGGAAACATTCAATCGACTACACTTTTTAAAAAAGAAGAAATGATGTCGGAACCCTCTACATCATTCGATAACTGCATCCAAGTACATTTCCTGAAACTTCCAGATCATCTTCAAATTATTGAGGAGATTATCAGAACAATAAGCATTGCAATAATACCTATTGCCCAGAATTTTATTGTTTCATTCAATGGTATCCTGATATCTACTATCTCGGAGCTGGAGATTGCAACTGGCCTTGAACTACTGATGGGTTTTGAAGAAGGAAGTGATGCAGCTTTCATTTTATCCATTTGAGGTTTCCTGGAGATAGCTGCCGAGGGAGAACTGATACTAGCTGATTTTGAGACTACAGTTTCCTTATTGCTAATAACATTTTCTTCAGCTTTGAAAGATGAAGGAGTTTCCGGGGTAGTTGATGCCTGATCGGATGAGAACGTATCCTCTCTTTCATTCACCACTACTTCTTCAACTTCAGGGGAGATAGATGATGCAAATGAAGAAGCCTCGTCAGCAGCCATGTGGCCATTTTCCGAAATTATGTCGGGTTCAGATATTACAGATGATCCTTCCTGACTGCTGCCAAAAACATCATCATCCTCTTCTTCCCTAATCATTGCAGGAGAGCCATTGTCTTCATCTGAACTTGATATTGCATTGCTGAATATCGATTCTTCCCCAACAGGCGGGGTGAAAGAATATTCATCCTCCTTAAGCACTTCTTCTTCTTCTTCTTCTGTAATGATAGTGTCCGGTGTTTCAGCTATCCATTCCCCGGTGTCCTGTTCATCTTCAATAACTGGTTCAGAAGGGGATGAAACAAAACTTGCACCATCATCTACAAGAGGAGCTGGAGAAGCATTTGATTCATATTTTTGACTAATAAGCCCCTGATAGTCCGGATCAATTTCGACTGCAAGGTCAAGGCATCTTTTAGCTTCCTCAAACTGTCCAAGTCTTTCCAGGCCTTTGCCCTTCTTGAACCATGCCTCTGCATTATAGGGATCTATGTCCAGTGATTTGGTATAGTATTCTATTTGCTTTTCAAGTGTTTTGGCCGATTCAGCCATTTTCATCCAATTTTCAGCAGCTTTCTGTTTTTTCTTTGATTTGACGTCATCTAGCATTCCCATATTAGCACCTTTTTTATTCAATATCACATATTCAACGTGTTAATTTCCGCACCCTTATAGGTTCCAGCACGGTTTGATATAATTAGTACCTGTAGTTAGTAACACTTTATTGAATAACTGTTTTTGCTTATTTTTAAGCATGTATAACGCATATAAAGATGTTTGTAGAGATTAATACATATTTACAGATGCACCATCAACCTTTCAATTCTTCATACTCAAAAGCCCACATTGGAAGTCCATCTATTCCGATATGTTCTAAGTGTTCCATCTCATGGGCAGCGTAAAAAGCAGACGGACCAGTGAATGAAACTGTGTTTTGATCAAGCTCTTTGATAAATATCTTCTTCTTTTCTGTACTCACAGATGCAACAATTATCCTTTTTGCTTTCAATGTCACTGAATATGGCCTTGTCACCAGAGCCCTTTCATCCCTGCCACCACATTTTTCCAGCCGGTGAACAGTTCCTTCCTTCGACACATATTCCGGATCCAAAAGGAGATATATTTCCTCTACAGTATGACCTGTGTTAGTTTCTTCATCGTAGGTAGTGAATACCTTCATAACTGAGATGCCTTTAAGGTCATCTGTGGAATAACTCCAGGCACCACCAATCTTCAAAGAAAGGATCATTGGATAGAAGGCATCTTTAGGAAGATCAAACCTGCCAAAAAATGCCTCTTCCTTTGCACTGAATTTTAGAATAGCCTTAAGATCGTTGACCTTCATATTTACTCAAAATAACTATGACACTACTCATTAAATAATTTGGCAGAACTAAATTCATCATTTTGTTTCTGCTCATCGTTAGTAATCATGTATGCTACGAAAAAGTCCTGCTATGTTCAATAACCATTTTTATAATTGAACTTATAAATTACTATTACTATCCTCATGCCATTGTATTAATATAGATTGAACTTCCAATAATTCTATCGTGGACTGAGGATGCAAGGGTATAGCATCCTTACAGCAACGTTTGATCTTCGAGTTGCCAACTTTGACCGGAAGGATTTGAACGTTGTCAAAAACATAAAACGATACGAATCAGTGGGAGTTTAAATATGGATAAAATGAAGAAAGCAGGTCTTTTGGGAGGAGCAGCGGTTCTCGGTGCCACCCTTGCCGCATTGTCACAAGAAAAAGTCAGAGATTTCCTGAAGAACAAGGCTCATAGTCATGGGATCAACAAAGAAGAAGGCAAGATCCTTGTTGGTGACGTTATCAGTGAGACAAAAAGAAAGAAGCTGTGCCTGGAGAAAAATGTCGTTGATAAGCTGCATAGTTCAACAAAGATGGCAAGTCAGGAGCTTTCTGACATGTCGGACAGGCTAGATGAGAGAAAAATACAGGAACTTGAAACTGAACTTGAAAGAATGAAGGGTTTGAGGAAAGATCATCAGTAGATTTCGCAGTGAAATTCTTCGATGTCGTTTAAGCGTAGAAGATGGTGCTAAGAATGGAAAATAATGGAACCCAGGATAAACTGGCTGTGTTAATAGATGCCGACAACGCCCAACCATCAATAATAGAAGGATTGCTGGATGAAATTGCAATTTATGGTGTTGCCAGTGTCAAAAGGATCTATGGGGACTGGACATCACCAAACCTGGGCTCATGGAAAAATTCCCTGCTCGATCATTCCATTCAGCCCATACAGCAATTCGCTTACACCACTGGCAAGAATGCAACGGACAGCTCACTTATTATTGATGCCATGGACTTGCTTTATACAGAGAAACTGGATGGGTTCTGCATTGTTTCAAGTGACAGTGATTTCACACGTCTGTCGCAGAGAATAAGGGAGGCAGGTCTGAAAGTCTATGGTTTCGGTGAAAAGAAAACTCCAATGGCTTTTATTTCAGCATGCGATAAGTTCATTTATACTGAAATTCTGAGAAAACAAAAAACAGATACTGAAGATATCCCTGCATCACCAGAAACTGAAAAAAGGAAAACTAATGAACTCAAAGGAAACACAAGACTTGTGAATCACCTGAGAAATGCAGTGGAAGATTCAGCAGATGAAGATGGATGGGCTTTCCTAGCAGAAGTTGGCGGAAACCTCATCAAACGCAGCCCCGATTTTGACCCCAGAAACTACGGCTACAAGAAGCTAGGGGAATTAGTTGAAGCAACAAATCTGTTTGATATCGATAAAAGAGCACAGAATGGCGCAGGGAAGAGTGTTGTTGTTTATATAAGGGATAAGAGAAGCAGAGGGAAGAAGTGATGAGGCATGCGAGACTCTTCCTGGTATCCACAAATATGAATTAGAGTTTTCTACTTAGATAGCTATCGAGTATAGTCGATAGAATACACTCTTTTTGTCGACTAGACAAAACAATTTACAGAAACTGAATCGTACATAGAAGACAAAGCACCTGAACGAACACAATCCGCACTTTGACCCAATAAACTACGATTACAAAAAAAGAAAGATGTAAAGATCATTTGACGACGAGAACACGTGTATTTGCGTGCCTGACGACATCCGTTGCCACGCTTCCAAGAATCACTCTGTCCAGACCGGTCCTTCCCAATGTGCCCATAACGATAAGATCTATATCGTTATTCTCAGCAAAATCTATGATCTCAGATCCGGGATGACCATCAACTAATACTGTTTCTACCTCTATACCTGCCCTTGTACCCATCTCCTTCACGGCATCCAGTGCTTTTTTCCCATCTTTTTCAAAATGTTCATGCAAACTTTTCTCATCCTTAGATACCTTTTTAGGCGGTTCTATAGGCACCCCAAAATAAGAGGCATGTGGTATCATCGGCATTACATTCAAAGCATAAAGTTTCGCTCCGGCAAGCTTTGCAATTTCGATTCCGGAAAGTGCTGCTTTACTTGCATTTTCAGAACCATCGGTTGCAACCATTATTTTCTTGTATATTTCACTTTGCAAAAATACCCACTCCTTAACAATATATTTATGTAATAACTAGGATAAAGCATTTTTCACATTTAAAAAAGATGAAATGGCCGGTCCATAATAATCCTTGATTGTGATGAACATTTGTCGAACAGAATCTTCCCTTACATTAACAACATAAATATAGTATTAATTAATATAGCCTGTCACCGATAATAGGGGTTTAGTAGAAGTTGTTGACTCAAATACAAGCACCCCCCACATGTAAAGCTTAGGACTGAACCGGGACAACAGAAATCCAACATAGATTGCACTAATTTGAGCTTCCGGGAAATCCTGATTACTCCAACTTAGAACTGTTGGACACAATCCGGATGAACTGTATCAAATGGAAATTAACATTTTTAGTATTTTACTTTTAATTTGACAGGTGTTACAATATGAACCGTTTTAAAAATATATTTAGTGTTCTGTTCATTACTGTTCTCTTGCTGGCAGTTGCCGGTTGCGTGCAGTCAGAAGAGACAGTTATTATTGAACAGGAAGAACAAATAATTGAAGAAGAACAGAACGAACTGTTAGCCCAGAAAGACTATACAATATCGCAGGTCAATGCTGCTATTGAACTCATCGATGAAAAAGGAGAGCTGGCATTTCCTGAATTCAGAGGGAATGATAGCAAGTGGTTCCACAATGAGTCCTACATATTTGTCTGGAAGGCTGACGGGCTACGTGTCGTCTACCCACCCGAAGTGAACAGGGAAGGCGAGGATATGAGCGAACTTCAAGACTTCAACGCCAAACCCATAGGCAGAATCTTCATCGAGACGGCTTTAAGTGAAGAAGGCGAGGGATGGATCAATTATGAATGGCCAAAACCAGGTGAAACAGAACCTTCTACAAAATCCACATTTATCAAGAAAGTTTCTATCGATAATCAGACATATCTTGTAGGTTCCGGTTTCTACGTAGATGACTTCGTCTATGATAAAAATCTTGAAGACATCGATGATATCAATCACTTTGGAGATGCAACCGTTAGAAACCTGATCAACCCGAATAGAGTTGAAATGGGTATGGACATGGATTACAGCATTGCACATTTTACAGTTAAAACAGGTGCTACCCTTGATACCCTCATTATGAAGAACCCGGAAACATATTACGTTCTTGAGGGTGAAGGCATGCTCTACATAGAGGACGTACCATTTGAACTGAATAAAGGACAACTTGTCCTCGTGCCTGCAAACGCAAAGCAATACATCGAGAATACCGGAGATGTTGACCTTGAGTTCCTTTCCATAAACCAGCCTGCATGGGAACCGCAGAACGAGATTATTCTGGAGTGATCTTTCACTCCACTTTTTTTACATCAGTTTATTTTGATTATTAATTGAGCAGACCTAACTAGATTGAACATAGGCCAGGTTCATCCTTTTCCTCAGTAAAAATATATATAATTTTAATGCTAAGAGGACGCCTGATGGCCGAAGACAATAACGATCTTAGAACAACGACTTATTCCTTGCAGAATGAAACGATCGGACTATTGTACAATGCTCAGAAAGAAACAAAAGAGAATATCAGAGAGATCAATACTCATCTTGGAAGTATTATCCCCTCCTCCAGTCGGCAGTCTTTGTTCCTGTTTCCTTTTACTGACTCCGTTAACCTCAATCAGGCCATAAACAACATCAGGGAAATCTTCTTAAATCAAATAATCCAGATCGAAAGTAAAAATTACCCAATGATCTCTGTAGACTATGACAGCATTCTAAGATTTATCGACAACATGGAAACCTATGATGCCTTCAGGATAGCTGAACATTTAAAAACCGAGTATTTCCAGAACGACAATCATATTCTAAAAAGGATTAAGAGTGATTGCAGGCGTCTCATACCTGTCAGTTACGCTTCTTCCTCAGAAACACTGGAAACAAGGAATAAAACGGTAATAAAATTAAAAGCACTAAAAAATCCCGAACAGTCCATCAATTTCCTTGAAAGCCTTGGAAAGCTTGTTGACATAACCCTGAACACCACCCCACCCTCCAAAGCAAAAGGAATAGAGATACATCCCGGCCAATCCCACATTGATGAAAGAATGAGACTCTACTATTTCAAAAATGGAAATATCCGTCTTATATTCAATAATCCCGAGAACACTGAAAAAATAATCCATGCACTTGAGATCCCATATTGAATGTTTCTTTGTAACTATTCAGCCTGGCACGATTTGCCTATTGGTACTGATTTCATCGAAATAGAGATGTCTGCTCACTAACAATCTAACAATCAAAAAAGCAATCAATAGCAACAATCAAAATAAATGATTCTAATGAAATTTACGTTTCAACTTTTTGTCAAGATTGTTATTGATAGCGTTTTTATCAGGCTGAATAGTTACAAAAAAAGGTAACTATTCAGCCTGGCACGATTTGCCTATTGGTACTGATTTCATCGAAATAGAGATGTCTGCTCACTAACAATCTAACAATCAAAAAAGCAATCAATAGCAACAATCAAAATAAATGATCCTAATGAAATTTACGTTTCAACTTTTTGTCAAGATTGTTATTGATAGCGTTTTTATCAGGCTGAATAGTTACCTTTTTTTTAGAGTGGTGATTATGTAATATACCGTATTATACCCCCAAAACACCATCCTCTTCCAACAACCAATACCACAATGGCACATACCTCACCTTCTTCCCATCAACAATCTCCTCGCCAAAATCATCTGAAGTGATGATAATACCCTCTTTCATCTTAAAATTCTTCATCCCGGCCAGAAGACCATTTATCTCACGTTCTTTGGTTTTGGGGTCAGACAGATCAAAGCATACCTGTATCAATTGGGTTGGTTCAAGTCCTTTCTTCATTACAAAATCAACTTCGTGTCCTTTCTGATTTTGCCAGTAATATATTTCATCACCAGAGCGTAAAAGCTGGATGAAAACCAGATTTTCGTATAATCTTCCGGTGTCGGAGGAGAGTTTAAAGGAGACTGCATTGATCATACCTGTATCTATGCAATACAACTTCCGGGGTTTGTTCATCTGCTGCTTCAATGATTCATCATAATGCCGGATACTGAAAAGCAAAAAGGTATCTTCAAGATATGAAAGGTAATTAATTATGGCATCTGTACTGAGAGATGAATAATTGGCAAACAGCCGTTTGAGAGAATTGAAAGTATGTGGTTTTGCGATGTTTGATATGCAGAACAATGCAAGGTCCTTGAAGGTAAGAGGATTGCGTATCCCGTATCTTGAGATAATATCACGATATATGATGTCGTCGAAATACGACTGTAATATTTCCCGATGCTGGATAGATGGATAGACGATAGTCTCAGGAAATCCTCCATTTTTAAGATATTCTGTGAACTTACGCTTGATAATTGCTCTGTCTTCGGAATAGGGAAGTTCTTTCACATCGTAGGTTATCGAATGATAATTTAGAAATTCCACAAAGCTGAAAGGGAACATTCTTGTGCTTAGATGTCTGCCAGTAAGCAGTGTGGATATATCCTGTGAAAGCAGGGATGCATTTGAACCACTTATTACAATCTTCACATTTTGTTTTCTGTCATATATGCCTTTGACCCATCTCTCCCATGAAGGAAAGTTCTGGATTTCATCCAGGAAAATGTACAAACGATCTTCTTCGGATATCTCCTGCATTTCCCTGAATGTCTCGATTAGGAGTTGAAGTTCATCTCCATTAAGTGGCTGCAGCCTGTCATCGTCAAGATTCAAATACAATATATTGTTCTTTGCTACACCCTGTTCAAGCAATTCAGACATCAACTGATACATGTAATAGGTTTTACCACATCTCCTGACACCCACAATATCATTTACATAAGGCGTATCAATGTTTAGCTCATATTTACGTCTTTGAAGCGGTGGTAACTCCCTCCCCTGCCAGTCAATAATAGTACTTTTCAGTTTATCCCTGGTGTCCATGAATAACAATTGGGCCTTTCTGCTTATATACTCATCGAGTATAAACGATGAAATAACTGTTTTTTGTCGAGTATAAACGACAAAATACCCCAATATGAAATAAAATCTCAAAATTTAAATTAGACCATACAACAAATAAATTCAGACTAGAGACATAACTGAAAACTAAAAAGTTATCGATATTGATAATATGAAAAAGAGTCTCTTGTTAATTTCTGTTCAGTCTTTAATGTTGGTTTCAAAAGGATATTTGGTCATATCTTTATAGTTTCTGATATTATTCGTCCTTTTAAGGAACGCAATAAGAACCTGAAACCTATCAAACCTAAACGTTATCCTGATCTTGAACCTTTAGTTGTTGATACGTATCAGCAGTCTAAACGACTGTCCAAGGAATTTAAAGAACTTGGCATTACTCGTAAGATTGCTGTAAGGTCTAATCATAATACAATGAGGTATAGCCGTGTTGTCTGAAGAGCATAAGCTATACAAAAAAGAAGAATGCAAAAATACCAATATTAAATTTATTGGTTTTCTGTAGTATTTACATTTTTACGGCTCTGTAGAAAACCTATCAAAATCAGTATTTGTGGACTTAATTTAACAAATTATATCAATATCATCGAGTGCATTTTGAATAATTGCATACGGTTATTTGTCCCATAATTTAGAGGATTTCTACAGAGCCAAAAAAATAGACAATATTATAAAGACAGTTCGTGCATTAAATTCCATTTGACTTAAAATGTTTTTTTTAAGGTTATATACTTTTCTAAAAAAATCAAATTCTATTTACCCATAGTTTCCGGTGCAATTCATCCTATCTTTGGTACTGTTATTTCCCTTTACAAATTCCACATTATAAGCTCTTTGATATCGTTTTTTACAAAACGGAACTTCAATTAAAAAATCCCACATACCCAGCATTTGCGCTGCTTCGCAGCGCACGTGGCTTTTTTCCTATATTCCCTTAGGTACACGATTAATACCTGTATTCCAGCATCGCCCTGCAACACCATTTCCAACTGGATTTTTATTTGAAAAACTCCACCTGAAACAGAGATTATCAGCCTGTAAAAATCAAATAATATTTCCAACCTGTGATCAAAATAATCTTTGAACATCAACTTTATATGTTGAGTTAACCTTGTATTACTTATCTTACATGTAATCCATGTAAGGCAAAAACCGAAAGAAAAAGAAAAAGAATTAAGGAGTGACATGTTTTGTCAATTCAAGAAATAAGGACTGCAACTATAACAAGCAAGGGTCAGATCGTAATTCCTGCTTCCATGCGTACAGGTAATTTTGATATTGGACATCGCGTTGCAGTAATAGCCACAGATTCTCATATAGAAATTCGGCCACTTGATGATGTTGAAAAGAGAATGGGCACTGCTATAGCATCAGAAAAGGCTCTTGCAAAACTTTGGGATACACCTGAAGAAGATGAAGCATGGGACTATCTATGAACGAACATAGTAACAGCTTGAGAACAAGCAAAGGAACAGTTGTAATTTTGCCATTTCCGTTTTCGGATCTGACAGCATCGAAGAAAAGACCTGCACTGGTTATTGTGGATCTAGCAGGAGAAGACGTTATACTCTGTCAGATAACATCGAACCATCGTCTGGACGGCTATGAAGTGCCTTTAAGAAAAGACGATTTTGCTGATGGCCACCTCAAAGTAGATAGTCTAATTCGAACAAATAAACTATTCACCGCAACAAAAGACATAATTATTGCTGAAGTAGGGAAAGTTACTGATGCAAAAATAAAGGATGTCGATGAAAAATTGATAGCCATGATAAAAGCAGGTCAATAAAACACACCTGCTGCACATAGCACACTAAATGAATATCTCTTTTTTTGATCTCTTCACTTGTGTGAATACGACGAAAGGCGTATTGACACACCAACCCTTACTAAAAGGTTGATTTACGCAGTAATTCAGCCTGTCACTTTTTCAAAAAAGAGCTTTGCTCAAAAATAAGGATGACTCAAATATTCAAAAAATCATTTACAGGTTTAGAGTTAATTACTAAATAAAACGTAACTATTCAGCCTGATAAAAACACTATCAATAGCAATCTTGACAAAAAGTTGAGACCTACATTTTATTAGGATCATTAATTTTGATTGTTGCCATTGATTGCTTTTTTGATTCTTAGGTTGTTAGTGAGCAAACATCTCCGTTTTGATTAAATCAGTATCAATAGGCTAATTGTGGTAGGCTGAATAGTTACAATAAAACAACAGAATGTAATCTAAGATTGTGATATTGAAACTTAGAATAGTAAAGAGCCTCGGGTGGGATTAAGCCACGATGCCGTCATTCCAAGGAGACGCTATTTCCCTATACCACCGAATCACAGTGTTTTTGTCTGAAAAATGCGCGATTTGGAGGACCAGAGCCCATATTTCAAGAAGGATTGAAAATATGAGTAATGGAATCTATAAAATAAACATAAATGCAAGGCTAGAATCTTTAGAGAAATCCAATGTATCGGCCGTAAATAAAGAATTAATAGCATTCTTTGCTGATTACTGCTTTACTGAAGGACTAGGTGAACACCGAGTTTTGAAATACATCTCATCATTAAAAAACATTGCTTTGTCACTGAATCTTGATTTTGATAAAGCTGACGAAAAGGAAATCCGAAAATACATTTCAAGCTTAGAAAGGTCAGATAAAAGTGAGTGGACAAAACATGATTATAAAGTTGCATTGAAGAAATTCTATAAATGGATGTTTAAAGAAGACAATCCAGCCCCAACAAAATGGATATCCACAACTATAAAAAAGAAAAATCAGAAATCGCCAGAGGATATCCTAACAGAGTCAGAAATACTGAGATTGATTGATCATTCAACAAACAAAAGAGATGAGGCCCTAATTGCTTTGCTATGGGATATCGGAGCAAGAGTGGGTGAAGTTGGAAATTTGCTGATTAAACATCTTACTTTTGATGAGCGCGGTGCAATCATTAAACTAAACGGCAAAACAGGTTTCAGAAGGGTCAGAGCTGTATGGAGTGTTGAGTACCTCAAAGAATGGTTGAAGGTTCACCCTGAGAGGGAAAATCCAAATGCTCCACTCTGGTTTAAATTTGACAAGAAAAGTGATTCCTTAGAGATGCTAAGATATGATGCAATCCGCATGAGACTTAAGAAAATAGCGACGAAAGCCAGAATTAACAAAAAGGTTCATCCCCATCTTTTCCGTCATTCCAGATGTACATATATGGCTAACTATTTGACTGAAGCTCAAATGAACCTATATTTTGGATGGGTACAAGGCTCAGATATGCCTGCTGTCTATGTTCACCTCTCGGGAAGAGATGTTGATGATGCTATTCTAAAGGCTAACGGAGTCACAACTGGAAAAGATACATCTACAAATCAAAGCCAACATGAAAGCACGATAAATAACATTGATTTTTCATCAATAATGGAATCAAAAATCAACAAATTAATAGAGGAAAAAATGAAGCAGATTCTTGAATCGTAATCTGTTCGAGTGACTACTATAAAAATTAGACACACATGGAACAGTTAGAACACTTCATATCTATACAGTGCAATGTATGATGTGAGTCGTACACTATAGTATTATTATAAAAATATGATATTAATAAAAGGGTAGAAGCGTACCATGCATTCTATCTTACTGTACACCTAGCAAGTGTTCCATGTGTTCTATCTGTTCCACTTTGATTGGTGCCTAAGCTTCTCGCAATTACTTTATGAGTTGGAGCAGTTAGAACACTTCATATCTGTACAGTGCAATGCGCGGGCCTAATCAAGTGGTTCCATAAGTAAAATCTTTACTTTTTTGCCCACCCATTCTTTAGGAACATAAACTCTTCCTGAATTACCACTCGATTTTACAGTTTTTTCAATTACTTGATACGCATCTGTTTTGATTTCCATTGTGGTTACAATGTATTCACATATTAAATGATTTGCGGCCATTTTGTAGCTATAATGTAGCGACAATTATATATACATGTAGCTACATTGTAGCTATTTAGGAGGAAACAAATCATGTCAACAAGATCAAGATGGATATGCTTTAGCTGTGGAAAGTTCGTGTACTTTCCTTCAGTAGACAAAGAAACCAGAAAAATAATCTGCACACATTGCAGGAAGCCGGAACTTGTTGAAGTGCCAGTTGAAGAGGTTGCTGCAATGGGGATGGCATAGTTATGTTTTTTACTCATTAGATAAAGTATCTTATACACTTAGACATTTACCTGTGGAAATGTAGTATACTTCAGAGCGCACGGGCTTGGATTAAATACGGCCGCAACTACCTTTTTGTACATTTAGCAAGTGTTCCATATGTTCTATTTCAATCAATTATCTGGTAATAATAGTTTAGTTCATTTCATCAATTCTGTGTGCTTATAATCTTGAAAAATTTGTATTTTACATGTCATAAGGTAACCAATCTCAGACTGCGAGAACATTTAGAAATCTTTTTATTACTACACATCATTTAAAGTTGTATATTGTCCTATTAATTATTTATTTCAAATCCTTATAATTTAGGAAGTATTTACGATGTCCAAAATTAGTTTAAGTCCATATATAATTAAAATTAGGCAAAAATACTCAGCCGAAGATGAAGATATATCTGATTTATTTGGGACGGGTACATCATTAATTGATATTATAAAAGATTCATTGATAAAATATAGTAAAAAGCCATTTTTGGAAGATACATCTAAAAAAGCACTCAAATTTGAAAGCCTTCCAAAATTAAAGCAAGAAGATACTGAAGAGTTAGATGCAGAAAACGAAGAAGATGCCATCAAGAGTAAAGTGTTTTTAGAAAAAATAATTGCCGAAGAACTGGGTGGGGAAATTGGTGAATTGACTATAATTCAATCACTTGTTTATTATGGAGAGTATGGGATAATAAGAAGTATAATGGATACAAAGACTGGCGCTATTGATGCAGAGTCTATTGATAGTGAAAAAACTCCCGTTTTTGATATGACGTTCACTTACTTTCAAGATCAATTGATACGGAATAAAGGATATTTAATTGCTCAAACTTATTCTGGGAAGGGCTACAAAACAATATTAACTCATTTGATTAAATCTGAATTAAATGAACTATCTGATGAAGATATTATTGTTGAAATAAAGCCTTTGATGTGTCATCAACTAGCAGATATCGTACAAAGAGAGGATAGAATTACAGATATAATATTTGTTTCACAGGATGTCTCACGAGATGAAGCAGAAAAAGCCTTACCAGATGGAAATTATGAGATTGATATCGATAATCTGAAAAATTTTAATTTATCACTTTCTGCATCTAAGAATAAAAGCTTAGTACCATATGATAAACTAGAAAAAGTCACATCTTCTTTAAAGAAAGCATTTTCAAACACTAGGGATACCCCTTTTTATGAAATTACTAATTCTGAGTTAAAACAAATTAAAGTAAAAATTAGCACTCATAAAAAAGAATTCACAGTTGGTATTACTTATGAGAATTTAGATTTTAGAGAATCTTATGCATTTGAAGATGATGATGTCATAAACAGTAATGGACGAATTGCCCATAGATATATTGCAAATAAAGCCAAAGAGTATTCGGTTAGTATTGCTAGTAGATATAGATAATTATGGCAAACAATTCAATGATTTTTGATGTATCTAGTATAATAAAAGATAACTACTCTAAATTAGAAAGTAGCGGAGCACACAGCTCCCATATTTTTTTGTGGATACTACTGATACCATATCTTTTTTCGATACTAGTGTCCATAACCCCTTTCTTTATTGATTTTTGCAATATTGCACAATCTAATTACATTGTTTCATTTGCATCAATTATTATTGGTTTTTTAATAAACGTGTCTGTTATATTGAAAGCTACTGAAACAAAATACTCAATAGCAGTATCCTTAAAGTCAAGAGTTTTTGCAAATATATTCTACACCATATTAATTGGAGTATTGCTTGTAGTTATGATTATTATTGGAACGTGGTTAAATCCAATGATTATATATTCACAACAGGTTATTTTTTGGAAGGCAACTATTTTTATGTCATATTTAATACTACAATATTTTTTGTTTTTCCATTTTATTGTGATGCTTTTGGTTGTTATGAAGGGTTTTTATGCAGTTTGCAAATGAACTAGAAGCTTTAAAGGATATCGAGTTAATATCTTGCGTATGATTGTGAATTTTGAATAATTACTAAGTATGAGTTTAGTGGTTTTATAGTTCTATTAATTAGCTCAAGGAACACATAGAACAGTTAGAACACTTCATATCTATACAGTGTGATGCATGATATTGAGTAGTACAATGTATTATTATTAAAACATGATATTAATATAAGGGTAGATGTGTACCATGCATTCTACCCCACTGTACTCCTAGCAAGTGTTCCATGTGTACCATCTGTTCCATCAATTCATACTTACTCCATACCTCCTAGCTTTTAACACCTCGGGGCAGTCTGGATATTTATCATCCGACTCTTCATCCGTGTAATAGTACCGTTGGACAATTTCTCTCCAGACACTTTCATCAGGCACGACATACAGCCGGGTTTTCTTAGATTTTCCTTGTATTTTCACGTTCTTTTGCTCAATTACCATTCCCATACTTGTTAGAGCTCGGGTTGCAGTATTAGCAGTAGTCCCATAACCCTTTGCAACCATTGTAGGCGTGACAGCCAAAATTCCATCATCCTCAACGAATTGAGCTAAGTCAGGATGCGGTTCTTCTTCACCTGTTGCAAGATTAAACAGGCAATTAAACATCCCGCCTTCCCATGAGCGAGCACGTATTTCCTTGAGCTCGCCCTGGCGCCTGTCCATATAGTTCCTGAATCGTTCTTCCCCTTCAGGCAGCAGTTGCAGCGTTAATGATAAAGGAGTAGTTAGCTGTTTTAAGCGTCTTTCTATTTCCATATCGCGGCAATCTATGAGGTTGTTGGGGTCAACACGATTCCAGTTCCGTAATACAAAGCGAGTGATTGTGCCGCGAATCTGTTCAACATATTCGTTGTATTCGGGCGGTAGATTTGGTGGGATGTCCTTTCTTGTAGTTTCTCTCGGTTCAAAAGATAACAAACGCCCCTCAGTGGCATTATCTTTGAAAGGTTCTCGCATCGCAATGACCTTGGGGCCGAAAGGATCAAAGAAATCCTGTTCTTGATGGTTGGCTTTGTTTGTTTTCATAAACCGATGCCCATCCTCAAAACCAAGATTGAGGTATTTTATTATCTCACTCTCAGCGCCGCCATTGAAATCTGCTTCATCTATTTTCAGAGTACCATGCCACTGCTCATTAAATCTCATGATTCCGCTTGAAGTACTTGCTCCTTCTGCAGTTATTGGGTAGAAGCAAAGGTCGGAGACAACTTTCAAAAAGCGGGACTTTCCTTTTCCTGTGTCACCAATGAAGCGTAAGTACGGAGTCGTGTTAAGCTTCTTGTAGAACCATGTGAACAAGACATAATGGATGAACATCTCCATATCAATATCAGGGGCATCGATGTACCTCTTCATATGACTGTGGATTAAGTCAAACAATTCATTAGGTTCTACATCCGGCGCCTCATTAATGAACTCCGATATCGGCACCCCGACAATTGGCACATAAGAACCATTGTGGAACGGAAGGGCCTGAGGATTGATAACTTGTCCATCTATCTGAATGCTAGGGGCATAGGATATTTGGCCATTTTCCAGATATGCGAACTCGGGCCAGCCGACTTTATCTCTGACACTCAGATATATTCTATCTTCAGTGATTACAAAGGACCTGTTAATTGTCTCTACATTGACTTGAACAGGTTCTTCTTCTTCAAGTTCAGATTCTATTGAATCTTCTTTCTCCTTAGCTTCTCTGCGCCTCTCACGTGCTATTCTTACCATTTCAGCTAGTTCCTCTTGTGGAATCACCTCACTTTCATCAATATGGAAACCATCCTTTCTTATTTCATCTATAACTTTATTCATGTTCTTTTCCTAGACATTGTTTCCAATGTCTTATTTTGCCAAAAGCAAAGCTCATGCATATTGAGTGCATTATCCACGATCACCCCTGTAAAAAAGATTAAGCATATCTAAACGGAGGGGGCTGAACAAAAATTCAATCCGCAGAGATGCTTTTGACTATTGCCCCAAATTGTTTGAGGACTTTTTATTCATAAACGATTCTAAATCGCTGCATTTTAGTTGTGCAGGATTTTTAAAAGATGTGTGGCGGCCGAATATTAGGCCACCAGAAGGCCCGCGCAAAAAAAAACACGAACACAAAACACATCAACCCTATGCGTGAGATTCGCCTTTTATATATAGATTGTTGTACAATCGCGGCTTATAGTCACGATTTTTATACCGACGAAGTTGCTACGAAAAGTATATATTGTAACACTGCACAATTATAGTTGTACAACTATTGTACATTACAAATATAGAGGCGTTAGATAATGAAATCAATAGGTAAATTTAAAGTTACACAGCACAAACCGAAGGCAAATATTTCATATCCAATGGTGAGGTTGCCGCAGTCATACTCAGAAATTATAGGAGAGACTGCATACGTTTATGAGATTGATTCTAGTGGAAAACCAGTGTTTGTAATCTCTTTTGATGAAGATGTTGATGAGAATTCAGTTGCACAACATTTTGTCCAATCCAATCTTGAAACGAGGCTTGGATCTATCGAAAAGAAGCTGTCAGCACTAATAGAATTACAAAATAGATAATTTTTAATTGTCCCAAAGCTAAAGTTATTTATTCAAAAACTCTGATAACTACGCAACAACCAAAATATGGGCTTTGAACCAAAACTAGATAGAGCCTCGGGCGGGATTTGAACCCGCGACCTCGTCCTTACCAAGGACGCGCTATACCCCTAAGCCACCGAGGCACAGAATGAGTAGTGGGGTGCTTCCCCATAATATGCAGAATCAATTAATAATGTTTCGGTCGGAAAACAGGAGCTTATAAAAGGTTATAGCTCCCAGCGGGAATCCACCGGGAATCGCTCGTTTATCCACATCAGGACACCATTGTGGTGCACGATCCGATAGGATCGGGAGAGTACAGTATCCATCCCGAAAAGAGGTTCATGATCGATAAGCTCAATATTCTCAAAGTCCCTGCGTGTCTCGATATTGTGATCACGCAGAATCTTTCCTATCGGGATATCGGCCCTCATCATGTCATTGCGCACGCCTTCTGGCATTTTTTCAATGGGGGACAGGGAGCGGGCATATACGTAAGGAATATCATCTGCCGTTAATGTGACAACACGATCATTAATATCCGCGCCTACCTTAACATCAAAAATCCCTGCCATCCTCTCATCTGCCGGAATGATATGCTGGTATTCGGTCACAACCGCAGTTTCGTGTTTGGTCATGATCTCCAGCAGGAAGGTCACCGAGCCGTCAGTTCCTGCACATACTCTCAGACATGTGGGGATATCAAAGCTCTTCAGTTTTTCAATAAAATTCATGTTAGTAATTTTCCAAAGCTGGCACAACGGGCCAAGGGGATTTATTTGGAAACTTCCTTCTTTGCTTGCTTCAGACGCTCCTTAGCAGTGTAACCTGTAGCACTATAAAGGAAATCCCTGAAACGCTTATTTGAATCCAGAATAAGCTCATCATCAGTTACGGAAGCATCGGAGACCGTATCAACAGCCAGTTTCTTACCTTCGATCCATACAGTCAGGCTGGAAAGAACACCATAAGAAACAACAAACTTTTCACCTTCTTTCTCGATGTCACTCGGAAAAGCATCATTCAGGCATTCGTATATCCTATCCATATCAGGTTTAAAACCACGCTTTAACTTGTATTCCTGCATTTGTATCATCCCTTATTATAAGCTTAAATTGAATAAAATTCTAGTATATATCATGCATCACACTATTTTTAATCCTATTGGTTATCAGTCAAGTCATTCAAAGATAGAAGCTTCACAAACATCTTCAAACAAATTGTAACATCCTTAGCATTATTCTTCCTGCAACACCATCTGACCTCTTTCACCAACAACCCTGACCAAAGGAACTGTTTTTAACACACTTTCCCCCAGATTCTTAATTTGTCCCCAGGAAGGAGCCGGCTTATCATGACCCATAAATGGAAGATCGAATTCCGGATTACTCATGAACTGGTAAAGCATAACCTCAGAAGCGCCTTCAAGATCAGGTAGTATACGTGGCATCGTATCAGCATTCACATATTCAGGTATTACCCTTATCCAGACCCTCAGCCATTTTTTCTTTGCGATGATCAGAGACTCCTTAAGAAGCCCCACATACTTTGTGCTACGTTCATCTGACATACCCGTAAGCTCCATTATGCCTTTTATATCATCACTGGGAGCTTTTATCTCAATCACAAAGCCATGAACAAAAGGAAGCGCAACTTCAAGAATATCAGGTTTCATACCATTTGATTTCAGTATAACACGCTTACCAACACCGTGAAGCTCCTCAATCAGTGGCAAAAGATCTTTTTGCAGAGTTGGCTCTGCACCCCCAAGATAGACATTCTCAGTAGTAGACTTGCTCGCATAATCCACCACCTCACCAACAGTCCACTCCTTCACAGACTGATGTATGTGAACACAATACGGACATTTCATGTTACATCCACCAAACTCGACCCTGATCTGCCCTTTCTCATCTGATAAATCGATTAATCTCATTCATTCCCTCCGGATGTCACAAGTACTTTCAAGCACACTCAAACCAGATACATTTTTGCAACTAACACTATTAATAGTTAAACCCTGTTAAACACAGCGATTACTATTTATGTATATTACACCATCAACCAGAATAGACGGTGATTACATTGGTAAAAAAACTGCAACTTGAGGATCTTGAAAGAACAAAAAGCAAAATAGAAGCAGATCCTGCTGTACAGGACTTGGAAAATCTCTATGATCTTATAATGCCACCTGGAACTCCTTCATACATAATCTACGACCTTGTGGAAGAATTCGAGCTTGAAGCACATGGAAGAAAAATAGGAGTTCACATTGTAGAAACAGATGATAGAGAAGTTATCGTCCTCAGGGGTGTCCTGGAACAAGTACAAGCTGCTGAAAAGTATCTGCACGAAGAACTGAAAGCCTGGATAGAAAGCGATTAAATTTTAATAAAAACGGACAGGCTTAGTAGCCAGTCCTTTCAAATACCTGTAATTGTATCATTTTTGAGATCAAAGACAATAGCTTTCCCGCTGTTATCATAAATATCAATGACCTGGCTATCATTAATTTCACCCATAACAGCAGCCTTAAGACCAGCATTCTCAAACATCTTAACACACTGAGAAGCTTTTTCCTCTTTTACCGTCAGTATATAGCCCGTAGCAGGATATATCTTAAGCCATTGCTCAAAGTCTACATTATCAGGCCTTGGTATCTTCCTGATATCAACGGATGCTCCTACTTTGCTTACCTCACAAAGCATGCCCAGCGTACCGATAGTTCCGGGGTTGCTTATATCTTTTCCCGCAGTCACGAGCCTTTTCTCGCCAAGCTCCTGCATGACCATGAACCTTTCACGCACAACAGCCGACTCCTTGAATGATGTAGTATCCCAACTATAAGGTGAGTTCTTTCCGACCCTTCCGTCCATATCATAAGCTGCAATGACAACATCACCCGGACTTGCTGTATCGCTCCTGATAACGCTGTCTTTTTTGGCTATACCAATTATCGAAACCGCAAGAGAATTGTAAGGTGTGTCAGGGTGCATGTGCCCTCCGACCATGGGTACTCCGAACTTCTTGATACCGTCCCTGATTCCTTTCATTACCTCTTCGGTAGAACTATGATCATCGGAAGACATGACATTCACCATTGCAAGAGGCCTTCCACCCATAGCTGAGATATCATTCACATTGACAACCACGGATGTATAACCGGTCCACCATGGACTTTTGTTGACTATCTTGCCCCATATGGCATCTGCCGCGAAAAGTATAACATCATCGGTCCCAATATCGATTACCGCTGCATCATCCCCGAAATCCACAATTGCATCACTATACTCAGGACGTACAGTTTCAAAGATACGAACGATATCTGATATCGGTTTTTTACGAGTTACACCTTCAAAAGTCCTGATGCTTTCCGCAAGCTCTTCAATATACAAAAAAACACCTGCACAATAATGATATGATTAATAGATAGTTTTACGACACAAGCAGAGTGGATTTCAGTGAAAAGGCCTAAGCCTCCTCATCTGACTTCTTTTTCATGTCAAGTTTAATGATATTTCTGCGCTCTTCACTCATCTGTGAGAGATCCTTTCCGATCAGGCCGAAAGCATCGGACCTGCACTGGCGACAGTGTCTCATCTGCTGCACATAAGGTGCACATGAATCCTGAACAGCTTTACATTCTGCAGGAGAAGGTGCCTCCATATCAGCAAACATCGCCTGGCAGATAAGCGGCATCACATTCATGATAAAAACACCAAGCTCGTTGATCTTCTTTGCAACCTCAATTATGTGTCTGTCATTGATACCCGGAACAAGCACAGTATTTACCTTGACGACAAGACCTGCATCGACTGCAAGCCTTATACCTTCCAGCTGGTTCTTTATCAGGATCTCAGCCGCCTCAGTACCCCGGTAAATCTTTCCCTTGTAGGAAACATGACTTATCAGCTGAGCCTCAATCTCAGGATCGATAGCATTCATTGTTACCGTTAGCGTAGTAACTCCCGTTCTCAGAATATCAGGCATTCTCTCAGGCAACACCAGTCCGTTAGTACTCAGGCAAAGTGTTGCATCAGGAAACTCATTTTTGATTAGTTCCAGAGTTTCAAAAGTCTCATCGTTTGCAAGAGGATCACCGGGACCCGCAACGCCTACTACCTTGATAAAAGGGTACTCTTTGAGTACCTGCCTTGTCTTATCAAGAGCATCCTCAGGAGTCAGCACTTCACTGGTCACACCGGGCCTGCTTTCATTAACGCAGTCAAACTTACGGTCACAATAATTACACTGAATATTGCATTTCGGAGCAACTGCCAGGTGGATTCTCCCAAACTTATGCTGGGCTTCTTTGGAATAACAGGGATGTTGTGCTATCACTCTCTTGATATCCGCGTCCCTGGAAATTTCTATTTCACATGTACCTGATTCCTTATTTTCCATATTTACAGCTCCTTGGCAGCTCCAATAAACACGGCTAATTGTAAGGTAAACTCATAGATATAGTTTTGTATAAACTTCTAATTTAACATGTACTTACTTCACACCACTTGCCTTCGCCTTCCCACATTTTTACGGATAGCGGGTAGTCAAGTCGGGATGAAAGCTTAGTGTGAACATGTTCACACAGGTTTTCTACACTTGGGTACTCCAGTATCTCATTCAGCAGGACATGGTCATACTCTTTCAGAACTTCCTTTACTACTTTTTTAATCTCGTAGAAGTCCATTACCATTCCACTCTCTTTCTTTTCTCCCGCGATAACGACCTCAACCTTGTAGGTATGGCCGTGAACTACTCCGCAGGTAGCATGCTCCGGAAGATAATGGGCACTGTCAATATAATCTATTATTCCGAGTCTCATTTTCATTATAGGCACCCCCACATCCTGTGGGTCTGTGGTATTATTCTAGTATCAATATCATTAAGGAAAGATTCCTGCAAACCAAGCAGATAGCCAGGTTCAGGCTGCATGTCCTTCTGTGTCACCGGTTGCAGTATGAGGCTGGATATATAGCCGGATATGGCACCGACAATACCTTCGATATCATCAACTGGTGTGTCTTTTGTTACAACTATCTTACAGAAACAATCCCTGTCCTGCGTAGTCCTCAAATTTCTGAAGCACTCGATAGTCCTGTCAAGATGAAGCTCCGGATCATCAAGCGATGAATGAGGTAAAAGTTTCACATCACCGGAAACATATGACAGACTGTTTTTTATTTTTTTAGCCATATGAGGCAGGGTCATGTTAGATTCCAGATAGAGAGGTACATCCACATCTATGGAGGATATGAATTCCGCATAAAGCAACGGCTCACCGCCTGTTAGTGAGACTGAGTGCAAGCCAGAGAATGACTTTACGATATCGCTAACCTCATCCGACGAAAGAGGATTTTCAATGTCCTGGAAAACATTGGATCCCACATTTTTCTCAACCCTGCAGAACTTCGTTGCTTCCACAGGAGTATCACAATAATGACAATTAAGATTACACCCGGTAAATCGAACGAAGGCCTGCCTGCACCCTACATACGGGCCTTCACCCTGCACTGAGCAAAATATCTCATTGATGGGTGCGAACACTAGATCACATCCAATGGCCTTGATTTGCGAAGGTCCATCTCAATATCAATAAATTCATTATAGTAACAATTAGCGATCTTTTCCATCAGTTCAGCCACATCAGCACTGCTAATTCCAATATCCTCAAGACTACCATAATAATCGTGCACGACATTTATTCCGAAGTGAATTTTTTGTGAAACGGCTGATGTGCTTGCAATAGATACTGTAAGTTTTTTGTCATCCACAAAAAGGTCATCACCTTTTCTAACAAGGTCATTGCGGTATTCTGAAAGTACTTCTGCAACTATTGCCGTAAACAATCTCTGCCTTGCATACACCAGTTTCAGGTCAGTGGAATCAAAATGTTCTATGATGAAGTGGACCATGTCAGTGGAAAATATCATATCGCCCTGCTTCTTGTCCTCGAGATCGATCATATGTTCGATCTTAACATCACAGCCTCCCCTGAAAGCAATGATGGAGTCAGCCTGGACGTCTGCAAGATTATAGGCCCAGAGTGATGATATCTGGCTGCCGTCATAATCTGTCGTTTTATCAAGAATTATACATTTCATTTTATCGCACCAAAAAGTATCAAATGTCCGGGTCATATCCCGAGCCTTACAAGCAATGGGTCTTGAATACTTGCAGCTTCAAAAGCCCTTCTTCTTCGAGTACAACTCTCACATTCACCACAAGGAATATCCTCGCCATGATAACAACTCCAGCTAAACTCAAGTGGTGCTCTTAGCTCCACAGCTTTTGCAACGATCTCTTTTTTGTCCAACCCTATAAGAGGTGCAAGTACTTTCACACCATTTGCTGTTGAGTATGAAAGGGAATCGTCAATTGCAGTGATGAATTCAGCAGAATTATCCGGGAATGTCACAGCTTCTTCCTTGTTGAAACCTACAATCACATACTCACAACCCATACTTTCAGCAAAAGCTGCTGCGATGTTTATAAGAATGCCATTTCGGTTTGGAACCCAGACGGCTTTAGCAGACTGAATTGTTATCGAAGGATCAGCATTGTCTGATATTTCCTCCATGCTAAGCGAGGGAACTTCCATGTCCGTATTGACAAGGGATGTATTGGTTATCTCTCGCATCCATCGTATGTCAAGAATACGATATTCAATCCCAAAGTGTTCACAGACCTTCACCGAATTTTGGATCTCACGCTCTACTGAACGTTGCCCGTAGTTGAATATAAGAGCCATCTTAACTCCAATCTGTTCCTGAACTGCAGCAATGGCAGTGACAGAATCAAGACCACTGCTTAACAAAGCAATTGCACTGATAGATAATCCTCCGTGTGTCAAATAATACTGAAGTAATATTGAAGGAATACTCAATATAGTTCTGAGTATAAATACTCATCGTTAAATCTTCAAAAGAAATAAATATAAAAATGCCATATATAAAATAAGAGGAATCATTTTGCCAGTGATCAACAATAAAACAACCCTTGAGAAATTACTCCAGAGAATGTATTGGATAGAAGCAGAAATGGAGCAATTAGGTACATGGGAAGCACGTATCGAGATGATGGATGACAGCGTAGCTGCACTTGAAATATTGTCCCATGACTCCGACAGGCATGGAGACACCATTAAGAAATGGTTAATTAAAGGAAATGTAACTATACCGGAAACATGCCCACCGGGACTTCCAAAACATATCTTTGATTTTGAAGGTATGGCAAGTAACGAAATGTTCGAGAGAATAATGAAATACGAAATACTTGCAAGAAATGCGTACAATGATATTAAAAATACCAATTCAGATGTGATCAAAGAGCTATTTCTTAATGAAGTAGATCAAATCGAATTCTTGCAGGATATAGAACAACTAATAAAAGATGAAGAAAAACATGCAAATATCTGCAAGGACAAAATCGGTGGATTTGCAAAAATAATGTATTAAAAACCGCTTTTCAGCGGTTTTCGTATTTTTCAGATTCAATTCTGATTTTATTGTTTTCTACCAAAGAAGAATGCCATTCCAATAATTGCTAGCATCGGAATCGCAACTGTAGGGAACTCAGGAACTGCCTGTGTAACAGGATACTCTTTTTCTTCTTCCTTCTCTTTTTCTTCTTCCTTCTTTTCTTCTTCTACTGGTTCGGAAGAGCTACAATCTTCGACCTCTACGAGTTGTTCTGTAGAAGCATTGAACCCATCTGAAGCGGAACCAACCAAGCTAACTGTGTAAGAACCATTTACTGCATAAGTATGGTCTGGATTCTGCAGAGTTGAGTTAGTACCATCTCCAAAGTCCCATTCCCAGGAAGTTACATTCTCTGACATGTCAGTGAAATTGGCAGTCAGGCAATTTATTTCTACGGAGAAATCAGCTTTAATGATTAAATCATTATTGTCATCTGACCCAGATGTAACCGTTAATTTAGGAGCTGGTTCAGCACTCATTGAACCACCTGAATACATCATGGTAGGAGCTGATACAGGGGCCGCACTGCTAGAATTATTGTAGAGTACTTCTGTTTTTGTTGACGGAGTAGAAGATGCTTTCTGAGCCATAGTTACAGAGTCCTCTATTGCAGGACCTGAACTATCAGCATCCGGGGTGTCCTGTGCTGAACCTGCCTGGAAATTAATCATGCCACTAACCAGCAGAACTGATGCAAGCATAATAACAACCGACCAAATTAACCGTTTATCCATAATTGTACCACCATTCTTTTTTAATCCTTATTCGAAACATTGTTACGAAATAATACTACTTAAGTTAGGTAAAGTGAGAGTACTATATAAATATTCGTACATTTTAAAAATATCACCATCATTATGATACACGCAATTTGCAACGTTTGTGGAAAACACAAACATATCCATCAAATGAATAATCACAGGAAGGGTATTTCAAACTAAAGAGAACATATATTGTTAATAAAGTAATTTTAAGCGGGGAGTGACAGATTGATTAAAGAAAATAACAATACTTCAGAAAAAAATAACAGGTTGATAGAGGAAAAAAGCCCTTACTTGCTGCAACATGCCCACAACCCTGTAGACTGGTTCCCATGGAGAGAAGAAGCTTTTAAAAAAGCAAGAGAAGAGAATAAACCGATATTCCTCTCAATTGGCTACTCTACATGCCATTGGTGTCATGTTATGGAAAAAGAGTCATTTGAAAACAATGACGTTGCAGAGGTCTTGAATGATTCGTTCGTTTCTATTAAGGTGGATCGTGAAGAAAGACCTGATATTGATAACATATATATGTCAGTTTGTCAGGCACTCACTGGCAGCGGAGGCTGGCCACTGACAATCCTCATGACTCCGGAAAAAAAGCCATTCTATGCCGCCACCTACATCCCCAGAGAAAGCCGATATGGAAATCCGGGAATGCTTGAACTAATTCCGGCCATAAAAGACCTGTGGATCAACAAAAAAGAAGAACTTCTCAATAGCGCTGAAGCCATAACATCTGCGGTATCAGCTTCCGGGAAAAAAGAACAGGAAATTACTATCAATGAAGAGGTAATGAAAAAAGCATTCGAACAGCTATCAAATACTTTTGATAATGTCCATGCGGGCTTTGGAAGAGCACCTAAATTTCCAACACCCCATCATCTTACATTCCTCCTGAGATACTGGAAAAGCTCAGGCAATGCAAATGCACTGGAAATGGTGGAAAGAACATTAACTGAAATGCGTATGGGAGGAATCTTCGATCAGATAGGTTTTGGATTCCACCGATATTCAACAGACAGACAATGGCTTGTCCCCCATTTTGAAAAAATGCTCTACGACCAGGCATTGATGGTAATCGCTTTGGCAGAAACATATCAGGCAACAGCAGATCCACAATACAAGACTACTGCAAAAGAGATATTGACCTACCTTAAAAGAGATATGCTTTCACCGGAAGGAGGATTCTACTCAGCAGAAGATGCAGATAGTGAAGGAGAAGAAGGCAAGTTTTACATCTGGACGAAAGAACAGGTTGAGGAAATTCTTGGAAAAGAAGATGCCACTCTTTTCACGAGTATTTTCAATATTCAAAAAGAAGGCAACTTCGCTGAAGAACACAAAAAAGAACTTACTGGAAACAATATACCCCACATGACAAAGAGCATGCAGGACATTATTTCCAAAAAGGCAGACCACGTGGAAGATATTATAGAGTCTGTTGAACATTCAAGACAAAAGCTATTCACTGACCGCGAAAAGCGTATCCATCCTTCCAAGGATGATAAAATACTTACTGACTGGAACGGACTGATAATTGTTGCACTCTGTAAAGCTGCACAGGCTTTCAATGATACAGAGTATGTAAAAATAGCTGAAGATACAGCCGATTTCTTCCTTAAGGAAATGGCAGAAAGTGATGGAAAGATGCAGCACCGCTATCGAGAAGGAGAAGCTGCCATAGATGCTTTCCTTGAAGATTACGCATTTTTCATATGGGGACTTATAGAACTCTACCAGACAAACTTTGATACCAGTTACCTGGAACATGCACTGAAACTAAACAACTACCTTATAGCGCATTTCAGTGACAGTGAAAATGGAGGATTCTTCCATACATCCGACGAAGCAGAAGAACTCATATTCAGAAGTAAGGAAGTATATGACGGTGCCATTCCCTCAGGAAACTCTGTATGCGCTTTAAACATCCTGAAGCTTTCAAAGATAACAGCAGACCATGAACTTGAAAGTGTGGGCCACAGAACCATACAGGCATTCTCAGAAAGAGTAAGCACTACTCCAATTGGATATACCCAATTTATGTCTGCTCTGGACTTTGCCATGAAAGATTCTCTGGAGATAGTCATTGTCGGTAATCTTGAAAATACTGACACCAAAAATATGATCTTATCCATAAATGAAAGGTTCATACCCGAAAAGGTTCTGCTTTTAAAACCGGAAAAAAACAGGGAAAGAATAACAGATATTGCAGTCTACACAAAGGACATGGGAATGATAGATGGTAAGACTACATTACATATATGCCAGAATCAAAGCTGCAAACTGCCTTCCAATGATATAAACAAGATAAAAGAGCAGATAGAAAAACTTTCACACATTTAAACAATGAGACTGATGAATATGTCAAAAAGGACATTCTACAACCCGGATATTGAAACCATGGACAGAAGTGAACTTGATGCCCTGGTGGATGAAAGGATCAGGTACACTGTGAAATATGCATCAGAGAATTCATTGTTCTACAAGAAATGGTTCAGGGAACACAGTGTTAAACCTTCTGATATCAGGTCACATGAAGATCTCCTTGAACTTCCGAACATATCCGGGAAGACCATTCGTGAAAATCAGCCACCCGTAGAAGATGATTTCGGATTCAGGATGGTGGACTGGAAAGATGTGTTCACAGTACACGAAACCAGTGGCACCAGCGGAACACCCAAATCATTTTTCCTTACATGGGAAGACTGGGAAAGATATGCAGAAAAATATGCCAGAAGCTTCCGGTCACAGGGATTTGGAACGAACGACCGGGTTATTGTTTGTGCTTCCTATGGAATGAACGTAGGTGCAAACACAATGACACTTGCAGCCAGAAACATCGGAATGACCATCATCCCTGAAGGTAAATGTACTTTCCCCATCAGAATCATGGAAACATACAAACCAACTTCCATTGTCGGAAGCATCTTCAAGCTAATACATCTTGCAAAAAGAATGAAAGAGCAGGGAATGGATCCTGCAAGATCCAGCATTGAACGTCTTATTATAGGCGGAGAAAGCTTTGCAGAAGAATCAAGAAAATACGTTGCCGAAATATGGGATTGTGATGTCTACAACACATACGGAAGTACCGAGGGAACCATGTGCGGAGAGTGCACGGACATAAGTGGCTTGCATGTTCCTGAAGACCTTGTTCACCTGGATGTATATGACCCGCATATGAATAAATTTGTAAAGGATGGAGAATGCGGCAGAGTTGTACTTACAACGTTGTTACCTGTTGGAGCGAAGAGCGGAAATGTACTCCTTAACTATGATACTGAAGATACGACCGTAGTACTTAGCCGTGAAGAATGCGCTTGTGGCAGGACCCATATGAAGATAATGAATCCTGAAAGGGAAGCTGAAACATTCTGGGTTTCAGGCACCCCTTTTAATCGTGTTGATATCGAAAAAGGCGTATTCCAGAGAGAGAACATGGAGTATCTGACTGGCGAATATGAGGCTTTCCTTTATGGAGGGGACGATGAAGGAGAAACAACCCTGAGGGTCAGCATGGAATGCAATGATCTTCAGGACTGCGATGAAGAACTTATCAAGGAAAACTTCCTCAGGTCATTCTTTGCCTATAAGAAAAACCTGGAGAATTCATATATTGACGGAAGTCTGAACATTCTCTTTAACTACACAAATCCTGGGGAGCTGGATTTCTACCGTGTCAAAGGAAGACCAAAGCGTATCGTAGACAGACGTTAGTCAAAAAACGATATGCCTTCCCAAAGTGACAGGTAGAGACTGATACCACCGATGAAAACAAGCACCCATATTGCGAGGGTTATTTTCATGAGATTGAACGGATTAACGATGGATCTTATCCTGCCATCAACTGCAAGTTTGATGTATACCGAGAAAACAATAACAAGCAAGCCAGCGAGATGATGAAGGTACATCTGAGTCTTCAGGAAAGAGCCTACTCCTATCCCGGTAAGTGTCGACATCGAAGGGAACATGAACGCAATTATAGAGAGCAATTGCAACAATACTGCAACACTTACAAGTTTGCAGTGCTTTCCAGAAGGATCTTTTGATACCTGGGACAGGGCAATGACCAGAACAAGAACAGACAGAAATTGTAACAATAGATTGATAAAAGCATTATTGAATTCAGAAAACATATCCTTCACACCCCTATTAATAACAACAATACGCTTAGTATGGAATATATAAAAATATTCGTATTAGGTTTTAGAAATTACCCTTGTAGACCTTAAGGCCATTTTCTGATACTGCCAAAATCCAGGGTTCCATACTATGAGAAGCAGAACGCATTTTTCGTACTCTCAGATACCTGTTTGCAACATTACCTTTAAGGTGTAGTCCCAACTCAATTATACCATCTGCAAGGTAACCTTCCATACCAGTTGATGGATCAAATATACCGGATAGCTTCTCTTCTTCAAGGATGAGAAATGTTGTGAGTTCCTCGCGTCTCAGGGTTTCAAGCAGTCTATACATCTTTTTTCTTAGGTCCTGAGGTTCCACATTCAAAAGAGAGTATAACGCACCAAGGGAATCTATAGCTACACATGTGCATTTATCTCCAATTTCCTTTTTGAACTGAAGTATATTCTCTTCCAGAATAGTCAAAAGATCATCTGAAAAATCATCATAAACGACCCTGTAGTCACTAAAATCTGAAATATGTAGCTTTTTAGATAGGGAAATTCCCATACTATCCATATTCTGAAGATGATTCTCTTTGCTTTGCTCAAATGTTATATATAAGCCATATTCATCCTGCTGTTCCAGATAATTAGAAAGAACCTGAAAAGTAAAACCTGACTTTAAAGTACCTGCCGCACCGGTTACAAGCACAACACTGTTTTTGGGTATATCAGTCTCAAAAACCTCATTCAAACCATCTATAGTGTCCACAAATCGCATAATACCCCTCTTTCCTCCATACATTCAAAGAAGAAGTAATAATAATAGAGTTAAAATAATATAAATGTTTAATGGAGAAAACTATAAAATTATCGAAATATGGTTCAATTCTTCATAAGCCGATAGAATCCCCGGATGCAGACCTCATCCATCTTTTAAGCAAGTGGAACTCTTTCTTTTCCAGTACATTTGGATCGAGCTGTAAAACCATTCTAGAACTGGAAGCCATAATAGCATCGTTGGTCTGCTCTATCAGTTTTACCACAGATAGAAAGTCATTATCAAGTATCAAGTACTCCAGACCATCCATTAGAACGACACCATCATCTATCTTACTCACAAAATCAGCTATTGTAGGATATATCTTGAAAAGTTCAGTTGAATCGATAGATTGTTGACCATTCATCTTGTTTTTTGTCAGCCAGACAATTGGTGTCTTTGCGATACCATACGTGTTGCGAATCTTATCCGGGTTATGTCTTGTAATACAAAGACCTGGTTTTCCACTCCTGACAAGATCAGAGAACAACTGGTAACTTTTTACAGGATCCTCACAGTCTGAAAGATACATATAACCGCTTTCCATCTCGACTTCATTACTCTTCGTGTTCCCTTCAACATCTTCAGTAAGAGGAGTGATGAATATGCCCCTTAGCCGGGAACGGTCCTGCAATGTAACAATGAGTCCTTGGTTTCCATCATCATCTGTAAGAAGAGAAGTTGAAACATTCATTCTGACTTTTTCACCATGTTTTGTGAAAAATATCATCTCAAAATGTTTTTTGTCAGCAAAATCCAGCAGATCAACATTTTCTGCAAAATCCCTTATAGGTCTCGCAATTAGCTCACTGACTGCATAACCAAGAAGGTCTGCAGCATTTTTATTTGCAGTAATGATATCTTTTTTGTAATCAAGAGATAATATTGCAATTGGTGATGCTTTTAAAAGATTATCCAAATATTCATTTGCTCTTCTTATTTTAGATTCGGCTTCAAGTCTTTCTGTAATATCCTCACCTGAAATAAGCAAGCCATTCACATTACACCCTGGGCCATTTATCGCAATATTGTTCCAGCTCATTATCCTTTTTTGTTTTTTGCTGTTGAGAAATGGTACTTCAAAATCTCCGTTTGCGGTGCTTTCACCAGATACTAACTTTTTAAATACGTCTCTGACATTTTCTCTGAAAATATCAGGCACGTAGCTATCAAACCAGTCATTTCCAGTAATTTCATCTTCAGTGTATCCAAGTATCTCACAGCCTTTTCTGTTGATTAAACGGACAATACCGTTTTCGTCAAGAACGAGAAGCATAACTCCTGCAAGATCGAGATAATTCTGTGCCTGATCCCTTTCAGCTACAAGCTCATCATGAAGTTTCTTTATTCTAAGAAGAGAGCCTACCCTTGTCTTAATCTCGATCCTGTCAAGTGGCTTTGTTAAAAAGTCATCTGCACCGGCATTGATACCTTTTATGCGATCTTCCAGACTTGAGAGGGCTGTGACCATTATAATAGGAATAAAGCGGGTTTTTTCAGAATCTTTCAATGTTTGACATACTTCATAGCCAGTGATATCAGGCATCATCAAGTCAAGAAGAATAAGGTCCGGACTATGTGACTCCACTTTTCCCAGTGCTTCAATTCCACCAGATGCGGAAATTATATCATATTCATGCATGAGATAAGCTTCAAGCAACTTGACGTTCAGTGATTCGTCATCGACTATCAGCACTTTTCCCTTTTTTTGTCCATTCATCCCTGTCACTCGTAAGAAGTTCTGTTAACATCTGTTGTCCAGACAAACATACATCAATATCCACAGACAGTATATTTTTAAGCTATATAAATAGAACCCGAATATAATAAACAAGAATAAACACTGATCATCAGGAACTATACCCACTCACTCATATCCACATACTAAAGTTAAAATCTCCTGTATCCCGACACATATAATTCTTCTGAAATACAGAATAAAAGATTGAAACCTGATGATTGAAAATGATTACATGATCAAAACCAGGCTGCATGATGATATGGCAGAAGCTGCAACGGATATTCGCTATCTTCTTGAGAGAGGATACAAAAAAGATAGTTCGATCAGGTTTGCCGGTGATCATTACAGACTTGATAAAAATGATAGATATATACTTGCACGCACGGTGTTTTCACCAGAAACCTCAAAGGCTCGTAAAAAAAAGAAAATACACCGCGAGGAACTGAAAGGAAAAACACTCCTTGTAGACGGGTACAATGTGCTTATTACACTGGAAAGTATGCTCGGTGGAGAAAGAATGTGGATTGCAGATGATTCATTCCTGCGGGATATACAGGGAGTTTTTAATAACCACACTAATGACAACCTTACATTCCAGGCTGTTGAAAAGATGCTGTCTTTCCTTTTAAGTACTGAAATAAAGAAGACGGATGTACTTCTGGATACCCAGATGAAGCGCAGTGGAGAGCTGGCAGCATTCATCAGAAAAAGAATGAAAGAACTGTCAATAAAAGGAGAGGCAAGAACATCAAGGCATGTTGACTATGACCTGAAGAACTGCCACCCTTCATATGTCGTTGCTACAGCTGACGGAATTATTATCGATTCTGTGAAGAATGTTATTGATATTCCTGCCTGCATCTACAGAAAATGGAACAAAGAATGAAACATAGATATTAATTTAACAGCAGTAATAATATGTCGCAATTAAGGAATTAATATGAAAAAAATAGGAATCGTGGTTACAGACCAAAAAGACTGGACTGCAGATGCACTTATGCAGGAAGCCAGGAAAAGAGGATTTGAAACTTTTTCCCCGAATTTTGGAAAAATGGAAACTTCCATTGGGAAAAATATTGAGCATCGTGCAGACAGGATTAACCTGTCTGAGCTGGATGCAATTATCATAAGGGACATGGGACCAGGAACAAACGATGCTCATGTGTTCCGCTTCGATGTCCTCTGTGAACTTGAGGAAAGCGGAGTCATCATGATCAATCCGCCTGCTGCCATACAGAATGCGGCAAATAAATTCCATGCAAGTTGCCTGATCTCAAAAGCCGGGATCAATACACCTGAAACTTTTGTCACACAGAATGTAGAACCGGCCCTTAAGAGATTAGAAACATGGAAAGATGCTGTAATTAAACCAGTATTCGGATACAAGGGAATAGATATCAAACGCATAAAAGATAATGAAGTGATAAGACCAAATGGAACTCCTGAAAAAACAACAGTATATGACCTAATTTCCGGCTCAATAAATGAAAAAGGAATGGTTTACATACAGGAGTTCATAGAAAACCCCGGCCAGGATATTCGTGCATTTGTTGTTGACGGGAAAGTCATAGGTGCCATCTACAGGAAAGCAGCGGATGGCTGGTGGCTGAACAATCTGAGTCAGGGCGGCACCCCCCAGAAATGTAAACTCACAAAGAAACAGGAAAAAATGTGCATTGATGCTGCCAAAGCCATAGGAGCAGTATTTGCCGGTGTGGACATTATTGAAGGAGACAAGGAATGTTTTGTCCTAGAAGTAAATGCAACTCCGTCAGGAGCAGGCATATATAAATCCCTGAATATCAATGTAGCAGAGCATATAATAGATACCATTGAAAACAGGCTATGAATGTCCGGGATCAGGAAGAACAATGAGTGAATATAAACAATGCATAATTGTCAGGGATGACCTGAAGTTATCAAAAGGAAAACTTGCAGTCCAGGTTGCTCATGCAGCAGTATCTGCTTCTGAATGGGCTGACCGGTCAACTCTGGAAAAATGGAAAGAAGGCGGTCAGAAAAAAGTAGTTTTGCGTGTGGCAAATACCCGGGAACTGTTCGAGCTCAAGGAAATAGCAAGAAGGCAGGACATCGCCACGGCACTTATCCAGGATGCAGGACTCACCGAAGTTAAACCCGGAACAGTAACAGTCCTTGGAATCGGACCTGCAAAGGAAGAAGAACTTGACAAAGTCACAGGAAATTTGAAACTACTTTGATTTTGTACCTTATGTTCTATTGGTATTTAGCATGAAAAAAATGGAAAATACGAATTTGATACTGCATGCGATACTATTTGTGGCATTGATCGGGGTTATCCTTTCATCAGGATGCCTTTTTGAACCACTTAACGAAGTGGGGAATATTTTCAACCCATCCTCTGTAAAATTATTTCAGGGAGAGGACTATTATCAAATAAATGCCGATGAACTGACAATACCCATTGTCCCAGCTACGCCAATATCATTCTATGAAGATACACCAGATGAGTTGTCAAGTCATTTGCCTGGTTTTGAGGTTTCAAGCTACTACTACTATACTGAATTTTACGAAGGAAGCGAGAGTGTTATCAGCATATATGTGAAGAACAGTGGCATTGCACCTATTTATATATACCAGTTCGGTTTTTACTTAATAGCAGAAAAAGAGCTTGCATCGCATGAAGCTGGTATAACCATACTTCCCGGGGAAGAAAAGAATATCGGAACCATATCAATAGATGTTCCCGAAAATATTGAAGAGCTTGAACTCCAGCCACAGATGTCCTTGTTTGCGCAGACGAAATCAGGCACCTGGCATGATTACAAGAAACAATACTTTGAAGAGATTGTAATTGAAGTTTCGGATAAAGCTATAATTCAGGAACCAGACTATGCATTAAACCCCGAGAGCATATTCACTCAGATAAATGATAAAATAGAACCATTTGATGTGGAAGTACGGACAAATGGCTGCAGTGTCCGCAAAAAAACATCCAGGGCAATATAATATCTACCAGTTATGTTCCCTTTTCGATGACACCAGGGACAACATCCAGTACATCAGTGATCCGAGAGGCAGGGACCTATGGTCCGAGCCCCGTGATACACTTCGGGTCGGAGCAGGTGATTGTGATGACTATGCAATCCTGCTTGCATCACTTGTCGAATCCATCGGAGGAACCTCCAGAATATATATGACGGATACACATGCTTTTGCCGCCGTATATATAGGTAATAATACAGAAGATATCGGAACTGCGATCGGAGAATACTATGGACCTGTACCAATATATTATACTACAGATCAGTATGGTTCATGGTTGATGCTGGACCCTACATCCAGCATATATGCAGGAGGACTAGCAGGAGGAACAGCCCCAACAGACGATGGATGGACTTTCCTGAACACCAGCAAAATCACAGTAATCGATATAGCACCCCAAAATTAGGATGATTTAAAATGATACCAGCAGTTGAAAAAAAAATGGGAATAGACCTGTACTGTACAGATACCAATGGAATTGGAGGCGTACTGAGACAGGAAACAGATGATTTTATTGTCAGAGAGATTACAAACCGTGAAGAAGGTGACAGCGGAAAATACCTTATCCTGGAAGTTACCAAAACGCAACTGGGACATGCATCATCTGGTAAGGGATATGTCCCGGAAGCTTGGAATCAGCCAGAAACGCATCAGTTTTGCAGGAACTAAAGATAAGAGAGCAAAGACTACACAGAAAATCAGTATCTACGACATTGATGAAAAGGATATTGAGAATTTCTACCTGAAAGATGTGGAACTGAGAGTGCTCGGAAGGTCTAAAAGGTCTTTGGAGCTTGGAGATCTTTTCGGGAATGAATTCATAATTACAATCAGGAACATCGACCATAACCCTGAGGAACTGGAGCAGATGCTTACAACCGTTACGGAAGAGATAAAGGCTTATGGAGGAGTTCCCAACTTTTTCGGAATACAGAGATTTGGAGCCATCAGGCCTGTAACACATCTTGTAGGGGAACAGATCCTCAAAGGTAATTTTGAAAAAGCAGCACTTATCTATATTGCAAAATCATTTCCGGATGAACCTGACGATGTAAATAAAGTGCGTGATACCGTCTGGAAAAACAGGGATTTCATAGAAGGACTGAAGATATACCCCCTGCGTCTCAGATACGAAAGAGCAATGATGCACTACCTTGTCGAGAATCCCGGCGACTTTAAGGGTTGCTTTGGGGTTCTTGCGAGGAACATAAGCAAGATGTTCGTTCATGCATACCAGTCATACAATTTCAACAGGATTATTTGCCAGCGAATTGAGAAGGGATTACCTCTGGATGTTGCAGTACCCGGAGACATCGTATGTTTCAAGAATAAAGAGGGACTTCCTGATGTTACAAAAACACAGCATGTAACTGAAGAGAATGTCGACGGGATGAATAACCTCGTCAGGAGAAAAAGAGCTTTTGTGACCGCTCCGCTGATAGGTTACGATACTGAATTAGCATCCAATGTTCCTGGTGATATTGAAAGAGAAATATATAACGAGACTGGAATGGCACAGGAAGCATTTAGGATGAAACAAATGTCAGCTCTTGCATCAAAAGGACTGCGCAGGGAAATGTTACTCTACTGCGAACCTGTATTTGAAACCGGAGAAGACGAGCTTAATCCCGGAAAAAGCAAAGCTACCCTGAATTTCACTCTTCCGAAAGGATGCTATGCAACAACGGTTCTCAGGGAATATATGAAAGTGGAACCGCTTAAAATGAGCTAAGCCCACTTTAAGTGGGCTTTATCTTTCTTATTTTGTAACTATTCAGCCTGGCACGATTTGCCTATTGGTACTGATTTCATCGAAATAGAGATGTCTGCTCACTAACAATCTAACAATCAAAAAAGCAATCAATAGCAACAATCAAAATAAATGATCCTAATGAAATTTACGTTTCAACTTTTTGTCAAGATTGTTATTGATAGCGTTTTTATCAGGCTGAATAGTTACCTTATTTTTAAATTAAATTCTAATCTTATTTCCCTATCATTGACTGTATGAACGCCTTGAACGGCGGGGAAGGGCGTCCTGGCCTGGACTTAAACTCCGGATGGAACTGGGATCCGAAGAAAAACTTTTTACCGGGTATCTCTGCAATTTCCATTCTGTTTCTGTTCTTTCCAGAAAAGACCATGCCTTTTGCTTCTATCCTGTCAATGAAATTGGGATTTACCTCATATCTGTGCCTGTGACGTTCTATTATCTTGGAGCATCCGTATATATTCTCGGCAAGTGAACCTGATTTCAGGTCCGCTTCGTAATCACCAAGACGCATGGTTGCTCCCATGTCGACAACATTCTCCTGTTCCGGAAGCAGGTCTATTACAGGATAAGGCGTATCCTCATCGAATTCAGTGCTGTTGGCATTCCCCAGACCTGCTACATTCCTGGCAAATTCAATAACCGACAGCTGCATACCAAGACAGAGTCCAAGGTAAGGGATATCGTTCTCACGGGCATATCTGATAGCCATTATTTTCCCTTCAGTACCCCTTTCGCCAAACCCTCCAGGTACAAGTATTCCATCGTACTCTGAAAGTGTTTCAATGGAAGAAGGATCTTCCTCGAAGGACTCGGCATTGATCCAGCTAGTAGTGAAATTTACTCCGCAATCGATGCATGCGTGTTTGATGGAAGCACTAATACTAAGATAGGAATCCTCAAGATGTGTATATTTACCAACAATCCCGATTTTAACCACGCTTTTAAGATTGTTCATCCTCTCAACCATTTCAGACCAGGCATCATCTGATCCTGAGGAACTCAGATCCAGATGTTTTACCAAAAAATCAGTGAGTCCTTCTTCCTCCATCATGAGAGGTACTTCGTATATGTCATTTGCATCGTGGGCACTTATCACTGCTTCCTCGGGAACATCGCAGAAAAGAGCTATCTTGGAGATAGTGCTGTCAAGTAATGGTTCCTTGCATCTTGTAACTATCACATTCGGAGTCAGGCCGAGTTCCCTCAGTTCCTTTACTGAATGCTGGGTAGGCTTTGTTTTCTGGTCTCCCTGTGGATCCAATGGTACAAGAGTTACATGAACAAAAGCAAGGTCTCCCTTGGGTTCTTCCCTGTGCATCTGCCTGACAGCTTCCAGGAAAGGCATACTTTCGATATCACCGACTGTTCCGCCAACTTCTACCAGGCAGATATCAGCGCCGCTCTTTGCAGCAACTTTCTTTATGCGTCTCTTGATTTCGTTAGTGATATGAGGGATAATCTGGACAGTTTTTCCAAGATACTCACCCCTGCGCTCTTTTGATATCACTGACTGGTATACCTTTCCGGTTGTCAGGTTGTGTTCCCGGGTCAGTTCCGTATCCAGGAAACGCTCATAGTTTCCAAGGTCAAGGTCGACTTCCCCTCCGTCTTTGAGCACGAAAACCTCACCGTGCTGGAAGGGACTCATGGTACCTGCATCAATGTTAATATAAGGATCTATCTTGATGGCTGTGACCTTATAGCCTTTGTTCTTCAGGTTACGTCCGATAGAAGCGGTGGTAATTCCCTTACCCAATCCGCTCATTACTCCGCCTGTTACAATAATATATTTCATATTATTCACCTTGATTATCTTTTAGATTTAGGAAGTCTTAGTAATAGATAAGCCATAAAAAATGTAAGCAGAATTGCATAGAATACAGATTGATAAAAACCAAAGAACTGGCTAAAGTCAATGGACAGAACTATAAAAGCAAGAACAGAAACCAATAACAGCAATACAACTACCCTGAAAATATTAACTGAATGCGGAGCAGCCAGACCTAAAGCTGATCTTATCATTTCAAATGATATGGAAGGAAGTTGAGCACTCCAATGCTCCCCATTATATAGTCCGGAAGAAGGAGATTTTGAGGGTTTGGATATTTTAGAATTATATAAGGATTCGTCAACATCAACAGAGAAACTTTTATCATTTGGGCTTAGATGACCCAGGTTCAGATCAAATCCCTGTCTTTTGGAACCATAGCCCACAGTAATATAGAGTTGCCCTTTGCTATAGAGTCTGCCATCATATGGGATCCTTGCAATAAAAGGTATGTATTCCTCATGCTTAACATAAGGATTGTCTTCAAGAACAGTGATGTTCTCCCTTATAGAATCACTTACTGATAAATTGACATGTGTTGGTGAACCATAGTTGATCAAAACGATTTCAAAACTGCGTTCTTCACCGGGGGATAAAGGTAATTCAACAGTATCCGTTTCGAATTCCAGTGAATTTACACCAAGCCTGTTGATATGAACCTGTTGCAATTGAATTTCCTCACCAGTTTTATTCTCTTAGATCAGGAGGAAGCATATTTGGTATACCCCCCTCTATAGGATAGTATTCATTGCATGCAGAACAGTACAGAGTGCCCGATATAACCTCGTTGGTATCTTCCTTTTCGATGTTAAGGACAAGATCTCCTTTACATACAGGACACGCAAGAATATCCATAAGGTTCTTTTTCAACTCGATCACCACCTTTGAATACGTTACAATCAATATAAGGTTTTTCTATCATATAACTCAAAACTACATTGCCAATAATGATAATTCCATCTATGGGTTTTTAAGATAAGAGATAGATTAATTTACTTCCTTATCCGTACAATAATCCATGTTTTCCATTTTCCTTAAGGTACTAGACTTTGCAATTCCCATTTTGATAATGATATTCGTAGGACTTTTTGGGACAGGTATCCTTATAGAACTTGGGTTCATGCAGAAATTTTCAGGAATTGTGAAACCTCTTTTCAAGTATACAAACCTTCCCGACACATGCGCATCATCTTTTATGGTGGCACTGGGATCAACTGTCGCTGCTAACAGCATGGTGGTCAATTTCAGGGACGGAGGATGTATTGATGACAGGGAGACAATGCTTTGCGCAGTATTCAACAGTACACCAGCATACATCAGGGAAATACTCACTTACCAGATACCTATTGTCCTTCCTGCACTGGGCGCGGTAGTAGGCGGATTTTATGTGATGGTGTTCATACTGACTGCAATTGTCAAGATCAGTACTGTGATAATACTTAGTAGGATATTCCTCAAAAAGAACAGGTGCCAGTATGAAGAAAACATTTCATCAAAGAAAGTCACCCTGAAAGATGCGATTAAAAAATCTCTGAAGCGCAATCGTAAACTGTTCACCAAAATTGTTGTGATATATCTTGCAATGACGACACTGGTATTCTATCTCAGGGACATAGGTGCGTTTGAGTCTTTCAATGTACTACCGCTTGCCGAAGTTTTCGGAATTCCGGCTGAAAGTATAGTACCCCTGACGACTTACGTTGCAAGTCCTATTCTTGGGATATCTTTGCTGGGACCAATGATAAGCAGTAACAGCATATCTTATCATCAGGCAATGGTAGTTCTTATGCTTGGAAGTATGTTCATGCTCCCGTTTTTTAGTTTCAGGACTCTTCTCCCAAGGTACGTATCCATCTTCGGACCACGCATAGGCGTAAGAATCGTGGCCTTTTCTACAGGGATAAGTATATTAGTCCGATTTTGTATCCTGCTAATACTCCTATCAATAGCATAAAAAAATAGATTTTCCTGATGCTTGGTTAATATAATTCGCTTTTTTTTATTGACCATTGTTAAAAAATATTATCCCAGGCAATTATATATAAAATGCATATATATGTACAATGGACATATAACTGGAAATGTATAATATTAATTATACAGCCCTAAGTTTTGTATATTACACAGAGAGTAAAATAATATATTCTTGAAATTTTGACACATATCAGAATAAACAATAAATTAATATATTATATTATCATCTATATAATTACGTGGGAATAGAAACCACGTGACAATTACTTGTTGTGCATTTGTTACACACAGAAATAAAGGGAGATACAAAAAAAATGGCAAAAGTAATGATTGTGGACGACGCTGCTTTTATGCGCATGGTCATCAAAGATATCCTGAAAAAGAACGGTCATGAAGTCGTGGCAGAATGTGTTGACGGATTAGATGCTGTTCAGAAGTACCCTGAGGCAAACCCCGAATTGGTATTTATGGACATAGTTATGCCAAATATGGAAGGTATCGACGCACTTAAGAAAATAATGGAAATGGACCCCGGAGCAAAAGTAGTCATGTGTTCATCTATTGGACAGCAGTCCGTAGTGACGGATGCACTGAAAAGCGGTGCCCAGGATTTCATAGTGAAACCATTCGACGCTACGAAAGTACTGGAAGTTATTGGAAAAGTAATGTAAATGACCATTAATGTTCTTGTTGTCGATGACTCGGCTTTAATGCGCAAAGTTATCTCTGACATTCTCACAGAGGATGATGAATTCAAAGTAATAGCAACCGCAAGGAATGGGCTTGACGCCGTAGAAAAGGTGGAAAGATTCAGACCTGATGTAGTCACCCTTGATGTAGAGATGCCCAAACTGGACGGATTACATGCACTGGGATACATCATGAGTGAATGTCCGACCCCGGTAGTAATGCTAACAGCCATCGACTCGAAGTCTGCCGAAAGAACATTGAATGCATTTGAATACGGAGCAGTTGACTTTATCCAGAAGCCTTCCGGAAATATCAGTCTTAACATAGCAGATATAGCCAGTAGTATTCGCCTTAAAGTAAAAATGGCATCGAAGGTAGATCTCAAGAAACTCGGGTTCATGGAAGAACACGTGAAAAAGGCACGTGAAAATGAAGGAAAAACTTTGCGCACTACACAAAAGAAGCAGGTTATTCAGAAGAGCAAACACCATGCCAAAGGTAAGATACTTGCAATCGCTTCCTCCACAGGCGGACCACGTGCGCTTGAACAGGTCGTACCAAATCTTCCAGAAGACCTGAATGTACCTGTTGTTATTGTACAGCACATGCCAGCCGGTTTTACAGCTTCACTGGCTCAACGACTTGATGGCCAATCCCAATTGACAGTTACTGAGGCAAAAGATGGGGATGTACTCCATGCAGGGCATGCATACCTTGCACCAGGAAACTACCATATGGAGATTGTCTCGAAAGAAAAAGGTGGCTTTTATCATGAAGTAATTTCCCTGAACCAGAAACCTCGTGAACAGGGAGTAAGACCCTGCGCGAATATCCTTTTCAAGTCACTTGTGCCAATATACGGAGCAAACATCATTACTGCTGTTTTAACCGGGATGGGAGCCGATGGGGCTGATGGAATTGAAGCTATAAAAAATGCCGGAGGAAAGGCGATTGCAGAGGATGAGAAGTCCTGTGTTGTTTACGGAATGCCAAAATCCGTAGTCCAACGAGGCCTTGCTGATAGCATCGTTCCTTTGGACAAAGTGTCGAGTGAAATATTACGGATGTTAAATTCATCTGGTGATTGAAATGTTTTTGCAAAAAGATAAGATCATTATGATCTTAGGGTTGGTGTGACCATGGATATGTCAGAGTATAAAGATATATTTAAAGCGGAGTCCGAAGAACACCTGCAGCAGTTGAATGAATCACTGCTCGGACTTGAACAGAATCCCAAGGAAATGGAATTTATCAATACTATGTTCCGTTCCGCACATACATTGAAAGGTATGTCGGCAACAATGGGATTTGGCACGATAGCCGAGTTGACCCATGAAATGGAAAACCTTATGGACATGGTCCGCAAATGCCAGGTCGCTGTTAACGACTCACTAATTGACATACTCTTTGAGTGTCTTGACACCCTTGAAGCACTTGTAGAGACCGTAGATAATGGAGGAGAAGTAGATATCACATCCCTGCAAGCTGCACTTGTAAAAACCATGGAAACTACACTGCCTATGGATGAGATCACAGGTTCAATAGCTACAAGTACCAGCGTTATTGAAAATGAGATCAGTAATGAACTGCAAGCTGCTACTGAAACTGTGTCTGAAAATGACCTTGGATTGTCTGAAAATGAAAAACAGTCAATAGAATGTTCTACATTAGATGGTAACAGAGTTGTATCCTTAAACGTGACCCTTGATGAATCATGTGTGCTTAAATCAGCAAGGTCTACACTTGTACTTATCAATGTCACAAAGATGGGAGAAATTATTAAGTGCCAACCAAGTGAGGAAGAACTCGAAGATGAAAAATTTGATTTTGAGTTCACAGTAATATTTGCCACAAAAACAACAGATGAAGAGATTATCGGCAATATCTCCAAAATATCAGAAGTTAAAACTGTAATTCCTACTACAATCTCCCAAAGCGCATCTGATGACCAAAACGACCAGGAGATAAAAGAGAATAAGGAAGATGTCCAGCAAAGTAGTTCTGCTGTCAAACGGTCTGATACCGTAAAGAGCATCCAGAGTGTCAGAGTGAACATTGAACGCCTGGACAATCTGATGAACCTTGTGGGAGAGCTTATAATCAACAAGATAAGGCTCAACCAGCTTGCTTCTGATCTTAACGCAAAACATCTGGATGAATCACTTGCTAACCTTGACCGCCTTACCAATGAGATACAGACCGAGGTCATGGAAGCCAGGATGGTACCCATCGACCAGGTATTCAGCAGGTTCCCACGGATGGTAAGGGACCTTGCAAAATCGGAAGGTAAGCAAATCAACCTTGTTATAGAAGGTAAAGAAATCGAACTTGACAGAACGGTTCTTGACGAAATAGGAGATCCACTGGTTCATCTCTTGCGTAACGCTGTGGACCATGGAATTGAACCCACAGAGGAACGTATCAAACTCGGAAAACCTGAAGCAGGATTTGTCGGACTTTCTGCATCAAGACAAAGAAACAGTGTCCTTATAGAAGTAGAGGATGACGGAAAAGGCATGGACCCGGCAAATCTCAGGGATGTTGCTGTCAAGAAAGGAGTAATGACACGAGAAGAGGTCGACAAACTTTCTGACACAGACGCTTTGAATATCATTTTCATGCCTGGTTTTAGCGGAGCCAAAACCGTCACTGATGTCTCCGGCAGGGGAGTCGGTATGGATGCCGTCAAAACCAAGATTGAAGCCCTGGGAGGAAGTGTCAAGGTCAGTTCAGTACCTGGGCAGGGAAGTTCCATCAAATTACAACTTCCACTTACAGTCGCGATTATCCAGTCACTGATGGTAACAGTAGCCGATGAAACATACGCTATACCACTTGGAAACGTTATCCGTGATGTGGGAATAAAGGCCAGTGATATAAAGACAATAGAAGGAAAAGAAGTTGTTCTTCTAAGAGGCGAAGTACTCCCATTGTTGAGACTACATGATGTACTCGACTGTACTACAGAACAGGAGGAAAAAGAGAATCTAATAGTTGTCGTCGTTGAGAGAATGGGAACAAATATTGGATTCGTAGTAGACCAGCTTCTCGGACAACAGGAAGTAATAATAAAAACACTTGATAATAAACTTTTGAAAGATACTAAAGGATTCGCAGGCGCTACCATCCTGGGAGATGGAAACGTTGCGCTTATCCTTGACATTGCAACATTGATATAATCACAATGAGGGTAAAAAATGGCTGAAATGGACGAAATGGCAAAAGGAGCATTCCAGGAAGCAGGGAATATTGGAATGGGTCATCTGGCGACCTCTCTCTCAAAAATGGTTAGCAGAGAGGTAAAGATAGACATTCCCAGTGTGGAAATGCTCTCACTGGAGGATATAATCACCAATGCATCCGATGGAAAACAAAAAAGTGTAGTAGGAATTCACCTTCAACTGTCAGGTGATGTAACCGGAGGGACATTGATCTTATTACCGAAATTCTCAGCACTTTCGTTTTCCGATCTTCTCATGAAGAAACCTATCGGAACTACAACAAAAATAGAAGAGATGCAGGTACGTAAGCTACGGGAGATGGGAGTGCGCCTTTGCAGTTCCTACATGCGCGTAGTCAACGAATTCCTGGGCCTGAACCTGAAAGTAGGTGAGCCGACAATGGAAGTGAATATGGAAGGGGTGGCTGATTTCATACAGCAGGAAATAGGAGAACTTGCCGATGATTTCATAGTTGTCAAAGGGGAATGTTTTATTCCTTCCACAAATTCCAGAAACGAGTTCAATATGTTGTTTGAGCCGGAAGCCAGTGATGTAATCATGGCTGCTGTGATGAAAAAGATGATGGGATGATATGAGTGAGTGCCACCCACTTTGCCCTGGACATAGGAACCAGGACTGTCGTGGGGCTCATTGTAGGAGAAGAAGAGCCTCTGGAAATAAAAGCAGCATGCATACTTGAGCATAACGAACGTAGTATGTATGACGGGCAGATCCATGATATTGAAAAAGTCGCACAAGTTGTAGATGCAGTCAAAAAAGATCTAGAGAGTCAAATCGGGCACGAATTGTCAAAAGTTTCAGTTGCAGTTGCCGGAAGAGCCCTGAAAACATCAAAAGCACTGGTTTCGGTAGAAATACCCTACAGAGAGATCACAAGCAGGGATATTTCCGAGCTGGAATTTGAAGCTGTTACTAGAGCAAGTAAGGAACTTGGAATAGATGAAGGGTTTAATTGTGTTGGATATTCAGTTGTGAGCTATGAACTGGACAAGCAGAGAATATCCAATATGGCAGGCCAGAAAGGAAGTCATATTTCAGTTGAAGTACTTGCAACTTTCCTTCCGGAAGCTGTGATAAACAGTATGTTTGCAGTTCTTAAAAGCTGTTCACTTGAATCATACAGTGTTACACTTGAACCAATAGCTGCATTGAGTGTTGCCTTGCCTATCGATATGCGCAAGCTCAACATTGCACTTGTAGACATCGGAGCAGGTACGTCTGATATAGCTATTACTGACAATGGGACTGTCATTGGATATGGAATGGTACCGGAAGCAGGAGATGAAATTACTGATTTTATTTGTGACTATTATCTAGTTGACTTCAAAAAAGGTGAAACGATAAAACAATCCCTTACAAGCCAAGAGACTATAGAACTGGAAGATATTTTCGGTGTCAAATCAGACGTTCCCGTAAATCAGATTATTTTGGACATAGAAAATGAAGTGGCCAACCTGGCCCTACATATTGCAGAAGAGATCAAATCACTTAATAAAAAAACACCAAGAGCTGTTGTCCTTGTTGGTGGAGGGTCACAAACTGCAGGGCTTAAAGAACACCTGTCAAAGCATCTTGAACTTCCAATACAAAGAATTGGCTCCCGTCTCCCTAAACAGATAGAGGGCTTTGCAGACGGAACTGGGAAAATAAATGGTGCTGAGATGATAACACCCCTTGGCATTGCCATGATGGGAATTCTGGACCAGAGCATTGAGTTTATAGATGTTTCAGTTAACGGTTCAAACATACACCTGATGGACGTTAACGGTCTTTCCATAATGGATGCACTTGTCGGAGCAAAGGTAAAAAAACTTTATCCACGCCCGGGAATGGCCCTTAGTTTAAATGTTAACTCTGAATTCCTTGCTATTGAAGGAGAAATGGGAAAACATGCAGGAATATTGCTCGATGGAAAAAAAGCGACTCTTGGAGATCCCGTTCACAAAGGTTCAGTTATTGAATTCACAGCTCCCGTGGATGGAAAACATGCACAAATAAAGGTAAAGGACCTAGTAGACAAATTGGAAATTCCTTCCAGCGTGAAAATAAATGTCAATGGTAAAAATATAGAACAGAAGCCTTTGGCCAGCATAAATAAAAAAATGGTATCTCTTGATGATGATATACCAGACAGATCACAGATAAGCGTCAGGCCTGCCAGTCTTCAGGATTTCCTGGAACAGGAATACAATACAAAAGATGCTGAGATGATCAGTGTTACTGTAAATAATCGGATAATGTATTTTGAAAATACAAAATATGTTGTCAAACTAAACGATATTATTGTCGATTTATCCAAATTATCCACCCATACCCTTGCAGATGGTGACACTATAAGCATAGAAAGAACTGTGCTTGATAACAAGCTGGAAAATATTCTGGAAAAGCCAGAAAAAGGCAAAAACATCAGTGTGAACCTCAATGGTGAAGAAATAACATTCAAGGGATCACAGGCGCAAATTATCCTGAATGGGAAAAAAGCGAGTCTTTCCGATAAAATTAATGATGGAGACACTGTTAAGTTTAAAAAAGGAGAAGAGGCGGACCCTATTCTTTCAGACCTATTTGAATTTATGGATATTCGGAAGGAGGAACTTGTAGGCAAGAGCATGAGGCTCCTTGTAAACAATATTCCTGCCAGGTTCACTACCCCACTGAAAGATGGAAACAATGTGACTATAGAATTTGTAGAGGGATAAAAATGCTTAAACCCATTCAAAAAAATGACGATGACTACGTAATCCTAAAAACACTGATACAGAGGAAACTTGGATTTAATTGTGAACAATATAAGGACACACACTTTAAACGAAGGCTAGATGTCAGATTGCGTGCAACCAATTCCAAAACATACAAAGACTACGTGAAACTGCTTCAAAGCAGCAACACTGAGTATCCTGAACTTCTGGAAACCCTGACAGTTAATGTTACAAATTTTTTCAGGAATTCAGAGGTCTATGATATTATCGAGGAGGAAGTGTTCCCGGCTGTTATAAAGTCAAAGAGCACCGGCCTGAATAAATCCATTAAAATATGGAGTGCAGGCTGCTCGATAGGTGTCGAAGCTTATTCCATTGCAATGTTATTCCACCATATTCTGGGAAATAGCATCAAGAGATACAATATCACCATAACAGGTACTGATATTGATAAAGCCAGCCTCCAGCATGCCCAGCAAGGAGTCTACAACGAGACTGAAATGAAGGATGTAAGGCCTGCTTTCCTGAACAAATACTTCACCAGAGAAGAGAACAACTACATAATTTCTGATGAACTTAAAAAAATTGCACAATTTAAAAAGCAAGACCTTATTTCAGGCCCTAAAATGAATGGTTTTGATGCCGTGTTCTGTAGGAATGTCACCATCTATTTCCAGAAAGAACTTCAGGAACAACTCTACATGGATTTCTATAGTGCATTGGGTAAAGATGGATTCTTTGTAATGGGTAAGACTGAAACCTTAATCGGACCATCAAAAGACCTTTTCAAATCTTTCAATGCGAAGGAGAGAATATACGCCAAATGACATCGATGCTTTGTTAGAAGTGACAACACATCTAAAATATGATTCAGGAGAGAACGCATGAAAGATAAAATATCAAATCTGACTGAGTTACAGATCAGTGCATTAAAGGAAATTGTCAATATTGGCGTTGGCAATGCTGTTACATCGCTTTCTAAAATGGTTGGAAAAGAAATTAAGATAGAGGTCCCTGAGCTCAAGATCGAAAAGATAGAAAAGATTCCCGAAATCGCAGGAGGTGCCGATACTGTAGCTTCAGGAGTGATAATGCATGTTGAAGGAGACGTAAACGGCTACATCATGATGCTGCTTTCGAAGGAAACAGCTGAGGCCATATGCAGTACCATCAGTGGTGAAGAAAATATCGATATATTAACCGAAATGAACCAATCACTGATAGAAGAGGTCGGACATATCCTTGCAGGTTCTTACGTGAGCTCCCTATCCGAGTTCCTTGGACTGGACCTCAAGATATCACCACCCATGCAGACGTTTGATATGCTGGGTGCAATCATGGATCACATGCTTATCGAGATGAGCGAAAAGGCAGAGCATGCACTACTTTTTGATACATTGTTCATGATCGAAGGTAACAGAATGAATGGTATATTCCTGACCTTGTTCGATCCTGATTCGATGGACATTATACTTGAACGGATCGATAAAATGATTTGACAGGAGTGAGAAAAATGAACATAGTACTTGACAAATTTTATTATGATGCACTGAACGAAGTAGGCAATATCGGAATGGGAAATGCTACTACGGCTCTTTCCCAGCTTGTTGGAAAATCAGTCAATGTAAGCAGTTCAGCCCTTACATTGCTCAGTGTACAAGACATAAATAATGACACAAACAAAGACAGGATTGGAGCTATTGTGAGGGTAATGGGTGATATGAACGGAGGGTTCATACTCATAATCAGAAAACAACATTCTGAGGCATTATCTGAAATGCTTCTCAAAGAAAATTCCGAGGAGGATAATTATATGAAAACTTCAGCTTTTATTGAAGTTACCAATATACTTGCAGGAAGTTACTACAATGCTCTTTCGAAGTTCCTCAATCTTTCGATCATACCTTCTATTCCAATAGTATCTGAAGGAAACTCTAATGAGATATTCAAAAAAGCAAAGCTGCATATGAATGGGAAAATCGACCATATTTTCGGCTTAACTACCCTTTTTGAAGTTGTGGGTGAAGATAAATACCATAGTATGAGCGGTGACATGTACATGTTACTTGATTCAGCTTCATTACAATCTGTACTTGAAAAGATAGAAGAAATGCGTACGAGATAAGCATGATTATAGTGGGAATGGCCGATAGCGCAGTAGCGAAAAAACCTGAAAAAATAACGACTCTTGGACTTGGGTCATGTGTAGGCATTTCGCTGTACGATAAAAGCACTGGCGTTGGCGGGATGGTACACATTATGCTCCCCAGTATTGAGCAGGCAAGGTCAAAAGAGAACATTGCTAAATTTGCAGACACAGGCATACCTGCACTAATTGACGGTATGGTTGACCTGGGAGCCTATAAACACAGGACAATTGCCAAGATCGCAGGTGGTGCAAGTATGTTTTCTTTCAATTCCAACGCTCAGCTCAATATAGGAGAACGAAATGTGACTGCTACAAAAGAAACGCTAAAAGAACTTAAAATTCCCATTATTGCACAGGATACAGGACTTAATTATGGACGTACTATAATACTTGACACTGAAAACGGAGAACTTACTGTCAAGAGTGCAATCAAAGGCATAAAAACATATTGATATATATAATTAGTTTAATATATGTGCTGAGTACAAAATATAGGTGGCAACAGGATGTTAACTCCAGATATAACGATAATACACATTATTTTCATTTCCATATCAATGGCATGTGGATTTGCGGCTATATATTACTGGGTGAAAGTATACTTAGAAACAAAAAGAGGATCCATTGCCTGGTTGCTTCTTGCACTCACATCTATATTCCTTATCACATCAGCAATCTTCCCTTCTATTGCAATAAGTTCACAGGATACAGATATTACTGAAACGATATTCCTGTTCTTAGGATTTTGGAGTTCTGTTTACATTGCTATCTTTGCAGCTGCTGGTTTTTTGATGTTTCAGGCTTTCAGGACAGTGCCAAGGGAAAAGCTTGGAGATTATCTCATAGAAGGAATGGTATTCACAAAACCACTACACTCGGAAGAAGATATCGAGAATATCCCGGAAGTAGATCAAATATCCACTTTGCTCAAGAGATCCACATTAGTAGAATATACACCAAAGACCAGATACGAAGATTCTGTTATCGAGATTAGCCTACGTCTTTATGGAGAAATGGTAAATACAGTTCTTGTATCCACCCAACCACGTACAGCCATGTATAAGGAAAAGATCGGAGACCTTATGGATATAGGCGCAATGAAGTTCATAGAAATCTCATCTACAAGTGATCAGCTAAGTAATGAAGATGGAATTATCAAATTACCAACAGATGAACTTGACAACTTCTTTGAACTTACGAGCAAGCTCCCAAAAGGATGTGCAGTGATCTTTGAACCTATTAGTCAGCTGCTTCTCACAAAAGGAGAAAAAGAGACCTACGAATTTATGTCAGAAATGGTCGAAAGATTTGCAGCAAATGAACTACTCCTTATTGGAATGATCAACAAGGCCGCACATGAAGAGCAAATTGTAGCCAGGTTTGAAGGTTTGTTCTTAAATCTTGCAGAAGAAGAAGGTACAAGAATCCGCCTCATAAAAGGTGGAAACGAAGAATACATTCGATTCTACGTTGGAGAGAAATTCTTCATGGACCAAAATGTACACGTTGAACTAGAATAATTTCAGGAAGGACTTAAATGGGTAAAGAACTGGATAATTTCACGATAGATGCTTTCAAGGAAATAGGAAGCATAGGCATGGGAAATGCAACTACTTCCCTTTCCAAAATGATAGAGAAACGTGTCCAGCTTAATCTATCCGATGCCAGGCTGTTCGAACCATCCGCCATCATTGATATGATACCGGACTCAATAACCATGACAGGTATAATGATCCCTATTTACGGGGACATTAATGGTCTCGCAATGTTATTGTTCGAATTTGGAAATGCTGTTTATCTTAGCAATTTGTTACTGCAAAGCATCGAGCATGATGATGATCCAAGTATACATGAATCTGCACTTCTTGAAACTGGAAATATAATTGCAGGATCATATCTTAATTCACTATCATCTTTTCTTGACCTCAAAATAATGCATTCAGTACCCGATATAAGCATAGGGCCTATTATGGATATACTTGAAAAGGGGACATCCATAATGGAAAAAGAACCTGCGAATATATTGAATATTGAAACAATGTTTATGGTATACTCCTCGGAGAAAGACGTTGGAGCAGGAACCATCTATGGTGATATGTTCCTTTTACTGGACCCACAATCACTCGATAAAATGCAAGGTTCTATCAGAAATATGTTGGGATGAGCTTGGTTTTTAATAATAATTGATTTTTTAACGGTTGACTTTTATGAAAAATATCTGGACACAGCATCTGGAACGATCAAATACTGAAGATAGTGACAAGGGAACTAGATTCACTAAGATGCTGCATTCACTTGTAAGAACAGGTGTAAACACAGATGATTCTGTAGCAACCAAATTATTCTTTTCCGGAAACATCACTTCAAACGATCTATCTTATTCTATTGTAGATGACATGGATATTACTCCAGTCAAAGAAGACAAGATAAACGGACTTAATAATGGACTTATTAAAGCTTCATATGTAGCAGAGACTGAGCTTAATGTATGGGCAGCAAAAAGCCAAAAAGGGCATGAAATTGGACTTGAATCTTTAAGTCATGACCATGTCAGATTACTGATGGCAGAAGACGGACGGCTTTTTCTCAGATACGATGTTGCAGGTGAGACTCCTTTTGAGATGACGGTTAAGTCAGAAAACGAAGCTATGCAGATAATAGAAGAAGATAATGCAACTACTGAACAATTGTATCCTGAGAATCCGGAACTGCAATGGCATAAAAAATAAGCTCATTTTAATATAAACAATTGAATTCAATGGTAAAGAATAAAAACTATCAGTGCAATTAATATATAAATAAAGTATTTAAGGCGCAAAGGTGCGAGATGAATAAAGGAGACCCGTAACAATGATGGACATCGCAATATATTCACTTGTTGACGATATGGTCAGCAAAGCAGGAACGGAGGGTGTTGTAGAATACTGGCTCCGTGTTGGTGAAAGCTATGCGGAAAGGATGGGAAAGGAAGCTTATGTTGGCTGGCCTGCCTTTAACGTAGCAATGAAAGAAGGTAGAACCTCACTCACCGTTGAAGGTGAAGTGAACGTATTGACAGACCTGGCAATTATAGACAAGGACGGAGATGTTATTGGTTATGTCTATGCACTTAAAACCTGTCCTATGGCCCCTACTATGAGAAGATACATTTCCAGGATAGGTCCGATTCCGGATTCAGACACCGATGTTGCCGACAGTTACAATAATCGTATCAGGGACTCTGCAGTCTCTAATTACTGCATCACACACCAGAAGTTCAGGGAAGTTGCAGCTAACAATATTACTGTTGCAAAACAGGCACTCGAATGTCTCCAGCTTGCTAATAAAGGAATGACAGGGGACGTGAAGATGGTGCCTGAAAACCTTTCAAGAATAAACGTGGACGAACGTCATATAAAAAGCATACTTCGTAGTGCATCTTGTGTTTTTGCTTTGATCGTGAAAGGCAAAAGTGCAGGTGAGGAAATAATCGAATAATGGTGATAATATGGCAGAAAACATCGAATCAAATCCTTTTGTTGACGTTTCTGTATTCCTCTTCTTCGAGGATATTTCTGACAAACAGGGAGTAGAAGGCTTTACCAATTATATGGTTGGACAGGCCCAGTCCCTTGCTAAATCCGTTCCAGAGGAAGAATATGAGACATGGGACGATTTTGCAAGTGCAGTTGGCAGCGGAGAATCCGTATTTTCCTCCTTTGAGAGAATTGAACAGATTAGTAAGTGCGGATTCGTAACTAAAATATGTCCGTTCTCAAAGGCTATCAGGGAATACATAAAAAGGATAGGCAATTTCAATCCCGTACACATTGAAGCCACAGACCATTTCAATCATACCATACAGCCTTCAGCCGCCCACAGTGCATGCATGATGCACCAGACTTACAGGAAAGAGGTTGCAAAGAGAATAACAGTCGGGGGAAAACCTCTTCAGTACGCGCAGATAGGTGCAAAAGCATATACGGGCGAAATTGCACTCCCTCCAGAATCATGGAAGAAGGTTCTTCTGGAAAAGGCAGGCATTTCCGAAACTCAGGGTTTTATGGAAATGCGTGAAAACAGTTGTCTTTACCTCCTGTATGTTGAAGATTAAAAATAGAGTTGGTTTGGAGTTGGTAGGAAGATTTATACCACTCTAAAACCGATTTCTATTGATGCATCCCATAATAGTTTTCCTTTTTTCCCTGATACTTATACTGTTTCTTACCGCAAGGTTGAGAATACATCCTTTTTTGGGTCTTATTTTAACATCAGTTATTACAGGCATTCTTGCAGGTGAAGCATCAACGACCATCGGTGTAATTACAAGCGGAATGGGAAAAGTCTTTTCCAATTTTGCAATTATTATCACTGCCGGAAGTATAATCGGCCTTATACTACACAGGACAGGCGGTGCTAAAATAATCGCCGCTGATGTAATCAGAATATCAAGAAAACCACTTTTTGGTCTCAACATCCTTGGGTTTGTCTTTGCTGTACCGCTTATGTGCTGCATCCTTGCTTATGTTATATTCATCCCTGTTGCAAAAGAAATCAGATTAAAAGAAGGTTTCCCAAAAGTACTAACCGCATCAATTCTTGTTTTTGGGACACTGGCATCATACAACCTTGTATATCCATCGCCTGTTATCTATTCAGCAGCTTTTGAACTTGGAGTTCATAAGAGTGATATATTATTACCGGGCATAGTTCTCGCATTTATAGTTTCCATGGTGGGCTACTTTTATGCTACAAAGTTCTGCATTTTTGGAAAAGAGGATGAACCTACATTAGAGAATGATATTTATGAACAGGTTTCCAGCGAGCTGGTCAATTTCGGAAGGTTTGCTGCCTACACACCAATAGGACTTCCTGTTGCACTTATTCTTGCCGATGTATTTACAAATATAACATTGTTCAATGTTCTGGGAGAGCCAGATATGGCTCTGCTCATTGGAGTGATTATGGCTATTTTGTTTGCATACAGACAATATAGTCCTGATAATGTAAGGGAATGGATTGAAAAAGCAGTTAAAAGAAGTGGCGTTGTCATTCTGGATATGTGTGGAGGAGGCGCTCTTGGTGCCATTCTCGCAACTACAGGAGTAGGCGAAGAGATGGGAAGACTACTTACAGGGTTGAATATACCTGCACTTCTTATTCCTTTCCTCATTGCTGTTGCAATACAGAGTGTCCAGGGTTCAAGGGTTGTCACAATGCTGGTGGCACCTTCAATAGTGATACCTCTTATGCCGGTTCTTGGATTACCTACAGAGATCGTGCTCTTTTCAATGGCATCGGGAACATTTCTTATTTCACATTTCAATGACCCGTTCTTCTGGATCTATAAAGATCTGGCAGAACTGGAAACCGCTGAGGTTCTGAAAAGTTATACACTGGGTGGTGCTGTGATGGGAATCATCAGCCTTACGCTTACGGGTGTAGCATATCTACTCTTTTACTGAATGAAAGCGCAAAGAAAAAATAGAAAACAGACTGCTAACTTAGAATAAATGAAAAAAAGGACCGGTAAAGACCGGTCTTCTGTTTTAATGCTTAATGATGTTCGTGTTCTTCTTCAGCTTTTTCTGTTTCCCATGCATCATGTGCCTGGTCAATGGAACCAAGGCACTTCTTGCAGAGCTGAACAGTGTCTTCCTCAGCACCCTTTGAGAATGAAGGTCTGCTGATTGTTACATCATGCAACTGTGCTATAGCACCGCAGAATTCGCATTTGCCTGCTGAGCCACAGCTTGGGGATTCAGATTGCTTGTCGAAGCTTTTCTTTGCAGCATTCAGGCATCCTTCACAAAGTCCCTGCCACATTCCATGAGGATAGGAGTGAGCATACTTTGGCTTGAAGACCTGCACCGGAACAACTGTGGGTATAGCGACTCCACACAGATTGCAATCTGCCATATTACATACCTCCGGGGATCAATACTTTTGCTGCTTCCATTGCCCAGTAGACAAACGGCTCGGACCAGAAACCAATCACAAGAACACCAATCACAGCTATTACAAGAGCGATTGTGTATGGAAGAGGCTCTGATACCTTGTCGGCATCTGTTGGCAGGAAGTACATGTATTTCACAATCTTTGCGTAATAGTATAGTGACAGTGCACTGTTAAGTATTGCGATAACAGCAAGCCATACAAATCCTGACTGTATGGTTGATGAGAACAGTACGAACTTGCTCATGTAACCTGCTGTGAGAGGTATACCGGCCAATGCAAACACAAAGATAGTCATGGAGAGTGCTGTGATTGGCATCCTCCTTCCAAGACCCCTGAAGTTGTCCAGATGGTCTGGGTCCTCAGCATCCTTGTTTTCGGACAGTACCATATACACTACCGCCGCGGTTGCTATGAAAGCTCCTGCCTTCATGAAGCCATGCGATAGTGCGTAGAGTATGCCACCACCAAGTGCCATAGGTGTGAGCACCACAAATGCCATTGAGATATAACCTGCCTGTGCAAGGGATGAATATGCAAGCATCCTCTTAACACTGGTCTGGGACAGTGCAACCACATTACCGTAGGTCATTGTCACGACTGCAAGAATAGCGAAGGCTATCTGCCATTCAGCCTGCAATGCGATCAGGGCAACGATAAATACCTTGAATGCAGCAACAATACCCATTTTCTTGGAACCTGCAGCGAGCAGGGATGAGACCACTGATGGTGAACCCTGGTATGTATCAGGTGCCCACATATGGAATGGCACAAGAGCAATCTTGAAACCAAATCCTGCTAGCAGAAGAATTACTGCAACAAGTCCGATCGGGTTTGTTACAAGGTCTCCTGCAGCTGCTGCAATTGCGGGAATGCTGGTTGTACCGGTCATTCCGTAGATGAAGCTTATACCAAAGAGCAGAAGGGCTGCCGAAAGGGAACCGATCATAAAGTACTTCATTGAAGCTTCAAGCGACTTCTGGTTGGTCTTCTCGAATCCGGCAAGTGCATAGGTTGCAAGACTTGCAAGCTCAAATGCGACGAAGAGGACCATGATGTCATTTGCAGATGCTACGAACATCATACCGATGGTAGCGAAAATTGCCAGGGAGAAGAATTCTTCTGTATGATTGTTGCCTTCTGTATACTTGATGGATGCAATCGCAAAAAGCAGTGCAACCACAAGGAAGACTATCTTGAAGAACTGGGACAATGCATCGATGGATATCGTGTCATTGAACATTGTCGCTTCGGTTCCGAGGCTGGTAACTGTCAGTACCAGCGCAATAAGGATACCCAGACTTGCAAGGTATCCAAGCATCTTCTTTGCACCAACTGGCAGGAAGAGGCCTATAAGCAATACAGCCAGGCCTGTTATAGCAAGTGTAAGTTCAGGAGCCAGTAACATCAGATCCATGAATTACACCCCCATAGCAGCCATGAGGCTGGTTATCTGTTCTGAATTTGTCAACATCATATCTAGCACCGGGCTTGGATTAAGTCCGAAGTACAGTATGAGTATTGCAATGATTCCCATTGACAATGTCTGATAACCATTGATATCAACAATTGTACCGAGTTTTTCATTGAATACACCGAACATTGCCCTCTGCAGAGCCCACAAGTGGTATGCTGCGGTTATCACGATTGCAAGCAATGCGATTATCACATAAGCCGGCAGGTTCACAAAGGAGCCTGCAAGGACAGATACCTCTGCAACAAAACCGCTGAGACCTGGCAGACCAAGGGATGCCATGAAGGTCAACACCATGATGACTGCCAGTTTTGGCATCTTCTGTGCAAGCCCTCCAAGGTCATTGATTATCCTTGTACCTGCAACCGTGTTAATGACACCGCTGGCCATAAACATAACACTCATGATCAAACCGTGTGAGAACTGCTGGAACATCGCTCCTGATATAGAAAGTGAAACCAGGCCAGCTGCACCAAGAAGTACGTATCCCATGTGACTTACACTGGAATAAGCAATCATTCTCTTGAGGTCTCTCTGTGCGAGCGCAAGGAATGCACCGTATATTATACTGATTGCACCAAGTGCTGCCATTATAGTTATCATCAGATTAGTTGATGCTGTGAATGGGAGCAGTGGGAGCATTATCTTGAAGATACCGTATCCACCGATCTTGAGCATTACAAAGAGCACACTGCCTGCGGTAGGTGCCTCGGTATACGCATCGGGTTGCCATGAATGGAATGGGAATACAGGGATCTTCACGATAAAACCGAACAGCAATGCAAGGAAGATGAGATCCTTCAACGTACCGGATTCAATGAACTGGAACTGGGACAGCAGAGTTGGAATATCCAGGGTTGGTGTTCCTGTCATGTCCCAGGCTGCGAAGTACAGTCCGAAGATTCCGAGCAGCATTACAAGAGATGCTACGTGGGTGTAGATGAAGAATTTGATTGCTGCGTGGTGTTTGTTGGGTCCACCCCAGATGCTCACCATAAAGAAGAGCGGTATGAGGGTCAGTTCCCAGAATATGTAGAACAGGAAGAAGTCCAGTGCTGCAAATACACCAATGACCGCACCCTCTGTTGCCAGAATGAGTGCATAGAACTTGTTTGGTGACTTCCTGTCGTCGTTCCATGTGAAGAGTATCAGGAATGGAAGTACGATTGCATTGAGAAGTATCAATGGCATTCCGATTCCGTCAACACCAAGATGATAGTTTATACCGAGGGATGGTACCCACTGGTACAATTCTTCAAATTGGGTATTTGCTGTCGTACTGTCGAAGTTGAAGTACATATACAGTGTAAGTATCAGTACTGCAACTGTGGTTACAAGGGCTATTGCTCTTGCCTGTTCTTTTGTTTTTGTAAGTAAAGTAAGTGCTGCGAATATCAGAGGTATCAGCACGATCAAAGATAATATCGGCAACATCAGAGTACCTCCAGAATCACTTTGATAAGGACTATCAGCAGACCTACTCCTGCCACCACATAGGTTGCATAGGTCTGTATCACTCCAGTCTGGAACTGACGCAGTGAATCTCCTGCCTCGAGTGTGAAGTCGCTTATCCAGTTAACAGTCCAGTCAAATCCGGTATCTATCGCACGGCCTGCACATGCAAGGCCTTCATAGATGACCTTTACAGAGAAGAAATCCGTGTAGATCGCATTCTGGTAGTATCTGTTGTAAAGAAGCTTGTATATCGGATTATTCCTTGAAACAAGGTTATCCATGTTAACTATCTTCATTCCGTATATCAGGTAAGCAACCACAAGACCTGCGACTGCAACTATCACTGGCATCCAGAGAATGAGCAGTGGCTCATGTCCTGCATGTTCTGCAAGGTGGTAGCCACCAAGTGATGCAAGTTCGGAAATGTCCACATGCACGAAATTGTTCATGAAGGTATCACTTACAAAAGTGTTGAATGTCTTTGAGGCCAGACCACCAAAGAACAATGCGAACAATGCAAGGATTGAGAGCGGGATAGTCATTGATATAGGTGACTCATGTCCTCCGTAATCCGTACGTGGCTTGCCGAAGAATGTCATGAAGACCAGCCTGAATATGTACAGGGAAGTCAGCAATGCTGCAACGATAGAGAACAGGTATGGCAACCACATTCCACTTCCCTCAGCAAAGAGGTATGCACTCTCGATAATAGGATCCTTACTGAAGAAACCACTGAAACCAATGATTGTACCAGGTATACCGAACCCTGCAAGTGAAAATGCTGCAATGATCATTGTTGCTGCCGTTATCGGCATGACCTTGGCCACACCTCCGAGCTGCCTCATATCATGAGTACCTACTGCATGGATAACGCTACCGGCACACAGGAAAAGAAGAGCCTTGAAGAATGCGTGGTTGATCAGGTGGAAGAGTGAAATACCGACTGCTTCTGCGCCTATCGCAGCTCCGACACCAAGACCGAGCATCATGTAACCGAGCTGGCTGATAGTGGAGTATGCAAGTACACGCTTCAAGTCATTCATTACTATACCCATGGTCGCTGCGAAAATCGCTGTGAAAGCACCGAGGTATGCAACTACCAGCAGGGAGCTTGGTGCTGCTATGAACATCGGGAACGTCCTTGCAACCAGATAGACACCGGCTGTAACCATTGTTGCTGCGTGGATGAGAGCTGAAACGGTCGTAGGACCTTCCATTGCATCAGGAAGCCACACATGAAGCGGGAACTGACCTGATTTACCTACCGCACCACCGAAGAAGAGCAGTGTTATGATAGTAATGTGACTCACTTCCATTCCGAGGATGTTTACATGCATTGCTGCAATTTCCGGAATTTGAGCGAATATCTCATCGAACCTGAGTACGTAGACACCATCGGGAACTGTGCCACCGTAGATCTTGAAGAGATCTGCGAAGAGTATGACAATACCTGCAAGGAACATCACGTCACCGACCCTGGTTGTCAGGAACGCCTTCTTTGCCGCACTGGCAGCGGAAGGCTTCTGGTACCAGAAACCGATAAGCAGGTATGAACATACACCTACAAGTTCCCAGCAGATAAAGAGCTGCAGTATGTTGTCTGAAAGAATCAGACCCAGCATTGAAGCTGTAAACAATGCAGTCTCTGCAAAGTATCTGGAAGGTGCTTTGTCATGTGACATGTAGCCTGTCGAATATATGTGGATAAGCAGACTGACAAATGTCACCATTGAGAGCATTACAGCTGCAAGCGGATCGATAAGAATACCGATATTAAACATCGCAAACCAGCTGTAAGACTGATTAATAACTTCTTCAGGATTCTGAAGCAGGTTTATTGTTATGAGCAGGGATATCACACAAGATGTCGCGATCGCTGCTATAGGAATTATCGCACCGCCGGTAGGCAGTTTCTTCCCGAGGAAGAAGGTCAGCACAAAGGCAAGTGCGGGTAATAGTGGTATTAAGAATGCTAAATCTTCAACTGCCATTTTTACCACCTCAATACGTTAAACGCGTCAAGATTGATAGTGTCCTTCATCCTGAAGATTGCCATGAGTATCGCAAATCCGATTGCAGCCTCACATGCTGCCAATGCTATGGAATACATAGCAAATACCTGACCGGTAAGGTCTGCATTGTAGCTTGAGAATGCAACAAGATTGAGATTTGCAGCATTAAGCATAAGCTCGACACTCATCAGCATGCGGATACCACTGCGTTGAGTCATGAACCCATAGAGACCTATGGAGAAGATGATAACAGCAAGTCCTATGTATAGTTCAACCGGAATCATTGCTTACCATCTCCTTTTGCCATGTAAATAGCACCCATCAGTGAGGACAACAGTACGATCGAAAGAATCTCGAAGGGTACCACGAAATCAGTGAATATCAGTACTCCGATTCCCTCTATGTTACTCTGGTCGGCAAGGTTCTGTGGGAGTTGGTCAACAGATGGCCAGCCAGTTGAAGCAACTGCCACAAGTATGACTGACAGGAACAGAAGCGCAACTACCATACCCAATATACGTGGTTTCAGATAGTTATACGCAGACGTGATTATCTGCATCAAGGAGAATGAGATTGTTTTATTCAACATCTGAACCAAACTCCTTCTTTGTAAGCATAACTGCGAACAGGATCAGTACTCCTATTGCACCGACATATACCAGTACCTGGACAACACCAAGGAACTGTGCATTGAGCAGTATATAGAAAGCTGCAATAACAAACATTGCAACTACCAGCGCGATTGCCGCCCTTACTACATCTTTAGAGGTCACTACAAAGAGTGAGAACACTATCGATACGAGTGCCAGAATCGCAAAAATGATTAATTCGATTATTGTGCCTATTGAGGTGTCCATCTGCTCACCTCCTCTCCTGCTTCTTCTTCAGCATTAATGTCAACTTCTCTCGCCAGCATATCAGGCGTAAAGAGAAGGTCCTTGTGGTTCCAGCGAATGACACCTGTCAGATACACCTTTGTGCTTGACAATGCCTCTTTAGGACACTGGTCGATACAAAGACCACAGAAAAGACAGTGGCCGACATCTATTGCAGGGAACCACCTCTGCTTGTTACTGTCAGGACCTATGCGTGCCCTGACTATCTTGATAGCATTGTTGGGACATGTGTTGGCACATATTCCACAACCTATGCATTTACTTTTATCAAGTTTCTGTAAGCCCCTGAACCTGTCTGAAAGCTTTGTAGGAACTTCCGGACACATTCTCGTAACAGGAGGGCCGAAATAAATGTTCTTAACGGCTTTAATTACATTTTTGATAACCATCTATTCACACCCCCAGCAAACCCAGTCCGATTACCCATCCGAGGTTAAGGAGGGATAAGGGCAGAAGTCTCTTCCAGCTAAGGTCAACCACCTGGTCGATCCTGAACCTTGGGACAGCCCACCTGACCATGATAATTCCAAGAATTACCAGTGCTACCTTCAAAAGGAAGAAAGCTGTCGGGAGTATCAGACCAAGTACAGGGTTAGCAGTCAAAGCTGCAGGCAGGTTCCAGCCACCTAGGAACAACAATGTAAGGAGCATTGAGCCAAGTATCAGGTGAATATATTCTGCGAAGAAACAGTAACCGAATCTCATACTTGTGTATTCGGTCATCCATCCGGCAATGAGCTCTTCCTCGGACTCATTCTGGTCAAAGGGAAGACGACCCATGTCTGCCATAAGAGCAATGAAGAACACAATGAATCCCAGTGGTTGCTTGATTATAAACCAGAGAGGACTTTGTGCTTCTGCGATCTCTACAATATTCAGTGAACCTGCCATTACAGCAACACTTACGATACAGATACCGAGTGGAACCTCGTATCCGATCATACGTGCAAAGTTCCTGAAAGCACCAAGAACAGAGTATTTATTGTTCGCACTGTATGCGACCATGAAAATACCGATTATAGAAATAGCCGACATGGCTTCAATGTAGAGGATACTGATATCCATTTCTGTTGCCACTATCGGGTAACTCACACCATCTATTATTACTGCACCGAAGGGAATTGCCACCAGCATGAGGAAAACAGATGCCAGGAGGACAATAGGTGCGGAGACAAACAACAGTTTATCGGCATTTTTCGGGATAATATCTTCTTTCGTGAACAGCTTGATAGCATCGGCAACGAGCTGGAGTAATCCGTGAGGACCTACCCTCATAGGACCATATCTCTGCTGGATATCTGCAGAGAGTTTACGCTCAAACCATATGACTACACATGCACCTGTGAAGACGACACCCATGAGACACAGACCAATAATAGCTCTTACTAAAGGATTGAAAAGAATTTCCGGTAATTCCATAATAATCACCTGTCAACCTCACTGGTACATGTGTCCATACTTCCGGCAATCGCTACAATATCTGCAACCTTGACACCTTTGAGAAGTGGTGGCAATGTCTGCAATGTAGGGTATACCGGTCCTCTGACCTTCACACGGTAGGGTTTGTCCGATCCATCGGATACCATATAGAATCCCATTTCTCCTCTTGGGTCCTCCACACGATGGAAAACCTCTCCTGCGGGGATTCTCATGACCGGTGATCTCTTGCCATACGGAGTATCCTCCGGGAAGAGTGGTCCTGATGGCATCTGGTCAAGGCACTGTTCAATGATGTACATGCTTTCACGCATCTCATCCAGACGTACCTGGATTCTGGCGTAGACATCGCCGGCTGTCTCTGTGCATACCTTGAAATCAAGGTCATCGTAAACAAGATAAGGTTCATCCTTACGTATGTCAAAAGGAACTCCTGTTGCCCTGAGTGGTGGTCCAGACACTCCGAGATCCTTTGCTACATCTGCTGTGAGTACACCTATATCTTCAGTTCTTGCCTTGTAGATCTCGTCGGTACTATACAGCTCTTCATAATTATCAACAGCCTTCCTCAGGTTTCCAAAGACGTACTTTACATCGTCCTTAAAGCCCTCTGGAAGATCATCCTTTACACCACCAAAACGCAGGTAACTGTGTGTGATACGTGCTCCTGTAACGGAGTCAATAAGTGACATCACATCTTCCCTGTCCTTGATGGTATACATAAACATACTCACGAATCCAATAAAGGACGCATACTCCCCCATACCAAGTATGTGGCTCTGTAATCTGGAAAGCTCTTCCATGATCACACGGATGTACTGGGCTCTTTCAGGAACTTCTATGCCTGCAAGTTTCTCAACACAGCCAACGTATGCCTCTTCATTGGTCATCGCTGCAAGATAACAAATCCTATCCACGATGGTAATACCCTGAAGATATGTCTTGTTTTCAAGGATCTTTTCAATACCCTTGTGGATAAAACCCATTTCTACCTCAGAGTCCACAACGGTCTCACCCCTCAACTTCGCATTCAGCCTGAATGGGCCTGGCAGCATGGGATGTTGTGGGCCAAGGTGCACAATCATTTCAGAAGGTCCAACTTTTTCATCCATAATTAAACCTCACACCAAATTCCTGGCAGTCTTGTTGGGGAAGCCTTCGTAATCCTTACGAAGTGGCCACTCACCGAGCATCTCTGTTGGAAGAACAAGAGGTCTAAGGTCAGGGTGGTTAAGATACTTCACACCAAACAGTTCGTACGTTTCTCTTTCGTACCAGTTCGCATTCCAGTATACAGGTACTACGGATTCAATCTCCGGGTTATCCCTTGGAAGGAGAGCCTTCATGGTGAGTACAACCGGGTGTTCGTAAGAACCTATTATATATATTACTTCGATCTCGTTCCTGTCCGGATAGTCAACTCCGAATTCACAACAAAGGTGTCCGAAAGACAGGTCTTCCTTGAGGTAGCGGCATACTTCCACTACGTTTTCAGGCTTCACTTTGGCAATAATCCTGATGTCTGATTCGATACCTGTATCAAATATGTCATCAGGGAACTTGCCGGTGAGTGAAGCAATAATAGAATTAGCATCCATTGATTCACCTCAATAATCAGTACCCTTATCCTTCTTTGCTTCAATTTTCTTCTGAAGCTCAACAAATCCCTGGATCAGGGCTTCACATCTTGGAGGACATCCCGGAACAAAAACATCTACAGGGAATATCTCATCGACATTCTGGTGGGTACTGTATGACTCATAGAAAGGTCCGCCACTGATCGCGCAATCTCCAAAACATATGACCCACTTTGGTGCAGGCATCTGGTCCCAGACTCTTTTCAGGGCTGGCAGGTATTTCTTTGTCACATACCCACTGATGATCATTACATCAGCATGTCTTGGGGAGTTACGTGGAATAATACCGAAACGATCAGTATCATAGTGTGCCATACCTGTGGCAAGGAGTTCCACACCACAGCAACCCATTGCGTTTACCATGAACCACAATGAATTTTTCCTACCCCAATTGAGGACGTCCTGAACTTTGGTCTTTTTGAGGAAGTCGGCGAGGGCATTCGAGTCGGTGAGTGCTACACCCGGAACGTCATCGTATCTTACGACTTCAGGTTCAATTTGCTCTACATCATCCATTTAAGAGCCTCCTTCTTCAACAGGTAGACGTAGCCGAACAATACAACAAAAATAAAGACCAACATTTCGACGGTTGCTATCTCGGTAATTCCATGCCCTTGGAAAATAGTAGCCCATGGATAAAGGAACAGGACTTCTATATCAAAGAGAACAAAAGCAATGGCATAAAGATAATACTCGACATTGAACTGTATCCTCGCATCTCCTATAGGGAGAGAACCAGCTTCGTATGTCTGATATTTTGCTGCGGATTTACTCCTCGGACTCAACATTTTTACAAGAAACATTGTCAGGGGAGGCATCACTAATGCCACAACAAGAATGATTGCAACCGGTATGTAACTAAATATTATGTTACTGATATCGATTATTTCTGACATAACAATTCTCCTGAGAGTTATTACGTAGACTTATTATATGTATAAAACACCTTCCGTGCAGTTTTTCATATAAATAAATCTACAATTTTATGAAACAAATCATATCTTTTGATATATTTTTCAATAGACTGAGTTGGATATTAGTTGATATTAATTCATTATATTTAAATTGTCTTAATTACGATGTTGAAAGCCTGAAAAGCAAGCCAATAAATACTAGTATAGAAAAAAAGAAATTAATTAAAATTGATTGCAGGAAAAAAAAGTAAGTCACACACTTTTTGGAGAGAAATACTTCTTGATGACAGTGTCACATTCAGAACATGAGATGACCATCCAGTCACCAAGATCCATGCGCTTGTATTTATCAAAAATTGAAGCATTGCATCCAGGACATACGTAATAATCCTTGAAGTAGTAATGATAGAAATGCGGTGTTTTTTCCAGCCACTCAAGAACCTTTTGCATGTGCTCGAAATAACGTCTTTTTGAAGGATGTCCAGTATCATTTACAAGTGCATCTGAAACACGAGCACTGACATCTTTTGTATGCCGGTCTGATTTCTGCGAGATCTTTTTGTAATCAGAGATATACTTTGAAGTGTTATTGAGATAATTCAAATAAGCACCATGTGCCTTCGGTTCGCTTTTCCAGATCGCACGAAGAAAATACTCACCCATAACATCTTCCATGATATCCGCGCAGGTAGTACAGATATTGTACCCTTCATAAAGTTTAAAGTCCTGCAATTCACTACATATATCACAAGTTTCCACGTAACACCCTCCCCTTATTTATCTTCTTTTTGTATACCTACTTAAGAGACTTTGGTGTCATAGCCTCACGAGTAAACATTATAGGAAATATATTAAGCACTGCCAGCAGGTCACCCTCTCTGACTTTGCCAGACTCCTGGCCCAGTACGTAGGCAGAATTTATTATACGCTCACTGTCAACCGGCTTGGCACCACCCTTTGCACCTACCTTGACCAATGAAACAACTGCATGATGGGTGAAAGTACATGGAAGAGCAACCATGTCCGGTTCCAGGTGTATTTCTCTTATATTGATTTTTTTGAATTCACCTGCACGTACCTCAGTATCCTCATTCGAGATCACCATTTCCCATTTTGCACGGGTTGCCATGGTAAATTCATATGGTGCGGCCTTTACTTGCTTAGATGACAATTCTCCATTTTCTCTGGAGACAACCTGGATCACTTCTTTCTTCATAAAACCACTAAAACGAAACTAACCTGTAACTATATATAAATTTTGCATAAACATAACGAATAATCATGATATAAGATAGTCACTTTTTAAGAATTATACAACTTACTTCTTTATGGCACTTTGTTGTCAAAATGCTTTGAGAATCCTTTATACCATCCATATTCCCCAGTACCTGCAAAACATTTTCCTTCAGTGAATGTATATCAAATGTCCGCACTTTCAGTAATATATCATAAGGTTCAAGTAATTCATATATTTCCAATATGTCATCGATATTCTTTAGGCGGTTTATTATATTGATTCTTTTGTTCTGCTCAATGTTAACCCCTATAAAAGTCGTGACATTCAGGCCAACCTCTGTGGTATTCACTTTGACAGTAAACTCATGAATAGTACCTGTTTCACGCATTTTTTCGATTCTTTTGTGCACTGTAGATGTCGCCAGGCCAAGATCGGTTGCAATTTCAGTACTATGCATCCTTGAATTCTTGGAAAGGCGTTCTAATATCGCGAGGTCAACGTCATCCATGATAATATAATTATATGTCCATAATAATAAATATTTCCGTTTGAATCAGCATATCCAACAATATGTGACTTTTATGCAAATAATATCATCTGAAAAACCAATACAACAAAAAACAAAATCAAATAAAGAACAATAAGGCTTTTTATTGTTGAAAACGTTATACAATAAAATCCGGTGAATATACTATGAAAGTGAACGAAAACTGTGTAGGATGTGGCCAATGCATTGCCTTTTGTAAATTTAATGCTATTGAAGTGAGAGGAAAGGCAACTATGACAACTGCCTGTGCAGAATGCAGAGCATGTATCGCATACTGCCCGGTTAAAGCAATTGAGGCATAGAATGAAGGCAATAATTATCGGTTCTGGACTTGGAGGGCTTTTGAGCGCAGCTAAACTTTCAAATTCAGGATATGAAGTAGAGGTCTTTGAACGTCTTCCGATAATAGGCGGAAGGTTCACCAATATACCATACAAAGGTTTCCAGCTAAGCACCGGCGCATTACATATGCTCCCACATGGACCCACCGGACCTCTTGCACAACTTCTTGAAGAGATTGGAGCAAATGTGGAAATCGTTCGTGGAAAACCGGTCTCAGTAATAAGGATTCCTAGAAAAAAAGGAGACACTGATTATAAGTACGGCCATAAAGACCTTCTTTTCGAGAACTTTAAGGTTCCATTTACCCTACTAAACCGCATCAAACTGATGTATTACGCAATTAGCACCCGTAAAACCCCCCCTCGGGGAAAATCCTTTGAGCAATGGTGCAAAGAGCATATTGACCAGGACTGGACGTATCGTATTTCAGATTCTTTCTTTGGATGGGCACTCAGTCTGAAAGCTGCAGATATACCCGTCGAAGAAGCTTTTGCAATTATTGAGAACCTCTACCATTTTGGAGGACCGGGCGTCCCAATGGGAGGATGCAAGGCGATCACAGATGCTCTTGCAGGCGTGATTAGATCAAACGGAGGAACAATACACACATCCTCAGAAGTTACAGGCTTTAAAATCGAAGATGAAACTATCAAAGGCGTTATTCTCAATGAGAAAGAGTATCCGGCAGATATTGTAATAAGTGATATCGGCCATGTGGCTACATCCTGCACGATAGGTGGAAATACAGAGATTTCCGGCATGGAAGAATATGCCCACAAAGCAGATACACTCAAGCCTTCTGCAGGAGTCAAGATATGCCTCTCTTCAGACAAACCACTTATAGGGCATGGAGGAGTATTACTCACACCCTACGCTAAGAGAGTTAACGGAATAAATGAGGTCACAAACATAGACCCAAAAATGGCACCGGAAGGAAAACACCTTACTATGGCACACCAATGTGTTCACTGGAGTGACATGGATAATCTCGATAAAGAAATAGAATTGGGACTTGAGGATCTAAGAGATATTTTTGCAGGAAAGGAATATGAAGTACTTCTGATACAATCATATTCAAATGAATGGCCTGTTAACAGGTCACCCTCGGGTGCAGACCTTAACAACAAAACACCAATAACAAACCTTTATGTAGTAGGAGATGGAGCGAAAGGTAAAGGTGGTATAGAAGTGGAAGGTATTGCGCTTGGAGTTAAGAACTGTATGCAATTAATAATAAAATAGTTATTATAAAAAATGAAATTGATTAAACTTATGTAATTGTTGTATCAAGGAATTTACAATGGATGAATTTGTCACATTTTGCCGAAATGTTTTCGTACCTGTCACAAATATCTGCAGAAATAAGTGCGCATACTGTACATTCAGGCGTGACCCTGATGATCCACAAGCACAACTGATGCACATCGAAGAAATTCTGCCAATCCTTGAACAGGGAAAGAAAGCAGGATGTACAGAAGTGCTTTTTACTTTTGGAGAATATGCCGAGGAAGTACCGGAATACAAAAAATGGTTAGATGACCAGGGTTATTCCAGTACTGTCGATTATATTTGCGAACTTTGCAAACTGGCAATCGATAAAGGCCTTTTACCACATACTAATGCGGGCGTATTGAACTATACGGAACTGGAAAAACTAAAAGCCTTTAATTCCAGTATGGGACTTATGCTTGAAACAACCGCAGAAGTTGCCGCACATGAAGGATCACCTGGAAAAGTGCCGGCCCAAAGGATCAAGACAATACGCTATGCAGGAGAGTTACGCATTCCTTTTACAACTGGTCTCCTCGTGGGCATTGGTGAAACCCTTGATGACAGGATCAATTCCCTGCTGTCTATCGCAGACTTACACGAAGAATATGGTCATATACAGGAAGTGATCATACAGAACTTCACGCCAAAACCGGATACCACCATGGCAGATTTCCCCGCACCTACAGAAGAGGAAATGATGCAGACCATATTGATAGCAAGGGAAATACTCCCAAGTGACGTGGCCATTCAGGTAGCACCAAATCTTATTGATCCTTATCTTTTGATACAATGTGGTGCCAATGACCTTGGAGGAATTTCCCCGACAACTATTGACTGGATAAATCCGGAAGCTGAGTGGCCAAGTGTGTCAGAGCTAAGAAAAATGGTGCAGGAAGTCACACTTAAGGAAAGGTTGCCTATTTATCCACAATACATTAAAAAAGGGTGGTATAGCGATATCCTGAAAGAACTTATAAATGATCTTTCAGATGAAGATGGCTATCGGAAAATATGAGTTCCGACCGGGGCACACAATTTAAATACAAGAGATAAGTATCGGAGAAAATATGAACCCTATTATTCCGAGTGATATTATTGAACGTGCCTATAAAGGCAAGATCACAAAAGAAGATGCACTTTTTCTTTTGACGATCCCTCCGTTCAAACTTTTTGAATTTGCTGACAGGTTACGGCAGGAAACAGTAGGTGATACTGTTACCTACGTAGTCAACCGCAATATAAACTTTACAAACCGATGTATTGGAACCTGTGGTTTCTGCGCATTCAAAGACAATACAGGATATGTATTGGAGATCCCACAAATACTTGAAAAAGTAAGAGAAGCAGAAAACCTTGGAGCAACAGAGGTTTGTATCCAGGGAGGATTGCTTCCAAATGTCGACATCAATTTTTACACAGATATAATAAGGGCGGTTAAAACAGAATACCCACACATCCATACACATGCATTCTCACCTATGGAAGTGTATCATGCTGCAAAACAGAGTGACATAACTGTTGAAGAAGCCCTCATGCACCTTAAAGATGCAGGACTGGATACCATGCCGGGAACTGCGGCGGAGATTCTGTCTGACAGAGTCAGAGATATAATCTGCCCAGGGAAACTCAAGACTGACGAATGGATAGATGTAATCACCAAAGCCCACAAAGCAGGAATAAACACAACTGCAACCATTATGTATGGTCACATCGAAACGATCGAAGAGCGTATTGACCACATGATGATAATAAGAGATATACAGAAAAAGACAGGTGGCTTCCATGAATTCGTGCCATTGACCTTTATGCCCTACAATAACAAAGTGGGTGATGAAATGATAAAGGCCGGAAGGTATGCGACCCCTGGCATGGAAGATCTGAGATTATATGCCCTTGCACGCATAATACTTAATACACACATAGGGAACATCCAGGCAAGCTGGGTCAAGCTCGGAAAGAAACTTGCCCAGGTAGCCTTATTCTGTGGTGTTAATGACCTTGGAGGAACCCTGATGGAAGAAAAAATATCAAGTTCAGCCGGTTCAACAAATGGTCAATTCATGTCCGCACAGGAATTGGAATGGTTCATCGTTTCATCAGGAAGGCAGGCACTTCAAAGAAATACCTCATATAAACCAATCATCAATGCCAGCAACCATGAACAGATGAAACTCAAGGTCGCCTGAGGAAACAATGTATTCTACCATTACAGACGATATTATCGAAAGGGCATACAACGGTGATATTCGCAAAGAAGATGCGATGACATTGCTAGATTCAAGCCCTTTTGAACTTTTTTCCCTTGCAGATGACTTGCGCTACAAAACAGTGGGAAACGATGTCACATACATCACTAACCGCAATATATACCTCACAAATATGTGTGCAGGAAATTGTGGTTTTTGTGCATTTAAGGAAAAAGAAGGATACATCCTTTCAACTGATAAAGTGCTCGAAGAAGTTGAAAGGGCACATAGTGCAGGAGCTATAGAGGTTTGTGTCCAGGGAGGATATATCCCACAACTCAACATGGATTATTATACTGAGATCTTTGATGCTATTAGTTCCAATTATCCTTCAATGAACATACATGCCCTTTCACCGATGGAAGTATTCCATGCTGCAAGAATGGAGAAAATACCAGTTGGTGAAGCTTTCAGTATTTTGAAAGAATGTGGAGTAGGTACATTGACGGGAACGTCTGCTGAGATACTTGCAGACCGCGTAAGGAAGATAATTTGCCCAACCAAAATTACAAAACAACAGTGGATAGACACAATTAAAGCTTCACATAATGCAGGCCTTCGGACAAACGCAACCATGATGTACGGACACGTGGAAACTGCTGAGGAAAGAATAGACCACATCTTCACTATCCAGAATATGCAGAAACTTACCGGCGGATTCACCGAATTCATCCCCATGGCCTTTATGCCATACAACAACAGGATAGGAGAAGAAATGATGCAAGAAGGTAAGTTCATGACCACGGGTATTGCTGACCTCCAATTGCAGGCCATTTCAAGAATAATATTGTACAAGCATATTGATAATATTCAGGCACCGTGGGTGAAACTTGGAAAGAAGTTAGCACAGGTTGCATTGTCCTGTGGAGCTAATGACCTTGGTGGTACTCTTATGGAAGATAAGATCACAGTTGCTTCCGGAGGAACTAACGGAGAATATACCCCGGCGGCCGAAATAGAGTGGTTGATTCGCCAAACAGGTAGAACGCCAAAACAAAGAAATGCACTTTACGAGGCAGTATTATGAAAGCATTGATCCCCTATAAAAAGAAAAATGCCAAATCAAGGCTTTCACCTGCGCTTACCCAAGAGGAACGGGAGGAATTCGTAGAGCTGATGTTAAGAGATGTAGTTGGTACCCTTAAAGAAGCTGAAATTGAGGAGATAGACATACTCACGACACTTGACAATGGAGTACCGAAGGATCTGGAGACAAACGTAGTACTTAGTGAACATGACCTTAACGAAGCTATCAATGACTATCTAGGTTATGAAAAAAAACCTATATTCATAATAATGGCAGATCTTCCCCTTATAAGAGCTAAACACATAAAGGAAATATTGGCAAGACCAGAGGACGTAGTAATCGTTCCTGGGAAAGGCGGAGGTACAAACGTCGTATTCATAAAAGACCCTTCGAATTTCTATGTTAAATATTATGGATCCAGTTTCCTTAACCACTGCAATATAGCAAAAGAACGGAACTGTTCGGTGCATATTTATGATTCTTTCCTATTAAGTACAGATATCGACGAACCCCATGACCTTGTAGAGATAATGCTTCATGGACATGGAAATTCCCGAGAATATATAATAGAAAGATTTGATATGAAAACAGGCAAAGCAAGAGCCAGAATAACTGCCCCTTGTGATGCATAAACCACTTATAGTGCTTATACTATAATGGCTTCCTTAATCATGTTATTTTAATCAGAAAGATATATTTCCCAAAAAATATAGGGATGAATTATACAAATTATAGGTGATAATGGTGACCATCAACGTAAACAAATTCAAATGCGGGTATTGTGGTGCATGTGTAAGCGTATGCCCGGTTGGCGCGCTTGAATTGGTCGAAACCTGGATAGAAGTCAATGAGACATGTACATCTTGTGGTATTTGTGCTAAGATATGCCCGGTTGGAGCTATTGAGGTGAAAAAGTGAAGAGTGAGTACGATGTAGTGGTGATAGGTGCTGGTCCTGCCGGTTCTATAGCAGCAAAAACTGTTGCTCAGAAAGGTCTTGATGTCCTTCTGATAGAAAAAAGACAGGAAATAGGCGACCCTGTAAGATGTGCAGAAGGAGTCAGCAAGATATGGCTAAGGAAGCATATAGAACCTGACCACCGCTGGATCTGTGCAGACGTGAAAGGATCACGCATATATGCACCCGACGGAACTATGATCGAAATGGCAGAAGAGATTGCCGGTGGAGAAGTCGGATATGTCCTTGAACGCAAGCTCTTTGACAGGGCACTGGCATATGAAAGTGCAAAAGCCGGGGCAGAGGTAATGGTCAAAACAAGGGCAACTGACCTTATCATGGAGAACGGTTTTGTAAAAGGTGTAAAGGTCATGCACCTTGGGGAAACATACGATATCAAAACTAAAATTGTCATCGGTGCAGACGGAGTCGAATCAAAAGTAGGCAGATGGGCTGGCATTGACACATCTATCAAACCGGCTGATCTTGAGACCTGTGCTCAGTACCTTATGAGCGGCACAGGTATCGACCAGAACTATTGCTATTTCCATATTGGAAATGAGATAGCTCCAGCTGGTTACGTGTGGATATTCCCAAAAGGAAATGATCTTGCAAATGTTGGAATCGGCATTCTGGGCAGCAAATCCGGAGAAAAAAAGGCCGTTCACTACCTGAATGAATTTGTAAAAAAGACATATCCTAATGCCAGAATCCTGGAAATGGATGTTGGAGGAGTACCTGTTTGTGGCTCTATTGAAAAGACAATAGCCAATGGGCTTATGCTTATCGGAGACGCAGCCAGGCAATCAGACCCAATAACAGGCGGAGGAATTATCAATGCAATGGAAGCTGGAAAGATTGCAGGAGAAGTTGCATATAAGGCAATATCCAAAGGTGACGTTTCAACCAATGCGCTTCAGGAATATGAGAAAAAGTGGCGTACAACAATTGGTTACGAAATCGATAACAGTCTGATAGTCAAGAATACATTTACCAAATTTACGGACAAGGAAATGAATTCTCTGGCGCATTCACTGGAAGGGGTCAATTTTTCCAGTATGAGCCTGTTGGACCTTTTGTATGCACTCTTCAGGGCAAACAAGAAGCTTTTATGGGACCTAAGAGGACTTTTCAAGAATGTCGTGAAGTACGAACTGGACTTTGAACAATAATAAAGTGATTAATTTATCACTTTATTCTTATTTTTCTGTTTTTTGCATTGACTTCTGATTTGTTACACAAGCTTTTTTAACCGCTGTCACCGAGATTACCATAGTCATCTTCGATGGAACAACAGCATGGATAAAAGAAAACTTACAATTTCTGAAATCGAAGAAATGGAATACTACGATTTCATGAGCTATATAGGAGTTCCTTATTTCAATATTGGTGGACCCCTTTCAACTGAAGAACTTGCAGGATTATGCCACATCAATAAAAGTAGCATAGTATTGATGGTAGGATGCGGGAGCGGATTTAGCGCCTGTCATCTGGCAAAGACAATGGGATGTTTTGTGCTTGGAGTAGACATCGCCAGCCTCCCAGTAGAACATGCACGACAGAGAGCCGTTGAGGAAAATATTGAAAACCTGACGGATTTCATTACAGGTGATGCTTATAATCTTCCTTTCATGGGAAATTCCTTTGACATCGTGATAACCGAATTTGTTTCTCAATTCCTTGACAAGAAGAGAGCTTTCACCGAATTTAGGCGTGTGCTTAAAGCAGGAGGATATGCAGGCATTAATGAATTGTACAGGGACGATAATATAGAACCCTACCTTAAAGCGAAGATAGATAAAGCGGAGACTATTTTTACAGAAGTAACTGGATTGCCTTTTTCAATGGAAACGCCGGGAGCATGGCAACATTACTTTGAAAAAACAGAATTTACAGATATAAGAATACATCAGCATAAGCCATTTCAGGGTTTTAAGGATATGTTTGTTACTTTTAAGGCCATGGGAGGCTTTTTGAACACCGCAGGTATAATGTTGAAGATGCTAATATTTGCGATATCGAGCAAAAAAATCAGAAGAAGTTTTTCAAAACTCGATAAAGGAAAAAGGGCTCTGTAGAAATCCTCATTTGAATAATAAAAATAACCTTGACATACCTGTCAAGGTTATGGACTAATATCTTGAATTTGACTTCTTTCACTTGATTCCAATACTTGTCGAATAAGAAAGAGCGATTACTCGCCCTCCCTCTTCTAAGAACCGTACGTGAAAATTTCTCTTCATACGGCTCAAGCATTCTATAACCCTTTAAGTATCAGGCAGTTGTTAGACTTTCCATGATATTTTGCTTCGACGCCACTAGTTTCTGTTTTCTCAGATAGCTTATTCTCCATTTAAAGTATTCTTTGTCTACATATGGGTTCTTATCCATTTTTATGCGTGGATGTCTTACAATCTTTGTATGTGCAAAAGATTTGAGTTTAAGCCCTTCTGTGGAGAATACCCATTTCCTTGACCCTACCCTATGCCAATATCTATCTACTATCCAGTGGTGTGATTTATCTGGATGCCGCCTTTTAGCCCACGTCCATAGCATATCCCATAATCTGGAATCAAGCTTACTGAACGTATTTTTAGAGACAACTGAACGGTGATATTCGCTCCATCCAGTGATAATAGGGTTGAGTTCCTTAATGAGAGAACTCTGAGACCGAGCTTTACCTTTCTTAATCACGTTGCTAATGCTTTTTGTGATATTCTCAATAGATTTGTTCGAGGGCTTGGTTAGAAGTTTACCATTATATTTCCGGAAATTCCATCCCAAGAAGTCAAATCCATCGTCTATGTGTGAAACAAGAGTTTTCTCACGAGATAGTTCTAAACCCCTATCTTTCAAGAATAGTCTGATAACCTCAGCAATATCTTTAGCCACTTCCTCTGAATCAGCAGTGACGATAAAGTCATCTGCGTATCTCACAAAATTGACTTTATGGGAATTATAACTTTTTTTGTTAATAGTTCCCTTCCTGTTTGTATGATATTTGCATGCTATTGCATTTTTCATACCGTCCAATGTGATGTTTGCCAGTACTGGAGATATTATTCCACCTTGAGCAGTACCTGCTTTGGTGGGATTCAGATGTCTATTATACACAAAACCAGCTTTAAGGAATTGCTTTAGTATTGACCGGTCCATAGGAATATTGTTCAAGAGCCATTCGTGATTTATATGATCAAAGCATCCTTTTATGTCGCCTTCCAAAATCCATTGAGCAGAGTTTCTTTTACTCAGACATGCGAACAATTGAGCTTCTGCATCTTTTGAACTTCGATATTTACGGAATCCAAATGATGTTCTGTCTGCTGTGGTTTCTGCTATTGGGCTTAAAGCAAAAGCATATAATGCCTGCATTGCTCTATCGTACATTGTAGGAATGCTTAATGGTCGTTTTTTCTTCTTTCCTTGTTTCTCAATATAGATTCTTCTCAATGGTTTAGCTTTGTAGCTCTTACCAGACAGTTCTAGAACGGCTTTCATCTTAGATTTGGATGTTGTCCATTTTTCTCCATCGATTCCAGCTGTTCTTTTACCTTTGTTCTGTGTTACTTTCTTTACTGCCAATAATTTGGCATGAAAAGAATTGGTAAGCAGGTATTGTAGTCGTTTAACTAAATGCCACTTCTTTTGTCTAACCGCTTTTACAATTCGGGCTTGCAGCTCATTAACGTTCCCTTCGACTGTTTTCCAGTCGATGTCCTCCCACTTGAATGGGATTGAATTGTCTGCAAGCCTCTCACCTGATGGTGTAGTCGAGTATCTTGCATTCATAAGTTTGCCTCCTTTCATGTAATAGAACACCTACGGTAAGTCTGCTCCCTTTCGGGACAAGGCAAATTTTGAACCTCTATGCACTCCATTACAGACTGCCATTTGCTTTCTACCGTTTCCTTTATCCCCTGTGCTATTGTTCATTCTCACGAATTAACTACCTTTTTTTTTTTTTTACAGGAGCACATGGGACTTACCAAGTTCTATAATATGAATAATCACGGAAACCTTAGAAGCCATCTATAGGCCGGGAATCTGTGTCCATTCTCCATAATGTGCAAAAAACCATTATGGCCTGATTCCATACCTTTTGGTCTAAGCGTATCATTCCATTTCGCTTATCAATCATAACGACCCTTACGATGATTTGCATTATACTCTTCATAGTTTCCTTATCCTAGCAGATAGTCAAGGATTGGAATTCCTTGCTTTCCACATTGTCCTGTGAGCTTAACACAATGATGTTACCATTCTATGCATCCCACAGTAGGATTATCCCGAATGGAAGGAATAGCTGTTAAGCAATTCATATTGTAACTTCTTGTCACACTTTAGCCCTGATATCTTCACTATATTTTCTTTTCAAAACAGAAAACATCGTTTCTACCAAATTTCTGTTATGATACAATGCTTTGTCAAATTCCCATACCATTTTTTTGCGATATTTGCCTCTGATTCTCTTCCTTTTTCTTTGTCTCAAAGGAATCATAGCTATTGCTTCTAACTCTTCTCTTGTCAGTGAATGTATGGCCTCTGAATCGTATCCTTTATCCATCACATAGTATTTTGATCTTCGAGCTTTATGACATTGCTTCAAATGTCATTGCATGTTTTGCATCATGAGCAGGTTTTCCTGAAATCTTAAAACCAGTGACAATGAGCTTAGTAGTATCAACAGAAATGCTTACTTTCAGGAAAGATCTACGTTTTTTCTTTGTCCTGAGTGAATAATAGTAGCTACAATGACCACTTGTAAAACCACTTGAATCAATAGCAGTAGTTTCTATTTTTTTTCTCCATGTGAATAGAACAGATCAAGTGTCTGTTTCAATAATCCATTGAAGTAGACAGACTTGATTCTTCTAATGAACTTATGTAAGGTTGTAAAATGTGGAACTTGTTTTAATCCAATTCTGGATTTAACTGGATTCATCAATTGAACAAGTTCAACAATACTTCTGTAATCCGTTTTCAGATACTCCTTCAACAAAACCAATGTCAATAGCTGATGTTGTGCATATTTCCTCTTGGAATACTTACAACTGAAAATCTCTAAATGTGAGTTTCCTGATACTGCTAGCGTGGTATCAACAAACTTTAATTACTTGTTACTCAAAACATTATTTATCCCCTTTGTGTTTCTATCGCAAGTAATAATCAGGGGATTTATCCTTTTTAAATTATTATGCTAAAATAAAATGTGAAGTAGGTTTTCTACAGAGCCGGAAAAAGAATACTTTTTAACAGCAGAAAGACAAAAAAACATGTAGGTTACATACTTGGGACTGCAAGAAAGCCGCATTATATCTTAAATTTCACCGTTTCCAGAATTCCGGTGTCAGCATCACTATTACTGTAAATACTTCAAGCCTTCCAATCCACATGTTTGCTATAAGCACTAATTTACCGACAAATGGTACCACGTCAAAGCTTGCCATTGGACCTACCATACCAAATCCGGGACCTATATTCCCAAGTGTGACTATGGAAGATGTTAGCGAACTAATAATATCCATCCCCAACAATGAAAGAAGACCTGTGGATACTGCAAATATCATTATGTAGATTACTACAAAGGATACAATTGCCTGCATGACATCCTCAGGCACTGCCTTGTTGTTGAATTTGATTGGTTTCACAGCTTTGGGATGAATGGATTTGAAAAGAGCATTCTGTGAGTACTTCAGGAGTAGCAGGAACCTGACAACCTTTATTCCTCCTGCTGTGGAGCCGGCGCATCCGCCAATGAACATCACTGCAAGCAATACGATCCTTGCGGAATCGGTCCACATGTTGAAGTCAGTAGTAGCATAACCGGTTGTCGTGGTAATCGAAACTACCTGGAACAGTGCATATCTGAAAGAAGTAAAGATGTTTTCACCCATATCGTTCCACAGGGAGAAAGTTAAGAGGCTGGTTGCAGCCAGAATTATGACTGTGTAAAATTTGAATTCATTGTCATTCACGAGACTGTAGCGATCTGTGTACAGGGTTCTGTAGTGGAGGGCGAAGTTTGCTCCTGCAATGAACATAAAAACAACTATTATTACTTCGATAAAAGGGTTATTGAATACTGCAATACCCTGTGAATAAGGAGAAAAACCACCACATGCCATTGTGGTAAAGGTGTGTGTGACAGCATCATATATTGACATTTTAGCAAGTACCAGAGCTGTAACCTCTATTATAGAAATGAACAAATATACCATCCATAGTATCTTTGCAGTTTCCCTTATCCTTGGCTTGATCTTATCTTCTGTAGGTCCCGGGGTTTCGGCACGGAAAAGTTGTCTTCCGGCAACACCCAGTTTCGGAAGAATCGCAATGAAAAGCATAATAATACCCATTCCCCCGATCCACTGGGTCATACTACGCCAGAAAAGTATGCTTCTGGAATGACTTTCAATATCCTGAAGAATGGTCGCTCCGGTTGTCGTGAACCCGGACATCGATTCAAAAAGAGCATTTAAAGGACTTATGCCATCAAGCATGAAAGGGATAGACCCAAAAAGAGCAGCAGTAAACCATCCAAAGGCAACTATGGCAAATCCTTCTCTTATCTTCCAATCATCGGTCGATTTATACTTATAAGAAAGCAAGATGCCTGTTAATCCAGTAATAATAACTGCTGCTAAAAATGGATATAAGGAATCACCGTAGTAAAGAGCGACAAGTAAAGGAACTACCATAATAACCCCGAGGAACCTTAGAAGTCCACCCAAAACATTTAATATAACACCGTGATTCAAATATTCCACCCCGATGAATGATTACTTGAACAGTTTTTCTACTTCAGTATTTGCAGACTTCAGGGCAAATACTACTACCCTGTCTTCTTCCTCTATGATGTAATCACCACGAGGGACAATGGTATTTCCTTTATGGACAACCATGCTGACAATGGCTCCTGAAGGGAATTTGACACTCTTAAGAGGTTTTCCCACAATTTTTGATTTCTTGGAAGCGGTATACTCGATGATTTCTGCTTTTTCACCTTCGATGGTTGCAACAGTTTCGATCCCCTGGCCCATAGTCAGTTTCAGGACTTCGTTAACTGTTGCCTGTCTGGGGCTTACTGCACTGTCCACGCCGACCATCTCGAAGAGGGAGACGTAATCCGAGCGATCAGCTCTGGCTATTACTTTTTTTCCTCCAAGCTGCTTTGCAAGCAATGAGCATAAAAGGTTCTTTTCATCACTATTAGTGACTGATATGACAACATCCATTTCAGAGATCCCTTCTTCCTTTAATAGATTTATATCAGTTCCATCGCCATTGAGAACCAATGCCCCAGGAAGTTCTTCAGCTATAACCATAGACCTTTCTTTATTAGACTCTATGATCTTAAGATCAAACTCGCCTTTGGATACGAGTTTTGCAAGATAGAAACCTACGATTCCTCCTCCTATAATCATAACCTTACTGCGTCTGCCTACCTTTTCACCTAACATGTCGCGGACTTCTTTCATAGCAGCCGGTTTCCCAATAACGACAATATGGTCGTTTTCCTGTATTCTGTCCTTACCATGAGGAATGATGACTTCAGCATCCCTGAAAAGTGCACTTACTATGCAGCAATTGGCCATATTTAAATTCTGAAGCTCTTTCCCGACAAGTTCACTTTCTTGCGACACGGCAAATTCCATCATCTCTACTTTACCCTCGGCAAAATATTCTGCTCCGATGGCATAAGGAATTGCAAGTATCTCCGCAACTTCTGAGGCGAGTGTAAGTTCAGGGCATATCATTGTATCTATGCCGATCTGTGTGCGTTTTGCAACCGGTTTGTCAATATAATCCGGGTTACTTACCCTTGCGACGGTGTTTAAGCGATTCTTGTTCTTTGCGATGAGTTTTGCTGCCATGCAGGCAACAATGTTTGCCTCATCTGATCCGGTAACGGCTACAAGCAGGTCAGTGCCTTCAAGGGCCCTGCTGAGTATAGAAACATTGGCACCATTGCCTTGTATTACCTGAACATCAAGTTCATCGGCACGTTCACATGCTTCTTCACTTTGGTCGATGACAACGACATCATTTGCCTGGTGAAGTGCCTTTGCAATATGGTAACCGACTTCACCGGCTCCGATGATCACAATCTTCATGTTATTCCTTCATAAGGTCATAATTAAAATATTGATATGATACTGAAATCAAAACCGTATAATATGCTTATTGGTTTTTAAGGTTAACCACATAATTAACGAAGCAATATAAATAACTGCCCAAAAAGGATAACGAATTCAAAATGAAAAAATAAAAAATTAGATGTTTTATGAAAAGAACTATATTCCAGCTTCAAAAGCACCTTTCATTTTTCCAAAGATACCTTTGCCACCTTTTGGATTTTTCATATCGGACCCATTTTCAAGCTTCTGGTACTTTTTAAGGAGGTCCTTTTGATCCCCTGTTAGTTTTGTGGGTGTTTTTACAATAACCCTTACAAGCTGGTCTCCCTGCCCACGTCCGTGCAGGTATGGCATTCCCTTGCCCTTCAGACGGAGTATAGAATGTGTCTGGGTACCGAGTTTAATGCTCATTTTGACCTTGCCGTGCAGGGTAGGCACCATCACATCAGCTCCAAGAGCTGCCATTGAGAAAGATATTAACTGCTCGTAGAGTATATCGTTTCCTACACGCTGGAACTTGTCATGTGGCTCCACATGAATTACAACGTAAAGATCACCAGATGGTGCACCCGGACTTCCTTCTTCACCTTCGCCCCTTATCTTGAGACGAATTCCGTTGTCAGCTCCTTTAGGGACTTTTACAGAGATCTTACGGACCTTCTTAATCTTACCAGTACCCTTACATGCAGGACATGGAGTCTCAATGACCTGACCTCTTCCGTGGCATACATTGCAGGTTGTAGTCGACATAAAGCGTCCGAAAGGTGTGTCACGTGCATGTGTTACCTGTCCAGATCCATGGCAATTGGAACATGTCTTCGGACTTGTGCCTGGTTTCGCACCTGTTCCACCACACACATCACATCTCTCTGCTCTGGGAACATTGATAGTTGTTTCAGTCCCTTTCGCAGCCTGCTCCAGCGTAATGGTCATATCATATCGCAGGTCGGACCCTCTGGATGGACCCTGCCTCCTTTGTCCGCCACCAAAACCTCCGAAACCGCCACCACCGCCGAATATGCTTCCAAATATATCCCCAAGATCACTAAACCCACCAAAGTCTGCGTTCCTGAAAATATCTTCCTGGGTGTAGCGACTATCAATACCAGCATGACCGAAACGATCGTACTGTTCTCTTTTCTCGGTATCAGAAAGGACTGCATATGCTTCGGATATTTCCTTGAACTTTTCTTCCGCATCCGGCTCCTTGTTCTTGTCCGGATGATACTTCATTGCAAGTTTGCGGTATTCCTTTTTGATTTCAGCTTCTGTTGCATCTTTCGATACACCGAGTATTTCATAATAATCGCGTGTCGTGGTCATGTATGATTCCTGTTATGCATATGATGGTTATGAAATTGAAACTAAAGGAAGGTAAGATACCTTTAACATTAAAGTATCTTACCCAGGTGTTGATCCATGCATACTTACTTCTCATCGTCGACTACTTCATAGTCAGCATCTACGATGGTCTCGTCATCGGAACCTTCTGAAGATGTTGCACCTTCTTCTGCAGAGGCAGCTGAAGCAGCCTCTTCCTGGGCTTTCTGGTACATTGCAGCAGATATATCGTACATTGCGGTCTGGAGTGCTTCTGTCTTGGATTTGATATCTTCGATATCATCGCCTTCCATAGCCTTTTTCAGGTCCTCTGTGGCACTTTGAACCTTTGATTTCTGCTCGTCAGTTGCAATGTCTCCTGCTTCCTGAAGGGTTTTCTCCGTAGCGTTTATGAGAGATTCAGCTGCATTTCTGACTTCTACATCTTCCTTGCGCTTTTTGTCTTCCTCCGCATGGAGTTCCGCATCCTTGACCATCTTGTCGATTTCCTCGTCGGTAAGTCCTCCTGGTTTCTGGATGGATATTGACTGCTCCTTACCGGTACCAAGGTCTTTTGCAGTAACATGAAGGATACCATTGGCATCTATGTCGAAGGTAACTTCAATCTGTGGTACGCCTCTTGGTGCAGGTGGAATACCATCAAGCATGAAGTTTCCAAGGGTCTTGTTGGCTGATGCAATGCCTCTTTCACCCTGCAATACATGGATTTCCACAGATGGTTGGCTGTCAGCCGCTGTTGAGAATATCTGGCTCTTCCTTGTGGGTATCGTCGTGTTCCTTTCGATGAGAGGTGTTGCAACCCCTCCAAGGGTCTCAATACCAAGAGTAAGTGGTGTTACATCGAGCAGAAGTACGTCGTGGACATCCCCGCTGAGAACTCCTGCCTGTACGGCAGCGCCGATAGCTACTGCTTCATCAGGGTTGATGTTCTTGTAAGGGTCTTTGCCTGTTGCCTTGCGGACAAGTTCTACTACTGCAGGTATCCTGGTGGAACCACCGATCAGCAATACCTTTTCAAGATCTCCCGGTTTGAGTTTTGCATCCTCAAGTGCACGGTTGACGGATACAAGTGTCTTGTCCAGCAGGTCACTGACCATTTTCTCGAATTGTGCCCTTGTAATATCCATGTCGATATGTTTGGGCTGTCCGTTAGAATCAGCAGTGATAAATGGCAGGTTCACGTTCGTGGATGTGGTGCTGGAGAGTTCGATCTTTGCTTTCTCTGCCGCATCCTTCAAACGCTGCATTGCAGCCTTGTCATTGGAAAGATCAATACCCTCTTCTTTCTTGAACTCATTTACTATATGGTCCACGATCCTCTGGTCGAAATCATCTCCACCAAGGTGGGTATCACCGCTTGTAGAAAGAACTTCGAATACACCTTCTCCGAGTTCCAGGACGGATACATCAAATGTACCTCCTCCAAGGTCATACACCATGATCTTGTGATCGCCTGCTTCCTTGTCAATTCCGTATGCAAGAGATGCTGCTGTTGGTTCGTTGATGATTCTTCTTACGTTGAAACCTGCAATTGAACCTGCATCCTTTGTTGCCTGTCTCTGTGAGTCATCGAAGTATGCAGGAACTGTGATAACTGCCTCGGTAATGGTCTCACCAAGATATGCTTCAGCATCGTCCTTTAGCTTGCGCAGGATCATTGCTGATACTTCTTGTGGAGTGTAATCCTTTCCATTAAGGCTTACTTTGTAATCGCCTTCGCCAATGTGTCTTTTAATTGAACTTACACTGTTGTCCGGATTTGTAATGAGCTGCCTTTTGGCAACCTGTCCTACGAGTTTTTCTCCCTTTTTGGAAAATGCAACAACTGAAGGTGTTGTCCTTCCTCCTTCGGCATTCGGGATTATAGTAGGCTCCCCACCTTCGATAACTGCCATGCATGAATTTGTCGTTCCAAGGTCAATTCCCAAAATCTTTCCCATAGTCTTTACCTCATTTATGAATGAATTTTAATTGCTATTAATAATTGTGTGTTATTTATATTGAACATATCCTTGCCAGGATAGAAACCGGTTTCAGTTTCATTTGTCCGATTTCTTTGATACTGCAACCATTGCCGGTCTTATCACTTTTGTGTGCAGATAGTAACCGGGTTTGCAAACATCAACGACAGTGCCTTCTTCTTGCTCGGTGTGTTCAACATGCATTATTGCATCATGCAGGTTAGGATCAAATTCCATCCCCTTACATTCGATCCTTTGGAGTCCTTCTTTCTCAAGGATCGAGGTGAACTGCTTGAAAACCATATCCACACCTTTTACTACAGATTCAACATCGTCGGTCTGTTTTGCAGATTCTATTGCCCGCTCAAAGTTGTCATAAACTTCAAGTAATTCTGTGATTATCTGTTCAACTGCGAACTTGCGGTATTCTTCCTTTTCGCGAATACTTCTTTTCCTGAAATTATCAAATTCTGCAGTGAGTCGTATCAGTTTTTCCCTAAGTTGTGAAGCCTCATCCTCAGAAGGATTTACTGCAACTTTGCCTTCTTCAACTTGTTTCGAATCTAATTCTTCACAATTTTCTGGTCCATCAGCCATTCTCAATTTCTCCGCATGTTCTGTGCGCGGTAATGTGCATCAGAACTAGTGATTGTTTGATGTTCTATAAATAGCTACCGCATGTTTGCTTTGTTTCAAAGAAATGAAGTATGCAAAAATGAGAGAAATATTATTAATACAATATAATAACTATTTCAAAAAGAACCCTTGAACTTATGCTGCAAAACACGTATCAGGAACATGCTGGCTATCATGCATAAGGCGAGTGCAGAAACGACCTGCTCCGGCCCAACAGCAGTTATGCCACCTTCAAGAGCATACTTTATACCACTAAAAAAAGCTGTGGCTGAGAACGTTGCAGTTAAAGATACTATTGAGCCCCCTACAAGAGAACCCATGTAATCTGCGCCACGTGACTCAAAATAAACAGAACCTGCTATGAAGATAACCGCAAAAATAAGAAGCATAACAGGCATAGGAACCGGAGTGGAACCACTTTTTGCCATGCTCATCAGCCCAAATGCCACACCGATCATAAAAATTGCCATCGTTGTAGAAACTGCCAGTGCCTGCACAAATGGGTTTTCAGTATTTACATCCATGTTCATCCCAGTCCTCTATCAGTAATCATAGTATATAGTCATTGTTAATATATAGTTGCATACTATAAATATAAAAAGCAGCGTGTAATTACACAGAATTGCAAGAAGAGAAGAGAAGAGTTTTTCATGATATTACAAGTCCAATATCGGATATGATCTTGAAAGATAATAATCAAATAATTCTTTGCCCCAGTGTAATGCAAGAGAATTACAGAATACAAGGTCCTTGCGGTCATAATTGCCATTTTCGTCAAAAAGGCACATCATCAAATAGTTATCCGTCAAAAAAAGCGATGCAAGTTTCATATCCCCAGGATATACGAATAATTTTGCATTGTTATTTTTGAGGAACATTTTAAACTCATGCCCATAATCGACTTTATGCCTTCCCAATGCGTTTTCAGTCATTATAATAGAGACATCGATATTACTTTTAACCAGATCCAGAAGAAATGAAGGGAAAGAAGGATGCAGAAAAGCTGTAGCCCCCATGACAAAATTGGACCCCATTGATTCTTCTATGAGATCTTTATTAAGCTCGAACATGTCATTAAGATCGGGCTCTATCATCTCACAATGTTCCAGTTCCCTTATCCTTCTAAGAAGATGTGGAGGAATAGAGCTGAGTTCGTGTTTTGTCCAGTAATCAAAATTATCCTCAAGTACTTTCAGTGTTCCCACCAGAGGTAACATATCCCTTACTATAACCGCGCCTATCTCTGAAAGCCGGCACACATCTTTCTCTTTTATGACTAGCCTGTTCTCGGACAATATCTTGATCTGAGGCAGCAATGCATGCCTTGTTACATTAAGGACCTCAAGGATCTCCCCCATTTCCCGAGGACCATCTCTGAGAAACAACATAAGGTTCTTCCTTTTTTCCGACATGAATATTGTATCAAGCAGTGAACGTCTTATACAACGACCCCCATCCCTATGTTCAAGTTTGAAACCGTTTCATATGGCTTGCGTTAAATCAAAATCGACTAAAACCAATCTAATCTTTTGATCTAGCGGCATCTTTATTGTTATTTATGCTATCTGGCGCTATAAGCATTTCCATGTACATCCGATGATGAATCAAAATTCCCGGGAAATATAAAAAGATGTACCAATTAATCTTTAATTGTAACTATTCAGCCTACCACAATTAGCCTATTGATACTGATTTAATCAAAACGGAGATGTTTGCTCACTAACAACCTAAGAATCAAAAAAGCAATCAATGGCAACAATCAAAATTAATGATCCTAATAAAATGTAGGTCTCAACTTTTTGTCAAGATTGCTATTGATAGTGTTTTTATCAGGCTGAATAGTTACCTTTAATTATAAGGAAAAAAGCAGGCCATTACAATAGTATACTCATTTACTTCATTTCAAAGTAAATTTGAGCTGGTCATACTACCGCATTGCGAACAATAATATATGTAGTTTGAGCCTAGTTTTTGCTTTTTCAATGCGTTCCCGCAAAATGTGCAGGAAATTTTTATATCGGTTTCCGTTTTTATCTTATTCACACTAACACATCATTAAAAAATCTATTCTTGCTGTATTTTTTTTTGTCCAGTACCCACATACCTTACAAACCTGTACTTCCCTTCCATCATCCTGGAATGCATTATTGCACTCCGGACATTTCTCCAATAACCCCATTTTTAGTACCCCTTAAGTCAAATCATAGAGATATTTTACTTAATAATGTAGAAAGAGACAGATGTGGAAAAAACCACTCTGCCTCTTTACAGTGTACCACCGAAAATATGTACACATGTTCCATGAAAACGTTATCTTTTCTGAGAAAGATAGCATTTTCGAAGACCCCACTCTTTACTTGAGAAACTCCCATTCCCCAACCCGCAAATATATCCGACCGAGATTGAACTTACTCAATCGACATACAATAATTAGCATTTTTGATATATAACATAATTCCGGTAAAATTTATTATGTGGCATCAAATTATAATGCCGTTGTAATTTCAAAAAGGATTATACAGAAATATTCAAATAAGCAATTTAAGGAGCATTATAATTCATGATTAAAAGTTTAACATATATAAAGCATTTCAATGTAAATAAATTAACATCATTGATAAATAAACCCCCTGCTAAATCAGACACATAATAGCAAAGGATATATCAAATAATGCAGTTGCAACCAATATGAAAATACTGCTTGCAGAATATGCAATGGGAGTCGGAATAAAAGGCACACTGCTGCTGGAAGGCAAAGCCATGTTAAGCACTCTTGCCGACAGTTTTTATCGCCTTGGGCATGAAGTTACCTACCTCACTGCAGAAAGCAAGCTTAAAAACGGAACTGCAATTATATCTGATGAAGAAACCTTTGAAAACGTACTTGAAAATGCTGCAAAGAATAATGATGCAGGTCTTGTAATTGGACCAGATGAACTTCTGGGAGACCTGACAGACATTCTGGAAAAGAACACCATTAACCTCGGGTGCCCTGCAGAGTTTGTGCGACTCTGTGCAGATAAACTGGTGTGTACACAAATCCTTGACTCAAAATTCATAGCTACACCCAAAATAGTAAGCGAAGGATTCAATGGAAAGTATGTCATGAAACCAAGGTTTGGATGTGCATCCGAGGGAGTAAGAATGACAATTCCTGAAAGAATGAATACTGTGGAAGAGGAATATATCGCAACCGAATACATAGAAGGTGAACACCTTAGTGTGAGTATGATCTGCGGACAGCGGGCGCTTCCACTGAGCCTGAACAAACAGCTTATCGATATCAAGAAAGATAATGATGATACTATCTTTGATTATAAAGGTAATCAAGTACCATACAAGACAGACTACGAAGAAGAAGTGTTCCTGGTCGCAAAAAAAACTGTTGAAGCACTTGGGTGTAGTGGTTACATAGGAATCGATATTATCTATGGGGACAAACCATATGTTATTGATGTTAATCCCAGACCTACAACTGCAATATTTGGGTTGGTTCAAACCCTAAAAGGCGAAATTGCAGAACTTATGCTGATGAATGTATTTGGTAAACTTCCCGATTCAGTAATTCTTGAAGGAGAATTCTCATTCACAAAAAATGACTTTGAGGACATTGTATGAAAATAATTGGAATTGATATCGGCGGTGCAAACACAAAGCTTGCTTCTGCTGATGGTGAAATAATTGAATTACATTATATACCTTTGTGGAAGGACACAACATTGCCCACATCTCTGAGAGACATTGCAGAGGAATTAAAACCTGATAAGGTCAGTGTGGTCATGACAGGCGAACTTGCGGATTGTTTTGAAGATAAAGACAAGGGTATCGACTTTATCATGCGTTCTGTTAATGATGCTTTTGATTGCGAAGTTAAATACATTGATAATAGTGGACGGTTCCATGAAGATTCAGGAAGACCTGCGTAAGCTTGCCGCAGCCAACTGGGCTGCATCTGCTAATCTTATTGGTACGGAAATCGGCGATTGTATCTTTGTGGATATGGGTAGTACAACCAGTGATATAATTCCTATTAGGAACGGGAAACATGTAGCCGGCATTTCTGACTTTTCGCGGCTGGTTCGCAGTGAGCTTGTGTACTCAGGTGTGCTGAGAACAAATCTTGCATACCTGCTTGAAAAAGTAAACGTTGCAGATGGGGACTGCCATATCGCATCAGAACTATTCTCAACTACTGCAGATGCATACTTACTGTTAGAAGACATCCCAGAAGAACTTTATACTTGCGAAACTGCCGATGGTGCAGGTAAAAGCAAGATTGATGCCATGCGAAGGCTGGCAAGGGTTGTGTGTGCCGACCTTACAGAGATCTCAGCAGATGAAATATACCATATCGCTCAGCAGGTCAAGGAAAGACAGGTGAGCATTTTAAGCCAGGCTATATCAGTTGTTGCTGAAAAGAATGGGCTTGACAGGATAGCATCTGCCGGACTTGGAGAATTTCTCATAAAAGAGGCGGCAGAAAGACTTGGTTTTGAATGTATTTCTGTTGCCAGCAGATGGGGGGCGGATGTTTCAAAAGTATTCCCTGCATATGCTGCAGCGAAGATCATGGAAGATGAAGCTAATGCTTCAGGAAAAGAATAAGTCCGATTGAAATATACATATCTAAAGAGAGAATAAAATATAGGGGATTCAGTTGCTATGAAGATCGTTGTGAAACTTGGAGGAAGTATTATGAAGTATTCACATTCCATCATTGACTCTCTGAAGCATCTGGAAAGGAGTAATGGCAACGACCACTCGATACTCATAGTTCCCGGTGGTGGTGTTTTTGCGGATTCGATCAGAACTATCAGTGAAAAATATGAAATCGGAGATGATGCTGCCCACTGGATGGCAATCCTTGCCATGGAACAATACGCTTACTATATTGTAGATAAGACAGGAGTCAACTCTGTTGAAAATATCAATGAGGTCCCAAGTGGAGTTTCTGTTTTGTTACCGTACAGGATGCTTAGGGAAACAGACAAGCTTCCTCACTCATGGGATGTTACATCAGATACTATAGCCGCGTGGATAGCCCGGGAAACAGGATCACGCTTTATAAAAGTGACTGATGTTGATGGAGTTATTGCCGATGATATTATTCAGAAGTGGATGACTGCCAGAGAACTTTCAAGGATGGGAGTTACATGTATTGACAGCTCATTGCCTGTCTTTTTGATGGAAAACATGATGGATTGTGTCGTTGTCAACGGAATGTACCCTGAAAGGGTTGTTGATGCTGTTATCGAGAAAGATGTAGTGGGAACTCACATCAAGGGGAATATTTAAATTACATACTGCGTATGTACTCAAATCATCGACATGCTGAATTTTTCAGTATTATATTGATCAGACATCACGCTTAAAGGAGAATTTAGATGGCAAATAAAGTCGAAAAGTGTACCGCATGCGGCAAAAGGTTAGTAGAGTCCGGATTTGTGCGCTTCCCATGCCCAAGTTGTGGCAGAGAACTTGGAAGGTGCGTAAGCTGCAGACAGCAGAGTAATCCATATACCTGCCCGAAATGTGGCTTCGTGGGACCCTGAGGTGAATCGGATGGGAGAAGTAGCAGCAACAATCAAAGTAATGCCAGTAGATGTGGATACCGACCTTGCAGATCTTAAGGAAAGGCTTATTGCAGCCTTGCCTGAGGGTGCAACTTTCGGAACATCCAAGGAAGAACCAATTGCTTTTGGCCTGAAGGCACTCATGATGGTTATCTTAGTAGGTGACATCGAAGGCGGTACCGAAAAGGTCGAGGAAGCCTTTGCAGCAGTCGAAGGCGTCGAAAGTGTAATGGTAACAGAAGTCGGAAGACCTGTATAACCGTTATCTTTTTTCTTTTTGTATTCTTTTCTTTTTAATTTTATTTTTGGGCTCGTAGATCAGGGGGAGATCGTTACGTTCGCAACGTAAAGGCCGCGGGTTCAAATCCCGCCGAGTCCACTTAGACAATGTCAGACTGATTTTAGCTTGCGGCATAACTTATAGATTAAATCAAAGACAAATGATAAAAATCATTCCTGAAAAGAGGATAGCCACAGCTAATAAATGACAATTATATATTTATATTTCATTTGTACCACCAAAATTAATTTAGTTAGCGACATCATGAATTATTAATACTCAAGTAGATTTTTTAATAATACAATTATATAACAAAAATAATAGCTACAAACTGAAAATTCGAGAGAATAATGAGTAGCCATTCTGTCAGAATCAACCTCAGCCATCCTGAAGAAAATAAGCATAGTTTTTTATATGTATGAATCCTAATTTTGGAATGACAGTTAACTTACAGGCGGGTTAAGAAAAAGTAAATTCCATTTGGCTATTTCTTTTAGGTTAATTGCTAAAATAAAGAATGCGTCGTATAGATACGGGAAAAGGTTCCCTTCTCAATAGAAACTGCTACATTGTCACAATCAAAGACATAACAAGGGAAATAATACAATCACTTGTATCCTATGATTAGTGGGTTTGTTCCGGCTGCAAAATTGTAGACTTGGTAAGAATCAAATGAACGAATCGTGCGAAATATCTTAACTCGAAGTTAACAGGTCAAATAAACAACAAAGGAAATCAAATAAATGAGAGACAATAGAAGCGGTGGATTCAAAGGCGGAAACGACAGGAACCAGGGCGGATTCAGAGGTGGAAACGGTGGAGGAAACTTCAGATCCAGTGGTCCAAGAGAGATGCACAAGGCAATCTGCGCAGACTGCAAACAGGAAACTGAAGTACCATTTAAGCCAACCGAAGGCAGACCTGTATACTGCAGGGAATGCTTCCAGAACCACAGACCACCAAAAAGATATTAGACGTATTTTATCTGATACTCAATTAATATTTTAACTAGAGGCAAAGTATTCGTACACTTTGTCCATTACCCTTTTTAAAATTCATATCCCATTTCATCACATCCACCATTGATCTGCTAATCACACAATATCTATACAAACACCTATATACCGGACATTTCCATATTTTATTATAGAAGTGTGGGTGATTGATATGAAATCAGTAATGGGGATTTTTATTGTTCTTTTATTGGCTGTTACATCAGCAACTGTTGTAACCGCAGCATCAACAGAAGATTGTAAAGCCTGCCATCCGGGAAAATATGATGCATGGACTGCATCTCCCCACTACATCGAATCTGTGTTAAGTAGTGATAATCCAAATGTGGAATCTTGCCTGCCCTGCCACGGAGCCAGTACAGCACGCCTATACATCAAATAGTATGGAGAAATGTTGTGGGAATCACCAGAGTGTGAAATGTGTCACCAGCCTCCTGTGGAGGGTTTTGATGCACATATCATAAGCCCTTCTAAAGCAATACCACAGTCAAACCTATCTGCAGAGCTTTGTGGGAATTGCCATACAGGGAAACATGAAGAAGTCTACGAAGAGTGGAACGAATACAATAGTATTGAGTTCGATCCGGTAACAACGGCAAGTCATTCCGAACCTTCCAACATTGAAGACAGAATCGTGCTTAACCGAAGCACCTGCGTATCCTGCAAGAGCACTGAAGGTGCCATACTGAACATTGAAGATGCTGCCCTATATGGCAGGAGCAAAGACAGAATGCCGGATACAGAGGACATAACTGAATGGAGAATTACCTGTATTGCATGCCATGCTCCGCATAGTACCGAGCTAAGAACCACACCAACACAACTATGCGCAAGCTGCCATAATTCCGACGGTGCCAATCCGGACGGAAACACAACCATTGTAAGGTACACACAGTGGGAAATGTACAACGGGTCAATATACACCAACGGAGTGCATGCAGTCAACCTTGGCTGTGTTGATTGCCACATGGCAATGATGATAGAAGAAAATGAAACAATAGTTACAGGACACTCTTTCGATTTTGAACCCATATTGCTTTCTGACCCCAATTCGGGCAATATATGCAAGAAGTGCCATGTCATGTCCCATGACGAGATCCCGGTGGACAATGAGTGTGATGATTGCCATGATGTATCTCTCTCAAACATCTTAGAAGTGAATCAGGAAACTATCAAAAATAAACTTAAGGAACTGGAACCTCTTGAAAAAAATGCCAGTATGGCTCTTACAATGATAAGCAACAATGAAAGCTATGATGCAAAACTTGAAAACTACAACAATGCACTATTCTACATAAGCGAAGTGGAATCTGACGGAAGCTTTGGAATGCACAATATGGAACGTGCCACAAATAACCTTGACATGGCAGAGACTTTGCTCAAATCTGTTATTGAAGAAGGAACAGCCATCATTGGTACGGATGAAACATCAACACCCGGTTTTGGAATATTTGCAGCAGTTTCACTGATAACAATAGCTGCATTTGCTTTGTGCAGGGAAAGGAAAAGACGGAAAGAACACTGAGCGGTGTTTTTTACTCTTTTTATGTTCAATGTTCATAGATAGGATCCGTTCACACCACCTACCATCAATAGATCCAGAACTGAGTAGATTATAGTTATTAACCAAACTATTAATACTAATTGAGTATAACAATACTGTATGGCTAAACCCGAACAAATTCCGATAAAGCATCATCTTTCATCAGAAGAATTGCTTAAACATATTAAGTCATTAGAGAAAGACACACGAGTTCTACAACGTTTATATTTTGTTAAACATCGTTATGAAGGAGCTTCTGTTAATGAAGCAGCTAAACTTGTAGGGATATCAAAACCCGTTGCATATCAATGGCAAGAGCGGTGGAATCAAGACGGATATGAAGGATTAAAGCCTAGGTTTTCAGGAGGATGTCCTTCCAAACTCACTGATGATCAAAAAGAAAAACTAAGGGACATGTTACATGAAAGAGATGATTGGTCTACAAAAGAAGTTCAGGAACTCATTTATAATGAATTTAAGGTTCAATACACCATTAAGCAAATACTAGTGATCTTGAAGAAGTTTGGCATGCATCATGCCAAACCATATGCGCATGATTATCGAAGACCACAAAATGCAGAAGATTGTTTAAAAAAAACTTACCGTTAATCGATGATGATTGCGTTATCGGATTTCTTGATGAATCATCTCCCCAAACAACATCAAATACGGTTCGTTTATGGTCTTTCAATAAACCTGCCATCTTCAAAAACACAACCAGGATAAAAGCAAACTCCTTCGGTTTTTATGCATTGAATGGTAATTCTGTTATTGATTTCAAAGAACATTCAACCAAGGAGGATGTATGTTCGTTTTTATCAGCTGTTAAAAACAATAACATGGGAGAGAGAATCGTAATTATTCTCGACAATTTTAGATCACATCGAGCAAAATATACAGTGGAATTTGCACAGGCAAATGATATTGAATTGGTCTATTTACCTCCATATTCACCCGACTTGAATCCAATCGAATTCATCTGGAAAAGTGTCAAAAGAATTATTTCTCGCAATTTTGTGAAAGATCTGGATCATATGAAAAATCTGATTGCTGAGGAGTTTATTGATTGTTCATCAAAGATTAGCTTCGCAAGAAAATGGATTGAGACATTTCTGGATGATAAGTTAAAAATGTTAAGTTAGTAACTATAAATGGATACATCCCATGACCTTGAAAACCTTATCATCTACCATGTAATCTCCCTGGAATGTCACTCAGTCATAATCTATTTTACATGCAAGCAACCTCTGTTAATATGAAATTATTTATATTACCAATTGAAGTTGTGACCCCATCATGGAACTGACCTTATTCACAGATATCGGGATAATTTTCGGACTCTCTATAATCATCTTGCTGCTATTCACCAGGATGAAACTACCTTCTGTATTGGGATTCCTTGTTACTGGTATGCTGGCAGGCCCGCACTGGTTAGGAATAATTAGCAGTGTGCATGAAGTAGAAGCACTTGCAGAAATAGGCATTATTCTTCTTCTCTTCACTATAGGCGTAGAAATGTCTATCAAAGAACTCTGGGACATAAAAAGATCAGTCCTGCTTGGCGGAACCCTGCAGGTAACAACAACGATCCTGGTGGTTTACTATATTTGTATCTTTTTTGGCCTAAGCTCAGGAACAGCACTATTCATAGGTTTTCTCATATCATTGAGCAGTACTGCTATCGTTCTCAAATTATTTCAGGAAAAAGCAGAGATTGACACACCACACGGAAAAACATCCCTTGCAATACTGATATTTCAGGATGTAATTATCGTCCCGATGATACTCATAACACCAATAATAGCAGGTGCCTCTATAGAATCTATCGACACATTGCCCCTATTCCTGCTCAAAGCTATCGGGACAATAGCACTGGTCATTGTAAGTGCAAGATGGATAATTCCTGCATTACTATTCCAGATAGCAAAAACAAGGAACAGGGAATTGTTCCTTTTGAGTATCGTTTTCATTTGTCTGGCTACTGCCTGGCTCACTTCCAGTATCGGATTATCACTTGCCCTTGGAGCTTTCATGGCAGGACTTATTATTTCTGAATCTGAGTACAGTCATCAGGCCATGGGTAATATCATGCCATTTAGAGACGTCTTCATGAGTTTTTTCTTTGTTTCCATCGGCATGTTGCTGGACATCAGTTTCTTTACAAATAATGTAGTTTACCTGCTTGCTCTGGCGCTTGTGGTCATTGTCATAAAGTCTGCTACTGCCAGCCTTGCAACATTCATCCTGGGATATCCACTGCGTACAATAATCATCACAGGGCTGACACTTGCACAGGTTGGAGAATTCTCATTCGTGCTCTCAACCTTTGGTCTTGAATATTCCCTTCTTGACCAGAACATGTATCAGCAATTCCTGGCAGTTTCCATCATCACAATGGCGCTAACTCCCTTCATAACAGCATCTTCATATGGTATTTCAGATAGAGTAGTTAAAGCCGTCCCATATCAGAAACTCATTAATGGGTTCTACGCGAACGGTCTCACTGCAAAGAATGATGATGAAAAAATAAAGGACCACCTGATCATAATTGGGTATGGATTCAACGGCAAAACTTTATCGCATGCAGCGAGGAATGCAGGAATACCATATGTGATAATAGAAACAAACCCTGAAACAGTACGTCAGGAAAAGAAAAAAGGTGAAAAGATACACTATGGTGATGCAAGCCACGAGGCAGTACTTAATTCTACAAACATTGATTCTGCAAGAATACTAATCATAGGTATATCAGATCTTGTCGCTACAAGAAAGATAATCGACATGGCGAAAAGACTGAATCCAGATATCTACATAATCGCCAGAACCCGCTATGTAAGTGAAATGAAAAGACTCAGCGATCTTGGTGCAGATGAGGTAATTCCTGAGGAATACGAAACATCTGTTGAGATATTTGTTCGCCTGCTAAAAAAGTACCTCGTTCCCGAGGAAGACATTGACATATTCACAAGGGAGATACGTGCAAACGGATACTGCATGTTGAGGAAAGCCTATTCAGAAGAACAGGAAAGAAGCTTTAACTTAAAAGATGAGCTTCCGGGTGTGGAAGTCAGTACTTTAAAAGTAGGTGAAAGTTGTTTTGCAAACGGAAGAACGCTCAAGGACCTTAATATAAGGACAAAGCACAAAGCAACCATTCTGGCAATCCGCAGGAATGACACCACCATCACAAACCCTGACGGCGATATTTCCATATATTCAGGAGATATCTGTATCATTTTTGGAAAGCCAGAAGACCTACATAATGTTAGGGAATTATTCAAGAGACCATCCTGTGAAATGTAAATGAATAAACTCTGCCCCATGGCAGAAATTAGCTCAAAGTAAGTCACGTAATTTTGAACACCATTAAAAAACACATTGGTTTGTGAAATTAACATCAGTTTATTTTATATGTGAAAAACGTAAAGATAAAAAAGAGTCATGGGGACCCAAAATAAAATCAAAACCGTGAGTTAACAGCTCATCTTCATAAATGGAGGTAATGTCATGGGATGGAAATTATCAAGAAGAACACATCAACGCTTTAGGCATCTAAGAGTGTGGAGTACGACAAATCATTCAGATGAATCTTACAAATCAAAGACTCCTACAACGATATCTGAACAAAATTTACTTCCTATAAAGACTTTGGAACCATTGCCCATCAATAGCCTTGATGAAGTCGCAAAAACAAAAATAAGAAACATGGCGCAATTACCTATTCAGTGAATAATCCTCATATGAAAGGTGAAATTATCACCTTTCACCAGTTTTCAACGTCACAATGAAAAAGAATAAATTATCTGAATATGTTAAACTTATTCATGTTCAGCAAGCACAATGAATCCGATTACAAAGAAGTACTCTCCGGAATAGAAATGAAAACAATTGTTCACGGAGAAAAAACGCTCATGGTAGAATTCATCTTAAAAAAGGGAAGCATGCTCCCGGCACATGAACACATCCATGAACAGACAGGATACATGGTTTCAGGAAAGATGCTGCTCACAATCGGAGATGAAACTCATGATGTAATGCCTGGGGATTCATGGAACATACCATCAAATGTACCTCATTTTGCTCAAATCCTGGAAGATTCCGTGGCTGTGGAAGTTTTTTCACCTCGAAGGGACGAGTATCTGGAATAAATCCAATACATGAGGAACTATATCAAAGGAGAATAAATTTCCTTTGAATTTTTTATTCCATAATGACGGATAATGATACAATTATCCATTTATAATTTAATACATGAAAAATCAATTTTGGTCCGGCAGAACCTCTTCTTTTAATTGCTCATAGCAGTTTACCATCAATTCAGGAGTTGCTGCCATCTCAATTACGTTGAAATCAAAGAGTTTTGCGAACTCTTCTACCATTGAGTCAAAATTCTTCTCATAGTGCAGGCCAGTATCAAGCCTTGCAACATTCTTGTAGCCTGCATAATCGAAAACGAACTTTGAGAGTTCTATATCGTCAGGATCGGGTGTCATTCCTGCTGAGACAACCATCTCCCTCCAATGGGCAGCCCACATGGGTGTCATGAAAAATGTCCCGACACCTTTAGAACCCGTTAGTCTTTCGAGGTATGCAGCCCTGCCTCCCAGTACTGCTCCGATACAGTCATCTACTACTTCTCCGTTGTCCTCTTTCAGGATATGCACTTCGCATGGGCTGGACCGGAAGTCCTCTTCAACCTTTCCAAGCACATTGCCGCATAAACCATAGAACAGGAGAATACCATCAGAGTAGCCTGACATCTCACGTGCTTTGTTGTAAACAACTTCTTTGAGATGCTCAGGTTTGGCGTGCAAAGCAAGTTCAAGCATTTCCACAATTATAGTATAGTCATCGCCATTCAAATTATCTGGCAAACTGTTTTCTGAAACAAGCGTATAGTTGCAGCCAGCATCCCTTAGCTTATCAACAATTCCGTTACAATCGTCATTTTCCACAATTAACAGACTTTTTATTGAATTATCATCTTCTATAATATGAACGATCTCGTCCTCAAACATCCTGCAGGCAATAAATCCCAGTACTGGCATGGAATATCATCTCCTTAAAAGGTAAGAAAATGTGATTTTGGATAGTATTATAATCTGGCGCTACGTACAGCAGGATGGATATAAACACAGCTGATAACAATAATTATTCAAGCTGGATGATAGGGAGGAATAATGAGCTACCTGTACCTGGCATTCGCCATAATATTTGAGATATGCGGAACCACATGTATGAAATTATCTGAAGGTTTTTCAAAGATAGTTCCATCGGTGCTGATATTCGTGTTCTATGGCATCAGTTTTGTAGCATTTACCATTGCTTTGAAAAAGCTGGAAGTGAGTGTTGCCTATGCTATATGGGCAGGACTTGGAGTAGCCATGATCTCATTGATAGGGCACTTTGGATTCAACGAACCACTGCCACCTATAAGAATAGTATTCCTAGCACTCATAGGCATTGGAGTGATAGGACTACATCTGAGCAGCAGCGTGAATTGACCTGGACATACACCCTACACCGCATACAACGTAACCATATTCATGCACCCCTGAGCATGTCTTTTTTGAACAGACCATATTCATCAAAACCCCTGTGGATAAGCACAAGAATACCCAAAAGTACATTCACCATGGTTGTCACATAGATAACTATCATAATGGCTATCTGATATTCTATTGCAACCAATGGACTTGCACCGGCAAGTATCTGTCCTGTCATCATACCCGGAAGAAAAACGATACCAATTGTAGCCATATTTGCAATAGTAGGTTTCAATGCAACCCTCATGCTTTTACGTAAATATGGGATTAGCGCTTCAGTCTTTTCAGCTCCCATGGACAGACGGAAAAGATAGCGGTTCTCATTTCTCTGGATTTCAGTACAAAAGTTATCCATCCCAACGACATTTGCTCTCAGTGAATTACCCAGCACCATACCGGCTATCGGTATGAAATAGCGTGCATCGAAGAGATCATTCAGGTCTATGATAAAATTATTGAAATAGAGAAGTATGGCATAGTTTGTAACAGCAAGAGAAATTACCAGTAATGGAAAAAAATGCCTGGTTTTGAGTTCAGCATTCTTCAGTACTGTATGGGATGCTACAAAGACCATGATAAGTACCCAGAGTACATTCAGCACTGCGTTGTTCAGCTCAAAGAGGAATGTGAGGAAAATACCCACAAAAGCCAATTGAAGAACCATCCGGATAGCACTCTCAATTGTAGATGATATTAATTTCAAATTTAGATAATAGCTGATAAGGATGGGAATGGCCAGAAGCAGAAATGTAAAAAACAGACCTGTTAGTCCTACTTCATATGTTTGCATTCAGTTTGCCTCCCTTGAAAAGTCAATGACCCTAATGTTTTCATTTTCCCACTCACGGTCATGAGATATGGAAAGTACGGTCCATTTCGGATTACAAAAGAATATCTCCACAACTTTCTGCTTTAAAGTACTGTCAAGTTCTGCTGTGACCTCATCAAGCAGAAAGATATCTTTCCCTGACAACAGAGCTACAACAAGGACAATCCTTTGCTTTTCTCCTCCGGAGAGTTTCATGTAGTCCTTGTTGAGAATATCATGATCTAAAGATAGATCTGCCATTACTTTGTCAAGCTGAGCACGGTAAAGAATATCCTTATTTGCCTTAAAAGAAAATATCTCATCTATAAGGTCACCTACTTTCCCATCACCAATATCCGTATCCTGAGATACATACATTATTCTTTTCCTGATGCTCCATATAGAATTGCTATCCACCTGGATACCATCAAAGAAGATTGTACCGGAATTTTGTACACCGAATCCCATTATCAACCTGAAAATAGTGGATTTTCCAATTCCTGATCTTCCTTTTATAAGGATCTTTTCACCTTTTGCAACAGAGAGATTAAAATCGGAAAGAATCGATTTTTCATCGTATTGGATAGAAAGATTTTGAATACTCAACATTTCCATGTGCAATTTTCTCCAGCCATAATAAATAGTCAATTCTGGTATAAAGGCTTTAAACAAGAATTTACATAAATTACTCCATGAGCAAGAACTCACTTACAGAAGGACAAAAAGCTCCTGATTTTTGCCTCCCAGACCAGAATGATAATGAAGTATGTCTGAAAGAACTTGCAGGTAAATGGATCGTTCTTTACTTCTACCCGAAAGACAACACTTCAGGATGCACGAAAGAAGCACAGGAATTTACAGCCTTACAAGAGGATTTCGGTGCGGAGAATGCAGTGATACTTGGAGCCAGCAAGGACAGCATTAAATCACATATCAAATTCGTTGAAAAGAAAGAAATTGGTATCACACTTCTTTCAGATGAGGAAAAAACCGTTCACCAGAAGTACGATGTGTGGAGAACAAAGAAAAACTATGGCAAAGAATATCAGGGAACTGTCAGATCCACTTTTTTGATTGATACAGAAGGCAATATTGCAAAAATATGGGATAATGTCAGAACAAATGAACATGCACAAAAGGTGCTTGATGCACTTAGAGAAATAAAAGAGAACTAATTTCGTAACTATTCAGCCTGATAAAAACGCTATCAATAACAATCTTGACAAAAAGTTGAAACGTAAATTTCATTAGGATCATTTATTTTGATTGTTGCTATTGATTGCTTTTTTGATTGTTAGATTGTTAGTGAGTAGACATCTCTATTTCGATGAAATCAGTACCAATAGGCAAATCGTGCCAGGCTGAATAGTTACCTAATTTCTATTCTTTTCTATTTTTGCGTGCTTGTGGATTTTGCATAGAGTACACTATTGGGTTTTGTTGTTGAGGTTTAAAAAAGAAAAAGCAACCCCCGGTTTATTGGGGGGTGCGGGTTTATTTTAGTCTATTAAGTAATCCTTACAACCTCTTAAGTCGAAGTCACAGTGACTGCAATTGTCCATTCCTTTCCGTCGCTAACTCTTGTAATAGAAAGAGTGTATGCTCCTGCAATTGTTGCAGCTGATGGAGAGGATATGACAAGGTCAGCACTGTCTCCTACATTGCTAACACCTACAGATATTACACTGGTATCATCATCCATAAGAGAACATACGAATAATGTTCCATCATCAGATGTGAAAGTCGGCAATAAATTAGTACCATCTGCATCTACCATTGCTGTTACACTGATAGTAGCTGACCCATCGTTGTTGTCAAATGTTGCAGTTGTTGGTGTAATAGAAGTCTGATCTTCACATAATGTAACAGTAATCGTTACATTGCTTGCTGGCATCTCAAAAGTGTATACTTCACCTGGTGTAAACACAGCTGTTGATACACTTCCACTACTTTCGTCTGTTACAGATATTGATTCAAACATTAGACCACTTTCAATACCTGAAATTTCTACACCCACTGGTTGTCCAGCTTGTGATGTATTTTCAGGATTTGTCGTCACTGTTGCATTTCCACCATCTACAGCTGCAACTGTAATTCCATAGGTCACAGATATATCATATTCTGATGTGTCACCATTTTCTGCAGTTACATTTAATATGTTTGCGTTTAAGACAATAGTCCCATTATTAAGTTGAGATTCGTCATATACTACATATGACTGTTGTGAGTCATCAGTAGATTCAATTGCGTCTATCAATTCAGCAACCGTTAATTGACCTGAAACGTTGACATATTCAGAACCATCCTCATTATTAAGGCCTGTAATAATAGATTCGTAACCAGATTTTACCTGTATAGTTGTAACTGAACTTGGAGCTGCTACGGTTACTGTTACAACATATTCTTGAGTGGTTGAATCAGCTGCAGTTACAGTGTAGGTAACAGGGTTTGTGTAGTTCTGAACTATTCCAGTATTAGGTGAAACACTAGCTCCGGTATGAACTATGGTTGGTGTCAATGATGTTACATCAGTACCATAAGGAACTGTCAGAGCTACGGTCTTTGCTCCTTCATCAACTGTACCAGTTACGGAAGGGGTAGCAAAGTCAAAGCTTGTGATAGCCTTTGCAGGATTTGCTGCTACGGTTACTGTTACAACATATTCTTGAGTGGTTGAATCAGCTGCAGTTACAGTGTAGGTAACAGGGTTTGTGTAGTTCTGAACTATTCCAGTATTAGGTGAAACACTAGCTCCGGTATGAACTATGGTTGGTATCAATGATGTTACATCAGTACCATAAGGAACTGTCAAATCTACTTTCTTCACAGACACTAAAGGAAATATAGCCAAGATATGAGATAGCGTTAAAACAAAAGAAGATGCATAAAAAGTGCTTGAAACCATCAAGTCGCTTAAAGAAAACTAAACAGTCATACCAGTACATCGCAGGAATACATCATATTATGTCAATGTATTCAGATATCTCACTGAAGATTAGAATATAACCTAGCACTAACATCAATAAGGAAATAAGCCATGCCCACCTGAGAATCCTTGCAAGGTTCTCGGGTTGTGTTAACTTTATAATAAAACGATCTACCATATTTGGTCGATCATCAGGATCGGAATTCATAAAAAAGAGTATCAGAGGATTATCCCTTAATCCTCTTCAATCTGAAGGTGTTTTCCCTTTCCATCTCTTCGAGACGGAGCCGTATGAAGACCATTGATTCCTGAAGTTCTGGTATCACCTTGAACTCAAGAGCATTGACACGCCTTTTTGTCTTCTCGATATCATCAAGAAGCTTTTTCATGGTTGTCTCAATCTCTGCAGCAAGGATAATCTTCTCTACAAGAAGCTCATAAGCATCTGCAGCCTCATCGGTGTATGCGCTGGTACCAAGAATACCATATCCACGTTCATTTATGGACTTCTTGACACTGGATGACTCGATCTTCGGAACGACAACACCCATGATGTTACGGCTTTCCAGTTCTATCTCTGGCTTGCTCTGAAGTGCAAAAGCTGTGGATTTGACGGTAATAGTACCGTCAACAGCATTTGCAATACCTATCATCCGGGAAGCATCTTCATAGGCGGCATCCAGCTCAGTTCTGACATCCTTTGCTTTGCTGAGGATCTCAAAGAACTCAAGGATAAGACCGTCTCTCTTCATTTTGAGCAGCTTGTGGCCACTCTGAGAGAGCTTGATCTTCTTTTTAATCTCAATAAGCTCTGAACGAGTTGGTTTTACATCTTTCACGCCCATGTTGGATCACCTTTTTATTTAGTTGCTCTTGCGAGCAGGGTGGTATTTGTCGATATACTTGTTATCGATCCTGGTAAGCAGGGCTTCAGGAAGTTCGGAGAGGATATCCCAGCCAACTGTAAGAGTGTCTTCAATTGACCTGTCTTCATCTCTTCCCTGACGGACGAACCTGTCTTCAAATAGGTCAGCGAATTCAAGTATCCTCTGATCTCTTTCGGACAATGCTTCCTTACCTACAATAGCTACAAGACCCCTGAGGTCACGACCTTCTGCATATCCTGCATACATTTGGTCAGATACTGCCTTGTGATCTTCCCTTGTCTTTCCTTCACCAATACCTGAGTTCATCAGACGTGACAGGGATGGGAGCACATTGATTGGAGGGTAGATACCCTTCATGTGAAGTTCCCTGGAAACTACGATTTGGCCTTCTGTGATATATCCTGACAGATCTGGGATCGGGTGAGTGATATCGTCACCAGGCATGGTAAGGATTGAGAACTGGGTAACTGATCCTTTCCTTCCCTTGATAACACCTGCACGTTCGTAGAGTGATGCAAGGTCAGTGTACATGTAACCCGGATAACCACGTCTACCTGGTACTTCTTCACGAGCTGCACCCATCTGACGGAGTGCTTCACAGTAGTTCGTGATGTCAGTAAGGATAACAAGTACGTGCATGTCGTGTTCGTATGCAAGGTACTCTGCAGCCGTAAGAGCCATCCTTGGAGTGATGATACGTTCTACAGCGGGGTCGTCTGCAAGGTTAAGGAAAACCACAGCTCTCTCAAGAGCACCGGTCTTCTCGAAGTCTTCCATGAAGTACTGGGCTTCTTCGTTTGTGATACCCATTGCAGCGAATACTACTGCGAAATCCTCAGTGGAACCTGGAACCTTTGCCTGACGTGCAATCTGAAGAGCGATCTCGTTGTGTGGAAGACCTGAACCTGAGAAGATAGGAAGCTTCTGTCCACGGACAAGGGTGTTTGTTCCGTCAATAGTTGAGATTCCTGTCTGGATGAAGTCCTCTGGTGGCATCCTTGAATATGGGTTCATTGATGCACCATTTACATCGATCCTGTCTTCAGGAACAATACGTGGTCCGCCATCCAATGGTTCTCCTGAACCGGAAAGGATACGTCCGAGCATGTCCTTTGAAACAGGCAGTTTGATGGTTTCTCCGGTGAACACTACACCGGATTCCTCATTCAGTCCGCCAGTTCCTTCGAATACCTGAACCGCTACAACGTCAGCGGATGTATCAAGGACCTGTCCTCTTTTTGTCGTGCCGTCTGGAAGGTTGATGTTAACAAGTTCACCATAACCTACCGGCTCGGTCTTTTCGAGGAACATTAATGGTCCGGAGATTTCTGTGATCGTCTTATATTCCTTGGTCATCTTAGTTGCCTCCAAGTGCTGCAAATTCCTTGTCCATCTTTTCCATGACAACATTCAGTGCACTATCGAAGTCCTCTTCGAATTTGACCTTGGCAAGTTCGTCCTTGGACTCGACGGAAAGGATATCCTTCATTGGTATGCCGGATTCCAGTGCTGCCTGTGCCATGTCACTGTACTTGGAGATTGCTTTCAATAATTTGTACTGCTTATCGAACGGACAGTATGTGTCAACAGGGTGGAACGCATTCTGCTGAAGGAAGTATTCCCTGAGCATACGGCAGATTTCAAGAACCAGTTGCTGGTCTTCCGGAAGTGCATCGGAACCGACAAGCTGTACGATTTCTTGAAGTTCTGATTCCTGCTGGAGAAGATCCATTGCATTGTCCCTGAGTGGTACCCAGTCAGGTGCAACGTTCTCTGCGAACCAGTCAGAAAGACCCTGTGTGTACAGACTGTAACTTGTAAGCCAGTCTATGGATGGGAAGTGCCTTCTCTGTGCAAGCTTTGCATCCAGTGCCCAGAATACTTTTACGATACGTAGTGTGTTCTGTGTAACAGGCTCTGAGAAGTCACCACCAGGTGGTGATACTGCACCGATAACTGTGATTGAACCCTCTTCCGCTGCAAGTGATTTTACTGCACCTGCACGCTCATAGAATTCAGAGAGCCTTGCAGAGAGATATGCAGGATAACCTTCTTCACCAGGCATTTCTTCAAGCCTTGAGGAAATTTCTCTCATTGCTTCTGCCCATCTGGATGAAGAGTCAGCCATAAGTGATACATCGTATCCCATGTCACGGTAGTATTCTGCAATTGTGATACCTGTGTAAACAGATGCTTCACGGGCAGCTACAGGCATGTTGGATGTGTTTGCTATAAGAACTGTACGTTCCATGAGTGGACGACCGGTCTTTGGGTCCTGGAGTTCAGGGAACTCGTTCAGTACATCAGCCATCTCGTTTCCACGTTCTCCACATCCGATATAAACTACAATGTCAGTGTCACTCCATTTTGCAAGCTGCTGCTGGGTAACTGTCTTTCCTGAACCGAATGGACCAGGGATAGCTGCTGTACCGCCCTTTGCAACCGGGAAAAGACCGTCAAGAATTCTCTGACCTGTAATAAGAGGTTTTCTTGGGATGAACTTCTTGTCAACAGGACGTGGCATTCTTACAGGCCACTTCTGCATCATGGAAAGCTCTGTGCCGTCTGTAAGTACACATACAGTTTCGTCTACTTTGAACTTACCTGACTTTATTTCTTCAACTGTACCGGAAACTGTTGGAGGAACCATGATCTTATGTTCAATGTTCTCTGTTTCCTGTACAACACCAATTGTCTGACCGCCTTCTATGGAATCGCCACTGGTTACAGTTGGCTTGAAATCCCATACCTTGTCACGGTCAAGACCGTTTGCAGTAACACCTCTGTCAATGAAGTCTCCCATCTTTTCCTGGAGTACTTTCAGAGGTCTCTGAATACCATCATAAATACTTTCTAATAATCCTGGGCCGAGTTCTACTGAAAGTGACATTCCAGTGTTCACAACAGGCTCACCTGGCTTGATGCCGGATGTATCCTCGTATACCTGAACAGTGGCTTTTTCACCTTCAATTCTAATAACTTCGCCCATTAAACCTTCGTGACCTACATGCACTACATCATACATTTTTGGTTTAATACCTGTAATTGTGACAACAGGCCCGGCCACCCGATAAATTTCACCTTTCATTTCCACAGATCAACACCTACCGATTGTTTTATTTTTTCCCTTAAGTTCGAACTCTGACCACTACCTCCGAGAGTCACAACAGTTGGTTCAACAGATTCATTGATAGTGTTTCTCAAAATTTCCGGTAGTTTATTTAGATCATCACCGTGCATAACAAGAATACCGACTTCTCGATCCTCAAGTATTTTCTCTACAGTAGATTCAAGTTCGCCATCGACAACGTCAAATATTTTTTTAACACCAGCAAGTCTGAATCCTGTTACAAACTCGCCGTTTCCGACTACTGCAAGTTCCATCAAATCACCAACTGTTCCCTGATAACTTCATCACTGAGGTTGGCGGCTTTTCCACGTATTATTATCCGCAGGTTGTTTACCTCATTCTGTTTGCTTAGCATGTAGTCCATGATTGGTACTATAGAGAGTGGATAAACATGTGAAAAGCTTGCTGCAGATTTAAGTCTGTGTTTTTTCAGCCTTGATTCGACATCTATCAAAGATTGCATGTCCGGGCTCACTACATCGGAGATTTCTTCCCAGTAAGGGTATTTCTCTAGTTCAGAGATGAAATCTTCAAAAGAGAGTGGTATTAGCCTTTCGATGTCCTTGAGTTTCAGCTTGAGTCCACCATCGATCATCAGATACATCATCTCAGGATCAGTGATCCCTGCCTTCTTCATACGGAAGAGCGTAGTGAGGTTCTTTATATCAATGCCTGTCCTTGTAAACTTGGCAAATAATTTGCGGTCTTTGGACTTTGAACCTTCAGTTGCAGTAAAAAGCCCTGCATAGTACATTTTATCAAGCTGATTCTCAATCTCTGAAAGATTGGTGCCGTTGTAATCCTTCAATATTGCGTTGTATTCGGTGTTCTCAAGTTCTGAGATTACATCCTCATAATTGTCCTTTGTTGCCAGCTCAGAAAGGAATGTGTAGCTCAAACTACCTGCTGCAACAATGGCTTCCAGAATTTCTTCTGTCGAAGCTTTGCAATATTTCCCTCGAAGAATTGTTTTGATATTCCAGATATCATACTTTTTGAGTTCTTCTGCGACAAGGTAATTTACCTCACCCTCAGAGATGTTAATCAACTTTGTGAAGGTCACGGCGAGATTCCTGTTCAGGGCATGTTCTATAAGATCTGCACCTTCGTATTGTCTTGCCAGCTCATCAACATCCTCTTTATATTCCGTCTCTCCAATGAATCTTGTGATCTCATCAATACCCATATTCATTAGTCGGGGATAGGTCTCCTTTGGCAAAATCTTACTCTTCATTGCACGAACACGTGCAGTAGTGTATGCGTAGTTGGAATGACCCTTGGATTGTGTTCTGGAATTTCCACGCTTATATTTCTGCAACAGCTGCATTTAGAAATCACCCGAATAAGATATCAGATGTTTGCCTCAACAACTGCTCGTTCACGCTTTTCAGAATGACATCGTATGTATAGTCCAGTCTTACGGTCCCATCTTCGTTCTCAATGATAACGCCACCGAGACATTCAATGTTGCCCGCATATTCCAATGAAGACAACTTTTTTACAATCTCCTCAGATCCAGCGTCGGAATAAATCCTATTGCCGCTTGACTCATAAGATTCTATGAGGCTTTTAAGGAGTTCTTCGTTTTTCTCTGGAGAGAATGTGGATATGGATTCCTCAGCCTGGGTATATACTTTCTCGAGTACTTCCTTGCGTGCATTGAGCAGTGTGCGCTTTACTTCAAGATTTGCACTGGATATTTCTTGCTGCCTGATCTTTTTGATATCATCCTCTGCCTTTGCAAGACTTTCGCCCATTATCTTCTTAGCACTCTGCTTTGCTTCATCTATTATTTGAGAAACCTCAGCATCCGCTTCGCTATCTAACTGAGCTACTTCTGCCTGTGCGGCATCCATGATATCTTTAACAACAGTTTCAAGTCCCATGCTCACACACCTTTAATAAATTTAAGAGCAAGAGGTGCTCTTAAATAAATTTAGCTGATCAACAGTGCAACTACAAGACCGAAGATTACGATTGTTTCTGGAATTACAGTAAGGATCAAACCTTTACCGAACAGACTCTCGTTTTCTGCCATTGCACCGATTGCTGCACTACCGATGTCCTTTTCGGCGATACCGGATGCAAGTCCTGTAAGTCCTACTGCGAGTCCTGCTCCGATTGCTTTTAATCCTGCTGGGTCCATCATTGTGGTTGTTGCTGTTACTGGGTCTGACATTTTATTTTTCCTCCGTGTATTTTCTAATATATCCAAATGGATTGTACTTTCTTCCCCCACCTTCGTAGAACTTTCCGAAGAATTCTACATACTGCAACCTGAGTGAGTGTAATCCGGGGGCAATAATACTCAGGACAGTGTTAAGAGCGTGTCCGAAAAGGAACACAACAATTGCAAAGATAGTCGCCACACCTATTGCAGTGCCTGGCTGCCAGATCATTTCAAAGGCGATCAGGTTGACAGTTGATGCAATGTAGATGGATGACAATCCGACAGCTATTAAACGAGTATATGAAAGAGAGTTACTGAGAAGTGCCGGTAATTCGATAGGTCCTTTAATACCTTCTCCTTTGACAAGCATTATAAATCCTATCAGGAATACAATTATTCCCACTGCTATCGGGAGCATTCCCACATAGCCTAATGCTGCAAGAAGAATACCGAGTTCCACAACTATCCAGCTACCCTTTTCGAGTAGAGCTGCCATAAAACCATGTTTTTTGTTTTCATTAATGAAACCCAACATATAACCGATGTTGATGTGGATTACACCAATAAGAGCGGTTACAACAATCAGGGTCATTACAAGATGGGTTCTGTGTATAGGGTAGGTAACAATTTCTCCGCCTATGGGTGATGCGAACAGTTCGACCGTCTCAAAGCCAGGTATGAGTCCGGCTACGACTCCGTGATCCGTATGCACGCTTGCAAGCGGGAATCCCAGAAACTCACCGTACAGTATTCCGAAGAGAAATGTGGATATCTGACAGTAAATAAGAATATTCATCAAAGGCTTAACTGCATCTGAAGATACAAATTTCTTAATTGCAAATGCAAGTGTCAGAAGTATTAATGCATAACCAATATCTCCCAGAATCATTCCGTAAAAGAGCGGGAATGAAATAAATATAAGAGTAGTCGGGTCGATCTCCTTGTATCTGGGACGGGCATACAGGTCCATTATTTCCTCGAATGGAGCTGATACCTTTGGGTTGTCATACTCTATCGGAACTTTCTGTTCGTCTTCTTTTGTCATTTCCTGTTTGGAAACAAACGCACGTCCTTTTGTAGCTGTTTTCACAACATGTTCCAGCTCAGCAAAGTCTTCATCAGGAATCCATCCATCTACCATGAATGTACTCTCAGTAGTAGCAATTCTGAGAGGTGCTTCTGATTTCTGGGTCTCGATAGAAAGAAGTTCGTTGCTTGCGAGGATGAAATCCGCATACTTATCTTTCAAAGATTCGATTTCTGCATCAATTGCTTCAATCTGTTTCAGTAATCCAGATTCCCGTGATATGATGCCTGAAAGAGACTCTGATGGCATTCCACTTGCATTTGGAACTCTAAGTTCCCTGAAACCCAGCTCTGCAAGCAGCTCTGCAACTTCACCTGATTTTTCATTAGAAACGAACAGTGCTACAGTACCTTCTTTAGCATCGTAGAATATTTCATAAGAAGATGTGATCTTTGAAATAGCAGATTCCACGTTTTCCTGCACATATCCTGCAAAAACAGCTAGATTCTCGTAGCCATGATACAGATCAAGGCTAAGATCAATATTGGCAAAAGGAAGTAATTCTTTCTTAAGAGATTCGGTTTCTTTAAGTTCTGCTTCCAGTCCGCTTTTCTGTTCAGTCTTTGCATCCAGTTCAGCATCCAGCTTATTGAGAGTGTCATCAAGTGAAGAAAGAACAGCCGTATTATCCTGTTTTTTGGATTCTGCGTCCTTTACACCCAGTAAACTGGCTATTGACCTGATCTTGATGAGTTTCTTGGAAACATCATCTACATTCTCAAATGGTCTGCCTATACGGAGACCGGAATTATCGTCATTGAAATCTTCGATCTGGAACAGATTTGTCTTGTGCAGAGAATTGACCGTTTCTTCAAGTATACTTTTGTGGCCAACAATTACGGCACGAGTCATCTGTTTTGCCTTAAGCATGGATTGCCCTCTCAAACTCTGTTATCAGATTATCGACCGCTTTATCCACATTTGAAGATGCTTTTTCGGCAACCACCGAGGCTTCTTTTTCACCATCCTCTGTGATTGTTTTCTTTTCTGAAGCGATGGACTCTTCAGCAGACTTCATTGCACTCTGTGCTGCTTTTTGTGCATCGGCTTCGGCTTGCTTTATTATTTCCCTGGCCTCTGCACGTGCACTGGTGATTCGGTCGTGTTTGTTTTTAACACCGGCCTCAACCATTTTTCGTGCATTGCCTTCTGCATCTTTAATTTCAGATAAGATTTTGTCTTTGGCCATGCTAATCCTCATGTAGTGATTAATTATTATAAATCCTGAGTAATGCACTCCTTCTACTGCTAAATCACATATAAAGTATTCGGTTTTCCGGATGCTAACACTCAGGAAATGATAATGATTTATCATTAAAATGACAGGAATTACTTACCATCAAGTATTCTTAATGCTGCCCTTGGATATTGTTTCCCAATTATCCGTAGCTAATAAAAGATATTAGAACTCAATGCATAGACTTATCGAGTCTAAGCGGAAGTTGAGTTCCTTTGGGGATGGTATGGATATATTTTTTCCTGAACTCCGGGTTACGCATCATGCAATATTCTGCCGAGCACTTGTAAGCCTCATGCCTGCCCATGCGCTCCCATATGGTGGATAGTTTCTCCTCACGAACATTCCCGAAAGAAAGCGGTGTATATGCACATGGAAGCACGTCACCTCCGGCAGTTGTGTGCATCCAGCGCCTTCCTGCAAAGCAGCCGAACTGGTCAGGACCCATAAAATTAGGGAATGAAGTAACTCTTGGACCCTCCCATTTTTTGTTCATTGAACTCTGGAACTTGCCAAGGCGATCAACATCTTTAGAGGTAATGACCTCGTCCTCATGATCCATCCACCTCCCAACGGCTATGATCTCATAAATAGACATTTCCTGCATACCCATATCTGCTGCGAAATTATAGAAACCATCAAGGTCATCAATGTTATGAGGAGAAACGACCACAAAGAGATCGGCAAGAATGCCTGCATTCACCATGTGCTCTATCCCATTTACAGTGTTCTTGAAAGCGCCTTCCCGTCCCCTTACACGATCATGTTCAGCCTCATCAGGGCTATCCAGGCTCATGTGTGCAGCAAAAAGACCTGCTGCCTTCAACTCCCTGGCCCTTTGTTCGTTCAAGCTAAAACCTGATGTGAAACAGGTAGCTATCGCACGAGTCTTATCCACCTTTGCAACCATTTGCGCAAAATCTTTCCTGAGCAATGTCTCCCCACCATCAAAGGCTATGTAGTAAGAACCAAGATCAATTGCCTGCTGTATGGCGCTATTGATCTCATCGTATGTCAGAATCGGGTCTGCTACAATGTCAGCCGCACCACAGTGTATACAATCATAAGGACAATGTGTGGTAATACCTATAGAGAACTGATCCGGAAGCCTTTTCTTTAGAATAGAAGCTACTTGTGCACCAATCATCCTATTGAATATCTCACCGGGCATAGGAGGAGCCCATGTTGAAAATATAATGTTTTCCTCGTCTGCCTGTATCGGCTTCTCTTCCAGAAAAATCCTATTGATCCTCTTTAAGATTGGCTTTGCAACAGGAGCTAACGGACCTTCGGCATCAAGAACCACTTTTCCGTTTTCAGTGCTTGCATTTACTTTAACTACTGATTTATCATAAACCCTCATGAAGTCACCTGATAATTAAATAAAATTAAAGAATATCCCCTGGGAGCATATCAACTGTAATAAGATCAGTTACAAGCTCAAGTTTATCCCTTGCATCTGAAGAGGGGAAAGAAGCAAGGATGTCTTTTGCACTCTGTACACAATCGCGTACTTGCTGCAGTGTTTTCTCCACTGCCGAGTCATGGTCCATTACCCTCCTGTAAATAAGAGGCAATGTAACTGATTCATATGTTGACTGCTTGTCCTCGAGTCTGTCAAGATACTCAAGCAGGTCATCTACTATCTGGTATGCATTGCCTACGCATTCGCCAAAATCCCTTAGTTTGAGTGCAAGGTCTCTGTCAGCTCCTGCAACATAGGCACCTATGGCTGCACTTGCAGCAAACAAGGACGCCGTTTTCTTTGAGATACAATCAAAATAATTCTTTTTCCTGAATTCATTGTCGGCACTGGAAATGTCAATAGTTTCTCCTTCTGCCATGTACATTCCTGCCCTTCCGAATTCAAGTACTGAGTCAGTACCGTATGAAGATATGAGGGAAATTGCCTTTGATATAAGGAAATCGCCGCAGAGTATAGCTGCCGGAATTCCGTACTTTTTGTGGGCTGATTCAACTCCTCTGCGTAAAACCCCGTCGTCCAGAACATCATCATGTATAAGGGATGCTGAATGTATCAATTCGATGGCAAGAGCTGCATTGATACTAACCCTGGAATTGCCACCGCACATCTCCGTACATAACACCAGCATTACAGGCCTGATATTTTTACCACCGGAACTACATATATGAAGAAGCATCTTCTTCATCTGGGACTTATCATCCATGGAGCTGACCATCCCTTCCTTGGTCTCTTTGATAAGCTGGTATTCTTCCAGATCCTCTATTTGTATCATATATATCGTCCAATCATTCTGAGTATTTAGAAGGACAACTCACCACGATCCGGTTCGCCTCAACAGTTCCACCAGACACCATTTTCCCGTTTATACTAATGCTTTGCCCTTCTACTAAATTAGCCGGAAGCGAACCTGTGTATTCAACATGCAGTTCAAAAGAAGAGTCATCAAGATCCTGAAGAATAAAGGAAGTACCATCAGTGGATATCTCCAAAGTTTCGTTCTTGATCGTACCCATAGTGTTAACGTCACGTCCCACGTATTTATCGGAATTTTCCGATAACTCCGAGATCATAGGATAACCTTGGGAAAGGTCCACATTCCAGAGACCCACAAAACCAACAATGGCAATGAAAGCAACTGCAAGAACAGTTTTCTGTTTTTTATCCATAAAAGCACCTCATAATGACATTATTTCGTCATTTTGCGACATTGACACAGTACCCTCATTCGGGAACGCAATATGTATGCGACATATACTGACAATGTAATCCATGTGATCGCAAATGCAATTTCTAACGCGCCTATAAAGAATCACCTCTATATCAGGTTAACCTTTGCCATCCATTTGCATTAAGAAGAACCCTTGCAGCAATAAACGAACACGTATGAACCAATGTGTACATTGACGGATTTTACCTGATAATCAAGTATTAATATGGGTGTGCACTAGTATAGTTCCATCCTATATATAGGTAAACATACGAACAAAAAAACCTCATGATCAACTATGGTAAAACCTCCAAGACTTATAGCCTGGGAAACAACAGCTGGATGTAACCTTTCATGCAAACATTGCAGAGGGTCATCCACTGAAAAAAAACCAGAAGGCGAGCTCACAACAGAAGAAGCATTCCATTTCGTAGATGAGATAAAAGAGATAGGAGATCCCATCCTCATTCTGAGCGGAGGTGAGCCGCTTGTAAGGGAAGACATATTCGAAATCGCGAGATATGCCACCGAAAAAGGCCTCCGTGTAGCCATGGCCACCAACGGGACACTTGTGACACCTGAAATAGCAGAGAAGATTAAAAGTGCCGGCATACAGAGAGTCAGCATCAGCCTTGACGGCTCAAGTTCAAAGACCCACGATGATTTCCGTTGCATGCCAGGAGCATTCGATGGCGCAGTATCCGGAATAGAAACTCTGAAAGAGGCAGGAGTAAGCTTTCAGATAAACCCCACTATCACAAAGCGCACCATAGATGAAATACCGGAAATTCTTGAGATGGCAACTGAGATAGGGGCCGAAGCCTTGCATATTTTCCTGCTGGTGCCCACAGGAAGAGGCAAAGAACTCGAAAACGAGGAAATCCCCTCAGTTGAATACGAAAGGGTCCTTAATTGGTTCTATGATGAGCAGAAAAAGGCAAAAATACAGTTGAAGGCAACCTGTGCACCTCATTATTTCAGGATAATGCGCCAGAGGGCAAGAAAAGAAGGTATCGAGGTTACCGTTAAGACCCATGGTTATGAGGCAATGACAAAAGGGTGCCTGGGTGGTACCGGATTTTGCTTCGTATCCAGTATAGGAGAAGTCTACCCTTGCGGATACTTGCCTGCACTTGCAGGAAGCATTAAAGAACAATCCTTCAAGGATATATGGGAGAACTCAAAGGTATTCAATGACCTGAGGGATGTCTGCAAACTCAAGGGCAAATGCGGTGATTGTGAATACAATAAAGTATGCGGAGGCTGCCGTGCACGTGCCTATGCTGCAACCGGGGATTATCTTGCAGAGGAGCCCTATTGCATATACGTACCTGAAAAACAGTGATTTTAAATGATAGATCTTGACGATACTGATAAAACGATACTTAATACTATACAGTTTGAATTCCCACTGGAAACCGAGCCGTTTCAAAAGCTGGGAGAGCAACTGGGTATCAGTGAAGACGAAGTGATCGAAAGACTTGATAGACTGCAAAATGAAGGAGCAGTCAGGAAAGTAGGACCAATCATCAACCGCAAAGGAGTTGGTGGTACAAGCACCCTCATAGCGGTTACCGTCCCTGAAGAGAAAGTGGATGAGGTTGCAGGTTACATCAATGAATATCAGGAAGTATCCCACAACTACCACCGCCCTGAGAAATTTAATATCTGGTTCACAATATCTGCACCTAACAGAAAAAGGATAGACAGTATACTGGAAGAACTTCGGGAAAGAACAGGGCTTGAATTCATCGACCTGCCTACAAAAAAACTGTTCAAGATCGGAGTCAGATTTAACATCAGGTGATAAAATGGATGACATTGATGAGAAGATAATAAAACTGACACAGAACGGCATCCCACTTAAAAGATCACCATTTGCAGACATCTCCAGTAAACTTGGAATTAGTGAACAAGAGATCATCGAACGCCTCCAAAAGATGAAGGAAGAAAAGGTCATCCGCAGGTTCGGTGCATCCATCGGCCATAGAGATATCGGAATTATTGCAAATGCCATGTGTGTCTGGAACGTACCTGATGAGAGGACAGAGGAAGTAGGAACAATCATGGCAGGCTTTTCAGAGGTCACACACTGCTATGAAAGACCAAGGGCATCTGGATGGGATTATAACCTTTTCACAATGGTGCATTCATATACCAGAGAAGAATGTTATGAGATTGCAGCAAGGATATCCGAAGCCACAGACATCAAAGATTACAAACTTCTTTTTAGTGACAGGGAATTCAAGAAAACTGGAGTTCGATTATAATCGCAATCTTTAACTAATTTACAGAAAAAGCAGAAGGCAATCATTCCCGGAGATGGAGATATGAAAAACAAGAACCACTTCCTGCCACTGCTGATAGATATGAACGATAAGAATATCGTTATTTTTGGAAGTGGGTCGGTTGGAGAAAGAAAAGTTAACCTGTTCTCAGCATATGCACCTGTGACAGTTGTGAGCCGCAGTTTTTCAGATACTTTTTTTGAGCTGGAACGCAAGAACAATGTTACACTTATCAAGGCAGATGCCGGAAAGCTCACTGATGCAGACATAAATGACATTATAAAAGAAGCTTTTCTTGTAATACCAGCCACCAATGACAGAACCATAAATGAAAGAATAGTAAATCTTTCAAAACTGTATGGAATTCTAACCAATGAAGTAGATGCCATTGGAGATGTAACAGTTCCTGCTGTAATTAAGCGTGGAGGACTGACCATCAGCATATCCACAGCCGGTTCGAGCCCTGCTTTTTCCAGGTTTGTCCGACAGAATATCGAAAATTTAATAACTCCTGAATTTGCGGATATGATAAAGGTCCAGGATGAGATGAGGACGTACCTGAAGAATGAAGTTCCTGACCAGAGAGATAGAAAAGATATATTGTGGGACATACTTGAGAGTGAAGAGGTATGGGCTGCGCTGAAAGAATCCTATGACAAAGGGTTTAAAATAGCACAAGGTATAGTTACTGAGAAAATAAACAAGAAAGTCCGATAGCATGCTCTATTATAATACGTTAACAGCATTTTTAGGAACAAACCGTGAGGTGTCCCGATGACTGAGATCTCCAGTATGGTAATCACACATTCCAAAGCAAGCGTGGAAGAGATGGAAGATGTATGGGATGGTGACCTGGATTATATTCTCCGGGAACTATATGCAAACGAGCTTGTGTGTGAATGTGCAGTACTCAAGACATGTAACCGCATCGAGATGTATGTTGTTTCTCCCAAGGGAAGCAGTGTGCTGTTCCATTTTGCAAAGGAAATGGGCTTATCTTCCAACATATTCGATTTCTATGATCATGAAGAATCTGTAATGCATTTGTTAAGGTTATCTTCCGGTCTTGAATCCATGATAATAGGTGAGGACCAGATACTGGGCCAGATAAAGGAGCTGTACCAGATAGCCAGAAACCTCGGTACCACTGGAAGGATGCTTGATACTGCATTCAGTAAGGCTATACAGGTCGGTAAAAGGGTAAGGACCGAAACAGAGATCAACAGAGGTGCCCTGTCTATTGCATCAGCATCAGTGGACCTTGCAGAGGATACAGTCGGTGACCTGAAGAATAAAATGGTACTTGTAATCGGAACCGGTGAGATGGGAACCCTTGTAACCAGGGCTCTTTCCCACAGGGATATCGAATTAATGTACATTGCGAACAGGACGTATTCAACCGCAAAACAGCTTGCTGATGAGATGGGTGGACATGCTGTCCATTTCGATCAGATCGATGAGAACCTTAAGAAGGCCGACGTAGTCATAACTGCTACCGGAGCACCACATTTTGTTTTGAAACATGATCAGCTACTCCAGGCAATGCAGTCGAGGGAGAAAGAACTTCTTCTGATAGATATTGCAAATCCCAGAGATATCGAGCCTTCCATTGTAGATATTCCTCATGTGACACTATATAATATTGACAATCTGCGTGTTATCAATGAGAAAAATCTGGAGCTCAGGATAGAGGAAGCTAAAAAAGCACAAACGATCATCGATGAAGAGTTTAACCTCTTGACAAAGCAGTACAAGCGTCAGAGAGCAGACCACCTTGTTTCTGAGTTATATGCACAGTCATATAAGCTTCGTGTAAATGAAAAAGAAAAGGCTCTCACGAAATTAAGTGCTTACCATACAATTGGCGATATCGAGAAGCAGATTATAGAGGACCTTTCGCATTCAATCATTAATAAAATGCTGGCGGAACCTACCAAGATACTTAGGTATGCAGCGGAAATAGGTGATGATGAACTGCTTGAATCTGTTGCCAGAGTATTTATCGTAAACAAATCCAACATAAAAGAAAAGAATGAGCTGGTAAAATGTTCCCCGAGCGTAGAATGAGAAGGTTGAGAAGTGGCAAGATTAAGAACCTGGTGCGTGAGACTTCATTGTCTGCTGATGACCTGATTTATCCGGTATTTGCTAATGAGACAATAGACAATCCGCAGGAGGTAGCATCAATGCCTGGCATTTACAATCTACCGGTTGAGAAAATTGCAGATGAGGCAAAAGAAGCTGCTGATCTTGGTATTCCTGCCATATTACTTTTTGGTATACCGGAAACAAAGGATGAACAGGGAAGCTCTGCCTGGGGAGACGACGATGTTGTACAGCGTGCCATACGTGAAATTAAGAGTGAACTCGGCAAGGATATGCTTGTAATTACCGATGTCTGCCTTTGTGAGTATACCAGTCACGGACACTGCGGGATAGTGAATAGTGACACCGAAGAGATAATGAACGATCCAACATTGCCCTTACTTGGGAAGACAGCAGTAAGCCATGCAAAGGCGGGTGCTGACATGGTGGCACCGTCAGGAATGATGGATGGCATGATATCTGCAATTCGCAGTGAACTTGATGACAATAAATTCCACAATATTCCTATTATGTCCTATGCCGCAAAATACTCTTCCTCATTCTACGGTCCTTTCAGGGATGCAGCCGGATCAGGATGCTGCTTTGGTGACAGGTCCACTCACCAGATGGATCCTGCAAACTCAGATGAAGCACTTATGGAGGCGGCCCTTGATATCGAAGAGGGTGCTGACATAATCATGGTTAAACCGGCACTTTCGTATTTAGATATATTATACCGTCTCAAGACCGAATTCGAAATACCAACCGCTGCATACAACGTCAGTGGTGAATTTTCAATGATAAAGGCAGCCGCACAAAATGGCTGGCTCGATGAAAAACAGGCGATTTATGAGTCACTGCTTTCCATGAAGCGCGCCGGTGCGGACATGATACTGACCTATTTTGCAAAAGATATGGCAAGGATGCTAAAATGATTATATGGTGATCTTATGTCCCTAGATAAGTCCAGAGAATTATATCAAAAAGCAAGAACTCTCCTTCCAGGGGGAGTAAGCAGTCCGGTGAGGGCTATCAAACCCTATCCGTTCTATACACAATCAGCCAGCGGATCGAAAATTACGGATATAGACGGTAATGAGTATATTGATTATTGTCTCGCATACGGTCCTAATATTCTGGGCCATGCGAATCCGAAGGTCAAAGAGGCCGTTATCTCCCAGCTTGATAAAGGCTGGCTATACGGCACTCCTACAGAACTTGAGGTAAATCTTGCAGACAGGATAGCCGGAATATATCCGAGCATTGATATGCTCCGTTTTGTATCCACAGGTACTGAGGCTACCATGAGTGCTCTCAGGGCAGCAAGGGGATTCACCGGCAAGAACAAGTTCATTAAAATAGAAGGTGGTTTCCACGGGGCACACGATGCAGTTCTTGTTAAGGCAGGCTCGGGAGCTACAACCCTTGGAAAACCGGATTCCCTTGGAATCCCTGAAGATTTCACAAAGCACACACTTCAGGTACCTTTCAATGATATCGAAGCACTGACAACTCTCATGGAGAAGTACAGTGATGATCTGGCTGCCTTTATTCTTGAACCGGTAATGGGAAATATCGGTCCTGTTCTTCCCGAAAAGGATTACCTGCAGGAAGTACGCAAGGTTACTGAGGAAAACGATGTTGTCCTCATTTTTGACGAGGTTATCACAGGTTTCAGGTTGTCCATGGGAGGTGCACAGGAATACTACGGTGTTACTCCTGACATGACCACTCTTGGAAAGATCATAGGTGGTGGTCTTCCGATTGGAATATTCGGTGGTAAGAAAGAGATTATTGAGATGATTGCACCGTCAGGAAGCGTGTACCAGGCAGGTACTTACAGCGGAAGCCCGGCATCTGTTGCAGCAGGGCTTACAGTTCTGGATGTTCTTGAGAAAGAGGACGTGCATAAAAAGCTCAATGCCACCGGTGACATGATGAGAAGCAGGTTATCTGAACTTGTTACAGACCTTGGACTTGATTACAATGTAGTTGGTATTGCATCAATGTTCAAGATATTCTTTGGCGACAGGCCTCTTAACTATCAGGATGTGCTCAAATGCGATAAGGAAGGATATCTGAATTTCTTCTTCAAGATGCTGGACAGCGGTGTTTTCTTGCCACCATCACAGTTCGAGACGAACTTCCTCTCCACTGCACATATTGATGAGGATATCGAAAAGACCCTGGCTGCATACGAAGCCAATCTTAAATGATGGAGTATATTCATGATAATAGGAACCCGTGGAAGTGATCTTGCACTCGCACAGGCTACGACTATCGAACGAATGATGTCGGAGAGAGGTGTAAGCACTACCAGGAAAATTATCAAAACGTCAGGTGATACTTTTACAGATCGTCCCCTTCATGAAGTGGAAGGAGTCGGTGCCTTTGTCCGGGAACTCGATGATAGGATGTTTGAAGGCGAAGTGGACATAGCAGTTCATTCCATGAAAGATCTTCCGACTATCAGGCCAGAAGAATTATCCATGTCTGCAGTTTTAAAGCGTGATTCACCTTATGATGTCCTGCTCACAACAGATGGTTCCAGAATAGATGATCTTCCTGAAGGAGCAGTCCTTGGAACATCATCCATGCGCAGAAGAGCGCAGATTCTAAGATACCGCCCGGACCTTCACGTCCAGGACCTGCGTGGAAATATCAATACCCGCATAAGAAAACTAAATGAAGGTCTCTATGATGGTATATTACTGGCGGAGGCCGGCCTGCAACGTATGGGCTGGGAAATGGATGTTGAGCGCCTTAACCCTCAATTCTTCTGCCCTTCTGCAAATCAGGGAACCATTGCTGTGGTAACTCCTGCCGGGACTGAGGCAGAGGAAGCAACGTCTAACCTTGATCACCAGAGGACAAGAATAGAGACAGAAATAGAGCGCATAGTCATCACTGATGTGGAAGGAGGTTGTACAGCACCAATCGGCTCTTTTGCACATTTCATCAACGATAATGAGATCAGTATATGTTGTGAAGTACTGGCACTGGATGGCACGGAACATGTACGCATTGATGAGGTAATACCTGCTGATAGGTATCAGGAATATGCAAGGATACTTGGAAATGAACTGGTGCAGATGGGCGGCAAGGAACTCGTGCAAAGAGCCGTATGCCAGTTAGAATCAGGAACATCTTATGAAATGCAAGATTAATATGACCGACATCACTGGAATAAAGCTCAAAAATCCAACAATACTGGCTGCCGGCATCATGGGCACCACCGGTGCATCACTTGTACGTGTTGCAAAAGAGGGAGCTGGCGCGGTAGTCACAAAATCCATTGGCCCGGAACCTAAAGAAGGGCATAAGAACCCAAGTATGATAGACCTTGGATATGGATTTTTGAATGCCATGGGATTACCAAATCCTTCCCATCCTGATTTTAAGAATGAGCTCGCAATAGCAAAGAAACAGATAGATACCCCGGTTATTGCAAGCATATTCGGCGGCACTGAAGAAGAGTTTGTGGATGTTGCCATGGGACTCGCTGAGTCAAAGCCCGATGCATTTGAGCTAAATTTAAGTTGCCCTCATGCATTAGGATATGGAGCTTCTGTGGGAAGCAATCCTGATGCTGTGGAAAGCATCACCAAAGCAGTTGTAGATGCTGTGGATGTCCCTGTATGGGTGAAATTAACACCCAATGTCACGGATATCGTAACAATAGGAGAAGCAGCACAGAGAGGTGGAGCTGATGCTGTTGTTGCCATCAATACTGTAAAAGGAATGGCAATAGACATCAACAGTGGATACCCCATACTTGGTAACAGGTTCGGAGGGCTTTCCGGGCCTGCTGTGAAAACGATTGCATTGAAGTGTGTTTATGACCTGTACACTGCTCTTGATATACCCATTATTGGTGTTGGAGGCGTTTATACCTGGGAAGATAGCATCGAGATGTTGATGGCAGGTGCCAGTGCAGTACAAATAGGCTCTGCAGTCTACGAAGGACTAGAGGTATTCAACTCCATTTCCATGGGAATCGAAAAGTTCGTTTCTGAAAAAGAGTACCGCGATATAACAGATATCATCGGGATTGCACATGAGAGGATATAATGTACCCCACCAACGTCAAAATAATTAAGATCATCAAAGAAACCCCATCAACAAGGACCTTTATCTTTGACATATCATTCGATGAAGCAATTGCCGGCCAGTTCGTCATGGTCTGGATACATGGTGTGGATGAGATTCCCATGACACTTTCGAGTAAAAACTCTATCACTGTGCAAAAAGTAGGTGATGCCACTGAAAAGCTATTTGCCCTTGAAGAAGGAGCTGAACTTGGTATAAGGGGTCCTTTTGGAACAGGTTTTACTTTACCAGGCAAGGATGAAAAGATACTTCTGATAGCGGGTGGAGTAGGTGCAGCACCACTTGCACCACTTGCAGAATATGCAGCAGCAAAAGGAATTTGTATGAGCATCATACTTGGAGCAAGAAATGCTGATGAACTGCTCTTTGTAGACCGGTTTGTGTCCTGCGGTGAATTGCATCTGACAACCGATGATGGCTCTGCACACAGGTGCGGATTTGTAACCGATGTTCTTGCTGAGACTGACGTGACGGCCTATGACAAGATATACACCTGTGGTCCTGAAATGATGATGAAGTGCATTTTCGATATGCTGGAAAAAGAGGAAGCTCTCGAAAAGACAGAATTCAGCCTTCACAGATATTTCAAATGCGGAATTGGAGTTTGTGGTGCATGCTGCATGGACAAGACAGGACTTCGAGTTTGCAAGGACGGACCCGTTTTTAACGGATTGCAACTTGTTGATTCGGAATTCGGTAATTATATGAGAGGACCAAGCGGGAACAAAAAACAGTTTTGAACCCGTTTTATTTAACATTACTTTATCCAAATTTCTAATTTTTTAAATAATTAACATACATATTATTAGCTTTGTTTTCAAATGCATTGGTGTCCACTTTACAAAAATGATAATGATACTAATCACCACATTACGAATATATTCATAATGTTTAAGTACCCCCAAATCGATGATATAAATTACTTACAAAATTTGGTGGTACGATATGAAAAACAGTAGAGGATTTCGATATTCCCTCATTTTAGATCATTAAAGTATTCAAACTCAATTATATCCTCTCATTTTTTATCATTTTGTTTAATTTCTCTTCATTAATCCTTATTTTTAGTATAGCTCCCGCTATCCTAAATTACTCCTTTGGTTTTTAGTGTCCTCAATTGATGCAGATTAAAACAAAAAGCTGTCATCAACATTTTTGCATTCACTCTTTCTACAGTTGTAACAAGAACCTTTCTGGTTTTAAATATTTCTTTTGTCACTGCATACACTCTTTCGCAAGGGACTCTTTTCACACTTATTCTTTCATTTCTGAGGATATCCATTATTCCTAAAGGATGTCCTCTTACAGCTCGTTGCATTGTTGCTGCAAAACCTTTTGCTATTGCTCCAAAATATCCTTTATCTCTATACACCACTTCACCCTTTTCAGACAGATCAACCTGTGAATCGTGAAGTGATGCAGTTGTTGTCTCAAATCTTCTGATTAGTTCATAATCCTTATCAATAATTGTATGAAGTTTGTATCCAAAGTGAGATTTACCATTTTTCTTAGTCCAGGTTCCATCTTTGCTTCTTCTTGTTTTCGCATCTTTTCCTCTGAGTACATCTGCTTTTGCATGTCCTGGATCTGAGTGAATAAAAGTTGCATCCTGGATCATTCCTTTTTTAATCTTCAAACCAAGAGCATCAAGCTGATTCTGCATTTCATCCCACACCGCTTTTTCTTTACCATTGTCGATAATTCTCTTCCTGAATGACCAGACAGTTGTACTGTCTGGTACATATTCAGGAAATCCCAGGAATTTCCTAAAGGATATCCTGTCAATACACTGCTTTTCAAGCTCAGCATCAGAAAGACCATGCCATTGTTGCAGAACAAGCATCTTGAACATTACAATAACATCAGCTTCAGGCCGTCCGCCTGAAGCTGTTCTGTTTATGTACATTGACTCCAGAATAGGGCGAAAAGGCTTCCAATCTACTAAATATTCAATTTCAGCAAGCTTATCTCCGACAGATTGGAGACGCTTATATTCTTCATTTAAGGCAAAATCAGTAAAAGAATCCATAATAGTAAATTTGCTTTGCTATTATTTAAATTTTATTAAATTGTATGAGTATTGATGGTAGTTTCTCGAAATCCTCAGTAATCTAAAAATTATCGCTTTATTGGTGATTGCAACATTGATGATAATTGGAACGGCAGCAGCGACCACTCAATCATCAACAGTATCTGTAGAACTTGTCAATGGGGAATGCAACCTTGACATATGGACATATGGAAACCATAACCGTATAACAAGTGGATATGAGTCCTATTTCAGTAGCAGCGTTAAAGGTGGCATATGGACCAATTCAGATGGAAGACTTGCCATAATCTCTGAAAACAGCCACATGCTCATAACAACTGAATATCCGACTGATTGCTTCTGCATTGTATTTGCCAGTGACAGAAACGATGGATATGCAAGAGTTGTTCTAGACGGCAAAAGAATTTGGACAGGAGACACATGGGCAAACGTTAACACAGGACAAAATATCGATGCACAAAAAATAACGTCGTTGAAAATAACAGGTCTTGAAAACACTGTCCACACAATAAAAATAAAGAACTTGAATGTACGCGATGAATGCCATGATGGCCATGTAACAATTTACAAGTATGGTTACAATTGTTCTAATACAGAGATTCCTGAATATCCTACAATTGCACTACCTATGGCTGCAATTCTTGGTCTGGCATTCATATTCCAGAGAAAGGAAAAATAAGTTAATTAAAATGAAGCTCAATGAGCTTCATCTTTTTTTTAGTAGAACTGCTTTGAACAGTTAGAATATTTTCAAAAAATGTCAGAAATATAAATTATAAAGAAGATTCCTGAACCATTATCTTTGAAGCCATCCCCTTCCCAAGAGCATAACTGCATCCGTTCAACTCAACGATAAGAGAACCCATATTGTCTCTTTTGATCTTAAGGAAAGAATTCTCTATAAAGCCCATGGAAATAAGGCGATCCATCAGTGAGCGACCTGCATTAATAGAAACGATCTTGATAACTTTACCTTCCGGCATCATCGCCAATGGCATAATCGGAGCCATTACTTCACCTCTATCGTTTTCTAGAAAAGCGATATTCAAAGAATACCAGCGATTTCATAGTCACTCACAATATTAGGGAACCCTAACATTGATTGATACTGCAATATAGTGTTCTATAGTATATATAAGTTACCAGGTTCAAATAAAAGTTGTCTATTGAACAATTAAACTTGCCCTTCCAACACAAGTAATTTAAATCTTAATTTGAATCCCTATCATAATGTCTCCTGATAAAAACGAATGGAAAATACCGGAACTTGTGATGGGAGTACGGAATATGGCTTCCCTGACAGCATGCAAGGATCATGCTGATGCTGTCTATTTCTCTCTTGACAGGCTGAGTCTGAGATCCCGGGCACAGGAGATTACATCCGAAAACCTGGGAGAATTCGTTGAGAATATACACAAATACGGGCTAAAAGGATACATGGCAGTAAATTCTGTTATCTACCCGAATGAACTTTTGGAACTCAGTGATGTAATGGAGACCGCAGCATCTGCAGGAGTAGATGCTGTGATTGTATGGGATCCTGCGGCAATAATGAAAGCAGCCGCAAATGACCTTAAGATACATATATCCACCCAGGCAAACGTCTCAAACCAGGAAACAGTCAGGTTCTACGAGTCAATGGGAGCGAGTAGGGTAGTGCTTGCAAGGGAACTGAGCCTGGAACAGATAAGGGACATCAGAGAAGATACTGACTTAGAGCTTGAAGCCTTTGTACATGGCGCCATGTGCCAGGCAGTATCCGGCAGGTGTTATCTTTCAGCATACTTGTTGGGAAAATCCGGCAACTGTGGAGAATGCAGCCAGCCTTGCAGATGGGAATGGTCACTGCACTCTGATAGCGGCAAAAAAGTGGACATCGAGGGAAAGTACCTCATCAGTGCAAAGGATCTCTGTATGATAGAACATATACCCGAGTTGGCCAGGGCAGGCATCAATTCTTTTAAGGTGGAAGGAAGACTGCGCAATCCCGGATATACATCTTCTGTTTCAAGATGCTATCGCCAGGCACTTGATTTCTTCATAGATGGTATATATAATAAAAGCAACATTGTTCCCCTTAAAGAGAAACTGGCACTTGAATATAACAGGGGGTTTTCAACTGGCTTCTATTTCGGCCATCCAGGACCGGACAGTCTGGCATATGATTCTAACATGAATGCCTCACCAATAAAGAGAGAAGCCGTAGGAGTAGTTACAAATTACTACCCTAAGATGTCTGCAGCAGCAGTGAAGCTACTGGAAAAAGGATTGAATGTTGGTGATCACATCATATTTGAGGGTAGTACCACCTATCTGGAACAGGAAGTTACATCCATTGTTTATGAGGATGAAAATGTCAATTCGATTGAAAATGGGAACGAAATTGGTTTAAAAGTAGAAGATATTGTCCGCAAGAATGATCGTGTGTTCAGAATAAATAAAGATTAAAATCAATCATATTTTCAAGCCTTAGTGACATTTTTCATCAGCTTTTTGCTTTATGATAGTTTTTATATGTGCCCTCAATAGCGTTTTTGAAAAATATGAAATATATATTTCACATATATACAGATATATATACTTCAGGTAGACAAAGAGCTCATCAAAAAAGCTAAAAACACAGCAATAGACTTTAATGATGCTAAAGCAACAAATGTGGTAATGGAAACCATTTGATCAGGTATCGACCATATGGATGTGATTGAAGAAGGTATCATAGAAGCTATGAAATCCAAAGGAGACAGGTTTGAAGAAGGTAAGTTGTCACTTATGGAAATAACCACAGCATCAAAAACTATGAACAAGGGTATTGCAATACTTAAGCCAGCAGCTATCAGCGCACATGAAAATACTTGTTTCTTTGGAAATCCCATGCTAACATTTTAACTAATAGCCAGTATGATTAGGCATACAATTATCTTTTATGTCTTAATTTATTTTTGGCTCTGTAGAAATCCTCTATTTTTTGGTGATAATTAAAGTCAACAAATATTCGGAATGTGCTGCATGACATTGATTAAATTTGCGAATTTAATTATATTGATGTTGATTTCAATAGGTTTTCTACAGAGCCTTATTTTTAATCTTTTATTACATATGTGTAATAGAGACTGTCTGAAAAGTCCGTTTACTTTAGATAATACATAGTGTAGTGCTATTTGAATCCATTACTTTTTTTATACTATAGTTACTAACTTAACATTTTTAACTTATCATCCAGAAATGTCTCAATCCATTTTCTTGCGAAGCTAATCTTTGATGAACAATCAATAAACGCCTCAGAAATCAGATTTTTCATATGATCAAGATCTTTCACAAAATTGCGAGAAATAATTCTTTTGACACTTTTCCAGATGAATTCGATTGGATTCAAGTCGGGTGAATATGGAGGTAAATAGACCAATTCAATATCATTTGCCTGTGCAAATTCCACTGTATATTTTGCTCGATGTGATCTAAAATTGTCGAGAATAATTACGATTCTCTCTCCCATGTTATTGTTTTTAACAGCTGATAAAAACGAACATACATCCTCCTTGGTTGAATGTTCTTTGAAATCAATAACAGAATTACCATTCAATGCATAAAAACCGAAGGAGTTTGCTTTTATCCTGGTTGTGTTTTTGAAGATGGCAGGTTTATTGAAAGACCATAAACGAACCGTATTTGATGTTGTTTGGGGAGATGATTCATCAAGAAATCCGATAACGCAATCATCATCGATTAACGGTAAGTTTTTTTTAAACAATCTTCTGCATTTTGTGGTCTTCGATAATCATGCGCATATGGTTTGGCATGATGCATGCCAAACTTCTTCAAGATCACTAGTATTTGCTTAATGGTGTATTGAACCTTAAATTCATTATAAATGAGTTCCTGAACTTCTTTTGTAGACCAATCATCTCTTTCATGTAACATGTCCCTTAGTTTTTCTTTTTGATCATCAGTGAGTTTGGAAGGACATCCTCCTGAAAACCTAGGCTTTAATCCTTCATATCCGTCTTGATTCCACCGCTCTTGCCATTGATATGCAACGGGTTTTGATATCCCTACAAGTTTAGCTGCTTCATTAACAGAAGCTCCTTCATAACGATGTTTAACAAAATATAAACGTTGTAGAACTCGTGTGTCTTTCTCTAATGACTTAATATGTTTAAGCAATTCTTCTGATGAAAGATGATGCTTTATCGGAATTTGTTCGGGTTTAGCCATACAGTATTGTTATACTCAATTAATATTAAAAGTTTGGTTAATAACTATAGAGGATTTCGATATTCCCTCATTTTAGATCATTAAAGTATTCAAACTCAATTATATCCTCTCATTTTTTATCATTTTGTTTATTTCTCTTCATTAATCCTTATTTTTAGTATAGCTCCCGCTATCCTAAATTACTCCTTTGGTTTTTAGTGTCCTCAATTGATGCAGATTAAAACAAAAAGCTGTCATCAACATTTTTGCATTCACTCTTTCTACAGTTGTAACAAGAACCTTTCTGGTTTTAAATATTTCTTTTGTCACTGCATACACTCTTTCGCAAGGGACTCTTTTCACACTTATTCTTTCATTTCTGAGGATATCCATTATTCCTAAAGGATGTCCTCTTACAGCTCGTTGCATTGTTGCTGCAAAACCTTTTGCTATTGCTCCAAAATATCCTTTATCTCTATACACCACTTCACCCTTTTCAGACAGATCAACCTGTGAATCGTGAAGTGATGCAGTTGTTGTCTCAAATCTTCTGATTAGTTCATAATCCTTATCAATAATTGTATGAAGTTTGTATCCAAAGTGAGATTTACCATTTTTCTTAGTCCAGGTTCCATCTTTGCTTCTTCTTGTTTTCGCATCTTTTCCTCTGAGTACATCTGCTTTTGCATGTCCTGGATCTGAGTGAATAAAAGTTGCATCCTGGATCATTCCTTTTTTAATCTTCAAACCAAGAGCATCAAGCTGATTCTGCATTTCATCCCACACCGCTTTTTCTTTACCATTGTCGATAATTCTCTTCCTGAATGACCAGACAGTTGTACTGTCTGGTACATATTCAGGAAATCCCAGGAATTTCCTAAAGGATATCCTGTCAATACACTGCTTTTCAAGCTCAGCATCAGAAAGACCATGCCATTGTTGCAGAACAAGCATCTTGAACATTACAATAACATCAGCTTCAGGCCGTCCGCCTGAAGCTGTTCTGTTTATGTACATTGACTCCAGAATAGGGCGAAAAGGCTTCCAATCTACTAAATATTCAATTTCAGCAAGCTTATCTCCGACAGATTGGAGACGCTTATATTCTTCATTTAAGGCAAAATCAGTAAAAGAATCCATAATAGTAAATTTGCTTTGCTATTATTTAAATTTTATTAAATTGTATGAGTATTGATGGTAGTTTCTCGAAATCCTCTATAATTATTATCAAGAGATACACTTAAATTCATTTGATACAATTTGTTATAAAGAATTTGTAACTATTCAGCCTGATAAAAACACTATCAATAGCAATCTTGACAAAAAGTTGAGACCTACATTTTATTAGGATCATTAATTTTGATTGTTGCCATTGATTGCTTTTTTGATTCTTAGGTTGTTAGTGAGCAAACATCTCCGTTTTGATTAAATCAGTATCAATAGGCTAATTGTGGTAGGCTGAATAGTTACAAGAATTTAAGCAATATGGGATATAAATATATTCTGTATCTACTTCCAAACAAACTACATTCGTTTATGGACCTGAAATATATGATAAACTCATACTTAGAGACCATTTGCTTTATAAAATAAACAAAAAAGTTGATTTTTCATTTATCAATGAGGTCTGTGAAGACCTCTACTCGCCAAACAAAGGTAAACCTGTAACAAACACACCCGAGATGATGCTTCGCTCTGCAGTAGTCCAGTATCCCCATGATTATTCTGATAAGCAGATGGAATATGAAGCACAAGTGAACATAATGGTAAAATGGTTCATTGGACTCAATTTAGATGATAATGCATATGACCATAGTGCATTGGGATATTTCAGAGACAAACTTGGAAATGATAAGTGGAATGAGATTTTAATCAGGTATTATCCGACAGTCTCATAATAATGGAAACAAAGTAGACTTGTTCATACAAACTGTCTTTTTAGCCTTCAAAATATCTGCTACTTTTCATCGATCACAATTGAATTTGTGATTATTACAGTATAATATATTATAAGTAGAGAATTACTACCATATGCATGCACAATCAAAATAACAATAAAAGATTGTAAGAATCAATAGTATCAGAATAACAAATAGATTAGTTTGTGTTAAAATCAATTTAGAAAAAAGAAAGTAGTAGTTAGTGTTGAGTGAGCCAGCAGCGATCCATAGTTCCCGAAGACTCGCGTACTTCAGTACAATATGGAACGCTGGCAGACTTATCTTCTGTGTTCGGAAAGGGTACAGGAATTGCCCTGCCGCTATGGCCGCCAGACTCACTTACGATGAATTTTTTTTATAGGTAAAGCCAAGGTCCGGATTCGAACCGGAATGGAATCGCTCTGCAGGCGATTGCGTAGCCGCTCCGCCACCTTGGCGTTTTGAGCGATAAATTATTGGGACCATTATGTTAAATACTTTACCTTTTGATCTTGTATAATTTGCATGTACATATCAGATTTCGCCTGGACAAAGTAAGGTAGATAGGCACGGATGGTTAGTAGCCGCGGACTGAACACCTCGTTGCCTTGGTGCTTACATCCCGACCCTATCAAACCGATCTTCTATCGGAACCCTTAATGCAGTCTCTTTTCAGGTCAGATTTCGAGCTTAGATGCATTCAGCTCTTATTCCTTAGCGCGTAGCTGCTCGGCGATGCCTTGTCAGACAACCGATACACCAGAGGCGCCGCTACCCTGTTCCTCTCGTACTAAAGGTAGCTTACCCTCAGACCACGTACACCTCTAGTAGATAGTAACCGACCTGTCTCACGACGGTCTAAACCCAGCTCACGATCTCCTTTAATAGGCGAACAACCTCACCCTTGGCCGCTGCTGCACGGCCAGGATGGAAAGAACCGACATCGAAGTAGCAAGCTGCCGGGTCGATATGTGCTCTTGCCGGCAACAACTCAATTATCCCCGAGGTAACTTTTCTGTCATTTTTGGCCCGCACCAAGCGGGACACAAAAGTTCGCTAGAACCGACTTTCGTCTCGTCATCCACTACTGTGCTGAATAACGTCAGGCTGACTTATGCTCTTGCACTCTTCAGTGGGTTTCCGACCCACTTGAGTCAACCTTTGTGCGCCCTTGATATCTTTTCAAGGGCGTCCCGCCCCAGGCAAACTGCCTACCTATCGGGGTCCTCCTCGCGGAGTTAGGATCGTAATCTCAGAAGGGTAGTGTCCCAATGGCGACTCCATCGATGCTGGCGCACCGACTTCGATGTCTCCTACCTACACTGTACATCCAAGATCACAACCCAACGACAGGCTGCAGTAAAGCTCTACGGGGTCTTCACTTCCCCCTAGAGGTCTCTAGACTGTGCACTAGAAAGTAAGCTTCACCGGACTCTGGCTAGGGACAGTAGAGCTCTCATTGATCCATTCATGCAAGTCGCCAATTAAGCGACAAGGTACTACGCTACCTTAAGAGGGTCATAGTTACCCCCGCTGTTTACAGGCCCTTCGTCCCGTTGAACCGGGTTTTCAGGTACCTGCACTGAGCAGGATTCAGAGATCGTACTAGCCTTTTCAGGTTTGCGATCTCCTATGTTGATATTAGACAGTTAGAGCTCTCTTGTCACTGCGACCTGCTGTCTTCACAGCAGGCACTCCTTCTCCCGAAGTTACGGAGCTAATTTGCCGAATTCCCTTAGCCAAAATATTCCGACACGCCTTAGCCTTTTCAGCTAGGGGCACCTGTGTCAGTTCTCGGTACGGACATCTGACTCCCTTTTCACGGGTTCCCGGGTGCAGTTGATTTTCACCATAACACATTCGTCTGCTTCTCGCCATTACGGCTCTCCACAGATTTAGGTGCTTAGACGGCGCGACGACGCCGCTCAACCTGCCCAAAAACGTCGGTTTTAATGTCAGATGGTACAGGAATATTAACCTGTTTCCCTTTTGATGTACTCGGATTACGGTACAACTTAGGACCGACTAACCCTCGGCTGACGATCATTGCCGAGGAAACCTAGCCCCTTCGGCGGATAGGATTCTCACCTATCTATGCTGCTACTATTACCAGGATTTTCGTTTCCGCACGGTCCACAGGACTTCACAGCCCTGCTTCTGCCCGAACGCAACGCCTTCCTACAAGATCACCTTTCGGTGCTCCGTGGTATCGGTGGTCGACTTGAGCCCCGTCCATTTTCGGGGCCCTAAACCTCGACTGGTGGGCTGTTACGCACTCTTTAAAGGATAGCTGCTTCTAAGCTAACCTTCCAGCTGTCTAGGGCTTAGGACGCCCTTTAGTATTAACACTTAGTCGACACTTGGGGACCTTAACCACGGGCTGGGTTGTCTCCCTTACGGACTACAAGCTTACCCCGGTAGTCCGGACTCCGACTTTCTATGACGACGGTGGTTTTGGAGTTTGACAAGAGAGTGAGGAATTTCTTCCCCAGGATCTCCAATCAGTGCTCTACCCCACCGACTATCTCCAGTCAGGTCATGCTACGACATGTTTCGGAAGGAACCAGCTGATGCCGGGTTAGATTAGCCTTTCACTCCGAGACGCAGGTCACACGAATGATTTGCAGATCAATACCGCTTGCGGTCCTCCACGTAGCTTTCGCCACGCTTCAACCTGCCCACGCCTAGATCACCCGGCTTCGGGTCGTATCATAATGACTCCACGCACTTGTATACGCCGCTCCTCACCTTGCGGTTGCGAGCATGTTGCTTTCGCTTCGGCTTCCTAAGTAAAAAGTTAGCCATCGCCATTTTGATACACTCCCTGGCCCGTTCTTCAAAACGTAAGATATGACATCGGCAATGACACTCGTACTGCAGCCTCGCGACTGTTTCCTTCGTGTCAAAGATCCTTTCATGCCATATCGCTCCATCGCTTCCAGGTTTCAGGCACTTTTAACCTCCCTTTTTGGGGTACTTTTCAGTTTTCGGTCACCCTACTAGTTCGCTATCGGTCTCAAGAAGTATTTAGTTTTGGAAGTTGGTGCCTCCCAAATTCGCGCGAGAATTCCGACCCACGCTACTCAGGCTACATCCCAGATCCTTTGATTAATACCTACGTGACTTTCACACTCTTTGGTCTAACGTTCCAGAAAAGTTTGATTATAATCAAGTGGGATCTTTAGGAAAAGCCTATAACACCACATCTCCCACATGTTACCAGTGGGATTCAGTTTGAACTTTACCGTGTTCATTCGCCATTACTAACGGCATCTCTTCGATTTCTTTTCCTGCCCCTACTAAGATGTTTCAGTTCGGGGCGTTCCCGATCATTACTGATCAATGCGCAAAACGCATTAGGAAGACCCATTAGGAAATCTCAGGTTCATCGGTTCCATGCACCTACCCTGAGCTTATCGCAGCTTGGCACGTCCCTCATCAGCCCTTGAGCCGAGCCATCCACCTGAAAGCATAATTACCAGAGTCCACCTCACTTTATCCAGTGAGCGTCTGATATATGCATGCTTATACATGATCTCATTATGTTCAACATGGGGTTGTTGAACACTTCATCCTTCCCGGGCAAAATTACTTGCCTGGTGCACTTAAATGGACTTGCTGGGATTCGAACCCAGGGCCTTCGCCTTGCAAAGGCGACGATCTTCCAACTGATCTACAAGCCCTTGAGCGTCCCGCTTGTTTGTTGGATTTGACAGTTATTCGATTTCTGACCGGTTAGTGGTGATAGACTTTGTGCCTATCTTGCTTAGGAGGTGATCCAGCCGCAGATTCCCCTACGGCTACCTTGTTACGACTTAACCCCCCTTGCGAAATTTAGGTTCGAACACGGCACAAAATCCGTGCCCTCACCCATACCTCACTCGGGTGGTTTGACGGGCGGTGTGTGCAAGGAGCAGGGACGTATTCACCGCGCTATATTGAAACGCGATTACTACGGATTCCAGCTTCACGAGGGCGAGTTGCAGCCCTCGATCCGAACTAAGGCCGGGTTTATGAGATTACCAACCCCTTTCGGGGTAGGAGCCCATTGTCCCGGTCATTGTAGCCCGCGTGTAGCCCTGGAGATTCGGGGCATACTGACCTACCGTAGCCCGCACCTTCCTCCGCTTTAGCAGCGGCGGTCCCCACAGAGTACCCATCATCCCGAAGGATATGCTGGCAACAGTGGGCACGGGTCTCGCTCGTTGCCTGACTTAACAGGATGCTTCACAGTACGAACTGACGACGGCCATGCACCTCCTCTCAGCGATTCAGGTAAGACCTTCAGCCTGACCTACATATTGCTGTCGCCCCAGGTGAGTTTTCCGGCGTTGAGTCCAATTAAACCGCAGGCTCCACCCGTTGTAGTGCTCCCCCGCCAATTCCTTTAAGTTTCAGCCTTGCGGCCGTACTTCCCAGGTGGCTCGCTTCACGGCTTCCCTGCGGCACCTGAAACGGTCGCACCATCCCAGACACCTAGCGAGCATCGTTTACGGCTGGGACTACCCGGGTATCTAATCCGGTTCGTGCCCCCAGCTTTCGTCCCTCACCGTCGAACCCGTTCTGGTAAGACGCCTTCGCCACTGGTGGTCCCACAAGGATTACAAGATTTCACTCCTACCCCTGTAGTACCTCTTACCTCTCCCGGTTCCAAGTCTGACAGTATCCCCCAGAAGCCTAACAGTTAAGCTGTCAGATTTCCCGGAAGACTGATCAAACCGGCTACGGACCCTTTAGACCCAATAATAGTGATTACCACTCGGGCCGCCGGTGTTACCGCGGCGGCTGGCACCGGTCTTGCCCGGCCCTTGCTATCACATGTTATTTATACATATGGACAGCCAACATAATATGCTGGCACTCGGTGTCCCCTTATCGCGGTTTCCCGCATTGTAAAGATTTCGCGCCTGCTGCGCCCCGTAGGGCCTGGATTCATGTCTCAGAATCCATCTCCGGGCTCTTGCTCTCACAACCCGTACCCGTCGTCGGCTAGTAGGTACATTACACCCACTACTACCTGATAGGCCGCAGATCCATCCTAAGGCACCGGAGCTTTTAACCACAGAACATTCCAGTATCTATGATTTATCCGGAATTATCCCCAGTTTCCCGGGGTTATGCCGGACCTTAGGGCAGGTTATCCACGTGTTACTGAGCAGTACGCCATGTTCACGAAGAACATTTGACTCGCATGGCTTAATCGCACACCGATAGCAGTAACCTCTGGCAGGATCAACCAGAATTGTTGATCACACACAAAGTTTTGGAAGTCATTTTAAGGAATCGATTGGAGAATTCTATTTGAGAGAATTTCCTATGCACATAGTTTGGTTAATTCCTTATTGTAGTATATAATACACTACCGGTCAGAATTAACCGAACTGCCAAATCCAACGTCAGACAGGAAATAACTCCTGCCTCCACATAATAAGGCGGTGATTGTAAGTGTTTCTCGCATTTCGCGAGGACCCCTAAAAGACTGCAATCGTATATATACCTTCCGAATCAAGAGATTCGAAAGCAAAGAAGGAACCTTTGTAACACCTACCTGATGAAATGAAATTAGTACTTCATCAATTTGTTCTCACAAAGCGAATTTTCCTGATGCGTTGGCCGCATCATTGGGCTCAGTGAGAGCACCCTTACAAGTCAATGCTGATATAAAAAGGTTGCGGAGAAAAGGGAGATAACAATTGTGACTTGCAATAAAAGAAGACTATTCTGCTAAAAATATGAAAATTATAAGGCAATATCAGATGATATTGAGTGAATATTTTCTTTTATTGCCTTTATTTTTTAAGGACATCCCTGAGTTTAATCCATTTGCGAGTCATTATCACAGTTTTATCAGTGTTGCTAATGATCTTTTCAGGGAAAACACCCATCAAGAAATTCTTCAGGAAAGGCCTTGTAGTAGCACCTATGAACACAACGTCCTGCTTTTCGGCCTCGGATGACAGACCTTTTTCAATATTACTTGAAACTATAAATTTCCCCGTTGCATCCACACCTTCGAAGAAGCCCTCCAGACTCCTGAATGCCGTAGTAGCTCTAGCTTCATCATCGGCCGACCTGCCCACATTAAGCATTGTAACACTGGCATTTTCAGCAATTGCCAGGTCTTTTGCTAGCTCTGCAGCCAGAGCTGCATGCGGGCCACCTGCAGTAGGCAACAATATCTTCTTAATGTTCTCAAGACTACGACCAAGTTCAAATCTGGCAACAACAACATCACATGGAGCTTTTAGGAGAATCGGATCCAGCGTGCTTCCAAGCACAAAATCATGACGGAATGTCCTGCCCCTCCAGCCCATAATGATCATATCCGGCTTTTCCTCTTCGATCGTATCAAGAATCGAATCTGAAGCATTCCTCCCTACTTTAATTATACCGCCAGCAGGCACATCCACCGACTCGATAAGACCCCTTATCAAAGATCGTTTATTCTCTACATAAGAATCAGTTGCTGAAAGAGGAGTCTGTTCCGGAAATGTTAGCACTTTAAGGAAAACTACATGACCATTCTTTTCTTTTGCAACCATAGCGGCAAGCTTAGCCAGGTCCCCTGCAGTAGCAATATTTTTCACAGGAACCAGGATCTTATAACCTATTTCAGCAAATGGTTTTTCCTCATAAACCTTTCTTCTGAGGCTTTTTGCACGCTTCTTCATCTCTTTTTCAGAATAAGAGAAATAGAAGAATGAACCAGCAAGTATCCAGAATATAGTTATTCCTACAATAAAAGTCGTATGTTCTATCGCAGTTATAAGATAATAACCAATAACAAGCTGAACAACTATTGCAATTATAGGAAGGTAAGGAGCAAAAGGCATCTTAAAGGCCCTTTTAAGATCAGGTCGTCTAAACCGTAGGATAATGAGTACGGAATTGACCAGAATAAAGAGAATAAGGAACATTACATTTGCCGCAGAAGCAACAGTTTCGATTGGGGCAAGCGTCATAGATACAATAATGAAGTAACTGAAAAGAATAGCATAATGAGGCGTTCTTCTTTTTTCATTTATCCTGGAAAGAGCTTCTGGCAGATACCCCATCCTTCCAAGGGCAAACGCAACTCGGGAAGAAGAATAAACAGTAGCATTCATGGCACTTATCGTAGAAACAAAACCACCTGCAAGAATAAGGACAGAACCGAATGCCATTATCTGATCTGCAACCCGTATCATACTGAATTCACCAAGCTCTCCAAGATATATCCAGCTGGGTCCATCTACCTTAATGGCACCTATCAGAGCAAATGCCACCATTATATAGATAATAACAGCAACCCACAGTGACAACAATATAGCTCTGGGTATGTTCTTTTCAGGATTTTTAACCTCCTCACCGCTCTGAGCAATTATCTCATATCCTTCAAATGCTATGAATGTAAGACCCATTGCAACGAGAAGACCACCAAAGCCATTAGGCAGGAATGAGGGATCTGCAAGAAATGCAGCAGACCAATCAGGTGTGATGAATGTTTTGTAGATACCAAAACAAGCGAACACTATAAGGATAGCAACTTTGAAAAGAGTGACCATCCCACCAATCCGTCCACTTTCTTTTGCACCAAGATAATTAAGGTACGCCATAAGAGTGACAATAACAAATGCGGAGATGCTAATCAAAGTGCTCTGTGATATCCCATCATATCCTAAAAAATGAATTACAAATTCAGAAAAAAATGCACCGAATGTAACTGCATACAGGGAACATGCTATAGTGTGAGCCGCCCAGTCAACCCAACCGGCAAGGAATCCGAAATGATTCCCGATACCTTCTTTAACCCAGAGATAACTGCCCCCAGCTTCAGGAATAGCAGAACCAAGTTCAGCATATGCAAGTCCTGTAAAAGTTGCAACAATACCATTTAGCAGAAACGCAAGAAGGACTGCAGGACCTGCAATCCCGGTGGCAATACCAGTCAGAGCAAAGATACCGGCCCCTATCATCCCGGCAATACCTATCATTGTTATATCAAAGAGGGTTAAGTCTCTGCTCAGACTTACGCGTATTTCATTATCTACTGACACATTAAGTTAGAGAAACACCTTTATACATAATATTTTCTATCCCCTAAAAACATAAACTACCATTTGGTGCGCAACAGTTGCATATTGGCAAATAGTCAATCTCATTATGATAATAGTTAGTATATTTTCACTAGCAGCAAGCTATATATAATAACAAACTCGATTGAAAAAATAAAGACAGGTGTGCAATGTGTATCTGCATTGTAGAATGATGTTTACAGACCATCCTATGATGAACCTTAACATATAACCTGAAAAACGAGACAAGGAGTCAAATGGAGTATGAGCGGGTCGGGGGATCCAGAAATTATTCGGAGAAATAGCTTTGCTTTTACAGCGAAAGTAATAGCCACAATAACCTTTGTTGTGATACTACTCATATGCAATATTGCACCAACCGAAGGAATAACTGAAAACACATCCTCAAGTGCCAATAAAACCCTATGTGAAACTACCATACTGCCAGTACCATACTGCAATCAGGGAGATACAAACTGGTGCCTCTACTACTGTCTTTCGATGATGTTCAACTACAATAACCACCAGATAGAACCATGGAAGATGGCTGAATATTTTGATTCCGGCCATAGTGATACTTTTTCAGGCCAGTACAACCCATATGATAATTCACTGGAAGATTACTCCAAACAATCCGCCTCATTGAGCACTAGAAAAACAGTATGGGGATACAACCTTGGAAATTTCAATGCTGACAACTTCAATGCGCTGATCAAGGACAATATAGATAGAGGGCAGCCAATACTTATGGCTTTTCAATATGAAGTTTCCGATGGCATAAAAAAAGGGCATGCAATTATTGCAGTGGGGTACGATGAAGAATATATCTATCTCACTGATCCAAGTGGTGCGACAACCAGAGACCTTTTTGGAATAAAAGGCAGGTATATTGCAGTGCCTGTCAACTGGTGCGATTTCAATGATAAACTGGTCAGTAAAATAGCGCCAACAAATATGGCATTTACAATTGAGATACTAAATGAAGCACCAGATAACTCCCCCATGGGATCCATCTACATGACAGACCTTACTAACAACGACTATAGCTGTCTGAACTTTGCAAACCGAAATAACCCTGAAGACGTAGGTTTGCTACGTTACGATGGTAGATACGAAGGCGGATACCACATCATCCAGAAAGGAAATTCAAGAATCGAAAGAGAAATATCTTCGCTTGATTCTATATCCATCTATTTTTCAGTGTCCAACCCTACAACGACACAAAAAGATTATGTTGTAAAGAGCAATCTTATAAATAAAAACACTGAGGAAGTGCTGGATAGTTTCTTTTTTAAAATTGATCTAACGGTCAACCCATTTGACAATATATCAAAAGGCATTAACTACTCAAATCAACTTGAATCGGTTCCTTCTGACAAGTATAGTATTATGTTAACACTTTTTGATGAAAATATGAACATCGTGGATTCAATTTGTCTCGATATACATATTACATGAGAAAAGAATGGAAACTAAAGACCTAATTGAACCATCAAAATAAAAAGAATGGTGCGGGAGGTGCGATTCGAACGCACGAACTCCTACGAGACAGGGTCCTAAGCCCTGCGCCTTTGGCCAGGCTGGGCGACCCCCGCATAACAGGACATGTTGTAAAGAGATACTTTACATATTAATATTGCGGAATAAATTGATTTTCGCCATTCATCAACTTACTGACTTGAAAATTGAAAGTGCACGATTACGTTCCTGAGCATGGTTCACAATTGCTTGTGGATAAGCAACTCCGAGAAGCGGTTGTCCTTTATCAAGAGAATTGATGACCTTTGGCTCTACCTCTACTAGTTCAGGAACCCACTGTTTGATGTAAATGCATTTTGCATCAAACCTTTTCTGCTGAGTCCAGGGATTGAAAATACGGAAGTACGGTTGTGAGTCAGCTCCCGTGGATGCAGCCCACTGCCAGTTACCATTATTCACACAAGGATCATAATCTACAAGTTTACTTGCAAAATAGCGTTCACCCCATTTCCAGTCGATATGCAGGTCTTTTACAAGGAAAGAAGCAACTATCATCCTTACACGATTATGCATATATCCGGTTGTGTTCAGTTCCCGCATGCCAGCATCGATAATCGGGAAGCCAGTTTGACCTTTGCACCACGCATCAAAAAGTCCCTTATCGCCAGACCATGAAAGGGCATCGAACTTTTGCTTAAAAGCCTTCTGGAAAACATAAGGAAACTCGATGGCAATATGAATGAAAAAATCACGCCAGTGAAGTTCATTTATGAGGGTGTGCCCTTGACCCAGTTCATCCACTGCATAATGATAGAATTCCCTTATTGAGACCGTGCCAAGTTTATTGTGGGCTGACAATCCAGTTGTTCCATGCATAGATGGGAAATCACGTTCATTATCATAATTTCTGAAATCCCGGAGTTCCTGCAAAACAGATAAAGCATAGCTTCTACCACCTTTGGTAAACAGGAACTCATTTTTGTTCAGGAAAGAGAATTCGGAAAGCTCAATTTCCCCATGATCAATATCTTTAGAATAGAATCTGCCCCCCTCTTGTATAACCGGCAGAGGAACTTCTGTTTTTGAAGCTTTCCTGAAGAACTGGGAGAACACACGATAAGGTTTCCCTTCGTTAGTAAGCACAGTACCCGGCTCATGGAGGAGAACATCATGAAAACTTATTGCATCGATACCTGCATCATTACATACCTGATTAATTAGATCATCCCTCTTCCTACTGAAAGGAGTATAATCCCGGTTGAAAAATACAGCATCAACACCATTGCTTTGTTTAAGGTCTGTAATGACATTTTCAGGAAGCCCGGAAAAGATGAACAGCCTGCCACCCTTTGATTCCAGTTGTGCTTTAAGGTCTTCCAAACTTTCCAGCAGGAACTGGAAAGAATTGTAATTAAAATACTCCCTATTCTCGTCCGCAAGCCTCGGGTCGAATACAAAACAAGGAATTACCTCATCGGAGAATTCCAGTGCCTTGTTCAAAGCAGTGTTATCATCCACGCGAAGATCACGCCTGAAGATGAAAAGCGAACGTTTGTATTTTTCGACCAATCATTCCACCTCAATAGCGACTTCATTTCGCATGAGAAAAGGAGGAATCCATGGAGGATTGTAGCGCATCAGGAAAAAGTCCCCTTTAGTAACCAGACCATGCTCATCGAGTTGTGATCTCAGAAGAGCCCTGTTCTTTTCAACTGCATCATCATTCGCATATCCCGAGAATTTTATTGCTGCCACTTTCCGGGAAGGAATTGTATGGATGGAAATGTCACTTCTTTCTGAATCCGGAACATTGCTCATATTGTAACCAGCCGGTAAGACAAAGGACATGTTGACAGAGGATAGTTCCCTGGTGGATATCACAGGTGCGGTCATCCTTATCTTCAAGTTTTCTTTATTAGTACCCGAAATATAACCCGCAAGCCTGGAAAAAGCCTTTCCAGAATCATCTGCTACTGTTGATATCACAGTTATTTCTCTGTACTGCCTTAATTCCACGCCTTCATCCAGTTCATCAAGCGTTTCATATTCAATTTGTTCCGACACCATAGATTCATACACCCCACCTAGAAACCACATTGTAGTCATGACAGTGACCACCACCATTATAGCAAAAATGGCCGTCATTTTATCCATAATAATAGATTACCCCGAAGTTTAAAAGTCTTTTATGGCCCATAATCATGAGGAATTGTACAGATTACTGGAACTATTAATGAGAATGTGAGCTTTCATACTTTTCCAGCCTTTTTCGTATATAAGCAGGACCATCCATAAGTTGTGCCTGCTTTTTCAATTCAGATGTATTTGATCTGAACTTTTCATCATTTATGAGAGAATGAATTGCGCCCATTAGTTCCTCAGGAGATACAGAATATGAAAAACTCAGCCCATACCCATTCTTTTCTAAAAGACGGGCATTGTTCTCCTGCTCATTATGTGACTGATCCGGGAAGGAAATGACCGGTAATCCAAAGCTAAGAGATTCTGTGAGTGTCCCATGTCCCCCCGTACATATAATTAGATCACTTGATCTGTAGTAAGGAAACGGATCCGCTACAAACCTGCAAATATCTACATTTCCAGGTACGTTGTCAAGCACATCATAATCAAGATCCGGGCCTCCGATCAAAGTGTAATTGATATTCAGATCCATTGCTGCAGCTTTAACTATGGTTTTGAATATCTGGAGCCGATATCCGAATCCCCCGATACTGCAAAGTACATGAGGTCTTTTTACATTGTCCTTTGGAACCACTTCATCGAATCTTTTTCTTAATACAGGTCCGCTGAACTCTACTTTTTTCTCAACCCCCAGAGGAAACGCAAGGTTAGAACCGCATATTGTAAATGGAGGAGAAAAATCAGGAACAAAGATGATGTCTATATGATTATAGATCCATGTGTAGAAAGCCCTTACAGCAGACCCTGCCAATCCTATGACCAGCCCCTTACCCTTGAAAAATTCCTGCATACTGGACTGGTTCACTATCATACACCTGCGTATTCCTTTGAATTTTGCCGCGATGATACCCAGATAGTAGCCATCTGATATCACAAAATCCGGGTTGGTTTTTTTTAGCAGGTTCCGGACCATTCTTATCTTTCCGGGAGAGATGCCTTTTACTGTTGACATTATGGAGTTTTTCAGGTCAAGAGAACCATCCTTTCCTGTAAGCTGGAGTTCCTGCGGAATCTCTGTTGCTCTGTGCCCTGACCTTTCTATCAGTTCTTTGGAATAACCATAGGCACCAATGTGTACACTATGCCCTGCGACCAACAGCTCGTTTGCCAGCGAGATACATCTACCCGTGTGTCCCAGACCTTCTCCACATACGAAAATAAGGAATCTCATACAATCTCCGTGAGTTTACTTCCATACAATCTAACAACATGCAAGAATATAGACATATTGATAACTTTATGCCAGTAATATTAAGGGTTTTGTCATAGAGCCCATTTCAAAACGTCCCTTCTACCTTTTTCCAGCATAACATAAAACATGCAATTTCTATTAGCCCCTTGAAAACCACGTTAAGTCTTTCATATCTACTTGCTATTTTTCTGAAACCCATCTTCAACCATGCAAAGAATCGTTCTATTGTTCCTCTTTTATGGTATGATTCATACTCGAACCTTGTAGGTCTTCCTCTTTTGCTCTTTTTCTTATTCCTGATATTGACAGGAATGTTACTTTTGATTGCTCTTGATCTCAAATATTTTCTGATTACAACAGTATCATAAGCCGAATCTGCAAGCACTTCCGATGGTCTAGTTCTTGGTCTTCCATCAGTTTTGACCCTGACACTTTCCATAACCTCTATGAAATACTGACTATCATGCTCCTTTCCAGAAGCGATCTGTATTGTCAAAGGAAAGCCTTCGCAACTTACACAAACATGGATTATTATGCCGTTCCTTTTTTTGTGACCGTTGTATGCGGAATCTTCTCCCCTTTTTTAGTTTCAATAAAACTGCTATCAACACATACAACATCCATGGTGAACTTACCTTTTTGGTAAGCAGAATCCCGAAGGGATTCCATTATCATAGTCCATATCCCTTCTTCGGACCACCTTTTTAGTCGTCTCCAGGCAGTTGCTTGGGAACCATAACTATCTGGCATATCTCCCCATCTGCAACCGGTTATCAGAACAAAGAGAATACCATTGATGACCTTACGGTCATCAGCTCTCTTTCTTCCGGTTATTGGTTGCGGAGGTAAATGCGGTCTAATAAACTTCCATTGTTCATCAGAGAGTTCTCTGAATTCCATTTATATCCCCATAATAACATTAATAATAATAGTATTTATAGTTTTGATATGGGTTCATATAGAAAATAAAGGCATCTATAGATATCAGTGGTTAAATATTTATTTCAGACTTGAAAAATATACACGGTGACAAGGAAGTGAAATAAATCAACATCATGGATGTGATAAGTTGTTTCGGAAACTGGACAATACGATACAAAAAATAATTTCGTCCGACAAGCAGCAGACTTCGGTGAAATAGTTGGTGTAAAGCGAATCTACACGTGCACAATATTTCTTTAATTCCAGACCTTCGTTCCTGTGATACAGGATATCGAAGCAACCCCAGGCGTCTAGAATTGGGCGCATTATCAACTGTTGAGATTGAATCCAGTGAGAATAATTTATCCACGATGTTGATGGATACAACCTTTATAATAATATTTTTAAAAAATAAGGACCTATGAACACCAGTCAATTTTTATGAGATGGATATTTTTTGGTGCTACGATGAAAGTGATGATATTTGTCTGCGGAGAGGGATTGGGCCATACAAGCAGATGCATTTCAATAGGAAAAGAACTGACATCTGTCGGGCATGAGGTTTATTTTGGTGCTTATGGATATTCCAGAAAGCTTATTGACCGTAACGGGTTCATCACGCATGAAATCCCACCGGAGATCACACTTGTCGGCAAGGCAGGTTCCCTGAATATAAATAAGTCTATTCTTGCAACTTTTAAGAAATGGGAGTACAGCCCTTCAAAGTGGGGTTTGATCGAACTTCGAAGAATTCTCAAAAAGGAAAGACCGGATGTTGTTATATCAGACAGCTATTTCATGGGAATACTGAGCGCAAGATTGCGCAGCATACCCTGTTACATAATAGTAAACCAGTCGAACATGGAAGAGTTCTTTAAGGCGAAAGGAGTGTCAAGCAAGATTCTGGCCGAGATCGTTAAACAATTCTGCACAGGCATTTTCAAACTGGCAGATGGAGTGATCATTCCGGATTATCCGCTCCCACATACAATATGTCGGAAGAACCTGAAATTCAAGGAAAAGATGTGGAAGAAGGTTTTCTTTAGCGGTCCACTCGTCGGCAAGAGCTTTGAAGAAACTACCGCCAAAAAGCTGAACCGGCCTCATGTGCTCTGCACCATCGGAGGTTTTGGTCACAGAGAAGCTATTTTCCGAAAAGTTATAGAAGCCGCCGGTATGGATAACAGTATCAATTACACCCTGCTTTCCGGACCAAGCTTTGATCCTTCAGACGTCGGCACCATCCCTGAGAATGTGCAGGTCCTCAAGTTTATAGATGACCAGTTCCCATACCTGAAGACTTCCGATGTGATTATCGCCCCTGGCGGGCACAGCACCATGATGGAAGCCGTGAGCTTTGCTGTCCCCATGATCACCATTCCTGACCAAAACCACAGCGAACAACGAAACAACACTTTAGTTATCGAGGAAGATAACCTCGGAAGAAAGCTGGACTATTCCACATCTCCTGAAGATATACTTGAGAACATCAGATTGCTTATTGATGATGAAAAGTACAGGAATAAGCTAAATGAGATGCGTGAGATAGCGGTGGAGTTGAATGGGCCGAGGGTTGTTAGGATGATGGTTGAGAGTAAATAATACATACTTTAAGTTAAGAAAAAGCTGATACAAAAACAAATTTCTGTGTTAAATAATGTAACAATTATTTTTGTAATCATTACGTGTATAAGTATTTGTTGAGATGAGCTTGCAGTTTATGGAAACAAGCAAGCATAAAGAAAAAAAGACCACCAGTTTCAACTGGTGGTCAGGGGTTGTGTATGGATAGTGGGTGGTTAGTTAATTGACGCATACACATGAGAAGTTGCAGACAACGTACTCGTCATCATACTGGCCATCTGCAACTTCTGGTCGTTTTTAAACTTTAATTGTAACTATTCAGCCTGATAAAAACGCTATCAATAACAATCTTGACAAAAAGTTGAAACGTAAATTTCATTAGGATCATTTATTTTGATTGTTGCTATTGATTGCTTTTTTGATTGTTAGATTGTTAGTGAGCAGACATCTCTATTTCGATGAAATCAGTACCAATAGGCAAATCGTGCCAGGCTGAATAGTTACCTTTAATTTTCAATTGTTTTGTCCGATGAGTTTATCCAATGTAGTATGTGACCTGTACTGACATTGAAACTGTGGACTCTCCTGGCTCGATTGGAGTAGCAGGTGCTTCTTCATCCATTTCCATTGCTGTATCAGCCATTGCATAATAAACCCTGGAGTTGCCGCCTTCGTTTATGGATGAGGTCTTCACGCCGGTAATCTTAACTCCCAGACTGCTGGCAAGAGTGTTGGCCTTTGAGGATGCATCAGTTACGGCTTCGTCCATGAGGTCTTCACGAAGTTCTTTTTGCTGGTCGTCAGATACTGAGAAGGAGATACTTCCTATCTGATTAGCTCCGGCAGCTGCTGACCTGTCAATGACATCACCCAGGATATCAAGGTTTGTGGTTGTGACCTCTACACTGTTGGAGGCTGAGTAGCCTGTGATAGTTCGCTCTTTATCGTAGTTGTAGATCGGATACACGGAAACATAAGAGGTCTGTATCTCGCTGTCCTCAAGACCGAGGGCTTTGAGTTCTTCTATGACAGTGCTCATGATGGCTGCATTCTCACTGGTCGCTGCCTTTGAGGTTTCTGACTGGACCACGGCACCTATGCTTAAACTTGCGGTATCAGGCACGACCTTCTGTTCAGAGTAGCCGCTCATGGAAATTATGTTCATTGTGTCTGTTTCAGACCCATCCTGTGATATGGCGTATATCGTTAACGACATAACCACCAGTACTACTGATAATGCAATGATAGCAAAATATGATCTATCGTTTTTATTTTCAAGTGACATTGTTACGTTCTCCTTGTTAGATGTTTTCTTAACCGGCAATTCTGACCGGTTATCGCATAATGTACAATATTACCCACACATATTAAAGAATTGTCTAAACTTCGAATGGATTTGTAGTTATGGATGTCACAGGACCCTGAAATCAAGTAATACACAAATTAATGGAAACAGAAAGTCATTGAACGCTAAAAAGAGTCACTATCAATAAAGATGAAAGCTATGATAATTTTGAAAAATGGATTACAGGAAGAGGATACTACTTTATTGTTTCATTCGCCCATACTACGAACCTGTTTGTTTTTATTTATCAATACCAATCCCTCGATAATTATGAATGTGCACATGAGTAGTACAAGTAAATAAACATCAAAATCAAACAAAAAAGCTGCAACAAAGTCCACAGTTAACCCAAGTGTCCCAAGAAAAAGTAATGTCAATCCACTGAAATGTATATAATCGGATTCTTTTTCGTTGCTATATGTCATATCCATTTGATGTCCAATCAACTATAAATATATTATTCTAATACATAATATACTGCCTGATTTCAGAGTATGAAGACATATGACTTTTTTTGCTGCAAACAGCCACCTGAGCAGTGATATTTTCCTCATTGCACACAATCATGTAATTCCTATCAGTTGATGGGCATTGATGTGGGAAATGAAGGAACGACCTCACAAATCACAAGACAAAATTAGCAATTCTTGAAAATTGCACCCATAATAAAAGAAAAAATCAACATAACAGGATAATCCATATATAATATTCACACCGATATGCATTTCAGTCAAAATATATTAGTGCTTACTGTTTGTGGTGTTCATTATGAAAAAGTTCAAGTTACCCATTTTAAAGTATCAGATCATAGCAATGATCTTGCTATTATCATTTTCATGCATAACAACAGTTTCAGCAGCAGAGATTACGGTAGGGTCTGCTGGTGAAGACTATTTGAATATAAGTGCTGCACTTGCAAATGCAACTGATGGTGATATCATTACTGTAAGCGACGGTACTTACAATGAGAACATAGTTGTCGACCATGAAGTGACTATACGTTCTCAGAGCGGTGCAGCAAACACGATCGTAAATTCATCATCAGATAGCGATGCAGTCAACATTACAGCTAGTAATGTGACCATCAATGGATTTACTGTAACAGGTGCATCTGTCTCTTCTCTGGTTGGCATTTATTTGGACTCAAATTCTAACTGTACTATTTCAAATAATATAGTGACTGGAAATTATTATGGTATTGTTCTTGATTCGTCAAACAACAACAATTTGACAGGCAACAATGCAATCGACAACCATAATTATGGCATTTCTGTTTCACACTCAAGTGGCAACAAACTAACAGGCAATAATGCCAGTGGCGATTATTATGGTATCCAATTTTATTACGCAGATAGCAATGAACTGATAGGTAATAATGCCAGTTGTAATGATATTCACGGTATTGCTCTTTCTAGTTCAAACAACAATGAACTGACAGGCAATACTGCAGTGGATAACCCTTCTTATGGAATTTACCTTACTTCTTCAAGCAGCAATAACCTGACAAGCAATTATGCAAGTGACAATGATTGCGGTATTCGCTTTTCTTCATCAAACAACAACAATCTAACAAACAATAATGCCAGTAACAATGATTTCGGTATTCGTTTTTTTTCCTCAAGTAGCAACAATATGACAGGGAATGTAATGTCAGCAAATACCTATAATTTTAATGTTAATGTATTTAATTCAGATCTAAATGATCTACTTAATGATATTGATGATAGCAATACGGTTGATGATAAGCCTATTTACTACTGGACAAACCGTGCAGATGAAGAAGTGCCTTCTGATGCAGGGCTTGTGTATGTGGTCAACTCTACCAATATTACTGTAAAAAATACTGAAGTGGCAAATCAATACACTGGAATTGCATTTGCATACACCATTAATTCAACAATAGAAAATACCACAACATCAGAATGTGATGACGGAATTTATCTTTATCACTCTAATGTCAATGAGTTGAGAAACAATAATGCCATTGACAATGATTACGGAATTTATCTTGATAACTCAGGCAACAACAATCTAACAAGCAACAATGCCAGTGACAATAAACGTGGTATTTACCTTTATTACTCAGACAACAACAATCTGACAAACAATAATGGCAGTAACAATGAACATGGCATTTACCTTTATCACTCAGACAACAACGAACTGGCAAGCAATAATATTAGCAGCGACAATGATTACGGTATTTACCTTGCTTCGGCAAGCAGCAATGATCTAGTAAGCAATAATGCCAGTAATAACAATGACAACGGAATTTCTCTTTCTTCGTCGAGTAATAACAATCTAATAAACAATAATGCCAATGACAATGATCAAGGCATTAACATTAGATATTCAGACAACAACAATCTGACAGGCAATAATGCCAGTGAAAATAACTACGGTTTATGGCTTTATTCTTCAAACAACAATAATCTTACAAGTAATACAATGTCATCAAATATCTATAATCTCTATGTATCAAGTTCAAATCTGGATGATTACATTCATGATATTGATGATAGCAATACGGTTGATAGTAAACCTGTTTACTACTGGACAAACCGTGCAGATGAAGAAGTACCTTCCTCAGCAGGAATTGTTTATGTGGTCAATTCTGTCAATATTACCGTAAAAGATATTGAAGTGACAAATGAATTCAATGGAATTACGTTTGCATACACCACTGATTCAACAATAGAAAATGTTACAACATCGGAATGTAATTACGGTATTTACCTTTATCGATCAGGCAGAAATAGTCTGACAACTAATAATGTCAGTGACAATAATAGAGGTATTGATCTTTATCGATCAGACTATAATAATCTGACAAGCAATGATGCCAATAATAACAATGATTATGGTATTTACTTTTATTACTCAGACAACAACAATCTAACAAGCAACCATGCCAGTGACAATAATAAAGGTATTTATCTTCGGTTATCAACCAGCAATAATCTGACAAGTAATAATGCAAACGACAACAATGAACAAGATATTTATATGTCTTCTTCTGCTAGTTGCCCAGTAGACAGACTTGCATTAACCTATAGTTCGACACAACTCTCTTTCATCACAGATTCATCATCAACCAGTATAACTGGATCAGAAACAAATGCTAATGCCCTTTCTGGAAAAACAAATATAAATGGTTATGCAAGTATTGACCGATCTGGTAATCTGAATGTTACTTTCTTCTACGATGATTCCGGAATGAGCAGTTCAGGTGAATCTTCTGTAGCTCTGTACAGGTTGGACGGTCCTACATGGGCAGAAGTTCCAAATGCTTCACTCAACACAAGTGGAAATTATTTGTCTGCAACCCTTTCTGAATTTGGTACTTTTGGACTTTTCAAGGACTCTGGCTCGTCTTCAAGTTCCAGCCCAAGTTCAGGTAGATCAGGAACCCGTGCATCAGTCAGCCAGGGTCAGGATCCTGCTATAGTTAAGACAACCGCAGCATCTACCTTGCGTGTCATTAAAGGAACAGAAATAAACTATGACTTCTCTGATAGCGATACTCCTGTTCTTGGTGTAAGTTTTGATGCGAAGAATGATGAAGGTCTTGTTGTTGCCAAAGTTCAGGTACTATCAGATTCACCTGAAGATATACCATCTCCCCCAGGAACTTCCTATCAGTTAATGAGCATTGATATCGGAACTGAAGGCACTATCTCAACAAACAATGCCGACAATGTTCTTATCCATTTCAAAGTAAGCAGGGAATGGATAGAAGAGAATGACATTGATGCATCCACCATACGCATGACAAGATATCATGATCAGCAGTGGCAGAACCTCCCGACCACCCAGGCAAAAGAAGACGATGAATTCATCTACCTCACAGCTGAAACACCCGGATTTTCATTTTTCAACGTCGTGGGCTATAAGGCAGACGAAGTAGTCGCAGAGAAAGAAACAGGATATTTCGTACCTGTAGATGAAGATACTGAGCCAGAAAGCGCAGAAACAAAGGATACTCCCGGATTTACCGGTCTTGCAGGAATTGCAATTGCATCTATTGCTTTCCTTGTTATCAGAAAACTGAGATCAGATTAAGGACAGTTATCTGTCCTTTTATTACTTTTTTGGTTCTGCAGCAAAACCCTGCCATTATAGATTATAATGATGGTATTTTTCAATGATTTGTTTTTTCGAACATTTGTATAAAATTCATACAATATTTATATATACAGCCATACTTCTATAGCCACGCATCTCAAAAAATAAGGAACTACACGAAATATCAAGTTGAATTTGATTTGATTACTCTTATTTCAAGTATTCAGAAAAAACACAGAATTTCACAAGGCCATGTTAAGTATTGATTGATTCAAAAAGAGAGAAATGTTCAGTTATTGACCTAATTTATCTGATAGAAAGGTGTTGTATGAATATTGAAATGCTAATTGCTCTCATAAATAATGCAGCCTTGCTACTTTCCCTAGGTGTCATGTATGATGTTCTTTTTTTCGATATGCACATGAACACGCGCTTAAGAAGTACGGTTGCAGGGATTATCATTGGCCTTATAGGCATTGCTTTGATGCTAAATCCATGGGAACTTTCTCCTGGAATAATCTTCGATACACGTTCTATTCTGCTAAGTATAGTCGGCCTTTTCTTTGGATTTACTCCGGCTGTCATTGGAGCAATAATTGTTGGTTCCTACCGCCTCTATGAAGGCGGTGCTGGCGCAGTGGCTGGCATTGCAGTAACAATGAGTTCTGTGATATTAGGACTACTATGGAGACAGTTTCATGAAAGCTTCAAAAAACTCTTCAGTATGTTTGAGTTGTACATTTTTGGTATTGTGATCCACATTGTCATGCTTATGTACATGTTGCTGCTTCCCTGGCAAGTTGGCATGGAAGTTCTAAATCACATCAGTTTTCCTGTAATGTTGATATATCCCATAGGAACTGTGTTGCTGGGAACTCTTCTTAATAATCAATTATTCCGTAAAAGGACTCAGGATGCTCTGAAAGAAAATGAGGCAAAGCTTCAAAACTTTATAGATAATGTTCCTGTTGGAATGTTCCGTACCAGTTCTGAAGGAAAAAATATTCAGATAAATCCGGAAATGTCCAGAATTGTAGGCCTGAGCAAAACTGAGCAAATCGCCAGGCACTTCCAGGATATAGGAGAACAACTGTACATTGAACCTGCTTGTAGCAAAGAAGTAGTAAATATCCTTAAAGAACAGGGGTATGTTGAGAATTTTGAATGTGAAGCTTTACGTCCAGATGGCAAGGAACTGTGCCTGTTAATTAACGCAATAGCGAGCGGTGAACTGGAAGAGGGAGCTTTCATGATAGATGGTTTTGCCCTTGATATCACAGAGCGCAAAAAAGCAGAAGAACATATGTTGCTTGCAAAGATTACCGCTGAGGATGCAAATCGCTTTAAGAGCGAGCTTTTGTCTAATATGAACCATGAACTGAGGACACCCCTGAATTCCATAATGGGCTTTTCAGCCATTATGTTAGATGGCACTTCTGGTGAAATTACCGGGGAACAAAAAAAATATCTTCAAATCATAAATAAGAACGGTCATTCGCTCCTAAGTCTTGTTGACAATGTATTGGATCTGTCTAAAATCGAGTCCGGGTCGCTGGAGTTCAAGCCTGAAATACTTGATATCATGGAAACCATTGAACAAATCAAGAGAAAGGTATATTTCTTGTCTTCAAGGAAAAACATATCCATTAATATCAGTGGGGACTCCCATATTCCACAAATCTGTGCTGATGCCAATAAATTCAAAGAAATCATTTACAAATTGGTGGAGAATTCCCTTAAATTCACACAAGAAGGCGGCATGGTGACAATCAAGGTCACACAGAAAAACGGTAACATTGAAGTTTCCGTCATTGATAACGGAATTGGTATTGCAGACTATGACATAGAAAAGATATTCGAACCCTTTGTACAGGTTGACGGGTCAAGTACACGCAGGTATGGCGGTGCAGGACTTGGACTTACTCTTGTTAAAGAATATGTCCAAATGCATAATGGGACTATCAGGATCGAGAGCGAACCTGGAAAAGGCAGCAACTTCAGAGTTATGCTTCCAATAAATCGTGACGTTTGTGATGATTGATGCCACTTGTTTTTATATTGCTATGAAATTGACTCTATAGAAAGCCTATTTTCTATGTTATTCTAACATAATAATTTAAAAAGGACAAATCCTCGATCTTTTGACGAAAATCTAGCATACAATCATTCCAAATATATTACCTGATATTAGAAGAAATGTGCCAATTGTATTCAGAATATGCCGATTTTCAGAGGTTTTCTACGAGCCAACTCACAGACCTTCAAATGATAGCTGTAGAAACCCTCTAAAAAAAGGAAATCAAAGTTTTCCTTTTGATCACTTCTTCCAGTAAATCAAACCTAAGACTGTGACAAGACCAAAGAAAGGTAAAATCAACGCTTTTTCCCCTTGCCCATTCTTATCAGTATCCTGAACATTTTCGTCTGTTACTGAGAATACATCATAATCATCTCTCGAAGGGATTTCTGTACCTGGGCTTCCAACATTTATATTTGTACCAATTATATCTGCACATATAACAAAAGGTGAGAAGCTGGTTGTTATAGATTCAAAATAGATATTCTCGTCGTCCTCACCAATTACCGTAGTGGGTAATTTGTCCCAGACACTGCCAGAATAGTGCTCCATACGAATACTTGTCTTGTCTATATTATTAGATAAGACCCATTCTTTTGAGACAGTAAATCCTATTACTGCGCCTTCCATGCAGTCTGAAGATGATAATCTCTCATCCCCCAGAACTATGTCCATACTTTGGTAGCGTTTTACAGTAGGAGATGCAGGCATTTCCTCTGAAGGCTCATCCAACAAATTGACAGTGGCCATAACATATCCTTCATTGGTTTCTGCCTCAAACCTTATGTCAGTTACAGGGGTCTTCTTGTCAGTAAAAGCATACTGTACTTCACCGCCTCTGCCTACGTATCGAATACTTGAGTCCATTGCAGCTACTTTTGAGGAAGGGACTGAACTGGCACCAATGCGAACATGTACGCCATCATTATCACTGCGAGCAGTACTCTCAACAAGTTCTGGTTGTTGTCCGTTGCTGGTCAGTGGAAGAAGGTCAGTGTTGTTACCGTCATCCGTTATTTCATACGGCTGGCAGAAACCATTTCCAACAGAGTATTGTGTCTGGCTCCAGCCTGTACTGTCCGGTTGTGCCCAGAAGTTGCCTCCAAGGTAAGTCCCATTGATGATATTGATGCCGGAAGTCATTGCAGTGTTCCATTCATTGGCGGCTCCACCGGAAACACGGACATTGCTGTAACTATTGTTGAAATAGTTGTTATAGAACAAATTGTCACTGGATCCTGTGAGCGAGAGCCCATACATTATATTAGCACTTATGTTGCAATCATACATTGTGTTGTTGTGGGAAGAAGAAAGGTAGACACCATATGCATTAACCAGAGATGTACAATTTGTGAGAGTGATATTGCTGCTGTTGTAAAGGTAAAAACCATAATGATTACGTGTAATATCCACATCCTGTACAGTTATATTTGAGCAATTGATGAGATGTACAAGCCCGGCATTTGAAGCAGAATCGATAGTCATATCAGAACTGTTCACGAGATAGTAAATGGCCTTGCCATTAATTGTATTGCCCGTAGTCACAGTGTTGGGTTCTGAATCAAAGACGCAATCAAAGATATTGTTGACCAGGGAGTTGTCTGCAAAATAGTTGCTGTTGGATCGTTGTACTACTAATCCATATCCATTGTCATCCATGGTACAATTCGATATACTGTTGTTCTGTGAAGAAGACAGATAGATACCAATGAAATTATCCGCAGCATAACAATTAGTTATGTTACATCCACTTGATCCAGAAATATATATTCCCCGCGAACCGCCGGAAACATTTATGCCGGTAATCGCAATATCATCCGCTATTATAACGATTGTACTGTCATCGGAATCTGGGGAAACAACACTAACATCTACAGGGTTGCCAGTGGATGAAACAAGGCTAATATTGTCATCTGCAAAATAAAGGTTCTCACTATAAATTCCCGGTTCCACCATTATAGTATCGCCATCCGATGCAGCATTAATAGCTTCACGAATGCTTGTGAAATCAGCGGATCCACTGCTGTTCACAATAATGGTTGAATTAAGTACATGAATGAAAGAACTTTTTAGTGAAACATTACTGCCAACGAAGTTCGTTGCATTGAGTGAAACATTATAGACCCCAGAATTTGCATATGTGTGCACTGGATTCTGCAACGTAGAGCTATTGTTGTCTCCAAAGTCCCATTCCCATACAGTCGGAGAAAAGAGACTTGCATCGTGGAAGTCTACGGACTCATTAATATGGACAATCTTGGTACCTGCAACAAATGCTGCTTTAGGTACTTTTTCCTCTTTTGTGAAAGCCTTGATACATACATTCTTGTCGGATTCGGATATATCTTCCCATTCCGTTCCATTTTGACTCATATAACTTTGCCCTGCTTCAGCATGAGCATTGCTGCTGTATCCAGATATTGTTTTTTCGATAGCAATCGGATAATTGTAATTCGGCGTTGTAAATTCGACTACTACTGAGAAATTCTGCCCTTGAAGAAGTGAAACATTTGTATCAAGGTCAACTGTGTGATAACCAGCTATTGGAATGCTTCCATTCTGCACAGAAACAGGGCCTGAACTATTGACAGGACCGGTTTCGGGGTCACGGTAGACCGAGATGTTATAGAATGAGTTTGAGTCAACGGTATAGAAACTTACGGCTTCAAGTGATTCATTTGTTGTTGCAGTGAAGACATTTGCCCCGTATGCTGTAGTATTGTTGTAACCTGTGCATGCAGTCCATCCAAGTGGATCGTGCTGATATATATGGTCGTAATTACTGACATTTTCTGCCGTAAACATGAAATTACGCCCATAAGGCTTAGTATTTAATCCATAAAATCCTATATCGAGTCCAGTTGCGTTGTCATAATACGATGTATAGAAATAGCCATCTTCACCCCAATTGGTACCCCAGGAATTCTTGATGATAAAAGCCCCGTTTCCCGGAGCAGTTTGAGTAAAATTATGCCTGTCGAAATCATCATCCCAGCCCACTAAAGTTACAGCGTGATTTGTACCCCTGATTTCATCGTAGTAATAATAAGTATTGTTCTCTGAATTGAAACATGAGCCATCATACCACATGGATACTGAGATAGCACCATAATTAGTGATCATCCATTTGAAGAGATCATTTGATTCATTTACTCCTGGCAGTATCATTACTTCCTGAACATGTTTTGCCACTGTTGTATTGGAGGGAGATATACCTGAAAGATCGTTGTAAGGATCATCGGACTCAACCACCGGACCATCCCATCTGGTGAAATAGGCAGTTGTGATCAGATTGTTTCCGCCATCACCATGAGCACGGTCAAAACCATCCTGATTTGAAGATACAAGAATATTCTTGGCATTGTTCTCTGAAATATCCCAGGTATCAGACTGATTGTGCAGTAAAAATGATTCCAGAGAACCGATACTTGCATGAGCCCAGCAACTCCCGGCATAACCCTGATCCCTTACTGCTGTGACCCCATTGTTATCACGTAAGTCATAACGAGATGGATATACCTCTAAACCAGTCGGCATGATGCTGGAGGGACTAAAACCAGATCCTTCACTTGCCAACAGCTCATCCATATTCACAGGAGATAGATGAGAAAGGTCCACAGGTGATGGCATCAGCCCAGTGGGATGTGCGAACTCATTAGGGAAACCATCTTCCTCAAAAAGATTAATGCTGCTCAAAAGGTTCAGATGTGAGTTCTCCCCTGAACTATCCGGTAATATAACACTTGAAGGAGCAAATGTGTTAGTGCTGCCATTTGTATCCACACTAGCAGGAACATCGTTTTGACTCTGCTTCAGTTCTTCCTGATATTGAACGAATGCAGGATTAAGAGGTGCTACGGATATTTGTGACCCAACATTAGACCCGGTGGAATTAAATCCAACATCCACATCAAATTCTGCCGCATTAGCGGGAATTGAAGCTAAGATCAGCACAAGCCCACATATAAGAAACAACTTATTCAATAGCATTAATTTTTTCATCTTGCATCCTCTGGCCCTAAATATAAAATTAAGTAATATATTGTTAATGATATTAATGTTGCGTTTACGTACAAAAAGAAAAGAGGATTTCATTCCAGGCATAACCCGGATGAACTCAATACCCAGAAAGAACAGGACACTGATTTAGAAATAACAATTGAGGAATAAAATATATCTAAACACTAGCAATATAACAAATTCTTCTTTCATTATCCAGGGAAACACCTTGTTTACTTCCCATGATCTCACCATGTGGATGCTGCAAAATCTCTTTGCTTCCTTCCTGCAAGGTGCCTTTATGAGTTTAGGTGCTGCTCTGTTCTATCATGCATCTGAAGAATTGATTTATGAATATGTGATTCCCTGATAGGTGAGAAGGTTAAAAAGATGCTTGAATTCTGATAATTGTTCTTCAATCTCGACATATCACACCAAAACCTAAATTTAAAATGCTGTTTGACACAGAATTATAATTGATGGTATAGTTCTTTTTATATGCAATTTTGTATTATCTGGTACAATAACAAAATATTAATATGTCATGTGTAATTATAAATAGGTATATTTAATAATTTAAAGATGCTACATATAACTCTTAATAAGTAGTAGCCAATGTTTTATGGAGTATCTGCTCAAAGTACTGCTATTATCGTTAAATTATTGGATGCACTATGGATATTCACTAAGTTCAAACCATGCTGGTTAATTTGTGTATCAATTATTGCGATTCTTACAAGGGGATAATTTCAAAATAAAGGAATAAATATATGGATTTTACTACTATTTATGATGCCACAGTCTTTGTAAGTTCAATTTTTTCTGGGCTTGCTGCTGCAATTGCTGTTTATTTATTTATCGTAACTATTCAGCCTGGCACGATTTGCCTATTGGTACTGATTTCATCGAAATAGAGATGTCTGCTCACTAACAATCTAACAATCAAAAAAGCAATCAATAGCAACAATCAAAATAAATGATCCGAATGAAATTTACGTTTCAACTTTTTGTCAAGATTGTTATTGATAGCGTTTTTATCAGGCTGAATAGTTACAAAAAAAAATCAATTACATCAATTTTTCATTTACTGCTTAATTATTCCTTCCAAATCACTTTAACAGAACTAACAACTAAGGTTGAAATGTTGAACGGTTTAGATGCTGATGATTCAAATCAAAGATATGAAGTTATTAAACTCTTTAATGAAATATCAGGGGAAATGAAGGGAAATGAAATCTTAGTTGAAAAATGTGGTGGGATTTATAATAAAATCACTAGGTATGCTGAAAATCCTAAAGGTCTAACTGAAGCAATAAAAAGTAATATAGTTAATGAACTACGTGAAAAGTTAAGAACTATAAATGTTCAATCATATGATGGACTGATAAAGAGGTAAATATGAGTAAAATTATTGGCATTGTTAATTAAACATAGCTAGTTCTTTATTCCTATATTTCATCAAGAGCAAAACGGAGATTTTTAGCATTTCAAGACTTTTAGTATAACACTTTGACTTTCTCCTTAGTCTTGCCAGGAAATGCCTAAATATGCTGTTGTATCCTTCAACAGTATATGTTTCTGCTTTTGATCGAGTATGGATGTTTCTGGGGACTAACTTGGCATATGCCCTCCAATAATCCGTCATTACTTCCCCAACCTCTTTTGTCTTTAACTTTTTCCAGAGTTTTTGTCCTGTTTTTGTTCCTCTGCTGCCAAAAGAGCAATCGATGAATTTCTTCCCATATCTATCAACAGCAATCCATATCCAGCAGTAGTTTTTTTATTCCCAATATAAGTATGCATCTCGTCCAATTCCACAACAGAAATCTCATTTTCACTTTTTAGATCCTCTAATTCACTACCAAATTTTCGAATCCATTTTTGAACAGAAACATGACTAACGCCCAAAAAACGTCCAATTGAACGAAATCCCAACCCCTCCAGATAGAGTTGTAAAGCCTGTCGCTTAACAGATACGGGGCTAGCGGTGGATTTTATATCTACTGAATAGTTGTATCCACAATCATGGCATTTGTAGCGTTGTCGACCATCAATCCTACCGTTCTTCTTATGACTGGAACTCTTACACTTTGGACAATTCATATATAAAAAGAGGCCATCATATTATATAACGATGTTTAATTACCAAAGCCAAATTATTATGGCTGTAAAATCAATGATTTCTCATGCAGATAAAATTTCTGGGATAAATCTAGATGCAAGCGGTAGTGAATATTTTTTCAAGTATGATAATAAATCGGTATGGGGTATTAGAAAAAGTAGTGAAGATTATTATTTATATCTGTACCCAAAAAACAAGGATACTGATGAATTACTAAGTGTTACAGTTTGGGAAAATGTAACTATTCAGCCTGATAAAAACACTATCAATAGCAATCTTGACAAAAAGTTGAGACCTACATATTATTAGGATCATTAATTTTGATTGTTGCCATTGATTGCTTTTTTGATTCTTAGGTTGTTAGTGAGCAAACATCTCCGTTTTGATTAAATCAGTATCAATAGGCTAATTGTGGTAGGCTGAATAGTTACGGGAAAATTACCCCATGGTAGTTTACAGTACAAATGAGCTGAAAACAATAGAGGCGTTCGAATTGTTTGGTACTTTACATTCAATCGTTAAAGAAAAATTATTTAATGTAGATAGTTTGTTAGACGATATAATAAATTTTGATTAATAATTAATCCATGTGTCTGAATCGTACAATTGAAATCACTATTCAACTAAGATTCCAAATATTTAAATTTATTTGGATTTGAGAGTTAGTGAAATCCATTGGTAGCTGATGGGACTTAATGCTGGAACGGGGTTGTTCCAACCTCTCCTCCTTCCCATCATAGGCGTTTAGGCTCAACGATTTTTCGCTCGTAGCCTTCTTCTTTATGTAATATTAAGTATTCTTGGTGAATCCTATTTTCTTTTAATAGGAATATGGTATGCTCATTATTTTTCACCTTATATTCCCTGAATCCTGCCTTTAAATGTGTGTACTTAGGCTTGTTAAAATCAATTGCTTAACCTGGGAACATATTTTAGATATTCTTCCCTGATAAGTTCCATATCGAATTATATATAATTATTAGCCCATTTTTCTTTTTCAGGGAATCACCACGAAACCGTTTAATGTATATTTCGTCCATACTTGCTCTTTGCATTTGTGTGGTAAAAAACCACGCAAGCAATGAGAAGTAAGACGAGTGTGCAAAGGTCCGTGATGATCATGCAGACCAAGAGGTTTAGCATAGTGTTGAATGACTTTGATAATGCAATCCTTGCTCAACCGGTAACCTGTGTTATTGAAAACTATAAAGTGCAAACTTTTACATGAGAAAAATCAAACAAAAAAAGTTGAATGCGCCGACCGGGATTCGAACCCAAAATTCAGGTCCAAATCCTAGGGGCATGTACTCCCAATGAGAAGAAGTAAACCGTGGGATTGTGTAGAATCACGGTTTTTATCCTGTTGACGCAGGTCTTTACATTAGGATAATTCAGTATTAGTCGTGATAGTATTTTAATATTGTCAGCCTAATTTAACTACCTTCGACTAATTACGAACATTCGCCTATTTGGGAATGATTTTTGAATAAACTTTATATATGTAAAAAAGAGATTTTTCTCTGTTAGAGTTTGACGACTCTGGCACAATTAAACCTTAAAGAAGGATTGTGTAATGAAGACAAATATTAATAATAGCGATAGCTCTGACTTTCATACTAGTGCTGGTGTAGAGATCAAAACTCTGGAAAAATTGTACGCAAAGTACAACTTATTCGACAAAATTTCTTTTGATGAGTTTTGCACTCATTTTCAGGAAAAATACAACTCTTTAGGAGATAAGACAAGCCTGCGTACCTGTACTAAAATCATCCTTGAGGATATCAGAGTTCAAACGCTCATTCGACAGTGGCGATATCGTAAGGTTGTGGTTCAAGGCAATGAGGTCATAGATATCCCTGCAAAATCAAAGTGCCTTCAAATCAGACCTGTTTCAAGAAAAAATATCAGTTTTGTCGAATGGCTTGAGCCAGTGAAGAAAGAGGTGTTCTAAATGTCATCAAGTACTCTTCCATTTGTTCTTTCATCTGATGATGCGTTTAATGCTACTCTTTCAGAGATTAATCTGAAAATAGAGAATAACAAAGCATTCTTTTCTATCCTGCAGGCCAGGTTAGAGGCTACACTTTCCAATGAAACGGCGGACCCTTCTTTAACCCCCACTCGTACCATCCACACCATAGGGTCCGCTCTTCTACCTCCTCTGATTACTCGTGAAGAGATCGAGGAATTCAAAAAGCAAGAACTTGCAAAGCTGGGTCTTGATTACATACCTCAAGTACTGGCTGAGTTTCAGGAGGGAGAGTAAATGAAACTCACTCCCGTCGTGCGTGTTCGCTGGGTAATCGCAGACCCAGACGATGAGGCAGGCTCCAGTATAATAACAGGCATGCACCCTGATCAGATGTCCAGTGCTAGCCTTCGTACAGATAATGATGGATACGTGTATGTTTCCTGGCTGGAAATTATTCCCGGGTGGAAAGCAGAATTATATGGCTTTTCAAAAGCTGTGGTCCGGGGTGGGCTAATACTCATGTCAATTTTGTACTTTTGGACTTTTGGTGTAGTTGTATTTCAATCATTTGGGGTGATCTAAATGACCTCTGATCAAACCTTTCCTGAATGTGTTGAAGTCTTCCCTGATCATTCGCCTGTAATCACAATAGAAGCACGCATTGTAAGCAAGCTTACAGGCATACCTGCAGAGAAACTGCAGGAGATCAAGGATGCACCAAAACCTACGGATGGCCCATTCACTCCTGAAATTGTGAAATATGGCGAAGCTTATCACTTTTTGATTGGCGCTGTTTCTGGATCAGTTCTCACAATCAGATATGTGTTCTATTTCCCTGTTGAGATGGCTATGCAGATCTATGCAGGATTCATGCTGCTACTCATACTATTTGCATTACTGGCTGGATGGAAAGCCACACGTGCCAGGTACATAGAACACTACCACAAGTATCTCACTCTGGAACACTCAGAAGGAGATGATGAGTAATGTCTGGAGAAATCACTATCAACGTACTTTTATCACCGTCTCCTGAACTCGTGGGTCTGCTGACGCAGATATTAGGTGAGGCACATGAAAACTGTCAAGAAGCTATATGTGAGGAATCCGTGGACCATATGGACCCCATAGAAAGCAATCAAGAGGAACTCCGACAACAGAGTGAAGGATCCTGTGTTGATGAGTTTTTATGTTCTGAGTGTGGCTGTCTGGTAGATCTTCATAAGATGATATCCCAGGAACTGACTGGTGATGAAATGGTGTGTGAATCTTGTTTCCACTCTGATGAATACCAGTCGAGAGGGACTAAGGGGTGTGAACAAGAAATATCCAAAACTGAACAGCCATTGCTCTACAATCCGCCCTCAAATGAATGGAGAGATCTCACGGCTGTTAAAAATCTCCAGTGCCGTATTCATAGTGATTCTGTTGAGCTTCGTAAGGACGGTGTAGACTGCGATAAATGGTCATTAGATGTGATCTACACCCTACTTGATTTGAACAATAGATCTCGGTCCAGTGAAATTAAATCACTCACAAAAGATGTGAAATATGGACCACTGAAGAGCACAGCATTGAATCAGCTTATCCTTGCTATTGAGAGTAGGGAGGTGGTTTTGCCGGGAGGTGATGAGTAATGTGTTGCTGGCAGAGATTCATAGAGATCTATTCACGCGAGAATTTTAAAGATCCGGAAAAGAGCCAGGATGATAGTGCAGATGAGGTGATGCATTGATGTCTGAATTCAAGCTCACTCAACAAGAAAAGAAGAACTGGAAAAGGTTCCGTAAGCTCACAAAAAGAAAACCTGGCACACCTCTTAAAAAGATACCTATTGAACGTAGAGAGAAGGCTGTGGCTTTGTATCTTGAAAGCAAGTCAATAGGGTATGTATGCGGCCAGATGAATATGGGCAGGCAAACGCTGACCAAAATATTGGACCTGTATGAGGTGGCGTACTGATGTCTGATACATCAAAATCCACAGACATTGAACTAGAAGGGAAAGAGGACAAATCCTTACATTCTTCTGCAAAAGTTCACCGTCGGATAATCAGGAGAGTCATGCACAGAGGATTTAAGAGTCACATTCGAGCCTGTCCTGTGTGTGGTCACTACATCTGCAGATGCCAGGATATCAAACGAGGGGATGAGGTCAACAAGAAGGTGAGGAAATGACCGGACCGCTCGAAGGATCCCATCCTGCAACAGGCCTCTGCAGGAAAGTAAAGTGCAGGCATCTCCAACCTGAAGAGATTGATACTGTAAGAGGGCCTCGTACCAGCTGGTACTGTGACCTTACCAATAAGATTCCTGGAAACATGGGAGAATGTCCTCTGGATGCTCCGGAGGAGGTCATGAAGGTCCTTGCAGTACGCCAACCCTGGGCTTCACTTATTGCCATGGGAATTAAGGTCCTGGATATCAGGTCTATGGACTGCCACTATAGGGGACCTGTGGCGATCTATGCAACCCGGCGGGATGTCCGCAGGAAGGAATGGAAATACTTCACGGAGGTCCTGGGGAGGAAGATCTCCTCACTTCCCCATGGAAAGATCTTATGCGTGGTGGATATCTCCGGAACGATTCCATTTGACAATCCGGAAAAGTTCGCTGCATACTCAGAGTGTCACTATCTCAGCCCCTTCTTTTTTGAAGAAGGAATGTGCGTACATGGCTGGATCTTCCAGAATGTAAGGCATGTGGAGCCTGGAGTAGGGTTCAAGATGCCAAAGGGCTGCATCAACTGGTCGAAGATAAGGACCTCAGTGATTGATTCTTACCTTCCTGCAGCTGCAGATCAGGAGGTGATAGCTTGAGGTATATTCCTCGAAAGGTTGAATCTTCGGTCCGTGTTTGTCCCGGAGGAAAGATATTGACACGTCCTAATCCATACGGTCCCAGAGTCCGGAGTGCTCTCCCTATGCGAGTACATCGCAGGCCTGCCAGAATTACCAGGATAGCCAGGATCTGGAGGAATGGATCCAAAAGCATTCCTCATGATATTGTCCGGAGGGGGTGATAACTTGAAATTCACAATATCATCAGGTCCGTTCAACGTACCGATTGTGGAGCATGTTGTCATTGTAAAAAGTAGATCATTCACTGAAGCCAGATGGAATTGGGAGATCCTCAAATCGGAGTTATATGCACGTTTTCCGCATCTGAAAAAGACGAGATCCTACAGTATGGCCAGTGAATATGACCATGAATCTGGAATGTACTGTGAGAATGTCTTGATCTATATCGAGTGTGACCAGAAGATTCTCAAGGATGTCTGTGAAAAACATGGAGGCGAGTACGTATGAGTACGTACGATTGGAAGGATGTCCTGGTGTGGGATAAATGTAAGCTCCCTGCAGTGAGGAGATGCTCACCATGAGCCAGACCTTTAGCTATGACTCAATCATAGGAGCTCTGTGTGACTCTCCAGAACACGCTGGAGCTTCTAATATTGTATGGTCCATATCTAAGGCCACGGAGCAGATGATCACAGCTTTCACAAAGGTGGTAGCGTGACCTTCCATAACAACTTTTCTAATGATCTCCAGAAGGACCTCCTTGGTTTCTTCTGGATTTACTTGACTGAAATAGGAGTGTGATTTTCAAAATTTAGAATACGCATACGTACCCATACGTATCCCAAAAATCCCCGGACCCCTAACACGTATCGCTATGCTGCGGCGTAGCCTAAAAGGTAACTGAGCCGAGGCTCTGTTGCCTTGGCATGCGTACGTACCCATACGTACGTATGCGGCTTTCGGTTTTTTCCGGGTATTATTCAATTTGAAAATCGACACGAAATGTAGGAGGTGGTATTATATGAAAATCAAAACTACAACTTCTATTGATCCTTACTTAAAATCATCATTTGAATCAACTCAATCTCTTCACAATAAATCATTCTCTGAAGTTTTGGAGGCAGGAATCAAACAGATCCTGGAAGAAGTATCTCCGCTAGACTATGTGCAGCTTACTATTTCTCAGAAAGAACAGGAATTATCTGAACTCCGGGCAAAATTTGCTGAGCTGGAAGTCCTAGAGAAGCAGAGAAAGGTCAGCAAAAAAGTAGAGTCTGAAAAAGATGGAGGACTGGATATCTATCTCGAAGATTTCAGAAATAAGAGATTTTCAGAACATGTAGAATCTGCTGTGAAAATGCTTAGAAAAGGTTCGGAACCAAATTGGAAAAACATGGCCCCACGGTATCAATTCTCAAATGTAAATGATTTTAAAAAATGGTTTTTTGGAAAGATGAATGAGGAAGGGATTGTTTTATGACAATTCCTACAATTCATAAAGAAGGAAGGAAAAACATGAGTGTATTAACCGTTGAACAAAAAGAAAACTTGAACAAATACGGTTTTTGCATCATCGTAGGGAAAATAAACGAAGGTATGAGCTACAAAGCCATTCAATTAACAGACGAAGAAACCTCATAATAAAGGAAATCAAAAAGAAAAATAGAAGTGACCGTGGTTAGTCACTTTATTCAGTCTACTTTCGATAATTTTAGCAATTCTGATTGCTTCACCCAGACTTTTATCTTTTTCATCCGTGACTATTCACAAGAAAGAGCCACTAATTTGTTACTTCAAAATTAGCATAGTAAATCTTTTTATCGTAATTTCCTGCGCTTCTGAAATCAAAAATCTCTTTACCTATTCTGTAATTACCTTCAGGAAGTTCACCATACATCCATTCCCAAGAAAATGCCCATTGTACAGTGTCATTCATTGGAATAAGCCAAGCCTCATCTGTCCAAGCTCTTTCATATTCTGATGGTGTCATTTCTACAGGCAACCATTGTTCATTTATTGATTCTTCTAATACAAGATAGCTACCAGTATGTAATTCTCCAGTTGGTTCCCCACCTGACTGTTTACATACCAACGTCATTCCAGTAGGAGTAACTTTAGTTGCAGTTAATTGAATACCCCAAGTATCATCTATTACTTCATCTTCTACTTCATTTAGTGGTATTCCATTATCTTTCTCTTCTGTTTGATTATTTTCTATCTCAGTGGGTCCTTTATCAACAGTTTCTATATCTGCGTTTATTTCTTCTTCAACGCATCCTGCAACTGCGAGAACGGTTAATAATATTAGTAAAATTAATAGTTTCTTCATTTCCAACCACCAATAACACAAGCATGACACACATATTTAATAAATTACACTTGAGTTCTGTTTTCTTATGAAGTATATGCCATACAAAGTATATTTAACTTTTCTGATTTTAAATTGAACTAGATATAACTGTGGAAAGGTGCGGTAAAGATGTTTTTGTTTGTTCCATTATTGCCAAGTAAAGGAAATAATGAGATTCCTTATCTTTTTTTCTTATAGAACCATATTATCAATCCAATAACTACTACAATACCCACTATTATAGTGGCCTCTGCTAAAAGAATAATGTCATTTGAAACTGCCGCAAAATAATGCATCGTCACTATTATTTCCTTTATTAGTTATATGTATAATCCTAAACTGCCAAGTGTAGGAAATCGTGATTGATAGGCACTGGTTTTCTTTATTTTTTAGAAACCTGTGGTCACCTGTTTTTTAGTGCCATGGAATCACTGTGGCATCAATGTTTGTTTCCATGGAATCTCGGTGGAATTCCTAAACTGCCAATAAAAGGAAGGTGTGAAAAATGGATATGGAAATACCAAACGCTATGATTGAAGCAGTCGGCAAGATAATTCAAGATGGTAAGTGGGGCTATGAATCCCCGGAAGAGTTCATCAGGGAATCTGTGAGAATGAACTTAATGAGGTTCATATAACCCATAATAAAGGAAGGTGACCACATCACCACATCATTAAATTTTTCCTCACCAATTAAAATAAGAAACTATTAATATTAGAGAACTATTAAAAGGGTGAGGCATGTAAACTATTTTAAGCGTATAAACGCTAACCCCACTAACCCCACTCCCCCACTAACCCATACTACATGCCTCTAATAACGTCTTTTCTTGTTCTATTATCTAATCAGGAATAAATTATATTAATTTCGGCTTTTTTGTCTATGAAAAAGTGTTTCCATGACTGCCAAGTAAAGGAAATCAGTTATTAGTAACTGGTAAATCCAGCAAATAGAACAATAGAGAACATCATCAAAAGATACAAAAAAACAAGAATTGTGATTTTAACATTATTAGTAATCATATGTACCACACATCATGATGTAGCAGGGACATATAACTATTTTTAATAAGCACAATTGTATTTTAAGTCGGCATCTGAATATTATATTCAATTGAATGTTGCTGGCACCCCATAATAAAGGAAACAAGGCGATGTTTAAAACTGTGCTCTATCTAATTTAAAAAGATTATGTTATGTGTTAATGATGTTGGAATATAGTCTAATAGGGATTTCTACAGTCAAATAGGCAAAAAACACCCATTTATATTATAATTCAATGGAAATATATTAATATGGCTAACTGTCTAATGTATATTGCTGTTGCACAAAAACACAACAAGTAAACTGTGAACTGGGAAATTGAATGATAATTGATACGTTTTTCACAACTATTAAAAATAATAAAGCACAGGTTGGAATTGGTACTTTAATTATATTCATTTCAATGGTATTGATTGCTGCCGTTGCGGCATCTGTGCTGCTGCAAACATCTGGTACCTTGCAACAAAAATCACAGGCAACAGGTAAAGAAGCAAGCAAGGAAGTATCTTCAAATCTGATGATTGAGGATGTTGTTGGGATACGCTCAAAGAACAGCAGTTTGGATATGTCTGCATCAATTGACATGTTAGAAATTGTTTTGACACTAAACACTGCCAGCGCACCTGTAAATCTAGAGCAGGTTATTCTTTCAATAACCGATGGCAGTACTACTAATGACTTAGTGTATGCAGGAAATACTCGAAGTAAAGCACCGGAATTTGGAATCGATGCCAGCATGTCTGGTTTTGGGTCTGTGGCTGTAACCAATCGTCAACTTCTTGCAACAGGTAATACCACTCTTGCCGCATCATCAGGCAATGTAACACTGGTTAATTCGCGTTCATACTTCACTGTTGACAAGATAAGAGATGAAGATAGCTCATTCCAGCAGTCTAATCCGACAATGACCACCGGAGACTATGTCATAATCTATGCCTCAACGGCATCGTTATCCACTGTAAGCACAGGCTATACCACACTGAAAGATGCAAATGTAAGCTCATCGCTTAAGTCAACAGGATTGAATATTCTTCCCAGATCACCACTGATAATAGTGCTCACACCGGAAGCAGGTGCATCAGCCACTGTAAATATAATCATGCCATCAACTTACGGAGCACAGGAAATGATGCAGTTGTTCCCGTAAACAACAATTGTTACTTTCAATTATTTTGGAAAACGGCTCTTAGAAAACATATCAAAACCAGATATAGGAAAAGGCGGGGGAAAGTCCGAGTTTGTCAAGTAAAGGAAACATGGATGAAGAGGTACTACTTTCCGTTTTGTTTTTAGAAAAGAGTGGTCACATTTTTTTTATTCCATGAAATCTTGATGGAATGTCCTAAACCTCATAATAAAGGAAGTGATGAATGTATATATTTTTCATTCATCCTGCGATATTTTTATATATGTGCTCATCTCTTTCAGAAAGTACAATGCAAAAACAAACAATATTGGTTTTGAAAGGGTTATTTGCTCTATTTTTGGTTTATCTTAGTCTTGATATCCTACTCGAAGCTTACTTATTTCTTGCAGCCTAAACTGCCAATAAAAGGAAGGTGTGAAAAATGGATATGGAAATACCAAACGCTATGATTGAAGCAGTCGGCAAGATAATTCAAGATGGTAAGTGGGGCTATGAATCCCCGGAAGAGTTCATCAGGGAATCTGTGAGAATGAACTTAATGAGGTTCATATAACCCATAATAAAGGAAGTTTCATGAACTGCTATAAAGATGCACTTCTGAGAGATCAAAGGCATATCTCTACAATGTCCTCAAAGCTTAAAATGCTGGAAATGACAGAGATAGCAAAAGAGATTATCACCGAAGCATTGCAGAAAGGTGATTATCCTGTTATTGCTTTTTCAGGTGGAAAAGGTTGTATTATGAGGGTGATGTAATTTTCATATATCAACAATGTGCTAACAGGAAATTATATAACAACCACAAATAAAAAAAGAAATTGACAGGAATTTAAAGGCAACTCACTTGCTTGCAATGTGCCCACAAATTCTTGCCTACCTGCGTGAACTTCTTCAAATTATGTTGTTAAGTCCAACAATTTAGAGAGGTATAAATCATTCTCTCCATTCATAATTATATCGGGTTCCATATGTTCCGGCATGACCGGTAATCGTCACTGTGAGTCCAAATCTTCCATCCCCTATTTCTTTCTTGGGTGTATTGGCAGTAAATGTTCCACTCAACTTTTTGTTTTCTACAAGATTACTAGAATGACAGTTAATAGCCGTTCCTAATATGGGATCTCCAAGACGAATTGCACCTGCTGTAATACCACCTATCTCCACATCTGGCATATCCATCTTTAAAGAAACCACCTGAGCTATCTGTAAACCCATTGTTTCGACCCTAAGACCCTCTGCTATGACTTTAATGGACATAGGTTCTTCACTACCAATAAAGGCTGGAGGTTCTTCCCATGTAGTTCTTACTGCGAACACTGCTCCGTCTCTATGAGACATTGATGTCGTTACATCGCCCCGTTTAAAGTCAAGTTCATATGTATAAGGGTCAGTGCTCTTTTGCGCAGTATCATAATCTTTAGCTCCTACAAGGTACCAGCCGGGCGTTGTTGTACTGGTTTCTGAACTGCTATCTTCTCCGGAATTAATAGAATCTACATTCTCAGATGAAAGGTCCAATGGTATTGATTCAGTAGGACCATCAATTATCTCGAATTTAACAGACTCTGAAACTCCTGCGCCCATTATTTTCACTTCATAATTACCAATGGGCCATCCGTCGTCTGGCTTTTCGAGAATGAATGATCCTCTTCCAAAATCTTCGCCAGTTTCGGACTCGAATGTGTGTACTAGATAATCCTCATTCAGATAAGTCCATTCGATGTTTAAGACATCATTGTCAAAATTATCATAAACAAACCAGACATATAAGTTGTCTGAATCCTTTGAATATTTTAATACTTTATCAACAGGAATGAAGTTGGTTATTGAAGAAGTCATCATAACTTCCAATAATCTTGGATTACCTTCCTGTGTCATATCTCCATACTTCTCAGTCATTGCATCAACCATTTCAGCTTCTTCTTCTGTTGCGCCAAAATTTCCTGGCTTATAAGAATCTGTAATGTCTACGCATCCAGATAGAAAAATGCTTACCACCAATAATATGTACACTAACTTTTTGTATTTCATTATATCACATTCTTTAATAATTACTCACAATACGCATGTCTGATTTTGTGAATGTACGTGAAATAGTTTTCTATATTACTCTAATTCAAAAAAAGATAGTCTCGGGAGGATTATGGAACAAAAGTATATAGTCCTATACAATTTTGTATAATGTGATGACGTTCATTCCTTTGAAACTTCACAACGGAATAAGGAATTCATCAACATTAATAATTATATAATATGTTCAGTCATTTTCCAGTGAACATAAGGATTTAACTACTCCTTATTTACAAAGTTATATTTCTTGACCATTTTCCATGGTATATTAAACATATCAGATTCATTATAGTGCATTTTATATGGGTATTTATATTTATTATATTTGTAGTTTGGATGTATATAAAAATCCATATAGAACTCGATGGTTTCTATATCCCCAGTTTTTACATCCAAATAATATACCGATGTTTGTAATGTATAATTACCCGGCTCTGTAGAAAACCTATCGAAATCAGCATTTCATGACTCAATTTAACAAAACATGCCAGTATCAGCCAGTACATTTAAAATAATCGTACACAGGTGTTTGTCCCATAATATAGAGGATTTCTACAGAGCCAATTTGCCAATTATAGAAAAACGTGAATATTAGGCACTGGTTTTCTTTTTATTTTAGAAATGTGTGGTCACCTATTTGTTTTATTCCATGGAAGCAAGAACGGAATTAACCTAAACCCCATAATAAAGGAAGGTGGTGAGAGCCATGTTTAATTCATTAGAGGTGAATTCAGCATGGTTAAAATGGATCCATCTACTTAGAGTATGTACATGACAACAAAACCGATTCCTAGTACACTAAATATTAAACCTAGTGTTGATTCTATTTTCATATTTTATCCTCCGTTTGATTTAGTCTCTCACCGACAATAAAATCAGTTTTTATGTTTAAAAACATTCCGAAATTGCCAAGTAAAGGAAACTGTAATACCTAAACCTCATAATAAAGGAAAATGTGAGAAATTTGAATATTTAATTTTTATTATATTATGGGGAGTATATTCCACTGTTCTTATATAGGCCGAATAAGACATTATAGCTTGGGAGGTCATAAGTTATGACATATAAGTTAGCTTGTAAAGATGTAGGGGTTACTTGTCCTTTTGTTGCTGAAGGAAAAACCGTGGACGAAATGATGGAAGTTGCTGTAAAGCACGCCAAAGAAGCACACGGTTATACTGATGAACAATTAAATGATCCTGAAACTCAAAAAGAAATCAAAGCAGCAATCAAAGAAGAATAATATCTAATATCGTATATGGAGGGTGACTTGCTCATAAAAAGCAGGTCACATCCGAATACAAATCGTTTTAAATTTACTTTTTTTATTCTACTACACGTCCCCACTTATGTGATTCGTCAATCGCATTTTCCGAATCTGCCAAGTAAAGGAAATAATGAGATTCCTTATCTTTTTTTCTTATAGAACCATATTATCAATCCAATAATTACTACAATACCCACTATTATAGTGGCCTCTGCTAAAAGAATAATGTCATTTGAAACTGCCGCAAAATAATGCATCGTCACTATTATTTCCTTTATTAGTTATATGTATAATCCTAAACTGCCAAGTGTAGGAAATCGTGATTTATAGGCACTGGTTTTCTTTATTTTTTAGAAACCGATGGTCACCTGTTTTTTAGTGCCATGGAATCACTGTGGCATCAATGTTTGTTTCCATGGAATCTCGGTGGAATTGCTAAACTGCCAAATAAAGGAAGATAACGCCAATAAAAGGAAATAAGAATAAAACTTGCACTGAATGTAGCTTGTACCCATCATCCAGAATAAATTATATGTCATACTAAAACATTTTACAGTACATGGATGAAAATCTGCAAGAATCAATAAAAGAGATTATAATTGCCTCCGCTGCTATTGTGGGGACACTAACGATATATCATCTCCTTGCTATCTACACAAACACACTAGCTCTTTTTTTCATGCATCTCCCTTATTCGTTAAGGCCTCCCTTTGTACTGCTCTCACCAGGAGTTCTTGCCGCTATAATATATGGACTATTATACAAGAATCCTGCAAAGATGGTAGCAGTTGTAATTATAACAATTTTCATATGGATCTCCTGGTTCTTTGCCATCTACCCAGCATTGACATTAGAGTGAACTACTCATACTTCTAGCAAATGCTAATGGCATGCAATTCAAAAACTGCCAAGTAAAGGAAATCAACATTCGAAATCCCATAATAAAGGAAATGTAAGTATGGCAGTTCTGGATCCAAAATCCAAGTGTGGGTATAGATTAACAGAAAGAGATCTCCGCAAATGCTCTACATGTGGTAGGCTGAGATATTGGTATATCACGGTTGAGAATTGGGATCCATTCTCCTATCATTATGATAAGTGCATGGAATGTGGATCCCATTACAAAGCTGTAGTAGCACAATCTACGCTTCTGCAGTTTGCCTAGATCCCATAATAAAGGAAATCGTAGCCATCTTTATGTACCATCGAGTAAATTGATATAATCTCTAAAAAATTACCAGGTGTGAATATGGGTTATATGGGTGATTACAGTACAGCTGTTGATATTATCGGCAAGTTAGTTTCAGACGATCCAACAATACAATTGCTCATTGGTTTGCTATTTTTTCCTATAGCTCTTGGAATAGGATTACTTATCGGGATATTTCTGCGTCTATTCATTTACATTAAGAAATGTGTATTGGATAAACTACAAACTCCTAAAGAAGATGAAGAAATTATCAAGTAAAGAAAATAGCGACTCCTTAACTGCCAAGTAAAGGAAATCAGAACGAAGATAACCCATAATAAAGGAAAAATTGACTTTTACTCTCAATGCTATATGAGGGAGAGATTGGAGATACGAGGATAAAGTATGCGTAGTTTTTCAGTTAAAAAGATAATATTAAGTGACTATACTACAGGCTTTTTACTAACTGTTGGAGTCTTGTTGATGGAACACCAATAATCTTATATCAAAAATAAGTGATAAGAAGTCCAATGAATTTTCAGATTAAAAGGGCACTTAAGATATCAGCATATTCAGCTTTGACGCTTATAGTCCTCTATTCAATTCTTGTTGCCTTGGCATTTTCAACTCCGATAGTTATGAATGCCTATACAGATGCATTAGTAAAATACGGCAATATTGACCAGAGTACAATTGATGTTCAGACCTATACAAAGGAAGAGTTTGCAAAAGAATTCCTGAATGCCCCTCTTGGGAAGGAAAGTGACCTGATCGAGCTTTTTGAAAGCGAATACGGAACTGAGAACAAACAGGTTGGCATTCTGCTTGTCTCTTATGACATCCCCGATCCCGATAAACCGGAGAATCGTATATATATTGGGATTAATAAGTACACGGATTTTGCATTTAGTTATAGCACACAGGTTTATTTTGATGAGATCAATGCCACTGAGCAGATCTGACCGGAAGGGAGACCGCAATGAAAACCAAAAAAATATTGTTCTTCTTATGGTTGCCAGTTGTAATTGCCGGAATATCAACATTTCTGTTCTTCCCTGAAAGAATAAGTCTCTCCTTCCTGAAACAAATATCAGAGAGCTATCATTTTGCTGCAATACTGATCTATTTCCTGATACTTTCATTCAGGGGTTTAACCTTCATACCGTCAACACCATTATTATTGGCAGGGATTCTGATATTTGAACCCGGGGAACTTTTTGTTACTAACATGGCAGGAATACTTGCTTCTTCCTCAATAGTATATTATTTTTCGAGTTATCTTGGATTTGATACGTATTTTGAAACAAAATACAGCAAACAGGCAAAGAAGCTCCGGGAAAAACTCACAGACAAAGAATTACCGATTATCATAGGGTGGGGTTTCTTCCCGTTGGTCCCAACGGATCTGATCGTTTACATCAGCTCAACTCTGAAAATAAATGTACTGAAATGTTTGCTGGGAATATTTATCGGTGAGGCTATCTTAAATGGCATATATATATATTCAGCCAGGATGATACTGAATATTTAACCATTTTTATTCACTTCTCACTGCCTATGTTATGGAAAGGTCGGAGGACAGGTGTAATTCGAACCAAGTGAAAGTACATAAAATATCAAGTCTTTCCCAATCTGCCAAGTAAAGGAAACAGGGATGAAGATAACCCATAATAAAGGAAGACTATTGATTTCAGTAAGCCTGCTTATAGTATTGAAAGACAAGATTCAGAAGATGTTAGGCAAAAGATACTCAGTATATCTTATTCAGACTGGAAGAAAATAGGATTCTCAAAAGGTACTCTGCATTACATGAAGAAAAATGCTGAAGCTGACAAACCTTTTAGTCTGAATGCTCATGTTAGGGAAGGGTTGGAGATGTGGGAAATAAAAGAGAAATAGTAAATGGAGATTAAGTTGATTTAAATCTCCATAGCAAAAAAATCATAATTATGAGAGTCAAGGCTGAAAATCCCGGTGTTGTATTAGTGGTTTCTGTTTCAATCTCATTTTCAGACTTATCTGTGCTGCTTTCTACATCAACGTATTCAGTGTCCGGTTGCCCTTCATCTACAATTGCTATCTCTTCGTACATAAACACAACTGGTACATTTTCAATACCACCCTCTTTTGCTTCTTGCTCAATGATGTTGTATATAGAATCCAGAGTTTCCTCATCCACATCAGACCCAGCTAAAATGGAAATCGATACATAACTGCCATAATCATAACCAAATGCGATTACTGGGCCGTTAGGATGGGCATATTTTTCAATAATATCATTTTTAGAATTTCCTATAATTAGAGAAAAACTGTTATCCAATCCTCGTTCCATAATTTCCGCATCATACGTGGGTATTTTGCCTCTAGCCTCTATGACATATGGATTATTTTTTACCACACTCAAATCTTTAACATCGATTCCTGGAACAAGCGTAGCCTTTCTCGCAGCCTCTTGCTGAGCTATGAATTCTGCCGCTTTTTCTACATTTGTTAGTTCTGAGTCTGAACTGTTGTTGTCTACTGCCGAAACAATACTTGTGATTGTTAACAAAAAAGCGAATAAAATGATTGCTGTATAAAATTTAATTTTCTAACCCCCTTGAAATAAATTAAATCCGTTTTTCAGCAATTTATTATTTATTTACATCGCCTTTATACTTTTTGCAATGTGTAGTCTATATTAAGGAGTATATACCGCTGCAAACTCTACAAAATCATCGAAATCGACATCAGCATCGTCATCAAAGTCTCCATTTGAATTATAATAAAGACCGTTATCGTATGCTCCAGCAAACTCTACAAAATCGTCAAAATCGACATCAGTGTCATAGTCAAAATCTCCTTTAGGATATGTTGCTTCCAGAGCAGGAAAAACATCTAAGTCAGCCATTATTCCACTAATTGGTGAGAAATAAGAGTACTGATCAGTGTGACCCCAATGAATCCCCAATAACTCCAAATGACCGTTATTCATATAATAAACTGGGCTTCCACTATCACCACTACCAGATGAATAATTTGCACGGACTTGGTTTCCCAGGTTTCCGAATGTAGCATGGCTCTTCCAGACATACTTGGCAACTACATTTCCAGTCGTTACACTGGTGTTTATTCCTGATTTATAAATAGTTGTACCGTTAGCCCATGGGTTTCTCCATGCAACAATTGATTGCCAAGATGATGGAGTTGATGACGTGTATACTTTTTCATCTATATTTAACCAGGAAACATAAGCAACATCAGCTTCAGTTCCACCAATGTCAGCAATTACTCCAATTCTATGCAAGAGATTTGATGAATCAGACTGCCACATATATTCTCCAATGCCTGCGTTAACAGCAGCGTGCCCAGATATTAAAGTGACTTTAGTTCCACTACTAGTTTTCGCAGGGGCAGTTAGTGTAGATCCCATACCACCTGCTCTCTCAACTTTAATTCCTCCAACTACAGGACGAATGATGTCAGATCTTGATACATCTTCTTTGGGCATTTCCTCATGCTCGAACACAACTGGTACATTTTCAATACCACCCTCTTTTGCTTCTTGCTCAATTATCCCATACAAAGAATTTAATGTTTTTTCGTCAATATCAGAACCTTTTAAAATTAGAAGAGATACATAGCCATTACAATCATATCCTTGACCAATTACTGTGCCATTAGGATATCCATATTTTTCGATTATTTCTTCTTTTGTGTTTTGCCCGATTTCATCGTATCTTTCAAACATGACTTGCTTCTTTAACTCTGTATCAACAATAGGCATTTTACCTCTTGCTTCAATGACATTCTTATTGCTTTTTACTGCAGCTAAGTCTTTCACATCTTCTCCTGAAGTAAACTTGACCTGTTTCTTAGCTTCTTCCTGCGCATTATAATAATCCAGCAGTTCAGCCATTTTTTCCTCTAAAGTCAGACTTTCTTTTTCTTCTTCTGCTAATGCTATTCCTGTACTTATTAGGAAAAATGCAATTAGCATTAAAACTACGTTTATAGCTATTTTCACAATAACTCCTCCTCTTTTCTATTTTTCCCCGTTTTTGCTTAATTTTATTAAGCATTAAAATAACAATTTTCATAGTTAATAAAATTTTCGTAGCATAAACATATATTGGTGATATAAACTTAAATTAATCATATAATTACGAACAATTTTTGATATAATACTAAAAAAAATTATAACTATTTAGGAATATGTGATAAATATGAGTCCGGTTGTTTGAATAAATCATCATGGTCGAAAAATAGTATAGTGTAATTCTCTTTTAATTTGATCGAATTTGATTTATAATAATAATACTAATGTGGTGTAACCTCATAATCTTAAAAGAGTGGCATTTTTCTTAGTTAACTATATCCCCTCCCTGCTGTGCGACGGGTGTAATTTGAACCAAAGAAATATGCCTATTATACCGAACTTTACCTAACCTGTTCCGCCAAGTAAAGGAAATCAGTCATTTCAAGTTCCAGTGATTCCAGCAACCAAAACAATACTTGCTAGCATCATAATATATAGAAAAGCAACCATCAATATTTTAACCCTATTATTAATCATATGTACCATCCATAAAAAATATACTGATGGCATATAAACATTTTTAATTAGTGTCGTTTTATATTATATGATGGGATTTGCGATCATCCTAAACTGCCAAGTAAAGGAAATGAGTACCGTGTGGTGCAGAATCTTAAGCCATAAATGGATTAAGCAGCCTAAAAATAATGATGTATATATGGATGTGTAAGATGTGGAAAAGGGATTTTTATAGAGCCATGGAAGTCCTAAACTGTTAAGTTATGCAACTAGTAACACTTTTGTGATTTCCAAGGACATACTACAAAAGTGCTATTTTCCTTTTATGCTATCTCGGTTTTTGTCGCATCATGTGAAGGTGCGGAAAAATATTTCCTATTAGTTTGACTAATCGGAAGCTTAATTCCACCCTGACAACCTTCTCCGGATCTCCACCTTCTCGCCAGCCGTGAAAGGCAAGCCCTGATAATGCAGCATAGATGTCAAACTATCGTGTCCCTGGCGCAAACAGATCACGTTAATTGGAATCTCTGCAGTGATCATCCAGGACTCTATACTTTTTCTGGTGGTTTTGCTACTCAACCCTAATGAGTTAAGGCCGGATTTTTCACTCCATCTCAAAAGGTTCTCATTCCAGGCAGATCTCGAAGGTGGCCTTTTATTCTTGAAGAAATAGTCCAGGACATTCTCCAGCTGGCTAGGGATGGGATGCACATACCTTTCAAGCTGCTTTCGTTTGGCCTTCTTCTGGGCTTCCTCCGGAAGATGTATTGTCTTGCGGATCTTCCACCACCACTGCGGATGATCATGCAACCTCTGGACCTCAACATATCTCATCCCTGACCAAAAGCAGACATCAAAGATAGTTTTAAGATACATCTGAGGGATACTATCTCTTAGTAGATCAAACTCATAAGGTCCCAGGACCCTTACACCATTGACTAGGATAGGCTCCGTTTTTATCATGCTGTTTTATTATAACAACAAAATTGTATTAGTTTCTATGGTTCTATCCGGGGAGATATCCCTAGGCCAGGCAGTGAAAACTTGTCCTTATAGGTGAAAACAACAGGGAATACTTATTCTGATGGAAAGAGAGAATCTTGTCAGTATAGGATAAAATGACAATGCACATTACCCCCTCTAGAAATCCATGATATTCTAGCGAGAATGAAAGCTAGCAATAACTTGAAATGTATTTCATGACATTGAAGATACTTGATAATTTTGCTCGATTGATGTCGATTTAATTAGGTTTTTTACAGAGCCATAGTATCGTAAATGCAACAAATATATTTTATTCAATTTTTTAACCCAATGGGTATTGCGAATGTTAATGTACTTCCTTTCCCAACTTCACTTTCAACCTGTATTTCCCCCGAATGCATCTCAATGTAATGTTTAACAATTGCAAGTCCTAACCCTGTTCCACCATGAACACGGTTTGCAGATGAATTGACTTGTTTAAATGGATCAAATATGGTTTTTTGTTCTTTTAGGGGAATACCAATACCCGTGTCAGATACAGAAATCTGAATATTGTTGTTGATAATTTTTGAGTCAATCCAAACTTTACCATTTTCAGGGGTAAATTTGATTGCATTACTAAGAAGATTATACAAAATTTGTTTGATTTTTATCTTGTCAGCATATACTTCCAGATTTTCAAATTCCATATTGACTTCAAAATCAATAAATTTCTTTTTAATCATGGGTTCCATTAACACCATAACTTCACCCATTGTTTGTTGAATATTTATTTTATCAGGTTCATATTTCATGTTACCGGATTCAATTTTAGAAATATCAAGTACATCATTGATTACTTCTAACAGATGATTCCCACTTTTTAGTATATTACAGGCATAATTAATTTGCTTTTCATTCAAATCACCAAATGTTTTATCAATCAAAATTTGGGAAAAACCCATAACTGAATTCAGTGGTGTGCGTAGCTCATGACTCATATTTGCCAGGAATTCTGATTTGATACGACTTGATTCTTCAGCAAGAAGTTTAGCCTGAACAAGAGCTCTTTCATTTTCCTTACGAGTGGTAATATCTGTTAAGAATAATGTAAGCCCAATAACATTTCCTTCGTCATCCTCAATGGGACTGTACACATTCTCATACCAGCGTCTTTCGATGTCTAAATCACCATATTCTTCAACAATAATAAAAGATTCACCTGCAAGTGCCCGATTAAAATTCACTTTTGCTTTTTCTCTTTCCGAAAGATCATTGATGTAGCTGAGCATACCGATGCCATCCTCAATCTCGGCATCCCATCTGCGTTTCATCATTATCTGATGATTTTTGTTGAAGGTAATGTAGCGGTAAGCTCTGTCAAGAGCAAATACGGCAACATCGTTAGGGCTTTCAAGGACTGACTGCATAAGATTGTATGCCTGCCGGTATCCTTCACTCTGTTGTAGCGCTTCTTCTGTTCGTTTGCGCTCAGTGACATCAAGGACGAAACCATCAACTATGAATGTGTCTCCTTTCAATTCACTGCTCATTCTTGCGTTAATCAGTATCCAGATATACTTACCATCTGCACGCAAAATTTCGTATTCAAAATTCTCAACATGGTCCTGTGTTTTAAGAATGTTTAATAGCTCTTTATAGCTATTGGGGTCAGCATATAGTTGTTCACCTATATTCTCAAAGTAACTGCTGGCTTGCTCAGGGCTATCCGTGCCTATAATATAAGCCATTTCCGGATTTGTCTGAATAACTTTTCTTTCGGAACTTATACGGAACATCCCCACTGGGATATTATCTATGAAATTTTGGAGCTTTGCTTCATTCTCCTTCAGAGCATTATGAGTTTCTTTACGGAATGACTGATTTTTCAGAAGACTTCCCAATAACACAGTCCCAATCGGATAGATCAACATTACCGGAAAACTTATATGACTTAGAACTTCGAAGGCAAATGGCCAGGGAAGCAGAAACATGCACATAAGCATTACAATGTGAACCAGAATACCTAAAATGTATAAATCAAATTTGCCGAAGAATTGTTGGAGTTTTTCGTGGAACTGTCTCCAAAATAGCCCTAGTATCACAGAACAAACTGTTACAGAAACACCGACTACTACTCCAACACCGCCCTGATAGATGCGGTAAGAACCGATAATGACTGCTCCAAGGACTGCGGGAATAAATCCAAAGAAGAGGCCGACAATGCTTAGAAGAATAGAACGTGTATCGAAGAATAATCCGGGAGAAAGTTCCCATGGATTCAGCATCAAGGCAATACCTATAATGCCAATGAAAATCCCTACAGCTACACTTTTTAAGCGCGTGCTCATGTCCATATTGAAGAAAAGAACCTCGTAAAGGACGCCTATGGCAAGAAGTAAAGCTGCATTATTCACGAGGGCTATTAACATTTCAGTATTCATACAACACCTTTCTTTTAAAAAGAACCGTACTCAAATGGATTTTTATACATTCTAATTAATCTATACTTACTTAAGATGAAACTGAGATTTTCTATGAGTAATTTAACAAACTTAATAGCTAATTTTAATTACTAATTTTAAATATAATGATAGTATAATTATATATGCTTTTCTCTTAATATCGTCTTGTCTTTTTTTCCATAATATTTCCACAATTTTTAATTCTCTGGATTAATCCATTCGCTCTTATCTCGGCAACACCACGCAACACTCAAGCTTTTAACCAATCTATCATTTGCTTGAGGCTATCGTTTTTCAGTTATACTATTAAGTATCATTATACAACTGCCTCACTTGCACTATTTGCCTTAGCCCAGGACTGCAAGGTCCTCTTGGAGTACCCAAGTAACTCTGCAACCTCGTCCCACGTTTTACTTTCCTTGAGGATTGGCAAAGCTTTGTCAAACGCATTACTTTTGTTTGTGAGCAGTCTTATCCTGTTACCGTCAACAAGATCCTTCTCTCCGCTGACCTCTTTGAAAGCATTCTGGTAGAATCGGTTTGCATATGCCTCCTTCATCGCTACGTATTTGTTCCATACCTCAAGTGGAGGATGAGGGATATAGAGAGGGTCAATGGTAGTATGATTACCACCACTGAACAGGATAAGTGGCTCTAGTTTTGTAAAATCAAATACCGGGTTGTGATTGATCCTCCAGTATTTAGCCACACCCAAGTTATTCTTGAAATCTATGGTCTTTGTTTCAATGACAGCATGGAGTAATGTTTTTACCTGCTTGTCAATGAACGACATCGAAGGTACTGTGAATATAACACACAGGTTCAGATGCCTGAAAAGTTGTGTCACGTAGCCTATTAGTTTGTTCTGTATCCTCTGCCATTCCCTAGCTGGGATTCCTACACCTGCCTCGTCAAAAATAAGAGCTTGACCTTTCTTCATTTTAGGAATATATTCCAGGAAATCCTTTGGTGTGAAAACTATACGAGGATTTTCCTCAAATGAAGGGTCTATTCTCCTGGCCAGCTCTACAGCATCCGCACTTTTTCCGGATCCGGTTTCACCCACCATGACGCACATGAAATTCTTGTCTTGCTCATTGATCCGGTGACGTATCATGCCGGCAACAGCATCAATACTGGAGCTCATTGTTTGCCTCCATCACACCAGGCTGCTCTTCAGCAAAGATATCATCTTTACCACAGGCTGCACTTGGCAAGAACCTCTTCCGGTACGCTAACCTCATCAAAGCCCGGTGTTTGTTTTTGATCAGGTTCTGTTCAATGCTTAGTTGTATTTGCTTTAGTTGATTCGGAGTTTTTGCATCAACACTATCTGTTTTCATCATCTCTTTCAATTCAGATATGTACTGTTTATCCTTGTACGGATCCATGATGTTATCCAGTTGCTCCACCAATCCGGAAATTGCCGCATAGTTTTGAACGATGAAATAATTGATCTGCAGAATAAGATCCGTAAAATTGACTACCTGCAGGTTTGAATTATCCGCAACTATTCGACCCATTTATTCATCCTTCAAACTTTTGGAAATGATTAGCGTATTCTCGTTCCTGACAGCAACACAAACACTCTCCCCAATCTGTGCCCAATTTGAAGGTATTGTGACAGCTACTGAATGGCCTTTTCTCGATACTTTCCTAAACGATATGTTTTCCAGTTTTGACCTTAATATAATCTCATTGAGCATATTACCTGTCCCTTTTGTGATACTTAAGCTATACAAATAACCATTTATGGCTACAAATACTACCATCTTGTCCTATTTATATAATGCACATGTATCCATCGTTTTCAGGATTGGGTGGTGGTGTTGGGAATTTAAACATGGATTATGAAATGCCAACTAAGGCACGACAACAGAAACAAAGTTCCAGATCTTCAACTAAAAACAAATCGGAGAAAAAAGGAAGTTCAAACCCACTGAAAATGGATCTTCCGGGGTTTGAGCTATAATCTATTTTACTTCTGTTTTTATAACAAACCATTATATAAATAAAAATTGTATTTTAATACAGCATAAATAGGTGATAAGTATGAAATTGTGGTATGTTTTATTTATAGTTTTTATAGTTGTCAACTATTACATCTTAACATCTATTATACAATAGCTGCACTCCTTAGTGTTCTTATGTGGGCAACGTTTTCAGGTGTTGAAGAAAAGGAAAAAAAAGGACTTAGAGTAATTTAGGGACACACTTAAGGTATTCTTCTCTTACAAGCTCCATATCAATCTGTAAATAGTGTCCACTCCACACCTCATTCTTAATTGAATGACCTAGTAATGTTTGGATGTGTTCTTTTTTCATCCCAGCGCGCCGTAAATGAGTCACTAAGAAACCTCTGAAACAATGACATGTTAACCTAGTCTCTAATGGCCCCGTAGGATCATGAAGCCCTAAAGGCTCGGCATATGTCTGAATAAATCGGTTAATGTAATCTTTATGAACCCTACCCCCTATATCAGATATCCATAAGTATTCAGTCTTGCATCGTCCTATTCTTTGCCTTGCATTTCTCCAATCCAGGTACTTAGTAAGAACATCATGCAACTCAGGATCTATAAACCGTATTCTATTCTTTGCTCTCTTCTTCCTCTCAATAATAATAATATTTCGTGTCAGGTCTATATCAGACGGACGTAACCCTAAAAGCTCTGATCTTCTAATTCCAGTCTTTGCCAGGACCATAACTATGGCAACTTCCCGGATAAAATCTAAATCCGCTATGAATTGCCTGCATTCGTGAATCATTAATACTTGTCTTCGCTCTGATTCATTCGGGGCATCAAGATATCTTTTTCTAAATCCTGTAACTGGATTTCTATGAGCCACCTCTTTATAGATCAGGAATTCATAGAAAGAAGAAATAGCTGAAAAGTTTGATTTTAAAGTGCTTGTTTTCAGATCCCTTTCGATGAGGTGGGCAAGATAAAACTCTAAATCCTCATAGCTCACACTCATCGGTTCAGGATTATAATCTAAAAACTCTTTCACGTTGTTTTTGTAGCTACGTATTGTCCGAGGGGATCGTCTACGCAATGCTAGATCGTTTTCAAATTTGGATAATAATTCCACGCTATAACCGCCGTTTATCAAATAGTTACGGCTACTATACGTTTAAAAGATATTTATAATTTTAGAATAGATAAATTCGAGTATGTGCTATATTGTATTGCGCGCAACTCGAAAACGCCATCAGCAAAAAGGAAGTACATGCGCCGACCGGGATTCGAACCCGGGTTTAAGGCTTGGAAGGCCTCAGTCATAGCCACTAAACCACCAGCGCAGTTTGGACAACCAATACAGTATTTTTTTAGATATAACGTTTTCGCCTGATAATGAATATATCGAGGAATCGTATTTAAACCCTATGAGATTCCCTGTCAGATAACGGAAGATTGCGGGATTTTCTGTTGTGTGAGCTGTGCGGCAGGTGGGTTATAGAGAATAACTTTCACGTAACTCTCTTATTCTGTCGCGGAGTTCTGCGGCTCTCTCGAATTCAAGGTTCTTGGCGGCGAGATGCATATCAGCTTCAATATCGATGATGACATCCGAGATCTCTCTTTTGGACATGTCTTCGGCAATTGCCATGACACCTGATTCTGCGTGGTATTTTTCACCCTCGACGAGTTCCTTTTGCAGGGACTTCTGGATGGTGGTGGGAGTGATATTGTGCTCTTCATTGTATTTTGTCTGGAGTTCGCGACGTCTTTCAGTCTCCTTCATGGCACGCTCCATAGAACCTGTTATCCTGTCTGCGTATAGGATGACACGGCCTTCCGAATTTCTGGAAGCACGGCCGATGGTCTGTATAAGCGAGCGCTCCGAGCGCAGGAAGCCTTCCTTATCAGCATCCAGTATGGCAACAAAAGCAACTTCGGGGAGGTCAAGTCCCTCTCGCAGGAGGTTGATACCAATAAGCGCATCGAACTCCCCTTTTCTCAGATCCCTGATGATCTCTGCACGTTCAAGAGTTTCAATATCAGAGTGCATGTAACGCACCTTGATACCCAGCTCAAGCAGGTATTCCGTAAGATCCTCTGACATCCTTTTAGTCAAAGTTGTCACAAGAGTCCTGAAACCTTCAGCAGTCACCTTACGTATCTCACCGATAAGATCATCCACCTGAGTCTCCACCGGCCTGATGGTAACTTCAGGGTCCACAAGACCCGTAGGGCGAATGATCTGCTCCACAACAGCCTTGCTTTTCTCAACTTCATAATCCGCAGGAGTTGCGGAAACATAGATAACATCATTGAGCCGCCTCTCAAACTCATCATAACGCAGGGGACGGTTATCAAGAGCAGAAGGCAGGCGGAAACCATACTCTACCAAAGATTGTTTCCTTGCCCTGTCACCATTATGCATCCCTCGTATCTGAGGTATCGAAACGTGCGACTCGTCTATTACTACAAGATAGTCGTCAGGAAAGAAATTCAAAAGAGAAGATGGAGGCTCGCCGGGACGGCGGCCGTCAAAATGCCGGGAATAATTCTCGATACCGCTGCAATAACCAAGCTCCCGAATCATTTCCAGATCGAACTTGGTCTTCTGCTCAAGTCTCTGGGCTTCAAGGAGCTTGTTCTCAGACATCAAAACAGCCAGCCTGTCCTTAAGTTCTGCCTCGATGGTCAGAAGCGCATTTTCAATATACTCCTCAGCCATCACAAAATGCTTTGCAGGATAGATACCAATACTCTCACCAGGAAGCACTTCCTCAAGCACTTTTCCCGTAACAGGGTCAAAATAAGCAACCTTTTCCATCTCATCACCAAACAGCTCGATCCTGATACCATTCTTTTCCTGTGCCGGGAAAATCTCAATAGTATCACCCCTTAAACGGAAAGTACCCGGAGTGAAAGCAATATCATTTCGCTCATACTGTATGTTGATAAGAGACTCAAGAAAAGCAGGCCTGTCTATCTCAGCACCCGGAGTAAGCATCACAGACATAGCCCTCCACTCATCAGGCGAACCAAGGTTGTAGATAGAGGAAACACTGGAAACGACTATGACATCCTTACGCTCCAGCAAAGATTTAGTCGCAGACAGCCGCAGGCGGTCAATTTCCTCGTTGACTGAGGAATCCTTCTCAATATATGTATCCGTTGTAGGCATGTAAGCCTCTGGCTGGTAATAATCATAATAACTGACAAAATATTCCACTGCATTGTCAGGGAAAAATTCACGGAACTCTGAGAACAGCTGTGCTGCAAGAGTTTTGTTATGAGCCATCACAAGAGTAGGTTTCTGTACATTCTGGATGACATTAGCAACTGTAAACGTTTTTCCTGAACCGGTCACACCAAGCAAGGTCTGGTGCTTCTTGCCTGACAGCAGACCCTCGGTCAGCTGAGCTATTGCTTTTGGCTGGTCACCCTTTGGACTGTACTCTGAGACTAGTTTGAAAGGACGCATTAATATCTGTATTGAACCGAATGCCTATAAACATATTCACAGCTTAGATGCACGCTGATTCCCGGCTTGTTAACGACAAATAACAGCTTAACAGAATCACAAGCTCACCACAGCATCACATGAATATCAGAAAGTACAGCACCATGAGAACAATTGCTAATACGACCATAGTCGAAGTATTTTTGCTGTCCGAACCAAAGATAATAGGAATAGGACCAAGCATGATAATTCCACCACCCCGTACATCACTTTTGTTTGGAATTGACTCCTGACCTATGCTAGGGGACGAAGTCCGTGAATTATGATTATCTGGAATAGAAGTGTATTCATCGCCTCTTTTTGAGTTTTCACCCCCATAAAAGCTTGCTACAACCACCAGGAAAAAGCCGGAGATTAACATCAACATACCAATGAACACAAGATAGGAACCTATCATCAGAGTCGCCTCCGCATTAGAACATAGACAACAGCAAGAAGAACACCTGCCCAGAGCATTGATGAAGTAATCTCAGGAGAGGAGCCAAATGCTATCGGAATAGGACCTATGAGAATAACGCCACCAAATTCACCTGCTCCACTAAAAGCTGAAACTAGCAGACCTACAAAAACAAGAACAAATCCCAGAATAATAAGAGTAAAACCTATATTGAAAAGATTCTGAGATGAACGCATATGAACAGATATAGCTATAGGTCTATTAAGTATCTGCCAATGTCGAATTAATATTGAATCCCATGATACACAGGTGCGCCTGGCACTTCTTCCATCTTGTAAGTGGATTCAGGTTCGTCAGCTATGTAACGATATTCACGCTGCGTCCTGTTGCCTCTGCGTTCAAGAAGAGTCTTGCGGAACATGCGAGACAGATATGTGGACACCGTGCTTTGCTTTATTGTGCCGTAGATCTTTTCATAATGCTGCTGGACATCCTGCGAAGAGAACCATACACGAGGATATTCATAACGAAGGAAAAGCTCAAGACGCTCACTGATAGTCAGAGACATATCATTTAACCTGTCCTGAAGCATCGGAGTTCTGCGACGAGTTGGAGCCGAACGTCCTTCTGCCTGCACAGGTTGATTAAGATTAGAAACAGCCGGAGGAACCTGTTGATTAGAATTATAAGGTTGGTGAACCGTAGATGACAAAGGTTGTACCGGCTGCCCATACTGCTGCATTCCTACAGGAGCTAGGGTAGGTTGTAAGTATACTGGTTGTTGATTATTTTGATTTACAGGATATTGCGGATAAGCCTGCTGGAAATTCTGTTGCATCGCAGGAATCTGAGATTGTTGCAATTGCTGTTGATATTGTAGCGGCACAGTTACCTGTTGCATTGGTTGCTGGAACTGCTGTTGCTGAACAAACTGCTGCGGAACTGCCTTTTGAACAGGTTGTTGCTGAACCTGTTGTTGTTGAGCTGGTCCCTGGGACAGTTGTACTGAAGCAGCCTGCTGGCTTGATTGTTGTAAATTAGGCACCTGTTGCTGAACAAATTGCGGTTGGTATGCATGCTGCTCAGCTACTGGAACTTCAGAATTAGATGAATAGGATGAAGGTTCGGTATTAGTGTCAGTCTCGTCTACGACCGTGTCAAGGAATGCAAGAAGACGCTTTTTCCAGAGCCTTCCTGTAAAATTGACATTTGCGCTTTCAGCGCCATCTTCATCGATGATCTCAAGCCGAACCTTCATCCTATTTGCCTCTTTTGCAGATCCATTCATCCCCTCAGATTTGTGGATTCACATACCATTTATCCCCTCAGATAATGGTTGCTCGTTTAATCTTGATCCGTTGATATGTGATCACTTCCGGAACACAATGTTTCCGTGTGACCTACAATTACTTAAATGGAAGTAATAATATATAAATATTTGCTCTAATAATCGTATGCAAATGTTTTGAGTCGAATCAAAGCGATAATAAGGCTTATTTTCAGAATTGAAACATTTAACACAGTTATAAAGCAATGTAAATACATCCTGAGACACATCTACAATAGAACAACTGTAATGATGATAGATAAATATTTCGTTATTTGTCGAATTTAGGACCATTATACCAATAATAAGACAAACAGACTGTACCCATATACAAATAATATTAAAAATCTGTTTTTAAAGCTTCTTTTACCAAAAAGAACATAATTAACCAGATTAACAGCGTTTTCTGTGAATAAGCCTGAAAATGAAGCGACATCACAATAATTAAGAAAATGGCATTCAGCAGGCAAAAACACTATGCTTCAATTCGGTTGGCTTTATATCCGATGATAACTATAGTATGAATCTATGTCAAATAGTAGTGCTGAATCACCAATTGACACCAATGGCTCAAAAATGAAGGCGCAGATCGAATCTGATAGCCTTGAAAAAAAAGACGTTGATTCACTGCTTCAGGAAATCGAAGTACTGAAGGTGAGCAATGAGAATATGCGGGCAAAATTACTTGAAGCGAGCATGCTGGCCAATAGTTACCTTGAAGAGGCCAATAAGCTCAAAAAACAGATTGAGCAGTTGACAAGGCCCCCACTTTTCATTGCCAGTGTAATGGAAGTAGAAAATGACATGGCAGTCATAAGACAACACGGGAACAACCAGGAAGTTGTCACAAAGATCCCTGCCAATTTCCATGGCGAGATACAGCCAGGAATGAGAGTCTGTGTAAATGCTGCATTCTCCATAATATCCATTATCAGCAGGGCAGCCGATGTGCGCGCACAGGTCATGGAACTAATCAATTCACCTGGCGTGGACTATGATATGATAGGAGGACTTGACGATGTCCTCAAGGAAGTCATTGAATCCGTAGAGTTACCACTTACCGAGCCTGAGCTTTTTGAGAAGATAGGTATAGAGCCACCAACAGGAGTTCTGCTTTACGGTGCACCAGGAACTGGAAAAACACTTATTGCAAAGGCCGTTGCATCCCGCGCGCAGGCAACTTTCATCCGCATGTCAGGCTCAGACCTGATTCAGAAGTTCGTGGGTGAAGGTGCGCGCCTTGTTAAAGATGTATTCCAGATGGCCAGGGACAAAGCTCCATCGATATTATTCATTGACGAGATCGATGCTGTGGGAGGCATGCGTACACATGATGGCACCACAGGTTCTGCAGAAGTCAACAGGACAATGCTCCAGTTGCTTGCGGAGATGGATGGTTTTGACGCAACAAGAGATGTCAAAATTATTGCTGCAACCAACAGGATAGATCTGCTGGACCCTGCATTGCTCCGCCCGGGACGCTTTGACCGTGTGATCGAAGTGCCAATCCCCGACGAGAAGGGACGTACGGAGATCATGAAGATACACACCCGCAAGATGAATCTTGATACGGATGTTGACTTCGAAAAACTCTCAAGAATAACCGATGGCCTGAGCGGTGCTGATCTCAAGATCATCACCAAGGAAGCCGGCATGTTTGTCCTGAGAAGACGTGGCGACAAGATAAGAATGAAAGACTTCATGGATGCCTACGAAAAAGTAGTCACCGAAGAAGAGACAAATATTCCTCACGGTATGTTTGCATAAAGCAAATGTACCCACATTTTTCCAAACGAAAGGTTAATATGCATTAAATGACTTTCAAGATGCTGTTAAGCCAAATCAAATTGCTCCGATAGTGTAGCACGGCCAATCATGCAGGACTCTCACTCCTGCGACTGGGGTTCGAATCCCCATCGGAGCATTCTTCCTCATATCGTTTTTACTATTTTTCACATCATTGAGTAGAGAATACGTTATATACTAACATTTTAACTTAATTAACAATATATCTGTTAAAAATGTTACTTGTTGTGGTGAAGTCATGCAAGTAACATTAAAAAACAATGATGGAATCTTCCATAATATAATGTGTTGCGCACAGTCCAAACATATTGAGGGTTTTGTAGATGACATGTATTGTAGAGGATTTGTGAGATCTACAATAACAACATATACCTGCAATGTCAGGCATTTTTTAGAGTACACTAACTGTGTAGAAGAGGCCACATACGAAGACCTCAAGCGATACCTAACCCATCTTAAACAGATAAACAGAGCACCAAGTACGCTGAATGGTCATTTTTGCGCCATTAATGCATATTTTGATTACCTGGATTTCACAAGAGGAACCAGAAACAATATAGTACCCGTATTCAGGGACCGCTATCTCAGACTAAAGAAGCAGTACCATTACAACAATACCAGACAGGTAATAGATATTTCAACAATGAAAGAGCTATTAGCAGCCCCTGATGATGAAAGACCAGACAGAATAATACATAACTACGTAAGGACCGCACCGATAAGGGACAAAGCCATAATGACGCTGTTAGAAAAAACAGCAATGAGAAGGGGCGAATCCATGGCACTTACTGAAGATGACATTCTACTTGATGAAGGAGAAGTTTGGATAAACCCAAAATTCCGAAAAAGAACAATGTGCCTGGCCTTCATTGACAAGGAAACAAAACAGCTGATGCAAGAGTACCTTGAATGGAGAAAAAACGTAGTAAAGCAAGGGAATAACAGCTTATGGATCACCCACACAGGAGCACCCCTTCATAAGGATGATATGTATTACATTACCACCCATTATGCAAAAAAGATAGGCATACACAATCACAAGGGACCACTAATAGAACGATTTACCCCACACTGTTTTAGGCATTGCTGGACCACACACATGAGACAGGCAGGAATGCCGAAGGATTTCAGGCAATGGCTTAGAGGGGATGCCCCTAAGGATGCAGAGGATCTTTACAATAGGATCAAACCGCCGGAAGCAAAAAAGATGTATCTTAAATGTGTTCCGCAGTTATTGTAATGCTTCTTTTTCTGAATCGTTATCCGATTAAACGATAGAAATAAGTAAACACCAATATAATAATTTTTTTAACAACTGATATAACCTAAGATAATATAGCAACACACATATAGAATAACTTGCCTATATATCGCAAGATGTGTCGATTGGCTAGCTATTTTACCCCCAAACCAACCACCCCACATTATAATAGCTGGTCGATGCACCTCATTTCTAATTATTGATTAGATTCTGTTTAGAACGGGAGTATAATTTAGTAACTTTTCCTTTTTGTATAATCTAGCGTTTAGATCTACGCCAGCTGCAGGAAGAAATCATCCTTTTTGTGCATTTAAAAATATTCAGGAAATATCGCCAAGTGTCATTATCGTCAGATATGTAGCTTAGAATGACCTTTGAGCAATGTTCCACAAGTTCACCAGTTTTTTGATTTACGAATGAACCTTGAGCACGAATATCTATAGATCCACCCATAAAAGCAATGTCCATATTTTCCTTTTCTTTCAAGATTTGACCCTCCTTCGTTTTCAGTCATGCATTTATTACGGGATTAACGGCTGGTGGGTTGCAACGTTATGGATTGCAATGTGTGCCTGAAGCAAAACAAGGGCATTTTGCAAATGCCCAAATTAAAATTTGAGCAAATGAAATTGAATACTTTTATATGTTCAAACATTAATTTACATAACAGTTAACAATATTATAATCGGTGATGGATATGACAATTCTTTATATTGATAATTACAGAGGGTTTGAAAATGAATTTATTTCATTAAAAAATGTCAATTTTTTTGTAGGGGAAAATAGTACTGGAAAAACATCGATAATGTCACTAATTAATTTAATGTACAGCCCTCGATTTTGGTATGCAGGTCTGGGTCGCACAGATGATATGAATTTTGGTTTATTCAAAGATATTTCAAATCATGACATAAGTAATTATTTTAAAATTGGACTATTGGAAGAACAGTTTAACGAAGACACTGAAAATGTCCCATATTCTGGTATCATTCTCAAATACCAAAATAAAAAAGGTATTCCAAAACTGTACTGTTTTTGTTACATCGATGAGGGTCGTATTATCAAGATTATGTTAAATGGAAAACGTGTACGGTATTGTTACAAACATATCGATATATTGGACACGGAAGATGAAGATGAACGATCCTACCATGTATTAAAAAAAGCAGTAGATTTGATGGATGAACAAACCAAAAGAGATTATCATTATATAAGTGCTGATTACGATATTGATGATGTAATATTCATAATAAATACAATTCTAATGGAGATAAAAATAATGGAATCTCCAAAAAACCGCCCAGATACCCGGACACTGAGTTTCAGACTTCCATCTTTCATATTCAATATAACAAATATGGGATCAGTCGAATGGATTGCACCCATTAGAGCAAAGCCTAAAAAGACATATGATGAATATAGAGCAAAATCGACTCCTGAAGGGGACCATGCACCTTACATATTAAAAACCATACTTGGTAAGAAAAATAAAAAACAAAGTACCAAAAAAGATTTGATGGATAAATTTGGTGCTGAAAGTGGTTTGTTTGATTTAGTCGAAATTAAGTCATATGGAAATGAACCAGGCTCTCCATTTGAATTAGATATTAAAATGGGTGATTATAATTATGCAATCCCAAATGTAGGATATGGTGTTGCACAAGTTTTACCAATTTTAACAGGTTCCATATTTAATGAAGACAATACCTGTATCATTATTCAACAACCTGAAGTTCACTTGCACCCAAAAGCACAAGCAGCTTTAGGAGACTTATTCCATGAGCTTGTTACTGAAAACAAAATAAATTTTATGATTGAAACACACAGTGATTTTTTGATAGATAGATTTAGACTTAACACCCATTTAAACGAAGCAAATAAAAATCAGAACTTTGAATCTCAGGTTCTGTTTTTTACACGTGAAAAATCTAAAAACAGAGTGTGTTCAATTAAAATAGAAAAAAATGGGAAATATGCTGAAAATCAGCCTGAATCTTTTAGAGATTTCTTCATCAAAGAAGACTTAAGTTTACTGGAGATTTAATATGGGCATCATTATTGACATTAATGTACTTTCATGCGTATTCTCTCCAGGGAATAACAGGCACCATGAATTTGAGCCAGTATATAAATGGATAATGATTAAAAAAATGGGTAAACCCATTTATGGTGGAACCAAGTATAAAGCAGAATTAAGTCGAATGCCTAGGTATTTAAGTCTCCTTAATGAACTTTCAAAACAAAACAGGATCGTAAAAATAAAAGATGGTATTGTAGATGAGATTCAAGAAGAAGTAGAAGCAAAACTTAGAGAAAATAATCTATTGGACTGTGATGATCCTCATATAATCGCAATCACAATAGCTTCCAAATGTGGACTAATTTGTACAAGTGACAGTAGATCTCATAACTGTATAAAATCAAGATGTTTATATCCACCATATGTAAATACCCCTAAAATATATTCAACCAGATGTCATGAAGACTTGCTGTATGATCAGAGATTAACAACCTTTTCAATAAAAGAGTGTAATGTAGAATAAAAATTTTATTAAATTTTCAATTTTAGCTACGTACCAACCTTACACACTTAACGTTGCGATTCTGAAACTGTCTGGAGGAACTCTAAAATATTCTAGGAATAAACGCCGCTTTTTTGCGGTATCGTCTTATCTTTCAGAATTCGAGAGCGTTCACTAACCAGGTATTCAACATAGACACGATTTTCAGGATTTTCTATTGATTTTAACCAGGCATCCAGGCATTCGCCGGAAAATTCATCATATGGAACAAATTCTTTTAAGGGGAGATATCCAAGTTCTTTAAGGGAGTGTTTATCAGTTGCGGATCCATCACCCAAGTAACAAAGCACACCATCTGAACCAACTGAATAAGGCTTAGTTCTATTTTCATTAAGAACAGAGAGAATTTCAACCTGGATATCTTGAATCTCTTCGGTAGTTAAGTATTCTTCAGGTTTCCAGCTATGTAGATCTCCAAAGAAATTATCAGGTTTAAGGCGCGAATCATCATCTGCATTGACAAGTACACCACAATGAGTCATTAGATAGCGAATATGTTTAACAACATCACGAGAAGAATCAAGAGTATATGAACAATCAGCAGCCTGTAATTTAGCAATTACAACTTTTTTGTCACCTGTTATTTTCTGATGACCAGAAAAAAGGAGATAATGGACGTGTGGGGAAAAATTAATGAGATCACGCCACGGTTAAAAGCATCCCGACTCCATACTTCGAAAGTCCCTACAGCACCACCCAATCCTGAAAACGATGGATACATGTGCATTATATAAATAGGACAAGATGGTAGTATTTGTAGCCATAAATGGTTATTTGTATAGCTTAAGTATCACAAAAGGGACAGGTAATATGCTCAATGAGATTATATTAAGGTCAAAACTGGAAAACATATCGTTTAGGAAAGTATCGAGAAAAGGCCATTCAGTAGCTGTCACAATACCTTCAAATTGGGCACAGATTGGGGAGAGTGTTTGTGTTGCTGTCAGGAACGAGAATACGCTAATCATTTCCAAAAGTTTGAAGGATGAATAAATGGGTCGAATAGTTGCGGATAATTCAAACCTGCAGGTAGTCAATTTTACGGATCTTATTCTGCAGATCAATTATTTCATCGTTCAAAACTATGCGGCAATTTCCGGATTGGTGGAGCAACTGGATAACATCATGGATCCGTACAAGGATAAACAGTACATATCTGAATTGAAAGAGATGATGAAAACAGATAGTGTTGATGCAAAAACTCCGAATCAACTAAAGCAAATACAGCTCAGCATTGAGCGGGACCTGGTCAAACGCAAACATAGAGCTTTGATGAGATTAGCATACAGGAAGAGGTTCCTGCCAAGTGCAGCCTGTGGTAAAGATGATATCTTTGCTGAAGAGCAGCCTAATGTAATGGAGGCAAACAATGAGCTCCAGTATTGACGCTGTTGCCGGAATGATTCGGCATAGAATTAATGAACAGGACAAGAACTTCATGTGTGTCATGGTAGGTGAAACCGGATCCGGAAAAAGTGCGGATGCTGTTGAGCTGGCCAGGAGAATAGATCCATCATTTGAAGATAATCCCCGTATCGTTTTCACACCAAAGGATTTCCTGGAATATATCCCTAAGATGAAAAAAGGCCAGGCTATTATTTTTGACGAGGCAGGCGTAGGAATCCCAGCCAGAGAATGGCAGAGGATACAGAACAAGCTGATAGGCTATGTGACACAGCTTTTCAGGCATCTGAACCTGTGTGTAATATTCACAGTACCTTCAATGTCGTTCATTGACAAGCAGGTCAAAACATTACTGCACGCTGTTATTGAAACAAAGACCATTGATTTCAAGAACAAACTTGGTGTAGCTAAATACTGGAGAATTAATCACAACCCGGTATTTGATTTTACAAAGCTTGAGCCACTTATCCTGTTCAGTGGTGGCAACCATACTACCATAGATCCTCTCTATATCCCACATCCACCCCATGAAGTATGGAATAAATATGTAGCAATGAAGGAGGCATATGCAAATAAATTCTATCAGAATGCTTTCAAAGAGGTCAGCGGAGAGAAGGACCTTGTTGATGGTAACAGGATAAGACTGCTGACAAACAAAAGCAATGCATTCGATAAAGCTTTGCCAATCCTCAAGGAAGATAGAACATGGAAAGAAGTCGCTGAATTGCTTGGATATTCTGAGCGGACCTTACAGAACTGGACGAAGACAAACACCGCAACAGCAGCAATTGTTTAATTATACTTAATAATATAACTGAAAAGCGATAGCCTCAAGCAAATGATAGACTGGTTAAATCTATGAGTGTTGCGTGCTCTTGCTAGGATGAGGGTGGGCTAGTCAGTCCGGAGGAGATCTCCAGAGAAGGGTAGTGAGGTGAATCTAGCTTCCGATTATACGGTAGAATGGGATAAGCTTGATATTATAGGCACATTCAAAAGTATATTTAAAGATAAAAAGATAAAATTGGTTCGAATTACACCCGTCGCATAGTTATGGGGGGACATATACAACGCTGAAAAAGTGTACGCTATTTTGTGCAGAACATACACAATCAATTTTAAGCATATTAATAATTTCAAGCAAATAAGTGCAATATTATTATTTACGAGAATATTAAAAATTTTTAAGTATTCCTGTATGAATCATAAATTATGGATAAAACAAAAATTATTTTAGTTACATTGTTAAGTTTACTTGCACTACTGTGTATTGGATGTATTGAAGATTCGACTGTAAACGCAAAAACTACGATAAATGCAGAATCGGTTGAAGATTACGATATTGCAGCCGCAAATAATGCTTTTGCTTTTGATATGTATTCAATGGTAAAAAACAACGATGAAAATGTTTTCTTTTCACCCTACAGCATATTTACTGCAATGGCTATTTGTTATGACGGAGCTGAAGGTTCTACAAAAGAACAAATGGCAAACGTATTTTACTATCCTCTCAGCAAACCTATTCTTGAAGGGAGTTCAAAAGAGATGATAGATGCAATCAATTCTGACAACGCCGCATATGATTTGGAAACAGCAAATGCACTATGGGTTCTTGATGAATATCCTTTGAATGAACAATATGCATTCAATGCCAAAAACTACTACGATGGAATGGTAACACCACTTAATTTTATAGGTGAACCTGAGAAATCTGCAGATACCATTAACACTTGGATTGCGGAAAAAACCAATGACAAAATAAAAGATCTTATACCCAAAAATGGAATTGATTCCAATACAAGATTAGTGATTACAAATACAGTTTATTTCAATGGAAAATGGGTGTATGAATTTGAAGAGCCTGCTACACGGGAAAGATCATTCACTCTTTCAAATGGAGAGGAGAAACTTGTTGATACAATGTACAATGTGCAGAAGTTCAACTATGGAGATGATCAAAAAGCGAAGATATTAGAATTGCCATACAAAGGCAACGACCTATGTATGTACATAGTCCTCCCAAAAGAAAAAAATATTGCAGCATTTGAAGATGAATTTAGTTTTAAGTATTATAATAAATTGAAGGCTGATATGCAAACTAAACACTATGTCAAAACTTTGATACCAAAATTTAAGTTTAATACCGGGGCTGAATTAAAACCTCATTTAATAGAAATGGGGGTTGTCGATGCTTTCAATCCAAGTTCTGCCAACTTTACGGGTATTTTCGATATTAAAGAGCTGCCAGAAGGAAGCTTATCTATATCAGAGGTTTATCATCAGGCGTTTATAGGTGTAAATGAAAAAGGTACTGAAGCCACTGCTGCAACAGCCGTAGTTATGGAAGAGGAAGGTGCACCTGATTCTCCATGGGAGTTCGAAGCAAATCATCCGTTTTTGTTCATCATTGAAGATAAGAGAACAGGCTGTATACTCTTTATGGGTAAAGTTGAAGATCCTGAATATGAGGAAATGTCATAACGACATTTCTCCAATATATTCCTCATCTCCTTCGTATTCAAATTAAAATCTTCTTCCTTCACCCTATCCTTCAGTTTCTTCAATGTACTCCTGTACTTAATCCCAATTTCCCGAGCTTCAGCGGGAGTTAAACCAATAACAAACTCCCGTATCTTTTCAATATCATGATACATCTCAACAGTATTGCTCTCAAGCTCCTGCATTTCAATCTTATTTGCTTCCTTGCCAATATACACACATCCACTAGGCTTCAGATGCCTTCTCTCTAAAATCCCAACTTCCCCTTCAAATTTGGCTTCAGGATGGTTTATGTAATCAAGAAACACATCACTTAATGGTTTCCAGTATCCCCCCATGATGTTTAAGAAAATACTAATTTTGTCTTGTCGTTTTCACCTATAACGACAGCTTTTCACTGCAGAACCCGGGGAGATTTCCCAGGATAGAACCATAGAAACTAATAGAATTTTGTTGTTATAATAAAACAGCATGATAAAAACGGAGCCTATCCTGGTTAATGGTGTTAGGGTCCTAGGACCTTATGAGGTTGATCTACTAAGAGATAGTATCCCTCAGATGTATCTTAAAACTATCTTTGATGTCTGCTTTTGGTCAGGGATGAGATATGTTGAGGTCCAGAGGTTGCATGATCATCCGCAATGGTGGTGGAAGATCCGCAAGACAATACATCTTCCGGAGGAAGCCCAGAAGAAGGCAAAACGAAAGCAGCTTGAAAGGTATGTGCATCCCATCCCTGGCCAGCTGGAGAATGTCCTGGACTATTTCTTCAAGAATAAAAGGCCACCTTCGAGATCTGCCTGGAATGAGAACCTTTTGAGATGGAGTGAAAAATCCGGCCTTAACTCATTAGGGTTGAGTAGCAAAACCACCAGAAAAAGTATAGAGTCCTGGATGATCACTGCAGAGATTCCAATTAACGTGATCTGTTTGCGCCAGGGACATGATAGTTTGACATCTATGCTGCATTATCAGGGCTTGCCTTTCACGGACGGCGAGAAGGTGGAGATCCGGAGAAGGCTGGTAGGATGGAAATAGGTTCCGATTATACCCATAATGTATTTAATGGGCAATAACTATCTTGAAAATAGCTCATCATAAATTTGAAATGTAGTGCATTCATTCTTCATTCCATATATGTGTGTTATGATAGGATTTCTACAGAGCCCATTTTTTACTTTGCCACAATCTGTTCCTTTTCTATATCATAACGAAAATCGAGAATATCACCAGAAATTATGAATTCAATAGCCTCTTCGATTGCGTCTAATGGTACTATAAACCATTCTCGTGGAGTATGCCGTATCCCATTCTTATCAAATATATCTAAATTCAAGCAAGTTTTTCCAAAAAAGTTATGGGTTAATTGTTCCAGTTTTTGTGGATTTAGATTATAACATTCGAATATTGAAACCAGTTTGACAGGTGCCATTAAATATGTCGGTTCCTGTTCAGCATTTTTTATTCTTTCCTCAACTGGTACATTTGAATATCCAATCTTGTAAAGATTTGAAATAGTTCTTATTTTAGGGTCGCTGCTCAATGACTTTAGAATATAAATGAACCCGGTTTCTTTATCCTCTTCAGTAATACCTTTTAGGTCACCGAGTAGTCCATCTTCATTTTCCGATACTCGACGACCATTCTTATAAAGTTCTGCAGATAATGATCTTAAAAGCATGTCTGATTCAGTCCCATTTTCAAATATGCATCTTAGACGAGCATTTATTTTGCCTTTTTCACTGGATTTTTTTCCAACTTGAGCGACATAAAGCAATAATCCTTTCAATACAAAGAAATGGCCTTCGACAATATCCTGTTCATTTTTGAATGGATATAATCTACGCTTTTCATTTGCCAGATCGGATTGGCATTGTATAAACAGGGATTCAAATTCTTCAAAATTTTGGCATGGTTTTCTACTTGCAACATAATCCGGCATGGTCGTTTCTTTTGGGATATGTTTGAAATCAAACAATCCTTTTGAATCACCACCCAGAATATCAAGAGAATCGTCACCAAAAATATCATCAATTGAGTTTATTTCCTTCTTTTCATTTTTGAGTAAGCTGTACTTATCAAATAATTTACAAGCCAGATTCTTGTCTTCATCTTCTCTGAAGGTTTTCAAGCGGCAGTAAAGCATATGTTCAGAAATATTTCCAGCATTTGGTTGAGGCTCTCTTTTGTGTTTTTCAATGAAGTGATTAATCTCTTGAAAAGATGCAAGCAAACGGTCATCACTGCCTAGAGCAGAAGATTTTTTGGGCTTTACATCAAGCAAACCCATATGATCGGAGTTGAATATTTCATGTAAAACGCTCTCCTTATCCATTTTAAGCACCTTGCTTTCGCTTTTCTTCTTTCAAATAGATAATGCATTCAGCCATTCTTCTTTCTAGTGGATCATTTGAACTCAGACTTGGTTGTTTGTTATAGGTTTTAACAAACTCCTGAATTTTAGGCCATAGAATCTTGGCTTCCTCAAAATCCATTCGGATCCTAGTTGCTTCAATGGTTTCCTGAATGATTTTTAGAATTTGTGTGGTAACTGACTTGGAAAGAACCTCAAAGGCTTTCTGGAAAGGATTCACCTGATCTATGAGATCAATGTGTATGTCATCAATGTTCACAAAAGTGTCTGCCATTCTGATAAAACGCTTATCTCCAGACTCTTTTATTTCTCCATTTTTAATAACCGAATCAACTACTACATGCTGACGAACTTCTTCAACTTCATCATCTGACAATTCAGGATACTTTATCCTGATAATCTTTGGTATGAGAACTTTGTTAATGACTTCAGGGTCCACATTACCTGGCATGGCTTTAAGCATGGTGTCATCTTGAAGTATAGTTGCTTTCAAATCATTAATGTCTGATTCCAAAATGTCTTTTACCCGCTTGGAACTTGGTTCTTTAAGGCCTCTTATTTTGATCTCACCAGGTTTTGCTTCATCATCGTCTGAAAGTTTGGTCTTAAATTTCCAATTAGGAGCTAGGACCTGTTCCATCAGCAAAGAAGCTGTAATGGCTTTGAGCATATTATTAACCGATAGCTTCACCAGGTCGTCAGCAGCATCAGGTTGAGCAATTAGATTTGTGAACTGGGCATGTGTTTTATTACTGCTGTCTCTGGTAGCACGCCCTATTATTTGAATGATCTCTGTCAATGAACCCCTGTAACCAACGGTCAAAGCATGCTCACAATAAGGCCAGTCAAACCCTTCTTTTGCCATACCAAGAGCAATTATCAAGTCCATATCATCAATTGATTCAATATTTCTCAGGTAGTTAACGATCTTATCTCTTTCTTTTGGACTGTCTTCGACTAAATCAGCTACTTTCAAGATCTTACCATCTGCTTCCCTTTTAACATGGATAACCCCTGTATCAGCATCCTGTCTGAGTACTGTACCAATTTCATCCAAAATAAAATCGACCTCGTTGTGTTTGTCTTTAGTGGACTCTCCAGAATTGACATTTGGAATATGCAGAATTGTCTTTTTATCCGTGTCCAGAACTTCTAAAATGGCAGAGGTGTATTTACCTTGATAGAAATGATAGCCAATTCCAAGCGATTTCAAATATGTGTAGCCGTTTAACTGTTCGTAATAATTGTAACTTACTTTGGTGAATTTAGCTTCGTCTTCTGGTTCCAGAATAGGGACACTATCACCCCTGAAATACGAGCCTGTCATAGCAATAATATGGGCTGAAGATTTCATCATAATATCGCGCAGTGATTCTCCTAAACGACTGTTCACATCGGCTGAAACATGGTGAAATTCATCAATAGCAAGCAAGACGTTATTGAATTTAGCTTCGTCCAATTCCTGAAATGCAAAACGAAGGGTAGCATGCGTGCAAATAAGGATCTCTTCGTCATTGTCCATGAAATTGTGAAAGGCTTCTACTTTGCCTTTGCTTCCGTCACTTCCAGGTGTACAAAGATTGTATCGATCATTGGGTTCCCAATCAGCAAAAAAGCCATGTGATCTTAAATCAGTTTTAGCAAATGAACTTCCAATAGAACGCTCAGGAACAGCTACAATGACTTTTTGAATGCCTTGGTTTTTCAATTTATCCAAAGCCAAAAACATCAAAGCACGAGATTTACCAGATGCAGGCGGTGCCTTAAGCAATAGATATTGTGCATCCCTTGATTCATATGCCCTGGCTTGCATATCACGCATGCCTAAGGAATCGTTTTTAGTGCTTTCACCTGTTTGATTGTATGTTACATGTACTATGTCCGTCATATTATCTCCTCGTTTTTTGAGCTTTATTTTCCTGTTCTTCAGAAGTCATTTTTTCATAGAGCTTGAATAAATACTCCAGCCGTTCTTCGTCACTTTCAAAAGGCTTACTGCGATAGCAACACTCCACAGCCAAATCATTTAAACGATGAGCTTCCTGCAAACCTTCTGGCATTTTATCGGGGTCGTATAGTTGAGCTAGGGTTTTTTCAGGATGTTTTTCACGTTCTTCCAAAATACGGAGTGTAGATTTAGTTATTTCTTCTTTGTATCGCTCAGAAATAATGGGAAATGGGAAATTATTGTAACAAAGTGCAGAAGAATATCTATAATCTGATTTCAATCGACCAGCAACTGCTTTGACCCACAACATATGTATTTTGGAGGAAACAATTCCGAATATCCAATGATCAGTACTATATATGACACTGGAAGAATTAGAGACAACCGTATCAGCATTTACATAACCAAAAGGAATGTACTCTCTTCTTTCAGACGAAGTTAAGGGAACAATAATCGCTTGAGTTTCTCGGTACGTAATTTGTCTGAATCGATTAGGATAAATTGAATACTCAACAGTGGACTGAGCTTTACTTTTTCTTCGAAATTCTGCAACTGCTTTTAATCTATCAGATATTGGAGGTATACTTTGAGCATTTCCAACCTGATTATCCGTAATCCAAAGACACCAACGTTCATTACCATTTAAGAAATCACCCCCACTACTAAATTTCTTTATATATTGTATTGACTGAGGATACCTTTCATTTAGTTCATCAACTTCTTGTTTGTCTAATATTAAATTACCATCATCAGTTGGCTTATTGCCATAGAGCATTTCAGGAATTCTACTGATGGGTTTGCTTCTTCTAGGCAAACTAATATTGGAACCTACTGACAAATATGGATTTATGTTAGATACTTCTTGTTTAAGGCCATCTACAAAAAGATGTTTTACTTTACTTGAAGAATTTCTAACTCCCACAATCACAACTATAACTGCTGCTTTCTTTTTTGCATTATTAGTCCACTTGAAAGATTTATAAGCAAAGCTTATTTCCAAATTTTGGTTAAAAGCGTAGGGCCATAAAAGATCAACTTGTTCACCTTGACATATTGAATTTGTTGAAACGAAAGCAAACTTTGAATTCGATTGATTAATATAATCTGCACCTTTTTTAAACCAGCATGCAATATAATCAAGGTTTTTATAATTTTTAAATCCTTTAAACACAGTTGCTAAATCATCTTTTTGATTATTGTCTTGCATACTTGAACCTAAATAAGGAGGATTTCCTAAAAGATAGATTTCCTCCCCTTCTTTATTAGGACACACCTCTTCCCAATCAATCCTGCAAGCATTCCCCTCCACAATATTTCCTGCTTCTTTAAGTGGCAGTGTTGGATTCGTACGTCCAAACTCATTGAAGAATTCCACATTCATTTGATGTTCTGCCAGCCAAAGGGACAGTTGGGCTATTTCATGAGCAAAATCATCCAATTCAATACCGTAAAATTGTCCAAGGGAGACACCTGAAATCGGCAATGAACTACGCTGTTCTTTTAATGTTGCCATCTCTAATCTACGGAGTTCTTTATAAGCAATAATCAAAAAATTACCACTGCCACAGGCCGGATCGAATATTTTAATGGTTTGTAATCTTTTAAGCAATTTATTGCGTCTATTTTGGTTGCCTTTGACCTTTCCGAATGCTTCTTTTAAGTCGTTAAGGAAGAGTGGTTCAATTACCTTCATTATGTTAGGTACAGAAGTGTAATGCATACCAAAACCGCCCCGATGTTCAGGAGTGGTAACAGCCTGCATCATGGAGCCAAAAATATCAGGATTAATGACCGACCAATCCAGATCACCGCTGTCAATGATTGCCTGGCGTGAACGTCTGGTAAATCTCGGAATTTGCAATCTTTGCTTGAACAAACCACCGTTCACATAGGGAAAAGCATCGAGGTAGACGGGCAAGTCTTTGCGGTCTTTTTCAGGTGTGTTCATCACCTCAAAGAGATTGTCTAAATAAGTATTCAAGTCATTTCCGTCTGCCTGTGTATGTGAAGCAAGGGCATTAGTAAATTGACTTTCCTCAAAAATGTTAGTGTCTTCGGCAAAGTAGCAAAAAAGCAAACGGCAGAGAAAGACATTCAATCCATGAATAAACTCAGGTGAATCATCTGGATTATCTTTTTTAATTTCATCAAAGAGCTTTGCCATTTTCTCGGCTGCCTTAACATCAGCTGGGTTCTCGTTTTGATGTTGGGTTTTTTCCATACCTGCCCAGGGTAAAAAGAAATCATAGTGTTTAGGGAGATCTTTCAGCTCAATATCCAGTTTATCCTGTGTTTTGGTATCAATTGCTAAAAGCGTTTTATAATCAGTAACAATTACAAACCTCTGGTCATGTTTAATGTCATTGACCAGTTCAGAAATGGATATATGTAAATCTTGATCTAAGACTTCTTTAAAGAATACCTTTTTTTTCCAAGAAACTTCACCATCTACTTTTGAAAGGTTTAGGTTTCCTTTCTTTAATCTTGTAATTGATGCCTTAGGCAAGTCGTAAGTTAAAAGTAGATCATAAATAAAAGTTTCTTCCGATAAAGAGGCGATTAATTTTTGCAGGTTGTCTTCGATTTGTGAGATATTCATTTTTGCTTTTCTCCTCTAAATTGGTTTTTCATTTCCTCAAAATCGTTTTAATCTGCCATTTGATTCAAATTTTAATATAAGTTTCATATTTTTGGCAAGAATTTTATCATTGTAGTAATTACCTATACAATATTTATATAGTGATATAAGCCATTTGTTATTTGATGTCTTTTATTGCAAAATTAGAGAGTATATACTCTTGATAGAATTATTACATTAACAAAGAAAATATATAAAATATGTGTGCTGATTCATCAAATAACTTCGAAACTAAATGTTATTTCTGTGGGAAGACTGAAAAAGAACTACCAGATCCAAGTCCATCAAACACCCATCTCTCATTGCCTTTCTCTTCTATGGGGTTTTTCGTCTGTTAATTGAATGGCTTTGTAGCTCATACCTTCGTTTATTTTCCCTACGATGATGCAAAAACTGTATTTGTTCAAGTTTTCTTTTTGTTCATCGGTTAAAACACTCATGTTTTCACGTCCTATATTATGAGATGCAGGAATTGTCAGAGGACAATCCCTTCTTCATTCATCTTTCCAAAAAACCATTTTTTAAAATCATTTACATTTGAGAATTGATACCGTGGGGCCATGTTTTTCCAATTTGGTTCCGAACCTTTTCTAAGCATTTTCACAGCAGATTCTACATGTTCTGAAAATCTCTTATTTCTGAAATCTTCGAGATAGATATCCAGTCCTCCATCTTTTTCAGACTCTACTTTTTTGCTGACCTTTCTCTGCTTCTCTAGGACTTCCAGCTCAGCAAATTTTGCCCGGAGTTCAGATAATTCCTGTTCTTTCTGAGAAATAGTAAGCTGCACATAGTCTAGCGGAGATACTTCTTCCAGGATCTGTTTGATTCCTGCCTCCAAAACTTCAGAGAATGATTTATTGTGAAGAGATTGAGTTGATTCAAATGATGATTTTAAGTAAGGATCAATAGAAGTTGTAGTTTTGATTTTCATATAATACCACCTCCTACATTTCGTGTCGATTTTCAAATTGAATAATACCCGGAAAAAACCGAAAGCCGCATACGTACGTATGGGTACGTACGCATGCCAAGGCAACAGAGCCTCGGCTCAGTTACCTTTTAGGCTACGCCGCAGCATAGCGATACGTGTTAGGGGTCCGGGGATTTTTGGGATACGTATGGGTACGTATGCGTATTCTAAATTTTGAAAATCACACTCCTATTTCAGTCAAGTAAATCCAGAAGAAACCAAGGAGGTCCTTCTGGAGATCATTAGAAAAGTTGTTATGGAAGGTCACGCTACCACCTTTGTGAAAGCTGTGATCATCTGCTCCGTGGCCTTAGATATGGACCATACAATATTAGAAGCTCCAGCGTGTTCTGGAGAGTCACACAGAGCTCCTATGATTGAGTCATAGCTAAAGGTCTGGCTCATGGTGAGCATCTCCTCACTGCAGGGAGCTTACATTTATCCCACACCAGGACATCCTTCCAATCGTACGTACTCATACGTACTCGCCTCCATGTTTTTCACAGACATCCTTGAGAATCTTCTGGTCACACTCGATATAGATCAAGACATTCTCACAGTACATTCCAGATTCATGGTCATATTCACTGGCCATACTGTAGGATCTCGTCTTTTTCAGATGCGGAAAACGTGCATATAACTCCGATTTGAGGATCTCCCAATTCCATCTGGCTTCAGTGAATGATCTACTTTTTACAATGACAACATGCTCCACAATCGGTACGTTGAACGGACCTGATGATATTGTGAATTTCAAGTTATCACCCCCTCCGGACAATATCATGAGGAATGCTTTTGGATCCATTCCTCCAGATCCTGGCTATCCTGGTAATTCTGGCAGGCCTGCGATGTACTCGCATAGGGAGAGCACTCCGGACTCTGGGACCGTATGGATTAGGACGTGTCAATATCTTTCCTCCGGGACAAACACGGACCGAAGATTCAACCTTTCGAGGAATATACCTCAAGCTATCACCTCCTGATCTGCAGCTGCAGGAAGGTAAGAATCAATCACTGAGGTCCTTATCTTCGACCAGTTGATGCAGCCCTTTGGCATCTTGAACCCTACTCCAGGCTCCACATGCCTTACATTCTGGAAGATCCAGCCATGTACGCACATTCCTTCTTCAAAAAAGAAGGGGCTGAGATAGTGACACTCTGAGTATGCAGCGAACTTTTCCGGATTGTCAAATGGAATCGTTCCGGAGATATCCACCACGCATAAGATCTTTCCATGGGGAAGTGAGGAGATCTTCCTCCCCAGGACCTCCGTGAAGTATTTCCATTCCTTCCTGCGGACATCCCGCCGGGTTGCATAGATCGCCACAGGTCCCCTATAGTGGCAGTCCATAGACCTGATATCCAGGACCTTAATTCCCATGGCAATAAGTGAAGCCCAGGGTTGGCGTACTGCAAGGACCTTCATGACCTCCTCCGGAGCATCCAGAGGACATTCTCCCATGTTTCCAGGAATCTTATTGGTAAGGTCACAGTACCAGCTGGTACGAGGCCCTCTTACAGTATCAATCTCTTCAGGTTGGAGATGCCTGCACTTTACTTTCCTGCAGAGGCCTGTTGCAGGATGGGATCCTTCGAGCGGTCCGGTCATTTCCTCACCTTCTTGTTGACCTCATCCCCTCGTTTGATATCCTGGCATCTGCAGATGTAGTGACCACACACAGGACAGGCTCGAATGTGACTCTTAAATCCTCTGTGCATGACTCTCCTGATTATCCGACGGTGAACTTTTGCAGAAGAATGTAAGGATTTGTCCTCTTTCCCTTCTAGTTCAATGTCTGTGGATTTTGATGTATCAGACATCAGTACGCCACCTCATACAGGTCCAATATTTTGGTCAGCGTTTGCCTGCCCATATTCATCTGGCCGCATACATACCCTATTGACTTGCTTTCAAGATACAAAGCCACAGCCTTCTCTCTACGTTCAATAGGTATCTTTTTAAGAGGTGTGCCAGGTTTTCTTTTTGTGAGCTTACGGAACCTTTTCCAGTTCTTCTTTTCTTGTTGAGTGAGCTTGAATTCAGACATCAATGCATCACCTCATCTGCACTATCATCCTGGCTCTTTTCCGGATCTTTAAAATTCTCGCGTGAATAGATCTCTATGAATCTCTGCCAGCAACACATTACTCATCACCTCCCGGCAAAACCACCTCCCTACTCTCAATAGCAAGGATAAGCTGATTCAATGCTGTGCTCTTCAGTGGTCCATATTTCACATCTTTTGTGAGTGATTTGATTTCACTGGACCGAGATTTATTGTCTAGGTCAAGCAGGGTGTAGATAACGTCTAATGACCATTTATCGCAGTCTACACCATCTTTACGAAGCTCAATAGAATCATTATGAATACGGCACTGGAGATTTTTAACAGCCGTGAGATCTCTCCATTCATTTGAGGGCGGATTGTAGAGCAATGGCTGTTCAGTTTTGGATATTTCTTGTTCACGCTCCTTAGTCCCTCTCGACTGGTATTCATCAGAGTGGAAACAAGATTCACACACCTTTTCATCACCAGTCAGTTCCTGGGATATCATCTTATGAAGATCTACCAGACAGCCACACTCAGAACATAAAAACCCATCAACACAGGATCCTTCACTCTGTTGTCGGAGTTCCTCTTGATTGCTTTCTATGGGGTCCATATGGTCCACGGATTCCTCACATATAGCTTCTTGACAGTTTTCATGTGCCTCACCTAATATCTGCGTCAGCAGACCCACGAGTTCAGGAGACGGTGATAAAAGTACGTTGATAGTGATTTCTCCAGACATTACTCATCATCTCCTTCTGAGTGTTCCAGAGTGAGATACTTGTGGTAGTGTTCTATGTACCTGGCACGTGTGGCTTTCCATCCAGCCAGTAATGCAAATAGTATGAGTAGCAGCATGAATCCTGCATAGATCTGCATAGCCATCTCAACAGGGAAATAGAACACATATCTGATTGTGAGAACTGATCCAGAAACAGCGCCAATCAAAAAGTGATAAGCTTCGCCATATTTCACAATTTCAGGAGTGAATGGGCCATCCGTAGGTTTTGGTGCATCCTTGATCTCCTGCAGTTTCTCTGCAGGTATGCCTGTAAGCTTGCTTACAATGCGTGCTTCTATTGTGATTACAGGCGAATGATCAGGGAAGACTTCAACACATTCAGGAAAGGTTTGATCAGAGGTCATTTAGATCACCCCAAATGATTGAAATACAACTACACCAAAAGTCCAAAAGTACAAAATTGACATGAGTATTAGCCCACCCCGGACCACAGCTTTTGAAAAGCCATATAATTCTGCTTTCCACCCGGGAATAATTTCCAGCCAGGAAACATACACGTATCCATCATTATCTGTACGAAGGCTAGCACTGGACATCTGATCAGGGTGCATGCCTGTTATTATACTGGAGCCTGCCTCATCGTCTGGGTCTGCGATTACCCAGCGAACACGCACGACGGGAGTGAGTTTCATTTACTCTCCCTCCTGAAACTCAGCCAGTACTTGAGGTATGTAATCAAGACCCAGCTTTGCAAGTTCTTGCTTTTTGAATTCCTCGATCTCTTCACGAGTAATCAGAGGAGGTAGAAGAGCGGACCCTATGGTGTGGATGGTACGAGTGGGGGTTAAAGAAGGGTCCGCCTTTTCATTGGAAAGTGTAGCCTCTAACCTGGCCTGCAGGATAGAAAAGAATGCATTCAGGTTTGCAGTTTTTAAATTAATTTCTGAAATCAATACATCAAAGTTTTCATTCGATACAAGAGCACTAGCATGAGAACCAGAGCTATCGCTATTCGTATTATTTGCCTTCATTTTGTCTTCACTTCTTAAATTCGTTAGTTGTCAGGTCGTTAAATCTGACACAAAACTGTTTGAAGTATTTCTATATAAGAATTACTCTACACAAGTGTTTTATTGAGGACGAACAAACCACAACAAAAAGTATAAATCAATGAGCAGCATAAAGAATTATTGTACCTCCATTATGGGGAGTCGTTAACCCCTACAAACACTAGGCAGTTTTTTTGTCTTCGCGCTGTTTAGCTCAATATCATGGAGGAAGCATGCACGGTGGGATTACAATGAGCCTCATCACTGGGGTTCGAATCCCCATCGGAGCACTATTCTACTTTTTTAGTGTATTTTACTCCAAATATAAGTTACCTTTTTGATTTTTAGATTTATGGAAATAATTTAATCCAATCTTTTTGCAATGTCATTTTTGGCGAGGCAGATGTGAGAATCCCAGCCAGATGATACAGAACAAACTGATAGGATACGTTACACGGTTTTCAGGCATCCGAATCTGTGCGTCATTTTGATAATGTCTCCAATGTTGTTCATTGGCAAGCAGGAAAAACACTACTGTATATGGTCATTGAAACAAAGACCATCGATTTCAAAAATAATCTGGTATAACAAAATATTGGAGGAACAATCAAAATCCAGTATTTGATTTTATAAAGCTAAAAGCTCATGCAGAACATTGCATTGGAATAGTAAACTCAAATGTACTCCCTTTACCAATTTCACTCTCCAACCGGATATTGCCTCCCTGGACCTCAACAAATTCTTTTACAAGCGCAAGCCCAAGGCCTGCACCTCCGTTTTTACGATTCAGAACCGGTTCCAGCTGCACAAAAGGTTTAAAAAGCAGTACCTGATCCTCTTCCGATATCCCAATTCCCGTATCTTTGACGCTAATATGGAGACTTTGGTTTGTATGCTGCATAGCATCTACAGTTACTGCCCCACCATTTTGAGTGAATTTTATAGCATTGCTTATTAGGTTGAGTAATATAATCTTAAGCTTGGATCGGTCAGCATTTACATTATCAATATTAAAGTCAACCTTGAATTTGAGGTATATGTTCTTTTTTGCAGCCATTGAACCTGTGATCTTTTGAATTTCTGAGATGAGAGATAATAATGAGAACTCGGTAATATCAAGTTCCATTTTACCCCCTTCTATTTCAGCAACATAATTCAGAGAGGTTAGTAATTCTAATAATTTAGAACCTGCATCCAGTATTGTTTCAGCACATTTTGCCTGATTTGTATTAAGAGTACCATAATACCCCTCTAAAAGAACTTCGGAATATCCCATAACATGAGTCAAGGGAGTACGCAATTCATGGTTCACTATTGATAGAAATTCGCTTTTTGTGTTCGATGCATTCTCAAGCAGCAGTTTTGCTTTTATAAGCATCTTTTCTATGTTCTTGACCTCTGTAAAATCACGTACAACACCTGCCATTTTTTCTGGTTTACCATCAGCTCCGTAAACCAGATGAGTATTTGCAGATAAATGTATCAAGTTTCCATTTTTATTTTTAAGCTGAATATCGTAGTTAGTCAAATGTCCTGAAACTTTCAGCGCATCAAGCACATTCTGCCGTTCTTGGGGAGTACTATATAATGCACCTATTGAATTACCGATCAATTCCTCAGGTTCAAATCCTAGATGCGAGGTTATGGATGGACTAAGGGTTATTATAGTCCCATCAATCTTCGTTTCAAAGTAAATATCATGCATCTCTTCAAATATCCGCCTGTATTTACACTCACTTTCCTTAATTTTAGATTCTTTACGTTTATGTTCAAGTGTATTTGCAAATACCTCACCCATCAACTTGAGAATTTTCAGGTACCCTTCCGGCCATTTTTTGATACTTGAATATGCTAAACACAAATTACCCATGATTTTCCCACGGTACGCCATTGGCACAACTAATAAGGAAACTGTATTCGTTTCTCTTAACACTGTTTTTTCAAGAATGGCTTCCGGAGGCAGGTCTTCAATATTATTTATAAAAAATGGTTCTTCCTTGAACACATTTTTTATCCACCAGGAATGTGCACTTATAGATAAATTATCGAAATATTTAATGTCAGATTCAATGCCTTCCGCACACCACTCATGAATTCCATTAACAGACATGTAATCACCAGAGAACATGAAAATCCCGACTTTTTCTACCCTTGTCATTTCACCTATTTTTCCCAGGGTTTCATTAATGGATTCATCTATTTTTTCAGGTTCCATACCTATAAAATTAGTGGATATCTCAGAAAGCAATTTTCCAAACATAAGTAGACTATTTAATTTAGCTTCAACCTTATTGCGTACAATTATACTTTCCACGTGTGCAATGATCGTCTCAAGTACAATCATGACATGTTCAGGAATTTCGCTAATGGAATGAGAACAAATACTCATTACAGCTATAACTTCATCATTTCGCTTTATCGGATAAAACAATATTACACACAGATTCTCAGAAGAACAACTCTCGCATACGCCTGAAGATTTTATATCCGGGCCTTTGGTAACAGAGGGTTTGCCAGACATCACTGACTTCATAATAGGAGTTGGTTTTTTTATTTCATTCAGATATTTATTGAATTCTGGTGAAAAACCCTTAGATGCAACAAACTCAAGATAACCAGTATGTTCATAAATAAAATGGATTGCTCCTGAATCAACTGCATCAAATTCAAGCATATCATCAAGAAGCACGTTTAAGTTTTCATGAAGGCTGTTTGTGGAACTTAAGACCACATCATGTTGAATACGTAGAATATCGATCATTATTTCACAACTATTTTATGAATGTAACTTGTATATATTGATTTCTATATATATATACCGAGTTTAAAGTGAAAACACCAACTGAGTCCCTGCTCCAAAAAAAAAAAAAAAAAAATGGAACAATACTACAAAGTTCAATAGTATGATACTATTTTATACATTCTTTTGAAGTATCTTGTTAGTAAACCAACCTTAAGCTTCCTGAATACTACAAAGATGCCATGTAATCAATTGAGGCAGCTCTGTAGAAGAGCTGCCATATTTAACAATTGATCCTGCAATGAGAGAGTTTCACCGCATCAAACTAATGCATTCTTTAAAAGCTCGGAAGGTTCTGACTTCATCTTTGAAGACACCGGGTTTTCCCTTTTGCCACTACCCTCACTACCTGACTCCATGAGTACATCTGCACCTGCAGTGTCCAGGCGGAATTTAGACACTACCAGCTGCATATTGGCTGCCACACCCGCAAGTTCCTGGGCAGAGTTTGAGAGCTCTTGCATAGAAGCGGTCTGTTCTTCTACAGAAGCAGAAGCTTCCTGCGCCTCTGCTGCAGATTGCTCAGAGATAGCAGATACCTCCTCCACAGAAGAAGTAACTTCTTCAATAGAAGCTGACTGTTCCTGTGCGGCGGCGGCAATATCCTGTACCATCTTGGCTATAGTATCTCCGCCTTCAACAACCTTTCCTATCGCAAGAACCGACTTCTCAAGAGAAACTGCTCCTGTATCGACCTCATCTAAACCTTTCCCCATAGAGGAAACCGCATCCTGGGTTCCGGCCTGCATCTGATCGATCAGTTGTGCAATCTGTTTAGCTGCATTGCCCGAATCTTCGGCAAGTTTTCTGACTTCATCCGCAACTACGGCAAATCCACGACCATGTTCGCCTGCACGGGCAGCTTCGATTGCTGCATTAAGAGCAAGCAGATTGGTCTGATCTGCAATGCTGGTAATAAGATTGACGATTTCACCGATCTGTTTAGATTTCTCATCGAGTTCATTGATGACATCTGAAGACTCTCCAACTGCAGATTTTATACTTTCCATCATTAATTTGAGGTCCTGGGACATTTCGCCAAGACCCTGTATGAGGGTGTTGGCTTCGATAGCATTTTGTGCTGCATTCCCTGAGTTAGTAGCTACTTCCTGAACAGTGAGACTCATATCATCCATTGCTCTTGAGACCTCTACAGCTTTTCCGGACTGCGCCTGTGTACCTTTTGATATCTCAGATATAGTGCCGGATATTTGTTCTGCAGTAGCTGTCAATTCCTCGCTGGCTGCAGACATTTCCTGAGCAGTGGAAGCGATATTTTCAGCATTCTCTGTCACAAGAGTGACGACCTCATTCAGTGATAACCTGCAATTCTCCACACCTTCAGTGAGTTGTACGAAATCTCCAACTCCATGAACACTGACTTTCTTTGTCAGATCATTGGATGAAATGGAAGCAAGGACTTCGCATGAATCATTGATGATGCTCTGTAGTGTATCGCCAAAACCATCCAGTGTATCACCTAATAGTTTGAAGTCACCTTTTGCATCTATTGTTCCTCTGGTGCTCAAATCTCCTTCTGCATAGGAGTTAATAACCCTTGCAGCTTCGTTCAAAGGAACTACAACAGCCTCTAATACCTGATTAAAACCTCTGGGTATTGCTTCAAAGTCAATAGCTACGTTGGTATCTGCTCTTCTGTCAAGCTTACCTGCAAGAGTATCTTTTGCAAGATCATCAAAGTCTTTAACGATACCTTCAATTGGTTTAGTAACAGATCGTGCTATGAGGAAAGCAATTCCAGCCATTGCAATGATTGCAACTAAAGAAATAATTATCAATTGGTCCCTAAGGGCTACTGCATTTGCAATCATTTCATCATATGGAGTGACAAGGACGAATGCAAAATCTGCGGTTTCCATAGGTTCGTAAGTCATACTTACTTCCTTGCCGGTTATAGGATCAATGATACCTATTCTGCCTCCTTTCCCATTTTTGATGTCAATTGTCATCTGATCCATAACAGGATCATTGAAATCAGTAAGGGACATGGTGCCAATCCATTCTTTTTCTGTAGGACTTGAGATGAGCAGGCCAGAATTACTCACTATGAAAGCGTAGCCGGTATCTAAGAATTTGACTTGTGATACTTCTTCATCAATATAGTCCAGTGAAACATCTACGCCTGAAATTCCTATGAAATCTCCATTTTTGATAACCGGGGAAACATAGCTGACCATCATCTCTCCATCGTATAGGAAAGGTTCAAGAATAACATCCTGTTTCTGAGATTTTGGTAACTGATAATAGTCATCGGTCTCATATCCCGCAAGCGGTGCAAGAGCAACAGAACTACCACTTCTGGACCAGTAGGGTATAAATCGTCCTGTGGTGTCATGTCCCTGTGTATTTGCAAACTCTGCATCCATTCCATCGAAGGCATTGTTCTCGTATGCAACATAGGTCCCCAATATCCCCTGGTTTTCTTCCAGCAAACTTTTGAGAATGGTATTTACTTCATTTCTGTTGTTTGAGTCATAGTTTTCCATAGTGTGTGCAAGGGTTTGCGCAAGCAACTGGTTTGACCGCATGTCGCTGTCATATTGGAACGAATAACTTTTAGCAACACTTTCGGCTTCTGAATAAGCCGCGTTGATTTGCTGCTCTGTCACCTTGTCAACTGTTATATAGGTACTTGTGGCCATCAGTATGGTCACACTTAGAACTATGTATAAGAGTAATCTGGTTTTAATATTAATTTTGTCAAAATTCATAAGTCTCTCTCTTTTAGGTTTCAATCCCTCAGTATTTGTGCAACATTGTCACACTCCGGGTAAATAGACAATCATTGTATTTAAAACATAGTATATTTAGTAAGCTCTGAAAATAAGAGATATACTGCACTTATATTTTGCAAGTACCGGTTCTGTAAAAATCATATTTAAATCGACATCTTTCGAACAAATTCACCAAGTATCTTCAATGTTGTGCAATATATTTTGAATTATTGAGGATTTTATTTTTGTCTGAATATTGAGGATTTCTACGGAACCTAAATACCAGCATTCTAAAGTAGATATTAATTCAAGATGCCTTGAAAAAATCATTCCGTCTATTATCTATTGCTGGACAAAAGTCGGATATATATATATAATTTTAATTATTTACCTGCTGTGACCAAAAAATAATAACAACAGATATAATTTATCCAGTTAAGAGCACAAAATCTTGCCACCATATACTTGAATCACAGTTGCAAAAAACAAATTGGAGAATAATTAATAACACGAAAGATATTAAACATATTACTCTACTTTACCTTCCGTGATAAATATGCCATCCAAACCTTCAACCCAAACCACATCTCGTCAAATACCCACTTTTGAAGAAGCCGCAAAATTTCACGGACATGTCTGCCCCGGACTTACTATTGGCTACATTGCTGCCAAAGCAGGAATCGAAAAGCTGGAGACTGAGAGAGACATAGATGAGGAGCTCGTTACCATCGTAGAGAACGATGCATGTGGAGTAGATGCAGTGCAGGTCCTCACAGGATGTACGATCGGGAAAGGCAATCTCATTTACAAAGACCACGCCAAGCAAGTCTTCACATTCATATGCAGAGACAGCAACAAAGCAGTCAGGGTTGCCCTGAAAGCAAGTTTCAACATCGAAGCCATTGACCCTGAAATGAACAAACTGCGTCCAAAAGTTATGGGCGGTACAGCCACAGAAGAAGAAATAAAAGAATACAGTAAGTGCAGGGACGGAGTGTCCATAACCATGAGGAACACCCCCGTTGAAGAAATGTTTGACATCAAATTTGTTGATGCTAAGATTCCCGTAAAAGCAAGGATATTCAACTCAATCAAATGTGCGAAGTGTGGAGAGATGATGGCAGAATCCCGTGCAAGAGTCCAGAATGGAGAAATAGTCTGCATCCCTTGCTTTGAGGATTATAACAGAGGATGGTAACAGACAACTAAAAATATAAAAATAGTTGAAATGGCTGGAATAATTCCAAACATTTCTCTATTGATTTCTTTTTTTACATTTACTATTTCGTATTTTCGTATTTCCTAATCCCCAATGCTCCTAAAAGTCCCAGAAGACAAAGAAGAAGCTCAAATCCCGGAGCTGCTACAGAACTTTGCACCACATCACCACCAGTATCTTCAGCACTCATCGAAAAATCAGTGTAGTCTTTAACACTGCCCACATTTTCAGTTTCAGTTTCCTCTTCAGCCATATCCACAACAACGATATCATTGTCGTTCCCTACACTTACATCCCCTTCCTCTGTAACTGTATCTGCAACTGTAATAGTACATGTCTTCCAAAGAGTCATTTTCAGGCATGACCCGCTTGTGTCCTCTGTTTTAAGGTATATACCACCATAAAGGTCGATCACCTCATTAGGACCAAGAGTGATACCATCATTGCTTGACATTACAAGTGCATCATCCCCTGTGTAAAGAACAGTCCCACTACCGCTTCCTACATAATCAGTACCATTCATGACAGCAGGAATCTCAAATCCCTGTACATCAAATACGCCATAAGTATCCCCACTTTCAATAGTAGTAATATCACCTACAAGGAAAGCATATTTGAAAACCACAAAGTCATCGCTTGTTCCCTTAAAAATTGAATCGACATAACAGTAGAACATAGGGTTGTCATCACTATCTTTGTATAGATACGTCCTTTCAGGTTTGGTCAGGTTCATATCACCTGACACCACAGCACTGTCTACTTCTTCGCCATTCCTGTTCAGCTGTATCCATACCTTGTTACCTTCAACATCTACCTGTTGCACCACAAGTGACCAGCCATCTGTAAGGTCCCATTCTTCTTTAGAGAACATCTGTTTTTTATCATCACTGCTAAATTGCAGCAGTATCTTTGCTATTTCATCCGGCTTGCAACCTGCTGAAAGGTCAGATGAATCTTCAGGCATTGCAACATACTGGGAACCAAACAAGCCCATAAGATAGTATTTTTTCAGGTCAACCTCATCAACAATATAAGTGGCCCCATCATCAGAACCACCAATTTTGGTCTTCTTTGCCTGAGGTTTGCTTACATAATAGAGATCACCTTCGTCAATCTCATCCCTAAGTTGAATAGTTGATGAAGAATTTACACTATTATGAATGTAAATGATCTCACTTGAAAGACCTGGTTTTATTTGGTACCAGAATCCTGAAAAACTGTTGGCATCCCAATAGAAATCACCAGCTGGTGTGTACGAATCGGTGTTGTCATATACAGTACTTCTGATCTTGTAAGTTACATCTAATGCATTTACAGGCATTGTGACCAAAACCAAAATTGCAGCAAATACAATCATTATCCATGTCATTTTTTTCATTATTATATCTCCTGACAAGAAAATCACGCAACTTCCCATGCTGAAACTATGAAAAGGGAATAATACCAATCCAACCAGACACGTTGTTTACTTATACAAATTCACATTTTTTATGATTTTCTTGCACTTTCGTGATACCCGATAGATTAGCTTAGCTAACTTATGACATAAAATAATAACCATAACAGTTTATGTTACTAAATAGTAATATTTTAATACTAAATACGCAATACCCACATATTATTACGAAAATGGAGACAAATAAATGAAAGAAATTAGAATAGAGACCATAGCATTTTTACTAATGCTAATAGTCGTTTCAACGTTGATTTCAGGTTGCATGGACAGTACATCAATGTCCCAGAGCCTCCAGACACAGGAACAAACAACAACATTCACTGTTACAGATGCGCTTGGCAGGACAGTAGAAGTCCCCGAATCACCTGAGCATGTAATATGTTCAGGATCAGGAGCCCTCAGGCTTCTAACATATCTTGAAGAAGAGGATAAAATAATCGCAGTGGACAGTATCGAAGCAAGAGATTCACTATACGATGCAAGACCTTACGCCCTCGCAAATCCACATTTCAGTACGAATTACACTATTTTTGGAGAATTCAGGGGAAATGACAATCCGGAAAAGATACTTGCACTTGACCCACAACCTGATGTTATACTCAAGACATATTCAACCTCAGGCTATGACCCGGCAGAACTTCAGGAAAAAACAGGCATTCCTGTGATTGTACTCAACTATGGAGACATGGTAAACAACAGGGAAAGTATGTACCAGAGTCTGAGGATAATAGGCGAGGTAATGGATAAAGAAGAGCGTGCTGAAGAAGTTATCTCATTCTTTGACGAGACCATGGCAGACCTCAATGAACGCACTGCAAGTGTGCCTGAAGATGAGAAAACTACATGCTATATAGGCGGTATTGCACGCGCAGGACCACATGGTCTTCAGTCCACCGAACCAACATATCCACCATTTCTTTTCACCAACGCACTGAATGTTGCATATGACGACATGGACCTCAGCACTGCAGAAGTTGCCAGGGAGAAAATTATTGAGTGGGACCCGGAGATTATATTTGTTGATCTGTCCACACTGCAATCAGAAGATGAGAACAGTGCCCTTTGCCAGTTGCAGAATGATAAGTCTTACCAACAACTTCAGGCAGTGCAATCAGGTAACGTGTACGGAATGCTACCTTATAACTGGTACACACAGAACTTTGGTTCAGTGCTTGCGGATTCATACTTCGCAGGAAAGTTACTCTATCCTGACAAGTTTGAGGACGTTGACCTTGAAGAAAAAACAACAGATATCTACACATTCCTGGTGTGTGATGGAGATGAGGAACTCGGAAAGGAAGTGTGTGCTCAAATGATCAACGCCTTTGGAACTCCTGCATTCACAGAACTGGATGTCTGAGTAACCGTAAAGCTAAGAGAAAACGGTGAAAGGAATGACTGGAACAGAAGGTGAAATAGCCCGTCGTTACAGAGAGCACACCGGCAGGAAAACTACATACATCCTGTCAGCAGTCGTGCTTCTGTTTGTAATGATGATAATCTCCATCTCAGTAGGACCCGTAGATATCCCACTACTGGAAGTTATACAGACACTCACAGGACACAACGATAGATGGACTAGTATCATATGGAACATACGTCTGCCACAGGTACTCACAGCCATCGTTGCAGGAGCTGGCCTGTCTGTAGCCGGGGTGGTAATGCAGTCAATACTCAGAAACCCACTTGGTTCTCCTTTCACCCTGGGAATATCAAATGCTGCAGCCTTTGGCGCAGCTTTATCAGTGATGGTTCTTGGAACAGGTTCCACACACAGCCATGTTGGTGATGCAGTGAGTATTAGCAATCCATATACTACTACTGCTGTGGCTTTTGTGTTTGCACTCCTGGTAACAGTCGTCATTCTGGCATTCTCAAGGATCAGAGGGAACACACCTGAAATAATGATCCTTGTGGGTGTGGCTATGGGTTCCCTTTTCTCAGCAGGGACAATGTTCCTGCAATATTTCGCCGATGACGTACAGCTTGCATCCATGGTCTTCTGGACCTTTGGAGATGTTTCAAGGGCAAGCTGGGAAGAACTGGGACTGATAACTGTCATTGTGGCAGGGTCGATACTCTACTTTACCTTGAATCGATGGAAATACAATGCCATCGATGCCGGTGATGAAACTGCAAAAGGACTGGGCGTGAATGTAGAAAAAGTAAGGATCAAAGGGATGATGTGCGCCTCCCTGGTAACGGCCATAATTGTTGCATTCCTTGGTGTTATCGGTTTTGTCGGATTGATATGCCCACATATGGCACGCCGGATTATCGGTGATGATCATCGTTTCCTGATAACAGGAAGTCTGCTCATAGGGGCACTACTTCTGCTTTGTGCCGATACCGTAGCAAGGGTAATGATTGAACCATATCAGTTACCAGTTGCGGTTCTTACATCATTTTTAGGTGCACCCACATTTATTTACCTGATACTTGGAGGGAGAAGAATATGATACTTGATGTAGACGGAGTGGAATTCCAATATAAAAGTAAGGAAGTACTGAAGGATATCAAATTCCAGCTTAAAAGGAATGAGATATTATCAATACTCGGACCTAATGGTGTCGGAAAAACCACACTGCTGAAATGCATGAATGCGATTCTTAAACCAAAGAGAGGAACTGTCCTTATAGAAGACGAGGATATCCTCAAGCTGGAACAGATAGAGATTGCAAGAAGACTTGGATATGTCCCACAGAGATGCGAACCTGCCAGACTGACTGCTTTTGATGCGATACTTCTTGGAAGGATGCCACATATGAAATGGAACATTAGCCCGGAAGATGTAATGATCGTAGAAGATACTATTAAGAAACTACATCTTGACGACATGGCTCTGAGGTACATAGATGAACTCAGCGGAGGAGAACTTCAGAAAGTTGGCATCGCACGTGCAATCGCACAGAATCCTAAACTGCTTTTGCTGGACGAACCCACAAGTAGCCTTGACCTTAAGAACCAGCTTGAGATACTTGACACAGTAAGAGACGTTGTAAAGAAAGAAAATGTGTCTGCAATCATGACGATGCACGACCTTAACCTTGCCTTCAGATATTCTGATAAATTCCTGTTCCTGAAAAATGGCAGCATCTTTGCAGCAGGTAGTATGGGAGACATTACACCGGAAATTATCAAAGAGGTGTACGGAGTACCTGTAACTATACAAAACTACCAGAATGTGTCAGTGGTAATACCAGTTTAAGAAAAAATAAATGGTAACTATTCAGCCTACCACAATTAGCCTATTGATACTGATTTAATCAAAACGGAGATGTTTGCTCACTAACAACCTAAGAATCAAAAAAGCAATCAATGGCAACAATCAAAATTAATGATCCTAATAAAATGTAGGTCTCAACTTTTTGTCAAGATTGCTATTGATAGTGTTTTTATCAGGCTGAATAGTTACAAATAAATTAACAAAAAATAAAAGAGAATCATCATGGACTATAATAGTATAGATTGGAGCGATGTCTGGATAGAGCAAATGGAAAGACATCTTGAAAGCGGGAACAAAAAGAAAGCTTCAATATGGGAAGATAAAGAGAGTGCTAAAAGGTTCTGGGAAATGTCACAGAAAGATAACCAGAAGCGAGCCAGAGAAACTCTCAAAAGCCTCCATATCACCCCGCAATCCAGAGTACTCGATATCGGAGCGGGACCAGGAACACTCGCAATTCCCATTTCAGAAAATGTGAAACACGTAACAGCTATTGAGCCTTCAAAAGGTATGATAGAAGTCATGGAAGAGAACATATCCGATTATGGACGTGATAATATATCCATTGTCAAAAAGAGATGGGAAGACATTGATGTTGAAAATGACCTCGATGAACCTTATGATATAATTCTTGCATCATTCTCCCTTAGTATGCCCGACATCCGCAAAGCAATTGAGGATATGCAGGCAGCAGCTTCAGGATATATCTACCTATACTGGTTTGCCGGTGATACATCATGGGACATGCATTCAAAAGAAATATGGCCCCAACTGCACGGAAAGGAATATCACTGCACACCTAAATGCGATATTATCTATAACTTACTGTACCAAATGGGAATCTACCCCAATATGGAAACCTTCACACTTGGACGCACTGAAATATACGCAGACATGGATGAAGCAATAGATGATTTGGCAAATCACTTCTCACTAACAACAGAAAAACAGCGTGAAATACTCGAACAATATCTGGAAGAGAATCTCAGAAAGGAGAATGGCAATTACATTTATGATGCACGTTCCACAAGGGTGAAAATGTGGTGGAACACACGGGATGAGTGATATTCATCTGGCTTTCATCTGATATTTGTATCATTATCTGCATCATTTTCTGGCAAGACTTTTGCCATTATCTTTTTTGCAACGTCCACTAATTTATCTTTTCTGCCAACTTCAATAACGTGATCTGCAAATGACCTGTAAAGGACAGTCCTTTCACCATACAAACCACTCAATCCTTTTTCTTTCAGACCTACTACGCCCCTTGTAGCAAGATTGGACAGCCTCATTACAATGGTACCAAAGGGAACATCCAGATACACGACAACTGACCTTGACTTTAGAAATTGCATTGCTTTTTCAGAATAAACGACACTTCCACCTGTTGCAATGATGCAATTGTCCTTCAGATCAAGTCCAAGTATACTTTGCTCTTCTGCCCTTATAAGAGCCATATCACCCAGATCATTGACAATGTTCTGCAGACCTGTACCTGATCCACCTATCACAAGTTTATCTGTATCGATAAACTCATAATCCAGAAGAGATGCAAGCTTCTGTCCTGCCGAACTCTTGCCTGCACCAGGCATACCTATCAGAGTGATTATCATGTGAACGTCTCATGTACTTATTAAAGGGTTGGGGATTCAATTTGTAAGTGACTGTATAGGAGCAGGTATTCGACCACCTCTTGAGATGAACTGCTCTGAACTGAACTTATGTACCGGCATAACCGGAGCAGTTCCAAGAAGACCGCCAAACTCGATCATATCTCCTACTTTTGTCCCTGGTGCAGGTATTACCCTTACAGCAGTTGTTTTCTTGTTGATCATTCCAATAGCCATTTCATCTGCAATGATAGCGGATATAGTTGGTGCAGGTGTATCACCAGGAACTGCAATCATGTCCAGACCCACCGAGCATACGCTGGTCATTGCCTCCAGCTTATCAAGACTGAGTGAACCTCTTCTGACCGCCCTGATCATACCTTCATCCTCACTAACAGGAATGAAGGCACCGCTCAGGCCTCCAACGGACGAGGAAGCCATTGCACCTCCCTTCTTCACTGCATCATTCAATAGGGCCAATGCAGCAGTAGTGCCGTGGGTACCGCAACTCTCCAGACCCATTGCCTCAAGTATCGCAGCAACACTGTCACCTATAGCAGGAGTAGGAGCAAGAGACAGGTCAAGCACGCCGAATTTAGCATCCAGGCGCTTAGCGACCTCTTTCCCAATGATTTCACCCATGCGGGTTATCTTGAAAGCCGTTTTCTTGATACATTCAGATATGTCACCAAGTGAAGGGTCTTCCAATGCTCTTACTGCCGAGTTAACCACACCAGGACCACTCACACCTACATTGATAGTACACTCCGGCTCGCCTATTCCATGAAATGCACCTGCCATGAAGGGATTATCATCAGGAGCGTTTGCAAAAACCACAAGTTTTGCACAGCCTATGCCCCCTTCCTCACAGGTTAACTGTGCTGTTTCCCTGATAATCTTTCCCATGAGTGCCACAGCATCCATATTTATTCCGGCTTTGGTTGTTGCCACATTGATTGACGAGCATACCTTCTTTGTTCCCGAAAGTGCAGCAGGAATAGAGTTGATAAGCTTCAGATCGCCAGATGTCATGCCCTTCTGAACAAGAGCACTGAATCCTCCAATGAAATCCACCCCTACATCCTCTGCAGCTTTGTCAAGTGTCCGGGCTACCGAGGTCAGGTCCGAAACATTACAGCTTTCTGCAACAACTGCAATAGGAGTAACTGAGATTCTTTTATTGGTAATAGGAATTCCATAGAGGCTTTGCACTTCATCTGTGGTTTTCACAAGGTCACGTGCGTATGTGGTGATTTTGTTATAGATATTCTCGTTAAGGATATCTATGTCAGGGTTGCTGCAGTCGCGCAAACTGATACCCATTGTCACGGTCCTGATATCAAGATTCTCATTGGACACCATTTTGATAGTTTCAAGAATCTCTTCCGGATGAATAATCACTGAAAAATCCCCCTTCAGATCCTGTGCATGAAACGAAAAGTATCTTCATGCTGAACCTTTGCTTCGACACCAAGTTCACGACCTGTCTCAGACATGGCTTTCTGGAAGGACACAAGGTCAAAGTTCTCCTCTTTTACTTCCGCAAGCATAATCATCGTAAACAGGTCTTCCATGATGGTCTGGCTGATATCTACAATATTAACGTTGAAATCCGCCATCACCCGGCTAACGTCTGCAACAATACCAACTTTATCGATACCAATGACTGTTATTATGAAACGACTAGATGACATGAATGTTCCTTCTTTGAATAATTTTTAAGAGGCTACCAGATAGCATAATAGACAGGATGCTATTTTGACTTTGCTAATGAAATACTCTGTTAAAAAGATGTCCTTAAACAGGCTCAAATAAAAATACCTTTGCTACCAACAGAATCATTTAAGGTTAAAGAAAAACAAAATCATTCTGATGGACTAACCACATCTATATGAATAATATATATGAAACCAATGAAAAGTATGAATATTTTGATTTATTTTATACGAATAAATTCACAAACTGAATATATTAGTATAAATATATAATAACATACGCAAAAGAAAGGGCCTTAACAAACCTAATTGAACATAGGCAACAAAGTTTATATATAAATTTCATTATTATTATAATGATGATGATTGAGCAGCAGTGCTCATCAAATGATTCAAAGTCGAACACTCAGGCGAAACAATGGTGAAAATTGTACATGCACAAACCGTACTCACAGAGGATGAATTGGCGGCCCTTAAGAAGAAATGCAATGAGTCGTCTACAAAAGAAGCTTTGAGTATAGCGGTGCAACATTATCTCGAGTGCGAATATACCGACCTCGACGATAAAATGTGGACAAAGAAACTTGAAAAAGTTGTCCAGAAAAAAAAGCAAAAGAAAGTGTAGACTTTTGAATGAGAGAGGAACAGAACATGAGTAAAGCAAACCAATTCCTTAAGGAAGAAGATGCAGTATCCCCGGTCATCGGCGTTATCCTGATGGTCGCAATCACTGTCATCCTTGCTGCAGTTATAGCAGCATTCGTATTCGGCATGGGACCACCAGAACAGGCGCCACAGGCAAGTCTGAGATCAAGCGCTGACAACATCGACAGCGGCATCACAGGCATTAAGCTTGAGCATCAAGGTGGAGACGCTGTTGTTATATCAGATTCAAGAACAAAGCTTACACTTGATGGCACAGCTGTAACGATTCTACTTGATGACACTAATCAATCATTTGATGCTGGAGAAGTAATGTATGTGACAAAAGATGACAATGGATTCTACATTGACAACTTTAAGAATACATCATCAAGTTTCACAAATCAGTCAAATATCGTCACAGCAGGTGAAACGGCCAACCTCAAGATAATTGATGTGACCAGCCAGCAACTTATTACTGACATGGATGTCAGGTTCTAAACACATATTTAATGACGCATCTTGCGTCACTTTTTTCTTCTTTTGCACTCCGATTATTTTAGGTAAATATATATAGTTTCCAGATACACACATTCTTGTAAATAATTATATTCAGGAAGTACCATATTTAATTATGAATATTTATTAAAGAATTCCTGAAATGTCATTAAGGACATGATATACATTTATAAGGAGAATTATTATGAGTAAAACTAAAATTGGAGTCAATGAGAACATAGCTGGAGTTATAGCCTACATTCTTGGGTGGATTACAGGCCTCATTTTATTATTTGTAGAAAAGGAAAATAAATTCGTACGTTTCCATGCAGCTCAGTCTACTGTATTGTCTGCTGGATTGTTTATTTGTAACTATTCAGCCTGATAAAAACACTATCAATAGCAATCTTGACAAAAAGTTGAGACCTACATTTTATTAGGATCATTAATTTTGATTGTTGCCATTGATTGCTTTTTTGATTCTTAGGTTGTTAGTGAGCAAACATCTCCGTTTTGATTAAATCAGTATCAATAGGCTAATTGTGGTAGGCTGAATAGTTACGTTTATTTTAAATATTGTTCTTGGTTTTCTTGATGGCATAGCATATATTGGATTTATTTTTTCATTAATATCAATGCTTGTGGCATTACTATACTTTGTACTATGGATATTCCTTATGTATAAAGCCTTTAAGGGCGAGATGTACAGACTGCCAGTAATTGCAGACTATGCTGACAAATTGGAAGCAATGTTCTGAGATCTGCAATTAAACTTTGATAAAATTGTATAATGTTTGCTGACCAGTCCGGTCTGCAAACCTATTTTAGATAAGTATATATACATTCCAGATACATAACTTCTTTGTTAATAATTATATTCAGGAAGTGGTATGTTGGATTATGAAGTAGCTTTAAAGAACTCCTGGAATGTTGTGAAAGATAACCTCGTAACATTTATAGTTGGTTTATTGATAGCCGCTTTAGGCTCAATATTGATAGTTACCATTGCACCTCTTGCCTATGGATTTACTTCCATGGCAGTAAAGGGAGCAAGGGGAGAAACAATAGAGATCAGTGATGTATTTGCAGGTTTCAACAAGGATGATTTTATCAGAAGCTGGGTATATATGCTGATCTACTTAGTCATTGCCGGAATACTTGGACAGATCGCATCCATACTCTCAACGATAGTAGGAATACTTTTCATGTTCGCACTGCCTTTACTCGTAATAAAAGGATATGGTGGCATTGAAGCAATAACAGAGAGTATTGAAATTATCAAAGCTAATCCTGTTGAAAGCTTAGTAGTATATGCCATAACGCTTGTCTTTTTTGTAATCGGAATGATTCTTCTGGGATTCGGTGTGCTTATTACAGGACCTATTGCTACAGTATTCCTTGCAAATGCAACATTTGAGCTTGCAGAGAATTGAGTAAAATAAAAATATCAAAATGCTGTAAGCATTCGTTTACAGCTATTTATTTTATTAATCAATCATTAGATAAGTTCAAATCACAAAATTGCAGAATTTTTTCAATGATATGAATTACATAAATGATTTTAGATGGGTTTTAATAGTACCTTGGTACAAAGTGCTTAAAAATTATATTTAAATATGTCGTTGTTCTTCTTATTGTGATTTTAGCTCAATGAAAAAGAAACTAATGACAACATATACAGATCTATAAGGAGAATTATTATGAGTGAAACTAAATTAGGTGTAAGTGAAAACATAGCTGGAGTAATAGCCTATCTTTTTGGCTTAATTTCCGGTATACTTTTATTAGTTATTGAAAAAGACAACAAATTTGTACGTTTCCATGCAGCTCAGTCCACAGTCCTGAGCATAGCCATAATTATATTTTCAATTGTAATTATGATGGTCGGTTGGATACCAATTATTGGATGGTTAATTGCACTTTTGTCGATATTTGTGTACCTGGCTATATTCGTGCTATGGATATTCCTCATGTACAAAGCATTTACTGGTGAAATGTACAGGCTACCAATACTGGCAAATTATGCTGACAAATTGGAAGCAATGTTCTAAACAAAAATTACAACTTTAAAAAATAATAAAATGTTTCTGGCCAAACTGGCCTCAAACATCTATTTTATTAAAAAAAGATTGGTAACTATTCAGCCTGACTGTTTTAATGATGCAAAAAACAATATACTATGGCTTCATTCTATGTGTTAAAAAATATTCAGTAAAATATCATAAAAAACGTCTATCAATCTGAGGGGATTTGTATAGACCGCGAAGAAATACTTGCAGTTTATGAAGCTGGTCCAGAAGCAGTAGTAGAACTTGTAACTCGATTACTTGGGATAATTGAACATCAATCTCTCCAAATTGCACAACTTGAAGAGCGTGTCAGGCATTTGGAAGAAATGCTTGAAAAGAATAGTCGCAACAGTAGCAAACCACCTTCTACTGATTCTTATGCACGGAATAAACCAACCGTTAAAAGTCAAAGAAAAAAGACCAATAAGCATGTAGGTGGTCAAAACGGTCATCCTGGTACTACATTAAGAATAAATGATGATCCGGATGAAGTTATTGTTCATCCTGTTAATCAATGCGTCAATTGTGGGAGATCGTTAGCTTCTGTTCCCTCTGACTATGAAAGAAGACAGGTCTTTGACATTCCTCCTATAACTATCAATTGCATTGAACATCGTTGCGAGATTAAAACATGTCCCAAATGTTCTCATGTAAACAAAGCTCTTTTTCCAGATGGTGTAACTCAGCCGACTCAATACGGTCATCGAGTTAAGTCATTTGCAGTTTATTTGCACACTTACCAATTACTTCCTTATCAGCGTGTTACCAAGTTGTTCTCTGATATTTTGGGATGCAAGATAAGTCCTGCTACTTTGGTGAACACGGAACGTAGTTGTTTTGAGAAGCTTGGAGCTTTTGAAAATACAGTGAAACATCTCCTGAAAGAATCTCCTGTCATCAATCTGGATGAAACAGGAATGAGAATAAATGCAGTTCGTAATTGGCTTCATGTGGCAGGTACAGACAAACTGACCTATTATTTTGCACATCGCAAAAGGGGCTCAGAAGCAATGGATGCTATGGGCATATTACCAGGTTACACTGGTGTTGCAACACATGATTTTTGGAAACCGTACAACAAATATGAATGTCAACATTCATTATGTAATGCACATTTATTACGAGAGTTAACTGGAGCTTCCGAAAACAGGGATCAACAGTGGCCAAAGATAATGAGTGATCTCTTGATATGCATTAAACATCATGTTGATAATGATCTTTTAGATACTGAGCTAATTCAAAGGTTCAGTGAGGATTATGATCACATAACTTGTTTAGGAGTGAATGAAAATCCTCCTGATCCGGAATCAAATGTGCGGTCTAAAAAACGAGGACGTAAGAAGCAGACCACGGTAAAGAATTTGCTGGATAGGTTTATTGGCCATAAAGAGGATATCTTGCGATTTATGTACGACCAAAACGTTCCGTTTGATAACAATCAGGCTGAAAGAGATATCAGAATGACGAAAGTACAGCAGAAGATATCAGGTACTTTCCGCAGTGAACAGGGTGCAAAAAATTTCTGCCGTATAAGAGGATACGTGTCTACTGTTAATAAGAATTCTGAATCTGTTATCGATGCAATTAGTGCAATATTTTATGGCAATTCATTTGTTCCAAAGTTGCAGAATTGATCGTGGATGAAGAAATCAGCTTGGTGGAAGTGAGCTAGGCTGAATAGTTACAAAGATTGTAACTATTCAGCCTGATAAAAACGCTATCAATAACAATCTTGACAAAAAGTTGAAACGTAAATTTCATTAGGATCATTTATTTTGATTGTTGCTATTGATTGCTTTTTTGATTGTTAGATTGTTAGTGAGCAGACATCTCTATTTCGATGAAATCAGTACCAATAGGCAAATCGTGCCAGGCTGAATAGTTACAAAAGATTTTCATATTCCGTATATTTCAGATCCCTTTTTAACCTTCTCAATGTCTCGTTCGATGACAGAAAGCCTGTTCTTATCAACTTTCATACCTGCAAGGCTCTCGATGAACCAGATTGATTTAACATGATCATCAGGTGTGAGCTTCCAGTCAGGTTTTTCCATATAGAAATCAATTCCATCGGCATAGTGGAGCAATTCCATTCTCACTTTTTCAGTTATCCATCCAAGCTCCTCATAGTATGAGAGTATGTCAGGAAGGTTATTGCGACCGACAAGTTCCATCAAAAACTCGAGCCACTCCATACAGAGTTTCATATTGCCTGAATTTTTGATTATGTTAGAAAGGTGGACATTTTGCCCGAATCCCTTGTAACTCCTCGCGCCAAGTTTTTTCAATTCACTTTCCACATACTCTGTAGTAGAATTGATCTTTTCAAGCATTGCAGCATTCTTCTGCTCAGATTTCTGCCTGAACTCCTGGAACTCAGAAGAGATATTACCCATATTATCGATCAATGAAGATATCGACCTTGAAAATTCCATTGAAGTTGATTTTGCATCGTCACTCGATTTTTCCATGGAAGTTATACTTGAAGCAATTGTATCCAGCTTACCTGAAACTTCATCGATACGGGAAAATTTTGATTCATTTTCCTGTAAGGATTCATGCAATTGAGCAAGAAGTGCAGTATAAGAATTCACAAGTCCGGAAATATCATCCTCCATCCGGGACAGATCAGAACTAACAGACGAATTGCCAGATTCTATTGCAACAAGAGTTGATTCAAAATCACTAAGCTTCTGAGCAACTATTCCAATATTAGATTCAAGTTCACCGACTTTCCCATTGTCCTGAGACAGAATCTCTTCATTAGCTTTTACAAGAGAAGATAAGGTCATATCCATACCTGAAAATTTACTTGAAAAGGTTTCTACTTCAGCACGGATAGAGCTAACTTGTAAACCCATGTCCCCAATATTGTCTTTTAAAATGTTGATATCGTTTTCTATCTCACCATACCTCTCATCTGCAACCTTCATACCATTTGGTTCTACTGAAAAAACCTCTGGTTGCGATTCAATTCCAAAAGAAGGAACATTAGGCTCAATATGAGAAACTAATTTCTCAATAGACAATACAGGTTCATCCTGATGCCTTACAATTTCATCTGCTATGACCATCTCAGGGTTACTATCCGGCAGTATCACCGAATCAGGAAAAACATCATTACCTACATCATTATCCACACCACTGACTACGAAATCAACAACCGGTGTGAATTTTACAAGCTCAGAATCAACACCTAAAAACCCAGGATCATCAGCCGGAACTGTGCCCAGAACATTATCAGAGGAAACAACTTCATCAATGGAATATTTATCATCCATTTCCATAATCGGATCATCTATGGGAGTTATTTTCCTGATATTCTCAACTGGTGCACGCCCCACTTCAACCTCAAAAGGATTTACCTGCGCATTATCCGTTGCTTTCTTTAAAGGTTCTGCAGGCGAAGAAAAGGAAGTAGCAGGAGAGGAAATGAAAGGATTGACGGAACTAACTGATTCATTTTCAAATGGTGACTGAGGTGAGGATGGATCATCAGGACCATTATAATAAGACTCATCTGATGTTGTATCTCCCTTCATATCCTCCATTCTTTCAATAAGACTCTTCCCTTTTGTCAGGTTTTTAATAAACCCTCTGGCAACTACAGATATTTCTTCAATGTTTTTCTTAAATGCAGCTACATTAACAGGGGACTTAGTTGATCCCTTCATGCCAGAATTATCATTTGGAGAAAATTGTTCATTACTGTGTAAATGTTCGCCAAATGGATTGGCCCCTATAATGGGACTGCCACCAAATGGGCTGGCTTCAACAATAGAAGTAGGTTCAAATGGATTTACACTAGCTACATGACCACCATCGAATGGATTGGAAACGGCTGCAGGGCTACCACCAAAAGGAGGAGATTCAGCAACAGGACTAGGGTCGAATGGATTGGAAACAACTGAAGGACTACCACCTAAAGGAGGAGAGTCAGTAGCCGGAGTAGGTTCAAATGGGTTGGAAACAGCGGCAGGACTACCACCAAAAGGAGGAGAGTTAACAACCGGAGTAGGTTCAAATGGGTTGGAAACAGCAGTAGGACTACCAGCAAAAGGAGGAGAGTTAACAACCGGAGTAGGATCGAATGGATTGGAAGCAACTGCAGGATTGGCACCATTAGCAAGAGCAGTAGCAAATTGATCAGGAACAGCCAAATTTCCATCGGATGGTACTAATGAGGGAAAAGAAGGAGGAGCATTTTGTTCAGACTCCTGTAAATTTGGCACCGATGTCTCAAGACCCTCTAAATGCTCTGTGCTGGTATTTTCAGGAGTGAATAGCTCAAATAGTGGAGGAGGAGAGCGCTTGTTATCAAAATCACGTGAATTAGCAGCAGTAGCCACAGAATGATCTGTATTCATGCCGGAAAGCTCAGGATTAAACAACGATTTAGAAATATCAGAAGCAATATTTTCTTTTTCATCTGATATGCCAGAAATGTTGGGAGTGTTCATGAATGGAGGTAAAGCAGATGGTAAAGAAATATTTTCTAAATTTAATTTTGTACCCTCACTCTTAATTTGGCCCAAAGCAGATAAATCGGGTAAATCTCCAAATGGAGTACTTGCCTCTGGAATCAAACCTGCCCCTACATCAGAAATGGGCTCATGAACCTCGATTTTTGCCTCTTCCATTGGAATATCAGCAAAAGCACTTGCTAATATATCAGGAATTTGTGGAGTTGAGCTCTTTTTTTTCTCAGAAACATCTGGTGACATCTCTACCTCATCAACTACAGATGACATAATCTCTGCTATTTTTTTATTCTCCCAGGGAAGTTCACTCATATAAACCAACTATTGATCAAAAAGTATTATTATAATCTCACGAATATTATATGCGCGATATTTATATAAAAGTTGCTCTTGACAGAAATAATATTATTAAAATGTAACTCTTTGATCCAATAACAAAAGAGTCTCAAAAAGAGTTTAGGCGAACGGGAATGATTGAGGGAATGGACGAGAGATGAAGAATGAAATTTGTGCTTAATTTAATTTGCTTTGAGTTTGTACGCCTTAAATGTGCATTGTTGATAATTATATATAAACAGTTTGTATTATTTCAAGCAGAATAATATATATTAAAATGTAACTATTCAGCCTAACTGTTTTAATGATGCAAAAAACAATATACTATGGCTTCATTCTATGTGTTAAAAAATATTCAGTAAAATATCATAAAAAACGTCTATCAATCTGAGGGGATTTGTATAGACCGCGAAGAAATACTTGCAGTTTATGAAGCTGGTCCAGAAGCAGTAGTAGAACTTGTAACTCGATTACTTGGGATAATTGAACATCAATCTCTCCAAATTGCACAACTTGAAGAGCGTGTCAGGCATTTGGAAGAAATGCTTGAAAAGAATAGTCGCAACAGTAGCAAACCACCTTCTACTGATTCTTATGCACGGAATAAACCAACCGTTAAAAGTCAAAGAAAAAAGACCAATAAGCATGTAGGTGGTCAAAACGGTCATCCTGGTACTACATTAAGAATAAATGATGATCCGGATGAAGTTATTGTTCATCCTGTTAATCAATGCGTCAATTGTGGGAGATCGTTAGCTTCTGTTCCCTCTGACTATGAAAGAAGACAGGTCTTTGACATTCCTCCTATAACTATCAATTGCATTGAACATCGTTGCGAGATTAAAACATGTCCCAAATGTTCTCATGTAAACAAAGCTCTTTTTCCAGATGGTGTAACTCAGCCGACTCAATACGGTCATCGAGTTAAGTCATTTGCAGTTTATTTGCACACTTACCAATTACTTCCTTATCAGCGTGTTACCAAGTTGTTCTCTGATATTTTGGGATGCAAGATAAGTCCTGCTACTTTGGTGAACACGGAACGTAGTTGTTTTGAGAAGCTTGGAGCTTTTGAAAATACAGTGAAACATCTCCTGAAAGAATCTCCTGTCATCAATCTGGATGAAACAGGAATGAGAATAAATGCAGTTCGTAATTGGCTTCATGTGGCAGGTACAGACAAACTGACCTATTATTTTGCACATCGCAAAAGGGGCTCAGAAGCAATGGATGCTATGGGCATATTACCAGGTTACACTGGTGTTGCAACACATGATTTTTGGAAACCGTACAACAAATATGAATGTCAACATTCATTATGTAATGCACATTTATTACGAGAGTTAACTGGAGCTTCCGAAAACAGGGATCAACAGTGGCCAAAGATAATGAGTGATCTCTTGATATGCATTAAACATCATGTTGATAATGATCTTTTAGATACTGAGCTAATTCAAAGGTTCAGTGAGGATTATGATCACATAACTTGTTTAGGAGTGAATGAAAATCCTCCTGATCCGGAATCAAATGTGCGGTCTAAAAAACGAGGACGTAAGAAGCAGACCACGGTAAAGAATTTGCTGGATAGGTTTATTGGCCATAAAGAGGATATCTTGCGATTTATGTACGACCAAAACGTTCCGTTTGATAACAATCAGGCTGAAAGAGATATCAGAATGACGAAAGTACAGCAGAAGATATCAGGTACTTTCCGCAGTAAACAGGGTGCAAAAAATTTCTGCCGTATAAGAGGATACGTGTCTACTGTTAATAAGAATTCTGAATCTGTTATCGATGCAATTAGTGCAATATTTTATGGCAATTCATTTGTTCCAAAGTTGCAGAATTAATCGTGGATGAAGAAATCAGCTTGGTGGAAGTGAGCTAGGCTGAATAGTTACATTAAAATTACAATGAAACCGATAGCATCTACCATAACATAGAAATGAAATATAATAAAAAAATATAAACTTTTAAATGTATAACTATGCAAATTAATAGCATACAAATAAAGGTCAAACCCGTGTCAAATTTCTAAATTCGTAACTCTGGCATTTTCCATAGATTTTTTAACAAGTTCATCAATATCAATTTTTTCCTCTTCCATAAGAAGAGAGTCAAAACCAGCTTTTACCTCAGGGTACATTGGAACTGCTGCACAACTTCCTGCAGGCTGGATGGATATGTCAAAAGTACCTATTCTTTTAGCAATGTCAATGATCTCATTTTTATCAAGACCTATCAGTGGATGGTAGAGCGGAGCACAGATCCCATAAGTCTCAGCATACATATTAGCCGCAGTCTGGGAAGCTACCTGTCCGAGAGATGAACCTGTAACTATGCCGGAGGCATTTTCTGTCTTCATGATCTCAAATGCTATCCGGTACATTGTACGCTTACATAGAAGACATGTTTTGTTCCTGGAACACTTGTCTATAAAAATCCCGAGATTAGAACCGTTTGGAACCTCATATACCTTGAACGGATGACTTGGACACCATTCCTGAAGCGCTTTTATGCAATCCATTGTGCGCTTATGAGCAGGGTCTTCATTGTAGGGAGAATTATTACAATAAACATGCACTATTTCCACGCCTCTTTTCATCAAAAGCCAGGTCGCAACCGGAGAATCAATTCCACCTGATACAAGGGAAATCATCTTCCCCTGAGTACCAATAGGTAATCCACCAACACCCTGCACTATTTCCGTAAATACATATGCATGATTCTGGCGCATTTCCACAAATACTTCCCTGGAAGGATTTGTCAGATCAACCGAAGGTGTAATGCCTTTTGATTCGAGCATACTCCATACTGCATCGCCGCATCCCATCCCAATATCACGTGACGAAAAACTATGGTTTCCCGTACGTCTGGCCCTGATTGCAAATGACTGGCCTTCAATAACAAAACTATCAGCAAGTTTTGCACACAATGCACCTGCAGACTCAATGGTAGCATCAGCCACCTGTGCAAAAGAAGCAGAGACAACTCCGAAAACATCCGCTGCTGCCTTTGCAGCTCGCGTATCATCAGTTTCAATGAAAATTCTTCCCCATTCGCGCATTATGCGGGAATACGGGATACCGCGATGTTCCAGCATTGCTTCGATATTGCTCATCAATATTTTTTCATACCAGTTTCTAACACCGGTGCTCTTTAGTGCCAGTTCACCATACCTGACAATGATTATGTTTCCCATTAATAAAGAATCAGTAATAGGACTATTAAAGTTAATCGGAGAAAGTCATCTCAAAATAAGAAGACAGTAGATTGACCTTACCTTTTAATATCGAAATCTGAATATTCTGAAGAAAATGAAGACCATGATATGTCCAAATCATCAACTCTGGCTAAAGCCGGACCTATATCCAAATAATTTATCAATTTTTGAATAGAGGGGGTTTTCCCCTCAGCAAAAACCTTGACCCTGCCATCTGGCAGATTCTGTGCAAAACCTGTAAGACCAAGTTTTTTGGCATTTTCCATGGTGAATTTACGGAAATAAACACCCTGAACTTTCCCTTTAACAAGTATGATTGCAGAGGAAAATTCCTCTGCGTAGGATTTGTCGTCCTGCATACCCATTTATTTGTATGAAAGGCTTATATGAATTTTGGCCTCTTACTAAGCATTTTTGCAAGACATAGTCCTTTATATGGCATCCCTTCAATTTCTGACTGAACCCTGGCATTGAGTTCTTCAGCAGTCATTTCAACTTTCTTCGGTTTATTGGGTTGTGATTCGGATCTGACAGTTACATTGATGTTGCCGGTCTCGACTTCCTTGTCACCCACAACAACAACATATGGAACCCATTCACGTCCTGCCTCACGGACCTTCTTACCAACTGTGTCCTCACGGTCATCGATATCAACACGGCAATCGAGCTGTTCCGCAACCTGCAATGCAAAATCCATATGCTTATCGGAAATAGGGATAACTCTTACCTGAGTAGGAGACAGCCAAAGAGGAAGTATTGGTACTCCACCATTTTCAGCCTTCATAGCCTCCTTCTCAAGCAAGCCATAGATACAACGCTCAATGGCCCCGCTTGGGGAACAGTGAAGTATCACCGGTCTCTTTGCAGTTCCATCAGTATCAATATAATTGATATCATACCTTTCGGCGTTTTCCACATCAATCTGAACAGTTGAAAGGGCACTTGCTTTTGCAAGAGCATCCACGAAGTTAAACTCGAACTTGAGGACGAAATAGAAGAACCTGGTATCCCACATCTCTACAAGCACCGGTTTGTCAACGGTTTTCGCGAGATTTGTGATGAAATCCCTGTTCTCATTATAGAAATCCCTGGTGAACCTTATAGCCACCTCGAAGTCATCGACCTTAATGCCTACTTTATCAAGAAGCCCAATACACATATTGTACTGAGAATCAAACTGTGCCACCGCCTGTTCCATATCAGTACAAAGACTGTGCATATCCGGCATTGTAAATGCACGCAGACGCCTGAGACCCACGAGCTCACCACGTTGTTCCTTGCGGAAACTGTAGCGAGTCATCTCGATCATCTTCATTGGCAGATTCTTGTAGGAAATGGTCATGTCATGATTCATGAGGAACTGGCCGAAACATGCAGCGAACCTCAGGAACATGTTCCTTTTGTCAGATTCTATGGAATACTGGCGTGCAGGGAACCTGTCGAGGTACTTTTTCAGCGTTGGGTGCTCCATATCATACATCAGAGGAGTCTCGACCTCCATAGCCCCTACTTTATAGGACTCATCCAGAACATAGCCCTCCAGCAATGATTTGATCAGCCTGCCTTTTGGATAATAGCGCATATTACCTGAATCCGAGCCAGGCTCATAGTCAGCTATCTCGAGCCTGCGCATGAGCTCCACGTGCGGAGGTGCCCTTTCCACTGCTCTCTGCTTTGATATTTCATAGTTGACAAACTTCTGCAGGTTCTCATGCCCTGTGAAATCAAAACTAGTTGCGTCGTGCAGAGTGCCATCCGGTGTAAGGACGTGCCAGTATGACTTAGCAGTACTCTCAGCTTTGAGAGCTTCGGAGACTACTTCTTCCTTCACAGATGCAAGACAGGAGGAGGTTTCGGACCCTGGTACCGCTTCATCCGGCACTATTGAGCGGGAAAGTTCGGACAGCGGATGTCCTTTACAGCTTATTTTGAAAGCTTTGTACCATCCAAAAGGCGCCCTCTTAACATTAAATTCTCCTGAGAGTTCCTTTTCCACAGCTTTGAGAACAGAGACAGCAACTTTCGGAGAGGAAAGATCAGAGCTCAGGTGCGCATATGGATAAACCATTATATTCTCTGCTTTAACCTGTGCAGCCACACCTTTGATTTCAGCTATAGCCTTACTTATTACCTCATCTGTTGCGGATTCGTCGGCCTTCTCGACTGCGATAAAAGCTGTCAAAGCCTCATCAAGTCTTCCAGACTTGAACGACTCCTCTATTTTTTCTGCAACGGGGGTACTTTTTTTAACTTCGTATTCGATGTAATCGGAATGAATTAACAGCAATTGCATGAGTTCACCTTTCAGATAAATGCTAACTAAAATCAGGCCATTCCATATTAACCTTTTTCAAGCACCATTCAGGAACAAATATAGACCCAGTAACAGAAAACGAAGTCCTTTAAAAGCCTTTCAATCTGCAACTTCTTTTTCGCAAAAAGAAGCATCTTTTTGCACACAAACCGGCCCATCATTGCCTGTATAAACCCGGTATGCTGCAACTATTGAACCCAGCACGATAGGAGCCATGAAGAAACCCGCAATACCACCTACAAAAGCTCCTCCGAGGAAAGCAAGAAGAATCAAAAGCGGATGAACATGTGATTTCACACTGGCAAGGTATGGCCGCAGGAAAAGTTCAGGAGGCACATATATAACGATAGATGCCACTACAAAAAACACAACAGCACTTTCAGGACCTTGCTCAATATAACGATATAGAGAAAGAGCAAGCAGGATCATGTAACCTGCAAACATGGGAATAACTGAAGCTATGAAAATAAGAGCTGAGAGTGCGAGAATGTTTGAAAAACCGAATGCATAGAAAACAACAAGTGAAAGAATACTAACTATCAGTGCGGCAGATGCATTTCCTATAAAAATTCCCTGAAGTATAATATCAAGGTGGAATATATATCGAACCACGGCAGACTTATGTTCACTTGGAACCACCCGCAATACGGAATTATAAAGACTGCTACCATCTGCAAGTAAAAAATAGCAGAGGAATATTGCAATAAGCAAGTTTATAGCGAACATCATCAGATTTTGGGCATAAGCTACAATTCCGATCTTACTAAGCAAGGGGAAGAATGAACTGGAAATATTCCATACCATTTGTTGTACATCAGCACTGTACTTTTCAGGTATGTCTATGGACCTGAAAAAATCAAACGTTGTATTGATGACATACGCCTGGTTCTCAATTATCCACACTATCTGACGAAGTATTTCCACAACCCCGGAACCTATTATGAAAACAACAGGAACAACTATACACATCGTTGCTACAAGGGCTGCAGCCTTCCTGAATCGTTTCATCTTTAGGAAGATCGGACGGGCAATATAAGCAAATACAAGACCAAGAACGATACCATCGGCAAGAGGAAAAAGTATGTACACGAATAGAACTGACATGAAAAAAATTGCCACAAGAGAAACTAGTTTCCACTTGCTATCTATTATTCTTGAAAGCCCATCCTTTCCTGTTGTAACCATTTTCACCATTTGACCGTTCTTTTTCATTTATATAATATACTAACCTATTAATAACTCACCGTAAAAAACAATATGCGTAGTTCAGGATAGTTTGCCTGCATATTTGAGCACTACGCATGAATCCGTGCATTTACCACACCTGACGCAACTAGCATTTATCTGCACAGAGCCATCTTTGATAGTAATAGCACTTACTGGGCATGCTTTGAGGCATATACCACATCCTGTACACTTATGAGCCTTTAATAACTGGCTTGAGACCTCCTTAAAAAGAGAATCTGCAATATCCTTATTTTCAGAATTTATTACAAGACTTCCGGATGAAAATATCTTTACAGTGGATGAATCAGTCTTTAGCATCAGAAGACCAAGCTCTTCTGAAAAAACCATCTTTCCAATAATGTTCATTACATCCATGGTTCGTTTCATTGAAAAACCATGTATCGAGGCTTCAATACTATAACCTCCGGCTTTACATGGAGATATTCCTGAAGTGATGTTTACACCAAACGATGAATTACTAACACTTGCTGATGAAGAGATTCCCATTTCCTCGCAGAGTTTTATCATCTTGGGAGGAAGTTCCTTCCATCTCCACAAACCATGCTCAATGAATTGCTCAGACAAACCATTACTTTCTGCCCACTGCATAAGGAATGATTCCCAACGCTCATGTAACTGAGGATGCAGGTCCTTTAACCGATTATATTCTGCCGAAAGAGCCGCTGGACACAAATAACACCCTACCCTTTCAAAACCAAGATCATAAAGAGGGTTGTATTCGAGTTTTCTCCAATGGATGTACAACCAGACTTCTATTGCTTTCCAGTCTTTTATAGGGAAAATATTAAGCTGACCCGGAACAAAAGGATTTTTTTCACTTGTGGAAATATTCGCTCTGGAAAATGACTCATACCTTCTTTTCCCATCCACGGTTATGCATGTGGGAGCTTCCTCAAGACACTCCTCTATAGCTGCATTTGCCGGAGCAAGTTTGCATATTTTACAGCACCAGCGAAAATCCTTTGCTGGAGGACCAAATGCATCCACATTGTCCCAGAAATCAGAAACTGCCTTTTTTTCGATCAGTTCGATGTTGTTATCCCTGCAATATTTATGAGCAAATTCCACAGTTTCAGGGAACTCAATACCGGTATTGAGAAAAAATGCCTGAACTTTCCTGTTCTTTAGTGCGCTGATGGTCAGGTCAAGTATCACAAGACTATCCTTTCCACCACTGAATGATACATTGACAGGCAGACCTTTGTGATCTTTCTGGTTTGCAATGCCTTTTATTGTGTTGATGGCGTTCTTACCAAGTTTGCGCATATGAACAACGTTTGCAGTCACTACATCATCCATTGTAGCAACCTTTACATTCAACGAAACCTGCTGTGAATCGATCTTCCTGACCCTCAGTACCGGACCATCTACAGAAGATGCATCCTTTGCATCGCAGTATGCTATCCCAAATCCACTAAGGTTTCCAGATCTTACAAGTACAATGTCATTTTCCCGGACATCGGGAGAAATAGATTCTACCAGATCATAGTTCACTTTTTTGCCGTTAAGGTGCCTGGAATTCTTTTTCAGCACTATCGTTTTCTGGCTAGTATACTCCTGAAGGATGCTGGCACCCAAAACAGATGGTTCGAAAACGTAGTCCATTTTGTGCATATCAAAGCGGAGGATTCCAAAAAACAGACCGTCAACTATAACCTCATCAGTCTTATCGTCCCCGGGGATCTTATTTAGGAGAATAACCCGCTCACCCAATGGATCACATGAAAATAAAGATAAAAGCAGGTCGTGAAGGATACTTCGTTCATAAGGAGAACAAAACCTCACATCAGCCGGTTGAGAAAGGTTTATCTTTTCCCCTTCATTTCCACAATTATTGCAGCCCTTTTCTATAAGTGGAACATTGCAGTCCCTGCACCAAAAAATATAGTCCTTTTCGTTGCTTGCATATCTTTGACCGGACTTTTTTTGAGTAGGACTCTTCTTTGGCATCTTGTTCCCGGAAACTTTGTTTCTGTCAGAAGAATTGTTCACACTTTTCATGTGTGACTTTTTGGGTTTGCTTGGAAAAGAACTGCCTTTTTTCATTGATACCATTTAGCGTATACCAGCTTAAAAAGGTGTTCAGGAAAAAATAATAAAAAAAAGGGTTCCGGACAAAGCCGGATAACAAAATTAGTCAGTCAGATAATCATTTATGGTTTTTGCTGCGATCTTACCGGCACCCATTGCACTAATAACAGTTGCAGCACCGGTTACTGCATCTCCACCTGCGCAGACATTGTCCAGAGAAGTCTTCCCGGAATCATCTACAACTATCGTGCCACGGGAATCGACCTCCAGTCCCTTTGAACCGGAAAGTATCATCGGATTAGGTGAAGTCCCGATTGCAATGATAACAATATCCGCATCGAGGACATACTCAGACCCTTCTACGGGTACAGGGCTTCTGCGTCCGGATGCGTCGGGTTCTCCGAGCTCCATCCTGATACATTCAACACCTTTGACTGTCATGTTCTCGCCTTCAAGTATACGAACAGGATTGGTAAGGAATCTAAAAACGATTCCTTCTTCCTTAGCATTCTCTATTTCCTCTTTCCTTGCAGGGAGCTCTTCTTCACCACGGCGGTAGACAATACTTACCTCTTCCGCACCAAGGCGAAGCGCACTGCGGGCCGCATCCATGGCAACGTTGCCTCCGCCTACCACAATCACGCGCTTTCCTCTCTTGATGGGAGTATCATAGTCAGGGAAGCGATAGGCTTTCATCAGGTTAACTCTTGTAAGAAACTCATTTGCCGAGTAGACACCGTTGAGGTTCTCACCTTCGATTCCCATGAACTTCGGCAGGCCTGCACCAGTTCCGAGGAAAACCGCATCAAACTCTTCCTTTAATTCATCAAGAGTTTTTATCTTACCGATGACATAATCTACCTTGACATCAACACCAAGTTGCTTTATGTAGTCAACTTCATCCCTTACAATTGCCTTTGGAAGCCTGAACTCCGGTATACCGTAGGTAAGGACTCCTCCTGTATCATGAAGAGATTCAAATATAGTAACCGCATGACCTGCTTTAGCAAGATCGGCTGCAGCCGTTAGGCCTGCAGGACCTGCACCTATGACAGCAACGTTTTTTCCACTTGGCTCGGCCTTTACAGGAGGTTCCACACCCTCCTTCCTTTCATGATCGGCACAGAAACGTTCCAGTCGGCCTATTGCAACAGGTTCACCTTTGTTTGCAAGTACACAGTATTGTTCACACTGCACCTCCTGGGGACAAACCCTGCCACAGACAGCAGCCAGGGAATTCGTCAGCTTAATCGTAGCAATTGCTTCATCAAAATTGCCGTCTTTTACCTGAGCAATAAAACCGGGAATATCAATATTCACCGGACATCCTTCTACACATTTGGGGTTCTTGCACTCCAGGCAGCGTGCTGCCTCAGCAAGCGCCTGCTCTTCAGTATAACCCAGTGCAACTTCTTCAAAATTGCAAACCCTTTCCTTAGGGTCCTGATGAGGCATTGCCTGTCTTGCTGCCATCAGTTACCACTCCTGCAGGTGCACTCATGATTCTCAAGACACTCGGACTCCTCACTGCGATATAGCGCAAGCCTGCTCATCAGCAGATTAAAGTCAACCTTGTGAGCATCGAATTCTGGCCCGTCCACGCAGGCAAACTTTGTCTCACCGTCAACGGAAACTCTGCAACCACCACACATACCAGTACCGTCAATCATTATCGGATTGAGGCTGACAATTGTTTCCACACCATAAGGAGCTGTCATACCTGCTGCTACTTTCATCAGGATAGGGGGACCGATGACAACGATTCTTGCAACCCTCTCGCCACTGTCAAGTATATTTTTCACGACATCGGTCACAAAACCATGATGTCCTTTGGAACCATCATCAGTAGCTACATAAAATTCATCGCTTTCAGCCTGCATTTCATCTTCAAGCATAAGAAGGTCTTTATTCCTTGCACCAATAACTGATATTACTTTATTACCTGCTTCACGATAAGCTTTAGCCTGCGGATATACCGGAGCTATGCCTACGCCACCACCCACAAGAATGACTGTACCAAGTTTTCTTACATCGGCAGGTGTTCCGAGAGGGCCCACAAAATCCTGTAGTTCATCCCCAGTTACCATCTTTGCCAATTGCTTTGTTGTCTTTCCCATTTCCTGGAAAATAATAGTAACATATCCTTCCTCTGCATCGAAGTCTGCAATTGTCAGAGGTATCCGTTCACTGGTCTCATCAATGCGTATAATAATGAACTGACCAGCCTTTGCAGCCTTTGCAACATCCGGTGCCAGTACTTTCATCTGATGAACCTGGGGAGCTATCTGTTTTTTTTCGAGAATTTTGTATGACATGAGATCACGTTGTAGAAGTAGATGGGATGGTTAGATTTTTTGATATGATTGAGTTAATAGTACTTAAAAATTGAGATAAGGATAATATTGGAAAAAACAGAACTTTGGAACAATATTTATTTAAACAGATATTCAGACATAATCCTCAAATGTATAAATGAAAACATACCCTCACCATCAATTAATACTGTGGTCAGTGATGATATTATTCTGCCCCATTAATAAAATACAATTATTTTATATATTTGTATGTTCATTTGTAGACATAAACATATGAAAACTCTAAATATATAAATAAAGACGTTTTTATCAAATCTATCATACTTGCTGGCGGCTCTGGCACACGCCTATGACCCTTAAGCCGGGAAAAATATCCAAAATAAGTCCAACAGCATCAAATTATTAGATATTAAGTAATTCAAAAATATCCGTAACTATTCAGCCTGGCACGATTTGCCTATTGGTACTGATTTCATCGAAATAGAGATGTCTGCTCACTAACAATCTAACAATCAAAAAAGCAATCAATAGCAACAATCAAAATAAATGATCCTAATGAAATTTACGTTTCAACTTTTTGTCAAGATTGTTATTGATAGCGTTTTTATCAGGCTGAATAGTTACAAATATCCCTTATTTATCAAACATTATACATTACTTTTTAAAAAGGAGACTATAAATGAAAGTAATCATCCCTGCAGCAGGTACTGGAACACGCTTGTTTCCGCACACTCACACCAAACCAAAACCCATGGTATACATAGCAGGTAAACCTATTATAGGGCACATCCTTGACAGAATGATAGATCTTGAACCAGAAGAGATAATACTTGTTGTCGGTTATCATAAAGAGCAGTTGATATCATACGTCAACAAGCACTATCAAAGTATATTCAACATCAGGTATGTAGAACAGGTAAACAGACTTGGTCTTGGGCACTCTGTGTATATAACACGCGAATATGCAAGAGGTTCAGATATCATGATAGCTCTTGGAGATATGATCTTTAAATCAGGATATTTTGATTTCTACAAAATGCACGCTGAAAATGAAAAATGCGCAGGTTCAATTGGCGTAAGGGAAGTTGAAGAACCCAGAAAATATGGAATTGTTGAGCTAGAGCAGACCTCACCTTGCATCAAGAAGCTTGAAGAAAAACCAGAAAGACCAGCATCAAATCTGGGAATTGCAGGAGTGTACTTTATAAAGGACACACCTATGCTGTTTGAAGTCCTTGAGCAGATGATAAAGAATGATAAAAGATCACGTGGAGAATACCAGTTAACAGATGCACTTCAGGAAATGATTAAACAAGGCAGCAGGTTGAAGACATTTGAGGTTTCCAGCTGGTACGACTGTGGTCATGCAAAATCACTCCTTGAAACAAATCAGGTATTATTGAATGAAAAAGAGAACATCGACCTTGATCATAAAAGTGTTGATTCTGTAATAATACACCCAGTAGCAATCGGAAAGAATGTGAAAATACTCAATTCTGTGGTTGGGCCCTATGCATCTATTGCTGAGGAAACAACCGTGGAGAGTTCCATAATATCAGACAGCGTCATTGGTTCACGCACGCATATATCAAAAGTGAACCTGCAGTCCTCAATAGTAGGAGACGATGCAAATGTCATTGGCAAGCACAATTCATTAAATATAGGAGACTCATCTTCAATAGAGTTCTAGAGTGTGATAACATGAGATCAATAGTAACTGGTGGTGCAGGTTTTTTAGGGTCACATTTATGTGACTTTTTGCTTGAGAAAGGTAACGAAGTCATTTGCATAGATAATCTTGTGACAGGAAATACAAAAAATATAGATCATATGACCTCAGATAAATTCACATATTTAAAACATGACATTACTAAACCAATATATTTTGGAGACGAGATAGATTACATATTCCATCTTGCAAGTCCTGCATCTCCTGTTGATTACCTCGAATTGCCAATTCAAACACTTAAAGTTGGATCTTTGGGCACTTACAACATGCTTGGACTTGCAAAGGAAAAAAAAGCAAGGTTGTTAATTGCTTCTACTTCTGAAGTCTACGGAGATCCATTGGTTAACCCACAACCTGAAACATACTGGGGAAACGTAAATCCAATTGGGCCAAGAGGAGTATACGATGAAGCAAAAAGATATGCTGAAGCGATAACAATGGCTTATCACAGATATCATGGCATTGATACGAGGATCGTTCGTATATTCAATACTTATGGACCACGTATGCGTGCAAACGATGGAAGGGTCGTTCCTAATTTCATAAATCAGGCTCTGAAAGGTGAGGATATCACGGTATACGGAGATGGCTCACAGACACGCTCTTTCTGCTATGTTTCGGATCTCATAGAGGGCATATACAGATTGATGATGTCGGACTTTAATGAGCCTGTAAATATTGGAAATCCTTCGGAAATGTCTATATTGGATTTTGCAAAATCAGTTATTGAAATAACAGAATCCCATTCAGAGATTATTTTTGAAAGTTTGCCAGTCGATGATCCTAAAGTAAGGAGACCTGATATCACACAGGCAAAGAAGGTATTGGAATGGGAACCAAAAGTTGATTTAATCAATGGGCTTTCAAAAACAGTGCAGTATTTCATGGAACAAATAGATTGATAATTACTTTGGGACGTACTTTTACAATCCAAAATACTTGTTCGTAGTATACTGATAATTGAATCAATGCAATAAAAGCAAAGATATGTTTCTAAATAAAATATATTCTATGATTCTAGGTATCGGAGAAGTTCAAAGACAGAGCATAGCAGCTTTTTTAAGTCAGATTTCCTTTACAATGATGGGATTTTTTAGTACAATGTACTTCGCCCATACAGTAGGAGCAAGCATTCTTGGAGGGTATTTTCTTTTCATTGCATATTATGGAATAATTAATATGATAACAGATGGTGGGCTAGGTGGAGCAGCAATAAAAAGAATTAGTGAAGGAGATGAACAGAATGCTTACTTCACTACTTTTTTTGTTCTGCGCTGCCTTTTTGTAACCATCGTAATATCTTTATTAATAGCTTTTAGAGAGAGTTTTATAGAATTCAATGAAGCAGGAACATTTAATTGGCTTATACTTGCGCTGCTGGTATCACTATTCCACGGTTTAGTAACAAACGGTATATCTGGAAATGGAAAAGTAGGTATATATGCAGTAAGCAACTTCATGAATAATGCATCAAGAATTGCTATCCAAGTAATAGGAATATTTCTTGGATATGGTGTTGCCGGACTAACAGGAGGTTTTATTGCAGGCTTGCTAGTTTCCACGGTGATAGCATTGCGTTTTTTAGATTTAGGATTTTCACCGTTTAAATGGGTTCACATTAAAAGGTTAACAGCATTTTCTTTCTGGTTATTTTTAACTTCAACTGGAGTACTACTTTATTCCCAGACAGATACAATTATGATTGGATATTTTATGGATAACTTTGATGTAGGAGTCTACAGAGTTGTGTTCCAATTCACAACTTTGGCAACAATTGCAACAACCGCTTTCAGGTTGACCTTGTGGCCGAAAGTTAGCAAATGGAGTAAAAAAGATGAAAATGGACTAATTGAGGAATCTTTATCCAAAGCATGTACTTATTCGCTTACAATAGCAATTCCCATATTTGCAGGAGGTATTTTACTTGGAGACCAATTACTATACTTTTTCTATGGTCAGGACTTTGCAAGTGGGTACTATACATTTGTAATATTACTTTTCGTTCAAATAGTCAATATTTACCAATTCTTCTTTACGATGTACCTAGGAGCGCAGGACCGACAGAAAGATTCATTCAAAGTAACTGCTGCAGCTGCCATTACTAATGTGTTGTTAAATTTCATATTAATACCCATAATTGGAATATTAGGAGCTGCCATTGCAACTCTATTTACTATGGGATTAAACGCTCTTTTAGCCCGGAAAATTTTATCAAAAATGATTACAATCAAAATTGAATATGATAGTTTGCTAAATACCTTGAAAGCTGCTACAGTTATGGCATTGTTAATAGGAGTATATCGTGCAATAATCCCATTATCCAATATTTGGATTACATTGATACCAGTGTTTTTGGGAGGAGCTACATACAGTATTTTAGTATTGAAATTTGATCATAAAATAAATGAGGAGTTAAAAGGTATATTGGGACAAATGAACATACCATGGCCATCCTGGTTATAACACAACCAACTAACAACAGTATCAATTAATTCCATACAATTTTCAGTAGTCAGTTTCCAGCAAAGCAATCACAGGAGTAGCATCAATTTTGGAAACAACCCAAGGATAAAGACGTAAAACAATACTATTTTCTACTATTTCAGGGTTTGAGAGATCCATGTCTTCAATCAATAATATAGGAGACTTATTGCACAGGAATGATTTGTGGGCAATATGACCCTCTGCCCTATGAGATGGATTTGAAATGGAAATTGTATCTAGCCCCACTATTTTTAGATTCGGACATGTTTCCCTCAAATAAACTGGGACTTCTGGATGCACCCATGGATGAGATTGACTATACACATCAGGCTGTGATATTCTGTATTCATAAAACCCAGTTCTAAGCAAGAGTGCTTCCGCATTTGCAATTTGTTCTGAAAATAGCAATAGATCATCTGCAGAAATGTATGAGCCAGGTGATTTTGGAAGATCAATGCAAACCACAGGAGAATATACATTTTCTGTTTTCAGCATATCGGCAACTGAAGGACCTTTATCACAAAAATGTAATGGTGCATCAACATGGGTTCCAGAATGATTACTAAAAGATAATAAACTTGTATTTGCAGAATCATTGTTTGCCATTGATCTTACCCTATCAAACACGATATCAGGAGAGCCCGGGTACAAAGGACAATCTTTTGTCAGGGAGTAGGATATGCATGTTAGCAATACAACTCCTCCAGATAGGAACTCAATTCAACAAGATCAGAAACAACGAGCTCAACATTACCCATTTCAGAAAAAATATCTTCATCAGTAGGATTTACCCGTCCAATAAAACGTACACCTGTTTGTTTTGCTGCCTTATAGTCATTTAAGGCATCCCCTACAAAAATAGTATGGCTTGTTGAACTGTTATTGTTGATCATTATTTCTTCAATACATTCGGATTTTGTTCTGGGAGAACCGTAAATACCTTTGAAATACTGCATTATGTTCCGATGGAGAATAATATCCTCCAGTTCTGCAACCGGTGTCGCGGAAACTATAAATAAAGATGTTAGTGATGACCAGGATTCTAAGAATTCTAATGCACCACAAACAAATTCAGCTTGCAATACACCCTCAAAAACAAGCTCATAGAAACGGTTGCACAAAAAATCATATTGTTCATCAGGTAATGGTTCTTTTAGAATATTCTTGTAAAAGTATCTGAATTTATCAAACCTTGACATACCACCGTTATGCATATGAAAATCAACTATTTCATCCACATGATCAGGTACAAACTGGAATAAAGTCTCGAAAGCATGAGTTTTTACATCTACAGATTCCAGAATTACACCGTCAAAATCAAGCATAATTATTGGAATATTATTCATTTTCACCATATTTCATTCAATTAGAGATTATTCTTTAAAAACATCACTATTTATAGCTGATTTTGATTAAAATGTGCTACTATAGATATTTAAATAAGAATAGTAGGCATTGTTAATTAAACATAGCTAGTTCTTTATTCCTATATTTCATCAAGAGCAAAACGGAGATTTTTAGCATTTCAAGACTTTTAGTATAACACTTTGACTTTCTCCTTAGTCTTGCCAGGAAATGCCTAAATATGCTGTTGTATCCTTCAACAGTATATGTTTCTGCTTTTGATCGAGTATGGATGTTTCTGGGGACTAACTTGGCATATGCCCTCCAATAATCCGTCATTACTTCCCCAACCTCTTTTGTCTTTAACTTTTTCCAGAGTTTTTGTCCTGTTTTTGTTCCTCTGCTGCCAAAAGAGCAATCGATGAATTTCTTCCCATATCTATCAACAGCAATCCATATCCAGCAGTAGTTTTTTTATTCCCAATATAAGTATGCATCTCGTCCAATTCCACAACAGAAATCTCATTTTCACTTTTTAGATCCTCTAATTCACTACCAAATTTTCGAATCCATTTTTGAACAGAAACATGACTAACGCCCAAAAAACGTCCAATTGAACGAAATCCCAACCCCTCCAGATAGAGTTGTAAAGCCTGTCGCTTAACAGATACGGGGCTAGCGGTGGATTTTATATCTACTGAATAGTTGTATCCACAATCATGGCATTTGTAGCGTTGTCGACCATCAATCCTACCGTTCTTCTTATGACTGGAACTCTTACACTTTGGACAATTCATATATAAAAAGAGGCCATCATATTATATAACGATGTTTAATTACCAAAGCCGAATAGTAAAATAGTTAAGCATAGCAAAAGGTTCTATATTAAATCATATATATTGAATGAAACACAAAACATGTAAGATTCTAATAAAATCAACGTGACCTTTTAATCATTCCTTGAGGAAGTTGAAAATGGAAAAGAAAAATATAATGTTCATTGTACACCATAATAACGACTTTGATCATTTTCTACCACTTATTATACACTTAAAAGAAAAAAAGAACATGGAATGTAAAATTGTTGCATTTTATACTGAGAATGAAATTCTGAAAAACAAATTACACAAACATATTTGCAATTTGCATGGCATTAAATTTAGCTCCATGATTGACATATCATATTTAAAAAAGTTAAATCGAGCCATAAATAAAATGTATAGGTATGTTATATTTAAAAGAGGGTTATCCAATCCCAGTGGAAGAAAGACACCTAATTTAAAGAGGAAACATGCAAAAAACAGCAATTATAAAGTGGTTCAATCAGTCGTATTCAATCTATTAGATTTTATTTTAATCAGGTACCTGGTATTATATTCTATATTTTTACTTTCAGACAAAAAGATGAGAGAATATATTGGTAAGAATAACACCGATATTGCTGTCATTGATCACAGAAAAATCGAAAAAATGTTTTTAAATTCAGGTCCATTGAAACGGTTTTATTATGTGTATAAAGGAAAAGTGGACCCAATGGATCTTGTTCTTTTCAGATTTGCAAAAGCTGCCAAAGACCTAAATATCCCTATTTTCATGGTACCCCACGGGACACAGCCTATTTTAATACCCGATGGAGATAACAATAAATTAGAAAATCCATTCAATCCTGACTTTTTAGTTGTTTCTTCGGAAAATGACCTGATAGTTCATCGCTTCATGCAAAGCACAAAATCAACACTCTTTTTAGGAGATCCAAGATTTGACATCGATTGGATAAATTATTTAGAAAAATGTGCTTTAGCAGTTTATAAAGATATTGTTAAAAAACCAGAAGATAAAACTGTTTTACTTTATCTCATAGACAATGCCGTTTATTCCCAAGATAAAGAGTATAAATTAAAACTCCATGAAGATATAATATCAGTAGTGAATGACATAGATAAAATAGAAATATGGATCAAACATCACCCTAGGCATGTATTTGAAATCAATCTTGGTGCTATTGTTAAAGATAACTTGAAGGAAAACATAAAACAATTTGGGAATAGTGTCGATACGAATATTTTAATTTACAATGCAGATATATGTATTTCTACAGGGTCTACAACTTTAATTGCTCCTGTTTTGCAAAAGAAACCAGTTATTCTTTATAAAAGATGGAAGGAAATACATGATGCTCCAACTATTTATGATTGCCTTAATTTTAATGCTTCCTCTAAAGAAGAATTAGTTGAAAAATGCAAAAGGGTAATTAATGGAGAATATAATGTCGAAGAATCTGTTTTAGAAGGATTTTACAGAAATGTTTTTACTGGAAATTACTTGTATGAAAACATGACTGAAAAATACGGGAATGCAATTGAAGAGATAATTTCTAACAACACTAAAACTGTGTGATGATTTTCTATAAGAAAATAAACTATCATAAATGCAAAATAATACGTTCAGATTTAACAGAATGAGAGTAATATCATGAAAGTAGTCATCCTCTGCGGAGGTCTTGGAACCCGCTTGAAAGAAGAGACAGAGTATCGCCCGAAACCAATGGTAAAGATTGGAAAAGAACCGATACTTCTGCACATAATGAGAAAGTATAGTCATTATGGATTTAAAGATTTCATCTTATGTCTTGGATACAAAGGAGAAGTCATCAAAGAATATTTTTATAATTATGAAATACTCAACAATGATTTCACTATCGAATTAGGAAAACACAATAAAATAACCACCCATGATTCCCACAATGAAATCGGATGGAAAGTTACGTTGGTGGATACTGGGCAAAAAACACTAAAAGGTGCACGTTTAAAGAAAATAGAAAAATATGTCGATTCTGATATTTTCATGGTAACTTATGGAGATGGGGTTGCAGATGTCAACATCCGTGATCTAATTGACTTCCATCAAAAACATGGTAAAATTGCAACACTAACTGGAGTCATGCCACCTTCCAGATTTGGAACACTTGCTATAGATGGGGATAACGTGACAAATTTTAGCGAAAAACCTCAAACCACAGAAGGCCTGATAAATGGAGGTTTCTTCATCTTCAATAAGAAAATATTTAGTTATCTGACAGAAGAAGATTCATGTGACCTTGAGATAGGAGTTTTAGATAAACTAGCTGACGAAGGGGAATTAATGGTATATAGACATTCTGGGAACTGGGTATGCATGGATACAGTAAGAGATATGGAATATTTGAATGAACTGTGGGATACAGGTAAAGCATTCTGGAAATAGGAGTTAATAAAATGAAAGTTATGGTTACAGGACATAATGGATACATTGGATCCGTACTTTGTGAAATGTTGATTAAAGAAGGATATAGTGTTGTTGGATTTGACACGAATTATTATTCAGAATGCACACTATTTGACTACAAAAATGATATTGAGGAAATCAATAAAGATATCAGAGATGTAGATGCAAATGATCTTAAAGAAATTGATGCTATAATACATTTAGCTGCATTATCGAATGATCCTATGGGAGCCCTTGATGAAAAACTTACCGAAGATATAAACTATCGTTCAACCATAAAACTTGCTGAAACTGCCAAAAAAGTGGGGGTCAGAAGATTTTTGTACTCATCCTCATGCAGTATGTATGGTGTTGCTGATGGAAAAGCACTGAATGAGAGCTCACCGTTAAATCCTGTAACAGCCTATGCAAAATCAAAAGTTGATTCGGAATTGTCACTAGCAAAAATAGCAGATGATAAGTTCTCACCTGTGTACTTAAGAAACAGTACTGCATATGGTTTGTCTCCTAAAATGCGTTTTGACCTTGTTCTGAACAACTTTGTCGGATGGGCGTACACAACAAGCTCTATCAAAATAATGAGTGATGGAACACCATGGCGGCCATTAGCCCATATAAGGGACATATCAGCTGCCTTTATAGCGGCCCTTGATGCCCCAATTGAAAATATCCATAATCAAGCATTCAATGTGGGAAGCAATTCAGAAAACTACCAGATAAAAGATGTTGCAGAAATTGTAAAGAAGATTGTACCTAATTGCGAAATAACCTACACCAATGAGCATGGTTCAGATTCTAGGACATACAATGTCAACTTTGATAAAATAAAGGAACACATGCCAAGCTTTAAGCCAGAATGGAATGTGAAAAAAGGAGCAAAGGAAATCTATGATGCTCTTCGCAAGAATGAAGTCTCTTTTGAAGAATTTAATGGAGACAAATATACAAGGCTAAAGACACTAAAGAAGCTTATGGAATCTAACAGAATAGAAGAAAAATTATACTGGACATAATGAGGGGGAGAATGACTATGATAGAAGGTGTTGAAGTAATACCACTGAGAAAAATACCTGATGAACGTGGAAAAATAATGCATATGCTAAGAGTTGATGACAAGCATTTCGAGAAATTTGGGGAGATTTATTTTTCTATGGCATATCCAAGTGTAATAAAAGGATGGCATTTACACACACAAATGACTCTTAACTACGCAGTAATACAAGGGATGATTAAGCTTGTTCTTTTTGATCAAAGAGAGAATTCTGAAACAAAAGGATTATTGCAAGAATTATTTATTGGAGAAGATAACTACTGCCTTGTTAAAATTCCACCAGGTATTGCGAATGGTTACAAAGTATACGGAACTGAGTCAGCAATAGTCGCTAATTGTGCTTCCCACCCACATGACCCTGAAGAAATGATCCGAATCGATCCATTTTCAAAGGAAATGCCTTACAATTGGGATTTAGTCCACAAATAATATCATTATTTAAATGTCACTATATCAACAGGAGTTTGATAAGATGAAAGTTCTGATAATTGGAGCTTCCGGTTTAGTAGGAAATACTATTTACAATGAATTTTCAAAAAATTCCAAATACGAAGTCTATGGAACTTATTATTCATATGAATGTGATAATTTGTTTTATTTGGATATGACAAATAAATCAGACGTAGACACAATAATAAATAGTGTGAACCCCGACATAATAATTCATCCTGCAGCTAATCCTAATGTCGAATATTGTGAGCAAAATCCAGAAGAGACATGGAATGTTAATGTCGAAGGGAGTCGAAATCTGATAGAAGCTGCTAAAAATAATGAATCAAAATTCATCTTTTTTTCTTCAGATTATGTATTCGATGGTAATAATGGACCATACACAGAAACAGACCTCCCGAATCCCATTAATGAATATGGAAAACAAAAATTAGCAGTTGAGAAACTTATTGAAGAAATACTTACTGATTTCCTGATAATAAGAATTACTGTAGTATATGGATGGGAACATCGTGGGAAAAATTTTACAATGGGCCTTATAGAAAAACTAAAAAATGGAAAAGGAATGAATGTCCCTCACGACCAGTTAGGCTCACCAACCTATGTAAATAATATGGTACAAGCCGTTAAAATACTCATTGAGAACGATAAAAAAGGAATGTACAATGTTGTGGGAACTGATACAATTGATAGATATCGTTTTGCACAGAATGTGGCAAAAGTGTTTGATCTTGATGAAAGCCTCTTAACTCCAATAAGCACAGATAACCTTTCCCAGAAAGCTAAGAGGCCCCTGAAAGCAGGAATGAAAGTAGATAAGATACAAAAAGAACTTTCAGTAAACTTAATGAGTGTAATCGAAGGATTAGAAGCTATGAAACAGAATAGAATGGAGGGACAATATGAAAACTCAGGAACAAATTCAAAATGATATTTTTCAACTGGTCAAAGAACTATATGAACTGAAAGAAATTGAAAAAAAACCTTTCGTAAAAGGTGAATCATACATTCCTTATTCAGGTCGAGTATATGATGAAAAAGAGATAGTATCCCTTGTTGATTCTGCACTTGATTTCTGGCTCACATCAGGCAGGTTTGCTAAACAATTTGAAAACGAATTTGCTGATTTCCTAGGAGTAAAACATTGCCTATTGACAAATTCCGGATCTTCAGCAAATCTTCTGGCAATTTCTGCATTGACATCACCAAAACTTGAAGAAAAACGTTTGAAACCTGGTGATGAGGTTATCACTGTGGCAGCAGCATTTCCTACAACAGTTAACCCAATTATTCAAAATAATCTAATTCCTGTGTTTGTAGATGTGAATATAGGAACCTACAACATTCAAGCGGATAAGATAGAAGATGCCATCTCAGATAAAACCAGAGCAATTTTTATTGCGCATACACTTGGGAATCCATTTGACCTAAATAAAGTGATGGAAATAGCAAAAAAGTACAATCTTTGGGTAATAGAAGACAACTGTGATGCACTCGGTTCCAAATATAATGACCAATGCACTGGCACTTTTGGACATATCGCCACATTTAGTTTTTATCCACCTCATCACATGACCATGGGCGAAGGTGGAGCGCTGGTCACTAATGACACTCAGCTTAAGAAACTAATAGAATCATTCAGAGACTGGGGACGGGACTGCTGGTGTGAATCAGGATGCGACAACAGTTGCAAAAAACGTTTTAGCTGGCAGTTAGGTAATCTACCTTTTGGATATGATCACAAATACATATATTCACATATTGGTTACAATCTAAAAATAACAGATATGCAAGCTGCGATAGGAGTTGAGCAGCTTAAGAAATTACCATCCTTCATTGAAACAAGAAAAAATAACTTCAGAATGTTATATGATGGATTAAAAAAATATGATAATCACTTCATATTGCCGTTAGTCAAACCAGAGGCAGATCCAAGCTGGTTTGGGTTCTTGATTACGGTTCGTGAAGATGCAGGATTTACCAAAAACGATATTGTGAAGTATCTTGAAGAAAGCAAAATAGCAACTAGAATGTTGTTCGCAGGAAACATTATTAAACAACCCTGTTTTGAAGGTGTCAAATATCGAATTTGTGGAAATCTTGCACATACTGATCAAATTATGGATAATACTTTTTGGATTGGCTTGTATCCTGGCTTAACGGATGAGATGATTAGTTATGTGCTAACGGTATTTGATGACTATATAAGTAATAGACCAAAATAATGCTACTCGAATATTTACTTTACAAAGCATAAAACATTTCATTCAAGCAATGCTATTACATAGGAGATAAATATGGATCAGAATTGCTCACCCAAAATATCAATTTGTATTCCAACATTAAATCGTATGGATTATCTTAAAGTTGCAATTAAATCTTGCTTATCACAAACATATCACAATTTTGAAATAGTGATTTCAGATAATAACTCTGATGATAGTACAGAACAGATGGTTAGTTCGTTTTCCGACAGCCGTATTAAGTATGTAAAACATGGCCAACGTGTACCACTGGTTGCAAACTTGAATAGATGCATCGAGCAAGCATCCGGTGATTTCCTAACTTTTTTGTGTGATGATGATTATTTAGATAAACAATATCTTGAGGAGCTATCTAACTTGTTATATCTAAATCCTACAGCTGAATTAGCCCAATGTGGGTGCAAATATGTAGATGCTGCCGGGGTTACCAAAGAAGTATATGAAGACGTCCCTCCTCAAAGAAACAGTGTGGACCTGTTATATAATATCGTAGAAATGCACAATTCTGTAGGGCTTGTTAGAAATTTATGCCGTAGAGAGATATTTGTAAAAGTGGGTGGGTTTGTTGATCTTGGAATACCAACTGGTTTTTATTCCGATACTGTTTCTTTTACAAAAGTAGCACTTGAAGGAAAAATTGTAGTTGGCACTAAACTGCCTCTATATAACTTTCGATGGCATGATAAAAATGCTTCTGAAGCAATCGTAGGAGAATTGGAGGATTATCTATCACCTGTACCACAATTCAGATCTTTGTTAACTGATTTATTATTAAAACACCAATGTCAAATTGAAAAGTCAAAATTAGATGAATGGGAAATGAATTTGTATGCAGCTTGGGTACTACTCGACATAAAACCTCGCAGATCGAACATTTCCATGTGGAAACGTACCAAAAAACTACCAGCCTATTTTTACCTTATTAATAAATATATGGTACGCTCAAAGTATAGTCAGTTCTTGAAGTATACCATAAGCAAATTGATGTAATATTTTTTGAAAATTGGAGAGACAAACTAGAAAACAATAGCATTAGATGAGAATAGCTACAGTTCATTAAATATCAACATTACTTCAAATAATCTTCTGGTGTCTTTAATGCAAACGCAGGCACCTCAACATCTATTCTCCTCCCTTTTTTGGTATTTTCTCTAAACTGTTTATGATAACCTTCATTTAAAAAACGAGTATCATGCTCAATTTCTTTATCTGAGCGGAGGAATTTTGTATGGAAGTATATTGGTTCAACATAAGAAATATCCCTACCAAGAATCAAATTTTTCATGCACTGCATCTGCTGGATAGGAAATAGAAAATAATTTTCCAGCATTTTCAACTGGACTATAGAAGACCGATATGAAACAATATCCAGAAGATACTTATTTCCAGCAAAATACAGATGTTTGTCAGCTTTATAAAAACGGGGATGACTACTGTGTATAGGAGACTTTTCTGATAAATACATGTAGTCTTCTGTCACTACATTGTATCCTGAAACCCGAATATGATCTTTAGAAAGAATAAACTCTTTGAATTCTTCTGTTGCAAATTCCGGCCTCAATATATGGTCAGCATCCCATTGAGGAGTAACATGAGATAATGTTGTCTTCGACATTCCAAAATTAGTTAAGTAGCTTATCGTATGAACAGATCCTCTTTTAAACTCAGGTGATACAAAAAGCTCAGACAGAGAATCTAGCTTTTGATGCATTTTATTTTTATAAATTGGTGCTTCTACCTGATCTAAGCTAAAAGGATAGTTGTAAATCTTTATTTTTGGAGATTTGAAGCTTCTTACAATTTCCTCAGTCCTGTCTCCTTCTATTTTTACAATAACTACGACTATTTCGTCAAACAGAGGAAGGCAACTTTCTATGCATGGACCAATCCATCTTTCATCGCCGAAACATCTTATTACAGCAGACAGACCTTTTTTTCGGTTTTTATACCAGTTACGATCTATGTTAAACTCTTTGTATCCTTCTATGTTTTCTGTAATCATTCGATAATTCTCAAAAGCCATCATTTAAAACTCACACCCTGTCATATCGCATGTAGACAAATATACCAATTACAACTAATAGAATACAATATATTATCAATTATTGTTTCCTTTCATTTGTGAGAAAATTGTATACAGCCTCGGCAATAACAAAATCTTCAGGCTCATCGATGTCTATACTTTCAATTTTCGGAATATCTACAAAAAGAGGGTTTTTCCCAACACGTTTTTTATCATTCATAAAATTCTCAATTGAAATTATATAAAAATTAGAATTATCCTCGTATAAAGGAATCATATCCTGTGAAGGAAGCATAATATTGGGATCATGATTAACAGGATTTTTATTGTGGTCGTAGAACCGTGTTTGATATTTTGTCACACCCATAACTGAATCAAAACCATTTTTCAATCCTTCAAAATAGGACTTTATTGCATTATCTATGGTACCTGACTTAAGAAGTGGATTAGTCGCATGTGTTTGCAAAAAATGGCTGGTTTTGACATGTTTAAGGTCATGATCAATTATAGAAGTCATTGGTACTTTGTCACCCAATAAATAATCAGGACGTTCAAGTATAAGTACATCAGGAAAGTTTTCTTCTATTAAAGACATAATTTTATGGCTGTCAGTGTCCACAAGAATCTGACTTACCTGATCCGCAGACTCCAGGCTTCTCAGTATGTGGAAAAATAGAGGGTCTTTCCCAAAAGTCCTTGTATTCTTAGATGGCACACGTTCACTATGCCCTTTCATCGGCAGCAGTGCAGTTATAGAGTAATCATTACGCATTTGTAATCACTTTTGTGAATAATTGTTTTTAAAATCCAGCATTTATAGTCTATTCATTTGTCTATATGAATCTCATTATAAAACCGCACCGATATTAGTAGCTTCACTTAAATAATATGACCTAACAAATAAATATTTATCCACGCCTGTGGTATCAACAGACTATTTAAATATACTAAAAAGAATATACCGGTAACAATCTGAGTTAAATAGACATGCCATAATAAATAAACTGTTCTTAAAGACAAATTACGTGATTATCATGACAAATTACAATAAAGATGATTTTCGGATACTTTTTGTATATCCAAATGTGATGCTGCAGAACATGATGCCAATAAATCTATCACTTCTGTCAGCCTGCCTGAAAGAAGCAGGATTTAATAATGTGAAATTATTCGATACCACTCTTTATAGGACTCAGGAAAAAAGCGGTGACGAGATAAGAGCAGAATTCTTGCAATTACGTAAATGGAATATGGATGAAGTAGGAATACAAATCAAAGAGACAGATGTTTATGATGATTTTGAAAAAGTTATCGACAGCTACAAACCCCACCTTATTGCTGTCACAATGACCGAAGTAACATACGAAATTGCTTTAAGACTGTTGGAAAAAATAAAAGATTTAAAGATACCAACGTTTGCTGGAGGAGCATACCCTTCCTTTTCTCCAGAAGATGTACTTGCCAATGACTGCATAGATATGGTTTGTGTAGGTGAAGGCGAAAAATCAATGGTAGAATTATGCGAGAAATTATCTCAGGGAAAAGACATCTCAGATATTCCGAATATATGGTTGAAGTCTGAAAAAGGAATAGTAAAGAACAAAATGAGAGAACTGGTAAATCTTGATGAACTACCATTCCTAGATTTTACCATATATGAAGAACAAAGATTCTACAGACCTAACCGTGGAAAACTCTTCAAAACACTCCCTATTGAGATTAGCAGAGGTTGTCCCTATAACTGCACATTTTGTTGTGCATCATCATACAGAAAAATGTATGACAACAACTATCTAAGATTTAAGGATGTATCAATAGTATTTGATGAGCTGAAACATCAAAAAGAGAAGTATGGTCTTGAATTTGTCTACTTTACATCTGAATCTTTTCTTTCAATGCCGGAAAAAAAACTGAGAGAGTTTATGGAAAAATACAAGGAAATAGATCTCCCATTTTTCTTCCAGACAAGGCCAGAATCGATTACTTATGATAGACTGAAAATACTGGAAGGTTTTGATTTCCGTTTAAGTATAGGAATTGAAAGTGGAAACGAAAAAATACGTCGTGAAGTACTTAACAGAAAAGTGTCAAATGAAACTATCAAAAAAGCCACAGGTATTTTGAATGACTTGGACATCAAATACGGTACAAATAACATGATTGGAATCCCCGGAGAAACAAGGGATGATATATTTGACACAATCAATCTGAACAGGGAATGTGAAGCAAAGGATTTGAATATTTTTATTTTCACCCCGTTTAGAGGAACAAAACTACACACTGTATGTGTTGAAGAAGGCTATATTCCAGCAGACCACATCACACAAGAACATTCAATGATGTCCTCTTTAAAAATGCCACACATTAGCAGTGAAGATCTACATGGATTGTTGAGAACTTTCCCACTATATGTTAAAATGCCAAAGGATAAGTGGCCATTAATCAAAAAAGCAGAAAAGTTTGATGATGAAGGAAACCGCATATACGAAGAGTTATCAGACGTGTACAGAGAACATTATATGTAAACATTTTAAAAAAAGTAGGAAGATCGGAAGTTCAATACAAATTATATTTTTGAACATCCATCTTAATTTCTTATTTTTTCCAGGTCACTTCGACATGTTTCAGCTAGGAACAATGAATCAAGACTGTAAGCTAAAAAGCGATAACCTTCGCCAATCTTATCTTTTAGTTGACTGGGTTCTGGTGGAACCACATGAAAACCAGATATTATGTTAATTTTCTTAGCTGCTTTTTTGACAATTTCAAGTGCTTCACAAACCTCTGGTTCGTTAAAATCTCCTGGCATTCCCAGAGATCCAGACAGATCATAGGGTCCAATGATAAAACCATCAACACCTTCTGTTAGCAGAATTTCCTCGATATTATTCACAGCATCTATGTGCTCTATCTGAACTATCACAATACTTTCTTTTTCAACCCATTCCTTATAGTTCTCAAAATCCACTCCATATCCCTGTGCCCTTGCAAGACCAACGCCGCGTGTACCCACAGGTGGATATTTTACTGCTTTCACAGCCGCTTCAGCATCTTTCGCAGAATTCACCATTGGTACAATAACACCATGTGAACCGGCGTCCATAACACGTTTAATGAGATTTGGATCATTACTTCCTACTCGGACAAGAGGCACACACCCAGACAATTCAATTACCTGAATTAGTTGCTGTGCCTCAGTTAACGTGATAGCACTATGTTCCATATCAACTGTCAGCCAATCAAATCCACTTTGAGCCATAATCTCAGCAATAGCAGGATGACCAAGTGTAATCCAGGAACCTATTGTCAAAGTATTGGTCTGTAATTTTTGCTTCAAACTCATATTACTATCTGTTTTAGTAGCCATCATTATTTTCAATCTCCATCTGTACCTCTTTCAGACAATCGAGTATCCCTTCATTAATATCGATATACGTTGACAAATTAACCCTGAGAGGAATATCTGGCTCAAAAGAATAAGGAGTTATTTTGTAATGACTGTTCTTGTCTTTGTTTTCAAATATAATTTTGATGTCACGACCAAGAATCTCCTGTATCATATTGAAGAATTCCTTATGTGACATTCGCTGGTGACCAGTAATTAATGCTGCCTTATTCTTAAAATTATCATTTATGGCAATGTTCACTGTTTCGCGGGCTGCATCGGCTATGTGAATATATTCACGTAAAGAATCAGGAGAACCATAATAAGTATACTCTTTGTTCAATAACAAATTTTTTAGGACACCATACAGGAAATTCCAGTTATTTGCTTCTCTTCCATACAAACTCCCATACCTGATAATACTAAAATTAAGATCAAACTCATGGGAATATGTCTTGCAAAGAGATTCACCTGTTTGTTTTGATATCCTATAGAATGATCCCCAGTTACCCCCCACATAAACAGAACTTGCAAAAATAAAACGATCTATTTTTTGCTTTCTTGCTGCTTCAAGGCAAATTGCAGTACCCATCACATTTACTTCCATTGTTTCAACAGGATGTTGTAATGCATCCTCCAGATTTGCAATGGCAGCTGTATGAAAAATAACATCACATCCTTTCATAGCAGCTTCCAATTTTTTACTATCAAGGATATTGCCTTTAACAAATGAAATTGATTCGGTTTTGCTCATTTCATCAACCAGAGAAGATTGATTAATATCGTAAACGATTGTTTCGATTCCCCTATTCGATAGTTCTCTGGCAATGTGATGCCCCAAAAAACCATTTCCACCCGTGACAAGTGCTTTTTTTATCATAGTTCCCTCAATGCATTGATTAAATTATTAATTGCTTCTTTTTCCATTTCTTGCCTTGATTCTATCGTATTGGATGCAACATGCGGAGTTGAGACTATTTGTGAATAAGCAAGTAAATTCCCAGAGTATGGTTCCACAGGAAATACATCTAACCCTGCGCCCCATACTACTCCTTCATCTATTGCCTTTGAAAGAGCTCTCTCATCTATAAGAGAACCACGTGATGTATTAATAATAATTGTGCCTTTCTTGCAATTACTAAATTCCTTGCTACCCATAAGAGGGGTTTCATCTGAAAGAGGAGGAGCGTGCAAGGTTACAATATCAACACACTGGAGGAGATTGTTTAATGAAGACATGCAAATCCACTTTGTGCTAAAATCATCTGGTAGGAAAGGATCATAATAATAAATCCTGCAACCCAACGCATCAAACATATCAGCAACTTTCCTGCCTACTCTACCAAGACCAACAATACCAACAGCACGACCAGAGAGCAACAAGCAGGATTCGATGGAAAAATCATTTTTCCTCATATTCTCATTGTAGATTGTTATTCGTTTAATAGCTGCAAAAGTTAATGCTAGAGTATGTTCTGCAACAGCCAATGATGGCGAATTTGGGGTATTTAAGATAGTAATACCATGTTCCCTAGCAGCCTCATGATCAATATTATCAACCCCAACACCTACACGGGAAATTACACGCAAATATGGCGAGGATTCAAATACACGTCTGGTAAATTTTTCAGTCCCTGCAACTACTCCATGAATTTTTGCAAGTATATTACATAATTCATCTTCAGTGAGTCTGACCCCTGAAGTATTTATGTATGTTGTTTCCCCTATATCATTTAAAGACGAGGATAGCAATTCAGTTGAAGAAAAAGAACGAATTGTTATTGCTACTTTTGCAGTCAATTTATATCATGCCTCAATTAGGAAAGAGATTTTATGATTTATTTAATGCTATAGATATATAAATGTACGGGATTCTAGCATATTTATTCATCGAATAATAAAAGTCAGAACCGAGCTTTATATAATAAAATGTTCATAATAAGTAAATATATCCATAATCTTGAGTTGATAGACATATGCAGAATAAAATTGATGAATCTTTATTTGATGGAAAAAATATCCTTCTCACAGGTGGAACAGGTTCTTTTGGTAAAAAATTTACCGAAATAATTCTACGTGAATTTAACCCAAATAGCTTGAGAATATATTCCAGAGGAGAATTTAATCAATATCAAATGAAACAAGAATTTAGTGATAAACGTCTCAGGTTCCTGATTGGCGACGTTCGGGACAGGGAAAGGCTATATCGTGCAATGAATGGGATAGACATCGTTGTCCATGCAGCAGCACTAAAACAAGTTCCTGCCTGCGAATACAACCCAATAGAAGCAGTGAAGACCAATATTGACGGCTCTGTCAATGTAATTGATGCGGCCATTGATAATTCCGTTGAAAATGTAATGGCTATTAGCACAGACAAAGCCGTTCATCCTGTGAATCTTTACGGAGCGACAAAAATGGTTGCTGAAAAAATGTTCGTTCAGGGTAACACCTATACCGGAAAAGGGAAAACAAAGTTTAGCTGTGTAAGATATGGAAATGTAATTGGTAGCCGTGGAAGCGTAATACCATTGTTCAATGAACAGAAAAAAGAAGGTGTTCTGACAATTACCGATGACAGAATGACACGTTTCTGGCTAACTCTTGATCAGGGTGTTAATTTTGTACTAAATTCGATACAAAGAATGCGAGGGGGAGAAATTTTTATCCCAAAAATAGCCAGTATGAAAATAACAGATCTGGCAGGTGCAATTGCTCCTGAAGCAAAAAAGAAATTCACCGGTATCAGACCAGGGGAAAAACTGCACGAAATTATGATTACTGAGGATGAATCAAGACATGCAAAAGAGTTTGATGATTACTTTGTAATTGAACCTGAGTATCCATTCTGGAAAAAGGAAACTACTTCTTCAGGTAGGAAGCTCCCCGATAACTACAGATACTCCAGTGAGAACAATGACAAATGGCTCACAACTGATGAACTAAAGCAAATGTTATAATATCTTATGTTATATGACAAACTGCCACGGATAAAACATGAAAGGGAGGATGGATGACTCTCAGAGATTGTATCAATGAACTACGAAGACGAGCCATTCAACTGCGTGCATACCTATGTGGTATCTATCAAACCCATGAAGACCAGAGCCAATCATTATCATAAAAACAAGGAAGAATGGATAGCATTGGCTACAGGAAAGATCAAGTTGTGTTTAAAGGATGTGGATTCCGATGAATATGAAGAAATTATTTTGGATTCGGAATCAAGTAACTATGAAGTAATCTACATCCCACAATATGTGGCTCATGCGGTTAAAAACATTTCAACTTGTGAAGCAAGCATAATAGTGTTCAGTAAAAATCCCGAGGAAAAAGAGGATACAATTCCATATGAGGTTGGATTATGATTCCTTATGGACACCAAACTATAGATGACGAAGATATAGAAGAAGTAGTAAAGGTTTTGAAAAGTGATTGGTTAACGACAGGTCCAAAGGTATCAGAATTTGAGAGGGCTATTTGTGACTATATTGGATGCAACTATGCCATAGCTGTAAACAGCGGTACCAGTGCACTTGACATCGCAGTAGCATCACTTGATCTACCTGAAGGTTCAGAGGTTATTACCACTCCATTCACATTTGCTGCCACCAGCAATGCACTTCTTTACAATGGCCTTAAACCTATTTTTGCAGATATAGACAGAGAGACACGTAACATCGATCTAAAGGACATTGGACGGAAGATCACATCAAGAACAAAGGCAATAATCTATGTAGATTACGCTGGACATCCCTGTGACATAGAAGAGATACAAAACATTGCAAATGAAAATGACCTTTATTTGATCGAAGACGCCTGTCACTCTTTTGGGGCGAGTTATCATGGTAAAAAAGTAGGCAATTTTGCAGATATCACAGTCTTCAGTTTTCATCCGGTCAAACCTATAACTACAGGAGAAGGAGGAGCGGTAGTAACCAATGATCCGGAACTGGCACAAAAAGCAAGAATGCTTCATAGCCATGGAATAGATAAGGATGCAATATCCCGCTACGGACCAAATGCTGGATGGGCATACGATATGAAAATGCTTGGCCGGAATTATCGTATGACAGATATTCAAGCAGCTCTGGGAATATCCCAGCTAAAAAAGATCGACCGTTTTATAGAAAAAAGGAACGATATAGCCTCATATTATGAGGAATTACTTCAAGATACAAATTTATTAAGCCTTCCCACTGTAAAAGAAGGAATAAAACACGGATGGCACATTTATACTGTCTTACTTGATGCAACAGTAAACAGAGATGAACTTTTTAAATATCTGCGGACAGAAAAAAACATTGGGACAAATGTTCATTACATACCTGTTTACAGACATACTTACTACCAAGATACATTTGGTTTTCAACAAAAAGACTATCCTGTAACTGAAGATATTTTTAAGAGAATAATTACATTACCATTATACCCTGGCATGGAAAAGAAAGATGTAGAATACGTTGCATCTTCAATATCGGATTTTCTCAAAGATAAAAAGTAAGGTGTTCAATATGAAAATTGTGGCAATCGTTCAAGCAAGGATGGGATCCACCCGCCTTCCCGGAAAAGTTATGAGAACTATCCTGGATAAACCTATAATACTGTGGGACATCGATAGAATATCTAACTCCTCATTAATAGATGAGATTGTCATCGCTATACCATATGATCATGGAAACGACATTATTGAAAGCGCGATAAAACAATATAATGAAAAAATCATCGTTTTCAGAGGAAATGAGAATGATGTTCTGGACAGATACTATAAAGCTGCTGTACAGACTAAAGCCGATATAATAATTAGAATCACATCCGATTGCCCATTAATCGACCCCACCATAATAGATAAGGTTATTGAAGAATTTCAGAATAACAAATGTGATTACTGTTCTAACACTTTAAAACTTACATATCCAAGAGGAATGGATACAGAAATTTTTACTTTCAATGTTCTTGAAAAAGCATGGAACGAAGCAAAGGAAGATTATGAAAGAGAACATGTAACGCCATATATAAGAGAACAACCCAATATTTTTAAGCAATGTAATGTATCTAATGAAGAGGATTTGAGTCATTTACGACTTACACTGGACACTGCAGAAGATTTTGACTTGATCAAAAAAATCTACCAACACCTGTACCCTGCAAAAAAAATGTTTTTACTAAAAGATATAAAAGAATTATTAGATAAACAACCGGATTTAATAAATATAAATAAACATATTATGCAAAAAACAGTACATTGATAGTAAAAATATAAGGTTTTTTGTAAAACATAATTAAGGAGATTTGGTCTTGAGAGCTAAAATATTAGAGGCAGATGGTTTATACTTATCAAACATAGAATTTGAGGATCTGGAAAATATTAAAAAATGGCGCAATGAGCAAATGCCCATACTCCGTCAATGGAAACCTCTTACAGACAAGAACCAAGATGAATACTGGAAAATCATTGCCAATAGCAATGATTCAATTCTTTTTTCAATAATTGATGATAATGAAAAAATGTGTGGTTACTGTGGTCTTACCAATATCGACTACATATCATCCAGAGGAGAATTGTCTTTTTTATTAGACACTGATCTTGACCGCGACAATGACGTACACGATAAAACACTGATCATAGTCCTCAAAATGCTCTCAAAATATGGATTCAACCAGCTCAATTTGAATAAAATATATACCGAGACCTACATTTACAGAGAAGACCACGTCAGTACATTGGAAAACTTTGGACTGAAGAAAGATGGTATCCTCAGAAAACATGTTTTCAAGAATGGTGAGTACCATGACAGCGTTATACATTCGATATTAAGGTCTGAATATTTATAAGGTGAATATCATGCTTTTCAAGAACAAAAGAGTATTAGTGACCGGTGGAGCAGGAGTAATTGGAAAAGAACTTATTGACATGCTTAGAAAGCAGGAAGCCATAATAAGATGTGTGGATTTCCAAGAAAAGCCTTCTGAACTGAGTGATATAGAATATTTCCAGATGGATCTTTCAAAACCTGATAACCAGTTCCTTTTTCGCTTTGAACCGGAATACGTTTTTCATTTAGCTGCTGATTTTGAAAGAACTGAAGAAAGAAAGGATTTTTGGGAATCAAATTATAAGAATAATATCCTTGCATCCCATAATCTGATTGACCAAATCATCAAATGTCCCTCCCTTAAGAAAGTGATCTTTGCATCCAGTTATCTGATCTACGACGAAAAGCAGTATAACAACATCGAAGAACAAAACCTTTTGAATGAAAGTTCTACCATAAACCCCAGGAACACGGTTGGTGTGGCAAAGCTCCAGACCGAGGCAGATCTGGAATTCCTTAGTAGGAATAATGAATATCCCTTCGATTGCGTATCTGCAAGGATATTCAGAGTATATGGAAAGGGATCACGTGATGTAATTTCCAGATGGGTCCGGGCCATACTTCAGAAAGAAGATATTACATTGTTTAATGAAAACAACCGTTTTGACTACATATTTGCAAGGGATGTGGCTGCAGGACTGTTAAAATTAGGTGAGAATGATACTGCAAAAGGTATCTACAATCTTGGAACGGGGGTATCCTCAAGAGTAAAAGACGTTGTTATAGTTCTGAAAAATAACCTAGGGAATTTCGATATCAAGACAATAGAATCCAGAGAAGAATTATTTGAATCCAGTTGTGCGGACATCAGTAAACTGAGAAATGAACTTTCCTGGTCCCCAGAATATGATCTCGAATCTGGTATAAAAGAAATAATCACTCATGAAAAGAAAAGGAATCACTGAAGATGACTGAAACTACAGTCTTGATAACCAGTGTTTCTACAAAAGTACTGCTTGTAAAAGAGTTCAAAAAAGCACTTGCTGAAGAGGAAGACGAAGGCAAAGTTATCGGAATAGATATTGACCCACTTTCTGCAGCACTTTATTTCTGTGATGAATATGCCATCTGCCCCAGACTTGATAGTCCGGACTATCTGAATTACATAGAGAAACTATGTATCGAAAAAAAAGTACGACTTATTGTTGCGACAAGAGATGAAGATGTCCTTTACCTGTCAAAACATAAAAAACACATTGAGAACAGAACTATGGCAAAGGTCATGGTCCCCGATATTGAGATTGCAAAAATATGTTCTGATAAATTCGATTTCTTCAGATTTCTGCAGGAACATGACCTGCCAGCAATAATATCATGGACAGAAATATGCGATAATATCACATATCCATGTGCACTTAAGTCGAGATCAGGTGCAGGTGCCAGGAAATTCTATATCGCCAAAGACAAAGAAGATTTGAGCAAACTCATTGGCAATATAGAAGACCCTATTATACAGGAATATGTAGAAGGAACAGAGTACAGTATCGATTATTTTTCAGATTTTGACGGGAACTATATCAGTCTGGTCCCCAGAGTAAGAATAAAAGTGGTTTCAGGGGAATCAAAAATAGGAATCACAGTGAATGATCAGGAAATAAACGACCTGTGCATTTCACTTGCCACTAAAATGAAATTGACAGGACATAATGTAATTCAATGCTTTAGAACAGCATTAGGAGACGTAAAATTCATCGAAGTAAATCCGCGTTTTGGTGGAGCCTCTAATTTAAGTTTCGCTGCTGGAAGGAGCACTCCCCTGTATCTTATCAAACTATTGAATAAAAACGAGATTGATGTGAAACCTTTCAAAGAAGGTCTCAAGATGCTGCGTTATAGTGAAGACATATTTATTGATGCGCATGACAAAAGTAATAATCTTTGATTTAGACAACACGCTGTACAATGAGAAAGAATACGTCATCAGCGGGTTTAAAGCCGTTGCCCTTTTCTTAGCCAGAGAAAAGTCTCTAGACTATTGCACAGTTTACTCTTCACTGCTAGAATCATTCACAATCAATGGAAGAGGGAACAACTTCGAATACCTATGTAATAAACTGGACATTGGCAATCACATCATCAGCAGGCTAGTGAAGGTCTATAGAGAGCACTGCCCTGAAATAACCCTGAGGGAAGATATTGAAATGTTCCTCTGGGAACTGTCCAAAGAATATAAACTCTGCCTGCTCACCAACGGATGGTTGATACCCCAGAAAATGAAAGTAGAATCTTTGAGACTTGACAGATATTTTGATACGATTTTTTATTCACAGCAGGACGGATTGGACTTCGCAAAACCCCATCCTAAATACTTCATGCAGATTCTGCAATTCTACAAGATAGAAACTTCTGAAGCCCTGATGATAGGAGATGACCCAGTCACAGATATACAGGGAGCAAAGAATCTGAACATGCCTCATTTACAGGTAAGCAATGAGCTGGATAACAACGAAAAACAGCAAATCATGCAGTTTTTGAATAACAATGTACAATGATGAAAACAGAAAATATCAATTTACAAATAATCAATATCAATGAGGGAAACATGGAAATCAGAATTGGTGACAGATACATTGGTGAAAAACATCCGGTATTCATAATCGCGGAGATTTCAGCAAATCATCTTCAGAATTTTGACCTTGCGGTCAATACAATAATAGCTATCAAAGAATCTGGTGCAGATGCTGTAAAGCTCCAGACATATACACCTGATACCATCACGATTGACTGTGATAATAAGTTATTTCAGATCGAGCATGGAACTCTGTGGGATGGAAAGACACTTTATAATCTCTACAAAGAAGCATACACTCCATGGGAATGGCAACCGGAGCTGAAAAGAATAGCAGAAAAGCTTGGACTTATCTGTTTCTCTTCTCCTTTTGATACAACTGCAGTTGATCTTCTTGAAGAGATGGAAGTTCCTGCCTACAAGATTGCATCATTTGAGATAACAGATATTCCTCTCATAGAATATGTTGCATCAAAAGGAAAAACGGTAATCATATCCACTGGAATTGCAACACTTTCCGACATTGAGGAAGCTATTACTGCATGTAAACGAATGGGAAATGAGCAGATAGCACTTTTGAAATGCACATCAGCATATCCTGCACCTCTTGAAGAACTTAATTTGAACACGATACCAAATCTGAAAGAAACATTCAAAACAGTAGTAGGACTCTCTGACCATACTCCAGGGACAACCGTACCAATAGCAGCTGTAGCCCTTGGAGCGAGAATAATTGAAAAACACTTTATTCTGGATAGAAACATGGGCGGACCGGATGCCGCTTTCTCACTTGAATCCCAAGAATTCAAAGCAATGGTTGAATCTGTAAGAGAAACTGAAAAAGCACTTGGTGAAATCAGCTATGAATTGACTGAAAAGGCAAAAAAGAGCAGAGATTTTTCAAGATCTCTTTTTGTTGTGCAAGATATAAAAGCCGGGGAAAATTTCACAAAAGATAATGTAAGGTCTATACGACCTGGTTTTGGATTACACACCAGATATTTAAATGAAGTTCTGTGCCGAAAAGCAAGAAATGATCTTAAAAAGGGAACGCCTTTAAGTTGGGATATCATACAATAACCATGTAATTAATTAGATAGGAGAGAATGCTGAAAATCAAAATTGGCTCAAACAATTAACCACAATAAATTATAAAATTATATTTTTCAATAATTACTATCAAATTAACTTGATGAGGGAAAACTGTGCATAAAGGAAAAATTGTAGTAAAAGATGGAAAAACTGAAGTAATTGACTGTGAACTTTGCGGATTTAAACATTTACAACCAATACCATCTAGAGAAGAAATTAAAAAATACTACGAAAAACAATATTATCAGAATACAAAACCAAATCTTCTAGATTATGAAAAAGAAATTAGGGAAACACAATGGTCAAACTTGTGGTATAAGGATAAACTGGACATAGTAAACAAGTATGTCAATGAGCATAGTGAAACTAAGAGACTATTAGATGTTGGTTGTGGAAATGGACTCTTACTTAAGTTTATGAATGATAATGGATGGGAAGCAACCGGAATAGAACCTTCATGTACAGCAAGTGAAAGAGCTAATTATTTAACCATCAATGTAAACAATACAACGCTTGAAGATTTTGTTGAAGACAAGTGGCATGGATATTTTGATTTTATTAATTTGAAATGGGTTCTGGAACATGTACCAAACCCAACCGAAATAATAAATATTTGTAAAGATTTGCTTAAAGAAGGAGGAATGATTTGTATAGAAGTTCCAAATGATTTCAATACACTTCAGCTAGAAACACAAAGATCAAAACTGTGCAAATCCCATTATTGGTTGACAATACCTGATCACATTAACTACTTTGAGTTTTCCAGCTTAACTCAGTTATTAAAAAAATGCGGATTTGACATTTATTTGCAGACTGCGGATTTTCCAATGGAATTCTTTCTGCTCATGGAAGATAACTATGTCGACAATAAGGAACTCGGAAGTAAATGTCATGAAAGAAGAATGAATTTTGAAGTAAACATGAATGATGAAGTTCGAAGAAAAATATACAATTCAATGGCAAAATTAGGCATTGGAAGGACTTGCATAATATATGCGACATTGAATCCAGATAAATAATAATGTATAATGATTATGTAATTTATATTTGTCATCACATTTTAAGGTTACTATGAAAATACTTATCTACATGCCGTTTGCCGATTGGGTACCCCATCTTGCAACCGATCTTGAAATAGCCATCAAGCACATTGAAGCAGGGGATGAGGTACACATTATACAGTGTTCTGGAGATTTACCGGCTTGTGAACCAAACCCAAACCATCTTAAACTCACATGTTTTCTGTGCAAATCACGAAGAGATAAAGGGTTAGGTATTATAAAGCTCCCGGAAGAAAACCGACATGAGCTTGCTCTGGGTAGTTTTACAGAAAATATTGATATACCTGATTTTTCATCCATGGAAGAACTAAAGAGCTTTGAAGTTGATGGATTCGATGTTGGAATGGCAGTTGCTTCTTCACTTATCAGTATGGTGCGCGAACCTAGTCCTAATGTAATACAATACAAGCCATTTGTAAAAAAGAACCTGTTAATGGCAATAGCCGTTTATAGAGCAACCAAACACCACCTTAAGCAAATAAATCCTGATGTATTCTACCTATTCAATGGAAGATATGCACCACTAAGACCTGCATTAAGAGCCGCACAGGATATGAAAATAAAAACGTATGTCCATGAGAGAGCAGGTGTTCTGAAAAAGTATTCACTAACTGAAGATACATATCCGCATGATATTGAATACCAGAAGAAACAAATAGAGAAATATTGGGATAGAAATTCAGATAATACAAAAAAGAATGAAATTGCAATCAAATGGTTTGGAGACCGCAGAGGTGGAAAAGATCAAAGTTGGTATTCATTTACTAAATCTCAGGTAAAAGGAAATTTGCCAGAAGGTTTTGACCCCTCAAAAAGAAATATTGCAATTTACATTTCTTCCCAGGATGAATTTGAAGCCATAACTGGATGGAAAAACCAATTATATAGAAACCAGACAGAAGCACTAAAAGAACTTATTAATTTCAAAATCGATGATAATATAATGTTCTATTTGAGAATACATCCTAATTTGAAAGGTTTGAAGAATACACAAACAAGAGAATTAACGGAATTAAGAGCTAAAAACCTGCATGTCATTCCTGCAGATTCTAAAATAGATTCATATGAATTAATGGACGCATGTGAAAAGATAATAACATTTGGGTCAACTGTTGGAATAGAAAGTGTATTCTGGGGCAAACCATCCATACTTATCGGTAGAGCAGTCTATGAGGACATAAAAGTATGCTATATACCATCTAACCATGAAGAACTTATTAATCTCATTAATCAAAAATTAGAGTCAATGGATAAAACAGGCGCAATCAAATTTGCATACTGGCAAGTATCTAACGGGCACGAATATACATATTACAAACCAGAGTCAGTAAGGCATGGTATGTTCATGGGACAATATCTGAAAAATCCGCAAATTGAAAGACTTAAATCAAAACTTCTAGCAAAAAGTTGGATTTCAAAAATAATATTTAATGCAGCATACCTTATAAGAAAAATTAAGTGGAAGCTGCATCTTTCCTGATAAAACGATTGCAACTATTATGAAATATAAATTAATTCAAAAAAAAACTAATTGTTGAATAAATATAAATGGTTATAGCCAATGTTACTACATATGATTGATCTGGTGTTAAGCTGGCAACTTTTGATACTGTTTGAAGTAGCTCTTTTTTCTTCATATACTTTTATAATGTATATCTATTCCAAAAAGGAAGAGGAACTCCCTATAGATGACAGGCTTCCAACGATAACATTGGTAATACCAATGTACAATGAAGAAAAAGTAATCAAGCAAAAAATTGAAAATACAGCTCTGCTCAATTATCCAGAGGAAAGACTGGAAGTTATATTATTAGACGATTACTCAACAGACGATTCTGATGTGGTTTCAACGAATACCATCAATGAAAACTCCCTGAAAGCCAGAGTTGTTAAAAATGATGGTGGAAAAGGAAAGGCTAGGGGATTGAACTGGATATTTTCAAGAATCAACAATGATATTACAGTAATAACCGATGCAGATGCATTATTAAAAGAGGATGCTCTGTTGCAAGTAGCAAAGAATTTTGCTGACCCTAAAATAGGGGGAGCTACAGGAAAAATAGTAATACTTTCTGATAAAGCCAGATTATCAAAATCACAGGAGGATTCTTATCGCTTTTATTTTGATGTCTGGAGACAGGGAGAAAGTAATATCTCATCTGTTTCTGTATGCAACGGTCCGTTAATGGCTTTCAGGACTGAACTGTTACATAAAATAAAGATAGATCAAAACGTCTATGCAGATGATTCTGATATGCTTTACAAAATCATTCGACTGGGATACAGAGTGGTGTATGATAAGAAAACAGTGGTATACGAACGTGTTCCACTAACTGTTAAGGGGCGCACCATCCAGAAAATGAAAAGGATTAACGGTTTAAGAAGGGTTTATCTGAATAATCTCAGCTTTCTAGGAAAAGGAAGTTTTGGCAAAATAATATACCCCTATGCATTACTTACACATATTGTTTCTCCACTGATTGTTTTACTATTAACCCTTCTGTATCCATTTATAATTCTTAAAGAACCTTTGTATTTGGTACTTCTTATATTATTGATTATTCCAAAAATCGGAGGATTAATGCTATCTTTTGTTACAACTCAATTGATTATGAATTTTTCATTCCTGGTACCAACAGGTGGTTCTTGGGAAGCAGTAGAAGATGCAAGATATGACCTGAATTTAACAAACGATAAATAAAAAGCAGTTCATTGAAAATAATTAGTTTTATTGTGCTAAAGAATTAAAGTAATTTGAGAGAAAAAGCAAATGACCACCGAAAGCAAACCACCAAAAATAATTGGAGACAAGTTGATACATCTGGGAGTAATAATACTTTCATTGCTTGTCTCTATCTACATTAGAACTATTCCAAAAGCAAGCGTATTCCTATCAAACGGATTCGTGCGTTTTGGTGGGAACGATCCATGGTATCATTTAAGAAATGTTGAATCCATTTTGCACAATTTCCCAAACATGTTATGGTTTGATGCATATACCCAGTACCCTAATGGAACTCACCAGATATTTGCACCACTTTTTGATATGTTTCTATCAACCGTAATATGGATAATCGGACTTGGCACTCCCAGTCAGGACTTGATTAATACATTGTGCGCTTATAATCCTGTCATTTTGGGTGCACTTGTCATTATCCCCACATACTTTTTCACAAAGAATATTTTTGGCAGTAGAGCAGCGCTATTAGCAGCATTTTTCATCGCAATAGCTCCAGGACAATTTCTCTCAAGATCTATTATTGGATTCAACGATCACCACATAGCTGAAACACTCCTTACAACTATAATTGCCATGTTCATGATAATGGCGCTGAAAAAAGCAAGTGAACACGAAATAACGTTTGAAATGATCAAAAATAAGGATCTTTCTACCTTTAAAGTAGTACTGCCTTATATGTTGTTGACAGGGGTGGCACTTGGGGCATACTCACTTACATGGATTGGTGCTATATTCTTTAGCTTCGTGATCGGTGTCTATATAACCATACAATTTTGCATAGATCACATGCACAAAAGATCCAATGATTATCTGGCAATCTCAGGAATGATAATCTTTGCTGTTGCACTTATAATGGTTTTAGCAACACCATATATAGGAAGTACAAAACCACTTGCAATTAAAGGTCTGGTTGCCGGAATAATTGCATTCCCTGTCCTGAGTCTGATGTCAACGATGATGAACAAAAAAGCAATAAAAAAATCATATTATCCTCTTGCAATTTCCATCTTTTTTGTAGTGGGAGTGGGAGTTGCTAAATTGGTATCTGAGTCTGCTTACGCCCTCATAACAAGTGTATTCAGTTTTTTCATGCGCACTGGTGGCGGACTTACCATTGCGGAAGCCTCCCCTCTTTTATCCATTGGAGGCCAATTCTCCTTCCAGCCAATCTGGTACAACTTCGGAGCAATGGGGTACATTTCATTTATTGCACTGGCAATACTCACCTACAAAGCATTTACCCAGAAAAACACACCTGAAAACACGTTTCTTATTGTATGGACACTCATGATTATCTGGGCCATGCTCCAGCAGAACCGCTTCGCATACTACTATTCAGTCAATGCAGCAATACTCTGTGCATGGGTAAACATCAAAATTCTGAAACTTGCTGGATGGAAAAATCTGATGGATAGCATTAAATCAAAATCATTCAGCGCTAAAAACATAAAAGCTATGCACATACTTTCAGCTGCATTTATAATACTTGTTCTTGTATACCCAAGCTACAGCCTGGCAATGCAGCAGACACAGGGAACCAGTGGCCCCAATGGTTACTGGATTGAGGCAACCACATGGCTCAGATACAACACTCCTGATCCTGGACTTGATTACTATGAAAGCTACGAAATTCCTGCTGATGGTGAAAGTTACAAATACCCCGATGCAGCATACGGTGTAATGTCCTGGTGGGATTACGGACACTGGATAGAAGTCATAGGACATCGCATACCAAATGCTAATCCTTTCCAAAAGGGAATTGGCGGACGCACAAATAGTATCGATGAAGAGAACCTCCCAGGAGCCTCTACTTTCTTCACAGCTCCTTCTGAGGAAACTGCAACAGAAGTGCTTGAGGCCATACACCCTGATCCTGAGAAAGCAGGTGCACGTTACATTGTTTCAGATGTTGAAATGGCTACAGGAAAATTCTATGCTATGACTGCCTGGACACTGGACACTGACAACTACTACATACCAGTGCAAACTGATGTTGGCTACCAGAATGTGCCTGGTCCAAGGTATTACGATTCAATGGAAGCAAGACTTCATATATTCGATGCTAGTGGACTAAAACAGTATCGTATGGTATATGAATCACCTATTGGAAGCACACAGGAGCCAGGATATAAGAACGTCTACAATGTGCTCTATGGCGGGACATTGACCGAAGAAAACACAGGATATGTGAAGATATTCGAGTACGTTGAAGGTGCAACAATCACAGGAACAGCACCTGTTAATGAAACAGTAACAATCAGCAACAATATACTCACAAACCAGATGAGGACGTTTACTTACACGCAGTCAACCACATCTGATGGCACATATTCTTTCACCGTACCTTATTCAACAACAGGCCCGATAGAAGGTGAAACACAATTTGATACTATGCCTGCAGGCCCTTATACAATAAGCTATGGAACTGTCACAGAACAAGTCAGCGTCAGTGAAACAGATGTCCTGAATGGGAACACGATAGAAGTGTGAGAACTTCTTTCCCATTCCATCTTTACTTTTTTTAATTATTTCCCGACACTTACAAATAACATCAGGCAGAAGCTAGCTCTAAGGTGATATATTGGACAATATAATCAAAGGAAAAGCATGGGTATTCGGGAATGACATTGACACGGATGTCATAATACCCGGGAAATACCTCCGCACAACAGATATGCAGGTATTTGCGGACCATGCCATGGAAGGTATCGACCCGGATTTCTCTAAAAAAGTGCAAAAAGGAGATATCATCGTTGCAGGAGAAAACTTCGGATGCGGCTCATCCAGGGAACAGGCTCCCCTTGCACTGAAACATGCAGGAGTGTCCTGTGTAGTTGCAAAATACTTTGCCAGAATATTCTTTAGGAATGCTATAAACGTCGGACTTCCCCTGATAGAAGTGGATGTGGAGTGTCAGGAAGGAGACGAAATTGAGGTTGGGCTTCTGGAAGGTACTGTGAAAGTAAACGGAAAGACTCTCAAAGGTAACAAACTTCCGGATTTCCTGTTGGAGATGCTCACAAACGGCGGGCTTGTAGCCCAGCGTAAAGAAACGAAGAACTCACAGTAACATATGATGAATATGATATTTCCCGATGAATACAAACGTGTAGGCCACAGCAGGGAACTACATGACGGTGAAGATAAACGTATATACTTCCTTACGAAGTACATGATAGTCGAACACTGTAATGGTGAGAGAAACTACACTCTTTATGAAGTAAATCATCATGGAGACGATCTGCTAAGAGATGTTGAATCCCTAAAAGTACTGGCTTCAGGTGAAGAGATAAACCACTATGATAAAGACCTGAATATCAAGGACCGTCTTCTTCTTATTGAAACAGCGCACAACTTATGCAAAGGAAACATTAACACGGTAATATTCACAGGTATCGATAAGCACGTCACCTTTGTTCATAAACCAGATCTTTCAAAGGTGCTTGATATAGAGATTGTTGATATAGTGCCTCCTGAGCCCTCATGGCTTGCAAGTGTTGTCAGGAGAATCGAGAAAAGTGGTATATTCGGAGACCTGACGATCAGGTTCTCAGAGAACCTTACAGACCTTCGGCAGTTCGAAGGGGAAGACACTGTTTTCCCCTGTTCATCCTCCGGACTGAAAGGGAAATGCCTTGACTGCGATGTTATTACAAAAGAAGGATCACTGCTTGTGGGGTGTGAGATATCCAGAAGCCTGTTCGAGTCGAGGTTCCCAGGGCTGGACTATTCATTTGTCAATATCTGCCCATTCAAATCGGATGTCTTCAAGCCTTCAAAGCCTTTTATCACCAGATGCTGCCGTTCGGAAAAATCAGGCATAGTGATAATCAATGGCATAAAGGGGGCTGTGGTTCACTGGGGTGCGTCGGAATTCTACGTTGCAAATACGATATGGGAATTAGTCAGGGAATTACGTAAACAGGACTTATCCTGAGGTAAGAATATGAAGCTCGCAATTGTTGAAGGAGATGGCGTCGGGAAGGAAGTAATTCCAGCAGCAATCGAGGTACTTGACGCACTATGCCTTGATGTTGAAAAAGTACCTGTGGAACTTGGTTATGGAAAATGGGAGAAGACAGGCTCTGCAATAACCGATGAAGATATAGTGACACTGAAAGAGTGTGATTGTGTATTCTTCGGTGCTGTGACAACGCCACCAGATCCAAACTACAAAAGCGTACTGCTTACCATTCGCAAAGAACTCGACATGTATGCAAACATCCGCCCCATAAGACCTTTACCCGGAGTTCATGGAATACTTGGCAGGAGCAATTTCAATTTTGTCATTGTACGTGAGAACACTGAAGGACTGTACTCAGGAATCGAAGAAATTGGAGAAAATGCTTCGTATACTAAAAGAGTCATTACCAAAGAAGGATCACGTAGAATAGCGGAATATGCCTGCAAACTTGCAAAGAGCAGACAGAACGAACTTATTATCGTACACAAGTCCAATGTAATAAAATCGGACAGACTGTTTCTTGATGTTTCCCGTCAGGCTGCAATAGACGCAGGAGTAGTTCACCGGGATGAACTTGTGGATTCTTTTGCCTATAACCTCATTACATCTCCCTGGAAGTACGATGTGATAGTAACAACAAACCTTTTCGGAGACATCCTGAGCGACATGTCAGGAGCACTTGTAGGCGGTCTTGGCCTTCTCCCAAGTGCAAACATAGGTACAAAACATGCTTTTTTCGAACCTGTCCACGGAAGTGCACCTGACATTGCAGGAGAAGGTATCGCAAATCCCATCGCAGCCATACTGAGCCTCAAGATGCTTCTTGAATGGCATGGCAACCTCGCAGAGGCAGCCATTGTTGAGGAAGCTGTCGATGCCGCACTCAATATGGGCGTTTGTACGCCAGACCTTGGTGGCAAATACACTACTTCGGAAGTTGGCGATATTATTGCACAATACATAAAAACAAGAATAGAATAAAAACCATGACGGCTTTTTATTCTTTTGTATCTTTTTAATGTCTTTTTTCAACTTAGATTCAGCAACGAAGATACACCCGACATAGTTACCACGGCACTTAAACCTGATATCCATACCATGACCACAAAATCGATTGTTGCACTCAGCATATGGCCACCATCAACGACCCGTATGAGGATTGCAGACATCAGTGAATGACCTATCATTATTGCAAGAACCATGTTTGCAAGGGTTTCCATGCTTCCTATATTTGTATAAAGTACCATTCCCATAGACATTCCGGGCGGCATATCAACAGCCGTGAACATGTCCTGCATCAGTCCAACCACACCCAGGGAAATATACATTGTAAAACCGATACCACCTGTCAGCCCGTAGAGAACACCTACCAGGCTGCTTGCCGACTGGCTCCTTTTCTTCCTGAGAGTCACGATTCTATGAAAATTAGTTGCGATTATGTCCCCTATGACTTCAGGTTTTCCACCGAGATTTGTCGCCTCCACGAACATCACACTAAATCGCTGGATAAGATTACTTCCCGTATTGGCGGAGAATATCTCCCAGGAAGTTATTTTATCTATTCTGGTTACCAGCATCTTGTAAAGATTGTTCACATCCTTTGTCAGGGGACCGAAGTCATGGGCTCTCAAAGCTCTCAGTGCCTCGTCTATCACACCACCCCTTGCACCGGCAGAACTTCCCAGGGAACGGATGAAAGCAGGGAAATTTTCATCTTTTCGCCTTATACTTTTTTCGATCTTCCTGGAAACGTATCCTGTGTAAACGAGAGGAGTTAAAACCATTGCAACAGCTATCGACGTTTCTATCCTGCCATAGAAAGAAACAACGATAGCTACAGCAATGCAGCCTGCTATAGAAATGGGAATTGAGCGATACAATGTGAGTTTCTCATTCGTAACTATTCTGGACCTGCTCCATGCAGGATCCTTAGGAATCTTATTCTTGGTGAAGATTACCATAACAAGATCAGTAACAAGGAAGACCACTACTACAATTCCCATGAGAAGTTCTGCATTCATCCCCGTGATAACAGGCATTATTACCGCAAAAGAAGCCATGAAGATAAGTGACATCACCATAGATACGAACAGTTCTTTGATGACCTCAACCGCATAAAGAGCACCATTGTACATGGCCTCATATTCATTCATTACAACGTTCTGCTCTGCAAAAAGAAAAGTTTTCACATCTTCTCCTGACTGAAGTGCGTGGGCGAACCTATCAAGGAAATCCTCAAAAATGATTGAAGGGGTTCTTTTAGAAATGAACCTGCACCCGTCTGCAAGACTGAGGTTCCAGACAGTCACAAGGTCATATATCTTCTTGGTCTCTTCCGCAAGTTCCTGGTAATCCTCATTTTCCGATACAATACGGACAATATCAAGCCTTGGAGTCTCAGCCGTTGCAATAGAACCCATCTGAGTGATGTAGTAGTGCATATTGTTGTCAATGCGAGCAGCCTTTGCACCAAGAATCGACAAAGGGTAGGAAAAAGCAAAGATGATGCATATGACAGGTATCAATACCGGTATGTACTTGGCCGGACCGGTAAAAAGTGTAGGAAAGACAATCAAGAGAAATATAGAAAAAATAAAACCGAATGATATAATAGGTAAGGCAAACTTTTCCACATAGGCTTTTGGTTCCATGCCAAGATTCTTGAATGCCTTCTCATAACTCATGAAGCTCACCTTATACAGAGAAAGGAAGACCATCAACACCGTGTTTATAGAAGTTCACGATAATTTCAAGTACTTCATAATAGTCATCAATGCCTCTTGACCGCATTTCTTCCAGTATCCTTGCCCTGAGGAAAAGATCCTGGTATATCATCCTCTTATCTTCATACCCAAGTTTTGTGGCTATCTTATCCTCAAGTATGTAACTGTTATTCAGACCACGAAATTTATGCTTATCAGTATCCGGTTCCCATTGGAAAACGGCCCTGGTTGCAACACCACCGATTTCCTCATAATAGCCCTCTATTTCCTCAATTGCAAGGGCACGCCTGAGAAACTTACCCTTACGGTAGACGGCTGAAAGTATCATTGCAATGTTCAAATTGTCAATAAAAGTTACAGGCACATTGATCGGGTCTGCTGTGAGACGCTGGATCATCTTCGAAACAGCAGATGCGTGGAACGTTGCAAGTACGGGGTGACCTGTCTGCATACCCTGGAAAGCCACGTTACCTTCAGCTCCTCGAATTTCACCTACGATAATGTAGTTTGGCCTGGAACGAAGAGCAGCTTTAAGCAGGGCAAAGGTATCTACCCTTGATTCGGGTGGACCTTCCTCACGGGTGATCAACTGCTGCCACACCGGCTGAGGAGGCTGGACCTCGGCTGTATCTTCTGCGGAGAATATCTTTGCCTTGGGGTTGACAAAGGCAAGACACGCATTAAGCATTGTAGTCTTTCCACTTGCAGTTTCACCACTGAAGAATATACTCATACCATTTTCAAGACACATCCACATATAAGCTGCCATTTCCGCATTCAATGCACCCCAGTTTATAAGCTGGATAATACTCACCGGAACCTCACTGAACTTACGCATGGTAAAGCTGCTACCACGCTTACTGACATCTATACTGTAGATGATATTGATACGAGACCCATCGGGGAGTGCACCGTCAGCAATTGGCCTTGCATCACTCACAGGACGACCGATACGCTCACTCATACTCCTTAGCCAGTTGTCAAGCCCCTGTTCATCCCCAAAAGTAAGATCGGTTTTTACCGTATCGAATATCTTGTGAACAATAAAGACATTGTCCACTCCGATACTGCTGATATCTTCAAGATAAGGATCCCTGATAATGGGCTCGATGGGGCCGGAACCGATAATGTTCCTTTCAATATGATAGAGTATTTTATTATACTCCTTCTGAGTCATAGGAACCTGCTTCTGGACCGGCATCAATTTCTGGAGTACATTGAATTTTCCCTGATCTTCAGAATCCAGGTCTCCGCCTTCACCTATATCAATCGATCCGTTCAGGAGTTTAGTAATAAGGTCCTTGAGCTCAGATTCCGATTCCGGTACAGATTCCCTTGCAGATTTTTCAAGGATTATATTCAAAACTACCTGGTATTTCTTTCTTTCAGTGCTGGTGAGTAATGGCTCTATTCCAAAATATTTAACCTCTCCGAGTTCGGAAGTTCCATAAAGATGAATGAATACCGGGTCTCCTACTGGTAGAATAATATTGACATAGTCTTTACTGAGGTCCTTGGAAAGACTTACCACAAAAGTTGGTTCATCCTCACCATTCTCCTGCATGAACTTTTTGACATATTCACCAAGGTGCGGATTTCTCTGTATCGCTTTCTCAAATTCCTGATCCATTCAATCGCCTTCTTCATCATTATGATACAGAAGCTATCTCTACAACAAGACCTACCTTGGGCTCGATCCTGAAACCGACCATCTGGCCCACAGGACCTTTTGCGCCCGTGAATTTATTGACAACGATAGTACGCTTTACTTCGCTTCCCAGAGGCCTTGATTTAAGAGTTATGTAAACATCACAGGATGACCTGAACATCGCAGCTATGTCCTCGCTAAGCTGATTAGGCTCGATGGTAAGGATGATGACCTTACCCATACCGTTCAGTTTTTTAAAAAAGGAGATCAGATCAAGACTTTTTTCGGTGTTTGCACTGTACTTTATGAGCGATGAGATCGTATCTATAATGATCACATTCTTTTCGAATAACTCTTCAGCAGCCATCAGCCTCTCGAGAAAATCGAAACGGGATTTTGCTGCCTGCACAAGAGGTATAACGGGGATATACAGCAGATTACCATTTAGCAAAAAAGGAGCAATCGGGTAATCCATGGAATACATCTGATTGATGAATCCCTTTGTGGTCATTTGTGTGGAAACGAACGTTACACTGACTTCGTTTTCGTTAAGACCATATGCTAGGCGCTGAGTGATAGAACTTTTTCCACCTCCACTTCCGCCTTCTATAACTACAAGGGAACCGGCAGGAAATCCACCGCCTAATTTATCGTTCAAATCATCCCGTGGGATATCAAATCCATTGATTTTTGCCATTTTTGCCTCTTAATTACGTTTTAAAGCTCATGGCACCAGATTTACCATTTTCAGCTGCAACAAGTATTCTGTGGTCACCGGAGTCCAGTGGTGAGGGAACGGTAGTGACATTAAGTGTAAGAATATCACCGGGCCTCCATATGACGTCACCATCCATCAGTCCAATATCAACATCTATAGGGTCTATCATAATACCATCCACAAGAACCGTCACATACTCCGGTACTAATTCTGTTTTGCCTGTGTTCTTGGCGTAGAATATGTATTTACTGCTGACATTATTGTAAGGAATTAATTCAGGATCGTTAACAACTGTAATATCAGTCCTCATCTGTTCTGAAAGCAGTTTACTGCTTGTACCTGATGAAGCTATCATTGACTGGACATCTGCAGATATGAAGGCAATTGCACTAATAGCCAGCATTAATGCCGCTATGAAGAATATCATATGTGTGACAGCGGTTTCAGCGTCCGTGTCTTTCAGTAGACTATTGTTGTCTGTTGTTAGCATACTAATCATGTTTTTCTGCCAGTCCAAATATAATAAGAAGTAGAAATTAATATATTATTAATAGTATATAAAACTACTATTTGCATCAAACCAAATATGAATCATAGGCCGAAATACCATTTTCTGTTACAACTTTAACACGATGAATTCCCAGACCGGAGAGTTCTGTTATTGTCAGGTTCCTCGTTTCAGCAGGAGTCCATGTAGCTGCAATATCACTATATGTATAAGATTCCAGATTTCCATCCACCAGTACATTCAACTTATCAAAATGAAGAGTCTCACTGCCGGTGTTAGAGAGAGTTACAGTTAAATTATAGTTGCCTGCAAAACTATCAGCCGTGGAGTATTCCACCTCGATGTCAGTTTGCAGAAGATTCCGCTGCATTTGATATTGCTCTGCCGAAGCATCATCAAGTATTTCATTGGAAGTACCTAGCATTGTATAAGAAAAGGTTCCCAGCAGCACTGCAGATATGAAAAAAATAATTGCTATGACTGGTAGCTCAAATCCCATAAAGTTCCTCCAAACCGTGTTTCACTTTTGACATTTCCCGGTCTATGGAACTAAGCATGTTGCGATCGATCTTGCGTCCACATAATCGCTCAACAAAAAGCAGGGATTTTGTATGATCTTCCGGAAGAAGACGCCAGGTAGGTTTCTCAACATAATAATCTATTCCGCGGGCATATGCCATTACCTCGGCCCTTACATCCTCACTTATCCATCCAATATCCACATAATAATCAAGTGCATCCATAAGGTTATTCCTGCCTACGCGTTCCATCAGGAATTCTATCCAGTTTAGCAACACAACAACACTTGTGGGATCACCTTTGATAGATTCAAGCCTTACCACAGAACTCGAGACCTTATTTGAAACTACTGCAACTCCATCTTCTGTAACTCCGCCTTCTGCTACGTGTTCATTTTCTCCATCTATAGAAAGTGCATTTTCCACCAGAGTTACATTATTAGTTGATGAAGATTTATTCTCAAGCGTATCAAGGCGAGAAGATATATTGGCAGTTGTTTCAGCCAGGTCAACTATATTCTGGTCAAGGGTACCGGTTCTGGAAAATAGTTCTTCTGTTCTGGAAGATAACTTTTCAATGCCTTCATGCATCATAACCATTGCATCTGCAAATGCGTCCATCTTCGATTCAAAGTTCTGCATCCTGGAATCTGCTTCTGGTGAGACACCCTGGGGCACACTCATTTTCAGAGATGCGGCATCAAAATCGTTTTTCATCAGGACCAGCATGTCACCCATTTCAGTGATCCTATTATCTGTTTTCTCAAATCTCTCTATGGTAGCACGAGAAGCAACATCATCCCCTACAAAAGGATTGACCTGATTGGACACTATCTCGTATAAGGAAAGTAATTCAAGAACACTCTGGTCTATCTTATCAACAGTCTTTTTGATCTCTTCATTTTCCCTCTTAACCATATTCAAAGTGACATCTGATTTTGAAACCTTACTCTCAACATCTTTTATTTTTTTCCGGTTTTCCTCTAGCATTTCATCGCTTACAGATGATTGCTGAGGCACTTGTTGAGGCATACCCCCCGGTGGAGCCATGCCATGAGGAAATGGAGGATTTCCAGAAATATCCGGAGCATTTACGCCAGGGGGTACCGGTGGCAATCCTGCCGATAGATCAGGAATAGAACCAAGATCTGGAGTACCCTGTAGAAAAGAAGGGGCGTCTGAATCAAATGGAGAATCAGCTCCCTTTTTTTTATCCTTCTTGGAGAGAACAGAAGTTATCTTTTTTATCTTATCGCTAAATCCGGCCATGATTTCACTAGTAATAATTAATATAATGACAGAGATATGTATATGATACTCAATATACCATCAATATTATATATAAATTTTGAATAATACTTGATTTCAATATTATAGAAAATGTGTGCAGATGATTTTAAATCATTTATGAGACATTACATACCTGATATATTTGGCACGCAAAAAACAATTCAAGACAAAAATGATATCCGATAAGGATGGCATTAGATTCGCAACTCCTGAGCCTGTTGCGGAGTATAGGGCAAAGAGATTGCAATGCAAAGTGATAGCGGATATAAGTTGCGGTATCGGAGGACAGGCACTCTACTTTGCGAAATACTGCGATTTTGTATATGCAATAGAGATTGATGAGAAAAAAATATCCTACGCAAAAAAGAATGCTGAGTTAATGGGCATCAGTAACATAGAGTTCATAACCGGAGATGCCCTTGCAACAGATGTAATAGCAGCCTTACCAACTCTTGATGTGGTATTCTCAGATCCTGCCAGACCCCCTACGGAAAAAGAAAGAAACATCGATAACCTGAGCCCACCCATTCCGGAAGTAATGAAAGCATATGCCGATAAAACTTTGAATTTTGCTTTTGAGGCACCACCCCAGATCACACCTGAAAAAATAGCTTATGATTGTGAAAAGGAATACATGTCCCTTGATGGCAAACTTAATCGTTTGAATTTATACTTTGGTGAACTGAAAAAAGCTGATGTTTCTGCTATTGCGCTACCTGGTAGCACAATTATTAGGAAAGATGGCGAAACAATAAATGCCAATAGGACGGATAAACCCGGAACCTACGCATATGAACCAGAAGAATGTGTTACAAAAGCAGGTATTCTTGACCAACTGGCGATTTCTTTTAAGAAGAAGGCTGACATTAGCATATTCGAGATCGATGATAAAAGAGTATTAATAAGCTCTGATATTCCATTAGAATCTAAGTTGTTCAAAAACAGCTACAAAGTATTGCAGGTAATGGAATTCAATACCACGAAGATAAACTCATACCTGAAGCAGAACTCTTTTGGAAAGGTAATCATCAGGGCATCAATAGAACCTGAAAGATACTGGGAAGCACGTAATGATCTGGAAAAGGAACTGAATGGTGAAAGGAAAGCTCATCTTTTTCTAAGGAAAAATGATGCTATCATTTGTGAAGTGTTGCATCATTGAAGTTTCATTTCCAGAAGTTCCCTCGTTCTCTTTATGAGTTCCTTCCTGCTAAAAGGTTTGGTTATATAGTCATCTGCTTTTAACACATGCAAGCCAAGCATCTTATCGAATTCCTGGCTCTTCACAGTAAGCATGGCTACAGGCAAAGATGGCTCTTTTTCTTTTATCTTGTGGAAAGTTTCCCATCCATTCATGTCAGGCATCATGATGTCAAGCAAAATAGCGTCAGGTCTTTCCTTATCAATGGACTCAAGACATTCAAAACCACTTTTTGCCCCGATAACTTCTATCATTTCAGATTCCAGAATCAATTTTACAAGGTCTATGGTATCTTCTTCATCATCTACAACCATAATTTTGGGACACATAATTAATTAACAGCTCCTGAAAAGAATTAATTATAATATTATCATCAAATTATATATATGTAGCCAATATATAGTTATTCCTCTTCAACCCAACCCAGACGTCTCATAACCATCTTTATTCTTGCTTTGACCTCGCGTTTATCGAATGGTTTGGCAATGTAATCATCAATACCAAGTTCCATTCCCTTTACTTTATCCTCAATGGCTGTCTTAGCAGAGATCATTATTACAGGAATATCACTTGCAGCTTTACTTAATTTAAGATTCTCCACAACCTCGTAACCATCCATATCAGGCATCATGATATCAAGAAGGATAAGGTCAGGAAGTTCTTTGAGGGTAAGCTCTATAGCTTCTTCCCCATTGTGCGCCACTAAGAAATCATAGGGTTCACTTATAAGAGAAAGTTTCAACAATTCCGGGATATCCGGTTCATCATCGACAATGAGAATCTTGAGTCTTTCCCGTCTGATCTTCTTCTGCATCGGTTCGAATTCAATAGAACCGTCCCCAACCGAGTATCGGAAATCAAAATCCTTCAAACCAATCTCCGTGTGTATCTCACCCACATTACTAATCTCAATGACCACATCAAAGAATGATTTTATAAGGACTTCTGTTTCAGATGGCAGAATGTTCTTGGAAAGCATGGAGAGAATGCTTCCATTATTTTCAGCTACTTTCTTTTCGATGAACTTAATAAAATTCTCGACTACCTGCATTGTGTCGCTTGCCAGCACATTCATATTGTCTATGATAAGCAGGGTGCGCGAATTATTTTGAAAGATGTTAGATATATGTGAAGCCATTTTTGTATAGTCGGCTACTGAACTGCAATAAAAAGTATCTTCATAATGCTGTTTACCGGGAGCATCGATGTCAATGAAGAACATCCTGCTGCTTGGCTCAAGATCAAAGCCAAAATCCTCAAACCGATTAAATATCTTATCCCGGGAAGCATTCAGACACAACCAGACTAGTGTCCGGTCAGTATCTTCCCTTAGTATATTCGATACATAAAAATACACCAGGCGCTCTATGAAACTGTCAACTGGAGCAAAGAATAATGCATTCTTGTTGGACAATTCCTGCCTGAGGGTTGAAAGGATTTCCTGCGTTTGAACATTCATTGACAAGTACCTTTTAATTTTGTTTAGTAAATATTATTGGTTTTATTTTCTTATTAATGTTTGGGCAAAAAATGTACTTGCCGTACTAAAATATTCATTTCATAGGAATTAAACGAACCTGAGGATATCCTTGAACGAATTCCATCTGGACCGCAAAAATACCGGTTTTAGGTACGACCCCATAAACAACAAGAGTCTTGTCAACGTTCTCAAACTTCCAGTGAGTTGTGGCCATGTGCGCTACAGAATCAGTGATCTTCTGACCGTGTTTTGCAACTGCAAGAACAACATTGTCAGTAGTTTTGGTTACTGACGCCATTTGGCCTATAATAGAACCTATGTTTTCCCAGCCATAGTTGTATTCCATACTATCCAGCCCGATATAATCAAGAAGAGGAGAACCATGTTGACGCATCATCTCATTCTTTGACTGATAGAACACATCCATATCCTTATAGACATTACCCGAAAATGCTGCTATATAGGGAGGAATACGTCCCTTAAGGTCACGTATCTCAAAACCCTTGAACTGTCCGGGAAAAACATGTTCTGTAGTGAAGGGAGAGATGAGTCTTTTCTCGGTTTCAACACTAGTACCCTCAGTAGGAATACTCAGCATCCCCCTACCCAGGTTCAAATGATTGATAAATGTAGGAAGCAAGAGACTGTAAAAGGAATCACCCACACCGCTTGTGATCTCAAAAAGGTTGAAACTGCCTTTCTGATAACCGCCCCCCAATATCTCATCAAAATCACGAATACCAGTCGAGATCTTACTTTCAATAGGGTCGGGGAAAGGTTTTGGAACCTGCGTTTGTTCGGGATACGATACCGTGAATGGTTCAAAGCTATTGAACTTACCACCATCAAGAGTAAAAGGATATCTTGATTGGGACAGTTCCACACCACGTATCTTCAGCAAATTGACTTTTCGGAGGTCAGCATCTGATATCTCAGAAACTTCCAGAGACACTACTCCATCGACAAGGTAATCAAGAGAAGTGACCTCAGTCTGTTCGGTGATAAGTACAAGATCTGCATTCACCTTCCTGGAAAAATCAGAAAGGAGACGTTCAAGTTCGAACTTGTTATCTTCCCACTGGGAGGATCTTGTTGTCGCAATACTCAGAGAATCTATGGAGTCCACTACTATCATGGGTTTTGAATCGCCCGATTCCCAGATGACTTTGATTCTGGAAGCTAGCATTCTGAGGAAATCTTCATTATTGCTGAAATCCCCTTCAATCCACGGGAACTTACCATAAGATGAGGATTTGTCTATCCGGGGAGAAATGTAAATGCAATTTCCTTCCGGACAGAGCTCATTCAGTATTCCGAATATGAAAGTAGTTTTACCGGTACCTGGTTTGCCTTTAACGAGCAGGGACTTCCCAAACTGGGAAGAAAAGAACTGCCCGATCTCCCCTGGAATCATTTCAATTCCTCATACTTATTGCTATATCAATTGCTGATCTGTTCTGCAAGCATATTGCGGCCAGCTTCAAGAGCTGAATTTATCTTGCTGGCATCAATGCCGCCACCACGAGCCATATTCGGACGACCGCCACCACCGCCGCCAACTACTTTTGACATTTCCCTGACGATAGAACCTGCATCTGCACCGGCTTTCAAGGCGTCATCGCCTGCGGCGGCAACGATCTTGACACCTTCCGCATCACTTGCCAAAAGCACGACCATGTCCTTGTTTATAGTCAGCTCACCGGCAATCTTCACGAGTTCATCAATATCAACGTTTGGAATGACCTTTGCCACGAGACGAATATTGCCTATATTTACTGCTTCATTGGCCATCTGGCTGACACGTACATGTGCCAGTTCATCTTTGAGCCTTTCGTTTTCTTTCTTGAATTCTTTCCATTCACCGAAGAAACGCTCGATGGTTGATGGCAGGTGTTCGGGAAGTACACGCAGTGCTTCTGCCGACTGGTCAAGATAGGATTCCATCTTTTGGGTGGCCTTCACTGCCGCAAGACCGGCAGCATATTCGATACGCTCCACACCATCCTGAATACGTTCAGTCTTAAGGATCTTGATAGGGCCTACAAGTCCCGTACTTATACAGTGAGTACCTCCACAGGCCTCAACATCATCTGCAACTTTGAGAACACGGATAGTGTTTCCCGGAGGGACACCTCCCTGATAGAGCTTGAAACCATACTTCTTCTCAGCATCAATACGGTCCATCCACTCGGCAGTAACACGCTGGTTCTCCATCACCGTGCGGTTGGCAATCAGTTCCATCTGGTTCAGTTCATCCTGAGTTATGCGTTTGTAGTGAGAAATATCAAGGCGGGCACGGTCAACTGCCTTCTGTGCACCGGTCTGCCACACATGGTCACCAAGTACCTTCCTTGCTGCGTCATTCACAATATGTGTCGCAGTGTGGTGGCAGGCATGAGCCATCCTCCGTTCCTCATCTACCTTTCCGACAACCAGGTCACCTTTTCTCAGGTGAAGCTCATCTTCTACATCTTCTATGATATGAACAACAACACCGTCCACAACCTGAACATCAATAACATTCAGGACATTATCATAGACCGTGATAGTACCATGATCTGCAGGTTGTCCACCACCTTCAGGATAGAAAAGGGTACTATCAAGCACCAGATGATTATCAAAGACATCCAGCACAACTGCCTCGAATTCCATCCTTGTAGGTTCGTCATAAAAGAGACGCTTTGTTTCGGGGAGTTTCTCGACCTTTTCCGCATATGGGAAAACTTTTTCCTCTTTAGCCTCGGCCTTGCTGTGGCCCTCAGCAACAAGCGAATAGAAATTATCAGGAAGTTCGGTATCTACTCCCATTTCAGACGCAACCTGTTTTGATATCTCAGGAGGGATGCCATGACTGTCATACATCTCTATGACCGTTGAGAGAGGAATCTTCTCACCTGAGGACTTGTAATGTTTTGCAGATTTCTGTATCATTCGCCTGCCACGATCAAGGGTCTCAGCGAATTTTCTTTCCTCATGTTCCAGTATATCCTGAATAACATCAAGCTTCTCACTAAATTCAGGATATTCTGGCAGATTATTGATGTGCATCTCAACTATCTCTGACAGAGGAATCCTGATATCCATATCATTCATCATCCTCAGAGTTCTGCGAAGCACCAGGCGTGCAAGATATCCTGCTTTGACATTTGATGGAATTATGCCATCAGCCAGCATGAAGGTGAGACAGCGGGTATGATCGGTTATCGCATATACATTCTCCACAGGTTCCATAATAGCCGAAAGTTTGTCCACAGTGGTACCAATACTTGAAGCTACCTGTTTACGAAGCTCGAAGAGATTTGCCTTCTCGCTTACATCCATGAGTCCTGCAAGGCGGGCATTCTGCGAAAGGATGTTAGAATATTCTGAATTGTCCAGCTCATGCTCAAGACCTGCAAGTTCCATGAGTTCATTGACAATGTTGGGGAAAACAGCATCGTATATTGTAGGAGAACCCTTCGAAGCCCATACAAAACGCTCAAGGCCATAACCCGTATCAACAATATAGTCATCCATCTTACGGTATTGCTCACCTTTTATTGGAATGTCACCTTCCTTTGACTGTTCCAGATTCATGAAAACAAGCGTGGCAACTTCAAGGCCACCTATAAGGGCTTCAACACAGGGACCGGCATTACCACCGCCAGCCCAGGGTTCCTCCTTATAAGTCACAGCCAGGGGGTCAGCCCCAAGGGAATTGAAAAGCTCATCACACAACTCCATTGTGCGATCTTTCCAGTAGATTTCTTCGTCCTTTTTATTAAAGGCATGATGGGCCATCATCTCAAAAGTAGTTAGATGGCGACCACTTCGCCCTACCGCATCAAGATCTGAAAGGCGGATGCATGGCTGGGAGATAGTAAGCGGATTTGCCGGCGGTTTTACCTGGCCGGAAGTGACAAATGGCTGAAAATCAGCAATTGAAGCGATGGTCAGATAAATGTCATCCCTCCACCTGGCAACAACAGGATATCTTTCCAGTCTGGTATGACCTCTGTCTTCGAAAAATTCAAGATAGTACTCCCTCATTTCAGCGAGGTCGAACTTTTTCTTGAAAACCGGATTGCCTATGAAACTATAGGGGTCACATGGGGCATCCCCGCATGTACTCCTGTCGACATCACGTGTCCAGAAAAATTGACCACATTTTGAACACTGCTTCCTAATAAAACCGTTTTCAGAAAAAAAATCAAGCTGATATTCATCCTCAAGCATAATTATTCCAACTAAATGATTGTTTAAGTATAATTCGTTTTTAATCTAATTCATTTTTAGTCTAATTTATTCTTCCAAGTATACCCCAATGATTAAAAACATTTCTTATCAAAGCAATAACATTTGAAAAATACATTATTACTTATAGTATATAAACACCCGCATAAATATACATAGAGCACCATGCCAACAGATAGTGATTAATTCAAAAAACCCAGGATATCAGAACCGTTTGTGAACATGGAATGACTAATTCCTGTACATTTTTTGAATTAACACGACATTACCTTTAAGTGTATGGTCACAAGAAGGAGGTAATGGTGATGACCGATGGAATCAATGCGATATATGTCATTAGTGTTTAGAGGTTTGGTCGAAGAGTACAGCAACTCCGGAGTTAGACCTTCCGTTTTCATGGATGCCAGAGGCGACCTTCAGGTATATCTTTGCGATTCGATAAACGATGAAATGGAAGAAGATTTTGGAATTGATACAGAAAGTGAATATGATGTGAATGGCGGACAGTTCGCTCAAGCTTACATTATGAACAAGGCATTCCTCAACGAGACAGTAAAATACAATCTTGAAAGTGAAGCAAGTCTCAGCCAGTAAAACTTTTCAATTGATCAGACTCGTAGGGCCTGTCGAGGGAATAAACGCACGGAAATGAGGTAACAGGTACCTACATACAGTCTTAGGGTGAAATACAATGGACTACAGGAAATTTTTGAAAGTTCTTAAAAATTCAAAGCATGTGTACAGAGAAGATTATATCAAGAAAATCTTTAGAAGTTCACATTATGATGTTGGATTATTCGAGGAACAGCTGAATGAGTTCAATGAAACCCTTAAAAGCAGCGATTCTGAGCTTGCAAAAGAATATATGGACAGGACCATACTGGCGCAGGTAATCGATGATGCATCTATACTGCTTGAAATAGTAAAGGACAGTCCATGCCTTACCAGTGAACAGAACGAGAATCTAATTCAAATGATACTCGATCTTGATGAAATGAGTGCGAATATCGAAGTACTTGAAAAAATCAAAGCACTTGCAGACATGGGTGAACAGAAAAACTTTGCTACATCCACACGCCGGAAAGACAGGATATATGCAAACGTTTGAATGCGCCCATTGAAACCTACTTTTTTATCCATTAATTTTAAGGCATGAGCTTACAATGGTGTAAGCATGTCAAAAAAGATATTAGTCACAAATGATGACGGTGTTTATTCTACAGGCATACATGCTGCCCATAAAAGTGTTGCTGACCTGGGAGATGTAACAGTCTCTGCCCCTATGATGCAGCAGAGTGGCGTTGGCCGCTCAATATCTATTTTTGAACCACTCAGGATAACAAAGACCACAATTAATGGAATTGAGGTCAATGCTGTTGCCGGTACACCCACTGATTCAGTCATACTTGGAATATTCTCAATCATGAAGCAAATGCCTGATCTCATTCTTTCTGGATTCAATATCGGAGAAAACATTAGCACAGACACAATAACCACATCAGGCACAATAGGTGCTGCATTGGAAGGTGCGAGTTATGACATCCCAGCCATTGCTGCATCCATACAGGTTATGGAAGAAGGCGACAAGTTTGACGACAACAGGGAATTCAAGCACGACTATGATGTGGCCATAAAAGTTGTCAATAAGATAGCAAAGAAAGTCCTGGAGCATGGACTCCCCGATAAAGTGGATTTGCTCAATGTCAATATACCACACCTTGTTGAAAATGACCCGGAGATAGAGATTACACGCCTTGCCAGGAAATTCTTCAAGACCGACGTGGAAGAACGACATGACCCCAGAGGAAGACCATATTACTGGATAGCAGGAGAATTGATCGAGGACGAAGAAGAAGGTACCGATGTCCATGCTATAATGCAGAATGGAAACGTCTCAGTGACACCAATATCACTTGACGCAACTTCCCCAATAGACTTTTCAGAAATTGAGCACCTGCTGTAAAACAGGTTTTAAAACAAATAAAGTAACTATTCAGCCTAGCTCACTTCCACCAAGCTGATTTCTTCATCCACGATCAATTCTGCAACTTTGGAACAAATGAATTGCCATAAAATATTGCACTAATTGCATCGATAACAGATTCAGAATTCTTATTAACAGTAGACACGTATCCTCTTATACGGCAGAAATTTTTTGCACCCTGTTTACTGCGGAAAGTACCTGATATCTTCTGCTGTACTTTCGTCATTCTGATCTCTCTTTCAGCCTGATTGTTATCAAACGGAACGTTTTGGTCGTACATAAATCGCAAGATATCCTCTTTATGGCCAATAAACCTATCCAGCAAATTCTTTACCGTGGTCTGCTTCTTACGTCCTCGTTTTTTAGACCGCACATTTGATTCCGGATCAGGAGGATTTTCATTCACTCCTAAACAAGTTATGTGATCATAATCCTCACTGAACCTTTGAATTAGCTCAGTATCTAAAAGATCATTATCAACATGATGTTTAATGCATATCAAGAGATCACTCATTATCTTTGGCCACTGTTGATCCCTGTTTTCGGAAGCTCCAGTTAACTCTCGTAATAAATGTGCATTACATAATGAATGTTGACATTCATATTTGTTGTACGGTTTCCAAAAATCATGTGTTGCAACACCAGTGTAACCTGGTAATATGCCCATAGCATCCATTGCTTCTGAGCCCCTTTTACGATGTGCAAAATAATAGGTCAGTTTGTCTGTACCTGCCACATGAAGCCAATTACGAACTGCATTTATTCTCATTCCTGTTTCATCCAGATTGATGACAGGAGATTCTTTCAGGAGATGTTTCACTGTATTTTCAAAAGCTCCAAGCTTCTCAAAACAACTACGTTCCGTGTTCACCAAAGTAGCAGGACTTATCTTGCATCCCAAAATATCAGAGAACAACTTGGTAACACGCTGATAAGGAAGTAATTGGTAAGTGTGCAAATAAACTGCAAATGACTTAACTCGATGACCGTATTGAGTCGGCTGAGTTACACCATCTGGAAAAAGAGCTTTGTTTACATGAGAACATTTGGGACATGTTTTAATCTCGCAACGATGTTCAATGCAATTGATAGTTATAGGAGGAATGTCAAAGACCTGTCTTCTTTCATAGTCAGAGGGAACAGAAGCTAACGATCTCCCACAATTGACGCATTGATTAACAGGATGAACAATAACTTCATCCGGATCATCATTTATTCTTAATGTAGTACCAGGATGACCGTTTTGACCACCTACATGCTTATTGGTCTTTTTTCTTTGACTTTTAACGGTTGGTTTATTCCGTGCATAAGAATCAGTAGAAGGTGGTTTGCTACTGTTGCGACTATTCTTTTCAAGCATTTCTTCCAAATGCCTGACACGCTCTTCAAGTTGTGCAATTTGGAGAGATTGATGTTCAATTATCCCAAGTAATCGAGTTACAAGTTCTACTACTGCTTCTGGACCAGCTTCATAAACTGCAAGTATTTCTTCGCGGTCTATACAAATCCCCTCAGATTGATAGACGTTTTTTATGATATTTTACTGAATATTTTTTAACACATAGAATGAAGCCATAGTATATTGTTTTTTGCATCATTAAAACAGTTAGGCTGAATAGTTACCAAATAAAAAGAAAAAAACTGAAATTATTGCTTTACTTTGATAAGGATCTCTTTGCTATCCTTTTCAACACCATGCAAGGTTGTGGCGGCACCAAGTACCATGTTGCCCAGTATGGCCTTGACAAAGTGATTGATCTCGATATTTTTTCCATCTACTATTAATTCAACTTCCATTTTTAAAACTCCTGTAAGTTCCTGCAAAAAGGCACACGTCTGCTTACTGCCAGCCTGAAAAGATCAGGTAATTCATCTTTGCTGGCATTTGAGACATCTACCAGATTGTCGTTTACCAGCAGGCATGGTTTGAGCTTACCATCTGCAGAGACCCTCAGTCTGTTGCAGTTTGCACAAAATTCCGTATTATCCACCGGTCTGACAAACTCAACTTCTGCACCATTAATGATATATTTTTTCCTCTTGTGTAATTCACGAACCTGGACATCCGAGGAAACAGAAAGCAAAGACCTTTCCACCTCATTAGCATCTATCTTGTATTGAGGAAGACCCCCGAAATCCATAAGTTCGATTAACTGCAGTATCACATCACCATTGTAACTACGAGTGAATTCCAGCATATCTTTTATCTCATCGTCATTGAAATCTTTCAAAAGGACCATGTTCAGTTTAACAGGAGTAAGGCCTGCATCAACTGCTTCGTGGATGCCATCAAGGACTTTGTCAAATGTACATTTGGTACAATTGGTTATCTCTCGATATTTTTCAGGATCAAGGGAATCAAGGCTTATGTTCACTCTGTCAAGACCCGCATCTTTAAGGGATGATGCCCTGTCCCTTAACAAAGTGGCATTGGTGGTAAGGGATACATCTTTCATATCAGGAAGACGGACAAGTGCTTCTTCAAGATCTTTCCTTATAAGAGGCTCTCCTCCCGATAGTTTCAACCGATCTATCCCGAATTGCGAACCGATCTCTACAATGTTGACGATAGTATCTACGGACATCTCAGGACTGTGGCCAACATGACCTTCGTTATGACAATAAATACAATTAAGGTTGCACCTGTTGGTTATGGACATCCTCAGACTTCTGACAGTTCGTCCGTATGTGTCTGTCAGAACTTCCCCTTTTCCTGCGGGAGACATAGTACTTAGATAGACGTTATTTATTTAAACATATTGAATACACACCAGGAAGAATAATGCATATATACATATTAGACAAAATAGCCTGCATGACAAAAGCTGTACTGCTGGCGGGAACAAATAGTGGCGTAGGAAAAACCACTGTGTCCATGGGAATAATGGCAGCCCTGAAAAAAAGAAATATGGATGTACAACCCTTCAAAGTGGGACCTGATTATATCGATCCTACCTACCACACTGCTATTTGTGGTAAACCTTCAAGGAATCTTGATACTTTTATGATGCAGGTTGAAGGAGTCAAAAATACTTTTTCCAGGCACTCACAGAACGCCGACATAAATGTAATAGAAGGAGTAATGGGACTTTTCGATGGCATGGGAGCTACCGAGATAGCAAGTTCCGCACATGTTGCAAAATCACTTAATCTCCCCGTGATCCTGGTGGTCAATGTTCACGGAATGTCACGGAGTGCAGCAGCAATGGTCAAAGGATTTTCAGAATTCGACAAGGACGTGAATGTCGCCGGAGTTATACTCAACAAAGTAGGAAGCCCCAGACACTCACAGATGATCATCGATGCTATTCAGGACATTCCTGTCGTAGGCACACTTCCGCGTAACCAGGATGTCAGTGTTCCCTCCAGGCACCTTGGCCTTTTCATGGCTCATGAACAGGATTTTGACACATCAGAACTCGCAGGTTTCATTGAGGAAAATATCGATCTGGATGCAATCATCTCCATAGCCGAAACTGCACCTGATGTTGAAGATGTACCTGTTGAAGAAAGCTCTTCGGAAGACAAGGTAAAGATAGGTATTGCACTGGATAGTGCATTCTGTTTCTACTACCAGGACATGTTCGATGCCTTCAGGCAGGCCGGAGCAGAAGTTGTTTTCTTCAGTCCGATAAAGGAGGAAGTTCCGGATGTCGACGGAATGTATTTTGGAGGCGGTTATCCCGAACTCCACATATCTGAGTTGGAAAGTTCAAAGACCACAAAATCCCTGAAAGACCTCTCCGCCGACGGCATGCCCATTTACGGCGAGTGTGGCGGGCTTCAGTATTTATCGAAATCCTATGAGATCGATGACACTGTTCATAAAATGGCAGACCTGTTTCCTGCAGAGACTGTGCTGACAAAGAAACTACAGGCACTGGGATATACCGAAGGTACTGCAAAGGGTGACTTTATAAAGGGAACTGTAAGAGGACATGAGTTCCACTATTCGGTAACGTATTGTGCTGACGATGCAAAACTGATCTACGAAATGAAACGCGGGAAGGGGATCGTGGACGGCATGGACTGTATCACCGAACATAACTCCCTGGCAAGTTATACCCACGCACACCCTGCTTCATTCCCTGTGAAAAGCTTTGTGGATAAATGCAGGGAATATAAGCGTTGCTAAGTATTTGTAGAGATTCAAGACGTCACCTTTATATGCGTCACGCGTTGTATTAAAAGTGCGTATTGTTAGGTCCTTGCATGAGAACATGGCAGAGCCTATCAGTGATTGTACAGACAACCTCAATACGCTACACTGGATAGTGCGATAAAGCCTGTCACGAGGGAAACTGGGATGGACAGCGGAAAATCCATAGGATGATATCCCGGAGTTAGTGCGTCAGACGACAGCATTATCCTATCCTCATTATCTGTTTTAGGTTAATTGATTATTTGATGGTGCAATGAATGTCTTTTGAGGATGCATTGAAAAAGGTTGATGCAGGAGTAATTATTGATATTGAAGTTACCCCTGGATCAAAAAAACTTTGCGTTCCAAGCGGCTATAATCTATGGAGAAAACGCATAGAAGTGCGTTTGTCACAAAATGCCCAGAAAGGCAAGGCCAATGAACAGCTTGTAGCCAGCCTCGTGGATCTTTTCCAACTAAGGTCAGCTGATATTTCCATTGTTAATGGTATGCATAATTCTAAAAAATCTCTTCTTTTAGAGAATGTTGAGTATAACACTGTCATTAACATTCTTGAAAAAAAACTACCGCAGCACTAGGATAGATCATCTGCCCAGATGATTAAACCAATACTTTCACCCTACTTGCCTTTGCTTAATATATGCATATGACAATCTAGTACCTGAGGTGAAATACATGGATGAATATTTCGAAAACCTGGTAGAAAGAGCCAGTCATTATGAACAATTTGAAGAATTCGTTCGTTATTACAAGTGAATATTATCTCCTTGCCGTAAAAGATCCTCCGATCCCGAAAGTTTGCTTTTCATTACGGCAGGGCATTTACTTGTAAATAACGATTTTACTTATGCACATTTTTTAAAACATGTTACGCCATGGATTCAAAGGTCAGTTTTTAATCGGATGAAAAGTAACTCTAAAATCAGTATTTTAAAAGAATAGCCACGGATATTTTCATGCAAAGAAGAAACACAAATTCAAAAAAACCATTAAAAGCACCTTTTGTTGTTTATCAGAAAAGACTGAAAATGATCGAAGAACTATTGGATGAATTACAGGAACTTGCTATTCAAGAGTCAATAATTGTGGTTGAAGGGAAAAGAGATATTGTTGCCCTTAAGACATTGGGTCTGAAGGGAGATTTCCGTCTTGCCACCCATCACTCACTTATCAACTTCTGCGAGGAATTGGCAGAAAGTGGTCAAAGAATAGTCATTCTTACTGACTGGGACAGAAGAGGAAATATACTGGCTTCAAAACTTGTAGAAAATCTCCAATCATTGGATTCAAACCCAGAAACGAGGATAAGAGATTTGATTATCAGCCTGGTCCAGAAAGAGATAAAAGATGTTGAAAGTCTTCCAAGCTACGTTAGAAAACTAAAAGATATAACCAAAGCTACAGACGTTACGGATTCTTTTTAAGATAAATTTATGGCATTGTTAATTAAACATAGCTAGTTCTTTATTCCTATATTTCATTAAGAGCAAAACGGAGATTTTTAGCATTTCAAGACTTTTAGTATAACACTTTGACTTTCTCCTTAGTCTTGCCAGGAAATGCCTAAATATGCTGTTGTATCCTTCAACAGTATATGTTTCTGCTTTTGATCGAGTATGGATGTTTCTGGGGACTAACTTGGCATATGCCCTCCAATAATCCGTCATTACTTCCCCAACCTCTTTTGTCTTTAACTTTTTCCAGAGTTTTTGTCCTGTTTTTGTTCCTCTGCTGCCAAAAGAGCAATCGATGAATTTCTTCCCATATCTATCAACAGCAATCCATATCCAGCAGTAGTTTTTTTATTCCCAATATAAGTATGCATCTCGTCCAATTCCACAACAGAAATCTCATTTTCACTTTTTAGATCCTCTAATTCACTACCAAATTTTCGAATCCATTTTTGAACAGAAACATGACTAACGCCCAAAAAACGTCCAATTGAACGAAATCCCAACCCCTCCAGATAGAGTTGTAAAGCCTGTCGCTTAACAGATACGGGGCTAGCGGTGGATTTTATATCTACTGAATAGTTGTATCCACAATCATGGCATTTGTAGCGTTGTCGACCATCAATCCTACCGTTCTTCTTATGACTGGAACTCTTACACTTTGGACAATTCATATATAAAAAGAGGCCATCATATTATATAACGATGTTTAATTACCAAAGCCAAATTTATTACTCTCAATGGTGTTGAGGTTCAAAATTCCGCTCGAACTCAGGATATAGTTCGGACTTATCCATGAGTTCTTCATAAACCTCATGTCTTGGGCTTACTATTACCACATGAGCAGGTGGATGTATCTTCCTTAACTTACTAATGGCAGCACCTGCATTGTTGTCGAGTTCCACCAATGCTGCAGAATTGCATTTTGCCCTAAGTGGCACACCTGCAACACTAACAAGAAGGTTATCAGCGTAAAGTGGTTCAATTCTTTTCGGTTTTGATGCAAACCTAATTCTTCCATAATGCTCAAGATCATGTAATGCTACATTGACCTTGTCAGCATTATCCCCGCGAATTACAGCAAAAGACTTAATGTCAATCCCCATCCCAAAAAATCCCCTTGTACAATTTTTCCATATGCATATCTCTTGAACTACGTTTTTACTTCCCGCACCTAATGTTTGGATTCCCTAGCTCTATTATAGTTAAAACTTTTTAATATAATAAACTTTTCTATTTTGAGAGATATACAATATGGTTTTATGGATAGGAATTATTTGGCTAGTTCTTTTGAACGGTCTGATGACTCGATCACTGCCTTCATGAAAGCTGCCCTTACACCACATTCTTCCAGAACACGAACACCACGAATCGTCGTTCCTCCGGGAGAAGTAACCATATCTTTTAGCTGGCCAGGATGAGTGTTTGTTTCAAGTACCATTTTTGCAGCACCCAAAACTGTTTGTGCTGCAAGCACTATTGCACTGTTCCTGTCAAGACCCTCAAAAACTCCTCCGTCTGCCATTGCCTCAATAACAGGGAAAATAAATGCAGGTCCACTGCCCGAAAGCCCGGTAACCGCATCCATAAGGTGCTCGGGAACGATCAGGGAACTTCCCACTGATCCGAATATAGCCAGGACATCATCAGCATCGTCTACGGATGCATTTCTACCAGTAGATATTGCAGATGCTGCCTCAGCAACTGTTGCAGCTATGTTCGGCATTACACGGACAACACGAGTTCCTTCCTTGAGTTCGTCCTCAATTGCCTCAAGTTTAACACCTGCTGCAATAGAGATTATCAACTTGTCTTCAGTAATGTCATCCTTTATGGATGCTATCACTTTTCGGAGTATCTGTGGCTTGACTGCAAGTACAATTACGTCAGAGTTAACGACTGTAACTTTATTATCGGTGGAAACATTGACACCTGCATTTTGCTTCAACGCATCAAGAGATGGTTCATAAAGGTCACTTGCATATACATTGGAAGGGGAAAAGAGCCCGGCATTGCATATCCCATTTATTAATGCGCTGCCCATTTTCCCGGTTCCTATAAATCCCAGTTTTTTAGCGTCAAGACTCATTTTATCACTAATTGTCCTTATTTACGTTTTATCTTCACAATATCACCAAGTGTGGTACCACGATTAAGGCGGTCGCCACTCCAGTCACTGTCACCGGTTTTTTCTGTAAGCCTGATGTCAAGGGCTTTTTCGATCTTGTGAAGAACATCATCCTCAGGGATAATTTCCTCACGCTCGATCTTCTTGAGCAACATTGCTTTTTCCTTGATCTTTGAAGCCAACTGATCATGTGACCATTTCTTACGTTCCCTGGCTTCCCGTATAGCCTGACCATAGTCGTCAATAAGCTCGTCGACTACCATTTCTGGAGCCTTACGGGGAGGTCTGCGGGTTCCTGAGGTCACAGGGCTGCGACTAACAGGTGCAACCTTCCTTGACACAGGAGCACGCTTGCCAGTTGACTTACCATACTGGGAACATCTTCCACATACTGTGAGTTCACTACCGTCTATACTTACTTTAAAAGAAGGCCCCTTGATATCAGTGCCACATATTTCACATTGCATAGATCTCAACTCATAAAAGCCAAATCTCGTCTTTACGAAAGGGCTATATACCCTTCCGGCTTAAATAATGTTCGGAGGCATATGAGCGAGACCAGCGAAAGTGATGTGAATCACGAAAGATATGATTTTACGGGCGTTAATAAAGCAGAATTCGGCTATGCAGGTGCGGGGAGTGAAGAAGATTTTTCAAAATACCTGCTTGACCGCATGAGACAACTCGAATCACGCAACAGTTTATTGAAAGAACAGTGTGATCAGATAGAGTCTGAAAAACGCTTTGTTGAAAGCCAGAAACTGAAATATGAAAGAGAAGTCAGAAGGCTTCAGGCCGAGATTGACCGCCTGAAAACAGTGCCATTGGTAGTTGCTACCATAATGGATGTGATCAGCGATGACAAAGTGCTTGTAAGAAGCTCTACAGGACCCCAGTTCATGGTCAACGTGTCCCAGTACATCGACGATAAGACACTTGTACCCGGTACCAAAGTGGCCCTGAACCAGCAAACACTTGCAATTGTCGAAGTTATACCGGCCACAGAAGACCCGGCGGTATCCGCAATGGAAGTCGTGGATTCCCAGGACGTTGATTTCAATGATGTCGGTGGACTTGAAGAACAGATACAGGAACTTATAGAATCCGTAGAATTGCCATTAACAAAACCGGAATCTTTCACACGCATAGGTATCACCCCTCCAAAGGGTGTCCTCCTGTACGGCGAACCAGGCACAGGGAAGACATTACTGGCAAAAGCCGTTGCACACAGAACAGAAGCTACATACATAAGAGTTGTAGGCTCCGAGCTAATACAGAAGTATATCGGTGACGGTGCAAAGCTTGTCAGAGACCTGTTCGAGATGGCCAGAAAGAAATCCCCGAGTATCATTTTCATTGATGAGCTTGATGCTATTGCATCAAGGCGTCTTAACGATACCAACGGGGCTGACCGTGAAGTACAGAGGACCCTGATGCAATTGCTTGCGGAAATGGATGGCTTTGACAGTAGAGGAGAAGTACGTATCATTGCAGCCACCAACAGGCTGGATGTGCTGGACCCTGCTATTCTGAGACCGGGAAGATTCGACAGGATCGTCTATGTACCAATGCCTGACGAGGAAGCAAGAGCAAATATTCTCAAGATTCACTCACGATTCATGAATCTTGGAGAAGATGTTGATTTTGCAAAACTTGCCCGCCTGACCGATGGAGCAAGTGGAGCAGACCTGGATGCCATTGCAATGGAAGCGGGAATGCTTGCTGTAAGGTTTGACAAAGAATCCATTGGTATGGAAGATTTCATTGAGTCCGTGCAGAAAGTAATGACAAAAAGAGAAAACGAAACAGAAGTTCTGCCGGAAGGAATGTTCATTTAAGCATTTCTGGTGGTAAGTTACTTCTATTACTTTTTTTATAATATTTTTTGTGAAAGCGCGTTTCCACATAAAAGATGAGATTCGTATATTGGGGATAGATGACTCTGCACTTATAGCGGATACTATCACAATAGTTGGGGCCTTCTTCCGTGGTGGCATGTGGCTTGATGGAGTACTACGCTCAGAAATAATCCGTGATGGTATGGATGCAACCAATCGTATCATTGAAATGGTACGTAAAAGCAAACATTTCCCGCAAATTCGGGCAATAATGCTTGATGGTGTTACCTACGGAGGCTTTAACCCTGTGGATATCGTTCACCTGAATCAAGAAACGAATATTCCAGTAATAGTACTCATGCGAGACCTTCCTAATCTTGAAAAAATGGAATCGGCCCTTACTCACCTGCCGGAAGGTGAAAAAAGAATGGAAATTATTAAAAAAGCTGGCAGCATCATTGAAGTTATCACAAAGGACACATCTAATCCCGTTTTCATACAATGTAGCGGAATAGGAATAAAAATGGCTGCCAGAATAGTTCAACTCTCTTCAACAAGAAGTAATATTCCTGAGCCACTGAGAGTGGCTCACTTAATTGCAACGGGAATCGTTCTTGGAGAATCCAGAGGCAAGGCCTGATCACTTAGAACTGTTTACCAGTTCAATACCTTCGTTCATCAGGGCATCTGCCCTTTCCTTTGTTTTTGATTCTGCAAATATCCTGATTATTGGCTCGGTTCCGGATGGTCTGATAAGTACCCACCCGTCATCATACCATACTTTTACACCATCTGTCGTATCAACTTCATTGTCTTTTGAGAGGACTTCCTTTTTGACATTCTCCATGGTACTCTGAAGGTTTTCTGCCCTGACCTTGGTCTTTGAGTTAAAGTACAGCGGTACACTACTTGCAAGTTCAGATAATTTCTGCCCGCTTGCGATAATCTCCAAAAACTTGGCACATGCCATAGCACCGTCACGGCAATACTGGTGTTCCGGGAAGATCAACCCTCCGTTGCCTTCCCCGCCAAAGACCCCGCCAATCTCCATCATCTTGCGTGCCACATTGATAGAACCTACAGCTGTCCACGTAAGTTCCACACCTGCTTCCCTGGCAACATCAAGCATACGTAATGATGAACTGACCGGAGTGACAACAGGACCTTTTTTCCTTTCAAGAACATACTTTGCCATCATCGCAAGCAAGACTTCTTCCTCAATGAAATTTCCATTCTCGTCAAAGAACACTGCACGATCTGCATCCCCGTCCTGCGCAACTCCCATGTTAGCACCTGATTTTTTGACGATGTACGCAAGCTCTGTTAGCACGTCAGGGGTCGGCTCGGGATTTCTCCACGGAAATGTTCCATCTACCTGACCATTGATGGTTATGACCTCACAGCCAAGTTTCTGGAGAAGGAACGGGAGCGTAACTGATCCAGCGCCACAGCCCGTATCCACAGCAACTTTGAACCTTTTCCCGCGTATAAGCTCATGGTCCACGGAATTAATAATGCCCCTGAGGTAATACTCATTGGCATTGCTGTCGTGGCGCAGGTCTCCAGTCCTTTCCCAGGATGCCGCACTGAACTCTTTTGAATAATATATCTTTTCGATCTCACTTTCCCCTTCTCTTGAAAGTTCACTTCCGTCAGCAGCTATCAATTTAATTCCATTGTACTCCCTTGGGTTGTGTGATGCAGTTATAACAATTCCCGCATCTGCATGGTCCTTCACATAGTACTGGACAGAAGGTGTAGGGCATATACCTACATCGATAACTGTGAGACCTGCTGAAAGTGCACCTGCAATTGCAGCTGATTTTAACATTTCACCTGAAGCTCTTGTATCCCTGCCAATAGCAACTGTACCACTTGACCCCATATACGTCCCCAGACTTCTTGCAACATCGATTGCCAGTTGAGGAGTTATATATTCGTTCGCTATTCCCCTTACACCATTAGTTCCGAAAAATGCCATCCATTATCACCATTGTTAAAAGTATAGCCTGTATATGTCAAAATCCTATTTTATGTTTTGTGAGAATATGCTATTATAAGATATTCTACATATTCCCAGTAAATGCTGAATGGAAAACTTGAATTATTGAAAAGTGGCATCTCCAAAAAAGAGAGTGTCCTAATTGCCTTTTCCGGTGGAGTGGACAGTTCTGTCCTTGCGGCCATAGCTTATAGAACCCTGGGAAAAAATGCAGTGGCGGTAACTATCAAAAACCACTCATTTCCAAAAAGGGAATTGGAATGTGCTAAAATGGTTGCTGAAGAAATAGGTATTGAACACATGATCATTTATTTGAATGAATTGAAGGTGCCACTGGTATCTGAAAATGGACCAAATAGATGTTATCATTGCAAAAAAGAGATTCTCGGAGTATTAAATTCCGTAAAAGATGAACTGGATTTTAATGTCATTCTCGAGGGAAGTAATGCTTCGGATTCCAATTCATACAGACCGGGAAAAAGAGCAATTGAAGAAGCAGGAGAGAAGGTATACTCCCCTTTCATTGAATTTAATGTGAATAAGGATGAAATCAGGCAGATTGCAAGACAACTAGGACTTTCTGTTGCAAGCAAACATCCATCACCCTGTCTTGCCTCCCGTTTTCCGTATGGAGATGCACTAACAGAGGAAGCCATCAAAAGAGTGGAAATGGCAGAGGATTTTCTCATCGAAAGGGGTTTTCAGGAATTAAGGGTTCGAGATCATCAGGGAAGTGCACGCATAGAAATTAATCCTGATGAAATGCATTTATTGTTGCAAATACGGAAAGATGTTGTTTTTTATTTAGAGAAAATCGGTTTTAGTTATGTCACCCTGGACATGAAAGGATTCAGAAGCGGAAGCATGGATGAAGTATTATGATTCCAGAAGTCACGATAAGAAAAGCAGAACCACAGGACAGAGCGGACATTGAAGTACTAATGTCCACTTGTTTCCATGGTATTGAAGTATCCCAATGGAGAATCTCAGGGTTGCTGTTATAGACAACAAAATCATTGGTGCAGCATGTCTGGAAACAGAAAACTTCCAGGAGCTTCACTCCATAGCCGTTTATCCGGATTATCGTGGAAAAGGAATTGGTAGACTACTTATGGATTCCTTTACTGTTGATATGAAGGAGGGGACCATTTTATTTACGAGAACTACTTCACCTGTCTTTTTTGAAAAAGTGGGTTTTATCAGACTTGATGATTCCGAAAAGAAAGAATTATGGGATGATTGTTCGAAGTGCAACAGGTTTAATAACTGTAAACAATCTGTGTTGCGTCTGGAAATTAATAAAAGGTGATATCGTTGCTGACATTAGGAATCGTTAATACATATGATAAGATCAAAGTACTGGATGCTCATTATCGAGCAATAGCAAGGGCTGCACCTATATGTCATGCATTCGGATTTTCCCTTGCTCTTTTTGATTTTCCATTTAAGATGACCCCTGATGAGCTGGTGGAGTATGTTGCGGACAAAACCACTATTGGAGAATCAGGTAAATATCTGAGGATGTTGCATGAAAAAAAGCACCTATTCGTTTTTGACCTGCCAAAGAAAGGATTCCAACCACAATTAGGTTCTGTGGTCGTGACAACTTCAAAACCGGAAAAGAAGTTTTCCATTACTACAGAAGCCATTGCAGACGAAATAATGCATAATAAGTCTTTCCTGATACTGGTGGGACTTGGACGAAAAGGGCTACCAAAAGACCTTTTTAGCCTTGCCAGATACCATCTTGATATTACATCACATGGCGTTTCCCTTGAAACATGTACGGCAATTGGATGCATACCTGCTTATCTCATGGGTATAGTCCATACGAAAAGTTCAGAAAAATAAGTAGGGAACTTTATTAAGTATCATATGTATACGCTTTTGCATGCGTTTAAGCATTTTTTATTCCGGAGAGTTTGGGAAAAAGGTTGTTGGTAACCTTGTCAACTCGGATAGTTTTTGCGTTTCATGCGGAGACCTGTGTGACCACTGCCGTGAACCCAGGGCAAGTTTTGCACCTTTGATAGTTGGTCTTTTTGAATTACGTACAGACCTTCCTGATTTTGTCGAAGAACCCATAGAATATATCCCAGATAATTTGCCCCTATCAGACCTTATTATTGCCATAGACCTGCACCCGGACCTGTTGATGACGGTTCCCGATATTGCAGAAATGACAGGTGCAAAAGGCGTAATAATACCAGTAGATGATTCACGCCTGGTGCCTGCTGGCCTGACCGAACAGGTAAAAAACAAACTTGAGTCACAGGAAGTGGAATGCGAATGCCCAAAACCCTTCTGTTCACTTGATATTTCAGGAAAGCCAGTGATAGATGAATTCGTAAAAATGGGATTTGGCCGTCCATTGCTACATATCGAAACCGATCCTGTGAACGGACTTTTCACACACGTAGGAGTAATAAGGGATGCTCCATGTGGTGCAACATGGTTCGTTGCCAAGAAACTGAAATGGTCTGACCTGAAAGACTATAAAGAAACCATCTCGAGCGCTCACCACGCATACCCATGCACCGCAAGCATGGAAAAGGATGTACAGATTGGTGATACTATCCTGCATGAAGCAGGTTACATCATCAGAAAAAGTGTAGAAGAAGCAATGGAATAAGGTTGTTTTAAAATAGAAAAGTTAAAGGAGTAAGATTACTCCTTTCTGCGCTGGAAGAAGAATGCCAGACCAAGTATTGCAGCTATTGGAAGTGCAATAGTTGAGAATTCTGGGATCTCATTGCCTGGAGTATAGCAGAATGAAAGATGGCTGATAAAGCGGCTATCTGGATCATTGATAGTTCCACCCATACCTCCTGGGTATCTATTTAGTGCAGTACCTGGTTTTGTCACTACTTCACAAACTGGTATATTAGACGACCATGTAAGATTATGCCCGTCGCCTTCTGTAATTATTATGGTAATTGGACCATCTGTGTAGGTTCCAACTACGCTCTCACCCTTCTCGATAGTATCGCCCCACTCATTTAGCTTGATTACAGCAGTACCGCACTGGCAATCATCACCATCATTTTCAACTACTATTGGTGCTTCTGCAGCACTTGCCAGCATCAGTGCCACCATTGCCGCGAGCATTATTATTAATATTCTTTTCATTGTTAACCACCTTCCACATATATAATTTTAAACTGTGCACTCGGTAACAGTAACTATGTCTTTCTTAATTCATATACTTTCCTAAATTACTTTGCATGTCATTATTATTATACTGCTAATGAAATTATTTTGTTAAATTATCAATATAAAAGACAAAGCACCTGAGAACAAATATTCAATACGTATTTTTACCTACAATTCCTACATACAGGCATGGGTAACAAAGTTTCCATTGTAAAATGTGATGATTATTCTAAGTCTAAAGAGTGCATCAAAGAGGCGCTCAATCTGATAGGCGGACTTAAGTCTGTGGTTTCAGCAGGTGATCGTGTGCTTCTCAAACCAAATGTCCTTGCTGCCCATAAACCGGAGGATGCCGTAACAACCCATCCTTCCGTAGTTGCTGTTATGTGTGAACTTGTGCAGGAAGCTGGAGGTACACCTGTCATAGGTGATGGTTCTGGAATGACCCATCCGGGAGCAACGGCTGATGCATTCAAAATGTCAGGAATCGAGGAAGTCGCAAAGACCCATAATGTTGAACTCATTAATTTTCAGACAGCAGGGTATGTGGAAATTAATGTCCCTGAAGCAATGCATTTTCCAAAGTTACACATGTCTAGGGCAGTTATGGATGCAGATGTGATCATATCGCTTCCAAAAATGAAAACTCACGAACTGACCTACTACACAGGCGCCGTCAAGAATATGTTTGGGGCATTACCCCTTAGAACCCAAAAGGAAATGCATCTGCTGGCTGACAGAAGAATATTTGGTGAAGCTGTTATCGACCTGTACTCAGTTGTAAAACCTCATCTAGCAGTCATGGATGCTGTGGTAGGCATGGAAGGCAATGGTCCCTCTCATGGCACTCCGGTGAAGACAGGTGTGATAATGGCATCCTATGATTGTGTTTCACTTGATGTAGTTGCTTCGGAACTCATTGGTTTTGATCCAATGCGAATTCCCACTACAAGTGCTGCAATTGAAAGAGGGTTTGGATCAAATGACCCGGTTATAGTTGGCACTTCACTGGATGAAGTGAAGATGAGGTATAAACCTTCATCCGGAGGTATTACCTCCAGTTTTCCACCTGTCGTCACTCGTATGTTTGGCAGGTACTTTGAAATGAGACCGAAGATCAATACTTCAAGGTGTGTTCTTTGCGGTGCATGTGCCATGAACTGTTCAGCTCATGCAATAGAAGAAGTTGATGATCACCTTGTGGTCAACAAAGAAAAATGCATCCTTTGTTACTGTTGCCGTGAATTGTGTCCGGAAGATGCAGTAACAGTAAAGAAGTCCCTGCTTGCAAAAATTGTGACAGGGACTTAGAAAAAACAAATCAGAGCTGACACACAGGACTCTTGCGGAGCCAGTCAATATCTGATTGGTACAACAGACGCAGGTCTTTAAGACCTAGTTTGAGCATTGCCAGGCGACTTACACCAAGTCCCCATGCAAGTACCGGATACTTGATTCCCAGAGGTTCCGTGACTTCTTTCCTGAATACTCCTGCACCTCCAAGTTCAACCCAACCCAGGCCATCCACATATACCTCGGGCTCTACACTTGGTTCGGTATAGGGGAAATATCCGGGCCTGAAACGCACGTCTTCGAATCCCATCCTGTGATAGAACTCCTTCAGACATCCCAACAGGTTCGCAAAGGACATGTCCTTATCCATGACAACTCCTTCCAGTTGTTCGAACTCGGGAGTGTGAGTAGGATCAATTGTCTCGCGGCGATAGGCTCTGTCGATGGAGAAGGCCTTTACAGGAGGCTCCGGATTGTCTGCAAGGTATTTTATCGTTAGTGCCGTTGTGTGAGTCCTCAGCACATTCTTACAGGCAATCTCCTCACTCCATTTTCCACCCCATCCTGTGGAGGTAGTATCTCCTCCATGCTCATGCATTGCACAGACATTGTCCTTGTAATCCAGAGGAAGCTCGGAAGTGCTGTCTAAGTGAAATGTGTCCTGCATCTCTCTTGCAGGATGATCCTGTGGCTGGAACAGGGAATCGAAGTTCCAGAATGAACTCTGCACGATCTCACCTTTAATTTCAGTGAAGCCCATATCAAGGAAGATACGTCTCATCTGGTCAATCAGACGCTGGTAAGGGTGAATCTTGGACCCGTATATCTGCCGGGGAGGAGTCTGGATATTATATGATCTGAACTTCATATTCTTCCACTGGCCGCTCTTGAGCATCTCTGATGTAATCTGGGCAACTTCTTCCTCGATAACAATACCTGCTGCAACGATTTCCTCACCATCGGGAGTGATAATCAGCTTCCTTTGTTTATTCTCGCTCTTTACCACAAGTTTGCGTTTTATCAGATCGTTGACGATATTCTTATCAGCGCCCAGCTCATCGAACGTCTTCTCCTCGCCAGCAAATATAGCCAGAACCTCCTCATCATCCCCAACTACTGCATTCCCTGTGGGTATGACCATTCCTTTTTCGATATTTGCCCATCCTTTACGACGCAGCCAGCCAGTAGCTATACCTACTACTGCAGGAGAGAATTTCTCCTTCAGTCCATCCATAGCCATGGGTTCTGAGAGTGTATCGATTATCTGCCTCTCGGGAAGTCCTTCCTCCGCATATTTCTTTCCTTCCCCGGTCAGTTCGAAGATCTCTGTTATTGTCTCCTCTACCTGTGCAAGTCCTTTTTCTTCAAGCAAAAAAGCAGCCTGCATTGCAGTTTCCATTTTCATCTCTGATTTTTCAGCCAGCTCGCTGGGGCTTGCATCGTTTAGATTTTCCAGTGCTATCAGCACATTCTTCTCATTGGGTGTGAGATTATAATCCGAAACCATACATTACACCTTGATAATCTTATAATCCATATTCATCAAGCCTGTCTTTTGCGACTTCACGCAGTTCCTGATGCTCTTTCAGGAACTTTTCCATCTTTTCTGCTGCAAGAGCCTTGCAGTTTCCGCAAACTTTCTCTCCGCTAACGCATTCATTGTATATCTGCGCAAGCTCCTGGTCATCTTCAATGAGATTGAATAGTAGCAGTTCGTAGACAGAACATTTGTCAGGTTCACCGCCCAGCTTCTTCTGCTCCTCAAGTGTCATTCTGCCGCCGGTCTTTGCCCGCTTGACCTTTTTGGCAGCTCCCTTGGGATCCTCGGTAAGTGATATATAACTGTCAGGAACACTGCTTGACATTTTCCCGCCCTGCAGCCCGGACATGAAACGATGATAAGTTGAAGACGGAGGTACAAATGCATATCCTCCAAACTCAAGTTCGACCTCCCTGACAATTCTCAGAAGTTCCTCGAAGTTATCAAGATCGAACACATCAACATGAGCTTCGAACATCTTTGTTCTGCCGGGTATGCGATCTCCCAGCTCTTTCAGTGCTTCTTCAGGTGCTGCCTTGCCCCGTATGCTGAAATAACTCCTGCCATTCTTATCTTCACGCCCCTCGATCTTGAACATGTTCATCTTATGACCAAGTCCGCGTGTTAAGCGGATATGGGGGTCCTGATCCGCACCTACGGGAATTACTGTAGGCTTGGGACCGCCAAAGTCCTCAAGTTGGGGATGCAGTATGTCCGCACTCTGGGTGACTGCACTGAGCATATGGGAGACACTTGTCTCACCCGTAAAACCATAAATAGCACTCAATTCCGAGAAGTTGGCCTTTGAACCCAGCTCGAATGCGAGGTCCTTGACCTGCTCCGAGTCCGACTGGAAGTATATATGTCCCTGTGGTTCAAAACCAAGTGCAATGAGGCTTACTATGTACTCATTGACACCGATATCCTTGCACTTTTCCCAGGACATGCCCCTTACTGAATGTGCTTCCCTGTCGGCGATGCCCGCAAATGCGTCAGCTCCCTGTTGCTGATGCCATATTATTTCTTCCATCACCATTTTATGGCCCAGATGTACCTTTCCGGAAGGCATGAAACCGCTCATTACCGAAAATGGCTTGCCGTTGTTCATTGCATCTGTTATGAGATCGTATCCCCTATGGCCAAAGATGATCTTCCTACGCATGTATCTATGGGGATCTGCTATCTCAGGAAGCAGTTGATCAAAAGGAAGAATGCCGAATTCCTCGAATAGTTTGGAATAATCGTCAATATTCAGTGCACTCCATGGGTTGATCTTCATATTCATATAGAGCCTCTTGTATGATCAGATGTTCGGAATAGAACATATCATTTTTTCTGTCAATGAAATTGTTAGTAAAAACACCTGGTGATATGTAAAGGTTCTTGTCGGGAACTTCTGCTCCTTTGAGTGATTCATCTTTATTGTGCAATTCAAAGTAATCTGCAGTTATCGTTCCACCCTAAAAACAGTCTTTCCGTAGCCATCATTGGGCGGTCATTAAATTGCAACCATTACATAATAAATAAATTTATATATACTGTATATATAATATTAAACGTCCTGTGCATTTTGCACAGTTCATATTATACACCCTGTGCATTTTGCGCAGTTCACGTTAGCCAAAAAATCGAACATTTATATGAAAATGAGGAATATAAGATGAATATTTTGAATAATATCAGCCTTAAAAGAAAACTCATCACTTTTGCACTTATATTTTCTATTATACCTGTTGTATTAATGGGTGCATATGCATATCAACAGGCAGAGCAAGCAATCAACGGGGAGATACAAGAAAATCTGGAAAAACAACTAGTTATTGAAAAAACTTATATTGTGAGTACCTTCGAGAGCGCCCAGAACAAAGTCAATGATGACCTCAAAGCTGCTCAGATGCTAATGGAAACAAAAGGTACTCCATCGATAATAGATGGGCAATTAGTCTTTGGTGAGGATTATGTTGTAAATGGAAACCATGAAGTAGTAGACAACATCAATTCCATGCTTGGAGATTCTGCCACCATTTTCCAGGTCATGGATGGAGAGGCCATAAGAGTTTCCACTACCAATGTAAAAGATGACGGCAACCGCGCCACAGGAACTGCAGTATCACAAAAAATATATGATACCGTAGTCGTGGATGGAGATGTATATTATGGAAGAGCATGGGTAGTGAATGAATGGCACAGGTCAGCCTATGCGCCCATGAAGGATAATTCAGGGAATATAGTAGGAATCCTTGGTATAGGTGTTGATGAAGACCCATTCTGGCAGGAAATGGAAGAGCAGCTACTAGGCTTGACAGTAGGTGAAAGTGGATACTTCTATGTAATGGATTCACAGGGTAATTTGCTAATCCACCCTAACAGTAAAGGCGAAAGCGTATACAACAATGACTTTATTCAGGAGATCCTCTTGAATAAAGAAGGGTATGTGGAATATGAATGGGAAGGCGGGGAAAAGGTTTCAGCATATACTTACTACGAACCTACTGACTGGCATATTGCATCAACAGCATACAAAGAAGAATTCACAGGGCCTCTGGATGCTATCAGAAATGGCCTGATTGCAGCTGTGTTGATCTTTGCGGTTGTGGGCTTAGTGATTGGTCTTACATTTTCAAGATCCATAACAAAACCTCTGGGTCAGGTAGTGGACGTTGCAAACAGTGTATCTGAAGGCAACCTTGCAGTAACGATAAACAATGATTCAACCGATGAGTTAGGGATCCTTTCAAATTCCATGAGCAAAATGGTATCAAATCTCGGAAAGTTAGTTGAAGAAGTCCAGCATGGTTCAATAAGTGTGTCTTCTGCCGCCGAGGAAATGGCAGCCACTTCACAGGAGGTAACTGCCTCAGCCAGCCAGATATCCTCTGCGATCAACAGAATCACAGAAGGTGCTCAGGGCCAATCTGTCAAAAGTGATGAGATTGCATTAGCTATGGCTGATATGACCAATAATACCCAGAGTATAGCAGAAAATGCTCAACTTGCAGCAGAGACTGCAACTACTGCAAGCAATCTAATTCAGGATGTCGGCAATCAGTCGGAAAACCTGATCTCACAGATGGATGAGATACAAACATCATCAATGACTTCAGCTGAAGTTATTAGAAATCTGGATGAAAAATCAGCCAAAATTAGTGAGATAGTCAGCATAATCACTGGCATTGCAGATTAGACTAACCTTCTTGCACTTAATGCAGCTATCGAAGCTGCACGGGCAGGAGAACATGGAAGAGGGTTTGCAGTAGTAGCCGATGAAGTTAGAAAACTTGCAGAAGACTCAGGAGATGCTGCTCATCAGATATCAGACCTCATTGGGGAAATACAGGAAGGTACTCACAAGGCTGTTGAATCCGTGGAGAGCAGTGTCAGTTCTGTAGGCACAGGTGTAATTGCACTGAACGAAACGGTAGCTGCAGTCAAGAGAATAGTAGAAGGCGGAGGAAAGGTTGCAAGAATGGCTGAGGATATTGCTGCGGCTGCACAGGAACAATCAGCATCTATTGAAGAGATCACGACTTCCGTTGAAGAGGTCTCTACGATATCACAGCAATCTGCAGCAGAAACGCAGGAAACATCTGCAGCTATCGAACAGCAGACTGCTTCTATGGAAGAGATTGCAACATCGGCACAGAAACTTGCAAGCCTGGCTGAGGATCTACAGGACGCTATTAAGATGTTCAAACTGGGTTCAAACGAAGCTATTGATAGTTAGATAACCTCGTCCTGAAAAGAAGGATTCATGGTACAATCCTTCCTTTCTTTTTTTATTTAGAACAATCTTACATGCCAGTTCAGCAGATTCTATTCGTTTTTTGATTTTTCTACAAGTGTCACCAAAGATAAGATTAATTTTGACAGCCACATTTTAATTTTAATTGAATATGACATAAATATTTTATGCTGTCCGAACCAACTGTTACCATTCAATTTTAGTCATTGGTGGTGGAGTTACATGAGGATTCAATAATGGACATTACTATTTTTCATATTGGAGCATTGTTCTTTGCTTCAATCACCATATTCAATATGTATTCAGCCCGTAAGTATAAGGAAAGTTATCTGCCTGCAATTATAGGTATTATGATGTTTTTTTCGTTGTTATTGTTCCTTATCCTCCCCTGGCAATATGGTTATGCCGCTTTGCTGCTCACTATGATCTTTTCAGTTGCTAATTATAGAAAATCATACAGTATTAATAAAAAAAAGATGATGCGGCTTATGGAAAATTCCCAGAGCGCAAAGCCGTCAAAACTAACCGGTCTTTTAACAGGATGGGAGCTGATCTACCATCTGAACAGGAAATACGACCCCTCAAAAGCTTCACTTATCAACTCTATCCTTATGTGGTTCCTTGGTATCCTTCTGATCATTGTGTTCAACCATATATGGCCTGATGTTTTCTCAAATATCCATTACATGGCATTCATAATGACTGTAATCATGCTTGGGTATTACTGGCAAAACAAAAAACTGCTGGAAAGTCTTGATACAAATGATTTCCAACAAGTGAAAAAAAGTAGATGAAGAATATCAGGATTCTATCTTTTCGATATCATAAGGTTTCGAGGCACCTTCCGGTATCCTGTCAACAAGCTTTAGATACTCGGTTTCCTGCATCAGGCATGTACTACGTTGTCCCCTGAATGTCTTATCCTTGCGAATCTTACCCCAGATATCTTTCATGGAACGCTCCTGTATGTTTCCATAACTGAACGGGATGTATGGGCAGGGTTTGACCGCACCGTCCACACATACATGCAACCACCGCTGCCCGGCCATGCAGCCCAGCATTTCTCCTTCGAAATAAGAGTTAGAGAAAATCCTTGGTCCTCCTTTAGTAGAGTTGGTGCGGTGATACATATCAAGTACGATTCTCCTGTCAGCCTCAGTGATTATAGCGTCCCCTCTCTTCTTGGGCACGGATTCCCAGAGGGAGAACTCATGTACTCCGATTTCCTTCGCAAGTTCGTACATTGCAGGCAGTTCCCCTATATTTTTAGGAGAAACGTGTGTAGCCATAGTTACAAGAAGACCAGCCTCAAGTCCCATTTTCATGGCATTTGTAGCCATCTCGAACGCACCGTCAAGACGACGTACGGCATCGTGCTTTGCTGGTTCAGTCGAATATATACTCACCAACAGGTTATGGAGACCAGCCTCCTTCAGACGCTGTGCAGTCTCCGGAGTCATTTCCGTGCCGGGAGTATACATGTTAACTATAGCACGTTCCTTGTCCACGTAGTCGATGAGTTCATAGATATCCTCACGCAGCATGGGATCACCTTCTGTGAATACGATGACCATTGCGCCCATATCAAGCACGTCATCGATAGCATGCTTCATGGTATCGATATCAAGATCACCTTCGCCGCCACTTACAACACAATGTTCACAGTCGCATTTGCAGTTGCGCGTGATCTCAAAAGAAACGGTTTCGGGAATATATCTGCCCAGGGTTATCTGGGTCTCAGCCATAAGAAGTCTCTTGAAAGCTTTACTGGGAATGGGCGGCAGCCATGTGGAAGCTATCACTTTATCGTCATCAACAAAAGCAGGTTTTTCTTCCTTTAGCCTCTCATTGATCTTTTTCAAAAAAGGGTCACAGGCCTTGCGCAAAGGTCCATGCGCCTTAAGCTGAACAAAATCAGCTTTTTTATCCATTTTGATTGAAAGTCCGGGTATTGAAACCAATACAATATCTTTGTTATCTGAATTTTTCGAATCGGTTTTCATTTACTATTCTTCCCCTAAGATCGAACATCTTTCAAGGGAGAAAACATCTGCTTCCTTGCCTATAACAGACTGGGATGGGTAAACGAATATTCCATGATCACTCATCACATACGGGCGGAGTACTTCATCGTGTTTGGTGCCTCGCATCTTCAGTATGTCGATAGCTCTGATCCTTTCTCCGCCAATCCTGAATACCTTAAGGCAAATAACTCCTTCGGCAAGATACTCCTCAACAGTGAAGTGATCAGTTTCCCTGTGCATTTCACTCGTAATCAGGGTAGTACAATCAAAATTTTCAATATTCTTGATGAATTCAAGAATGATATACCTCACATTAACCGGATCAGGCGATATCTTCAGTGAGGTCATGGAATCAATAAAAAGACGTTTTGCATCAATTTCCATGACGCTTGAGTAAATCTGTTTCAGTACGGTTTCCAATGTTGCATTTTCATGGTCGCCTTGATTATCTGGCTCCATTGTCTTTTTTATGTAGCGATCATAGGCGATAGGATCAGCCCGGATTATCCGGAGCTTGTCTTCCTTGATAAGTCTCTCAAGATCCCAGCCGTGCCTCCACATATTACGCATGATACGGGCAGGTGTTTCCTCAAAGGTGATATAGACCCCAGGCTCATCATAGCTGGTAATTCCCTCATATAGATATTGTGCTCCAAAAGTAGATTTACCCGCACCAGGTCCGCCAATCAGAAGGATTACATCATTTTCTATGAAGCCTCCTTCTATAAGTTCGTCAAATCCGGGAATCCCTGTTGCTATTCGTGCCATATGTTTCCTCGGAGAATTACTTTCAAGTAACCCATCACATTTATAGCACTATTAATATATAACTATATCTTGAAGATTAAAAAAGAAAGAGTTGATACCTGCTTAATCAGGCATCATACTTTTTCGGCAAATGCAAGGGTTCCGCTGATTCTCTTGATCCTTATCTTGAGAGTGTCACCCTTTGCAGCACCTGGTACGAAGATGGTGAACCTATCCACCTTGGCAATACCATCACCCTTGGAACCGACGGCATCAATGTGTACCTCATACTCCTTACCTTCCTCAATTGAATCCTGTTTGACAGGTGCGGTTGCACGTCTCTTCTTTACCGGTCTGTGAGCTCCACAGGCAGCACACTTCAACACAAGTACCCTGTCCATCTTTGTCAACTGGGTATCCGGCCTTGAACACTCGGAACACATGACAAACTCTTCAACATAGGCTTCTATGTTAGACTTAATCTGGTCCTTTGAGAAACGTCCCTGAAATATAGCCCTGCTACCATCTATCTTACCTGCCGTACCCATTTCACGGGTCAGGAATTTCATCAGGTGGTCAGGGTCCCTGTTCAATACATCAGCTATATTGCTTAAGTTGTCCAGGATCGTGGTCTTACCTTCAACCATTATCTTTGGTTCGGGGATCACGAAACGGGCATCCGTAGTCTCCTTGTCAGGTAAATTCGCTATTGCACGGTCCAAAAGCGCTTCGTAATCTTTCATTTAATTCCTCCCGAAATGGGTTCACCACTTTTACTGTACAAGTTCAAGTCCCTGGTCTACAGTTATCCTCACAGGTGTTGGCAGTTTCTGACCTGCCTTTCTGAGAGCGTCCTTTGCAGTTGCAAAGTTCTCTTTGTTGACAGAAATTGTGAAGATTTTCTGGCCTGCTGAAACCCTGGCTGCTGTGCCTACATTCTTACCGAATGCTCCGCGCATACCACTTGACACACGGTCAGCACCCGCTCCGGTTGCCTGTTTGTTCTCTCTCAATACCTCATGGGGGTATACTCTGAGTTTTATGTGGTACCCTGATCGTCCTGCAGCATTTGTCATTGCACGGTTTGAAGTGATACGTGCAGCTTCAAGTGACTTGTGAGTGAGTTGGCATCTCTCTTTTGCTATGAGCGTGACCTTTACCGGAAACTCGGCACTCTTGTTACCCATATCGTAGTGAATTACGTGGCTTCCGGGTACACCACCCATGTATTTTCTTCTTGTGTATGAACGTTGTCTTACGTTCCTGTACATACTTGCTGGTTTTCTTACCATGAATTTAAGTCTCCTTGAATGATTATTGCAATAAACCATGATACTATAAATAGTACTGCTGATTTTTTTGTACCTTAATTGATATGTATATATTTGTATTTGTTGATGTTGCCCACCAACATAATAGATTAATCTCGATGGCTGTCCTCATACTACCTTGGAGTTTATAAGCCTTATCGCTGATTTTGCCATACTACTCCAGTTGAGGCATCAGTAGCCCATAGCAACCAGAGAGCATCATATTCCCAAAAGGTGCAGCAAAATGAAGTTTGCCCCAGAGAGTCTCATCTTTGTCTTCATCATCCATGTTCTGCAGGATGTTGCGTCTGGGACCTGTGATCATCACAGATTTTATCGCATCGGGACCCAGAATTTCCTTTATGTAGCACCCATGTCCACCTTCATCGAAAACATCCTGAAACCCAAGTGTTCCGCATGAAAAATCAATGATATGTTGTTGCAACTTATTCCCGTCAAGAGCAGAGGTATGATGTTCAAACAGAGCTAACACCCTGTCATCTTTTACTATCGCTGCAAGAGTGTGACCGTTGCCTATGTTCACCACAAGGGCAGGCTGTATAGCCTTTGGATCAAGAAGTGAACCAAATATCGCTGCAGGGCCTGTATCCATTATAACAACATCCTTTTTACCAAGTGTGCGTGCTACTGAGGCCATACGGGTGAATTCTTCAGGAACAGTATCTCCCCCGTAAGCAAATTGACTGAACTCCCCACCCTCATCAATAAGCCTCTCGAATATCCTGAATCTATAAACACGATTGCTGATGCCAGGTGAATTACCATGATCCTGTACCGCCACAGCGATCTTATCAGGCATAGACACTCCAAAGCTACCCAATGCATTTTCAATTGAATTAAGGTCTATATCCTGTAGAATAATCTCTTCCAGACCTTTGGGTATAGCATCACTATCATTTACTATGTCGATACCCATTGACCTTACTTTTTCAAGGTCGTCCTTTATTGTCAGGGCTGCATTTTCAGTGGCATACACTTTATAGCCCCTTTCAATATGGCCGCGGATAGCCTTTACAGAAGGCCCACCACCCATGACATCCCCTTTGAGGAAGATATCCTGACCTTTTTCGGTTGCCTTTTTTATCCTTTCACCAATAATAACAGTGGGAGATGGCATAACCATCACAAGACTGTTTTCGACTTCTTTCTCCGTATCGTGCAGAAGTATATCCTGGGTACCTGTGCCAACATCAATTGCAAGTATTTTCATGCATATCGAGCCATTCTTATACTTATTAAGGTATAAACACTTTGTATGAGTAGCCCGACAACAAGAGAACACAAGAGAGATGCTGATAATTCATACTCATTTTACTTGATCACGATCTCAACTTCAAGGTATGAGAAATATGGCAACGTCATATCCCCGGATGATGCAGAAGATCTTTCTGGAAAAAAGATGATGGAACTTGTTCTTTCTAAAGGGCATAGTATCTCAAACTACGAGCTTGTTTCCGATAATCCTTCTATGATTATAGAATCTGTCAATCATGCCCTTGACTCAAATGCCGATATCATAATAACAAGTGGTGGCACCGGCCTGGCTTCAAAAGACATAACCATAGAATCACTTGTTCCGCTGTTTGAGAAAGAAATGCCAGGATTTGGAGAACTATTCAGATACAAAAGTATAGAACAAATTGGAAGCTCCATTATTCTGACACGAGCATCAGCAGGAATTTTGAAAGGAAAAGTACTCTTCTGCATACCAGGCTCTCCAGCAGCAGTTGAACTGGCATTGAGTGAAATAATTCTTCCTGAAACCGGCCATGTCATTAAACATGCCCGCCAGTAAGAAAAAAAGGTTTATAGCCATATTAAAATTTAGCAGGGTGTGTGAAAGGCACATTTATATATGTTAAAATTTATATATAGGATAGAATCAGATATTATTAATAGCACTTTAATGGAAAACAGGAACGGCATTAAAGGGCAAATCCTATATACAATCCCAATGAAGAGGGTAACATGTCCGGCTACTCTTTAGGCATCAAGGAACTGGATGAAATACTTGGCAACATCCGGGAAGGAACCAATCTAATGATGATAGGTCCACCTATGAGCCGAAAAGACGAACTGTTGGATGTAATCATTTTTAAGAGCCAGGATCCAGATGATTCAGCCATAATAGTATCAACACGTGAACCAGGAGAACGTGTACTTGGCTGGTTTGAAGATAATGGAATGGATATTCCAAATGCTGACATGGGTATCGTTGATTGTGTAACCAAAACACTTGGTTTGAGTGCAGCAGACACCGATAAGATCAAGAGGACATCAAGTCCTGTAGACCTGACAGGAATTGGAGTCAAGATCAGCCAGTTCTTTGAAGAAATGCTTGTTAAAAAGCAGAAGAAGAAAATTCATTTATGCATCAATTCACTGTCTACCATCCTCATGTATTCTAACATACAGACTGTTTTCAGATTCCTCCATGTGTTTACCGGAAGGGTTAAGGCAGCCAATGGTTTTGGAATCTATGTTGTAGAAGACGGAATGCATGATACGCAGACCATAGCCACACTGAAGCAGCTTTTTGATGGTATGATCGAGATCAAGGCAGTAGGAGATTCTTACGCAATGAGAGTCGTAGGAATGACATCAAAACCGACCCCATGGTTCGAGTACAGTATTGATGGGACGGAGATATCCCTTAAGAGAACATAATACTCTTTTTCAATATACCAGGATTTATAGAATATTTCCCGGAATATTACCAAGTTTATCTGTGAATGGACATACTTTTTATACTATATTATAATTGAATCATTTATATCGAACTACTTATCAGGTGTATCATAATGGAAAAAGATAAAATATATCAACTAAGAACCGAGGCTACAAAGATCAAACCAATCCTCAATATCGGGAAGAACGGAATTACCGATTCTGTTATGGAAGAGATAAAAAAACAGCTGAAAGCAAATCGTCTTATCAAGATAAAGATGCTAAAGACCAGTGCTGAAGGAGAGGACATCAAAGCATCTGCAGAAAAACTTGCAGAGGCAACCAAGACTACCCTTATAGATGTTAGGGGAAGTACAGTGGTGCTCTATAGATAAGCAATATATCTAAATATTGTCTTTAAAACCTTCTCCCGAAACGACTTCCACGTCCTGAACGATCATAAGTTCCGTAGGCAGTAGTTCCTTGAGTTTCGGAATAAGGTCCCTTATTTTTTCTTCCAGGTCCACAGCCTGTACTATTACCGGGAGATCGGTCCCAAGCCTTAAAACACTTGCAGTGTGTATCTTATGATGCATACCATATCCCTCTATACAGTGATGGACCGTAGCACCTGCGATTCCATTCTCTTTGAGGAACTCTATGACAGCATGGTGCGCAGTTTTTCCTTTATATTTGTCATTTTCACTAAGATATATCCGCAAAAGCAATGTTTTCATGGCTGTTATCCTCTGATATCACGCATTGTATCTTTATTTAATAATTCTACATTTGTCCCCTGGCTATAAATAGCAAAGCCATTATCACTTATGTATCGTACATTCTATTTAGCAACATTTATAGCATAAATGCGATTACAATAATACATATGGAAAAAAATAAACCCATATTTATCGTAGCTCTGGCTGTTATAGCCTGTGCTGGTATTGTGGGCGCATACATCTTAATTGGCCCAGGAACCAAAGACCCTGGAATAAATGCATCCCATGCAATAGAGATAGTGATGAATGACCCTGATGCAGCTGCATACTATTCATCGAATTTCGAGGTAGAGGACTGGAGAGTCACATCTACTTCGCTTATTGAGAATGCCCCAGATTACACTGCCCTGGAAGGCAGGGTCTGGAAGGTCGAGATAATGGAACGTAGTTGTGCATGTTCAACTATAAAGGACCTCTATGTGATAGAGGGATATGTTTCCGCTAGCAACGGTGAGCTTCTGGAAGTTAGCACTAAATCCGTCCTGGAAAGTGAATATGATAAAAAAACCTGTTCTTCGACCTCCTGTCACTAAAAGACCAATTGGCAGAACTGTCTTAATTTTAGTGATATTGTTAGTGTTTACGGCAGGAATATCCCAGGCAGCGGATACATCAGTAGAATACTTTTATGAGAGCGGATGTCTTAAGTGTGAACAGGCTTCACCTGTAATTGAAAAAGTAATTTCCCAAAATCCCAACATAAATTTCTCTGAATATGAGATAACAGCTTTTTTCAGCCTGGCAAAGCAATACGGAGTAAGTACAGTTCCTGCTGTTGTCATTAACAAAAGCATTGTCATAAATTATGAAGAATATAAAGGTGACATTACTCTACTTGAAACACTGCTTTTAGAAGGCATTGAAACAGCGCCACCAATTTCAGACATTACAAGCCCGGACCTTTCAAACTATTCAGCAGGCTGGAACACAGATACACAAACGCCTCTTGTCATATTCGTCGCAGGCCTGCTTGCAGGATTCAATCCATGTCTTATTGCAGTAATGGCTTTCCTGGCATCGGCCATAGTCTCATCAGGCGGTTCACGCAAAGACATGCTTGTTCTTGTCACAGGTTTCTGTTCCGGCATATTTGTGACCTATATGGTTGTTGGTTTTGGAATCATGAACACCATCAGTTATTTCCCATGGATAAGGGAATTCATCACAACTTTGATGGTCCTGCTGGTAACTTTCCTTGGATTGTGGCATCTTTACGATGCATACTACATAAAAAAGTACTCTAAATCATCATTTAAAACACCTCGCTCGTTCGTGGAACTCATGAGTAAGGCAGAAGGCAGGAATATTTTGTTAATATCGTTTGTAGGAGGAGGACTCTTTTCACTGGTAAAAGCTCCCTGCGTAGGTGCGGTCTACCTGATGATCCTTGAGATGCTTATATCAGGTGACGACATCATGGAAGGCACACTGTATATGGCACTCTATAATCTGGGCGTCATTTTACCAATATTGATTCTTGGAGCTCTTCTTGCATTTGGCCTTGATCCAAAAAAGGTCAATGAGATCAGGGAAAAAAAGCGCGTAGAGATACGCCTCATAACAGGTGTGATCCTTATACTGCTGGCACTAATGCTTAATTATAATATAATCTAAGTGCGCATTTGATTTTGAAGGAAGAGGAAGCATGCCTATGGAATAGTTATCCCATATGCTAGAAATGCTGCACAGAGACATACACTTACATTGAGAAGCACATTCATTAAAAAATACTTGTTTTCCCCCTCTTCAAGCAACTTGAAACTTTCGTATGCAAAGGTCGAAAAGGTAGTGAAAGAACCAAGCATTCCGATGCTAACAAAGAACCTGAGGGAAGCTTCAACAGATGAGAATGTCATTGCTGCCAGCACAAAACTGCCAATTGCGTTTACAGCAAGGGTTCCAGAAGGAATATCATTAATTCGGGGAATTGCACCAGATACAAGATATCGCAACATTGCACCGATGAACCCACCTGTACCTACAAGCAGGATTTCAGAGACCACTGCTCCCTTCCCTCCTTTTTACAATATATACAATGATACCCCTTCCTGTGAACACTCCACCAAGTGTCAGGAGTAGATTTGCAAGGACATTGAATGCCGCTTCAATAAAGGACATCTGGAATGTCTGAACTGTAAATGTGGAAAATGTAGTCAATGAACCTAAAAAACCAATACCGAAGAAGAGTCTGATTCTTGGGGACACATAACCAAGATATTCGGAGTTGTACATCAGAAAACCAAGCAATATGCTCCCCAGAACATTGACAACAAGAGTACCTGATGCAGGCTCTAACTGACCTGCAATCATAAATCGTGAAATTGCCCCAAAAAATCCTCCTGCACCTATTGTCAGAAGTTCAAGGACCCGGCTTAGGGAAGAATTATTATTCAATCAGTACAACTTCCACTTTGCTTCCTTCTTCGCATCCTTCCACGTTTTCCGGAATTATAACGAATCCATCAGATTTTGCAATGGAACTTAATATACCGGCACCTGCTGTCATGAGCGGATGAGCAATATTACCCTCGAGAATGACCCTTGCATAACTGACGTATCCTTCTCGTGACATTATTTTACCGCTTAAAGTTGCTTTTACTTTTGTATCAGGGATATCAGGGATATTTCCTGCCTTTCTCAGCGCAGGTTTCCCAAATGCAAAGAGTGCTACAAGACCTGCCGCAGGATATCCTGGCATACAGAGTATCGGTACATTGTCTGCAATACCCAATGCAGTGGGTTTTCCAGGGCTAAGTCCAACCCCATGAACAAGTTTCGTTCCCAGTTTTTCAACTACTACCGGAACATAATCCTTCTCCCCGACTGAAGTTCCGCCGGATATGACTATCATATCGGTGTCGAGATTGGTTTTGATTGCATCCTCTATGAGTTGTTTGTCCTCAGGGACAATGTCACAGTATCGCGCAATTCCGCCCCATTTCTCAACATATTTCCCAATCATGAGGCTATTGATGTCCAGTGTCTTCCCGGGTGCCGGAACATCATCCCCGGGCAGAGGCAGCAGGTCGTTACCTGTAGGAATGATTGCAACAACAGGTTTGACATACACCTTCACATCAATAATTCCAAGAGATGCAAGCACAGCAACATCGCATGGCCTTAGAAGATGGCTTTTGTTGAATATGAGCTCGTTCTTCCTGACATCTTCCCCAATCTCACCCACGTTCTTTCCGGGATGTACCTGTGCCCGAATCTCGATCATGTCTCCAATGGAGATTGTATCTTCCATCATAAGCACAGCATCAGAATCATCGGGAACATAATCACCAGTATTCACAGGAACGCATGTGCCTTCCATAATCTCGTCTGATACGTTCAGAATTACTGGATTTGTAGGTGATGCCCCCATAAGATCAACTGATCTGACTGCAAAGCCGTCCATGGCGGAACGGCGGTAATGTGGCACGTTACGTGGTGCAAGTATACTTGTTGAAAGCACCCTGCCTATAGATGATATTGCAGGAAGTGCCTCTGTTTTTTCTGTCCCTGTTATCTGCCCAAGGAACATCTCTTTTGCTTTACCGACATCGGTACGTTCTCTGAATATCATTCTTGTTCCATCCGGTGTAATTCATCCGCCTGATACGGGAGGGAAAACCCCCAGCTCGTCATCGTCATTGAGGATAGTAGCCAGTCCTTCCATGTGTTTGATGTTGTTTCCATTAAGGAACACATTGATGTAACCGCAAAGTTTCACGTCTTCACCTGTTTCAAATATGAGTTCATTCAAAGGAGGATATTGCTCTGTAAGGGTAAACAGAACGTCCTTTACAGTATCCCCTGTAAATGTTAATGAGGATGTTTGTGCAATCTCTCTTAAGTTTGCAAAAAGTTTCACCTTAACGTTTGCCATGGGGACATTATTCACTACGGATATGTTATAAAACTAATCCATGCGAAAATCTACAAAATATTGAAAATCAGCATAATAAACAATTAAAAAAAGTTTTGGTGGGATAGCGCGGATTTGAACCGCAGTCCAAGCGTCCCAAACGCTCGAGGATGGACCAAGCTACCCTACTATCCCAATCAGAAGGGGTAGCTTTGAAATGGCATATATTATATAAAAAGGTTTCGTGAGAATGAGGATACCATGGACAAAAATGAAGAAAAAACCAATGAAAAAAGCATTATGATAAGAGAAATGGGTGTTGTAAGGATTCCCATTAGTCTCTAAAAAGTATTTTATTGAAATATATCTTCTGAAACGACAGGATTAAGCCCTATCACTTCCAGCGTTTGTAAACCTCATTATCGATTCCTATCAAATCAAGTGCGCGTCCTGCCATTGAATTAATAAGATCATCCAGGGTCTTTGGCCTGGAATAGAATCCGGGACAAGCCGGAAGTATAATCGCACCTGCTTTCTCAAGTTTGAGCATGTTCTCAAGATGTATCTGGTTAAGTGGCGTTTCCCGTGGCATGAGAACAAGTTTTCTTTTCTCTTTGAGACATACGTCTGCTGCACGTCCCAGAAGGTTATCAGACATACCACCTGCGATCTCACCGAGTGTCTTCATGCTGCAGGGAGCAACTATCATTCCCGCGAACCTGTGTGAACCACTTGCAATGGGTGCGGTGAATTCATTTTCATCATATAGTGCATCTGCAAGCCCTTCGACGTAACTTAGCTCATAGTCTGTTTCTATCTCGATTATCTGCTTTGCAGCCCTTGTTATGACTAGATGAGCCATAATGTCTGTTTTAGAAAGAACCTCCAGCAAACGAATCCCATAAGCAGAACCAGATGCCCCGCTGATACCTATTACTATTTCCATTAGAAACCCTCATGAATAATTACAGATAGTTCGTCAATCATTTTTTCTGAAACTGAGACAATTTCCACTATCTCTTTTTTCGTAATGTTGTCAAGATGAATACCAACTATAAAGACCGACGTAGATTTGCTGGCTTCACTGAATACCTTTGCTCCAAGTAACGCAATATCCATTTCCCTGTGTCCTGGGTTCGTTATCACCGAAGATGATGCCCTGCCAGAAGATCCATCATAAAAACCCACGGCTACCGCCCCAACATGTTCTTCCCCACCTGTAAGGCAGGCAATATAATCGTCTCCTGCCTTTTTCCATTCAAGTGTAAGACTTATCCTGCCCACCACCTTTCTTATCTGATACATCTTACACCTCCATCTCATTCAGACGGAACTGTTTTGTTGTCCTCTTTACATCAAAGAAGACTTTCGCAGCCTTAGTCACTTCATCTCTGTATTCTTTTGGAGTGTAGACTCCCATTTTCCAGTTATCGTGGTGGGCCTGTTCAAGTGTTGCCACAATATTTGAAGCTTCATCCAGGTGCAACATCCTGTTATTTACCTTCACAAGCGCTTTCATTTCAGCTATCTCAGGACTCTTAGGAATATCTATAAGAACATTTTTAGGCTCAATACCAACATCTTCTGCGATCTCTATTTCTATTCTTTCGATGTGCTTTCGATGTTTGAGCACCCCTTCACCAACCTCATCAAACCCTACATATAAGGCCCTCTTGTGGAGCTTCCTGTTATCCAGTTTAGCTGCCAGTTCCCCGGCATAGCCATCGTCATTACGTATCATTTCAAACAGTCTGGAATCATCCATTTTTCGCAGATCAAAAGCATTTAATGAATCCTTTTGAATGAGATCATCCACTGCTCTTGTGAACATGGTCTCCCCTATTCGGGAAACATGGTGATAATAAACAGAAGGATGCATCAGGAACCTGGAAACAAGAAGGGACTCGGCTGCCTTGACACCACCTGCACTTACAACAAGTTTGTTCTCATAGAACGTCATCTCATTTATGAGCCTGACGTGGTCCACAAGACCAAACGCCACTCCAGTATAGTAAGAATCCCTAACAAGGTAATCCATTCGGTCTACATCTATCTCACTGTTGAGTATCTTTCCAAGGTCTGTCTTTCCCTGAATGTGGTCCTCGATTGTTGCGGGGTTTAAACCATTTTCACTTAATATATCCCCTATCTCACCCTTTTTCAGCATTTCCCTGACATCCTCATGCCGTTGTCTTGTATAGTGTTTGGTAAGACCTTCAGTAACATGCGAAAATGGACCATGTCCGACATCATGAAGAAGGGCTGCAACCTTTAATTCCTCTTTTTCATCATCGGCTACAGAATCTATTTTCCCAATTAGCATGCTTGCAAGATGCATCACGCCAAGGGAATGTTCAAAACGAGTATGATTCGCTCCAGGATACACAAGGTTTGACAGCCCAAGCTGGCTTATCCTTCTAAGACGTTGGACCTGAGGGGAATCTATAAGTGATAACGTGAGCGTGTCAAGCTCAATATAACCATGAATCGGGTCACGGATGACTTTCATATATTTCAAATATGCGTCATCTTATAATGATATTCCGATAAGGCACAGGTGAAAGTAAATGATCATCTTCTCAGGCGGAACAGGCACACCAAAATTATTGAACGGTCTTCGTAAAGTGATTCCTGAACAGGACATCACAGTCGTGGTGAATACCGCAGAGGACCTGTGGGTGTCCGGGAACCTTGTAACACCTGACATTGATACTGTCCTTTACCTCTTCTCGGACAGGATAGATCTCAAAAAATGGTGGGGTATCGAAGGTGATACCTTCCGAACCCATGAGACTATGAAATCTTTGGGGCACAGGGAAAGGATGATGCTGGGAGATCTTGACCGTGCGACCCATATAATGCGCTCGGACCTCATTCGTAGTGGAATGACACTTACAGAAGCCATAACTCAGCTTTGCCGATCCTTTGGAGTGAAAGCAAAGGTGTTACCCATGTCCAATGATCCGGTATCTTCCATGATAAGCACACCAGAAGGAAAAAGGCATTTCCAGGATTTCTGGATTGGCAAGCGCGGGGAACCCGAGGTGCTTGACGTGTTCCAGGAAGGCATTAACAGGGCTTCCATATCACCTGCAGTGCTGCGCGCGCTGGAGAATGATGACAAGGTGCTTATCGGACCAAGCAACCCAATAACAAGCATCGGTCCTATAGCAGGGCTTCCGGGAATGGTGGATATCCTTCGGAAGAAAAAAGTGATTGCCGTAAGTCCCATTATAGGAAAGGAACCTGTAAGCGGACCCGCCGGGAAACTAATGCACGCCAGGGGAATTGATGTATCCTCTGCTGGTGTTGCTTCTTACTATTCTGATTTCCTTGAGCACATGGTGCTCGATAAACGTGATACAGCTGATGAGAAAAGGTTTACTGATCTCGCCTGTGATGTGTCCAGAACTGATACTTTGATGAAGTCCGTGAGCGTAAGTAGTAATCTGTCCAGACATATACTCGAACAGTTCAGAATAATGTAGAACTCTGCAATAGTTCTGCTGTTTTTTCTTTTTATTGCCCTTGACACCACTAAATATTTTAATACATATATTTTTATTATTTTAATGCATATACTGGCTATCTTCAATTAGAGGGAATACCATACAAAACAGACTCCAAGGTGAAACTGTGGGTGATGAATGGAAAATTGATCTGAAGATCCCTGACATAGGGATGATGGTTACGCTTATGACAACTGCGATCTGCTCAGTAATAATGGGCGCCGCAGAAATTGCATACACCATGTTATGGATCACGGCTTCGTATGTGAGACATGGGAAAGACTTTTTTCTTGATCTTTTGAATGCAAAGGCTCTTACATGGACAGCAGAGTACATCCTCGTAGCAGGGTCACTGTTACTGTTGTCATCGATTCTTTTCCTGCTAAGTTCTTCATTCTCGTTGTATGAACTTAATGGACTTGCAAAGAATGCAGAAAAGAAAGTGCATATCAGAATAGTGTTTAGTTTTTTTGTAGGAGGCCTTATACTCTTGTTCCTGGCCCTGATTTCTGCGATAATTCTAAGGTATCTGTAAATTCAACTGACAAACAACAAGTGACAATATGTAAGATTTTATGCTGAAAAAGGCGATAATATGAGTTCAAACATTACCGGAACAATAAAAGAAGTTCCAAAAACCGTGGAAGGCCCTTCACAATATCTGGATGATATTGCCCGCAAGGCCACAAAAACGGAAAGGGTACTCTACCCGGTATCTGCTATTGTGGGTCAGGAAAAAATGCTCCGGGCCTTAATACTGAATACTATTAATTCATCAATCGGCGGGGTACTTATACGAGGTCAGAAAGGAACCGCTAAATCAACGGCTATAAGAGGACTTGCAGAAGTGCTTCCTGAAATAGAGGTCGTGGATGGGTGCAGATTCAACTGCGATCCTTCTGATCCTGAAAAATTCTGCTGGGAATGTCTGGAAAAGAAAATGAATGGCAACCTGCGGGTTCACAAGCGCCAGATGAAGGTCGTGGACCTGCCGGTAGGTGCTACAGAGGACAGGGTTGTAGGCAGTCTTGATATCGAGAAGGCGGTCCGTCAGGGAGTCCAGGCTTTTGATCCGGGCATACTTGCCCAGGCTAACAGGGGTATCCTCTATGTTGACGAGATCAACCTGCTTGATGATTTTGTAGTGGACGCGTTGCTTGATGCCGCGGCGATGGGTGTTAATACCGTTGAGCGTGAAGGTGTAAGTGTCAGCCATCCTGCAAACTTTATCATCGTAGGCAGCATGAACCCTGAGGAGGGTGAATTGAGGCCGCAGCTACTTGACAGGATTGCCCTGCAGGTAGAAGTTACAGGTATCTACGATGTAGAGCAGCGTATCGAGATTGTTGAGAGAAGGAATCAGTTCAATGATGATCCCAAGCATTTCATACGTGAGTTCGAGACGGAGCAGGATAAACTGCGCTCAAAGATACTCAAGGCTATTCAACTGCTTCCAAGGGTAGCGACCACCAGGGATAACCTGCGCACGATAGCCGAAATATGCATTGCTTTTAATGTTGATGGCCACCGCGCCGATATCATGATCGAGCGTGCAGCCCGTACCAATGCTGCTTATGAGGGCAGGGAACGTATCACAAATGATGATATCATCGAAGCTGCGGAGATGGTTCTGCCGCACAGGATGCGCAAAAAGCCTTTCGAGGAAGAAGAGTTCAGCGCAGACCAGTTACGTGCCGTAGTAGAGGGCAATGTCTAAAATCGGGTGGGGAATGAGCAGCGAAGAAACTATCCTGCGTCTGCGCAGGAATCTTTCAAGAAACTATGACATCAGGGTGATGTACATAGGCGAACCAGTGCTTGGCCTGCGCGTCCCCAGAACCTCAGTTTCTGAATTATCAAAGGAAGACACTGAGACTCTGTATGATAACCTGTATTCAAATATGGAGCAAATAAGGCCTGCTGAGATAGAGGATGTTTACATTGTGAGTGATTCGGATCACATGGCAATGACTCCGGAGGTATTCTTTAAGCCCCTTATAGGTACATCAGATACTGCAGTAGTAGCAGCATTCAAAAATCAACAGGATAATGCACCGCAAAATTATGCAGTTGTACTACCTGCTGAGATGGCTGACCCGGACAGTTCATTGGTTGCTGATGTGTTACCTGCGGATACTTTTGTTCAGTCTGCGAAAAAGGAATCTTATGAAGATGAACGCAATAAATCAGTTTTTGATGATCTGCTAAAACCCGAGGCAAATGAAACTGATGAACCAACGAAGGAATTTACTTTTGAGGGACCCCATCAAGCAGTATTTGAAGAAAGTATCTTTGAGTCATATTCCCCCGTTTGCCTGCATGAACCTGAAGTGTTTGTAGAGCTGACCCCAAAGGAATACGTCCCTATCCTCAGTCATGATGAACTGGAAGCAGAATTTGGAAGTGGATCAACGTCAAGTTGTGAAAAATCAAGCTCAGAAAAATTGCTTGAAGACCTGAAAGATGACAAGACAGTAGGAAAGATACTCAACGATTTTGCCAGGAATTCCCAGAAGAAAAGGCTTGCTTCCGGAAGGCTCAAATCCGGCAGGCGTGCAGAGGTATTGACCAAGGGTAAACGCGGCCGTTATGTCAGGTACAGGATGCCCGGAGAGAAGATAACGGATATTGCTATTGCTCCGACTGTACGTGCAGCGGCTTTCCATGCAAAGGACGGGAAGATCGAGATAAAAAAGAGCGATATAAGGGAAAAAGTGCGCAGAAGACGTATCTCCAGCCTGATAAATATTGTTTTTGATACTTCCGGCTCCATGGATGACCATAAGAAAATACGGATTACAACCGATGTAGTTATAGCCCTGCTGAAGGATGCCTACCAGAAGCGTGACAGGGTATCCCTTGTAACCTATTGTGGAAGGTCTGCAGAGATTGCGCTTCCTTTCACCTCATCTGTAGAGGCTGCCAAACGATACCTTGAGAAAGTACCCTTCGGAGGTACTACACCCATGGCTTCAGGTATGCTCACCGGACTGGATACATTGCTGAGAGAATTAAAAAAAGAGCCATCTGCGGTTCCTATTATGGTTCTTGTTACAGACGGGACAGCTAACTGTTCGCTTAACCTGGGTGGTAATATCAGAAGGGAGATCATGCAGGTCTGCAGGCAACTTTCCCTGCACCATATTAATGTCCTGGTAATCGATATCAGTGAGAATGGTTCAAAGCTTTCCAGGGATGTTGCTATGCAGAGTAACGGTAGTTACTATCATCCAAGATCTCTTAGCAAAGAAGATATCTATTCCGCCATAAGGCAGGAAAGAGATGAAAAAACAGCTTTTGTGGCAGTATAACCATGGAGTTTTAATTTAACGGTCTGGTTTTATATATTGGCAGGCTGTAAGCCATAACTATGCTTGAGAAACTTCATGAATCATTATTGAATGCTCCTATTGTCCGCAGGGGCGAATACTACTATTTCATTCATCCTGTATCCGATGGTGTTCCGCAGCTTAAACCTGAGCTTCTAGAGGAGATCACAGAACACATATTAGGAATGGTCAGCAAAGATTTTGATAAGATACTTGCTATAGAAGCCATGGGTATCCCACTTGCCACAGCAATATCCATGAAAACAGGCATTCCATTCACAATTATCAGAAAAAGGCCGTATGAACTTGAAGGCGAGATCAAGCTTTCACAGGAAACGGGTTACTCAAAAGGCGAGCTTTATGTAAATGATGTCAAAAAAGGAGACAAGGTGCTTATCGTTGATGATGTCATAAGCACAGGTGGCACTCTTGAATCATTAATGAAAGCTCTTGAAGGCATTGGCGCCGTTGTCACAGACACCATCGTTATTATTGAACGCGGTGATGGCCTTTCAAGATTAAAGAATATGGGAATCAATGTTAAGACTCTGGTACGTATCGATGTAACTGAAAAAGGTGTTTCCATAGAGGATGCTCATGAGTGAAGGAGAAGCTTTTGATTTTCAGCTTGACCGTATCATCTCTGTCATTAAGGATACAGATGCGAAGGTCATAGGATTACAGTTCCCGGAAGGTTTCAAAAGGCGCTCCCCAGCAATTGCCTCGCGGATAGAGAATGAAACAGAGGTCACTGTATTCATATCAGGAAATCCATGTTTCGGAGCATGTGACATTGATGTGGCGTTACTTGACAAAGTAGAGATCCTTTTCCACTTTGGCCATGCGCACCTCGATGATAATAAACTTTCACAGAAGGTGTATTTCATTGAGACAAGATCAGCTGTGGATGTTAAGGATGTCGTAAAGCTGGCTGTTGCTAAGCTTCAGGGCCAAAAGATAGGTCTGATAAGCACAGTTCAGCATGTACAGAAACTGGAAGATGCAGCTTCAATTCTCAAAGAGCACGGCAAAGAGTGCATCATATGTACCGGCGATAGTAAGATAGCATATCCTGGGCAGGTACTGGGATGTAATTTCTCTGCTGCAAGGAAAGAAGAGTGTGATGAGTACCTATACATTGGAAGCGGACAGTTTCACCCACTCGGCGTTTCCCTGGCAACAAAGAAACGAGTTCTTATAGCGGATCCATTTGTGAATGAACTTCGTGAGGCTGACAGTTCCAGAATACTCCGGCAAAGAAGTGCGGTGATAGCAAAGTCACTTGATGCTGAGGTATTTGGTATCGTGGTATCTACAAAACCCGGACAGGATCGGACGAAGCTTGCTGAGGAACTGAAGAACATGGCAAAGAAACATGGCAAAAAAGCCCATATCCTCACAATGGATCTTGTCACCCCGGACCAGTTATTGCAGTTCAAGGTGGACTCTTTTGTGAATACGGCATGCCCTCGGCTTGCTATAGATGAAGTCGGAAGGTTCAATGCACCAATGTTGACCCCCATGGAGTTTGAGATCGTGCTTGGTGAGAGGGATTGGGAAGACCTTGTGTTTGATGAGATCACAGGTGAATGAAATTGAAGCAACGAAAGCTTGAGATCTTACTTGAACAGGTAGATGGTTTTGATAAACCCAGTGCTTCCCTTGAACAATATGCCACCCCTGCACTACTTGCTGCTGAGATGTTGCATTTTGCTTACATGCAGGGTGATCTTGAGGGCGATGTGTTCGACCTTGGATGTGGCACAGGAATTCTTGCAATCGGAGCAAAATTACTTGGAGCTGAAAAGGTGGTCGGTTTTGATGTTGACCATAAGGCTTTAGAGATTGCACGGAAAAATGCTGAAAAACTAGGAGTGGATATCGAGTTTGTCCATAACGATATTTTTGAGGTCGATGGGCATGCTGACACGGTTATTATGAACCCTCCATTTGGTGCGCAGACCAAAGGGAGTGACCGACCGTTTCTTTTAAGTGCGTTGAAAGCCAGTGATGTGATATATTCCATTCATAATTGCGGGAGCCATGATTTTATTCATAAGTTCATTGGTGATGCCAGGATAACAGATTGGTACACAACGGCATTTCCAATAAAACGAACATTTAAATTTCATAAAAAAGAAGTAGAAATGGTAAAGGTAGAAATCTATCGCATTGTGCGATAATAATTTATGATTTAATGCAGTTCTTACTTGAAAAATATCATGGATCTTATGCACTTTTATATTGATTTCAAATTATATGAGGGATTCTTATTAGAATAAGAAATAGACGAAAGACTTCACGCAGGAAGATCAAATCATCTAATTCCGAAGACCAGCAGGCTGGCGAAATAGAGGTTCCAGTAAAAGGACCGAAAGCTACTGGTGCACCCACAAAGGGCTCCGTGGATGATAAGAAGAAAAAGGTTCGAAGCAGTGAAGCAGGAAAGAAGAATATGAAACCCAAGAAAGGGTCTACGGAAGAAGATGACATGGATACCGAAGACGACGTTAATATCGAAGAAAGTGTTTTTGTAATGCCTGGTGACTTCGTAGGAACTACGGAAGAGTTCAAGGCAGGTAATGGAACCTATGTCAACGTGGCAGACATCCATTCACTTGGCACCGGGTATGTAATGATAGACCGTAAATCGAGGATTATCTCCATTGTTCCACAGACAACTACCCCGCCTGAAATAGTAGAAGGTGACATCATTGTAGGGAGCGTAGTCAATATGCGTGAGTCCGTTGCACTGGTGGAAATAGGAGCTATCAAGGGAAAGGGTGACCGTGAATTCCAGACCAACGGCGCAGCAGCTATCCACGTATCTAACGTTAAGGATTCATATGTCAAGAACCTCGGCCAGGAGTTTGCTCTTTCAGATGTAGTAAAAGCAAAGGTAATTAATACCCAGAATATGCGTCTGAGTACTGATGGCAAATCTCTCGGAGTTATGAAAGCTTATTGTTCAAAATGCAGGACAGATCTTGTAAAAGACAACAACAGACTAAAATGCCCCATATGTGGTCGCATAGAGAAAAGAAAGATCTCTTCTGACTACGGAACAGGAATTGTCTGAATATTATATTGATAATTATAATTAGGTGAAATAAAGATGGAATTGAAGATCATTGATAAAACTGATGATGAGATGCACCTTGAGATCATAGGTGAAAATCACACTCTTCTCAATATGCTTAAGTCAACTCTTCTCGATGACAAAAGGGTTCAGATAGCAACATATGATATGAAACACGTATCAATAAGTGATCCGATCCTTTTTGTGAGAACAGATGGAGCAGATCCTATAGATGTGGTAAAGGATGCTGCAAGCAGTCTGGTTACCCAGTGTGACGAGTTCATGTCAGTTTTTAAGACCTCTATAGATATCTAAGCAATTTGAAGTAGCACCTTAGGTGCTCCCTCTTTTCTTTTTTAATTATGAGTCAGTCGTGGCTTTGATTCATCTCAAATATAGAAATAATTTACAATGAACATTTTTAACTAGTATTGGAAAGTTCAGTACTCACTATAGTTCAGACCAGAGGAAACATTATGGTACTTGATGACGCAGCACTTAAGAAATTTGGTTTTATCAGACGCGAGCCCAAGGATGCGATTAACATCGATCCTTTACAGACAGGCGGCAAACTTACCGAAGAGGGACGTCAGACTCTTCTTGAATGGGGAGACGGCTATTCAGTCTGTGATTTCTGTGGCGGGGTGCTGGATCTTATCAAGAAGCCCCCGGTTGAGGAATTTGTGCATAATGCCCTGCCGGAGTTTTTGAATACGGATGAGGTGAGAGTCACCCACGGGGCCAGGGAGTCTAAGTTTGCTGTGATGCATTCTATGGCAAAGGAAGGTGACTATGTAGTACTTGATGAGCTTGCCCACTATTCTTCATATGTTGCCGCACAGCGTGCAGGGCTTAACATAAGGACCGTCCCTCACAGCGGCAGCCCGGAATATAAAACGGATGAAGAGGGGTATGCTACTGTGATTGAGGATATTATACGGGAAACCGGTAAGGCACCTGCACTTGCACAGGTGACCTATCCCGATGGTAGCTATGGAAACCTCGCAGATGTAAAAAGGATATCCGACCTTTGCCACAGGTATGATGTACCCCTGATGGTTAACGGTGCTTATTCCGTGGGAAGGATGCCCATTGATGCTAAAAAGATGGGAGCTGATTTTATTGTAGGAAGCGGGCACAAGTCCATGGCTTCTTCCGGTCCGATAGGTGTTCTTGGTGTTAAGGAAGAGTATGCAGACATCGTATTCAAGAAATCTCCTACCCACAAGAAAAAGGAAATCGAGCTTCTGGGCTGTACTGTCAGGGGAGCTCCCCTTATGACTATGATAGCATCTTTTCCACATGTGGTGCAACGCACGAACAAGTGGTATGATGAAGTTGCAGATGCCCGCTGGTTCTCTTCAAGGCTTGAAGACCTCGGGATCATGCAGATGGGAGCTAAGCCTCACGACCATGACCTGATGTTCTTTGAAGCCCCGGTATTGTATGAGATTTCACAGACTGCCAAGAAAGGTCGCTATTTCCTGTACAGAGAGCTGAAACAGAGGAACATCCACGGTATTAAATCGGGACTTACTAAGTATTTCAAGCTCAGTACCTTCCAAGTGGGAAGGGAAAATCTGTCATACGTTGCAGATTCTTTCCAGGAAATCATTGACAAGTACCAAAAAGCAGAATGAAATATCTGTTTGAGTGCTTTCTTTTTTATTTTGGATTTTGACCCGTCATGGCAGTTCATGCCATTGTTTTTTAGCAAATTAGAATACAAAGCTGATGTTGGTACTACGTTCTATTTTTCAATTGTATCTGTGAAAGTATCGGTGTAGTCCATTCTTTTTTCGTAACTATTCAGCCTGGCACGATTTGCCTATTGGTACTGATTTCATCGAAATAGAGATGTCTGCTCACTAACAATCTAACAATCAAAAAAGCAATCAATAGCAACAATCAAAATAAATGATTCTAATGAAATTTACGTTTCAACTTTTTGTCAAGATTGTTATTGATAGCGTTTTTATCAGGCTGAATAGTTACCTTTTTTCTTAATAAAACGTAACTATTCAGCCTACCACAATTAGCCTATTGATACTGATTTAATCAAAACGGAGATGTTTGCTCACTAACAACCTAAGAATCAAAAAAGCAATCAATGACAACAATCAAAATTAATGATCCTAATAAAATGTAGGTCTCAACTTTTTGTCAAGATTGCTATTGATAGTGTTTTTATCAGGCTGAATAGTTACAATAAAACAAAAGCACACCTCAAATAACAATCTTTATATATTTATTAGTACACCTTTATTTATCGCCATCTATGATTGTTTAAATTATGTTGTGTATGGCGGTAGCACATCCATTGGATGTCAAGGAGAGTTTTTATGGAAGATGAAATAATCGGCATTGTTCCGAACATGAAGAGAAGTAAAATGTTAGGTTTATCCTACGATTCATTTACGCTTGTAGCAACGCCTGATACAACTATATTTGCCAAGGTAACAAATGACGTTATGAAGCAGGTTGTCAAGGAGTCCCGTGATCAAGCCAAAGCAGAAGGAAAAGGTTTCTTTGGTCAGTGGGGTGCACAGATGAAGGGTTCTTTCAGGTATGCAGAAAGGTATGCCGGAATGAGCGCACAGGCTGCACTGGCGGAGAATGAAGCTAATTTTTCAATTCCAAATGCAGGTATAAGTTCTATAAAAATAAAGAAAAAGAGTAGCCAGGATGACGATGAGATTCAGATTACGTGGCAGGTCATCATCCAGTCTAATTCAGGCAAGCTGAAATTTAAGACTGATTTTGATCCAAAAGAACATTTGAGAAAAATATACGGTGACAGAGTAAAATGATCTTTTCGTGGAGTAATGTTATTGCTCCATAATTTTCATTTTGTTTCCTCATACATTTACCTCATTTTTCATGATTGTTCTTAAAACAAATCTGATATATACTGCTTTTTCTATTTCTTATTGTGAACAATGATCTCCTTTCCATTCTGAACCAGAGAATTGCCAGTTTTCGCTCGCTACAAGTCGTAGAAGACTACTACCTTGTGTTGGGCGGTGGAAAGATTGGAAGTGATTTTGCCAGGTATTCAAAAGAGCAATCTTTTCCGTTTGTTGTAATTATTGATATTGATGAGAATGCAGATGCTTCAAAAAGTTCAATAATAGTTGACAGGGAGGAACTTTTCAGGCTCATCAGGACTTATAGGGAATCAAAAGAAAACGAAAACAATGTCTATTTCCACTGCATGGATGTTCATGATGTTCCTCTAATTCTGGAAGCCGGTATTCCGGAATACATTATCCCTGCTGTACCTACTCATGCTGTCGTTAATATGGCAATCGATATGCTGGGTTCAATTTATCCCAGGCCATTGATATCAGATCTTGCTTTTGAAGAAAATGATGAAAAGCAGACTGCATATTACTATGATGCCATGTCCGAATTACCAGAGCGAATTGTAGTATTTAACTCTCCCTATGATGGTGTCATTATGTTCTCATATGCTAAAATGGGTGATATCTGTCCTGATAATTGCATGGGACCTGAAAAATACTGTTACAACTTCAAAAGAGAGAAGCCTGAAACTATAACTGCTTATGTTAAGAAGTTACTATCCTCCCATAAGGGTTGGGTATTTGAGAGTTGCCAGATGAAGCCAGGAATTGGCGGAATAAAAGGTATTGACTTTAAAGAACATATGCTGTCTATAATGGAACACGCGAAAGCCGTGAATGAAAAGACTGACACGTATTCTGTTGAGGATAGGATCTTCTTTATTGCGACAACATGTAATTGTCATGGGATAATGAATTTTCTTCAAGTAGTCTGAAATGCCTTTTTTTGTGTTCTTTAATAGTTCAAGTTGCGTTATTTGAACAATTTCAACAAGTTAATTAACAGCAGCGGATTTATATAAAATAGGGTACTGTGTAGATTAATAGTTCGATTGCTCAACGATTTAATAAAGGGTTACTCTGCTTTTAGTGCTTCTTTTAATGATTGCTTGGACATTTGGGTTAGCCGTATTGAAATGAGCAATCTTGTCAGGCTAGTTATAAACCAGTCATGCTGTGCTTCACAATATCGGTTCTGCTGAGCGAACTAAACAAACTTAAGGAGATAAACATATGGGATTCAATAATAACAGAGGCGGAAACAATAGAGGCGGCGGCGGTTTCAGATCAAGCGGTCCAAGAGAGATGCATAAAGCAACTTGTTCAGATTGCAAACAGGAAACAGAAGTACCATTCAAGCCATCTGGTGACAGACCTGTATATTGCAGGGAATGCTTCCAGAAACACAGGCCAGCCAGATACTAGTTATACTTTAGTATAACTACAATTTTTAATAAAAGGTAGATGCGCAACGGTCATTTTTTGATCGGTATCTGCCTGGAAAACTTTTTTTACATTTGTATTTTTTGCCTATAATGTGATTTCTATGGGAGAAATCAGAGAGGAATGTAGATATGAATCTTGAAAGTGTGGTATGTCCGAGCTGTGGGTCACAAATCCTTGCGACAATCCCCCTAAGCCAATCCATTGTTTGTGTTTCAATTAGCTCAGGTAAGCCGGCTGATTTTGGAGCAACATATAAATCCGCATCAAGGTGTACCAGTTGCAAAAAGAGTTTTGCATGCTATACTAAAAATGTCTGATAAGACAACAATATAGAATTGATTATGTGTCAGAGTAGATTTCTTTTACTCTTCCAACCCGACCATCTTCCAATTGTACTTTAATCCCGTGCGGATGCGATGAGGAATTGGTCAGGATTTTCTTGACAACACCCTTGGTTATTTTTCCACTCTTCTGATCTTGCTTGAGAACAATTCCTACGTTTATTCCAATTTTGATATTCTTTCTGGAGCTTCCCGGATTCATGGTGCTAGGTGAGTTTGAGCTTATATAAGGATGTTTATCAGCAGAAAATCAATAGCTCGATATGTAGGAAGCATTTCCGATCTCTTGTGTAAATGCCTTTTGCTTTTGAAAGAACCAAATTATTAATTAGATACATCCGGTTTGCCAAAAAGGTTTTGAGCCACTGGTTTTATATTATACATATCTTGGATGTGAAAATGTGAAGGATGAAAAAAAAGAATACCTTGTACGCAAAGAGATGTATGCGGAAACGGTAAAAAAGAATAAAAAAGTAGGCATGGCAAATATGGTAGTATTCAGTATAGGCTTACTCTTGAAATATTTAGGCAGACCTGAACTTGGAGGTCATTTTATCTGGTTGGGTATCATCATCCTGGTATACGTTTTCGGTTCCAATCTGATGGCAAAATATGAAATGAAAAAATATCAGTTAAAATAGGCGATAAGTATTGCCTTTATATCTTTTTTATCAGTGCCTGGTTCGAGTTTACAGACACGGTATTTTTCTTAATTGAATTGTCGGCAGGTTTTATCGCAATCAAGGGGAGATAAATGTTACACCAAGAGTAATAATTGTATGTCTAAAAAAGTAGTAAAAAGCCCCGGGCGTGATTTGAACACGCGACCTAGTGATTACAAGTCACTCGCTCTGCCGGGCTGAGCCACCGAGGCATCTGTGATAGTAAGTGCTCCGCATCTATTTATGCGATGCACTCCCTTAGATATCATAATCGCAGATAAATTTTATGGTAACAAATACGGAGAAACTCCATGTGGCGTGAAATAGCAAGGATAGGGAAGAAGCTTGTTGATACAGGACTGGTAGAATCTCACTTCGGGAACATCAGTGTAAGGGTAGGCAACAGGATGATAATCACGCGTAGTGGCTCGGCTCTTGATGAAATCACCGAAGATAGTGTAGTGGAGGTCGGGCTTGACGGGACATGTGCACTTGACGTAATTGCTTCTTCCGAAGCCATCGTTCACCGTGCAATTTACAAGAATACCCCTGCGCTTGCAATCGTACATGCTCACTGTCCTTTTGCGGTGACAATGTCCTTGCTTGCAGATGATGAGACAATCGAGCCATCTGACAGCGAGGGGCAGTATTTCCTGGGTGAGATACCAATAATAAAGGGTGGCATTGGTTCTGATGAACTTGCAGGCAACGTTTCCTCGGCGCTTGCTACCCATAAAGCTGCTATCGTTTACAGTCACGGGACCTTTGCAATCGGGCGTGTGCTGGATGAAGCCTATGTCATGACCACCCAGGTGGAGCATTCCTGCAAGATAAAATACTGGTATGACCTTGCAAAGAAAAACTAATCTAATCAAATCCCCGGAAAACGTTAAATCATAAAAATGCTCATTGGATACAATACCCATGACATTCAATGCTCTAAGACCCGTAGCATCAAAAATACTTGAGCCGCTGGCGAAGATAACTGCAGATGCAGGCATATCTCCAAATGCGATATCACTGTTCTCACTTTTGTTTGCAGCACTAGCGGGCTTTTTTTACTACTACTCAGCTTTTGACCCTTTTATTGTATTGATAGCCGGGCTGCTGGTCGCGCTTAACTCTCTGCTTGATGCAATGGATGGACTTATGGCACGCTATCTCAACGTAGCCAGTGCCAAAGGTGACTTTCTCGACCACGTTATAGACCGTTATTCCGATGTATTCATTATTTGTGGCATCTTCTTTGGCGGTTACGTGGACTGGCAGATAGGCACCATAGCCATAGTGGGCGTACTACTCACAAGTTATCTTGGTACGCAGGCACAGGCACTTCGTCTTGGAAGATATTACGGTGGCATTATCGGAAGGGCTGACAGACTGGTGCTCATAATGCTCTCTTCAGTTGTCTATTTTGTGTACCCATCTACAATATACGGATTCTCATCGCTTGGCTGGATGATCATCATCATCGGTGCAGGAAGCCACATAACAGCTTTCCAGCGCATAGTGCACATATGGAAACAGCTTGAATAATGCCGGCAAACACTCACTTGTCGGGGGACTGATTTAATTATACAAGGGTCAATTAAGGTTCATGTCATCTCATATGAACAAGGATTATGAGTATCTGGAACACACAGCTGATGCCAGGTTCCGAGCTTACGGAAAAAGCCTTGAGAAAGCATTCGAGAACGCTGCTCTTGCCATGCTCAATGTCATGGTGGATACAAGTTCGATTAGCAACAATTCTTCGGTGGACGTTGAACTAAGCTCACCTGACCTCGACAGTCTTCTTTTTGACTGGCTTTCTGAGATACTCTTTGTTTTTGAGGTTGACGAAATGGTCTTTGGTCGCGTCAAAGTCAATGAGTTGAATGTCAGTGATGGAGAATGCTCCATGTCTGCAACGCTGTATGGAGAAGCAATGGACCTTTCTGTTCATGTATTTGACACCGAGGTAAAAGCAGCCACATACAACGAGATGAAAATAGAAAAGACAGACGAAGGCTGGATGATACAGGCAACAGTGGATACCTGAATATTTCTGTATTTGTTAATTCCACCAGTTTCTTATTATCAATGTATTCATAAGATTAGAGTATATAGCATTTATACATATTTTACAGGATGAAATTTGGCAAGAGGAATAATGATGTCAGAGGAAAATAATAATTCAGTCTATGATATTCTTACAAAGATCAATGACAACACATGGGAGGTGCCTGTAGGATTTAAGCCGGGAATGAACGTTCCGGGGAGAATCTTTGTGTCTGAGTCACTTCTTCATCTTCTTGAAATGGAAACCCTGGGCCAGGTGGCAAACGTTGCTACCCTGCCGGGAATACAGAAATACTCTATGGCAATGCCTGATGCTCACCTGGGTTATGGTTTTTCAATAGGTGGCGTTGCAGCATTTGATAAGGAATCCGGTATCATCAGTCCCGGAGGGGTAGGTTTTGATATAAACTGCGGAGTACGCCTTATACGCTCCAATCTTTCAGAGGGCGACATCAGGCCTAAACTTCCGGAACTGCTGGATGCTCTGTTTGAGGCAATACCCTCAGGTGTTGGCTCAAAAAGCCGTCGAAAGGTTAATGATAGTGAACTCAATGATATTTTTGTACATGGTGTCCGTTGGGCTGTAGAGAACGGGTATGGAGTAGAAGGAGATATCAGTCATTGTGAGAGCAACGGTATGATGCCAGGGGCAGACCCTTCAAAAGTCAGTATAAAGGCCCGCAAACGAGGAAGGCCCCAGATAGGCACGCTGGGAAGTGGAAACCATTTCCTTGAAGTCCAGTATGTTGACGAGATATATGATGAAGAAGCTGCTTCTGCAATGGGCCTTGAGGAAGGGCAGGTTACTTTCATGATTCATTGCGGCTCGCGTGGTGCGGGTCACCAGATATGTACCGACCATCTGCAGGTGTTGGCACAGGCTTCGAAGAAATATGGAATATCTCTACCTGACAGGCAGCTTGCATGTGCTCCGGCACAGTCACAGGAAGCACAGGACTATTTCAAGGCAATGGTATGTGCCGCAAACTATGCCTGGGTCAACAGGCATGTGATCATGCACTGGACCCGTGAGGTCTTTGAGAAACATTTTGCAGGTGACTTCGGGGACCTTGGTCTTGACCTGGTCTATGATGTAGCTCATAACATAGCGAAGCTCGAAGAGCATAATGTCGACGGGAAGAATACGGAAGTATACGTGCACAGAAAGGGAGCTACACGTGCTTTTCCACCAGGTCATCCTGATCTGCCGGAAAAATATCTTGCTATAGGTCAACCAGTGTTGATTCCCGGAAGCATGGGCACACCTTCATATGTATTATGCAGCAACGAAGGCTCGATGGATATAAGCTTTGGAAGTGCATGTCATGGTGCAGGGCGTGTAATGAGTCGCAAACATGCAAAAAAAGAACTTCGTGGTGAAGAGATTCAGAAAGAGTTGATGTCACAGGGAATAATTGTCAAGGCCAATCAGCCTTCACTCATAGCCGAAGAAGCACCAGCAGTGTACAAATCCAGTAGTGATGTTGTTGATGTCGTGCACAAGCTTGGGATTGCCACAAAGGTTGCACGTGTTCTCCCCATGGGAGTCGTTAAAGGTTAACGTCTGTTAATCTCTTTTTATTTTTTGTTCTATGGTTCCGATGTAAAAAAGATATAACTAACAGGAAATAATTATTTTGAAAAATAGTTTGGCCCTATTATTGAGCAAAGAGGAAACGGGGTTTGTTTGAGGGGATGAATGGTTTTGCTTGGTTACAGTTACTATACCTTTGAATACAGTTACAAGCAGTTAGCCCGCTTCCTCAGTTTATAATTGGTCATTATTATATATAAATCTGTTCGATATTCCTTATATACATTTTCTTGGATTGTCCGGCAGGAGTTTAATCTGTGGACCGCTATCAATTTAATGCTTATACTTTATTTAGCATCTATGCCCGGGACTGAAAAAAATCTTAAAAGAGTGCGTATAATGGCTGATTTCCAGTTTGGAAAAGGCTGTGGAGATGTTCTTTTTCCTGAATGTGTAAATTTCAGGCTTTCAAAAACCAAACGTGTAAGGCAGATTCATCATAATGGAAAGCATGTGGCAACTGTCCGTGCAAAGGATGGTATGCTTACACTCAGCATTGACGGTGCGGCTGCATTGCATGGTATGCTCAAAAAACCGACCTCAAGAGTGGTCATCTGTGAAGATGCGGTACCTTTTGTAGCTAAAGGCAAAACAACCTTTGCAAAACATGTATTGTCCCTTGATCCTGAATTGCGTGCAGACGATGAAGTGATAATTGTTGACGAATCAGACACAATTATGGCAACTGGTCAATTATTATTGTCCCCACATGAAGCTATTTGCATGGAGAGAGGTCCTGCGGTTGATGTAAGGCGCGGGATAGCACAATCTTAGAATAACTATTTATAAATCTATATCTATTAAATACGTGGAAATAAAGTCATAATAATAGCTTTGATAGAGTAAATCCCCAGCCGGAGCGTGAAAACATAGAAGAGGAATTTTTCAAGACTTTTGTTGTTCCGGATAAAACCAGAATGGAAGAACATACGATCGTTGTAGACGGAGATGTCATTGTAGGTAACCACTCGGATATCAGGTACGGCGTAATATCCAATTCATCCATACTGGGAGAAAGGGTACAACTTGCCGGGGACCTGGTCTCTAAATCAGATGTGAGGATAGATATCTGGTCACAGATAGGTGGGAATGTCAAGACTGATTCAAACGCCTACATCGGTGAGTTCGTTTCCATAGATGGTAAGCTCGTTGTGAAAGGAGATCTGGATATCGGTAATGATGTCAAGATCAACGGTGGTTTTGAGGCCAAGGGTTGGATAGTCGTACGTAATCCTATTCCTGTCATGGTCTATCTTTTCCTTTACATAAGTGAACTCTTAAGGCTTGGAAAAGACGAAGAAGTTGAAAAGGCGTTAGAAGACCTCTTTGATGATGAAGATCTCGAATCAATAGGTTCCAACAGTATGATTATCCCCAACGGTTCCAAGATTTCCATGGACGCCATCAAGGTGCCTTCAAAGGCAGTCATTGGAAACGATTGCCGGCTGGTGGGCAATATCCGTGCAACTTCCCTTGAAATGGAAAGTGGAACAACTCTCTATGGAAGTGTCCGCACTATTCAGGATGTAAAACTTGGAACAGACAATATAATCCATGGTAACATTATCTCAAGAGGTAATGTGTACGTTGCTGCCGGCACCCATATTCTGGGCGAGATTAATTCTCAGTCTGTGACAATCCATGAAACTGCTCGTGTGGATGGTGTAATGCGTGCACCAGGGGGCCTTATCTTTGAGCGTGAAGATGAAGGTGCTTTGAGCGATAATGAGCTGATGGAACTGGATATTTAATTATATGCATGTATTTATATATAATAACACACAATCATCCATTGATGAAACTGGATATTCAATGATATATGCAGTATTATACACATAAATTAATGAGGGGCTGGTTATGAATTCGATTGAAATGTTCAATTTCATAGATCTTGCAGTCCGTCTGTGCATAGTTATTTTATCGTTGCTGACATCGTACTTACTTTTGAAAATAGATGCTGATGTTATACGCTCACGCATATACGTTTCTTTTAAAAATCTGAAAAAATACTTTATATTCCTGACGTTTGGTTTTGTGCTTTATCTTTTTGAAGCATTGATTACTATTAATTCCATTGTGGGAAGCACACAGCACGACCCAGTAAAAGGTGCCATTCTTACAATTTTCCAGCTTTCGATTCTTATATTCCTTTATCACCTCTATATAGCGATAAAGGTTCCAGACAGATGCATTCTTTAAAGTGGTCGTTAACCTCACCGGTGGTCTGACATCACTTCTATTTTTCTTTTTTTCATTTGTATCGATAGTCAGATTTAAAAGAAGTTCTAATATTATAGTGGACAGGTGTTAACTTGGAACAGGACTATAATTCCTCATCATTAGATTCACAATCTATATTCGACAAAGATTCAAAATATGTAATGCAAACCTACGGCCGCCAGCCAATAGTACTTTCGACCGGGAAGGGTTCTATTGTTCATGACATTGAGGGAAGGGAATACATTGATTGCGTTGCCGGCATTGCAGTGACCAATGTAGGGCACTGTCACCCTCATCTTGTAGAGGCAATAAAGAATCAGGCTGAAAAGCTGATGCATGTCTCCAATATATACTACACCGAGCCTCAGGCAAAGCTTGCTGAGCAACTGGTTAATATAACCGGAATGGACCGTGTATTCTTCTGTAACTCCGGTACAGAGGCAGTGGAATCTGCAATGAAACTTGCAAGGGTCAACACTAAAAAAACAGATTTTATAGCTGTGGAACACTCATTCCATGGGCGCACAATGGGTGCATTGAGCCTGACATACAAAGATATGTATCGTGCTCCTTTCAAGCCCCTGGTTCAGGAAGAGATGTTTGTCCCCTTCAATGATGCACAGGCAATATCAGATGCCATTACTCCAAACACAGCCGCAGTGATGGTTGAACCAATACAGGGAGAAGGTGGAATTAACGTATCATCTAAAGGCTACCTGAAGGAAGTTCGCAAGATATGTGATGAGAATGAAACCCTTCTTATCTTCGATGAGGTACAGACAGGTTTTGGAAGGACAGGAGAATGGTTCTGCAAAGATCATTTCGGTGTTGAACCTGATATCATGACAATGGCCAAAGCAATTGGCGGAGGTTTTCCTATGGGTGCTATTGCTGCACGTGAGGGAGTTTCCTTTGGCCGTGGTGAGCATGCCGCAACATTCGGAGGCAGTCCATTGGCCTGCGCAGCTGCACTTGCATCTATTGAAATTATCCGGGAAGAGAATCTCATCCAGCGTTCAAAAGAAATGGGCGAATACTTCCGTAATGAACTAGCGGGCCTATCTACAGAAGGTCTTGTTGAAGTTCGTGGAAAAGGACTTATGCTGGGTGTTCAGTTCGATCGTAAATGCGCAGATATTGTTGAGCATGGTCGTAGGAATGGCGTACTACTTAACTGCACATCTGAAACAGTATTGCGTATAGCACCTCCTCTGGTCATTACAAAAGAGCAGATAGACCGGGTGGTGAGCGTACTTGAGCAGGCCTGACCTTATCAAAGATGTTGTTGCCTCTATTGCCGAATATATTCCAGGAAAGTCGATTGAAGAAATTGCAAAAAAATACGGATTCAACCCATCTGAAATCATTAAATTAGGCTCAAATGAGAATGTTCTGGGTCCGTCCCCTCTGGCAATTGAAGCTTTGGTATCCACTGCATCCAAAGTTAACATATACCCTTCCGCTAACGCTTCAGAATTAGTTGATGCGATATCACTCTATACCAGCCTACCTGTGGAGAACATATGTGCTTCAGGACCTGGTATGGATGGCCTTCTGGACAACCTCATGAGATTACTCATAACACCAGGCGATGAAGTAGTATTACCTACCCCTACATTCTCCTATTACGAGATCGCTGCCCGTGCAAATGGTGCGGTTGCTATCCACGTACCCCCCACAAAGGAACTTGCATTTAATGTGGCAGCTATAAAAGATGCAATTTCAGACAAAACAAAGGTGATATTCCTCTGTTCCCCGAATAACCCAACTGGCAAATTAATGGCTGAGAATGATGTACGTACCATTCTTGAGTCAACAAAGGGACTTGTATTTGTGGATGAGGCTTATGTTGAATTCGCTGACTGTAATCTATCTCATCTGGTCTTAGAATACGACAATATCATCATTGGCAGGACTTTCTCAAAAGCATTTGGATTAGCAGGTCTTAGAATAGGATACGGACTCATGCCAGCATGGCTTAAACTTCAGTATATGAAAATAGCAACACCTTTCAATGTAAGTTATCCTGCAGTCATGGCTGGAGTGGCAGCTCTTTGTGACAAGAAGTATCTAAAAAAGAGTATCATATGCTCAAAGGAAGGGCGCAAATTCCTATTAGAAAACATTCCTTTCAAATCATATGAGTCTCAGGCTAATTTCATGCTGGTGGATGTTGCTCCTATGATTGCAAGAAATGTGGCAGAATCTCTTTTAAAAAAGGGTATTATTGTCAGAGATTGCAGGTCATTCAAGAATGCCGGTGATTCACTGATTCGCGTAACTGTGGGAACACAGGAGCAAAATGAAAAAGTAGTTGCAGCCTTCAAGGAAGCAAAGGCTTGCAGTGATCAATAAATCTTTTCTATTTTCATAAGTGGGTAGTCAAGTTCTGTGTCAAATGCCAGACTTACATCCACTTTTGCACTTTTAAAGCTCGCAGTGATCATGACATCCAGCATGCGTCCTTCCAGCTCACAATAGCCATACTCACTGTTTAGTTTGGATCGAATCATGTCCCTATTGATAGAAACCTTGATATCTTCAACACATGGCTGGACCGAAATACTTTCCTGTATTGCTTTTTCAAGGCTGCCCACTGTTTTCAGATTGACAGGTGATCCTGTGAACTGGTGATAAAGGGCACCAAGTTTAATTCCTGCCTCAAAAAATACATTATCCCTGTCAGTTATTGCTTCGTTTTGCTGCATAATCTCCCTCATGTAGTTCTTTTGATTATGGGTGATACAACGTAAATTGCCATAAGTCCTGACAGCAACGTTGCCATTATATGTGTGTAGTCAATGTTTACATTGTATGAAATGATTGTTGCTGCAAAGATAATCGTGAGTATTACGAGCATCTTTTGGTTTCTTACTTTAAAATATGTGACATTGCTTATCATTAGAATCCCAAATATCAGCGTTAAAGCAATCACAATATTGTCAGAAAAAAATCGCTCACCCATGAGCAGATATGATGATATAGCAATTCCGCCGGCGGTAATGGGTAAACCGTTAAATGAATTATGCCCTGTATCCATTGTATTGAATCTGGCAAGCCTCAGAATTCCGCAAATAAAGTAAAGTAGCAATGCGGGCAGAACAATGTATTTGTTATCTGCAAATGCATATGTAATAATAACAGGTGCGACGCCAAAGGATATAACATCGGCAAGTGAGTCCAGATTACTTCCTATTTCACTAGATGAGAAATTCCTGGCAATATGACCGTCAAGACCATCCGCAACTGCAGCAATTAGTATGAGTAGCGGGGACAGGTATGTAAAACCATCCAGCAAAAGAAGAATAGCTGCTACTCCACATAATGCATTTAGGAGGGTGACAAAATCGGGTAATTTCAAAGTATGGAGCATCTGGTTCACTTCCTTTATTTGATTCTAGCGATTATTGTCTCACCGGCAAACATCCGATCACCTATTTTAGTTACGATTTCAAAGTTTTCAGGGATGGTCACATCGACTCTTGATCCAAAACGAATCATTCCAAAACGCTGCCCTTGCATTATGTCCTCTCCTTCATTTACGTAGGATACAATTCTTCTGGTGGCAGTACCAGCAATCTGTATAACCTCTACGATCCCATGTTGGGTCTCTATGAGGACATGGTTCCTCTCATTACGATGTGAATCCTTACAGAAAGCGGGGATATATCCTCCTTTCTTGTGCTCTATTGTGTGGACCTTACCTTTGATAGGTGCCCTGTTGACATGCACGTTTTGAAAATTCATAAATATGCATATTTTCCTGCCCCTTATATCCATAACCTTTCCATCAGCAGGGGAGAGCATATGTTTTTCATGCACATCTATTTCCCTTTCTGGATCTCTGAAAAAAAAGAGGAAAAAGATTGTCACGCATATGGCCAAAAGTGCAATTTTTCCTGCGTATGGAATGTTGTATAGGTATGCAAGAAAACTGACCACACTTGCAGTGATGGATGTCAATATCCAGGGAAAAGAACCTTTAGCGAGCATTTATTGGTTTCCTACTACTTTATAGAATAACTTCTGAATGAATCCAGTAACCAAAAGCCAGATTCCTTCTATCAGATCTATGAGTTCAGGCAAAATACGCATAACCGCATATGCAACGACAAACAATGCAATACCTGATCCAATCTTTGCGATCGTGTTATGGGCAATCTCAAAACTATCCGGGCCAAACCACTGATAACCATAAGCTACAATTACAAAAGCATCTCTCATTATATTCAGGATGTATATCACGGGCACTGATGCCATGAATGCCGCAACCTGTCTCTTAAGTGGTGCGTTTGCAGATGCAATGAGCCCTATGAAAAGCGCTATGCTTTCGATGGCTGTACATGCAAGTATGATCTCTACCTGATATCCGTTAAGAGCTATCTTGTTCCATGCAACCATTTTGGCAGGCAATCCTAGTGAATGCATCATCCACAGCACATTATCAGTCACCTGGCCTATTATCCACACATTCAGAACATCCATTTGTGCAAAGGGGAAATAAAACAGCGAACCAAGAGCAGTTGCACTGGTTGCCATGGACGTTATGTCCGGGCTTGGACCTTTTTCATCCTTGCTGTTGTATTCTTTCAGCATAGTATATGCTATTATAAGACACACAATTCCAACTACAATGACAAGGGCTACATTGAAGTAATCCTTAATCTCAATATAGTGTAATGGCTGGTAGAACCAGTGTATGGAGAATAATCCCCATCCAGTTGCAGATATTACTCTGCGCATCTTTACACTCTTAGGGACTATTGATCCCACAAGCATAAAAACCACAGCAATCCATAGAATATTCTCAATCATTTAAGCACACCTTTAATAGGTATGGCTTCTATATATTTGATGTAGTCTATTAAGTTTTTGTTCCCCATGTCCTTCAGTACCCCTAAACTTACAGTTGATGCAGTAATCATATTGAGCGGAAAAATCGTTCTGATCGAGCGGAAAAATGCCCCTTATCAAGGAAAATATGCCCTTCCTGGTGGCTTTGTAGATGTCGGTGAAACAACTGAAAAGGCCGTTGAACGTGAGGTTAATGAAGAAACAGGGCTTACAATAGAAATAGTTAAGTTACTTGGAGTATATTCTGAACCTTCGCGTGACCCTCGCGGGCACACGGTGAGCATAGTCTATCTGGTACTTGGAAGTGGTATCCCTAAAGCCAATACGGATGCTAAAGGAGTACAGTTATTCGATATTCAGAACATACCAGAAATGGCTTTTGACCATAACTTAATAATAGAAAATGCGAGAAGTGATATTTATGGAATTTTGTCCCGAATGTAAAAGTATGATGTTTCCTTCAGGTGATTCCTTAAAGTGCAAAAAATGTGGGTACGTTAAAGGAAAGCAGGCTGGTTCAGAGGCTTTAGTATCAAAGGCATCGAGGGAAAATAGAGATGTTACTGTTCTTGAAGGTGATGTTGATCAGGGACTCCCAACAACCTCTGCCAGATGTGAAGAATGTGGTCATAACGTTGCTTATTGGTGGTTGCGCCAACTTAGGTCTGCAGATGAATCAGAAACACGTTTCTTCAAATGCACGAAATGCGGCTGTACCTGGCGTGAATATGACTAAATTCATGGTATTTGTGATATCATTTGTTTAGTCTCAAAATAATTAGAAAAAAATATATATTGCTTATTAGATATAATGATCTTAAAATTGAATAATTGGTGGCGAATTTAGATGTTCAAGGCAACTATTGATGCAGATGTTTTAAAAACTGCAATTGAAACTCTTTCGGTTCTTGTTGATGAGGCAAGGTTCAGGATATCCCCTGAAGGAATGACTGTCCGGGCAGTAGACCCTGCAAATGTAGCCATGGTCAGTTTTGAACTTGGCTCCAGTGCTTTTGATGATTTTAGTGCTGATGATTGTGAGATTGGCATGGACCTGTCAAAGATCAATGATATTTTTGGTGTTGCAGGCAAGGACGAGAAAGTTGTTATGGAACTGGACGAGATGTCCCAGAAAATGTCACTCCACCTTGGTGGGCTTTCTTATACCCTTGCATTACTTGATCCTTCAACTATCAGGGCAGAGCCAAGAATACCACAACTAGAGCTTCCTGCTGAGGTTGTCCTCAATGGCAAGGATCTTCAGAGGGCGGTCAAAGCAGCTGAGAAGATAAGCGATCATATGTTGCTTGGAATTGATGACGATGTGTTCTACATGGAAGCAGAAGGTGATACTGACCGTGTTCGTCTTGACATGTCCCGTGACAAGCTTATCGACATGAAATCTGGTGAAGCACGCTCCCTGTTCTCACTGGACTATCTATCAGATATTGTAAAACCGGCATCCCGCTCCAACGAGATAACGGTGGAAATTGGCAAAGATTTCCCTGTAAAGATATCATTCTCTATTGCAAATGGTGCAGGAAAGGTTGGTTATCTTCTTGCCCCAAGAATCGAATCTGATTGATCTATGGATGAAAAGGACTTTGCATTATATCCTTATACTTCCGGGGCATCCTTGCATGTAAAGGACCTCGGAATATCTCTTGATCGCCTGGTTACGTCCCGGGCCATGGAATCAGCGCGCTTCCGTGGCAAAGAACGTGTTTTGCAGGCGATATCAGGTGAAATTATAAAACCTAATCTCTCTAGCTCGGATGAACGGAATATCTTGCTGGAATTGCTTTCCTATCCTTTTTCAAGAATACTTGTCTCGTGCATTGATGATTCTTTTCTGACACGCCGGTACTGTCTTGCGGAAGCGGTAGCTTCCTATAGAATCTTAAAAACGCAGGACCTTGGTTTTCTCAGGGAATTTGCCCTTGATTTTGGAGTTAATGCAGATGAAAGTGAAACTGGATTTAAGCTACATTTCACCTCATATATCCGGATGGCAAGTTCTCTTAAAGCAATTGAGTGGAAACTGGTCAATCGTAAACTGGATCATGGTAATGTAAATGTATCAAGGGAAGAGTTTGCACGTCTTTTACAGGAGCTTATAAAAGATCGCATTGCTCATAATCTGCCAATGCCAGCTTCCAATGAGCTTATTCAGGAATGTGAATCATATATAAAGGAAGTCAGTGATGTTCTTGAAGAACAAAAAAGCAATTTTGGTGACTCTGAATTTGAATCTGTTGAAACTGATCTGTTCCCCCCTTGTATAACTCATGCCATAGCCAATACACAGGCAGGTGTGAACCTTGCACATTCCATGCGATTTGCAATGACTGCTTTCCTCCTTACTATTGGCATGTCTGTTGATGATATTATGAACCTGTTTACTACATCTCCTGATTTTGATATTGAAAAAGCCAGGTATCAGGTAGAGCATATTGCCGGTTCTTCGGGAACCAACTACAAACCACCCTCCTGTTCAACCATGCAGACTTATGGTAACTGCTACGCTCCGGATGAAATGTGCAAAAAGATAAGTCATCCTCTTAATTACTATAGCCGCAAGCTCTGGTTCAGGAAAAGAGATGCACAAAACATTAAAAAAGAACCTATCCCAGAAAAAGCAGTGGATAAATAATTTAATTGCGGCTCATATAAGAAAAGAAATAAGGGGCTTATGTCCCCGATTTTTAGATTATTATTTTCTGCGCTGTATGAAGAATGCCAGTCCTATGATTGCCATCATTGGAAGAGCAACAGTTGGGAATTCTGGTATTTCCTGTTCACATTCTTCTATTGTCGCAGTTAATTCACTGTTAACTGGAATTTCATTAAGCAAAAAAACAGTTGGAGAAACAGATTGATACTCCCTGTTTCCTATATTTTCGAGTGTCATTAATCCACCAAATGTATCCTCCATTGCACTGCCGGTGGCACTGAATGTAATTTATTCATGAAAGAGACTAATAATATCTAAATTGATTATTGTAACTTCGGGGTTACTTTCTAGGACCGTAACATCAATATCATCCCCTGATTTGCAGACCCTTGCAGTCACTTCAATGTGATCTGTTGCAGGAGTGCTAGTCCCATAATCACCTACAAGTTCTACACAGTAACATCCATCAGGGAATTCTGTCATCTGTCCACTTGCTGTATGTGTCATCGAGAGTATCAAAACAGCAAGCAATAATAATACGTTCATCTTTCTCATAGTACCACCAAAATTGTTCAATCGAATGTATTTATTTGCCATGATATATTTTATATATCGTTACACAGTAACCGTGGATTCGTCCTATACATCTTGCTAAAATATTCTGGATATTTTTTAGCGAGACTAATATTTGAGTACTGAAATTAAAAAATCAAGTAACTATTCAGCCTGGCACGATTTGCCTATTGGTACTGATTTCATCGAAATAGAGATGTCTGCTCACTAACAATCTAACAATCAAAAAAGCAATCAATAGCAACAATCAAAATAAATGATCCGAATGAAATTTACGTTTCAACTTTTTGTCAAGATTGTTATTGATAGCGTTTTTATCAGGCTGAATAGTTACAAAATCAATTCAAAAAAAGAAAGAATATTCACAGAAAGTTGAATTTAGCTACTTTTACAAATCCTGTCGCATGAATGGTCCCCGTAGAAATTCTCATTTGAATAAAAGAGTACCCTATGGGTTGATCATTTTCAACTTATTGTGTTAAAATACATGAAGTCGAGTTTTTACAGAGCAAACAAGTGCATAAAGAATGATTATATTTAGCTACTGAATATATATAGCCCACTAATATAAACGAATATCAGTTTGCAAATAAAAAACGGTGTATAATGCAGTTCATTAGAATCATCAAAAAGAATTATGGCATTGTTAATTAAACATAGCTAGTTCTTTATTCCTATATTTCATCAAGAGCAAAACGGAGATTTTTAGCATTTCAAGACTTTTAGTATAACACTTTGACTTTCTCCTTAGTCTTGCCAGGAAATGCCTAAATATGCTGTTGTATCCTTCAACAGTATATGTTTCTGCTTTTGATCGAGTATGGATGTTTCTGGGGACTAACTTGGCATATGCCCTCCAATAATCCGTCATTACTTCCCCAACCTCTTTTGTCTTTAACTTTTTCCAGAGTTTTTGTCCTGTTTTTGTTCCTCTGCTGCCAAAAGAGCAATCGATGAATTTCTTCCCATATCTATCAACAGCAATCCATATCCAGCAGTAGTTTTTTTATTCCCAATATAAGTATGCATCTCGTCCAATTCCACAACAGAAATCTCATTTTCACTTTTTAGATCCTCTAATTCACTACCAAATTTTCGAATCCATTTTTGAACAGAAACATGACTAACGCCCAAAAAACGTCCAATTGAACGAAATCCCAACCCCTCCAGATAGAGTTGTAAAGCCTGTCGCTTAACAGATACGGGGCTAGCGGTGGATTTTATATCTACTGAATAGTTGTATCCACAATCATGGCATTTGTAGCGTTGTCGACCATCAATCCTACCGTTCTTCTTATGACTGGAACTCTTACACTTTGGACAATTCATATATAAAAAGAGGCCATCATATTATATAACGATGTTTAATTACCAAAGCCGTGTTTTTTAATATTATCCCAAAATTCAAAATACTCTTTATCAGTTTTGAGATAACTTACACGATAGCCAGGAGCACCTTTCATAAAGATATATTTCTGACCTATTTTAGAATAAAGAAGTGCTACAAGATAGTCCATTTCCTTAATGTCTCTTTGAGAAGCTTTTGAATCGTTTCTACTAAATAGAATTAGAAAGAGTTTTTTGAAAGCAGTAAACAATGATAAAAATACAGTAACTATTCAGCCTGATAAAAACACTATCAATAGCAATCTTGACAAAAAGTTGAGACCTACATTTTATTAGGATCATTAATTTTGATTGTTGCCATTGATTGCTTTTTTGATTCTTAGGTTGTTAGTGAGCAAACATCTCCGTTTTGATTAAATCAGTATCAATAGGCTAATTGTGGTAGGCTGAATAGTTACAAAATACAACAACCAAAATTCCAGAAAACAACCACTCTTTGTTGTCAATTATCCAATTAATACTTTCATTTGTTGTCATTTCAGTTACCTATGTTTTAGTACTACATTTGTGTACTTAATTGGTACCATCATAATTTAAATCAGAAACGATTTTGCATTCACACATTCTCTTTTAGTATATGCATTCAAATATAATTGGCTCATATGCTAGTCCAAACTGAGATTACTCACTAATATACTATAATTTTTACACGGATGATAAAATGAGGGAATTTATAGAAAAACTCAAGGAAAACGGGAAACTGGTCGAGATCACACGTCCTGTTTCGAAAGTATTCGAAGCTCCGGGTATTGCAAGACAGACCGATGCTCCTGTGCTTTTCCAGGATATCGATGGCAACAGAGCTATCATGAATGTCCTTGGCTCCAGAGATGAGCTTGCAGCGATGCTCGGTGTGGAAAAGGACAGGATAATACAGAAACTTTCGGAAATAAGCCCCGAGGGTGAAGTTGTCCTGGTGGATAATTCTCCAACAAAAGAAGTTGTGGAAAATGATGTGGACCTCACCAAACTCCCTATAATGACACATTTCGAAAAGGATGCCGGACCCTACATCACTGCCGGAGTGGTCGTTACCGAATATGAAGGAGTAATGAATGCAGCTATCCACAGGCTACTTGTGGTTGATAAGAACAGGCTTGCTGCAAGACTGGTAGCTCCGAGACACAGCTATGTGCTGCACAAGAAAGCTGCTGAAAAAGGAGAGAAACTGCCAGTTGCAATCGTTATTGGAGCAGATCCGGCTGTTACCTATGCTTCCACTACAAGAGTACCTGCAGGTAAAGAATTCAACTATGCAGCTGCACTCAAAGGTAAGCCCATTGAACTGGTCGAGTGTAGCAATGGTATAAAGGTTCCACACGCCGAAATAGTCCTCGAAGGATATATAGACCCTGAAGAAAGGGTTGATGAAGGACCTTTTGTTGATATTACCGGCACATACGATCTTGTAAGGAAAGAACCCGTGATACATATCACAAAAATCCTGCACCGTGAAGACCCCATATACCACGGCATACTGCCTGCCGGACCTGAGCACCTGCTTATGATGGGAGTGCCTTATGAGCCCAGGATATTCAAGGCAGTGAGTGAGGTGACTACTGTAAAGAATGTAGTGCTCACAGAAGGTGGATGTTGTTACCTGCATGCTGTTGTCCAGATAGAGAAACAGACCGAAGGAGACGGAAAGAATGCCATTATGGCTGCATTTGCCAGTCACACGAGCCTGAAGCATGTGGTTGTGGTTGATGAAGACATTGATATCTTCGATATGAAAGATGTAGAATTTGCCGTTGCCACCAGGGTAAAAGGTGATATGGACATTATGATAATACCCAATGTCCGTGGAAGTTCCCTTGACCCTAGAGGAGCGCCTGACGGGACAACCACGAAAGTTGGTATTGATGCAACAAAAGTGCTGGCAGAGGCACAGAACTTCGAAAGGGCCAAGATGCCGGAGTAAATCAAATCTGATTACTCTAAAAGACGACGGGATTCCAATGTACCTTACAAAGGAAGAAGAAAAGACCCTTGAAGGGGAGTATGGCGAAAGCCTGCGCAAAGCCATTGAAATACTTGTGGCACTGGGAGACATATACGAAGCCGACAGCCTGATACCTGTCAAAAGCGCCCAGATAGCTGGCGTATCCTACAAAACCATAGGGGATGCAGGACTGGAATGGATATCCGATCTCAAGGGCAAGGTGAAAATTCCTGCGATACTCAACCCTGCAGGCATGGATATGCTGCGATGGAAGGAGATGGGAATTGAGCCGAATTTTGCCAGGAAACAGCAGGAGATCATAGATGCCTATGAAAGACTTGGCATCAGGACAAAATGTACCTGTACACCTTATTACCTTGAGGGTTTTGATGCAAAGTTAGGAGACCACCTGGCCTGGAGTGAATCATCCGCAGTGTCCTATGCAAACTCAGTCATTGGCGCAAGGACAAACAGGGAAGGCGGACCTTCCGCACTCTCAGCCGCACTTGTGGGAAAGACTGCTAATTATGGATATCACCTTGATGAGATGCGTGAGCCTGTAATCGCTGTCACTGTTGACTGTGAATTGTCGGGTTCTGATTACGGTGCCCTGGGATATGTCGCGGGAAAGATAATCGGTAGTCGTGTGCCAATTTTTTCCATGAAAGGACATCCTTCCAATGATGAGCTCAAGACACTTGGTGCAGCCCTTGCAGCATCCGGGGCTGTTGCTCTGTATCACGTAGAAGGGGTCACACCGGAGGCTGTCAGGAACAAATTCACCAAACCTGAGGAAATAGTTCCTGTTGAAAGAGGACAGATAGACGAGGTCTATGAAACTAACAGTGACATATGGTCAAGTGAAATAATAACCGTAGGATGTCCACACTGCTCTCCTGAAGAACTGGAAAAGATAGCACGACTCGTTTACGGAAAGAAACTGGAAAAGGAAATGTGGGTGTGCACCGCAAGGGAAGTTGCCGAGAGATACCCTGACCTTGTGAAAAGGATAGAGAAGAGTGGTGCAAAGATTGTGTGTGACACATGCATGGTGGTATCCCCCGCCACCAACAAGTATAGCTCCATTACAGTGAATTCCGGAAAGGCGCTTGCCTATGTGCCAAGCATGTGTAAGGTGGCTGCGAAGTATGCGAGTATTGAAGATTGCATAAAAGAGGCAGGTGCTATCGATGAAAATTAATTGCAGGACCATCGCAAGAGGCGTTGCAGAAGGAGAAGTGCTCCTTACCCACGACCCGATATCCTTCCTTGGAAACGTCGATCCTGAAACCGGAGAAATTGTAGAACCTCAACACGAACTCTATGGCCAGTCCATTAGCGGAAAAGTCCTTGTTTTCCCGCACGGGAAAGGTTCCACAGTAGGCTCATATGTCATTTATCAACTTTTCAAGAATAATGTTGCCCCTGCTGCAATGATCAATCTTGAATCCGAACCCATTGTGGCAGTGGGAGCGATAATATCAGAGATACCTCTTGTGGACAGGCTGGAAAGCGATCCTTTCGAACTGTTGAAGAACGGTGACATGGTAACCGTCAACAGTACAGATTCATTTATAGAGATTAGCGAGACGTGAGATTGAAATTCATGGACGTCTCATTTCGCTGGAATAAGAAGAATGCATACAGTCTCGCAGCGCTGGCTCCCCTCCTTCCAGGTGCTTTAAAAGCCAAAGAGCCCCAGGACGGAATAATGATATACAGCTTTGCCACCAGGCAGGCTGAATCTGTTTTTCGGGAAATTAAGACAGCAAGCACTGATTCTATATTTATAGCAGGCGGCCCACATCCATCCGGAGAAACGGAGGAAACATTAGAGCTTTTCGATTACGTTGTCATTGGTGAGGGTGAAGAAACCCTACCTGAACTTGTAGAAACTATAAGCTCAGGCAAAGATGTTTCCCGGATTAAGGGGATAGCCTACAAGGACAATAACAACAAAACCATTTTCACAGGTAAAAGAGAACCTGTTGACCTTGATAAGTATCCATGTTTTGACCCAGATATCCTCATGTCACCTCTGGAAATAAGCAGAGGATGCCCTTTCAGGTGCAAGTACTGTCAGACACCCCGACTCTTTGAGGGAAAAGTAAGGCACAGGAGTATAGACTCTATTGTAAAATATGCAAAGCATTATAAAGACCTCAGATTTACATCATCAAATGCCTTGGCATACGGAAGCGACGGCATCCATCCAAGACTTGACAAGGTTGAAAACTTACTTTCAAATCTGCACCAGATGGAAGGAAAGACAATCTACTTTGGCACATTTCCCTCAGAAGTCAGGCCGGAATTCGTCACTGACGAGTCACTGGAGCTCATCACAAAGTACTGCACCAATACCAAAGTGAGCCTGGGAGCACAGTCCGGAAGTGACCGCATTCTCAGAAGCATCCTGAGAGGACACACCGTTGATGATGTTGTTCGGAGCATTGAACTCTGTTTTGACCACGGCATCACCCCGGTTGTGGATTTCATGGTGGGATTCCCTGATGAGACTGAAGAAGAACAGGACATGAGCCTTGAACTCATTCAGTGGATATGTAAAAAGGGTGGTCACGTACATTCACATTATCTCACACCACTTCCCGGCACGCCTTATGCAAATGTCACAACCTCGCCTGTCAGCAAACGTTACAGGAAAGTGATGGGAAAGATGGCACTGGAAGGAAAAGTTACAGGCTCGTGGGAATGAATCTCATCCATCTAGACTCTCATAGATATCCTTAAAGAAATACGTTGAAAATGCGATCAAAAATGCAAACGTGCACGAAGTGCCAAAGACTATCTGCAGATCGCTATTGAATAGCACAACTGCAAGTACAAGTGGAGCTGCGGTTTGTCCTGCATATTTCATGATGTTAAACACTGACACAATACTTCCCATCATTCCAGGTGGAGCTACCTGGGTTGCGAGAGTGTTCAGCTGGGGCTGCACCATTCCAAATCCAATCCCGAAGAGAAATATCAGGACAAGAACCAGAGGAAGGGATGTTGCGAATATGAAGCCACCCAGAGCGATACCTGTTATGATAAAACCCGCTATTAACAACTTTTGTTTACCATATCTTGCTGAAAATGATCTGGCACGGGATGAGATCATTGCCATTGCTATTCCCTGAATACCAAGTGCAAGTCCTGCTTCTTTTACGCTAAAACCAAAGTTGTCCTTGAGGATAAAGGGAACGTAGATGACTATTGTGTAGAGCAGGAAGAATATAGAGAAACTCAGTACAATAGTGTAAAGGATTCTGAATTCAGCGAGAGTTTTTATTATTGATTCCGTGTTATGTGTTCTGTTCTCATGCGGGTTTGTTTCAGGAAGGGCAAATACTACAATGATTGCAAGAGGTATCGAAAGGCCATAGAAGAGAAACGGAACATTCCATCCGTATGAAGCAAGTATACCACCTATAAGAGGAGCAGAAACTGCCCCGATGCCTGTGGTCATACTCATTTTTCCCATTGCATTGACTCTTTCAAGTCCTGTATACAATTCCCCTATCATCGTCATTGCAATTGGCAGCATTCCCGAGATACCGATTCCCTGAATAAACCTCAGGGCAAGCAATGTCTCAAAATCCGGTGCAAAGTAGCAGGCTACACCGGCAACTCCGTTTATGAGAAGGCATGGTACGAGTATCTTCTTTCTTCCCACACTATCTGTTATAGCACTGATGAACAGCATGAAAAGAGCTGTAGAAAAAGTATACATCCCTAGCACAAGACCTATGGCTGCACGGGATGTGTTCAAAGGTTCTACCATGAAAGGAAGTACAGGACCCAGCAGTGCGCCTGCCGACATCGCAAAAAAAGCTACAAGGCAGATCAGCGGAAGATTCAGGTTTCCTTTCATTGTACCGGGTACATCACTTATTCAGCTTAACAGAATCATTGTTTTTTGACCTTATGCTCGATAAAATCACCATTGAACAAGACAAAAACTGTAATTTCCTCACCTTTATTGAACTTCCTTATTTCCCTGTCATACACACTCGGCACATGTTTGAGACTATTTTTTTTGAAATATTCTTCTGCTGTTTTGAAGAATTCTATTACCTGCGCAAGAAATGTTGTTTCATAAGACTTGATCTGAAGAGCTATCTCTTTAGACTCATCATCACTGATTTCCGTATGGTAGCAACCATGCTGACCGATTCCACCTATCTGCCTCCAGTCGATATTACCATCCTCATCCGGCTCACGATGCAGCATGTAAGGGAAAAGACTGCATATCGAAGGACGTTGTTCATAGATAGAGCATCTTTTTTCATTAAGAAAAGTACATGAACCATCTTCTTTTACTTTAAGTGCATAACCGGAAACATAGAACTGCCCGTGCTGGTCGCATAGTTCATAATAAGGAGCAGGTTCCAGATAATCCGGAGATATGGCCTTTATCCTGATGGCATCATCGTTAAGAAGAAAAACATGATCATTGAATTCCCGGGTGCAGCAGCGTGCACAAAAGTCACATTCAAAGCCAACATCCTGTATTATGGATATCAATTTGTCCATTGGATAATTCTGTACACCTTTAAGTTCATCATCCACTGCTTTAAGCTGTTTCTCAATTGGTGAAGTAACCTTGATCAACTCCTATTATAATGACTGCCATAATCCCTGCTTTCTAAAAGCAATTTTGGTCAGATTTTCCCGCAAGCTTTAATAATAAGCGTTACGTCTAGAAGTAAACTCACGACTAGAATTATATATCTAGGTTAAACTTAAAATAACTTAAAATTTACAGTTAATATTATCAAGAGGATTGATAATGGGTAAAACCGGCAGCATTGAATGGGTCAAAGTAAAAGGCCGCAAAGGTAGAACGATTAAAGTACAGAAAGCCAAGGAAGGAAAAGCTCACCCCGGTCCGGCACAGAGATACACCTCATCCGGAGCCAAGAGAAGATTCCTTCGCAGATCACCAAAAGCAATTGTAAAGTGAGTTTATCTCACTCTCTTTTTACTTGTTTTTATTCTATTTTCTCTTAGCGTATTTATTTTTTAGTCTATTCTCTACTTGTACGAAAAGCAACACATCCGATATGCTTATATAGAACTACATTCATTAGAAAACGACCGGAATTAATAGTTATTCTATAATTTCCATTACTAGGAGGATAGAAATAAATGGCAGGACAGATGGCTGGACAGCCAATTTTCATATTAAGAGAAGGAAGCCAAAGAACAAGAGGCAGAGAAGCACAGAACAATAACATCATGGCTGCAAAAGCAGTCGCTGAAGCTGTAAGAACTACACTTGGTCCTAAAGGAATGGACAAGATGCTTGTAGACGGCCTCGGAGATGTTGTCATTACCAATGACGGTGCAACCATTCTCAAGGAAATGGACATCGAGCACCCTGCAGCAAAGATGATCGTCGAAGTCGCAAAGACACAGGACGATGAAGTTGGTGACGGAACCACCTCCGCTGCAGTAATTGCCGGCGAACTTCTTAAGAAAGCTGAAGAACTGATCGACCAGGACATACACCCTACAATCATCGCTTCCGGTTACAGGATGGCTTCTGAAAAAGCAGGAGAAATAATCCAGACCCTTGCAAAATCAGTCACAAGGGACAACAAGGATATTCTCATGAACATCTCCGGAACTGCAATGACAGGCAAGGGCGCTGAGGCAAACAAGGACGTCCTCTCAGACATCGCGGTTTCAGCTATCATAAGCATTGTTGATGAAGACAACAAAGTTGACATGGACAATATCAAGATAGAAAAGAAAGTCGGTGCACGTATCGAGGAATCAGAGCTCATTGAAGGTATGATCATCGATAAAGAGCGTGTCCACACCAACATGCCAAAGAAAGTAAACGATGCTAAGATCTTGCTCGTTAACACTGCAATCGAACTCAAAGACACTGAAGTTGATGCAGAAATATCCATTACATCACCAGAGCAGCTCCAGTCTTTCCTTGACCAGGAAGAGAAGATGATCAAGGACCTCGTTGACAAGATCGTCGCATGTGGTGCAAATGTCGTATTCTGCCAGAAGGGTATTGACGACATGGCACAGCACTACCTTGCAAAGGAAGGTCTCTTTGCAATCAGGCGTGTCAAGAAGAGTGACATGCAGAAACTTTCAAGGGCAACCGGTGCAAAACTTGTCACCAACCTTGACGAAATCACTGAAGCAGACCTTGGAAAGGCAGAACTTGTCGAAGAGAAGAAGATCGGCGGCGACGAAATGACCTTTGTCACAGGATGCGAGAATCCAAAGGCAGTATCCATCCTTCTTCGCGGTGGCACAGAACATGTAATCGACAACATCGAAAGAGCACTCAACGACTCACTCAGAGTAGTCGGTGTTGCTATTGAAGATGAGAAACTTGTAGCTGGCGGCGGATCACCTGAAGTAGAAGTTGCACTCAGACTCAATGAGTACGCATCAACCCTCAGTGGAAGGGAGCAGCTTGCTGTAAAGGCATTCGCAGAAGCTCTCGAGATCGTTCCAAGAACCCTCGCAGAGAATGCAGGTCTTGACCCAATCGACATGCTCGTAGATCTCCGTGCACACCACGAGAAAGGACAGAAGACAGCAGGTCTCAATGTTTATGCCGGCGAGGTAATAGACATGTGGGAAGCAGGTGTTGTTGAGCCTCTCAGGGTAAAGACACAGGCAGTCAATGCTGCAGCCGAATCAGCAGTCATGATCCTCAGGATTGATGATATCATCGCATCCAAGCAGGGACCAGCAGGACCTTCACCGGATGAAATGATGCCAGGCATGCCACCAGGCGGAATGCCAGGCATGGACATGATGTAAAGATCTGAAAAATAACAAAAATACAAACACTTGCGCAGATTTGTTTCTGCGCAAAACTTCTTTTTTTGTAACTATTCAGCCTGGCACGATTTGCCTATTGGTACTGATTTCATCGAAATAGAGATGTCTGCTCACTAACAATCAAAAAAGCAATCAATAGCAACAATCAAAATAAATGATTCTAATGAAATTTACGTTTCAACTTTTTGTCAAGATTGTTATTGATAGCGTTTTTATCAGGCTGAATAGTTACCCTTTTTTTAATCAAATTTAAGATAAAAGCTTACTCAAGACATTTGAGTATGTCCTTAGAATTATAAGCAGGTGCTACATACCGTGTTCTTCCACGCATACCCTTGCCGGAGAAATCTGCATCAATAAGTCTTGACGCATGCATTTTCTCAATAATTTCATAAAATCGGGTGTATCCAAGTCCGGTTATTTCATGGAATGATTTATAGAGCTCACCTGTCTGAATACTACTATCCTTTGCAATAAGCCCGAGCAATGTTTTTTCATTATCAGAAAGTGACTTTATATTCCGACATAAATGCAAAAGCCGGGAAGCCTCATAAGCCTTCTCAACATCTTCAGCAGCAACTGTCTTGCTAGCCCTGCGTTCTGCATTAAGACCAGAACGCTTCAGAAGATCAATACCTATCCTGAGATCACCTGTCATATCCACATAAGTGACAACCCTGTCCAAGGCCTCATCTGACACCACATCCTGATAAAAAGCATGTTTCACACGGCTGGCAATTATATCTGCGATCTCACCTATCTCATACCGCGGGAAAGCTACCTCTTCAGGTAAAAATACAGAACCGACCCGCGGGTCGAAACTGTATGGAATTCCCACATCGCTGATTATGGCTATTACAGAAATTCGGGCTCCAGGGTATTGTTCATGAGCCCTCAGCAAAGAATACATAACTTCATCTGCATGTCCTTCGGGAAAAAGATAATTGATATCATCAAGAGCTACAACCAGAGTCTTGTTAGCATCCAAAAGATACTTAATTACCTTTTCAAAAAGTCTCCTGAATGACACACCGGATGAAGGTGGAGTGATATGAACAAGTTGCTCATATATTCTTGAAACAACAGCAAACCGTGTGGAATCCATCTGACAGTTGACCTTCACAAAGACCACATTATCAGTGTATTCTTTCATCTCATTGAAAACTTTCATAACGGCAGTTGTCTTCCCTGTCCCAGGTGGACCTTTCACAAGACAATTAACCGGCCGCATACCCCTTAATGCAGGTTTCAAACTGAAGCGCAAGGCCTGCATCTGAGAGTCACGGTGTGCAAAATAGTCAGGGAGGTAATCAAATTCAAGTATCTCCCCTTTATAAAAAAGAGTCTCATCCCACAGAAGCATGTCCTTGCTCACTTTAAATTCCCCTTTTGATGATACCTAATGATAATTAGCTAAAATTATTGATGAACGATAATTGACATATGATATTCGCTGAAAGCATTCAGCCTGCAAGACTAATATAATTATCTGCGCATAATAACCTTTTGCTTTTATCTCCAAATGTAAAAATTAATTATAAGAAACCTGTTAAACAAGCGAAGTAATATCTGAAACCGTTTTAACCAGAGTTTCAACTTCAGCCTCAGTGTTGTAAAGAGCAAACGACGCCCTCACTGTGCCATTGACCCCCAGATGATCTATGCTCGGCATTGCACAATGATAACCACTCCTCACGCAGATACTGTGCGTCTGGTCAAGTATCATAGCTACATCATGAGCATTCATCCCAACTACATTGAAAGATACCACTCCAGCCCTTTCCTTTGGCCCATAGACGTCAACACCATCTATCTCACCAAGACGCAAAGCAGTTTCCCTTGCAAGAGAAAGTTCATGTTTTTCAATTGATCCCACACCAATGTTATCCACATATTCAACAGCACGTCCAAGGCCTATTATACCAGGAATATTAGGTGTTCCGGCTTCAAACTTTGCAGGGCTTGGCTCCATTTTAAAACTATCAGGAGTTACGGAACTCACCATACCACCACCTAGGTACAAAGGTTCGATAGTATCCGGCTCCTTTATGTACAATATACCAGTCCCTTGAGGTCCAAGCAAACCCTTATGCCCAGGGCATACAAAATAATCCGGGTCAACCGACTTAATATCCATTGGCATATTTCCAGCAGACTGGGAACCATCCACCAGTACCTTCACACTATTCTGCCTTGCCATGTTAATTATCCCTTCTATATCCTGTATTGAACCGAACACATTGGAAACATGGTTCACTGCTATAAGTCGAGTCCTGTCATTGATAACAGACCTGATATCTGCAGGGTCGACAACTCCATGAATATCGGGTTTGACAACAGAGAGTTCAACACCCAGCTCCTTTAATCGCATCCATGGAAGCAAATTGGAATGATGCTCAACAAGAGTCACTATGACGTGATCGCCTTTTTGCCATGGAAAACCTCGGGAAACTATATTGATACTTTCTGTTGCATTCTTTGTAAAAATGGTATTTTCAACATCCATATTAAAAAAAGATGCCACTATTTCCCGGGAATCTTCATAGTGGTTTGTGGTTTCCCTTGCAAGCCGATGGGCCCCTCGTCCATGATTTGCCGCATATTTATAGAAATAATCCAACATTGATGATATCGCCTGAACAGGCGTCTGCGTTGTAGCGGCGTTGTCCAGATATATAACATCATTTAATACGGGAAAGTCTTCCCTGATGGTAAGAACATCATACATAGGAACCAGTATGCAAAGAATATAAAAATAGGTTTTGCAGGCTATTTTGCCTGCACCCCGCCTACCATAAAGCGATAAAGCTCCATTTCCTCGGCGTCGAGTTTATCTGTTGACACTCCGCCAACTACCGTGTGGCAGCTTTTGAAGATGTCGACTCCATTTCTTTTTCTAGTTAGGTCTCTCATATTTTGCCTCCTGTCTCTCACTAATGTTTTCTTCGCCTGGCAAATTATTGTATTTTTATACACATTATGATTTTATACATATTGTAATTTTATATACATCCCAATAATATTTATTGTACTGCACAAGCTAAACTTTGATATAGTAACCCATCATATAAAAGAGTATCGATTCCTAACAGAAAAAAAAAAATAAGAAGAAATCAAGCATTCACAAAGATATAATCAGCATCTTCCTTACCTTCATGGCAACTGATACAACCGCCCACCTTTCCGTCTGCTTTAATAGCACCTTCCGAAGAGTAGGCTGCCCAGAACCAATCATTATTGTCGGGATCAAATCCTTCTGCCTTGTACATAAGATAAATCCCCGTTAGCTCTTCATCGGAATTAAAACCTTCTTTTACAACCATTGTCCCATATGGCATTGTTGCCCCACCGACTTCTACTGAAGACAGCGCATTGTCTGACACGTATATAGAAACGTAATCACCATGCACCCCAGTACCTTCCATCATTGCTTCTTTACCGGGCCATATGGACCATTCTTTATAAGTATCATTTTCAGCAAATGCGGAGAACAAAGATGATGCATCAGGTTCTGTTTCCGGCATGTCCACCTCATCAGTCACTGTTTCTTCAGACAGGATGTCATCTTCAATATCCGATGGCATCTGGTCATCCCCAGTAGGTGAATCAGTACAACCGGAAATCCCAACTATACAAATCACAATAAAAATCATTAATGCTTTAACTTTCATATAAAACCCCATTTACACACTTGCACTGCACTATATAAGATTTACTTAAGCACAGAGAACCTTTGTCGCAAGAAATATAATACATGCAAGAGACTTTGGCTAAACATGCCAGAGATAATAATCGACAGATCACTTTCATACATTGAAGGCACCCAACGTGTTTTTGACGAAGCCGAAACTCTTGAGAAAGCAAAGGAGAGCCTCAAGAAAATAGGAGTCACCAGGGTTGCCGGCATCACTGACCTTGACAGATTAGGCATACCTGTTTTTTCAACAATACGGCCAAGTGCGGCAGAAGGAGCCATTTCCGTATATTCCGGCAAGGGCATTACAGAGAACCAGGCAAGAATCTCTGCCATGATGGAGAGTTATGAAAGATGCCTTGCAGAAAGAAGCGGACTAAACAGCGATGTGGCAGAAGATATCAAAGCCCAGCATATCATTGAGAGCTTTGTAACAATGGAAGAAAGCCACCGCATAATTGATCCTAAACTCCTGCTTCTGGCTGAAAGCTACAGCCCCCAGGAATTAGTAGAGTGGATAAGCGGATGGGACCTCTTCAAAAACGAGGAGACCTTTGTCCCTGCCAATGCAGTGTATCACCCATACGATGCCCCAGGCAGAGCATTGAAGTTATTTAGAAGTAATACTAACGGACTTGCAGCAGGAAACACCATAGAAGAAGCAATACTGCACGGGCTGCTGGAAGTTATCGAGAGAGATGCCCTGAGCACAGTAGAATTCAACAGGAATCCTGAAAAAGAGATAATCCTATCTGAAGAAGATGGAGAGAACTATGAATTGCTTCGAAGGTTCATTGATAACGATGTTGATATCAAGCTCTGGCTTCTTCCACATGACACGGACATAACGACTGTTGTTGCTACTACCGACGATACCAAGCTGAAGGATCCGGCACTGCTTGTTATGGGAGCAGGATCACACCTGAAACCAGAGATAGCAATCAAGAGAGCGCTCACAGAAGCAGCACAGTCACGAGTGGTGCAGATACACGGAGCCAGGGAAGATACAGAGCGTGAAAAATTTGTCAGGGAAATCGGATATGACCGTATAAAGCGTATGAACAAGTACTGGTATGAGGATGGAGAACAAGCATCCATGCGTGACCTCAGAGACATGTCAAGGAACACACCTGCCGAAAGTATCGACATCGTACTGGAACAATTGAAGGATATTGCAGAATGCGCAATAGTGGTGGACCTTTCAAGAAAAAGTATACCAGTCCCGGTAATAAGAGTAGTCATCCCAACATTTGAAATGTACACGCTTGACAGGGAGCGTCTTGGGAACAGGGCAAAAGCAGGGAAGAAAAGAAAACTGGCACCAAAGGACAGACCATGGAGAACCGGACGCAGAAAATGAGTGACAATACAGGAACTCGCTCCAAAGTCCTTGTATTTGCAGGTACAAGCATAAGTCACGAGGATGCTGCAGAGGTCCTTGATGCAACATACTGGCCACCTATATCCAGAGGTGATATCGAGAAGGCCATGAATCAGGGATACACTGTTATAGGTATAATTGATGGCATATTTTTTAGCAGGTCGGCTGTAACTCATAAGGAAATAGTCAGGGCTATGGAAGCAGGAGTTACAGTAGTGGGAGGGTGCAGCATGGGCGCCCTGCGTGCTTCAGAGCTTGACATCCATGGCATGATAGGAGTCGGGAAGATCTATGAATGGTACCGGAGCGGAGAGATTGAAGATGATGATGAGGTAGCCGTGGCGACTAATCCGGATACTTTCGAACCGGTCTCATCACCCATGGTGAATATACGCGAGACATTCAACGCCGCGTTCGATGAAGGTATCATTGATAAAGAAAGTTGCAGGTTGCTGACAGATCTTGCTAAAAAGACACATTATGGAGAAAGAAGTTATTTCGGTATAACAAGAGAAGCTTCCAGGGAAGGGATAATTTCCGGGGAAAAAGCAAGTAAACTCCTCAAATTCTGCGCAAAGAACGAATGTGATTTAAAAAGAGAAGATGCACTCCTTGTTCTTGAAAAAATAAAACAGGTCTTAACAGAATAGTTAAGCTGCTATTTTTGGTTTCAGCCCATCATACAGAAAATGCAACATGTATACTGTTGCCATCACAAGAATGATTGTTGCACCTGAAGGAACGTCGAACAAATAGGATAATGATAATCCTACGATGCTGAAAATTATACCGAAGAATATTGCAAGGTACATCATCTTCCCAAGATCATTGGTGTAATGTCTACTCAGGGATGCTGGCATAGTAAGCAGTGCGATGATAAGAATAATACCTACTATCTTGATCAATAGTACGATTGTTAGTGCTATCATACAAAGCAGGAGCAAGTAAAGTTTCTCTACGGACAAGCCTGCAACTGTTGTAAACTCTTCGTCAAAACAAAGTGCCATGAATTGTTTATAGAAAGCATATACAACAAAGATTATAACAGCATCAAGACCCAGCATAAGGTAAATATCAGACATTGGTACCGTGAGTATGTTTCCAAAAAGATAGGACATAAGATCAGGTGCATATCCCGGAGTAAGATAAATCAGAATGATACCTATTGCCATCCCCAGCGACCATAGAATACCAATGATGGTGTCTTCAGCAACCTTAGCTCTTTTGCTGACGAGACCCATCACAATAGCTGAGAGCAGACTGAAAGGTATCAACCCGTAAAGCGGGTTTACACCAAGGTAATAGCCAATGCCGATTCCACCGAATGAGGCATGAGAGATACCACCGCTTATGAATACTATTTTCTTGACAACAACATACACACCAATGATTCCACATGCGATACTTGCAAGAATTGCCGCTATTATGGCATTCTGCATAAAACCGTACTGAAGTATTTCAAGCATCCCTAGCACCGCTCAGTGTATTTTTAAAACCCTGTGTGGTACACCGTGTGCTATAAGCTCGACAGGACACTGATATGTGGCTTCAAGATCTTCGGCACTGACTTCTTTGGAGTTGTGATAGTGCAATTTCCTGTTAAGACATGCAATCTTATCCACATAGACCGAGAGAGCACTCATATCATGAGTGACCATCAATATGGCAATCTCTGATTTAAGCCTGTTTAGAAGTTCATAGAACTCTCTCTGCCTCTTAGAATCAATACCGGTTGATGGTTCATCCAGGATAAGCAGTTTGGGCCGGGTCACAAGTGACCTTGCAATAAAAACCCTCTGTTTCTGGCCACCGGATAGTTCACCTATCTGCCGGTCCCTGAATTCAAGCATGTCTACCGTTTTAAGAGCTTCTGCTGCTGCTTTTTTGTCATCTTCATCGAATGATCTCAAAGGACCTTTATGGCTCAGGCGGCCCATTAGGACCACATCCCATACACTTATGGGAAATTCAAGATTAGAAGAAATGTACTGGGGCACATACCCCACATACTTCCGGGTCTTTCGGGGATCCTCATTAAGGAGTTTCACCGAACCCCGGTTAGGTTTGATCAATCCCAGGATAACCTTAAGAAGAGTGCTTTTGCCTCCTCCGTTAGGACCAATGATTGCAAGGAAATCCTTATCCTCAACGGCAAGATTCACTTCTTCGAGCACGGGAATATTGTCATAACTTACCCAGATATCCTTGAGATTGATCACTTCAACCATTTTAAGCCAGTCCTTTTTCAAATGCTGCTGTTACGTTTGCAAGATTGCCTATATAATCTTTTGCAAGCGGATCGACCTCTACAACCTCACCGTCGATCTCATTGGCTATTGTTTGCGCACTTGTAGTACTGAAACCTGACTGTACGAAAATTACCTTTATATTTTTCTCTTTTGCCGTATCTATCAGGCGCTGCATGTCCTGGACACTCGGCTCTTTGCCTTCTATTTCCACGGAGATTTGCTCAAGACTATACTCGTCTGCAAAATAACCCCACGCAGGGTGATAAACGATAAAACTGCTACCTTCCTTGCCTGAAAGAGTGGTCTTTATTTGTTCATCCAATGCATCGAGCTCTGCAAGATACGCATTCTTATTCTCAAAATAAGTTGCTTCATTTTCAGGATCAAGCTCTACAAGCCCTCCATAGATATTTTCGACCATTAACTTAACGTTTGCAGGAGAGGTCCATATATGAGGGTCCATACCGGTTTCTTCACCATGTTCATCCTCAGCATCATGTTCATCCTCAACATCATGTTCATCTTCATCCTCATGAGCATGAGCCTCCATTTCACTCATTGTGATACCTTCCGAACAGTCAATTATCACCATTTCAGGATTTAAATCAGCGATCTTACCAATCATATTATCTTCAATGGTTATTCCTGAGCCTACCATTGCATACAGTTTTGCATTGCTCAGATCCCTAAGCTGCCCGGGAGTAGGCTCATATGAGTGAGGATCTGCCCCTGGAGGAACCATAACAATTACTTTTACACTATCTCCTGCTATCTTTTCCACAAATTCTGCCTGTGGAAGCACACTTACAGCTACAATCATGCCACCTGAATCCGAATCAGATATCCCAGCGGAAGAATTTTGTTCGTCAACGCATCCTGCAGTCAAAACGATACAAATAGAAAAGAGCATCATCAGAGCTATCATATTTTTCTTCATATTATTACACCACATTAATTTGCACTATAACCAAATTGTTTGGTATGCACCCAACAATTAATCAGTAAAAAATCAAATCAAAGATTACCAGCAGAACCACAAGAATTATGATTAATCATGCCACAACCACTCACAGTAGGATGACCCATTGCATTACAAATAACGTCAATTGCAGGTTTGGAAACGAATGATTCAAAACGAGAAACCTCATCGCATGCTTCCTCAGATGACAGGCCATAATGACTCAACATTAGACTCAGTATATTATGCCTGTTTACAAGAAATTCAGCATACCTCCTGCCTTTTTCAGTAAGGAGTACACCACGATAAGGAACATGATCCACATAACCGGATTTTGAAAGATCGTTTATTGTCTTTGTAGTTGTGGAGGGATCAACGTTAAGCTCTGAAGATATATCCGTCGTCCTTACAAGTTCCCCCTTTTTGGAGAGGAACTTAAGATACTCCACTTTTTTAGGAGACAGTTCAAGCCCTGTGATTTCCTGCATGCTAATACATAATCAAGAAGACATATATATTTTTTTGAACATAAGTCAACTTTTAGTGTTATTTGTGGTATGCACCCAATAATTAAACTTATTTCATCAGTCCGTTGCCGCCAATATCCACAAACAAAATAGAGAAATAATCAGAAAAATATTTGTACGCATAATCAAGATATAATCAGGGGATTAAAAATGCTAATACAACAGATATTCACTGAGAAAATTGCCCATAGTTCTTACATATTGGCAGGAGATAGAACCTGTGCAGTCATCGATCCAAGAAGAGACATAGAGATATATCTGGAGCTAACAAGAGAACTTGGAGTCAAGATCACGCATATCCTTGAAACTCATTTACATGCCGATTTTATTTCAGGCCACATAGACCTTGCGCAGAGAACAGGAGCTGCAATTTATGCACCATTGTCAGCAAATTGTGATTTTGAATATGTAGCCCTCTCAGAAGGAGATTCTTTTTCCATAGAGAACATTAAGCTGGATATTCTGGAGACACCGGGGCACACACCCGAGCATATATCATACGTAGTCACTGACGCTTCAAGAGGTGAAGAACCAGTTGCACTTTTCTGTGGAGATACCATGTTTGTAGGGGATGTTGGCAGGCCGGATCTCTTCCCGGGAAAAGCAGAGGAACTTGCATCAAAATTGTATGATACTTTGCATGAGAAAATCCTTAAATTGCCCGATTTCTGTGAAATATATCCGGCACACGGAGCAGGGTCCCTTTGTGGAAGAGCCATGGCAGCCAAGAGAAGCAGCACCCTTGGCTACGAAAAGAAATACAACTATGCACTAAATATCAATGAAAGGGCAGACTTTATAAAGTCACTTACAAACAACATGCCTGATGCACCAGACCATTTCAGCCGATGCACAAACGTAAATCGTACAGGACCTGAAAGAGTGAAAGAACTTCCTATCCCCGAAGCATTGAACAATGTCCAATTCAGGGAAAAAATGAAAGATGCAATCATTCTTGACGTACGTAATTTTGAATCCTTTGGCGGACAACATATACCACAAGCTTATAATATAGACAGCAACTCGAATTTTCCCACTTACTCTGGATGGTTACTGCCCCCTGAAAAAGACATACTGATAGTTTCAGACAATTATTCACGGGCATTTGATGCATGCACTCATCTGCATAGAGTAGGACAGGACAGGATAGCAGGCTACCTTGAAGATGGCATGTACGGATGGGTAACGGATGGACTACCTACAAAACATGTCCCACAGATATCTTCTTCTGAACTGCACAGCCGAATAAATAACGGAAAAAAAATGACCCTGCTGGACGTAAGAGCTGTCTCTGAATATGATGAGTTCCACATTGATGGAGCTGTAAATATACCCGTACACGAACTGAGAGAGCGGCATGCCGAGATTAACGATGATGCTGAAACCATTCTTATATGCGGCTCAGGTCAAAGATCGAGCATGGGATGTAGCATCCTTCTACAAAATGAATTCACCAAAGTACAAAATGCCGCAGGCGGCATGACCGGATATGCGACTGCAGGATATGGGCCTGAATGTCCCATGTGTGTTCTTCCCTGGGCACCTTTCAAGAATAAGTAAAATTAACTGAAAGGCATATTCCTGAAAGTGAAAAGTTCCCTCACCATGTAGAGAAAGTCTACAATTTCATCCACAGAGACCAACAGCAGGATCAATATCAATAGTGCTATGAGCAACTCTGAGTAATCCGGCAAGGACTGTAGTATATGAGCAAATGTGCCCACATTACCGTTTGTAGCGTGAACCATAATAACACCCAAATAGAAATCTGGTGCTATGTAATAAAAACATATCCATTATTGCTAATGATTTTTTATTATAATAAGTAAAAACCATCATTCAAGTTCTAATATGAAAATAAAAAGGATTTTCTGCTACTTAGTTTTTTTTAATATGATATTCACTTTGACAGACTTGAATTGACTTCTGTCCATAAAGACCGGACCTTAGAGGAAAAATCATTATCAAAACACTCCACAACAGATTTCCCATAAATCATTGCATCAACAGGACTTTTGTCATATGGAAGCATCCCTGCAACATTTATTTCATTATTTTTACAATAAATAGAGATTGACTGTGACAAATCCATATTGATATCACATTTGTTGATACAGACTACAACAGGAATCCTGAAATGTTGTGCTACCTGAACCACCCTCTCAAGATCATGTATCCCCGATATCGTTGGCTCCGTAACAACAAGAACAAGATCAGCCCCTGTTATTGCAGCAATCACAGAGCATCCAGTCCCCGGCGGACCATCGATGATAACCACATCCTTCCCACATTCCAATGCAAGCTCTGAGGCCCTTCGCCTCACATCTGAGACTAACTTGCCACTGGCTTCCTCTCCGGCTCCGAGCTTTGCATGAACCAATGGACCGAAACGTGTGTTGGAACAGTAGTATTCACCAGCTTTTTTCTCAACCATGCATATAGCATTTTCAGGACAAACAAATTCACAGACCGCACAGCCTTCGCATTTGCACGTGTCAATAACATTAAACTTATCAATGGCATCGAACCTGCATGAACTGGCGCAGGCACCACAATCCGTGCATAATTCTTTGTTGATGTGTGCAACTTTCAGCCCATAGAAATCAGTCGTTTCAAATGTTTCAGGCTGTAAAATCAGGTGCATGTCTGCAGCATCAACGTCACAATCTGCAATTATCGCATTTTCAGCGAGTGCGGCGAAAGAAGATGTAATGGTGGTCTTACCTGTGCCACCTTTACCACTGATAACCGTGAGATGTTTTAGCATTGAGACAAACCCCTGTATGGAATAAACTCACATATATCCCGGCACATTTCCCGGAAATTTTCTTTCCATGCGGGCATATGCTCCACAAAAGGAATACCTTTTGAGTAGAGAACAGCTATTTCCCGAATGTAGGGGATCTTCATCAGGACCGGTATACTTTCAACACGGCAATATTCCTCAACCCTGTTATCCCCCAGGCCATGTCTGTTTATAATAACCCCGAAAGGAATGCCCAGTTGCCTGATAACATCCACTGCAAGAACAAGGTCATTAAGACCAAAGGGTGTTGGCTCTGTTACAAGCACACAATAATCCATGTCTGCAACAGATGCTATGACAGGACAGGCTGTTCCCGGAGGGGAATCAACAACTGCAACCGTGCTTTCATCCATGTGTGTTTGCAACTGCCTGATAACAGGCGAGGCCATGGCTTCACCAATATTAAGCGTACCTTGCAAAAGTTCAATATTAAACTGCTCGTTCGTACCTTTTTCAATAACACCTATTGAACGCTTTTTCTCCGTAATGGCTTTTTCAGGACAAACAAGGACACAGCCACCACAGCCATGGCATAATTTTGGAAAAAGCATGACACTATCAGACAATTTAGCTATCGCATTGTACTGGCAGAACTCTGCGCATTTACCGCAAAGGGAACACTTCCCGGAGTCCACCTGAGGAACTGTTATAGTAACATCTTCCTGCTTTTTAAGATCAAATCCAAGAAAAAGATTGCAATTGGGCTCTTCCACATCGCAATCCAGCAGTTGTGCATTCCCAAGAGAAAGCGCAAGATTGACGGCCACCGTCGTCTTTCCAGTCCCGCCCTTACCACTTGCGATAGCTATTTTCATGTATCATACACCTATGGAAAAATTAATGGCAGTGCACGTGGTCATCATCGTGACCATGTCCGCTGCATGAATTATCCCGTGTGGCCTTTGCAAGCTTAGAAGATTCCCAGGCATCAATAGCATTCTGAACCGTGCCAGTGGCACCACTGAATACATCAATACCAGCCTGCTCGAACATATCTACAGCTTTTTTACCAAGACCGCCACAAAGCATAATGTCTACGCCTTCCTTTGCCATGAGTTCAGGAGGCAGACCTATGCCACCGTTATGCTCACTTGTGTTTGGAAGAACTGAAGCTTCTTTTGTTTCTGTGTCGTACAAAGTGTAAAAAGGCACCTTTCCAAAGTGCTGGCCAACTGTCTCTTCAATTCCTTTCTGTCCCATTGATGGTATACATAATTTCATCTTCATACCTCTGATATCATTAACTTTAAAATGTTATAATGGTGTTATTAAAAATGATAAACACCTAAATCAGAACTTATCTTCCTTTTTTACCAGGAGAATTTGCAGCTTCGATACTATCCAGTGAATCTGATTTATAGGACTTAATAGCTTCAAGAACTGAGCCGGAAGAGAATATTTTCATTTCAACATTCTCAGATGATAGCAATGAAAAAGCATTCGGACCAACACTACCGGTGATCAATGTGTCTATACCTTTGCTAATCACCTGCTGTGCTGCCTGAACGCCTGCGCCACCGGTAGCAGAACCGTTTCCATTTTCGATAGATTCAGATTTCATTGAGTCAGAATCAACTATCACGAAGTATTTGCACCTGCCAAAATGAGGGGTAACTGATGCTTCCAAACCAGAATCGTTTGCTGTCACACATATTTTCATTGATATTCTCCTATATACCCAATCACCGAATATACACACATATGAGTACAAATATATAAAGATGACCAGTTAATTTTATATATTTACTCCCATTGGAGAAATAAAACACAAAATGACCACCCTTTATATATACAACAAAGACAAAGTGGCATTGAATGTTAACAATTTTTGAGGCAATCATACTTGGAATAGTTCAGGGAGTAGCGGAATGGCTTCCAATAAGCAGTGAGGGAATGACAACCCTTGTTATGATTAACGTGTTTAACAGAACACTTGCAGATGCCCTGCCTATAGCCATATGGTTACACACAGGAACCCTTCTTTCAGCTGCTGTCTATTTCAGGACTGATGTCAAAGAGATAATAAACGAAATACCACATTATCTTAAAAACAGGGATGTTCAGGAAAAAAAGAACAGCATAATAACATTCCTGTTAATAGCAACAGCCATAACCGGAATAATAGGATTGCCACTTATCCTCTTTGCAACTGGAATGGAAGAATTCTCCGGTAAACTTGCAACCGCTTTTATCGGAGGACTTCTTATAATCACAGGCTTGTTGCAGATATCTGCCTCAAAGAGAACAAAGAAGAGAGAACAAACGGTCATCATGGATTCTATTATTGCAGGAATTGCGCAGGGATTTGCCGCACTTCCGGGAGTAAGCAGATCAGGCATAACCGTATCAACACTGCTCCTGCGGGACATAGAAGCTTCACAGGCTCTGAGACTCAGTTTTCTAATGAGCATACCTGCAGTCCTTGCTGCAGATGTAGGAATCGGAGCAATGGGACTTCTAAGCTTTGACCTAAACTCATTACTGGCATTGTTCTTCGCATTCTTATTTGGGATACTAACCATCGATCTTTTCATTAAAGCAGCCAAAAAGTATGATTTCTCCAAATTCTGCATTGCTCTTGGAATTCTCAGTATCCTGGCATATTTCGTATGAGAATATTTCGTATTTTACCACAAACGAGAATAAATATATAAGATTTACCAGTAACGTATAAATACTACATTACTTAATGAGTGCATAATAATGACTTGCAGAGGAAGACCAAAATCACCCAGAAGAGTTGAATGTTCACCAGATGTACTCTTTTTTAAACCACGAGGAGTACCACTCAAAGAACTCGAAACAGTATCACTTGCAATAGAGGAGCTTGAAGCTCTGCGACTGGCAGACCTAGAAGGATTGCAGCAGGAAGAGGCTGCGATCAGCATGGGTATTTCGAGACGGGCTTTCTGGCAGGATCTTCAGAATGCAAGAAAAAAAGTGGCTTCTGCCCTTATTGAAGGTAAAGCCATAGAAATCGTCGGCAAAGACCCTAAAAATATAGGATAATTGCTACACCACATTTGTTAGTTCAATAAAATTGCTCAAAAGAGAATATTGCTAAAGGCGAAACAACATGACACAAAATATCCAGAGTGCAGAAGACCTTTTAAAAAAGCCAGAAGAACCAAAGCTCGTTAAGAACATGAGAGCCATCAAAAAGAAGATAATGGTTATGAGCGGCAAAGGTGGAGTCGGCAAAAGCACAGTGGCAGCAAATCTGGCTGCAAGGCTTGCAGAACGCGGACAGAAAGTAGGACTTCTGGATGCTGATATTCACGGACCAAGTATCCCAAAGATGTTTGGTATTGAAAATGAGAAACCTACGGTTGATGAGAATGGCATTGTGCCCATAAATGTCGCAGAAAACCTTACTGTGATGTCAGTAGCACTTCTTCTTGAGGATAAGGATGCACCTGTGATATGGAGAGGTCCGGCAAAGATGGCAGCCATCAAGCAGTTCCTTGAAGACGTTTCGTGGGGAAAACTCGACTATCTTATCGTAGATCTGCCACCTGGCACTGGTGATGAACCACTCAGTATTGCACAGTTGATAGAGAAAATGGAAGGTGCTGTTGTTGTAACAACCCCACAGGATGTGGCACTTATTAGTGTGAGGAAATCCATCAAATTCGCAGAGATACTCAAAATACCCGTAATTGGCATTGTTGAGAATATGAGCGGTATCGTTTGCCCCCACTGTGACGAGATAATAGACCTATTCGGTAAAGGCGGCGTCGAGAAAGCAGCATCTGACTTTAATGTTCCTGTTCTTGGCGAACTCCCTATGGACCCGAAAATTGCAGAGATAGAGGACAATGGAAAAGTTTACACAGACATCAACGAAGAGATACTCTGGGGTAAGAATTTTGCTGCAATTGTTGATTCTGTAGAACAATTCAAAAAATGATTTAAAAGACTCATAAAAAGGAAGAGAACTTCTCTTCCATTTTTTGTTTTCTTTTTTACTATATCATTTCCTTCTTTTCAATTTGCAGGAACGGACATGACTCCAGAGGAATCCAGGAAAATAAAAGAATACGAGGAACGTCACAGGTATAAGATGGATGGCATGCAGAAAGATAAATAAACGTCCGGGCCATCAGGAACAATATGGATTTTAAGAGTGAAACGTCATTCAAATGGCTGTATTCACAGAAGATATCAAAAGTAAAAGATCTTGCACGTATCGTTCAGGCAAGTTTCCTCTGGAATGAGGAAAATGACTACAAGGAGAAACTTGTAAGCTCAAAAACAGGAGATTCATGGGACTGCGACCTGCGGGATACCGCACGTGCCGCTTCAGTCCTTGCGCTTACAGGCATCGTTTTTCCAGATGTTAAAAGATGGATGCTCTCAAAACAATCCGACATATCGTGGAATAATGATGTCTATGACTCCGTATACGCACTGATATCACTTGCAGATATGGGATCATATAATCAGAAAGGATGTCAGTGGCTTGTTGATAATTACGGACCAAAATGGGAACATCCCGGAACCACTGCCCTCATAATCACTGCCCTCTTAAAACAGGTAAAACTTGAAGGTGAAGATGGCTTCAGTAATTTCATAGATGAACGTGCCAGTTGGATAATCTCGCAAAGGGAAAGTGAGGCTGCCTGGAAAACACTGGCTACAAGCAACCTTGTAATTCAATCACTTCTTCTTGCCGGGAATAAGGATGAGACAGTTGTGCCTGTCAAATGGATATTGTCACATATGAACGGCAATGGTTCATGGGGAAAAGAAGGGGGAGATATCAATACGACATCCCTGTCGCTCATTACTCTGTGGGAATACTTTAAATAAAATATTATTTTACAGGCAAGAGTATGTGAATATCCGTTCCTACTCCCTCTTTGCTCTCAGCCCACATCTGCCCATTGTGAGCCACAATTATCTTCTTGCAAATGTAGAGACCAAGGCCGTTCCCGCCATACTTGCGAGTTGATGAACCATCCACCTGATAGAATCGGTTAAATATCAGAGGAAGGTTTTCTTCAGAAATGCCTATGCCATTATCACTAACTTTTATGTGTAGCTTTTTATCTTCCTGAAGAACAACAGATACCTCTATCTTCCCATCTTCCTGCGTAAACTTTACTGAATTATCAATTACGTTTACAAATACTTCTTGAAGATATTCCAAATCGCCCTCTATTAGCGGTATGTCAGATGGAATGGACCTTTCAATTTCGTGCCTCTTACTGGCAATCTCAGGGGATCTGTCACGTATCGCTGAATCTATTACTTCAGACATCCTCAGAGGGAGGAAAGTGTAATCTACGCTGCCGCCTTCCGTTATACTTACATAAAGAAGCGAATCGATCAGTCTTTTAAGCCTTTCAGAACTAAGCATAATCTTTTCCATGGCATCATGTTGTTTTTCGCTCAGTTCTCCCAGAGCTCCGTCAAACATCAGTTCACTGTAACCTTTAATCGGAATCAGTGGTGTAGTTAGTTCATGCCTGAGATTTGAGAGGAACTCATCTTTCATCCGGTCAAGGGACTTAAGTTCCTCATTAGCCCTTGCAAGTTCCTCTGCGTACTTGTTCAGGGCTTCTTCTGCAGCCTTACGCTCGGTGAAGTCTTCGACAACGCATACACCACCCATTAATTTGCCTTCTTCGGATATCACCGGACTAAATTCAGCTTTGATGGGAATGACCTTATTTGAAAATGGAGAGTCGAAATTATCCTCGTACCTGGCAGGAATACCCGCAAGGACCTGCTGTATAGCCTTTTTGATAGATTCGTCCTTGAAGGACTCGAGCATATTGAAGCCCATTATAGCGGAGATCACTGTTTCTTCAGGAGCACCTACAATCTTCACAAAGTTCTCATTGCACTGTGTGATTACACCCCTCTCGTCAAAATGGAAAATACCAAGAGGTGATTTCTCGAATATCATACGATACTTGTTTTTGGAGATGGTCATCAGACGCTCTTTCATCTTACGTTTGGAGATGTCATTTATAAAAGCGCCGTGGAAAATCTCACCTTTTACTCTTGTTGTTGTGATTGCTAATTCTATAGGGAATTCCGTACCGTTTTTACGTAAACCGGTAACTTCAATTATTTTACCCACCACAGGTGATTTACCAATAGAGATAAGTTCATCCCAGCCTTCGTGTGCCTTACGATATCGTTTTGGCATTATAAGACTTATCGGTTTTCCGAGTACCTCACTCTTCTCATATCCAAAGAGTATGCTTGCATTCCGATTCCAGAAAGTGATCATTCCCCTATAATCTGAAAGTATCAGTGAATAAGGAATGGAATCCAGATGAGTAAATATATTAGCGACAGCAGGGAGAGAGTGTGATTCAGGCTCTTTTTGCTTTGAAATAGCCGCACAGGATAAAAGAAATGCCTTTTCAGAAGAAAAGGTATCTTTCAACAAACTTGTGTTTATACTAAAACTCTTTGAAGTTCCATCAAGACCAATTATTGATGTTTCTAAAACCTGAGATTCAACTTTACCATCAGATAAAATAGAAGAGAAAAATGAAAGGACATTTTCTTTTTCATCTTCTGGAATACATATCTCTGGAAAATTGATATTAGCGACTTCTTTATCCTCAAAGCCTAAAAAATTTCGTGCTTTTTTGTTTGCCAGAATTATGTGGCTATTTTCATCAATAAGAAGTATAAAGGAATCCAGAAGGTCAAAAAAAGTTTGTGAACGCTCAATATCTTTAAAAGGAATTTTATTGGCGAGTCCTTGTACCGAATTTTCTACATTTAGAGAGTTAACACTCCCCTCATCCGAAAAATCGAGTCTTTCTTTTTTTGTGGCCATCTATACACCTATGAACCTGGCAAACACATTGTAGAAAATCTACATTAATGGTAACCAGATACATGCAATTATATTGAATATATAATATATTATATCTAGTATTTGGTATTTTATTGTATATAAACCCTATTAAAAAAATAACAGTAAAAACTGAATTCAGACTCATAATTAAAATAGAATATTGACATTTTGGGTAGCATTTATAATCAGAAAAAACTATTGAAGTAGACAGAGTGACCCAAGATGAGTGAAAATGCGATCAAATATCATGAGGATTCTAATACTTATATTGCCGGCAAAAAGACCTTTTTTGAAGGAGACGTCAACATTGACGGAAACTTTATAGTTGGAGCAGGTTCCAATTTCTGGAAGGATTTAAATGTGAAGGGTATCCTGAAACTTGGAAAAGGAACTTTTGTGAAAGGGAATATAAAAGCAGATGAAATGATCATAGGTTCAAAATCAGAGATCAATGGCAATGTTGAAGCGTCAGGCGAACTTAGAATATTAGACTCTGTAGAAATCAACGGTTCCGCAATTGCAGGAAAAGAGATGCTTGTGCGCCCCGGTTGCAAAATCAAATTTGCAAAAGCAAACAGCACAATGGAACTTGTTGGAAAAGTCAGCATAAAAGAAATAGAATCAGGAACAAAAGTAATTGTGCGTTCCGAATGAACGCAAAAATGATTATTTTGTTTGTTCCTTCAGGAGAGATTTCAAAATCCTGTCACGAAGCACATTTGCTTCAAGACTTGTTCTGTCACGTGGCCTTGGCAAATCTACATTGATTATTTCCTTTATTTTACCGGGACGTGCACTCATCAATACGATTTTATCAGCAAGGAACACTGCCTCATCAACACTATGTGTGACAAAAAGAACAGTAATATGTTTTTTTTGCCATATATCCAAAAGTTCCTGCTGAAGAATATTGCGCGTCTGAGCATCCAGTGCACCGAAAGGTTCGTCCATAAGCAGAACTGAAGGTTCGTTTGCAAGAGCTCTTGCAATGGCTACTCTCTGCTTCATACCGCCTGACAACTCATAGGGATAACTGTCCCTGAATTGCTGGAGTCCAACCAGTTCCAGATATTTTTCAGCATCCTTAAGTGCATCTTTCTTTTTTATCCCACTCATCTGAGGACCGAATATAATATTATCGATAACTGATTTCCATGGGAACAGGGAATATTCCTGGAAAACCATTCCCCTGTCAGGACCAGGAGATTCTATTTTTTTGCCATCCAGATATACTTCACCTTCATCCGGCTTATCAAGCCCGGATATTATTCTGAGGAATGTGGTTTTTCCACAACCTGATGGACCTATGAAACATACAAAATCCTTATCGTTTACTTCAAGATTGACATTTTCCAGTGCAAGTGTAGACGTATCTTCATCTTTTGTAAATCTGCGAAAAACATTGTTTACTTTTACCTTTCCCATCATATCACAACCCCTTTACGCCATTTGAGGAGCTTTCCATCGATATAATAACGCAGCAATCTGTCAATGAATAATCCAAGGAAACCAAGTATTAACATGTAAACAAGCACAAAGTCCATGTTATGTAGATAGTAATGATGCCATATCTTGTAACCAAGTCCGTTCCTGCTCACACCGAACATTTCTGCAGCAACGAGACACATCCAGCCAACTCCCATGGCAATCCGAATACCTGCAGCAACTGAAGGAAGTGCATAGGGAAGAGCCACATATCTGATCAATTCACGATTGGTATTACAGCCCAGCACCTTTGCTGCTTCAACATAAACACGGGAAACGCTCTTAAAACCTGTAAAAGTATTTATTATAATTGGAAAGACTGCTCCGATAAATATCAGAAAGCCTGCAGCCAGTGGGTTAAGTCCAATCCATATGATAGCAAAAGGAATCCAGGCAAGTGGTGGAATAGGACGTACGAGTTCAATTAAAGGATCAACTATACGATCAACTGTACGGAACCAGCCCATTACCATTCCCAGAGGAATGCCAATTGCAAGTGCAGAAAACATACCAATCCAGAAATACAGAAGACTGTAAAGAAGGTCTACTATCAAAACCGGAAGTTGAAGATCCAAACCTATAATACTTAACTTAGCATCTTTTGCCATTATGGATATGAACGCAAGAGTCACATCCGTAAAACTTGGCAGGTAGAACTTATTCTGCACAATATAAACAGCCACAAGCTGCCAAAGAATAATTGCAGAACATATAGAGGCTATTTCCACTTTTTTTTCACTCAGGATCTGAAGATGTTTTTTTACCATGAATCCTCCGGTAACTGGAGATAAAGACCTCCGGACAGACAGTAGAAATGTCTACTTATTATTTAAATTATTATCAAAAAAGAAAAAAGGATTATTGATCTTGAGCTTCATAGAAGCTCAGATCGAATATGTCATCTTCTTCAAGTTCAGTACTGATATAACCTAATTCATACTGTACCTGGGCATAGTCCACTGTTGAATTGACTACAAGAGATGGATCAGAAACCCAGCTACCATCCCAATCAGAAATGGACGCTTTAACTACTTCAATATCCCAGTCCTGGTCATCGGCAAATACCTGTGCAGCCTCGTCCGTGTTCTCAGAAACGTACTCTGTTGAACGTGTATGGGTTTCTACGATCTGCTGTACGACCTCAGGATTCTCACGGATAAGTTCACCACTCACAGCGACAACACAGCAGGCATGATCCTCCTGTACCTCTCCAGAGGATACAACAGATCTTCCGACACCTTCCTCCTCAATGAGAGTAGGTGCGGGATGTGGCAGGAAAACTGCATCAACCTGATTGGCTGAGATTGCTGTCATTGCATCTCCGGGACCCATTGGCACAATGGTTACATCAGCATCAGGATCAACATTATTTTCTGCAAGCCAGTTCCTCAGAAGAGTATCCTGGATAGTGCCCGGGGGGAAAGTGGCGATCTTCAGACCCTTAAGGTCCTCGGGACTCTCGTATGGAAGCTCGGTGCGCAGTACGACATCAGAACCCTGTGTCTGCACTGCCGCAACTATCTTTGCATCTAGGCCACTTGCCAGTGCAGATATAACAGGAGCTGCTCCTACATATGCAACATCGATCTCACCGGAAAGCATTGCCTGCATTTCAGGAGCACCTGTGGGGAACACTTTATCATCGATGGTCTCAATTCCCAGGGGACCGAGGTCCTCAGCCCACCATCCTTTATCTTTTGCCATCAGATAAGCTACCTGATGGGTACTTGGCTGGTAGCCAAATGTGAGTTCTGTAATGGTTTCTGCTTGCTCGTCCTGCTCTGTTGTTTGCTCAGCACATCCTGAGATGAATACTGCTGCTATCAGAGCAATAACAAAAAATAAAGTGGAAGTTACTTTGATTGTCTGTTTGTAATTCACATTATCACCCTAAGTAATAATTAGATAATTTGAAGTCAGATTCCAATATATTATATATATTTCTACATTTCATGAGTTCGATTGCCTAAAAGTATTAATTATAGGTACACCTTATCCTTTATAGGATATTAAAAACTACAGGTGTATGGAGATGAGTGCTGCTGATAAAATAATAGATGCTGTTTTTGAATCTGATGATGATTTCAGGAAGATCCTTTCAAGTACCATAAAGGAAGAGCTGAATATGAATATGGCAGAATTTGCCGAAAATGCAGGCATTCCTGCAAGTACCCTTTATAAGATAATGTCTGGAAAAAGGGAACCGAATGTCAAAACATTGAGGCAGATAATAAAAACGATAAAAAAACTTGAGGGTTCAGAAAAAGGAGAGTTCATTGCCGTAATTGCTGCCAGACCGGTACTTGACAATATCAGTGAAACAAAAAGAAAGATATGTGGAAGTCTTTGCACAATAAGGGAATACTCTGCGACCTCCATGGAAGAAGCCATAATCGCTGCAATCAGGGCTGAAAGAGATGGTGCAAAAGCTCTGGTATGTGCACCAATAGTAAGTCCCACTGTTGAGAAAATATTAAGAATACCGGTTGCCACAATAATGCCAAAGAACAGTCTTTTAGAAGCTATAGAACTTGTGGCAAAAAAAATAAGTTAAAAATGTTTAAAAAGAGTTTATCGGATATTCCCGACCAACTCTTTTATTGATTCTATTGCTTCAGCTACTTTTGCCTGTGCTATTTCTACAGTCCATCCACCTGCTGTGAATAAGTAAGCAATTCCCCCTACTGCTGCCAGTGCTATTGCTCCAAGTACATAGAACAGGGTACCGGATTTTTCAAACACCTCATATGTAGTTGTAAGGTCACCAACTTTCACCTCATAGATCCCTGGCTCTTCTTCCACATGAGAGAACTCAATGGTAGTGGAATTACCAACGGAGAGGCTGATAAACTGTGAATCAAGAACCACATCATCGACCTTAAGGTCCACAGTGTAATCGCCTGCATCAGTACCAGTATTGACAACATCGACACTTATAGTAGCTTCCTTACCCTGCTTTATTTCAAGTGGAGTTATCGCAAGGTTGCTGAATTCAAATTTAGCTGCAAGTTCGTCTACCCTAAGATCGAGTTCTGCCTCAAGAAGACCTGATTTACTAGCAATGATCTTGTGTGTTCCGGCCTCTGTTGCAGTATAGCTTATAGTACCATCATTATCAGTTGTACCAATAGACTTTCCATCAAATGTGACATCTGCACCTGAAATACCATCGCCGCCAATTGCCTTTAGAACAAATATAGTCATTGATGTACCTTCATAGACTTCATCCGGTGACACCTCAACACTCATCTTTTTGGTCTCATCGTTCTTATCAATAACTTCAAGATCTTCTGAACCTGAGGCATAATCGTCCTTTTCAGCCGTTACCTCAAAAGTACCTGCTTCTGAAGGAGTGTAAGCCAGAGTACCATCAGCAGCAGTTGTTCCAATTGTTGTACCTTCTACCTTAATGGTGGCATCACCAATTGATGCGCCACGTGCATTTACGGTGATAGTTAGTTCTTCCCCTTCCACAATAGTGGACTGGCTCAGTTCAACATCCAGAGTTTCGGAAGCTGCTGTTTTTACTTCGACAAATGGATAGTATCTGAGTGTATCAGAGTCTGCTACCTTTATCCTAACATTATCCATTAGCTCGATTTCATTGTCCTTGTTAAGGGAAATCGAATTATCGTTTGACATCACAATTGAAGTACCGAAGCTATCGATTTCCATGTCTCCATAGTTATCACCACTTTCCAAGGTGATGTAATCTTCAGATATCTGGAACATTCCCTCTACAAACACGGCATTGCTTTCGCTTCCTCTGAAAACTTCATTGAAGTGTATTATGATTATAGGTACGTCATCTGCATCTCCAAGGTCCTTCTCGAACACATAATCAGCATCAGAGGACACAATATCAGTATCTACTTCATCTCCATCTTTATATAGTTCGATGAGGACACTTTCACCGTTCACGTCAACTTCCACTATCTCCAAAGTGTAACCTTCTTCAAGAACAAGTTCAGACCCAGAGAAGACTGAAGCTTTAGAATCCTCATCCACCAGTACCTTAGATAACTGACCATCGGAAATGAGATTTAATGTACTGACACCATCAATATCTGTAGCACCGGTGTACCCTGTAAAGTACTTCTCAGCCAGGAAACCGACCACGTTGAACTTACCCCAGTCAGAGTGTTCAAATTCAACGGATGCAGGAGTACTTGTGTATACAAGTTTCCCTGATGAAATTGTCCTACCTGAAATGGACTCTATTTCGAGAGTCTCAGTCTGGATGCCCTCATCGATATCATAGTAGAAGCCTTCAAAATTCAGAGGTGTCCATGTAAATGGAGTGTCCCCTACAACTACCGTACTACGCAGTTCATATGTACCCGGATCGGTCATATCGACGAACGGAGCAAACCTAAGATCATCGCTGTCGGCAACAAGGAGCTTTATCTTACCCATAAGAGTTACGGACTTTCCTTTGGAAAGGGAAACTGAACCATCATTTTCCATTTCGATAAGATCATCATCGATTCTGGTAATCTCCATATCGCCATAGGATTCACCGTCGTCAACTTCAATGTACTCATCCGATATCTGGAAAATACCTTCCACGAAAACAGCATTTGACTCGCTACCACTGAATATTTGATCAAAGTGAACGGCGAGTATTATAACATCATCAGCGTCGCCAAGATCTTCCTTATAGGTATAATCGTCGCCACCTGAGATTACAGAACTGTCAAGTTCATCCCCATCTTTGGTGAGTGTGACAAATACCTTGTCACCATCCTTATCAACCTCAACGATATTGAGCCTGTAATCCTCCTCAAGTATGATCGATGACCCTGAGTACGCAGACTCTTTTTCATCATCGTCAATAAGGATCTTTGACAACTGCCCTGAAGAAATCATACTTACTACATCAACACCATCAATTGTAGTGTTAACAGTATATCCTGCAAAGTATTTCTCTGCCATGAAACCAATAACCTGATATGAACCCCAGCCGCTATGATCAAAATCAGTATCAACTGGTGCTGTCTGATAGAGAATATCACCGTCACCAAGTGTGCGATCAATGTTGAAAATTGTCAGGTTCTCGGAACTCAGCCCTGATTCGAGGTCATAGAAGAATCCTGAGAAACTATTTGCATTCCAGGTATACTTGTCAGGTGACTGAACGGCATTCTCATCCCAGATACGGTCTCCTGTGAAGTAGGTTTTTGAGTACACATTTATCGTTTTCGTGGCTACGTCTGAACCATCACCATTGGTTGCTGTCAAAGTAACATTGAAAGCACCTGTGGAAGTATAAGTATGCACAGGATGCTGTGCAATGGAAGAACCACCATCTCCAAAGTCCCAGGACCAGGATGTTGGAGTATTACTTGAAGTGTCATTGAACGTTACTGCAAGAGAAACTGTCCCTTCAGTGACATTTGTAGTGAAAGATGCATCTGGAATAGTTGAAGCAGGAGTACTGACAGTTATGTAAGCAGCTCTTGTTTTCACGTCACTTGCAGTTCCATTTACTGCAGTGAGGACAACAGTATATGTACCGTCAGAAGTATAGTTGAAAATTGGATTCTGTTCTGTGGAATCATTAGTGCCATCATTATCAAAGTCCCAGTACCACTCTGTAGCATTTGTAGAACTATCAGTGAATAAAACAGTAAGAGGATTGTCACCAGAAGTTATGTTTGCTGTGAAATCTGCAACCGGTTCAATATCAGAACTTACTGCATTAACTGTTATGTAGTCAGCTCTTGTTTTCACGTTACTTGCAGTTCCATTTACTGCAGTGAGGACAACAGTATATGTACCGTCAGAAGTATAGTTGAAAATTGGATTCTGCTCTGTGGAATCATTAGTGCCATCATTATCAAAGTCCCAGTACCACTCTGTAGCATTTGTAGAGCTATCAGTGAATAAGACAGTAAGAGGATTGTCACCAGAAGTTATGTTTGCTGTGAAATCTGCAACCGGTTCAATATCAGAACTTACTGCATTAACTACTATATAGTCCATTTTTGTTTCCACGGCACTTTCAGTTCCATTTACTGCAAAGAGAACAACAGTATAGGTACCGTCAGAAGTGTAAGTGTAAATCGGATTTTGTTCTGAGGAATCATTAGTACCATCATTATTAAAATCCCAGGACCAAGAAGTCGCATTGAGAGAGTTGTTTGTGAATTGCACAACCAACGGAACGTCACCTGAAGTTACATTTGATGTAAAATCAGCAGTAACATTTGCGGCCGAGCCTACAGTGCTGCAGAAAAGCATTAATGAAAATGCGATTAAAATAAATTGAAATTTCTTTTGCATTATAAAACTTCCTTAAACTATAAACAACTAAATTGTAAACAACGTAAACTAATCATGCCTAATCTTAATCCCCCAATTGTAGATAACCTTTTCGATTTATCGACAGGTCTGTGCCTTCCTTTCGCTCAATGCGAATACCAACTGTTTGTTCAACTACTTCACCTATAATACTTAAGTTACATGCAGCACGTGCTTCTTCCAGTTTATCCGGGGAAACCGTGAAAAGCAGTTCAAAGTCTCCGCCTGTGTAAAGTGCAAAGTCCGTCTGCTCATCCGGATCGGAGGTTACATAATTCCCGAGGTCCTCATGCACAGGCAGCATGGACTCATATATCCTGAACCCGACACCATTAATATCAGCAAGGTCGTGCAAAGACATTGCAAGGCCATCACTTGTGTCCATCATACATGTTACAGCACCGGAACTCGCAAGTTTCATCGCTTCGTTAACACAAGGAATAGGCGTAAGCAGTTTATTGAGAAGACTACCAGGAATTGTAATATTTTTTTCAATCGCATGAAGTGCTGCACCTGCGGAACCCGCAAAACCTGTCACACAGACCTTATCACCGATCCTTACACCTTTTCGGGTCAACAGTTCAGATTTTTTGACTTTGCCAAGTGCAGTACCAGTAATAGTTAGTTCATCGTGGGTGTCAATATCCCCACCTATGACTGAAGTGCCACAGAATTTGGCACAATCATCCATTCCTCTGGAAATTTCCTCAACAAAGGAAATATCCGTGTCTTTGGAAAAACCCATGGCAGAAAGAAAACCTATTGGACGTGCACCCATGGACGCCACATCGCTCAAATTAACTGCCGCAGACATCCAGCCTATCTGCCAGGGAGTCATCTGTAAGGGAAAATCGGTTTTCCTGTGCAGCATATCCGTAGTTACCACCAGATATTCATCACCAGAGATGTCAACAACTGCACAATCATCAGTTCCAGATCCGATGCGAACATCAGGGTTGCAACCATTATTGAAAATACCGGATAAACGCTTTATAAGTGAACGCTCACCTATTTCAGATACAGGAGTAGAGCCAGTCATATTTTACCTGCTATTTTGATGTGACTATATATAATTACTTAGCACGAAGTGATAAACAGCAAATGAATAACTAATAGAACTTAGTTAAAATAAATAAATTTTGCTGATATGAAAACATCAACAAAATTTATACAACCCTGGTCTGCAGGGAAATAATTTACCTACGCACCCTTCTTCTCAATGCTACAAAAGCTCCACCGAAGACTGCTACAATAATAACCAATGGCAGAACATATCCCACAAGCACTATCAAGGCATTTACCATTGAGATGAATCCGTTGACAGATTCGGATAGTGCATCCCTGATTCCCCATGAACGAGTAATTGGCCTTGGTTCTGTGACACGTATATTTATGGTTGAAAACTCGATCCGGTCTTCTAGGTAATTCAACCTTCCCGTAAGGCTTTCAATCTCACCGCGCACCCTGCCAAGTTCCTTTTCCACACTGAGAACCTCTTCAACCGTTACGGTCATATTGAGTATTTCCTGAAGGCGGGTTTCCTGTATTTTAAGATTATCCAGACGTGCAGTCACATCGATGTATTCTTCCGTTACATCCTGTGCATTTACACTTTTAGATGTTACTTCCCCCAAGTCCTCCACATTATCGAGGAACGAAGAATATTCGGATTCGGGAACCCTGACCGTAACATAGCCCTCTTTACCGGCATCAGATTCATAATATGAATCGTAGACAGAAGAACTGGAAACATATCCACCTGAAGCAAGCGCCATTTTTGAGATCTCATCCAGACTTGCTGCGGCATCATTGACCCTTAATGTCATGTCAACAGTTGTTATTGTCTTACGATCCACAAAACCATTTGAGGCGCCACCATAATCACCATCATATTCAGCTTCACCCACAGCCGCATTTCTTGCAAAGGAATCATCATAATCTTCAACCACGAGATAATCAGCTGATTGCGAAGAAGTTTTTTCATTGACTCCCATACAACCAGAGATCAGAGTAGCCACAAGTAAAAAAATAATTACTGAGAAGTATTTGATTTTCATTTAATCATACCCATTTTAAGCATGATTAAATGAAGGACTGGGAAGTATTAAAAAATTGCTTAAGGTTCAAACTGATTCGAAGTTAACCTTTTCGTTACCCTTCTCTTTTGTCCGTACATATATATTGTCAAGGAACTCGTGGGTAAGGTCAGCAAGTTCAAGCATTTCATCCCTGCTCAATGGTTTTATGTCCCTGAGAGATTCAAGCATGGCATTTTCAGCAAATCCCTGCTGGAGGACATAAACAACATCCTTTCTGCCTGTTAATTCACTAATGGACCTTGCAATATTGCAGACATCATCAGAACTTCCCATGAAATCCCTGATTATGGTCGTCCTTAACTCAAGTTCAACATTGTTCCCCAGAACCAGATTAATGGATTCTGTCACTTTTTCCATTACAAGCTGTGGGTCAATGTGAATATCAGTATAGTCCTTGCAGCCAATTGCCTTTGCATAATCCTCGGCATTATCCAGAGGAGCTTTTACATCGATAAAGAATTTGTCCACAAGGCCTTCTTCCATCAATTCGGCCATTACGTGAGGATAATAGCCGTTGGTATGAATACCGACGAGCAAACCTATTTTCTTTGCAAAACCTGCAAGGTGCTTCACAGCATCCTTCTGCATCAGGGGTTCGCCCCCTGAGAAAACCACGTTACTTACAAATGGTCTGGACTTCTTTATTTCTGCTTCAAGTACTGACGTATCCACTACGTTGCTTTCAAAAAGAAGTGAATGGTTCTGGCAATAAGGACACCTGAATGGACATCCTCTTAAAAAAAAGACGACTGACACATGCCCGTGCCAGTCTATGGTAGAGATCGGAACAGAACTACCGTAATTGAGCTTCATGCGATCAGATCATATCACTTGAACTGTAACGCATCCTGTCTTCAAGCTCCTGTTTCTTGGCATTGTTCCAGCCGTTCACAGCCTGCACATATCCGGTTACCCTTGAAAGCTGCTCAACATCGTTTGAACCGCAGTTCTCACAGGAGCATTTCAGGCCGGACATTATGTGGAAGTCATTGAGACAGACAGTCATATCCTTGGTGAAAGCGAAATAGCCAATCTGGGTGTTCCTTGCAATGTTCATTGCAAATTCCTTGAGTCCCTTCGCATCAGGCGCACCTTCACCCATCCAGATATGGCAGATGTTACCGCCGTCAACTATTGGGAAGAATACGTGTTCGATATTGATCCTGTCGATCAGGGATACATTGGCACCTGGTGGTACATGCGTACCATTGGTGTAATAGACCGGAAGGTCATGAGCCTTTCCGAGTTTTGCAAGGGCTGCTTCCTTGTCACCCTTGACAACCTCAAGTACGGACTCCTTGTACTCATCATGCAGCAGGTCGGATACTGCAAACCTCTGACCTGTTGTCTCTGCCGGAGTACGTGCAAGTGCTATTTCCAGACCGTGTTTCTGGCTGAGCTCATGTGCGTACATCTCCATCTCGGTCATCACCCTGATAGCGAACTTGAAAGCATCCTTTGACTCATGTATCTGGGAACCTGTGTGATACTGAACCATTTCGTTTATGCCGATTACACCGATAGTGCAGACCAGCGCATCAATATCAACAGCTATTGCACCTTTCTTGCCGGTGACCGGGTCTTTTGGCCTCTGGGTCGCAAAGGGCATCCTGTTGCTCTCTATAATGCTCTCCATCCAGCTGCGCTTTGTCTTGAACAGTTTTATACACTGATCCATGAGAACCTTCAGATCTGTAAACAGGGCACTGTCATCCCCGTTAGCTCTGTATGCAGCTCTCGGACAATTAAGGGACACGACCTGCCAGGAACCCATGGAAAAGTGTTTTCCGTCCTTGAACAGGAGCTTATCCTCAAAACTGTCATCAGCATCAGCATTGGCTGAGAACTGGTATGCACAGCACTGATAGCAGGATATACCTTCGCCTGCACCTCTGTATTCAGGTAACTGATTATCGAAATAAGGTGTACCGAACTTTGCAGCCAACTCAAAAGTCATGTCGTATAGTTCTTCGTAACTTGGCAGGTCAGGATGTGCCCTGTTGAAGAACTCATCCTCTTCCATGAAATCAGGCTCGATTGAGATTTCCGGCTTGGGGAAGTTAAATGGCTTGCCCCAGTTGTCGCCTTCTATCATTACATCCATAAGAGCCTTGAAAGCCAGGCGCACTTCGCGCTCGAACTCACCATAGGTACGCTTCTGTGTACCGTTGTCACCGTCATGGACCCTGCCCTTGAAAACTGCAGGTTTATCTCTCCAAAGCTTTGGTACACCGGGGGACAGTTGAACGGAGGAGAATACAACCTGTCCACCGCGGGCTACCATCATCTGGGTCATCTCATATACGAACATCTGCATGAGCTGCTTTATGTCATTGTAGCTCTTGCTTTCGAAGTAAGGAGCCATGAAAGTAAGGAAGTTGTAAAAGCCCTGTCCACCTGCGAAATTAGTCTGGGCACTTCCGAGTGCCTTCACAGCATGCAGTATGGCTACTTCAGCCTTCATGGCAGGACCGGCTACACTTGCCTTTGCACCTGAGCCGTCCGGCATGAGTCCATAATAAAAGAAATACCTGAGATCCCAGTCCTGACAGAATGCACGGGTACCGAGATATTCCAGGTCATGTATGTGAAGATCACCGTTAAGATGCAAATCTGCAGTTTCCGGAGGCAGCAAAAGCAAATACTGCTCCTTGGATATTTTATCTGCTTTTTTCTTGTGAGAGGTCTCAGCGTTTTCCTGCAGGTTCGCATTGTCCTTGGCCTCAAAACCACTTCCAAGGTCAATCTCGCATGCATCGTATACAGGAGTACCTACCCTTGTAGAGATATTCCTCCACTCAACATGTCCCCTCTCAAGAAGTACTATATTTACTATTTCCCTGATAAGAGGACCTGAAAGGAACTTCAGATCAAGACTTCTGATACGGCGCTCAACTTCCTTTGCAATATCCTGAGCCTCTTCCTTTTCCATACCAGGTTTTCCATGGAACCTCTCAGCAAGTTTAGTCTCTTTTATTAACTGGTTGATAATGATATTGCGGTCCCATTCAACCATATGCCCCACTGTGGTACGCACCTTGGGCATTATGGAGATCGTGTGACCATCAAGTGTCTTTTGAATAGCATTTGGTTTTGTAAGCGGTGTCATACTGATATCTATCCTCTCATCTTCCTCTGCGCGAACCTGTTTGCCAGTTCCCAAGTCTGACCTGTCAAGTTCTATTTTTCCTTTTGTATTAGTAGCACATACGTCCATCATTCCCACCTCAATTTGATTGCATTTAGATTATACTACCCAATACTTCCAGGTTAACATCAGGACCCTTGAAAAGGTCTTTATGAGTTAAAAACTCGTCGTTTATCTGAAGGACCGGTGCGGTCATGGTGAACACACCATTGAATTTCAATTCAGTGAGGGCTTCTGGAGTTGACATGTCGGCTGTTTCGAAAGGAATACCCTTTGATTCAAGTACCGTTTTCAGCTGTTCACATTTCGGGCATGTTTTTGTAGTATATATAATAACTTCAGCCATGTTTCTCGCGTCCCTTCTTATTTATAAAGCAATATTTATATAACTGACCTCCTGGAGAGAAACAACAATGCCAACCGCAAAAGCATATACGAGTGGCATTGTTTTTAACTTAATCTTCTTCACCGTGAGGTAAATTATACAAATGAGCTTTAGCTTAATAATGCTTTTTCAAACTCCATTTGAATATACAAGAAACAATATTAATACCATATATGAAACATGTTTGATAACATATATGACACAGTATTGGTGTTATATGTATTTTATAATAATAAATATACGCAGACCAAGATTTGCCCCCAACAAAAAAAAAGCAAGCAAAAAGAAAGACACATAAAGAGAACTGCAATAACATTGACAAAAGATGTATATTATAAATTCTATTATAGCACGTAGTTCAGAACAAGAGGTGTAAAAGATAACCAAACAGCTATCATCCGGCAGCCAGTCCATAGACAAACTCCTTGAAGGAGGTTTTGAAACCGGTATCGTGACACAGATATTCGGAGAAGCTGGAAGCGGTAAAACGAACCTGTGCATGCAGCTGGCCATTGAGTGTGTCAAAAAAGGAAAAAAAGTCATATATATCGATACAGAAGCCATCTCACCCCAGAGATTCAAGCAGATAGCCGGAGAAGATGCAAAAGAAATAGCCCGGGAAATTATCATCTTCGAGCCGACCAGCTTTGAAGAACAGTATGCTGCAGTGAAAGAAATAGAGAAGCTTGCGTCAGACAGGATAGGCCTGATAGTAGTCGATTCCGCAACCGCCTTCTACAGGTTTGAACTTGACCAGGAAGAATCAAGCATAAGGTCAAGGCGGGAACTTGCAAACCAGATAGGATTCCTACATAGTATCGCACGCAAACACAAGCTCGCTGTTGTCATTACCAACCAGGTCTACAGCGATGTGGTTACAGGTACACTGAAACCCATTGGAGGGAGCGGAATAGAACACATCTCCAAGACAATCTTCCAGCTGGAAAAAACAGGAGAAGGCACCAGACGTGCCAAGCTCTGGAAACACCGCTCAATACGTGAAGGCAGCACCTGCAACTTCGAAATCACCAATGAAGGTATAAGATAAAAAATAATTCAGACCCTTGCTATAGTAATGAAGCCTGTATGACCGACCCTTGAAGTTGCCGGCCTGGTACCTCTTTCTGAAAAGGATATCTCACGCTCGGAAAATTCCATAGTCCTGACATCGTAGAAACCTGCGACATCAATTGCCTTCCTGATATCCTTTGTTTGCTCAAAAAATGGAGAATATGTAACCAGGAAACCACCAGGATTCAATACTTTCCTGACATGGGGGATGACATCCTTTGAATCCTGGGTATCCAGAGTAACTACATCAAAACTATCTTCAATGGAAGATATCTCATCGACGATATTGCCGCATCTTATTTCCACATTATCAAGCCCTGCATTCAGGACATTCTGCTTGGCAACATCCACGAAATCCTCACGCACCTCATAACTGAGGACATGTTTTGCTATAGACCCCAGATACATTGCAAGTATCCCTGAGCCGGTTCCGGCATCAAGTACAGCATCATCCTTATTGAGTCCGGTATATGCAATTACAGTGCCAATGTCCTTGGGCATCATAGGAGCACCGGTTCTTTTCGCATGATTGAAAAAATCAGGCATTCTCGGACGCTGCAACGTAAATTCCTGACCCATATGTGATGTCACACTGTCACCAGGTGACTTTTCCAGCAGAACCGAAAGATCGATTATCCCGAAATCCGTATGGAACTCATCATCGGATACTTTTACAATAAACTCCCTGACCTTACCCCTGTAGGAGGTCTTAAGCATAACCAATTCACCTGATTGCATTTAATTTACACCTTTCTGGCGTTTTCGTGATGCATACCTGCTAAGCGGAATAGTGACAATATCCCTTGGAACCGAATGCTTATTCATCACAAGATAATCCATTATCTCTTCGAACTCCTGCCTGTAGGCATCTGCAAGCGCCCTTGCATACTCGACTCCATCCCATGTCAGCACATATTCATAACTCTGCCGGAACCTTCCACCCTTTTCATAGTAACGCAGGTCTTCATCAACAATCCCCATAGCCACAAGTATCTGTATATCCTCAAAGAGCCGATCACTGTAGGGGAAACCGTATCTTTCATGGAAAGAGTAATCGAAAAGGTTCTTCAATTTAGGGAAGCCACTTAGTTCACGGATGGTACGATAAAGCCAGGTAATATGCCGAAGACGCGGGATTGAAATATAACCCGGTTTCTCTTCTGTGAAGAGACTGTGCACTGCATAGAACAACAGGATTATGCCTTCTATTGGAAGATACTGATCTTCACGAGTGAAATTAAGCAGCCGGGGTGAAAGGTCATCGACCACCTTGCGTAACTCTGAGAGAACAGCATTTGAATCTTTATCCGTTACCACGTCCGGGTGAGAGAAAGCAGTAAGTGATAACTGTCTTGAGATTGCTCGCACAAGACCGTTGGCAAGTGCCGATTCATCGTAAAAGAAAGCATCCTCCTCCCCGATGGCTATGCGCATACTCTTCGGGACGCCGGAAGCCACCGTAAGGTCCACAAGTACATCTCCAAATTCCTGAGTAAGTCTCGCCTCAAGCCTTTTTGTAGCCACCCCATGACGAGCAATAGTGGAGAGTGCCATCCTTGTTGATGGCCTGATAATTTTCTGACTTAGTCGGGCTACCGGCACATATAACCTGCCATCACGCAGGTCATCCAGTAACTTACATGATTTTTCAGATGCACTTGATCGGATAAAATTGAGCAGCTCGTTGTCATTATATTCAGTGAAGAAACGAACGACCTCATCCTTTGCAATATCCACCCCTGATGCATCCTTGAAATGTTCGAGTGCATCCTCAAGCGCATAGAGTATCATCACCCTGGCAGCCTGAGTCTTCGGGTTGTGTATGATCGCAGTATAATGATGAGCCCTGGATATCAGCAAAGATTCAGCAGCCGTCAGAGCCATATCGCTTCCATAGCTTGAGCCGTCAGAGCTTCCCAGCACGACATTTTCATCCTTGATGATGAGACTGCCGATTATCTGGTCAACATCTATGAGCCCGAAGGAAACACCCGTGTGATACGAGTCACGCAGGAGAAAATCAATCCTGTCGGCATCCACATCACCTGCGATTATTTGAGCAAGATACGGTTTTGAAATGGACTGAGCATCCCCGGTAGCTATCTTTGAGATCTCATCAAAGAATTGGAACGGGTCTGTACCAAATTCTGATTCCACATACTGTGCGATATAATTATCCTGCGGGAGCAATCTGGAAATAATGTCCTTCGAGAATGCCTCATGTTTGATGAATTTCTTACCCTCGATAACTGGTTGCAATAGAGGATTACGTTTGAGCACATTCTCAACTGCATGGGAGAATGCAGAGTGACCCACATCATGCAGGAGTCCGGCAAGACGTATCTTGCGTATGTCCTCGTCCTCAAGTGACAGGGACTGACCTATTACGGATGCCATGTGCATGGTTCCGATGCTGTGCTCAAAACGCGTGTGGTTGGCACCAGGATAAACATGATCAACTAACCCAAGTTGCTGTATATGACGCAGGCGCTGCACGTGCTTTGTGCTCAGGAGCATCTGTTCGAACTCATCAAGTATGATGGTCTTGTGAACAGGATCATGGATTATCAGGGGTTTTTGCATTGGAAAATAATAAGGACTATTGGAATAAATAAAGTTTGAACAATAACAGTAATATTGTTATACATGAAAGAGAAAACATATCATTATCCACCGGAATTACTAAAGACCTTGATTGATGTGATTCCAAAACTTTGCAAATCAAAACCAGATTTGCTCTTGTTTTTTAAAGGAGCAGGAGTTCCAAAACAAATCACAAACCCTTCGAAGATTTATTGCAAACTAATAGAAACGATTTCAATAAATATCATGTTTCACGCGAAATCCTATCTGCGGTTAATGAACAAGGAGATAGATTGCTTGCGGCAAGAAGGGAAATAATAAAACGGGTAACAGAATTTGAAGATTTCAGCGTTTGTTGGGATAATGATCGAGCAGCTGCGAGAGGATTAGTTGCACAAGTACGCGACATGGTAAATGTTAAAGATAGCTTTACAAAAATGAAAATTGAAAAGGATGAAGAAAAACGTAGGCGTTTGGAGCAACAAAAAAAGTTAGGTGCCGAAAAACAAAACAAAGCAATTAAACTCCAAAGTGTTAAAACTGAACTTTTTTCACTATTTGGACAACAAAATGCTCAAAAACGTGGTAAATCTCTTGAAAAAGTCTTAAACGATTTATTTGCATGTTACAACATTTCGGTTCGTGAGACATTTACTATAAAAGGCAAATGTGCCGAAGGGATTATTGAACAAATTGATGGACTTATTGAACTTGAAGGACACCTCTATTTAGTTGAAATGAAATGGTGGAATACACCCATCGGCACGGCAGACATATCCCAACACTTAGTACGCTTGTTTAATAGAGGGGGGCATGCAAGAAGATTTTTCATATCCTATTCCGAATTTACAGAACCGGCAATATCTAATTGCAGAGACGCGCTAAGTGCAGGAGCCATAATAGCACTATCTACTCTTAAAGAGATAGTTGCTTTATTGGAAGAAGAAGGCGATTTAAAAATTTGGCTTAAAAGAAAAGTAAACGCCGCAATAGTTGATAGAGAACCATATTTTATTGCTGAGTGATATATACCGAACATAAAGTTAAAGTATCCTTCACATTTTTATTCCAGGCATGACTTTTAATCGGGTAGATATCATGAGAACTATTGACTGGAATGACGAATCAAATTCAATTATAATGATAGACCAGACACTCCTCCCTGTGGATTACAAAGTCATCGAGTGTAAAACACTTGCCTCTCTCTGCGAGGCAATCAAGTCCCTGCGTGTCAGAGGTGCGCCTGCCCTCGGAGCTGCCGGAGCATTTGGTATCGCTCTTGCAGCAACCCTGAGCAGTGCTGATGATATGGATGGTCTTACAAAGGATCTGAAAGTTGCGGCAAATACCATCAAGGCCACACGCCCGACAGCAGTCAACCTTGGATGGGGTGTGGACAGGGTAATCGATGCAATTTCGGATGCATACGACCTTGACAGTATAAAGGATATCGTGCTGGCCGAAGCAAAAAACATCGCAGATGAGGATGTTGAAACGAATAGAAAACTGGGAAAATACGGTGCCAAACTGCTTGATGATGGTGACACGGTCATGACACATTGCAATGCAGGGAAGATGGCCTGTGTTGACTGGGGAACCGCACTTGGTGTAATACGCTCAGCCGTAGAGGAAGGAAAGGAGATCAAAGTCATTGCATGTGAAACAAGACCCCTGAACCAGGGTGGAAGGATCACCACGTGGGAACTCATGCAGGACAACATAGATGTAACACTTATAGCCGATTCCATGTCAGGCCATGTAATGAGCAAGGGTATGGTTGACAAGGTCATCGTAGGCGCCGACAGGATTACAGGAGATGCTGTCTTCAATAAAATAGGGACCTATACCCACTCGGTACTTGCAAAAGAACATGAAATACCATTCTACGTAGCTGCTCCCATATCCACTCTTGATCCTGAAAACTGGGAGGATACTGTTACCATCGAGGAGAGAGATTCCGATGAGTTGCGTTTCTTCAAGGATGTGCAGATAGCACCTGCTGATGTGAAGGTATACAACCCGGCATTCGATGCGACACCTATGGAGAATGTGACTGCTGTGATAACGGAAAAAGGTGTTTTTTATCCACCGTTCTTGCTGGACGAAATAATTGTATGAGAGCACAATCTTTTAAACGATTAGTTACATGAAGGACAATAAATAACAACAAAAACATCATTAATACTGCTAGTAACATTTACACGGAGATAACATGACAAAAAAGAAATCAAGCGGCGCCGGGCTGATGTCATCTGCAGGTCTTATGCGCTATTATGAGGCTGACAAAAAAGCGATACACATAGATCCGAAAACCGTGATTACGATTGGCATAGTTATCGGAATTATTATCCTTATACTTGATGCAAACTTCGGAATGTGGCCAATAGCATAAGCCATATCCCAATCATTCTTTTTTTGAAATAAAATAGTAAACTATCAGGAACGCATTTCCTTGATAGCGGAGCATATCCTTCTGGACAGATGAGTCTTTGGTGCAGTATTATCTATAAGCACCCTACCACTAGTTTCCCACCAGCTGCGAGGATAAGCCTTGTCTGCCTCCACCTCAGGATTGAGTCCCAGCTTTTGTGCCGCCTGATTTATTTCATTGATAGTTGGGGACTCCACCGAAGTCTTTCTGGAGACAATGCGGCCGTCACGCCTTGATTTAGTCTTATCGATGTACGCAGGCCATATGACCAGTTTACCCCTGTCTTTCATCAACATGAGTCTAACAATACAACTCATTGAATTTAAATTTGCCCTGAAAATGAAACTTGCACAAACCCTCATTTAAATGAGAAAAATAAACTGGACATACATTACAATGTAATGCACTAGTTATTTGAAGTCGAACACATGGAAGGATTATTTCGTGCTTTTGAAAAGAGCAAATGAATTGATGAAGCAAAAGGTTGCATATGAGGAGACTGTGAAATTTATAAAGAAAATGAGCTTAAAAATATGTACTATTGTCTTGAAACCAATGAGGAATAATCTTAAAATATAAATTTTTGGCTTTGGTAATTAAACATCGTTATATAATATGATGGCCTCTTTTTATATATGAATTGTCCAAAGTGTAAGAGTTCCAGTCATAAGAAGAACGGTAGGATTGATGGTCGACAACGCTACAAATGCCATGATTGTGGATACAACTATTCAGTAGATATAAAATCCACCGCTAGCCCCGTATCTGTTAAGCGACAGGCTTTACAACTCTATCTGGAGGGGTTGGGATTTCGTTCAATTGGACGTTTTTTGGGCGTTAGTCATGTTTCTGTTCAAAAATGGATTCGAAAATTTGGTAGTGAATTAGAGGATCTAAAAAGTGAAAATGAGATTTCTGTTGTGGAATTGGACGAGATGCATACTTATATTGGGAATAAAAAAACTACTGCTGGATATGGATTGCTGTTGATAGATATGGGAAGAAATTCATCGATTGCTCTTTTGGCAGCAGAGGAACAAAAACAGGACAAAAACTCTGGAAAAAGTTAAAGACAAAAGAGGTTGGGGAAGTAATGACGGATTATTGGAGGGCATATGCCAAGTTAGTCCCCAGAAACATCCATACTCGATCAAAAGCAGAAACATATACTGTTGAAGGATACAACAGCATATTTAGGCATTTCCTGGCAAGACTAAGGAGAAAGTCAAAGTGTTATACTAAAAGTCTTGAAATGCTAAAAATCTCCGTTTTGCTCTTGATGAAATATAGGAATAAAGAACTAGCTATGTTTAATTAACAATGCCAAATTTTTAACTCACTATGTACAAAGCTGCGATGACTAATTTATTCACTATTTTTTTAAGATCATAGGACCGCATCTTGCAGATCTTTAGTATAATACATTGCTACTTCAAACTTTAATATCATTTTTCTCAGGAGCCTGCAAATCGACAGATTGTTGGTGACAATGGATAAGACTTAAGTATACAGAATACTGCCTTGTACCAATGATAGACACACCCCGGGAAATAAAAGTTGAAACTGAAGTTGAAGACTTTATCCGTAATTCTAAAAAGGACTACCGCCTGTGCACTACCTGCGGCGGGCCTGCTATAGTCTCTGCAGACATGAGTGTGCCCAAAGATTCAGACATAAAGCTAAAAATGGGAGACAACACTTTGCATGTATCCAAAGTACAGGCAAGGTATATCAGGCAGATTGAGATGAGAATGTTACTTGGGTATTTAAACTACTGTAAAAGAAATGGGCTTGAAGAGTGCTAATACTCTTCATCCAGTGATTCATTTATATTTCTCAGTACCTCGGCAACGAGTAACTGAACCTCTGTGGCATGCTCTTCAGGAACCTCGCTTCCTTCTGTGTCCATGAGTTTTTTTATATCCGCTACCATCTGGTGGATCATCGATAGCATTTCTTCCTGTGTTATAAGGCCTGCATAATATGCATAAAAGAACGTAGTACCGCTGCGCTGAATTTTTTTCTTGAAAGATGCCCTAGCATTTGAAACTTCCTGTCTTGAATAAGACTCATCCATGAACGGAACAAGCTCCGGCAGGTTCTCGCCTATCCATGTCATTTCCGACTGATTGGAGAGATTCTTAAAATCAGCACACATCCTGGAGATGACCCATTCCCTTGCCGTAAGATGTGTTGTCTCTTTCAAAAACCGGGTTACATCGGAATAACTTTTGTTATTCATCTTTTTGAATTTGCGGTATTTGTTCATGGTCATTCACCAATTATCAGACTGACACACATTTGGTATTGCAGCCATTGTATTACACAATAGTATTCCAACATATTTAAGAATAACTTGCACAGTTCAGAAATAGAATGAAAATACTCATCCCTACAGATGGTTCAATTTATTCTTCAAATGCAGCCAAAGTTGCAGGAAAGATAGCTCTAAAACATGACTATGAGCTAATTATCCTCCATGTCGTCCCGGATAAGGGATTCTCAAGAAAGACATGGCAAAAAAAAGGTGCGGATCAGGTTATTTCCACAATCGTAGACATTCTTTTGGAAACAGGATGCGACAGGGAAAAAATAAAAACCATCATAGAAGATGGTAGCGCTCCTGAAAAAATAGTAGAGGTTGCTGAAGATATGCGTGTTGATCGCATAGTCATTGGCACACAGGGCAAGAATGGCCTGAAAAAACTAGTCGGATCTGTCACCGAAAAAGTACTGCAGATATCTGACGTACTGGTACTGGTGGTGCCACCTAACTATACCATTTAAGATTTGAAGCCAGAAATGGATAATAAAAAATAAAGCTGGACATCAAATTGCTATTACAGAATACCAAACGCCTTTTTTATTGTTTCTTTTCCTGAACGGACATCCTCAATTGAGAAAACTTCCATATTGTAGATGCCTTTGTAATTCTTCAGCTCTTTCAAGGCAGTATAATCAATAGTACCTGCACCAGGAGCCAGATGCTCATCCCCGTCATACTCACCAGTCCAGACCCCGCTATTGTCATGAACATGCACGTGAACCACATGTGGAGCAAGGGTCTTTGCAAATTCATGAAGCTTTGCAGAGTCACCACCACAGGTGAGGTTAGCATGACCTATATCGAAGGTTGCACCAAGATTATCAGAATTAACTTCACTCACAGCTCGAACAAGTCCTTCGACATTGCAACACATGTTACCAGTTGAAGTGCCTTCTTTGTTCTCAAGCCCTAGCATAACTCCGCATTCCCCTGCATAAGCAGCAAGGATTTTCAGGTTAGATACCATTTTTTTGAAACTGGCTTCATAATCACTGCCAAATCTACCAGGATGCAGTACAATAGCCTTTGATCCAAGTCTTGAAGCAAGTTCGATAGATTCCCGGATTAGACGAAACTCCCTGTCATCCATTTTCGCAGTGTCTACTACAACATCCTTGGGATATGTAGGAACATCTGCAAAATAAGGTGCATGCAGTGAAGTATGAACGTCAAGTGTGGATAGTTCATCAAGAATGCTATCCAATAACCCTTGCTGGAGTTCTGAATTTTTGTAAATGCCCAGTTTTGGCATGTAAAGTTCAACTGACTGCACTTCGGATGCAATCTCGGGCAGACTGCCGGCAAAGGATGAGGCACCTAGTATCATGTATAGGACTGAGATAAGTTCGACATAATATACTTTTGGTTTGCTTCACCAAAATGCTTATCTTAATTAAAGAGTACCAGCAAACGATGAAACTTTACGTACCGCACGTGGGACACATGGAAGGACTGGAGGACCTGTTATCCGGCTCTGAAGACATCTATGCAGTATACATGGCAGGAACTCCCGACTATGTGGGAACCGGAAGGACAAACCTGAGTGCACCTGGGCTAGAGGAAATACGGGAACAGACAGAGTATGCACACGATAAAGGTGTGAAGATGGAGATAGTACTCAATAGCTCGTGCATGGGCGGTCAGCATCTCACACCCCAAGGCTTCAATAAGATTAACTGGTACTTTGACAGGCTCAACGATATCGGTATAGATTCGATAACGATTGCAGAGCCATATTTTGTGGAAATGCTGACAAAAGACTATGATATGGAAGTAGTTGTATCCGTCCTTTCCTTTGTTGATTCTCCTCAGAAGGCCGAGTTCTATGAGGAACTGGGTGCGGATACCATCGTTGTGGACCCGGTTGTAAACAGGGATTTCACAAGACTGGAAGCCATCAAAGACTCAGTTTCATGTGACCTTAAACTACTGGTGAACGAAGGTTGTCTTTATCAGTGTCCTTTCAGATATGCACATTTCAATTTCTTTTCACATGCCAATGGTCCGGGCCCAAAATTGAACGTGCTTGACGATTATTATTACTACAAGTGTTTGTCACTAAGGATAAATGATCCTCAGCAACTGATCAAATCACCGTGGATACGACCCGAGGATCTTAAGGATTACGAGCATATCACGGACACCTTCAAGATAGGCGGAAGAACTCATTTCACTAACTGGATACTGAACAATGTCCGTGCATATACTGACAGAAGTTACGACGGAAACCTGATGGATCTGCTGGATTGTCCCAGGGACATAAGAGACCTGTTCTTCATACCGAACAAAGAGCTTGAGGGTGCAATATCCCAGTGGAAACAATGTACTAAGGTCTGCAATAAATGCGGGTACTGTAAAAAACTGGCAGAAAAGATTATCAAGGTATATTCCACTGAAGGCTGCGAAAATATACTCAAGCCCCTGAAAGAAAATGGAGGGCAATAATGACAATTACAGAAACATTAGCAAATAACCGCGGTGATCTTGAGACAAAATTGCGAAACCTGCTTGCAAAACCTGTTTTTCTCATAGAGGCAGATGCTTTTGCCCTGCCCTGCGGATGCAAAGGAACTACCATAAACACCAGAGGTTTGCAATACGATGACCTTGAGATATTTGAGGGACACATCAACGAATATTTGAAAACGACATCAGAGAGTCTGGAGATAGAACCGTCTTTCCTTTTTGCAAGAGTTGTGCCAGGTACATCTGAAATAGCCTCACTCAACAGTCGTGTACTTTGCAATAGATGTTACATGGATTTTGCCCGAGGTACTGGCAAAAGACCAAGACCTGACATATATATACTTAGCTTTACACGCCGGGATTAAAAAATAGCTCACTCATATAAACCAAAATATATATTTATACCGTTGGCTGCTCTTCAATTTTTTTTATTATATACTCATAAAAGACCTCTTTTTTAATCGAATCTATTCGAAAGGTTTAATAAGTATTTAATATAATGTAAACCACCTGACGTTAGTCTACGCCATATCAATTATGATAAAAAACATCGAATCGAAAAGCGATTATTATAATTTTGGCACGATTTACGCGCATATAATAAAAAAGGAGGAAATGTGAATGGAACCGCTCACAGGCATGGGCGTAATGGCACTTATCGGAGCAGCTGCAACTATTGCAGGGGCATCTGAAGACCTCGAATCAGATATAGGGTCTCAGAGTAACCCAAACTCCCAGGTGCAATTAGCGCCCCAGATGATGTATCCACACAGGATATATAACAAAGCCGTATCTGGTGAACCACCATCAAACGCACTTATGTGTGCAATCGGTGGTACCATCGCTTCAGTTCTGATGGGCACCGGTGCATCCGTTGTTCTTGCATTGACAATTGGAGCTATTCTTGCAGCAGCAGTACATGGCACCTATTCAGTATCATCTTATTTCGGCAGATCGGCAAGTCAGAAACGTTTCAAACAACCAATTTATCTTGACATTTTAAGATCACACACTCCAGTTATTATGGGATATGCATTCATCACAACTTTCTGTATACTTGTGGTATCATATCTTATGATAGCTGTTCTAGGACACCCGTTCTCACTGCCACTACTGGCATTCATTTGGGGAATCACTGTTGGTGCGATAGGATCATCCACTGGTGATGTTCACTATGGTGCAGAACGTGAATTCCAGAATGTAGAATTCGGATCCGGACTCAACGCTGCAAACTCAGGTAACATCGTGAGAAAAGCAGAATCCGGAATCAGGAACGGTATTGACAATTCATGGTTCTGTGCCAAGTTTGGTGGACCGGTCACAGGAATTGCTTTTGGTATGACAGTATTCCTCAGCGGATGGATTACCGTGGTATTCGATGCCACTATGGGTAATGCAGTCGGCTGGGCATCAGTTATTGCAGGAGTAATTATCGTACTGGTACTCATAATCTGGAACAGGAACATTGAAGTCGCCGCCCGCAATGCATATGGTCCATATAAACAAGACGAAGAAGCAGAGGTGGCAGCTTGATAGATATAGTCGGAATTTTAATAGCTAACATTTTGCATATAATACTTATCACACTTGGTGGAGTGCTTATTTCCTGGAGCGTTCACTTCGTTCCAGTAGGTGGTGCTCCAGCAGCTATGGCACAGGCAACAGGTATCGGAACAGGTACTGTTCAGCTTGCAGCTGGTGCTGGTCTTACAGGACTGGTCACTGCCGGTGCAATGATGAATGCTACAGACAGCATGGCACTTGTTCTTGCATCCGGTGCCGTAGGTGCCATGATAATGATATCGGTCACAATGATCGTAGGACAGTTGGTATACGTTTATGGTGTCGGTTGTCCACCAGCATCAGCAAAAGTCAAGTACGACCCAATAACAAAAGACAGGCAGGATCTTTACGTATCCCAAGGTACTGAAGGACATGCACTACCAACAGTATCCTTCGTAAGTGGTGTCATTGGTGGCGCACTTGGTGGATTGGGTGGAGCTCTTATATATTATACTCTACTCAGCATCAATAACGGACTTAGCACTTACGCTTTTGTAGGAATTGCAAGTATTTTCGCAGTTGGTATCTTCTTCGTCAATGCGGTAATCCCTTCATACAACATCGGCGGAACCATAGAAGGTTTCCATGATCCTAAGTTCAAGAAATTCCCAAAAGCTGTAATAGCATCCCTTATTGCAACATTCTTCTCAGCGATTATGGGCGTACTTGCCATAGGAGGTCTCTGAGATGTCAGCAGGAGGAGCTGGAGGAGAAGCCCATGGAGGAATCCCCCAGAACAATATAATAGCCTTTGGCGTTGTAGGCGGAATTATCGGAATATATGCAGCATATTTCCTTGTGGGCATGGTTGGACAGTACATGTCCTTCCTTGGTGGCCTTGCTGCCATTTGCGGTATCGTATGGGGTGCTGCAGCAGTTAGAAGAGTTGCAAGCTACGGTCTTGGTACAGGTGTACCTTCCATAGGTATGCTCGCACTCGGTATGGGTGTTGTAGCCTCTACATTCGGACTTGCAGTCGGTGGCATAGCAGGACCCATAGTTGCAGTGATCTCTGCAGCTATCATCGGACTTATAGTCGGTGTCCTTGCAAACAAAGTACTCAACATGGGTATACCCATCATGGAACAGTCCATGACAGAGATTGCTACAGCCGGTACCATCACTATCATTGGCCTCAGTACTGCCATGATTGGAACATTCATGTTCGATGAGGTACTTATCGGAGTCATCTCAACCGGATACATAGCAGTTATTTTCATTGCAGGCGGTCTTGCAATTCTGCACCCCTTCAATGCAAACCTCGGTCCCGATGAGACACAGGATCGTACACTTGCAACCGGTTTTGAGAAGGGTGCTATCGCAATGATTATTGCAGGAATTGTAGCAACCGTTAACGAAGGTGCATCAGGAACCCTTACAATCCTTATAGGATTGGCAATCTGGTACATCGCCTTTGCAGGATTCTATAAGCGTGTGAAAAGGGATGCATTCCTGGTAACAGGTTCAGGGCTCTTGCCTTCTAAGGAGGAATTGGAATGAGCATGATTCATGTAGCACCGGAAGCACATCTTGTACTGGATCCGCTTACCTCATTGCTCGCAGCAGAAAGAGAGGATATCATTGCTTATTCAATGGATCCGATCATGGAACAGCTTGACGAACTTGATAAAATAGCAGATGATCTTGTAAACTCTCTGGCACCTGACAAGCCGCTACTCAACTCATTCCCGGGACGTGAGAACGCCTCACAGAGTGCAGGTTTCTATGGAAACGCATTCTACGGCATAATTGTCGGTCTGGGAGTTGCAGGACTGATGCTTCTGGTAATGGGCGCATTAGGAGTGATGTAAGATGGCAACAAAGAGAGATGCAGCTCCTGGATGGCCAATACTCAAAGGAGAGTATGACGTTGGCGATATTCAGGACAGCGTAGCTGTTATTACATGTGGTTCACACCTTGCAGCCGGTCCTCAACTTGAAGCCGGCGCAGCAATTACAGGACCATGTAAAACAGAAAACCTCGGTATTGAGAAAGTCGTTGCACACATCATATCGAATCCGAATATCAGATACTTCATAGTTACCGGAGCTGAAGTTAAAGGACATATTACCGGAGAGGCATTCATAGCCCTTCACCAGAACGGTGTAAAAGATAACAGGATTATCGGTGCAACCGGTGCCATTCCGTATATTGAGAACCTCAACGATGAAGCTATCAAGAGATATCAGGATCAGGTAGAAATCATCGATTTAATCGGCACGGAAGATATGGATGCCATCGTTGCCAAGATCAAAGAATACGCATCTAAAGACACAGATGCCTTTGATGATGAGCCACTGGTCATTGAAGTAGGCGAAGGTGACGGTGAAGAAGGCGCAGAGGCCGGCGGACTCAAACCAATGGCTGCAGAGCTGGCAACCGTAAGAAGCAGGATACTTGAAATCAACAAGGAACTGATGTATATCGGTAACCTGAACAAGTTCCATTCAGGAATACATGCAGGCAAGGTCGAAGGAATAATGATAGGTCTTACTATCACCCTAACAGTGCTTGGAATGTTATTGTTCGGAGGTAACTGACATGGCAGAAGAAGAATATGGAAAAGGAGTTCCGATGGTGATCGAACCATCCATGGGACCCATTGAAGCCGTGGTAGAAGATATCCGTTACAGGGCTCAACTTATTGCAAGGAACCAGAAGCTTGATTCAGGAGTATCTGCAACCGGCATAAGCGGTTTTGTTGCAGGGTTTGTCTTCGTCATACTGATGGTAGTCATACTCCCGATGTTCATCTGGAGCGTGATATAAAATGAGTGAACAGGACAAAGTACCAAGCGTCGTCGTAGACCCTGCAGATTTCAACGAAGTACTTGACAAACTCAACAATATAGATGAGAAAATCGAGTTCGTAAACAGTGAAGTTGCTCAGCGCATTGGTAAAAAGGTAGGAAGAGACATAGGAATTCTTTACGGAGCAGTAGCTGGAATTATCATATTCCTGTTATACCTTATGTTCCTTGCACCTATGCTTAGTATCTAAAAAGAGGTTATTCATATGTTCAGATTTGATAAGAAACAAGAAGTATTCGATGTAGGCGGGGTCAAATTCGGTGGCCAGCCAGGAGAATACCCAACAGTACTCATAGGAACGATGTTCTACAACAGGCACAAGATCGTGACTGATGAGGACAAAGGTGTCTTTGATGTAGAAGCTGCAAACAAACTCTGGCAGAGCATCGTTGATATGGGAGAGGTCACAGGTAACCCCTATGTGAACCAGATCGTCGGTGAAACTCCAGAAGCAATCAAAAAGTATATCGACTGGTTTATTGAACTTGATGAGAAAACACCATTCCTCATTGACTCATCTGCAGGTGAAGTTCGTGCAGCTGCAGCAGAATATGTCACAGAGATCGGTGTAGCTGACAGAGCTATCTACAACTCAATCAATGCAAGTGTCCACGCAGACGAGATCGAAGCTATAAGAGACAGTGATATTGATGCTTCCATTGTACTCGCATTCAATGCAACAGACCCAAGCGTAAAGGGCAAGCTCGAAATTCTTGAAACCGGCGGTACCGGACAGGAAAAAGGTATGCTTGAAATCGCAAAGGAATGTGGAATCACAAAGCCATTGATCGATGTAGCAGCAACCCCACTGGGCGCAGGTTCCGGTGCATCCATGAGAGCAGTAATTGCTATCAAGGGACACCTTGGACTGCCTGTTGGCGGTGGATACCACAACATGGCATCTGCATGGGACTGGATGAAAGCATACAAAAAGCAGTTCGAGACAAAAGCAGAGAGGCAGGCAATCTACATGCCAGCTGATATCGGAACAAACCTTGTACCACAGATACTCGGATCAAACTTCCAGCTCTTCGGACCTATCGAGAACACTGACAAAGTATTCCCTGCAACAGCAATGGTTGACATTATGCTTGCAGAGACTGCAAAAGAACTTGGTCTCGAAGTTCAGGACGAGAACCACCCAATCAACAAGCTGGTTTAAACAAACCAGCCCTCTTTTTCTTTTTATTAACAATTTAGCAAGGAACCGCAGGTATTATTTAAAATCCCGCACCCTGTTTACCAACGTACATTTACAATTCACATACACACATACAATTATAGGCTGGACTGTATGACCTTCCAAATGTGGAGGAACTAAAACAGGAACTACCTATAATAAGCATAACATTTCCAAGAGCAAAATAATTAAAGCAACAAATACTATCATCTAGAATGACCGAGGCAATGCTGATATGGGACAATCCTTTGTTGTTTGAGAAACTGTTCAAAGAGCATGGCATAAAGTGCCAGAGAATTGTATCTGAATCAATTGGCACACCTTTTACCCCGGCATGCAAATGTGTGGTTATTCCAACCGGTTTTGCGAATAAGGAATACACGAAGATCTTGCCTGGAATTGAAAGGAACGTTAAAAACTTCGAGAAATTTGTAAGCAGAGGCGGCAACCTCGTAATATTCAGCCCCATGGTACCTCATTACAAATACAACTGGCTTCCAATGGAACTCGAATACGTACAGCAACAACAGCAAGTAACCCCCGTCTGCAAAACAAAAGACCATGAAGCACAGTGTCTTGTCGAAGACACCTGCACTGAAGTAGAATTTGATGGATATTTCTCAAAAACAGATGCGGAAGTAGTGTTCAGTGATGAAACAGGAAACCCACTTATGGTTGTAAAGGAATTGGGAGATGGCAAAATAATTGCCACGACCATTCACGAGTTTCCATCAGGAAAGTTCCTTAAATGGATCAATGAAACTGCAAAAATGAGCAAATTGTAACTATTCTTTAAAATCCTTCTCAAGCTGCTCTGCAATATCTGCGGCATCAGGCACCCTGAGTACAAAGAGTCCAAAACATGGCTTGATGAACTGGAAGAACACCTCGTCTCCTTTTACTCCAACCGGAACATTATCCCCCATAAGAGCCACACCACGCAACCGATAACCACCGGCAACGTGATACACCTTATCAGACTTTTCCTGGATGAGTTTATCGCACTGAGCCGGAGTAGCTCCCTTTAACAGGATTTCAAATGGAATGTCATTGATACAAGCCATGGTAACACCTTATAGATTATTCAACAATAACAAGTTCACCAGTCTTTATACTTTTTTCCACGATACGACCTACTATTTTTCCACCAGTCATACTGGCAGCTTTTTCAGCCTGATCAAGCGGAAGGATAATAACGAAACCCATGCCCATATTGAATGTACGGTACATTTCCAGGTCATCAACATTGCCTTCATCCTGGAGGAACTTGAAGATAGCATTCGGTTCAAGAGGATCGTAGAAATCAAATCCAAGTTCGGTCACACGCTTAAGTTTCAAAAGGCCACTGCCGGTTATATGTGCAAGCCCATGTACATCACATTCCCTGATAACATCAAGGACCTCCATATATATACGGGTGGGTATGAGTAGTTCATCCCCAATGGTCGTAGAAGTATCCAGAGGGAAAGGATCATGATAAGAAAAGGATGATTGCTCTATGATATTTCTTACCAGAGTGTAACCATTGCTGTGAACACCAGCCGCAGGAATACCTACAATTGCATCCCCTACGCTAACTTTCTCACCTGTGATAATGTTTTCTTTTCTGACCATTCCAAGACAGGTGCCTGCAAGGTCAAAACCTTTAATGATGTCAGGAAGTGTTGCAGTTTCACCTCCTACGATGGACATCCGGGAAATCTCTGCACCCTTTCTCAGCCCTTCACCGATCTGGGCGGCGAATTCTTCATCATGTTTCTCAAGGGCCAGATAATCTACAAAGGATATGGGCTCGGCACCAATTGCCAGCAGATCATTTACATTCATTGCAATACAATCGATCCCGACAGTGTTCCAGCGCCTCATCTCATTTGCTATAAGAACCTTGGAGCCTACACCATCTGTTGCCAGCGCAAGAGCATATTCCCCGAAGTCTATGAGACCTGCATAATGTCCGATGCCTGTCAATGGTGCACCAAGACCCGTACGTTCGTAGCTCATACCTTTTGTAAGAGCCTTGATGGTAGTTTCCTCTTCCTCGATGTCAACTCCTGATTCCGCATAGGTGAGATGTTTATCTTTCATTGTGATCCCTGCATTACTGATCCAGTTCGAATTCCCCGTGTAGTATCCTGACAGCTTCAATTGATTGGGTAGTGCTCACAACAAAGGAGATGTTGTGTTGTGAAGAACCCTGACTGATCATTATGACATTAATATCTGCATTTCCAAGGGCATAAAATACCTTACCGGAAACTCCTGGAATTCCATCCATCCCGGCACCCACCACAGCAACAACACACACATCCCTGTCGTATGCAACCTCACCAACTACATTGTTGCTGAACTCAGACCTTATTGCAGCAACTGCCTGCTCAAGATGTTCCTCATTGACAATAAGAGTCATATTAGCTTCAGAAGAGCCCTGGCTGATCATAATGATGTTGACCCCGGCACTCGCAAGTACAGAAAAAACCCTTGCGGCAGTACCTATAGCACCAACCATGCCCGCACCTGAAATATTGATAAGGGCAACCTTGGATATCAGGGTTACAGCCTTTACTACATCTTCTATCTGGTTCTGTTCGGCCACAATCAATGTGCCTTCGAAATCAGGCTCAAAGGTATTCTTCACGCGCACAGGTATCTTGTGTGTGATAGCAGGCTCAATTGTCCTGGGATGCAGAACCTTTGCACCGAAATAAGACAATTCCATGGCCTCAATATAGGATATCTGAGGAATCGACCTTGCCTCCGGTACGATTTTGGGATCGGTGGTCATTATGCCATGAACCTCCTTCCACAACCAGATCTCATCAGCCTTCACTGCAGCACCGAGAATCGATGCGGAGAAATCTGAGCCACTACGTCCAAGAGTCGTGATAATCTCCTGCCGGTTCTGGGCTATGAAGCCGGTAACAACTGAGATGCTTTTTCCCAGTTGAGGAGTCATTTTCTCGTATATTCGGGAATAACTCTCCTCAAGAGGTTTAGCGTTACCATAATTTGAATCTGTGATAATTCCTGCCTCTCCACCTGTAAAAGATCTTGAGTTGATCCCCAGGGAGCAGATGGAACAACTGACAATCGGAGCTGCAAGGCGTTCGCCATAAGATGATATGTAGTCGATGGAGCGTGGGGTCAATTCTCCCAGGTAGCAGATACCTATGAGAGCCTTCTCAAGTTCATCAACACGCTTATCGATAGATTCTATGCATTCAGACCTCAGGTCGTCATTATCAACTGCAACATGAATAGCATCGTAATGTTTCTTAGTCAGATCGGCTATAAACTCTTTAACATGGGATACTTTACCACTTACGGATACTTCATTTGCCGTGTTCAGTAAGCCGTCCGTTACACCGCCAAGTGCCGATGTTACAACAATAAGCTCATCACCATTTTCATGATAGCGCTTCAGGAGCTCAGCCACATGCCGGATCTTCTCTCCGTTGGCAACGGATGTGCCGCCGAATTTCATTACGATTCTCATATTTAACCACGTTTAGTTTGTCTGCTAATTTCGTCTATAAACAGTAAAGACTAATATAAAGATTATGAGTAAAGCAAACATGGTTCCAAGGCAGATAAAATAAAAAAATTACCTGAATTTCTTAAAGAACATTAAAAACACAACAAAAACTCCTGCTGTCACAATTAGAGATACCATATTCGAAACATTAGATGTGGAAGGCAACGATGGTAAGGAGAAATTAGCGGACTTGTCAGAAGCAGTTCCATTCCCAAAACCTTCTGCTGCCGAACTTGCAAATTCCACAATTGATTCCGTAATATTGTCTTTTATGTTAACAGATACAGAGAATTCTTCAGAATAATAAGAGGCATCATCGTCGTCATCAATTGTCATCAAAGTTGCTTTGTGAATGCCAGCATCAAGTTCCCCGGTTACCGCCTTGTAAGTTCCAGGACTTACCTGATTCCTGCTATCCATAACTTCTCCGTCAATCAGGATACGAACCTCAGAATAGGATTCATCTAGATAATAATTGATAATAGCAACACGCCCGGCCTTCAATCCGCCATCGACCGGAGATTCAACATCTATATCAATACTTTCAGGAACACCAGTATTACCGGATACCGTATCCTGTTGCAACAACACGTGATTGAGAAAAACCGTAATTCCTTCATCAGTCTCAAAAAAACCTTTTACATTTGCAAGGAAGATGGTCTGGGGTCCCGTATCAGAGTAAACAGAATAATGAAAGTATTCCCCTTCCTCAACTTTATCCTCTTTTAGCAATTTGCCATTTAGCCGAAGTTCCAGGGATAATTCATCATCATCCACATCAGTAGCTTCAATAGTATAAAGACCAGCCAGTTCGAGTTCATCACCTTTTTTCAGTGAATAGCTTTTATCCAGGATCAGATAATCATCAACATCTTCTACCGGATCAAGATATTGCTCGATATAAATGGTGGAATACAATTTCCCATCCGAGTTCTTAACAGACCCCTCGGGAGTTATCCTCAGTATGAAATAGTCGATCTCTGTTTCATCATCCTCATCTTCATCTACTATTACAGAACGGATGTATTCCAGAGAATCATCTTCTTTTGCAAAATTATCATCAAGCTCAATCTCTTCTCCGTTCAGGTACAAGCTGATCCAGACATCACCGCTCTTGCTATTCATATCAAGAACCCTAAGAGAATATCCCTGCTCCAGGAATATCTCGTCCCTGACACTTACATCAGGTTCCGAATAGTGTATCATTGTCTTTGTCTCTAAGCCTGCAACGGGAGAGACACACAGGAAAACTACACAGATGCATATAATTACAAAATGTATATATTTCATCGAAACCTCACATCATAGAACCGGATAAAAACGGCGTAATGATATCTTACTTTGCAGGCATATTACTATCTTATGGTTTTTATTGATTACTATAAATATAGGTGAAAATAATGAAATATGTAGTACTCATAGGAGATGGGATGGCAGATGAGCCACTTGAAGAAATCGAGGGCATGACGGTTCTTCAGAAAGCCAATACACCCAATATGGATTATATCACCGCAAACGGCCGTGCAGGACTTGCAAGGACGGTGCCCGAAGGCTTCCCTCCCGGCAGCGATGTTGCCAATATGTCCATTATAGGTTATGATCCAGAAAAGTACTACTCAGGCAGGGCACCCCTTGAAGCTGCAAGCATGGGAGTCGAACTTGAAAAGGATGACGTTGCTTTCCGATGCAACCTTATTACGATCAAAGATGATATTATCGCGGACTACAGTTCCGGGCACATCACCAGTGAAGAAGCAAGGGAACTTATCGAAAGTATCGACTCTGAACTTGGTGATAACAGGTTCACTTTCTACCCGGGAATCAGCTACCGCCACCTTATGATAGCAAAAAACAGCCTTGGAGCAAATACCGAATGTACTCCCCCTCACGATGTAATTGATGAGAACAGGTACGAGCATATGCCAATGGGTGAGGACAGTGAGATCATAAGCGAGCTAACAGAAAGATCCATGGAAGTGCTAAAAGATCATCCTGTAAATAAAAAAAGAATTGAGAACGGGAAGAACCCGGGCAATTCAATCTGGTTATGGGGACAGGGATTTGCGCCTGCGTTTGTTCCGTTCAATGAGCTCTATGGACTTGAAGGTGCCATAATCTCGGCAGTCGACCTTGTTAAGGGAATAGGAATCTACGCAGGACTCGATGTGATTGAGGTTCCCGGAGCTACAGGATATCTTGATACCAATTATCTGGGTAAAGCGGAATATGCTATTGAAGCCCTCAAAGATCACGATTTTGTCTTCATTCATGTGGAAGCACCGGATGAGGCAGGCCACATGGGAGATATGAAAGCAAAGATACAGGCCATTGAGGATTTCGATGAAAAGGTCGTGGGAACCGTTCTTAAGAGTGCCATTGATATGGCAGAGGATGTAACAATAATGGTATTGCCTGACCATCCCACCCCTGTTGCACTCAGGACCCACACATCAGTGCCAATCCCCGTAGCTATATACTGCACCTCAGAAGAAGCGCCGGACAGTGCAGATGCCTTTGACGAGGATTCTGTTCAGAAAGGCTCACTCGGAACAGTATATGCACCTGACCTGGTGGGAATGTTAATCAATATGAAGTGAGCGGGACAATTACAAACCACACCGCTTGATGTCTTTTTCATGAGCCACTCCATGGCTCACCTTTTAGATGTAGAACTACGAGCATAATCATTTTTAGTGAGACTTACAATAAATGAAGCAGATAGTCCTCACCATAAATAGATGAATAAGCCCCCATAAGAATATGGGGCTTTCACTTTTTAATAACCCTGAATTTTGCGGCATCAGTTAGAAATATCATCATCCTTTGCTCAGTCGGGGTAACTGTCATCATCGCCGCAGAAAATACAATGCACATATAGTATATTATTCTTCTTGAAAGGTCTTTGAACAGACATACAAAAAAGAGAGAATATGATACAAAGTCATGTCTGAAACTCTTTAATATTGAGCAAATGAAAAGCGATTTCTTTATATAGCAGAGGATTAAACCTTTTAAAAGGTTGGTCATTCAGCATATTTGTACTCTGGAAAAAACAAGTAAAATATACTTTACTTTTTTCCACAAAGCCAGATGCCAATAGATAGCTTTGGCTTTTTCAAGTCAGGAAGAAATATGACTAGCATGAAGGAGTAAGGGCATGAGACGGGCATTAATTGAAACGATTAGCAGATCGGAAAAACGTAAAGATGTACTAATGCTGCTGCAGAACGGACCTGTGGAGATGCAAATTATCCTGAAGACCCTTAACGAAAGCAGGCCTGCTTTACTTCCCCAAATGAAAATACTTGAAGAAGGGCAGCTTGTGGTCAAAGAAAAAGATGCTTATACGCTCTCAAAGTTTGGAAAATTAATCGTCAATGATCTGCAACCACTTCTTAGTACTCTGGACATTCTCGAAGGTAAACTGGATTACTGGACAAAACACAACACCGATTGTATACCCAATGACCTTTTCAACAGATTGCGTGAACTGGAAAGTTGCGAACTTGTCGAGCCGGAATTGTGCGAGGCACTTGAACTTAGCAGAAAAGCGATTTACATGTGCATGAAATCAAAAAGTATTGATACTGTCACTTCATTCTATCATTCGGAATACCCATCATTGTTCATGAAATATGCAGAAAATGGAACAAACTTCAGGTGCATCTTTACAAATGAAGTCCTGTCCAGATTCACATTAGAAAATAAACAGCAATTACATGAACTAATACAATACCCAAATATGAAATTCTACATATACCCGGATAATCTAAACTTATCAGCCCTTATGGTAACACCTGATTTTATGCTGTTACGCCTGCTAACCGTAAGTGGCATCTATGATCCAAGATACATAATGGCATACAAGCAGAGTGCTGTTAATTGGAGTGAAGAGTTTTTTCAGCACTTAATAAGCAAATCCACTGTACTTGAAACACTCTGATTTCCATACGATTACTTTTTTTCATTGAAGGGAAAAACGGAGGCGAGGCAAACACGTTAAAAACGAATCAATGCAAGCTTCAATTATCTGGTTGGTTGGTTGGTTTAGACGAATGAAACCCTATGTTTGCCTCAATAAACCCACTCTCAAATATTATATTGGAGTTCAGCATACTTAAGATAAACTTGTCTTAATTTAATATGTGAGCATAAATTAGCATAGCAACATTTTTTTAAATTAAATAGAATCCTACTATCCGGAGAGTCCTAATTGAAAATGCATGCATTTACTGTGGAAAACATCCCTATGATCAAAAGAGGGGATGACATTGCATCGATCATCTGCGAAAGAACAAGTATTGAAGACAATGATGTCATAATTATAGCATCCACCATTGTTGCAAAAGCTGAAGGCAGGCAATTCAGACTAGAAAATATCACTGCAGGAGAAGCGGCAAAAGGAATAGCAAACAAACATGACATTGATCCAAGATTTGTGCAGGCAGTCCTTGACCGCAGTCATGAGATACTGGTGGATTATCCAATATTTCTCGTAGAAACAGACAACGGACATGTTTGTATCAAAGCAGGAATAGATGAATCAAATGTAGAAAATGGCTATATGCTCGACCTTCCCCAAAATTCAGACCAGAGTGCGAAAGATATCGGCGAAGGTATTGAAAGCAAGGCAGAAAAAAAAGTAAGCGTTATAATTACTGACACCAACGGTAGGGCATTCAAGATAGGCCAGACAGGTATTGCAGTTGGAGTGTACAAAATACATCCGATAAAAAACTGGAAAGGGCAAAAGGATCTCTTTGGAAACACACTGGAAGTGACCGAGGAAGCCATAGCTGATGAGATTGCAGGTGCTGCCAATCTGCTGATGGGTGAAGGTGACGGAGGATACCCCGTAGTAATCCTGAGAGGACTGGAACTCAGGTCTGAAGATGGGTCAATAAAAGAAATGTATCGAAGTGACCGTGAAGATATAATCAAAAAAGGACTTCGCTGTTTAAGCAAAGTCTGATATCGGCATGTTAACTACTTCAACACCTGCCTGTGAGAAGAATTCAAGAGAATCGGTATCTGGATAAGGGTGAATGTAGATGACTCGTTTGATATTGGAATTGATGATCATCTTGGTACACAATATGCATGGCTGGTGAGTGCAGTAAAGTGTCGCACCATCAGTACTCACTCCATGTAGTGCAGCCTGAATGATAGCATTCTGTTCAGCATGAACGGCCCTGCATTTCTCATGACGTGTACCTGAAGCAATGTTATTTTGCTGCCTGATGCAACCTATGTCAAGGCAATGTTCCATGTTCCGTGGAGCACCGTTGTAGCCTGTGGAAACTATACGCTTATCCCTTGCAATTACAGCGCCAACCTTGTTTCTAAGACATGTAGAACGTTTAGCCACAACCGTGGCTATCTCAAGGAAATACTCGTCTATACTTGGCCTGTCATTCATTGTTTAAGAGAAGCAGTAAGTGGTATATATAAGTTATAGTGTAAGAGTGTATTCATCAATTTTAAAAAATAAAAGTATGGATTGAGAACTTATTATTCTGGAGCATAAAACATGGAAGTCGGTTTGACTGAACGTTTAGATTCTTTTGTTAGAAAGCACAACGATCGCCAGCTTGCAGCAATCCCGCTTACAATATTTGTAATCTCATTATTGATACTTGCATTCACATTTGCAAGTAGCGGCGCACCTGTAAAGCTTGGTATGGAATTTAAGGGCGGAACAATGGTCTCTGTGGCAACAGAGGAAAGTGTACAATCCATTGAACTAAAATACTCAGATTATCCCCTAACTGATATCAGACAGGCCGGAAACCGTTTGATAATGCAATTTGGACCAATGAGTAACGAACTACAACAGGAACTTGTCAGTGATGTGATAGATTCCTATGATAATGTCGAAATAAACCAGATCGGACCTGTATATGGAGAAGCCCTTCAGAAACAGGCTGTTAAAGCGGTTATTATATCATTTATCGGAATGGCGATTGTGGTCTTTTTGATATTCAGGACATTTATTCCGTCACTGGCAGTAGTATTGTCAGCATTATCCGACATTTTCATTGCAGCGGCGTTCATGAACATCGTTGGAATCGAATTGTCCCTGGGAACAGTTGCAGCCCTGCTCATGCTCATTGGTTATTCCGTTGACAGTGACATTTTGCTCACCACAAGAGTACTCAAAAGACGCGGAACCCCACAGGAAAACATTAGCAATGCAATGCACACGGGTGTAACCATGACAACCACTACTTTAGCTGCCCTTGTAGTAATGTACCTGGTATCAACTTACTCATACTTACTAAGTTCATCACTTTCACAGATCACTCTTCTTTCAGACATATCCATTGTCCTGATATTCGGACTGGCCGCAGATATGATGAACACCTGGATGCTTAACACATCAATACTCAGGTGGCATGTGACAGGCGTAGGCACAAGGAGGCGTAAAGCATGAAAGACGATGAACAACAGAGTTTATTAAAGGACCTAAGAGTAATCGTCTTTATTCTGGCAATTATCGGGTCTGTAATCTTCATACACCCATGGTATTCTTCAGATGAAGGTTTCACAAGCAATCTCAACTATGGACTTGACCTGGAAGGTGGCTCCTGGCTTCAGTTAAAACTTCAGGGAGCTGTTGCAGAACTTGATGCTGATAATGGTCTTTTAGTTAAGGAAATAGTCAATATCAATCTTGGAGAAGAAGTGGAGATACGATCGGTTGATGAAGGAACTGATGAAACTACGATAACTTTTACTTCAGATTCAATACTCACAAATAATCAGATGGATCAGCTTGCAGTGGGCCAAACCACCATCTCCCGAACCAACAATGTGACAGAGGTCATACTTCACTCTTCAAAAGTGACACTGATAAAAACATATCTTGCAGACTCACTCAAAGCAGAAGTCCTGCCTACACTTGTTTCTGACACTGTCGAATATGAGATAAGAACTGCCATTTCACAGGAAGATCTTCAGGAACTCATGGCAGCTGTCGGCGGCTCAATTGTAACTGACATAAATGGAGATGCACTTTACAAAGAAGGCGTCACAACAGAAACAAGGGACATGACCAAGGAAATACTGAGTGACAAGCTCAATTCCCTTGGACTTAAGGACATACCAGTAAAAACAGTGGGTGATGATTACATACTCATTGACTTTGCAGGAATTGACCTTGCAACTGCCAAGAATATCGCTGAAAAACCGGGTAAATTCGAGATAAGAATTCTGACCCAGGGCAACGAATCAAAGCACGTCCTTTATGGAGATGAAATAGCAGCTGTCAGTATTGTGGGATTCCACGAGGATGAAGGACAGTGGTACGTACCATTCACACTAACGGATACAGGTGCCCTTGCACTTCAGGAAGTTGCGACCGAAACCGGTGCGACTACAGATCCGATGTCGCATAATCTGGTAATGTATCTGGATGATAATGAAGTTTACAGCGCACCATTAAGTTATTCAGCTGCATCCAGACTTGAAGAAGTGCCAATATACGCATGGCAGGCATCTACCGGACCTGATGAAGATAGTAAAACAAGAGCCGAGGAATTGCAGATTCACCTGCGTGCGGGAGCACTACCTGTCAATGTAGAACTCATGGGTTCAGGTCATGTTGACGCTTCACTGGGTGCTCAATTCAAGAGTCAGGCAGTCATCGCAGGACTGCTTGCACTGTTTGCGGTTGCACTCGTTATTTACAGACGCTATCGCAAACCAGAGATTCTCATACCTATGGTGGGTACTTCCATCTCCGAAGTGATCATGATCCTTGGTTTTGCAGGTGCTGTCGGCTGGCAACTTGACCTGCCAAGTATCGCAGGAATTATCGCGGTCATAGGTACGGGTATAGACCATCTGGTGATAATTACCGATGAGGTACTCTATGAAGGCAAACTTCCGCCAAGAAAAGTATATTTGTCCAGGATCACAAAGGCATTCAGCATAATATTCGCTGCTGCGGCAACAACTATCATAGCAATGTCACCACTTGTGGTGATGGGCTTTGGCGCACTCAAAGGATTCGCCATTACAACAATAGTTGGTGTCCTGATAGGTATACTGATCGCAAGACCTGTATATGCAAAAGTAATCCATGAAGTTCTTCAGGCAAACTCAACAGACGTTGAATAAAAGGAAAAGGTGATAATTTGAAGGATCTGTGGACTGTAAAATATCGGCCTGAAAGCCTTGATGAAATAGTCGGCAATGAACAATCATTAGACATGGTCAGGAAGTTGGCCATGTCCAATAACCTTCCACATTTTGTATTCCACGGACCTGAAAACTCAGGCAAGTCAAGCACAGCTTTTGCGCTTGCCCACCAATTATATGGAGAAGGTTATGAACGTAACCTGGCATACTTCAACGCATCCGATTTCTTCGAGCAGGGAAAAAGATACATTGTCAGGGACAAGAGATTCACCCGCATAATCGGGACTGATGATCCAAAGAAGATCAATAAAAGCGTGATAAATATCTTCAAGGACATCATCAATGAATATGCAGGTATGCCACCTGTAGATTCGGATTTTAAGATAATATTCATTGATAATGCCGAATCACTCAATTCTGATTCACAGCACGCCTTGAGAAGGATAATGGAAAAGTATACAGCTTCGTCTCGCTTTATACTTTCAACAACCCAACCTTCTAAGCTGATAAGCCCTCTTAGGTCAAGGGGTTTGCAACTATTCTTCACACATGTTTCAGATGATAAACTTGCAAATTTCATTAGCACAATCGTTGATGCCGAGGGGCTTCAGATCAATAGTGACGGTATTGATGCACTGGTATATCATGCAAGAGGCAATATTGCAAGGGCATTGAACACACTCCAGATAGCATCCGTACAATCTGCAGATGAGAGTATTGGACCTCAACAAATATACGATTCAACACTGGGAGAGCAATCAGAGAACATAGCAAGTCTCTTTGAATCAATAACTTCAAAGAACATTCTTGAAGCTAGGAAATACATTGATGCCCTCATACTCGAAGAAGGATTGTCCGGGCAGGAAATACTACTCCAGCTGCACAAGGTCACAGTGAATTCTAACGAAGCGGATGACATCATTGCCAAATGGGTCACAAAAATAGCAGACACTGATTTTTACCTGACAGAAAGTGCAAACGACAGAATACAGCTGGAAGCACTGGTTGCAGGATTCTGTCAATGATTCGAATATAATCTCAATATTTTCACGGTTAAAATGACTGAAAATGACTTTGAAACAGCCTGCAGAAGCATGTTGGATATGGTACTTAATGGCCAGATAACTAACGATAAGCAACTAAGTGAAACTAAGAAAAAGATTGCAAAACAGTTTCGTCTTTCAACCCTTCCGAAGAATGCCGACGTAATCATGGCCGGAAACCAGGAAGAGCAGGAAAAAGTGCGGGATATACTACGCCGCAAACCAGTGCGCACCATCTCAGGAGTGGCAGTCATTGCCGCAATGACATCACCTGCCCCCTGTCCCCACGGAGTATGCGTACCCTGTCCAGGAGGACCGGCTTCAGAGTTCCATTCGCCACAAAGCTATATGGGTAGGGAACCTTCCACAATGCGTGCGATCCAGTATGAGTACGACCCATACAGGATTGTTACCGGAAGGCTGAAACAGCTCAATCAGATAGGACATGAAGTAAAAAAAGCCGAACTCATCGTAATGGGTGGCACTTTTTCTGCCAGGTCGATAGACTATCAGGAATGGTATACAAAACGCTGCCTGGAAGCCATGAACGATTTTTACGGGGACTCCTGGAGGCAGCGGGCAAACCCAATTGGAAAGACAGTTCCATATTTTACAATAGAAGATGTTCAGAAGGCAAACGAGACATCAGAAGTAAGGAATACGGGCATTACCTTTGAAACACGCCCCGATTGGGCAAAAAAAATCCACATTGATAAGATGCTCGAACTTGGAGCAACTAAAATCGAAATTGGTGTTCAAAGCACTTACGATTTTGTTCTGGAGAGAATGAAAAGAGGGCACACGGTGGCTGATAGTATTGAAGCTAACCGCATTCTCAGGGATAGTGGCCTGAAAGTAGGTTTCCATATGATGCCCGGGCTTCCTGGAATGGATTCGGAAAGGGAAATCCGAAATTTTAAAAGATTATTCATCAATTCAGGATTCAAACCGGATTATCTGAAGATATATCCCACACTTGTAACAGAAGGTACTGAACTTAACGAGATGTGGGCAAACGGGGAATACCAGGCGATAAGCGATGAAGACGCTGTCGGGATTCTTGCAGAGATAAAGTCCCTTGTCCCTAAGTGGGTTCGATTGCAGCGTATTCAGCGAGACATACCTGCCCAGCAGATACTGTCAGGTGTCAGGAAAAGCAATATCCGACAGCTTGCACAGGACCGTCTTGGTCAGCAGGGTGGCAGGTGCCGCTGCATCAGATGCCGGGAAGTGGGTCACAACATCCTGCAGGGAAAAGAACCTGATATAGAAAATATAGAGCTCACTGTCGAAAGTTATGATTGCTGCGGCGGAAAAGAGCACTTCATTGCATTTGAAGACCTTAAAAAAGATATATTGATAGGTTTCCTTAGATTAAGGCTTCCTGACAACCCTCACCGTAAAGAGCTAGAAAATGCTGCTCTTGTAAGAGAACTCCATATATTCGGATCATCCGTGGCTGTGGGAAAGAATGCTGGAAATAATGATTGGCAGCACAGAGGATATGGCAGAGAACTCATTTCAAAGGCAGAAGAAATTGCATTGGATTTTGGATATGCGAAGATTGCAATAATAAGCGGTATTGGTGTGCGTCAGTACTACCAAAAAGCAGGTTATGAACTGGAAAATGTTTATATGACAAAGAATCTGAACATAAACTAAACCAGAAAGGATTATTAGTAAAGAGAACTGATGTGGAGTCAGTATAATATATAAATAAGTAATAATAATGTGTATTCTGATTAAAACGTAGGGGACTAAATATTGGACTCGGAATTGCTTGAACAGGTTGTCAATAACTTAAAAGAAATAAATTCCAAACTTGATCGACTCATTTTACAGGCTGAGTTCAAAGAAGATCAGGTCGGTGAGAAAAGCAAAATAATAGCAGATTCTCTTGATGTAATAACGCTACTTTCCCTACCAGATCACTTAAGGACTACTGCAACGACTTTATTTGAAATTGGTCCGGCAACAGCAGACGAGATTGCAAACGTGACAAATAAGGAAAGAGCTGTCGAAAGTAATTATCTCAACCAACTTGTCAGAATGAATCACGTCAAAAAATATAGAGACGGAAGGAAGGTTTATTTCCGCATAAATGAAAGCTTGAGGAAAAAATGTATAGAATGACATTAATTCTTTGGATGAATTTCAATATTGATTCAAAGTATTAAAATTAATCAATAATTAATGAAGGAAACATGACTCTTACATTAGCAATACACTCCTCCAAAGGTGGAACAGGAAAAACAAGCATCGCAGTAAATCTGGCAGTAGCTTTCGCATTAGAAGGAAAAAATACATGCTTGATCGATCTGGACCTTAGAGGACCATCCCTTTGTTCTATGTTCGAACCAGGAACTCATTTCTGGATCAACGATTTCTTATCAGGAAAATGTAGCCTGAAAGACACCATGAACGACTTTCAAAAAGACATCGAAACTGATGGCCACATGTACGTGAGTTTTTCTAATCCTGATATAAAAGAGATAAGGGACCTTGTGAGCAAGGATCGAAACTGGCAAGCAGGAGCCCTTAAAGCACTTATGAATGGGAAAAAAGAACTTGCTTATCAAAATATGGACATCATTATATTTGATACCAGTCCAGGTGTAGAATATGAGTCCATAAATGCTGTTGCCGCATCGGATATGGTAATTATTGTGCACAATGATACAACTGCATGTTTCAATTGCACTGAGCAATTAATAAAAGGTGTTTACACTCTTCTTGACAAAAAATGTGCAATCGTAGATAACATGCACCACGGTAATTGTCTTGATATAATAGAGAAGAAAAGATACGGTGCACCTGTTATTGCAACTATACCCTGTATGTGCGAAATTGCGACCCGCGGCAGAAATGAGATACTTGTTAACTCAGACCCTGAACACTTGTTCTCTAAAAGTATTACAGCAATCAAAGATAAAATAGTAGAAATGCAATAAGAACTCATTGTTCCTAAGTGTCTTTTTTATTTTTCTTTTATAATGTTCAACACATCATTTTGAAGATATTCGTCCAAATCCTGGGTTTTCTTATCCTCAATATCTTTTTCGACATCATCTGATGAGAGTATTATGTCTTTGAATACAACAACCAGTACATAAACCAGAAATGCAGGGAAAAATGCGAGTATTGTCCGTTCCACAGGATAAAGAAAGATCACTGACTTATACATATTTACAGGTAGATCATATAATAGATAACAGGTAATACTTCCTGCCATGTGATCAGACAGAACACCCATTAATGAAGCCAAAAATAGAGATAAGAATATGTATGCTTTAGAAGTAACGGTTTTCACCAAAATTGATTTTTCGAAATATACGAAGATGCCAAGTATCAGCAAATGATACCATGGATAAAAATAGGCTTCCCTTCCCACATCAAGCATGTACCATGCAACAATAAGTACAAAAAATATACTTTTTGCAGCCTTATGTTCCCTGTTGACAACAAGACCCGAAACTATTGAACTAAGTGCAATGAATAGAATCGAAAGTACCGAAAACGTATTCATAGAGAGATACTTACCACTTGTTAGTTCATACAAAAGAAAACCAGTTGTTGACACGATGGAACCCCAGAAAGGACCAAAGAGCATACCATTCAGTGCTCCAAAGGAAACAACGGAGCTTATTTTTGTGCCTTCCATGCCTGCTACATTCATGAAATCTGGCATATATATTGAAAAATATGTCAAGATTATACCAAATATAATGTAAATTATTTTTACATCATTTTTTACTCGCAATTTCGGCAACAATTTTGGAAGCACGTATCCTAAATTGGATATTGAATTATATAAACGTTTATGCTTGAATATAATAAATTACTTTAAAATCAGTAAGCTTCCCTGATTTTAAAAAAGATAGAGACGATAATGATGCAATTGTTGTATATACATGAATTTTGAGCCATATACATTAATTCAAGCCAGATGAATCAAGGTATCAGATAGATACACCAAAAATGGTGTGTCGACATTAAACCAAATATTTTCAGTGGGCAACTCAAAATAAATAATATTAACCGTAAAATATAAAATGATTTTTTTAAATGATTAATAAAAAAGTAGTGCACCGTGTTTAAAAAACAAATAAACAAACAATCATAATAAATTGATTATGAGTCAATAGGTAGCGTTTAGTTAGCAAATAAACTGACAACAAACTTGATAAATAAAATAACTAATTATACGATTAAACTAATTTATACTATGAATATAATCTTATACCCCGGGTTACCTTTAAATAAAACTTTGTATATACAGTAATTTTTAGAAAGAAAAAATCTAAACTCCCATTCATAAAATTTGATGAAAAACCTAAATATAAGAGAAAGGAAGGTAAAACATGAAAATCAGAGTTGTAAGTTCAAAAGAAGAAATCAACACCCTTGGACCAAATGAAGAGATTGTGCACCTTGCATTCAGACCATCAAACACCGATATATTTTCCCTGGTAATGAAATGCCCAAGCGTAAAAGCACTTCACATACCAAGCTCCTACAAGAGAACAATTTCAAATTCCGCAAAAATGTACCTTGAAATGCAGGGAATCGACCTTCTGGAAGGCGACGTATGGGGACACAGGAAAGATATCAACGAATATTCAGAAGTATCACAGGGTGTCTACGACCGCATAGACCAGTACAGAGAAGACGGACTCTCAGAAGACGAAATCGAAGACAAAATGATCAGAGAGACAAGACTCAGTCCCGACTTCGTTAAATTCCTTGTTAAACAATAAAAACAGTATGCATCCGGCTAAAAGCCGGAAACCCTTTCTATTTTCATTATTTATTCACCGTATACCTGGACAAGTACTTTTCTTGAACGTGGACGGTTATCCAGGTCTATGAAAATAATCTGCTGCCATGTTCCAAGCTGAATATTTCCTTTAACCAGAGGAAAGGATTCACTTTGGCCAAGAATTGACGCCCTGATGTGAGAGTGACCATTCCCATCATGCCAGCGCTCATTGTGAAAATAAGTAATACCTTCCGGAGCCAGTCTTTCAAGTGCTTCTTTAAAATCACGGACCAGACCAGGTTCGAATTCAATAGTCGTTATTGCAGCAGTTGAGCCTGGTACATATACAAGCACAATCCCATTACTAAAACCAGATGATGCGGCCAGCTCAGAAACATAAGGAGTAATATCCAGAACATCCGCGTTTCCGGATGTATCCAGATTGAACTCAGCACTGAACACTGACATTGGACTAAATAACCTCAATTCATTTCATTCAACTTTAAACCGACCACTGACATAGCAACTATGAATATCACAAGTGAGAAAACAAACCCGTATTCCTGAGGAAATAGATTCCTCATCTGATGTGCTGCGGCAAAAAGTATCAGCAACAATACTACAGAACCTATTGAAGATATAATTTCCAGATTTTTCTTATTCATCACTGCTAATTGAGTTAACAGGTACATCAATCTAACGAGTTGCATAATATAACCAAGGCAATATTTAATATAAGCTTGAAAAGAATATAATTTCAAAAACGTGATAATACAATGACAGAATTTGAAAGAGTACTTGTCCAGTCATTCAACGCATTCTTCGAAGAGAAAAAAATGAAGGGAATCTCATATCGGCTTAAACAGCACAGGTTCACCTCACAGTTCCTGGATGTACTTGTTGATTCACTTGACCCGGATTATTATATGGGAATAGAATGCAAGAGCATTTCTGTGGATAAAGGTGCAAAGGCACTTTATTTCACACAACATTTCACAACTGATAAGAATGGTGCCCACCAGATAGAAAGAATATCCGACTTTTTATTACGATCAGGGAGAACCGGATTTCTTGCAGTTGAATTGAAAATGGGCGTTGGACGTGCAAGAGAAGCATATATGATACCATGGACAGAGCTTTGCAAGAAATATAACGAAGAAGGCATTCCAAAGGTAACCGTGGAAGAGATACAGAGTTACCCGAGAATAGAAAGAGCGAGTAACAAATACCTGATCGATCCGAAAGGATGGAAAAAATCCAGAGTGATAGAATAAGAGGATAATAAACATGTCTGAAACTATGACCATGATGGCAGAGCATGCCCGGGAATGCGCTGAAGAGATCAAAAAATACGAGGAGATACAGCTGGTATCCCACATCGATGCAGATGGAATAACATCAGCAGCCATTATTTCAAAAGCCCTGGAAAGAGCAGGTATCGGCTCTGAGATGATGTTTGTCAAACAGCTTGATGAAACAATCGTAGAAAAACTTGCGGATATGAACCCAGAACTTACGATATTCACAGACCTTGGAAGCGGGCAACTGGAGCATATCAATAATTACGGAGTACATGCTATTGTTTCAGACCATCACCGACCACAGGGAGAGACTAAATTTCACCTGAACCCTCACCTTTACGGAGCAAACGGTTCTTACGAGATAAGTGGTTCAGGAACAACATTTATACTTGCATCCCAACTTGGTGATAACCGTGACCTTGCGGACCTTGCGATAGTGGGATGTGTTGGCGACATGCAAAATCGCAAGCATGGAAAACTTGTGAGCCTTAACAGGATGATACTTGAAGCAAATCCTGAAGTAATAATTCCTAAAAAGGATATCTCACTTTTTGGAAAACAGACACGACCAGTGTACAAAATGATACAGTATTCATCCGATCCATTTATTCCCGGGCTCACCGGTAATGAGGATGCATGCATTGACTTTCTTGCCAGGGTAGGCCTTCAGTTCTCAAATGATGAGAAATGGAGAAGATGGATAGACCTTTTGGAAGAAGAAAAAATGAAAGTTACATCATCCCTTATGCAATACTCCATGCAACACGGCATGTCATCCTACAATATCGGCAGGCTGGTATCAGAGGGCTACATACTCCTTTCCGAGCAGGAAGGTACTGAAATGAGAGACGCATCAGAATATTCTACACTCCTTAATGCCACAGGAAGATACATGAAAGCGGAAGTTGGAATGCAGGTATGTATGGGCAACCGGGACGAAGCCTACAGAGAAGCACAGGACCTATTGCAAACCCACCGCAAGAACCTGGTAGAAGGATTGAACTTTGTAAGAGATAATGGGGTGACCCAGCTATCGCACCTTCAATTCTTTGATGCAGGCAGCAGTATACCGGAAACCATTGTCGGTATTGTTGCAGGAATGAGCCATGCTTCCAATAACCGCCGCATCCCAATCATAGCATTTGCAGACAAGGATGACGGGCATAAGGTATCGGCAAGAGGCACACAGGAACTTGTCAACAAGGGACTCAATCTTTCGGAAGCCATAAGCCAGATATGCCAGGAAATAGGAGGAGCAGGCGGAGGTCATGATATCGCAGCAGGAGCTACTGTTCCCTTTGGTAAAAAAGAAGAATTCATAGAGAAACTAAACTCAATAATAGCATCCCAGATAGTCAGTAAGGCATGATGCTTAAAAATTGATTTCAAAGATCGTTGATGTGTTTCAGTTCATTAATATCCATCAACGTAGACATTGCATTGGTTCTGATAGGAATTCCATGCTCCTGGACTATTGCCATGGGATTCGTGCCGCCGATTACGACAATACCAAGGTGGTCCCTCTCAACCGGAACATCCAGTATCCTTGTGTTGGGCTCACCTACTTCCAAAATCCCCGTAATACCTGCATCAACCATATCCGAGAGCGTGCTGTCTATGATATCCCTTGCAACCATGGGTGCTTCCCTGAGATTCGCAAGAATCTTTCCGGTACCGGTCCTGAGCATTTCCATAACAGATGTTAGCTCCTGGGACATCAGTACTTCCAGAGGATCTATTGTGGTACTTTGATAAGTGAGCACATTTGTAAAACGCAGAGGAACACCATCACGAATTTCTACAAGGCCACCGAACCGGGGTTTAATCATCACACCCGCTTTCAGCAGGATGCCGTCAATGGTGATACTGCATACTGTTGCAAAGCCTACCTCATCTTTTCCTATAACCCGCTCTCCCACAGAGTCACCTTCATGCAACACTTTCAACATGGGACTTACAGCGAGACCACTATTGATGGCAAGGCTGAATATCTTAAGGACATCTTCAAAATCCCGTTTGTCAATCAGGGAAAGGTTGACGATGACATCTCCTTCCATAGTTTTAGGATTGAAGGTCGTCCTGAACATCAGGTCCTCTATTTTCGATGACGTGAATTGAATCTGGTTATTCCTTTGCAAAGACATACCTCTAACCGTTTAGTAGTTGCCAACCATTTATAGTTTCTCATAGTAAAAAGATACTATTCAAAGAGATGTTATCTTCCCGAATATTTCCATATGATCCTGCGGATGAACAAGGAAATCGAGTTTACCTATATCATTCACGATATCATACATATCCTCACCACAGAAAAGACCAGCTTCGGGATAATCCATTGGTTTTATGAATCGTATATCCGGCACTTCCCTGTAATCCGGATTCTTTTCAAACCCACCGGTCAGAAGATAGTATGCCCCACCGAAGAGTTTCTTAATAGGCTCATAAAGAGATGCAAAATCACGGCATACCCAGTTAGCCATTTTAAGTGTATCATCTGAATTATTGATAGTTATATGGCCATAACCCGGCGGAACAAGAGCAAGATCTCCTGCCTTTGCCTCACAGACAATCACATCTACGATCTCGTCACCCTCTGCTTTCTGAAGAAGATAGGTAGCCTCACCCTCCAGTACCTGATAGAGTTCAGCATATGACACATTCTGCCCCGGAACCGGAGGATGATAATGACCGGCAGTCTTGACGTATTCATCACTCAACATTGCAGGAGGAATTATAGTAATGTCATACCTGAGGCCATTTTCTTCTATTTTTGCGTGGTCGGACTCATTCTTTGAGAGATCACGATACATGTAATAAAGTTCAATGTTATCCTGTAAGCGCAGCCATGCCTGATCATGCACGACCTCATCCATATCATGAAGCATCCTGATATCAGGATGATGAACGTTCCCATAAAAATCCAACTCGTTACCCATTTAATCACACTTTACCATTTTTACCAAAAAGCAAATCCACTAAGCTATATTTGACCCACACTATTTATTTTTGCCGCAACAGTATTAATTAGATTACTTACTTTCCAAATGCTCAAGTATCTTTTTTGCGAGTTGCTCACTTATACCATCCAGACCAGACAGATCCCCCACTGAAGCAGACCTTATCTTATCAATGGAATCGAAGTTCTCAAGCAAAATACGCTTTCTGGAAGGCCCTACACCAGGAATAGAATCCAGTTCCGAATGTGTAAGACTGGCAGACCGCCTTCTTCGGTGGGAACTTACTGCAAACCTGTGCGCTTCATCACGAATATGCATCAGTATTTTTAATGCAGATGACGTGTGTGGGAGAATTATAACCTCATCGGGGCCTTTTTTGGTGGTAATAATATGTTCGAAACGCTTTGCCAGGCCAATCAAAGGAATATCAAGTCCTAAGGCATCCAGAGAAGATTTGGCTGCTCCTACCTGCCCCGGTCCGCCGTCGATGAGTATAAGATCAGGTAATGATCTGTTTTCTTTCAACAGGCGTGAATATCTCCGGCTTACTACCTCAGCCATCATTGCGAAATCATCGATTCCCTTGACCGTACGTATGTTATGTTGACGATACTTGTCGTTAGCCGGCATTCCGTCTTCGAAGACTACCATCGACCCCACGGCATTAGTACCAGAGATATTGGAAATATCAAAGCCTTCTATGTGTTGGGGCATGGAGTCCAGGGACAAGACCTTTTGCAATTCCTCAAGTGCTGCAATGGCTGATTCTGACGGTGCAGGCTTTAGTTGTGCCATCCTCATTGACATCTGAGCATTCCTTTCAGCCATCTCAATGAGTTTTTTCTTTTCACCCCGTTGTGGCACATGCACCCTTACATCCCGACCGGAACGCTGGCAAAGCCACCTTACTATAAGTTCTTTTTCAGGAATTTCATGCTGTACGAGTATTTCCGGTGGGATGGGTGAATCCTGATAATACTGTTTCACAAACTGAGCCATGGATTCTTCAATATTTTCCGATACATCAGCACCAAGAAGTGTGAAGTCCGCCTTGCCGACCATACTACCATGGCGCACATAGAAAACCTGTATGTATATCGTTTTCTCGTCAGATACTGCAGCCAGTACATCACGGTCATCAGTACCGGATGTTGCGATCTGCTGTTCTGAGAGATATTTTACAGATTCGATCTGATCCCGCACCTCGGCAGCAGATTCATAATCCTGCTCCTTAGCCAGTAATCTCATCTTTGCTTCCAGTTCCTTTAAAATTCCCGATGTTTCACCCTTCAGAAAACGAACAGCCTCCATCACCCTTTTGCGATATTCTTCCTTATCGAGTCTTTCCCTACATGGAGCCATGCAGCGTTTGATATGGTAATTGAGACATGGACGGGATTTGCCCGGCTCTATTTTCTTCCTGCACCGGCGAAGCATGAAAATCCGGGAGATTAGGTCAAGTGTTGTTCGGATAGCCTTTGCATTAGTGTAGGGACCAAAATAAAGAGCATCATCCATGAGCCGCCGACGAGTCAGGAATATCCGTGGAAACTTCTCATTGATAGTGACCTTGACATAAGGATAGCGTTTATCATCCTTCAGGCGAACGTTGTAACGAGGCTTGTACTTCTTAATGAGGTTGGCCTCAAGCACAAGAGCATCGATTTCGGTGTCTGTAACGATAAATTCTATATCGTCGATCTGCTTTACCAGTACACGCGTCTTGGGAATCTGGCTGGCAGATGAGTGAAAATAAGAACGTACCCTTTTAATAAGGGATATGGCTTTTCCAACGTAGATAATATCTCCCGTATTATCTTTCATCAGGTATACGCCGGGAGAATCAGGGATCTTGCTTAGATCGGGAACCATATCAAATGCTTTCGGAGAACTTATGTTCTATGAATCGGGGAAGGGTCATTTCCATTATAGTCTTGAGATTCACAATATCCTCGCGATTATATTTCAGCAGCAGGTCAAGTGCATCCTCATCCCCGCGCTCATACTGGTGCCAGAGGCGTACAGCGTCAAAGCCACTTATACCAACAGTTTCTTCAGCTCTTGAAATACCAAGTTCGCATTCTATTTTTTTCAGGCCGCCTGAAAGAGAGATGCGGCGCAGTGGATACATAAGATCTGCATGTAACTGGTTGAATTCAATTTGAGGAAACTCGCGTTTGATGAAAGGAAGATCGAACCTTGCTCCGTTGAAGGTCACAAGGAATTCATATTTAGAAAAAACATCTACGACCTCATTCAGGTCTATGCCTTTTACATAGGTCTTAGCCTCTTTTCCGTCATATATCCCTACAACCGTGATGTATGAGCTGCCAGGGGAAAGACCGGTGGTCTCTATATCAACATAAGCAACCTTTCCTGAAAATTCCCTGAATGCACGCCAATGTTCTGCTTTTGGAAGCGATCTTGCAAAGAATTCAAAATCCCTTGACTCCAGCCTTTCAGCAGATTCTTTGATGCCAGTCATGATCATCTCTTTTTTAGAAGGAGATATCAGAAGCTCATCCCTTTTATCCATGAAGTCATCCCAGGTCCTAACCCCACCGGACCATATCCTTTTTTCCACAGTTGTACCAATCCGTGGCATATGAATGTATGTACTTGTAAGCATGATAATTTCCCTTTTTCAGTTATGATAGATGATATTGATAACTATGATGTTCTACCTGCAAGTGCTAAATAAAATAAGGTTTGATATATATATGTTGGATTCAATCCCTACACTTATAATATAGTAATTTTTTAATTAATTGTAATCAGGAGAGAAAGATGAGCAAAGTTGCAGTTATCGGATCAGGCAATGTAGGTGCCACCACAGTTCAGAGACTTGCGGAACTTAATATTGCAGATATCGTGATGCTCGACATCGTTGAAGGAATGCCGCAGGGAAAAGCACTGGACATACTCCAGGCTGCCCCGCTTATTGGTTACGATGTCGATGTGATCGGAACCAATGATTATGCAGACATCAGTGATTCAGATGTTGTAGTAGTTACCGCAGGAATTGCACGCAAACCCGGGATGGAGAGGGATGATCTGCTTGCAACAAATATCAAGATCACGCAGCAGGTATGCGAAAATATAGAAAAGTATGCACCTGATGCTATTATCATAACAGTGACTAATCCTCTTGATATTATCACCTACGCTGCCCTGAGATGCACACAATCTGACAGGAACAGAGTGTTCGGGATGAGCGGATTGCTGGATTCAGGCAGATTCGCTTCGTTCATCGCACAGGAGATTAATTGCTCTGTCAAAGATATCAACGCAATGGTACTGGGCGGGCATGGTGATTCAATGGTCCCACTCCCGGGACATACTACAGTATCAGGCATACCACTGACCAGCCTGATGGATGAGGATGCTATTAACAGAATCATTAAGAGAACTGTTAATGCAGGTGCCGAAATAGTCGGACACCTGAAAACAGGAAGCGCATTTTACGCACCTTCCGCTGCAATTGCATGCATGACCGAGGCCATATTGAAAGATACAAAAAGAATAGTTCCAGCTTCTGTTCAACTTGATGGGGAATACGGCCTGAAGGATATATGCCTGGGAGTTCCTGTAAAACTTGGAAAAAAGGGAGCAGAAGAAATAATAGAACTTGAACTTAGCAGCCAGGAAATGGCAGCTCTGGAAAGATCTGCTAATGCAGTCAAAGAAGGAATTGCAAAGATACGTCCCTAAGTAGCGTTAAAATTGTGCAATTAAGTACTAAATCATCGACTTACATACAAATATTGATATATAAGTAAAATATAAGTAAGAGGGGATATCATGCGAGTAGACATAACTTCACTTTTCGGCTTGAATATTTACACTGACACCGGCACATATGTAGGAAAGGTTGCTGACCTTGTTCTGGATGTTGACGAAAGAGCAGTAAAAGGAATCGCCGTATCTTCTATCAACAAGGACATCTTCGATGTTACTTCAAAGGGCGTTATAATTCCCTACAGATGGGTGATCACCACAGGCGACATTGTTCTGATAAGAAATATCGTGAACAAATTCAAAAAGCAGCCTAAGAAAGAACCTGAAGATTGATCGGTCTATGAAAGGGCGAGAGATCTACTCGGATCTGCGTTGTGTACCACCTGTTATCGTGCGCGTTGACGGCCGCAATTTCAGGAATGCGCTGTCACGCATGGAATTTGAGAAGCCCTATGACATCAGGTTCGCATCTGCAATGGCGGATGCAATAGAACTCTTTTTTAAGAATAGTGGACTAAGCCCGGTGTTCGCATATGTTTTTTCCGATGAGATCAGCTTTTTTTTCCGGGAACTTGCCTTTGACGGAAGGATAGAAAAGATAGACTCTGTTGTACCTTCCTTTATGAGTAGTGCATTGACAATGCTGCTGAAGCCTGATGAACCCCTTTCCTTTGATTCGCGGATAATACCCGTGCACAGACAGATTGTTGCTGATTACTTTATATGGAGACAGGCAGAAGCATGGCGCAACTGTATTAATTCTTACGCATATTATACGCTGCTCTCCGAGGGAATGAAAGAGGAAGATGCTGCTATGCACCTTAAAAGGAAAAAGTCCTCAGATATGCATGAGATCCTTTTTGAAAGAGGGATCAATATATCAAAAGTCCCTGCCTGGCAAAGGCGTGGAATAATGATACTCCGAAAAGAAATAGAAATTAAAGGTTTCAACCCTCACCTCAATGTGAGAACAACAAGTACCCGGACAAAAATTTTCAGCGACCGTGAGATCCCGTTGTTCAGCTCAGAAGAGGGAGAAGCATTTCTCAAAAATATCCTTGCGCCACAAGTAAGCGAATAATGCAAGAAAAAGCATTTAAAGGGATATGTGTTTATACAGAGCACGATTTACAAATGGTGAACTCATGGACAGACTTGAGCTTATAAAAAGGAACGTGCAGGAAATAGTAACAGAAGAGCAACTTAAAAACCTTCTGGAAACAAAAGAACATCCTAAAGCCTATGTAGGATACGAACCCAGCGGCAAGATCCATATGGGACATGTCCTGACAGTTAATAAACTCCTTGATCTCCAGAAAGCAGGATTCGAAATTACTGTATTGTTAGCAGATGTCCATGCATATCTCAACCAGAAAGGAACACTTGAACAGGTCCGTGAAACTGCAGACTATAACAAACGCTGCTTTATCGCCCTTGGGCTGGATGCCGAAAAGACTAACTTTGTTTACGGATCGGACTACCAGCTTAGCTCTGAATATATGCTTAACGTGCTCAAACTCACCCAACTTACATCCCTGAACCGGGCAAGGCGCAGTATGGACGAAGTGGGACGCCAGATGGAAGACCCAAAAGTCTCACAAATGGTCTATCCAATTATGCAGGCTGTGGATATTGCATTACTTGGAGTTGATGTTGCGGTCGGAGGAATAGACCAGAGAAAGATCCATATGCTTGCAAGAGAGGGACTGCCTTCACTTGGATTCAAGGCACCACTGTGCATTCACACACCAATCCTCTTAGGACTCGATGGAGACAAGATGTCTTCATCCAATGAGAACTTCATTTCCGTAGATGATTCAGAAGCAGAATTGAAGAAAAAGATGAAGAAAGCTTTTTGTCCGGCCGGAGAAACAGAGAACAACCCTGTGCTTGAATTGTTCAAGTATCATATCTGCCCTCGCTATGAAGAAGTGGTCTTTGAAAGGCCGGAAAAGTTCGGAGGAAACCTTAGCTGCAAAGGATATACAGAACTAGAGGCTGTATTTGCTTCCGGCGAACTGCATCCTATGGACCTGAAGAACGGTGCTACAAAATACATGAACATGATACTTGATGTTGTCAGAAGTGTGCTCTAGAACAAGACGGTATCTCCCTAAATAACAATTTATATATGAGGTCCGCAAGAATATATCATTAAAAACATGAAGGGGATTTGGATGAAGTACACGTTTCAGGACTCAACTGACTTACCATTACAAAGAGATTTTATTCAGGACCTGAATGAGTTCATAGAAATCGCAAAAAAAGTTATTCCTATGGAAAATTCTGCTATCGAGCTTAGCGAGGAAGAAACAGGAGAGATATCCTCCCTTGAAGCAAGGATAGAGGAAATTGAAAGCTTCAGCAAGGATATACAGCAATATGTAGACGACCGTGCAAAAGGTGCCCAAGACAAGGAAATACTTGAATGCCGTAATGCTATTATCGATGCCTGTATTGAAACCAGCAACCACGGACTTAAGGAGCTTACCCAAAAACTGGAGCTGATCAAGCGCCAGTCTGAAAGTGGAATCTACAAGATAGAAATGGATCTGCTGAACAACCTGAATCCTCTTTTTGAATCAGGTATCTATGGAGCAAATAAGACATATTATGTCTCCACAAAAGAAGGTACCCTAAAAGGAATACTAAAAGCATCCTTTTCCGGTGTGGAATACGCAAGTGACCTAACCTATGCCCATGAGACACTCAGTGTCAGAGAGGTTTACGGAGAATTATCCCTGCCAACATGGACAAAGGCCGGCATATTCTCAAAAGAGAACAAGGTCAAAATGATAGATGTCTCCGAGCATATCATCACATCCATGAATTATGACGGTAACAAGCATATTGATGTAAGCTTTGAGAACAAGAAAGGTGACCATAAATTCAAGGTCGTTTCTGACAATGACACATATCAGATATATCACGGGGAACTCGATATAACTTCTGATGAAACACTGCTCAGATCACTGCGAGTGGACAATGTTTCCGGCTTTGTTGAGGATGTCAGAAAGTATATGGAAATGTTCATAAAACACCAGAAACTCACACACATAATGCTTGATGGAAAGGATGCCGTACGCAATAATGAAGTGTTTGACTGCCTCAAGCTCATTGCGGAACAATATGGAGATATTGTCAGAGAGTCACTTGATAAAGGTTATGTAAAGAACGAGATAACCATCAAGATAGAAGCAACCGATGGTACCCGTACTGAAAAATACATCACCAAAGAAGAGGCTTTTGACCAGCTCGCTGAACTTGGAAGCGAAGGCCTTGAACTGGCAAGTATACTCGGTGTTGACTGAATGCAGTTAATACTGCAATCTTTTTTTTAGTTCACATTCACAGTTAACTAAATTCGAGGGATATTTTGGAACGCTCTGTTGCTGATATAAGAGAAAAGCTGGAGAAAAAGGAAGCTGTTGTCATGACAGCACAGGAAGTCTCCGAACTTGTGGACAAAGAAGAGAACGTTGGCATGATGGATGTCGATGTTGTCACAACTGCAACAAGGGCGATAATGAGCGGAACATATGCAGTTCTTTCATTTCCTGTAAATTCCCCCCTTAGTTTCAAGAGAGCCTCGAAGGTGCTTCTCAATGGAGTTCCGGCACATGTAGGACCCTGTCCCAACGAAAGTCTTGGAGTGCTTGACCTGATAGTATTTGGTACAGCTCACTCAACCCAGAAGCACAGTTACGGTGCAGGCCACCTGTTCAGAGAGATGGTTGAAGGAAAGGATATAGAAGTATCCGTAATCACAGACGAGAATGTATCCTTTAAAAGTGAGATCAAACTAAAAGATATGCCTTATGCAAAGCTATATTCTACCCGCCATTCCTTCAAGAATTATGCAGCTTTTGTAAATTGCTCAACAAACCCTGTCAATACGATCTTCCATGCCACGCAATTCAGTCCTGACATGAACGGTGCAACGCTTTCCGGATGCGGTGAGATCAACCCAATCCAGAACGACCCTAAGATGGAAACTATTGGCATAGGAACGCGCATGCTTATGAACGGAGCTGAAGGTTTCGTTATTGGAGAAGGAACACGCAGCAGCCCTGAAAAACCAAATCTTGCAGGAGTTGCAGACATGCATGATATGGATCCGGCACTCATGGGAGGGTTTAAGACATCTGCCGGACCGGAGTGTATCGCATCATGGGCCATAGCAATACCGGTTACAAGCCAGTCTGTGCTTGATGCTGTACTCAAAACAGACCATGACATTCCAATGGTCGTAAATGACGTTGATAAAAGAGTGATGATAGGCAGTAGCACATACGCCGATGCCTGGAAGAATACAGACCCTACAGTCAGCTTCAATTCTGATGCATGCCTCAATTGCGAAGTATGCAAACCTGTAAGAGATTGTCCAATGGAGGCAATATACCGTAAAGACGACAGAATGATACTTGAAAGGCATCTGTGCTTCAATTGCGGACTCTGCTCAACTCTCTGTCCGGGAGGAGTGTTCACCGCAAACTTAGGAACCCTTCACTTTGAAAAAGAAACTGAGCAGCTAAATATCCCAATCGTCCTAAGACAATCTGACCGTAAAAGATCAGAGGAACTTGCGGAGAAATTGAAAGATAGAGTAATAAATGGGAACTTCAAGCTCAACGAGATGGTTGAGAAGATTTATCCATAAACCTTTTCAGTATAGCTTCGGGAGCCATCCCAATCACCGGAGCATCAGTATTTCCCGGTTCTGCTTTTACTACAATTATCCCGTTATCCATGGATTTTAAGGTTTCTTTCAAACTCTCTGGAGTATCAACCACATATACCTTTTTATTTCCTGCACCCTTTGCAACCTCTGCAAGGTCTGTGTTCTTTAATGTGGCGGTAGGCTGGTTGCCAGTGGAACCATAAGCACCGTTATCCACGATAACCAGAAGGTAATTCTCAGGAGCCTGCCATGCTATAGTTGCAAGACTACCCATATTCATGAGTACAGAACCGTCCCCGTCAATGGCAATTATTTTCCTTTCCGGAAGAGATAATGCAAGTCCCAGACCTATTGAAGATGCAAGCCCCATGGAGCCCAGCATATAGAAATTGTTCACCATATCACATGCCTGATGTAGTTCCTTGCATGGGATACCAATGTTACCTATAAGCAATGCATCTGTTTCCTGTGCCTTTGCAGCAATCTCATTGATGGCATCTATGCGCTTCATTATTGCTTTCTCCAGAATGGTATGGGTAAAAGTACAGCAACGGGTTTTTTCTGCTCAGAAGCTGCGTTCCAGGCCTTTACAATGATATCTGCCGGGTCGACACCTTTCTGCGGAAGAAAATATGGAATCTCCATTGTGTCCAGCAACTTCGAAGTCAGCTGACCCATAGGAACCTGAGCTACAATAGGCTCACCTTCTACCCCCCGGTGACTAATAATCATAAGCAATGGGATACCATACAACTGATTCAGCGATGCAAGCGCATTGATAGAATTACCAAGACCGGAATTCTGCATCAGCATTGCAGGCCTTTTGCCTCCCATAAAAGCTCCTGCACACACACCCACGCCTTCTTCCTCACGGGTCACAGGTACATGGATTATATCGGGATCAGCATCAACCATTGGTATCAGCTCCTTTAAATTGACACAGGGAACACTTACAATAAAATCAATTCCTGCATCCTTTATGCCTTTGAATATGGATTCAGAAGGAGTCATGTCACCTGACAAAGTGGATATCATGTTATCACCATACCTTAAGGTCTATTGCCTCGATGCGAACGCTCCTGCCCTCAACACCTACGACCATACCCGAATGGACTTTCTGCATCATACAGTATTCAGGTACGAATTTCACAGTCTGGCCCACTTTTGGCAGTTTACCCTTTGAAATCTTGCCTTCGAAGGCAAGTATCATACAGAGGCCTACATCCTTGAATTCAAAATCCTCCTGTCCAAGCCTGTGGAGAGGACCTACCAGATGAATGGTATATATGCCAGGATCGATGTCTATTACCTTTGCAAAATGCGTTACTGGACAGGCCAGTGGCCTGTAGCGCAGGTAATCACCGACATTTATCTCAATTGAACCATCAAAGGGATGAATGAACTCCCTGCATGAACATTCATCTTTAAGAGGAGCAAGCATAAAATCCGCTTCAAGACCATCTATTATGCCCACTACCTTCTCATCTTCAGGAATATCTTCACCCAGAAGACGGAGTATCTTTTTCACATTGTCCTGGAAATTATCACGTGAAAGGAAAGGACACTTTTGCAGGTCTTCAGCATTTTTGATCTCTGCTACAAAATCCCTGCACTGGCGATGGCCACAACTACCACAATTGTAACCCGGAAGTAGTTTTTCGATCTCATCCATAATTATTCCCCTTTGTATTCCATAAAGCCGTCAAGATTTCTCAGCACACCCATATGATGCTTACGTGCAACCCTTGTCTCTCCTGTACAGAGAGAGCAGATTGCAAGGGGAGGGTTATAGCGCAGAATCATGTTATCATGAACATCGGGTCCTTCTGCAACCAGTTCGGCAAGTTCGAAAGCTCCTTTTCCGGTAAGCCCGTTTGCCTCAACTATGATGCAATCCGGATTCACATCGAGTATCCTCTCCCTGAAAACCTCGCGTTCCGCCTGTGAGACAAGATCTCCCTTTGTTGTAACAACTATATCTGCAGTAGTAAGCAGCGGACCTACCTTCAAAGGAGTGTTCGGTCCTGTTGTAACATCTATAACACATATTGCCAGGCATTCATCGGGGTATGGAGCACAGCGCAGGCACAGACCTGCAGTCTCATTGAGAACGATATCAGCTCCCTCTTCTTCAGCCCAGCCAAGCATTGTCTCGGTATTATAGATAGTAAAATGGTCGGGACACATGTCCTTTGCAAGCCCTACATGAACAGGAATTTCCAGTTTGCTGAAACGCTGGTCGTCGTCGGTCCAAAGACAGTCTACCTTAACAACAGCGGGATTTTTTCCACTTTTCATAAGGGCTTTAATGGTATGGAGTAACACTGATGTTTTACCGGAACCAGGAGTACCCGCAAGCACTACTAGTTTCATGCAAGTTCCTCCACAACCTCCCCCTTGCGAATGGTCTCCCTCAGGGACATGAGCCAGTTGTCCACCTCGGCGATCCTGCCACAGACGTCCTGTTCACCCATGCTTGTGGTAATGATATCGACCATTCCTCCATTACGAATGACGATCCTGCGGGATGCCATTAGTGCCAGCACTGGATCATGAGTAACTACTACAACGATCTTTCCCTCACCTGAAAGCAGCTGTAGAGCTTCCTGTTTCTTAATGCCCGCATTTTCGATCTCGTCTATGAGCACTACAGGAGAATCGCTAATTACTGCAATGTCCGCAGTCATAAGGGATCTTGACTGCCCACCACTTAGAACTGTCAGATAATGGTCTGCAGATATGGGTTCACCAGTCAGGGTATTTGCAAGCTCTATGACCCTGTCAACCAGCTCAGGTCCTTTCCCCCTGCTGCGTGCATGCATCTGCAGGAAATCCCTCACCGTCATATCAGCCAGGAAATGCATTTTCTGTGATAATTGTGCCACAAGTTTTCTGCGAGGATCCACACGGGTAAGTGCATCAGGACGATTCCCGTTTATCAAGATAGTTCTGGCCGTGGGAGTATCACCCTGTGCGAGCTGTTCTATATCATCTATCAGGGTACTCTTGCCCGAACCGGTTGGACCTACGATGCCCACTATCTCACCACGGGATATATCAACTGATCTTATGGGCTCGTCAACACCGTCCTTGTCAACACCGCCTAGTATAGTAAGAGTGATTATTTCAGTCATAATTATACACCAAATTTTTCTGCTACCGTTTTTATTACTTTATTCTCTGCTTCTTCATCTTTTGCCGATACCGCAAGGGAAACATGCAGTTGTTTTAATTCATGATCCTGCATTAATCTCTTCTGTCCGCCACCGGTAATATTCAGGACTATTTTGTCCTCAGTACATACATTACCCTTTTCAATTGCCTGCACAAGTGATGCAACTGCAACTGCTGCGGCGGGATTTATGTCTATTCCTTCTGTTTTTTCAAATAATGACTGTGAATTTGATGCCTCATCGTTGCTTACCCCGTACATCTCACCGCCGGTAGCATCAAGAGCATCCTTTACGCCCCCTTTAATGACATATGGGGGCTTCCTGTTGAAAAGTACATCATCATACATCCCATCAGGACACGCAGCATCAACTGCATCAGTATCATGCCAGAGAGAATAAAGCGGAGCGCATGGGAGACTTTGACCCAGATGAAGTTTTGGCAGAGTGTTTCCAAACCTGCCATCATCCACAAGTCTCATGGATGCTTCCCAGGCTGATATTCCACCAGTACCGCTTCCCACAGCCTGGAAATAGTGATCCGGAAGTGAATTCATCGTAAGGACTGCATCGAGCATAACAGTTGCCATACCATCACGTCTGGCGACGTTCTTTGCACCGCCTTCATTCACAAAACCTTCTCGGGAAGCAATCTTGCCTGCAAGAGAAATTGCATCGAAATAATCACCCTCTACAGTAACAAGGCAAACTGATGGATTATCATTATGAGTAGTCCATAACCTGTGAGCACTTTCCTTAGGAACAACCAGAAGTAATGGCTGTCCGGTGATTGTGCACACATGGGAAAAAGCCCTCGCTGTGTTGCCCGCCGAAGCTACAACCATGATCCTTTCTTCATTCAGCTCCTTCAGGCGCTGCATGGTAGGAAATGACTCCAGGTCCTTGAACGTACAGGTCATCATCCCGGCATCTTTCTCAGGCCAGTAACCATTGAAGGCTATCCAAAGGTCTTCAAGACCGATGGCCAAAGCAAGGTTCTCACTTTTGTAAGTGATCGTTCTTCCAGAACCATCTTCTATAATACCAGTGACAGGCAACCAGTTGTAGTATTTCCATATACCTGGCATATCTGTTGGAATCAACTGTTTTGATGCATAATAAGCACGAAGGAGAGACTCATCATCCTTTTTACAGTTTAGTGAATAAGAATCATGAACTTCGCCACATTGAAGGCATTTCACACTGTACTTGTCCATATAGCAAATGTGGCAAAAACCATTATAAAAGTTACCCTTTTAAGAGAATAACAATCCTAATTGGGATAAAATATATGCTATTAACATACAAAAAGGAAATAAAAAGAGATTTCTTAACAAAAATATTGGAAAACTCAGTCTTTGTTTTCCAGTATTTCATGATATATTTCTTTGCCTGCAAAATTCCCCATCATGTAAAAATTACGAACCTCAGGTCCAAGCCCGTCTATTATATGGTCAATAGAGTTAAAACTCTGAGACAATTTGTCAGCCTGGCCTTCAGTAATAGAATCGCCTTTTTCAGCTTCAAAATAATCCTTGAGGATTCCATCAATTACACCCTTGAAATGCCAGTCCTGTGGATTTGAGGGTGTTATAGCAATAGATGTTTTATACAATTTCAGTACATCCCCATGCCTTTCAAGACCTGTCAATGCTATGAGCTTACCTGAAAGTGATTCAAGGGATGTGGGACTGATTTCCAGCAGACCTTCATATATAGTAAGAGCCTTCTCAAATTCCGTCAACTTGTTCAAAAGCATGCCACGGTGATTTTTCACCTGAGCATCATCAGGGAATTTGATCTCAGCTTCATCAAGATAAGAAAGTGCTTCTTCATTTTCGTCCACCATCTCCAGAACCATAGAAGTCTGCACCAGCCGATCCTTTTCACCCTCTATCTGCATGATGAAAGCTTCTGCAAAACCAATACCACGTTCGGTTTGCTCCATCCCATGATAAGTAGCGACTATCTGGAGAAGGTGTTCCATACTGGGAGTCTCACGGAAAAGTTCCTTCAGACTGCCCATGTTGTTTGCCAGCATTTCTTTCATATCAGCTTCAGCATTTTCTTCCATGCTAAGTATATTGAGAGATTGGTTTTAAAACCTTACGAATCCTGGCCTTCAAGAATATTATAGAGATAGTTCTGCAGTATTGTGTGGTCCTCCAATATTAGGTCTGCCTCAGATAACTTCTCAGGAGATACATACGTTGGCACACCTACACAGTAAAGACCTGCCTTTTTTGCAGATTCAACGCCCATGGGTGCATTCTCTATTACAATGCACTCGTCCTTTGCAATACCAAGCATCTCAACAGCTTTAAGGTAAGGTTCAGGATACGGCTTTCCATAGTGTACATCCTCACCAGAGACCACAACATCAAAGACGCCCGGAAAGAACTGGTCCATGAAAGATTCAACTGTAGCCCGCTCAGAACCTGTGACAACCGCCAGCCTGAAATTATTCTTTAGGGCACTGAGACAATCTGCCATACCATCAAATGCTTTCACATCGGCAATGCTATTAAAAATCTCAATTTTCCTTTGAAGAACATTTTCATACATCTCCGGCTCAAAATCCCTGCCAGCTTTTTGGAAGAGCCACTGCAGACCAAGCCTGTGATTGGCACCTTCGATCTCATATATATCTGCAGGCGTGACATTGACACCAACCTCACTTGAAACCTGTATCCACGCCTGTGCATGGTACATCATGGAATCGACAAGTACACCGTCCATGTCAAAAATAAGGGAACGTAGCATGGGACGTAATTGCCCCCATACACGATAAATCTTATGTGATAAACAGAGTCACACTTCATGCAGTTGCACTGTTGTACCACCTATGAGGCAGTTCATAATCCAGTGTATCACTATAAGCAGATGGCAGGAAGAATTTAGTACCTCTGTCATCAAGGGAAGCTACAAAACCCGGATCAATTGCATCCAGCTCCTCTTTTGCTGCATCGGCAGTAACGGATTTACCGATACGATACAGTGCAAACTGTTTATTGTAAAGAGCAGATGTGGAATTTGGATCGATGGCCAGCACCTTATCATAGCATTCCACTGCAGCATCGGCATCCCCGAGGATATTATGAATGAAACCTTTGTTATACCAACCAGTAGTGCATGACGGATCAATTTCCAGTGCCTTCTCATAATAATAGATTGAACCTGTGTGACTGCTCCTCAGGTACGACAGCATACCCAGATGATACCAGGCAGATGCACTGTTCGGATCAGAACTTGCTGCCATTTCAAATGTTGACGAGGCACTTGCCAGGTTGCCCATAAGATAGTAAGTAAAACCTTTGCTGTTCAGAGCCCGGGGATTACCAGGTTCCAATTCAAGGATCCTGTCGTAAGTTTCAATTGCTCCCTCATATTTTCCAAGCTTTTCATAGACTGATGCCTGCCCAAACATTGCAATAGAATCTGCAGGAGTAACAGAAAGCATCCTTTCATAGAAACCCAATGCAATTTCGTACCTTCCAAGTTCTACTGCGGAGCTGCTTTGGAATTTAAGCACAGTGGCATTTGTCGGATCATATTTCAGAACATTGTTGAAAGCATCTATCGACCTGTCATAAGTTCCAAGCTGGTATGCAGCATAACCTGCCCTGTACCATACATCCGTGTTCTGGGTATCCTTTTGCAGTATGGTTTCATAAGACTGGAGAGACTCGTTATACATACCGAGATCATCGTAGGATGAAGCCTTAAAGTAAAGAGCATCATAATTTGCAGGCTCTTTCTCCAGTACCTTCTCAAAGGATTCAACTGCCAGTTGATTATCTCCGTTATTATAGTGTGAAAGACCCTTCTTGTACCAGGCCTGTAAATTACCGGGTTCAAGTAATACTGCATTTTCATAACAGACAAACGCATCAGCGTAATTGCCAATCTGGTCATAGGATGCCGCCATACTTGCCCATGCCTCTGCAGACTCCGGGTTAAGAAGTATGGCTTTTGTATAAGAATCAATTGCTTTGTCCGTCATCAGCATATTTTCAAAGGTAGAACCCCTTGAAACCCACACTTTGTCGTAACTGATGACATCTCCAAGTATTTCTGCGTTATCCAGACTGTTGGTATTGCCATTTGAAAACGAATCAGAAGTATACCAGATCAATACGTCCGAACTGAAAATATCTTCATCCATTACCCCAAAGAACGTGGAAGTCTTCGGATAGTGTGAAAATGAGCTGTTAATGTCCCCAAGTAGATCCTGATTCACACTCAACTGGAATCTGGCCACTGAATGAGTCGGATCCAATTGAAGCACCTGTTCATAAGATACCACAGCTTTTTCGTATCTGCGGAGTTCATGCAGAGCATTGCCTTTTCTGAGCCATGCATCAACAGAGTCAGGATGTAACTCAAGTACTTTGTCGTAAACTTCAACAGAATCATCATATTTACCGAGATTATCAAGATCAAGGCCCCTATTGTAAAGAGCTGCTGTGAAGTTTGGCTCCAGTTTTACAGCTCTGGAATATGCTTTTTGGGCCGCGTTGTATTCACCAAGTCGATCGTAGTCAAGGGCAAGGTCATAGTGAACCCTTGCACATGAATTGTCGATCTTCAAACCTTTTTCGTATGCATCAATGGCTTCATCGTATAGCTCAAGACTATCATACGCATTGGCTTTTTTATACCAGATAATTGGGAAATCAGGCTCAATATAGCCTGCATTATTAAGTGCCACGATGGCGCTTTCATAGTCAGCCATCTTATAGAAAGCAAGACCTTTGTTAAACCACAGCAAAGCAGAATCGGACTTGAATTCAGGAGTACTTCCGTAACAATCTAAAACTCCCACAGGAACACCGAATAGAGCAGCTCCCGAACCAAAAGACTCTACTGTTGTACTGTCGGGTCCAAGTTTCAATGCCTTATCATAAGCTTCTATGGCCTCTGAATACTTTCCCATGATATCAAGGACAGCACCTTTGTGAGTCCATACCTCAGCATTTTCAGGTTCATAAATGAGAAACTGGTCATAGGCTTTCAGGGCAGATTCAAAATTTCCAAGCTGCTCATAGGCTTTTCCCATTTTGTACCATGCATCAACTGCATATGGATCCACCGTGAGAAGTGCATCATATTGCTTCACTGCAATTTCAAGTTGCCCCATATTCTCAAGGTCCAGAGCCTTATTATAATGTGCATTGATATTGTCAGGTTCGAATTCTAAAGCCCGATCATAAGATGTTATAGCATTCTGAAAATCACCCAGGCCATCATAGGCAAGACCTTTTCCATACCAGTAAGCAGTATTGTCAGGCTCGATCCCAAGCGCTTCATTATAAACACTTATGGATTCATTGTATTTGCCAAGCTCATATAAACTGCCTGCACGCCTTGCAAGCTCGATTGAATGTGAATTTGCAAAATCCAGGATTTGATCATAATAGTAGAGGGATTCATTGTGCCTTCCAAGAGCCTCAAGTGCCAGTGCTTTTTGGTACCATATACTTGGAATTCTGAGGTCATAATCTACATAATTTATTTCTGATTTCAGGGGAACTTCCTCAAAGGAAAAAAGACCGACATCAAAAATAGTTTCGTAATCAGAAACACTTTCATTTGATAGCAATTGAAGGGATCTGTTATAATAGATAAGAGCCCCTTCATAGTCTTCCTGTCCTGACAGTGAAAGAGCTTTTTTGAAAAGAGCAACTGGGGAATCAGGGTAACTGGAAAGTATCCGGTCATACGCCTTTGATGCTTCGGTGTAATCCCCCATCAGAAAAAGTGTCGAACCCTTATTGTCTAGTGCCTGAATGTTATCAGGGTCTGCTTCAAGTGCTTTGTCATAATAGATAAGAGCTTCATCATATGTACCGTTCTTAGTCAGGGAAATTCCAATAGCGTTCAAGCCACTGGCTTCCGGTCCCAAGCTGTCAGCTAAAGGACATAAATAAAATACTGCCAGAAGGATCATTACATAAAGAGCAGGGTTTTTAAAGAGCATGACATTACCTGAGAGGAATAATAAAGTGCTAACACTTATGAGTATAATATAGCATTTTTAAGTATTTACATTTATCTAATTCAAAACGGATACTTATAAAACCTACTATATAGCTATTATGGAGAATTTAATTGCCAAGTCATAGGACATTGAAAGAAAACGGCCATTCGCAGCAGGATTTCAAGAACTCGACCTTTATTGCTTACGCAGTTCCTGTAAAGGATGAATGTGAAGCGAAGGACTTCATCAATCTAATCAAAAATAAACATAGTGATGCGAATCACAACGTTTCTGCATACCTCATAAATTCAGACAACGTGCTTGCGATGAAGTATGATGATGACGGGGAACCTGCCGGAAGTTCGGGAAAACCAGTATTCAAAGTTCTGGAGATGAAGGAGCTAAGCAATGTAGCTGTGGTCGTGAGCAGATATTTTGGCGGCGTTAAACTGGGTTTTGGAGGACTTGCCAGAGCATACAGGGAAACCGCAATCGAAGCCATAGAGAGTGCCGGAATTATAGAGGTCCATGAAACGACAAGCATACACATAGATTCATATTATTCGGACATTGACACTATCACCAAGCTGATGCCTGAATATGGAACAATTAAGAAAACTGATTACTCTGATGTTGTGCAGTTTACATTGGAGGTTTATTCAGAGTTCAAAGATGAATTTATAGAAAAGGTTATCGATGTAACTAAGAACAGGGTTACTATTAAATAAGATACTTCCACCTAAAAAGCAGAATCAATGTAATCATTCACTATTATTTTCCCGGCAGAAAATAAATAGAATGAGCTATCTTGTTAACTATCATTATCAAAGAACCGAGAGCAATATGTCCAAAAGAGCAAGAGATATGGCATTCAGGCACTTCAACAAAGGAGTAAGCCTCATTGAGAAAGGACTGCATGAAGATGCGCTTGAAACCCTTGAACAGGCTGAAAAGCAGGCAAAGGAAGCAGAATCACCTCAGATACTGGTAGCAGTATTGCAGACATACGCAGACCTGTTGTTTTCACATGATAAAAAAGAAGCAGCAGTTGAAAGATACATTGCAGCTTCTGATATCCTTGAAAAAAATCCGGAATATATGGCTCCTGAACAAAGAGCAAGTATGTTCAGCAATATGGGAAATGCCCTTGAAAATATGGAAAAAAAAGAAGAAGCAAGGGATAAATACGAGACATCTGCACAAATCTACAGAGAACTAATTGAGAAAGAGCCTTCAAACACATCACACATATCAAATGCAGTTTCAACACTCAACAATATGGGTGCACTCCTTGCGGAAATGAGAGAAAATGATGAAGCTTTAGAGAGATTTGAAGAAGCTTTCACGCTCTATGAGAAGACATCTGAGAACGAAAAAGAAGATGTTGAATATCAGCTCAAGAGAACCACAATACTTGGGAACCTGCTGAACATTCCTGTGGAAAGTACAAGCGGAATGGACGGAGAAAGATATGAGCAATTGCTGGAAATGTACCTTGAAGAAACACGTGAAAATAATGTTGAGTCTTCAAAAATGCTCACGGCTTTACAGAATTTTGCACGCATACTCGAAAACGAAGGAGAACATGATGCTGCATTTATGAAACTTCAGGAAACGCTGGAAATCGTTTCAAAGCAGTTTGACGAAGATCCAGATGATCCTGCTAACAGGAAGATGCTTACCAAGCTTCTTAGGGATATGAACAGGCTTCTGGAAAATGAAGAGCAATCGGATAAATTGCTGGAAAAATACGGATCGATCCTGGAAATGTCCAGAAAATTACTGGCATCCATGCCATCAAATACATCTTACCAGTTAAATGTAGCTTTTTCTCTTGACATTATTGGGAACCTGCTAAAAGAAACAGGCAGAGTTGAGGAAGCAATGCAAAGAATTGAAGAATCTGTTGACATTGCATTACAGGTCCTTAAAATTGAATTCGAGGATAATTCAAGCCTGCAGGCAGGAGTGTCTATTATAGAAGACATGCTTGCACTTATAGAACTGACAGATGACATTGATACTAAATTGGGTTTTTACGAAAAGCTGGAAACAAAGATTTTGACAGTGAGTCAGGAAAGTCTGGAGTTTGGACTGATCAATGCAGAAATTTGTTATGAAATTGCTAAGATATTTACCGAAAAGGGTGCTTACACAGAAGCTCTTGATAATTTCAAAAAAGCTCTCATGACGTTCGAAACTGTCACACATGCAACAGGGGATGATTCCAAAATGAATGAAGTTCTGGAAAACATAGCACAAACACAGTTAAGTCTTGGACAGATCGATGATGCTTTGAGCAGTTATATTCAGCTTATAAAGACGGGAAGCTCCGACAGAGGATATGCGGACAGAGTAGATGAGATACTACTTGAAAAGGAAAGGAAAGCGGACAACACAGGTAATGTAGAAGTCCTGAAAAAAGAGTATGACAACATACTGGATATCAGAACTGAATTACTTGGACTTGTATCCGATGAGCATGGAAAAAATGCAACCATGATCAAGGAACTACAGGGAAAGATAGCTGACATTATGGTTGCAATGGGACAAAACAGAGAAGCACTTCAGGTATATGAACAACTTCAGGAAATGGAAACCACAAACATATACCTGCCTAAAATACTCAAACTGCTTGAAAAGTTTAAAGTGTCAGCTGACACAAAGCAAGGGTCTGAGGAACTTGAAATGCTTGAATTCCTGCTTACAAAATATAACAAGCTGCTGGAAATGAATGGAAACGATGTTTCGATCCATGCCAACCGTGCATCTGTTATTGAGAACATCGCACATGTCCTTTCTGAAAAAGGAGAAACTGAAGAATCCGGGTACATGTGCAACTATGCCCTTGATGCATACAAAGTATTGGCTGAACTGGAACCGGAGAACATTTTCCCAATTGAAAGGGTTGCAGCCCTACATGCAAGAATAGCAGAGCTTGCAACAAGTCAGAATAACGTTGATGAGGCAAAAGCCAGATATGAGATGTCTCTTCAAACTTACAGGTCATTGATGGATGCGAATCCTTCAAACACAGCACATCAGCTTGATTATGCAGGAGTTTTAGATGGAATTGGTTCCTTTTTCCTTAGCATGGAAATGCATACTGATGCAAAGAAAAGTTACGAAACTGCCCTGAAGACCTATGCAGAAATTATGGAGATAGAACCTGATAACCCGGCATACCGCTCTAATGTGACCATTACACTGCAAAATCTTGGATATACCCTGGAACTAATGGGAAGAAAAGAAGATGCATTGTGGATGTATGAAACTGCCAGAAAGATAGATGAAGGTATTGAGTGAAGTGAAATGACAATAACCCGCATTCCATGAAAAACGGAATGCAAACCCTTCACAACTAATACTCCTCGCCTTTAACTCATACTCCACGCCAAATGAATTGACGGAGGAAATGTGAACGTACGCAAACATTTTGTGGGAGATACTGAGGGGGAAGTACCTTAACGTTCACATTCCTGTGTAATCCAATTCCGTTTTTGGCGGGTTTTAATAATGTCCATATCGTACCATTTGGGACATTCAGTCACATTCCATCTTAGTATGTGACAACAATACCAACTATCAAATCATAATATATAAATATATCTATACTATGGCATATAATGATTATCATAATGATGATGTCTGTTCGTTATGAAAAAAGATAACATCAGAAAACTAGAAATCATATCGTATCACCCTTTACAAAGATGGACATCAACAAAATAACTAATATAGGTCGCCCTCTGAACCTCAATTATTTAACAAACAAATTGATAGCCATTATTGCACTGCTCACTTTTGCTGCTATTGTACTTGCCAGTGCAATTCACGGAGATACGAACCATGTAAGCCTGATAACAGGAATAAGGACAGGTTTACTAATATTTCTTCTATGGGCGATCTCAAGGGAACTTGACCCGGACAACAATTGGAGTGCTTTTGTAACTGTATTTCTGGCACTTGCAGTTATCATATTTTCAGAAATACCACCCTTACTTTCATTTGTTTGGCTCGTCATACTCCTAAGAACAATTAATCATTCAACTGGCATGCCTGCGGGAATAATGGATTCTTTGTTAGTCGCTGTGGTTGGGATAATACTGGCATACCACACATCCTTCATTTACGGTATTCTGACAGCTGCGGGACTTATACTAGACAGCAGACTGAAAGATCCGGCAAAACATCATCTTGCGGCAGGAATTATATTACTGGTAACTTCAATTGTTATTCTAATTGAAAAAAATGCAGTGGTATTTACATATCCATTGGAAAATATGTTGATTTTTGTATTTGGAACTGCACTGTTCCTGCCTGTAATCATGGGACCGACTAAATTAGAAAGTGTCGGAGACAGAACTGGAAAAACTCTTGAAGCTGCAAGATTTAAATTGGCAAGGATAATGACAATCGTTCTCTTTTTTGCAATGGCCATCATGCCAGGTGAAATCAATGCTCAACTAGTTACATTCATGTTTTGTATATTTGCAGGAATTGGAATTTATCGCATAGTACTCAACACTTTGCCACATACATTCAAACACTAGTCCCAACTAACGGATGAAATTATTATAGTATCATGTTCAAGATTATTCTGTGAGTGGGAGGAACAATATTGGTATTTTATTCTTTACTGCCCTTATTCTAATATTTTCTTACACCAATTACCTCACAGACTATGCTGAAAACTATGAGGCTTTGCTTGCAAAACTTATACAGGCGTCATTAATAATTCTGCTTGCATACATCCTGAACACTACAGTGAAGAACTACACACATGACTTCTCGTTCATATGGGATGAGGTGACCATTATCCTGGCTCTTGGAAGTAACTGGGAAAAAGCAAAAAAGATAGCATTGGATCCACGAGTGAGCTCATAAAAGATTACGTTGAATATTCCAAAAAAGAACTTTCCAATATGGAAGAGAAATACCTGTTAACAACTTACGATGTTGACACAAAGGCCTTTATGCAGATCGAGGGTGACAGAATAGAAATGCACCTTAGATACGTAGTTGACCCTAAAAAACGAAGACATGTAAGTAACATTATCACACATAGTCTTCTTGATGTCTTTACCAATGAGACTGATATCTTCATCGGGAGCGTATCAAGTATTGAAGTTACAAAATGCCGAAAATGGAAATCAGGTCCTCTCAAGGTCCCTGACCACACCGCATATCCTATTGTAAGTCCCCATTATCCTTCAGGAATTGAAGCCATTTGCGAGCTTCGACCACACGTTCCCTGGAAAATATGTCATGAAACTCCTTTTCTTTCTCCTTTGTAGTTCCGTCTTCAATCCCCCTCAGGTCCATTATTGCCCGCAGTAGCCCGGCAGTCTCATCAAAAAGAGTCTTTGCCTCCTTGTGTGAGAGTTTCTTTGTAGCTAACTCCAGTTCATCCTCTTTTTCCTTTTCTCTGAGGTAAGAAATGTACATATCAATATGCTTTGTGTCTTCAGTTGATAGCGTATCCTTGTTTAAGAGATTCCAGACAAGATCATGCAACTTACACTTACGTCCTTTTATCTCGACTGAATAGGGTACTTCCTCGCCCACCCAGAAAAGCCGGACATGTAATGCTGCAAGAAGCTGTTTTCTTTCCCGCTCAGTGATCATATAATCCTTAGCTGATTCTCGCATCTGTGATAACTCCATGCAAATTAAGAACAATTATATCGGATTCAATATGAGAACATACCCTATATTAAAAAATCGAATGAAGTGAGATCAAGCATGCTTTAATAATGATTAACTTTGTTATTATTACAGAAGTTAAACAATAATACTGAAAAGTATGGATTGAAGCAGAGATGCAGTCAGGAGGCTTTGGCGGAGAAAATATTGACCACACCCGCTCTGTAAGCCAAAAAAAGAAGCATTCTTAAATGGTAACCATAATGGAAGAACAGGCTATCTACGAAGAAACAAGAAACGAGCGAAATTTATCCTGGCTTAAAGTATTCTCAGGCGGGTTACTCCTTTACGTATTCGGAGTGTTCGCACTTGCAGCAACCCGCAATACAAACATATTCCCCACGGTGGTCATGCTTGGCAACTTTCTTGTACCTATCACATATGTAGCCTTTTTCTACCAGAGAAGACACTTGAGCAAACTTGACATGCCAACAACGGCATGGGCATTCTTTTACGGCGGACTTCTGGGAGTTCTGGCTGCAGCTACACTGGAACCGATATTCCTGTCACAACATGAATTACTCTATTCTTTTGAGGTCGGACTGATAGAAGAGTTTGCCAAGATATTAGGCGTTCTTATAATTGCCAAACGCTGCCTCCATGATTCTGAAATGGATGGACTTATCCTTGGTGCTGCCTCTGGTATGGGCTTTGCAGCGCTTGAAAGCACCGGTTACGCCTTCACGGCCTTTCTGGCAAGCGGCGGCAGCCTCTCCCAGACAGTTCTTATAACCCTGATAAGAGGAGTTATCGCACCCATAGGACACGGTACATGGACAGCTATCCTTGTTAGTGTGATGTTCAGGGAAAGCGGACCACGAATGTTCCACATCAATTACAAAGTCATCGGTGCATATCTGACAGTAGCGGCACTCCATGGACTATGGAACGGCCTGCCTGAAGTGTTAGCCATATTCCCGCAGTCAGTGGTAAATGTATTCATGGGTCAGGTAATTGTGGCAGTTATTGGTTTTTTCCTTCTATGGAGAAGATACAACGAAGCAAAGAAACTTCAGTTAGATAGACTGAGACAGGGAATACCTGAAGCTTCATGCTGGAAATAATTGAAATTATTTATGGGCTACAAATATAGCCCAGCCACATTTATTGAAATCAGCATTGAAAAAACAGATTACAAATCGCAATTCCTGCATGCTCAGGTTTTACTTTGGAACGGCGATAATCTTGCTATTGCACACTTCCAGAAAAAGGAATGATGTTCTAAAAAGAAACACCTCTACATCCACCATTATATAAAGGCATTTCTTTCCGAAACATTCCTTTTATGAGCCACTCTCCAACCCTTAATAATATTTACGATTAGTCAGTATTTAAATTAAACCTTGATTAAATTTTAAAGGCATGAAATTATTTAATGACATACTAATATTGAAAGCATATCAATGATATGTTAAGTTAAATTCATTGAAGGGGAATGTCAAATACAAAAATTGAACCTTCATCCACTACACTTTCAGCCCAGATACGCCCATCATGCAATTTAATGATTTTTTCAGTAATAGACAAACCAAGACCTGTACCATTATACTGTGCATTATTCGATGATTTAACCTGAATGAATGGGTCAAAAATTGCTTTAAGGTCATCCTTGTCCATTCCAATACCAGAATCCTTCACACTGAAATATAACTTTCCACCCTGTATTTCAAGATTAACATTTACAAATCCTTTTTCAGGAGTGAATTTAATCGCATTGCTTACCAGATTAAAAATAGCCTGCTTGATCTTTAATTTATCAGCAGTTATAATAGTATTATTGTCTGAGACGTTAAATACCAGTTCGACACCTTTCTTATGTGCAAGCGTTTCCAAAATAGTTTTGACTTCATTTCCTATTTCTACCACAATGAAGTCTTCCAGAACGAGCTCCATTTTTCCGGCCTCTATTTTCGCAAGATCAAGTATTTGGTTGATCAGTTCAAGGAGATGAGACCCACTGTTTAGTATATGTTTAGCATACTTGTTTTGTTTATCATTAAGCTTACCAAACGTCTCTTCCAGAAGTAAGTCTGAAAATCCAATTATGGCATTTAGAAGTGTCCTTATTTCATGACTCATATTCACAAGGAATTCACTCTTGGATTGATCAGACCGTTCAGCTTCATCCTTTGCAATCATCAATTCCCTTTCAAGAATCTTTCTTTGCTTAATTTCCGCTTGTGCTTCAGACCATCTTCTAGCTGAGAAAATGGAGAGAGCTACGGACAAATATATTCCGATAATGAAGAGTTCATCAAGCTCCCAGTTCTCATGCTGCTCAATAAAAAGGATTGTAAATTCAAAAATATCAAATAAACTGGCAACGAAAAGAACTGCCAGCCCAACACCAACCAGAAAAATAAATTCTCTTTGAGCTGTGCTTTTTCTATATTGAACCATTCTTATTTCGCTCATAAGATCACATTTTTTACTAAAAGTAGACTAATTAATACATTGTTAATATAATATTTAGTAACATATATCCCTTGTATTTAAAATTGATTGGGTGTCTGAAGTTTAGTCCTTTAGTAAAATGTGTATTAATTGATCAGCAACTTTAATCATAAAGTAATAATCATTTTATAGAGTTTTACTATATTAGCATACGGTTTGACTACTAAGATACATTCAACTCACTTAATGGTTGTTGACGGATATAGATACGAAAAATGAATTAAAATGGGACATTGACGTTTCAATACTTACTAACAAATATATCCAGAAGGAAATGCTTAAAGTACTTGGAATTGCAACTTTTGTCACAGCCACTATCGTACTTTTTGATATCACTTCCATCCATCCTCAGCGGTCACTTTTACTACAACAGCAGTAACGTGAAAGATATGAAATACGTCTCAATGTTGATAGGATCGATGTTTCTGCTCACTGCATTGTTCTTTTTCGCATATTATGGCAACAAATACATGATTTCCTACGAAATGAACAGTAAGGTTTAAGCACAATTACCAGAGAAGAACGACTGCAAAATAATTAAAAAAAGGGGCTTCCATTTGTTATGGAAAAACCCTACTTACAAGGCATTCTTTCAGAAGAGAGAACCTGTCCACAATACCTATGAGTTTCTTGTCTTCAGTGACACATATACGACCAACATCATAGTGAAGGAGGGTTTCGATGGCTTTGGATACCGTTGTACTGGAACTAATCGAATAAAGTGGGGTCGACATCAGTTTTTCCACTTTAGGAGCGTCTCCTGATCCGCTATCGTGAAAATCATTTGAACGGTTACCTGTTCTGGCAAATCCAGCTTTTATGATATCGCTCCTGGATATCATCCCCATGACCTCGTCATTGTGGGATATCACAGGTATGCCCGTATAATCCCATTCCAGCATATTGCCCCATATCTTGGAAATACTGTCATCAGGATATGCGGTCTTTACCTTTTTGTTCATAATTTCCCCTACCTCTTTTGGTGGGAGTTTTGTGAGACGGACCTGATTCAGGAGGTTCGTATCGCTCACTATGCCTGCAATTGTTTTGTCCGTTGATGATCTTAGTACCGGAGCACGGTGTTGCTGTGCATCAACAAGCGCTTTTGCCACGTCCCGTAGTTCCATATCAGGAAGTATCAATGGGAACTCACGTGCATAACCACCAACTGTTACTTCAGATTTGTTTGAGTGCAGACGCAGAATGTCCTGATCATCCAGCATCCCTACTACAGTGCTTTTATCATCCAGCACAGGAAGACCATGAAGGAAATTCTCACGCAATAGTTTTCTGGCATGTGTCATCAGATCATTTTCTTTTATACATACCAGATTTGTAGTCATTATGTCCCCAACTATCATTGTTTCACTCCTTTTAAGATGAGCCTGAAAACGGCTTGTTCCTGTATCTTCACCCCAATGAAAAAACAGGATATTATGTATTCCACTTTATATTACACATCACTAGTATTTGTAAATCCCGCCAGTTACGTAAGGAACGGATAAAATCCCCCTGTCCGTAAACTATTAAGTAAAAGGACACAAAAGCAGACACATGGCATTTAATTTTGTTATGATCATCATCCTTGTGTTACTCATTGCAGGACTTGTGATGTCACTATTCGCATTCAAACTCAAAAGAGAAGAGTACAAGAATACCGGAAAGTACCCCAGAGGTCATTATATGGGACGGGGACTTGCAATCGGTATTGTAATAGGAATTCCCATTGCCATTGCACTTGGGAGTATCTTTGCAGGATATATGGTTGGTCTGGTCATTGGTACTTTCATCGGATCGAACCTGGAAAAGAAACATGAGCACGAATTAAGACCTCTTACACAAAAAGAGAGAGAGCTGAGAAAAAAGACGATCATGATATTCACAGCTTTGTTTGCAATCGGAATTATCGCATACGTATTAACCATCATCTGACTTTGCCATAAGCATCTCAGCAGGAAAGGTCACTTATCCTGCATCTTTTTGTATTCTTTGAGCAATCCGACATATTCCGCCGCATTCTCAGTTATATGAGCGATGTCACCTTCTGTAAGCTGTCTCTGCACCTTCCCCGGTACACCTACAACCAGACTTCCCGCAGGTATCTTTTTTCCTGGTGGCACAAGTGCATTAGCCCCGATGATACAGTTCTCCCCTATCTCAACACCATTCAGCACCGTGGTGTTCATCCCGATTAGCACGTTGTTAGATATCCTGCACCCATGCAGCACAGCCCCATGACCGACCGTGACATCGTCCCCAATCTCAACCTTCTGCGGCGCATCCGTGTGAATGACAACATTGTCCTGTATGCTTGTTCTCTTCCCAATGCTTATCATGTCAGAATCACCCCGAATGACCGCATTGAACCAGACACTGGAATCGTCTGATATGGTTACATTACCGATTACCGTTGCGTTGTCGGCTACAAAAGCAGTTGGAGAGATTGTAGGAGTTGTGGATTTGAATTTTATTAACATAGAATCACTTTTGTTTAAATGAAGGTAACTATTCAGCCTGATAAAAACGCTATCAATAACAATCTTGACAAAAAGTTGAAACGTAAATTTCATTAGGATCATTTATTTTGATTGTTGCTATTGATTGCTTTTTTGATTGTTAGATTGTTAGTGAGCAGACATCTCTATTTCGATGAAATCAGTATCAATAGGCAAATCGTGCCAGGCTGAATAGTTACAAATGAAGAAGAAATATTCGTAATGAAATTAGCTTTGACCATCTGATTTTTTAGCTTCATCCTTTTTTTCATCCGTATTCTCTTCCCTTTCACCAAAATCAATTACCAGATGATTGCATCTGCCACTTTTTGCTCCGCATATTTTACAATATCTTACCATGGTATTCTCCTCTCTATACAATTATGTCATGTTTCTAAAAGAACTATGCGGCTGTTGAGAATGGCAAGTTTTTCGAATTCTTGCTGGACAATTAGTATTCTTATTCAGAATGGAAGAAAATAGGTTTCTACGAAGGTACTTTGCATTTATAGTTACTAACTTAACATTTTTAACTTATCATCCAGAAATGTCTCAATCCATTTTCTTGCGAAGCTAATCTTTGATGAACAATCAATAAACGCCTCAGCAATCAGATTTTTCATATGATCCAGATCTTTCACAAAATTGCGAGAAATAATTCTTTTGACACTTTTCCAGATGAATTCGATTGGATTCAAGTCGGGTGAATATGGAGGTAAATAGACCAATTCAATATCATTTGCCTGTGCAAATTCCACTGTATATTTTGCTCGATGTGATCTAAAATTGTCGAGAATAATTACGATTCTCTCTCCCATGTTATTGTTTTTAACAGCTGATAAAAACGAACATACATCCTCCTTGGTTGAATGTTCTTTGAAATCAATAACAGAATTACCATTCAATGCATAAAAACCGAAGGAGTTTGCTTTTATCCTGGTTGTGTTTTTGAAGATGGCAGGTTTATTGAAAGACCATAAACGAACCGTATTTGATGTTGTTTGGGGAGATGATTCATCAAGAAATCCGATAACGCAATCATCATCGATTAACGGTAAGTTTTTTTTAAACAATCTTCTGCATTTTGTGGTCTTCGATAATCATGCGCATATGGTTTGGCATGATGCATGCCAAACTTCTTCAAGATCACTAGTATTTGCTTAATGGTGTATTGAACCTTAAATTCATTATAAATGAGTTCCTGAACTTCTTTTGTAGACCAATCATCTCTTTCATGTAACATGTCCCTTAGTTTTTCTTTTTGATCATCAGTGAGTTTGGAAGGACATCCTCCTGAAAACCTAGGCTTTAATCCTTCATATCCGTCTTGATTCCACCGCTCTTGCCATTGATATGCAACGGGTTTTGATATCCCTACAAGTTTAGCTGCTTCATTAACAGAAGCTCCTTCATAACGATGTTTAACAAAATATAAACGTTGTAGAACTCGTGTGTCTTTCTCTAATGACTTAATATGTTTAAGCAATTCTTCTGATGAAAGATGATGCTTTATCGGAATTTGTTTGGGTTTAGCCATACAGTATTGTTATACTCAATTAGTATTAATAGTTTGGTTAATAACTATATATGAAAAATAGTGCTGAATCTATTAACTCTGAATGCTATGCGAGATAAAGACCATAGATGTAGAAAGGATGTTGATTAACCAAAGAGGAAACTTGAGCTTGAATAACCTGGCGAAAAAGAAGACGCCAGTATTTTTATAAATAAAAAATGGTAACTATTCAGCCTGATAAAAACACTATCAATAGCAATCTTGACAAAAAGTTGAGACCTACATTTTATTAGGATCATTAATTTTGATTGTTGCCATTGATTGCTTTTTTGATTCTTAGGTTGTTAGTGAGCAGACATCTCTATTTCGATGAAATCAGTACCAATAGGCAAATCGTGCCAGGCTGAATAGTTACTAAAAAATAAAAAAAAGAGATGGAGACTTATTAATTATTCGTAGACGGTGGCAATATAACCATATCTATTACATGGATGACTCCATTACTGGTTTCAATATCTGCCTGCACTACGTTTGCATCGCCAACCATTACATTCCCGTCGGTTATGTGCACGATAACCTCTTCACCCTGTACCGTTTCAAGAGCCATCATATCTGACAGATCTGTTGACATTGCTTCCCCTGCAACTACATGATAGGTAAGTATGGCTGTAAGTGCCTCCTCATCTTGCAACAATGAATCAAGAGTACCTTCGGGTAATGCATCAAATGCTTCATCAGTTGGTGCAAATACTGTAAATGGTCCTTCACCACTTAAGGTTTCATCAAGTCCTGTTGCCTGAAGTGCAGTCACAAGAGTATTAAATGAACCAGCAGCTACCGCGGTCTCTACAATATCCATTTCTTCTGCTTGGGGTTGCTCTGCACAGCCTGATAAAAGAACAGTTGTTGCAACAAGCAAAGCCACTATTATTTTGTATAATTTCATTTACTCCACTCCTCTAAATTTTTTATATTGAGTTCAATTGTGTTTTTTTTATGAACAAATAATGATGCTTTTCTATAGAATATATAGATTCTGTATTCTTTTGTGATGGTTTATTTTTTTCAGTATACTTCGATGCAAAAAAGCATTGCAGAAGCTCAATTATTATATCATGTGTTTGAAAGTAAGTTTACACACAAAAATACTGGTTTGTTATAAATTTTCATACAATTCTAATAAAAATAGATTAAAATGTTAATTGAGAAAATTCATCCATAATTTAATCATCCAGAATCCAAATTTGATAGGGAAACAGAGGTACTTGAGAGGAAGCATGTTCAGGCTGATTCTGGTATCTATATTGGAAAGGAAGCAAACAATATTGATGAACAGGCTCTTGATGTGAAAAAAACTCAAGAGTTCATCAATGAGAAAACTGCCTATGAACTCATTCTAAATCTAACTCCTGAAAGGCAAGAGAAATAGGGGCGAAGCATAGGAGTGCTTTGACTTATTTGAAGAAAAAAGCAAAGGAAATCCCATGCTACTGCCGGGACTCGAACCCGGATTCATGGCTTGAAAACCCACGAAGCAGATTAGCCATTCACTCTGAATGTTAATGTAAGAGAAGATTGGAACTGAAAGTTTCTTTTGTTGAATTACATAAAATGTTTCAGGGCGTACCGCTGGAACTGATATAATATAGATAACAAATTCTGCGAGCGATTAGTTGCGTCAGCAACTATATATCCATTAGGTGCATTACAAGCTATAATAGTTGCGTCTGCAACTAATTGGGTGGATAATATAGTGAGATAATAAAATGGACTGGATCAACGTTTGCAAAAAAAGGTGTACAAATGTGCGAGAATGAATTCATTGGGAAGTTTATCTCATATCTTCACAGGTATGGACAAATCTATATTGAAAAAAAAATGGAGCCATATAGTCTTGGAAGTGGACAGTTTTCTTTTCTTATGCGATTGTATCACGAGGATGGTGTCAATCAGGAATATCTTTCAAACTATCTGAAGATGGATAAGGCCACTACTACAAGGGCTCTTAAGAAGCTTGTTGATGAAGGCTATGTTTTCAGGCAGGTTGATGAGGAAGACAGGCGATCATACAGGATCTTTCTTAGCGAGAAAGGGAAAAAACTGGAACCTGAAATGAAAAAGATAGCTTCGGAGTGGGAGGACATTCTCTTATCCGGTTTTGATTACAGTCAAAGAAAAGATATCATGAACTCACTTGAAATGATGTTTAAAAACGTATCCCAAAGAATGCAGGATAAATAGGTAAGATCATGCAATTTAAAAATACTCATCTTCTAATGCTTTGTATTACTGCCTTTTTTGCAATGGCAGGAAGTGCTATTTTAGCACCAGTGTTGCCAGAGATGGTGACACCTCTGAATACAACATCTCATGAAATCGGACTGTTGATATCGGTCTACACTATCTCAACAGCTATTTTCACACTGGTTATTGGACATTTCATTGACCGTGTGAACCGTAAAAGTATACTGGTCCCATGTCTTGTCATCTATGGCCTGATGGGACTTGTAAGTTATTTTGTCTCAGACCTACAATCACTTCTTGTCATGAGGTTCATACAGGGTATTGGCGTGGCAGGAATGATGTCTTTGACTATGCTGGTCATTGGGGATGTGTACAAAGGCCATGAAAGTGTACATGCAATGAGCAGGGTTAGTATGGCTTTTGCCATTGGAGCGGTATCTGCCCCCCTCATAGGTGGAGGACTAGCAATTTTGGGATGGAACTATCCGTTCCTTTTCTATGCACTTTCACTGCCATTCGCTTTTCTTGTAATATTTTTCCTTCCGGAAACAAAGGTTCAGAAGGAAAATGGCAGCCATAAAGGTATATTTAATGTGCTTCCAGCACTCAAGGATTTGCGAATACTATATACGGTATTCCTGAGCTTTGCTATTTTCTTCCTATTATTTTCAGTGATTATCTACATGCCCTTTATGCTTAAGGCTGTATTTGGTTATACGGCAAAGCAAGCAGGACTTGTATTGGCATTCCAGGGACTAGCTGTTATTCTAATGGCATCCCGCGTAAAGGTCCTGGTCACTAAACATTCGATGATACAAGTGATTGCCACTGGTTTTGCACTTGTCGGACTGGCAATACTATCTATTTCATTTGCGAATTCAATTGTCATAGTTCTTCTTTTAATGTTGCTGTTTGGAGCTGGTTATGGGCTTGCCCAAACCACAATTGATGCACAGATAATTCAGATATCCTCTTCAGAATCAAGAGGTGGGGTATTATCCATACACAACACCATGAAGTACACTGGCCAGAGTCTTTCCCCCATAGTGTTTGGTATAGTCCTATTAAATTTTAACATTGACACGGTTTTTATGATATCAGGTTTCCTGGGGTTGCTCATTGCTCTGACAACGTATTTAATGAAGGCTATTTTTGAAAAAACATCTGATGTGCATGTAAAAAATAGAAAAACATCATTGCCGTATTCAGTCTCCCCTGAACCTTTAGATGATAGGTAGCCTGAATAAGAATTTATACTGAAATTCGAGATATACTTGCTTCAGGATATTTGACAGATATTTGGGTAATGCATCTACTCAACCATGTATGCTTTTTACCCAATTCTGATATCCCACAAAATACAGATGCGGCTGCCGGGACTCGAACCCGGGTTCATGGCTTGGGAAGCCACGGTCATACCACTAAACCACAGCCGCACATCAAAAAATTGTAATCTGTAATATTACGTTCGAGATTATAGATTTTGTGGTGATGGGAGCCTGCAATCTTTTTTTAATATTTACTAAAGACATTGCTCCGATTCACTGAGCATTGCTGTAGATTTTGCAGAATTGTCCACTGGCAGATGAATAAGAAATTTCGGCCAGGACATATAATAAATAGTAATATATTAGTTATGTACATAGAAATATGATATCGATTTCTGCAAAACAAAATACCAGGATAGTAGAATAGGAGATACACTATGAAATTAACAACAACATTTATTTTAATCATTTTATTGATAGCAGGTTTTTCTGCGGGATGTATCGGCACCGAAGAGGATACACAGGTTCCCAACACAGGCGAACTTTACAAAGCAAGCATGTATGCTGAAGCAATTGCATCTGTTGATAACATACAGATGGACAACCCATACTACACCTATGCATTGAACTACAAAGGAGAATCCCTCAATGCACTTAGCAGGTATGATGAAGCAATAGAATGTTACAATGAGATTATAGAGATAGACCCCCAGAATAGTGAAGCATGGGTTAACAAGGGTGATTCTCTTCTCCAACTTAATGAATATGATGAAGCAGACGTATGCTATAACAAATCAATAGAGATCGATCCGGAATTTGATGAGGCATGGTCTGGAAAAGGATGCGTACTGTACTATCATGACAGGTATAACGAGTCAATGGATTACTTTGAAAAATCAATTGAATATTCCAACAAAACGATAAGTTCCGACCCGGATAACCTTGAAGCATGGTATAACAAAGGAATATGCTACGCATATCTTGGAATGAACAACGAAACACTCGAATGCTGTGAGAAGGTAACGGAGATCAATCCTAAATTTGCAAGCGCATGGGAAGGGAAAGGGTATGCACTTAGTGAACTTGGCAGATATGACGAAGCAATCCAGTGTTACGATAAAGCAGTAGATATCAACCCTGAAAGTGCCTATGCATGGGAATCAAAAGGGTATACTCTCACTGAACTTGAGAGATACGACGAGGCAATAGAATGCTACGATAAAGCAATAGAACTCAATCAGGAAGATGTTTATGCATGGGAAGGAAAAGGGTATGCGCTTTACAAACTTGACAGATATGATGAAGCAATTGAATGCTATGATAAAGCAATAGAGCTCGAACCGGAATATGCCTATTCATGGGGAGTAAAAGGGTATGCACTTGACAAACTTGGCAGATATGACGAAGCCATAGAGTGTTATGATAAAGCACTAGAAATCTATCCAGAATTTTCAGGCGTATGGGATGCAAATGGAGATGTGCTTAACGAACTTGGCAGATATGATGAAGCAATTGAATGCTACAATAAAGCAATAGAGCTCGAACCGGAATTTGCAGATGCATGGGAAGGAAAAGGAGATACGCTTAGCGAACTTGGCAGAACTGATGAAGCAAATGAATGCTATGATAAAGCAGAAGAACTTCGTACTTAAGCTAAAAGGATAAGTTAAAGGCAAAAAATGAAAAACGGTAATTTATTGTTAGTATTATCCATATCTTTAGTCGCCATAGTATCTGCAGGATTTGTTCTTGATGAGCATTCAGGTTCATCTCCTGCTCAAGTGACAGACCTTGAACAAATGTACAGGGCTGCAATAGAAGATGCAATGGTGGCCGAAGATGATGAGATATACAGAGAACTTACTCCGATAACCGAATCAAATACTGAACTTCAATGGATGGAAGACTCTGGTGAAAAATATGTTCTTGTTGTCACATGGACCAAGTATCCTGAGAGTTACCCCGTCGATTCAAACGTGCTCACATGGTGGGGAGACACATGGGTGATGGTCATTCCTGAATTGAAAGGCTTCGTTGAGCAAAATGACATTCAGGATGATGAGCTAACACTCAGACTGGAGCAGCTCATCGGCCTTCCTCTTGATGATGGGAATGAGTATTTTGTGGAAATGTGGGTAAAGCCGGATGACCTTTTCAGACCAAGTCCTGACCCTGAGATCACAGATACACAAACTCAACTTGATTTTAATGAGAACGTCTCACAGGAACATGTCGATTGGTTCAATTCCCTTAACAGCAGCACCTACAATGAATATCCATGGAGCAGACTGGGATATACATACGACTGGGGAAATCCTGACAGTGATGTAGGGATGAGCGAATACGTCATCAGGAATAATTCAGAAGTAATAGTAAATTCAGTCTCAACAACTCCTGACTATTTCAATCAGGACTCCGTTTGAACATGTAAATGCTCACATAAACGGCATTCTTTTCTTTTTTCTATTGTGAAAATCATTGTATTGCAGGATTGAAAGGCAAAAACGGAAGAAAATAGAATATTACATGAAGTTATTGAAATTGTCAAACTTGAGTATTGATGTCTGGGTCTGAAGAGAGATTATGTCAATTCTCTCTTCAATATCTTGTGTGCGACATTTAACTGCTTGAATTTCTCAAGATCCCCGGTTGGTTTGTCGGGGTGCAACTCTTTTGACAGCATCTTATACTTTTCATTGATGACTGTAAAATCAGTCTCATCGTGGTCGCAGCCAAAGAATTCTCGTGCATCCAGGCGTTTATTGAAAACATCTTTATCCTCTTTGAACTCTGAAATAAACTCGGATATTGTGTTTTCCTCTGAAAGAACCCGGCTTGCTTCGAGCTCAATTACCTTGGATAGGACATAGAGATTCTCTACATAATTCTTTTGCATACTATGGCTGTAATGCATGCGATGATCTGATATCCACCAGGTTGCAGAAGCTTTCGCTTTTTTCATTGCCATGCGCTCAAGAGGGATATCAATGTCATTTTCGTTAACACCGATCTTTCTTAAAACCGTAATAATATTATTCTGAAATTGTATGGCTCTTCTGTTACTGGCACCCTTAACAAGCACTGAACCAATTTCATGTCCTTTTATTTTAAGCATTTTATTCACTCATTTTCGTTTTGGAGTCTCCACTAGTTCATCCTCCCTTATATATCCATGCATATTCCGGAATACTTATTCCCGGTTGTAGTCACTAGAACACAGCCACACGTCAAAAATAGTAATAAATTGCATTGCGGCTGAAATTATTGAAAAGATATATATGTAATGGAGAAAATCGCACGAGGATATCAAATTGGAGTGGTTGGATGGAGGGATGTGGTTGGGGTAGTAAAGTGTTGATATCCTCATGCCTTATCATCTGAATGAAATCAAAACCGTGATTTCAGCCACGGTTTTATTGATTCCGGAAATTACTTCTTTGAGTTCAAGGATTCAGCTATATTCCTGCCGAGTTGTTTTGCGGCTTCCAATGGAATTTCCTGATCCTCAAAGTTGTTAATTCCTACGGAATCCACTGTTGCTTCAGGCCCGAAGAGCATTTTTACACCACTAAGCTCACAATCATCTGCGAGTTTACACATGGCGCATTTCCCAGTATCTTGGCATCGCCCACGATCTGCATACCTTCCTCCTCCATGTATGCAGCAACAGAATTGGCCACACCCTCTGCAACCGGTGGTGCTTCAGGCATACATGGCACTGCAGATGTTGCAATAATTCCTTCGGGTTTACCCTGCATGTAACCATGCTTGTGTCTCAGGCAATAAAGACGCTCAAGAATAGTCTTTGTCCTAGCATCAATGGATGAGTAAGGAGTATAGGCTGCAACAATAAGTGCATCTGCCTCTTTTACTTCCTCTGCGATAGTATTACCATCATCACCGATAACACATACGTTCTTGTCAACGCATTTCATGCATGCCAAACATGGTTTGACATTATGCTTGCTAAGTTTGATAAATTCGACATCCATACCCGTTTCTTCAAGTGCTGCCCTCAATGCTCTGTCGGTATTACTGTTTGGGATGGGCGATCATGATATTCCTATTACTTTCATTTTTTAGCTCCCTTGATAGATATTTGCCCACTATTTTTAAGGCTGGGAATTAATCTTATACTTCCAGATAGGAAGTGTAGCTAAACATACTTAATAATTACTGCAGTATACAAGAATTGGTGTTGGTATAATGGAGTGACCATCTCAAAATATTGTGAAAAACACAGCTATCCTATTTTGATTTGGATTTTTATGGCACAACTACTCGTTTATCCTCATAACGTTGAACTCTTTTATATATGAAAAAATAAAATAGGAACGCATGCCACCCAGTTCACTTCTTGATGAGATATTACGCAAGGGACTCCATCTGGCATCGGTCGCTATCGTGATTGTCTATGCCTTTTTCGGAAAACAGATAGTCCTGTATTTCATGACCGTCTACCTCATTCTTATACTCCTCATCGAACACATGAGACTGGACCATGGCTTCAAATTACCTTTCATACATTATCTGTTACGCCGGAAAGAGGAAACATCAATAGCAGGACATGTTTATTTCACCCTTGCTGCCATAGTTGCAGTCTCCGTCTTCAGTGAGAACGTTGCCTATGCTGCTATCCTGATGGCCACTTTCGGAGACATGAGCGCAGCACTTATTGGTAAGAAATTTGGCAGGACAAGGATATTCAGGGGTGAAAAATCCCTGGAAGGATGTGTTTCCGAGTTCCTAGTGGACCTTATTATAGGCTATGTTTTTCTTTCAAACTGGAGTATCGCAATTGCCATGGCGCTTGTTGCCACCCTTGCAGAAACAGGCTTTGAAAAAATAGATGATAATCTTGCAATCCCCGTATTTTCAGGTTTTGTTGCCGAATTACTTTTGATAATCTCAACTTATGTCCACCTGTAGAAGAAAAGGCAGGTAGCTGTTTCAGAGTTGTTTCCTGACACTTCTCACATAATCCAGAGCTGGATCTTTAATTCGAATTTCAGTATTTTTTAAACCAAGCGTGTCATTGAACAGTTTTTCGCTGAAATCCAGCAGCTCTTCATATTCCAAAGGAATGACATCTTCATCTGAGAATATGCTTTCCCTGGACTGGTCAAGAACTCTCATAAGTTCTCTTGTCCACAGGCCTGCCAGGATCTTCGGATATGGGACGTTGAATGTCCCTTCCTCATTTCCTCTCCGGATTAGTTGTGCATAGAGGTCTGTGGTCAGCTCTTCGAACTGGTCTGCAATTTTCTTGATGATGATGTGATTACCACTGAATGAATATATCCTGCTTAGCTCAGGCCAGTCTTTGACCTGATTAACCTTGTATTGGGTAATCTTGAGAAGGACTTCGTTTATTGCGTCTATCACTGAGACATCATTTTTGAGTATCTCATCGTAGTACTCCAGAAATTCCTGGAAATAATTCAGGGTAATCGCTTCAATGACATCTTCTTTTGACTTGAAGTGGTGATAAAAACCACCTTTGGAACTATCCGCTCTTTTGATGATGTCCTCAACTGTTGTTTTGTCATATCCTTTCTCGGAAAATAACTCATGAGCCGAGTTGATAATTCTGTCTTTGAGTTCCATATTCTGTTCTTTTTCAGGGGTAAAGAGATTATTAATCTAGCGATATGCAGCCCTATTGAAACGTCTGATCAGCACCATAATCAAAGCAAACTCTAAGATGACACCGATGATTAATACTATCCACCATAAGCCGTTGCCTTCATAAGCCATCCAGTAGGCTTTGCTTATCCAGTACGGGGGAAACAAAACCAAAGACAGCACCCACAAGCAGTGTTCCATCAAAAAGTGCAAAGAAAGCCACAAGCATTGGATATAGAACAGTGAGGCTTGCAGCAATGCCTTTCATCGGAAGCAAACCGGTTTCAGCCAGATAGATGTTCATCCACGGAAGACCAAAATGCAGCACAGATGCAATTATCGCAGCGAAAAGGAACATAAACAGCAGAAAACGGTCCCTACCAATGAGCTTCACATCATTACGTCCAAGTCTGTGTACTAATTTTGTGACCTGCATTTTATTTCATCCCCATGACGATGTATCTGTTAAATGCACGGGAAGCCCAGATGAAAAAGAGAACTATCTGTAGGGATGTGTAAACTATGGCATATGCCCACTCTAATGAAGTGAGTTGAACGTATGCTCCCTGCATGATCATTGCAGGTGCGCTCGTGGGGATTGCGAGAAATGCAGGGTGGACTACCCATCCAAGAAAATACAGGAACGGTAGTTGAAGCAATACTGCGACTACCGACATTGGTATGAGAAAGTCGGTGATCCTGTCAAAGCGAACTATGAGGATGATGCCTATCAGTGTATAAATCACTCCGATTGCGATGATACCGATAAGGAGGATGGGAATGTCCGGAAATATTACTGCACCCGAGAAGCTTATGATGAACATTGCCCCGGCTATCATTACGATGGATTCGAGAGTTTCCAGTGCTGTGAGGCTGATTACTTTTGAAGTGAGATATTCGGATGTTCTCAGGGGTGAGACGATTATTGCATTTAGAGTGCCTTCGTCTTTTTCAAAAATTATCAGTCCTGCAACATAGAGCAGTGTGGAGCCGCCTGCAACCATTAACATGAGGGCCGGTATGACTGAGGAAAGATGCTCCGGGCTTACAACCTGTGATATTGCGATTGCAACGAGTATCCCTGCGATGATTCCGATTGTGTAGAGCTTGTTGCGTAGCTGTACGGTTACATCGTTTTTCAGGGTTGAAACCAGGCGGCTCATTTGTGCAGCTCCTCTCCTGTTACCTGGATGAAGATGTTCTCAAGAGTGGTTTCCTGGGTGTGAATACTCTCGACATGGCCAGCAGATTTTAGCAAGTTTGCGAACTCATTGTTATCACCAAGGCCGTCAAGTGGAAATTCCTTGCACTGGATTTTTTGTGTAGCCAGACCGTCGAAATATTCCACCCGGACATTACGTTTTCCATATTGCTTTTTAAGGGATGCAGGTGAGTCGATTATACTGATATTCCCTGATGTGATGAAAGCGACCCTGTCACAAAGCTCATCGGCAACCATCATATCATGTGTGGTTATAAAGACGGTCGTACCTCGACTGCGCAGCTCCAGCACCATATCCTTGATCCTACGTGCATTGACAGGATCAAGACCGGCCGTGGGCTCGTCCAGGAAAAGAATCTCAGGTTTGTGAATAAGGCTGCGGGCAACGTTCAGGCGAACTTTCATTCCCTTGCTGAAATCGGATACTTTCTTGTCGGCATCTTTCTCAAGCCCCACCCATTCCAGCACTTCGGAAGGCTCAAGGGTCTCGCCTTCATAAAGTGAGCGGAAGTACTCCAGGTTCTCCAGCGCAGTCAGTTTGAGATAGTGATTCGGCAGCTCAAAAGAAACACCTACATGCTCGTAGTAGTCCTGTCCCCATTTGCTGACTTCACGGTCCATTACCATGATGCTACCATTGTACTCCCTGAGTAGTCCGATGATTATATTCTGTGTGGTGGATTTCCCGGCTCCTGATGGTCCCAGAAAACCAAAGATTTCTCCCTTTGCGATATTAAAGTCAAGACCATGCAGGGTTTCATTTTCTGCACCGGGATAAGTGTAAGCCAGGTTTTTGACGGTAATCATTGGATTGCTCCTTGACAGGTTGATGATTACAGACCGACCGTCGGTCTGTTGATTAGAAATAATTAACTTTTTGTATTTATGGTTTTGCATGAAAATATCAAACATAACCGAATTTACTGAGGACTTTAAAAATTGCAATAGCTAGGACTATCGCATCCCCAATAGCCAAATCATTTTTAAAATGCTTATAAACAATAAAGTCCATAAAGAAGTAGCCATGTCATGCGAACAGACGATACACGGTAAAATAATATACGGGCCTGAAGCAGAGGTCATCGAAGGTTATATCGTAATAGAGGATGGCATCGTCAAGGAAGTTCACGAAAAAAAGAATGATTCCGGAAATATCATTGCGCCCTGTTTTGTTAACGCTCATACTCACATTGGAGATTCGGTCTGTAAAGACCCTGTGCTTGGAAATTTGCATGGACATTATGTCGAAAGAGACCTTAGCCAGCTGGTTCAACCACCACACGGACTGAAACACCGGATATTAAATACGACACCACACTGGAAAATTGTGGATGCAATGATGAACTCCATCCAGGACATGAACGACACCGGCACATATGCATTTGCGGATTTCAGGGAAAGTGGCACAAAAGGAGTGCTTGCACTAAAAGAAGCACTGGAATCATCAGACGTACTTGCCAGGATATTTGGAAGACCAGCGAACAATGTCGGAGAAAAAAACATATCAAGGGAGTTGGAAGAGCTGCTTGACAAAGCAGACGGATTTGGTATGAGTGGTACGAATGACATAGACATGGAAATCCTGAAAACTGCAAGGCAGTATTCTCTAAAAATGGACAAAACCTTTGCAGTACATGCAGGCGAAAGCAGTCGAAGTGACATAAACAAAGCATTATCTCTTGACCCGGATATTCTGATACATATGACCCAGGCAACCCAAAAAGACCTTCAGGAAGTTGCTGATATGGACATACCTATTGTAGTTTGTCCAAGATCGAACTTTATAACCGGAGTAGGGATGGCACCTATTGTAAAAATGCTGGATATGGGAATTAAAGTCGCAGTCGGAACCGACAATGTGATGCTCAACTCTGTAAGTATGTTTTCCGAGATGGAGATACTGTCAAAAGTCTTTGGATTCGAGGACAGACAAGTATTTATTATGTGTACGCTTATGGGAGCAGCAGTATTAGGACTTGAAAATACAGGTCCTATTATAGAAAGGAACAACGCTAAAGTGATGATCCTTAATGGGAATTCAAGTAATCTTGCAGGAATAAAAAACCCTATCAACAGCATCGTTCGAAGAGGGAGACCTGACGATATACTATCTGTAATTATTTAACATCCGTATATTACATAATAGGTGAGGGATTATGAAGAGCGATCTCTACAAGAAAATTTTTATTGCAACAGATGGATCTGAGCAAAACGAAAAAGCAGTCCAGCATGCATTGGAACTTGCGAAAACGTGTGGGGCTAAATTGTATGCAGGATACGTTGTTGATACCGCTGCTTTTGCTTCAATACCAATGGATGCAGGATGGGAAATGATGTACGAGCTTTTGGAAAAGGAAGCAAGTGTTGCAACCGAATCTGTTCAAAAAATGGCAGAAGATGTTGGTATTACTTTTGAAACGGTGACCCTTGAAGGCAACCCGAGTCATGAGATCATTGAATTTGCTGACAATAACAACATAGATCTTATTGTGATGGGAACTCTTGGAAAGAGAGGACTTGATCACTTTTTACTTGGAAGTGTCGCCGAAAACGTCATCAGAAACTCCAAAGTACCTGTACTTGTAGTACGGGGCGACTCCGATGAGGAAAAGTAGGGAGTTTAAACATGCCAAAAAACATCAAAGTCTCAGAGATAATGAAGACAAACGTTGCATATGCAACTCTTCCAGGCTCAAGGGACGAAGTCCATACTCTTCTGAAAGATAAAAAAGTATCAGGAGTACCTGTATTAAAAGATGGAAAGATTGTGGGATTGTCAGCAGGGCAAATTTGCTTAGAAATCCTGAAGAGGAACAGTTGGCTTTGTTGATGACACGTAATCCGTTAACTATTGATCCCAACGTAGACATAACAGTAGCAGCTAAAATACTTCTTGAGAATAATATTAGAAGGCTGCCTGTCGTTGAAAATGGAAAACTCCTTGGTATAATGTCTGTGGCTGATATTGTTGCGGTTCTTGCTGAGATGAACATTCCGGACCATGTGGGCCAATATATGAATCCGATGTCAGTGCCTGTATGGACAAACACTCCTCTGAATGTTGTAGCAAGGGTGATGGAACTTGCAAAATCCAAAGCAGTACCTGTAATTGATAGTGATCTTGAGGTAGTCGGTATAATCACTGATCGTGATGTCATCAGTGCAAGCGTTATTGAGGACTCTGTAGAGGTGGCCGATATGTCCAATGGTGCGGACGATGATGAATGGACATGGGAGTCAATGAGAGACACAATGAGTATCTACTACAGTGTTTCAAGAGTGAAGGTTCCTGACATTCCTGCAAAAGACATAATGGTAAGTGATCTTGTAAAAGCTGCTTATATTTCAGGTGTCAGCGAGTGTGCGCTTAAAATGAAGCGTAACCGTATAGACCAGATTCCTATAGTTAATGCAAACCAAAAATTCCTTGGACTTCTACGTGATCGTAATATCATACAGGCTATTGCAAATTTGAATTAAAATACAATTTTTTCGGGTATTGATTACCCACAATTCTTTTTTGCTCAAAGTGGTTATTATGGGAAAACCTTTTGTATTCATTAATTCTGCAATGTCTGCAGATGGAAAGATATCCACAAAGGAAAGAATACAGGTACGCATATCCGGTAATATTGATTTTGACAGGATGGATTCTCTGCGGGCTGGTTCCGATGCTATAATGGTAGGAATCGGGACCATACTTGCTGATGATCCCAGTCTGACTGTGAAGTCTCCCGAACTTCAGGATAAAAGGATAAAAGCAGGCCTTGATGAGAATCCTGTGAGAATTATTGTAGATAGCAATGCCAGAACACCCATTGATGCGGATATTTTCACAAAGGGAAAAGGAAAGCGAATCATAATAGTTTCGGAATCAGCCTCTCTTAAAAAAATAGCTGAACTTAAAGAAAAAGCCGATATAATTGTAGCCGGAAAGAAGAAAGTACATCTTCCTGAAGCCATGCAAAAACTTAGGGAGCAAGGTATCAAACAGTTAATGGTAGAAGGTGGTGCAACACTTAACTGGGGAATGATTTCCAGTGGCCTTGTTGACGAGATATATACCTTCGTAGGAAACTTGATAATCGGAGGGAAAAACTCTCCTACTTTTGTTGACGGAGTGGGATTCCCGGAAAAAGAGCTTTTGAAACTTGAGCTAATGGATGCTGAAAAAATAGAAGACGGAATCTTGCTTAAGTGGAAAGTTCTTCAAAAATAACAAATCAATTAAATTTTTGACACATGGTTTTGTATGCATGTCCCAACATAATACACAAACACAAAACAATATCGTTTTATATTAGACGAACAAATGAGATACCATGAATAAAATAATCCTGCCTGCAGTAGCGATCATCGCAGTACTTTTTATCGTTGTAGGACTCGTAGGAGACAATAAAGCTGCAGAAGATAGTGCAATTATTACTGTAACCAATATCCAACAATTGAACGATGCACTCGCTGAAGGCCCGGTTCTGGTAGAAATTGGTTCGGACATCTGCCCCGCATGTATTGCATTGAAACCCATTATTGCAGACATCGCAAATGACTATGAAGGCACAGCTACCGTTATGTATATAAATACAAAAGAAACCGGAGCTATTGCAGCTAGTTTCAATATATACTCCATTCCTGACTCGTTTGTCATCGCTGAAAGAAGTGATAACGGTTACATCTACATGGGAGTAAACGGACAGACAACTACAGATAGAAATAGAGCAAGATTTATAGGCCTGACCACCAAGAAAACACTAAAAAGTGTACTTGATGCAGCAATCGAATACAGGCAGTAACTATCAGGTACAACAAAATGCTGGAAGCTACTTCACTCACACCTATCGCCGCTTTTTTTGCAGGAATCGTGAGTGTGCTCTCACCATGTGTGCTTCCATTACTTCCGATCGTTCTCGCTTACTCTACAGGAGAAAGCAAGCTTAGGCCCCTTGCAATCATCGCAGGGCTTACAATATCATTCACGACCATGGGCATTGCTGCTTCTGCCTTTGGAGAATACTTATTGCCCCATCTCAATGAGCTCAGAATACTGGCCGAACTCATAATAATCTTCATGGGACTTTCAATGCTAATGGAAAAGGACACGCTCGCGTTCCTTTCACAATACACCGGAAAGATCCACGCTGAAGGAAAAGGACTGTTTGGCGGGCTTGCAATAGGTATTTCTCTTGGAATTGTATGGATCCCATGTGTAGGACCGATCCTTGCTTCCATACTCACATTAGTCGCGCTTGAAAGTGATGTATTATACGGCATTACCCTTCTTTTCACATATTCCATGGGCTTTGCTGTCCCAATGACCATCATTGCTTATTCAGCAAAACTGTCCGGTAACATGCTTGGCAAACTATCAGAATATGACATTGAACTTAAAAAAGTGGCAGGAATAATACTAATAGTTGTTGGACTATGGATGGTCTACACTAACCACATTGTTGGCTACGTATGATGCAGTAAATACAACTAATAATTTCATAAGGATTAAATATCAACCAACTATTGTTTTTATTAAAGTCAATTAAGATGAATTGACATAAAGAATTTGTTGGTGGTACTGTGAAATTTAGAAAAGTGATATTAACTGGAATTATTGTTATAATTTATACTTGTATGATAACTACATCGTTGGCTGCCATCCCGGATACGACAGGAGATTTTTACTCCCCTGACATAAGTTCACTGGATGTTTTAAATAATGGAAACAATCTCAATATAATCATAACATGTACAGAGGATATTGCAGATTATAGTTTTTATGGAGCTGTTTTCATTGACACAGACCAGAACATTCTGACAGGGTACGCTGAAAATGGTGCTGATTATGTATATCAGTTCAGTTATATGAGCATAATCTACTCTGACCCCATGATAACCACGACACTTAATGATGACATGGTAGACTCAGGCACACTTCAGGCACAGAGCAATACTATATACATCACACTGCCCTTCTGGATGCTTGGCAATGATGACGGAAATGCCGATGTTTTTGTTGCAGTCCATGACCAGATGGTAAAAGCTCTTGATTTTGACAGGGCACCTGATTATGGAGTAATTGACACCAGCACAGGTGGTGTCAAAATACAGCAAACTGCTTCAAGCAATGCACGCATCTTTGACAGAGTTGGAGACGGCGGTGCTGCAGATATAGAAAATATTGATGCAACCGTCGGAAATGGGATGTTGAACCTTGTAATAACCTATGCCAATAATGTTGAGCCAAGCTCCTTTTCATATGGAGATGATATCACCGGCTGGGTGAACATTGATATTGACCAACAGCTTGCCACAGGTTTCACAAATACGGAACAGGCACCACCGACATTTGGAGTGGATTACAGAATAGAGTACGCAGCAGGAAGCCTGACAGGTACAGACGCAGCCATCAAAATGATAAATACAGATTCTGAATTGGCGAAACTGGGATATTCAGATACAACGACGAGGTCTCTTGGAGTCCCCTATAATGATGGTACTTTCAAAGTATCAGGAAATACGGTTTACCTTGGAATACCACTTACGTTACTTGGTAATGATGACGGAAATATGTACATCACCGTTGATTCCTTCACATTACAGGATTCCCTTGGAGGAGACATTGACAGCTTACCTGACAACGGTAATGGAGCCATTGATACTTCGGACGGATCCATTAAAGCATTGCTCAGTTATGGAAATGACAGGATGACATTCACAGACTCTGAATCTGATTCCACAGGGTTCGGGCATGACGGAGATGAGATCGTTTCCATAGAAACAGGATTCGATGAAAATAACATGCTGATAACTGTCACTTATAGCAGTCTGAACCTAGATGATGGTGCGATCACAAACATTTTCTTTGACATGGATCAGGATAACACAGAAGACTATTCATTGATCTATAGTCTGCAAAATGGAAAGCTGTCTGCCAGTATGATTGGAACGTTTGCCGGAAAATTCGAAGTAAAGGAAGTAACCCACCTGATCACCATGCAAGGAAACAAAATGTACCTGAGTATTCCATCAGTATTTCTGGGTAACGATGATGGGAATATGAACTTACATGCTGAAACAGCCCTCGTCAACTACGGAGCTAAGATTAGGAATTTTGAAACCGGAATAGTACAATTGAATCCGGATGAGGATGCCCGTACACTTTATGACAGAGCCCCGGATACAGGTTCATACACCATTGGAAGAAGCAAGGATTTCCAGGCTGCTGCAGAAAATGCAAATGTTCCACAGGCAGCACAGGAAGAAGAATCACCAGGATTTTCAGGACTCATAGCTTTTATTGCCCTGATAACCTGTTTGTATATCGCAGTCGGGAAAAAGAAACTGTAATATTAATATAAAGCAGAAATGTAAGAAAAGTAGGAATTCAAAATTAGAAAAGTTAAATGTGCTTAATCAATAGCACATTCATCATCGTTTGCTATTGCGACAAGTTCATTCACGCAGGCGACTGCCATTGGTGTCCCACCACGTGTGCCAACACATGTGATTGAAGGAACGTCGGCGTCCCTGACAACTTCCTTAGACTCTGCAGCATTGACAAAGCCTACCGGAGTGCCAACAATTATTGCTGGCTTGATGCCTTGCTCTATCATCCTGCATACTGCAAATGCAGCAGACGGAGCATTGCCGATAGCAACAATGGAACCTTCAAGTATATCCTTGCATTTCAGGAAACCTGCTGCGGTCCTTGTGATGCCGTATTTTTTGGCAAGTTCTGCATCCTCATCTTTGTCGAGTACACAGATAACCTCACAGTTGTGTCCCCTTTTGGTGACACCTGACTTAACCATATTGATGTCAACAAGGATGGGTGCACCTGCTTTGATGGCTGCTACGCCTGCCTTGATGGGCTCGTTAACAAAACGCATGATGTCTGCAACCGCAGGGTCGCCTGTTGAAGTAACACAGCGCTGTTTTACTTTATCCTCTAAAGTCTCATCGCCTACAAGTTTGCGGGCGATGTTACGGCTGGTCATGTATATGGCTTTGGCTTCGTCTGTCTGTGAGCCGAGATCGGTGCAGATATCAACAAGTTCAGGATCGATCTCAGTTGTCATTTCTACAAGTTCTTCGATACTTGCGTCTGTCTTTTTGGCTTCAGTAGTCATACTTCCGGTGATACCCCCTTGGAGTAATTATCCTCTTGCCATGTGGTGAATCCCATATGCGGGAATCGTTGGTGGTGATAAGGATAGTGGTGCTCATGTCCACCCAGTCATTGTGGTCCATAACCTCGCCAAGGGTGGTAACTATGTAATCCTGATCTTTGTCCCTGAGGGCATTCTTCACAAGACCTACAGGAACGGAGTCATCCTTGTGGCGTCTGATTATCTCGATGGCCTTTGAGAAATTAGATTTACGCTGACGGCTCTTTGGGTTATACAGTGACATCACAAAGTCCCCGGATGCTGCTGCATCCAACCTTTTCTCGATGACTTCCCACGGTGTCAGGAGGTCACTAAGACTCACAGTACACATGTCATTGACAATAGGTGCACCCAGCACACTTGCAGCCGCTGTGATAGCAGTTACACCGGGCAGTACCTCTACTTCAACTTCAAGGTCTGCGTGTTCTGCCACTTCAAGGACAAGGCCCGCCATTCCATAAACGTTTGCATCTCCGCCACTGATCATGGATACAACATTTTCCTGTGCAAGCTCTACAGCCTTGCGTGACCTGTCGACTTCTTTACCCATGGCACTACGTACGATTTCCTGTTTGTCCAGCAGGCTTGCCATCTGGTCAAGATAGGTTCCGTTTCCTACAATATAGTCAGAGGTCAGTATTACATCCCTTGCCTTAACTGTCAACTGTTCCACAGAACCCGGACCTATACCAATAATGTAAAGCTTTCCTTTTGCTTTACTCTGCGATTGCGATTGTGACCCTTCCATATACCTTCTTCCTTAGTATTAATTCCTTTTTTTCCGACAACGCCAGCGCAGCAGGTTCTGCCACACCTGTTAGCCCGAAGCGTTTTGCCTGCGAAGCCGATGGCGCATCATAGTTATTCAATTCGTCGTGATCTATGAATGTTATAGTGAGCCCGAAAAACTCTGCTGCTTCATGCAGGCCGGTTTCGTTCTCTTTCAGTTTTGCTGATGCGAGTCCTTCCACATCATCAATGCTTCTGCCTGCCTCTGCAAGTGCATTGTTAATCGCATCGATGGCTTCCTGGCTATCGATACCTCTTCGGGCTCCGATACCTATGATCATGCGTTTTCAGCCTTTTCCTTATCCTTTTTCAGGACCGATACATCATCTCCGACAATGACTATTTTGGGACCCTTGATCTCAAGGACTTCGACATCCTCATCGAGCAAGGCACAGTTCACCTGCACTGTGGAAGGCTTGTTTACAATATCACAGCCAAGTGTTTTGGCAATGCCCTCGACAGAATTTCTATTATGGACTTCCGTGGCAGTCGTGACTACAGGAACCGGACCAATTTCGGCTATCTTTCTGACAACCTCATTGCCCCCATGATGACCTCCAAGAAGCGGGATGGCGAAGTTCATATTAGAATCTACAACTATTACAGCAGGATCCTTCCATTTATCTTCAATGAGAGGTGCGATTTCACGTACAACGATGCCTGTGGCAAATACCGCCACGATAGCATCATATTCTTCAAAGGCTTTTTTGAAGATACTCTTGTCATACATCAGGACATCGGCATTCAAATGTCCTGCTAGGCGCTCTGCAACCTCAAGATTTCTCTCAAAGGTTATGACAGCGGTTCTTGTGCCACTCCGTATAAGTAAGACCTCCCGAAATTACCATATTCCACAGGCTCTACAACTCCGCCGATAAGGATCATTGCAGAGCGCTTGATGCCTGCTTCCTTGACCTTGTCTGCAATGTCAGATACCGTGCCCTTAATGATCTTCTGGTCAGGCCATGATGCATGGAAAACTACGGCAACAGGGGTATCTGGTGCATATTCAACTTTTTCCATTATCTGTTCTATTTTCTGGGTTCCCAGGAAAACAGCCATTGTAGCGTTATGTCTTGAAAGCTCCTTTATCTGGTCTTTTTCAAGAGTCTTGCCTGCAGGACGTGTAATTATTAGAGTTTCTGATACTTCATTAAGTGTAAGCTGTGTTTGTAATGCAGCTGCTGTTGCGAACACTGAAGATACGCCGGGAATGATCTCTACTTCTACGTCGAATTTCTTCAATTCCTCTATCTGCTCAACTATGGAACCATAGAGTGAAGGATCTCCGCTGTGTAATCTTACAACTTTCTTACCTGCTTCGAGATTGTCAACAATAAGTTTGTTTGTTTCATCAAGGGTGAGTCCGTAGCTATCTATTTTCTCACCATTTGAGTAATTAAGCACTTCTGGGTTTACAAGGGAACCTGCATATATTACGAGGTCTGCCCCTTCAAGAAGTTCTTTTCCCATAACAGTTATGTATTTAGCATTTCCGGGACCTGATCCTACGAAATATACTTTCTTGTTTGCCATCTTTGATTCTCCCTGCAATCATTTCTTTTCTGCAAAGATGATACTGAAATAGTTCCCTTTTTCAGGAATCTTCTCTCTTTCTGTGATAATGACTTCTTTTTCACTGAAAAGGCGCTCGCAGAATGTGAATTTGTTAAAACCTTCCTTTTCATAGGACTCGATTATCTCAAGAGGCCTGCTGGCCTTCAATCTGATCCTGTATTTGCTGTCTGATCCATCACTTACTTCAAAAGATGAGTCCACTTCTGCTCCTGTCTGTGCAGCAAAGGATGTTATTGAGCTGATACCCGGGATCGTTGCTGTTTCAACGTCCGGGTAGAATTTATTCATCACACGTTTTAGGTGAGTGAATGTTGAGAAGAAATTTGGATCACCAATCAGACCGAAAACCACAAGATTGTCTTTTGACTCCTCAGCAAGCATATCAGCATTCTTCTTCCACACTGCGTTGAGCACATCATAGTCTGTCAACATGGGGAATTCCAGGATCTCTGCATCTGCATAGGGTGCTACGAGATCGGCTGCAAGCCGACCGGGAACATATACCTTATAAGCATTTTTCAGGGCCTCAACAGCCTTCAGCGTCAGAAGTTCCGAATCACCGGGTCCAAGTCCTACTCCGACAAGCATTTTTAATCACCATTATTACTTTTTTATTCCTGACCGGCCAACAACAATATACACCGGGTTTTCAGGTTTGAACATAGTCTCACCTGTAAGCGGCACGCCACGTGAAACTATTACATGCAGTACCTCATCGAATAAGTCAAGTTCTTTCATCTTATTTATTACGTTTACGACCGTTTCTATTCGCACTGCATTCACAACAATACTCTTTGCCTTTTTTTCGGCAAGCACTTCAAGCACGCGGGAAATGTTTTTTGTACCACCAATGAATGCACAGTCGATGGAACCTATATCCTGTTTTTCAAGTATTTCGGAAGACTCTCCGGATAACACCCTGGAATTAGTGATATTGAATGTTTCGAAGTTCTTCTTCGTTACATTAATTGCCTCTTCCCTTGCATCAATGGCACATATGTTGATTGCTCGCACCATTTTTGAAGCTTCTATAGATACGGCTCCTGTACCACAACCTATATCGAAAAATCTGCAATCATCCTTTAAATCAAGTTTAGATAGGGATACTGCAATAATCTCCGGTTTCGTAGGACCGCCACTTACGTGCAAAAGTTCTGTCATGTTCCACCTTAACTAAGATAAATTTGAGTTATTGGAGTTAAGTAGATATAAGTTGTCCTTCATAAAACTGTTGCATTATTGCGATATGGTATATGGTTTTAAAAATTATTATGGCGGTTGCAATGGAAAACAAGAAAAATGCTAAGAAGTTACTGGTATTAGGGACTGCATCCGACGTTGGTAAGAGTATAATGGTCACAGGGCTGTGCAGAATCCTTTCCAGGAAATATAAGGTTGCACCATTCAAGGCCCAGAACATGAGCCTGAACTCATGGATAACAAAAGATGGTAAGGAAATAGGTATTGCTCAGGCAATACAGGCCAAAGCCGCCGGGGTGGAACCAACTGCAGACATGAATCCCGTACTTCTTAAACCAAAAGGTGACAGGACATCGCAGGTGATAGTGCTTGGTGAGCCTTATGCAGATAAATCCGCAGGCAACTACTATGATTCCATTGAAGAAATGCATGGCGTACTCCGTGGAGCTCTTGAAAGGCTTGAAACCGAGTATGACCTGATTGTAATGGAAGGCGCAGGCGGTGCAGCAGAGATAAATCTCTATGATCGTGATATCGTTAATATTGGAACCGCACGCATAACAGGTGCACCTATTATACTGGTTGGGGATATTGAATCCGGCGGTGTCTTTGCAAGCCTTTACGGAACTAAGGCACTGTTACCCGGGGATGTTAGTGAGAATCTCAAGGGTTTTGTCATTAACAAGTTTAGGGGCGATCCTGCCATACTCGAACCGGGTTTAAGGCAGCTTGAAGAGCTAACAGACGTACCTGTTCTCGGAGTATTGCCATATTATAAACTAAAGATACCTTCTGAGGATTCAATGGCAATCCGGAAGAAAAAAGGCAGTATTGAAAACGAGGATATCAATGATATTGATATTGCAGTCATCCGCTTGCCAAGGATATCTAACTTCACTGATTTCGAACCTCTCGAAAGGATTGCCAATGTCAGGTATGTTGATCTTGACGAGAACCTTGGTACGCCTGACTGTATAATGATTCCCGGTACCAAGAATACAGTCAGCGATCTTCTGGATCTTCAGAAAAGTGGTATGGATGCTCAGATCAAGAATCTTAAAGGTAAGGCGACCATTTTTGGTATTTGTGGCGGTTATCAGATGCTTGGAAAGATCATTCACGATTCGGGTGTAGAGAACGGAGTTGAGGCTGATTATGAGGGACTTGGATTGCTTGATATCGAAACAGTTTTCGGTGAATATAAGAAGAAGACAGTTCAGGTCCGTAAAGAGATAGTCGCCGATGGTCCTATATTCAAGAATATCAAAGGCGATGAGATATGGGGCTACGAAATTCACATGGGTGACACAAAGACTCCTAGGACCGTTTTCGGAGATGATGGCAGCATTGATGAAAGTGGTACTGTGATAGGTACGTACCTTCACGGGCTGTTTGAAAATGAAAATATCCGTCACGCTCTCATGATATACCTTGCCGAGAAGAAGGGTGTGGACTACCATCCTGAAACAGTGACAACAGAAGAGGAAGCTTACGAGGAACTTGCTGAGATTGTGGAAAGCTGCCTTGACATGAAAAAGATTTATGAACTAATTGAAAACCAGGAATAAATACCCCTATTTTTTAAATCAGCAGCATCTGACTGTTGTTTTCTTTTTTTGCACCGAACTTTCAATTTCAAACATGTAGCCTTGGCCATCTTTTTTGAATCCACCCTGAAAGGCCTTTTGTTACTTATTTACAAGCAATGTTTGCACACAGAGACATTGTAAATAACACTACTTATGTAAGCCAATGGAAAATAATATATACATAGTTACACATTGTAGGCCCACCTATAAAAAATAAGAGAACAAAAGGTTACAAAATGAACGAAAAAACACTGGATTTCATCGAACCTGAAACATCCGTGAAGGTTCTGAAAGTAGCAGGGCAAAAGTCCTCAAGAAAAAGAATTCTTGACATGGGGCTCACTCCCGGAACAAGGGTGGACGTTATTCGCAGGGCACCCCTGGGTGACCCGGTGGAGTTCAAGCTTAAAGGCTACAATCTCTCTCTCAGAAAAAGAGAGGCTGGAACCATCATGGTCGAAATACTTGAGTAATTGGAAAATCTGATCCAAACCAGAGTGGTGACAGAATGACAGAAAAAATAACGGTAGCCATTACCGGCAACCCCAATGTTGGAAAGACCTCCATATTCAATGCAATAACAGATTCAAAACAACACGTTGGAAACTGGCCCGGAGTAACCGTTGAGAGAAAGATAGGAAAAAGAGTCCACAATGACATTGAAATGGAAATTGTAGACCTTCCCGGAACCTATAGTCTTACAGCTTATTCACTTGACGAGATAATAGCACGTGATTTCATTATTGAAGAAAAGCCGGACATTGTAGTGCAGGTTATAGATGCAACAAATCTTGAAAGGAACCTTTACCTCACGACCCAGTTGATGGAACTGGGAGTGAAAATGATCATCGCACTCAATATGACCGACCTTGCACTAGCAAAAGGTGACAGCATTGATGCGGAGAATATGCAGGAATTCCTCGAAATACCCGTAGTATCCACAATCGGAAGTAAAGGAAATGGGATAGAAGGTCTTCTTGATGCAGTTGCAGGAGAGATAGATAAGACGCAGTTCACAGAGAGCGTGTTCACCTACGAAGAAGAAATAGAGAACAATGCTGATGAACTTGGATCGATCCTTGGAACTGATCCTTATTTTGCACATTATCCGTTACGATGGTTCAGCATGAAGTTGCTTGAGGGCGACGAGAATATAATTAAAAAAGCAAGGGAAAGCGATAGCTATACCCGTATAAATGAGATACTCAGCAAAATAGATGCTGATAGTTTAGAGGCAAAAATAGCAGACCAGAGATACAAGACCATACAGGCCATGCTAAGGCAGGTTTGTGACATCAACACTGAACATCTTAGCGGTTCGGACATGGTTGACCGCGTGGTGACAAACAGAGTTCTTGGAATACCTATATTTCTGTCTTTGATGTGGGCAGCTTTTGAGATTACCTTCACTTTTGCCACACCCTTCATGAATATAATAGACATATTCTTCGGATGGCTCGCAGAAACTGCCACAAATGTCATTAATATCCCATGGCTGGCATCCCTTGTAGGAGAAGGAATGATAGCAGGTGTCGGGTCGGTACTGATATTCCTGCCCAACATCCTCTTGCTCTTCTTCATGCTCTCCCTGATGGAAGACAGCGGATACATGTCAAGAGCTGCATTCATCATGGACAAACTGATGAGCAAGATCGGATTGCACGGCAAGTCATTCATTCCCCTTATAATGGGATTCGGATGTAACGTTCCTGCCATAATGGCAACACGTACCATCGAAGACACCAGAGACAGGCTCATTACCATACTTATCACACCTTTCATGTCATGCGGAGCAAGGCTGCCGGTCTATGTGTTGTTGGCAGGTGCCTTCTTCGGAAGAGATGCAGGTGTTGTGATCTTCAGTTTGTATGCTTTTGGAATACTTGTCGCGATAGTAAGTGCAAAACTCATGCGAAGTACAATACTAAGAGGTGAAGATGCACCTTTCATTATGGAACTCCCTTCATACAAGATACCTACACTCAAAGGAAGTACCATCCACATGTGGGAAAGAGGCAAGATATACCTCAAAAAAGCAGGAACTATCATACTCATAGGTGTTGTTGGAGTATGGTTACTTGCATCAATTCCGGCACCTGGAAGTGGAGGGATCTTTGCTTCCGAGGAAATTTATGGCAGCACAAATTCCGTAATAGGCGTCATTGGAGTAATGTTAGAACCCCTTGTAGCGCCCCTTGGATTTGACTGGAGAATTGCTGTAGCATTATTGTTCGGCGTTGTTGCAAAAGAAATAGTCGTTGGTTCCATGGGTGTACTCTATGGAGTAGGCGAGAATGAAGCAAGTCTTTCAGCCGTACTTGCAGCTGGAGCAATGACACCCCTTGCAGGTCTGGGGCTAATGGTGTTCACTCTTCTGTACGCACCATGTTTTGCCTGTATAGGAGTTATCAAAAGAGAAACAGGTTCATGGAAATGGACCATGTTCCAATTACTTTACGGCACAGGACTTGCATGGGGAAGTGCATTTGTTGTGTACCAGGTTGGCAGCAGAATGGGACTACTTGCCTGAACTACAAAGGAGATGATGTAGATGAAACAAAATCATGAAAATAAAGAATTAATATTTGCAGCACTTGCAGGAGCGCTGTACACCATCTTTGGAATATTCCACATTGCAGAAGGACTTGGAATAAATACCGCAACAGCAAGTCAACTATTCGTCCCGGGCGACATCCTCGGCGGGTTCTGCCTTGTGGTCATAGGAGCAGTATTCCTTTACGGCCTAAAGGAAATGAAACAGGGAATTAACGCAGGTGTCTCCTTCGTTTATGTAGGGATATTGATGTCACTTGTATTCATGGGAGCATACCTGTTGATAATGGGCGGCACTCTGCTTGATTCCTTTATAGTCCCCGATGACTACGAAGGATGGAGTATAATGGAGACTTTCAGACCGGGAATCTACCTTGGACTACTTTCACTTGCAGGAATACTGCACTGGAAAGACAGGTTTTCCCTTAATGAAGTACTTGTATTCAGGGAGGGAGCATAATGGTAGTCGGTTACAAATTTTTCCTGAAAAGAATAGCCACAATAATGGACTCCAAAGAGAATCTCATCATCTGGACCATTGCTGGTAGGCTCAACCTCAGGCAAGATGAATTCAGGAACCTCCTGAACATCATGGAAAAAAAAGGAGATATAGAGTGTACAGCTGAAGGAGAAATTAGCTGCGGCGGGAACTGTCCAGGGTGTTCAAAGCTCTGCGCAGGCCCTGAACTATCTGCAGGGAACAGTAAAATAAAATCCTACAGGCTGACGGAAAAAGGCAGGAAAAATTGCGGAAGAGTGTCCTGATACCTTTGATATTATTTTCCGTTACATTGCTTTTTTACTGTCAATTTCTGTTTTATGCTTTTTTGAACTTTCTGATCTCTGGCTCCGTTTAATTTTGTCTTTTTTGTTTTTTGCTTTTGACAAAGCCATAAGTATTAAATACAATTAGTCATCTTTAATCACTATTGTATAGATATATACATCAATGCGTTCAAAGGTGCTCACATGAAGGACTACATAAAGAAAGTAAGTGAAAAGCAGAACCTCACAATAATGGAAGCAGAGGACGCTATCACACAGATATTCACAGAGGCCACTGATGCACAAATTGCCGGCCTCCTCATAGGCCTGAAAATGAAAGGGGAGACTCCTGAAGAGATCGCAGGTTTTGCCACCGGGATGAAAAAAGCCGCAAATACAATTGCACCGGAAGTTACCGGTGTGCTCGTGGATGTCGTGGGCACCGGTGGTGACAGGCACAATACCATCAATGTTTCGACTGCAGCAGCCATCGTAACTGCAGCAGCCGGTGTAGCCGTTGCAAAACACGGTAACCGTTCTATAACCTCTCTTTCAGGAAGTGCTGACGTGCTGAAGGAACTCGGTATAAAGGTGGACAAATCACCTGAAGAAGTAAAAGCATCGATCGAAAAAGATGGCATCGGTTTCATGTTTGCACCAATATTCCATCCTGCGATGAAAAGGGTCGGACCCATTAGACAGGAAATGGGAGTCAGGACCGTGTTCAATATGCTCGGGCCCCTTACAAATCCTGCAAATGCAAAAACTCAGCTTGTTGGTGTTTTTGACAAGAAGCTATGCGAACCATTTGCCCAGGTAATGAAAAAGCTCGGTGTTGAAAGAGCAATGATAGTTCACGGAGACGGCATGGATGAGATATCCAATATATCCGAAACATATGTTGCCGAACTCAAGGACGGAAAGATCAGCACCTATACACTCACTCCTGAAGAGCTTGGGATCAAGAGAGCAAAAGCAAATGATATTGTAGGCGGCACACCGAAAGAGAACGCACTTGACATAATATACATCCTCAAAGGTGAAAAAGGACCTAAGAGAGATATTATAGTAATGAACTCCGCCGCGGCCCTTTATGTTGCTGGCAAAGCTGGCTCCGTAAAAGAAGCCATTCCAATGATCGAAGAGATACTTGATAGTGGTAGAGCCATGGAGAAACTACTGGAATTCAGTGATAACAACAACATCCAAGAGGTTATACATGAAGCAGCTTCCAAGAGTGAAGATATGCGGAATGCAGTCTGCTGAAGACATAGAACTGGCAGTAAGCTATGGAGCTGATGCTGTTGGTTTTATCACAGAGGTTCCTGTGAACACACACAGAAAACTGGATGTACAAACAGCAGCAGAGCTTGTAAAATCAGTACCCTTCTTCGTGGACTCAGTACTTGTGATAATGCCATCTGACGGTCAACAGGCACTGGAACTTATAGAGAAGGTAAAACCAGATGTTGTACAGCTTCACAATGAGCTCAGCCCTGAAGAAATAGAGATCATACGCAACGGCACGCACCAGAAGATCATAAGGACATTTACCATACCTGTAGAAAGCAAAGAATTGCCTGCAAAGCTTGTGACTGAACTGGATGCACTACTTGACAATGACCTGATAGACGGCATACTTCTGGATTCGGGCAAAGCAGGAACCAGTGGTGGCACAGGCGCGGTGCATGACTGGTCAATAAGCAGGCAGGTAGTGGAAAATACAAATATCCCGGTGATACTTGCCGGAGGATTAAAACCCGAAAACGTCCGGGAAGCGGTGGAGCAGGTACAACCATTTGCTGTTGATACTGCATCCGGTGTAGAGACAGAAGGAAAGAAAGATCCTGCCAAAGTGCGCAGGTTTGTAAGAAATGTAAGGTGTGTTAATGGTTAATTTTGATCTTAGCAAAGAAGAATTCGTATCTTTAGTGAAGGGGGCTCAAAAACCTGCTATTGTACAGCTTATGGCAAAGGTTGAGAGTATCTGCAGTCCTCTCCAGTTGTATGCAACCCTCCAGAATGCAGGTCATTCATATTTGCTTGAGTCAGTAGAGAAGGAAAAGAAACATGCAAGGTATTCGTTTGCAGGTGCAGACCCTGAGATTGTTGTCTCGATAAAGGACAGGTTCCTGACGATAGAGTGCCAGCAAAATTCTGAGCTCACGAAGTATATCTATAGGAATGTCAAGTCAATGGGAAACATTGAATCCCTTATTGGTGGCAAGTTCAGGTTAAAGATCAGCGAAGATGAAGATGCACTTGCAGCTTTTAGAAAAATATACCCCACCAGCAACGATACTATCCTGCTGAACCAGAAGCGCTTTGACAGGCAGACCTTCTTAGGAGGGGCCATAGGATACAATAGTTACGATTTTGTGTATGATTCGTGGTTAGGCATGGAAAAAAAAGGAGATGCTGAAACACCGGACATGCACTTCTCCATAATGACGAAGACCTTTGTCTTCGATCACATTACTAATGAGACATGTATGGTGGTTACACCTTTTGTGACTGAAGAAAGCGATCTTGATGCTGTTTATGAGCATGCTCTCTCTGAAGCACTTTTGATGGAAAGGTCACTCCAGATGGCATCTGTTATAGGTATCAGTGAAGACATCCCGGCTACCGATTCTGAAAAACCGGTTGCTAACATGGATCAGGATGCATATGAAGAGGCTGTGAGAAAATCAAAGCAGCACATAATTGACGGAGATATTTTCCAGGTTGTCATATCCAGAAGGTATTCTGTTAAGATGAGTCAGACGCCTCTGCAGCTCTACATCAGGCTCAGGAATATTAATCCCAGTCCTTACATGTACATCTTCAACTTCAAGGACGTAGGTATCGTGGGAGCCAGTCCCGAGACACTGATGACCGTTTACGATGATAAGGTCATGACCAATCCGATTGCAGGTACCTGTCCCCGTGGAAAAGATGATGATGAGGACCAGAAGCTTGCAGCAAAAATGCTAAACGATGAGAAAGAGTGCGCAGAACATGTCATGCTCGTGGATCTCGGCCGCAATGATGTGAGAATGGTTGCAAAGGGTGGGACCGTAAAGGTTGATGATCTCATGAGTGTCATCAAATATTCTCACGTACAGCACATCGAAAGTACTGTCAGCGGAGAGATGAGGGACGGATGTGACCAGTTCGATGCCACAAGAGCTATCTTCCCGGCAGGTACACTCTCTGGTGCTCCAAAGATACGGGCTATGGAGATTATAGACGATCTTGAACCTGAATCCCGGGGAATCTATGGTGGAGGTGTTGGTTATTATTCCTGGAACGGTGATGCTGATTTTGCAATAGTCATCAGGACTGTATTGATAAAACACAACACTGCATACGTGCAGGCAGGTGCGGGAATTGTTGCGGATTCCGACCCTGCATATGAGTTTGAGGAGACAGAAAGGAAAATGGCGGCAATGATAAAGGCAATCGGAGGGAAATAATGAAGATACTGTTCATCAACAATAAGGATTCTTTCGTATGGAATCTGGTGGACTATGTTTCTATGTTTGAACCTGAAACAGTGGTAGTTCCGAACACCATATCTCCCGAAGAGGTCAGGGTTATTTCGCCGGATGCCATCGTTGTCTCTCCGGGGCCGGGTACTCCTCACAAAACCGAAGATATCGGCACATGCCTGGATATCATCCGGGAATTTGGGTCCGAGGTTCCTGTGCTTGGTGTATGCTTGGGGCACCAGGCGATAAACACAGCTTTTGGTGGCAGCATCGGGCATGCGAAAAGCGGACCTATACATGGAAAAACATCCGAGATAAGTCATGAGCCATCCCGGCTCTTTGATGGAGTATCGAATGTATTCAAGGGTGGAAGGTATCATTCCCTTGCGATTAAGGAACTTGCCGAGGGCTTAAAGGTAACGGCAAGGACAGAAGATGACATTATCATGGCAGTGGAACACGGAACATATCCTATATACGGAGTCCAGTTCCATCCTGAATCGATACTTACTGTGGAAGGTATGAAGATTATCGAGAACTTCCTGAAAATTGCAGGGATGCATAAGGATTAAGCCTTTGCAGGCTTATTAGTAACCATGCTTATCGGTATCACAGGAACACCGGGAACAGGGAAGACATCTGTTACAAAACTAATGGAAAATGACCCATCATATCAGGTAATCCATCTCAATGAGCTTATCAGGGAAGAGAATCTTTATTCGGAAGTCGATCATGAGAGGGACTGCGTCGTCGCTGACATGGACCTGGTATATAACAGGGTTCTGGAACTGCAGGATAAATTATATCCTGTCACCATAGTTGACAGCCATCTCTCACACCATATTGCTGATATCGTTATTGTGCTGAGGACATCGCCTGAAAAACTGAAAGAAAGATTGGAAAAAAGGAAGTATTCAGTTGAAAAAGTACGGGAAAACCTCGAAGCAGAAGCCCTGGACATCATCCTGGCGGAAGCGGTGGACTGGTGCGAGAAGGTCTTTGAACTTAATACGACAGGAGGAACTGTGGATGGAACCTTCAAGGATATCGGGAAAATAATAAAGGCACTTAAGAGAGGAGAAACAGAAGAAATCGAACAGGCTTACAGACCAGGGTCTGTGGACTGGAGCGATTACTTATTTGATTAGCTTCCATCCCCTATTTTTTATGCTAAGGTAACGCCTTTAAAGTATCCACATATAAAGGTAATTTCAGTGTGAAAGTACTGCCACTACCATATTCACTTTCAACTTGTACCTCACCGTTATGCATTTTTGCATACTCCCTTACAAGCATAAGACCCAGACCTGCGCCTCCGTGTTTGCGACTTGTCGAGCCATCCGCCTGCACAAAAGGTTCAAATATTCGATCCATATCAGCTTCTTTTATTCCAATTCCACTATCTGAAACAGATATGCATATGCTATCATCCACCTTTTTTACATCTATTGATATTGCACCACCTGCGCGTGTGAATTTCAGGGAATTTTCAACCAGATTATAAAGCATTTCTGTGGTCTTAATGGCATCTGCTGTTATCTCCCCAACATCAGAATCTATCTTTGTACTAATAGTAATGTTCTTTTTAGAGGCCATTGCACCCGTTCTGTTGAGAACTACAGATAAGACATACTCCGGATGAAAGCTTTCAATCAAAAGAGACATTTTTCCAGACTCTATCCCGGACAGGTCCAGCATCCTGTTAATGAGCTCGAGTAATTTATTTCCACTTGTATTAATAATTGATAACTGTTCTTTTTGTACCGTATTGAAACTACCCGATAAACCTTCGAGTAAAACATCAGAAAAACCAATTATAGAACTCAAAGGAGTCCTTAACTCATGGCTGATGTTACCCAACAACTCATCTTTATAGCGATTAGCCTCTTCAGCAGCTATCCTTGCACGCAACATTTGTTCTTCAGCAAGCTTTCTGTTGGTTATATCTACACATGTACCAATTGCCCGATGAGGAACACCATTTTGATCGATCTCAAAAGGCTTTCCATGGCCTGTAACCCATATCCACTCCCCTGACCGGGAACGCATTCTGAAATCCATTTGAAAAGTTTCCAGTTTTTGTAGATCCCCCAGTAATTTTGAGCTTATAAACTCACTTTCGTCAGGGTGCAAAAGGGAAGTAAATGTTTCAAATGAACGGGAAAGTTCATGTGGTTCATATCCAAACATTTTGTACCAGCCAGAACTGAAATACGCGGCATTGGTATCCATATCCCAGTCCCAGAAACCAGATTCTGAAACCTCCATTGCAAGCTTGAGCCTTTCCTCACTTTTACGAAGAGAGGACTCTGCTTTTTCTTTTTCCATGAGAACAGCTTTACTATCAAGGGCTTCCCTTACAGAAAATGGAAGTCTTTTCATGCGATCCTTAAGCACATAATCTGTTGCTCCTGCCTTCATGCATGAAACAGCAGTTTCCTCATTCAGAGAACCTGTTAAAACGATGAAAGGAATACGGTTGTCGAACTCTAGCAGTATTTTAAGTGCCTGCATGCCGTCAAACGTTGGAAGACTATAATCAGATATTACAATATCAGGGGCAAATTCTTCAAGTGCTCTTGAAAAATCTTCACTTGTTTCAACTCTCAATGACTGGAAATGCACCCCATTTTTTACAAGCATCCTCTCTGCCAATTCTGTATCAAAGGGAACATCCTCTACAAACAATATATGCAGAATAGAATCGTTTTCCATCTTTTTGGGCCTCACTATCTTTTGAACTCATTCATTAGCAACCAATAAAAACCGATCTTCCTTATGGCCTCCACAAAGTTGTCAAAATCCACTGGTTTTACTATGTAACTGTTAACACCAAGGCGATAACTCTCTACAACGTCACATTCTTCCTTTGAGGATGTCAACATGACAACAGGAATCACCATTGTTTCCGGGTCACTTTTTATTGCTTTCAGCACCTCCAGACCATCAAGTTTTGGAAGTTTCAGATCAAGAAGAATCAAACGGGGTTGTGTTTTAATGTCCCTGTCTTTAAACTCCCCGTGCCCATAGATAAAATCAAGAGCTTGCTCACCATCTCCAAGGACAACTATATTGTTTACAATGTTGTTCTTTTTCAAAGCCCTAAGAGCTAATTCCACATCATTAAGGTTGTCTTCCACAAGTAGGATCTCTACTTCATTCTCCACACACATGATCTTCTCCTATAGGTAATGAAAAGTAAAATGTCGCTCCTTCATTGACCTTTCCCTCAGCCCATACCTTGCCACCATGCCTGCCCACTATACGTTGAACGATAGCAAGGCCAACACCTGTCCCCTCAAACTCTTTTTCGTTATGAAGACGTTGGAATATTCCAAATAGTTTGTGACTGTAACGGGGATCAAAACCCACACCATTATCCCTGACATAATAAACATTCATACCGTCCTCAGTGTAAGTTCCGACATCAATTATGTTCTCTTCCCTGTGCATACTGTACTTCACAGCATTGGACAAAAGATTAATCCACAACTGCTTTATTAAAGTAGGGTCTGCAAAACAAACAGGAAGATCGGATACTGTAAACACAAAACTCTTTTCATTTTCGCTTGCTACAAGATCATTAAAGACCGACTTGACCATGGCATTCATATCAATGGCAACATGATTAATTTCATTCCTCCCAATCTTGGAAAGGGCCAGCAAGTCTGTGATGAGCTTATCCATCTTTTGAGTGTTTGTCCTGATCACATTGAACAGGCGCTCACCCTCTTCATCAAATTGGTCCTCATAGTCTTCCATTATTATCTTCGAAAAACCATCAATCGCTCTCAGGGGAGCACGCAGGTCATGGGATACAGAATAAGCGAATGCCTCAAGCTCCTTGTTAGCTTCCTCCAATTGGAATGTACGTTCTACAACACGTTGTTCAAGTTCAGCATTGAGCTTCCGAATTTCTTCCTCTGCCTGTTTACGTTTGTCGATGTCCTCTATCATGCCTATGAAGTACAAAGGTTTACCATCAGGAGAGTGCACCATCGTAACGGCTAAATTCACCCATACAGTCCTGCCATCCCTGCAAATGTACCTTTTCTCCATTGAATAGTCATTAATCTCTCCGGCAAGAACTTCTTCTACATAAGGAAGCTCTTTTTGGAGGTCCTCAGGATAGCTAATATCAGAAAAATTCATTTCAAGCAATTCTTGAGAATCATAACCTATGATATCACACAACCGCTGATTGACCTGAATGAAACCACCATCCATATTACATTGACAAACGCCTACTGCCGCTTGCTCAAAAGTGGCACGGAAACGCTCCTCACTTTCACGCAGTTTATCAGCGGCAAGTTTTCGCTCTGTGATATCTTGCATGGAACCGGTCAACTGTGCAACCTTGCCATCTTTCATGATTGTACGGGCAAGTGTGCGCACCCATTTGTGTATCCCTTTAGCTGATATAAGTTCCAGCTCAAGGTCATATGGTTCACCCTTTTCAATAGCATCGTGTATTGCTTTTTCGAGGATAACTTTTGAATCCAGAGAATAGAAACTCAATCCTATCTCTCTATTCGTTTCATCGTCAGGGTCAAGGTCATGAATATGGGCAACTTCAGGAGTCCATGTACCCTCGCCCGTGGAAACATCAAATTCCCAGCCACCAATCTTCGCGATGCTTCCTACTTCATTCAGCAGACGGTCCCTCTCATGAAGAGTTATCTCTATAGTCTTACGCTCAGTGATGTCCCTGAATATGGTAAGCTGCAGATTATCGTTGTCTGCTGTAATTATGTCACCGGAAACGAGAACATGTTTTTTTTCTTCGGCCTTTGTAATGACCTCAGCTTCAAAATTCCTTACAAACCCTTGATTCTGAAGCTGAGCGATATATTGCTCCCTTTTTGCAGGATCCAGCCAGAATTCTACATCTAGAGTGGTTCTACCAATAAGCTCTTCCCTGTCAAAGCCCATGTTCCTGAAGAAACTCTCGTTGACGTTGATAATTTTCTCATTGGATGTCGTCAATATCATGCCCTCCGGTACGGTGTTAAATATTCTGGAGAACATTTCCTCTGACTTTATAAGAGCTTCTTCAGCCTTTTTGCTTGCAGTTACGTCCCTCACACTAGCAAGAATACATTTTTGGTCGTTCAACATCAAAGGCCGGGCATTTATCTCTACCGGAAATTCGGTTTCATCCTTGCGGACATGGACCCACTGGAATTGCATACCATAATCAAGAATTTCTTTTATAGGTGAAACTGAATTGTCACGCAAATTTGGAGCTGACAGGTCACAGGCAACCATCTCCAATAATTCTTCCTTCGAATAGCCATAACGTTCCAAAGCAACATTATTGGCATCCAATATCTGTCCACTTTCATCAATTAAGAACAACGCATCAGAATTGTTATCAAACAATTGATGATAACGGTTTTGAGACTCGGTCAAAGAAAACGTACGTTCCTTTACTTTCTTTTTAAGAGAAGTAGCATAACTAAGAAGAACATAGGCCATTGCCTACAGAAGAAAAACAATAACAAGTCCGCTTTTTTTGAAAATATCCAATGGTTCTTCAATGGAAGCCGACCATCCCCCTACAGGAACAGCGGCGAGTTCCCATCCACCTTCAGGCAGGTCCACGAAATAGGTCATTGGAACCATCAGAAGCGTATCGTTGGAACCAACCAGAATCTGACCGGAGCCGTCACTTAGAACCATATTCAAGTTTTCAGATGAAGTATCCAATCCTGCTTCATGTAACAAAGGATGGACATCAAAAACAAGCACTGCCATCCCCCAGAGTGAATCGTTAAGGTAAACGGACTGTCGGAATACCATACCAAAGCCACCCTGTCGCAATTCATAAGGGCCACTGATTGCTACCTCTTGCGTCTGAATGGTTCTTTGTACATCAATACGAACCTGTGGACGCTCATCGTTGATCAGATCATCAAGGTTTCTTCCTACAACAGCCTCATTGCCTGAAACAGGATAGACATACACTTCAGTGAACGTTGGAAATAACTGAATTGACCTGACAACTGATGTACCGAAATACAAACCGGAGGCAAAACTTTCAAAATTTGCATCCAATTCATTTTCAGTAGGGTTTGCCTGAGCAAATGCTTCCAGTCCTTTAAGATGAGACAGATGCAGATTTACCTGATTTGTCAATGCAGCCCCATAAGAGATCAATTGCATTTCAACTTGAGCTTGCTGACCTTCCAACAAATGGTCCTGATATACAAGACTGGCCTGCCACCACACAAATAACAATAATACCAAAATTACTACTGCACCTAACAATGCTATGTGACTCTGGCCAATGCGTGACAAGACATCAGATATCTTATGAGGTTTCCCGGACATCACCATAATTGCGCCCCTCCGCCTACTTTCTCTTTTTACTTAGTCTTAAAATATCCATTTATCAGGAACCATCCAAATCAATATGGTTACAGAATTCCCCTGTCAATTGCATTAACCCAAAACAATGGATACGAGCATATATGCTTTATTACTTAGTTAATGAAATATTGAATGCTTTCATAAATAAATTTTTGGTTTAGTGAATAACAAAAACTATGATTACGATTTTGTATTTATTATATAAGAGCACAGATATGACAAAGAGACTGTAATAAACATCATAAGCAAATTTTTCCACTTGTCTTTAGTATTGATAATAACAGATAAATAGAGAAAACTGACAATAATAAGTTGTAATGATTTTTTGCGTCTTTATGCCGAGGTGACAGAGTGGCTAATGTGACCGCCTGCAGAGCGGTTTTTCGGGAGTTCGAGTCTTCCCCTCGGCATCCTATATATAAGGAAGTTTTACTGTGACACTAAATGTTTACAATACATTAACGAGAAGTATAGAGGAATTTATCCCCTTTCACGGAAAAAAAGTCAACATGTACGTCTGCGGCCCTACAGTGTATGATCACTGCCATCTGGGGCATGCGAGAAGTTACATTTCTTTTGATGTGATCAGACGCTATCTTGCTTACAGGGGATATGACGTCAGATATGTCTCGAACATAACTGATGTTGATGACAAGATAATAGACAGGGCAAAGGAAACCGGAGAAAATCCTTTTGAGCTGTCCCGCAAGTTCACTGAATCCTTCATAGAGGACATGGAAACCCTCTCAGTGCTGGCTCCTGACACTCAGCCAAAGGTCACAGAACACATTCCCGAGATCATCGAAACTGTTGGAACATTAATAGAAAACGGTACAGCGTACGTGACCCACAAAGGCAATGTGTATTATGATCTGACAAAATCAATGGACAAGATAGGCATACTGAGCCATCAGACCGTGGAAGGACTTATGGAAGGCTCAGGGAACAGGATCGATGTAGAAAAGGACAAAAAATACCAACTTGATTTCGTGCTCTGGAAAATCTCTCCGGAGGATGAGCCCGGATGGGAAAGTCCCTGGGGTAGAGGGAGGCCTGGATGGCATATAGAATGTTCTGTGATGTCAGTGAAACACGGCTCGGAACAGCTTGATATTCATGGGGGAGGAGCAGATCTAATATTCCCTCATCATGAAGCTGAGATAATGCAATCAGAAGGTTACACGGGTATAAATCCTTTCAGCAAGTATTGGCTTCACAATGGTTTTCTGACTATTGATCATGAAAAGATGTCAAAGTCCAAGGGTAATTTCTTCACAATCAAACAAGTGCTCAGTAAATTCTCCCCCGGAACTATAAGGTTCTTCATAGTCTATACACAATACAGAAGTACTATAGATTTCAGCGAGGAGACCCTGAAAGAAGCTGGCAGGGCAAGAAAGAGATTACTAAATACGATATCAAACGTAAAACATGCCCTGAAAAAAGCCCATGAAGATGGAAATGATAACGGACTTACGGATTTAATAAGTGAAACCAGGGATGCATTCATCAATTCCATGGATGATGATTTCAACACAAGAGAAGCAATTGGAAATCTTTTTGTGTTCTCTCGTAAGATAAATTCTATAATTACCAGTGAAAAACCAGGCCGCTTATCACTTGAAAAAATACTGGAATTCTATTCAGAGATCAACGAAGTACTTGGAATACTTACAGAGGATGAAAAACCAGCTTCCGAAGATGTTGCAAATGGTCTGTCAGAGGAAGATATTACGGAAATGATAGGACTCCGGGAAAAGGCACGTGAAGAAAAAGACTGGGCAAAATCCGATGCAATCCGGGATAACCTTAAGGAAAAAGGAATTTTTATCGAGGATAGGAAAGATGGTATCCGGTGGAAACGGATGTAAGACTTAAAGCAAAAGCATACGTTACAACCTCATATTGCAAGCATCTAATCATTTAGGATAAAAATCTATTTTTTGAGTTATTGATGGTAATGAAAGTTGATTATAGATCCAACACTTTTTTATCCTTGAGCGAGGCAGTGATCTTGTCCACAGCATCTCCTGCATTCTCTGCATAAATGTCGGCTCCGATATTGTAAGCCCACTCTTTAGTTACAGGTGCGCCGCCAACCATTGTTTTGACGTTGCGCCTGAAACCTGCCTCATTTAGTTCCTCCTCTATACGTCTCTGATTGATCATCGTAATGGTCATAAGTGCTGACGAAGCTACAACATCTGCTTTAACTTCCTTTGCCTTTATTACATAATTCTCTATAGGCACGTCCCTGCCAAGGTCCACGACATTATAACCTGCAATCTTGAGCGCTGTTACAACAATGTCCTTTCCTATGGAATGGATATCACCTTCAATTGTGCCTATAACAACTGTGCCTTTTGACTTGGGTTTAGAGCCCGTCCTGTCCAGTTCAGGTAACAGTATGTCAATTGCTGCCTGCATTGCATCAACCGCTGCACTAACATGAGGAAGGAATACTTTGCCTGCTGCAAACTGTTCACCCACAGCTGTCATTGCCGCTGTGAACCCTTCTTCAATGAGTTCGGAAGGGTCCATACCTGCATCAAGGGCTTCGGTAGCAATCTTTTTTGCTGCTTTATCATCAAATTCCATGACAGCTTTTTTTGCCTTGGCAATAATCTCTTGCTTTTTAAGCATTGGAATTTCCTTTTTACTCTAGTCTGCAACCTTCTTAATGAAAAAGAGGTGTAGAAACAATCAATAAAATTACTAGAAAGATAAGTTATATAGAATAAACTGAGTGCAATGTGTCTATTGCATATGAATGTAGAAAAGAGAAAGTAATATGCAATTATCCTTGCAATATTACAGCGTGCTTGTAATACTAGAGTTGAATATTGTACATCTCAGATTAGAAAAATACATCCCTTACAAGTTCAGAAGAGAAAATCGGTTTGTAGAATTCCAAACCCCTTTGCTTGACACAAAAGGGTGTGGAGATGGAATTCTACGGAGGAAATTGCATGGTTTGGATGGATATAGACACTTTATGTTTAAGAAAGGACTATTCTTCAGCCCCGAATTCTAACTACATAAACTAATACAATGGACCTGATCATAACCTAATAACTGAATAAATGATTTCTCCGGGAAGATATGTTATAACTACTCACATGAAGAATTTTGCCCGGAGAAATCTCTTAATACTTGTGGCTTTTTGCCATCTCTACTATTGCTTGGAGGTTCTCGGTAGGGGTTTTGCTTACAATGCCACATCCAGGGCCAAGGAGGCCAATTCCTGCATCCAGTACCTTCTGTGACTCTTCCCTGATAGCTTCAGGTGTCTGGTTCCAGAGCATGTTAACAGGATCGAGATTACCTACTATGACAGCTCTCTCTACATTTCCTACAGCTGTTGCAGCATCTACATTCTGGTCAACACTGATTCCGTCCACTCCACATGTTTCCATGAGTGAGAGGCCCTTGGTAGTGTCACCACAGATATGTAGTACGGTAGCAACGTTGAGTTCACGCATCGCATCGCAGATTCTCTTATGGAAAGGTACGACGAACTTCTCGTAGAATTCATTGCCGATAAGCTGGGCACTTGCGGTTGGGTCAATGATTACCATTGTATCTGCACCGCTCTCAACCATCTTCTTTGCATATGCAACACTGAAATCAGTTGTGAATTCCATGAGTGCAAGACCAAATTCCTCATCTGTCATGATAGACATGAACCAGTCATCACCTTTGAGGTGCTGTGCAAGAGAGAAAGGACCAAGCATGCTGCCCATGATGGGCAAATCACTGGCATATTTATCTGCGAGCAGTTTGATAGCATCACAGACAACGTTAATTCTTCCCTCGTTGAGGTCATAACCTTTGAGCTTGTCGATATCTTCAATGGTCTTGACAACATGACCAACAACGGATGGCTGCTGTTCCTGTGTGCCGTCCTTGATCTCACAGCCAAAGAATTCTGCTTCTGCAGTAATATCGAAAGGTACACGTACGGCTTCAAAACCGACTACGGTGTGGCCTGCTTCTGCAAGAGTTGCCATTTTTTCAGCATCGCTGTTAGCCTCGGGCCAGAAGGCTCCACAGGCTTCCATCTGGTCAACTGTTCCTGTTTGGGTGACTGATATCGCAGGCATCCTGTCAACAGGCTGACCTTTAAGTGCTCTTGCCAATCTTTCTTTAGGGGTATATTCTGCCATGGATAATTCTCCTATTATTGACATCGGTTTTTTATTCTGAATAGATAATTGGTATTGGAATAATTTGAAAATTGTAATTATTGAATACAATTTATCCTGTATTGCAACCTCTGAAGACTCAGTTAGTTATGAATTCACATGCTTGGTGTGAATAAAAGTATTCAAAATCCACTTTATCGTACATGCCCTCTAACCAAATGAATAGCATTTTCATAAGCGTGAGACATTTCATGCATCTTGAATTCCCGTGACATCTTTAGCAACAATGATAAGTTTTCAAGCAATTCCGTAAATTCAACAAGAAACATTCTGATACTTTTTTTATAGGTTCTTTTTTACATTTGTGTACTTAGATTGAATATGTATTGAGAATCAGAGGGGGTACTTAGTACCCCTCTGAAAAATACTCTCATTAATCTCAGAACATTGCACTCATTTTTGCTACTGCATCTCCTGCATTTTCGCCGTAGATGTCTGCACCAATCTTATCAGCCCAGTCCTTAGTCACAGGTGCGCCGCCGACCATTGTCTTGACGGAATCACGAACTCCTGCTTCCTTGAGCTTTTCTTCGAGCTGGATCTGGGCGACCATCGTAGTAGTCATGAGGGCGGAAGAACCTACAACGTCTGCACCGACTTCTTTTGCTTTTTCAACAGTAACTATTCAGCCTACCACAATTAGCCTATTGATACTGATTTAATCAAAACGGAGATGTTTGCTCACTAACAACCTAAGAATCAAAAAAGCAATCAATGGCAACAATCAAAATTAATGATCCTAATAAAATGTAGGTCTCAACTTTTTGTCAAGATTGCTATTGATAGTGTTTTTATCAGGCTGAATAGTTACTTTCTCAACATAGGCGCTAATTGCTACATCCCTTCCAAGGTCTACAACCTTGAAACCAGCGATCTTGAGCATTGTTGCAACAATATCCTTACCGATTGAGTGAATATCTCCCTCGATTGTGCCAATAACGACTGTTCCCTTGGTCTCAGTCTCTGCACCCTTTGCCTCAAGTGCCGGAGTAAGTACATTTATGCCTGCAGTCATTGCTTCAGAAGCTGCGATAAGATGTGGCAGGAAAAGCTCTCCAGCCTCAAATTTGTTTCCAGCTTCGTTCATTGCTACAGTGAAACCGTCCTGGATAAGGTCTACAGGATCTACGCCTGCATCAAGGGCTTCTTCAGCAACTTCTTCTGCCATTTCATCATCAAATTCCATGATAGCTTCTTTTGCTTTTTCAATAATTTCTTCTTTTGTAGCCATAAAATTACCTCAGTTAATCAATAATTTGTCTTTAGTTTTCTGTAACCATATTGTCAACTTTTGTGACGATGGCTTTCATATCCTTAAGAATATCAGCGTCAATTGGTATAGGTTGATAGTTTTCCAGTATATCTGTTACCTTGTCATGTGCGACACTTGCCATGTCTTTTGAACCTGCATTTTCCCAGTCACCTATCATCTGTCTGTTGATGATTTCCGGATGGGAAGGAAGATCCACATTCTTCAGTGTAGACTTATGTGCAAGGAAATGCCCGCCAAATCCTGTTTTCTTAATAGCTTTATAGGCAAGGGTTTCTTCATTTACAGGAACACCATTCCTGGATTTCATAATCATATTGATAAACTCGTTATCTATTACAAGCTGCTCGAGTGAGAAAGTCATACCAAGTTCAAGCATACCTGCACCATATATCACACTGGCACCTGCATATGCAGGAATAAGTCCGGTAATGGTTTTCTCATGCCCAACCTGGGCATCAGGTATCTTGGCATCTGCCTACGAGCCTGCTACTACACACGGAAGACCATAGTATTGTGCAAGCTTTGCGACTCCCGCACTAATTAACCCGAGCTCAGGCGAGCCAACTGGTGCTGATCCTCCTTTTATGTCGAATGATGTTGTAGAACTGCCGTAGAATGTCGGATGCCCCGGTTTGAAAAGCTGTGTAAGGACAACACCGGCAAGAACTTCAGCATTATGTGTCACAAGAGTTCCTGCAATAAACACTGGTGATGATGCAGCTCCCATAGCCATGCTCAGGACCATCATCGGCATGTCATATTTGGTAGCCTGAAGTGCCATTTCACAGATCGTGTAGTCAAGTTCCAGAGGACTTGTAGGACAGCCGCCAAGTGTGAACAGCGATCTCTTGCGCGCCTCTTCCTCATCTCCGCCATAGAACGCTTTTACCAGTTCAAAATAATAAGGTACTTTGTCGGCCTCCGGGTCCAGAAGAAGGTGCTTTGAAGTGTTCTCCGTAAGTGCCATTACTTCATGCATAGTTCTGGATACAGGCTCACCTGCCAGATCAATTGCAGAAACAGGAGAACACAGGTAGCTTATATTTGATGCCCAGTCTGCGATGGAAATGTTCTGCGACCAATGATAGTGGCAATGGATAATTTTTTGCTGCTGGGATTCTTCAAGCATAATGGAATTTATGGAAATAAAGAACTGATGAGCCATGATAAAAGAGCTATTGAATGGGGCAGGGATTTGTGTCAGTATTACATAAGCATTTCAGAATCTGTTGAGTAGATATGAAAAGGAAGAAACAAAATGAGCTCAACAATCATTGACACACTAATGCTATCTGAAAAAAGAAGAGATATCATGCTTTTGTTATCCAGCGGGCCAAAGAATCGTGATGAAATAACAGAAGACCTTTCTATGCCCTGGCAATTGTTAAAGCAGCCTGTTAAAGAACTGAAAGATACCGGAATGATCTTTCAAAAAGAAGATAATTACAGATTATCAAATAACGGACAGTTGATGATAACTGCTCTGATGCCCTTATTGACGATAGTCAATACATTTTCATCTGATATTGATTACTGGATAAACAGAGATTTACAATCAATTCCTCATAATCTGGCAAAAAGAATGGGTGAACTTGAAAATTCCACCGTTAGTACTCTTTCACTGGATTACATGTTCGAGCCGCTTAAGCATTTTGTCGAGAATACTACTCAAACCAGATACTTGAACATCGTTCTATCTCTTTTTGACCCGGAAGCTCCTTCAATTCTTAAGGAGCTTTCAGAAAAGGATGTTGAAATATCATTGGTGTTTGAACGTAATACCTACGATAAAATGAATGAGAATTTCAGGGATGAGCTTGATGAGCTTAATAACTATAAAAACATCAGTTTTTACTGCATAGATTCCGAGGTCAATCCTCCCGAAATAATCATCAATGATGAGGAAATTGCGATCATATTGTTTAATAAGAACGGGAAATATGATTACAGGGAATTACTCAGCTCCGATGAAAAGGCCATTGAATGGGGAAATGAACTTTTCGAATATTACCAAGGGATCTCAAAACCTTGTTCGAAAAATAATGCTATTACACCTAAACCGTGAAAAGCAGTAACTTTTCTTGAATGACTCTGCTGGCCAGATAAGATTGCAAATACAAATGTGTCTTGCAATACTATATATGCATGAATGTGCATATATGCAATTATATGCAAGAGAACAAAGCCAAGTTCTTCAAAGCACTGGGAGACAAAACCAGGCTTACTATCGTAGGATGTCTTTTGAAGCAGGACCGCTGTGCTTGTGACTTCTCTGCAACCACAGGAAAGGACCAGACCACTGTATCCCGGCATCTGAAAATACTCTGTGAAGCAGGCATCCTCAGATATGAAAAGGATGGAAGATACGTAATTTACAGCATAAAGGATGAGAATATGAAAGAAACACTTGAAAAATGCGGAGTCGAAAAAGTAGAATCGTGCTGTCCGGGAAGCGTAATGGATTCGGATACGAAGAAGAATATTGTGAAGAAAGGTTATAGTCAAATCGCATTGGGTGTTGCACAATGTGGATGCTGTGGAGACCTTACAAATGAACAAGTGGCAACATCCATCGGATATTCCACTGAAGAAACACAGTCATTTTCTGAAGCAAACCTTGGTATTGGATGCGGAAATCCAACAGCACTTGGCGAGATAAAAGAAGGTGATACTGTTCTTGACCTGGGTTCCGGAGCAGGATTTGACAGTTTTCTGGCTGTTGAGAAAGTAGGCGATAGCGGAAAAGTCATCGGTGTGGATATGACAGATGAAATGCTTGCAAAGGCCAGGAATAATGCCGAAAATTATGGATTTGAAAATGTAGAGTTCAGGAAAGGAGACATTGAAGAGCTGCCCGTTGAAAGTGATTCTATTGACGTCATCATAAGCAACTGTGTTATAAATCTGACACCTGACAAATCCCGGGTATTCAGGGAAGCATACAGAGTGCTCAGAAAAGGCGGCAGGATGTTCATATCTGATATGGTCCTGTCGAAGGATCTTACGGAAGAGGAAAAAAATAACGAAGAACTCATTTGTGCCTGTGTTGGTGGAGCTTTGCTAAAAGATGACTACCTGAGCAAAATAAAGCAAGCCGGATTCTCTATAAAAATAGTAGGAGAAGATACCGACATCAGTAAAAGGCAGTATTCAGGATACCCGGTTGAGAGCCTTAAACTGGAACTGATAAAAACGGATGTATAAGCAGTGAATAACAAACAGATTCCCGTTCTAAAAATCACAGCTGGTTTGGTCGCATGTCCAGCCTGTAAAAAAATCGGAGTTACTGTAAAGAATGTCACAGTCAGGCATATAGTCGAAAAAGAGCAGATGGAAAGAGTTGGAAAGGGAGATTACCATCTTTGCATGGACCCTGAATGTGATATTGCTTACTACGATGAGAAAGGTACTATTTTTGATAAGAGAGCTATCAAAGTTCCATTGTGGTTCAAGAAAGATGCAAGTCCCAAATATGCCTGCTACTGCAGCCGTATAACAGAGAATGATGTTATCAAAGCGGTCCTTGAACACGGAATGCAGGACATGGGAACCATTAGGAAATTCTATGACAAGGATGAAAAATGCCAGTGCAAAATAAAGAACCCAACAGGCAACTGCTGCACAAAAGCATTCAACAAAGCTATCCGCAAAGGTATCGAATCAAAAAACAGTTAAATGGCATGGATTTCCGTGCCTGAAATTTCTTTTTATCAGGGAATATTCTGAAAAATAACTAGTCAATATCTGTTTTTGATACGCTTTTAAGCCGGTTCACGCCATCGATCTCATCAATGACATCAACAACAGCTTCAGGAACAAGAACTCTCCAGTCCTCATCATTCAACATTCGTCTTCTGGTCTCGCTGCCGGAATAGCCTTCTCTCTGGTACATAGGGGGTTGCCTGACAATGATGCCCGCTTCTTTGAATAACTGGATAACAAGAGGATTATTGGAATATACAAGTTCAAAAGGCGGAGTCATGGAAATAATATGTGATACCCATACGGCGTTACGTTGAAGGTCTTCAATAGGTATGGCATAATGCATCACATCGGCATCCTCCAGAGCATGCCTTATCATCATCACGCGCTCACCGGCAGTAAAAGGATTCCTTGGTTCATGGCTTTTTTGCGCGCTACCAATACCAATTACCAGTTCATCCACATCTTGGGCAATACTGTTAATGATCGAGTAATGCCCGAGATGGAATGGTTGAAAGCGTCCTATGTAGAACGCTCTTCTCATGTGCATATATGATAACCGTCAGTGAATTCCACATTCGTCGAATGTGAACTTCTCACATACTTCCAGATAGTGTTCTGAGTTGTTATCGTGTTTCATCTTGGCAAGCTTCTTCACAAGATCCAATCCGGGTTTAGGATCTTCCATGATCTCGACCTTATCCTTGACAAGCTCGAACATCTCCTTACCTACATCTGTGCGTATGAGTACACAGTTCCAGCCATCCGGGGTACCGACTGATCCAAGTGAAATATCAGCGGATACTGAAGTGTAGTCACAACAGTGATGACATGGATTTCTTGCGTGGTGAGCTACTTCGGGGATCTTCACACTATGGGCTTCGCCGTCCTTTGTGTAGTTCCAGAATTTACCCTTGCCAAAGTCCATCTTGACTACATCTTCGAGTTTAAGTCCCATTATTTCAGGAACAATTGTCTCGGTCATTACATCATGATAGAAACTTTCCATGCAGAGTAGTCCAAGAATCACGACGATCTTGTCGCTTGCATTTTCTACAATTAGACGTGCACCATGTGCCTGGCAGGGTACGCCAATAACGCCAATTTTATCGTATTTCTCAAAAGGTTCCTGAAGAGCTGAAAGAACTGAATCATATGTATACTTGGTACCGGTAGTACTGTCGACATCTTCCGGTTTTGTCATAAGTATAAGCTCAGTACCCCATTTGTCATCCTTGGTGATACCAACAATGCAATCTACAGCACCGGTTTCGAGCAAAGCTTTTGCCAGTAATGAGGTAACACCACCATCCTGACCTTGAATGGTGCTTTTTGCTCCAAAGAACTCTTTTACATTTGCGAATTCATCTTCTTCATATCCGTCAATAACAGGACAAAGCCTTCCGCATGTAAGACATCCTTCACATACATCAGGTGCTGCTCCTTTGACGTACAATTCTAAATTATTAGGGTCACGGACTTCTGCACGCTTGTTCATAACAATAGCACCGGCAGGACATGTTGAAACACATGCCCCGCAAGCAGTACAGACGTCGTGTTCAATGACCTCTAATATTTTTGGATGGGCCATTAATTGCCTCCGACGTTCATTTTTTTGTTTTATCCGATTATTTCTTTACCGATGAGCTTGATGGCTTTCTCTTTGTTTGGTCCGATTGGGGATCCTGCTACGATCTGTGTTACACCGATGTCAAGCAAGTCGTTAATCCTTGCCTTACAGTCTTCTGGTGTTCCGCAGATTGAGAATGCGTCCATCATGTCTTTTGTAACCATACCGCCCATGAGTGAGCCGAAGTCACCCTTTGCGATAGCTCCACCGATATCAGCCTTTGCTGCAACATCAATGCCATGGCGTTCAAGTACCATGTCAGGGGAACCTGCAACAATGAATGCAACTACAATCTGTGCTGCACTTGCTGCCTTTGCAGCGTCCTTGTCAATTGAGAAGCATGCATATGCTGCTACATCAACGTCCTTAGGATCGCGTCCGGCCTTCTTTGCACCTGCTGCGATCTGCTTTACAGCTACTTCAAAGTCCTTTGGGTGTGATGCGTTGATCAGTACACCGTCTGCTACCTCTCCTGAGAGCTCGAGCATCTTTGGACCCTGTGCACCGATGTAGATTGGTACATTTCCAGCATTAAATGCCATCTTTGCACCGTTGAACTTGACCATGTCGCCATCCTGGGTTACTTTCTCTCCTGCGATGAAGCCACGGATTGCTGAAATGCTTTCCTTTGTTGTGGTAAGTGGCTTGTCCCATGAGATGCCCATTGCATCAAAAGTTGCCTTGTCTCCAGGGCCCAGACCGAGAATTGCACGGCCACCTGATATCTCATTAAGAGAAGCAATACTTGATGCTGTGATAGCTGCGTTCCTTGTGTATGGGTTTGTTACACCTGTTCCGAGCTTGATACTGTTTGTGTTCATTGCAAGCACGGTTAAAGTTGAGTACACATCACGGTTGTTGTAGTGGTCTGTGATCCATACGTTGTCAAAGCCCTGCTGTTCAGCAAGTTTTGCATAGTGAGCAATTTTCAAAACCGGGTCGCTAGGTACAAATTCTATTCCAAATGTCATTTGAATCCTCCTCTAAAGTGTGTTCCTATTCAGGTATCTATACATATTTAAAACTTTGTTGGTCTGATTTTGCAACTGCATATAAAAACAATCCGCAAAGAGCAGTATAAAATTAATACGCACACATAAATAATTCAATCAGAACCAAACGAATAAAGAAAAACTGTAGAAAGACAACACTGTGTAAAATATGGATATGTATTTACCGTTACAGATATATTCAGTAAATGTCAGATGAAATATTGTTCATATTTGCAGGAGGTGACGCACCGGGAGTTATTGAGTCATTACCTGGAGGAGTATTTGCCTATCTGCAAGAATATGAATTGAATATGAGAATCGTTTACAAACAAATTAATTTTTGAGTAGAGTGATATAATGAAATGTTATGAGTGCGCAAAAAATGGTAAAACAACTGATACGTTGGCTGTCTGCAGTGTCTGTGGAAGGGGTGTATGCAAGGAGCACCTGGTCAGGGAAGAGACTCCCATATGGGATGGAGAATACAGCATAAAACTGAAATGTGGCATGGGGGTTGAATGCAAGTACGAGGACGTACATCACTGGAAAAAAGTGCTTTGTATGCCCTGCCATGAAGCCCTCAAGGAGAACTACTAGGTGATATTATGATGAAATGCTATGACTGCATGGAAGACGGGAAGGACGAAGAAGCAACGTGTGTGTGTATCTCTTGCGGAAAAGGACTTTGTACCGACCATGTAAAAGAACTTGAACTTCCTGTGTCAGTGGGAAAACCACCTCATGTTAACAGGCTTCCAAAAGGTTTGCCAAGAATGCTGTGTCATTATTGCTTTGACCAGACCATCGAAGATTCATTTGATTAAAGATTATACAACAAGGTGATAGAATCATGTGCGGAGAAAATAGGGGAAAAGGATGCGGACATAATGAGATAATTGGAGACATGTCAGATAAACTGGGTTTTACTCCTGAAATACTGAAAACACTTGGAGAACTTGAGCCTGAGTTCCTTCACAAGTACAACATGTGTAACAATAAGATACTCTCAGACGGAGTACTTCCGGCCAAAACTAAAATTTTGATGGCTCTTGCAGTAGTTGCGTCAAAGCAGTGTGAACGTTGTGTCCTCTCACAGATGAAGAGTGCTTTGAATAACGGGGCAACAAAAGAGGAGATCATGGAGACAATGGATGTTATTTTCATCACATCCGGTGCTCCGGCAGTAGCAGCATGCAGGGATGCATTGAAAATGCTGAAATAAAAATATCATGAGGGGGGGGGACCAATCTGGTTCCTTTTCATCATTCAATTTATCACATAATATTATACTATTGAGAGGATTGGAAATGAGGGGGACTGTTGTAAGATGCAGCCTGTTTTTTGTGGCAGCCATTGTTTTATTATCTATTAGCAATGGATTTGCAGCCGCAGAAGAGGCCACTAAATTCGGAGAATTATCTGCTGATGACTTCACTTATGAAAGCAGGTGTAGACAATGCCATGCGATCATTTACGGAGAATGGGAAGGTACAATGCATTTCAATGCATATCTTGACCCTTTTTATCTGGAAGAGGTAAAGGTTGCGAGCGCTGATACTGACGGATTAGTAGATGAATTCTGTTCCCGTTGTCACACACCCATAGGCGTGGTGTCCGGTGAGATACCGCCTGTAGATGGATCTGAAATGAGTGACATATCAAAACTTGGAGTTCAGTGTGATTTCTGCCATGTGGTATCAGGAAGCAATGGAACAGGCAACGCCCAGTTCATAGTCACCCCTGGAGATACTAAATGGGGGCCTCTTAGTGACGCAAAGTCAGCCTATCATGAATCCGAATACCTCGAGCTTTACACCCAATCAGAATATTGTGGAATGTGTCACGAAGTTATACACCCAGTAAACGGACTTGTAATAGACGACACATATCCAGCATGGAAAGACAGCCAGTACGCCGAAGACAATGTAGTATGTCAGGATTGCCATATGACAGAGGGTATCACAGAGTTCAAGGCGAATCCTGGTCGTGCAGGATCAGGTGCCCCTAAAAGAGACCATATATCCACACATGAGATAACCGGTGGAAATGCATTTGTCACAGCAATGTTTGGTGCTGAAAATGTCGGAGAGATGGCCATTGAAAGACTTCAGAACGCTGCGACACTGGACATAACTGTACCTGAAATAGCAGCCACAGGTGAAGAAGTCACAATCGAAGCAGCTATCACCAACTCTGGTGCCGGACACAATCTACCAACCGGTGTTTCCGAAATAAGGCAAATATGGCTTGAAGTAATGGTCACTGATAGCGAAGATAAAGAGATATACAGTGCCGGAACCCTTGACACGGAAGGGAATATAGAATCTGCAAAGATAATTTACAATAATGTGTTGGGTGACAGTGAAGGCAATGCGACTGATAGTTTCTGGCTTGCCGACAGGGTACTGGAAGACAACAGGATCGGACCAAAGGAAACTGTGAAAGAAGAACACACATTCATCCTGCCTGACAATGTTGTTTATCCACTTAAAGTGGAAACCAGCCTCAATTACAGGTCAGCACCTCAGGATACGATCGACCACCTGTTTGGAGAGGGAATGTATGAGGTACCTGTAATCAATATGAATGAGGTATCCAATACAATATATGATCCGGACACATCCCCGGAAGAGAGAAACGAATCAACGCCAGGTTTCAGTATATTCACTGCTTGCATGGCTTTTATGTTGATGATGTACATATTCAAAAGAAAATAATCGGAGAAAATAAAAAATGCCACCAGAAGTAGACTTGAACAAATGTGGAGGTATCGGTGCATGCGCTGAATCATGCCCGACCGATGTAATAGACATTGAAGAAAATGAGAACGGGGACCTTAAATCCGTCATTGCACGACCCGACGATTGCGTGGAATGTGGAAACTGTGTGGATGCCTGTCCCACAGAAGCTATAACCCTGGACTAAATACCAGTATGGAGTGCCAGCATGTCAGACAATCAAGGTATCCGTTTGTTGGGAATATCGGGCAGCCCACGGAAAAAGGCTACGGATTATATAGTCAACGAAGCCCTGCAGTATGCAAGGGATAAATTCGGGGCTGAAACCGAATACTTCTCTTCAAGTGGAAAGGACATGAAGTTCTGCATCCATTGTGATTATTGTGTGCGAACCAAAAAGGGGTGCATACATAAGGATGACCTTGTTGAGCTCTACGAGAAGATGATTTGGGCAGATGCCTGGATCATCGGCACTCCGGTATACCAGGGCACTTTAAGTGCCCAGACAAAAACAATACTGGACAGGTGCAGGGCGGTTGTCGCTCGTGATCCGAAAGCCTTTTTAAATAAGGTAGGAGCAGCTGCTGCTGTGGGCGGTGACAGGGTCGGAGGTCAGGAACCCGCGATCCAGGATATACATGCTTTCTATGTTATCAATGAAATGATACCCGTAGGGGGAGGGTCATTTGGCTCTAATTTTGGCGGAACGTTCTGGTCAAAGGACAAAGGCGCTGAAGGAGTTGCTGAGGATTCGGAAGGAATACGAAGTCTTCACAGGACCGTTAATAAGATGATGAAGACGGCCATGGCAATGAAGACTCTCAAATAAAGGTGTGAACTTGAAATTCGAAGAACCTGTAATCGAGGTAATCAAACGGGCACATAATGTGAAGAGTTTCAGGTTCAAAAGGCCTGAAGGTTTTGATTTCAAAGCCGGGCAATATATTATTGTAACCATAGCTGTCGATGGAAAAAATGTCAGCAAACCTTTCAGTCTCTCAAGCAGTCCAACGGAAAAGGACTATATCGAATTCACAAAAAGACTTACAGGACACGAATTCTCCAACGCACTTGATTCTATGGAAGTAGGGGATATAGCTGGGATCAGTGGGCCTTTTGGAAAGATGACTTTTGAGGGAAAATATGACAAGATAGCACTCTTGAGTGGAGGCATAGGCATTACACCCATGATCAGTATCTGTAAGTATTGCACTGACATGAAGCTCAGTACGAATATCATACTGCTATGCAGTGACAAGGCTGAACAGGATATGATATTTACAGAAGAACTTGAAGAAATGCAAAAACAAAATCCGAATCTTACCGTTTTCAATACACTAACAAGGGCTTCAGAAAACTGGAAAGGGTGCAGAGAGCGCATATGTGAAAGCATGATCTTAAGAGAACTTCCTGACTACGCAGAGAGAATTTTCTACGTATGCGGACCGCCTCCTATGGTGGACTCAATGATGGAGATGCTCCACGACATGAAAATACCTGACAGCATGATAAGCAAGGAAGCACTGATTGGATATTGAGCCAGTTTTTAAAGAACAAAAGGAGGCAGCAAAAATCATGAAGAGGATAGCATGGGGAATTACCGGATCAGGAGACCTGATCAAAGAGACATATGATGCAATGGTTGACATCAAGCAGAAAAGCAATATCGAGATCATGGTCTTCTTATCCAAAGAAGGCGAGACAGTTATGAAATGGTACCGTATGTGGAATGATATCCAGAGGGATTTCCCTAATTTCAAGACCGGCGCAGGACCAAATTCACCCTTTATAGCAGGACCACTGCAGGTAGGACACTACGATGCACTTATTATTGCCCCTTGTACTGCAAATACCGTTGCCAAAATAGTATACGGCATTGCCGACACACTTGTCACAAACGCTGTTGCACAGACTGCTAAAGGAAAAACTCCAATTTACATCCTTCCTGTGGACCAGAAGAAAGGCACTGTAAAAACAGCATCACCTGAAGGCCGCATTATGGAACTGAAAATGCGCGATGTTGATGTTTCCAACACGGAAAAGCTGGGACAGATGGAAAATATAACCCTACTCGAAAAACCAGATGATCTATACGATCTTCTTGGAATAAGTAAGGATTAAAAGAAGGTATAACCTTCCCGGAGATAAATATCAGGCAAGTTGCCAATTATATCATCCAGATTCCTGACAGACCGGAATGTAGCATATGCTGCAATGAAACTGTCCAGGGCATCTCCATCCTTATTGTCTATTATTTTTTCCCGGATCTCATCCGGGACAGTTATTCCTTTATGAAGCATTTCATCCAGGATGTGTTTCCGGGTTTGCCTCTCTTTTTCTGTCCTTCCCTTATAGCTAATGTAAAGGTCTTCACTCTTCAGTGTTGATGCCGGACATGTTTCCATAATCCATGGATTATCTTCCTTTGGTTTCTGCATTGGGAGTGCGCAAGCTTCTCCCGACATTACAAGAGGGCGTACAACATCACGAATTCCGTAGTATGTCTGTTTGTATACCCAGAGATTGTAAATGCTAAACGGAGCTTTGACCTCGATATCTGTAAGACGCTTGAGTTCAGTTTTCCCACCGGCAATTCGCATCGCCTTTTTAAATTCGTCGGCAGATTGATATTCATGAGGAAAATCAGATACAAAAGAATACCAGTCTTTCCCGGACATCAGTTTGTGAGGAAGACTAAAAGGGAAATCCATCCCGAAAACAGAGTGTTTATTTGAGATTATCAAATCACGAAGGGCAGAAAGACATGCGTGTCGTTCCTTGCTATTATTAGCTACAATATCCGATATGGGATAACATTTGAGAACTGTAAGCACATCATCTTCTGCAACACCCTCACTTATCCATATCTTGCGACCTGCATCTTTTGCACCACTGAAGTCAACACCATAAACCCTGCGTTTCCTTCCAGTGGCAGCAAATATCATGTATAATTCCGATTCAGTTGTCCCGCAGACCTCTGATGAAATCAAGAGTCATCTTATGAGCTTCATCGTCGGTGAATTGCTTTGGCGGATGCTTCATGAAATATGAAGATGGAGAATAAAGGATACCGCCTGTTCCACGGTCTAAGGCAAGTTTACAGCATCTGATAGCATCAATGACTACACCTGCGGAATTAGGTGAATCTTCTACAGAGAGGCGTAACTCAAGATTCATCGGAACATCACCAAAGAGCTTGCCTTCCATTCTCAGGAAACATACCTTATTGTCATTCTGCCAGGGGACGTAATCACTTGGTCCGACGTGGATGTTATCATCTTCCATTCTCTGGGAGACAACTGACTGTACTGCTTCTGTTTTAGATTCCTTCTTAGATGCAAGTCTGCTTCTGTTGAGCATGTTAAGGAAATCGGTGTTGCCGCCGGTGTTGAGCTGGTATGTTCTCTCAAGTTTTACACCACGCTTGTTGAAAAGATCCGCCAGTGTCCTGTGAGTGATGGTAGCACCAAGCTGGGCTTTTATATCATCGCCGATTATTGGTATGCCTTTCTCTTCGAACCTTTTTGCCCATTCGAGGTCACTTGCAATAAATACCGGCATGTTGTTGATGCAGGCCACACCTGCCTCAAGCGCGCAATCCATGTAGAAACGTGTTGCTTCTTCAGAACCTACAGGGAGATAGTTAAGTAATATCTCAGCTCCTGAGTCCTTTAATTCTTTCACTACCTGGTCCTTATCGGCTTCTTTTTCAGTGGAAGGAATAAATCTCCTGTTATCACTGTAATTGGCCATGTGTTCGGAAAATCCGTCCTGTATCCATCCCATTTTTACTTTTGCGCCGGTTTCTGGAACATTCGGACAAAAGACAGTAGTGCAGTTCGGCAGTGCAAAAACAGCTTCAGAAACATCTTTTCCAACTTTTCGTTTATCAATGTCAAAGGCCGATACAATTTCTATATCGAAGGGCTTGTAACCACCAATATCCCAGTGCATCAATCCTATAGCATCGCTTTCATCCTTGGTTTTATAATACTCGATACCCTGAATAAGGGAACTTGCACAATTGCCAATTCCTGCAATTGCTATTTTGATCTTGTCCATTCCATTACCTCTATAAAAGTGATTTTTGAAAGTAAATGACATATAAAATATAAGCAGATTAATGTATTGTTACAAATAAAAAGTTTTCTAAATAGAGGGGTGTTGCCAACTTTTGTTAAGACACGAGTTCAGGCAGATGAAACTAAGCTCGAAAAGTATATTAAGCCAGAATAAGATAAGATTTGATACAGTGGGTTTAGCCTTCGTTCGAGTATCGGGCATTGGCACTTTAAGTTTATACATATTGCTCTAAAGGAGATTTTTAAATGAAAGATATACTACATGAGATCGCAGAAGAGCTTGATCAACTAAAATCAATGGACCAGGCAATAGGTCTGGCAATAGAACTTGAAGAAGAGGGAATGGAGTATTACAGTGAAAAAGCATCTGTAATGAAGAACGAGACTGCCAGCAAACTATATGTTTTCCTTGCCGATGAGGAAAAAAAGCACGCTGAATATCTAAAGCAATTCAGGGAAAGCAAGCACATTCCTGAAGTCGAATTCACTTTCCCAAAATTCAAGGCATCATTCACGGAAGAATTCTCTGATGAGAAACTTGAAGAGATAGGGATACTTCTGGGAGCTCTTAGATTCGAACACAAGAGTGAGTATTTCTATATTGAACTTGCAGATAGAGCAGATAACGAAGAGCAGCGTGTGTTCTTTGAAAAGATAGCTGCTGCTGAAAGGGGACACTACCAGATAATTGATGAGTTGCTTGGTGCTGCAACTGAGTTCAGGATGCAGACATAAGCAGGAGAACTTTTTATGGATGATAATGAACCATTGAAAATAGCCGAGGGCATATACTGGGTAGGTGTTGTTGACTGGAACCTGAGAGATTTCCATGGCTATGAAACTCCTAAAGGTGGCAGCTATAACGCGTATCTTATAATTGATGAAAAAATAGCACTTATTGATACAGTAAAGGCAACTTTTTCCGAGGAAATGCTCAAGAGGATAAAGAAAATAGTTGATCCGTCAAAGATCGACTATGTAATATCCAATCATGTTGAAATGGACCATTCCAGTTCTATATCTACCATCATGGACATTGCACCCGGTGCAAAGTTGTTTGCATCATCCAAAGGACAAACTGGGCTTTCTGAACATTACAAGGAAGATGGGTGTGAAAACTGGAACTTCCAGGTTGTGAAAACCGGGGATGAAATAAGCCTTGGCAAAAGGACACTTATGTTCATCGAAGCCACAATGCTTCACTGGCCCGACAGTATGCAGACATACCTCAAGGAAGACAAGATACTATTCTCCAACGATGCTTTTGGCCAGCATATTGCTACTTCCAAGCGCTTTGATGACGAGGTAGAGGATGTCATGGAAGATGCGGCTATCTATTATGCCAACATACTGCTGCCTTTCAGTCCTCAGGTCCTGAAGTACGTGGAAAAGCTGAAAGAGCTCGATGTAAGTCCTGAAATGATAGCTCCTGCACATGGACTCATCTGGAGAAAAGGCGTATCAAGAGTAATTGAAGAATATGGCAAATGGGCAAGAGGATATTCTTTACCCAAGCTGCTGGTAATTTATGACAGCATGTGGGGCAGCACTGAAAAAATGGCCATGGAAATTGTTGAAGGTGTAAGGTCTGCAGGTGTTGAGGTCAGGCTGCGCCATCTCAGGAAGAATGACTGGAGCATGACAATGAAAGAGGTCATGGAATCTCCTGTCATCGCAATAGGATCTCCCACAATGAACAACAGGATGTTCTACACGATATCCGGTTTTCTAACTTATGTAGCCGGACTTCGCCCCAAGGGCAAGAAATACTTCCTCTTCGGTTCCTATGGATGGGGAGGAGGAGCTGTCAAAGGCATGGAAAAAGAGATTGAAAGCGCAAAATTCGAACTTGCCATGGAGAGTATGCAGGTAAAATTCAGACCTTATGAGGAAGACAAGAGAGCGTGCCGTGATATCGGTTACAAGCTTGGGGAAATGGCAAAAGAGAATGCAAAATCTTAAATTTATGAAAATAAATGTTAATATGAAAATAACGAGAGTGTTACAATGAAATTCGAAGGCGAACTTGAATCAGAATTCTATGAAAGGTCACAGAAAAGTGCAGAGAAAGCAGGGTACAGGCTCAATTCAGACTGGGATGTAATCACTACTGCGGTCAAAGGTATCTGTAACAACAAAAAAGAATATGGCGAATGGTACTGCTTCTGCCAGAAGAGAACCGGGGATAAAGAAAAAGACAAGAAAATCATTTGTCCATGTGCCGCAAGGACGAGGGATGTTGAAACCCGTGGTGCCTGCAAGTGTGGACTCTATATTAAGTAAAGTAAAAACATTCTTATTTTTTGATTACTGGAACTGGAATACCAGTACTCCAGATAATTATTTTTTGCATATTCAGTGACCCATTTCACATGATACAAAAGAAAGAGGAAAACCTGGAAAAAAAGGAAAGTGAAAAAAAGACAGAAGATAATCCTAGAGATAGGAACAAATTATCTGACATTTGTGCTGAGATTAAAATCAACCAGATAATGTCAAAAGAAACCACTGTCGTAAGGGATACTGAACCTATCGAAAATATCATAGAACTTATGGCAAAGACACCATACCACAGCTATCCTGTACTGAATTCAAATGATGAACTGGTTGGTATCGTTGACCAGGATAATATACTTGAATTTCTCTTTTTTGAAAGAAGCCATCGAAATCACCATACGCACCTGATGGCCATCAAAGCATTAAGTGAAGAGGCATCCAGCCTTATGGTGCATCACCCTGTAACACTCCCCTATAATACAAACCTCTGTGATGCTGCTGACATAATGATCAAACATCATATTGATCGGTTGTGTATTACCAAGAACAAAAAACTGCTTGGTGTCGTTTCAAAATCAGATATGATTAAAAAAATACATGGATTGCGGAGAAAATGACCAATGGAAGTGCTCCTCCAGATATTGGTCATATTGTTCTTAGCAAGAATACTCAGTGAGATTAGCGAAAGATTCGGACTGCCAGGCATAATTGGAGAAATTGGAGCCGGATTTATCTTTGCTCTTGCTTTAAAACCTGATGATATTGAGACGTTCACATTCTTTGCAGAACTGGGAGCCATATTCCTGCTATTTACTGCAGGTTACAAAGAGGTGCATATAAAGGATCTGAAAGCTGCATCAACAAATGCACTCATCCCTACAATATCACAGATACTTGTGGCGTTTGGTTTTGGATTCATATTGGGAGAAATGTTCGGTTTTAGTTTCATAGAGAGTCTGTTCATGGCGGTTGCTTTTAGCCCCACAAGTATTAGTGTTGTTGTTAAAACGTTGATAGATACTGATTATCTTTCAAGCAAACCAGGATCGATGATGCTCACATCAGCAATATTCGACGATATAATAGGCATATTCCTGTTGTCCATTGTAGTATCATTTGCAACACTCAATCAATTCCCCTCAGGCATCCACATACTTGGTATCTTTGGACAAATACTGGCATTCATAATCATAATAGGCATTTTGGGATGGAAGCTCTTCTCGCGCCTTTTCGAATACGTACAGAAAATGCACACTAAAGAATCACTGTTCTCTTTTGTGATACTCATTGCATTATTCTCAGCATACCTTTCAGAGGCATTCGGGCTGCATGCAGTCATTGGTGCTTTTTTTGGCGGAATACTTATCTCAGACCTGCCACTTGCAAAAATAGAGACCGTGCAAAAAAAGGTTAGTGGTATTGCCTACGGATTTTTCACACCACTTTTCTTTGCTTTCATAGGGCTTTCAGTAGATATCGAAATACTATACACCGCTGGCGCCTTTGCTATACTTGTTATTGTACTTGCCCTTTCAGGAAAACTTATCGGAGGATTCATTGGCACAAAACTGGTGGGTTTTAGTTCCATGGATAGTCTGATATTTGGAATAGGCATGATGCCACGTGCCGGAGTAGAACTTGTGGTTATTGCAATAGGTAAGGAACTTGGAATAATCAGCAATGAGGTATTCTCTGCTATTGTATTGATGGTTGTCGTATCCATTATCATCACTCCGATACTACTGGAAATGTCTATTCGATACAAAGAACGAGGAATGGCAGTATCCGAGTAGGAAATATCTAAAACAATAATTACTTAAATTAGTGAATAAGACTATTTATGAAATCTAACAATTAATTGATATTATCATCCGATATAGGAGGGGTTACTATTAGCCAGGATACAGGATTTGGGAATTTAGGCAATGATGACAGAAATGAAGATAGCCTGAAAAAAGACATCAATCCGGATGTTATGAAATACGATACAGAATCGTTTGATGTCCATAAAAAGATGGAGCTTCGAATTAAAGCCCTTGAGGAACTTGTGAACAATACCAGGGTTATAGCTTTTTTGCGCAGTCCGGTGGAGAGTGCACCGTTGGAATTCATTTCCAGAGGAATAGAAGAATTCGGATACAAAGCAGAAGACTTCACTTCAGGCAAAATCACATTCAAAGACCTCATACATCCGGATGATGCTGACCGTGTAAACCTGGAACTTACAGAGAACGCAATGGAAGGTGCAAGTGACTTCAGGCAGACATACAGGATCAGAACCAAAAAAAGTCATGTCAGAGTTGTAGAAGAAAGAACTGCCATCATGAGGGACAAGAATGGCAAGATCATCTATTACCAGGGAGTTCTTGACGATATAACCGACAAGCAATAACCTGATAACTGGCAGGTGTAAGCATAGCCCGCGTCTTTGCAATAAGTGAAACGTTCTATGATATTCTTTTCAACAAAGGCAAACCGATTTCTGCCTGCCCAGGTGGAGCTATGCTCAATAGTTCTATTTCACTCGGCAGAACAGGAGTTACGATTTCACTTATAAGTGAATTTGCCCGTGACAATATTGGGAATAGCATATATGAATTCCTAAGAGAGAACAACGTATCAACTGAGTATCTCCACCGCTACGAAGGTAAATCACCATTATCACTTGCTTTTTTAAACGACAGGAATGATGCCACGTATGAGTTCTACGAGGACTTTCCGCAAGAACGCCTTCTGACAGATATGCCCTGCTTTGCTCCGGATGATATTGTAATGTTTGGATCCATCCTTTCTGTGGCAAAGGAAGCCAGAAATAAGCTGGAAACCATCATCAATTCTGCAAAAAATGCAGGCTCAATTATTCTTTATGACCCTAATTTTCGAGAATCCCAACTTCCACTGATTGAAGAGATAAAGCCTATGATATCTAAAAATATAGCATATTCAGATATTGTGAGAGCCTCGGATGAGGACATGAAACTGGTAAAAGGATGCGAAAATTCTGAAGAGGCATATGAGTTTGTTCTGGAAAATGGCTGTGATCACCTTATATATACATCCAGTTCAGACGGTGTATACCTGAATACACCTTCTTTTTCAAAGTTCTATGAAGTACCTAGCATACAACCAGTTAGTACCGTAGGCGCCGGGGACAGTTTCAATGCAGGCATCGTTTACATGCTATATTCCAGAAAAATCAGAGATATTGAAGATATTCAGGAACATGTATGGGATGAAATAATAGGAAAGGCCATCGACTTTGCTTCTCATGTCTGTATGAGCACTGAGAACTATATATCCAACAACTTTGCCAATGGATTAAAAAAGATATAACACTAATACTAATTACTCAATTAAATTGATTAAAGTGGAGTGGGAGTAAATACAGTGGGTAACGCAGCTGTGGGAATCGAAGAGATGTTCGCAGGCCTCGAAAGTTCCGCAAAAGGACTTTCCGGGCAGGAAGCACTCGAAAGGTTACAGAAGTACGGAAAGAACGAACTTGAAGAGAAGGAAAGAACTACGGCATTGAAGGTCTTTGCCGGACAATTCGTGAACCTGATAGTATGGGTACTTATGGCTGCTGCTGTTATTTCCCTGATGATCGATGAGATCATTGACTTCTGGGTAATACTGTTTACAATTGCTGTTGTTATCGTACTTGGCTTTATACAGGAATACAGGGCTGAAAAAGCAATGGAAGCCCTGAAAAGCATAGTACAGCCCGAAACAACGGTCATCCGGGACATGAAACTTCGGAAGATACTCACAACTGATGTAATTCCCGGAGATGTACTTGTCCTGGAAACAGGAGATAAGGTGCCTGCAGATGCTGTCCTTTTTGAAACCATTGCCCTTAGACTGGATGAATCTGCCCTTACCGGTGAAAGTGTTCCGGTTGGGAAAACTCAAAATGAAAATATCTTTGCAGGTACCCAGCTTGTACATGGAAAATGTAAAGCTTTGGTCACGTCCACAGGGATGCGAACAAAGATAGGACAGATTGCCAGCCTAATACAGACAAAAAGTGAAGATACGCCCCTGCAGGCAAAGATAACAAGATTATCCCTGACACTTGCAATACTTGCGATACTTGCCTCAGCACTCACTTTTCTAATTGGTATTTCCATTGGTGCCCCTTTTGCTGATATGCTGCTCATAGCCCTTGCACTTGCTGTTGCAGCAGTGCCCGAAGGGTTGCCACTTACACTTACAATAACCCTTGCCTACGGTATGAAGAAAATGGCAGGTCACAACGCCATAATCAGAAAGATGCTCGCTGTTGAGACACTTGGTTCCACAACGGTCATATGCACGGATAAAACAGGCACCCTCACCAAGAACGAAATGACCGTGGAGAAGATATTTACCAGTGGGAACGTGCTCGAACTTACAGGGTCAGGGTACGCACCTAAAGGAGATTTCCTGAAAAAAGGCGACAGTGTCGATGTGAAGGAAGAGGATACTTCAATAAAACTGCTAAAAGCCATCGCATTGTGTAATAATTCTGCCATAGAAAAAAGAAAGGATAAATGGGAAGTTATCGGAGATCCTACGGAAATTGCGCTTACTGTTGCAGCTGCGAAGGCAGACATTTGGAAGGATGAACTGGATAAAGACTATGAGATGGTTGAGGAAATTGTTTTCACTTCTGAAAGAAAACTTATGACAACCATCCATAACACCGGCAGAGGAACAGTCTCATTCACAAAGGGAGCACCTGAGTTCGTTATCCCTAAATGTAGCAGTATTGAAAAGAACGGAGAATTATACAGCATCACCCAAGAGGACAGGGAAACAGTACTTGATAAAAATCTCGAGTTTGCAAGTTCGGCTTATCGTGTACTAGCAGTTGCATGTAAGGAAAGTCCCGGAGAAAAATTAGAGGGGAACTCTGAAAAGGACATGACTTTCCTTGGACTTGTTGCCATGATCGATCCTCCTCATGAAGAGGTCAAGGATGCCGTGGAAATGTGCAGAAAAGCCGGTATTAAGGTAATTATGATAACCGGCGATAACCAGGAGACTGCAAAAGCCATCGGAAGAAGCATCGGACTCTTTGGATACAGACAGGGATGCGGAGTCTATGAAGACGAGAAACTCCAGCGTATAGCAGCTGACTGCGCAGTGACCGGGGATGAGCTAAACGAGCTTAATGATGAAGAATTCTCAATTATAGTTGAGAACATAAATGTGTACGCCAGGACAATGCCGGAGCAAAAACTCAGGATCGTAGATACCCTGCAGAAAAAAGGACACATCGTTGCCATGACAGGTGATGGGGTCAATGATGCACCAGCGCTTAAAAAAGCCAATATTGGTATTGCCATGGGAATAAAGGGTACTGATGTTGCAAAAGAATCCAGTGTCATGATACTGCAGGATGATAATTTTGCCACCATTGTGGAAGCTGTCAAAGGTGGACGAACGATCTATGATAATATAGAGAAATTCATAACATATCTGATATCAAGGAACTTCACCCTGGTGATTCTCATCATGGCAGGCATCACACTTCTTGGTTTTGACCTCATACCACTGCTGGCACTACAGATACTTTTCATCAATATGTTCAACGAGATAATGCCTGCGATCTCACTGGGACTGGACCCTGCAGCAGACGGTATAATGAATAGACCACCTCGTGACCCGAACGATAATTTCCTGAAGAAGAGAAACCTATTTTTGGTCATCACCCTGGCACTCATAATGGGAATAGCATCTTTCCTTGTATTTGCCCTGAGTGACCCCGCAAACGACACCGTTATGGCAAGAACACTAACGTTTGCAACCGTAGTCAGCATGATACTTTTTATACCGCTGGCATTCAGGTCACTTGAACGCTCTGTGATTAGTATAGGTATTTTCACCAACAAGCTCATGATAGCAGGCGTGCTGGCTACCTTCTTCGCAACAATGTCAGTAATGTACATACCTCGTCTGAACGAAGCATTCGGATTGTTACCACTATCCCCGGAAAAATGGATCATGCCAATAGGAGTTGCTTTCATTACATTCCTCTGTGCAGAGGGACTAAAATACATCACCAGGAGTGTGAAAACCACAGATGATGTCTGGAAATAGAAAAATGGCGTTCATACTTTTTGGAGTGCTTGCAGTCATGGTTCTCATTGCCATAACAATGAACGGCACACGGAACACACAAGAAGAAGTCATAATACCTGACGAAATATTGGACTGCGATTACTGCACTTTCAATTACATAACACCATTCACACTGGCATACACATATCAGCAGCCAGACGGGAACAGGGTTGTAGAAGGTAACATTGATGCCATGAATGCAGACTACACAGATGTAGAGCTGTCAGGCAAACCTGAATGGGTAATTGCAGCAGATTCGAGTAATGGAAGCATCTGGGCTGTTGTACTCGATGACGGGACAGTAGAAGCCTTTGAGCTGTCTGATGGTGAGCTGGAAGAAATTAATATAAGTCCTGCTAAGATTCATACCGACAGCCCTCCAATACTGATGATCAAGAATGAGGAAGCTTTTTTGCTTGCACCGGGATTGTGGAATGAATCACTATTAAGCCATCCTGTCGTTCTTCCAAGCTCAGGGAGGACAGTGTTTATAGAAACAAGCGGAGACCTCGTATTCAGAGTCAATGACAGGGAATCTGCACGTCTTGAAGTCAACGCCCTTCCCGATGCACGCCTGCTGGTTGACGAAGATGAGAGAATACTTCTACTGACAGGCCCAACTGAAGATTACAAACATGGGGTGCTGGGAGACAGCATAGAGGCTTCAAGTATCACATTGGTCGAAACTGCAGGAACACCTGCAATTGCTAAAGTTATCGATATTCCTGAAGGAGATGTCATTGAAGGAATAGTCCCCTTATGGGCTGACCTTGATGGAAACGGAATACGCGAGATAATTGTCACTTTAAGCAATGCAAATGAAGGTGCAAGAGTCGTGGTTTTTGATGAAGATGGAACAACTGTGGCATCCGGACCAAGTACCGGAACCGGATATAGATGGAGACATCAGATAGCTGTTGCACCATTTGGACCAGAAGAAGAAACAGAGATCGTGGATGTGCTCACACCGCACATTGGAGGAATTGTAGAATTCTACCAGTGGGAAGGAAACGAACTACAGGTTTCTTCGAGTCTTTCAGGATACAGTTCTCATTTAGCCGGATCGAGGAATCTGGACATGGCACTTGCAGGGAACTTTGACAATGATAGCAATTTTGAATTAATGCTTCCAACTCAGAATTACAGGGAACTTGCAATACTGGAGCATAATGAAAATGGTGTTCATGTTAATGGATATCTTCCACTTGAAAGTAGATTGACCACTAATATTGCAGCTGTAACCCTGAAGAATGAAAGTGTTGCTATTGGAGTGGGAATTGACACCGGAATATTAAGAGTGTGGTATTGACAAACACAAAAATCCTGCAGGAATTATCAATGATCTCCACGATGCTGTGAAACAGATTAAAAGCAAGAAAACGTCTCTGAGTTTAGTAATAAAAGAGCCTGAAATATGCCCTTTTTGCACATATATTAGGTAGATCTTATTGCAAAACCTATTAATCTGTTGAACCTTATAATAATCCAACAGATGACAATACAGGAAACAAGCGAAAGCAAAGAGCCTTACATACTTCCAGATGCAATAACCCTGAAAGTTCATGAAGTCATGGATGAAAATGTTGACAAACTGGTTTCTCTTTTCAAGGTGCTTTCTGATCCCGTAAGGATACGTATCCTCAAAGCCCTACAGGTAAGCGATCTTTGTGTTTGTGTACTGGTGGAGATTACCGACTACAAACATTCGGCACTTTCGTATCACCTGAAATTGCTCAAGGATGCAGAGCTCGTGGACTCGAGAAGAGACAAGAATTTTCAGACATATTTCCTTACAGAACCTGGCGAAAAAATGTTGAGGACAATTGAGTCCTCATTTAAAAATGGGATGTAAATTTATATTTTCTCAGTTGGAAGGGCTGTGTTAAGCTTTACGTAGGTAACACCTTTGAGTGACATGATCCTCTCAGCGACAACTTTGACATCTTCTCCTTCCCCGTCAAGGATGATTACCTCGAGACAGTTATCATGGTCAAGGTGAATGTGGATTGCTGATTTTATAAGGTGGGAATAATCGTGCTGTATGTCTGTCAGAGCACTTGAAAGACCACGTTTTGTGTGGTCGTATATCAGTGTGATGGTACCAACACGTCTGCCTTTTACATCGCTCATCCATTCGTAGTGTGTAATATAGTTCCTTATGGCGTCCCTGATACCTTCTGATCGGGAGGAATAGCCTCTTTTTTCTATAATAGTATCAAACTTGGTAAGCAGGTTTTCCGGAAGTGATACACCTATACGCATAAGTTCCTGGTCCATTGAGATCACCTTTAATAATCATATATGTCTGAAATAATAACATTTTGTATGCAATTATAGTACATTAATGCTACATCAATTAAGATATAAATAATTATAGAACATCTATATATAAAGTAATCAACAATGCCATTGACAAAAGGATGATACAAATGAAGAAAGAAGAGCTATACTCAGGAAAAGCAAAGACCATCTACAAAACCGAAGATCCGGAAAAGCTGATATCAGAATTCAGGGACAGCTTAACAGCATTTGACGGCAAGAAAAAGAGTGAGGCTGCTAAGAAAGGCTACTATAATGCCCAGATATCCAGGAAACTCTTTGAAATGCTGGAGGAGGAAGGTATAAAGACCCATTATATCTCAATGGAATCTGATACCGATATGCTTGTTGATGCGGTGGAAATAATTGCCATAGAGGTGATCCCGCGTAATATTGCTGCAGGTTCTATCACACGTAAGTACCCTATAGAAGAAGGAACTGTTTTTAAGAAACCCGTGATAGTTCTGGACTTTAAGAGTGATGAGTATGGTGACCCGATGCTCAATGAAGATATTGCTGTTGCCATGGAAATTGCAAGCTACGAAGAGATAGCACAGATACGTGAGATGGCACTTAAGATCAACAACATTCTCGTGAATTACCTTGATGAGAAAGGATTCCTTCTCCCTGACTTCAAGCTTGAATTCGGAAGAAAAGACGATGGTGAGATTGTTGTAGCCGATGAGATCTCATGTGATACCTGCAGGCTCTGGGACAAGAGTACAGGGCAGTCTATGGACAAGGATATCTTCCGTTTTGATAAAGGCGATCTTTCAAAAGCATATGAGGAAGTCGCAAGGCGCATAGTGCCTGAGATCTTTGAGTAAGCACACACATTTACTCGTAATGAGGGGATGAAATGGAAAAATATGATGTAATAGTTGTGGGAGCAGGCATAAGCGGCCTTTTGTCTGCCCTGTCACTTTCCAAACATGGAAACAGAGTGCTGGTTCTTGAGAAAAACGAGTTTGTCGGAGGAAACTGTAACAGTTATATGGTGGATGGTTTCCAGGTAGACACTGGTGCTCATGCCATTACGCATCTTCAAGCTGGCCCCTTGAGGAGACTGATGGATAATTACTTTGATTATGTTCCTATCTTCGAGGACTACGGCCATTATTTTGTACGTACTGAAGACTCTTTTATGAAGGTACCATCCAACGTCAAAGAATTTGTTACGTTTGATGTTCTCCCCAGAAAAGACAGGATTGTGGTCACACAGGCAATTACCAAAGCCCTCACCCTTTGCACATTTGGGATTGATCTCTCAAAGCAATCTGTATATGATTCAATGCCTGGCAAGCTTTCCAAGGAAACATATGATTTCATGGATGCTATCTCCCATTTCCTTTCAGGAAAGGATATGAGGCAGACATCTGCCCAGAGAATCCTGGCGGGGAGCAGCTTTGTAAGGGACAGTGTGCCTCAGGAACAGCTTGAAAGCATAATGAATAATGAGGAGATGGCTGTAGAGCCGGTTCCAAGAACAATACTTCCACCAAATCTACATGCTTCATTACAGACAAGGATCAATAGAGTTTCCAATCCTTTCACATCTCTTGGAAGACTGGCTACCAATCAGGTAAGCTATTCCCAGGGCTATCCCCGAAAAGGTCTGAAGGCGCTTCTAAATGCCCTTTTGTCCTCGCTTCCAAAGACTGTGGAGATCAAGACAGGTTGTCAGGTAAAGAAAATACTTACGGACAAAGGCAAGATAACCGGTGTTGAGGCTGATGAGGTATACAATGCCAGCAAGGTCATATACACAGGATTTGTCACGGACCTTCCTTCCATGGTAGAGAGTCTTCCAAACTCCTATATACAGGAACTTAAAGGAGTAGTCCATACAAAGAGTCTTACAGTCTGGCTAGGACTGGATAAGGTAATGAAAGATTTTAGTTATACAGGATCTGAGATATGGTTCAAGGAAAATCCCTACTGGGCCATGCCTATCAGCAATTATGATGCCTCACTGGCTCCAAAAGGAAAACAGCTTGTTGGTTTCACATTCATAATTGATGAGGAGAACAATGAAGATGTGCAAACAAAGAAAGCATATGAAACAATCTATAATGCTATCCCGGGAATAGAAGACCATATAGAAATGAAGCATGAGCAGATTACCGTTCCTGAAAAGGCTGCCGTGACAATTGATGGTTATTTTGCGGACGTCAGGACACCCATCAGCGGGCTTTACACAGCCGGAACAGATACTGATAAAAGAAGCATGGGCATAACCCGTGCGGCTTATTCCGTTGTAGAATTGCTCAAAAAGATGAACGAAGACAATTGTCTTCACAGATAACAATGAGAAGGTGATTACCTTCTCAAAACCATTGTCCTTAACCTGTCTGCTGCATGCTCGGACTTGTCTGCAATGTCTCCGATACCACTCACCAGACGGACCAGATGATATACGCCAAGTGCACCAATAATATCTTCATTGTTAAAGATCGTTTTTACAAGTTCCTTTTCTACCAGATCTACCTGATGTTCCATTTCCTCTACTTCCACAACAAGTGCAAGAGTCTCCTCAACATCTTTTTTGCTGAAGGATGTTTCCAGCAACTCACTAAGGGTTGAAACAAGAACCTCATACATTTCCACTGTTTGAAGAGTCTTTTCCGTGAGATCAATGAATCCCTCACGAATCTCGGGAGGCGCATCAAACTTTCTGACAGTAAGCCAGAATGCCGCTTCCTGTGCATCATCAGATATTGAATCCTGCGGTTTGAGGAAGTTTAGCAGATCATTGGCATGGACCGGCAGCATAATGGAAGATGATAGTTCGGACCGGATGGTCTGCTTGATCACATCTGCTTCATGCTCTATAACATCAATCTCCCGATTGAGTCGTTCGACTTTTTCCATGTCTCCGTCGCAAAAGGCAATCACGGATTCCCCGAGTTTTCTTACGGCTTCGCCTCCTTTGTTAGCGTGCATTCCCAGTGGCTTAAACGGTGAGCTTGCAAATATATTCAATACCGAGCGGATATATTCTTTCTTGATCATATTCCGATCCCCAGAAGTCCTGTAAATATAAGCGCGGATGTGAGTGCTGCAATAGGCACTGTTACTACCCAGGAAGCAATTATCTTCCATATCACACTTAAGTCAACCGCTGCAAGGCCACCTGCAAGTCCCACACCTATGACAGAGCCGACCAGTGTGTGAGTAGTTGAGATAGGTAGTGAACTGAAACTGTGCAATACGACTACAGAAGCCGTTGCAAATTCAGCTGAGAAACCTCTTGTAGGTGTCAGTTCCGTTATTTTTGTGCCTATTGTCTCTATCACACGGTATCCCCATGTGGCAAGACCCAGTACCATTCCGAAACCTCCTACGACCATGACCCAGAGAGGTATCTCTATGCCTGCAAGCCCCAGTGCATTGAGTCCTGCATACAATGGTCCTACCGCATTGGCCACGTCATTAGATCCGTGTGCGAATGCAATGTAACATGCTGTCATGATTTGAAGTATCACGAACTTGTTCTCAATCTTATAGGGGTCGTCTGTTTTCTGCAATATGAAATGCCTGATTAGCGAAAATATCAAAAAAGCAAGTAAAGCACCCAATAGGGGAGATACCAGCCAGCTTCCTACTATTTTTAAAAGAACTCCCCACTGTATATCACTGAATGCAATGATGCCTTTATATGCGGCTATCAGACCAAAGCCAAGAACTGCTCCGACAATAGAATGTGTTGTGGATACAGGAAGATTGTAGAAAGTTGCAAGTGTAATCCAGAAACTCGCAGCAAGAATCGCAGCAAGCATACCAATTGCCACAAGGTGCGAGTCTAAAAGACTGATAGTGTCAATAGGTACTATACCTTTGGCGATTGTGGATGTTACTCTTTTTCCAAAAAATACCGCACCTGCAAACTCAAAAACTGCTGCAATAATAATAACCTGTTTTATAGAAAGCGCACCGCTACCTACAGACGTTCCCATGGCATTGGCAAGATCGTTTGCGCCAATGTTCCATGCCATATATAAACCTGCTGCAATCAACAACAATACGAGAGGATCAAAAAGACTCATCGATAATATTCTCCACTATATAGATTTAGTATACAAAAGAAGAGACATTGAGATAAATGTGCGTACCATATACTATATAGCAATAAATAAACTATATAGTAATTATTGAACTATATTACAATGATTAGAAGAAACTGTCAAGTGTCCTCTGAAAACGCACATCTGGCAATAAAGAAGCTTTTGGCAACCATTCTGATGAAGAGGTCTTCAATCGGGTCGAGATATCAGCAAGTGCCTGTTCAACAGATTCAAATCTTTGGGGTTCACTATTGAAAGCTTCCCTTACACCCTCCCTTACAACCCATACACCAAGAGGTGCCCAGTATTCAGGCCTTATTTCCCTAACCATAAATACAGTTGCCTGTCTGCGTATGGAATGGAGATATTCCAGTGCACCCAACCGAGCTGCATAGTAGCCTCCTGCAAGATTGGAATATTTATTTTTTCCATCAAAGTTCTCATGATCTGCACCGATCCACGTATCTCCCCCTGACCAGACAGTGCGCGGCATCCAGACCTCCATTAACTCAAATGAGAACATACGGGGAATGAAAACAATTTCAAAGTGGTTGCCAAATACACCACCACTAAAAACCATGACCTCACTTAATTGCTGATAGTCCCGAATACCTTTAAGAAGGTCTTTCCCAACCATGTCATCGACTGCGGTTATAGACCAACGGGTTGGGACAAGTTTTCGTTCCTGCCCCAGCAGGCCGATGGAAAAAAGGCGTGTGATATGTTCCGCAGCAACATTACTATCCCATAACTCTGATATGGCATCCTTTGCAAGTGCGTCGGTATCATAGACAAGTGCGTCAACTTTTTTGGGCACTTTCGGATTCTCGGTGATATCAAAATCCTTCAATTCACCCGAGGGACCCATTGGAGTAAGTACATTATCGAATTTGAGCTTGTTTTGTATGGGCTTGTTGAACCAGGCTTCGGTGTCAACAGGTTTTTTTGAGAGGGCCAGCTCCTGTGATTTCTCTATCAGGGGATTGTCTGGATTACGGGCATTTTTGACGTTGATGCCTGTGTTTGCCCGGACCAGCTGGGAACGAGAGGAAATTATGTCCTGTATCCCCATCCTCAACAGGGCTTTAGGGTCTTCAAGTAGCATTGCCTCATCCCCACCAAGCTCAGGTGGGATCATTGGACCTGCTTTAACCTCAGGATAGTTGTACCTTCCTACAAAAACAGATGGAGGCGATGCCCCAAAAATAGAAGAATCTCCGGATGATTTTGGAATTACAGACTCTATGGACTTAAATTTCTCCAGGATAGGACATCTTGGTCGCCCACAAAGACCTTTGCCCTTACATTTTATGCAAAGATTTCGCGTCAATGAACCTCGTTATCTCCGCAAAGAACGCAATAACCAGCATCAGGTTCATTCCTGTTGAGCCAGCCGGAACGCTGGACGAACTTGCATACATTACACATTCCAGCAACCTGGTCCCTGGATTTCATTCCATCAAGCAGGCTGGTAGCAAACCTCTTGATCTCCTGCTGGGCCTCTTCTGAAAAATCAACTTCTGCACCACGTTTATCGTTGATATACTGGGAAACAGCAGCTCTTGAGAGTCCCAATACATCTGCAACTTCCTGCTGATTTTTTCCATGCTCCCAGATCATACATCTGGCAAGCTCTGCACGTATAGCAGGCAGTACACGTTGAACCATAATTTCACATGTTGTTTTCACAAGAAGTCACCTTTTTTTAAGTATCATTTATTTTTTTGCCGAAAATCTTCGATTGCCATCTTAAGAGCGTCAAGTGCAAAGCCCGAACACCTGTCCTTTCCATCAGGAAGACCATCAAGGGCATTGATGACATCTTCGTTTGTTAGTTCAAGAGCTTCATCGACCGTCTTTCCCTTTGCCAGGTTCGTTACCATGCTTGATGTGGAAATAGCGACAACACAACCAAATGTCTTGAATTTGACATCTTCAATAACATTGCCCTTCACCTTAATAGATATATTTATTATATCACCATCGACAGTGCTTCCAATCTCACCCACACCATCAGCATCCTCTATACTTCCCACATTCTGTGGACTGCTGAACTCCTCAATAACTTTCTTTGAATACATGACTTACTCCTGCTATTCATTGGCTGGAAACTGCGGACATTTCCCTCAGCTTTAAAACTGTTTCCTTGAGGCTCTTAACAACATAATCGACATCTTCCATAGTGTTCTCCTTTCCAAGGCTTATTCTCAGAGAACCATGTATGTAATCGTCCTCTATATTCAGGGAACTGAGTACATGGGATGCCTTAAGGGATTTCGATGAACATGCAGAAGCAGTTGATGCTGCAATTCCCTTTATGTCAAGTAGCATTAAAAGCGATTCTCCTTCAACGTACTTGAAACTCAGGTTTACATTGTTCGGAAGACGTTGGGTAGGATGGCCATTAAGGCGCACATCTGCAATTGAATCAAATATTCGGGAAACAAGGGAATCACGCATTTTCTTCATATGTTGTGAGTCCGCATCCAGAAACTCATTTGCAAGAACCATCGCTTTACCAAGACCTACAATACCCGGGATATTCTCTGTTCCTGAACGCATACCCATTTCGTGATTTCCACCGAAAACGATCGGCTCAATTGCCGTGCCCTTACGAACATACAGTGCCCCTGAACCTTTTGGTCCGTGTATTTTGTGTGAGGAAATGGACAGCATATCAACTCCCAGTTCATTAACATCAACAGGAATCTTTCCCATGGACTGCACTGCATCGGTGTGGAACAAAATGTTGTGTTTACTTGCAATTTGTGCAATTTCCTTTATGGGCTGAATGGTACCTACCTCATTGTTGGCATGCATCACAGTTATGAGAACCGTATTCTTACGAATTGATCCCTCTACCATCTCAAAGTCTATTACACCATCAGAATCAACAGGAACATATGTTACTTCATGACCCATACTTTCAAGGTACTCACAGGTATTAAGCACTGCAGGATGCTCAATGACTGATGTGATAATGTGTTTTTTTCCTGTATTATGAGGGATTACTCCCCTTATGGCAAGATTGTCAGATTCGGTTCCACCTGAAGTGAATATTATCTCATTCTTTTCTGCACCAATAGAATCGGCAACTTGCTGACGTGCAATTGCAAGTGCCTCTGCAGCTTCCTGCCCGAAAGAATGCAAACTTGATGCATTTCCAAACTTTTCGGTAAAATAAGGTAACATGGAATCAAGCACAAGAGGATCTACTGGTGTAGTCGCACTGTGGTCCATATAGATACGTTTCATAATATCTACATCTAGTAGAGAATACTTTCAATAAATAAATATCCTTCAGCAAAGAACACTGAAGAATTACATTCTGGCAGAAAAATACTGCAAGATTATGTGTGGATATTCCACACACAAAAGAAAATAAGATTAATCCTTAATCTGATCCGGAGAGAATCCCCGTTCAACAAGAACTTCTTTCATGCGTCCGAGGTGGTTTCCCTGCAATTCGACACCATTGCCTTTTACAGTACCGCCACATGCAAACTTAGATTTCAGATAGGTGGAAAGTTCATGAAGATCTATTTCATGGGCATCAAAGCCTTCTACAACAGTAACTTCTTTTCCGTATCTTCTTCTATTCACTTTAACCGTTATTCTTTGCTGTTCCTTTGCCACTTCTTCACATATGCAAAGTTCTTTTGGCAATCCGCATACCGAACACATTTCAGAACTCATCTTGTGGTATTTCCTCCGAGATTATTATCTATTTTAAACACTCCATAGTCTTTAACTAAAATAGATGATTAATGTAAACAGCGATGATATTAAAATCTAATGGTGAATACGTTGCTACACACGTCGAATTTGCATGTAGTACTTTTAAACAGGCACTGGGTCTTATGTTCAGGAAAGATATTCCTGAAAATTATGCCCTGGTGTTTGTAATGAAAAAATGTAGAAAAGTATCATTACATATGCTCTTTGTCAATTATCCAATTGATGCTATTTTTCTTGATGAGCAAAAAAGAGTTATCCAGACATCCAGCCTGCAAGCCTGGATTGGCATATGCTCCTGTAAGGAAAAAGTCAAATATATCATAGAAACATCCCATGGAAAATCTGACAAAATCGGAATAACTGCAGGGGATAAAATATATTTTGAAAATCGATGCCATTAAGCCATTAACCCTTGCACATGCCATATTATTGGAATCTGCCTTAAAACCTGTTCAAAGAAATGTTTATTACATTAAGGGTTCTTTAAAGCCCTGATAATTCACCCTATACATATCATCATATTAAACCAGAGGCACATCAATGTTACCTGAAAATGATCTTAATATAGTAACTAAAGAGATGGGAAGGGAGCCAAACCTTGTGGAACAGGGATGTTTCCTGAATCTCTGGAGTGAACACTGTTCATATCGTTCAAGCGCACCATTATTAAAAACCTTCACGACCACGGGAGACCGTGTGATCATTGGCCCGGGTGATGATGCTGCTATCATCAGGTTTGGAAATGGCTGGGCTCTTGCCGTAGGAATGGAAAGCCACAATCATCCTTCATATGTGGATCCTTACAATGGGGCTGCAACTGGTGTCGGAGGAATTGTACGTGATATCATCTCTATGGGTGCACGTCCTATTGCACTGATGGATCCTCTTTACTTCGGACCTCTTGACAACCCGAAGAACCTCTATCTTTTCGAGCATATAATCGAGGGTATTGCCGGATATGGCAATTGCATCGGTGTGCCTGTAGTGCGAGGAGAAGCACTGTTCGACGAATCCTACAGTGGGAACCCTCTTGTGAACGTAGTGTGTGTGGGCCTTGCGCGTGAGGAGAACATTGTTACGGCATGTGCACAGAAGGCAGGCAACAAACTCGTGCTGATGGGCTCTACAACCGGAAGAGACGGACTCGGAGGGGCTTCTTTTGCATCAAGGGATCTTTCTGAATCATCTGAGGCAGAGGACAGGCCAAGTATCCAGATCGGTGACCCGTTCACAGAGAAACTCGTGATAGAGGCAACCCTTGAGGCAATCGGGAAAGGATATGTAAAGTCTTGCAGGGACCTTGGGGCAGCCGGGCTTGCCGGTGCAAGTTCGGAGATGGCATCCAAGGGCAATCTGGGGATGAACATCATCGCAGATAATGTGATCCTGCGTGAAACCGGCATGACACCTTATGAAATACTTATTGCCGAATCACAGGAACGCATGCTGCTTGAGGTAGAGCCTCAGAATGTCCAGGCTGTTCTGGACATTGCTGAAAAATACGACCTCAATGGCAGCATGATAGGAGAACTTACTGAGGAACTGACATATACCGTGGAGTTCAAGGGAGAGGTAGTTGCCGATATACCCATCAAAGAGTTAACAGAAGGAGCACCAACGTTTGAGCGCCCTTCAGAAGCTCCTGCTCCACGTGACATCGGAGATAAGCCAGACATACCAGCAGACCTGAAGCAAACAGTACTTGACTTGTTGTCATCCCACAATGTGGCTTCCAAGAAATGGATATACAGGCAGTATGACCATGAGGTGCAGCTAAGAACAGTAGCAAAGCCAGGTGATGATGCAGGCATACTGCGCATAGATGGAAACGAGGGAATTGCACTTTCCTGTGGATGCAATCCAAAGCACACCCTTTTGGACCCGTATCAGGGAGGAAAGGGTACAGTCACCGAGAATGCTATGAACCTGGCTGTCAAGGGTGCGTACGGTATAGCTCTTGTCGATTGCCTGAATTTTGGTAATCCGGAAAGGCCTGATATATACTGGCAGTTCAAACAGGCTATCCTGGGACTTGGGGATGCTGCAAGGGAATTGTCTATCCCCGTAGTTGGTGGAAACGTATCTCTCTACAATGAGAGTGAGGAGTTCAAGACTGCGATTGCTCCTACTCCCTCTATCGGTCTTGTCGGATACGTTGAAGATGTCACCATGGCCCCTTCTGGTCTTTTCATGAATGAAGGAGACACGATCTTCCTTGTCGGAATCACAAAAGATGAGCTTGGTGGCTCGGAATATTACAACATCATTGGAAAGGAAAATGATGGAAACGCACCACAGCCACCGGAAAATACCACCAAGATAATCGATACGCTCATAGACCTTGCAAAAAGCGGAAAGCTCACAGCATCCCACGATGTAGCACTTGGAGGAATTGCAGCTTCCATTTGTGAAATGTGTGAGAACTACGGTGCAGATGTCGATTTGAGCAATGTAGGAGAGAGCCTCAGGGCAGATGACATACTGTTCTCCGAATCCTATGCAAGGGCACTGGTAGTTACTTCAGAACCTGATGTTGTTACAGATTTACTAAAAGATGTACCATATGCAGTGATTGGAACAGTTAGTGGAAAGACATTGGACATCCGTATAGGAGATTCAAATATCCAGCTGACCCCTGATGAAATAAAAGAAGCAAGAGACAGCCTCATGGCATTGATGATGGAATAACCATCATCAATCCTTTACTTTTTTAATTTTAAAAGAAAAGACTATTCGCTTTCCTTGAGGGCATCCTCATACAATTCATTGATGTTTGTTGTTATAGGATTACTCCTCAGTAATTCGGCAAAAAATGCCAGATTATAAACCATGTATCGAACAGTCTTGTTCGTATAGAGGTGCCTCTGACCACCTGCTTCTATGTAACTTGGGCCCGGTCCGGCATCTCCAACCCAATAGCTATCGACGTTAGGTGGAATAGTACATCCCAGATGGGTAAGATTGAATAGTGTATTGGCTGCTACGTTGTGTGCGCCATCCTCGTTACCCGTTACAAGGACTCCTGCAACTTTGCCGTAAAGAGGGAACTGTCCGGTTTCAGGATCTTCTTCATCATAAGTTCCATCAAGCCTTTCCATAACAAGTTGTGAAATCGAAGAACGCACACCAAACCATATCGGAGTGGCAATAACAAGAATGTCACATTCTTTTACCTTCTTCAATATCTGAGGCCATTCATCGCTTTCGCCTTCATCCGAACTGACACCGAATTTGACATTGTAGTCAACAACCCTTATTATCTCGGTTTCGATATCCATTTCAGAAAAGAGTTTGACTGCTTTGTCAACCAATGCTCTTGTATTGGAAATTTCAGGAGATCTCTTCAATGTACAGTTCAAGAATAATGCTTTTAGCCCCATACTAAAATGATGGTTCATTGAAACATAAATACATTTCCTTATGCGGAATATGAAAAGGAAACGTAACTATTCAGCCTGATAAAAACGCTATCAATAACAATCTTGACAAAAAGTTGAAACGTAAATTTCATTAGGATCATTTATTTTGATTGTTGCTATTGATTGCTTTTTTGATTGTTAGATTGTTAGTGAGCAGACATCTCTATTTCGATGAAATCAGTACCAATAGGCAAATCGTGCCAGGCTGAATAGTTACAAGGAAACAAAAATAAGAATAAAAAAGAGTGTTAAAGAATGGTAAAAACCATTCTTTGAAGAATTACTCGTCTTTCTCTCCAAAAGCAAATTTACGCAATACTCTTGTGATCTTGATATTTACAGTATCGCCGACCTGGGTCTGTGGTACAAAGATAACAAAACCTTCTATCCTTGCTATTCCGTCTCCTTCTCTTGCAATATCCTGTATTGTTACTTCGTAGGTCTCTCCGACAGCGATTGGTGCTGTTGATTCTCTGTCATTGTTATTAAACAAAATAATGCACGTCCTTTAATTCAAAGATAAGACTAAAACCATACTGAAAACCGCCATAGATAAAATCCAATTAAACAGAATCTCAGAATAGTATTATACCTTACAGCGATAAATATACACACCTGATATTTAAATGTTCGTGAAAAGAAGGAACATCCTAAATAAAGCTGGACACCATATCTTATTTATTCTTTAGAATAAAATAGATAGATATAAATCACAATCACACTATTGATTCATAATAATTGTAGGGATGAAACCATGGACGAAGTACAGATCAAAGTAGAAAAAGCGCATCCAAATGACTTTGGGAGAGGTATTGTTCGGTTGGATCCGACAACCCTTCTAAGCTTACAACTGTCGCCCGGGGATATCGTTGAGATCGAGGGTAAGAGAAGGACCGCAGCCAAGGTTTGGAGAGCTGAAAGACAGGATTGGGGACAGGGAATAGTCCGAATAGACGGTTTCATCAGGCAGAATGCAGGTGTGGGCATCGGGGAAAGGATCATAATCAGAAAAGCAGAGATTGAGATTGCCAACAAGGTAGTCCTTGCTCCTCCCGAAGGCGTGACTATGGAGTTTGGCAGTCACATTAATGAGATAATTAAGAGGAACATCATGAAAAGACCTCTTGTAGAGGGGGATGTTATTCCTATTATCAGTTCTATGACACAGCCAATGTCTACCCAGATGTCTGGTGGCCAGGCAATACCACTTATTGCCGTTGAAACAGATCCTGAGGACACTATTATCATTATCGGAGAGATCACAGAAATCGAGCTTCGACAGAAGCCTGTCAGGGGATATGATGGTGCTACAAGAGGTGTTACATACGAGGATATAGGAGGTCTCGGCTCAGAAATACAGCGCGTAAGGGAAATGATAGAGCTCCCTCTTAAACACCCTGAACTTTTCCAGAGACTCAATATCGAACCGCCTAAAGGTATTATACTGTACGGCCCTCCCGGCACTGGTAAAACCCTGATAGCAAAGGCGGTTGCAAACGAATCAAGAGCAAACTTCCTCTACATCGCAGGTCCTGAGATAATGGGTAAGTATTACGGTGAGAGCGAGGAGCGTATACGCAAGATATTCGAAGAGGCAGAGGACAATGCTCCCTCTATAGTGTTCATCGATGAGATTGATTCTATTGCTCCGAAGAGACAGAATGTCACCGGTGAGGTGGAGCGGAGGGTTGTTGCCCAACTGCTGACCATGATGGACGGTCTCGAAGAAAGAGGCCAGGTCGTTGTTATCGGTGCAACCAACCGCCTGGATGCCATAGACCCGGCATTGCGCAGGCCCGGCAGGTTTGACCGGGAAATCGAAATCGGAGTTCCTGACAATGATGATCGCCTTGAAATTCTCCAGATCCACACAAGAGGAGTACCTCTTAGTGAGGATGTGACTGAGGAATTCCTTGAATACCTGGCACAGCATACACAGGCCTTCGTTGGTGCTGATTTGCTGGCACTGGTCCAGGAAGCTGCAATGAAATCGCTCAGGCGTGCACTTCCCGACATAAATCTTGAGGAAGAGGAAATCGCACCTGAGATCCTTGACATGTTAAGTGTCAGCAGGGATGATTTTGAAACAGCACTCCGGGAAATAGAGCCTTCGGCAATGAGAGAGGTTCTTGTTGAGATTCCTTCTGTGAAATGGGATGACGTTGGTGGTCTTAATAAAGCTAAACAGGATATCGTTGAAGCTGTGGAATGGCCCCTCACGAGGCCTGAAAAGTTTGTGCAGATGGGTATCAAACCTCCCAAGGGTGTTTTGCTGTTCGGTCCTCCCGGTACCGGAAAAACATTAATCGCCCAGGCAGTGGCAAACGAATCAAATGCTAATTTCATAAGTATCAAAGGACCCCAGATGCTGTCAAAATGGGTAGGTGAGTCCGAGAAAGCTATTCGTGAAACTTTTAAGAAAGCAAGGCAGGTAGCCCCATGTATCGTGTTCTTTGATGAGATCGATTCTATCGCACCAATGAGGAGTGCGATAACAGAAGACGGTAAAGTATCCGAGAGGATAGTAAACCAGTTGCTTACCGAACTTGACGGCCTTGAACCTCTAAAGGAGATCGTAGTGATAGCGGCTACAAACCGTCCTGATATTCTTGATCCTGCACTTCTTCGCTCAGGTAGGTTTGACAGGCTTGTACTTGTAGGTCAATCAACTCTTGCCGGTAGAAAGGATATTTTCAAAATACACACCAGGGACATTCCTCTTGGGGACGATGTCACAATTGATGAGCTTGCCAGTTCCACAGAAGGTTTTGTAGGTTCCGATATAGAAGCCGTATGCAGGGAAGCTGTTATGCTTTCGCTGAGGGATAATTTTGAGAATGAGAAGGTTGGAATGAAGTATTTCAAAGAGGCCCTCACAAAAGTAAGGCCAACTCTATCCGAGAACCTCATCGAGTATTATGAGAAGATTCAGGCGCAGTTCAAGGGCGGTGCCAAGAAAGAAGAACCAAGTGCTTATATAGGATACAGATAAATATATCAAAAATTTGAGAGTTAATATTATATTCAGGGGTGAATGAAAATGGCTAATGTCTTTGCAAAAAACCTTTCAAGCAAACAGGTTATGGCAACCGATGGCACAGAGATAGGCATCCTCTTCAATATTGTGATGGATGTCAGAACGGGTAGCCTGATCGACCTGATAGTAAAACCTGACATGAGTCTGGATACCTCTAAGTACCAGACCGACGACCAATATATATTATTGCCCTTTGAATCCGTAAGGGCCATCAAGGACTATATTGTCGTCGATAAGAATATCGCACGTGGACTGGCTACTGAAAATATCAGCATGTAAATTTTCAGACTGCAAAGTGTGAATCCACCTTTGCAGTTCTGCCATCGATTCTAATTTTTAGCATACAAGAGTATTAGATCATACCCTTGGTTAAAAGGAAATCTACAGCTTCTGCTGTCCCTTCTCCATAGGGTTCCTTTGTCACGTAGTCGGCAACTTCTTTAAGGAAGTCATCGGCATTTGATACTGCAATAGCAAATCCTGCGGCATCAAGAAGTTCAACATCATTCACCGAATCGCCGATGGCGACAAAATCACATGTACTAAGTCCCATCATTTCAGCCATTCTTGTAAGGCCGGTTCCTTTGTTGATTTTTTTGCTTTTGATGTGTATGGCAAAATGGGTATCAATTATTTCCACATCTATCTCACTGTTTATAAGTAAAGTCCTTGCCTGTTCAAGATCAAAATTTCTTCTGAGAACAATTTCCGTTTTCCTGTGCACAGGATCAAGTTTCTCCATCTCAAAACTGGAAGAAAGGAATTCATATGCAGCCTCGCACTCATGAATAACATCTGAAACAATTGGCTCATTGTCAAACCCATCAATTATAACACCACCATTTTCAGCTATAATATTGCAGCACACACCTACCAACTTTGCTGTGGCTTTGGCATAACATAGAACGTTCCCGGTTGCAATTACAACAGGAATGTCAAGTGAACGCAGTTTTGCAGCTGCCTTGAGGCTAAGCTTGCGATCCATATGAGTAATAGTGCCATCTATGTCAATTACAAGAGCCTTGTATTTCATAAACAATAGATAAGAAGAGAGAGAGATTTAAGTGTTTTCGATGCTTCGGATAGTTCAATGAGATTTCAATAGACTTCAGGCTTTTAGAGAAAACTATGAAGAATAAAACCGAACATCCCTGTTCAACAGGAATGGATGCAAATCATACCTTAAAAAGAGAGGGAGAATCCCTTTTAAAGAGATTCCCTGATAAACCATTCAGTATTAAGGATCACGCAGTCCGGGCGTTGTTACTGAAATTATTGCTTCGCCATCAGGAAGATTTGGTGAGTCAACAAGTCTTACGATTCTCTTATCGCCCTTGGATTTGCGCAGGTACAACCTGAAGGTTGCGGTATGGCCAACAATGTGTCCTCCTATTGGCTTTGTCGGATCTCCAAAGAACGCATCAGGTTTTGACATTACCTGATTTGTAACGATGACGCATGCATTGTTAAGATCCCCGAACCTTTGCAGCCCATGAAGGTGTTTGTTCAGCTTCTGCTGCCTGTCAGCAAGGGTTCCTCTGCCGATATACTCGGCCCTGAAATGAGCTGTAAGGGAGTCTACAATAATGAGCTTAACTGGCTTTTCAGTATCTTTTAATTCGTTAGCCATCTCCAGTGCCGAATCCACAAGCAGTATCTGGTGATTGGAATTAAAGGCACGTGCTACCCGTATATTTTTCAGGAATTCTTCCGGATCATATTCCATGCCATATTTTTCTGAAAGGCCGTCTACCATTTGTTTAATTCTTTCCGGCCTGAAGGTGTTTTCCGTATCGATTATTATGACGGAGCCATCAAGGCCACCTTGCTCCTGTGGCAGTTGTACGTTCACAGCAAGCTGGTGTGCAACCTGTGTTTTTCCTGAACCGAATTCACCATACATTTCGGTAATTGCCTGGGTGTCAATTCCTCCTCCCATCATCTCATCAAATTCAACGCAACCTGTGGATAGTTTTCCAACAAGCTTTCTGCGCTCCATTACAACATCTCCGGTTTCAAAGCCACCTATGTCTGCAGATTGGCGTGCAGCCAGTATTATCTTTGCAGCAGTGGACTCCCCAATATCGGCTGCAGTTGCAAGTTCCGCAGGTGATGATACAGCAATTGCTTCAACAGTCGTAAATCCGGCTTCCATCAGCTTCTGTGCAGTTGCCGGACCCACATGATCCAGGTCTTCTAATAGTACTTCAGGCATTTTATTACTCCATAGGTGCACATGTTTTCCTTTTGGTGCACAATCAGGTACTTAATTATCCTGTGAGTATATATACCTGAAGAGAGCGGAGTGAAAGTATTATTTATAACACAAGACTTATCTTCAAAAGCAAGTATTAAGGAGGAATGGCCAGAGTAGTAGTCGGTGGAACCTTCGAATGTCTTCATGACGGACATAAAAAACTGTTAAGAAAAGCATTCGAACTTGCTGAAGACGGAAATGTTGATATCGGCCTCACGTCCAATGAGATGGCAAATAAGCGTCCACGCGGAGTTCCAGATTACAATATTCGCAAAGATAAACTGCTTCGATACATAAATGAAATATCTGATCACCAGAATTTCAGGATCATAGAACTTAATGGCCCCTATGGAAAAACACTCACTGAGAACTATGACTACATCGTAGTCTCCCCTGAGACTCATTCTGTTGCCCTGAAGATAAACGAGCTCAGAAGTGATAAGGAAATGAAGAGTATACACGTCGTCATGATCGATTACATGCTTGCAGATGACGAAAAACCCATCTCATCAACAAGGATAGCACAGGGAGAGATAGATATTCACGGACATATGAAATTCACTCCCGAAACATAATTTTATAAACTATTTTTTACAACTAAGTTCCATGGGCAGAGTATTCAACGAAATGGACAATAAGATCTTTAACAAGCTTGCACCGGAACTTAGTGGAAATACCATGTCTAATGCCGGACATAACTATCCTTTTATCCTTCGACCCCTGTCGCACAAGATAGCAGAAGACGGAGACGATTTCAGGAACAGGATGAACAAGCTTGACAAAGAAGAAATGGAGTATATTTTCCAGCTTGCTATGGAAGGAAAAGAAGACATCAGATCACTTGAGGAAGACGATGTAGATACCGTTCTGGAATTGATCGAAGAGAAACTTTCAACCGAAAAATTGAAGGAACTAAAGGCAAAGCTAGGAATGGCATAATGAAGCCATCAAAGCTGCTTTTCGGAACTGCAGGAACACCAAAGAGCTCTAAAAAAAGAAACAGCATATCAGGCATTGAAAGGGTTAAAGAACTTGGACTTGGCTGTATGGAGCTTGAATTCGTTCGTGGAGTCAAAATGGGAGAAGCCACTGCAGGACAAGTCCTTGAAACATCTGAGAATGAGAGAATTTCATTGAGCGTGCATGCCCCTTACTACATCAACCTGAACTCAGCCGAACCAGAGAAAGTTGATGCAAGCATTGAAAGAATATACAAGTCATCAAAGATTGGCAGTCTTTGCGGCGCACGAAATATTGTATTCCACCCTGCATACTACCAGAAAGGTGAACCTGATAAAGTGTACGAAAAAGTATTCTTACTGCTGAAACAGCTAACTGCCCGATTGGTTGATGAAGGCATAGAAGTAATCCTTCGCCCGGAAACCACCGGTAAGGGAACCCAGTTCGGAAGCCTCCAGGAGAACGTGAAACTGAGCAGTGAGATAGAGAATGTACTTCCATGTATTGATTTTGCACACCTGCATGCAAGGAGTGGAGGCGCTGAGAACAGTTATGAAGAATTCGCTTCCACACTGGAACTGGTTGAGAATGAACTTGGCAGAGAAGGTCTGGATGACATGCATATGCATGTATCAGGCATTGAATACGGTGAAAAAGGAGAAAGGAACCATCTTAACCTTGATGAGTCCGATCTTCAATATACAGAACTTATGAGAGCATTAAAGGATTTCAAAGTGAAAGGTACTTTGATCTGCGAAAGCCCGGATAACGAGGGCGATGCACTCCTTCTAAAAAAGACATATAAGAGTGAATGATTGCCTTTTTTGCTCAGCGTGGACCTTCACTTTCACCTTTTATAGAGTCGCCATTCACAACTCCTACAGGAATATTCAGCCCGCTCTTTTCCATATAATCCTTTATCCTGTCCATTGCGTGCCATACCATTCCTCCGTTTGTAAGGATGAGGCACCTCTGGCCTGCAAGTGCGTTAAGTATGGAACGATCAACGACCCCTGCGGTCACATCAAGATAGATTTCATCCTTTTCGGCCAGAAGCTTGCTTTTCTTGCCCATGGCACCTATGCACTCGATTCCGTCACGCTTCATGATCTCTAAAAGCTCTTCTCTGGAATATCTGGCGGTATCATAAATACCAATGAAACCTGCCCTGATAGATTTCCTGTCCATTTCAACTATTGCCAGTCCTTCTTCGTGAATGTGCAGGACCTTACAATTTGCGGCTTCGTATGCGGAATCCTGGGAATATTCTCCATAGAGTATGCCAAGGTTGATGTAATCTCCCTCTTTAACCTCAGGTGGGACATCCACCCACATGAGATGTTGTGGTCTCAATGTGTGGACAAGATCAGGAATATCACGCGGGGGCTTCGAAGCACGAGCAATACCCCTCTTTCTAATTTCATCATATATCTCAAGCGTAATCGGTCTTTTGAGATAGGCCTCCTTGAGCTTCTCGGTCTGCATGAATATTTCTTCCGCTGTGCCTTCGCTGATGATCTTGTGCTCGTTCATCAAAAATACGTAATCTGCCCAGCCGTAGGCCAGATCCACATCGTGGGTTGAAATAATTATAGTCTTGCCGAAGTAGTTCAGTTCATTAAGCAGGTCCATAACTTCGTCTGCTCCGACAGGGTCCAGGTTTGCAAGAGGCTCGTCAAGAATGATGATCTCAGGATCCATTGCAACAATACCTGCGATTGCAACTCTTTTTTTCTGTCCCCCGCTCAGGTGGTGAGGAGGTTTGTCCTTAAGATGCATCAATCCGACATATTCAAGGGCGTTGTGAACGATTTCCTCTACCTTCTCCTTCGAATATCCCAGATTGGTAGGTCCGAATGCTACATCTTGGTAGATTGTGGGAGCGAATATCTGGTCATCGGAACTCTGGAAAACAATGCCGACATTTTTCCTTAGTTCCCTGAGAAATTTTGAATCATATTTCAGGGGTTTATCATGGAAAAGTATCTCGCCTTTCTTTGGTCTGTGAGTTCCGTTCATTGTAAGGAACAATGTGGATTTGCCTGAACCATTACGGCCAACAAATGCAATCTTTTTCCCTTTTTCAATTTTTACATTGATGTTGTCCAGAGCAACTGTACCATCAGGATAGGAAAAACCAAGATTCCTTGTTTCTAGTATTGCCATCTTTTCACCTCAAACAACGAACATTCCCCTGGTAAAGTAAAATACCATGATGACCAGTGCGAAGTAGGCGGACGTGAGCATTATCTCATTCATCTTCACAGGCCTTTTTTCATCAAGCAGGATAAGTTTGCCGTCATAACATCTTGAATTCATCGACACGTAGAGCTTTTCTCCCTGTTCCCAGGATCTTATAAAAAGATTTGTCCCGAGCATTACCATGGAATTGAAAGATGTTTTGAAATCCTTATACCCCAATCTGACTGTTTGTGCATACTTAACACCCATTGCCACTTCAAGGAAGACAAAGATGTAGCGGTACATCATCATAGCGATTTCAATGAAGGAATCAGGAACTTTTGTAGCCTTGAGGACCGAAAAGAGTTCTATCATGGGAGTGGTGAGGGAGAGGAAGAACAGGCATGACATACCTCCCAGAGTCCTTGCAAGTACCAGCATGGCCATCTTCAGGCCGGCTGAACTCACGCCAAAGGTGAAGCCCAGGACCTCAAAGGAAAATAGTTTAACACCTTCTCCAAAGAAGAATGCAATTATTACAACGCTTACCAGAACAAAACCTGCAGGTACTGCCAATAGTTTCAGGTAGAATTTTGCAGGAATCTGTCCGAAATGAATTGTTGCGAAAGCCATGCATAAAGCTATGACAAAAGGAACGAATGGAGAGTTTGATGAAACGCCTGCGAGAATCCCAAAAGTAACAATCGCTAATTTGAGCCAGTTATTCTTGTACCTGAGGGGACTTAGTACGGCGTAGTCATCTAATATATGTCATTTTTCAATCACGTTAATAAAATACAGTAATAAATAAATTTAACTTTATTTAACTTGGATTACAATTGTTAGAAAATAAGAAACTGTGCATTATACATAAATATATCGTTAGAAACCATAATCAATAAGATGCCTGAGTGTTGCCCAATTTTTGGAATTTGCGTATAATGCTAGAACTGTCCAGACCATAGTTAAGAACTCAAAGAAAAAATAGTTGATTTACTGAAACCAACATACATAATTAAAATAAAAATAGGGTAACTATTCAGCCTGATAAAAACGCTATCAATAACAATCTTGACAAAAAGTTGAAACGTAAATTTCATTAGGATCATTTATTTTGATTGTTGCTATTGATTGCTTTTTTGATTGTTAGATTGTTAGTGAGCAGACATCTCTATTTCGATGAAATCAGTACCAATAGGCAAATCGTGCCAGGCTGAATAGTTACAAAATAGGAAAGAATGGAAAATAAAATAACAATTATATATCCCTGATGGAGACACACATGTCATTTTACTTACTCGCGCCTTTTCCCTTATAGTAACCAATTGTATATCCGATTACAATTGCACCAAAAGCGGCCTGAAGTGCAAAGAGCAAGCTTTCTGTTTCTCCGCCTGGTGGCTCAAATAGGTATTTAGTGAACCATGGTTCTGTAGGTTCATAGGTTGGATCTATTTCAGAAACAAAATCTCCTGCTGACCCGTCCGCTCCGCCGAATTCTGACTCCGGGTTGGCAGCTACTCCATAGAGGAACTGGACAGCGAAAAGTATCACAATTATACCGACAATGTATTCGAGCTTCATTGCATAGTCTCCTTGAGTTTTGTGACAGCGGAAGATGTGAGTACGTTAAGGTCCACAAGCACATCGCTCTTGATCTGCACCACATATTTCATGATCAGTGCGGTGAGGGCACCCTCCATAATTGCAAGAGGTACTTGCGTTGTCGCAAATACGGCCGCAAATGCCGTGAACGAAGCTAGTATCCCTCCTTGCGCCGCAGGGAATGCCAGCGCGAGCTGCAAGGACGTTATGACATAAGTTATCCAATCAGCAATCGCCGTTGCAAGGAACACATTCAGGTAGAAATTCATACCTGCTTTTGATGCTGCTTTATAGAACATGAAAGCAACAAAAGGACCAGCGATTCCCATAGAGAATACGTTTGCACCCAGGGTAGTCAGGCCTCCGTGTGCCAGGAATAGTGACTGGTACAACAGTACTATTACACTAAGCACGGAAGTAATGGCAGGTCCGAATAGAATTGCCGACATTCCGGTACCCGTGGGGTGTGAGGAACTTCCCGTAACAGAAGGAAGCTTCAGGGATGAAAGTACGAAAATAAAAGCACCTGCAACAGCAAGCAGAGGCACAATTTCACGATTCTTGCTAACCAGTTTATTTAACTGGTACATACCATACATTATAACAGGGATAGAGATTAATGTCCAAATCAGCCACCAAGGCGCGGGCAGAAAACCTTCAAATATGTGCAATTAATATCACCTTCCATTTTTAATCACCATAAATCAATAAGAGCACCATATATAATCAATTAAATCTGTTTTCGATAATGGATGTAATATGTTATTATACATAAAGATAACGATTTGTGAAGATGATTAACAGTGTTATCTTATTAGATTATACTTATTTACATATCAATACATTAACGTTATCACATACAGTGCCGTATATCACTAAAATACATTCATGAAGAGAAGAATATGGGAAAACAATCAAAACAGAATAAATTGTGTAACTATGAAAAATAAGCTTTTTTGCGATGATCTAACGAACAATCACAATGCAATACATGTCAGAATGATTCTCCGGCGGTTCATCTACTGTACCGCATACCGCACGTTCATGTGGATATCCTATATCCTCGTAGATGCATATACGAGCATTAACATTCATTTCCTGAAGAACTGCCGCAACTTCCTTAGGGCCGAAGCTATCAGCCGGAAGGAGAAAAATGTTCTTGCCAAGGTTAATTTCCCTGATGAAAGCTTCTTTTGCCGGAGCAGGGTCCCTGCCGTGGGCTGTTATCATGGCAAGATTTGACATCTCTACATGAAAACGTGCACATGCAGCCTGTATGGATGAAACACCGGTAATAACCCTGTCATTTTCTCCTGCGAACTTTCCGAGCCCGGAAAACATTGGATCTCCTGTAGAAAGTATTACTGCATCAGCAGGCAGAAGATGCAGGTTTTTGAAACTCTTGATAGGGTGGGCTTCACATTTGATGTGATCTCGGGCGAGTTCGATGGCCCTTTTGGAACCATATACCACAGGCGCACTGCTTATTGCCTCGATTGCTTCCTGGGTCAGCATTCCGGGGCCAACACCCACACCTACAATTATCATTCTTTCCCACCACTGTCCATCAGTACCGTTCCATCCCTGGCAACAACTACGATACGAGCTCCTTTTCCTTTCTCAACAGCCATATCGAAGGCTCTTTTAAGACGCTCATTTCCAGGATCAAGTTCAAGCATTTCCACAACGGTTGCAAATCCGCTGTCTTTAAGCATTTCCGGGTCACCCCATTTAAGAACAAGCCCGGGAAGACCACAAATTACAACTTCTCCTTTGGCAGCTTCAAGCGCCTCGCTTATACGGCTGCCTGCAAGTACGACTGTATGGTCAGGAAAGAGCATTGTGGAATAGCGTATTCCTATCCTGCCGGTTGTAAGCACAACCTTGTCAGAGTCCCTGATGAGGTCTCCTTTCATTTCTCCAAGGTGGTCATTCCATGGCTCAACGAAACCAGTAGTACCCAGTATAGATATACCGTCAATGACGCCTATACGGCTGTTTAGGGTCTGTTTTGCAATCTCCTTTCCTTCCGGGAGATAAATAGTGACTTCAGCACCCTTGAGCCCAAGTTCTTCCACGGCCTCTGCAATTGAAGCTCTTATTTGCTCCATGGGACGTGGATTGATTGCAGGATGTCCTTTTTTTGATTCGAGGCCACTACGGGTCACAATTCCTATTCCCTGGCCTGCATATACTGAAATGTCATCAGCTTCCTTTGCATCGGCTACGAATTCAAGTCCTCTTGTGATATCCGACTCATGATCATTACTGATCTTAGCGGCAACAGCATGTCCTTTGCTTGCCTTAACATCCAGTTCGGCACGCAGTCCTACAGGCGTCGGGACAGATACATGAGTTATGTCTTCCTTCAGTGACATGACCGCTGCCTTTGCAGCAAGAGCAGCTGTTGTCCCGGTAGTATAACCCCTCTTCAGTACGGAGCCGTCGCTCAGCACAACAAGCATCCCGCTCTTTATGCCTTCCTCCAGTTCTTTGCGGGGAAATTTCGAGCGCTCAAGCCATTCATCGGGAATCTTGGATTTGTTTACCGGGTCGATCATCTCAGGTCAATTGTCCTCCATACTTTTAAAATTTACCGACTCCATCAGGTCCTTTTAAAGAGCTTTGCCAGTTCATCTTTAGTAAAGGAAATCATAGTAGGACGACCATGTGGACACGTATATGGATTACCGCAGCGCATCAGTTGACGGATAAGTTCTTCCATCTGTTTTGTACTGCATACCGCACCTGCCTTGATAGCTGCCCTGCATGCCATTGTACTACAAAGAAGATCATACCTCTCAGTGTCCTCTTTCACTCTTCCGGTGGATAGAAGGTCGGAGATGATATCGTGAATGACATCAGTATCCTCAAGCTTCCCAAAAATACTCGGAACCGTTGTAACTACATAGCTCTTCGGACCAAATTCAGAAATTGAAAAACCTATATTCTCCAGATCAGGAATGAAATCTTCAATTATGGCTTTTTCCTTCTGGCTCAGATCAAGTGTCACAGGTGTAATAAGTTCCTGCCACCCCATGTCCTGCATCCTGAGCACTTCCTCATACATAATACGCTCATGTGCAGCATGCTGGTCAATGAGTATGAGTTTGCCATCCATCTCACTGATTATGTAAAGATCACCGTACTGACCGTACACTTTCACATCAGATGGTTTGAAAGAACTGCTGAGCTCTGTTACTTCATTGGAAGTAACACTCATCTGCAACCTTTCACTTTTCTTCAACCGCTTCTGAGTGTCCTTTGCAGGATAATGATAAGGCTCCTTGTTTTCTTTGATGACAGCATCCTGTAGGGAAATATCATGTGATTCACCTGAAATGTAAGGCGCCTCCTCAACAGTATCAGACCCATCCGACTTATCCGATGTTTTAACGAGTCCCTGTTCTTCTTTCTCTTTGGATCCTGATAAAAGAACCTGGACAGGCACATCCTTTTTCTTAACCTGTATTTCAGGAACCAGTGATTCTCTTCCAAGGGCATCCTCTACGGCAGAAATAACCATAGCTTCTATTTCCTTTTCATGACTCAACCGAACTTCTCTCTTAGTGGGATGCACATTGACATCGACGTTAATCGGATTGATGGTGAATTTCAGGAATGCTGCAGGGTACCTTCCTTTGGGAAGCAGGGTGTAGTAACCAAGCCTTACTGCGTTGCTGATCAACTTTGAAGAGATGCTCCTGCTGTTTATAAAAAAGGCCTGCAGGTCATTCCCGCTTCTTGTGAGTTCCGGTTTTGAGATATATCCTGAGATAGATATGAGATCGGATTTGAATTCCAGCGGAACAAGCGAACGAGCCACATCCGCACCATACAGGTGGACAATACTGTCCTGCATTTTAGCTGATGAAGGAGACCTGAGTGTTACCTTACCATCTACCACAAGAGTGAATGAAACATCTGAATGTGCAAGTGAATTTCGGGAAACTACATCGATAATGTGTGCAAGTTCCGTCCTAGCACTTTTAAGGTACTTCTTACGGGCAGGCGTGCTGTAGAACAGGTCATTAACAAGTATACTGGTCCCCACGGCAGTGCCTGCAGAAGTTATATTTTTTATTCCACTGCTATCGACAACAACCTTCGTGCCCGCGATCTCACCCTCCTGTCGGGTGATCATTTCCACCTTCGCAACCGAGGAGATAGATGCAAGAGCTTCTCCCCTGAATCCCAGGGTCAGGACTCTGTTGAGGTCCTCGATAGTGTTTATCTTGCTGGTGGCATGCTTCTGGAAAGCTAAGGAGGCATCGTTATGACTCATTCCGACACCATTGTCCACAACAGTAATATTTTTCGTGCCGGACCCCCTTGTTTCCACTCGAACATCAGTGGCATGCGCGTCAATTGAATTGTCAAGAAGCTCCTTGACAACGGAAGCAGGTCTTTCTACAACTTCCCCTGCTGCAATTTTATTAATAGTAGATTCATCCAGCAATTTAATCCTGGAACCTGAAATATCACACGATTCTTCTGTCATTTTCTACTTCCTGTCCACAAGTATCTCTGAAATCTTTACGGGAAACTATCTGGTTGTTAGTATTTTTGTGTTTGTATTGCCAGAATTGGTAAAATCAGGCATGATATTGGCCCATATGCACACGAGTAATTGAAAATAAGTAAAATTGAGTGACAATACACTTATATCGATTCATGCTTTTAGAGGCAACATTAAATTAGAAGGTTCATGATGAATAATCCTGAAAAACTAAAAAATATTGTACCCTTACTAGCTCTTTTGACAGCTTTTCCGGCATTTTCCACAGACATGATACTGCCTGCTATTCCATCTCTTGCCCTGATGTGGAACGAGCCACTGGCAGTTGTCAATTTAATCCTCATTTGTTTTTTCGTCACTTACGGATTCTTCCTGCTTTTCTACGGCCCGATCTCAGACAGGTACGGCCGCCGAAAACCATTGATAATCGGTATTTCATTGTACATATTGGCCAGCGTGCTCTGCGCCATGGCGACCAGTGCAACCTCATTGATAGCATTTCGTATACTACAAGCTGCAGGAGCTGCGGCCAGTTCATCATTATCCATGGCCATGACCAAAGATCTCTTTTCAGGGACTCAAAGGCAAAGGATACTTGCATATATAGCCATAATCATGGCGCTGGCTCCTATGTTTGCCCCCATTGTGGGAGGATGGATACTAACATACCTTACATGGAACTGGATATTCATTGCCCAGGGATTAATGGGAGCCATAGGCCTTTTGGGTGTCCTCAGAACACCGGAAACTTTAAAAGAAGTGTCAGAAACCCCTCTGTCAAAGATCATGTCTTCTTATGGCAATCTGTTACTGAACAAAAATTATGTCATCCTGGTTCTGGTGATGTCTGTGAGCCTTTTACCATTATACAGTTTCATTGCTGGCTCTTCAGCCCTTTATATCAACGGATTTGGCCTGAGTGAACAAAATTTCAGCTACTTCTTTGCCTTTAACGCCCTGGCACTGATGGCAGGATCAATGTCATGCCTGAAACTGACAGACAGAATAAACCCCAGACACCTGATAACCACTGGTTTTGCAGGAATAACATTAGGAGCTGCACTTATTCTTATAATTGGTCAGCGCGGACCATGGAGCTTTGCAATTCCTATGGCACTGGTAACATATTCCATAGGTATCAGCAGACCTCCGAGCAACCACCTCGTACTTGAACAGGTACACAAAGATGCAGGTTCTGCATCATCTTTACTGATATTCACCTATTTCACACTTGGAGCTGTAGGCATGTGGCTGGTCTCACTGGATTGGATGGAACGCATGCAGATATTGGGAAGCATCACTTTGGTCTGTGGTGTTCTTGTGCTGATTGCCTGGATGATATTACAAAAGAAAGGTATTGGTGCAGAGCAATAGAATATAAATAAAATAGCGAATGAGCGCAAATGCACTCTTTCGCTTATTTATCCTCTTCAAGAAGTTTGCTCTTTAGTTGACTGAGCCTGTTGAGTGCCTCAAGTGGTGTTATTGAATTCAGATCCATATCCTTTAATTCTCCAATTACAGGATGAGAAGCAGTTTCACCAGATGAGGATTCCTGATCGAACAGTATCACCTGTGTATATTTGGCACTACTGCGTGGCTTCTTCCTGCTCTTGCAGTCATCCTCAGTAATAACACATTCATTCTCTATGTCTTCCAGTATCTCCCTTGCCCTGCTGGTAACATTATGAGGAACGCCAGCGATTCTTGCCACATGGATACCATAGCTCTTGTCAGTTGCACCGGGCACTATCTTCCTCAGGAACACCAGTTCGTCACCATCTTCCTTTACTGCAATGTGGAAGTTTTTCACTCTCTTCAATGTGCCTGCAAGATCTGTTAACTGGTGATAGTGTGTGGCAAAGAGAGATCTTACACCTACTCGTCCCTTGCTATGGATATACTCAACAACCGCTTTTGCGATGCTATAACCATCATAAGTGCTGGTACCTCTACCAACTTCGTCCAGCAACACCAGGCTTTTAGGTGTTGCATTATTCAGAATGTTGGCAAGCTCGACCATCTCCACCATGAAGGTACTCTGCCCGCTTGCAAGATCATCAAAAGCCCCGACCCTTGTAAACACACGGTCTACGATGCCGATAGATGCATGGGATGCGGGAACGAAAGAGCCTGCCTGTGCCATTATGACTATCATAGCTATCTGACGCATGTACGTAGACTTTCCTGCCATATTCGGCCCGGTGATAAGCATGAACTGATTAGTCTGGCAGTCCATTTCAGTATCGTTGGGAACGAACCCACCGGGAGTGGAGTTCTCCACAACCGGATGTCTTCCGTCTCTGATGAGCAGTCTGCAGTCATTGGTTATGGCCGGACGTACGTAATTGTTATTTGCAGCTACTTCTGCAAGGTTGGCAAGGACATCCATCATGCCTATCATTGATGCAGTATTCTGCAGTTCCTGTGCATGCGATGCCACCCTGGAGTTTATCTCGCAGAGAAGTTCATACTCAAGAGCTTTTGCCTTGTCGTCTGCGGAGAGTATCTCACTCTCACGCTCTTTGAGCTGGGGAGTATAGAACCTTTCAGCATTTGTCATGGTCTGCTTGCGGATGTAGTCGTCCGGAACCTGGGAAATATTGGCCTTGGTGACCTCAAGATAATAGCCGAATACTTTGTTGTATCCGACTTTCAGTGACTTTATTCCGGTTCTTTCACGTTCTTTCTGCTGGAACTGCGCAATCCAGTGTTTCCCATCCTTTGACATACTTAGAAGTTCGTCCAATTTCCCGTTGTAGCCGGATTTGATCATTCCGCCATCCCGGACGCTCACGGGTGGCTCTTCAACAATAGCTCTGTCGATCAGTTTAGCAAGGTCGTCCAGCTCCCCAAAAGAAGACAGCTGAGATACAAGGTTCACCAACAGGTCCACACCTTCACATTCACGAAGGGATTCAAGTAAAAGAGGAACTGATTCAAGTGACTTTTTCAAAGCTACAAGATCCCTTGCATTGGAATTGCCATACATTACCCTTCCTACCAGTCTTTCCATATCCCGTACCTGGGAAAGGTGGGAACGGATATCAAAACGAACGAGAGTATTTTCCTGAAGCCATGCAACCGAATCCAGACGATCATTTATAGCATCAACTGAAATAAGCGGCTTAAGAAGCCATTTCTGGAGCTGCCTTCTTCCCATAGGTGTTTTTGTATCATCAAGAACCCCGATAAGCGAAGAGTCATTGCCCTCGCCCCGCACATTCCTGACAATTTCAAGGTTCCTCAAAGTAATGGCATCTAGCACCATGAACTCGGAATCAAAATAGGTCTTGAGGTGCTGTACATGAGAAAGCTCCCGCATCTGTGTATCAACTGCATACCTGAGTGCAGCTCCTGCAGATGATATCGCAAAGGGTAACTCGCTGCAACCCATGCCTTCCAGAGTTGTTACTTTGAAGTGTTCCCTGAGCACTTTTTCAGCCCTGTCGAAGTCAAAAGCATCCTCATCAAAATCATGAACGATTATCCTCAGTTCCTTCATTCGATCGGTGAGATGTGAATCCTCAAGCAAGGACCGTGGTATGATACATTCAGAAGGACCCATGCGTGCAGCCTCGCTGGCTATCCTGTCATAGGGTGCGCTGTCTGTCAGTTGTGTTGTCAGGAATTCTCCTGTGGAGATATCCAGAAAAGCAATTCCAAAGTCCTTTTCCTCTCCGTGAAGAGCCATGAGGTAGTTATTGGATGAATCCGGGAACATGGAAGAATCCATTGCAGTGCCTGGGGTCACAACCCTCACAACACCGCGTTTCACGACTCCTTTGGCTTGTTTTGGGTCCTCAAGTTGCTCGCATATGGCTACTTTATATCCCTTTTTTATGAGCCGGGGCAGGTAATTGTCAATAGCATGGTATGGAATTCCAGCCAGCGGCATCTTTTCTCCTTCTTTGCCTTTTCCGCGGGTGGTAAGGGTTATTTCAAGCTCTCTGGCAATGGTCTTTGCATCCTCTCCGAAGGATTCGTAAAAATCCCCCATCCTGAAGAATATGAGGGCATCCTTATGCTCTTCCTTGGCAGCATAATACTGCTGCATGGCAGGGGTAATCTGTTTCATAGTAATCGATAGAATAGTTTTTCCCAAATTATCTGGGTGTTAGTATTTTTGTGTTTGCATTGGAAAACAAATCTGTATTGATTAAAAATCTTATCTGTTTTTCAAATTCAACTTTTATCACGTTCACAGAACCAAATACAGGAAATTATTGAATGAAACATATTTTTTTAAGTACTTCCAGTTCCAATTTTTATTAATGGTCGATGACACAGATGAGATTCAGAGCACTGCCGAGCAATACCTGGAAACCAAAAAGCAACTTTTTGTCCATGGAATTGGAGATTACTCTGAACTGGATAAAGACAACGCATTCAGGCTGCTTGTAGACCGCATTGAAGGCGCAATTGCAGAAGAGAACGCAGTGACCTTAAATGTACTAACAAGAGTGGAATCAAATAACGGTTAACTGCAATATTTTTCAATCATTTTCATTCTTAAGAAGGAAAAGCAGACATGACGAGCGAAACTAATACCTGATTATCTCCAGCATCATATTCCCGTCTTTCTGAAACTCATAATTCACTTTATCTTCATTGCAAGTGAATCCCCCGAACAACCGGTAACCAACCAAACCATTCGTCCAAAAAGGACCATCTTCAGAGATTTGTTCATTTGAACCCTTCCAAAAATCAATTAGCAGTATTTGGCTTTGAATAAAATATATACCTACTGTTTTGAAGCAATTTCCTGCAATATTTCATAAGCTGCCTTCAGTTCTTCACTCATATTCACGATACGTTTTCCCGAAGGAACGAAAAGTACATGTGTTCCTGTAGATTCAATAGCATAATTTTTCCCTACGCTTTGTGCAAGGGCATCGTTCATAAAAGAGTCATCCCCTTTAAGGGAAAAATGTTCACTATATGTATTTCGGGAGAAAGGAGAGCGTGACTGTAATTCAAAAACAGGAGCATCTCTCTTAAAAATGACAGCCGATGACTTGAATGTGTTACCATGGGATGTTCCTGTTCCATAACCCCGGTTGCCAATAGTGATGTTCAGATCGAAGGAAATTACCGGCAGTCCGTTGAAAGTGCCAGTAAACACGTTGTAGACCTTTTGCTTGTTACCAAGTCGGGTCTGTTCAAAACCAAAGTTGTCGACAATATCCTTTGAAGCCTGTTGGAAACCAAGTTCTCTGGCCTGTTCATTCAGGTTCGTTGCTCGCTTCTTCTCATTGAGGAGAGTAAAGATAATTGCCAGCAGGATAACTGAAACGACAAAACCTGAGAATGCGATTATAAATATCAATCTGAAATCCATTTCACCACGTACCTAAAACTGCCATTAAAAAACTATGATCTTAATAAAATCCTGAATTCTGAATTTGATTCTTCCCATTCTTTGATACTTGTATATAGCTTTGTATCGATGAAATTCGATAAATTGTAAGCCAGTCTCAGATTCTTTGAAACAATATCGGAGTCCAGATTGTCTTTGGCATGATTTCCAAATATCTCTTTAAGACCAATAGTCAATATCTCGACCAGATCGTGGCCCTGGCAGATATTCCACACATCTGCATTCAATTTTGCCAGGCCATTAATGTGTTTTTTTACCATGGCAGCATTCATATTCCTGTTACTTGGCTTGGTTTTCAACTCTTTATACAGCCTGTTGGCATTGACATTCAAATCTTTTGTATCAACGAATTTGTAGAAATTCAGGAATTTAAAATCAATGCTTAGATTATATTTTCTGGAAGCCCATCTAATATATCCAATAGCAGTGCCGCTTTCAAGCAATATTTCCCGGATAGGCCTTCCGAGCGATTGCAATTTGAACTGCGTTGCATACTCATTTAGCATTTTTTCAAGGGCTTGTGATGCCAGTATCATTGTGTCTATATCATGTGAATCGGTGGTAAGTAAATTAGTACTGTATCTTTTAGGACTAATTTGGTTCACATGCCAGTAATCTGCGTCCACGATTCCAAGAACACCTTTTTCCCCACTCTTTTCCAGTATTGATAGAGCAGATAACAATTTATCCTTATAGACAGCATAGACAATATCGCAATAGTCCCCGTCAATGATATCTGTAAATACCCTTTTGTCCGTACGTCCCTCAACAAGCAAAATAGAATTCAGAGGATCCTGACGCCTCATCCTCACCTGGTTTGCAATGCGATGTGATGTAATTTGCTCTCTCACAAAAACACCTAATTCTCAACTTTTGTCTCTAATGATACAGTCAAGTCCCACCGGTCCCCGATGATGTCAGGAGAATGTGTTGCTATCAGCACATCGAATCCGGCAAGATCTATCACTTTCATCAGGTCACTTAAAAATTCATTTTGCCATCCGATATGCAGTGATATCTCAGGTTCATCAATTAGAATCAGAGAACCAGGTTCGATCTTGAATAAAAGCTCGTAATAGAGAACTAATTCGTGTTGCTCACCGGAAGAAAGATCCCTGGGTTGGATCTCACGTTCATTTGAAGTTTTAATTACAAACCCTTTGTCCTTACTAACTGACAGGCGCTTATTCACGAATCTATTGTTAATTATGTTGACAAAAAGATCTAATTTCATTGTCAGGTCATTAAAAACATCCAGTTTTTTCCCAACGTCCTCAGTATATACAGAAAGAACGTGGGCATTTTCCTGATTTACTTCCGGGACATCAGTCAAATAATCGAATTCATAATCAGCATCCAAAACACCGATCTGAATCAGATTTTTTCTTCTTCCCTCTAATTTTGACAGATTTTGCTCAAGATCAGTGTAATCCACATCCGTTTTCTTTTTTGCCAGACGAATTGGAAAAGACCGATCTAACGATTGAGAAAGGGTTGCATATTTGGCAAGCTGTCTTTGGACCTCTTCAGACAATTCCGAAGAATAATTGCTAACTGTCTTTCTTATTGATGTTTTTGGACTTGGATATTTTTTCCTTGAGTTACCCAGTATTATAAGCCTTTGAGTCTCTATAAAATCAACATTTATTTCCTCTTTGATATCATTAAACCAACCAACACCATTCTTTTTTGCAGGCGAACGAATATCATAACGATTCAAAACTTCCCCGGAGTTCAATATTTCTCCATCTGAAAAATCCAGCCACTCGTCTGCTTCGATCTTCTTCAGGTTTGGATGATTATGTATCATTTTATCAAATGCTTTTGCATCTGGCATACAATCGAGCTGAATTTGAGTTGCCTCATTACCATTCAAATTAAGAATTAACTCATCCTGATTTTTGTCTTTATTATAGATTTTTTTCAGGAATAATAAGTTACCATCATCGAACTCAATTAAAAACTCTTCAAATGGAACCTTATAGAAAATATCGTATTCTGTGTTGAAAATAGACTTTAACATCTGCAATATGATAGTCTTGCCGACCCCATTGGGTCCATAGATAATAGTTATTCTTTCATTAGAATTCAGTTTAATCTCATGGTCATATAGATCAAACAGTTTCTTGATCTTAATTTGTGTAATATTCATCAGTATACCATAAATCAATTGAAAACTAAAATATATATCACTTTTTAACTTAGATATCAAATTCCAAATAAAATAAGCTGAAGAGGTGTCATCACCCCTTCATTTATTCATTCAAACAACAGTCACATCCATTCCTTTTGCTTCAGCAACGACCTCCGGGTTGTAGTATGAGTAAGCTCTGCTTTCAGATACTATAGCCTTCACAGGGAACAATGCTTTAACCTGCATGTTGAACCTGATCTCTTCGCCGGGCTGCATATCATCGATGTAAAGTATTACTTTGCGTCCTGCGATTTCGTATCTGGTAATCATGCCATCTTCCTTGAGGGACTCAAGACTTGATGAAACGGGTGTGAATCCGGTAGGAACCGCGATATCCACTATCATCATTCCGCTGGAACTTACTGAGCCATCGATTCCCTGGATTCCATTGTACTTCAGACGGGTGTTTACGGTCACTATATCGTTCACTGCAACATCAGTAGAATCATACTCCACGTCAAGCTCTATCTCCTTCTGCTCGATGACTTCAGGTAAGATTACATTGAAGCGCCTGACAAGTTGGTAATTCAGTTCTCCTGTGCCTTCAAGATCAAGCTCGAGTTCTGATGTTCCCTCTGGAATCTCAATTATCTGAACTACATCGAAATTCTGCTGGTTAACTTCCACAGACTTGATCTCCGTTCCATCAGCAATCACATGCACCGTAGCATCGATATCTCTGCCCGCGTTTGCCGCAGCGGTCATCAGTGCCCTGAATGCCATAACAGTATCCTGGGTACTGGAGAATCCTCCATTGGAGTTACGCTGTGCAGCTATCCACTTCAATGATGAGCTTGCTGTGGAATGCTTGCCTTCTATTAAGACAAGGGTTGCATAAGCGGTTGTCTCCACGTTCTTGCTTGATGGCGCAATAAAGTGGTAGCCTTCGTGCTCATAAGGCCTTTCCACAGCACCGTCACCGTATCCCCAGTAAGTTCCGTCATCGTCCTGTTTGGCAATTTCCAGCAGGTCGTTGAGGGCCTCATCAGCGAATGGGCTGTTAAGTTTCTGAAGAGCAAGGGTACCGATTGCAAGGGCATATGGATCGTCCTGATCTGCAAGATTGTCCTCAAGGTACTTTCTGGCATCAGCCATAACTGTGGGGCTGGCAGAGCCGTATTCATCAAGTGCCAGGGTTACATACGCTGTCAATGCGTAGGTGCCGCTGACACCTCCCATCATATCTTGATGTATCACAAAGCCCACAGGCTCCCAGGAACCGTCAGGTTGTTGGTGTGATTCGATCCAAGCGGAGGATTCTGCAAGGATGTTCTCATCAATTGTTGTCAGGTCCCTTGCACCACTGAACTGTGACAATACGAAGGCTGTCAGCCAGAGGCTGCCTTCAGGATCGCTCTCTCCGAATGCGGAAAATGATCCGTCACTGTGTCTGTATGTAAGCTCTCGCTGGTAACCTGTGACGATGTACATTTCAGCCTTTGCCTTCAGTTCAGGGTTATCCTGTCCTGTGGCTTCAAGGTAGCGCAGCACCTCAACATCAGTAGAGAAGAGCATCATGTTTTGCTCTCCACACCCGTATGGCATACCAAGCAGGTTATCCACACCGTTTATGGTCTGGGCTACTATGCTCGGAGTAAAGCTCACAAGTACCTTGCCTGAATCCGGGACAATATCTCCCGGAAGGGTCGGATCAAGTTCCACAGAATTATTCTTCAGCACTCCGTTGTCCACAATCTCCCTGGTTGCGCCTTCCGGTTCGATGATGATATCTTTGCGGACCGCATCAGCTTTTTCCGTAGTCTGTCCGGTGATCTCGATCAACTGCTTTCCAACTTCTGTCGGGCGGATAGTAAAGCTTGCATGGGCAACACTATTTGCTTCTACAGGTACTTCCTGCACATCGCCACCAACAATTTCAAACCAGTCTGCACCTGAGAGTGTAATCCTTACTTTCTGTTCCCTGTCAAGATAATTGTAGACCTGCACCTGTACAGGGAATTCTTCCCCCCGGGTTACAGCATATGGCAGGTCGGGGTCTATAAAGAAGTCCTGAAACACTGTCAGGCTTGATTCGGAAATACCGATGCCCTCCGGGCCAGATGACACTGCATGTAGTCTCCATGTTGTGATACTGTCGGGTGCTGTCAGGTCAAGACTGGCAAGCCCGCTGTCATCTGTAAGTAAATCCGGCATCCAGACCCATGTTTCAGGGAATAACTGGCGTACCCTTTCCACTTCTGCAAGCTCTCCACCTTCTGCCATGTCCTCATCGGCAGCTTCCTCTGTAGGGATAGCTTCCATCATAGGCGCCTCAACAACCTCTTCTTCCATTACCATGTCATCCATGGCTGCATCTACTTCCATGCCAAAACCTGCGAATTTGGCATTATCAAACCTTACTTCATCCAATTCAGAATGTGGCACCTCTATTCCCGGAGATGACATTACAACCATGCCGGCATTTTCCAATGTATCATAAGCACCTTCCATGTACCAGGAGGGATGGGATTCTGCCTGCGGTTCCATGAAGCGTCTTTCAAGTTCATCAAACACCTGTTTGAGGTTGAGCCTGCCCTCGCTTAGTGCATATACCGACTCGTCAACGATGGAAAAGCCAATCATGGATTTACTGCCTGCATCAAAGTCAACGGTAACATCAGTTCCCGGTTCCACTGATTCGCTGTCAAAGGAACTGGAAAGGTCTATCTGCGTGGAGAACTGCACATCAAAGGGCAGCGCATCCACGGAAACCTCACTATTGGGATTGATAGTGTACGCCACAATCTTGGCCTGAGGGCTCATCTGTGGCGTCACAGGGATACTGATGTCTTGCTCGCTGCTCGTTGCCGAATAGACTGTCCTGCCGTTGGCAAATACATCATAGAACACGGTTCCGGCATTTGTGGAGTAGACTCTGAAGGAAATCGTATCCCCCACCTCGGGAACTCCTTCACTGGTCTGGCTTATGTGAATAAAGCTTGCACTTGGTGAGTAGGCAGCGTTCAGAGACTCACTTGCACCTGCATCATCAGCATAGGCATCGATGAAAAGGTGATTAGTATTATTTGGAATATCATACTCCAGCATTGCAACACCACCTTCTGTAGCTACTGTTTCCTCGTCCCTGGTGATATCGTATGAGTCGTCCCTGATACGGGATTCCACTGTCACCTCAGCATCTACCGAATTGCCTCCCGGATCTTTTGTGACCAGAAGCACTTGCAATGGCATTCCCGGTTTTATGGAACTTGATTCAGGTATAAGCTGGATAACAAGTGGCGACTCGGATATCGTAAGCAACTTGTTGGTAGTCTCGCTGTGGTTGCCTGTATCTGTGACAGTAACATTGAGCATCAGGCTTGCCTGACCCCCGGCACCGTATGTACCTGCAGCGTATTCCACGGCTGGAAGTTCGAATTCAACTGAACCTTCCTCAAGTTTTCCGTTAAATGTCGCGTACTGCTCCCATTCCCCTACATAGCGTAAAGCTTCAACAAGTACTTCTCCTTCCACATCCTTACCGAAGAAGTAGTTTGCAGAGACAGTACCCGTAATCTTGTCAGATACAAGGAACCATTCCTGTGGTGTGCTGAGGGATACATCGAATTTTGGCAACACATATTTGTCCACCTGGATATCAACATTGGACATTGATTCTCCTGCTGTTGCGATTATTTTCCATGTGCCCAGATTAAGTTCAGAGGCAAGTGGCATGTCGAAGGAAGCTACACCGTATTCATTTGATCTTAGCTCTTCCTTGAATACCTTGATTCCTTTAGCGTCTGTTATTTCAAGGGTTATATCCTGCTCGACCGGCACAAGGTTGTTGTTCAGTGAAAGAACTCTGCCATGTACTGTCTGGCCCGGTTTGTATATGGGCTTGTCAGTCTCGATAAAAAGTGGATTGTTTTTTACCACTTCTACCGTGGCTGTAAAATTACGTTCATATCCTGCAGGTTTTGCAGTGAGTACATAGCGTCCTTCTTCAACATCCGGTACTTCAAAGGAAGCCACAACATTTCCTGAATCAGAAGTTGATGCTGCAAGAAGAGTTATCTCATTGTTATCCTCATCCGTGAGAGTATATTCCACGCAGCGAGTCACCGGTTGGTTATCCGAGAAAGCCGCCATGGTCACCGAACTCTCCCCGCCTGAGAAAAGCATTTTTGGTGCAAGTATCAAAAACTCATCACCTGATGAAGCTAACTGGTCACTACATGGACCTGCTATGCTGGAAGAAAAACCGGAACCCCCCGTATCACTTCCAATACACCCTGAAATCAAAACTGCAAACAACGATACTAAAGCTATGAATGAAACTGTATTTTTTCCTGTGAAGTTCACTTTTAACCACTCCCAATTTGTGAAATAATTAGTTCTTATAACAGATTTGGGAATAGAACTGTATATACTTTGCTTAAACTTCAAAGATGTTCGAAGTTATGAGAGGCGAAGCAATTAGATTATGAAATCAAGGATTAATGAAGAAAAAAGGTAACTATTCAGCCTGGCACGATTTGCCTATTGGTACTGATTTCATCGAAATAGAGATGTCTGCTCACTAACAATCTAACAATCAAAAAAGCAATCAATAGCAACAATCAAAATAAATGATCCTAATGAAATTTACGTTTCAACTTTTTGTCAAGATTGTTATTGATAGCGTTTTTATCAGGCTGAATAGTTACGAAAAAAGATATTGTGGGCTTTGAGATTATGTCACTCCCCAACCAACCTCTTCGTAATCTCCGCTACATGCCTGCCCTGAAACCTTGCAATTCCAAGCTCATTCTCACTAGGCTGCCTTGTATTAGCACCGCCACCAGCTATTGTTGAAGCACCGTATGGACTGCCACCTGTAATCTCCTCAAGGGTAGACTGTCTTGTTTCTGAATACGGAACACCTACTATTACCATACCATGATGCAGCAGGGTTGCGTGGAAACTCAGTATGGTCGATTCCTGCCCGCCATGCTGAGTACTGCTTGATGTGAAAACACTACCAACTTTGCCGATGAGTTCACCCTTTGACCAGATGCCTCCTGTCCTGTCAAGAAAAGCACGCATCTGTGCAGCCATCATTCCGAATCTTGTGGGTGTGCCGAATATGATTGCATCTGCTTCGGTGAGATTCTCGATGCTGGCAACAGGAATGTGCTCAAACCTCTTTTTTGATTCTGTTGCTCCCATTTTTTCAAGGATCTCAGGAGTGAAAGTTTCCTGGATCTGGTATAAGCCTACATCTGTACCTTCCACTTCCCTCGCACCTTCAACCACTGCTTCAGCCATCTTGTAGTTGTGACCGTACAAACTGTAAAAAATAACATTTATTTTCATAATCCCCACCTGTTTGAATGTCTATGATTCTAAAACTAACTCCCTGTTATATGGGGAAACTACAGGATAAATAATTTGCCAGTTGTCCGGGTGAAACATGATTTTAAATACGTGGTGTTAGATATAACTAACATAATAAGATAAACATCTAATATAATGTTAGAATTAAATATGGAGTGATTATATGGAAAAACTGGAAAAGTATACCAAGATAAGTTATACACTGGCCTTTGTACTCATCATGGCAGGAATCATACTGGTTGCAATGTTTGCAGATTATCAGCAGAGCGGTATCAGCCTGATAAATATCGGAGCTATCATCCTCTTTGTCACGTTCATCAGAGCAAAACGATATCGCAATGGACCTGTGAAAGATGAAAGAACGATCAGGATAGGAGCTTATGGACTATCGTACTCCTGGCTAATCACATTCATTTTAATAGCTCTGCTTTTCTGGGTTGAGGAATTTGGGATAGCCCAAATGACGGTCAAACAAATACTGGCAATCCTCATGTTCACAATGATCGTCACCGCAAAAGGTATCCAATGGTATCTTTTCAGGAAAGGGGATATTGAATAAATAACATTATTCAGGGATGATTTTATGAAAACAAGGATCAAGGAACTCAGAGCCAGATATGACCTGACCCAGGAGGACCTTGCTAACAAAGTTGGTGTCAGGCGCGAAACCATTGGTTTTCTGGAAAAGGGGAAATATAATCCCTCACTAAAACTTGCATATAAAGTTTCAAACGCCCTTGAAACAACAATTGATGAACTATTCATCTTTGATGAATCGGATCTTGAGTGAGCGGGAGACAATTATGGAAACAAAAACAAAAGTGTGGCTTGCAGAAGATGGGAAACCTATCATTGGTGCAGGCAAGGTTGCACTTCTCAAAGCCATAGATGAAGAAAAGTCACTTCGAAAAGCCTGTGCGAAGATGGAAATATCCTACAAACACGCCTGGAATGTGTTGAATAAGATCAATGAAAGGCTTGGAAAAGATGTGGTTACCACCGTAAGAGGAGGAAAGGATCAGGGGACCTTTCTCACAGATGAAGGCCGCAGGCTCATCAGTGAATATGAAATGAACAGGAAGTTCATTAACAACACAATGGAAGATGAAGGCTCCTGGGAGAACATAGGATTCACCATATCTGCACGCAACAAAATTCCTGGAAAGGTAACAGGCATAGAGAAAGAAGGGCTTGTCTCAAAGGTTAAGATCGAGATCGATCCATCAGCACTTACATCCATCATCACTTCCGAAGCAGTGGAGAGACTTGCCATCAAAGAAGGAGACAGGGTATTTGCAATAATCAAGTCAACTGAAGTCCTTATAGGTAAAGAGATAAAGAAGGACTAAAAATAGTTTATTTTACGAATATGCCACTCAAAACCCGTATATACTTTTGCGGTTCAGATAAGAGTAGTAAATTATAGTTATTAACCAAACTATTAATACTAATTGAGTATAACAATACTGTATGGCTAAACCCGAACAAATTCCGATAAAGCATCATCTTTCATCAGAAGAATTGCTTAAACATATGTAACTATTCAGCCTGGCACGATTTGCCTATTGGTACTGATTTCATCGAAATAGAGATGTCTGCTCACTAACAATCTAACAATCAAAAAAGCAATCAATAGCAACAATCAAAATAAATGATCCTAATGAAATTTACGTTTCAACTTTTTGTCAAGATTGTTATTGATAGCGTTTTTATCAGGCTGAATAGTTACAAACATATTAAGTCATTAGAGAAAGACACACGAGTTCTACAACGTTTATATTTTGTTAAACATCGTTATGAAGGAGCTTCTGTTAATGAAGCAGCTAAACTTGTAGGGATATCAAAACCCGTTGCATATCAATGGCAAGAGCGGTGGAATCAAGACGGATATGAAGGATTAAAGCCTAGGTTTTCAGGAGGATGTCCTTCCAAACTCACTGATGATCAAAAAGAAAAACTAAGGGACATGTTACATGAAAGAGATGATTGGTCTACAAAAGAAGTTCAGGAACTCATTTATAATGAATTTAAGGTTCAATACACCATTAAGCAAATACTAGTGATCTTGAAGAAGTTTGGCATGCATCATGCCAAACCATATGCGCATGATTATCGAAGACCACAAAATGCAGAAGATTGTTTAAAAAAAACTTACCGTTAATCGATGATGATTGCGTTATCGGATTTCTTGATGAATCATCTCCCCAAACAACATCAAATACGGTTCGTTTATGGTCTTTCAATAAACCTGCCATCTTCAAAAACACAACCAGGATAAAAGCAAACTCCTTCGGTTTTTATGCATTGAATGGTAATTCTGTTATTGATTTCAAAGAACATTCAACCAAGGAGGATGTATGTTCGTTTTTATCAGCTGTTAAAAACAATAACATGGGAGAGAGAATCGTAATTATTCTCGACAATTTTAGATCACATCGAGCAAAATATACAGTGGAATTTGCACAGGCAAATGATATTGAATTGGTCTATTTACCTCCATATTCACCCGACTTGAATCCAATCGAATTCATCTGGAAAAGTGTCAAAAGAATTATTTCTCGCAATTTTGTGAAAGATCTTGATCATATGAAAAATCTGATTGCTGAGGCGTTTATTGATTGTTCATCAAAGATTAGCTTCGCAAGAAAATGGATTGAGACATTTCTGGATGATAAGTTAAAAATGTTAAGTTAGTAACTATAATTAAATCCAATATACATAATTTCAAGATGGAATTATTATGCCGGAAAAAGAAGATTTCTCATGGGATAACAGTAAAATTAAAAACGGCAACACTCTTGGAAAAATAATCAGTATACCTGCTCAGGAAAATACTAACATTGGAATGCCTGAAAAAGTACAGTCAACTTTTGAAGATAAGAAGGAAATAGTTATCGATGAGTTCAAAGAGAAAATGGCAGAAATTCTCTCAAGAGAACTACATAAGAAATAATATGATATATCCTTTGTTTGACTTCCTTTGTTTGTATACACCATGAAGTATGAAAGGTATCAACAATAGTGCAAACATTGTTTTAATCCCGGGAGCCAGTACATCGCTTGCGCTGCCAACAATTGAACTTAGCTCAATACCCATTTTTAAATAAATGACATCAAGGAGAAGCCCAAATGCCAGTGAGCACAATGCTATCATTCCAAGATAAATAGTTGCACTTCTTTTACCGAGGAATTTTGCCACCATTGTGATAGTTGCTGCATTTGTAGCAGGTCCGGCAAGCAGGAACACAAAAGCAGTCCCCGGGCTCATGCCTTTTGAAACCAGAGCAGCAGCAAGTGGTGTTGAAGCCGTTGCACAGATGTAGAGTGGAATGCCTACAACCAAGACGATGAGCATGGAGAAAATACCCCCTCCCAGATAACCACCCACCAGTTCCTCAGGAATCACATAGGATATGATCCCTGCAAACAGGATACCTACCATTAACCATCCGGAAATATCCCCAAGAAGTTCAACGAAAGAGTATCTGAAAGCTTCCTGCAACTTGCGAAAAGTTGAAGCATCTTCATCCAGGACTACGTCTGTGCCACATGAACACGATGAATCACTGCAGGCTGCCATTGGCTGCATCATCAGAATATTTTTCTTATGAGCGGATTCTTCCTTTGTTTCACCCATTATATTTTCTGCAATTCCAGTAAGTAACGCAGTGGTCATACTGGCAATTGGACGGAAAACCGTCATTATGGGATCAAGCAATGCATATGTGATAGCTATGGAATCCACTCCGGTTTCAGGGGTGGATATTAAAAAAGAAAGAGTTGCACCTTTGGTAGCACCTCTGTTCTTCAATGATAGTGCAGTCGGAACCACGCCACATGAACATAGTGGTAGTGGAATACCAAGCAGTGAGGCATTTAGAGCAGACCTGAATTTTCCTGCCGACTTACCAAGATACTTCAGTATTTTTTCATCCGGAACGAGTGCGTGCAAAAGACCTGCAACTGCAAATCCCAGAAAAAGATATGGTGCCGCTTCCTCAAACAGACCCCATGACTCTATTGCCACTCCAGTGATGATCGTTAGAAGAGATTCAAACATCGTCATTATTTTGGTTCCTCCACGTGTTCTCTGCACATAGACATGAATAGTTCAACATGCTCGTCTGCCAGATAATAAACTTTGAACCTGCCTTCTTTTTTTACTCTTACAAGGTCAAGCTGCCGGAGAGTTCTCAGGCTATGAGAAATTGCCGACTGCGAAATTCCAAGTGCTTCCTCTATACCTTTAACGCACAGATCCCCCTGTAACAGAAGGAATAGTATCTTCAGGCGGGTGCTACATTGAAGGGCATTGAATATCTGGCACATGGAAGATATCGACTCTTCAGAGGGCAATTTTTTGACTTTTTTGTTGATAGATTGACCGTCTGCACAGATATGACCCACACGTCCCATGAACATATGAGCATATATTCATATATTCATATATTAATTTATTCCTGTGATCAGAGTACAATACAAAAAATGAAAATGATTGAATACAGAAAAAAGAAAAGATAATCAACTTTTTTAATCATCATCACATGGATAGACGTACGTCCTAAACTGCTGTAGCAACGGCTCTCCATTGCCAGTGCCACCTCTTCAACTCTGCGTACAGAAGAACTTACAAGTGGAACAGAAAGAGAAAATATAGCTTTTACAGGCGCTTTTTTGATATTCAATCCACGAGAAAACTGTGCTTCCTTCAGGCTTCTAAAGTTGTCATACAGCAACGGTACAAAATAGATAGACAGGGACATCATCATGGCAAGGTCATGGGAAGAAATACCGATGTACTTCAGTGGTAGCGGACGAAGAAGTCTTTCAATACCTGTTGTAATTCTTGATGGTGATGTGGTCGCTGTGAGTAAGGCCGCAAAAAGCAGCAAGAAAATAAACCGCAGTGTAATGATACTACCCAGCACCAGACCCTCATAACTTACCGATATCCATTTGAATCGATAAATTATGGTTCCTTCCGTAAAAAGCAGTTGGGTGATGAAAAGAATTGCAAAAAAGAATAGCATAGGACGTACTGAGCGCACAAAGTGTATTGATGGCAGCTTGCAGGCAATAACCAGACTTAAAAAAACAAAAGCTATTAACACTATTTCTACAAACGATGAAGCTTCAAGAATACAGATACTTGCAAGCATAAGACCAATTATCTTTGTCCTCGGATCGAGCCTGTGAAGCAGGGAACTACCGGGAACGAATGACAAAAACAGATTATTCATCCTGATTTACTCCCTTTTTCTCCAGTTCATTTCTTATCTCCCTAAAAGCATCATCCACTGAGAAAATACTTTCACGGACATTGAAACCCATCAGATTAAGCTCTTTCATAAGGAGAGTTATCTCAGGCAAAGGGGATGAAACTGAGTTCAAGTACTCTTCCGGAGTACCAGCGAAAGCTATTTTTCCATTTTTAAGAAGAATCACCTTCTCAGCAAACGGAAGAACTTCACACATCTGATGTGAAACGACAATTATGGAAATACCTGAACTATGAAGTTTTTTCAGTGTTAAAAGTAATGATGAACGGTTCTCCGGATCAAGGCCTGAAGTGGGCTCATCCAGAACCAGGTATTCTGGTTTCATGGCCATTACTCCGGCCAGTGCTACCAGACGCATCTGACCACCGCTTAGAGCAAAAGGCGAAAGACCGGAAATATCCATATCCAGACCAACCAGATCCAGGGCATCACTTACCCGTTTATCCAGAGCCGAACCTTTTAATCCGAAATTAGAAGGTCCAAAAGAAACATCTTCAAAAACAGTCTTTCCAAAGAGTTGCTTTTGAGGATATTGCATCAACAGACCTGCTATTGAACGCACATCCTTACTTGTGGATTCTATTCCACTCACTGTTACCGAGCCGGACTGGGGTTTGAGAAGACCGTTAAAGTGCCTGATAAGAGTGGATTTGCCAGACCCTACTTCACCCGCTATAAGAACGAACTCACCTTTTTCGATAGATAAACTTACGTTGTCCAATGCCTGTTTTTCAAGTGATGTCCCGCTGTTATACCAGAAACTCACATCCCTTACATCAATTGACATAAAGCCTCCCTGAGTTCTTCACGGGAAAGGGGAAAACAGGCCGGCTCTATAAAACCGGAATCACAAAGCCTTTTTGCCAGCTCAATTATAGGTGGGAGCTCGAAACCGAAATTCATGGCATCTCCCTGACTCAAAATAATACGTGGATTCCCATTATGCGTGATGTTGCCATTTTCCATTACTAATAAACGGTCTGCATGGACAAGCTCTTCCAGGCGATGTGTTATATATACAACAGTAGTTCCGTTTTCATTCAATTGTGTAATCAGGTCCAGAATGTCCTTTCGGGACCTAGGGTCCAGCATGGAAGTCACCTCATCAAATAATATAATTTCAGGTTCCATGGCTAGAACAGAAGCCAATGCAACTTTCTGTTTCTCACCACCACTTAATGATCTCGAAGTATGATTTTTGTACTCCTGCATGTCAACATTCTGAAGTGCTCTATCTACACGATTGCGTATATCTTCCTGCGGAAGACCAAGATTCTCAGGGCCAAATGCAACATCCTCTTCCACAGTCATTCCTATGAACTGGGACTGAGGATCCTGAAAAACCATACCCGCTATCTGACGTATATTCAGGATGGATGAAGGATCAGTGGTGTCCATTTCTTTCACGATAACAGAGCCTTCGGTGGGAAGAAGAAGACCATTCATGTGGCGTAAGAGTGTTGATTTACCAGAGCCGTTCTTACCTGCTATGGCTACGAACTCTTCTTTGTGGATATCCAGAGAAACTGAATCAAGTACCTGTGTGCCGTCAGGATAACGATAACTCAGATTGTTTATGTGAATCATGCAAACCTTTAGATAGAGTATCTGGACGCTATGACCGATGATGCAATTATTTTAAGAATGGCTCCGGGGATGTAGGGAATGAGACCAAGTGCTATTGCCTCTGGAAAAGAGAGACTTGCAACGTTCATGAGCTGCAAAACACCGAACAGGTATATAGCAAACAATCCTGCCAGCATGAACAACATATTTAGATACACTTTATCCCGACCATATCGGTCACAAAGAAATCCGATTACAAAAGCACCAAATATAAAGCCTATGAGATAGCCACCTGTTGGTCCGAAAAACATGCCCAGTCCGGAACTACCACCTGAAAATACAGGAAGACCTGCAATTCCCAAAAGCAGGTAGACTACTACACTTATTGTTCCCCACCTGGCTCCCAGAATTGCTCCTGCAAGCAGTATAAAAAGAGTCTGCAGAGTTATTGGAACAGGACTAACAGGGATAGGGATCTTAATGTAGGCACCAACTGCCATCATAGCAGCAAATAGAGATGCAAAGACCATTTTTCTAATGTTGTCATTATGAGAATATACTTTGTCTACCACAAAAAGTCACCAGCCATTTTTAAGAATGCTACATATATGAAAATCTAATTTTAATAGATATCCATGCATAAGTAACATTGTCAACCATTTAACATACGTGCGGTTTACAAATTATATAATCCTTATCCATTGAGGTAAGCAAAGTAAGAAATACAAATAAAAAAGATAATAGTGTGCAGGAAGAACCTGCACTGAAAAGAAAATTTACATATCCATATCAGGCTGTGGCATTCCAGGTGGCATTGGACCATTTTTGGAACTTGCAGCAACAACGTCGTCGATCCTGAGGATCATAACTGTTGCTTCAGTTGCTGCATTGATTGCCTGAGTCTTGATTCTGAGTGGCTCGAGAACGTCGTTCTCGTACATATCAACGATCTTGCCAGTGTAAACATCAAGACCTGCATTCTTGTTACCCTGCTCATGCTGTGCACGCAGCTCTATTATCTTGTCTATGGGGTCAAGACCTGCGTTCTCAGCAAGTGTCTGAGGTATAATTTCAAGTGCTTCTGCAAATTTGCTGACTGCAAGTTGCTCTCTACCCTTGAGTGTTGCTGCATACTCATTGAGCCTGAGTGCAAGCTCTATTTCGGGGGATCCGCCACCTGCTACTACAGTCTGGTCTTCAAGTGCTACAGCTGTGACGCAGAGTGCATCGGTAAGTGCGCTTTTAAGGCTGTCGACAATATGTGCGGTACCACCGTGAAGGATAAGTGAAGCAGTCTTTTCTTCCTTGCATCCTGTAAGGAAAGTCATCTTTGAACCACCGATGTCTCTTTCCTCGACAGCATCTGCCTGCCCGAGGTCTTCCGGTCTTATGTCCGTAACGTCCTGGAAGAGAGTTGCTCCGGTAGCCTTTGCAAGTTTCTGGAGATCACTCTTCTTTATCCTTCTGCAGGCATAGATACCGGCCTTTTCAAGATAATACTGGGCAAGGTCATCGATTGCTTTCTGGCAGAATACGACATTGGCACCGCTTGCAATGATCTTATCTACCATTTCCTTGACCATTCTTTCTTCTTGGTCAACGAACATCTGCATCTGGTCCGGAGAGGTGATCTTGATTTCAGCATCCTTTTCTATCTTGTGGAATTCGATACCGAAACTTGCCAGCATGATCTTTGCGTTTTCGACTTTCTTTGGCATGTTTGGCCTTACGCGCTCTTTGTCAATGATAAGTCCCGGAACAAGCTCCGTTTCCTGAATACTACCACCTTCTCTCTTTTCGATGGTAATATCGTCCACATCAACCTGAATGCCATCCTCTGTCTCTTCGGCAACTGAAAGCACAGCATCAATAACCAGGTCTGCAAGGAAATCTTTATACTCGCCAGCACCCTTTCCGGTGATGGATGTATTGACAAGTTTTTTCAATGTTTCCCTGTCGTCCCTGGAAACATCAATTGTGATTGTCTTGAGAATCTCAGCGGCTTTCTGTGCAGCATGCCTGTATCCTGATGCGACAATTGTTGAGTGAACACCTTTTTCCGAAAGTTCCTCGGCTTTAGTAAGGAGTTCTCCTGTGATAACGGCTGCAGTTGTTGTACCATCGCCAACTTCATCATCCTGGGTCTTTGAGACCTCAACTACCATTTTTGCAGCCGGGTGTTCAATATCCATTTCCCTGAGGATGGTTGCACCATCATTAGTAATGACAATGTCACCAAGTGAGTCTACGAGCATCTTGTCCATACCCTTGGGTCCAAGGGTGGTTCTTACTGCCTTTGCCACTGCTTTTCCGGCAAGGATATTAATGCTCTGGGCATCTCTTGCACGAGAGCTCTTGTTTCTGTTTCCTAACATGTACGTGGGCTGTCCTGACAAATTATAACCTCCTTATAATAACAAACCATTGCGTATCGATATAGAAGTTAGTGTTAATTTTGATAGAGTATCAGAGATACTCATGCTGAACAATCTAGATGCAAGCAGTTCTATATAAAGATAACTGCTGAGATTTGAATGGATATGGAGAGGAAAAACAGAGCATAGTAAAACCCCAGTAAGGAAAAGTAACAGATAAAACAAAGGAAATAATTAAAAAAGCAGGCCTATTGCCTGCCATATAATTTATTCAGATGCGCACGTATCATAAAATAGATATAATCCCTGTAACACCCTACATCAGGTATATCAAATATCGCCATTCCCCCGGCATTCCAGAAAACATTTGAAATAATGTTTTTCCGTCCCATTTCATCGATCACCTGCTTGAGTGTTAAAAGATCATCGACTATTTGTCTCCAGTCACCAGCATGTGTTTCTGAGGAAGCTACCCCTTCGGCAAGTTCAAATTGCTGCAAGGTAAATGTGTACACCTGGAACAAGTGAATGTCATCCGTTGTTAACTTGATCAATCCACTTTTTGAATCCTGGCGCAATACTTTCAGGACGAGTGGAACGTCAGGTGACCGAAACGCACCCTTATCCATCTTTTCAGTATATATATTGATTTCCTGCATATTTTCACACCCGGGACATTAACCTCTAATTTAAGATGCTCGTTTATGCAAATAAATATTGCTGAAAGATCGGATAAAAACTAAAGAAAATAAAAAAAATAAGATAGCCAACGCTTCAAGTGCAATCAGGAACTTGAAATATACAGCAGGTCCCTGTTTACAGCTTAGTATGAGACAAGTGTCTGGATACAGGCACTTTTAACGAAATTGATCATATTGCACCTGAGTTCAAATTCCTGTTCGGAAAGATCATCTGTGTCAAGATATCGGCAGAACATTTCCCTGAACTCATCAAATTTTTGCTCGTCTTGTTCCTTCATAATTCCCCTCGGAGTTACAAACGATTATGTAATCAACATATATATGTTTTGTTATATAAAAATGTTCTGTTCAGGGTTTACATGTCAAAACATGAACTATAGAGTAAAAGATAGGCTTAAATCAAAAAAGGAAATTATGTGAAAAATGTCCATTGTGTATAATGTCAAATAAAAAAGGAGATAGGAGTTCCTTACTCAGTATCACCTACCGTAATACTGTACTCGAAATTATCAGTGTTCCCGGATAGAATACTTAGTTCCCAATCTCCGATGGCCCCGGTTGCCTCATAGACCTCAGTGTAAGTTGTCGAATATTGCTGGTATGCGGATGATTCAGATGAATACGTCATAACATCAGCACTTCCAAAGTTCACAGAGCCTTTGTTCACGACCCTTACAAGCTCGAGTTCAGCTTCTTCATTGCCATTTTTGAGCACAAGATCAAAGGAAGGATTTTGTGCTGCAGACCCACCTGAATAACTTGAATATTCGTACTGGTTTGTTGACACTTCAATTCTGATAGGTGCATCAGAAAAGGTGGCAAATTCTGTTACGAAAGGTTCTGATGGTTGTTCCCATATATTGAGATATAACTGGACCTGGCTCTCCCATTCATTCAATGCAGGATCCCCTACCCCGAGATCAATTGAAGTGCTGTAACTACCCTGTATGCCCTGAGGAACTTTCAGATGTATCTTTACAATTACTGTTTCACCGGCTTTGACCTTTGAAGGTGCATCTATGGTAATCGAATCTTCGCCGAATGTCTCATCAAATGATGGTTGCTCCGGGTCGTAGTAGGATCTCTCAGGATATATCTTGTTTGTGATAATTTCCGGACTTATGGAAATATCCTTATCTCCTATGTTTACAAGTTTTACCTCATAATCGTATTCTTTACCTGCCTCAACCCTGTCATTAATATAGTTACTTGAAATCTCAATGCTTGGTGGTATCCAGACCTCAACAGAAAGGTCAAGAGAATTACCGTAGTAGACAGAGGATATTTTGTAATCTTCTTCGATGTCAACAGTATCCGCACTGATAGATGATCTGTCAAAGACTATATTTGCGTTGTAGTAGCCCAGGTCTGCATCATCGGGTACTGTTACCTCTACTATGAATTTCCTTTTCTCATCAGACTTCATCATTACATTTGAAGGTGTTACGGTGACCCATTCTTCTTCAAGATAGTTCTCTGTGTATGGTTGTAACACCATTATCGGATCAATGGTTACGGTTTCATCATTCCTGTTGATGACAGTTATAGAAACTGAGCTCGTTTCACCGGGCTGCAATTGCAGATGCGAATATGATGGTTTCACCTGAAGCTTACCATATCCCATGTCAGGAATATTTATGGTTTCCACATCTTCTGCATACGATACACCTACAAAGGACCTCTCCGAAACAAGTGGTTCCATCATAGGAGCAACATCATCTGCTATTGCCCCTGTGGCAAAGATGGCACTGACAAACAACAGCCCCATTGCAATATATAGCGGAGTTTTATTCATTATAGCATACTTCCTCTTTAGTTCTCAGATCATAGAAGTACCCGCACATATTAAAGAATTAACTAAACTTCAGATTGACTTGAAGTTATGTATGGCAAAGCATCTTGAAAATAACTTTTACAGTATACTAATCCTGGAAAGCACTTTAAGTCACATAGGAATGAATAAGTTTTAACTCATTTCCTTTTTCTTCTTTTTTACAGTACAGTTTTCCTTTAGCATTGCCATCATGATTTGTTACAAAAAAGTTCTACGCAGCCGAATATTTATATATTCCAACAATAGATGCATATTATGCAGGAAAAAAGATATCAAAAGGGCTACTTCATGGCTATAGGCATTGCTATTGGCCTCCCCCTCGGGATTCCTATAGGCCTTATGTTAGGCATGATCGCTATGGGACCGGCAATTGGTGTAGCTCTTGGAGCAGGAATTGGAACATATCTTGAAAAGAAGTATAACCCGAATCCTTTACCAATGACACCTGAGCAGGAAGCTCAAAGAAAAAAAGTTGTTCTGGCACTTGGGGCAATCCTCCTGCTGGGAATTCTAATGTTTGTTGCTTTGTTGATGATAAGTTGAGATGAATAATATGCAGGGATCTAAAGTGATTACCTTCGGCTCAAATATCAGGAAATTGTGGAATACTATAATCTAACCTCTGTGAAAAAACTAGTTTTTTTTTCAATCCTGACATTTTATATTTGCGATGATTACTGGTTTTACAAAAAATGGAAATTCTTCAAAGCAAAAGACGAACTGAAAATAAGACCTTTTTGGAGATTGTTCCTTTCAATTTTCTATGTCGTGTACCTGTTCTCAAAGATAGAGGAGTTTACCTAAAATGTTATGAACTTCTATTGGGACAAAAACCAACCCATGGTTCCTGTCAAAACATTCAAAATATGACATATTGTTGCAATTATTCCTTTTGTTGCGCTCTTGATAGGTACTGTTGAAGGACTCGTTATTAATTTTCTGTATTGATTCAAGCCTGTATCTCTTTAAAAATACTAATCGATCCATCAGAAAATAATTCGATACTGACAGGAAATCAGGAATAAAAAAGATAGTTGGTGTGATCCATTACACACCAATCTGATTTTATTTGCGTTTGCCAAACATCACAGCAGCAAAGAGACCGAACAATCCCACTACCAGTTCAAATCCGGGACTGGATTCAGATGCCTGAGACCCGGCTTCTTCTGAAACTGCGTCCATTGATTCGATTTTTTTGAGCTCTTCATCACTTATCATCCTCTCACCAACGATCATAGGATCCCCGTCATACCCAAGAGCAGCGAAGTCCATGGCATCATCGTCAAGATGGCAATCTTTACATTGAAGAGCACCCTCTTTTGGTGCAACTTCATGATTTATACTTTCATACAGTGATGTTTCCACGAATTCATACTGACCACTGTAGGGCATATCTACATAATCCATACCTGCCTTGGATGCCCGGTCCCAGTCATATGCGACCCAGTAGGCGTCCTCGCCTCCAAAAAGGTCAGGGATTATGAGGTAGTTGTACTGTGCATCACTGATCTGTTTTGCAAGATGGATCTTGAATGGATATATCTTGGAATCCACATCATACCTGTCACCCAGTGGAGCAGTGAGAACAGTAACTCCTTCAGGATCTACTTCATCCCCAAGGTAATACTTATCAAAGCTACCATTGAACCAAGCATATGTTGGAGTTACATTCATTTCCCAGATAAACTCACCCTTCATCATGTTGTAAGTGGCTTTACCGTATTCATCCACAGGTACCGTATCAAGATCCTGTCCTGCTTTAGACCAGTCCCAGTACATCTTTGTTGGCACTTCCCGGGCAAATGCGGGTACGTGACAGGTCTGACAGGCAATGGAATCTGAGTGAGCGTCAAGGCGTTCTTTGAAAACTCCCTGATGCGGCGTGTCTCCATGACAATCAGAACACAAAACCCTGCATTCAGACCCCGGAACACCAGCAAAGCGACCTGCGACATTGTGTGCAGTCGTCTTGTGACAGTTCTGACAGTCAAAATCCATACCACCCATGTGAACATCAAGCTCTCTTGAAGGCTCAAGTAGCGCAGATGACATATCACCGTGCTTTACGTTGTCACCACCACCACCGAAGAAGTGGCAACTTCCTCCACATGTCTCACGTGACGGACTTCCTATACTCTGAGCTACGGCTACAAGATCAACAGAAGAATCAACAGCTCCTGCACCTGTGGGTATTTTCTTGTATGTACCTGTTGTCTCGTGACAGACCACGCAATCTATGTTCGATGCATTGGTGAAGTCAAAGGTCTTGTCCGCCCAGCCATACCCTGTGTGACAGGAAGTGCATCGTGGTTCATTTGAACCTATGGCTACACAGAAATTATTTATCACTGTGCGTTTACCCAATCCTTCGTGCGATTGTTCCTCACATCCACACTCTGAACATGTTGTCCAGAGCCAGTGAGTCGAATTCAGCATGTCTGTTGCCTGCTGGGAGTGACATGAAATACAATCTGCAGTCACATCCGGTCCTTCCTCGTATGGGCCGGTAAGGAACGAATGGTTCAGATACGCGGCAGAAGAGGAAAAGGACAAAGCTATCAAGCAAGCAAGCAAACAGGAAAACCCAACGTAAAAATTGTGTTTCATGTTTCAACCCCGGTATAAATTAAATAAAGTTAAGTCTACCTAACATAAGTACTATATAAACGTGAAATTTGCACCTATTTAAGTATTGTGTAATACTGTCAAAAGATAGTGAGTTAACAGTGTTAATAAAGTATCTTTTCGATACTTAATTAAAAGAGATAATATTGAAAAGCGAAAATGGAGCTAAAAAGAGAAGAACAGGAAAGTCAGAAGGAAAAGATCCGCCTTTTCAGATAGTACCTAGCACCCACTTAATGACCTTATCTTTCTCTTAGACCGAGTGTTCTTTTTTTTGAATATCAGGCAAACCTGCACAGGATATAAACTGATGCATATGATCCTTGTTCTTTAAGCATGAACAACTGCCATATTGCTTACAGTTGCAAGGAGACCAATACCGGTTACTGCATACCTTGTGATGTTCCAGTAATAGCGGCCTGCATTCCTGTACACGTGATATAACACAAACATGAAACCTATTTTCAGAGGTATCAATGCAGTATAACCGTACATACTGAAAATCCGGGACAACACAGGATTTCCTTCATAGAACATACCAGTCTGCAATGCATAAAGAGTTGTTAACGTATCTCCTACAACATACAAAAGCAGTACCGGTTTGATATCCTCTAAAAAAGACATTTCAAGCCTACTTCATGCATGGATGATCGAATAAACAAAAGCATCAAGTAATGCCTCTGGATGGCTATAGTATAATCAGTTATCATATTTGGGTACCACCAAATTGTATTATTAGCTACGATGTAGTGTATCTTACAGATAACGTTTAAGTCTTCCCGCATAATTTTATAATGTACTAAAGATAAAATATTAGAAATAAATGACAGCTTCAGCTTTCCAGAACTGTTTATTTAGATAACGCACGAAAAAAAGATATAGAGGACAGAAATAATCTATTACTAAATTCAACAAAAACCCAGAACAACCATTTCCCTTGTTTGGTCGATCAGTTCCCTTATATTATCTTCCAGAAACTCATCATCAAGATCGCCACATTTAGCGCTTAAAGCCGCAAGATGTTCTATTGCTCCCAGCATCCCCACATCAAACTTGTAAGCATTTTCGGACTCATGAATTTTTTGAATCATTGTTAGCATCGTGTCCTCAGGCGTCAATTCAACCTCATTCACGTCACACAACATTTTCAGGTAGCTTTCAAGAGCTTTTCCAGCAATGATACCAGCATGAGGAAAGGACCCTTGTTCATACAGACTTTCTGCTTCTTCAAGTTCAGAATTTACCAGATTTGCTGTAACACTTCTCTGGCGATCGTTCCTTGCTAAAACGATACGATGTCCTACTGAGTGGATTATACTGACCTGAGCATCAAAACAGGCGATGAACACTTTTCTTAGATGTTTTTTCTCATTGGAGTTGCCAACAGGGTCTTTCAGACCGATGAGGGTCACTATCTTTTGGTGCAGCTCTGCAAGGTCTTCATGTTTTGATGTCCTGCCCGAACCTGCATATTCCTGAACAAGCTCCCGGCAGCTTTCATACCAATCTTCGTACCTCTGCAAAAGAGCACTTTGCAGAATCTCGTTCTTTGAATTTATCTCGCATATCCTGTATTCTACATTCGGCAATCCCGTAGAACCATCTTCAATAGGCTTCATCCTTTTTTGAGTGGTACCTCCCAGCAGATTCATATACATCTTTTCAATAAGATCGGCTTCTTTGATGTATGTGGCAATGTCTGGATTGGTCATAATAGTAGAATGGAAAAAATTGTATATAAATAAGGCGAATCAAACATGGCTTTTTTGGATAGCAAAATATTCTGCAAAAATTAAGATTATAGCCCAACCCCATGCATCTTCCTAAATTTTGAGTACATATACCATCAAAGACTATCACATCCATGTTTCTCGTAAAATTCCAGTGAAAGCTAAAAAGAACACTGGGGATTGACCATATTGCACGAAGAACATAAGTTATACAAAATTAACAGCTCGAATAGGTATATTAGTGGATTTTGCTTGGGTTTCCATTTACCCATAATGAAGGAAGTGATGAGGTAGTATGTGAGACTGTATAAAATTCCTTCAAAAAAAGATGGACAATGACTTATACCTCATTTCAGATATCAATATATAATCCAAATATGAAAAGAAAATGGCCACTTGCTAAAATAAATTGGTGGGTTGGTGGAACCCCATAATAAAGAAACTCTACTTTCAAAGGTTGGAGATGTACCAGATAGAAAGAGAAAGAAAAAAAGCATTGATTATGATGAAACATATTTAAGCTTCACCGTAGCTATGCTTGCGGTTTGAATAATTAGAACTGGTTCAAAGGGCATACTTTGATGCAGAGTCCACATCGAAGTCCACCAAGATCATTGAACATATACTCAGCACACTTTTCCCTGTGAATAATTCCTTCTTCTGTAAGGGCATCAACCGGACATATCTCGATGCACTTCATGCACTTACTGCATGCATCATTGACAAGTGGAAGTTCTATCTTTTCTTCAGAATCAAATGGTGCATCTGTCAGTATAGAAGTCATGCGTACTTTTGGTCCAAAATCTTTTGTAATCAGAAGATGGTTCATGCCAAAGTTTCCAATCCCTGCCTGATAAGCAGCATATTTGAAAGAAAGAACACCCTTTAGCGTCTCACGATCGGCATACCAGTAACCGTATTCGCTTCCCTCGCTCGGAGCAATTGTTGCCATATAACTTTCTTTTTCAATATGCTTAGCCAGCTGGAATGCAATGATTCTTAATGTGGCTGTAGCTGCCATAAGTGTATTTGTATATTCACCCCTGCCCTTGGGCAACGTTTCAAAAGCCCCCCGTGGTACAGAAACTCCCAGAACTATTACTGACTTCAACCCCTTCATTACATCCTGAGGTTTGTTTCCTGTATAATCTAAATTTTCAAAGCATGATTTGTCAGTGATACCAATAAAATCAGCACCCAGTTCAAAAGCCATATCCTTTATAATTTTTGTAAGATTGGTCTCTGTCATTTTTAATCTCCTTTTGAAAAGAAGTCGCTATATTTATAGGATAATGGTTGTAGATACAACTAACTTGCTGCATATAAATTTTACTATTTCCGGCTCTGTAGAAAACCTACCAAAATCAGTATTTGTGGACTTAATTTAACAAATTATATCAATATCATCGAGTACATTTTGAATAATTGCATACGGTTATTTGTCCCATAATTTAGAGGATTTCTACAGAGCCCTATTTCCCATTCCGCCAATTAAAGGAAAACTTCAAACATCATTTCAAAAAACCCATTTTTGCGTATAAATAATCTCGGATTTACAGCAGTCATGCAAACCCAAAGGAAAATAATTTCCTATTAGTTTGTATAATCGGAAAAATAAGTGTTATAAATTGACTAATTCCGCTTGAAACCTAGATTATATTCTAATCAGAACCATTGACAAACTTTATGAATTAATATACAACATAATAGGGCATTGTTAATTAAACATAGCTAGTTCTTTATTCCTATATTTCATCAAGAGCAAAACGGAGATTTTTAGCATTTCAAGACTTTTAGTATAACACTTTGACTTTCTCCTTAGTCTTGCCAGGAAATGCCTAAATATGCTGTTGTATCCTTCAACAGTATATGTTTCTGCTTTTGATCGAGTATGGATGTTTCTGGGGACTAACTTGGCATATGCCCTCCAATAATCCGTCATTACTTCCCCAACCTCTTTTGTCTTTAACTTTTTCCAGAGTTTTTGTCCTGTTTTTGTTCCTCTGCTGCCAAAAGAGCAATCGATGAATTTCTTCCCATATCTATCAACAGCAATCCATATCCAGCAGTAGTTTTTTTATTCCCAATATAAGTATGCATCTCGTCCAATTCCACAACAGAAATCTCATTTTCACTTTTTAGATCCTCTAATTCACTACCAAATTTTCGAATCCATTTTTGAACAGAAACATGACTAACGCCCAAAAAACGTCCAATTGAACGAAATCCCAACCCCTCCAGATAGAGTTGTAAAGCCTGTCGCTTAACAGATACGGGGCTAGCGGTGGATTTTATATCTACTGAATAGTTGTATCCACAATCATGGCATTTGTAGCGTTGTCGACCATCAATCCTACCGTTCTTCTTATGACTGGAACTCTTACACTTTGGACAATTCATATATAAAAAGAGGCCATCATATTATATAACGATGTTTAATTACCAAAGCCCATAATAGTTAATGGGGAGATTCAAATGTATACAGTCTACATTACGACACTGAATGGTTCATTCATAAATGTTGATAAAATAATTCAACTATATGTTACTGAATATGAGGGTGAAGAATACATAATGGCTATGTCTTCTGATGAAACATCGGACCCTATTTTAGAATATACAAGCAGTAAGGATGAATTAATTTCAAGCGTCATTTCTATAATAGCCAGTGCAAAAATTCAGTCTGAAACTCTTGGAAATGCTGTTATAATAGATGTAGCAGAACAACTGGAACAGAACTATGTTTAAAAAAGCTCCAATTATATGTTATCCACACACAATGTCTTAAATATCTTTCATGGACGATCCCATCGATAGTACCGACAGGGAAGATCAATTACCGCTCAAGTAAAACTTCAGTTTATTCATGTCCTTAATTCAAGATGATATGGAACATTGCTACACATCATACCGTTACACCTGTATTTCTAAAGCGAGGCAGCAACCCTACAACAACCAACCTCCTGCCAGTATCAAAACTCTGCTAATTGAATTTTGAGAAAAAATGCCATAGCAGGTATAATAATACATTCTTCCAGACACTCAAAGAGATTATGTTCATTTACCAATCCACTGGAAGAAAATTCAGGCTATCTCTTTTTGAGGAAAGTAGTCAGCCTGCAGTTTGTACATTTACGATTATTTCTTAGAAGTTGCCAAAATAAGTAGAGGAATGAAAATCCCAAAAAAGTAACCTGTATAGTGACCAACAGAATTGACAATAGCACCGTCCCGCATTATCTCTTGAGGAACCAGAACAGGCAGGATCAATATGTAATCTAAGGTTCCAATGAATAATCCCATAATGTACAATTGTTTGAAATTAGGAAAACATCTCAACCAATTCCTGACATCTAAATTCTTCTTGATAACTTCTGCAATGACATCCTTTTGCAGGTAGACCAATATCAATGCAAATGTAACTATGAATATGTACTGGAATAGTTGAGAGGGAATATTCCCAAGGACCAGTAAGAGATTCATAATAACTATCAGGAAAAGGAATGTGAGATCAATGCTCTTGAAGCAGTATTCTTTCAGAAATCTATAGACCACATATGTCAGATAGCCGAACAACGAGCTGACAGGTCCTGAAAAACCCTGATATGTTGTGTTAGGGCCAATCATGTTCATAGATACAATTGATATTATCCAGGGTAAAACCAGAAACATGAGTATCGAGTACACATAGAAGTTACGTTTATTTGTTTCAAGATTGAAAATTAAAAAACAAAGTGTTAGATAAGAAACTAAATTACCCAATAAATGTGTCAGGTCATTATGCACATAATTTGAGAGAAAAAGCGAATACAGTGTTATCTTTGAAGGGTACAGGATGAAATATGTTTCTTTCAGGCTGACAGGAAGATAAAATATGAAGACCAGAACTGCCGGAACCAGTAAAAAATAAAATAGCCAGTCACTCTTTTTCCAGTTTGCAGAAAACAAAGATGTTAAATAAAAACTTTCAATATGGCACTTTATAGACCCTGACATTTAAAATGTATTTTAATTTGACTGTAAATATGCTTTTGGGTTGATTCGTTACCAAATAAACTTTCACCAATAGCGATATAATTCAATATATCCAATAATAATATTGGGTGGGAGTTGGCATGTTTTATAAAATGGTATCAACTTCGTGGTTTAATAGCAGCATCTAGCTGAGCTTTAACACATTTTGCTGATTTTGCCCATGATATTAAAATCAACTGGGAGAGGGTTAAATATGAAAGCTAAAAGCCCGCAATTGGTCATATTGCTTGCTGCAATAATATTGGTAAGCATTACTTTTGTACTAATTGTGGACGCTACTCCAGAAAAATCTATGGAGAAATGGACTAAAGACCATATTGTAAAGAATGTTAAATTAACGCAGATATACAAGTATGAAGAAGGATACCTGGAAATAAATGAGATATATTCCGGTAATGAACTGAAGAAAAAGACAGGGATCGACAAATTTAACAAAGAGAAGAAGATCCCCCTAGAAACCGGAACTGTCATGATGAACAATGATGGGGATAAACTGACCGTTAAAGAGAATGAACTGATCCTGAAGACCAAAAAAGACGGGACTTTCAAGTTGGAAAAAGGAGAAGAAAAGGTTCACACGACAAAAACATCGCTGGTCATGACACTTGAGAGTGAACCATACCAATGGTGGGATGACTATAATGGTCCTCAGTGGACCTGGTCAAAGATACTCTGGTGGTATGTAAGGGAAGATCCGATAAATCTGATGTGGGGAGAGACTACTATATCCACAGTTGAAGGTGTGCTAGTGAATGAAGGTGACTGGGTTAGCAACCCATCGGAGTACACACATTATGTCTATGACCGGTCAGAACGGCGCTGGATAGCTGACGATGGTGTGGCTGAAAGCAGATATCGGATATTCGGTGGAAATCATACACGTTTGTGGGAAATATCTACAAATACAGATGTTGTTGTTATTGCAAATGCTCATTGTGATGATGGTGTTTTTGAATGGCCACTCGGCCACCAGGCCATTGACTACGAAGGTGTAGAAGAAGAGGTTGCCAGTTTTTACGATGTAGGCTGGACTGTTAGTCATGATGAGTGTTTCCTTGACAATGAATACACAAACAAGTACCGTGCATACAACGATGGGAATGCTACTGTGATAACTGCATCATGAGGTGGCCCATCCACCTTTTTTATTTTAGGGGAGTTTTATGGACAAAAACAGATCCATAGTATCAGCAGCAATTATAATCTTACATCCATTATTGCCTGCGTTGATGGACGTGGGATATAAGCTGTATTCTCCAATCATGGAAGATATAATATTGCATATCCTGATGACCACCATTATCTTCGGTGTCCCGGCAGCACTCATTATCTATTATGGGTACACTACAGGGGATGAGATGACTTCTACACTGTCAGGTGTCTTTTTGATCCCTCTCTACAACCTTTATTCAGATATCCTTCTGGAACTGTTAGACCCGCATTTCATAATGACAGGTACAGGTTACTGGTTGCAGATCACGACTTTCATTGATCTTGCAATCCCTGCTCTTATCTGTGGAGCAATGGGCTATTTTGCTTCAAAGAGGACAAGAGCATTTCTTTGGGTTTCGGTTTTTTTTGGAATGCTGCTTATTCTTATGTTCGTTCTCATCGATTGAGTAATTAGAATATCACCTAAGGCTAATCATTATTCTGCAAAACTTTATTTCAAAATCATAACCAACTAACTCTTCAAAAGGAAAAGGCTACTAAATCAAAAAAAAAGTACGTCCCGACCGAGGATCGAACTCGGGTCTAAGGCTCCGCAGGCCTCAAGGATATCCGCTACCCTACCGGGACACAAGGTTTCTGTTCTAATGTCTTTCTCCAATATAAAGATTATCAATGGAATGGAGGATTTGAGCTTGGAAAGGGAGTTATTCAGGGCTTGCAATCAATAAAAGTTAAATCCTGCGACAGTGATTAGTTAAGCATGTCAATGACCATAGGACTTGCAGGAAAACCCAATGCGGGGAAATCCACATTCTTCAAGGCCGCGACGATGGCGGATGTTGAAATTGCAAATTATCCTTTCACTACTATCAATGCAAATAAAGGTGTCACATATGTGCGCGCCGAGTGCCCATGTATAGAGCAAAGCAAACGTTGCGGTAATTGTGTTGAAGGCATCCGTTACGTACCTATAGAACTAATTGATGTGGCCGGACTTGTACCCGATGCACATCAGGGCCGCGGGCTTGGTAATACTTTTCTGGATGAGCTAAGACAGGCACAGGCAATCATTCACGTGATCGATGCATCAGGTGGAACTGATATCGAAGGTAATCCGGTTGATATCGGCGACCACGACCCACTTGGCGACATTGATTTTCTCAACCATGAACTCACCATGTGGATCTATAGCATCGTCAAGAGAAACTGGACCAAACTCTCACGCAAGATACAGGCGGAAGGACTCTCAATAGAGCACATACTCGCAGACCAGCTTGCCGGGGCAGGAGTGGATGAGCCACAGGTCAATGCCGCCCTTAACAAATGCAAACTGGACAGGAACCATCTTACTAAATGGTCCGATGAAGACATAATCAGTTTCTGTGACGCAGTCCGCATTCTGAGCAAACCAATGATAATCGCCGCCAACAAAACAGATGTTGCGCCACCGGAGAATGTAACTAACCTACAGGCACTTGACCAGATGGTAGTAGCCACAAGTGCGGCCGCGGAGCTTGCCCTGAGATCAGCAGCCAAGAGCCAAGCCATAAAATATGAACCAGGAGACAATGACTTCAGCATCCAGTCTGAAGAACTCAACGCCGCCCAGAAAAAGGGACTTGAGAACGTACGCACCCTTGTACAGAAAATGGACGGTACAGGCATACAAAAATGTATCAACAACGCTGTTTTCGAAATTCTCGACCTCATAATCGTCTATCCTGTAGAAGATGAAGGAAAATGGACCGATAAGAATGGAAGAGTACTACCTGATGCATTCCTCATGAAAAAAGGTTCAAATGCCCATGACTTCGCCTACAAGATCCATTCAGATATCGGAGAAGGATTCCTCTATGCAGTAGATGGGAAAACAAAAATGCGACTTGGAGAAAAGCACGAACTCAATGACGGGGATGTTGTTAAGATAGTTTCCACTGCAAAATAAAAACAAAATAAAGTGTCAGGATAATACATGAGCTTTGTAACTTCCATCTATGAGAAGCATTTACTACAGCAGGTCACGAAGTATCCCAGCCCTGAGCATGTTTCTCTGGCACTTTCTGAAACCGACCTGCTGGAAAAAGGCGGTTTCAGGAAAATAAAAGATTATATCCTCTGGTGCAAGCAACTTGGAATAAAGAGGACCAGTATCTACGTCGATGTACTGGACACCGAGGAAAAGCTCAAATCTGAAATGATAGAAAAGTTAACCGTGAAACTCAACGAGATCCTTTTAAAAATACCTAATGATATAGGATACGAGATATACGAAGAAAGCGGAAAAAGCTGCTCAAAAAAAGAAGGAAAAGGATTTCAAGTCTATGTTTCTGTTGGTTTTGGAGGACGCAGGGAAGTTACAAATGCAGTCATTTCCGTACTGAAAGATGTAAAAGAAGGGAAGATCAAAGCCTCAGAAATAAGCGAAAAAGATATCGAATCCCATCTGGTGATGAAACACGAACCTGACATATTCATTCGTTCAGGAGGAAAGCACCTATCTGATTTTTTGATATGGCAAACGGTCTATTCCGAATTTTACTTCACTGATGTCAACTGGTACAACGTAAGGAAACTGGATATAATCAGGATAATAAGGGATTTTCAAAAGCGTCAGAGAAGATTTGGTAAATAGATCAGATTTCCCTGCCCATTACAATGGCATTTTCATCAAGATAGTAGCCATCTATTTTTCCCTCAACCAGAAAACCATTATTTGAATAGAAAAGTTGAGCAGTTACATTAGACTCTCTCACTTCAAGCATCATTTTATTGAAGCCATAAAGCTTCACAAGGTCAATGCACCATTCAAGCAGTTTGCTGGCAATTCCCTGCCGCAGGCATTCCTTATGAACTGCAATGCTCTGTAAATGAGCTTTTCTTTTATCTTCTGATGACCCAACTATTGCATAACCAAGTACCCTGTCTCCCTCATAAACAAGAAAACCCGGATTACTAAGATGGGCCTTGAAAAGAAAATCCGGCCAGGGAACTTCAAAGGAACAATCCTCTATCTCAACAATTTCAGGAATGTCAGAAACCAATGCTCTTCGTATCATTGTATCATTGAATTTACTTTTTGGTCCTCTTCTCTGTGAGGCTTACTATTTATAGGATACATACTAAAAAGCTGCCGATGGTATACGGGGTCATTATATGTACAAAATGCAGGAAGAATGCACAGATCATTGAACTTGAAAGTTCAAAGACCACTCGTTGCCAGAGGTGCAGCGCAACACTAATGGTCAGAAAGTTGCGTATCTTCTTTTCATCAGAAGACCTTAACGAAGCAAGATCCTTCAGGACACAGGTACAGGCCAGTATAATAGAGAACGAAACATACACCATACAGGCTGAAAATGAGAGTGTTTCCAGAACCGAGCATCAGATATTTGGTGAGGAGATTGATGAAAAGGCTGCATGTTTTATTGACAAGCGAAAATGTCAGAAAATGAAAAATGCAGATGATTTAATACTTGAAGTACTCCAATCCAATAATAAACAGATGTTTTATGGTGATCTAAAAAAAATGGTCATAGCCAGGGACATTGATGAAGACAGATTTGATGACGTTATCAAAAAGATGATGCAGGCAGGAGAGATATACTCACCTTCAAAAGATGTTATCCGGCTTGTATAAGCTGGTCTGTTCTTCAAAAATAGATCAGATACATGGCGAGCATAATAATATTTAAAGAATATATTTAGTAGGAGTATACAAAAAATATATCTAAAAAGATGTATAATATGTAATGTCTGAATAGTTAACTTCCAATTAATAAATAATTTAATCAGGTAAGAACATGCCCGACATAACTCTTGATATCATCGAACTATTGCTTACTGCACAGGTATACAACAAATATCCTGAACTGGATGTAAACGACCTCCCTAAGCAAGTACGTAAATTCTACTGGAACAGGGAACAAAGAACGGTTCCAAAACCTATCAGGGTAAAAACTACAGACATAGAAAAATTATTTGACATTGACAGTGTAGATAGCAAGTTGAAAATGCTTCCTTTTGTCGCAATAGATGACATGGATTTCTCTGTCAGGATAACAGCTCTTGAAGTAGGAGCAGACTGGTTCCAGAAAAGAGATGGCTCGATGGATAAAATAGCGCACAACCCGGTACTTGCCTATCATTATGAGAAAAAGCAAGCAGAAGGTGCAGACTACAGCAGCGCAAAATCCAAGGTAAGGCCAAAAGAAGTTGACAGGGAATGGATTGAGTCCCTTATTGAGGAAATCTCTAAAGAAGAGGGTGGGGGAGAGATGCTCAAGCTCGCCCAGATAAGTGCTCCTGAGGATATCAGGCAGACACTCAGAGAATTCATTCTTACGACCGAACAGGAAGAAGAAGTCAAGAAAATAGTCAAGGCTATTCAGTACAGGGATTACCTGAAGCGCATTGGACTCTATGATGTGGGAAAAATATTGATGGTTGGCCCTCCTGGTACCGGGAAAACATCACTTGCGAAGGCCATGTCAGAACATCTTGCCATCCCCTTTGTAGAAGTGAAACTGTCCATGATAACTGACCAGTATCTTGGTGAGACCGCAAAGAACATTGACCGTGTATTCGCTCTCGCAAAAAAGTTGAATCCGTGCATACTTTTCATTGACGAGTTCGATTTCGTAGCAAAGACCCGCTCCTCAGATGAGCATGCTGCACTTAAAAGAGCAGTCAATACTCTGCTCAAGGCTATAGATGACATAAGCCTCACAAATGATGGAGTCCTGCTGTTGGCGGCTACCAATCACCCAAAAATGCTGGATTCAGCTGCGTGGAGACGTTTTGATGATATAATGAAATTCCCTCTCCCTGATACGGATATGCGCAAGAAGATACTTGACATTGTTACAAAAGAGATTGAAGGGGATTTCGACACATCCGAGATCGCCTCCCTTACACATGGCTACAGTGGTTCCGATCTTCGAATGGTCATCCGAGAAGGAGTGCTTACTGCACTTGTAACAGAGAGAACCGAGCTTACACAAAAAGACATGCTCAATGCAATCGCAGCATTCGATGAGAGAACGGTCATCAAAACCAATGAATATGAAGATTGAGCAAATGCAGGACAATTCATGAAGATAACACTTCTTGGAACAGGAGATGCCACCGGCACCCCTGTTATTGGTTGCAATTGTCCTACATGCCAGGATGCACATAACGGCGGTAAAAGCCAGAGAACCAGATTTGCAATCCTTGTAGAATCATCGGAGGGAACGGTACTGATAGACACCGGTCCAGATCTTCGATACCAGCTGCTTAAAACCGGGACAAAACACATTGACGGAGTAATCTGGACACATGGTCATTATGACCATTTTGCAGGTTTTGCCGAATTTCACAGGGTTCAGTACAATGTGGATGTTTACGGACTAACTGAAACACTGGAATATATTCTTGATTATCTGCAGTTCCTCCGGCCTAAAAAGCATGAAAGGAACATGTATGAACCTTTTGAGCTCATTGGCCTGGAATTCACTCTTTTTGAGGTAATACACCCACCCGTTAAGAGATCTATCGGTGTTATGATACGAGATGGCAATACAAAAGTGGTTATCACAGGAGATACACAAAGGGATATTCCTAAAAAGAGTATTGATACTATCATGGAACCTGATCTGTTAATTGCTGATGCTATTGTTCCGCCTACTGTAGAGGTCAAAAAGCACATGAATACGGCAGAAGCTATGGACCTTGCTCAGGAAATTAAAGCCAAAAAAGTCGTATTCACACACCTTAGCCATTTCTTTAAGCCCCATGACGAGGCAGTCAAAGAATATCCACTTGGATATGATGGCATGGTTTTTGAATACCTTTGATTCAATCTTTTCCTTTATTTTTGGGAACGACTACCTGTTTCTCGATATCACTTCGAATTTTTTCCAGTGTTCTCTTTTGAAGCCTATACCTGAAAAAGACAAAAAATGCAATCATACCAAGAATAGCCGCAGCAACGCTGAGACCTGTTGGTGCTGATGTTGTGTAGAATTTAGCTGTGATGAGTTTTGGAACCGGCTCTATTTCTGCCTGTTCTTCCGCAGAATATCTGCCAAGCATGCTCAGGAAACCATTTGTTTCCAGTTCATTGTGCCACACAAGGTTTTCACGATTAGATGCATCAAGATATAAAGCATCTGGAGAGGGCTTGGGCTTGCCTATAAGAGGATTACCAGTGGTATACCCCTCTGGCAAAACAAAACGAACTACAGACGGAGGTGTTGTGATGTATATGAAATCCTGGCCCAGTGGTGTTGACATTGTATAAGCCACAAATCCGGTTATTGGTGCTTCAAATGTAATGAACACATGCTTTTGTCCACGAATAACATCTTCTGAAATTGTATAATTAATCTCAGAAGCTCCTTCCATCAGTGAAAAATCAGTAAACTTTTCCGGTGTTGCATTGGTTTTGTTGGAAAGGTCCCCTAGTACAACAATATTACTTACAACTTCATCGTCTGAAGTGCTCAAATCTTCCAGAGGGATTATATCAATAACAGATTCGTTCTCAACTATTGAAACTACCTTTGCAGACCCGTTCTTTGAAAGATAGAATGTGTGAGTCGGAGTTAAATTTCCTTCATCATAACTATCATTCAGGAAAACCTCAAACTCGTATGCAGATAACTCCGGCTGAGTACCTTCATCTTTTACCGGTACAAGATCATCAATGCAGCCACTTGCAAAGATCACAAGACCGAAAAGGCACAATACCAGGATCAAGTATTTTTTCATTGTTACACCAATTGATGATTTATTTTATGAACCTATCGCTACACATTCTGTTACCATTGAATAAATACATTCATGGCGCTCTGTGATTTGACATATGTCGCGTTTTAACTTAACAGTTATTCAGACTATCAGTTTCTTCTTCATGAGATTTATCGAAAGTATCAGCAGAATTACACTTGCAAACAGGATCCACACAATATCAAACAATAAGGATGAACTCAATATCCCGAATGACAGGGATCTTATGACATTTACCATGTGAGTTAGTGGTAAAAAGGCAACTGCAAAATATTGCACCGGTGCCGGAAGAGCACTTAGAGGGAAGAAAGTTCCACTGAAAAGGAACATTGGGGTTATGAACAAAAGTATCGGATAGCTAAGAGACATTATATTGGGAGTTATCGCAGTAAAACACATGCCAATAGCTGCAAATAGAAGTCCGCAAAGAAATGCGAACGGAATTATGAGAAGTGAGTATTTCAGATCGATAAGACCAAAAAGAGCTATCACAGGTATCATTACAGTTGCGTTTATCGTGCTTCTGGTGGCTCCCCAGAGAAGCTCACCTGCTATCACATCCTCAATCGTCAGGGGTGTTGCAATGATAGCATCGAATGTTTTCTGGTAGTACATCCTGACATATGAACTGTAACTGCACTCGAAAAATGCTGCATACATAACTGAAACAGCTATGAGTGCAGGAGCGATGAATTTGGCATACGGGACACCATCAATACTCTCAATGAATTTACCGAGGCCAAAACCCAGTGCTATCAGATACATTATAGGTTCAAGGAAAGGAGGAAGGAAATTCAGTTTTAAATCTTTCATGAAGACATCTTTGTTCCGCTGCCAGACCTTATATGATCTGGAACTTATACTTGGAATTGCGAAATAATCGGCCATCTTCATTCCCGAAGCCTCCTGCCTGTAAGTTTAAGGAAGACATCTTCAAGTGTCGCCGGCCTTGCGCTTATCTTGGAGAGGGAACATTCCATAAGGAGAAATTCAGATAGCTCCATGGCATTGTCAGGATAAATGTGAACAATATCACCGATAACTTCGTAGCTTGCTTCCTTTTTCTCAAGACATTCCAGAAGTTGAGGGTTGTGTTCTGCCTCAATTATGTCCGAACCTATAAACTCCTCAATTACTCCACGAGGGCTGCCTTCTACCAGTATTTTACCATTGTCCATTACTACCAGCCTGTCGCAAAGTTTTTCCACCTCATCGAGGTAGTGTGATGTGAGAACAATAGTAACTCCCTGTTTTTTGAGCCCGCGGAGCTTGTCCCATATGAGATGCCGAGCCTGTGGATCGAGTCCAACGGTTGGTTCATCAAGTATCAAAAGTCTGGGTTGATTTATTAGTGCTCTTGCCAGGACAAGCCTGCGTTTCATACCGCCTGACAGGCTTTCTGTCATAACATCCCTCTTTTCCTGGAGATGCACAAAATCCAGTAACTCCTCAACCCTTTTTTCTGCTTCTTCACGTGGAATATCAAAGTATCTTGAATAAACCAGCAGGTTCTCATAGACTGTAAAATCCCCGTCGAGATTATTCTCCTGAGGAACGACTCCCATAAATGATTTTATTTCCCTCTGGTGAGTTGCAACATTCATCCCAAGAACCTCGAGCTTACCTGCGGTTACCGGAGAAACACATTGAATCATGCGCATGGTAGTGGTCTTGCCCGCTCCGTTCGGCCCGAGAAAGCCGAACATCTCACCTTCATCAATATTAAAACTTATACTGTTTACAGCTGCAAGGTCTTTGAATGATTTTTGCAGGTCTTTTGCTACAATTATCGGAGCTATTTGTTACCACCTTTAAAAGAGTTGTAATGACTCTGTATTAATTATTTCGATTGGAACCTTTTTGTAAGGTCATATATGTATTCAAACCATTTTTTAACAATAAAGGACATAGGTTTGATAGAATAAGAGGATTGAAAATGACTGAAATGAAGAACCTGATAGCAACAGCAAAAGAGAAGGGATCTTTTTCGACCCTCCTGAAAGCCGCAGAGAAACTCAAGCTCACAAATAAGTACAGCAACGAAGGACCATTCACCATTTTTGCACCGGTGGAAACAGCTTTCGGACCAATACCAGATGAAGTCGTAGATGAATCATTTGATGACCATGGCTACCTGCTTGGCATTATCAACTATCACATCGTGGAAGGAAAATATACTACAGAAGACCTTGCAGGACTTACAGAACTTGAAACCGTAAGTGGAAACAAACTGAAGATCACTGCCACGGATAGCATAAAAGTCGATACTGCGAATATAATCGAGGCTAATATTGAATGCAGTAATGGGATGATCCACGCAATTGACGAAATTCTGGTTCCATAAAACTTTCAGAACCAGCCTTTTTTAAAAAAATAATTCGTAGGACTGTGGAGATTAAAAACCCAGATGACGCTTCTGGAGCGCGAGAAAAGGCATGACACTACGTGTAATACCTCATAAATCAACAGTAGAAAATGGTGGGATCGCGGAGATTTGAACTCCAGTCGCTAGACCCCCAGCCTAACAGGATGGACCAGGCTACCCTACGATCCCGCAGGATTGTATGTACATATACATTACAGTATTTTAGCTTTTCCGAGGCTGTGAGCTCAACCAGATGTCGTAGGCTTCCACTACTTCTTCACCCTCGACAAATACAAGGTTGTTGTTACTTCCATACTCTTTTGCATCATCTTTCTCAAGGGCTCTTCCGGTCTTATCATCAAGCATCTCACAGACTACCATTGCAGGTGTTATGCCTGCTATTTTTGCAAGAGCAATGGATAATTCGGTCTGGCCCATGCGCTCATGGACAAGTCCCTTTGCAGCACGTAAGGTTGCAACATGTCCGGGAGTCCTGAATTCATTTCCAAAATGGATATCTTCATTCCTGAGTGTTTTTTCAACAACCTCATCCAGTTTATTAATGGTCAGTGCCCGGTCATTGTCCGGAATACCGGTGCGTGTGTCCCTGTGATTCACCCAGATGGAGAATGATGAGCGTGAATCATATTTGAGGTCACCACCTTTTTCCACGATCCTGTCCAGGGCAGTACTGCACTGGTTTGCCTCTCTTATGATATCTGCCATGAATGGAAGACCTAATTTCTCGGAAGCATCGGAATCAAGGGCAACGCAAATAAGGCCGCCTGCATCCCTGCGCATCCACCTGACATCATCAGGCTTAACAGCCGCTGCCGGGATTGTGAAGTCAGTCTCAGCCTCCCGTCCTTCCAGGTCAAAAAGCAATATCATCTCGCCATTCTGAAGAGCAGTGATAGCTCTTCTTATATTTTCGCTGTATCCGTTTGAGCCTGAATCCATATTATCACTCATCACTTGCATTTTTGAAGATTCTTCACAACTATCTTTACTTCGTCGCCGTCGCTTATTCCAAGCATTTCTCTCAATTTGACAGGTGCGATTATTTCAAGGAGGTCGGCCGGATAGTGTGTCCTGTCAGGAACTATGACCGCACCTTTTATTCCTTCTATTTCTACCGGGTAGCACCTGACGCCTCCAAAACTTCGTTCCCCGTCATTAAAACCATGTATCACAAGTGGCTGGATATTAATATCCATACTATCGCGCATCTGCACACTCTGGTCTGCAAGCCTCACGTTAAGAGTTCCCGGAAATGGCTTGAAATCAAGCTTGTCCCTGAATTGGGACATATAACCTTCCTTTGCAATGTAGTATTGTCCCTCTCCCAGGCCCGTAATGATATTTCCGTAGAGCTCCAGGTCAGCATGTTCCCTGCAGAATATCTGCTGGTAATCTGCATACTCTTTTTTAAGAATCTCGACTCCTGTATCTGTAAGCTGGACCATCTGCCCGCCTGCAACGAGCTGCCTTCCGATGTAGCCATCTTCTTCGAGCTGCTTCAGGACTCGTGCAGCGGTCTTGGAACTTGCGGATATATGGTACATAAACTCACTGGAAGATATCTTTACAGGTTTTTCGATAGCATCAAGCAATGCAAGTCTTTTCAGGGATGTTATTGTATACATTGATCGACCACACAAATCTCAAATTTGAGCAGAATCTCATTTATGAGATGTGTCTAGATAAAGTTTTTGATTTGAAAAACTTGTACTTTTTGGAAAGAACTCCTACATGAAACTTAATAAGAATGATAACTAATAGAGTTATGAATATGAGTTTTGACAAAATAACAGAGAATCAAATCAACAAGTACAAACAGACAATTGTTCCAATACTTATCAAGAATGACGTTGATAAAGCTGGCATCTTCGGTTCATTTGCCAGGAACGAGGCAAGAGAAGATAGTGATATCGATATTCTTGTTCGTTTTAAAGACAGAAAAAGCCTTTTTGATCTCGCAAGGTTAGAACTGGAACTTGAAAAGAAATCAAACAGGAAAATCGAAGTTGTCACCTATGATTCCATAAGCCCGCTTATCAAAGAACGAATCCTCAAAGAAGAAGTGAAGATACTATGAAAGACCCTGAAGTCTTTTTGATGCACATAGTGGATTCTATCGACAAGATAGAGGACTTCACTAATAGCAGAACTAAAGAAGATTTTCTGGAAGATATTCAACTTCAGGATGCAACTATCAGAAGAATAGAGATTATAGGCGAAGCATCAAAAAACATCCCTGAAGACTTTAAAGTACAGTATCCTGATGTACCGTGGAGTGAAATGGCAAGAACCAGAGACAAGCTTATCCACGGATATTTTGGTGTTGATCTCCAACTCACGTGGGACATAGTCCAGCATGATCTGCCTGAGCTAAAAGAAAAAATGCATCAAATCCTTGAAGAACTTAAATGAAGCAGTTTTTCAATAGGGCACTGTCAAAAAGATTACTTCGATACTGTTTTATTTATTGAAACTGTTTATTTTTATGTGGGCATGCTACCTAATAAACTGAAAGAGAAATGTAATGAATTAGCAGATTTCTTTGACCGACCTGCATGGATAAACAGGACACTGTTCTATCTTTCGATATTCGCTAGCATAGCCTTAGTATTCACATTCATTTTCGGCATATTCGAGTTCATTTTTCCTGATTTCACCTTTCCAAACAACAACATCAACTTCGATAACGAGCGTTATCTCCTCAGCGCCCTAGTCCAGAGTCTCGCAGCCGTCATCGCATTGGTGATCACACTAAGCCTTGTAGCCGTGCAGCTTGCAGCCCAATCCTATTCCGCAAGGGTCATCGATGTTTACAAAAGAAAACCCGATATGTGGATACTTCTGAGCATCTACATTATTACCATCTTCTACGGACTGGGACTGATTAAGATCATCGGGCTTGGTGTTTTGAGTAATTATACGGAGGGCGCCATTTTCACTGCTTATTTTATGGGGTTCTTTGCTTTCATTTGTCTGGTGCCGTATATGTTGAAGACTCTTGATTTGTTGAAGCCTTCGACTGTGATTAAATTGTTGGCGGCGGATATTACAAAGAATAAAATTCTCAAATCTTTGGAAGAGGATGGGAAAATTGAAGAGAATGATCCAATTCAGCCTATTGTTGACATTATAAACTCCTCTTTAGAAAAAAAGGATAACGAAACCGTAAGAAATGGGCTAAAATCAATAAAAGAAAATACGTAACTATTCAGCCTGATAAAAACACTATCAATAGCAATCTTGACAAAAAGTTGAGACCTACATTTTATTAGGATCATTAATTTTGATTGTTGCCATTGATTGCTTTTTTGATTCTTAGGTTGTTAGTGAGCAAACATCTCCGTTTTGATTAAATCAGTATCAATAGGCTAATTGTGGTAGGCTGAATAGTTACCCATTTTCTTGCGAAACTAATCTTTGATGAACAACTAATAAACGTCTCAGCAATCAGATTTTTCATATGGTCAAGATCTTTCACAAAATTACAAGAAATTATTCTTTTGACGCTCTTCCAGATGAATTCTATTGGATTCAAGTCTGGCGAATATGGAGGTAAATAGACCAATTCGATGTCATTTGCCTGTGCAAAATCCAATGTATCTTTTGCTCGATGTGATCTAAAATTGTCGAGAATGATTACAATTCTTTTTCCTATGTTACTGTTTTTTACAGTTGACAGAAATGAACATACATCTTCTTTGGTTGAATGTTCCTTAAAATTTATAACTGAATTACCATTCAATGCATAAAACCCGAAGGAGTTTGCTTTTAGCCTGGTTGTGTTTTTGAAGATAACAGGTTTATTGAAAGACCATAAACGAACTGTATTTGATGTTGTTTGTGGAGATGATTCATCAAGAAAGCCGATAACGCAACCATCATCGATTAATGGTAAGTTTTTTTTAAACGGTCTTCTGCGTCTTCTGGTCTTCGATGATCATGTGTATAGGGTTTGCCATGATGCATGCCAAACTTTTTCAAGATGACTAATATTTGCTTAATGGTGTATTGAACTTTAAACTCATTATATATGAGTTCCTGAACTGCTTTTGTTGACCAGTCATCACGCTCATGTAACATGGTCTTTAGTTTTTCTTTTTGGTCATTAGTGAGTTTTGAAGGGCAACCTCCTGAAAACCTGGGTTTCAAACCTTTATATCCGTCTTGATTCCACCGTTCTTGCCATTGATATGCAACGGGTTTTGATATCCCTACAAGTTTAGCCGCTTCATTAACTGAAGCACCTTCATAACGGTGTTTAACAAAATACAAACGTTGTAGAACTCTTGTATCTTTCTCTAACGACTTAATATGTTTAAGCAATTCCTCTAATGAAAGATGATGCTCTATCAGAATTTGTTCTGGTTTAGCCATGAAAAATAGTTGTATCTCTTAAGTAATAAATGTTTAGTTAATAACTATAATCTACTAAATGCAACTATTATAGTATTAGACACTTTAGAAACGATGGGAGAAAAAGCTATTAACAAAAAGCAAAAAATCATATCGGAAATAATAATACATGCAGTTAATGAAATTCAAAAAGAAGCAAAAATATTAAAAATAGAAGATATAATAAAGAAATCATATCTAACTCACACAAATTTAAAAACTAAATATAGTGAAATATTTAGTGAAGAAGAGAACTAAACCTCAATCTTCATCCACAAAAATCCGTGCCACCAAACCTAAATGATCCTCGTGGAATGGGTCAAGCTCTTTTCTTTGCAGTACCTGGAATTCAATATCAAAGTCGCTTTCAAGTTTTCAAAACTCTTCCTTGAACATCTTTTTTGAAATGGCAACTATGCCCACATCATATTTGGTTTACTAATTGTAATAAACATGTGTTTATTTGGTTTACCAAACCAAATGTATATAAACAACCACCTCCAAACAAAAAGTATGGACAAAGATAAACTAAAAATTCTGTTGAAAGAACAGAACGATCAGATCAAAGATGTGAAAGAACTGGTTAAAAGAGAGTTGTTGGATGAGGTTAAAGGTAAGAAGTCAGATCTTATCGTTATAGTGGCAGGACTTCGTAAAGTTAGGAAATCAACGCTTATGGAAGAGGTTAGGAAGGAGAATCTTCATGAGAGTTATTTTGTGAACTTTGACGATGAGAGGTTATTTGATTTTACAATTGAAGATTTCCAGATGATGCAGGAGATTCTTCTCGAGCTTTATGGTGAAAGAAATACTTACTTTTTTGGTAACTATTCAGCCTGATAAAAACACTATCAATAGCAATCTTGACAAAAAGTTGAGACCTACATTTTATTAGGATCATTAATTTTGATTGTTGCCATTGATTGCTTTTTTGATTCTTAGGTTGTTAGTGAGCAAACATCTCCGTTTTGATTAAATCAGTATCAATAGGCTAATTGTGGTAGGCTGAATAGTTACCTTTTTTGATGAGATACAGAATATACCGGGTTGGGAGAGATTTGTCAGACGGCTGCATGACGGTGGAAAAAAGATATATGTCACAGGTTCAAATGCAAGTATGCTGAGTCGGGAAATGGGAACTCATCTGACTGGCAGGCATCTTAGCTATTCATTGTATCCTTATTCGTTCAAGGAATTTCTCGATTTCAAAAAATATGAGCTGCCTTCGTCAAACGTACTTACAACCGTTGAAAAGAGTACGATCAAGAAACACTTCAATGAGTATATTGAAACTGGAGGAATACCGGAATTTGTGAAAAACCGGGATGAGCTCTATATCAAGACACTGTATGAGAACATAATCTACAGAGATATAGTTGCAAGATACAATCTCAAAGATGAAAAGGCATTGAAAACAACAGCTTACTTTGCAGCATCTAATATCGCAAAGGAGATCAGTTACAACAATATCAAAAAGCTCACTGGACTTTCCAGTGCAACAACAGTAAAGGAATACTTCGAGTACCTCGAGAACAGCTATCTCGCTTTTCTTGTACCAAAATTCTCTGCTTCCCTTAAAAAACAGGTTTACTCCAGCAAAAAAGTCTACTTCGTGGATACTGCCATAGCAAAGATACTGGGATTCAGGACATCCGAAGACTACGGAAGAATCCTTGAGAACATTGTGTTCATGGAACTCAAAAGAAGAAACGAAGAAGTCTACTATCACAGAGATAAAAAAGAATGTGATTTTGTCATAAGGGACGGCTACAACATAAGAGAAGCAATCCAGGTCACGCAGAGCCTTGAAAATCCAGATACCAGAAAAAGAGAGATTGAAGGACTGTTGGAAGCCTTAAAAGCCTACAAATTAAAAGAAGGCCTCATCCTCACCGATGACAGCGAAGATGAGATTAAAATGAATGGCAGAAAAATAATTGTGACGCCCATCTGGAAATGGATGCTGGAATGAAACATATTTAAAATTGCCGTTATTGCTTATGTGTTACAGATTATTGCTGATAATGGAATGTGCCGCCTGCGGCGTATGGCTGCACAGGCACTAAATCCAAAAAACCTTATTTACATACAGCTTACTTCAATCTTCATCCACAAACATCTGAGCCACTAAACCCAAATGGTCCTCATGGAACGGCTCAAGTTCTTTTCTCTGCAGCACCTCAAATTCCACGTCAAAGTCGGTCTCTAATTTGCGAACCTCGTCCTTGAATATCTTTTTGGGACTGGCTACGGTGTCGATACTCCTTGACTTGATGGAAAGCATCAAATGACCATTCTCTTCAAGGAAATATTTCGAGTTGATAGCTGCGATCTCTGCCTGGTTGGGCTGGGCAACATCTTGGAAGATAACATCCACTTTTTCAACAATGTGTGCATATGATTGGGGTTTGTTGGCGTCCGCAAGTATAGGGATGATGTTTGGGCGCTGGTCACAGAGCTGGATAAGATCACGCATGGTACGGGGAGAAAATTCGACTGCGTAGACCAGGCCGTCCCGGAGTATATCCGAAACATGACTCACGGTTGTACCCGAGGCTGCACCAAGATATAATACAGTGGAATCGTATGTAAGAGGAATCTCAAATTTCTTCAATGCCATAGCTCCAAGCTTACTACGGCTTGGGTCCCAGAGACGGTACTCTTCACCCTCCTCTTCTATGAGACGCTCGCCGTAAACACTGATACCCGGCATGAGATTTCTGGTAGCAAGTACCTTCCTGTCGTCGATATCCAATTCATAGATACCGCGATATAACTCTTTAACTGACATCAGCGCTTACCGCCTTTCCTCTTGCATCTATGTGTTTTTTTACCGCCCTTGCCCTTTGACTGGGGCTTTGGTTCCCTCTTTGGCGGATTTGGATTAGTATTCCTGATATGTTCCAGTTTCTTCTCAAGTTCTTCCTTGATGGAAGGATCCTTTTCACCGGTATAAAAGTCAGTCCTCGCAGCCAGGCTTATCTTCGAGGCAAAAGCTCTTGCAAGTTTACCTCTCTGCCACCAGGGTGCGTTTTTGATGATGATGTTATTGAATATGATACCGTGTTTGGGCGACGGCGTGTTTGAACGTAAATGCTTAAACAGTGCCCTGTTAGCACCTATTACCTGCACGGTACTGGAAGGAAAACTTGCAAGTCTCTGCAGGCTTCCTGCAATGCTTATGAGCCTGGCTCCCAGAAGACCCCCGGCAATGTCTGTAAGGTTTGGTGCCAGGGAGCCCATACCTGTTACAATATAACTTTCAATCTGCCTGCGGGTATCATACAGACTGCATAGGTTTGAAGCAAAAGCTCTCAACAGTTCCTCATCTGCAAAAGAGAGTTCTGCTCCCATTGACTTTGATGCCTTTTCAAATAGCGCATGGTCTTCAGGCACATTAGCACGTGAACCAAAGGCCAGCACAAATCTTGCCAGTGGCTCTCCGGTAAGCCCCAGTTCCGGGAAATAGACACCATACCATTCCAGCAGGCGCTCACTGAGCTCATTTACATTCTTATCAATATCATCAAGCGCCTCAACTGCATGCACGATACGTACATCATCGGTATCTGTACTGGATATCTGGCTTTTAGCTGCCCTGATACAGACATCCCTCAGCAGGATGTCATAATCCTCATCCAGTTCTACAAAACCAGACTCCAGAGCAGCCTTACGGAGATCAGGACGCTTAAGCGGAACATCCTGCACATTCTCCTGTGACTCGAAGACAAGTTCAGCCAGCTTTTCCGGATCCTTATCAAACAGCTTACAATCCTCTACCTCACCCTCAGTATCCAGCTGAAGTTTTCCAAACCATGTAGTGAATTCCATATCACACCCTCCTTATATCTGCACCTGAATTGTTTGCCTTTGTTACTATGACCCTGCCACCGATAGTCCTGTCAAGATGATCCTGTACGTCTTCCATAACATAAGCAGCATCCTCCTTATTGTCCACAATTCCATAGACTGCAGGCCCGAAGGAACTCATACCCGCTCCATATGCACCGGATTCCTGCATCAGTGCCATCACATCCCTCACAGCCTGATGCTGCAGCTTCACTTCATGTCTCTTAAAACCCAGACTTTGTATGTGATTAACGGCATGGCCAAATGACTCAATATCATTTTCAATTATTGAAGGCATCATTTTCATAAGAATAATATGAGAAACTTCCTGAACCTCATTCAGAGGTATGGGACATACCTTGCGGAAAATGTCAACCTCTTTTGCATCATGGGCACCCTGGGTATCAGGAAGAGCAAGAACAATATTCCAATCCGGAAAATCATGTCGGAAAATTACCGGTGCCGGATCAGCTCTGCTTGCTGAAGAAGGAGAGAAAGAGCCCTTATCGGAAAATCGGTGCCCTCCATCAACAATAAAACCACCTGATTCAAAGGATGCTACACCAATTCCCGAAGTACCACCACGTCCCACTGCAATGGCGAGATCACGCACACTCATCCCGAGATCATACAACTCATTAACAGCAGCAGCCGCAGATAACGCTGCCTGTGTACCAGAACCAAAACCGACATGTGCCAGCATATCTTCTTCAATCTTAAGATTAATACCCTCACCTTCAGGAAGGACTTGCCTCACAGCATTCTCCATCCTTTCCCCGAGGAACGAATCACCCACCACTTCAATCGTATCGGACTTCTCTGCACTGATCACAACATGGGGTGATGCCAGAGAAATACCTGTGCCACCATCCACTCTGCCAAGACTGGCATTCATATCAATAAGAGTGAGATGGAGCCTTGATGGGGACTTAATAGTAATCATGTCATGAAGTATCAGTGACACATACTATTAAAGATTAACACTTGACTTTTTAGAATACCTGTTAATAAAAAACTGCCATGAAAAACGCAGCACATTCCTATCCAGAACAAAGAACAGGATCACAAGAATAAAACGATACAACCGAATCCTCACAGATCCTTTCATGTCAAAGTCCAGCCTGCTGTCAATAAAATCCGGCTCCAGTTGCATTTTCAGATTATCAGAGTGACAGGCAAAATAACCCTTCAACGCATGGACATAACCACATGCAATTCCTGTATATGCAGGATCAGGAAAACCAAACACCATATTGACCCTTGCATATGGTATCCTGATGGCATGGATTGTTCCCTGCAACAACCTGATTGCAGGTGACCTCAGTTGCCTGAAAGCCTGTAATATCTCTGAAAAAGATATGTCCTTTGATTTTTTGGACTTAGAAGGTTCTTTTTTGCCACCCTTAACTTCCCTCTTGACTGTTTTCTTATCCAACCCTTTACCCTCAGGAACATCAACCCCAGAAATTGAAGAATATTGATCACCTTTTGAACCAAATTCGTTTTCTTTGTCGTCTGTCGGACTGATGCAATAGGAAAACAGTAGCCAGTGCACGGAGACCCTGTGTTCTATATCACTGCCGGAGCCCTGTGCTTCAAAAACAATATCAATAGCAGTAAAGAGAATAAGTAAAAATACAAGTACAACAAGCACGATAAGAAGCAGTATCACCATTAAGACAGATAACATGGCTGCTCCCCGCCAGGACAATAAATAAAAATAGAAAGATCAGTCTTCAGAAGACTCATCTGTCCCTTCGCAGGGTTCTGAATCATCCTGACAGCTCTCATCTTTCTTTGATTTTTTCTTCATAGACCTGACCTTCTCGATCAGTCCCGGAACAGACTCAAGTATCTTGCCAAAATCGGTATGACCGGATAAAGACAGCAGGCGTGTGCCCTCTGGTGAAACTACAATGAATGCTACAGGTTCAATCTTTGCACCTGCACCGCCTCCTCCACCAAATCCTTCTTCCTTATCAGTTCTTTTGCCTTCACCGCCACCACTTCCAAAACCAAAGGAAACTTTGGTGACAGGAATAATAGTCGTATCTCCGAAAGTAGTAGGATCTCCGATAACGGTTTTTGTGTTCACAAGTCTTTCCAGTTCTGCGGATACTTCTTTCATCAGATCTTCAAGTGCCATGTTAAAACCCCTTTAATAATAATGGACTTTCATTAGTAATATCACTTACCAGTTAAAAAAGAATATTCAAAACATAAAGAAGCATGCTCTATAAAATATCGGAACTATGTAAAAACCATAGCCATAGAAATCATTGGGATTCTGTGTTATCCTGGAAAAAATTCATAAGAGAATATTTTACCCTATCCGGTTCGACATCAACAAACTCTTCTCTCTCTTCCGGAGGAAAAGCTTCGAATACTGAAAATTTGCCAAACTTATCGGGTGCATCTGTAAGAAAGCGACCATCAAGCAAAATCCTTACACCATAGTCCATAGGAGAGCGTACAACCCTTCCCATTGCCTGCCGTATCTTTCGGACTGTCGGCACCTGCACGGCATACTCCCAGCCGGCACCATATCCAAAAGTATGGTCGTAGGCAGACTCAACCGCATTCATCCGGTCATTGAGAGCCGGGTATCCGACACCTACGATGATAACAGTCCTGCCTCTTCCGTCACGGTAATCGATTCCCTCACTAAGAGTACCCCATAGATAGGATATCAGCACCGCTTTACCGCCTTCTTCACCTATGCGGAAGAAATCCTCCCTTACTTCCTGGGAAGACACGCCCACCTCATCAAGGAAAACAGGGATATTGAAATTCGCATCTAGTTTACCATAATAACGCTTTGCTTCGAAATAACTCTGGAAGAAGATGATAACATTTCCCTGGGTGTTCTCCACAGCATCAAACAAGACCTCTTCTACAGCCTGTAATGTCTGGGGATCATCTCTGGTCTTTGCAAACAAAGGCGGAACTGAAACTGATAGTGTCAGACGTTTGTCTTCGGGGAATGATGTTGCATAAGCAATCTCGCAAGTAGGTCTGCCAATTCCCAGAGTTGATTTTATCATATCAAAAGGCCTCAAGGTTGCCGACATGAGTATGGCCGAGAAAACAGAATCGAAAAGTGGCTCAGTGACGTTTTTCGGGATGCATGTAAACAGCTCCAGACGGCCGTATATCTCATTGTCCATGTCCCGTCTTACGTTCAGGATAGGATAATAATTCGGGTTGTTCGAGAGCACAAGGTAAGAAGAAAGAAAATCTGCAGCATACCGAATATGGGAACGCTTCAGTATCTTGCTCAGGCCCTTCTTGTACTGTTCACGATAATTGTCATCAAGCATCGAACCAAAAGCACTTGCCTCGGAGAGTGTCGTTTGTATTCCTTCTTCATCCCCGAATCCGGCTTCCTTTGCAAGTCTCAGGAACTTACCGGCAATCATATCATTACGTTCATAAGGATCACTTATGCGCATGTCGTACCAGTTCTTTCCAACCCTTTCACGTTCACCGAACTTAAAACGGGAATTATATGTATCCTGCATCAGGTTCAGGAGTATCTTGAAGAGATTATGCGAACCGCCATCAGGCATCTGATCCAGATTGGCTTCTATCTCGGAGATTGCTTTTTCGATAGTATGTTCTGTAATTGTAAGCGAAGAGTGTGACCTTGCCGCAGATTCTATATTGTGGGCCTCGTCGAAAATAGTAATGACATCCTGAGGTTCCTTTTCCAGCCAGTTCAGAACTGTCGAAAAGATGTCACTATTAAGTACATGGTGATAATTGCATATGACAAAGTCAGCATGTTTAAGTTCACGTTTAAGCAGCTCGTAGCCGCACATACCCTTCTGGAAAGCATAGTCATTGACTTCTTCAGGTGTGCGCACATCCGCAAAGAGCCACTGTCTGAAAGACTCACTGTCGCTACGCAGGACCTCATATAGATAACTGCAGGAACGATTCCTGACATCCTTGATTTTCTCTTCCGCAACATCCAGTTCCTTTGCTAGAGCATCACGCAAAGCAATCAGTGCGGGATCACGGGAACGTTTGTAATTTTCATTTGCAGACTTCATTTCCTGCTTTTTCAGAGCAATTTCGCGTTCAAGCTCAAGCATCTCAAAAGTGTTTTCTCTTTTCAGGGAACATTCGTCATAGTCAACCCCATTAGGACACATGGTAGTTTTACCCTTGACAACAGCAACTTTTACATCATTGGATTGCTTGATCTCACGAGCTTCATTAATAAACTGCACCATCTGCTGGTGCACATTTGTAGCAATGATAACGGTTTTCTGAAGCTGCTTTCCCACATGCAAGGAGGGAGCAAGTGCACTGAGAGTCTTACCCGTGCCACATGCACCCTCAAAAAGGATGATATCCTGATTCATCAGTGCAGCATGTATCTTATCCATGGCATCCTGCTGATTGGGATAGCAGGCAGTCTTAGGGAAGTACCTCATGTAACCGCTTTTAGCACTCATTGCACTACCCCTATGAGCTCACATTACTTAAACGGTTTTGATACTATGGAGCATCAATCTACCGGAGTGACCACACATTCAAATTCCGAGATAATACACTGGGACTCCTTGTCGAATATCTTGATAGTGACCATGCTGTCCTCCTTCAACCCATAATGATTTGCAGTATTTGGCACCCCATTTATGTCCACTGATACTGTAGAAAATATGCTACCGTTGATAGCATCATCACCATTCAGAATCAATTTCTCACCTGCAGACCAAGCACCATCTGAAATATCCGGATTCCTTGAAGCATATACGGATTTCTTTCCTTCAAACAGAAGAGAAGCATAATTTATGGAAACTTCACCATAATGCCGTGTCCCATGTGGGACAACACCCTCATAACTACTCCCCTCACCGGATATTATGATCTTAGTGGAACCAATCTGCAAAGGATCACCAACCATATGTTCCAGATATAGGAAGTTCTCTTTGTATTGTACATAAGTAGGATAATTTCGAACACCACCTTCCACATATTCCACCTCAATTAAAGCCATAGGAGCTTTGCTTAAGGACAATGCAGCATCCCCGCCATACACTGAAGAGACTGTGATGCCTGCCAATAGTATTGTCAGAAAAAGCATCAGTATAACTCCTATCACAGGCGACACACCTTCCGTATGCCATCTGAAAATCAAAATTTGTTTTTCCATGGGCGTAATTTTGATACTGACTATATAAATTAATCTTAATTGCCCTAATATATTCATCACCAGTATAATACAACACAAATTAAAAATACCAGCGTCCATAGGCATATTAAAGAACCAATGAATGAAGTAATAAGAGCACGAGCTCCTCGATTTAAGGTTGATAACGATAGCTTTTTATCCCACTTGTGTTATGATAGGGTGTAGAAGCCTACTATTATATAGTATGTATCTATAAAAACGAATACGCATTGTTATGCAATGCAAAGGAGCGTAAAACAAATGGTAGCAATTATTACTGTCAGCGAATGTGTCGGTTGTGGAGCATGCATAGATGAGTGTCCAGCAGACGCAATCGTCTTGAACGGCGACAACATTGCAGTCGTAGATGCAGACGAGTGTCTGGACTGTGGTGCATGTGTCGATGTGTGCCCAACAGACGCAATAGCTATGGAATAAGCGATTAGCTTATTCCGAAATATCCTATTTTTTATTCTTTTTTTATTCCAGAGGGAGACTCATGCCAGAAGTAATCAAAGCAGGTATTTTGGGGGCAACAGGTGCTGTCGGTCAGAGATTCATCCAGGCACTTGAAAACCACCCTTGGTTCGAAATAACAGCACTTGCAGCATCAGAAAGAAGCGCAGGCAAGACATACGAAAAAGCAGCAAACTGGAGACTTGAAAGCAAACTTCCGGACTCTGTCAAGGACATGAAAGTTGTGCCGGTAGACGCAAAGAAAGTTGATGCTGATGTTGTATTCTCAGCACTGCCATCCGACTACGCAGAAACAGTTGAGGCTGAGTTTGCAAAGGAAGGATTCGCTGTTGCAAGTAATGCATCTGCATACAGGATGGAAAAAGATGTTCCTCTTGTGATTCCGGAAGTCAATGCAGACCACCTTGGACTCATTGATGTACAGCAGGATAAACGCGGATGGGATGGTTACATTGTAACAAACCCAAACTGTTCTACAATTGTCATGGTCCCAACACTCAAACCACTTATGCAGTTCGGGCTTGAATCCGTCACAGTTGCCACCATGCAGGCAATATCCGGTGCAGGGTATGATGGAATCGCTTCAATGGCAATACTTGATAACGTTGTTCCATACATTGGCGGTGAAGAAGAGAAAGTGGAAACCGAACCACTTAAACTCCTCGGAGAATTTGACGGTGCAGAAATAATAGATGCGGACATCAAGGTAAGTGCCTCCTGTAACAGAGTACCTGTAATGGATGGACACACCGAGAACATATGGGCAAAGATGACACAGAACCCAACTCCAGAGCAGGTAAAGGAAGCATTCACCAATTTCAATCCCGGACTTGGAGACCTTCCAACTGAACCTAATCCAGTCATTACCGTAAGAGATGAACCGGACAGGCCACAGCCACGCCTTGACAGAAATATGGGCAATGGAATGGGAATCTCAGTAGGCCGCATAAGAGAAGGCATACGCTACACCGTTATGGGACATAACACCATTCGTGGAGCAGCCGGAGCCAGCGTGCTCAATGCCGAATTACTTCACAAATTGGGAAAACTGTAAACAGGCGATATAATGCTAACTGGCAGTACGATAAGAACGATATTCATGGCAATACTGTTACTCAGTTGTACTGTCACAAGCACATATGCATCAATGTTCGAACTGGAAATTGTGCCCCTTACCATAATAAAGGAAGACCCCACAGCCTATGATAGTACGATGGCTTATCGCAAGATAAGCGTCATAGGAAATATTTCAGAATTGACTAAGCAATCTGCAACCCTTACTGATGAATCGGATTCATTGAGGATCGACATATCGAAAATTGAACTTTTTGATGGGTTCAATGTGAGTGATCAAACCATGGTCACCGGGGAATTCAGATATGAACCGATAAGAGAAAGCACTTTAATACCCACATATGTACTCCATTATCCAATTGAGGATATGGGACTTGTTAATATTAGTAGCATTTCCATTGAACCAGCTGCCCATAATGGACGATACATGACCGTTGTTGGGAATGTATCAAGTCGTGAAATGAGTATGGGGAGATATATCGTCAACATTGTGGACAAAGAAGATAACGCCTTAAAAATTTATTATTATGGATCTACTGACCTCGGAATAGGAGACGACATTAAAGTCTTCGGACTTTACAACGGCAATGCGCTTCATAGTGAAAGTATGACCCTGAACAAGTCACCATTGTCAATATCAACACTTGTCCCCGGCTTTTCTTCAATTATGGGAGCTATTGCAATCTTATCCATAGCGTTACTTTTAAAATCAAAACAGAACGACTAGAGAGATTATTATGTTGGTCGTTTTATCAGTAGGCGGATCTATTCTAGCAAAGGAACTGAAGCCGGAAAGTTTTCTGGCTTATGCAGATGCACTTAAAGAAATTTCAAAAGAGCATGATTTAGTCGTTGTCACCGGTGGGGGGGTTGCTGCACGGGATTATATCAATGTAGCACGTAGCACAGGTTCAAATGAAGTAGAATGTGATTACATTGGAATCGACATAACGCGGCTGAACGCAAAACTATTGATATCTGCGCTTGGTGATGCCGCATATCCAAGAACACCACATGACTATATACAGGCTGAAGATGCATTGTCTTCCGGTAAGATAGTTGTAATGGGAGGAGTTATCCCCGGCCAGACAACAGATGCTGTTTCAGCAATACTTGCCGAATACCTGAAAGCGGACCTGCTTGTAATTGCTACTGCTGTAGACGGCGTATATACTGCAGATCCGAGACAGCATCCTGATGCGGTGAAGTATGAGACCATGACACCTAAGGAGCTTGTCAAGACTGTGATGGTCACGGAAATGAAAGCCGGCTCCAAATCACCGGTAGATCCTCTGGCTGCAAAAATAATCGAACGTTGCAACCTTGAGACAATTGTCATGGATGGCAGTGATGCCCAAAATGTCCTGAATGTGATCATGCAGGAAAGTGAGAATAACGAAGATAAAAAAGAAGTTTATCTTGGAACCAGAATAATTGGTTAAATTTTATTGAAAATACAATTTGTGGCTTTTTACATATAAGCCACAAGATATTCTGACGATTCTTTGGGTGTTTCCTGACAGGAAGCAACCTCTTTTAGTTTCTGATTGGACGTTTTGAGAGATTCAAGGGTCTGCTCGAACTTTTGCATTTGCTCTTTTGCTTTTTGAACCTTCGCATTTTCAACTGCAAGTTTTTCCATCAGGGCATTACGCTGATCATCAGGAATTTCAGCGTTATTAATCTGTGTTTGATAATTTAAAGAGATTTTTATATATTTACGAAACATCTCGTTCATGACATCAAGGTCATTTTCCAGTTCTGCAATTGTTTTTGCCATACGAGGTCACACTCCTTTAGTGAAAGGTCAATTATTAAAGCATTTTAGAATACAGGCCCATTTAAGCCATAACTTCATACTTAAGGGTGAGATTTCAAATATATAAGAATATCTATTCCAAACAATATAATCACCATCATTATGATGATATACACGCAAAAAAGAATAAAAAAGAAATTGTAACTATTCAGCCTGGCACGATTTGCCTATTGGTACTGATTTCATCGAAATAGAGATGTCTGCTCACTAACAATCTAACAATCAAAAAAGCAATCAATAGCAACAATCAAAATAAATGATCCTAATGAAATTTACGTTTCAACTTTTTGTCAAGATTGTTATTGATAGCGTTTTTATCAGGCTGAATAGTTACAAGAAATTAACAAATAGTATTGTTTCTCATATCACACAGCTGAAAAGTCGTTACTTTAGGATTGGCTGCAAGTGTTGCCATGAGTTCTTCTTTGCATGAACTGGGAATGTCAACAAATCCCCTGTCCTGTTCAATAAAATCGACTATTGGAACATTATCCGGAATCTCTACGACATCATAGCCGTTTATCCTGAACATTGTTTCGAGAACATCTATCTTTTCATCCCTGTGGCCTTCATTGATAAGTTCTATTACCGTACTATCATTTGCTTTTTTGCAGTGCTCACAGTCCTCAAGAACGGACAGACCTGCTTTCATAGCACTGGATGCTGCAAAAATATGAAGGAGACATGCATTTCCCTCTTCAACCATGTCCCCGATCGCTTTCATGCCTTCTATAAATCCCTTCTCAATAAACTCATTGATATCCACACCCATTTCCAGAGCATCCCTGGAGACATCCTCTGCGCCCTTCTCATCAAAATCCAGAACCGAATTCCTTGCTTTCTCTATGAGTTGCTTTATAGTTTTTTCCTGAGACACTTGATCATCCCTCTGATTTGGATAAAATAATATCAAATTGCAGCAGTTACGTGCAATTGAGTAGTATTTGTGACAATTTTACCATTGTTCATAAAGTCATCGACAGCACGGGAGAGAACATTCATTTATCCATATGATTAAATAATAATGTACCAAATAAATTGAAAAATAATAATTAGAGGAATAAAATGAGAGAATCCCCTAAAATATTTGTACAATATATTCAAAATGAAACTAATATCATATATAAATGCAAAATCAAGAAAAATATAAGAAAATGCATCCTAAATGGATGCACAAGAAGTAATTATTTGCCCAGTACTATCCTGGCAATGTCGTCACCGACATCGGATGTACCTGCTGAGCCACCCATATCATAGGTCTGGACTTTAGCTTCGAGAATATTTGTCTCGATTGCAGATACAATGGAATCTGCTGCTTCCTTTTCTCCAATCTGTTCAATAAGCATGGCACCTGCCCAGATAGTTGCTATCGGGTTGACCTTATTCTGTCCCTTGTATTTAGGAGCTGAACCGTGTATAGGCTCAAACATGCTGGTACCTTCAGGATTGATGTTTCCTCCGGGAGCCAGTCCAAGTCCACCCTGAACCATTGCACCAAGGTCTGTAATGATGTCACCGAACATGTTAGGTGTTACAACCACATCGAACCACTCAGGATTCTTCACAAACCACATGGTAATTGCATCAACGAAGTTGAAGTCCGTCTTTACATCAGGATGTTTCCCTGCGACAGCATTAAACTCCTCTCTCCAGAATCCGTAGATATCCGAAAGGACGTTTGCCTTGTCAACTGATGAAACATGCTTGTTCCTCTTTTCAGCAAGGTCGAAGGAGTATTCAAGCACCCTTTGTGTACCTTCCTTTGAGATCATACCTATCTGGTATCCGATTTCCTCACTGTCAGTCTCGATGTCAAGACCGAACTTTGCATTGTAGAGTGTCCTGTTGACCTCAAGCAGATCTTTGCTTGCGCCTGACTTTGCACGTCCGCCTATGCCGATATAGAAGTCCTCAGTGTTCTCCCTGACAACAACAAAATCAATGTCTTCAGGGGTCTTGTCCTTGAGAGGACACCATACGCCATCCAGAAGCTTGATCGGACGCAGGTTGACGTACTGGTCAAAGTAGAATCTCGCAGAAAGCAGGATACCTTTCTCAAGTACACCCGGTGCGATCCTGTCATCTCCTATAGAACCAAGATAAATAGCAGAATACTGTGAAAGCTCCTTCAGTGAATCTTCCGAAATAAGCTCACCTGTTTCAAGATAGTGGTCAGCACCGTGTGGGAACTCTACCCATTCAACGTCAAAACCGAACTTCTCACCTGCAGCATCGATGACCTTACGACCTTCTGCAATGATCTCAGGTCCGATACCGTCTCCGGGTATTACGGGTATTTTATACTGGGTCATGTTATTCTCCTGTAATAATCATTTTTTATCGGATCATAAGAAAGATTTCAGATGATCCTGCGTATATACTCTATCAAACCGCCTGAATCCATGATACCCCTCACAAAATCGGGAAGGGGTGTTGCCTGGTATTTTTCATCCTTTGTCAGGTTTGTAATAACACCTGTTGCGAAATCAACATCAAGCTCATCACCGTCGGAGATCTTATCGGTCTCCGGGCACTCAAGAAGTGCCACACCGATGTTGATAGAATTCCTGAAAAAGATACGTGCAAATGACTTAGCAATCACACAGCTTATCTTTGTACCTTTCAATGCGATTGGGGCATGTTCCCTTGAAGAACCGCAACCGAAATTGTTACCTGCGACGATGATGTCGCCTTCATTTACCTCTTTTGCGAACTCCGGCCTGACACCTTCAAAGGTGTGTGCTGCAAGTTCTTCAGGCGTATTGAGAATAAGATATCTGCCAGGTATAACAGCATCCGTGTCGACGTCATCTCCGAATTTCCATACTCTTCCTTTCATATTAACACCGGATATTGATTATTTGATTATAAGCTAAGTTGAAACCATACCATAGATACAATCATCCTAAATAATACTACTGGAAATAGAGAGTTGCATACATATTACTAAAAGTTAACAATAAATGGTGCAAGAGCATTCCATAACGAAAAATCATTAGTAGTAACAAACCCAAGTTTAAGCAGATGGTCAGCAAAAAGGATCAAGTCATTCTTTCTATCCTTCAAAAAGGTGCTAGAACTCCGGTTTCCGAGATTGCGAAGCAAGTTGGTCTCAGTGAAAATGGTGTCAGGTACAGGCTGGAAAAGCTGGAAGATGAAGGTTACATAAAGAACTACGTTGTCCTACTCAACCCTAAGAAGTTCGGGAAAAAGACATTTGCCATATTCAATCTTGAAATGGAACCAAAAAAGATGAGAGCGAGCATAAAAAAACTGCATGCAATCGAAGAGTTCATCAAGGTTTACCAGACCACAGGACAGTATTCTATTAAGGCATTCGGGCTTTTTGATGATGAAGACGAACTCACAGACTTCATCAGCGACAAGCTCCTTTCAGAAATACCCGTGCAGAACTACAGTGTTGAAATAGTTACGAAAAATATCAAAGATAGCATCTACTACGTGTGATCAAAGCTTTTTGTACCATATATTCATACTTTCTATACCCCCGGAAATATTGGTGTTGTTTACAAGAGTTCCGGCATAGATATAGGAATGACGTGAAAAAACCGCATTCATACCATATGACCTGGCCCTTGCAATGGTATATGCAGTTTTGATTCCGGTATCACGCATATTCGTTTCCATCTCACCCAACAGATATAGGGAATAACCTTTGCCACGACATTCCGGAACTGTTGCAAAATCGGTCATCTCTACATTCCTGTTCTCAATATCCATCTCACATGACGACACCGCAACAAGTTTGCCGTGTTTCCTTATTCCGAAATAAACAAAATCTTCAGACATTGTCTTAAGCAAATAAGTGGCATCACTTATGGGAAAAGGATAACTTGGGAAGACCTGTCTGTACAAATCGGCCATCTCCGTCGTGTCCGTTTCACTGCAAACAATGAATTGTTCATCATCTGAAAGTTTCACATCTTTGGAAACATTGAACTTTGAGATAGCAGCCTTCAGAACGGAAGTATTCTCCTGAGTATTCAGTTCCTCCATACGCGCCTGAGAAAGATACTTTGCCATAAAACTTGCATCTTCATCTCCATTGAAGAAACCAGGTATATGGGCTTCTTCGACGTGACCTCTGCTCAGGAAGTATTCCTTTGCAGATACAGGTATCTTTGAAAATATCTTAGAATAATTATTTTCCTGCGCAATTTCTTCAATGACGGATGGCAAATGCTCAAAGTCATCTGTCACAAGCTTCATTAGATACACACGGTCATTGAATGAACCATGTTGTATCAGGGAACCTGCGAGCTTTACGACCTGATCACTCAAAGTCCCTTCTCTCCAGTCTTGCAGTATCTCCCGGAACCAGACTGAGGGTTTCGTCATAATCCGACAGGAGTTTTGCAATTCCAACCGACTTTGACTCCGGCGCATCATCAAGTTTAAGCTGCAGTTTGCAACCCTCGCACTTGCGGTCACAGTACACAGCTTCATATGAATCCGGTTCCGCATATGAAGTGATCACACCCTCATAGTTTCTCAGGATAACTTTGTTAGTGGACCAGGAAATAAGATAATTTGGCATGACTGGGATCTTTCCACCGCCACCGGGAGCATCTATTACATAAGTTGGAACCGCAAAGCCACTGGTATGGCCTACAAGGTTTTCCATGATCTCAATTCCCTTTCCAACGGAAGTCCTGAAATGGGTCAGACCTTCCGACAGGTCACACTGATACAGGTAGTAAGGGCGAACCCTGTTTGCCACGAGTTTGTGGAAGAGCCTCTTAAGTATCCTATAACAGTCATTCACTCCCGAGAGCAAAACGGTCTGGTTCCCAAGGGGTATACCGGCATCTGCAAGTTTTCTCAAGGCCTGCTTTGAAGAGAAAGTTACCTCACGTGGATGATTGAAATGGGTATTTACCCAGACCGGATGATGCTTCTTCAATACATCAACAAGCTGGTCGGTTACACGGTATGGCAGCACCACTGGCATCCTTGTGCCAATTCTTATGACTTCCACATGTGGTATTGAGCGAAGTTCCGTAAGTATCCAGTCCAGGTAATCATCCGAAAGCATGAACGGATCCCCACCTGACAAAAGTACGTCCCTGACCTCGGAGTGAGTGGCGATATAATCAAGGCCTTTTTGAACTTCATCCCTATCAGGAACTGAATCCGTATCCCCGACTTTTCTTTTCCTAGTACAGTGCCTGCAGTACATGGAACAGACATTGCTTACATGAAGAAGCACCCTGTCAGGGTATCTGTGCGTTATTCCCGGCACGGGGCTGTCGTGATCTTCACTTAACGGATCTTTCATGTCATCGCAGGAAAGGATTAATTCCTTAGGTGAAGGAAAGGATTGCATGAAGATAGGATCATTCCTGAAATCTTCTACTTCAATAAGCGAAAGGTAGTAAGGAGTTATGGATAACGGGAATGTATCCAGCGTCTTCTCAAGCGCTTCTCTTTCATCTGCTTCAAATTTGATGTTGAGAAGTGTTTCAAAAGTATCTATATCCCTGACACAATGTCTGATCTGCCATTTCCAGTCTTTCCATTTTGTCAAAGGTTCTTCAGAATCAATTCTATCTACAATATTTTGTTGCCTGCGTTGGTATGATTTCATCGAATCACTTATCAGTATAAGATTTAAGTTTACAGAAGATAATGAAAAACAGAATACCACAGAATAAATAATTCCGGTTTTTGGAACAATTACTGTTCACCACAAACAATTTCCTGCGGTCGATCTTCTATATTAACATATAACTGCTTAGTTCTGCATAAAGAACCTTTTATATTAATATATAACTTCTCTGACTATTCCACTAATATACAGGCATATTTATGCAGAAACGGAAAAGATAGAATCAGGAAATAATTGCCGGATCATCCCCGCCATGCCAGCTAAGACGTGGTCTCATCCTGATTATGTGAGCTGCTTCTGTGTTATCATCCACAACAAATGCTGCTCCTTTCTCAGAGCCCATTTTCATAATAGAATCACCAAAGTTTTCCTTCATGTAGGTTGGCCTGACAGACTCAAGAACACTGATATCATCCTGAGATGTAAGACGATGACATATAACAATATCTGACTGTGAAAGCACATCAGGATGGATGGAAGAAGGTCGCTGGGTTGCGAGCACCAATGACAGACCGGGTTGACGTCCCTGCTTCAGCCACTCATTCAACAGGACGTCTGAAGCAAGAGTACTCCCCTGGGATGGTAAGAACTGCTGGGCCTCATCAATGAACAACCATACCATGGGAATGCCTTTTTCAACATTTTTATCCCCCATCATCATTCGCTCATAGGAACGCCTGGCTTCAAGCCTGAGATGATAGATATTCCGGGCGATGGAACTGACCAGCGCAGACCTTACAACCTCACTTCTTATCGTACTTACATCAATAACAGACGTAGAGCCACCCCTGACCATTTCCTCAATTCCCTCACCCTTTTCAGCGAATATACCCCATGATATAGCAGTTCTGAAATGGTTTTCCACAGCACCTTTAGTCACTATATCAGAACGTTCATCCTCCATTACCAGATCGATGATATCATCAAAGGAAAATGTCAGATTCTTTTTTAGATCATCAATAATTCTGATGGTCAGAACACCAGGTGCAGAAACAGTCTCTATGCCAAACAATTTACACCACTCGTGACCGTCCATTTGTGATATTGGCAAGGACAGCGGTTTAACTACAATATACCGTTCTTCATAGCTTCTCAAACTTTCTGCAGGTACGAAAATATCAATGTCAAAACCCTTTGTTTCCAGATCCCACTCATGAACGGTGGATTTTTGTATCTCATTGCTCTTTCTAAGTGTCCAGAAAATTCCCATTGCATCAATGACAACAGAAGAAACATTACTTTTGATCCCATCAGGAAGCATCATCAGTTCTTCCATAAGAACTGCCATGGTGTACGATTTACCATACCCCCTTTTCCCTGCAATGAATACAGCATGAGGGTGGTTTACATCCATGGAAACATGGGAACCTGAAGACCTGTCACGTGCAAGATACCTCCCAAGATAAAGGAGAACATCTTCACCATTTCCACCAAGGATGTATTGCTGTTTTGAAACACCTGCATTTAAAGAGTTTTTCATGTAAAAGAAAGAAATATACCCACAGTATATAGTATTTTTTATTTGCATCCAAATTGTAAAATGTACTATTTTAAAAGATTAAAATGAACTGCAGCAGACACTTAAAAATAAAAAGATGGAACAAAACAAATTAACAAAATATATATAGGTCTATACATATGTAGGTGAACGAGGAATCTCCGTCATCACATCATTCCCCTCTGATGCATTAATTCTTAAATGTATCATTCCCCAAACTTCACCCAAACCATCATTATGTGAGATTCCTCTTTTCTTTTGATACAATAACTAAGTAGCAAAAAGCTTTTTTAATTGGCAGAAACCAGTTGATCAGACTAAAAAGTAACGAATTCAAATATTTAAAAATAAGGTAACTATTCAGCCTGATAAAAACACTATCAATAGCAATCTTGACAAAAAGTTGAGACCTACATTTTATTAGGATCATTAATTTTGATTGTTGCCATTGATTGCTTTTTTGATTCTTAGGTTGTTAGTGAGCAAACATCTCCGTTTTGATTAAATCAGTATCAATAGGCTAATTGTGGTAGGCTGAATAGTTACAAAATAAGAAAGCAAAAAAGATCGAGTAATCCATGAAAACTGCATTTACTGCATATTCATGGACTTATCTTGTATTATGATAGGATCTTATCAAGCTGTTTGGAATCTATGGCAGCCCTGATCTCCTGAGCTATCCGCTTGCCAGTGGACAGATTCTGCTCTACAAGATCAGAATAAGGTGAACCTGTAAGATAGAGATTGGTACCTGCAACAATTCTCGCAGATATCTCAAAGACTTTTATTTCCAGATTATCGGTTACCACAGTCTCAAGACAGAAAGGACCGATCATTCCTCCGAATAACTCCAGAGACTGCTCGACTACTTTCTCTCCTAGCTCGAAGATCAATGGCAAAAGAGATTCCCTAGCTACCAATGGTACGTTTCCGGTAACAACATATGTGGGATGTATGCCCGCTTCTTCCAGTTCCCTTGGGGAACCAAGCCTGAAAATCTCATCGGCATTGGACTCCACCCTGCGATCCATGCTGAGCATCTCGAGAATACCCTCGCTGAGCTTGTAACCTTCTTCCCTCAAAGGTGAATAGAAGAAATGCAGGTAATACCTGGTACCGGTTATGAACTCCTGAATTGTATATTTCTCATCGAGATTCACATGTTCTTTGAACTCTTCATATGTCTTGGCGACAAAGAAACCTTTTCCACCCTTTGCGCCATGATACTTTACCATCACAGGCCCGTCAATGTCCTCTGGTTCTATCTTTTTTGGCATATGGATGCCAGCACCCTCAAGCCAGACTCTCTCCTTTTCCCTGTCAGATTCCCATTCCAGCACTGCCCTGTTACCAAATGTAGGAACAGGAAGCTCAACGAATTCTTCATAACCCAGATATTCAACGAATGAACCGTGGGGAACTATTATCGCATTTTTTGCGACCAGTTCGCTGGCTATCCCGGGAATGTCCTGATAACTGTCTACTACGATAAACTCATCAGGCTTTGCTTTGGGAAAAGCATCATAGAATTTTGGTGGCTTTTTCACGCATATACCTATTGTTTTCAGGCCTTCCTTCCTTGCCCCGTCAAAGATCTGAAGGCTTGAATGGGAGCATACAGTAGCAATACAAAGATTGTCAAGGTCGTAGTTCCCGATTATTTCCATGATACGTTCTTTTGAAATCATAAATATGGCCCCGAAATTTAGCACATATTGTCCTCACCACTCTTTAACTTTTCGAGTTGTACCCCATATACTGAAGACTTCAAACAGATTTGAAGCTTAAGGAAACAATATAATCACCTTTTTATATACTACCCTTATGCAAGAAAACGAAGAAAACACAGGATCTGATAAAGTGCTCATTGTACCCCTTGGAGAAGGATCTAAAAAGATCACCCAGGTACTTTCCAATGAGAAAGCAATGAAAATGCTTGATATACTTGCAGATAAACCCATGTCTGCAAGCGACGTGGCCGAAACATTAGAACTTCCGCTTACAACTGTCAAGTACAACCTTGACGGACTCATAGAAGCAGACCTCATCAAGGTCAAACAGACAAAGTGGAGCCGCAAGGGAAGAGAAGTAAAGATATACGAACCGGTACAAAAATTGATAGTCGTCGCCCCAGGTAATATGAAAAGCGACAGATCATCCATTTTAAGCATGCTGAAAAAATACCTGGGACTTGTTGCAGGTGCTGTTTTTGCAGCCACCGGACTTGAGGCCATAACAAGAAACTTAAGTATGGGTGCCGGACCCTCAATGTCGCAGGAAGCTGCTACTGCCCGAATGTTTGATGAAGAACCAATGGCAGGTATGAGCAAGGATATTGCTACTGAAGAAGCCATGGTGGATACTTTTGCAGAAAGTGGAAAAGCAATGGAGCAGGACATACCAGAAATGGAAGCTGGAGGTTTCACCGAAGCCGAACTACCTGCAGATGATGTTGCCATGGATGTTGATTTTGACGAGCAGATGGTTTCATCAGATGTCCCTGATTACGATGTGCCCACCGAATCATTAAGTTCAGATAGTTTGCCTATTGATGGTGCGAGCCCCGAGATGCTTGCATCATCTGCACCAAATGGAACCGATGCAGGAACTGATCTTTTGAGAGAAGGCGTGAACACAGCTGCTGGGAACCAGACACCTGCACTCCCTACTTCAACTGGGATCACTGATAACATGACAGCACTTGCCGAACCTGCATCCGGAATATTTCAGCATGAATTCCTGTCGCATGTCAGCGTATGGTTCCTGTTCGGATGCCTTTTTGTCATTGCCCTTTTGTTCATAAGAGAAGTATATTATAGAAAAAAAGAGATATGATTCCTAGTGAATGGGCATGAGAGTAGCACTTAAGATTGCATATGTCGGAACAGGATATCACGGATCGCAGGTACAGCCGGATGTTGGGACCATCGAAGGTGAACTCTTCAAGGCACTTACTGAACTCGAGATAATCGAAGACCTGAAAACTGCCAGGTTTTCAAGTTCCGGCAGAACAGATACCGGAGTACATGCGAGAGAGCAGGTCATAGCCTTTGATACGGATAAACCGAACCTTGCCATTCCAAGGGTGATCAATTCCAAACTCCCTACTGCCATATGGGCCTGGGCACATGCCGAGGTTCCGGATGACTATGACCCGAGAAGATGGGCCACATGCAGAAGATATCGCTATGTTATGAGCGGGGAACAATACGACATTTCCAGGATAAGATCTGCCTCAAGAATTCTTGTAGGAAAACACGATTTTGCTAATTTCTGTACCAAGGAAGGAGACAAGAGCACAATCAGGACTATCGAAAAAATTGATGTAAGGGTTAGTGGAACATTAACAAAAATCGATATTCAGGCAAACAGTTTCCTCTGGAATATGGTACGCAAGATAGTGACCGCGCTCACAATGGTTGGGAGTGGCGTAAGAGACGAGGAATGGCTTAATCAAATGCTTGACCCTGAATCTTACGAAGAAGGACTGGAACCTGCATCTGCATATGGATTGACCCTTATGAAAGTAGAATACATGCAACCTATAGACTGGTGTGAGGATGGTTACGCCATAAGAAGGGCAAGTGAGAACGTACACGATTATATGGTACGCCACCGCGTCATGGCAGAAGTGATGGATAATCTGATTCCCATGGAATAAACTTTTCTTTACTTTTTTATCATAACTAATGCATTTTACGACAAATATCAAGGACATGGTCATAGACTATGAGCTCATACACAGAGATGTAAAAAATCCAAGACTTGAGTTCAGGGACCACCATTTGTACCTGATAGTACCGCATGCCCACAAGAATCACGAGATGATCATCCACAGGCACCGGAGATGGATATATAACAAGTATTCCCGGATGGAGAAACTAAGAGATGTATGCTCGAATGTGGAGTTAGTTAAAGGCAGGTCTGTCGAGGAACTGAAAGAACTTGTGAACTCCTTTGTCATCAAGATCGAAGTGGAGCTTGGAGTAAAACCACAAAGGATAAGATTCAGAAAAATGAGAACAAAGTGGGGAAGTTGCAGCTCAAAAGGAAACCTGAACTTTAACAGTCATATGAGACACCTGCCAGACAGAATCGTTGAGTATATAGTATTCCACGAAATGGTACATCTCATCGAACTCAACCACAGTCCTCGTTTCTGGAATTATATTAAAGAACGTTTTTCAGATCATAAGGAATACGAGACAATGCTTGCAGCATACTGGTCACTTATACAGAAACAATGCATTGATCAGTCCTTATAGAGAACAGTGAAGGTCCTTGTCAGGCTCTTGTGAACTTTCTGCGTGAATACATCAAGAACTGCAAAACCTGCATTCTCTGCAAATTCTACTACTTTTATCTCAGACACCACTACTGCGAGTTTCCCATGCCTGAGTACCCTGTACATTTCAGCGAAGGAGTCCGAATACAGGTGATACAGGGACTCAGCCCTTATGGCAGCAGAGCGACCATATGGAGGATCGGTCACAATTGCATCGACACATGAGTCTTTGAGTGGAACCCGACAGGCATCGCCCACCAGCAGAGAATAATCGGTTTCATACTCATCAAGGTTCAGCCTGGCACCGTGGGATATCTTATGACGGACTTCGATACCGATGACATGGGCACCCACCAGCCCGGCTTCCACAAGAATACCGGCTGTACCGCTGAAAGGATCAAAAAGAGATTCATCAGACCTTACCTGTGAAATGTTCACTAACGCCCTTGCAATCCTGGGCATAAGCACACCTGGATAGAAGAATGGTTTCTTATGTGGCGCACGGTGTTCATACGCACCCCGGTCAACAGAAACCATAATCGTACCAAGGACTGCGCGGTCAGTCATTACAATACGAAATGTTACATCAGGGTTTTTGAGATTTGCCCTGAATCCTTTGCGGAAAATACTGCCCCCAAGCATGCCTTCAATATGTTCTCTGTTGACATCACCATGGTGCTTGATTCTTTTTGCGCGAACAACGTATGTCTGACCTTCGGACAAAAACCCGGCAAGATCGGAGTCCTCACACATTGCTATAATTGAATCATCGTCCAAATCGCAGATTCCCACCACTTTCAGTATGTGATGGGACATAGCAAGCCGGTCTGCGATAAAGAGAAGTTTCTCATCGACAGACTCACCTTCAATATCAAGAACAAGGCACTGGTCAAAAGAAGCATGTTCACTGTACTCAAGACCTACCATTGAAAGACATGCAAATACTTCTTTACATGGCAGGACAGCGTGCTCCCCGGATAACTCAAAAGCATACAGCATAATAACTGCAATAGAGAATAGAAGTACTATTTAAAGCGTTTCAATGGACGATTAGAACAAAGCATTAAAAATAAAGAAAAAAAAACCGCGTAGACCATCAGAACATCAATTCCAATGCTTCTTTCCCTGTCATCCCTACTTTGATACCAAGATTGATGGCTTTCTGGGTAGCACCAACAACTGGTGCCTGAAGCACATCATCAAAAGTGCTGACACCTTTTACCTTAACTGCAACATCACCAAGGGTTCCTGCTGTATCCATATCAAGATAACCGCACATAACAAAACCCCTGTCCGCCCTAATCACAAGCAATGAAGCATTCTGCATCTGGAAATTAAGACCCAGAGCCGAGCCGTTATCAAGTTCTATATTTTCGACCAGCATAACTAATCACTAATTTCGTAGTGAGTTTAAGAGATATTAAATTTGTCGGACTTTAGTTTTTTGAACAGGTTATCTGTAAGCCCCGGGAATATCTTATCAAGCAACGATGGTGAATCAGTACCGGAAACATTAGCAGGATTTATTTTTGTCACATTTTCCTTTTTTTCCTGAACAGGCGGTTCTTCAATTAAGAACTCAATAACAAGTTCCCCGGTAAATCCAAACTGACCGGAAATAGTGGTGCCTTGTGAACTTTCTTCCACGGATTTATTGTCAATACCTTCCACGGAAACTAATTTTATTTCAGAAGGAAGATGTACAGTTACATCCGTTTCAGGCTGACCCTGGAACCACATACTTGTATCAGATTCTGTAAGTGGTGTTTTGAAATCATAAAAAACCTGATACTTGTTCATTATGTCTTTTTCATCGCCTACCAGTCCGATAAGCTCAGCAGACATATCAGCTTCCACATCCAAAAGAGTTACATTCTTTGAAGAATTATCTATTTTCACATCCATATTATTTTCTATGGTCTTGAGAAATGATTTGCTGGTCTTTACATCGGTTTTCAGTAATTCCCATGAACTAACGAATCCATCATTATCCCCGAATTCCATATCAATGAAGGTCTTGAATACTACAGACCTGTCACCGGAATATGTTTCAGTGTACCCCCAAACCATACCATCTGTCCCTATATCGATGGTGTTATCCCATTCATAGGCAGCACTTGCTGGAAGGGATAACATTGAGAATAAGACAATGAGCAATAACAGGTTCCTAATCCTCAATCTTATCCCACCCTTTTTTATTTGGTTGTAACTTCGCATCCGTCATCTGTGACTATGAGAGTGTGCTCTGTCTGTGCAACCATCCCTCCAGCCACTTCCTTGAGTACCGGATATGAATGGACGATTCCTGCCTTTTCAAGCTGCATCAGGGCAAAGTCCAGTTGCGGGGTTTTGAGCCATCTTTTTGCGAACGGAAGCGTCTTGTATGGTTCAAGTTCCTTAAGAAGAGCCCTTGCTGCTGGCAAACGCACAGGTTTTTTGTGTACTACCTGATATATCTCAGTAAGTGAACCATCAACGACCTTTCCGGCACCATCGGTGGCAAATGGCTCTATGGCGATGAAGTCACCTGTGTGAAGTTTAACACCTTTGCTTACCCTCCTATTAGGCATGCTGGGAGATGCGTGGGGAATATATTGTGCAAGCCCATGCCCCGTAAGATTTCCCACTGGCTTGAAGTCGTGGGCAAGAATAGCATCCTCTATGGCAGCAGCAATATTTGCTGTATCAGCACCATTTTTGACAATATCAATGGCAGCTTTAAGACCGTCTTCAGAAGCTTTTACAAGGTCGCCATATTTGCCTGAAAGATCGATGGTAATGGCAGAATCTGCGATATAACCATCCACATGAACCCCAATATCGAGTTTAATCACATCTTCGCCAAAGACGGTTTCGTCCCCTGCAAGGGGAGTTGCATGTGCTGCCTCATCATTGCGGGAAATGTTACAGGGAAATGCTGAGCCATCTGCTCCGAGCTCTATTGGCCTGCTCTCCACGAAATCAGCTATTTCCAACAGGCTGACACCCACCTTTATGCGGTCTTTTGCCTCACTTCTTACCTGTGACAGTATCTTTCCTGCTTTGACGTATTTGCCGATTATCTCTTCGATATCCTTAACTTTGTCAGCCATTTAAATTCTCCTTTATAATTTGCTTCCTGGATTAATATACAAATTTCTTTTCCATTTCTGTGAGGTTCTCAAAACCATCTGCTGTTACCAGGATCAGATCCTCCAGGCGTATGCCACCAACATCAGGATAGTACAGTCCCGGTTCTATTGTGATGATGTTACCTTCCTCGAGCTCAACATCGCTGTTCCCTACAAATGGGAATTCATGTATCTCAAGTCCTACGCCATGCCCGGTTGAATGGATGAAACCAACATTTGAGCCTTCCCTGATGGTGTCGTAGCCCTTCTCTTTGAATACATCGCAAACTTTGTTATGGATATCACTGCATTTGACACCTGGCTTGACCATTTCTATCCCGGCAGTCTGTGCTTCGCGGACAGCTTCATACATGTCCGCCAGCTTTTCTGAAGGCTCCCCTTTAAGCACTGTCCGGGTCATGTCAGCATAGTATCTTTCCTTTTTGCTGTGCGGGAAGATATCCATGACAATAGGTTCATTAGCCTTTAGAGGACCTGCACCTTCCCAATGAGGATTTGCAGAACCAGTACCACCGGCAACTATGGTGCTCTCTGCCTCACATCCATGTTCAAGAAGTGTTAAATCTATTTCTTTGCGTAACATTTCAGATGTCAGGGCAAAGCCACGGTAATTGAGTACACCTTCAACGTCTTCTGATTTTTTGACCATCTCAGCTGCCGCTTTCATTGCTTTATTGCATGCATCCTGAACTTTTTTTACCATCTCGATCTCTGAAGGGTCTTTTCGTGAGCGCAACTCGGCAAATGGACTTTTGATAGCTTCTATGGAAAAACCCTCTTCCTTGAGGGTCTGAGCAATATGGTATGGAAAATCTCTTGGAACTGCTACTCGTCTTGCGCCCTCTTTTTGCAGAATATCTGCAAGGCAGTCACAATAAGCAAGAGATGGATCTTTTCTTTCCTTTACCTTTGACCTGTAATCACAACCCTGCAGTGTACGAATATCAGACACTCTTGACTCGATCTCTGCTCTACCTTTTTCCATATCAGAAATAAGAATTGTTTCAGCGCCTTCTTTTGTGTGGAAATAAGCAAACTCGTCTGAAGCAAAGAAGCGGGTTGCATAATAGATGTCTGCATTGTTCGAATTCCCCACCATCAGATATACATCCGACTTGTGGCTTTCCAGTGATGTGGAAATATCAATGAGAACTTGTGTTAAGGCCATGATATTATCTAGTAGTTACTAGTACAAAATTGTTATCAAATGTAGAGCCTGAAAAAGGCAACCGGAAATCCATGATAATCAAAATGAACAACATTCAGAATATTTTCATGAACACATGGTACAGATAATTACTACACAGAACAAACTTTTGTGCACATAAACATGCGATACTTTCACATCCACATTATATATAGCCCCATAAGTAGCAAGTATTATGGATAGCGTAAACCAGTACGGTTCACAATTCACAAATATATCTGACTTCCTAAAGGATGTCAAATATATAATATTGTTCTACGTACTTGGTGATTTCCTGACAACTGTCCAGGCCCTTAACTATGGATTTGAAGAAAATAATTTTCTGGCAGCAGTATTCCAGAGCTATGGAGTAGAATCCCTTCTTGTTCTGAAGGTCTTTTTCCTTGCAATAGTCTACTGGAACTACAGAATTCTGAAAGAGTCAGATTCCAGGTGGACCGACCTGCTGTGGGTATTGTCCAGAAAAAGTATCTCAATTGTTGGCTTGTTCCTGGTGATGAACAACCTAATGGTCATTTTCATGGAATGCAGCGTGCTGCAGGTTATCCATACAATGACTTTTTAACTCCCTCAAAAACGAAAAAACAATTATAGTTGTTCACTTAATATTCATAACTTATTTTTCAGAAACTTATCAATCCATTTTCTTGCGAAACTAATCTTTGATGAACAACTAATAAACGTCTCAGCAATCAGATTTTTCATATGGTCAAGATCTTTCACAAAATTACAAGAAATTATTCTTTTGACGCTCTTCCAGATGAATTCTATTGGATTCAAGTCTGGCGAATATGGAGGTAAATAGACCAATTCGATGTCATTTGCCTGTGCAAAATCCAATGTATCTTTTGCTCGATGTGATCTAAAATTGTCGAGAATGATTACAATTCTTTTTCCTATGTTACTGTTTTTTACAGTTGACAGAAATGAACATACATCTTCTTTGGTTGAATGTTCCTTAAAATTTATAACTGAATTACCATTCAATGCATAAAACCCGAAGGAGTTTGCTTTTAGCCTGGTTGTGTTTTTGAAGATAACAGGTTTATTGAAAGACCATAAACGAACTGTATTTGATGTTGTTTGTGGAGATGATTCATCAAGAAAGCCGATAACGCAACCATCATCGATTAATGGTAAGTTTTTTTTAAACGGTCTTCTGCGTCTTCTGGTCTTCGATGATCATGTGTATAGGGTTTGCCATGATGCATGCCAAACTTTTTCAAGATGACTAATATTTGCTTAATGGTGTATTGAACTTTAAACTCATTATATATGAGTTCCTGAACTGCTTTTGTTGACCAGTCATCACGCTCATGTAACATGGTCTTTAGTTTTTCTTTTTGGTCATTAGTGAGTTTTGAAGGGCAACCTCCTGAAAACCTGGGTTTCAAACCTTTATATCCGTCTTGATTCCACCGTTCTTGCCATTGATATGCAACGGGTTTTGATATCCCTACAAGTTTAGCCGCTTCATTAACTGAAGCACCTTCATAACGGTGTTTAACAAAATACAAACGTTGTAGAACTCTTGTATCTTTCTCTAACGACTTAATATGTTTAAGCAATTCCTCTAATGAAAGATGATGCTCTATCAGAATTTGTTCTGGTTTAGCCATGAAAAATAGTTGTATCTCTTAAGTAATAAATGTTTAGTTAATAACTATAATTCCACCATTTTTTTTCAACTAGACTGTTTTGGAAAAACTTGCAGTTAAAAATATCATTCTTGCAAGCAGTACAACTAAAGTAATCATCCCCCTGAAGAAATCACCTGACGATAGCCGATAATAGAAAAACACTCGCCATCAGTGTTAGATATACGGATACCAGAAGTATTATCCTCAGCATCATAGAATCACCTTGCTTACTGAACATGACACTCTTCAACAGAGACAATGTATTATAAATAATTGTTTAATTAATTCTGAATGTATCAAAGTATACTAAAACAAAGGTCGTTTAACCTCACAAATTCTGATTTTGAAGAAAGGAAAAAGTGTCAATAACTTATTAGTTCCACCAATAATAAAAAGAAGGCCATCATTAAAAGATATGCGAGAGCAACAAATACTAAATTTATTGTACTGCATCTGCAATACTCATTCATATGTACTTATTAAAAAGATAACAAGCATCGTTACATATCAATAAAAAAAACATTTTTCCTAATTAATAGTACCCAAGTGTTAAATAGAAATATGGAAATGAAGAGGAGGCATTAGAAACATGCAACAAAAATCAGGAGATAAAAATATGATATGGGCCTTTTCAGCACTCAAAGAGGAAGAAGTAAAATCCATCAAAGAACTGGAAGATAAAATGAATGTGACTTTACTGTCATTTTCAGGAATTGATATTAGTAATGCAGAACTTAGTAAGAGTGACCTGGAAGAAATCCAAACGCTTGAAGAGAAGCTGGGTCGTTCTTTGGTAGCAGTTAAAGTAAAGTCAGAATGACTTTTTATTTTTCCTTTTATTTTTTACGGCTGATCTGTAAAAACAGCTTTTAAGCATACATATAGTGTTACTCCTAAGATCCAACAGGTATTTCCTTGCAATATCGAATAAGAGTCACCAAAAAATAAACAAATAGCAGCAGCTAGAAAAAGTAATTAGTCTCAAACACTGGAAAAAACCGAAAATAGAGCCACAATCGAAAGCAGCATGAGGTAGACAAGTGCAACTATCATCACTTTAAAAAGATTAGAGTTAGCCGAATCATCTATATTGTATCAATTAAAGTACATATTATCTTTGCATAAAAACTAATCAAGTTTCATTATTTATTCATAGAGTTGAATAGAAGATTACTAATAAAAACCAAAAATGCAAATTACTTGTTTATAAATAAAAAAAGAAATTAACCTTAATTTACACAATAAAATTATCGCAAAAGCAATGAACAATTCCTGGTTATTCATACATATACGAACTTCTGCCTCATGTTGCACGATTCTTATTTTGCTACTTCTTTTTCTTCAACCGTATCAAGCTCCAAGATGGATTTAAGGTCTGTTACACAATTAAGACATACCAGATTTCTACCAATTCTGTGAAGATGTCCAGTTTCTATCGCATCACGCCCGATAGAATTACCACAGAAAAAACAGTCATAGAACATGATGTCAAATCAATGTCTAAATATATAAAAGTTACTTAGTAAATAATAATGTTACACTTTTGAAATGATGCCCATTGCTCACTCCGCAAAAAGCAAGTACAAGCATCAGAACATACAACATGATTAAAGTTACCCGGAAGTACGACAAAATATCTAAAGTCGATGATGCAGACTTAAACCCGGTCCTGCGTCGTGATATTCTCTATATGAATAAAATAAATAGCGGAAGGAATGACCACAAAATACAGATAAAAATCTATCAGAAAACATTCGGACTCTGCAGGATAGAATTCACAGTATTCTCAAAAGATGCAGATTCAATCTTTGAATTCAGGCGAGAAGATGAACAGATAACAGAAGACTTAATTCTATTCGTTCATCACGGCCTGAAAGAAAACGGCGTTTTAGCAGATCGCTATGATAAATCGCTTGACGATGTTATCAAATTCGTTTCAAAAGCATTCAAAGAACCTGAAGATCTGATATACTCCCTCCGCCAATGCGACATCTTCGAAGCCGGCCAGGCTAACAAATCTGTAAGGCAAAGACTGGTATTAGAAGGAGAGAACTCACAACCCTTGATATCAACGATGTGTCAATGATAAATAACTCAGTCCTGCTTAAACCAACCGGAAAGAGATCCAACCGCCTAATCTATTTTGATGATGAATGCAAAGCCTTCCTGGAAGAATACCTGAAAACCCGGACAGATGACAACCCGGCTCTTTTCCTCTCATCTGCAGGCTCAAGAATAACACGAAGCACAGTCTATAGGATAGTAACAAATTATGCTGGTAAGTTTGGCATACACGATCCTAAAGGTCATGTTCACGAAAAATTCACGCCTCATTGCTGCCGTTTATGGTACACCCCAAGTTTGACAGTTTCCACTCTTTCCTGAAGAGAATGTCTTCTCTTTCAACCCAAATGTTTCCATTTTTAGTCAGGAAAACCTATTTGACAGTCCAAACAATTTCAGGCAAACTACTACGATTTCACCCATTTTTTCCTTAGAATCAGTGAATTTATGCCATCAAAGTTGGCGTAAATGTACTTTTTTGACCTATTTCCCTTGAAATCCACAGTCACTGTCAAATTCAATAAGCTATTTTTTATGAATTTTGTGGACTTATGCTTGAGTTCATTGAACTCATATCGCATCAGCGATATGAAAAGTTGTGCAATGAATCCAATAATCACCGCACCATAAATGCTAGCATCTGTCCATACTCGTAATGGTTTAATCTCAATCTCATTCTTCAGCGAATGAATAATTTTTTCGATGCTGTCCTTTTTTCGATATTTTTGAAGAGCTTGATTTAGTGTCAAATTCTCACTCGACCTTAAGCAGAAAAATCCTTCTCTACCTGTAACTAGCTTTTCTTCCAGCAGTTCGATAGCACCCTGTTCATTAATTTGCATCAATTTTGTCTGTAGGGAATAACTAACATCAACAAGGGCATTGTTAATTCTGAACCTTTTAGGAAGTTTCTTGTTCTTATCAATGGATTCTTGTATGGCCTTTGCTTCCTGCAACTGCCTCATAACCTTTCTAGCTTTAGAATCAAGTTGCTCCTTTTGGAGCTTCTTAGAAAAATACATGTAATTGAAACTGTTTGGTTTAATGTTCTTCAAGCCATATATTCCGGCTTCCTCATCAACTGCCTCAATAGATGAATCCCAGAATGCAGCTATCTTCTTATCGTCGCTTGTATTGAGTTTCCTTGCAGTCAGGTAATGCATCTCATCTGCCCTTATCATAGTAGTGTTCCCTATGCTATGAGCTCCTTTATCGAAAATAACAAGAGATTCCTGCTTCAATCTTCCATGGACCTGTTGATACGTTTTCCTGAAGTGTTTCTGATCATTCAAATTACCCTGTTCCACTGTTATGCCAATTGGTATATTGATCGGGTCTGCAAGTTCACTAATTCCCAATGTGATCTGTTTCTTATCAGGTCTATGGTCACGACTGTAACCATATTTACCTAATGGCGATTTATCGCCATGCAGGACAATACTGGTCCAGTCCATGTTGATATTGGTATGTTCGAAATCATACCTAGCAAATAGTCTGTCCTGAATATCGGAAATAATCGTTTCACGATTATTTCCCAAGGTTTCAAGAAGCCTGTACAGTGTTCTCTCACTGAATTCAGGCAGGTTAAAAATGTCAAGCACTTCATCACGATTTATCCAATCATGAGCTTTGCTTATGCTGAAATTATCTGTAAGCTTGTAGCTTACAAGAGCTTTCAGCAAATTATTGAGGTTGATACCATGCTTTTTATGTTTGCTGAAAACAGTAGGAAGGTCAAGGATATCGTAGAGTTGGTTTACAGCTAGGATTGTTCCTATGGGAAAGTATATATTCTTGTTAGGAATAATGTCGTATGTTCTTAGTTGTGATTGCATTTTTTGTCGAATACAACATTACTAAGAACACTTTATTACTTTTGACTGTCAAACTTGGGGTACACCATTCACCTAAGAAGATCAAGAATGTCAAAAGATTTTATCAAGGAACTTCGAGGAGACACCAGAGACAAAGCAATAGACATCTACGACCAGATAAGAGCAGATGAACTAAAAGTTGCCTACATGAAGCATATACCATAATTGAGAGTTAATCCAAAGAATATTAATTCACTGAATACCTGGAAAAAACCAATCGAGTAAAACGAATGCAAGCATAGTAAAAAGATAAACAGATACAAATAAGACGATTTGTTGTATCTTCAAGTTGCCTTTTGTTATAAGGAGTTCCACAAACATAGTGTATCAAATACATGTATAAAACATTATGGAAATTTTTCTTCTTGAATACTGCTATTCATACACCCATTAATCCTGCAGCTAATACAATTGCAAGTATCATTACAAGGTAAACAGACAACATTAAAACTATTTTAGTTATGTTTGAGTTGCCGCAATTATTCATATGTACCACATGTAAAAGTAACAACACACTGTATAAATAAGTATTCCAAATACAATATTTATTAAAACTGTTAAATTTAAAGCCGTGTATATAAATAGATGAAAGAAAAAACTTTTGGATTAGTTTAAAAAATGAAAAGAAACCCGGAAAAACCGGGAATTAGGTCAAAACGCCCGAACCGGGATTCGAACCCGGGTCGGAGCCTCGACAGGGCTCCATGATAGGCCTCTACACTATTCGGACATTTTCGAGTTTTCGCTTGTGAGCACCCCTACAAGGGCGTGCTTGTATATAAGGCTTTTCTTGATTTAAAAAGTCCCGCCTCCCAGACTCGAACCGGGGACATCGCGGTGCCTGCGCGGAATTTGTGAACGTGTCACATGAACCATACTACAGCCGCGCACTCTACCAACTGAGTTAAAGCGGGACAGGCAAATCATGCACTAGCACGGCAGTGCTGTGCGATGTAACACTCCAATACGCACAATGATACTTATCTCTTTCGCCGCAAAATACACATGACACAGATAAACATATAAATCAAAGGGAAAAAAGACGTATTCAGTAGAAAAAAAGAAAAAAATTTCATCCTAAATTCAGGATGAACTTCTACTATGAAAATCAGAAAGTATCCAGTTCTCCCTTGATTACCATGTCAGTTATCTTGGTAACATTGGAGAGCCATTCATCGATTACGGATTCCGTTTCTGCCTTTACAGATACGAAATTGGCACCATCCTCGGGAATTATCTGAGCACTGGCAACAAGTGGCTGGTCGATGGGCATTCCGATCTGTGATAAAAGCCTTATGTGCACATCCTGTACCTCTGGCACAGCCTTCACAATATCCCTTGCCATCTGGGTGGAAAGCAGATTATAGATCTTGCCAATATGGTTGATTGGATTCTTACCGCTGGTAGCTTCCATGCTCATAGGCCTGCTTGGAGTAATTAGACCGTTACTGCGGTTTCCACGACCTACCGAGCCGTCATCTCCCATCTCTGCAGAGGTACCTGTAACAGTCAGGAAAACAGAGTTGCAATCACAATTATCTGCTGCATTGATACGGGTTATGACATTCCTTTCAGTATGTTTCAACGCAAGGTCTGTGACATAATCTGCCATCTCTTCCTTGACGTTCATGTAATGGGACATATCATCGACGTGCCTGCCTACCATTCCACAACAAATCGTGAGTGTAATATCATCTCCATCCCTCAGACCCATGACCTTGATATCAGTTCCGATTCCGGGAATCTTTTTCTTCAGGTCGGTAATGAGCTTTCTTTCGGATTCATAGACAATCTGCTCAAGCTCTGAGAAAGGTGCATGGCCCACACCAAATGAAGTGTCATTTGCCACAGGAACTTTGTCCCTGTTGAAAACATCCCTGAGATCAGATGAACCTGTGCCAAGTTTACAGTCGATGATCATGTCACTTTCAAGGTCAAGATCAACTATATTAGTTCGAAGATATTCTCTTGCAGCCTTAAGTGCAACCGACTCAGCGGGAATTTCCACACCATCGAATTCCTTGGTAGCCCTACCTACAAGAAGAGTGTATATAGGCTGGGTAACCTCTCCGCCTCCGAACTGTGGATTGGACCTTCCTGCAACAATCTGTGTTTCATCAGTATTGTGATGAAGCACCACACCGCATTTCTTTATGTATTCCCCACATAATGCACGGCTCACTGCCTCTGCAAGACCATCCGAAATACTGTCGGGATGACCAATACCCTTCCTCTCTACAAGTTCAATCTGTTGTTTTTCGATAGGCGTTTCTACAAGATGTTCGACTTTGATATTTCGCATCATATTAATCCTCTAGAATATCAATTAATAAACAAGTAAAAGATAAGAATAGATAATTAAAGTTAACTATGTATCCTTCGCTATACCTAGCACCCATGCACTATATAATAATACCCATTCAAGATTATAACCTCCAGTAATTACGATGCTTTTATTAAATTCACAAAAGGAATATTTAATCAGCGTGAAATCTATATGTTATAAATGTCTTTGAAAGGATATTCAATTTATATAGTTCACCTATTCAGAAGGATCACATATGATACGTATTGCCATACCCAACAAAGGACGTTTACATGACCCTACCGTCAGCCTGCTCAGGGAAGCAGGACTACCGGTACTAGAAGGTGGCACCAGGAAACTGTTCGCAAAGACCACCGATCCTGAGATCACATACCTTTTCGCACGGGCTGCCGATATCCCCGAATATGTCCAGGACGGCGCTGCAGATGTCGGTGTCACCGGACTCGACCTCATCCACGAAACAAAATCGGATGTAGAAGTACTTCTGGATCTTAACTTCGGAAGAGCAGGACTTGTGCTTGCTGTTCCCGAAGAAGCAACGATCTCTTCTGCAAATGAACTTAACGGCATGCGTGTTGCAACCGAGTTTCCCAACATCACTGAAGATTACTTCAAAAATCAGGGAATTGACATCGAAATCATAAAGGTAAGCGGTGCCTGTGAGATGACGCCACATGTCGGTATTGCCGATGCAATAGTGGACATCTCAAGCTCAGGTACAACCCTCGTAACCAATCATCTCAAGATGATAGATAAGGTATTTTCCTCTTCTGTCCAGCTTATTGCAAACAAGGAAAGCATGCAAAAAAATGGTAAGATCGAACAAATCAGAACAGCACTGGAAAGTGTCCTGCGTGCCAAAGGAAAACGTTACCTGATGATGAATGTACCTACGGCGTCACTGGAAACTGTCAAGAAAGTCCTTCCCGGAATGGCTGGTCCAACGATAATGAAAGTCGAGTCAGATGACTCAGTACTTGCAGTGCATGCAGTTGTTGATGCCGCCACCATCTTTGCTACAGTGGATGAGCTTAAAAATGCCGGTGCCAGGGACGTACTGGTCGTACCCATAGAAAGGATGATGCCCTGAGGTACCATCATGTCCTTTGAGATAATCCCCGCCGTGGATATGAGAAACGGCAAATGTGTGCAACTAGTACAAGGTGTCCCGGGAAGTGAAATGGTTTCACTTGATGACCCCGTAGCTGTTGCAAAGGACTGGATTTCCCAGGGCGCCAGGACACTCCATTTGATTGACCTTGACGGTGCCATCGAAGGAGAACGCCAAAACGCTCCTATTATAGAGAAGATAGTGAAAGAATGCAAGCCTATGGGAGTTGAAATCCAGGTCGGAGGAGGCATCCGGTCTTTTGAAGATGCTGCCGGCCTGCTTGAACTTGGAGTAGATCGCGTGATCCTCAGTACCGCAGCTATCAATAACCCTGACCTTGTAAAAGAACTTGCTGATGCTTTTGATAACAAGCATGTGAACGTTGCTCTTGACTCAAAGAACGGGAAAGTATCCATAGAAGGCTGGAAGAAGCAATCCGAACACACTGCTGTGGAAATGGGAACAAAATTCGAAAATTTGGGAGCAGGAAGTCTCCTGTTTACAAATATCGATACCGAAGGCCTTATGCAGGGAGTCAACACCCGTCCAACTGAAGAACTTGTGAAATCTGTCAAAATTCCCGTCATTGCATCCGGTGGAGTCACAAGCCTTGATGACCTCATTTCAATCAGGAAGACCGGGGCTGTTGCAGTTGTCGTAGGAAGTGCACTCTACACAGGAAAGTTCACGCTAACAGAAGCAATAAATATCATCAATGAAGAATAATAAAACAGTATATCAAAGGTGCATCCATGAGATCAGCAGAAGTTTCACGTAAGACCAGCGAAACCGACATCCGCATTGAACTGAACATTGACGGTACGGGAATATCGGACATCGATACTGGCATAGGGTTTTTTGACCACATGCTCACGGCATTCTCAAAGCATGGCAACTTCGATCTTACCGTCAAGGCCACAGGTGACCTGATTGTGGATGACCACCACCTTATAGAAGATACTGGCATCGTTCTGGGGCAAGCCCTTTCAAAGGCACTTGCAGATAAGGCAGGGATAGCCAGGTTCGGAGAAGCCCGCATTCCCATGGATGAGGCGCTTGCAAGCGTAGCACTGGACCTTGGAGGACGCAGCTACCTCGTACTGGACGCAAAGTTCATGTCCGCAAAAGTAGGGGAGTTCAGCACCCAGATGACCAGGCATTTTTTTGAATCCATAATTCAGAATGCAAAAATCAATATGCACGCAGATGTCTACGGTGATAACGACCACCACAAGATAGAAGCACTCTTCAAGGCATTCGCATACGCCCTGAGAAGAGCAGTGATTATTGAAGGACAGGGAATCAAAAGCACCAAAGGAACCCTTTAAATCACGATCAGTGGAACTTTTCCTTCAGCTTTTCATAAAATAGTTGTTCTCCACCTGATGTTTTCTTTGACAACCGCTCTACTATGAGCTCAGGCGTACTTTTGGCAACATAGTTGTAACGCGGACTTCGGTCAACTATAAGATTAAGATCAGCATCAAGACCACTTGCCTCAATACCATCAACCCTTATCTTACATTCAGTATTCTCAAGTATAAGTTCGGATAGATGGGAAACGAACACTGACATACTCTGCTGGTTCTCAGTGAGTACTTCAAGTATACCGGAAATTATCTTTGCCGAAGCCCCGGGCTCAGTTATCGACTCAAGCTCATCAGCCAGTACCATCTTAGCAGAATCATCAGCTACCACAGAAAATTCTGTCAGTGTGGTCTCAAAAGCTCCTGCATCCAGTGTACCCTTGGATTTGGCAAAATAGTACATCGACTCAGTGAGAGATAGTTCCATATGCTGCGCAGGAACAGGAAATCCCATCTGCGCAAGGATGCTGCTCTGCGCAAGGAGTTCCAGAAGGGAGGTTTTTCCTCCTGAATTAACGCCACTTAAAAGTACGACCCTGCTGGCCTCACTTTTAGGACTGAAACTGTTCTCACCCACTGAATAGTCAATTGGTATCACATCACCGTGTCTGGAAAGCAAAAACAGGTTCCTTCCACCCTTAAATCCAAGCCCCGGACCATCAACTATTTCCGGCATTTCAAGCTCATGTGCCATGGCAAAGCAACCTATGGCAAAACCAACATCAAAATCCAGAACTTCGCGAACCATTTCCCGGACAATTGTTTTGTAGGAAGACAATATGCGCGAAACTTCGCGTTTATGGTCGAATTTTCTTTTCAGGACCTTTTTATTCAAGTGCTGTTTCAAAGCATTCAGATTATCAACATCTGCTTCCACAGGATGCATGATCTCTTCCGGAAAAAAAGAATCGACCATTAATCTTTCCTTTTTTTCAAGCTGAAGTTCATTGCATATTCTGTCCGCACCGTCCTTAACGATGGAGTAATAACTTTTGTGCAGCTTCTTTCCAAGTATCTCTTTCAGCTCAATGGAACCATTCATCACTTTCAGCATATCCTGTCCGCTAAGAGTCATCTGGCTATTCTCCAGACAGGAATTCAGACCATCGTTTACAATACGCACAGTTTCTGTTACAGTAGAACTAAGCTTGTCTGTTGCATCGGAAATTCGGTCTACTTCTTCATCAATCCCATGAACAATATCACCATTCTCGTCTATAAGAGCCAATGTAGAGGCAAGCAACTCAAGCTTATCATCATCCATGCTGTCAAAGAAACTAATTCCCCTGGAACGGAGCAGCCTTATCACTTTAATAGAAGATTCTATTGACTTGAGATTCCGGGAAAATGCCACTATTTCTTTTTCAGGTATAACCTTGAAATCATCTATTTCCTGCAGGTCAGAATAGAATTCAGGGTCCACATCTTCCGGAAGATCAAATGACAGGTAATCATCGCCCACGGCAATAACCTGGGAGAAGCCCCTTGAAATATCAATGAATTCTGAAAGGGAACGTGCAAAATTCACATCAAGCAATCCTGCAAACCGTTTTTTCGCATACTCGTAACTATCCTGGTCAGATGTTATGATAACTCTGTCACGGATCTTTGGGCACGGGTGTTTAAAATTAAGCTGTGTGGCTTTTGACAACAGGTCAACAATAGTCCCATCTCCCTCAAGAAGATTGGCAGTTTCCATGTAATATGAAACTGATTCACGTACCCGCATTATCTTTTGAATCTTGGTAGAAGGATACGGGAAAAAAACATGTAGTTTGTCCCTGGAATATTGAGTATGAGCAAACTCCTTGACTAGGTCAAGCAATTTTTCATAGACATCCATTGCCTCTTTGGTTCTTAAAAAATCAGAAACATTAACTCCTTCAACCCTGGAAGCTACATCCTGGATAAGGGAGATGGCATAGCGTTGACCAATACCCTCTACCTCGGAAATGCTGGCAATATCACCGGCAAGTATAGCATCAAGGGCCTGATTTTCACTACCGAAATGCTCTACAAAACGTTTAGACATTTTATCCCCTATGCGGGGAATATCCTGTAAGGTCCTGACATCAGCTAACATTATACCTCCAATTCGGATGCAAAAGAATCCAGGGTGCAGTTTGCAATACCTTTTTCAACCTTGTACCTGTCCCTTTCCGACATCTTGCTCATGGACGCAGAAGCTTTTGGCTGCACTTGCTTGGCATGGTTTTTGTTTCTCCGGTTGTGGATCATCTGAGAATCATAGTACATATCCCACAGATCATCAACCTCATCACGTTCATTAGTAAACTCAAGGCTACCTGCCAATGAAGAAGGCACCTTTGTGAAATGTTCAAGGCCTACATGAGCACCGTTCCCTATCCAGGCAATATCTCCCTCTATTACTGAAACAGGAAGATCCGGGTTTTTCCTTGAAAGCCAGCGACAGAACATATCTCCTATCTGATGTGGGGATTCTATTTTGACAGACAACACTCCATTAACAAAAGCAGGTCGTGCAAACATGCACAAACGATGATATGAACGACTTACATCTCGCATGTAATTGTAATATTTTTTACCCGTGCTGCTCTTACCTGAATAAAGAAGTTCGACATTTCCCTCGCAAAAACACAGAAAATGCACCAGTTCGATTGGTCGTGAGCTTCGATGTCTCAGTACCATTGCTATGTATCCTTCAACATCCGGATCACGCTGGAACATTCTTGAGCCCCGTTTTCCAAATATATTACGTACAAGCTTTGTTGTATCTGACATACATCTGAAGCCGAGAGTTTTCACTTCATCGATGCCTGTGAACTCCATCTTTTGTTTCAGTTCATCTCTGTCCTTTGCAGAAATGAGATCACAATCCGGATTACTTGAGATTTCTTCACAGGCGAGCAAGACACCTTCTACATTTTCCCTGAATGCTACGATCATGCACCTACCCCCGTAAATGAGAATAAGTTTGTCTGTTTTTTTCCGTTTATTTCAATGAAGGGACGTGCACGACCAAGAACGACACCCATGCGTGCAAGTTCTTTTTCTGATGCTATGGGCCTTGACTGAATAATCCTGCTTGCGCCCACTGGACCAATTCCCGGCACTGTGAGCAACTCTTCCCTGCTTGCAGAGTTAATGTTCACCGGGAACATATCAGGACGGCATGATGCAAGCAGCATTTTGGGATCAGTGTCCAAAAGGAAACCATTGTCATCGTAAACCGCGTCAAAATCAAAAGCCTTTAAACCATAATCCTTTAAGAGATAGGATGTCTGGTAGAGCCTGATCTCTCTCCACTTAGGAGAAGAAGGAATGTTTTCAAGGGGAGTAGACGGCACAGGATCAAAGCTCATAAAATACGGGCGTCTCAGTTCATATTTATCCATGAACTTATCCACGGTCCGGACTATATCACGGTCAGGTTCTGACAATGCTCCCACAACGAATTGGGTGTCATTAGCACCTACTATCCTGCCACCGTATCCAATTTCCTTCCTTTTCTTGTTTATGAGGTCCCGTGTCCACTTGAGCCTCTGAAGAACATCACTCTTGTAATCGAAATTAGGACATATCTCCGAGTAATTCACAGAACTGGTCGTCTCTGCATTCACGCCGAACTTATTTGCATAATCGGCTATTTCCTCAAGCAGGTACAAGGGAGTTCCTGGCATCACCCGCATATGGATATACCCTGTGAAACCCTGGCTGCGCAAAAGCTTTGCAACCTCAAGTTGTTTCTCAGCAGTTCTCTCAGCATCCCCTATAACTCCCGAAGACAGGAACAGGCCTTCTATTGCATTTTTCCTGTAGAAGGACCAGGTGATCTTCGTAATCTCCTCGGGAGTGAGAGAAGCTTTTGTTGAATGCCTTCCACACCTGTTGGGACAATATGTACATTCACCCGAACACGTATTTGTGAGAAGAGTTTTATAAAGCTGTATACAACGCCCATCGGGCCCGAAGGCATGACATACGGCACTCTGGTTACAACTATCATATTTTGTCCCCTCGGAAAGGATTTTCATCCGTTCCATCAGAGTCATATGATGCTCATTAACAGGATTTCTGGGAATCATTAATAGACAATATGGCAGATGCGGATATAAGCAACCTGTAAGCATGGTGAAAGTATTCATCAGAACAGATAGAGACATACGAAAAGAAAAAAGGACAAAACAATGGATTTCAAAAAAAAAAAAATAAGAGTAACTATTCAGCCTGGCACGATTTGCCTATTGGTACTGATTTCATCGAAATAGAGATGTCTGCTCACTAACAATCTAACAATCAAAAAAGCAATCAATAGCAACAATCAAAATAAATGATCCTAATGAAATTTACGTTTCAACTTTTTGTCAAGATTGTTATTGATAGCGTTTTTATCAGGCTGAATAGTTACAAATAAGGGAACAAAAAATAATGAATTTGATGGTTCCTGACTACTAAAGAAATATCATTCCTTTTTGAATTTGACATTCACCTTTAAGATGCTTATTGGTTCCAGCTTCTTCCACATGACTGTTCCTTCTCTGTCGAATTTATACTCATTGACATTCTGTTCAGAGAATTCACCATCTACCTCGTATATAAAGAAACCTTCTTCACCATTTGTGGAAACAATGTTGTCTTGCCCGTGAACATTCTTCACTTCCACTACTGCAGCCTTCTTAAGTGCTTGCAGAAGTGTTGCACCCTTTTCCACTTCAACCGTTCTGGAAGGTGCAAATATATCCAGAGCATGGAAAATATTCTTATTGTTCAATTGCAGTACATGTGTTTTACCGTAAATCTTGCGCTGTATGAGGTCAGCAGCTTCAAGTATATTTGCATGTTTTGCAGCAACCGGAACAGAAATACTAAGCATCCTTGCAAGTTCAGATATATGCATTTCACCTTCAGTAAGCTGTTGTAGCATTCTTAGTCTGGTTTCACTTCCAAGTGCACTAAAAAGTTTCAAACGATCCATCTTTTCTGGATTCTCGGAATCATTGTTATCGAGAGTACTCATAATTAAGAGTAAACATAGAGTTCAATATAAGCTTTTCTACACAAACAGTCCATTTAACAGCCTATTTTATAAAGATAACTTATAAAATATATATGTATATGTATAACAACTGCACAATAATACAAATGCAAGAATTATCCATGCAATGCTCGTTTCTGCGTAGCTATTTTCATATCAAGAGATTGCAAATCAGTTGAAACAAATTCGTGGGTCAGGAAATCAGGAGATACGAATTCAACTATCTGAGAACATTTCTCACTGGTGAAAGGCATATGGTGATCAATCTGTTCAAGTATTCCCATAACCGATAAAAGGCGCTCATGAAAATGCATTTTATCAAACCCCGCAGGGACATCCTTTCCCATGGAGTTACGCATGAACTCACCTGATAAACTGCAGTGGAAATGCATGCCTTCAATTCGTTTGATGAAATCCTCAGAATGAGTGGAAAGCAGATCCAATACAACATCGATTGAGCATTCCTCATCTTCACACTTCATAGTAGCATTCATAAGGTGGCCGGTATCCAGCACGAAAGCCCAATTCTCAAAATCAAGAAGGTCTGTAAAATATTCAACATTTTTGGAGTCAAGGAATGTAAGACCTGGCCACCAGAGATTCTCAAAGAATATCCTGACCGGTGGTTCACCATTCTGATAAATTGAGACAGCATCATTCAGAAATTCAGCAGTTGTTGCAAGCACGTCTTGGTCAGTACAATTAAAACAACGTGTAAAGACCTGTTCCAGTTCTGCATAAGAAACATGGAACACTGCATACGAAGCATCCAGACGTGCAGCATTCTCAAGTGATCCCCTGAAATTATCAATAACTTCCTCGCGGCTGCTACCGCCAAAAACGTAAGCCATCTCAAAATCCTCCATTTCCTGTAAAAAAGCAGAAGGATCAGCCCAGGCTCTATGTCGCCCCATCCAATAAGGAAGATGTACACCCACTATAAGATCCTCGGGCACATCTGGAAGCGGAGACGAATCCACAAAGAGTTCCAGCCCATCCAGGCCATGTCTTACAAGGAAATTCCGTATCATACCCCAGTTAGAATTGAACATTTTCATGTCATGATCACAAAGAGAAAAATTCATCATTTCTTTCATTTATGCACCCCAAAGGAATCATTTTCTGGAATTACAAATATCTTTAGGATCACAATTTTTCGCCAACCAGCCAGTAACACGGATCCAATTGTCAATTATTGTATCTTTTTCGTCAGTCAGTTCATCAAAAGGAATGGAAACATCTATATCAAGCATTTCAGGCAGCCCCTTCATAATAGAAACAGCTACCTTCCTGCCGGCAGTTTCAGGAACGAGACCCCATGAGATCTCATCTACAATATGCAATATTGAGCCTGTTGCCCCTACAAGTACGGGATTCTTTGACATCTCACGCAATTTTTTGAAAAAAGCCGCTTTTCGATTATCTCCATTCATGTGTGATGCAACTTTCCAGTAGTTATTCTCTTCTATTCCAAAACGTTCAAGTCTCACGAGTATATCTCTCTGGGAGAGTGGGGTCAGATCCGACTGCATCTCAAGTGCTTTAAGCGTGCATTCGATCACAACTTTCCCTATAAGCTCACCAAGCTTGGAATGCTGACCTGCATCTGTCAACAAAAGAGGACTTGTAGAGTCTGCAACAATAGCTATCATATCAGTACCTGAACCCGTTGCAATTCCCTGGGAATGTCGGCTGGGCGCAACAAGCTGCTGCAGTGCCGCAGTCTTTGCTTCGGTAGCTGTGACAACAGCTCTTGTCATCGAGTAAGCCGGCAGGTTAGCACCTATCACGAGTATTGTATTGATAGTACCCTGAATGAACTGGTATGTCCCATCTTCCTGATAATATGAAGCAGGATCACCTACCCGACCTCCATTGACCTCAATACCACCGGTAACTATTGCAGTTACCTCAACACCCCTGAAGGATTTGGTCACGATAGAAACATTATCCATATTAGCAGCTGTCAACAACCCTGAAGATGTATCAGGATCAGCACCCAAGCTTTTTGCAATAATAGCCAGGTAAGCAGGAATGCTGCCACCCTCAAGTTCCTTTGGCGAATGTTTTCCTCTCGGAACATGGTGATTGAAAATCGCCTGCAGATCTTCCCTGTATCCACCATTGACCCAGGAAGTCGTCAGGGTGCTCCTGCCATCAGGCAAACTTAGCAAAATCGAATCCTTGAACCTGTATACTTTCTCTTTGCCTGTGGTCTCAAAAAGAAGTACACCCTTTTCTTCTGTATGTTTGTCGACTGGTTCAGACTGATCGTCCTTAGCTGTTACTTTCCTTGATCTTGCTACCATGGGAACCCCATATCATTTATTGCCTGATCCTGATACAATATCCATTAAAAAAGGACAGATACCACAAGAACATTAATGAATATACCCCGGTGGATTTTAAATATCTTTTGAAAAGCAACTACTTCAAAGATTAACGGACTATTTTTCATAGACCAACGCAAAAGCACTGAGATCACGGAAGTTTATAAGACCATCATCATTGAAATCTGCCCATTTACTGGATTCTATAGCCGTAGCGTTGTAAACCAGAGCAAATGCGCTGAGATCGCGAAAATTTATCAAACCATCGCTGTTAGCATCCCCTTTCATCAGAACATTTTCTTCTGTGACAATCCAGGTCCACTGGGCTATTACATCCTGATTCTCACGTGAGGCAATGGCTTTTACATCATAACTTCCCGCAACCTGCGGAATCAGTTCGCAATCTGAAGACAGCACATTATGTTCTACTTTTACATCTTCACCATCAAAGAGCCATGAAATATCACACTCGATATTAGTATCAATTGAAAATGTCATTGGAGATAAAACAGATTCAACAATATCACCTGAAGGAGTAAAAGCAGTGATATGAAGGGTTTCTGCAACTGAGTCACTCCAACCAAAATCCTGAGTGTACATGGCAACGTTGCTGTAACCGGAGTACTCACCAACCCAGATACCAATTCCAATCTCGTTGAAATTAGAGTTAAGAGGATTTCGATAAACTACCATCAATACCCATACAATTTAATAAAATTTAAATAATAGCAAAGCAAATTTACTATTATGGATTCTTTTACTGATTTTGCCTTAAATGAAGAATATAAGCGTCTCCAATCTGTCGGAGATAAGCTTGCTGAAATTGAATATTTAGTAGATTGGAAGCCTTTTCGCCCTATTCTGGAGTCAATGTACATAAACAGAACAGCTTCAGGCGGACGGCCTGAAGCTGATGTTATTGTAATGTTCAAGATGCTTGTTCTGCAACAATGGCATGGTCTTTCTGATGCTGAGCTTGAAAAGCAGTGTATTGACAGGATATCCTTTAGGAAATTCCTGGGATTTCCTGAATATGTACCAGACAGTACAACTGTCTGGTCATTCAGGAAGAGAATTATCGACAATGGTAAAGAAAAAGCGGTGTGGGATGAAATGCAGAATCAGCTTGATGCTCTTGGTTTGAAGATTAAAAAAGGAATGATCCAGGATGCAACTTTTATTCACTCAGATCCAGGACATGCAAAAGCAGATGTACTCAGAGGAAAAGATGCGAAAACAAGAAGAAGCAAAGATGGAACCTGGACTAAGAAAAATGGTAAATCTCACTTTGGATACAAACTTCATACAATTATTGATAAGGATTATGAACTAATCAGAAGATTTGAGACAACAACTGCATCACTTCACGATTCACAGGTTGATCTGTCTGAAAAGGGTGAAGTGGTGTATAGAGATAAAGGATATTTTGGAGCAATAGCAAAAGGTTTTGCAGCAACAATGCAACGAGCTGTAAGAGGACATCCTTTAGGAATAATGGATATCCTCAGAAATGAAAGAATAAGTGTGAAAAGAGTCCCTTGCGAAAGAGTGTATGCAGTGACAAAAGAAATATTTAAAACCAGAAAGGTTCTTGTTACAACTGTAGAAAGAGTGAATGCAAAAATGTTGATGACAGCTTTTTGTTTTAATCTGCATCAATTGAGGACACTAAAAACCAAAGGAATAATCTAGGATAGCGGAAGCTATACTAAAAATAAGGATTAATGAAGAGAAATAAACAAAATGATAAAAAATGAGAGGATATAATTGAGTTTGAATACTTTAATGATCTAAAATGAGGGAATATCGAAATCCTCTTAAGTATATTCGCCCTATGTCCCGGAGAATTCATAAGGCCTTCGTGAGCTGCGATAAGGTCAGGAGGATAATGCAAAGCAATGTTCTCACCCGCGTACACGATATCATAGCCTGTACTGCTCAATCTTTCCGAAAAAGAAGTTCCATCATAGGAATCATGAGAAAAATAATCTTCTTCGATCATCTCTTTGCTATGCTCACTTGCAGCATCGTTCAAGACTGAATTGAAGCTAAATGGTTCAAGGCCATATAATGCTCTTTCCTCGTTGATAAGGTCAAGCATCTGCTGCTCCTCTTCAGCATATTCATTTATTGCACCAGTAACCCCGGTCAAAATACTGAATAAGATGACCAGGAAGATAATTTTCATTAACGTTGACATATTGATCAAATAACCCCATAAACAGATTATGCAAAAATAAATTCGAGGGCATATATAAATATTGTATTAAAAAAAAGAGAAAGTAAAGGGACCTATAAAAAATAAGGGCATTATGCCCTTAGTTCTTCATGATCAGATAATTTATGCTGGGACTCTGCTTGTATTTCAGTCTCCAGCAATTTCCCCACGTAAACTCTTGCCCACACAAAAATGAACAACGAACCTAGGATGTTACCTACGACCATGCCCCACCAAACACCTATAAGCCCCATATTCAGATTAAAAGCGAAAAACAAAGCGAACACTGGTACGAATATGACAGCACGCACAATTGTTGCAACAAGCGCATAAAGTCCTTTGCCAACTCCCTGAAAAAGAGACGAAGAGAGCATACCAAGAGATACTGTGGGATAGAATATGCAAATAATCCTCAGAAATATAATAAGGTCATCTGTGATATGAGAAGCGCTTTCTGAAAGAGTGAATGCGTAAGCTATCTGAGGAGCCAGTATGAATGTAAAAAAAGCAATGACTGTTTCTACAAGAAGACCGATCTTCATTGAATATATATGAGCGAAGGAGACTTTGTCATATGAACCTTCACCGTATGAAAAACCAGTCATCGTTACAACTGCTGTTGAAATTCCAATGAGTGGAGCAATAGCTATGGTTGCAACACGCCATCCAACAGTGTAAACAGCTACTCCATCGGTATTACTGGCAGCTATTATGATGACATTCATTACAAGCATCATAAGTGCCATAGATGCCTGTTGTACAGTGGCAGGAATGCCAACCTTGGATATGTCCCTGAGAATTCCCCGCTCAAAACTGAAATCCTTGAAATCAAAGGATAAATAAGTATCTTTTTTGAAGAACAACCAGCTGGACATCAGAACTGCAGTCACTCCCATTGATATCACTGTGGCCCATGCAGCACCCGCAACACCCATCTTGAACTGATAGATGAAAATCGGGTCAAGTACTATATTCAGAATGGAACCAAATATCATTGCATTCATAGCTCGTTTGGTGTCACCTTCACTGCGAAGTATCGCATTTGCAACATTGGTAAAGAACAGGAGGATACTGCCTCCAAAGATAATACGACCATAAGATGTCGCCATTGCAGTTGTCTTTCCGGCACCTATCATAGCAAATATCGGCTCTGCAAATGTGAAGAGTGTTATAGTGAAAACAGCAGACATCAAAACCATCAGGATCATCGTATGAACTGCAACATTGTCCGCACCTATTTTATCCCTTGAACCAAGCCGTCGGGATATTGCTGAACCGGCACCAACCCCAAGGCCGTTTGACAATGCAATGATAATAAAGAAGAATGGAAATACAAAACCCACTGCTGCAAGAGCATCCGAACCCAAGCCGGAAACCCAGAAAGTATCTACAAGATTGTACAATGTCTGGATGGACATACCAAGCATCATTGGTAATGCTAATTTAATTATAGCCTTTTTCGGGTCACCCAACATGGCTTTCATTCCGGAAGTTGCATTTGGAGTCTCAAATGCAGGTCCCTCATTTTCATTATTTGTAGTATTATTCATTTGAAGCCTTCTTCATTTCGTTTTCAGATGCTATGTTTTTGGCAGCTTTTTCCATCATGGAAATAAACATAGCCTTTTCTTCAGTGCTAAAGCCATGCAAGAGTACATCATTGAGCTTTGAGCTTATATCGATCAGCACAGGCTTCATTTCGCGCCCTTTATCAGTAAGGTAGACACAGTAGGCACGTTTATCGCAAGGGTCCCTTTTCCTGATAACATAGCCCATTTCTTCGAGTTTGTTAACAGAGCGGGTGATGGTTGCACGATCATATTTCAATGAACTGGCAAGTGATTCCTGACTCACTCCTTCATGATACATTAAAAGCTTAAAAAAAGGGAACTGTCCACTTCCAATGCCATATGGTTCCAGCTCTTTTGAAAGATATATATTGATCGACCTGAAAAGGTGAGATATATCCCTACCTATGGATTCATGTTTTTTAATGCTACAAAGGTTTTCATGTTTAACGGGATGTGTCAGAACTACCACCTATTAGTTGCGTTTGCAATTGTTGCATACTCAACTATATTATAAAAAAGCATTCTCCAAAACAGCAATAATTTGAGAATATCAGTCTATAAAAAGTTCAACACCCATAAGTTCAAGGAAGATCTCTTCGAGGGAAGGTACAATAGTTCGCATTTCTACAATGTCCCCACCCCTGGCTGCAACCCATTTGGTAGTATTGTTAACAATATCAATGTCACTGGTTGTAACGACATAGTTATCGTCCACTATCTTGGTTTCGGAGATGGAGTACTCTTCAATACCGTCCACTTTGAACTCAAGACGATACTGTATCTTGCCATATTTCTTTCGTATTTCCTCAGCAGTACCCAATGTTACCAGCTTTCCTGCCTTGAGAATAAGTATCCTGTCACACAGGCTCTCCACCTGATAGAGATTGTGTGCAGTGAAAATTACCGTTTTGCCGGCTTTTTTAAGGGAGCGCACATAATCGGTAATGTACCGGGAAGTCATGGGATCAAGACCGGATGCGGGTTCATCGTAGATCAGGATATCAGGATCATTAATAAGAGAGCGGGCTATGGCAACCTTGCGCTTCATACCCTTGGAAAGGTCACCTATCCTCTTGCCGTCTGCATTAAGAGAAAGATCAAACAGAAGGTTACGGATTCTCTTTTTAGCTTCACTCTTTCCCACACCATAGAGTTCTGCGAAGAAGATAAGGTAGTCATCCACCGACATACCTTCGTATAAGGGAGATTCCTCCGGCAGAAATCCCAGAAAAGACTTAATTTCAACAGAATCCCTGGACATGTCCAGGCCTTTCATGGCAATGTTGCCCCTGCTTGGCCTGATAAGACCTCCGAGCATCTTCAAGGTAGTAGTCTTACCGGCTCCGTTGGGACCCACTATGCCAAATATTTCACCCTTACCTATGGAAAAGTTCAGGTTCTCAACAGCAACAAAATCCCCGTATTCTTTTCTAAGTCCATTGACTTCGATAATTTTCTGTTCCACAAGAAGGTAATATTCTTCGCTATATATAAACAATGTTATAAAATAAGGAAAAGCATAGTTGCAGATCAACTATGCCTGAAGACAGTTTAATTCTTGTACATATGTACATCCAGCTGTGGGAAGGGAATCTCAATCTCTTCCTTGCCAAACGCCGCATGTATAGCTATTGTCAGGTCATTTTTCACAGCCCAGAAATCAGGGGTATTGACCCAGGCACGAAGCTGTAGATTTACAGATGAATCTGCCAGTTCGGCGGTAACAACTGCTGCTACAGGGTCAGCAAGCACACGGGAATCCTGTTTGATGACATCCAGAGCGATCTGTACAGCTTTTGGAATGTCCGTAGTGTAACCCACACCAACATCGACCCTGCGTGTAGGCATTCGGGTAGCATTGATAATAGGGCTGCCCCATACCAGCTTGTTGGGAACGGTGATGAACTGGTTATCAGGAGTAAGGAGTTCGGTCGCCATCATACCTACCGCATCAACCGTGCCTGAAAGACCATCAACGGTTACATACTCACCTTTATCCAGGGGCCGAAGCGATGCAATCCAGACGCCAGCAGCCACATTGTTCAGGGAATCCTGCATACCGAAACCAAGGATCAGTCCGATTACCGCAGAAAGACCCACAACAATGGCACTTACATCAAGTCCCAGCGCACTGACAAAGGCCAGCAGCACAGCCACGTAGAGTAATGCCCGCAGAAACCTTACAAGAAATTCAGATACAAGTTCTGGAAGCTTAGTCTTCTTCAGACTGTTCCTGAACATCCTGGAAAGAATTCCGGCCACAATGAGACCGGCAATAAGTACTACCAGTGCAAATACTATGTTTGCTATCGTTATCTCTGTATAAGGTATAGTTTGAGCTAAAATGTCTACCAATCTACCACTCCTGTGTATTATTAGTAAATAATCATATAAAAGTAGACAATTGCCTGCATATAACCCTTCGTAATTATATAGCAAGTGTAGAAATATCTATTAATATAATAAAATACTAATAAAATCTGATGCCAGGCTGGTTCACAATAGCAAAATGGGAGTTCTTCAGGTCCAGACTCAAATTCGATGCAAGATCATCCATCATGCTCATTTTTTCTCTTATACTGGTAATAGCCGCATCTTTTGCTGCTGCACAGACCGAAATGAGCATGAACCAGAAAATATATCTTGTAGCTATTTCACAGCCTGAAGTACAACCTGTTATCGAAACCGATCAGAGATTCGATCATATTCTTGTAGACAGATTCACTGCAGGTAGCTACTATGAATATGGTGCTGATATGGCCATCATAGGAAACAACGTATATCTGGGGGATACTCGTAAAGCAGCGGCTGCGGGCGATTCATTGGACAGTACTTTTAAAACATATCGTGAAGCGGTACTTACTTCCTACAATGACGTAAATAACAGCCATCCCGTATGGGTTACAGTCCATGATCTTGAGAGGCCGCAGGATTTCCAGCTGGCAGGAGCTGAGGAAACTGTTGATGGCATTAAAAAAGGAGCCAACGGACCTGCGGATCTTGAAGATGTACCCCGCACTGGTGCCACAAACGAGCAGGAAAGAAGTGGATCCGTAAGAACTGGCTCATCAACTATCTCCCCGGAAGATATCGCAGCTCTTGATGCCATGGAAGGGAAGACATTCTTTGAGAGACAGACAATCTCCACACCAACTCATTTCTCACCACCCATACCTTTCACTGCAATTCTCTACGCATTCCTGTTCATTTTCCCCATATATTTTGTATCACAGTTTTATTCCACAAGCATTATGGATGAACGCACCAATAAGAAAGGTGAACTTTTGCTTGCTGCACCCTTGCGTGGCATAGATGTTGTGGTTGGGAAAACTATCCCCTATCTTTTCATCACAATGGCTATCCAGACAGCAATAACTCTATACATAATCGGCATACCGTCAACTTTTGCAGGTGTAGAGAGAGTATTGCTTGTACTTGCAGCCATATTCCCCGTGGTGCTGCTGTTCTTCGCACTCTCCTTTTTCGGAGCTATCCTTTCAAGAAGTTTCAAGGAGCTTACCTTTGCAAGCGTATTTCTTTCGGTAGTAATTTCAGGCTACCTGTTCTTCCCGGCTATGTTCACAAACATCCATGCAATAAGCTCCATATCCCCAATCACGCTCATAGTCAGGCTCATTGAGAACGAGGAAGTGCTGATAAACACATATCTTTTCTCAACCCTGCCATTCTACTTCGTAGCAATCTCAGTATATGCATTCGGGACATTCATTTTCAGGGAAGAAGACCTTTTCACCCAGAAACATGTATCAGATAAGATAATAGACTGTTTCGAAGTTTTCCTTACATACAAATACGGTTCCGTTTTCCTTCTCAGTATCATATTCATTCCTTTCGTTTATATGACTCAGTTGATGCTGATTGTCATGCTCTTCAATCTACCCGCACCATACTCGGTAGTTACAATGATAGTACTGTCTGCAATGGCGGAAGAACTTGTAAAGTCCGTAGGTATTTACACTATATTCAAGAGGAAACTTGCTGATATCTCCCTGAAGAATGCTATCCGGCTTGCGATTCTCTCGGGAACAGGTTTTTTTGTGGGAGAGAAAGCTGTTGCAGTGCTGACACTGGCACCTATAGCGAGTTCAGCATTCGGTTCGGTTATGACAATGGGCACTTTGCTATTGATACCATTGTTCCTGCATATCACAACAGTTCTCATCAGCTCACTGGTAATGTACAAAAAAGGACCACGATATTACGTGGTAGCCGTAGTACTTGCAACCCTTTTCCACAGTTTGTATAACATGATAATCCTAAGGGGGCTGTTCTTTTGAATAAATTCGGAAATTCATGCAGCAAAGTGAAGACCATAGCTAAAAAGGAATTCAAAGATCTCATGCACGAGAAGACATTCATACTTTCCGTTTTGATCCAGCTTTTCATAGCATCCTTTTCAACCTTCCTCGTGATAGGACTTACTTCCTTCTATGACCCAAGCACATTGGGAGATATGGAACTGGAAGGAACTTCCATTGCTGTGGTTGGAACCCAGGACAATGAGCTTTATAAGATATTACAGGAAAGCAATGTCAGGACATATCTTTATCACGACTTCCAGTTAGCATATACAGATTTCTATGACCATAAGTTAGATGCGATCATTGTGGCTCCATTGGGGACTTCTACTGGAACTGATCTGCTCAATGTTGAAATATACCTGCCAAAATCAGAAATAAAGGCAACTGTTGTTTCCCTTCAGCTTAAGGAACCACTTGAGATGTACGAGCAGAGTGTGAGGGATGTAAGGACGCAGAGATTGCCCGGATATACACCTATAGATATCAACATCATAAAAAGAGGGGTGGAAACCTCTTCTACTTACTTCGAATTCATCTACGTAGCACTGCTTCCATTGCTGGTATTCACACCTGCATTCATATCAGGAGGACTTGTAATTGATTTTATAACAGAGGAATATGAGAGAAAAACGATGGAACTGTTGCTTGCCTCCCCGGCATCCATACTTGACATCATTAATGGAAAGGTGATACTGGCAATATTGATAGTTCCCCTGCAATCGTTTGTCTGGATGCTACTGCTGTCAATGAACAGGGTGTCGATACAAAATTCATTGCAGATATTACTACTTGTGACAGTTATCGCTGCTGTACTTGTACTGTCAAGTACTATAATCGCAGTCCTGTTCAGAGAAAGAGGAGTTGCACAGCTACTGTACTCACTTATCCTCATCTTCCTGTTCATGGCCTCTTACCTGTTCACGAACTCCCCACTGAACTTGGTTACCCGTCTTTCTATAGAAAGCATAGGAGCACTGGAAAGCTGGACATGGATGGGGATCTATATCCTTGTGGCCATATTTCTGTATGCCTCAATGGTGATTGCAGTCAAGAAAGAAGCACATAACATTTAAAACATACAAATATATAGATGATAATAATGCCAACAAAAAAGCTCCTTTCAGCAATCATAATGTTGCTAATTCTTATTGCACCTGTAAGCGCTTATGGAATCAGGGAGGAGAACATATGGATTTTCCAGGGTTCCTACGACCTGGGAATTGCCGAAAGAGCATACCTGGAAGGCTTCACTATAAAAATACATGAGATCAACGTCGATAATGAATCCTCAGCTACATTGTTGGTATACAGGAACTCCATTTTCAAAGAGGCTGTTCAGGTTGATAGTGAATTGAACAGCGAGCATATCTATAACGGTGAGCTCAAGATCAACGTACTTGCCATAAGCCAGGAGAAAGTCTCACTGGAAATATACAAACAAAAATCTGAACTTGTATGGGTCACTGACATTCCAAAGACATCATTCAGAACAGGTGACACGCTAACAGGAGATAAATACAAGATCATCTTTGCTGATATCAATGAAGATGGGGCAGCAATATCAGGAGAGTATGATGGCAACAAGTTTGAAGGAACTTATAAAACAGGAGACCATCAGAAATTCTCTGATGAGTTCATGATCAATGTAGTATATCTGAAAAAGGATACAAAAGAAGTGTTTATAGAGACACTAAAACCGGGAGCTCCTGATATAAAATTAGATTCTGCAGATGTAAAAGATAGCTATGAACCAGATGAGTACGTGGAATATGAACTTCTGGTCACAAACAACGGGACAATACCATTGCATGGGATGATACTGACTACGGAATGTGATGACGGATACGTAGAAGAAGCAACTCAGCAACATTCGATACTCGAAGCCGGGAAACAAAAAAAATTCATCATCAAGATTAGACCTGAAAGTGAACCCGTAGGTAAGAACATAAGTATAATTTCAAAAGTTCAGGGCTATGATTACAGAGGAAATGAATATAGAAACGAAATCTCGACAGAAGTGAACGTCAAACCGTACATATCCATCGAAAAAGAGATAATTACAAGGGAAAAAGCATCTGAAAATCCTGAATTTGGAACCGAACAGTACTTCCAGATAATTATTACTCTTGAGAATAAGGCAAACTTCCAGACAGCTGTCACAGTCACAGATGAATTGCCTGCATCTTTTATTCCCAATGATATAGAAACTACTGAATGGGCAGTATTGCTTGATGCCAGAAGCACAAAGACAATAGAATACTTTGTATCACCTACAGAACCTGGGGATTTCATATTCATGCCTGCAACAGTGATATGGAAAGATGGAGGGGAAACCTACACACTGGACTCTGAGAAAACTGATACGCTCTTTCACGTAAGTGGCTCGAAGGTTATTGTAGAAAAAGAACTCAGTTCCAGTTATATGCTTGTGGGAGAGGAAATAAATGTCACTATTATAGTAATTAATGAAGGTGATAACGCTTTTAAAGTATCTTACAAGGAAAGCATTCCTGATGAACTCACTTTCATCGAAGGAGATTACAAGTGGGCTGGAACACTGACAGCAGGAGAGACCAGGAAGTTCACTTACATTGTACGGGCGGAAAGAGCAGGAGAATACTACCTGCCTATGACCGAACTGAGTACTACAGACGAAGAGGGGAAAAAAGAAAACACTGTTTCAGCTCAACCTTTCCTTTACATTGATGATGCTCTTGTGGAAGATGAAATCTACATTGAACAAAGCAGCTATAATGAGCCATATGATAGCTCCTTTGAAAATAGTGATGAGACTGCAACAACAGAGCCTGAGATCACAAGGGTTGAAGCTGCAGGTTTTTTAGCATCTTCATTTGTCAGCCTTTTCCTCTTAATTGGTGTTGTACCTGGCTTCATATATTTATATATAATCAGAGAATATAAACAAACGAAATAAACTGACAGGAGAAAAAGACTATGGGAATTCTAGCTTTTGTAGGATCAGGGATGCTTTTTGCATTATTTGCCGTGCTAGTACTTTTTGTTCTGATCAATATGTCTTCCAGACTTGCACTCATTATTCTGTTCATTACACCCCTTTTTTTTATGCTCCTAATACCAGGAACTTCAATAGCTTTCCTTTCTTACAGACAGATGCTCCTTGCAAACGGACTTGTACCCATAAACAATTTCCACATATTGCTAATGCTCTGGTCCACCCTTATAGGAATAATACTGTACACTGAGTTTTTGACATGGTATCTTGGAAAGGGTGCAAAGATGAAGAAAGGAAGTACAGGCAATAGTCAAAATATGGAAACTTTTGGAAACGTACTACAAAATACATCTTCTGCAATCGAAAAAGTAAAAGATAACGTTCTGAAACGTAATTAACATCTGGCAAAATTGTTATGCAAAGGGAACTATACCCTATTACATAGTTATGGGGGAATAAGTCTGACAGATGAAGAAGAGAAGTATGTTATAAATGTAGAGGAAGACGAAGAACATAAACCAATGCCATGGAGATCCGCACTCTATTCCCTGGTATTCCCTGGACTTGGGCAGATGTACAACGGAGATTTTGCCAGAGGTTCTTACTATTTTGTAATTGCGTTTATACTGATTGTTGCATCATATCTTGTAATACCTATATTGATACTGATCGTTTTCTGGCTGTACAACATATATCAGGCTTTTAGTTTTGCCAGAAATTATGAAGCTAATGAACAGGGCTGAGAAAAAAGGAATAATAAAGGAGGCTAAGGCCCATGTTATGCTGGATTATTCCTGTTATAAGGTGCAGCAGCCAGTGATGAAATGCTACCTGCAGAAATGGAATTGTAAACAGGCTGAGTCGGTGCAAGCCAGACAATTCCTGTTCCTTCAAATGTTTGCAGGCGCCCTTCTCCAGATGTCATTGATCCTGCAATTCCCTTTGAGGATCTTTCCACACTGAAATTAACTGAGTCTGACCTGAGCAGGGCAAAATTGCCATCTACCTGTAACCTTTCATTATTCAGGTTGCACTTGAGTATCTCATTCATTGGTACGGGACTCTCCAATACACAGATGCCTGTACCACTGATCCTGGTCTGGAACCAGTCTCCTCCAAAGAGGCCTGCAGAGATGTTCTTCTGGCTTGCAACCCCAACTTCAAGAGTGTCCTCACAGCAGTAGAATATACCCTTGTCCACGATTACTGAGCCATTGTCAAGCTTTACTATCAGGAAATGGCTGAAACCCGGTTCAAGGAATACCTCACCTGTTCCGGTGTAGCGGGGTTTGAAAGTTGATTCGTTTGTCAGTTTATTGTGGAGCATTTTCTTGGCAAGACCGCCAACGCCACCGATATTGGATTCACATGCAATATTTCCTTTGTGAAAATAAAGAGCACCGGGTTCGACTATAACGCCACTATCATTCAAGGTTACTTTTACCTGTTTCAGATGCATACCTGCCATCTGTGTATAATGCAGGTTCCTTGCAATGGCAGGGTCCTTGCTTCCGGTTAAAGAATTGTACTGAAGGATCTCTGCTTTAAAATCACCTTTGTCAACACTGTCAAGGACAGTTATATTGTTATAGAATTTTGTTTCCACTATAATACCACATCCAGAAGAAAAACAGCACCAAGACGCATCAGCATTGGCGCTAACTTATAATATATTTATAGATATATAATATATAAACATATCCTTTTTTAATCCATGACTGAGATATAAAGTCTGACAACCCATAAAGGTCCCTGAAATTAAGCATGAACCCAAATCCTAGAAAACACGGAACAGCACCATACACAATTGCAGTCGTCCATGGTGGTCCCGGAGCGCCGGGAACGGTGACAGAACTGGCCATTGAACTTTCAAGCAGGTCAATGACAGGAGTATTGGAACCACTGCAGACATCAATGAGTATCGAAGGGCAGATAAGGGAATTGAGAAAAATGCTGAAAAAAAATGGGAAACTGCCTGTTTCACTGATAGGGCATTCCTGGGGTGCATGGCTTGCCTTTATGTTTGCCGCACATTACCCTTCCTATGTGAAGAAACTGATACTTGTTGCAAGCGGACCTTTTGAAGAAAGGTATGCCTCCACAGTTATGCAAACAAGACTTGAACGCATGAGTGAAAGCGAAATAGAAGAGTACCTGCATCTTAGCTCAAGTATGAGTGATCCATCTGTGGCAAATAAAAATCATGTCTTTGCAAAATTCGGGAAACTTATCTCAGCTGCAGATTCTTTTGATCTTGTGCCTTATGAAGGAGCAAATGCAGGGTTTATGCATGATGTTAATAGAAGTATATGGAACGAAGCCAGTTATTTGAGAAGAAGCGGAAAACTGCTTGATATGGGAGAACACATAAAATGTCCTGTAGTTGCAATTCATGGGAATCATGACCCACATCCTTTTGAAGGAGTAAAAGCCCCTCTTTCAAAGAGGTTAAAACACTTCAGGTTTACCATGTTGGAGAACTGTGGACATTATCCCTGGCAGGAAAAACATGCTTCAGAAAAGTTTTACCAGGTAATCCAAAAAGAACTTTTGTGAGAGAATGGAAAAAGAAGAAGAAACAAAACTTACGGATCCTTAACCAAACAGATGGTCCGGTCTTTTAATTCCTATCTTTTGCAGACACCGGCCTTTGCATTCATATAAGAATCAAACGACAGTTCCATTGTACCTTTGACTTCAATGACATTCATATCAAAGTACTTTGCAAAATCAGAAACCGATCTGTCATAATCACTGTTTGTAAGCGACGGAGTATTTATCTTGAAAACTTGTTCATATTCCGGATTGTCAAAATATTTTTTGATATCATTGAATTCTGGTGTTGATCCATCCAGCCATTCCTGAAAACTGAAACTCCACATTGGAGTCGTATATATAGAACCTTTCCCGCCCCACTTGACTTTTGTTTCAGTATAGCTGCTATTTCCACCGAGGGCCACACTGATGCAATCATCCGCAACCCCCTTGTTATTGTCTTTCAGGAAATAGACAGGACACTCAAGTGATTTTAAGTCAGCCTCAGATTCAGAACTATAAGCACATTTCCCGTAAAAAATCAGGATTCCATCAGATATTTTTGACATTTCCCTAGCATTACGACATACTTCAGAGTGCAGGCGATCCAGATCAGCATGCAGGTTCTTTGACAGGAGATTTACCACAATAATGAGCTGTTCATCCTTCTTTGCTTTAAGTTCAGCATGGATATTTTTAAGAAAATCAAATTTTGAAAAGCGCAGAATGAGGTCTAAAAAGATATTGCGCTCATTTTCTGTAACGATGTCTGGTAGCCTGTCAAAATGAAATACCAATGGGTGAAGTTCTTTAGACTTAAGTTTTCTTGTTAACCTGAAGCTATTCGTATTTTCAACTAAGTACAACTGTTTGATACCATGATCTTTAGAGAGAACATGTACGAGTTCATCTTCAAGCATTTCACAGGCAAGTATACTCAGGACAGGCATAGCAAAACCAGTTTCATTAGTTACTGTTACTTATTTCGTTCTTGATGGAATGGTAACATTTCTCAAATATTTCCTGATTGCCGCTAATCTCGAATACGCTGTATCCGAACAACTTTGCATGTTCTTCTACCTTTTTATCAAAGTCCTTTACATAATTAAGACCAGTGTTGACCTTTGCAACTCTTGAATATCCAGAAAGGTCACTAATCATTTTTGTCAGCTTCACGAATTCTTCAGGATTTGAATCAAAATCGTACCCTGTGAGAGGGAACTCTTTCCATGCATGAGCATACATAGGTGTAAAGAAAAATGCAGGCTCTTTACTATGGGTTTTCAGCAATTCAAGGTAGTTGGCACTACCACCCACTGTTGCTCCGATACAGTCATCAACGATCCTTTCATCATTATCCCTAAGTATCCGTACTATGCAACCATCTTCTTCCATAGAGAAGTCTTTCTCTACATCACCCAGAACATTGCCGCAAAGCCCGTAAAAAATGAGCATTCCATCGGAAAAAGGTATCATTTCCCTGATACTTTGATAGACTTCAGATTTCAGCGTTTTCGGAACAGCATGAAGCCCGAGTTCCAGAAGGTTGACTACAACAGTCAGTTCATCCCCATTCTCGGCTTCAATAATAGGTGGCATCTCTTCAAAAGGAACAATATCATAGCAGACTTGTTGTTCAGCAAGTTTTTCAGTAAACTCTTGGATATCTTTATTTTCTACTATTATAATTTTCTTGATTTCAGGATCATTGCTTAAAAGCCAGAGAATTTCATCCTGAAGTATTTTACATGAAATAATACTCATGGTGTTCATTATAATGTCTCCTCAATGATGGTGGGTAACATGGTGGCCAATTCTTTAAGGAAAAATTGAGCATATAAAGATATGCTACTTACATATAAGTAAGTTATGCTTCAGAAAAAAAATTAATCTTTCCAAGCAAGATCTGATTTGATCAGAGCGATAGACCTTACAAGTGTTTTTCTCCCCTTGATGCTGGATAATTGCCTGGCACCCAGCAGAGACTCAAAGACTACTTCCGCACGCGTCTCCGCCGGACCGGAGAAATTAAACTTCCCCTGCTCCCGACCGGCATTAAGAACCTCGGTTAGCCAGGACAATATATCATCAAGTAGCAACATATTTTGCATTTTAACCTTTTCCGGAAGCTCTTCAAAACCAAGGATCACAGAACCAGGAGGACAGATACTTTTCCCTTCATCAAACTCCCTCAATGCAAAATCAAAATAGTATTGGAGCTGCTCCTGCTCAGAACCCCCTGAATATGCTATCTGGAAAACATCTCCCACTATGTTCTTTCTGCTCTCTTCAAGCAGGGCGGCAACTAGGTCTTCCTTTTTGGGATAATAATGATGAATGGCAGCATTTTTAATTCCCAGTTTCTGGGAAATATCCTTGTAACTGAATCCATGATAACCCCGGCTTTGCAAAAAAATCCTTGCATAATGAAGTATCTGTTGATTAGTCTGGTTCATATATTTCATAGCAACACACGCATCCATTATATACATAATTACATATGATATCTAATCATTAAATACTTATTGATTAGTAAGTAATTGTGAAAGAAAAAACAATAATCAAAAACAAAGATATTGAATTTAACAATTCCTGAATGAAAACAGAATAAAAAGAAATAAAAAAAGAAAAAGGAAATTACTCATCCAGAATATTGTGGTAGTAGTACTCTTTTTTAGCTTTCTGTTCCCGGTCGAGCCTTGAATTGGGCTTGTTGACACGGGGACGGGAAGTGTCTTCGTCACGCCTGAAGGTAATATCCAGATTCTCAAGGAACTGGTTCATTCCATCCTGCATACTGGCCGGCTGGTGAGCCTTACCGTAAACTGCAGGTTCACCCTCAAAGACTATGAGGCGCTCACTGAGCATGTCTATCATATAGATGTCATGGTCAACAACCATTGCGGTTTTGCTGTTATTTTCTGCAAACCTTTTGATAACCCTGGTAGTCATGGAACGCTGTTCAACATCAAGATGTGCACTGGGCTCGTCAAGAATATACATATCCGCATCCCGGCAAAGACAGGCAGCAATAGCAACCCTCTGCAATTCACCACCACTCAGATCTTCAAGGGAACGCTCGTAAAGACCCTCAAGCTGCATGGGCTTGGCGACCTCTGACTGGAAATAGCTGGTATCGAACTTCGAGGATATGCTGCGCAGGTAATATTGCACCTGCATGGGATTATCACCTTTGATATATTGGGGCTTGTAGGAGATGGAGATATCCAGGTCAAGCTTACCCTCGTCCGGCTCAATCTCGCCTGCCAGCATCTTCACAAAAGTGGACTTACCGATACCGTTCGGACCGACTATACCCAACACTTCACCCTGTTTTAAGGAGCCTTCTTCTGTCTCAAGGTAGAAAGCCTCATCGTATCTCTTGGAGAAGCTGTCATATTCCACAAGAGTTTCCACATCAGTTTCAGCTCTTGGGGGATGGACTTCAAATTTGATGGCATCGGGTCGGATACGCACATTTTCTTCGGGCAGGTATCCCTTAAGGTACTGATTAATACCAATACGTACACCCTTTGGATAAGTGATTACACCATAAGCACTTGGCTGGCCGTATGCAACATGCACGACGTCAGCAAGCATATCGAGTATTGCAAGGTCGTGCTCCACCACAAGTACAGCTTTTTCCTCTGCAATCTCCTGGATCAGCTGGGCGGAATTGATACGCTGGTAGATATCAAGATACGGACTAATCTCGTCAAAGAAATAGAAATCCGCATCTTTTGCAGCGCAGGCGGCAATGGCGACTCTCTGGAGTTCTCCACCACTAAGTTCTGTGATCTTTCTGTCAATGATATGGGAAAGATCAAGCCTCTCTATTAGTTCTTCAAGAACACCGCGCTCATCGGTCTTTTCAAGTAGTTCACTGGTCTTACCCTTGAATGCCTTAGGTATGAGATCCACATACTGGGGCTTCTGTGACACTTTTACGTTGCCATCAACCACATCACTGAAATAATCATAAAGAGCCGTACCTGCATAATGTTCCAGTACTTTCTCCCAGTTACCGGTTTCCTCACCAAAATTAGGAACAAGGGTACCTGATAATATTTGTACGGCAGTACTTTTTCCGATACCGTTGGGTCCCAGTATACCCGTGACTCTACCGACCTGGGGAACAGGAAGTCCATAAAGTGCAAAGGCATTTGGACCGTACCTGTGTGTTGGTTCCGTGAGTTCTTCAGGAAGCCCGATGATCATGATAGCATCGAACGGGCATTTGTTGATACAGATACCGCAACCGACGCAGAGCTCCTCTGAGATAGATGGTTTTCCGTCATCCAGGAAAACGATAGTTTCGTCTCCTGTTCTCACACGAGGGCAGTATTTTTCACATTCATGACTGCAACGCCTTGGCTGGCATCTGTCTTTGTTCAGTATGGCTATTCGCATGTAAGATCCCTGTCAATGAAAATAAAAATGATATGAAAAAGATATCAGTTCAGAAGCAGCGTCCATGTTACAAGGCAGAAGTCTATGACAATGAACTCAACATAGAACCAATCCTTGAAACCGAATTCCTTTGTATTTATCTTGATGAGTGGGAATACCAGTTTCATTGCGTAGAAGGAAAGTGCAGCAATGATGGTCAGTATTGCATACCATTTCACAGTGGGGTCATCAGCAATACCAAGCTGTATGTAGGCAAGAATACCCGCTATTATACCGATAATAGCTGCAACTGCCGTTTTGATGATACCCTCCATGTGAGCTATTTTCCTTTCTTCCGGAGTCTTCACCTTAAATGTGACCTTCCCGGAGCCGGATGAAGTAGGAGCTGGTTGCGCAATATCAGTGGATTCTTGCTTAGATGAAGCCTCTGATTGCTTTTTTTTGGATGATTTTGACAATTGATCTGATCTCCTGGTTCAACTTGGATAGTGTGAGTACTATAAAAACCAATACTTATATAAATGTTTATCCTGCCAGACGGCATATCACACAAATTCATTGCTCAATATATTAGTGATCATGTCCGTGGAAAGAGCATTAAATCCGATGGAATCGAGATGTTTTGCAAATCTTCCGGGACGGTGTCCATTGGGATGATAGACAACCGTGAATTCAGGGTCTATGTCCTTTACCATCTCCACAAGCCCCCTGGCATCCAGGTGATCACTTATCTGGATTGCAGGATAGCGATAATCGCTGCGCCCGGTCATGACATATTTAGAAATATGAGACGGCAGTTTACCCAGGTCCCACGGAGGAACGACACTTATACAATCTCCGCAGGTTTCTCCGATACATGCAAGTTCCCCGGAATCCTCAAGGAGAGCCCTGGTCAGTGAAAGTGATTGATCGTCCATCTCTATTGTTCCATCATAACCAAGTTCCCTGAGTAGTTCCACAGCCCTCTGTGCCTTGCCGAATGCATAGGCTCCAAAAGCAATAGAAGGATTGGCTTTGAAGGCATTCTCAAAACCTGTGAGGTCATCCTCAAAATAACAGGTTGTATCTCCGGGATCCCCATAGTTGGCTTCGGTTATCAGAAGATCACAATGAGGAAGCATGGAAGCATCCTTTACATCACCGGTCACAAGTATCTTTGTACCAAGTTCATTTTCCCACATAAATGCTACTGAGCCGACTGTGTGAAAATTCGGGAAAGTCTGCACTTTTACGCCTTTGACATCTATAGTTTCGCCAACTTTGAACATCCTGCCTGCATACTTGCGCTGGTGGCGAATCTCAAGAGCCAGAGCAGTCTTTTCCGAACATATGGCACGCTCGGATAGCATTGCGGATTTCCCATTATGATCGGAATGGGCATGAGTAATAAGATAAGCGTCAGGCTGTTGGTATTTCCCAGCAGTCCTTGTAGTATCAATAGAAAATGTGACAAGGTCGCCTTCAACAGATTTGAACTTAATAGAAAGGTGCGGCTTGAAAGAGCCACGGGAGTTCTTCTCCCTGAAAACCATTACACCAAGATCGACCAGTTCCTTCAATTTTCTAAACCCTCGAAACCGGATTGATCTTAAGGTATTTACGTTTTTTCAAAAAATACGTTGGAAAATAAATTAAAAACAAAGAACCGGTGCTTAAAGCACCTTATTTAATTCTTCGATTAGAATAGCTGCGGTTGTAAGCCCTGTAAAACGTTTTGCTACTTCACCATCCTTTAGAATGACGAGAGTAGGTACCGCCTGGATGCTGTACTTTCTTGCAAGCTCCTGGTTCTTATCTACATCAATTTCCTTAACTTCAACTTTGTCACCAAGTTCTGCCTCAACTTTTTCAAGGAAAGGTTTCTGCATCTTACATGGTCCACACCAGGTTGCACTGAAATCTAAAAGTTCCACTTTGCTCATATAAGCACCTCTGTATTGTATAATCAATGAATTAATTATAAAGTATTGTTTATCGATACCACACATCACCATGCCTGAAAGAGAGTTCTTGTCGCCCGAAGTCCCCTAAAGACACAAACCTCTTTAAGATGGTAATGCGAATTACACACACAACCATGTGAATAATTGCATATAAAGTTTACGTCCACCTTATATAATCATGTACGTCTTATTTTAGAAGTCAAATCAAGAGGCTTTGAATAGTAAGGTGCTGTGGTTACAATGACATCCACATATTTTGCATATTCAGGGATCATGCCGATATTTATTCCACCAACTGCAATCTCCAGATTGGGATTGAGTGCGCGCAGTTTTGGCACAAGTGACTCAAGATCCTGTGGCTCGTAGTGATCCAACAGAAGCATGTCAGCCACCGGAGCAGACTCGTAAGCCTCTTCTGTGGTCCGTGGTTCTATCTCTATCTTGCGCATTGACTTGAGCTTTACCTGTTTATCCATGACATCCAGATGGTTCTGCGTTATGAGAATAGAATCACTAAGGGAATTACGATGGTGATCTCCACCACCTGTTTTTACAGCCTTGAGCTCATATTTACGAAAGCCCGGATGAGTCTTGCGACTTGTGGCTATCATTATATCAGGATTTGATTTTCTTGCAAGCTCGACAGCAAAGCGAGTCTTTGATGCAATGGAGCATACCATTGAAAGGAAGGTCTGCGATATCCGCCAGAGTTTGAAAAGTGTAGGAAGGTCACCCTGAGCCTCAAATATAACATCGTTAGGGTTGAACTCCGCACCATTTTCAACCATGTTTACGACTTCAAGACCGTTCTTTTTGTAAAAAACCGCGAGGTCATCCATACATGCAGCAACCCCGTGCTCTCTTGACTTTATACGAATTCTTCCATCACCTTCTATTTCAAGAAGCTCTGTGGTCTCATCGCCGTAAGGACAATCCTCTGAAAGATAAATATCAAAAAAGTCTACCATAGTAATCACCTGCACTAATCAAAGTAGTGTATACTTCATAACTGTTACTATTTCTGTGTTTTCGATAAATAAACAGGAAATTATCAAACAATTTTCGGTATAAATATATAGACTTTGCTATGTTTTGTATTCTAAAGAATGATTTCTTTAAATTACACATATTTTCCGGTCAGGCTGGATGAAATTAAGAATTAAAAGGATATGAATACGATGTTTAAGAAAAACGTTGAGCTGGTCATTGTATTTTTACTGATGATAGCATTGTGCACCCCAGTTGCAAGCGCAAATCAAACGAACGATTCTGACAAATACACCTTAGATAATTACGGTGGAGAAGTTTACACCCCTGAGCCGATGGAGTTTGGCGCAAACTTGAATGACAATTCTACTCTGGAAAACGGAAACTCCAGAAAATATATGATGTTCCAGTTCTATTCAACTCCTAATGATGAACAACTGGAATTATTAAAGGAGTATGGAGTTCAGCGCGTAGGTGTTGCTGCAGACTATACTTATATTGTTTCAATACCCGCAAATCTAACTCCCGCTGATCTGCCAGACGAAAGCGGACTTCGCTGGATGGGCGAGATACCTGTTGAGAACAAGTATGATCGAAATTATGGCTTGCACGTGCCGGAATGGGCAAGAGCTGAGGACGGAAACGTAAAGCTTGCAATTCATTTTTATGAAGATGTATCTTCACAGGATTCAACGAATATAGCACAAAAATACTCTGATAATTTCTCAACTCCTCTAAATGGAAGACCATGGTTTTATAGGACAATAATAAATGAAACTAATATCACTTTTATTGCCAGTGAAGATGCTGTCAATAAAGTTACATATTATGGCTCTGAAGTTGTGCCTGATGGTGGAAGTGACTTTGTAGACTATGAAGTAATAACTGAGGAAAATGAAACTGAACTTGTAGATGAGCAAGAAGATGGCATTCAGGAAACTATTGAAGACATCGACGAATCAGAAGAGAAAGAATCACCGGGCTTCGCATCAACCACTGGAATCCTGATACTTGCACTAATAGCTATTTTAATGGCAAAAGACAGGACAGACTAAAAAGAAAATGAAAGGAGGAGATTAATCCTCCAGTGTTGAAACATCTCCCGGATCCATTCCAAGCTCTTTTGCTTTGAGCAACCTTCTCATGATCTTTCCACTTCGGGTTTTTGGCAGGGATTCTACAAATTCTATTTCCGATGGTATTGCGATAGGCCCAAGGATCATTCTCACGTGATATACCAACTCCGGTTTCAGTTTGTCGCCGGGTTCGTAGCCCTCGCAAAGCATGATGAAAGCCTTTATAGAATCACCTTTCAGGGGATCGGGTTTTCCAATAACAGCAGCTTCGGCAACCGCTTCATGGGACACCAGTGCACTTTCGACTTCCGCACTTCCGATGTTGTGTCCGGCGACAATCAGTACATCATCCGATCGGCCGAGAATCATGATATAACCGTCTTTATCCTTTACCGCAAGGTCACCGGCTGTATAGTAATTACCAATGGTGTTCCAGTACTGGCGATATCTCTCATCATTGTTGTAAACAGTTCTCATCATAGATGGCCAAGGCTCCTTTATCACAAGGAAACCTCCTGTTCCGGCCGGAACCGGCTCACCGTTCTCATTCACAACATCTGCAACAATTCCCGGCACCGGTCTTCCCGCAAAGCCGGGCTTCATAGGTTCACCCACTACGGTAGTAAGCATATGCATTCCTGTTTCAGTCTGCCACCAGGTATCCAGAATCGGACATTTCTCTTTTCCTATGACACGGTAATACCATTCAAAGGCCTCAGGATTCAGGGGCTCTCCAACAGAGCCAAGTACACGCAAAGAACTCAGGTTGTACTTTTCCGGCCACTGCTCACCCATCTTCATAAACATGCGAATTGCCGTAGGAGCAGTATAGAAAACCGTTACGTCGAATTCCTCGATCATGTTCCACCAGACACCTGGGTCCGGATAGTCAGGAGTTGTCTCGGATATCAGGATGGTAGCTCCCATTGCCAGGGGACCGTAGACAATGTAACTGTGACCTGTAATCCATCCCGGGTCGGCAGTACACCACATAACATCACCCTCTTTAAGATCAAACATATTCTTCGTGGTATAATAGGTACCTACCATGTATCCGCCACAGGCATGAACGATGCCTTTTGCAGGGCCGGTAGTACCACTGGTATAGAGGATGAACAGCGGGTCTTCGGCGTCCATTACTTCAGGTTCACATTCTTTCTCCGCATCTTCCATGATCTCGTAGAAATCCACTTCAATCTCAGAGAAAAGCTCCATCGGAGGAGACATCCTTCTGAGGACCACTATTTTCTCCACACTGGAAGAGTTGACAACAGCCTCGGAAACAATAGATTTAAGATCAAGACGCTTGCCACGCCGGAAACTTGCATCCGCAGTTATGACGATCTTTGCCTGCGCATCCTTTATCCTGGAATGCAGGGCATTTGCACCAAAACCTCCGAAGACTACACTATGAACAGCACCAATACGGGCACATGCAAGCATAGCGATGATCTGTTCGGGGACTAACGGCATGTAGATGCATACCCTGTCACCCTTATCAACACCAAGAGACTTCAAACCGTTTGCAAACCTCATCACTTCACGGTAAAGCTGGCGGTAAGTAATTACCTGCTCCTCACCGTTATCCCCAACCCATATTAAAGCTACCTTGTTCTTTCTGCCATTGAAAACATGACGATCCAGGCAGTTACAGGTGATGTTAAGTCTGGCATTTATGAACCATTTTGCATAAGGGTGGTTCCATTCCAGTACCTTGTCCCACTTCTTAAACCATTCAAGCTCTTCTGCGATACATTCCCAATGCTTTTCAGGATCACTGAGAGATTCACTATAAACCTTTTCATAATCCCGGATCCAGGAATTTTCTTTTACCGAAGGATCAGGAAAGTAGCTCTTGCTCTCCAGTTTCACATCAAAATTCTCAGACATGTTTACTCCCTTCATTATTATTTACCGTTGAGGTATTCGCCATGACCTCAAGTATACTCCAGGTCAATCGGACATTTTTTGCAGGGCAACCGTATCATGTCATTTTGAAAAACAAACAAAGGTTCGCGAAAGAACCCCGGGACATGAATGGGACCGCGTTGAAAGAACCACAGACAATATGTAGAATACTTTCAATTATCATGTATAATCGTGATATTAATATAAACCTATTTTGGTCCCTAAAGAATTACAAAACTACGTTTGAAAAAAACCAAAAAGATAATTGAGAAACATGTTGCAAAAGAGAAAAAACCGCAAAAACAGTTACAACCGAGTTAAAAAAATAAAAAATGAAATCGAATAAAATAAAAAGAATTAAGATGAAAGTGCCAGAATGGCTTCCGCAAGGTCACCGTTGGCATTCTTCAAGGCATCTCTTGCTTCTTCTTCTGAAACACCGGTCTGTTCGGCTACCAGCCTTACATCGTCGTCAGGAACTACAAGTTCCCTGGCAACTTCTTCCGGGGTACCGACTATCTGATAAGTATCAACACCCTGTGCGTTCATAATAGAAACATTCGCATCGTTGAAAACAATCTCCTTGTCAGGAGTCCTAATGATGACCTGTTCCACATCATTAATCTCTTTGATGTCTATACCCATCTGTTTCATCATCTGTTTGACCTTTGCAGGGTTCATGCCCCTGCCGCCGATTCCCGGAAACATGTAATCACCTTTGATATGAATGTAAAGTACCCAATTCGTTTAGTTCATTAAGTTCATTAAATAGTTGCTTAGCAGCAACCGCCGCCACATGATGATGAGTTACAGCCACCGCCGGACTGGTTGTCAATGACAAAGCCCTTTCCTGATGGACCATCTACGTAGTCGATGTTTGCACCTGCAAGACCCTCTGCATCATCCTTACTCATTACGATCTTAAGACCTTTTACTTCAACTACAAGATCTTCCTCTTCACTGATCTCGTTCTCCAGTGACATTCCATACTGGACACCGCAGCAGCTCATTCCTGCTATAAATATCCTTAATGAATGGTCCTCTTTTTCCTGTTCTACAAGCAATGATTTCAATTCTGCTGCTGCCTTTTCACTTACTTCTACCATATTAATTCCTCTTTGTCTACTTACTACAAGATGATTTATCCGGTAATCCCTTATATGGGTTTTTGATATATAAATTATTCGTATAGTTACGAACTTGTTTGCTTATTCCTACAATAAACCTCACACGAACTCAACATCATCATCTACAGGATTCTGCAAGACCTCACCGCTATAAGCATTTATTTCTAAAGAATTCCTCTGGCCTTTTATTTCCCATATGGGCACATAGACAAGATCCACCTGCAAATTAATATCTGATGGGCTTGGTTTAAATTTTTTGTGTTCGGAAATGATAGCTTCACCCTGGGAATCATCGAAACGCAGGTCACGTGTGTATTCGTCTACTATCATATCAAGAAGTTGCTTTTGAGCTTCCTCATTGGTGGTAACAGGCATTTTTACATCATATTCCACATCAGGAACGACAACACTCTCACGTACATCGGTCAAACGCATTTCCTCTAAGTTTCCATTGAGTGCATTAAGACAACCGGAACCATCGCCGGATATGTCAATTATTTTAGATTTGTAGCGATGTTCCACACCAAGTGAATAATGGTACTGCCAGAAAGGTACGAATTTCAATGTTGCTGTGTTAGCTGCCCTAACATGGGGCATTGCTATTGAAACTGCACGATCCCTTGATACATTGATAGGTGGTGAATGCAGACTCATGATAACTGAATCCATTGGCACTTTCTGAATAGGAGGTTCAGGAGGCACAGGCGCTTCAACACGAGGTTCCTCCGGAACATCAGGTACCTCTAATATAGCAGGTGTCTCTAATATTTCAACACCCTCTGATTCAGAAGAGGTAGCACTTGGACGATAATATTGTACTTCTGTTACTCGTTCCACAACAGGTGCGGACGGTCTGGAGAAACGCGAAACTAATGGCTCCTCTAACGCTGATTTTTCTACATGGGGAGAGGAACCCGTGCCAAATATAGCATTTATAGCTTCTTTTGCGATCTCATCCGACTTGTTAACCGGTTTTTTCCTGCTCGTCTCAAGCAGGTCAAGTTCTGCTGTTGATCCTTCCATGTCAGCAAGTACTGCCCTGCCTATTTTAAGAGCCATGTCATCACGACTCCATACTTTAAGACCAGATGCCTCTGCCTGACGAAGGACTTCATTGTTTGCCTCCCCGGCAATCACATAGAGACCTTCACCATCTGTTATCTGGCTTACAAATTCCCTTAGCTCTGTAAGGTTCGGGCCATATGAAAGTTTAATGAACGTCTTCAAGCCGTCCCTCTCAGCAATTAGGTCATGCCGGAAAGAATCCGTAACATTATAACCTGATGATGTGAAAATATCCCTCAAAATTCGCACTAAGTCTTGTTTCATTATGATCATTACCCATTTTATCGATTAAGTAAAATAGCTTTCTATGAATAAAAAGTATAAGGACTAGAAATAATGTTTCCTTAATTGGAAACATGAAAAATATTAAAGAACACGTGTAGTGGTTTCCAGTTCGATTCCCTTCTTTGTGACCATATAGGAAATTGTCCGGTTAGGAACAAGCATTCCACGCATCTTCCTTATCATTATAGTACGCTCGATCTCGCTTCCACGTTCATTGAGCCTGAATTCAATTACACCGTCACATATGTGGCGAAGGGTATTCTCCGTAATTGGATCGTGCATGCCACTGGTCATCAATACTAAGTGAATGGCCCCTGTTGCCCTGCCGATGGAAGAAATCAGTTCAATTGAATCGACTACTGTATTAAGACTGTAGCCGCGCAGGAAATATGAAATAGAATCTACAACACCTCGGTATTTTGTATCTCTTTTTTGTGTCACTGTGGCTTTCAGGAGATTCATCGAATCCGTACCTTTCTTAAGGAAATCCTTTGCAGAGAGATTACTTGTTAAATCCTTAGGAAGCACATTATAGAAACGTGGCCCATAAGCATCAACGAAATCAAGACGCCCATCCTCAAGATACTTTTCAACATCCCATTTCATGTTCTCCATCTCATGAACTATATCATGACCGGGATGTTCGGACGTGAAGTAGAATACTTCCTCGTCATTCAGAAGGCCACCATAAACAAATTGCTGGGCAAAAATATCGGAATTGGCACCTGGCTCCGCAAGAATCAGAATTGTTGTTCCGGGAGGTACCCCTCCCCCGAGCTGCACGTCCAATCCGGCTATCCCTGTTGAGATTCTATATCCACCTGTACCATCAAAACTATAATCCATAATTAGACCCCATATTACGCAATTATTTCTTTGTCAATTATATTAATAATGAAGTATAATAGTATTTTATAGTATATAGTAATTAGTGATGCCATGATAAAACCTGATGATCTGAAATATGATAACGGCCTCATACAGGCCATTGCTCAGGACAGTGAAACAAAAGAAGTACTCATGTGTGCCTTCATGAACAAAGAAGCAATGGAGAAGACTATTGAGAACGGCATAGTCCACTACTGGAGCCGTAGCAGACAACGCCTGTGGAAAAAGGGTGAGAGCTCCGGACACGTGCAGAAAGTTGTTGAAATAAGGATAGATTGCGATATGGATGCGGTCCTGCTATTGGTGCAACAGGAAGGAGGAGCATGCCATACAGGCTTCCGTTCATGTTTTTACAGAACAATAGATGGTGAAGAAGTAGGAGAAAAGGTATTCAACCCCGAAGATGTGTATTGATTATATTTCTTAGTAACTATTCAGCCTGACTGTTTTAATGATGCAAAAAACAATATACTATGGCTTCATTCTATGTGTTAAAAAATATTCAGTAAAATATCATAAAAAACGTCTATCAATCTGAGGGGATTTGTATAGACCGCGAAGAAATACTTGCAGTTTATGAAGCTGGTCCAGAAGCAGTAGTAGAACTTGTAACTCGATTACTTGGGATAATTGAACATCAATCTCTCCAAATTGCACAACTTGAAGAGCGTGTCAGGCATTTGGAAGAAATGCTTGAAAAGAATAGTCGCAACAGTAGCAAACCACCTTCTACTGATTCTTATGCACGGAATAAACCAACCGTTAAAAGTCAAAGAAAAAAGACCAATAAGCATGTAGGTGGTCAAAACGGTCATCCTGGTACTACATTAAGAATAAATGATGATCCGGATGAAGTTATTGTTCATCCTGTTAATCAATGCGTCAATTGTGGGAGATCGTTAGCTTCTGTTCCCTCTGACTATGAAAGAAGACAGGTCTTTGACATTCCTCCTATAACTATCAATTGCATTGAACATCGTTGCGAGATTAAAACATGTCCCAAATGTTCTCATGTAAACAAAGCTCTTTTTCCAGATGGTGTAACTCAGCCGACTCAATACGGTCATCGAGTTAAGTCATTTGCAGTTTATTTGCACACTTACCAATTACTTCCTTATCAGCGTGTTACCAAGTTGTTCTCTGATATTTTGGGATGCAAGATAAGTCCTGCTACTTTGGTGAACACGGAACGTAGTTGTTTTGAGAAGCTTGGAGCTTTTGAAAATACAGTGAAACATCTCCTGAAAGAATCTCCTGTCATCAATCTGGATGAAACAGGAATGAGAATAAATGCAGTTCGTAATTGGCTTCATGTGGCAGGTACAGACAAACTGACCTATTATTTTGCACATCGCAAAAGGGGCTCAGAAGCAATGGATGCTATGGGCATATTACCAGGTTACACTGGTGTTGCAACACATGATTTTTGGAAACCGTACAACAAATATGAATGTCAACATTCATTATGTAATGCACATTTATTACGAGAGTTAACTGGAGCTTCCGAAAACAGGGATCAACAGTGGCCAAAGATAATGAGTGATCTCTTGATATGCATTAAACATCATGTTGATAATGATCTTTTAGATACTGAGCTAATTCAAAGGTTCAGTGAGGATTATGATCACATAACTTGTTTAGGAGTGAATGAAAATCCTCCTGATCCGGAATCAAATGTGCGGTCTAAAAAACGAGGACGTAAGAAGCAGACCACGGTAAAGAATTTGCTGGATAGGTTTATTGGCCATAAAGAGGATATCTTGCGATTTATGTACGACCAAAACGTTCCGTTTGATAACAATCAGGCTGAAAGAGATATCAGAATGACGAAAGTACAGCAGAAGATATCAGGTACTTTCCGCAGTGAACAGGGTGCAAAAAATTTCTGCCGTATAAGAGGATACGTGTCTACTGTTAATAAGAATTCTGAATCTGTTATCGATGCAATTAGTGCAATATTTTATGGCAATTCATTTGTTCCAAAGTTGCAGAATTGATCGTGGATGAAGAAATCAGCTTGGTGGAAGTGAGCTAGGCTGAATAGTTACATTTCTTATAATAATACTAAACATCACTAATCCTTTCATTGACCCTTCTATTCTTTTTTACACATGATTTAAAGGTGTGGCGACTTAATTAAATAGTCAGCAACCCTATTCATGACTATGGAAGAAAGTGCAGAAAACAGGCGAAAGATAGTCCCTGATACGAGTGCAGTCATCGATGGTATCCTTTCCACAAGGATACGTGATGATGGGCTGAGGGATGTAGACATTCACGTTCCAGAGGCAGTGGTGGCTGAATTGGAAGCCCAGGCCAACAGGGGACTTGAGATTGGATACAAAGGCCTTGAGGAGATACAGGAACTCCAGAGATATGCAGACAAAAGCAATATCAGAATATTTTTCACCGGGCCCAGACCAAACCTTGAGCAGGTCAAGCTTGCCAAGGGCGGCGAGATAGATGCACTAATAAGAGAGGTCGCAGAGGGGCTTGATGCAAATTTTGTCACCGGTGACCGGGTACAGTCACTCGTTGCAAAAGCAAAGGGACTTGAAGTTGATTTTGTAAAACCCCCATTTGAAAAATTCGGACCATTACTTGTTGATGACTTCTTTACAGCCGATACTATGTCGGTACATCTGAAAAACAATGTTCCGCCCATGGCAAAGAAAGGTTCCATAGGAGATGTCCGGTATGTCAGTATTAGAGATGAGCCCAGCACCTATGCCGAACTGAAAGAGATATCCAGGGAATTACTGGACAGGGCACGTTCTGATCACAATTCATTCTTTGAGTTATCCTTTAGCGGGGCTTCGGTGCTTCAGATAGGCAATATGAGAATTGCTATTGCAAATCCTCCGTTTTCGGACGATTTTGAAATAACGGCAGTACGTCCGGTAGCATCTGTATCCCTTGAACAATATCGCCTGAGCGATAAGCTGAAAGAGAGAATATGTGACCAGAGAGGCATACTCATTGCCGGACCTCCCGGAGCAGGCAAGTCAACTTTTGCAGCAGGAGTGGCCAATTTCCTGAACAATATGGAATTTGTGGTGAAGACAATGGAGTCACCCAGGGACCTGCAGGTGCCGGACGAGATCACCCAGTACGCACCTCTTGACGGCAATCTGGAGAATACTGCTGATGTACTGCTGCTGGTGCGTCCGGACTATACTATTTACGATGAAGTGCGCAAGACCAAGGATTTCGAAATCTTTGCGGACATGAGGCTTGCAGGCGTGGGAATGATCGGTGTTGTACACTCCAACCGCGCCGTGGATGCCATCCAGAGGCTTATTGGCAGGGTAGAGCTTGGTGTGATACCTCAGGTAGTGGACACAGTTATTTTCATAGACAAGGGAGAGGTCGCCAAGGTGCAGGTACTGAAATTCACTGTGAAGGTGCCCGCAGGCATGATGGAAGAGGATCTTGCAAGACCGGTTATTCTTATATCAGACTTTGAGACAGAAAAGAGCGAGTTCGAGATATACACCTACGGCGAGCAGGTCGTGGTGATGCCTATTGGCGGGGAACAGAAGAGAAACCCATCATGGAAATTTGCAGAAGAAGAGGTTAAGGATGTAATCGGCAACTATGCAAACGGTCCGATAGAGGTGGAAATGATCTCAGATAACCGTGCTATGGTGCGTGTGAGAGACAAGGACATGCCCAGGGTGATTGGTAAAAGCGGCAAAACGATCGATGATATCGAGAAAGGGCTTGGCATTCATATCGATGTACGTAAGTTCGAGCCTGGAGAGGAACCTAGATATCAAGATAATGAGGAACGCAAACCACGTTCAAATAAAGAACACCACCCCATCATCGAACGTACAAAAAAGCATGTCATACTCAATGTCCCTGAAGCTTCAGGTCGTGATGTGGAAGTCTATGCAGGTGAAGGGTTCATGTTCTCAGCAACTGTAGGCAGACATGGTGATATCAAGATGAGGACAAATTCCGAGGTCGCCCAGGAGATCTTGTATGCTATGCAAGAGGGCGAGGTTTTGTGGGTTAAGGAAGTCTGAGAGCATAAAGATTACAGGGATAGTGATGCTTTTCCCTGTGACCCATCCTTCTATTTTTCAAATATTGCTGTATAGTCTGAATCAAAATGTATTTATATTTATAAATAATTAAATTTTGATTGGAATGGAAATAGACATAAAACGTGGTTATGATATCCTCCCTGACAACAATATCACGTTTGGAATAAGAATCACAAATAATACTGATCTTGTCATTTCTGACGTACAGATCATCCTCGATTATAATGAATCACTTTTCAAGTCGCAGGAAGACAGGATTCAGAAACTGGCTAGCATCCCCCCGAGCACAGCCATAACTGCTAAATTCACCTTGAAGCCCACGGGATGTATCCTCAACGAAAAAATTGGGGCAAGCATAATCTATCGTGACCCTAAATGGGAAAAACACATGGTTGATATGCGACCAAAGGAAGTACATTGTATCTGTCCTTTTTTGCGTGCAAAACCAATAACAAAAAACGAATTCCTTCAACTATCAGGTTCAGGATATGCTGTGGAATCCAGCATGAATTTTGAAGATATGAACATAGAGCAGATTACTTCTTTCCTGATGCAGACCTGTGCAACACATCTCTACATAGTAGATGAATACACAATTGCAGAAGGTAATGTGCTCCATTTCTCAGGTGAAGTCATAGGCGAGAATAATCACTACCTTCTGACAGCCCTGATAAAGGAAAATGAAGGACTTACTCAGGTCATGCTCAGGGCAGTTTCTGACAAAAAAGATGGAATACAGGGATTTCTCAACGAGATGCTGGCAAAGCTCAAGCATCTTGCAAATACAGTTAATTCTGCAAAAGAGATTGGAGTTATCAAAAATAAGCAGGTGGTCAATGTCCTTGATTCCGTAGTGAAGAGAAGCAATTCATCTGTCGAAAACACGAAATCTCCAGTTAATATCAAAAACAGTATAGTGCAGCAACCTAATACTTATTCAACCCGGAATTCAGGAATTGACCAGAGCAATAATCATGGGAAGAATCCCATGAACGATGAGGCGATTGCTGGCAAAAATAATCAAAATTCGCAAGATGAAGATGTTGCGAAAATGTATGATACCTATCGAAAGGAAATCAGGGAGAAACAAAACGGGACTGAAGAAAAAAGAGAGGTCAGTATCATCCCATATTCCCGTAATCCTGCTCCTTCTGACAAGAAACTTACTATTCTTCGCAGCACCGCACCGCCACGTAAAAAAGAAAAACCTAATTTAAAAAGACATAAGAAAAACAAGAAAGAAATCCTCATGCAGATGTTATTCATTATGGTTCTGGCCATTGTTGCAGGTTCCTTAATGCAAATCCCCATAATCAAAGAAAATATCGGTGGCAGGTTTGGAAGCTCTGACACAGAATCCAATGAGGTGAAGTTTATAGCCATTGGTTTTCTCAATGCAGTGAATGAAAGTCAATTCAGTATTGCTTTTAGTATGTATCAGGGAAAGGATCTTCTTGTTCCCGCAAGTGTTGAGATGCTGTTCAGTAATGAAGGAATTAAACCGAATAGTATTAAGCAGATAGATATTGTATCAAATGAAATCGAAGACGACACTGCAGTCATGGCACTAAACTGTACTGTATCCAGTGTTGATATTCTTGGAAAGGAAACTGATATTTCAGTTATACCGGTCTATTTGCAGCTACATGATATTGACCAGGGCTGGACAGTAACATCTGTTTCATTTATCCAGCCGTATGATATTGAATCCAGTAGATCGGCAGAAGTGGTTTAAGAGTAACGAGTTTCAACCCTCCTGAACGAAACAGCTACAAATTTGGTTTTTATTCAGCAATTCGTGAGAGAGTGCAGGAAGAGTTAGTGATGTGTGCTTAGATACTCTGCGACATACCTGGCAAAATCATCAAAATCGTCCAGCCTTTCGGTCAGGAACATATACAGAATATCGAGGTCTACTTCTTCGTACATGTGAACAAGGATATTTCTAAAACCTGCTGCTTGAGCGAATTCTTCTGCAAATTCACCTGGAATTATACCCTTCTGCCCTAATGTCAGAAACACACTTTTGTAGTCCTCAGGTCTCTTAAACCCTTCTTCAGAAATAATTATTTCACCTATGTCTATTGCACTTTCAATAACAAGCTGGAAATTTCTTTCAACTGCACATCGTAGTTCATAATTTGTTTCCAGATTGGTACTCTCTGTATCAATAGACTTCAAGTAACTGACACATCTTTGCATAAAGTTCAGTTTTCTGAGGATTTTGTCAGCAGCAGATATTCAAACCAGCCCCTTTTCCATAATTCTTTTGAGAAGACTCTGGTTCAAGAAATCCTCATGGTACTTCCTGTCCAGATATTGTGACATTATACGCTGCTCCACATCCAGTTTCAAATCGTGATTCCTTTCAAGTATCAGAACGTTTGGCTTTATAATCTCAAAACTAAGCACCGGTGATGTATCATTGATTATCAGAAGGTCTAATCTATCACTTTTGAGCAAAGTTGTGAGACTGCCTATCAGTTCAATAAGTTTATGATTTTTCTGGGCTTTTGTCAGCGATTCTGACAAATAGACACCTATATCGATGTCACTCAGAACACCGGCTTTCCCCTCTGACACAGACCCAAAAAGGTAAGCAAGCTCAACGTGTTCCTCTTTCTGAAAGAAATCTTTGAGGAGAGGGAGCAATTTATCTTTTTCGAAGGGTTGGTTGCTTGTATTCATGGATATCTGAAAAGATAATGTTCTAAATTTTAGTATGTGTTTATAAGTGATAAAGGTTGAGTGGTTAGTCCTTTTCCCACAGGTGACCACAAAAGTGCTATATAGAATGTGGTCACCCATACAAGCCGGAATAACATCGCTGCCAAGCAACTCACCCTGTTGCTTTTAAGCCTTTTTCAAAACAACTGCTTTGTCAGGAAAACGTTTTGGCCTATCCACAACTGTAAGCCCTGCACTACCGGCTATTTTAATGGATTCTTCAAATGCCTTTTTTGAAACATGCAACGGTGGCTCAACTACATAAATCAGACCATCTGTTTTGAGTATTGATTCCAGCTCCCTGAAAAATGCGTCTTTATCCGCCACCTCATGAACCATATAGAACAGGAAAACAAAGTCAAAATTCCCGGACACACCTATTTTGTCTGCAGCACACTTATGCAGTACGATATTCAGTTCTGTTTCAGATCCCTCTATCTTTTCCCTCAGTTTCGCAAGCATACTTTCCTGCAAATCTACGGCTACGACCTGACCACTTTTCCCAAGCATCTGAGCCATATCAATAGTAAAAAATCCCGGACCACATCCTACTTCCAGAACATCCATCCCTTCTTTAATATACGGACCAAGTATTTTCCGTGGGTTTTGCAACCATCTGCGAATTCTGTTGTTGAGAATGATGGATATTGCTACGGGGCATACGTGGGTGGTATTGGAGGTCATTGGGTATCTCTTCTTTCGATCATGAATACTATTAGTAGAAATGTTGTACTCTGAGATTAAATAGTCCATGTTTTTTGTTGCAGGTGACCATAAAAGTGGTATTAGAATGTGGTCACCCCACAATAAGTCTCGCAGTTTCTCTTAATAAGTGAGCAGGCATTGCATATTTGAGACGCCATACAAAATTAATAGGTTTTTCACCTTCATGGCTCACATACTCCGATGGTCCTAAGAAATAATAAGGTTGAGCCAAAGAATTGACACTTTTATGTATCCTTACAAAAAGAAGAATTGTATGGTCTTTATCTTTGTGATTGATATATCTCTGTCCAGTTTTAGAATCAATCCTAGTTGATGCCTGACTTTGCCAATGGAAGAGATTTTCGTTAATTGCATAGTCATTATACATCGTAGTTGGAGAATAGTCCTTTTCATTCTTGTTTAACGTAATGAAAAATAAATCTGTCTTTTTGTCTTTGATATATAATACTCCAGTCTGTATAGTATGATTATTTTGTAAATCAAAATACCCAAGTCCAGCGAGCAGTTCTGCTTGTGTGTATCTAGAATGCAAACTTAGAGATGAAACGTATGGTAATATTATTTCAGGAGAAATCGTTTTTACGATGCTCTTTTTGTATTCTAACAGCATGATTATTTCATTATAGATTACAGGATTAGCTAGTAACTTAAAAAAAGCATCTTTTAATGAAGCAAACTTTTCCTTATTCCAGATAGTTAGAATAAACGTAACTATTCAGCCTGACTGTTTTAATGATGCAAAAAACAATATACTATGGCTTCATTCTATGTGTTAAAAAATATTCAGTAAAATATCATAAAAAACGTCTATCAATCTGAGGGGATTTGTATAGACCGCGAAGAAATACTTGCAGTTTATGAAGCTGGTCCAGAAGCAGTAGTAGAACTTGTAACTCGATTACTTGGGATAATTGAACATCAATCTCTCCAAATTGCACAACTTGAAGAGCGTGTCAGGCATTTGGAAGAAATGCTTGAAAAGCAGTGTATTGACAGGATATCCTTTAGGAAATTCCTGGGATTTCCTGAATATGTACCAGACAGTACAACTGTCTGGTCATTCAGGAAGAGAATTATCGACAATGGTAAAGAAAAAGCGGTGTGGGATGAAATGCAGAATCAGCTTGATGCTCTTGGTTTGAAGATTAAAAAAGGAATGATCCAGGATGCAACTTTTATTCACTCAGATCCAGGACATGCAAAAGCAGATGTACTCAGAGGAAAAGATGCGAAAACAAGAAGAAGCAAAGATGGAACCTGGACTAAGAAAAATGGTAAATCTCACTTTGGATACAAACTTCATACAATTATTGATAAGGATTATGAACTAATCAGAAGATTTGAGACAACAACTGCATCACTTCACGATTCACAGGTTGATCTGTCTGAAAAGGGTGAAGTGGTGTATAGAGATAAAGGATATTTTGGAGCAATAGCAAAAGGTTTTGCAGCAACAATGCAACGAGCTGTAAGAGGACATCCTTTAGGAATAATGGATATCCTCAGAAATGAAAGAATAAGTGTGAAAAGAGTCCCTTGCGAAAGAGTGTATGCAGTGACAAAAGAAATATTTAAAACCAGAAAGGTTCTTGTTACAACTGTAGAAAGAGTGAATGCAAAAATGTTGATGACAGCTTTTTGTTTTAATCTGCATCAATTGAGGACACTAAAAACCAAAGGAATAATCTAGGATAGCGGAAGCTATACTAAAAATAAGGATTAATGAAGAGAAATAAACAAAATGATAAAAAATGAGAGGATATAATTGAGTTTGAATACTTTAATGATCTAAAATGAGGGAATATCGAAATCCTCTTAAGAATATATAATAAATTGCTTTTTAAAGATAATATTTCATAAAATCCCACAACCCCAATCCTAATATACACTCCCCAACAATCTTCTACCACAAGGAGAATCTCATCATGAAAGTATCAATTATAGGTTCAGGCTATGTCGGATCGGTCTCAGCCGCATGCTTTGCAGAACTTGGTCACGAAGTAATCTGTATTGACATTGACGAGGAGAAGGTAAAACAGATCAATGCAGGTATTGCACCTATCTGGGAGGAGGGGCTGGATGAGCTGATGGAAAAGCATACGCAGAAGAATCTCATTGCCACATCAGATTATGATTATGCTGTGCAGAATACCGATGCTTCATTTATCTGCGTTGGGACACCGTCGGGAGAAGACGGGAGCATTGACCTCTCAATTGTGAAAGCTGCAAGTGCCAGCCTTGGACGGGCGATTGCGAAGAAAGATCACTATCATGTTGTTGTTGTCAAGAGCACTGTAGTGCCTGAGACAACTGAGAAGGTCGTGCTGACTACAGTTGAAGAGCACTCCGGCAAAAAGGCAGGTAAAGATTTCGGAGTTGCAATGAATCCGGAGTTTTTGAGAGAAGGCAAGGCTGTCTATGATTTCATGCACCCGGACAAGATCGTGGTTGGTGCGATAGATGAGAGGTCATTCTTTGTAGTGTCCGAACTCTACCGCAAGCTGGACTGCGAGGTCACGCACACCAATACCAGGACAGCCGAGATGATCAAATACGTCAACAACTCATTTTTGGCAACCAAGATATCTTTTGCAAACGAGATTGGCAACATCTGCAAGCAGCTTGGAATCGACACCTATGAGGTCATGGATGCCGTGGGCACTGATTTCAGAATAGAGCGCAACTTCCTCAACTGTGGTGCCGGTTTTGGCGGTTCATGTTTCCCAAAGGATGTCAAGGCTCTCATAGGCAAATCAAAGAACATAGGGTATGAACCACAGCTACTGAGATCTGTGGTCGGTGTGAATGACAAGCAGCCCCTGAAGATGGTGGAACTACTCCAAAAAAAGCTCGAGAATCTCAAGAACAAGAGAATCGCTGTGCTTGGTCTGGCCTTCAAGAACGACACCGATGACATCAGAGAATCCCGCTCAATTCCGGTAATAGCTGAACTGCTGCGACTTGAGGCTGATATTGCTGCATATGACCCAATAGCAGAGGAAAGCATGAAGAAGCTCTTCCCTGAGATCACATATTGCAAGAACTCATCCGATGCCCTGCAAGAGGCCGATGGATGCCTTATAGTGACAGAATGGGACGAGTTCAGGAAACTGGACAGTGAATTCAACGTCATGGCAAACAGGGTAGTCATAGACGGCAGGCATCTGATAAAACCAAAAGATATCAGCGTTGATATCGATTATGAAGGACTTTGCTGGTAAGCGAGCCAGTAACAGAGAACAGTATTATTATCAAAGGAGGAAGCCATGGCAGATGCATTTACCATTGCAACCGGGGAAAGGAGAAAGATAAAAAGCAGCCTTTTCGGAACCTCCTTAGATATAATGTACGGTGGGATGTCCGATGATAATTCATTTTCTATCGGGCTTCTTTTATCAAAAGGTTACCAGGGACATGGGCTGAATCTGTTCTATCCTAAAAAGTCCACGTATATCAGGCTGGACAAACAAAAATACTATGTCCTTAATGTCACTCCTGAGAATATAACACTTCAATTATCTGAGTGAAAATCGAAGGATTTTAATACCTTCGATAAAAATGACAGGTCTGTTGGTGGACAGACCTTGAAAAACGATCAGCAGATAAAAGAAGACATCAACGGCAGGTTACACTCAATTGACCAGACCGTTCGAAGCGTGGAAAAACGATTGCGTGCAGTGGAACGCAAGCTCTCCCTGGATATCCCTCCAGAGGTGCATCACCTATATTCTCGGAAGGAACTATGAATAACCTGAACCCTCCCTCTGATATTGAACTGCCATCGGTAAACCCAGTGCCTACCACATACGTTCCGAATATCACCGGATCAAATGCCATCAGCAATCTTCCTGCATGTTATGCCACATATTTTATAGCAAAGTTCAACCTGGCTGTGCTGTCCGGGGAATCAAGAGCCTTGCAGATATATTTCGTGGTTTCCCCATCAATTGCAATCACATCACCGTCAACAAGCCCTGCATCTTCTGAGAACTTAAAGAACAGTTCACTCTGGTATATAGGAGTGAAATTGTCAATAGAGTTACAAATGACCGGTTTTACAAAATACACTTTCCCATTTCCAGTACTTTTTAGAGCGTAGCGGTTATTGTAAGCATGATACCAGAACTGGATTCCCTGACCAATAGTACGGGTTTCATATGCAAATGGCCTTATCATAGGCATGAACTCAAAGTAATCATGATCGTTGGAGTCTGTCCATGAGACACCTACATTTCGCTGTGTGAAACAATAGAAATTGGTCAATCCATCGCTGTATTCTTTTGTACCCATATGTTCTACTACTGTAATAAACGAAGATTGCCTGTCATCCACAGAAACTGGCTCCGGTTTTGCCATCAGTGCAAACCCGGATGAATCTACCCATAGATAGTAGGTCAGAATCATGGAATTCAGATATGCCTGAGGGGATGAATCATCTCCCTGAAAACCAATAAATGTCTGGCTATTGGTTGTCCCATAAGTATGGTTCACACTATTGGTAATGCGAACCACCCGGTCTGATATCGCGGTCTTGCCACCGCTTGTGAGGGTAGCAGCAGAGCTGGGAGTATAGGAATAATCCACCTTGATCCCTTCTGCATCTGAAATAACAGTGGAATCCGAGATTCTGGCGATGCAGGTGTATCCATCGGAATCTACTGCTACTACATAATCGGTGTTCCTGACGGCTGCAGTGTCTGATGCATCCGTAACCACTATGCTGGAAACTTCGGTCCCATCTCCGTTCCTGTAATTGAGCCTTACAAAATCAGTGTCTTCTAAAGTATGTGCTTCATCGGTCACGGATACAGGAGTCCCTGCAACTGTTGCATATGCATCCAGGTCACCTCTTATGGTGTTCAGGTTCTCCAGGTTCACTTCCATCATATCGCATTCGATGTATGCGACATGTTCCTTGATGCCAACCTTCACGATACCGGCGTTATCGGATTTAACCTCGACATCTTCCCATTCCTCCTTGAATACTGCATTGCGAATGGCGCCGATATTGACAAGCGATCCTATGGATGTGCCTATCTCCAGTTTACCAGATCCGAACCGGATGGCATTTGAGTTTTGTACTGTTGTTTGTGCCATGTTATTACCTCATGTGTATGATCTTGAAATCTATTGGAACGTGAAAAATACTGGAAACATCTTCTATGGCATCATGAGACCCCAGGTACGCTATTTGCTTGATGGGGTTCCCATCGGCCACACCTTTGTACCTGTTCAGACAGTCGATGACGGCATCTGAGAGCTGCTGAAGCTTGAGGTTGATCGCCTTTTCAATCTCATCCGTGTTTTCATCCAGAGCAGGCCTGAGGAAAGGCCTTGGTTGCTGATGGTATCTCCGTCCCAGGGAATCAGTGTCATTGAACCCCTTCTCGAGACGCATTGCATAGTTCATGGTGGAGCCGACCATTAACTCACATCGTTCGTTCGACTTTTCAACAGATACAGGGTTAACCTCTGCAAGGTTGCGGAACAGGTTACCTGTTATCCTGTGTGGGAAATCATCACCGCCTTTTCTGGAATTCTCCTGGGCAGCCCTTACAACAACATCTCCTCCTGCAAGCAGACCTTCCTCCAGGATGTCGGCAATGTCCTTGCCCATCTCTTGTAGGTTCTTTTGCAGCTTTTCCATTCCTTTGACTTTGAACTGGAACATATCATCACCAGATTATCTGGACAATCATCCCTGCCAGCTGCAGGATCACAACGATCATTAGTCCGACAAAAGCATTCCTTCCAAGCCAGCGGTTCTGTCCCTCTTCCAGCATACGGATCCTTTCTTCATGGTCCTCGATGGAGCACTTCTCAAGTACGCGAATTCTCTTTTCGTGGTCATCGAGCTGACAGCTCATCTTGTCAATGCCTGCACGAACGTGCTTGACATCGTTGTGGGTCTCGATTATTTTATCATAAGTGTCAGAATCGATCTCCATTATTCCACCGCCTTGAGCTTACATTCATAATGATGAACAGTAGAGTTGAACAGCCGGGTGATTGGTGTGACAAACAACACCTCATAAGAATGGGAGTAACCAGGAACTGCACTGCTTATGGTATCACCAGTTTTCACAACAACATCAGAAGGCAGTATCACTGAAATCTCTAAAATACTGTGCTTCCCGCTTTCAAGCATGTCGATCTGGCCCGGATTATCTGATGCCAAAAAACGACATGGGGATGCGGTACTGTTCTCTGTATATACAGGAGAACCGTATTCATCCGTCCCGGACTGGGTATTTGAAATAATGGTACACTCGTGGATCAGAGCAATGGCATGGATGGACATCCCTATTCTTCGCTGTTCACCGTTCTGACACCACTTCTGCCATATGGGATAGAGAAAGCCCGATGCTTGTACCTGTTTATGTATGAAGCGGCCTTCTTACGATGAATCTGTATCTCTGTATCAACATCGTTTGACTGCTGTTCGGACCCCAGTTTGACCTGCTTTGCAAGTTCACCGGTGTACTTCATTCGTTCCAGAACGGTTGCTGCTGACAAATGTACGCAGGCTATGCTCAGTGCAGGTTCCGTGCTCTCCATACTCGCACCGGTTTCTAGAGATATCTCTGCAGATGTGTGGGTAATGATGGCAAGGATATCATCATCTGAAACTGATTCAGGAGACACGATGGTTTTTACTTCTGACACTGAGCATAGCATCTAAGTTCACTTTCCGGGTGCTTTTCGTTTTGGAGTTGTCTTTTCAGATGAACTTTCATCTGGTTCTTCATCTTCGAGTATCAGAAGGGTATTGCCCATTCTTTCAGCTCTCTCTGCAGGGATATCGAACACATCTCCCTGCCTGAACTTCATCTCCTTTCCATCAAGATCTATAGCAAGATTTCTCACGTTTACCTGGACTTTGACCATTTTCTCACCTTAGATAGAACTGGTCTTGCAGATTGCCACGTTCTGTTTGATCCTCAGGATCCCGGCACTGTAAACACGACCGTTTAGATCACCTGTATCAGGGTGCTTTGAATCTACTCCATGCTCTGTCTTGAAATCGGACGTCATGTAGAAGTCGACATAAGGTTCTCCGACGTTCTCTGTGGGACTGACAAGCCCTGTACCTGCAGTCAGTGTGTTGGTACCGAATACCTGGCCGCCGTTGAGCATGTCCAAGATATCCGGCATTTCCTTGATACCATTTGCACTGCGGCTGGCCATTAGCTGCCTGCGCTGTGTGGTTGCAAGTACCCAGTTGAACGAAAGACTGTCAACAGGAATGCCATCATCGTCCATGAGCTCATAGACACCTGCCAGAGCATCTGTGGCATTTCCATAGGTCCCGAAGTCCTTGCTTACAGCATAATCATTGCCTGCTTCCTGGTACAGTCCATTCATATCATAATTTGTACCGTCATTGCTGACACCCATCATGATGGCTGCATTCTCTGCCTTTGCTGCCTTGTATGCTGCAGAGATGGAAGACGCTTTATCGACATCCACTCCACTTCTAAGCCAGCTCTCATAAATACGCCTGTCAACCGTGTAGTCCTTCCAGTAAACAGGTATCTTTGAGTTGGTCAGGGAGACTTCGACCTTATCTTCATTCCCATCACGGAAACCATAGGATACGTATCCGTCACTGACATCTGTAATCTTACCCCAGTCAACAGAAGTTATACCAAATCCCTTCTCAGGAGTCACATGCACAAGTTTCCTTCCAATGAGTGCGTTCCTAAGAGCAGGGACAAGGGAGGAGTCTATTTCTTTTGAAAATGTTGCGAGTGCGTTTGTCATGTTTTTTACCTCATATGAGACTCAGTACCAGGATGTCTGAAGCAGCAGAGGAAGCGTCCACTGACTGCTGTGTTATCGCGACAACAAGACCTTCATCAGGAATGGAACCGCTGACTATCGCCCCGTTTGCTGCTCCGGATGTAACCGGGGTGGAACCGGTATCAACCACGATAGATGTTGCAGCGGTAAGCTCACCGTTTGCAGCGGCTACGAGCCTTGTTCCCTTTGTGACGTTCTGGCCTGATGCAAGTCTGCCAACTATCAGGAAACCTCCGCCGTACAGGACCGCAGCCATGTCATTCTGAGCGTAGATGGTGTCAACGTCAGTGGGCATGAAAACAGGATTTGTCTGCTCATATCCAAGCCATCCCAATGCAGGACCTGCTGCGGTGTTTACTACCATGTCATCGTCGTTGGTGCCCCTCTTGACCAGACGACCTGGGTACATGTTTGTGTCAGTTTCGATTTTAAGCTCCTGTTCCAGAGGCTTACCACCGGCTACTATTTTGTTTGCCGGTTTCACAACACCTGAATATGCCACTATTCCACCACCCATTCATTCTTGGTACTGTCCCATCTACCGACAGTACCTGTACTGACTGAACTGGGGTATCTGACACTTTCAGCAGTTGCTCCGAGCTTGATACTTCCCAGATCCTCTGCAAGCTTCTCGATATCGGATGCTGTCAGATGCTGGTAGTCCTCGTCTTTTGTCTCGAGGTTCAGATCCTTCCTGGCAGCCGTGAGACTATCCATTGCATTTGCTCTCCTCTGCTCTTCCTTGTATGCTACAATCTTGGCAGTGGCGATCTCATCGGCTTTGCTTGCCACCAGTTCCTGGACTTTTTCCAAAGGAATAGATGCAGCCTTATCCTTTTCATACGATGCGACCACTTTTTCGAGGTCACCTACCTTCGTTTCAAGTTTTGCTTTAGCAGCTTTCAGATCCTCGATATCCTTATCTTTGACTCCATTGTCCTTTTCGAGCTCAGCAAGCTTTTCATTCGGTGAAGGATCTCCACCGCTGTTAGAATTGTCTTTGTTATCTGTCACAGGATCACCTGATGCGATGATTTTGAATTGATGAATGTTACGTACCGCTACCTTTCCGTCCTCGGCTGCTGCAATGTTCCAGGTTGCCTGCTCCCACGCAGGATTCTGGACAAGGGTCAGGGACCTGGCCTGGACTCCACTGGCCCAGTTATCGTCAATAGAATCTGCCAGAGAATAAACACTCCAGGTATTTTCCCAGGTCCCATCCTGAATCTTTCTCTCTGCCACTGAATCGGTTACTGCTGCTCTTGCTTTGATCTCAGATCCTTCACGCCAGGCATCGACAATCCTGCCAATCTCAGCATTCGGATCCTCAGAAAAGTCACATTCGTGTGGAGAATCCCGTGGGCAAATCCGAAGCACAGAATCTTTGAGAGAAGAGATGGCATTCTCTGCTTCTGAAAATGGAATTCCCCATCCGTTTTTGTTTATCTCGCCGAGTGGAAATGCAGTACCTTCAATAGTGATAGCCATCGACGTTAAAGTACAAATACAACGGGTATAAAAAGATTATACAAATGAAAATTGGAAGAAATGATATAATGTCCAATTTAAGTCACGCTTTATATAAAAGATGTGAACGTTTTTACACATAAAGTTCGATTCCCGGTAGGAAAGGTTAAGTTTTTTCCTGCTCAATCGATCTCAACCAGAATTGCCCGGATAGAATCCCTTAAACCAATCAGACGATTGCCAACAACATCCCACACAATCACATAATCGATTCCGAAATAACCATGAGCTAAGCAATCCCGCATACCGGCAATCACTCTCCATGGAACGTTAGGATAACTTGTTTTAATCTCATCCGGTACATTCTTAGCGGCTTCACCAATGATTTCTATATTCTTCACAACTGCCTTCTGGGTTTTCCTATCGTTCAGAAATTCACTGAAGTCCATTCCTGAAGTGAACTCTTCAATCTCATCAATCGCTTCAACAATATCAGTTAAAAATAACCTGTACTCACGCATGAAAACCACCTTATGCATGCGCATAAATCACTTCTGAAAAAATCCTGCTCTTCAATTCATCCCTTACAGCACGTTTCGAGATGATATCCACCTTTGATTCGAACTCGTCTTCAAGAAAAATTCCAAGGGCTGCGAGATCAAAAAGATCCGCACCTTTCTCAAACTCAACAAGGAAGTCAATATCGCTGCCGGTCTTGTATTCATTCCTCACCACCGATCCAAAAAGGCCTATTTCCTTTACCTTGTAGTTTATTTTCAACTCCGGAAGCAGCTCATCCAGTCTTCCCAGAATAATATCCCTTTTGATCATATTGATTCCCATATGAGACCTCTGATACACATTTTGGAGGTTCTTTTTATATTATTGCTTTGGTTGGGATTGTCTGACTACTCCCATGAATTCATTCATGAGAGTAGCATTATTTCAAGTATTAGTTTAATAGATTGTAACAGATTCTAATAGTTTAGACATTGGGTTATTGGTACATTCAGACAGTATCTCTATTTTAGTGTCATTCAGTACGGGCTTGTCTTTACTTGGGCCTCGACTTGGGCCTTAACTTGGGCCTTAACTTGGACCCACCGGATTTACATCACTAAACAATATTATAAATCAAATAAAATGTGCTCTACCATTAACCTTTTCTCAATATCCTTGTCCAAGATGAATTTAGATATCCGATATTTGCCATTGAACCTGTCGATATTCTCAAAGACTTTCTCTACAACATTCTCATCAGCCAATTCCTTAAGGAATTCTCCGCTCTGACCCAGATGATGGTGAAAGTCACGGTTCTCGAACTCTGTATCAGAATCAATTTTCTGGGCAATCTGCACAGGTTTAAGTCCTGATCGGCAGCTGTGATGGAGCGGAGGACGATACAGGTCCACAGAACCCTTTGATAGGTCGAACACTGTCCCATGCAAAGTCCTGCACTGATCACTTGTCCTATCATCAAGTTCAGCATCGAACTCGACATATTCCACTCCACGTTGTCGATACCGGTACACTGTTGTGTTGGTGGCGACATCTGCAGTGAAGGTCCTGGCAAACCTCACTGCTTTGTATCGTTCTCCTCCCCAGAGGTCTACTATCCTTTTGGCCAGCTGATTGGGATGCATCGTATAGATTGCTTCATCTTTGAGCATCTGGACGATAGATTCTACAACATTATCTGCCAGCTCTGTGGATATCCTCACAGCTTCTTCTGTTAGTACATATGAATCTTCGATTGCAGCCGCAGAGATTTGTTTTAGTTGATAATCTGCATATAGCAACGATTGTTTGATGACCTCGGTGATGATACTATCCAGTTGCTTCAAATAGGTCCTGGAACCAAATTCCCCACGAACATTGAGGACAAGCTCTCGCTCATAGTTCATGGTCCTTAATCTGAATGCCCTCTTCATGGTTCGCTCTAAAAGGGAGATAAGCTTATTCTCGACCCGGATCAGTTCTGGAGATTTCAGGAGTGACATTATATCGCCTGCTTATGTAATATTCGTGAAACACAAAGCAACGAAAGCAAGAATAAGTAACCAGACCACAGTTGCAACAAGAACAAGGCTGTTCTTATGCCTGATCATTCACCTTCCACCGGGAATCCCCCCATTTGAGAAGCTGCTCTCTTGTGAGAACTCCACTATTGTACCATTCTATCACATCACGGGATTCCAGCTGTGGCCGACTAAGCTCCTCGAACTCTATCCACACAGAATCTTCCGCCTTGTTCATGAGTCGAAGCCGCATATTGATGGCACAGTTGGCGATGTTTTGGACAATATGCTGCAGACCTTCCAGGACAACCATACGGTCCTCTTCGGATACATATCCGGCAGCATAGGTAGATCCTTTTGTATCGCCCATGCTAAGAGGGGACTGCAACAAGCCTATTTGGATATCTGTTTCCAGTGATTTCTTGAACGACATGACATCCAGCGAGCCCTTTGCATCAACGGGAATAACATCCAGGCCAACAGCAGCAATATCCTCGTTCTCCGAGAGGTACTTGTGTTCGTCAAGCCATGCATCTATGACCTTCTGAACAGTATCCCATGCATTATAGGAGCCACAAACCACGTCACTGAACTTCATGATTTTTCTTTTAGCCTTGTCACTTTCATTGATAACAATAGACCCAGTTGGAGGAGTGAGAATCTCCTTCGGATTCATTTCGCCTGCGGTAAAATCTTCCGGGAGAATCGTTGTGTTCTGCATGAGCAGGGGAATCAGAGAGAAGTTATCTGCATTTCCGGTTGGTAATGCCACATATGTTCCATCCCTGCAGAGAAGCCTGGCAAGTGTCTGCACCTGCTCAAGGAAGTTGATCTTAGTGGACCATCGCTCAAAATCTTTAACGATCTTAGAACCGGTTCCATCGAACTGCATGCCTTTGACTAGGGAAAGTGCCAGCTTGTTCAGAGATGTGGAAACATGTGGAGTGCAGGTTGAAAGTTGCTGGTAATACTTGAACCGATTATCGGTGTCGAAGTTCTGATACCCTCCAAACTTCGTCGATGTATCTGTCCTTTTCACGCCAGCAGAGGCCATAAGAGTAATGGGCTTTGTATCTGGATCATTGATTGTGGCATTTAGGCGGACCATAATACCTCATAGATGGTTCTTGATCAGAGCCTTTACTTCTGCAGCTGTGATCTTACCGTCTTCCAGTGACTGCAAGACTTCGTAGACAAAGGACTTACGCTCTTCTGCGGTCTTGTTCTTCCACCAGAGCTTTGTCCTTATGACTATGCCTGCACCAATTCCTATCAGGAAAGTAGCTGCTTCAGTTGCATACGATTCGATCATGGTTTGCTGCTCCTTGGTTCGTGTTGGCCACACCACTCATCAGAGGGAACTACCGGAAAACCAAGCTTCGCAACCGGAGACTCACGTCTGCAAAAACCGTATGATGGAGCAGTTGGCTTATAAAATGTGCATGTAGAACAGGTATCACTCATGCAGTGGAATCTGAATGCTGCAACTATATAAGTTTAATACATTTCCAGAAGAGGGGAACTTACATATCGTCGTTCTCTATGAGTTCAGAAAAGTTGAGGTCGACAACAAACAAAGCACCGCATGTTTTACAATAGTATGATTTTCTCCCAGAAGGAAGGCGGATAAGATTAGGATGATTGTATTCACATCTTGCAAAGAATTTGTCGCCTTCAATCTCTACGGTTGCTATCCAGGACATGTTGTTGCCTCGTAAGTATTCAGTGAAAACAGTACGTATCGACTTTATATATATTGTGTGGTGCCTATAAAGTACCTTCATTTTTCTCCTATAATGCACAAATACGGCTCTGTAGAACCTCTGTCAAAATAAAAATCAGCTTGATGAAAATGAAGATATAGCAATATCACACCACAGTTTGAAAACAATGTTTTTGAGATCTTGTTAATGCTTAGACCTTGTTACGAAAATTCTCGAATCACTAGGTAACACTTTATTTTCGTTTTCCTCGCATTCCGGGCAAGGTGCACCCCAGCCTTCTTCAATTAATTCCCACTTACCATCGTCTTCCAATATGTACAATCTTTCTATTTCAGAATGTCCGTGTTTGCAGAACAGATCAACTTTCAGATTGGTAAACGTCTCACCTTTGTCGTCGAAGGTATTTTCAATTGCAACAGGCTCAAAGCCTGCATTACGTATGGATTCAAGTATCTCTTCTTTAGATTCGAACACGTACTTGTCATGACCGGGTAGACACGATGATACATAAGTCGACTCCGTGCGTTCCATGAAAGATTTCTTTTCTTCTTTGTCCTTGAACATGCAGCATTTTTTGTACTTCTTACCACTACCACATGGGCAAGGGTCGTTTCTTCCTATTTTATCTGCCATGTTATCACTTTATGAGAGTAATTCTTCTGCATAATGACCATCATGCTCCTCTTCCAGGCAGTCCTCACATAGAAGCACTTGTTTGTGTTCCTCCTCCGAACAATCAATACAGATCCACGTAGCAATCGTTTTCTTTTGTATTTTCTTACAGGATACACAATATCGGTTTCTTGTTTTGTTCTTAGAAGTAATGCGGGGATATTTCGCTCCGGCCACCGGTTCTACAATTTTCTCTAGCTTAATTACGTGCTGTATATCATCACCAAAGTCATAAACATACTCCATGATGCTGCCTTCTACAAGTTCAAGTTCATCAATCTTCTTCTTAGCACCAGCACCACATCCGTCTGGTTCAATTTCGCCAAAACCCTCTGATCTCCACACCTTGCCTGAAAAGAACTCACTCAGGTGATAATCATCGTGATTGAATGCTTCACGCATGATGCTATCCAAATCTCCAAGCGTTTGACCACCCTTTATTTCTATACGGCGCCAGATACCTTTCCTATGTTTCAACGCAGCATTAAAAACGTATACTTTGTTATTTACCATAATAAGCCATCCAAGGTTACCATTGTAGCTAAACAAGAACTTTTATAATCTCCTCCCAAAAGTAGTTTGCTGCGGTTATATTGTAGCTATATAGATGCTAAAACAGTACCAACTCTAATTTAAATTGTTCTTGTCTGGATGTTCTCCACACCACTGCCATTCATCTGAAAAAAACAATGAACATCCGGCTACGGGAGCTTCACAATTTCTGCATTATCTGGATCAAGTCCGCTCCATTTCACCTTATATCCGAGAATATCAAATACCTGCTGCCCTTTTATTCCATATTTTTCGACAATAATAAGAGCTTCATTGTACTTTATCACACCATTCAACTCTTCCTCAACAGTTTTTAGGGTTTGATCATCAACAAGCTGGTTTCCAATCCGCAGATAATCATTGGCATTGTTGTCATGTTTAATAGCATTCAGCAAAGCATCGAGGGCAACCTCGTATTTTCTGGCAGTCTCATCGAGATCGATAATGTTTCCTTCAAAAGCAATTTCAACATTTTTAAGTCTTTCAATGTCCTCTGTAACCTGTTTCTCTTCGTATTTTCGCAGAATCCTGAGTATCTCTAGATACGGTATTTTCCTGTCGTAGAAAATGATGTTATCCATATTGAATTCAGAACCAGAGCATGCAAGCTTTTTATTCACAAGAAGTATCATTTCTTCTTTTTCTCTTTTCTCCAGCAGATTAATCTTTTGAATCTTTTTTTTGAGGTATTCTGGTGTCCAGAAACCGATTATTTCAACGAATATCTTCTTGCCATTTTTCTCTAAGGAAAAATCAGGAATAAAGGCGTATTGACCTGCTTTCAATACTGCCGATTCTCTCTTGACATGCCAGTCATTAAAATTGAGCAAAGAGAATTCCTTTTCAATGGCACTGTCAAAGCTCTCCAGAGCAGAGTTTGAATCGGGTTCAATATTAAAAATCTGCTTCGTATCATCAAGAGTGAAATCATATATCCGTTTTCCGGTCATTGTTTTTTTCGAGATACTTGCTTTTAAGCTCCATTTTTTGCACTTCATGATAATTGGCAGGAGTTTTGCCATGGAAGTGCCATATCTTTCAGTCAGTTTAAACAGGGAAACAGCTCCGTCCAGGTATATCCTGCCATCCTCAATGGAGTACATCAATCCAAACCGTTTGATCTTCCAGAAGACCTCCTGGAAATTATCCTCTATTTGAATTTCCATGCCTGTTGCTTTAAAAAGAAGAGTTTGTGTCAATGACAGGTTATATTGTCTGAGCAGATCTTCAGGCGTCATTGTCTGGAACTCCTTAACTATCAAGTTCTCCTCCATATCTGCCCATAAGGCTTTTTCCAGTTCATTGGGTTTAACTGATAAACTTTCAGCAACCCTATTTATGACATCATTCCTTTCTAGAGCATCAAAAACAGCACCCGTACACTCCTCAAAAACCATTTTTCGGGCAGTTGATGGCTCTATGTCCGCATCCATTTCAATGATGCATTTTCTCTTAAGTATCTGAGAAAGACCCCTTATCAAACGGAAGTCAATCTCTTCGATACCTTCAATTTCTTCAGAGAGTTCTCCATATGTTTTACCGATATGCTTCTGAAATATATCTATAAGAGAGCGTGAGATCTCAAGGTTCCCACTGTTGATTTTAGCGTAAACAGGTTCTATTTTTCCTTTATAGCTTTTCGTAACAAGAAGGTCACTAGTGAGCATTTTTATATTCTACCTCAGAGCTTTCTTTCTTCTTTTTGCTGTGTTGATCTCACTTGTTTCTGCCGATACGATCTCATATAGGACAGCTTCCTTCCCTTCCTTCTTTCTGAGTATCCTGCCCAAACGTTGAATGAAAGCCCTTCCACTGCCTGTTCCGCTCAGGATCACACCAACATCTGCCTCAGGAACATCTATGCCTTCATCCAGAACTTTTGATGTCACAACTGCCCTATATACCCCCGACCTGAACCGATCAAGAATCTCACTCCTTTCCTTGCTTGGCGTTTTATAGGTTATGGCCGGTATCAGGAATTCCTTTGATATCATATAGACAAGTTTGTTGTGCTCGGTGAAAATAAATAATCTGCTATCAGCATGCTCTTTCAGGATCTCCCTGAATTTTTCTATTTTAGATGCACTGTTCAGGGCTATATCCCTTGCTTTATTTCTCGCAAGAAGGGCTTCTCTTGCCTTGGGATCTCTTCCACTTCGAATAACGATTTTCTGGAAATCTGATGGGCTTCTGATTATAATGTTACTTTTTCTGAGATAGTCTACAAAAATTCCCTGATTTTGCTCATATTCTATCTGCTCTTTCTCAGTCAGCTCAACCGCTATCTTTTGAAGCTTGAAAGGGGATAAATGCTTCCCTGCAAGATCTTTTACCTTTTTCTCAAAGACCTTTCCACCAACAAGCCTGTTAATCTCACTATGGGCTCCATCTTCTCTCTCATATGTAGCTGTTAGTCCCATCCGGAAAGGTGAAGCAAACATCTCGGCTATATTCTTGTAACCTTCGGCAGGAAGATGATGCACTTCATCAAAAATCATAAGACCAAATTTGTTTCCCAACATGGCAGCATGGATATATGCAGAGTCGTATGTGGATACGGTTAAGGCTTTTATTTCCTGCTTTCCCCCGCCAAGCATTCCCACATCTACTTTGAACTCCTCTTGCAGTTTAGAACGCCACTGGTCAAGCAAGTCAAGAGTTGGAACTATCACTATTGTTGGCGTGTTCAATAAGGAAATTGCGTTAATCCCCACAACAGTTTTACCACTCCCAGTTGGTAGTACGATGACCCCGCGTTTGCTGTTCTGGATCCATGCATCAATAGATTTTTTTTGATATCCTCTCAATTCTATTGTGCTCTGAAGTTCAGGACACGGTAGAAGGTCAAGAACATTATCCGTATAACTGATACTTGAATTTTTAAGATAATCGGTAATGTTCTGGTAATACAAAGCCATCGCTCTGAAGGTTTTTGAACGCTCATCCCATGTAGAGTGACGGATTCTGGCATCTCCCCGAATGACAATTGTGCCTTGGTTAAAGAAAAGTTCCATTGTGGTTTAAAATCGAATTGGATATTAATAAACGTTGGGTATACACAGTGAAAGTAATATGTGGTCGATTTGGTCTGAAAGATTCAATTCAAACCATTAGACTATATTTTTCATTTTAAGTTTCTCAATCACCAGTTCTGCAGTTTCTTCCACCTGCCTCTCCTTGAGATTATTCTGCATCTTCGAATAATATTCTGCAATAAAGTCCACCGCATGGCTCTTGTTACAATCCTGCTCCTTCATCGCCCGGTGAAGTACTGCGGTCGATGGACTTTTACAATCAGCGGCTCTATAGAAGTGTTATACACTTTTCCCAGAGCAAGGGGGAACTTAGATGTCATCATTTTCTATGAGTTCAGAAAAGTTGGGGTCGACCACAAACAAAGCACCACATGTTTTGCAATAGTATGATTTTATTCCAGATGGGGGGGCGAATAAGATTGGGGTGATTGTATTCGCTTCTTGCAAGGAGTTTATCATTCTCAATTTCTACGGTTGCAATCCAAGTCATGTTGTCCCCTCTGAAGTATTCAATAAAAACAGTACGCAGTGACCGTGTATATATTGTATCGAGCATATTAGATAACGTGCGCCATCTAACTGTTGTTTTCAGCTTAGTCTTTTTTCATAATGAATTTCTTGCGCGTCTTGCGCACCTCACCTGTGCGGCTACGCACGCACGGGCTCGGGCTTAAGCCGCGTTTTTCCCCACACCTATTCTACAATAAAGTTGTAAAGTGGTAACGCAGTAAGTAATTACATTTCCCTGAGTAGACGGAAACCGAAGTTGAAGTACCGGGAGTACGGGGCGTATTCGTAGCGATTTGCTGACCGACAGTTCTCGGCGTTGTTGAACCAGCTACCGCCACGAGAGACCCGGAGCGAGCCACTACCATCTTCCCATGCACTACCATCTGTAGGAGCACCTTCATAATAACTATGCCATCCATCCTGGCACCATTCCCAGACATTGCCATGCATATCGTACAGTCCCCAGGGATTGGGTTTCTTCTGTCCAACCGGATGAGTTTTGCTCCCTGAATTGTTTTTATACCAGGCGTATTCTCCCAGATCAGACACACTATCTCCAAATGAATATCTCATGGTCGTGCCCGCCCTGCAGGCATACTCCCACTCGGCTTCGGACGGCAAACGGTACTTATTCGTGCCTTCCATGTTGTTTAACTTTTTAACGAACTCCTGCACATCATTCCATGAAACTTTTTCCACAGGATTGCTGTCACCATCAAAATAAGACGGATTATCGCCCATCACCTCACCCCACTGTTCCTGGGTCACCTCATACTTACCAAAGTAGTAGGCTTGCCCGATAGTTACCTCATGAACGGGACCTTCATTATCATACCGGTCTTCTTCATATAATGGAGAGCCCATCTCAAACTCGCCTGCCGGAATGAGTACGAATTCCATGTCAATAGAGTTGGTATAGGTCTTGGGGTTATTATCCTCAAGTTCTTCAGCTACAGCAGGTTGCGCAACTGGTTCATTTTCAGGTTCACCTGATTTTTCATTAGTGGTTGTTTTTGTTTCAGCTATCTCTCCATCGTCAGACTCATCGGTTTCATCTACGAGTTTATAGAGAGGATCATCATCAATGTCATATGACTTTGTATCAGGAAACATTTCTTCGGTTTTTTCCTCGTTTTCTGTATCAATTGGATTCTCAGTATCAGTACAGCCAGAAAACATTGTTGCAATAATCAATACCAATAACAAAGTTAGTTTCAAACAATTTTTAAAATTCATTACATTAAACGGTTTTATATCCACCATGCCACTCCCACTCAAATTTCTATAACATTTTTTGGAAGTTACTTTATTTCACATATATGTTATATTTTACGGCTAAATCTAATTTTACATCAACTTTTTCATTTTAAGCTTCTTAATCACAAGCTCTGCAGTCTCTTCCTTTGCCTCCCTAGCACCTTTAATCTCCTTCAGGCGGGCGGTAACATTGACCTTGTTCACCTTGTCGAGTTCGGAGAAAGCACCCTCATCGCCTCCCTGCTCTTCTTCAAGTTCGGTCTTGCTGGCGGTAGCGCTTTCCATTTCAGCAGTGAGCTGGTCGATAATCGCCTGTTCCTTAGCAAAGTAGCGAGCCACGATAAGAGCTTTAGGAACAAGGTCGCAGGTCCAACCTTTGTCTTTTTCCTTACCTTTCTTGTCCTTCTCTATAATACGATAGGTCTGAGCCTTCCAGCCATCATCAGAGATCATGTAGCAATCATCCTGCATTGTTTCAGCCCAGTAATCCATCAGGTGCTGGTACACATCGTATTGGCTGATGAGAGGCTTGTCTGCGTAATGTGCAAGCAAGTCTTCGGAGAGTTCTGCTATGATCTCCTTAGGGTGACTTTCGACCTTCAACTGGCGCAGTGTGACTGAAGACTTCTCACGCCATTCAGCAAAGTGTGCATTCATTCCATCAATAGAAGCAGCAAACTCCGGATGCTCGTAGATGCTGGATTTGATAGCAGACTTGTCCACGGCAAGCTCCAGATAGCCATGACGCTTCTCTTTGAACAATGCCTGCCGAAGCTGTGGACAAATATCCCAGTACCTTTGGAGTGCATCGATATCAGCACATGGAATGCCACCGTGCAGGTGACCTTCTATGTCCTGAAGGTCCTCAGCATTGCCACGGAAAAGAACACCATGAGGCAGGATACATGCACCCTTACCTGTGCTCTTGAGAGAGCGGACGATGTGTAATAGATAGGCGTAATCTCCCTGCTTGCCGGGAGGAATTCCGAAAGGCTTGAAACGATCGTGTTCGTCTTTAAGAGGATCAAGTCCGGTACTCCATCGCTTGTCACTGAAAGGTGGATTAGCGACAACATAGTCAAAGGTCTTGATAGTTTCCCCATCCTTGAACTTTGGTTCGGCCAGAGTGTTACCCTGCACGATAAGGGCTTCGGGATTGTTGTGCAAGATCATGTTCATGCGAGCGAGACCGGACGTTGCAGCATCTTTTTCCTGACCGTACAGGGTTAGCTTTGTTCTTGCCTCGTCTGCAACCTTCAGCAGCAGTGAACCGGAACCGCAGGTAGGGTCATAGGCAGTGGTGGAGCTGGTGGTATTTGCATTACGGATGCCAAGTATCTGTGCTATGATACAGCTGACCTCGGCAGGAGTATAGAACTGGCCTTTGCTTTTGCCGCTCTCAGTTGCGAAGTGACGCATAAGGTATTCGTAAGCGTCGCCCAAGATATCATCGCCTTCAGCACGGTTCTTCGAGAAATCAAGCGCGGGGTTCTCGAAAATAGCTATGAGATTGGTAAGCCTGTCCACCTGTTCCTTGCCGCTGCCAAGCTTGCTGGCATCATGGAAATCCGGCATATCGGACAGCTTGTTCGCATTGACCAAGGGAGCGATTATCTTCTTGTTTATCTGGTCGCCTATGTCAGTTTGACCCTTAAGTGCTACCATGTCCTTAAAGCTGGCACCTGGCGGGACACTGATAGGGGCGAAGGGTATGTCGGCGTATTTGTCACTGACGTACTTAATAAAAAGCAGGACGAGTACATAGTCCTTATACTGGCTGGCGTCCATCCCACCGCGCAGTTCATCGCAGCTGGACCAAAGGGAAGAGTATAGTTCGGATTTTTTAAGGGCCATTTCATCACCAAGCTCTCATTAGATGACCATCGGTGTTTTCAACTATGTTACAAGTAAAAATAGGAGTAAGGAATACGTTATTATCTCTCATGATGTAACCTGGGTGCATATTACGAATCAATATGCTATTAAAATGATGATGCATCTTACTTTCTGAGATGCATTATCATTTTCTTATGAAGTGTTTCTGTTAAAGTATAAAAGATTTATTTTTTGCTTTGAATTGTTATTATTTAATAAAAACAAATTATATGGGATTTATACTTTCTAAGATTATTAAATCCAATATTGATAGGTTAAATCTTTTTGGATGTAAAGTATACCTAACTGATCTTGACGGCGATATTATCGTTAAGACTGATAGGAATGAATACACTGTAGAAACTGCAGAGGAGGAATAATGATGAATAGTAATTTCAAGATGTCACTGGATAGAGTGGAAGGAAATTTCACAGTTCTCTTTGTGAGATATGAAGAGTCGAATAAAATCGATTTTCCTATATATCTCCTTCCGACTGGATTAAAAGAAGGAGATATTCTGGAGACTGGTATAAGTAAGGATGAAAAGGAAACCGAAGATGCAAAGAAAAGGGTAGCATCGTTGATAGAGCATTTGAAGAATAAAAGTAGTCGAACGGTAGATTTTTTGTTATGAATAAGTGTAATCGAAATGATTCTTGTTTATTGACTCAAAATTGTAATTAATATCAGTACATGTTGGTCCAGATAGTAATCCACTTGTTCTCATTACCGGTTTTCCATTTTTATTTTCAAGATAGATAACTACATTAGCAAACCACAAAAGATATTCTTCATATAATTTATCTAGTGTTCCAAGCCGGAGAATATAGAGAGAAGAAATATTATGCTTTTCTTCCCAGTACATATTGTGTCTGAGATATTGAATTGCGATTTCTCTATCCGTGAAACATAGGAAATCTGATAAGGAATCATAAACAACACAGATTTTAGAACATTTTTTATTTTTCAGAATACGCTGAAGTGCTTCCTCGTATTTTTTGTTCAAAAGATGAGGGTTCCTAGGATCTGCTATTAAAACTGGTTCCTTAACAATTGGATCAAAGGGTCTATTGAGGTTAATATGATATTTCTTTTCTTTCTTTTCTGATGTTAATTTCTTGTAACAATCAATTATAACCACATTTTTCAGTTTATTTTCTACCCATTTTTTATTCGCATTTTCATTACTCTTTTTTATCTTATCTTCAAGAGCTTTTTTTATTTTCTCATGAGGTCGTGCAAATGTGAAATAGATTACACCACTTTCTTCATTGAGGTATGGACTAACTAAATTTTCTGCCACTTGCCAGGGTCTCCAGCTTTCATCTGCTGCCAATATAATAGGATAAGGATGAAATTGTTTCTTAGCATCTGTAGCTTGATTCTTAGCTGATTCTATCACTTTATCTAAACACTCCATATTAAATTCAGGAGGAGATAGCTTTATGTTGGTTATATTTTTATTAGATTCTACAGTATCCTTTGAAAAACCAATCAATTCAAGGCAAATTATATGATAGAAAATTCTTAGCAGAAGTGCTACAATGACTAATGTAATAAACAGTAGAGAAATTAAAAGATCAGGAACTAAAGTTAAATTTATAATAATAACTGAAATCCAAAGAACACATAAGTAACAATATAACTGTTTTCTCCACCTTATGTAAGCTCGTCTTGTTAATGCATATCCAATTAAAAGTGTAAGAACGGACGTAATAATGTTTCCAATATCATTAATGGCGCTAGAATCTACAGTAACTAAGCTTGAAATACCTATCATTAGAGCAGTCATGTCACTTCAACCATTATGTCTCCTTTAGTTGAACATGAATCTGGTTCACACGGACAAGCAGATATTGCAACTGTGCAATTCTTGAGAGCTAAAAAAGATACTGAATCATCACTTTTTGCTCGTGTGGTCTTTGTTTTGAATGTGTATTTGATAGAATCTAACTCAAAATCCATGAATAAATTAATAGTGCTTGGTAGGTCTGTTGTTTGAATTCCAAGAGCAGAGGCAAGAATATCTCTACACCCATCTTTTTCTTTCCCAAAATGTTCACTATAAATTTTTCTCCTGCAACCTGGATACAGGATATTGGTGTCAGCTTTAGAATTAATTGAGATCACTTTAAGAACAGCTTCTTCGTTAACATCAAATAATTCATCTCCATCTTTTAATATAAATCGTCGAATTCTATCAAGAGTTATTCCTTGATGGTAATTTAAGAAAACCAAATCAGATAATTGACCACCGTCTTGACACCTAATTTTAACTTTCTGTCCCTGTGTTAAGACAAAACCTTTTGCTTCCCCTTTCTTTAAAGTAAAAACTATTTTTGCCATGTTCATTCCTTTTTAAGTATATTACTATCTATTAACATTCGATATAAACTATCACTATGATGATATCTAATTACAGTGCTTTCTATAATTTTACTTTTTTTGTTCCTGCCACAATTGACCTAATTCAAACACTCAATAATAACCAAATACTTTGCATTATTCTCAGACTATATTCTATTAGTTCCTATAATTGGCATATCGGAATGATACATGGAAACGGCTCAATGCATTATAGTCATAAGAAACATATCTTCAAATTTGTGACTATGGAAGAGATCACTGACAATGTAGATGAGGAAAAGCAGTCTGTTCTACCCACAATGCATATATAAAGAAAAATCCTGATTTATTGTGTGGGCTTTTATAGTTATTAACCAAACTTTTAATACTAATTGAGTATAACAATACTGTATGGCTAAACCCGAACAAATTCCGATAAAGCATCATCTTTCATCAGAAGAATTGCTTAAACATATTAAGTCATTAGAGAAAGACACACGAGTTCTACAACGTTTATATTTTGTTAAACATCGTTATGAAGGAGCTTCTGTTAATGAAGCAGCTAAACTTGTAGGGATATCAAAACCCGTTGCATATCAATGGCAAGAGCGGTGGAATCAAGACGGATATGAAGGATTAAAGCCTAGGTTTTCAGGAGGATGTCCTTCCAAACTCACTGATGATCAAAAAGAAAAACTAAGGGACATGTTACATGAAAGAGATGATTGGTCTACAAAAGAAGTTCAGGAACTCATTTATAATGAATTTAAGGTTCAATACACCATTAAGCAAATACTAGTGATCTTGAAGAAGTTTGGCATGCATCATGCCAAACCATATGCGCATGATTATCGAAGACCACAAAATGCAGAAGATTGTTTAAAAAAAACTTACCGTTAATCGATGATGATTGCGTTATCGGATTTCTTGATGAATCATCTCCCCAAACAACATCAAATACGGTTCGTTTATGGTCTTTCAATAAACCTGCCATCTTCAAAAACACAACCAGGATAAAAGCAAACTCCTTCGGTTTTTATGCATTGAATGGTAATTCTGTTATTGATTTCAAAGAACATTCAACCAAGGAGGATGTATGTTCGTTTTTATCAGCTGTTAAAAACAATAACATGGGAGAGAGAATCGTAATTATTCTCGACAATTTTAGATCACATCGAGCAAAATATACAGTGGAATTTGCACAGGCAAATGATATTGAATTGGTCTATTTACCTCCATATTCACCCGACTTGAATCCAATCGAATTCATCTGGAAAAGTGTCAAAAGAATTATTTCTCGCAATTTTGTGAAAGATCTGGATCATATGAAAAATCTGATTGCTGAGGAGTTTATTGATTGTTCATCGAAGATTAGCTTCGCAAGAAAATGGATTGAGACATTTCTGGATAATAAGTTGAAAATGTTAAGTTAATAACTATAATCATCTTGCCGTTCCCAACCTCGGCATTTTCCTAGTAACCAGAAGCCAATTTGAGAATCATGATAACTTTACCTTTGATTAAATATATGTATCATGAGGCGTTACTGTAGTAACGTGAAAGAGTGAGGCTTTGGACTCCCGTTGCAGGGCTCTTCCTCAGCATTTTCCTTGTGAACGGAAGCCTATTTTGAAATTATAATTACTAATTTTGCGATAAAATATATGTGCTATTAGGTCTTAACGTAGCACGGTGAGAGGGTACGGCATTATATCGGTGAGCCCATTCCAACCACCAGCATGACTACTATATTAATAGGAAGCTCGATGGCCCTATCATCATTGAAGAGTTTTTCAAGAATGGTCAAAAAATCACCGAATGCAAGGAAAGGCACATCAGATATAAATTTATTGTTTTGTTCCTGATTTTTATATTGTGTCCTGAATGATTTAGATGAAAAACAGGATCAATAGAGACATTAAAGACATAAAGAATTTGACAAGTCCAAAAAACATCATATAATGAAAAAGAAATCATGAATTATTTCTGCTTCTTCTTTCCATGAAGACGTTCTAGCCTATTTAGTCTTACTCCTAGCCACATGGCATAGAGGATGCCGATAACAAAAACAGAACAAATGTACTTGATAGTTAAATCGAGTTCTAGTGAACTAACAGTAACCAATATACCGAACACTGCGACAAAAACAACTACTGTGAACTATAGTTATTCCAGTCGGCATTGGAATCAATTGTTACCAAGTAACACATCCTTAAAGAAAAAATAAATTGGATTCAAAAACCTAACATTTGATTTTTTTGAATGGTGTGACCATAGAAAACGAGGATACCATGCAAAATGGACAGGCATGTAATGGATACTAAGATGCATACTATGATGTTTGAGTTTCAAGTATATAAAAGAAAGTTGAAACGCTTAATTGCTTGCTTTTTGAAAAAGAAGACTCATATAAGATTAAGCAACCATGTTCATCAAAAACCCACATCGTTACATTCATGTACCAAAACCCTGCTTTAAATCTTCATGAAAAAGATTGTCATCATCGATTACGGACTCGGTAACCTCAGAAGTGTTCTCAAGGGGCTTGAATACGCAGGTGCCAATGTAGTCATATCCAGTGATCCTGCCGAAATTAAAAGCGCAGACGGGGTCATCCTGCCGGGAGTCGGCGCATTCAAAGATGCAATGAAGAACATTGCAGGGCTGCTTGATACCATAAACGAGTATGTGGATTCCGGGAAGCCAATGCTTGGAATCTGCCTTGGACAGCAGATACTAATGAGCAAGTCAGAAGAAGGCGGCCACACGCCCGGACTTGATCTTATCAAAGGTGAGGTCCAGAGGTTTCCGCATTCCGATCTCAAGGTTCCCCACATGGGCTGGAATTCCATCAGTATAAACAGCAAACATCCTTTTTTCGAAGGCATACCCGATGGGTCCTTTGTTTACTTTGTTCACTCATATTTTGTGGACACCGGAGAGAAGAACACACTCATATCATGTGATTATGGCACAGACTTTGCAGCATCTGTAGTCAACAACGCAGGTAATGTCATAGGCACGCAGTTCCACCCGGAAAAAAGCGGAGATATGGGCCTGAAGATGCTCGAAAACTTCGTGGCAATGTGTTAAAAAGAGGCAAACATGGACATCGAAGGCTACGCAAAAAGAGGACTTAAAAACAACGAGTCTGACATCGAAGACAAACTCATTGCCAGGATACTTGAAGTAAAGAAGACAAGTCCTGAACATGCACGTAAACTTGCACAGGCAACAATCACAGAAGCCAGAGCTACCCTTGATCTGAAAGGAGATGTGCTCGAGCCCACCATATCCGGCATCAGCATGGGAGAATTCGGTGTAGGTTCAAGAGGCATCGGCGATTTCTATACCCATGAAAAGATAGCGGAAGTCATCGGCAAGACCAATGCTGTGGTTGACACCACACACCTTGATGACTCAGGTGTTGTCAAGACAAAGGAAGCCGGAGAATACATCATACTGACCGTTGACGGGATACATTCCCGCTTAAGCGACTTCCCCTTCCTTGCAGGTTTCCACGTAGCCCGTGCAGCCCTGAGGGATGTATACGTAATGGGTGCACGTCCCGTGGCAATGCTCTCGGACATCCACGTAGCTGATGACGGGGACGTCGGCAAGATACTGGACCACATCGCAGGCATCACAGCCGTTGCCGAACTTTCCGGGATACCACTCATAACCGGAAGTACTCTCAGGATAGGCGGTGACATGGTCATCGGTGAACGCATGACAGGTGGCGTCGGAGCAGTGGGTGTTTCATCAGACCTCACCGCACGCGAGCAGACTCAGGTCGGTGATGTAATCCTCATGACCGAAGGAGCAGGCGGAGGCACCATATCCACAGCAGCACTGTACTACGGAATGCACGAGGTTGTTGACGAGACAATCAACATAAAGTTCCTGGAAGCATGTGAAAAACTCCTGGACTCAGGACTTGTAAAACATATACACGCAATGACAGACGTAACCAACGGCGGTATACGCGGTGACGCAAAGGAGATATCAAGAACCGCAGGCGTCAGGCTGGTATTCCGGGAGCAGGAAATGAGAAAGCTTGTTAACCCCGTTGTACTTGACATGCTCGAATCCCTGGAAATCGACTATCTGGGAGTCTCCCTTGATGCTTTGCTCATAATTGCACCTGAGGAATATGCCGAAGATATAATGAAGACCATACGAAGTGCAGATGTAGATGTTGCTGTTATCGGAAAAGTAGTGGAAGGCACAGGCTCTGAAATAACAATTGACGGAGAGGTCAAGGACTTCACCCCACGCTTCAGGGAATCCGCATACACACCCATCAAAAAAATGATAGGCGAAGAAGAGCCCCGTGACTTTGCAGAGATGCAAAAAGCCATTGATACAGCAGCACTCAATGCCATCGAAAAGAAAAGACGTGTAATAGAGATGGTAAAAAGAAAATAGAAAGGTTTTACCTTTCTTATTTTCCTTATATTACTTATCTAATTCACCCTCTTTCTCTAATTTCTCAACCACAAGCACCACACCATCTTTTTCAATTATTGTCACTTTATCGCCTTTTTCAATTACACCCGATGAGCGTGCTTTCCAGTATTGCCCATGATGGAGAACGTACCCTTCCTGACCATTGCCTATTGGGTCAAGAGCCTGCGCACTGTCACCAACCAGTTCACCGAACAACGGTCTTCTCTTTCTGACCTCAACCACCTTGTAAATGACAAAAACAAGGAAAAGCCCGAGGATAATAGTCGGAGCTGAGACTGAGATTATCAACGTCCTCTGGAAGTCCGCAGGAGTGTAGTTTCGCGGGAAATCCGTTGGAGCAAGAAGCACGCTTCCAGCAACAATACACACAAGCCCTGCAATCCCGAATATCCCGAAACCCGGTGCCTGAAATTCCAGCACTAGCAGACCAATACCTACCAGGATGAGGAAAACAGCCCCGATGCTAACATCAAAACCGGTACCTATGAGACCAAGTGCAATAGCCACGACTCCGAACAGTTCTGCACCAAATCCGGGATTTGAGATCCCGAGTATTATCGCATAGATACCCAATAACAGCAGCAACGAAGAGACAATAGGGTTGGATATGATATTCATGAAAGCAAGGCGCAGAGACGGTTCATAATAGGTGATATCCGCCCCCCCTGTGTTGAGCACTCTTTCTTTAACCTCTACCCCATCAACCTGTGACATCAGATCCTCGACGGATGGAGACACATACTCTATCACCCCATATTCAAGGGCAGTATCAGCATCAAGATTCAGGTTCTCAGTAATGAACTCGGCAGCAGCAGTCTGGTTACGACCGTGTTTCTCGGCATTCTCAGTTGCACGTGTCACCAGGGCATTTACGACCTTGGAATCATTAACAGGTTCAGTACCACTTGGAGTCACGGTCACAGGCTGGGCAGAGCCGATGACAGTAAACGGAGCCATTGCAGCAATATCCGTACTGATAAGAATGAGCGTCCCGGCAGACCATGCCTGCGTACCCTCCGGATAAACATAGCCGATCACAGGCACATCGGTAACTGCAATCTGCTCCACAATATTGAGAGTCTCATCAAGACCCCCCCCGGGAGTATTCAACGTTATTACAAGAGCCTCATAATCCTCCCTTTCCGCAAAAGCGATAGCATCGGCAACAATATCATCAGTGACCGGTGTGATGGAATCGGATATCTCAAGAACCAGTACTTTCTCCTGCCCGGCAGCACAGGCCATACCTGAGAACAGGGACAAAGTCAATGTCAAAAAAAGAAAAGTGCTCAGGAAGAACCAGCACTTGTGTCTCATGTTTCCTCCCTTCACTCTTTCTTAGCAAACGCCTTTGAAAGTGCCGCTACCTCTCCAACATTGGCAGAGTTGGCTACAACAATCATGTTCTTTTCCCTTGCTATTTCCGCATATGTCTGCAGTTCCCTTAGTTTGATGGCAACCGGCACTTCCTCGTACAGGCGTGCAGCTTCCTTCATCTTCTCAGCAGCATTGAACTCACCGTCTGCAAGGATCATACGGGCACGCTTCTCACGTTCTGCCTCTGCCTGTTTTGCAATTGCACGCAGCATTGTCTCGTCAATGCTCACATCTCTTATCGTTACATTGGTAACCTTGATACCCCAGGGATCCGTGGAAGCATCCAACAGTTCCTGTATCTGAAGGTTTATTTCCTCTCTCTTGGACAGAACATCATCCAGTTCGATCTGACCGATTACATCACGGAGGGTTGTCTGGGACAGGGTCGATGTAGCATACCTGTAGTTCTCAACTTCATTGACAGCCTTTGAGGGCTCTATAACCTTGTAATAAATAACAGCATCAACTGCAACGGTGACATTGTCCTTGGTGATAACCACCTGTTTGGGAACATCTATGGTAACCACACGAAGGTCCACTTTCACCACCGTATCTATGATAGGGATGATGAAGAACAGACCGGGGCCTTTCACCCCACTCAATCGCCCTAAACGGAAAATTACCACACGTTCATATTCCTTTACTATCTGTATCGCTTTTGACAGTATAAAGACTGCCACAATAGCTAAAGGTAAAATAAAATCAACTAAAGGCATGTAACCACTCTCCTGAAGAATTTTAAGTACAGTACATATAAAGAACCTGTTTCTTATGAATATATCGGTGACTACCAGGAAAGAATTTAGAATAATATAAGAAGAGGAACACAAAAACAAGAACTGAGATTTTTATAGGAGACGGGCCTGAAATCTGGTTTGAGGGGATTGTACACGAAAGCATGATAGCAAATTGTTATCATTGGATCAATAACCTTCAGGCCCAGCAAACAATAGAACTATTTTATTCTTTATTAATGTGATTGATTTTGATGTTAATAATTTCAAACTAGCTTTTTGAAACGATAGCAAGCGAGCAATATATAAATAGAATATATAATTATTGGTCCGTTTTATCTCTTGAACACACGCAAAGACATAAATCTAACATACACCATTTAAGACTTGATATAATGAGCGAAAAATGTCAGGAGTGCGGCGGAAAAGGCTACAAGGTCGTCGGCTCAAATAAATGCCCCGAATGCAAAGGGGCTGGGAAATCAAAATCTATAGATCTTATGAAACTTTCCGAGAAGGATATGGCCAGTTTTTTGGAGAATGGCTCTTCCTGTACTAACTGTGAAGGAAGCGGAGAGATAGAGGAAAGGGAGACATGCGCTGCATGCTCCGGTAAAGGTGTTTTTTACAAGTGTAAGATATGTGGAACACCTATGGACAGGCTTTATGAAGGAAATGAAGTTTGTTCCTCATGTACAAAGAAACAGATCGTGTACAAGCTTGACAACTCATGTACTCTGGATGAACTTGAAGTTGGAAGTATTACCACGCGGTTGTCAGGAACCTTGCTGATTTTGGAGTTTTCGTCGACATGAACTCCAGTCTCAGAGGACTGATACATTCCAGCAATATGAGTGGACCACTGGAAGTAGGAGAAGCTGTAATTGTAGGCCTCAAGGAAATAAAACCAAGAGGTAAAATGGATCTGGTACCCCGTAAGCTCAAAGAATACGAGACCGTGGAACTTGAAAAAGAACTCCCTATAAAACTTGCAAGTGAAGTCACCCAGATGGTGGGCAAAACGGTAAAGATCCAGGGAGAGGTCATACAGGTAAAGCAAACTGCAGGACCGACCATATTTACCATTGCTGACGAGACAGGTCAGGTATCTGCTGCTGCTTTTGAGAGTGCAGGAGAAAGAGCCTACCCGCACATAAGCTCGGATATGATTGTTTCTGCAACAGGAGAGATAACTTCCCGTGGTGACAGCGTACAACTTGAGATCCAGAGCCTTAAAAGACTAAACGGACCAGAAGAAACAGAGATACTTCAGCGCATAGAAGCTGCCATTGACAGCAGGGCAGAACCCTATGATATAGAATATATGGTAGAAAGTGAAGTTCTTGAGAAACTCAGGCCCGCCATGATGAAAGTTGCAAAGGAGATACGCAAGGCAGTCATCAAATCGATTCCCATACTGCTCCGCCACCATGCGGATGCAGACGGAATGACAGCCGCCATAGCAATTGAAAAAGCAATTTTACCCCTTATACGTGAAGTTAACGGCCAGGACGGAGAATACTATTTTTACAAGAGAGCCCCTTCCAAGGCACCTTTCTATGAGATAACGGATGTTGTACGTGACATAAGTTTTGCACTTGAAGATGCAGCACGTCACGGCCAGAAGATGCCCCTTGTCGTAAGTGTCGACAACGGTTCTACACTTGAGGACGTGCCTGCCATGAAACAGGCCAGGGTATACGGCATCGAGATGGTCGTAGTGGACCACCATCATCCGGACAAAGAAGTTGACGATTACCTTATAGCACATGTGAACCCCGCACACGTTGGCGGCGACTTTGGCATGACAGCAGGAATGTTGTGTACAGAAGTAGCACGCATGATAAACCCGGAAGTTGAGGAGCAGATAAAGCATCTGCCTGCAGTTGCGGCCGTTGGGGACCGTTCTGAGGCTGAAGAGGCGAAAAAGTATATCGAGATGGTATCGGACACATACTCCTTGCAGGATTTGAAAGATATTGCTCTTGCACTTGACTTTGAAGCATATTGGCTCAAGTTCAACAACGGAAAAGGTATACTTGATGACATACTCAACTTTGGTGATACAAAAGTACACAAGAATCTCGTGAAACTACTGTGTGAGCAGGCAAACGAGATGATAGATGAGCAGATAGACGTATGCATGGCCCACGTTAAAACGCAGACACTTCCAAACGGAGCACTGTTGAATGTCCTGGATGTCGAGAACTATGCCCACAAATTCACCTTCCCTCCACCGGGAAAGACGTCAGGAGAAGTCCATGACCGCCTGTGCAAAAAATTTGAAGGCAAACCTGTGATAACCCTGGGTTATGGTCCTGACTTTGCAGTCATTCGTTCAAAGGGCGTCAGGATGAATATCCCACAGATGGTAAGGGAACTCCATGACGAAGTAAAAGGCGGCGGAGTCAACGGAGGAGGTCACCTTGTCGTAGGCAGCATCAAGTTCGTGGAAGGTATGCGTACCGACGTCCTGTCCAAGCTTGCAGAAAAAATAGGAGTCGTAGAAGTAGATTAATACTTCTACCTTAATATCTATTGACCTTAAATTCTTTTTTTTATATTCAGTCCACACGTACAATACTTACAAGGGCATGTATCGGAACCTCAGAGAGTGATGTTGAACCACTTTTATCAACAAGAACTGCAACTGCAACCGGTTTAGCACCTGCTATCCTCAGGTGATCGATTACATCATTCATTGTGCTTCCTGTTGTAATGACATCGTCAACAATCACGCATTTCTTGTCTTTAATACTTGCAAAGTTTCTGCTGAACGCACCTCTGGTCTGCGCCTCTTCACTTTGCTCGTTGTACGCGTGGTAGACAGAGAGTTCAAGCTCAAGTTCATCCGCCATGAGACTCGCAAGGGGAACACCACTAAGGCCGATTCCGACAATGACTTCTGCCTGGGTGCCTGCTTTTTCCAGGGAATCAAGTACCATATCACAAAGAGCAATACCAATGTGGCGGAGTCTGAAAGCACTTGTGCCGATATTGCTCCAGTTAACGGAGATGTCCTTGGGAGCAGGAGGAACCTCTTCTTTTTTGGAACGGGTCAAAAGCCATGTAACCGTGTCCCTTGAAACATTCAATTCATCTGCTATCTGCCTTGTAACAAGCCCGTTAGCCTGCAACTCCTCAGCTTTCTGGATCAATTTATCAATATTCTTCATGTGAACCCCGCTATCGTAAGATAAGATTCATTAGTTCCTAATACATGTGAAAGATGTTATATTTTTCTTTTACGCCTTTTTTTCAAGGTACACCCACAAACCTCACAGACTTCTCCGGTGTCAAAGCGCCTGCGGCATCCCGTACATTCTTTTTCCCACTGGAGCACATCACGTATCTTTTTCTGAACCACAGGCATTACTTTTATGCCCAACACTTCCGCAACATTCTGAACTGCATAGTCATCGGAGAACAACACAGCTTCATTCCCATACTCAAGGGCCTTGGAAAGTATATCTATATCTGTTGCCGATAATTCCTCGGCATCCCGTGTTTTGTTTGCGATGTCCAAGACAGACTTTCGAAAACTATCCTCCGGCATTTCCACACGTGCCCCACTTTCACGGGCGAGCTCAAAACGCATTGATGCCTCATTACTTTTGAGTTCATTGATAACTGAAGGTATAGTAATTATTCTGTGAGGTTCGATTCCGACCCCCATTATGAAGACCGCAGAATCTGCAATGTAATATTCCATGTAATAACAAATACCGTCTGAACATAGATTAATTCTTTGTCAGTTTCAAAAATGAACACACTTCTTATCCCCCGAAGAATATGCAAATCAAATATATAATTATACGTTGTATAAAGAAGAAAGGAAATGATAAATTATGACAAGAATATCAAGTGGAAATATTGACCTGGATAAAAGATTACAAGGAGGCTTTCCTGAAGGAGAGTGTGTTCTCATAACAGGAGAACCCGGAACTGGTAAAACTATTTTATGCATCCAATTCCTTTACAATGCATGCAAACAAGGCAAGAAATGTATGATGATAGCTACTGAAGAGACACCTGAAAAGATACTTCTCCATGCAAAAATGTTGGGTTTTGATCTTGAGCCCTTCTTTGAGAACAAGCAGCTATCTATGATACACTTCCTTGAAATGAGAGCAAAAAATGTAACTGATGGGTATAACAATATCAGCATGTATATAGACGACCTGAACAACCTTGGACACATCATCCAGGAAGATACTGAGGTCGTTGTTCTTGATAACATGGGCACTTTTTCAATAGGGATGGATTTGAAAACATTCAAAGACAAAATTGAGAAATTGGCATATGTACTGTCAAATCAAAAAATGACATCTTTGTTGATGATGGATGGAACGGCCCATGAACTCACGCACAGGATTGCCGAGTACTCCACATACGGGACAATCAAATTGATGGTTAAGGAAAATCCATATACAGGAAAAATGGAGCGCTTCATGCATATTCCCAAGATGAGAGGAACAGAAATTTCACTAGATCCTATTATTTATGATATAACCGACGAGGGTATAAAATTGTCAATATCCCAGGGCAAAAAAGATTAAGCATAATTGCCGATAGTCTCTAAAATAGCAGGTCTGGTAACATGGACATCAGTAAAGCCAAGGATATTATTGTTGATTTCATAAGGGAAAGAGCAAAGGAAGCAGGAGTAAAAGGAGCTGTTGTAGGAATTAGCGGGGGTATTGATTCAGCTTTGACAGCATACCTTACTGTTGAAGCCCTTGGTAAAGAGAATGTGCTGGGAATCCACATGCCTGAGCTCAATCTCACCCCTGCGGAAGATGTTCTTGATGCAACGGAGGTTGCAGAACGCCTTGGTATCGAATTCAAGACTGTAAATATATCAGAGATACTTTCCGGATATATGAACACAATTCCAGAGAGTTCAGCTTTCAATTCACATGCTAACGGTAACCTAAAGGCAAGGATACGCATGTCAATACTCTATTATTATGCCAATATCATGGGAAGGATGGTCATGGGAACAGGCAACAAAACGGAGATACTGCTTGGCTACTTTACAAAATACGGCGACGGCGGTGTTGACATTGAACCAATAGGTGATCTCTATAAAACAGAGGTCAAAGAGATGTCAGCACTCATGGGAGTTCCGGAAGAGATAATCACAAAAGCTCCTTCTGCAAGGTTATGGGCAGACCAGACCGACGAGGATGAGCTTGGCATCACATATGAACTGGTTGACAGGTTCCTTGCTCTTTTACTGGAAGGAGAAAGCCCACAGGTTGCACAGAATACACTTGGCCTAACAGGCACCCAGAGAGATTCAGTGGTAAAACGCATTAATGTAAACCTCCACAAACAAAAAGCTCCTGCAATAGCAGAACTTAACTCTCTTAGATAAGCAAAGATAAAGACTATCTGCCAGGGAAAACGGGCAGATTCTCTTCTTCAAATCTCAGAAGCTGCTTTGCAAGATGCCTTCTTGCACAGGGTGGAACCTCATAGAATCCAGCTTCAATTTCTCTTTTCACTTCTAATCGTTCTGTAACATCAGACCTTGTGCTACATTTTTTGCATCTGTAGCCCTGACCTGAGCCAGCAGATTTCATTCTCTTTCCACAGGAAGTGCATACCGGATTTTTAACCTCATATTTTGGAGAAAGCCCGGTTATCTTAATTTTTTCAATATTAACTGTTCTTTCAGTAACACTGCCATAGACAACAACCACATCACCTGGGATCAGTTTGCGTATAAGTTCCCTGAAGTTCTTTGTAGGCTCAAAGGCAGCACAGTCAATTGTATCCCCAACAGCATCCTTCAGAGAGAAGATAGTATGCCCTCCCTTGATTGTCTTTGGTTCGCAAAACACCACTCCTTCCAGAATATAGGAATGCATTTCCTGAATATCACTGATTGTTGATACCGGGATCAGATGCATATCAGTACCTTGATTTGTCTTATATCTGCATATACGTTCCACCGGTTCGGAACTAACAAAGGATGCAGACCTTTCCACAGAAGATGCATTCCTTCCCCTTATTCCGTAAAGGACAGGATCGCCAGAGTGAGGTACGCAAACTACCATGTTATTTTTTATATCAACGGTGTCCCATGTATCGGGATATGTCTGTACATCAGCTTCAAAGAGAGAATCTTCATCAACGCAGCGCTGGGTACCCCATACGTCTGTTTCTCTGTATGCAAGATACTCATATGTATGATCCCAATCAGGACTTAGAATTGCACCACATGCAGAAAGAGCACCGATAAGTCCACGGCCATTCTTGAATACTTCAAATGTGATGTCAAGTTCTGAAGCCAGTTTTTTCGCTTCATCTATTGTTATCACTTCTTTGACAGCACGCCTGAAAAAATCGCTCAGTGTATCTCTAACCTTGTCGAACTGATCATCAGTAATAAAAACCACACCAGGGTTGGTGTTCTCATTCTCCATGCACGCCATGGAAGTAACCCTTTGGAGCACATGTTCCATTACTTTCCCTGGTTCTTTGCACTGCACAAACAACGCTACAGATGCATTCCCACGGGTCTTGTATGGAATAGTAGGATTAAGGCGGACAAGTATAGGTTCTGCTATGATATTTGCAAAAGATGAAAGCTCATCCCTTAAAAGAGCACAGAGGTAGGTAGTACACATACCTTCCCTTGAATCCGTATCGTCAATACCTATAACCATTTTAGTGTATTCAGTACTCATTGAACCAATAGCAAATATGACTGATCAGTGTTAAATGATTCTCTGATGATCAGGATTTTTCATCATTAATTGCTGGAAGAAGCACATGTATCTCAGTCCCTTTGCCTTCTTCACTTGTTGCCCAGATAAAACCAGCGTGTGCCTCCACTATACCCTTACATAGATATAATCCAAGACCGTTGCCACCATATCGACGTGTAAGAGAACCGTCCATCTGATAGAACCTTTTGAAAATATGTTTTATTTCATCTTTGGGAATACCTATTCCAGTATCTTTTACAACAGAGGATTTCGATAAACTACCATCAATACTCATACAATTCAATAAAATTTAAATAATAGCAAAGCAAATTTACTATTATGGATTCTTTTACTGATTTTGCCTTAAATGAAGAATATAAGCGTCTCCAATCTGTCGGAGATAAGCTTGCTGAAATTGAATATTTAGTAGATTGGAAGCCTTTTCGCCCTATTCTGGAGTCAATGTACATAAACAGAACAGCTTCAGGCGGACGGCCTGAAGCTGATGTTATTGTAATGTTCAAGATGCTTGTTCTGCAACAATGGCATGGTCTTTCTGATGCTGAGCTTGAAAAGCAGTGTATTGACAGGATATCCTTTAGGAAATTCCTGGGATTTCCTGAATATGTACCAGACAGTACAACTGTCTGGTCATTCAGGAAGAGAATTATCGACAATGGTAAAGAAAAAGCGGTGTGGGATGAAATGCAGAATCAGCTTGATGCTCTTGGTTTGAAGATTAAAAAAGGAATGATCCAGGATGCAACTTTTATTCACTCAGATCCAGGACATGCAAAAGCAGATGTACTCAGAGGAAAAGATGCGAAAACAAGAAGAAGCAAAGATGGAACCTGGACTAAGAAAAATGGTAAATCTCACTTTGGATACAAACTTCATACAATTATTGATAAGGATTATGAACTAATCAGAAGATTTGAGACAACAACTGCATCACTTCACGATTCACAGGTTGATCTGTCTGAAAAGGGTGAAGTGGTGTATAGAGATAAAGGATATTTTGGAGCAATAGCAAAAGGTTTTGCAGCAACAATGCAACGAGCTGTAAGAGGACATCCTTTAGGAATAATGGATATCCTCAGAAATGAAAGAATAAGTGTGAAAAGAGTCCCTTGCGAAAGAGTGTATGCAGTGACAAAAGAAATATTTAAAACCAGAAAGGTTCTTGTTACAACTGTAGAAAGAGTGAATGCAAAAATGTTGATGACAGCTTTTTGTTTTAATCTGCATCAATTGAGGACACTAAAAACCAAAGGAGTAATTTAGGATAGCGGGAGCTATACTAAAAATAAGGATTAATGAAGAGAAATTAAACAAAATGATAAAAAATGAGAGGATATAATTGAGTTTGAATACTTTAATGATCTAAAATGAGGGAATATCGAAATCCTCAACAACATGTACATTGTCCTTTTCTTGAAATGCAGCCACAGTTACCGAACCTTCGGAAGATGTAAATTTGAATGCATTTTCAAGTATATGGGAAAATACCTGTTCCAGATAGGTTACATTGCCACAAACAAAGGGAAGAGGTGAAACATATTCTTTATTCAAAACCGGACTTTTTTCATTTCGCATAGAGAACTGATCATCAGTTACTTTGTCAAGCACATTGACAATATCGATAGAATCAAGATGATACTGTATATTCCCTGAACGAATATTCTGCATATACAACAGGGAATCTATCAATTTATGCAATCTCTTAGCATTCTGCAAAATAATTCCTACTCCCTTCCTTTGTTCTTCCTCCATGGTTCCAAGGTGTCCATCGAAAAGAAGTTCACTGTACCCTTTGATAGGAATAAGGGGGGTCTTTAGTTCATGAGTTATATTTGCCATGAATTCATCTTTCATACGATCCAGCGATTCAAGTTCCTTATAGTTTTCAGCCAGCTCCTCTGAATATGTTTTTATTTGGTCCTCATTTTGTTTTTTCTGCAGGAGCTTCCATGTTCCTTGCATAAGAAGCGTCATTTGCCTTATATCAGAACTGTTATAATCGCTGTCTTTATTTCCCACACCTGCAATCATAACGATCCTGTCATTATCGAACACAGGAATTCCAAGATGGTTTCGGATATCCATATGACCTTTAGGTAGTCCTTTTTTAAAGGAACCATCCCGTGCATAATCATTCGTTACTACTGGTTTTCGCTGTCGTATAGGTTCGCCCCAAAGTCCCATTTCCTCAAAACTGAAGATAGTACTTATGTTATCAATTCCACAAAGTTCCACTGCTTTTTTTGATGGGTCATACACATTTGTAGTGGCCTCATCTTCATTTATAAAAGCAATATATCCAACCTGGCTTTCTGTGAGCTCAACAGCTTTTTCAAGCGAGAAATTTATGACATTGAACCTATCTCAAAACTATAAATACTACTTCTTTGTATTTTATTATGGGGATATGAATGGAATTCAGAAAACTTTCTGATGTGCAATGGAAATTTATTCGACCGCATTTACCACCACAACCAATAACTGGAAGAAAGAGAGCTGATGACCGTAAGGTCATCAATGGTATTCTCTTTGTTCTGATAACCGGTTGTAGATGGGGGGATATGCCAGCTAGCTATGGTTCCAGAGCAACTGCTTGGAGAAGGCTAAAAAGGTGGTCAGAGGAAGGAGTGTGGAATGAGATTATGGAATCCCTTCGGGATTCCGCTTACCAAAAAGGTAAGTTCTCCATGGATCTTGTATGTGTTGATAGTAGTTTCATCGAAACAAAAAAAGGGGAGAAAATTCCGAATACAACGGCCACAAAAAAAGAAATGGAATAAAGATACATGTTTGTGTAAGTTCTGAAAGCTTTCCTTTGACCGTTCTGATAGCTTCTGGAAAAGCACATGATAGGCAGCAGTTTGTTAAGATCATGGAAAGTATCAAGGTCAAAACTGCTGGAAGGCCAAAAACAAGACCATTGGAAGTACTTGCAGATTCTGCTTATGATGATGTGGCCATCAGGAAATACTTGAGACATCGGGCAATCAAAAGTAACATTCCTGTTAATATCAGGAATCAGAAATATCCAAAAAGAGGAAGACCTACAAGATTCGAGTATGAGTCATATCGTAAAAGAGGGACAATAGAACGTTTCTTTGCATGGTTGAAAATGGGATTCAGAAAAATAGCAAGTAGATATGAAAGGCTTATGTTGTTTTCAAGGGACTACTGGATATTGCATGTTTTCTATTATGTTGGAATAAAGTTCAAGAGACGTTTTGAGATAGGTTCATTGTTTGTTGTTGAACCGGTAAATTGATTAAGCTCAACAAGGGCCTCTAACCTCAGTTCATCTAAGAAAAAAGCTTTCTTTGCAGCTTTCATTTCAGTTATATTTTTAAAAACAAGGATAGATACACTATCTGTTATTTTTGCAAAATTGAACAATATATCTTTTACAGAATTATTTTTGCACAATATCCTACATTCTTTAGTATCGACATTGTTTATTTCATCCCATGACGAAGATTGGTTTGAACACCAGGATTCAAAGATTGTTTTTCTACGTTCCTGATTGGGATGCACAAACTCCCACCATTGATCCATTTCCGGTACATCTTCAAGAGTGTAACCGAAAGTTTCCGTGAATTTCCTGTTAAAATAAATTGGGCTAAAATTAGAATCCAACAAAGCAACAGATATAGGAGATAATTCTACCACTCTTTTGAAAAGGAGATCACTTTCTTCAAGTTCTTTCCGGGAGATTTTTTGTTGGGGAATTTCTTCACCTGAAATAATAATACCCTTAAAAAGACCATCATTTGTAAGTGAAACGGCATTCCAAAGAACAGAAATTTTTGTGCCATCTGTTTTCAGAAGGGGAATTTCAAGATCCCCGACAGAAGTTATTTCGCCAGAAATGAATTTATCCCATATAGAACGAGATTCAGATTTAAATTCATGAGGTACCAGTACGTCAAACCATTGCGTCCCTGAAATCTCTTTTTCTTTATAGCCGGTCAATTCAAGAATTCTTTTGTTAACAAATGAAACACTACATTTCGTATCCAAAAAAAGAATTACCATTGGCATTATATCCATTGTTTCATTGGATATTTTATTTTCATTTACCAGATGGTTAATTTCTGCTCTATTGGACATAGGCATCAGGGATTGCTCCTAACACTACTTTTTGCATGTTCTTTGTTCTTATCCTGAACCTTCATATTCATATTACCAGCACGACCATTCTTAGAAAACAGGGAATTATTGTATATACAACTGTATTTCAACACATCTAATAAATAATTTTCTAGCTAGAGATTATTAGAGGACACTCCAAAAAATAGAAGTAAATATTATGTAACTATTCAGCCTGACTGTTTTAATGATGCAAAAAACAATATACTATGGCTTCATTTTATGTGTTAAAAAATATTCAGTAAAATATCATAAAAAACGTCTATCAATCTGAGGGGATTTGTATAGACCGCGAAGAAATACTTGCAGTTTATGAAGCTGGTCCAGAAGCAGTAGTAGAACTTGTAACTCGATTACTTGGGATAATTGAACATCAATCTCTCCAAATTGCACAACTTGAAGAGCGTGTCAGGCATTTGGAAGAAATGCTTGAAAAGAATAGTCGCAACAGTAGCAAACCACCTTCTACTGATTCTTATGCACGGAATAAACCAACCGTTAAAAGTCAAAGAAAAAAGACCAATAAGCATGTAGGTGGTCAAAACGGTCATCCTGGTACTACATTAAGAATAAATGATGATCCGGATGAAGTTATTGTTCATCCTGTTAATCAATGCGTCAATTGTGGGAGATCGTTAGCTTCTGTTCCCTCTGACTATGAAAGAAGACAGGTCTTTGACATTCCTCCTATAACTATCAATTGCATTGAACATCGTTGCGAGATTAAAACATGTCCCAAATGTTCTCATGTAAACAAAGCTCTTTTTCCAGATGGTGTAACTCAGCCGACTCAATACGGTCATCGAGTTAAGTCATTTGCAGTTTATTTGCACACTTACCAATTACTTCCTTATCAGCGTGTTACCAAGTTGTTCTCTGATATTTTGGGATGCAAGATAAGTCCTGCTACTTTGGTGAACACGGAACGTAGTTGTTTTGAGAAGCTTGGAGCTTTTGAAAATACAGTGAAACATCTCCTGAAAGAATCTCCTGTCATCAATCTGGATGAAACAGGAATGAGAATAAATGCAGTTCGTAATTGGCTTCATGTGGCAGGTACAGACAAACTGACCTATTATTTTGCACATCGCAAAAGGGGCTCAGAAGCAATGGATGCTATGGGCATATTACCAGGTTACACTGGTGTTGCAACACATGATTTTTGGAAACCGTACAACAAATATGAATGTCAACATTCATTATGTAATGCACATTTATTACGAGAGTTAACTGGAGCTTCCGAAAACAGGGATCAACAGTGGCCAAAGATAATGAGTGATCTCTTGATATGCATTAAACATCATGTTGATAATGATCTTTTAGATACTGAGCTAATTCAAAGGTTCAGTGAGGATTATGATCACATAACTTGTTTAGGAGTGAATGAAAATCCTCCTGATCCGGAATCAAATGTGCGGTCTAAAAAACGAGGACGTAAGAAGCAGACCACGGTAAAGAATTTGCTGGATAGGTTTATTGGCCATAAAGAGGATATCTTGCGATTTATGTACGACCAAAACGTTCCGTTTGATAACAATCAGGCTGAAAGAGATATCAGAATGACGAAAGTACAGCAGAAGATATCAGGTACTTTCCGCAGTGAACAGGGTGCAAAAAATTTCTGCCGTATAAGAGGATACGTGTCTACTGTTAATAAGAATTCTGAATCTGTTATCGATGCAATTAGTGCAATATTTTATGGCAATTCATTTGTTCCAAAGTTGCAGAATTGATCGTGGATGAAGAAATCAGCTTGGTGGAAGTGAGCTAGGCTGAATAGTTACAATATTATAACTATAGTTTTTGCGATAAAGTTATATAGACCTGCAAACAAAGCCTATTTTGTAATGACGAAGGAAATTCTAATACATCAGATAGTTGATGTATTAAAACAGGCAGGATTCATCGTTTCAAAACGCTGCAACATAAGGCCCCGGAGTTTCGATCTGGCGGCCAGGAATGCTGAAACACTCCTTTTCTGCAAGGTGTTATACAATATCGACGGCCTCAATGAAGAGACTGCAAAGGAGATGAGATGCCTTGCAAGGTACCTGGGTGGCTCGGCGTTGCTTGTAGGAGCAAAGACCAGAAACCAGCTGCTAGAAGATAGTGTAGTTTACATGCGTTATGATATTCCTGCGGTTAGTGTCCAGACCTTTTATGATTATTTTGTAGAAGATACTCCCCCGCTTGTTTCAGCATCACCGGGAGGACTCTATGTATCGATAGATGGCGATGTACTAAAAGAAGCACGTCAGAAAGTCTCCATGTCACTGGGATCACTTGCCTCCGAACTGGGAGTTTCACGCAGGACAATAAGCAAGTATGAAGACGGCAACATGGATGCTTCCATAGATATTGTACTGCATCTCGAGGAAATACTCGACGTAGCCCTAGCGCAATCCATAGATATTCTTCGTGGTTTTGAGAAAAAGGCAAATGTTGAAGCTAAACAGGAAAAGGTGCCTGAGACACAACCAGATGATGGTATCCTGAACATGCTCTACGCTCTTGGATATCAGGTGATGTCAACCAGCCAGGCACCTTTCAGGGCCATCTCAAAGGATACATCCGACACACTACTTACAGGCATCAGCAACTACAGCAGTGCAATGATAAAACGTGCTGACCTTATGAGCAGTATCTCATGTGTGACAATGACAAAATCAGTGTTCATCATCAACGGGGAAATTAAAGCCCAGAATGTTGAGAACACTGTTCTTATCGAAAAAAGGGAACTTGATCAGTTATCCGGCACTGAAGAGCTGGCGGAATTGATCGATGAGAGGACGAAAAAGCACAATATCAATATTTGATGTTTTGTTTCAGTGCCCACATTTAATCGTTTATCACATAGTTTCCAGTTGTTTTGAGTAAATCCAAAACCCTAATATATGGAAATCCCTTTAGGAGTAGCAATGACTACCAACATCGCAGTGCTTGTTTCAGGAAGGGGCTCCAATCTACAGTCTGTTATAGACAACATAGAAAACGGCTATATCCAGAATGCAGCAATAAAGGTTGTTATTAGTGATGTAGAGGATACCTATGCTCTGGAGCGGGCCCGAAATCATGGGATATCTGCTATTTTCATAGACCCTTCTGATTTCTCAAATAAGCAAGATTATGAAAAAGATATATTGGAAGTCCTGAAAGACAACGATGTTGACCTTATACTTCTTGCAGGATACATGCGCATAGTAGGAAAAAACCTCATTGCAGCATATCGAAACAGGATCATAAACATCCACCCGGCATTGCTTCCATCCTTTAAGGGATTACATGGCCAGCAGCAAGCTTTCGATTACGGAGTAAAGATATCCGGCTGCACAGTGCACTTTGTCGATGAAGGTATGGATACAGGGCCGATCATATTACAGAAATGCGTACCTGTCCTTGAAGGTGACACTGCGGACAGCCTTTCCGCACGCATCCTTGAACAGGAACATAAGATATTACCCGAAGCGGTAAAACTTTTCGTTGAGGGCAAACTTAAAGTGGAAGGCAGGATTGTAGTACGCACATAACTTAGATTCATTTACCCAGGAATTTATAATTACGGATATAACGGTTGATTGAAATGTCTTATATCTCGGAAGTTGACCCAGAGATCGCCGAAGCCCTTAAGCTTGAGGCGAACCGTCAGGATTACAAGTTAAACCTGATTGCATCAGAGAACTATGCAAGCCGTGCAGTAATGGAAGCACAGGGCTCTGTGATGACGAACAAATACGCTGAAGGATATTCAGGAAAACGCTACTACGGCGGATGTGAATTCGTCGATATTGCAGAGGATCTTGCAATCGAGAGAGCAAAGGCAATCTTCGGTGCCGAACATGTTAACGTACAGCCACATTCAGGTTCCGGTGCCAATATGGCATGCTATTTCTCAGTCCTCAAACCCGGCGACACTATCATGTCTATGGACCTATCACATGGCGGACACCTTTCACACGGAAGCCCTGTAAACTTTGCAGGCCAGCTCTATAATATAGTACCTTATGGTGTTGACAGGGAAACCGAAGCTCTTGATTATGATGCACTTATGGAAATGGCAAAGGAGAAAAAACCCCGGATGATAGTCTGTGGTGCTTCAGCATACTCTAAAACCATTGATTTCAAAGCTTTCAGGGACATAGCCGATGAAGTAGGAGCATACCTGCTCGCAGACATTGCACATATCGCAGGACTCGTTGCCGCCGGAGCACATCCAAATCCCGTACCCTATGCAGACTTTGTTACAACCACAACCCACAAGACCCTCAGAGGACCGAGAGGTGGAATGGCTATGTGCAAAGAAGAATATGCAAAGGACCTGAATAAGGCAGTGTTCCCCGGAATCCAGGGTGGTCCCCTCATGCACGTTATCGCAGCAAAGGCCGTTGCATTCAAGGAAGCCATGGGTGAGAAATTCAAGGCAGACCAGAAGCAGACAGTAAAGAATGCAAGTGTACTGGCTAAAGAGCTACAGGACAGGGGCTTTGACATTGTCTCAGGCGGAACTGACAACCATGTGATGCTGATCAACCTGAACAAGTTTGATATCACAGGAAAAGAGGCAGAGGCCGCAATGAGCAAGGCAGGTATTGTACTTAACAAAAATACCATTCCCTTTGAGACAAGGAGTCCTTTTATCACCAGTGGAATAAGGATCGGTACACCTGCACCTACGACCAGGGGAATGAAGGAAGAGAACATGAAAGAGATCGCAGGATTCATTGCAGAGGTTATCAACAACCTCAATGATGATACAGTCCTTCATGGTATCAACTCTGACGTCGAACAGCTTTGCAGCGGGTTCCCTATATATAAATAAGTGAAGCACATTCCTGTATTGGAAAAATATCACAGGGGTTTGCATAATGACAGAAGAGAACTACGATTCCAGGAAAATAGATGGAAGAAGCCTGTCAAAGAAGTTGGAAGAGCAGGTTAAGCAGGGAGTTGACAAACTTAAAGCACAAGAAGGAATTACTCCCGGACTTGCAACGATACTTGTTGGTGAAGACCCTGCATCCAGAATGTATGTACGCCTGAAACACAAGGCATGCGAAAGGGTGGGCATACATGCAGAAGACCAGAACATGCCAGAATCTTCCACCCAGGAAGAACTCATGCAGCGTATCCGGGAATTGAATTCAAGGGAGGACATACACGGAATCCTCCTCCAGTTACCTCTTCCGGAACACCTTGATGATAAGGCAGCAATGCTTGCAATCGATCCTGCAAAGGACGCCGACGGATTCCACCCATACAATATGGGCAAGCTCCTGATAGGTGAGGAAGGTCTTGTACCCTGCACACCAAAAGGCGTAATCAGGGCGCTTGAAGAATACAACGTACCAATACAGGGCAAGCACGCAGTTGTTGTGGGACACAGCAATGTTGTAGGAAAACCTATGGCTGCGATGCTTATCAACAGGAATGCAACGGTTTCTGTTTGCCATGTATTTACAGATGATCTGAAGAAGTACACCCTTGATGCCGATATCCTTGTAGTGGGAACAGGTGTCAAGCATCTTATAAAGGCAGACATGGTTAAGGAAGATGCAGTTATCTTCGATGTTGGCATCACCGAGGAGGACGGCAAGGTCTACGGTGACGTTGATTATGATAACGTGGTCAAAAAAGCCTCGTTAATAACTCCGGTTCCTGGAGGTGTAGGTCCCATGACCATCGCCATTCTTATGGAGCACGTGCTTATGGCAGCAAGAAACTCCTGATAAGCACATTTATATTTTAATTATGTCAATTATATATTATAATATCCTGAAATGATAGTACAGGTTAAATAATGGCTATTGATGTTGATATATGCGGCTTGAAGGTTGGAGATGAGCACCCTGTAAGATTGATGGGTGTTATCAACCTCAGCAAGGAATCCTTCTACAAAGATTCGGTTGTTAGTACTGATTCTCTTCTTGATGTTGCCCATAAAATGGTAGACGACGGCGCAACTATACTGGACATCGGTGCACGTTCTACGTGGCCTCTTGCAAAACCCGCCATTGGAAAGGAAGAAGAACTGGAACGCATGATCCCCGCACTGGACATCCTGAAGGATAACGTGGATGCACTAATCTCCGTAGATACGATATACTCCACCATTGCGGAAGAATCCCTGAAACATGGTGCAGATATCATTAATGACGTTTCGGGATTTACGGCTGATCCGCATATGATCAATGTTGTAGCAGATCACAATTGTCCCGCAGTGGTAATGGCATCAGAAGAGTTTCCAGGGGATCCTGTCGGAATGAATGCTATCATGGAGTCGCTTGCATCTATAATTGCCAGGGCTGATGCCAGAGGTATAGATACAAGCAATCTCATACTGGACCCGGCCATAGGGAAGTGGATTCCTGAAAAGGATCCAATATTTGATTTTGAGACCATAGACCAGTTCGAAAGTCTGAAGGTTTTCGGAAAGCTACTGCTTGCAGCAGTCTCAAGAAAATCCTGCATTGATGCTATACTGCACAAACCCGCAAGTGAAAGACTATATGGAAGCCTTGCTGCAACGGCAATCGTGGTCCACAAGGGAGCACATATAATAAGGACACACGACATCCCTGAAACAAAGGACGTGGTCGAGGTTGCAAGGGTAATGAGAAAGAGACAGTCCTTTGTGAAATCAGGGAATTTTGAGGTGGCCGTTATGGATATAACCCACCCAGATGATGCCGAATACCTCATGAAAAGTATTGGTGTCACCTCTGCCGGTGCTAAAGTCATGAAGAACAAAACCGTGAGCAAAGTAGTACGTGTGAATAACATCACCACTACTGAGGCACTGATAATCAAGCAGGAGATACTGGCGCGTGGAGGAGATGCCGCTCTTGAGCGTGACGCTGTTTCCCATGAAACCGAGAAGACAGATATTCTCATAATAGGAACGCTTCTGCAATTTGAAAAACTGGTCCGGAAACTATCATTCCAGGCACGCAATCTTCCACTTATTGCTGAAATGATAGCAGAGGTCCTTGAAAATGACATGGATGTAGAACACCGTTATCAGAGGGAACTATGATAGTCTCATCTGCAAAACCCTTTGAAGAGATAATCAAACTGCTGAAGGATGAGGATGATATCTTTATTATAGGCTGTGGAGCTTGTGCTGCAAAATTACATGTTGGTGGGGAACCCGAAGTCCTGAATATGCGCCAGCGCCTTGAGGAAGCAGGAAAGCATGTAGTTGGATGGTGCATCCCGAGTGCTGCCTGCAGTGTGGCATCCTTTGATTCACTTGTTAAAAAGAATCCTGTCATAAAGGAAGCAAAGTCAATCCTTGTTATGGCATGTGGAAGCGGGGTTTCTATTGTGTCTAAAGTAGCAGAGACACCAGTCTACCCTTCGAATAACACTGAATCTCTTGGAGGACGGTCACAGGGAGAAGTAGTCCCTGAACTCTGCGCCATGTGCGGAGATTGCAAGGTTTACTATTTCGGTGGAATTTGCCCCAAGGGCCAGTGTCCCAAACAGCTTCTCAATGGTCCCTGTGGTGGTTCAATTGAAGGAAAGTGTGAAGTTGACCCTGAAAAAGACTGCGTCTGGGAATTAATTTTCGAGAGATTAGAGAAAATCGGCAGGCTTGACCTGCTGGAAAAGGTTTGGGATGCCGAAGAGGATATTGAATAATTTGTATTACTGGAGTAATACTCTCCTGAAATTCCACATTCATTTCTAAATGTAAACCTAAATTCCGCGATGAATTTAAAAGCCGGACCTACATATAATCCCTCGATGTCCCTGACCTTCAAAGACAAACTCGAATCAGACGATTTTCTTATCACTGCGGAGATCAGTCCACCGAAGGGAACAGATCTCTGCGAAGCTCTTGCAGATGCAGAGCTTATACGAGACTTTGCTGATGCCCTCAACGTCACGGATAACCAGCGGGCAGTCATGAGAATGAGCCCCATAGCAGTCAGCAAGGCGTTGCTGGACGCAGGACATGAGGTTATCATGCAGTTGACATGCAGAGACCGCAATTGCCTTGCATTGCAATCTGAACTTCTGGGAGCATACGCGCTTGGTGTCAGGAACATTTGCGTGATGACAGGTGATTACACCACCAAAGGAGACCATCCTGGTGCAAAGCCGGTCTATGATATGGACTCAGTGCAACTTCTTGACATCATCCGAAAAATGAAAGAAGGATATGATCTTGAAGGTAACTTAATAGAAAAACCGCCTGTTTTTACAGTCGGTGCAGTCACGAACACCGACCCTACAAAATTTATGCAGATGATGAAGCTGCGGAAAAAGGCAAAAATGGGACTTGATTTCGTCCAGACGCAGGCAGTCTATGATACCGGGCAGTTCGAGGCATTTATGGAAGAAACAGGAGATATTGGAATTCCGATAATTGCTGGCGTCATTCCTCTTAAATCCACGAACATGGCACATTTCATGAACCGAAATGTTCCGGGCATCAATGTTTCCACTGAAATTATAGAAAGAATGGAAAATGCTGAAAATCCGATAGATGAAGGTATGTCCATATGCTCGGAAACTATAATTGAGCTTAAGAAGCTCTGCCGTGGAATCCATATTATGCCAATCGGAAAACACGATAAAACACCCATGATACTTGAAATGGCCGGGATAAGGAAGAACATTTGATGATTAAAACGCAGATAGACCATGCAAAAGGTGGTACCCTCACACCTGAGATGCTGGAAGTTGCAAGAATTGAGGGCATTGAAGAAGAACTCATTCTTGAAAATGTCGCAAACGGCAGTCTTGTCATAATGACACGCAAAGGATGTCCACCTGTTGCAATTGGTAAGGGTGCAAGCACCAAAATAAATGTGAACCTCGGAACATCTTCAGCCTCGATAGACCCTGCTGCTGAGATTGAAAAAGTAAAGATAGCACAAAAATACGGTGCAGGTACCATTACGGATCTATCTATGGGAGGAGATATATCTGCTATCAGGGAGATGGTGTTTGAGAATACAGAACTTCCCGTCACAACCGTCCCCATCTACCAGACTATAGTCGAATGCGGAATGGAAAGCGTGACCTTTGATGGCATTCTCTCATACATGAAAAAGCACATCGATGAGGGCGTAAGTTCGGTACTTCTCCACTGTGTCGAAAGGAAAATGCTGGAAAAGCTGAAAAATTCAGGAAGGGTCATGGGCATGGTATCCAAGGGCGGGTCCTTTACCAGCAGTTTTATGCTGCTCAACGATTGTGAGAATCCGTTCATTGAGTATTTTGATGAAATTATGCAGATACTCAGGAAAAATGATGTTGTTCTCTCCCTCGGAAATACAATGAGAAGCGGATGTATTCATGACCTGAAGGACAGTGCCCAGTTAATGGAGATAGAGACAAACGCCACTCTTGCAAAAAGAGCAAATGAAAATGGAGTACAGGTAATCATTAACGGAATGGGTGGACATATCCAGGCATCTGAGATACCTGCTTCTGTCAGATTGTATAAAGAAAAAGCAGACTTTCCTTTATTCGTAGCAGGCCCCTTGCCAACTGACATAGCCGTTGGATACGATCATATTGCAGGTGCTGTCGGTGCAAGCATAGCAAGTGGAGCAGGTGCCGATTACCTTTGCTACATAACTCCTGCAGAGCACCTGTCATTGCCAAATCCCCAACAGGTCAAAGAAGGCCTTATTGCATTCAGAATCGCAGCCCATATCGGCGATTCCATGAAATACGGCTTAAGCGAAAATGATCTCATGCTTGCCACAAAAAGAGCTAGCTTTGACTGGAGAGGACAGGCTGAGCTTGCTATTGACCAAGACAGACCGACTCAGATGTGTCCTGATGAAGGACCCTGTTCCATGTGCGGGGACTATTGCGCGATAAAGATAATGAAGAACTATCTTTCCGGAGAGGAGTAAGTGCAAACCGATCATCCATCTTTGCAGATGCTTGGAATTAAAACACCTCTTATCAAACCGGGAGACAATATTGCAGATGTCATAATCGATTCTCTCGGGAAGCAGGGAATGCGATTTCAAGATAATGATATCCTCATCATTGCCGAATCACCGCTGGCAACAGCCGAGAATCGCCTCATGTGCTTAAAGGATGTTAAACCCTCAGGAGAAGCAGAAGAACTGGCTCGAAAATACCAGCTCGATCCGCGAGAAATGGAGCTTATTCTGCAGGAATGTGATGAGATATTCGGAGGAGTGCCGGGTGCAGCACTCACTATCACAGACGGAACCCTCTCTCCAAATGCAGGTATCGACAGCTCCAATGCTCCAAAGGGTTACGTTGTACTACTTCCTGAGGATCCCCAGAAAAGCGCAGAGAGAATTCGCATGGACATCGAGAAACGCTGCAAGTGCCACATCGGAGTGATAATTGGGGATAGCCGCACTCAACCTCTCAGACTCGGATGTGTCGGCATAGCTCTTGGAACTTCAGGTATAATTCCTGTAGAAGATGAAAGGGGAAAACTGGATCTTTTCGGAAAAGAAATGAAGATAAGCCGCAAGGCTGTTGCAGACAACCTTGTCTCTGCTGCCCAGATACTCATGGGGGAAACGGGAGAAAGTGTACCTGCAGTACTGGTCCGTGGTGCACCGATCCAGGTTGTAAAGAAATCCCTGGAAATGCCTCTTTTTTCACCGGATGAGTGCATGTACTACAGTAACATAAGAAAAGCATAAACACTTCTGTACTATTTTTTAAGCTTTAACATAACTATAGAAATCCATAGAAAAAGTACAACTCATTAAAACTATATAGCACGGCCGATAAAAAAATAGCAAACTTAACTACATATTCTATTGGTACAAAATACAAATGTTCAGAACCAAAAATCCTGGCACAAAAGAAATAAGTAAATTATCCGTTCAGGGATAACTTTTTCTTTTTTGTTTAAATTAGAGTAATTATCTTTTATCAAAAATAATCAAAAGGAAAAGATAATTTACATATATCTTGCTTGCCTATTATATAATAATAGAATAAAAGGTACAATTAGGGTTTATTTTTAAAAAATAAAATATAATAGGCCTTATTTGGCCAAAAATGAAACGATACATTAATATATGGTTGTCCTGTCAAAACTAAAGGTGAATAATTAAATTAATCTTCTTTCATACTGAGGTATTACTATTTATGAAAAAAAGATAGAAGTAAAAAACCTTGTTAAAATTTTTGGAAAACATCCCCACAAAGCTCTTTCAATGGTAGAAAAGGGCATGTCAAAACAGGATATTTTCAAACAAACAAAACAGACAGTTGGTCTGTATAATGTTAACTTCGATGTTTACAATGGTGAAACATTTGTACTTATGGGACTCTCAGGCTCTGGAAAATCAACTCTTCTGAGATGTCTCAACAGGCTGATATCCCCAACTGACGGACATATACTCATCGATGGTGATGACATTGCCACAATGAATGACAAAGAGCTAAGGGAAGCCAGAAGAAAGAAAATGAGCATGGTTTTCCAGGGCTTTGCTCTTCTGCCCCATAGAACTGTTATTGATAACGTAGCTTTCGGGCTTGAGATACAAGGTATGCAGAAAGATGAGAGATATGTCAAAGCCGAGGAAGCTATTGCTAAAGTTGGCCTTAAAGGATATGAGCACAGCACCACCTCCTCACTGAGTGGAGGTATGCAACAGAGAGTCGGGCTTGCAAGAGCCCTTGCAACAGATCCCGATGTCCTGCTTATGGATGAGGCTTTTAGTGCTCTCGATCCTCTCATAAGGGCAGAGATGCAGGATGAGCTTCTTGCTCTTCAAAACAAGATGAAAAAGACTATTGTCTTTGTTTCCCACGATCTTGATGAGGCCTTGAAACTAGGTGACAGAATTGCCATAATGAAGGACGGCTACATAGCCCAGATAGGTACTCCCGAAGAGATACTCACCTCACCTGCTGATGACTATGTTTCAGAGTTTGTGGCAGGAGTGGACCGGGCAAAGATCCTGACTGCGGACAATGTGATGAAACGACCTGAACCTGTTGTTTCTATTAACTCTGCATTGACAGTTGCTACACAACTGATGAAAAAACACGGAATTTCTTCTATTTTTGTTGTCGATCCTGACAAGAAGATTAAAGGAATACTTCTCATTGATGATGCTGTCCAGGCTGTCAAGGACAAGAGAACATTGCATGATGTGTTGATAACAGACGTGCAAATCGTTGCACCCGACCTGCCCATCAAAGATATAATCCCGATGATGACAGACAGAAATTTTCCGCTGGCAGTTGTAAATGATAATCAGAAGATAATAGGTGTTATTGTCAGAGGTAGCATCCTTGGTGCTCTGGCCATAAAGGAGGATGATTCGAATGGTCTTACCTGAACTTCCAATAGGGGAAACTGTTGAATCAAGTGTTTACTGGGTCGATGATTATTTCGGTTTTCTCCTTGATGCTTTCAGTGAGTTTATAGATATTCTTGTATCTGGACTCAAGGATATACTATTATTCTTACCACCTATTGCATTCATTCTTATCGTTACTATCTTTGTTTATTTTGTTTCCAAAAAGAACCTTAGACTTGCAATCGGAACCGCGATCGGGTTTTTGCTCATAGAGAATATGGGACTTTGGAACCTTGCAATAGAAACGCTGGCTCTTGTGCTCTCATCGGCGCTTGTGGCCCTTACCATAGGTATACCATTGGGCATCCTGACTGCCAAGAATGAATTTGTGTTCCACATAATCAAGCCGCTGCTTGACTTTATGCAGACAATGCCTTCTTTTGTTTATCTTATCCCTGCTGTGATATTCTTTGGCCTTGGAAACGTCCCCGGACTGGTGGCAACTGTTGTGTTTGCAATGCCACCTGCGATACGCCTGACAAATCTTGGCATACGGCAGGTACCTGTGGAACTTGTAGAAGTTGCTGACGCCTTTGGAACCACTCCATTGCAGAAACTGGTGAAAGTGGAACTGCCCGTGGCCGTCCCGACGATAATGGCCGGAGTCAACCAATGCATCATGCTCTCTCTTTCAATGGTTGTTATTGCTGCCATGATCGGTGCACGTGGATTGGGATACCAGGTACTTGTGGGCATCCAGAGAGTGGATATCGGTCAGGGGTTTGAAGCAGGCCTTGCGATTGTTATTATCGCGATCGTGCTTGACAGGCTGACCCAGAACCTGACACCTAGAAAATAAAATTAACAGACCATACGGTCTTAATTTATACATAAAAAGTTGTGATAAAATGAAAAGACAAGTAAAACTCCTTGCAGTAATTACTCTGATTGCTGTGCTTGTAATGGTAAGCGGATGTACTGACCAGAACGCAAGTGGAGAATCCGGAACAGAGTTAGAAGAGACTACACAAACAAAAGAAGCTACTATCGGCTATGTACTCTGGGACGGTGAGATTGCCAGTACTAATGTAATGAAAATTGTTCTTGAAGAAGCAGGATATGATGTCGAGATTATTGCAGTTGACGCAGGTGCATTATACCAGGGACTTGCAGACAGTCAGTTCGACTTCACTACATCTGCATGGCTTCCACAAACCCAGAAGAACTACTGGGAAACATACGGAGACGACATCGACAGTGTCGCAGTCAATCTTGAGGACTGCAAAATCGGACTTGTAGTTCCCACATATGTAACCATTGATTCAATTGAGGAACTCAATGACAACAAGGACCAGTTTGAAGGTGAGATCATCGGTATCGACCCCGGAGCCGGTATCATGCAGACAACAGAAACTGCTATTGACAATTACAGTCTTGATTACGATCTCGTTGCCAGCAGCAGTGCAGGTATGGCAGCTGAACTCAAGAACTCAATATCAGATGAAGAGTGGGTCGTTGTCACACTCTGGACACCACACTGGACATTCAACAGCTTTGACCTGAAATACCTTGAGGATCCAAATGGAGTTTACGGCGAAGCAGACCATGTCGAAACACTTGCAAGGGTTGGCCTTGCAGAAGATGATCCCGAACTCTACGGCATCATAGGCAGATTCAACTGGACTCATGATGACATTCAGTCTGTTATGGCTGACCTTGCTGACGGTATGCCTGAAGATGAAGCTGCTCAGAAGTGGATTGACAACAATCCTGAAAAAGTGCAGGAATGGATTGCAGCAGAATAAGGGGTTTACTCTTATTCTTTTTTTTATTTATCCAACTATATTAATTTATAAACAAAAAGGAGTGATAGCTTGAGATATAATTTTTTGAAAATATTAGGATGCTTTCTAGTAGCAATTGCCTTAATGAGTGCAGGATGCACCTCACCTGCTGAAGAAGGGGCACCTGAAGAAACAACACAGGAACCTGTAACAATAGGAGTTATCCAATGGGATGATTCACGTGCTGGTGCAGCTGTATTCACACAGATCCTTGATGAAGGAGGATATGAATATGAAACCATTACTGCTGATCTTGGCGGTCTTTACCAGGCTACTGCACAGGGAGATATCGATGTCCTAATTTATGCATGGCTGCCGGCAACTCAGGCACCTTACTGGGAGCAATACGGAGACAAACTGACCAAAGCACAGGTTGTTGCTAGCGGTGCAAAGTGCGGACTTGTTGTTCCTGATTACGTACCAATAAACACCATCGAAGATCTTCAGGAAAACGCTGATAAATTTGATGGTACAATCAATGGTATTGAACCTGGCGCAGGTATAATGCAAAACACAGAAAGCTGTATTGTGGATTATGAGCTTGATGGTTTTGAACTTTATTCAAGCAGCACTGTGGGAATGGTCACAGAACTTCAGAGTAAGGTTCGCAATGAAGAATGGGTAGTTGTTACTCTCTGGAGACCACACTGGAGTTTTGCTCGTATAGAAGGTCTTAAATTCCTTGAAGATACCCAGGGAATCTACGGAGAAACTGACGATCTTGTAATTCTTACTAGAACAGGATTTGAAGAAGAGAACCCTGAGTTCTTCCAGCTTATCCAGAACTTTGAGATGGACCTTTCAGACATAGAATCACTAATGATTGATATTGATGGAGGTCAGACACCGGATGAAGCAGCGGCTGCATGGCTTGCTGAAAACCCGGAAAAGATGAATGAAGTTCTTGGAAACCAGGAATAAAAGAATAAAATTCAATCGAACATTTGAGAGAACTTGGTTCTCTCATTCTATTTTTACTGTTCTTTTGCGCTTTCAAGTCCATAAGCCTGCATTATCATATGATATTCAGAAGCAGGCATCCTTGAATAGAATGCTCTTTTGATGACCTCACTAAGTGATGGATGGATATCCATTGCATACATAATCGGATCTATACTCTGGGTTTCAGTATACATCAATGGAATTATCTGGTGAATTAGCACTGATGCTTGGGGGCCTATGATATGAGCACCAAGAATCTTCTGAGCTTTGCCATCAAGGATAACTTTCACGAATTCATCCCCCAAGGACATTGCCACGCCTTTTGCTGTTTCCTGGAGACGGTAAAAACCAATCACTATACCTTCTTCTCCGTATTTATCAATAACTTGTTTTTCATTCATTCCAACGCTGGCTATTTCAGGATATGAGAATACAGCATGTGGAACTGCATGATAGTCGACCTTCACCTTATGTTTCAGAGCAGCGTTGTAGTAGACAACTGATGATTCATGGTTTGCAACATGCTTGAACAGGTATTTTCCGTTAGCATCACCGAATGCCCAGACATTCTTCATGGAGGTTTCAAGGTGCTCATTGACCTTTATCCATCCACGTTCATCTGTCTCAATTCCTCCAAGTTCAGGTTTCAATATATCAGTATTCGGGCTCCTGCCGGTTGCAACAAGTATCTTAGAAGCTGTAACTTCTTTTTCCTCACCGGTCTGACGATGTTTTGCAATCACAGTCTTGCCTTTTGATGAAGACTTTACCTCAACAACCTCGTAGTCTGTGAGGATTTCCATGTACTCTGACATCATCTTCTTCGCAAGTACAGAAACTTCAGGTTCCTCTTCTGGAATGAACTGTGCATTCCTGCCTATTATAGTGACCGTGGAACCCATGGCTGAAAAGAAGTGTCCGTATTCAGCAGCAATATATCCGCCTCCGATGATAGCAAGACTTTCGGGGAGTTCAGTCAGTTCCAGTACTTCATCACTTGTGAGAAAATCAATCGTGTCCAGTCCTTTCACAGGAGGTATTGCAGGCTTTGAACCTGTACACAAAAATATCATTTTGGCGCTGATGGTTTCCCCAGCAACCGTCATGGTGTAAGGAGAAACGAACTCAGCTGTTTCATTGTAGAAATCCATTCGGGGAATATGAGTATAACCATGTCTGATATTTTCAATGTCTTCTGATATTGAACTGCGCATCCTGTCCATCACTGACTTGAAATCAATACTTTCAATTGATGCTTTGATACCGAAATTACCTGCATGCCCGATATCCCTTACAAGCTCTGCAGGGTAAAGAAGCATCTTTGAAGGTATACAGCCTCTGGTAAGACAGATTCCTCCCGGTTCATCTTTATCAATGAGAGCAACTTTCATTTCAGGATCTGCATCCATCATTGCAGTAACATAATTCATCCCGGAGCCTGTGCCTATTACAATAAGATCGTATTCTTTCATTTGATTCCCCACAGTATAATATTCCTATGAACATTGGCCGCTATACGTATAATTATTTCCGATAGAACTCTGATATATTAAGTGATACAAAAGCAGGATGAAGAACAAATATAAGTAATAATCCATATTAATATTATAATACCAACATACAAATACGAGCTAGCATCAATGACAAAAGAAAAAAAAGCCAACGAAGAAAGAGAGCAACTGGCCAGCAGAATAGGATTTCTGTTATTATCAGCAGGATGTGCCATCGGTCTTGGCAACATATGGCGCTTTCCATATATTACAGGGAAATATGGAGGAGCTGCTTTTGTCCTTATTTACCTTGCGTTTCTCGTTCTGCTGGGATTTCCCATTCTGCTTATGGAATATTCCATAGGTAGAGCAGGGAAACTGAACATTGCAGGTGCTATGAGAAAACTGGAGCCTGCGGGCAGCAAATGGCATATATTCGGATATATGGGCATTATAGGAAATGTTCTGCTCGTTATGTTTTACACTACTGTGGCAGGCTGGGGACTTGCATACATATATTATTCACTCACCGGAAGTTTTAGCGGACTTGAGCCACAAGAAGTAGGTAACTTTTTTGTGACATTCCTCAGTAACACTTTAGAAATAGTATTCTTGATGGCTCTTGTCGTATTCATTGGTTTCTGGGTTTGTTCAAAAGGACTTCAGAATGGAGCTGAGAAGGTTAGTAAAAATCTCATGGCAGGAATGATTCTAATTTTACTGATCCTTGTCTTTAAATCTGTAACTCTTCCGGGAGCATCTGCAGGAATTGACTTCTATCTGAAACCTGATTTCAGTCTGATAGGAAGAGAGGCTGTTTATGCAGCCATGGGACAGGCATTCTTCACATTAAGCGCAGGTGCAGGAGGAATGGCAATATTTGGAAGTTACATTGGAAAGGAGCGTTCACTTGTCGGAGAATCAATCAATGTAGTTGCACTGGATACTTCCATTGCCCTGCTTGCAGGACTTGTGATATTCCCTGCAGCTTTTGCTTTTGGAATAGATGCTGGCTCTGGGCCTGAACTCATTTTTATGACCCTGCCCAATATATTTAACCAGATGGTTGGAGGACTTATCTGGGGTGTTCTTTTCTTTGTGTTCCTTTCCTTTGCTGCAATGTCAACGGTTATAGCTATTTTTGAGAATATAATGGCATTCACAATTGATGAATGGGGATGGACACGCAAAAAAGCAGCTTTTGTTAATGCTATTGGAATCTTTATTCTTTCTTTGCCATGTGCACTTAGCTTCGGTCCACTAAGTAGTATACAACCTTTCGGACCTGGTAGTGGAATACTGGATCTTGAGGATTTTATCTTCAGTAATAATATTCTCCCAATTGGAGCTCTCTCAATAGTGATGTTCTGCACGCTAAAAATCGGATGGGGATGGAATAATTTCATAGAAGAGGCAAATACCGGAATGGGGAAGAAAATACCGGAATGGGTCAGTCCATATGCAAGATACATATTGCCTATTGTTGTTTTGATAATACTTGTTCAGGGATGGTTGAACCTATTTAAATAAAATAATAAATAACAGCAAAAAATTTAAATGAGGTCTATAGAGCCTCATTTATTGAACAAGAGAGAAACAATCATTTTAATTATCTTATGCTATATAGGTGCTTTTGAGTATATAATTATACCAATACATTACAGATGAATAAAAACAATGGTTTTTCATGTTAAGCTTTTTTTTAATGACAATGCGTCCATGATTTGAGATTATAATAATGGTAACTATTCAGCCTGATAAAAACACTATCAATAGCAATCTTGACAAAAAGTTGAGACCTACATTTTATTAGGATCATTAATTTTGATTGTTGTCATTGATTGCTTTTTTGATTCTTAGGTTGTTAGTGAGCAAACATCTCCGTTTTGATTAAATCAGTATCAATAGGCTAATTGTGGTAGGCTGAATAGTTACTAATAATGTAACTATTCAGCCTGACTGTTTTAATGATGCAAAAAACAATATACTATGGCTTCATTCTATGTGTTAAAAAATATTCAGTAAAATATCATAAAAAACGTCTATCAATCTGAGGGGATTTGTATAGACCGCGAAGAAATACTTGCAGTTTATGAAGCTGGTCCAGAAGCAGTAGTAGAACTTGTAACTCGATTACTTGGGATAATTGAACATCAATCTCTCCAAATTGCACAACTTGAAGAGCGTGTCAGGCATTTGGAAGAAATGCTTGAAAAGAATAGTCGCAACAGTAGCAAACCACCTTCTACTGATTCTTATGCACGGAATAAACCAACCGTTAAAAGTCAAAGAAAAAAGACCAATAAGCATGTAGGTGGTCAAAACGGTCATCCTGGTACTACATTAAGAATAAATGATGATCCGGATGAAGTTATTGTTCATCCTGTTAATCAATGCGTCAATTGTGGGAGATCGTTAGCTTCTGTTCCCTCTGACTATGAAAGAAGACAGGTCTTTGACATTCCTCCTATAACTATCAATTGCATTGAACATCGTTGCGAGATTAAAACATGTCCCAAATGTTCTCATGTAAACAAAGCTCTTTTTCCAGATGGTGTAACTCAGCCGACTCAATACGGTCATCGAGTTAAGTCATTTGCAGTTTATTTGCACACTTACCAATTACTTCCTTATCAGCGTGTTACCAAGTTGTTCTCTGATATTTTGGGATGCAAGATAAGTCCTGCTACTTTGGTGAACACGGAACGTAGTTGTTTTGAGAAGCTTGGAGCTTTTGAAAATACAGTGAAACATCTCCTGAAAGAATCTCCTGTCATCAATCTGGATGAAACAGGAATGAGAATAAATGCAGTTCGTAATTGGCTTCATGTGGCAGGTACAGACAAACTGACCTATTATTTTGCACATCGCAAAAGGGGCTCAGAAGCAATGGATGCTATGGGCATATTACCAGGTTACACTGGTGTTGCAACACATGATTTTTGGAAACCGTACAACAAATATGAATGTCAACATTCATTATGTAATGCACATTTATTACGAGAGTTAACTGGAGCTTCCGAAAACAGGGATCAACAGTGGCCAAAGATAATGAGTGATCTCTTGATATGCATTAAACATCATGTTGATAATGATCTTTTAGATACTGAGCTAATTCAAAGGTTCAGTGAGGATTATGATCACATAACTTGTTTAGGAGTGAATGAAAATCCTCCTGATCCGGAATCAAATGTGCGGTCTAAAAAACGAGGACGTAAGAAGCAGACCACGGTAAAGAATTTGCTGGATAGGTTTATTGGCCATAAAGAGGATATCTTGCGATTTATGTACGACCAAAACGTTCCGTTTGATAACAATCAGGCTGAAAGAGATATCAGGTACTTTCCGCAGTGAACAGGGTGCAAAAAATTTCTGCCGTATAAGAGGATACGTGTCTACTGTTAATAAGAATTCTGAATCTGTTATCGATGCAATTAGTGCAATATTTTATGACAATTCATTTGTTCCAAAGTTGCAGAATTGATCGTGGATGAAGAAATCAGCTTGGTGGAAGTGAGCTAGGCTGAATAGTTACATAATAATTACAAAAGATAGCCAAACAGATATGCAAGTGAACCAAGCTGCATCACATTGATAGTTCTTTCTCTTAACCTTCCAACATTACTTTTTGACATGTCCCTAAGAAGGGATTTTGAAATAAAGATGTAGAAGATCACAGGAATCATAATCAAAATCAGGAAGAAAAAGTCATGATAAAGAAGAGAATCTATATTCACAAAATACGGAAGTGGGTCGAGTATCATAACCAATACATACAGGATAACAAAAACTGAAGCTGCAAATCCTGATGACGTCCTCAATGGAAGGGTTTGTACACCAAATTCCCTGTCACCTTCCATATCCCTGATGTCAATCATTATCTCAAAAGCCAGTCCAACGATGAAACCCATTATTGCATAGTAGAAAATCAATGCCTCTATTACATAGTCTGATACTAGCGTTCCAACAAGGATCATGGAAAGAAAACCGTAGGCCATTATGATATTTTTGACTAAAAATATCTTTTTCAAATAATAACTATAAGCAAAAAAAAGAACTGCATTGAAGATCAATAGTAAAGAAACAATTTGATTAAGCCCCAGGGACACTAAAAAAGAAAGAATGAGACTTGCCACACCCACATATAGAGCAGTTTTTCTCTTTATTTTACCCTGTGCAATAGGCCTGTCAGTCCTACAGTTTGCCCTGTCAATCTCAAAATCGAAGTAATCATTTACAGCAAAGAAACCCATACCAAGAAAAACAACAGATATTGATGCTAGACCATATTCAAAAATATGTCCTGAGATATCAGATGATAAAATTCCTGATAAGAATATAGTAAGGGCACCAAACAATGCATTTTCAAATCGGACCAAACTCAAAAAAGACCTGATCGAAAACGAGTTTTTCATATTGCTAACCAAATTCAATCAGGAATATCTGCCATTTTCAGAGATACCAGTGACATTAAGTCATCAAGTTCATCAAGAGAGTTCATCTCATCAGAACTTATCAGAAGCTCGACCTCATTGTCTGATTCAATATAAGCACATGGAAATGAAACATTTTCAATGTCATATTTTTCAAGGAATTCGTCCTTGTGTAGAAATTCTACCGGAAATTTCAGTCCTGAAACAAATTGCTTCCAGCCACTTTTCATGCCCACGTTGCCATATGTAAGACCACAAAGATTGCAATCATATGTGGATGGTGAAGCGATCTTATGAACATAATCCTCTATCGAATTAAAAATTCCACTGTCCGCATTATAAACAAAAATAATCTTTTTCGTCCCCATGATTAACACCCTTTTATGAAGGATGGTTCCATGTTACTTTAGAATTGCTTTTTTTCATATTAAATTATGGGATACATATTACATTTGATTCCAGACTAAATCAGGGTCAATGATTCCCATCACCATATGCATGCACAATCAAAATAACAATAAAAGATTGTAAGAATCAATAGTATCAGAATAACAAATAGATTAGTTTGTGTTAAAATCAATTTAGAAAAAAGAAAGTAGTAGTTAGTGTTGAGTGAGTTGGCAGCGATCCATAGTTCCCGAAGACTCGCGTACTTCAGTACAATATGGAACGCTGGCAGACTTATCTTCTGTGTTCGGAAAGGGTACAGGAATTGCCCTGCCGCTATGGCCGCCAGACTCACTTACGATGAATTTTTTTTATAGGTAAAGCCAAGGTCCGGATTCGAACCGGAATGGAATCGCTCTGCAGGCGATTGCGTAGCCGCTCCGCCACCTTGGCGTTTTGAGCGATAAATTATTGGGACCATTATGTTAAATACTTTACCTTTTGATCTTGTATAATTTGCATGTACATATCAGATTTCGCCTGGACAAAGTAAGGTAGATAGGCACGGATGGTTAGTAGCCGCGGACTGAACACCTCGTTGCCTTGGTGCTTACATCCCGACCCTATCAAACCGATCTTCTATCGGAACCCTTAATGCAGTCTCTTTTCAGGTCAGATTTCGAGCTTAGATGCATTCAGCTCTTATTCCTTAGCGCGTAGCTGCTCGGCGATGCCTTGTCAGACAACCGATACACCAGAGGCGCCGCTACCCTGTTCCTCTCGTACTAAAGGTAGCTTACCCTCAGACCACGTACACCTCTAGTAGATAGTAACCGACCTGTCTCACGACGGTCTAAACCCAGCTCACGATCTCCTTTAATAGGCGAACAACCTCACCCTTGGCCGCTGCTGCACGGCCAGGATGGAAAGAACCGACATCGAAGTAGCAAGCTGCCGGGTCGATATGTGCTCTTGCCGGCAACAACTCAATTATCCCCGAGGTAACTTTTCTGTCATTTTTGGCCCGCACCAAGCGGGACACAAAAGTTCGCTAGAACCGACTTTCGTCTCGTCATCCACTACTGTGCTGAATAACGTCAGGCTGACTTATGCTCTTGCACTCTTCAGTGGGTTTCCGACCCACTTGAGTCAACCTTTGTGCGCCCTTGATATCTTTTCAAGGGCGTCCCGCCCCAGGCAAACTGCCTACCTATCGGGGTCCTCCTCGCGGAGTTAGGATCGTAATCTCAGAAGGGTAGTGTCCCAATGGCGACTCCATCGATGCTGGCGCACCGACTTCGATGTCTCCTACCTACACTGTACATCCAAGATCACAACCCAACGACAGGCTGCAGTAAAGCTCTACGGGGTCTTCACTTCCCCCTAGAGGTCTCTAGACTGTGCACTAGAAAGTAAGCTTCACCGGACTCTGGCTAGGGACAGTAGAGCTCTCATTGATCCATTCATGCAAGTCGCCAATTAAGCGACAAGGTACTACGCTACCTTAAGAGGGTCATAGTTACCCCCGCTGTTTACAGGCCCTTCGTCCCGTTGAACCGGGTTTTCAGGTACCTGCACTGAGCAGGATTCAGAGATCGTACTAGCCTTTTCAGGTTTGCGATCTCCTATGTTGATATTAGACAGTTAGAGCTCTCTTGTCACTGCGACCTGCTGTCTTCACAGCAGGCACTCCTTCTCCCGAAGTTACGGAGCTAATTTGCCGAATTCCCTTAGCCAAAATATTCCGACACGCCTTAGCCTTTTCAGCTAGGGGCACCTGTGTCAGTTCTCGGTACGGACATCTGACTCCCTTTTCACGGGTTCCCGGGTGCAGTTGATTTTCACCATAACACATTCGTCTGCTTCTCGCCATTACGGCTCTCCACAGATTTAGGTGCTTAGACGGCGCGACGACGCCGCTCAACCTGCCCAAAAACGTCGGTTTTAATGTCAGATGGTACAGGAATATTAACCTGTTTCCCTTTTGATGTACTCGGATTACGGTACAACTTAGGACCGACTAACCCTCGGCTGACGATCATTGCCGAGGAAACCTAGCCCCTTCGGCGGATAGGATTCTCACCTATCTATGCTGCTACTATTACCAGGATTTTCGTTTCCGCACGGTCCACAGGACTTCACAGCCCTGCTTCTGCCCGAACGCAACGCCTTCCTACAAGATCACCTTTCGGTGCTCCGTGGTATCGGTGGTCGACTTGAGCCCCGTCCATTTTCGGGGCCCTAAACCTCGACTGGTGGGCTGTTACGCACTCTTTAAAGGATAGCTGCTTCTAAGCTAACCTTCCAGCTGTCTAGGGCTTAGGACGCCCTTTAGTATTAACACTTAGTCGACACTTGGGGACCTTAACCACGGGCTGGGTTGTCTCCCTTACGGACTACAAGCTTACCCCGGTAGTCCGGACTCCGACTTTCTATGACGACGGTGGTTTTGGAGTTTGACAAGAGAGTGAGGAATTTCTTCCCCAGGATCTCCAATCAGTGCTCTACCCCACCGACTATCTCCAGTCAGGTCATGCTACGACATGTTTCGGAAGGAACCAGCTGATGCCGGGTTAGATTAGCCTTTCACTCCGAGACGCAGGTCACACGAATGATTTGCAGATCAATACCGCTTGCGGTCCTCCACGTAGCTTTCGCCACGCTTCAACCTGCCCACGCCTAGATCACCCGGCTTCGGGTCGTATCATAATGACTCCACGCACTTGTATACGCCGCTCCTCACCTTGCGGTTGCGAGCATGTTGCTTTCGCTTCGGCTTCCTAAGTAAAAAGTTAGCCATCGCCATTTTGATACACTCCCTGGCCCGTTCTTCAAAACGTAAGATATGACATCGGCAATGACACTCGTACTGCAGCCTCGCGACTGTTTCCTTCGTGTCAAAGATCCTTTCATGCCATATCGCTCCATCGCTTCCAGGTTTCAGGCACTTTTAACCTCCCTTTTTGGGGTACTTTTCAGTTTTCGGTCACCCTACTAGTTCGCTATCGGTCTCAAGAAGTATTTAGTTTTGGAAGTTGGTGCCTCCCAAATTCGCGCGAGAATTCCGACCCACGCTACTCAGGCTACATCCCAGATCCTTTGATTAATACCTACGTGACTTTCACACTCTTTGGTCTAACGTTCCAGAAAAGTTTGATTATAATCAAGTGGGATCTTTAGGAAAAGCCTATAACACCACATCTCCCACATGTTACCAGTGGGATTCAGTTTGAACTTTACCGTGTTCATTCGCCATTACTAACGGCATCTCTTCGATTTCTTTTCCTGCCCCTACTAAGATGTTTCAGTTCGGGGCGTTCCCGATCATTACTGATCAATGCGCAAAACGCATTAGGAAGACCCATTAGGAAATCTCAGGTTCATCGGTTCCATGCACCTACCCTGAGCTTATCGCAGCTTGGCACGTCCCTCATCAGCCCTTGAGCCGAGCCATCCACCTGAAAGCATAATTACCAGAGTCCACCTCACTTTATCCAGTGAGCGTCTGATATATGCATGCTTATACATGATCTCATTATGTTCAACATGGGGTTGTTGAACACTTCATCCTTCCCGGGCAAAATTACTTGCCTGGTGCACTTAAATGGACTTGCTGGGATTCGAACCCAGGGCCTTCGCCTTGCAAAGGCGACGATCTTCCAACTGATCTACAAGCCCTTGAGCGTCCCGCTTGTTTGATGGATTTGACAGTTATTCGATTTCTGACCGGTTAGTGGTGATAGACTTTGTGCCTATCTTGCTTAGGAGGTGATCCAGCCGCAGATTCCCCTACGGCTACCTTGTTACGACTTAACCCCCCTTGCGAAATTTAGGTTCGAACACGGCACAAAATCCGTGCCCTCACCCATACCTCACTCGGGTGGTTTGACGGGCGGTGTGTGCAAGGAGCAGGGACGTATTCACCGCGCTATATTGAAACGCGATTACTACGGATTCCAGCTTCACGAGGGCGAGTTGCAGCCCTCGATCCGAACTAAGGCCGGGTTTATGAGATTACCAACCCCTTTCGGGGTAGGAGCCCATTGTCCCGGTCATTGTAGCCCGCGTGTAGCCCTGGAGATTCGGGGCATACTGACCTACCGTAGCCCGCACCTTCCTCCGCTTTAGCAGCGGCGGTCCCCACAGAGTACCCATCATCCCGAAGGATATGCTGGCAACAGTGGGCACGGGTCTCGCTCGTTGCCTGACTTAACAGGATGCTTCACAGTACGAACTGACGACGGCCATGCACCTCCTCTCAGCGATTCAGGTAAGACCTTCAGCCTGACCTACATATTGCTGTCGCCCCAGGTGAGTTTTCCGGCGTTGAGTCCAATTAAACCGCAGGCTCCACCCGTTGTAGTGCTCCCCCGCCAATTCCTTTAAGTTTCAGCCTTGCGGCCGTACTTCCCAGGTGGCTCGCTTCACGGCTTCCCTGCGGCACCTGAAACGGTCGCACCATCCCAGACACCTAGCGAGCATCGTTTACGGCTGGGACTACCCGGGTATCTAATCCGGTTCGTGCCCCCAGCTTTCGTCCCTCACCGTCGAACCCGTTCTGGTAAGACGCCTTCGCCACTGGTGGTCCCACAAGGATTACAAGATTTCACTCCTACCCCTGTAGTACCTCTTACCTCTCCCGGTTCCAAGTCTGACAGTATCCCCCAGAAGCCTAACAGTTAAGCTGTCAGATTTCCCGGAAGACTGATCAAACCGGCTACGGACCCTTTAGACCCAATAATAGTGATTACCACTCGGGCCGCCGGTGTTACCGCGGCGGCTGGCACCGGTCTTGCCCGGCCCTTGCTATCACATGTTATTTATACATATGGACAGCCAACATAATATGCTGGCACTCGGTGTCCCCTTATCGCGGTTTCCCGCATTGTAAAGATTTCGCGCCTGCTGCGCCCCGTAGGGCCTGGATTCATGTCTCAGAATCCATCTCCGGGCTCTTGCTCTCACAACCCGTACCCGTCGTCGGCTAGTAGGTACATTACACCCACTACTACCTGATAGGCCGCAGATCCATCCTAAGGCACCGGAGCTTTTAACCACAGAACATTCCAGTATCTATGATTTATCCGGAATTATCCCCAGTTTCCCGGGGTTATGCCGGACCTTAGGGCAGGTTATCCACGTGTTACTGAGCAGTACGCCATGTTCACGAAGAACATTTGACTCGCATGGCTTAATCGCACACCGATAGCAGTAACCTCTGGCAGGATCAACCAGAATTGTTGATCACACACAAAGTTTTGGAAGTCATTTTAAGGAATCGATTGGAGAATTCTATTTGAGAGAATTTCCTATGCACATAGTTTGGTTAATTCCTTATTGTAGTATATAATACACTACCGGTCAGAATTAACCGAACTGCCAAATCCAACGTCAGACAGGAAATAACTCCTGCCTCCACATAATAAGGCGGTGATTGTAAGTGTTTCTCGCATTTCGCGAGGACCCCTAAAAGACTGCAATCGTATATATACCTTCCGAATCAAGAGATTCGAAAGCAAAGAAGGAACCTTTGTAACACCTGCCTGATGAAATGAAATTAGTACTTCATCAATTTGTTCTCACAAAGCGAATTTTCCTGATGCGTTACCCGCATCATTGGGCTCAGTGAGAGCACCCTTACAAGTCAATGCTGATATATAAGGATTGCGGAGAAATCAGTAATTCCTACTCACCACATGACAAGAATAATTGAGAAATATACGGAAGTGCTTTATAGCATAAAATACAAGCCGGAACTGATTAATATGAATTCAACTGTCGAACTGAGGGATCGCTTTTTACAGCGATGAACCAATTGTAAACAAACGCAAGACTATTTTTGACACTACACTGCGCGATGGTGAACAAACACCTGGCGTATCTCTTACAAACGAGCAAAAACTCAAAATTGCACGACAGCTGGACAAACTCGGCGTAGATGTTATCGAAGCCGGTTTCCCGATATCTTCACCGGGAGAAAAGCAGAATGTAAGAGCTATTGCCAGCGAAGGCCTCAGCCTTGATGTCTGTGGTCTTGCCCGCGTCCTCCCAAAAGATCTGGACGCATGCATAGATTCAGGAGTAGATATGGTACACACTTTTGTATCAACATCTGACATCCAGAGGATACACACCATCAGGAAGAGCAGAGAAGAAATCCTGAAAATGGCAGTAGATGCTGTGGAACGAGTAAAGGAACATGGCGTGAAATGCATGTTTTCCGCAATGGATGCAACAAGAACAGATGAAGATTACCTCATGAATATCTTCAAAGCTGTTGAAGGCGCAGGCTGCGACATAATCAATGTTCCTGACACTGTAGGCGTGATGTCGCCATCAAGAATGTATAACCTCATCAAGGGAATACACAATGAAGTGAACATCCCCATCGATGTACATTGCCATAATGACTTTGGAATTGCAGTAGCTAACAGCCTTATGTCCGTTGAAGCAGGTGCCAGCCAGGTCCAATGCACCGTAAACGGAATAGGAGAGCGTGCAGGCAATGCAAATCTCGCAGAAGTGGTAATGGGCCTCCATTCAATCTACGGTGCAAAAACCAACATAAAAACAGAATACCTGCTTGAAACCTCAAAGATGGTTGAGAACTATACAGGTATCCACATTCCACCCAATACACCAATAGTTGGCGACAACGCTTTTGCCCACGAGTCAGGCATTCACACACATGGAGTTCTTGAAAATGCTGACACATTTGAACCCGGCATAATGACCCCCGAAATGGTAGGTCACAAGCGCCGCATTGTTGTAGGGAAGCACGCCGGCAGGCACGCTGTCAAGAAATCACTTGATGAGATGGGATTCGAGACAACTGATGAGCAACTCGAGGAGATTCTTTCCAGAATAAAGGATATCGCTAACAAGGGAAAGCGTATTTGTGATGCGGACCTGCATGCGGTTGCATCAGCAGTCCTTGGCAGAAACCTTGGTCATGAAACCATCATGCTGAAGGAATTCTCCGTAATGACAGGGAACCTCACAACACCAACAGCCGTTGTCAGAGCAAAGATAGGTGATGAGGAAGCTGTTGCTTCTAACTTTGGAGTAGGACCGATAGACGCTACCCTCAAAGCTGTAGAAGAAATGATTGGTGGATATACCAAGGTCAAAGTACGTGATTTCAGCCTTGAGGCCATAACCGGCGGAAGTGATGCCCTTGCAGAAGTGACCATATCCGTAGAGGATGAAAAAGGTCGCATCGTCAGTGCACAATCAGCCAGTGCAGATATTGCTACCGCATCCGTGGATGCCCTAATCGCTGCCATCAACATACTTCTGGAAAAGAAGAAACTTCAGAACACAGAGTAAGCAAGTATAGGACCGTGATTTCACGGTTCTTTACTTCTTTTTTTATTTTCGTTCATTTTCGAAACACTTTTCTTTGAACCAATTCATAAAACAGGTCATACCTAAATACCAGGACCAGAATTGAATGCATATGAGTTATGAAGTGATAGATTCCCATTGTCATCTCGATTTTTCAAAATTCAACAAAGACCGGCATGAGACAATAGAGAGGGCCAGAGCAAACGGTGTAATTGAAATGATTAACTCCGGCATAGACTACAAAACAAATGCAGACTCCCTTGAACTGGCCAAAAAATACGATTTTATCCATGCAACCCTCGGACTCAGTCCCCAAATGGTACCCAATTCTAATGACGGGAAAATAAAACAAATACTCTCACAGATGGAACGCAACATAGACAAAGCCGTTGGAATCGGGGAAGCAGGGCTTGATTTTTATTATTGTAAGACGGATGCCGGAAGAAAACGGCAGGAAGCTGTATTCAAACAGGTCATCGAAATTGCAGACAGGTACAACAAGACCCTGGTGATACATGGCAGAGATGGAGAGGAACTTGCACTTGAATTGAGCAAGGAACTGAACAAAGTAGTCTTCCATTGCTTTGGTGGCTCACTTGAGACTATGGAAAAAATAGTTGACTCAGGACACTACATATCGGTCCCAACTCTGGTTTGCTTTTCAGAACACCACAAGAAAATAGCACAGAACCTGCCTCTTGAAAATATGCTTATTGAAACTGATAGCCCCTACCTTTCACCAAGAAAAGGCCGGAACGAGCCGGCATTTGTATGTGATTCCGTCCCGGTGATAGCACAGCTCAATGAAGCTGATGAAGCTGAAGTAGCCATGGCGACAATGCAAAATACCCGCAGGGCATTTGGGCTCTAAATCTATTCCTTTTAAAGGAGAATAAACATGCAGGTCAAACATTTCAACATCGGTCTTTACGATGCCAACTCATATCTCATCAATGGAAAAATTCTCATCGACACAGGAATGAGTACTGAAGGTCTAATTGCAGCAATCGAAGAAAGCATAGAGATAAAAGATCTTGAACTTATCATACTCACACATTGCCATTATGATCATACGGCATCGGCACAGGAGATTGCACGTCTGAGTGGTGCAAAGATAGCAATTCACAAAAAAGATGAGCCTTTTCTGAAAAATGACAACATGAGCGCTTCCGCCATGTTCGGACACCGGGCACCATCCATTGAACCTGACATGTTACTTGAAGAGAGAGACAGAATACCCATAGGAGATGACGAGGAACTTGAAGTCATTCACACCCCCGGACACACTCCCGGAGGGATCTGCCTGTATGAAGCACAAACTAAAAGCCTCTTTTCAGGAGATACAGTGTTCCCCAACGGAAACATTGGACGTACGGATTTTCAAGGAGGAAACTCCTCTGAATTAACCGAATCCATCAGTAAATTGGTGAAGCTTGATGTCAAGACACTTTACCCGGGGCATGGAGAAGTCACTTCAAATGATGTAAACAGACAAATTGATTTATCTCTGAACATGTCCAGAAGCATACTCTAAGGACGCATCATGAAACATAAAAAGAATAAAAAAGGCAATAAAACTGATTCTTTGAAGTTTCTCCCAATGAGCCTTGAAGAAGCAAAAAGAAAGGGCTGGGATGAACTCGATATTATAATCGTCACTGGCGATGCCTATGTTGACCATCCCGGTTTTGGAATCAGCATCATAGGCAGGGTACTGGAAGATGCAGGCTATAGAGTAGGTATTATTGCACAACCCAAGTGGGACGATGTAGAAGACTTCAAAAAGCTTGGAAAGCCACGCCTGTTTTTCGCCATCAGTGCAGGAAATACGGACTCAATGGTCAGTAATTACACCCCGTCAAAGCGATTAAGACACGATGATGCATACTCTCCGGGAAATAAGTCAGGGCTGCGTCCAAACAGGGCAACCCTTGTCTACTCCAATCGTCTGAGAGAAGCGTATCCCGATGTTCCCCGGATCATCGGCGGCATTGAAGCATCCCTGCGTCGCTTTGCACAATATGATTACTGGTCTGACAAGGTACGCCAATCCATCCTTGCAGATGCACCTGCAGATATCCTTGTTTACGGCATGGGAGAACTCCAGATACGAGAGATCGCAGACAGACTGGACAAAGGCATACCTGTTTCGGATATTACCGATATAGACGGAACTGTCTGGAAGACAGATATCAAAACCTGGAAAGCAAACCGGGAAGAACTTCTCAGGGACCGCATAGAGATTGCACCATATTCAGAAATCTCAAAGAACAAGGAACTCTATGCAAAAACATTCAGGACAGTATACCAGGAACAGGACCACATAAGTGGCCATGCAATCATACAGGTCCACCCAAAAACCGTGATAGTCCAGAACAAGCCCATGCGCCCCCTGACAACCAAAGAGCTGGATCATGTATACGAGCTTCCGTTCACCCGTGAGACACACCCGTCATACAAAGAGCCAGTTCCTGCCCTGGACATGGTAAAATTCTCTATTAATACCCATAGAGGATGCTTTGGAGCATGCTCTTTCTGTGCTATTGCCCTGCACCAGGGAAGAATAATACGCAGCCGTAGCATGGATTCCATACTCAGGGAAGCAGAAAGCTTCAGGGATATGAAAGGATTCAAAGGCACCATCAACGGACTTGGAGGGCCTTCTGCCAATATGTATGGAATGGACTGCAAAAACTGGGAAGAAAAAGGGATATGCAAGAACAAAGCCTGCATCTATCCTAAGGCTTGTCCTTCCCTTGACACCAGCCATAAGAAACTCATAGAACTAATGCGCAGGCTCAGAGAGCTGCCCGGCATCTCAAAGGTATTCGTCGGTTACGGCGTACGCTATGACCTTGCACTGCTTGACGAAGAATACATGGAAGAACTGTGTGCCCACCATGTCAGCGGACAATTGAAGGTTGCACCTGAACACTATTGTGATCATGTAACCGATGTGATGAAAAAGCCCGACAGGGAAATTTTTGAGAAATTCGAGCAGAAGTACCGGAAAATAAACAAGAAAATTGGCAAAGACCAATACCTTGTGGCTTTCCTCATGTCAGGCCATCCGGGATGCACCCTTAAGGATATGGTCGAGACTGCAGAATACATCAGAGATACCGGCCGGTACACCAAACAGGTACAGGACTTCACGCCCACACCCATGACCTCTGCAACATGCATGTTTCACACAGGGATAGATCCCTTCAGCGGAAAGAAAGTCTACGTAGCTACTTCTCAAAAAGAAAAGAGTATCCAGAGAGCCATGCTGCATTATAAAGAGCAAGCAAACTATAATCTCGTCTATGAAGGCCTTAAACGCACCAACAGGCTTGATCTTGTGGGTAACACCTGGAACTGCCTCATTGGCCGGAAGAAGCAGGGAAATAACGGATGGTGATGTTTAGAATAAAATCGTTATCTTTTTAAGATATATGTTTTAACTGTATTTCAAATGCATATTTATTAAACAAAAATGTGAGTAATGCAAATGAAATACAAGTTACTACTGATTAGCCTATTAATACTTTTCATCCAGACATCTTCTTCCACAGCCAGCCCGGTCATCAGTATCGATGAAAATATCAACGAAAATCTTTTTTACTCAAATTCATACACGAATCCGGACAGCATTGAAGCTCATCAGATAGTTGTGTACAGCGAAGATGGAGAACACTCCCAAATAGGTCTGCATTACAGACTGACACCACGGACAACCACCAGTCCGGATGGCAATTATAGCGTTTACAAGAAAGCATTGGATTCTACCAACGGCGTGGGGGTTGAGGATTTTGTCATAAACAACACCATAGGGCAGACCGAGACGAACATCAAGAATATAATTACAATGGGCTACTACGCTGTTGCATTTTCTCCTGACAGTAAAATGTACGCCGCACCAAGGATAGTATTCTCAGAGGATTGCAGAAACGGCCAGTATGTCATTGACATTTGCTCAGTCCACAACAACACCTTGCTCCACAGGGAATTGCTTCCCTTCTACAAGGAGAGCACAAAGGATACACCCATGGACTGGGACAGGGCAGCTATTTATGAGATTTACTGGTCAGAAGATGGTTCTGCCATCATTTATGAAGCCCTAGGAGCTGACATCGACGGCGGAAGATATCCAACATACCTTGTGAGCAGGAAACTCAACATCGATTACCAAAAACTCAGGCAGATGAATGGATATGAAGAAACAGAACTGAAAAGCACGCAGGATGATACTGGAGAAAACGGAGATTCTGCCCCAAGTTTCCCAATTCCAGGATTTGGAGGAATCGGTGCAGCGATTGCTCTTGTTTTTAACAGGAAATTGAAAAGAGCATAAAAATCTGCTCTTATTTTTTAAAACGGTCCAATATTCAAAAATAGAAACTAAAATGACTATTCCATAGCCATTTCAAGCAGATCTATGATATCAAGCACTTCAACCCTCGGCTCACCACGCTTGAGATTTGTTCTGCATAGAGGACATGACGTAACGAGATAATCCACACCTTCAGGTATTTCCTCGAGCCTTTTCTTTGAGAGCTCCAGCGAAAGCTCGGGATATCCCTTCAGGACACCGCCACCGGCTCCGCAACATCTTGATTTCTCGCGGTTACTCTTCATCTCTTTGAGGTCGGACACCTTCTTGATTATCTCCCTTGGTGCATCGAAGACGCCGTTGCACCTTCCAAGATGACAGGGATCATGATAGGTTACTTTCAGGTCAAGTTTATTCAGGTCCATTTCGGCCAGGCGGTCCGCCAGGAATTCGGAGACATGAATAACATTAAGCTCTTCGGGATAATCGTTCTTCAATGCTGTGTAGCATCCGGCACAGCCAGTGATTACAGTGTGTGCACCAGTCTTTTTGATCTGCTCCAGGTTCTTTGAGGTAAGCCTGGAAGGATCGGAGCCAGTCCTCATAAGAGGTGAACCACAGCACACCTCCTCTTGAAGTACAGTAACATCGAACTTTTTGAGTATGTCAAAGGTCCTCTTTGTAAGCTCGGGATATCTGTATGACCCCAGGCAGCCTGCAAAGAATACATAATCAGCCTTTTCTTTGGCATCCTTTGCAGAATCACCAAGCCAGGCCATCCTGTCTTTTTCCTCCCCAAGTGGATTGCCCTTATCCAAAGCCTCGAAGCGCAGCTTCTTCTGTGCATCGGTCATCTTGCCCTGAAGCACAAGCTGGTGCCTGAAGTTTTCTACAACCTTGACAGGAGCTGCTCCTGACGGGCAAAGTTGCTCACAAAGTCCACAGGTAGTACACATGTTCAGGCTGTTAAGCACGTCCTTATCGGCTTCAAGTCCCAAGGAGACACCATGTGCCACAAGCATTCGTCCACGGGCACTTGAAGATTCCCAGCCGACTACATCAAAGACAGGGCAAACCGAGCGACATGTACCGCACCGGACGCATTTCAGTAGTGAACGCATATCTGATCCAGCCATACTCAGACCCCCATCTTACCAGGATTCAATATTCCCTTGGGGTCAAGGGCCTTTTTTATAATCATCATTACATCGAGGGCTTTCCCAAGCTCCAGTTCAAGATAATCCGCTCTTGCACCACCAACACCATGTTCGGCGGTAACAGTGCCACCCATCTCGATTGCCGTGAGATGAATCTTATCGGCCGCCCTGTTAAGCTTATCCCAATCACCATCTTCCAGCACGTCGATACACATACCTGTGTGGAGGTTCCCATCGCCAATATGACCATATGTCATGATCGGAAGACCGAATTCGTCTGAAATCTCACGTACCTTGTGTAACATCCTGGGTATTTCCTTTATGGGCACACCTACGTCCTCACCCACGTATACACGGGTGCGCATGGGGTCCAGGCGTGAGACCGCTGCCCCGACGAGCCTTCTGGCAGCCCATATCTCATCACGTTCTTCCTTGTTGGCCGCGGCCCTGATGTTTGTTGCCAGTGATTTGCAGGCATCTTCTATCATCACAATACCTTCACGTACGGTATTCTCAGTACCATCTACCTCAAAGAGCAGGATGGCTCCGGCCTTAGGAAGACCAATATGCGGATCATAAGCATTTATTGCCTGTATTATATTGCTGTCAAGTATCTCACAGGCAGAAGGGACGATACCCGAAGACAATACTTTTACTACTGCTTTGCCTGCAAGTTCCGGGTTCTCAAAAGAAGCAAGCAAGACTGAGCGTTCCTTTGGAAGGGCCCGTACTTTTAATGTTGCCTTGGTAATGATCCCGAGCGTACCCTCCGAACCTACAAAAAGGTCCGTCAGAGAATAGCCTGAAACCGATTTCATGGTCTTAGAACCTGTATTTATCACAGTGCCATCGGCCAGCACCACCTCAAGAGCAAGCACATAGTTGCGGGTAGTGCCGTACTTTACAGAACGCATGCCACTCCCGTTGTTTGCTATGAGCCCTCCCAGGGTGCACATTGCAGAACTTCCCGGGTCCGGAGGGAAAAAGAAACCATGAGGCTCCAGGTGAGCATTCAGCTTTTCCTGGACTATACCAGGCTCCACAACAATCTGGAGATTATCAAGATCCAGATCAAGGACTCGCTTCATGGATGACATATCGAGTACTATGCCGCCCTCGACGGGCACTGCTCCTCCGGCAAGACCTGTGCCTGCACCTCTTGGAGTTATTGGAATCTCATTGTCATAAGCAAGTTTAACTATCTCTGATATCTGCTCGGTGGTGTCCGGCCTGATTACAAAATCAGGCATTCCCCGTATCTGGGAAGCATCACATGAATAACAATAAAGGTCTGCGGACGACGCGGAAACTCTTTCATTTCCGGCTATTTCCTGCAGATTTTTAAGTATATCGGATTTTTGCATTGAATCGTTTTTTAAGTGAGATAGTCCGATTTATACTTGTTGGTAAAGGCAAAACTTTACATCTACCTACACCATTTAGCCAGCAATGACACGATACTTTGAGGTACTGCAACGTGATGGCGCTGCAAGGATAGGAAAACTTCTCCTGAAGGAAACCATCCGAACACCTTTCATAATAGATACAAGAAGCCTTAGTTCTCCTGACAGCCTGATAATAGATGGTGGCTCTCTCTGGAAATATAGCGATCTGGAAGAAAGCGAAGAATGGTACCAGAAAATAAGACAAGATTCTGGAGAAGATGTCCTGATAATACTTCCTCACCAGAATCTTACACCTGATGCACCGCAAGACCTTGCAATAAAACTTGCAGAAAGGTCAGAAATAGAAGCTAGTGGTGCCACAGGAACCATTTACATACCCGGACAAAAGGTAAAGCAAAGTGACCTCTATGTAATAGAGGGCGCAGGGTGTTTTGAGAACAATGCAAGACGTATGATCAACACGCTTATTGAGATGAAAAGTGAGATCGCACCCGATACGGCGGTCTACGCACCCAATATATGCACCCCTGAAAACCTTGCAATGCTGGTCTATCTTGGTATTGATATCTTTGACAATACAAAAGCCATAATTGCTGCACACAATGACATATATTTCACTACCGCAGGACAATTCTATCTCGATTCACTGGCAGAACTGCCGTGCAAATGCAGTTCATGTTCATCAACGGATTTAGTCAGCCTTATGAAAATGGACAAGAAGAGCCGTGCTTCAATTATAGAAAAGCACAACATCAATGCCATGGAAGCTGAAGCAGCTCTTGTCAGAGAGAAAATACGCTTAGGAATGCTGCGTGAGTATATAGAAGGACAGTGCAGAGTAAGACCCTGGCTTACCGCCCTGATGCGACTCATGGATGCAGAGTATAATTATATGGAAAGTAAGAGCACCATTGCCAGGAAAAACTCGCTCATTGCAACCTGCGGAGAATCGCAGAACAGAGTAGAGATCGTCCGATTTGCCAGGAGGATACAGGAAAGATATACACCACCTGAAAAAGATGTACTTCTGCTCCTGCCGTGCTCTGCCAAGAAACCATACTCAACATCTAATTCTCACTGGAGATTTATCAATGCACTTGGAAAGAGCCGCAAATTTGTTCATGAGGTCATTATCACATCACCTCTTGGAATCGTACCAAGGGAACTTGAACTGACATACCCTGCATCACACTATGACACAACAGTTACCGGATACTGGGATGCGGAAGAAAAGGAATGGGTAGCATCCTGTCTTGAAAAATACCTGTCACAGCATCAATATACATCGATCATTGCACATGTTGAGGATGCATACCGCCAGATATGCGAAATTGTGGCAGAAAAACTTGGCATAGATATTATTTACACCAGTCGTGGTAATGTGACATCGCCTGAATCATTGAAAAATCTCAGTGAAACGATGTCAGGACTTTGCACCGGAAGAAAAAGAGGTTATGAGCAGACACAAAAAGACCTTATGAAAGCTGTTGCAGATTACCAGTTTGGAAGAGGATTCGGACAAATACTCGTGCCCGAAGATTCAATTATCAAAGGACCCTTCCCCAAACACCAGGTATTCGTGGGAAAGAAACAACTCACCACATTGATCCCTCAATACGGCACCCTCGCAATTACCATTGAAGGTGTGAAAGCTATGATGGATCAGGGCAAATATATCGTGAAAATAGATGACTTCGTCCCTCGTGGTTCACTTCTTGCACCCGGAGTAATGGATGCTGATCCACTGATAAGACCAAACGATGAAGTGCTCATTTGTGGCAAGAACGCAATTGCAGTTGGAAGAGCAGCCATGAGCGGAGATGAGATGAAGAAAGCCAGCCGCGGAGTTGCGGTAGACCTGCGCCATGTTGAAAAAATTAAATAAGGCACATACATTGTGCTTTAAGGAAAAATGATAGTAAGAAACTTTGAACCTTCTGATTTTGAAGAGGTTCTGGAAATAGAGTCAGAGGCGTTCTCGGAACATAATCCATTCCTTTACATGAACTTCTACGAGATGAACAGCGAAGGATTCCTTGTTGCCGAATATAATGGTTATGTAGTAGGCTTTATAGTAGGATATAAACTGTCAGCCAGCGAAGGAAGGATATTTTCACTCGCAGTGAGAGATGGATTCAGAAGCATGGGCATTGGAGCTAAGCTCATGAACGCCATTATTCCTGTTTTTATGGGCAAGTTCCTGCATTATGCAAGCCTGGAAGTAAGGATTACCAATATCAGGGCACAGGAATTTTACAAACGTATGGAATTCATTCCCTGCTGGATAGAGAATGGATACTACTCTGACGGAGAGGACGGAATAATAATGAAAAAACGTCTTACTCCATTTGATGCCACTTTCCTGAATAACACAAATGAACCTGTGTTATCAGGAAAGAAACATGCTTTCAGGCTTCACGACTATATTTAGTTCGTATTACCCATGTGCCCACTTGCACGCAGAGCAAGTTCATGCATCCGCTCAGAAGTTCTCCCTATACCAGATATATCATCCTGTGATAGTGAAGCTGCTATATCGTTTCCAAGAACAAAGATAGCATGTTTGTGTTCAGCTTTGCTCCTGTGAACATGCAGAGGACTTATAGATAACGAATCATATCCGTCAAACGATTCATTTATTCCCATGTGTTCAAAATGCCTTTTTATTTGAGCCATCAATGTGTGCAATTGTATCAATTCATCTTTGTGCATACCAACCAACCTATACCTAAAATTAAATTGTGTTTGCTATTTTGTGCACTGTTTAAATAATGCACTAATGCCAGTTGGTCAATTTCAAAATAAAGGTATTTCCCACGGAAACCACTTCCGTGAGTTGAGTATATAAATTTTGCTGTTTAATTTCAATGATTAAACATGACAAATAACCATAATCAAGAGTAAATAAAAAAGGAGCATACTAATAGAAAATCAATATTGAAAAAAAAATAAATATACTGTGCGCAAGCACAGTACACAGGATTACAAAGATCCAGCTGTGAATACTTTAACAGAAGCAGGTCTCTTGGTCACACTACCTATTTTTGCACCTATCAAACGCTCTATACCTTTATCTACAGCAATATCAAGGATCCTCTGAGTGATAACGCCATCAAAAACAACTGTTTTCACTTCGTCCCTGTAGTCCTTGAGAGTACTGACAAGATCACGAACTGCTGTTTCATTAACAACATTATCCCCGCCATCAAGGAAACGTGCACTGAATGTGCCTAGAAGATCATCTGCGTGAGACTTGAATCTCTTGTTTTCAGGAGATACCGGAACTTTTGATTTAGGAACAGCAACTGGCTCCTTCTTTAGATCTTGCTGTGGTTCTTTTGTTCTCGTATCCCTGCCACGTGTGTCTCTGCTACGTGTGTCTCTGACACGTGTATCCCTGCCACGCGTGCCTTTTTCACGTGTATCTCTTTCACTTGTATCTCTTTCACGTGTATCCTTGTCACGTGGTTCCCTGGAGGTTCTCTGGACTTTTGTGGCACCAACACGTTTGACCTCAGGAGCAGGCCTTCTTTCCTTACGTTGTGGAAGGCGTGGGCCACGAGCATTATCATTCAGAGGTGCCTGATCCTTGACAACATACTTATCGATCACCTGCTCTACAGGGACTTTCTGCCTCAAAGACCGCACAATCTCTTTCTGTACGAGGTCCTCAACACTCTTTCCGTCAGGAGCACGCGCAATATAATCAACATTAGCTATCTGAACCATTTCCTTGACAATGAGCTCGCCGCCACGATCACCATCGGTAAATACAGTAACCGTATCTTTCTTCTTTGTGAGTTCTGCGACCTCAGGAGGAACATTGGTGCCTCCAACACATATAGTGTTCTTTATGCCGTAGCGAAGAAGATTCAGAACATCTGCCCGCCCCTCAACAACTACAATAGCATCCGAGTCAAACACAGCAGGACCACAAGGAATCTTGTTTTTACCGAAATACTGCATTTCCTCAACCCTTACGGACTGACGCACCTGATCTGCGATCTCCTGGGATTCAGGAAGGTTCTCATCAAACATGCCTGTGAGAATGAACTTTGCTCTTTCTATGATCTGATGCCTTTTGGTTGCCCTGACATCTTCCATCTGTGTTATTTCGATCTTTGCACTGCAAGGACCTACCCGATCAATAGTTTCCAGAGAAGCAGCCAGAATTGAAGTCTCAACCCTGTCCAGGCTTGAAGGGATGAGAATCGTACCCCTGGTCTTACCACCCTTTGCATTCACAACAACCTCGATCCTTCCGATTCTCCCGGTCTTCTGGAGATCACGCAGGTCAAGATCCGATCCCAGAAGTCCTTCGGTTTGACCGAAGATAGCTCCTACTATATCAGGACGTTCAATTATCCCGTCAGCATTAATCTTAGAATGAATGATATATTTTGTAGTATCTGCATTTTGCATGATGATTCTCCGAATTTTTGTATGATGATACCAGAACAATTCGGAATACAAAAATAGCAAGTAGGCAACAACTAGCAAGACTTCATCATCTTGTCGAAAGGCCTGAAATGTGAAACTAAAAATTCAATGAATAAACATGAAGAATTCCACTTAATCCAAACCAACGCCAAGCTAATAACAGCAGTAACTATGCACTTCGCATGTAATGTAAACATGCTACTCAAGCTGTTGCTGACAGTGGTCAATAAGCAGTATTTCCAAATCCCTCATTGAATACTTGTAGCTTTTGACCTGTTAAGCACCTTTTATGTGATTAACGAATACCTAATCGGTAGATGATTCATATTGAATCGGTAGTGATTACGAATAACTAAATTTGTATTGTTGAAAGATACCTTTGTTCGTAGTATCTGTATTATCTTGTTTTCAAGTATTAATGTAATCATAATGATGATTACGTTAAGTAATATAATTCAAAGTTTTATAAACTTATGGGTGATATTGAGAGCGGGATAGTTAAAAATAACGTAACTATTCAGCCTGATAAAAACGCTATCAATAACAATCTTGACAAAAAGTTGAAACGTAAATTTCATTAGGATCATTTATTTTGATTGTTGCTATTGATTGATTTTTTGATTGTTAGATTGTTAGTGAGCAGACATCTCTATTTCGATGAAATCAGTACCAATAGGCAAATCGTGCCAGGCTGAATAGTTACAAAATAACAATACCCAATTTTGATTTGGACAGAATCTACCAGGGGAATAGAATTAATATCCAGATAAGCTTTTAGAAGAATATGCGAGAAAAAAAGACGAACAACGACAAAAAAGTGATTATAATAGGCGGTGGTGCAGTAGGAATGGCTGTAGCTACAAGCCTTACCCGTCACAGCAACTATTCTGTAACCGTGTTCTCTGAAGACAAACACACAGCATATAGCCAGTGTGGGATGCCTTTTGTCATTGGAAAGCAGATCAAGAATTTCGAATCGTTGATCCTGAGAGATAATAAGTTCTTCAAAGATATGGGAATAGACCTTCGACTTGAAAGCAGAGTAGATTCCATAGACATTGAAGGACAAAACATTAGCTCCAACGAACAAGAATACCACTTCGACAAACTTGTTATTGCCACAGGCAGCAAACCAAGGATACCCGGGAATATCCAGGGAACCTCACTTAAAAATGTATTCACCCTGAGAACGCTCTCAGATGCTATGAAAATAGAGGAAGCACTTGCTAAAGCATCAAGTGGTGTGATAATTGGAGGGGGAGCAATTGGTGCAGAACTTGCAGCAGCCATTTCCCAGAGGGACATAAGCACCATACTTCTCAACAGAAGTTCATCTATTCTCTCACATAACATCGACCCTGACATGGCAGAATCAGTAAAGGAACATCTTGAATCCCTCGGAGTTAAAGTCATAACAGAACAGACACCTGAATCAATAAATGGAGAAACACATGCTGAATCCGTTACAATTGCTTCTACTAAATTTCCAGCAGACCTTGTAATAATATCCACAGGAATTGAACCAGAGAATGAACTGGCTTCCAGTGCAGGAATTGATATAGGAGATACCGGAGGGATAATTGTGAACAAATATTTGCACCCATCAGTTGGAGGAAAATTTCATCAGGACATTTTCTGTGGCGGAGAATGCGTAGAAGTCCATGAGCTTATCACCGGGAAACCAATGCTAAGCCAAATTGCAAGCACTGCAAGGAGGATGGCAGGAATCATAACGAACAATCTTACTTCAAGCCCCGGTGAATTTGGCCCTATTCTCAATCCCTGGGTAGCTGTCATAGGAGAATTACAAGTTGGAACTACAGGGCTCACGTCAAAAGGAGCAAGGGAAAATAATATCAAAATAGTAACCGGCCTGGCAACTGGATCAACACGGGCAGATTACTATCCAGGAGGCAGTAAACTTTTTATCAAGCTAATATTCAGTGAAAGATATCTCGTTGGAGCCCAGGTAGTTGGAGGGGAAGGAGTAAAAGAACGTATTGATGCACTCACACTTGCCATCAAAAAAAGAACAAGCGTGGATGAACTGGCAAACATCGAGACCTGCTACGCTCCACCCGTATCAATGCTTATAGACCCTGTTAGTTTTGCTGCGAAGGGTGCGTTGAAAAAGATGCGTAAAATAAGAAAATGATAGAAATAGATGGTTCCTACGGAGAAGGTGGAGGACAGATACTCAGGACAGCCGTTGCCCTTTCAGCTATTATTAAAGAAGATATCGAAATAAATAATATACGTCATAATCGTCCAAAAAAAGGACTGAAAACCCAGCATCTCAAATCCATTGAGGCTGTTGCCATGATGTGTGATGCCGACATCAATGGACTTTTTCCGGGCTCCACTCAGATATACTTTTCTCCATCGGAAATAAGGGGGGTTGAAACACACATACAGATTGGAACTGCAGGAAGTATTCCATTGCTCATGCAGTCTATCATGCCAATAGCCGCTTATTCTCCAGAAAGGACAAAACTGAGAATAACTGGGGGAACCGATGTTGCATGGTCTCCATCAATAGACTACTTGAAAGAACTGACATTAAATGCTCTGTCAAAAATGGGGTACAAAGCAGATATAAGACTTATTGAACGTGGATATTACCCAAAAGGTGGAGGGGTCGCAGAAATAGAAATAAAACCTTCCACATTAAAAGGATTTGACTTTAAAACAGTGAAAAAGGAGATACATGGAGTATCACATTGTTCTAACCTGCCTGAACATGTCGCAAAAAGGCAGGCTGATTCTGCGCAGAAAGTGCTGGAAGAGAATGGAACAGATGTGCATATTGACATTGAAACAGAAAATTACCACTCAACCGGAAGCGGAATCACATTATGGTCTGGTCTTGCGGGATCTGTAAATACAGGAAAAAAAGGAATGCCTGCAGAAAAAGTAGGTAGTCAGGCAGCCCTGATATTGCTTGATGAACTGAAATCCCGGGCAGCTGTTGATTGTCATCTTGCCGACCAATTAATTCCTTTCATGGGACTTGCCGGAAGCGGATCATTTACCACAAGGGAGCTTACACCGCATTGCCTGACAAACATCCACGTGACCGAACAGTTACTTGACGTACACTTCGTAATAAATAAAAGCAACGGCCTGATAAAAATATCCGTAGAATGAGGATCATTCCTCAAGTTCTACAACACTGAGATATTCCGGTGGAATTCCCCTTGCAAGAACAATGTCAGCATTTACGGTAACAATATCGACCCCATCCTGCTGAGCAGCATTTGCATCTATTTCGAAAATCACAGGATTCTCCGTGTGTATAGAAGCAGCTCTCATAGCTTTATCCAGTGATGTGCTAAGATGCACGTAGCATTGCCTCACAGGGGTTATGCCGTTTTCAAGCAGCATATCAGCTTCTTCCTGACTGACTCCATAGTACAGGTACGGAAGATCGTTTTCAGGATAATCGGAAACAAGGTCTACCTCTACTGAATGACCGTAACGCGCCCGAATGAAAGATCCGTCTATCTCATAACGACCTTTTTTGTCCGATTCCACAAGAGAGACCAGACGCTCCATGGTACCCCATTTATAGCGTTTTTTCATGATGTCACACAGGATATCCATATCGACCCATCCCTGAAGATCCATCTCAAGGCCGACATCATCCGGGAAGTGTCTAAGTGAACCGGAGACAAACCTTCCAAGCCGCTCTTCCCTCTCATCATCCAGCACATAACGTCCTTCGTCATCACATTCAGGGCATAGATCACCCCTGAAGTACCCATGCTGTTTACATTTACGGATCATGATATCTTCCAGATATATCTTATAATTAATATATCTTATTAAAATGACGCAACAATCACAATATAATTCATAAAATATCAAAATACCAGGATTTTTATAAACATCTTCGTTAGATTAATTATCTAAGAGAATACTAGACTAGTTGAAAGGTAAATGGATGATTTTAATATATTCAATTCAGTTTTCAAGGTATTATCATGGATGAGATAAATGACATATATGAAAAGCTCGGCGGCATCATCAGTAAAGAAGATTTTACACGTGAGGTTGAAGAGAAAGTAGAACAAATGAGCGGACTCTGCGACATCAGGACCGCCGCCATGCTTGTGGCCCACGACCATGGAGCCAGTGACACAGGAGAAAACCAATTGCAGAAAATATCAGGCATAACTCCAAGCAGTGGTAATATCAAGTTCATTGCAAAGGTAATGTCAGTTTTCCCTGCAAAGGAATTCAACCGCAACGATGGCACGGTTGGAAGGGTTGCAAACCTTATAGTCGCAGACGAGACAGGGTCCATACGCCTGACACTCTGGGATGATAAGGCAGATCTTGTAAAAACCGGGGATATTGAGATCGGACAAAGTTTCCAGATAAGTGGTTACGTAAAAGAAGGCTATTCCGGAGTTGAGGTAAACATTGGAAACAATGGCATCCTCTGTGAAACTGATGAGAAGATTGAAGCCCGCATCGATTCAAAAAAGATAGAAGATATCAAAAGTGGAATGGGTGACCTTAACATTCGTGGCAGGATCCTTGATATAGCCGATATAAGAACATTCAACAAAAAGGATGGGACTGAGGGAAGGGTCTCAAATATCACAATAGGCGATGATACCGGAAAAATAAGGGTCACACTCTGGGATGAGAAAACAGAGCTTGCATCTGAATTGAAAACAAATGATGCCGTTGAGATTATCAACGCCTACGCAAGAGAGAATAATTTTAACCAGCAAGTGGAAGTGCAGGTAGGAAGCCGCACTATTCTGAAAAAAATAGATGAAGAAGTAGAGTTCAAGGAAGATTTCACATCCATAGCTGATATCATACCGGGAGAATCATATTCCATATCAGGACAGGTGTCAGGACTTGGGGAAATGAAGGAATTCGATCGGGACGACGGGACTGTGAATATGGTCTCCAATATCTATGTTTCGGATGATAGCGGAAGGATAAGAATTGCACTCTGGGGAGACCATGCACTGCTGGTAGACGAACTTGACATCGATACCCAAATAGAGATCATCGACGCCTTCTCCAAATCAGGATTCAATGATGAAATCGAGCTGAGTGCAGGTAACAGGACCAGAGTAGTAGTTCGTTAAATGAATTATATTTTATTAGAATGTCCGGCACATTCACTTTGAATTGTTCCGGAATCTTTTTTTTATTATAGCAACTTGTCTGCTGCTATTATCGGCAACATGCAAATCATATTAAAAAATCTACGAACACCTATTTATACGATAAAAGTAACATTTTATCTAGTGGACTATGGGTAATTGATTCCTTTAATCCAGAATTTTGGGGTACATTTTATGGTCTTGAAAGTTCAGGATGACATTCAAACCGATGTCTCCATAATGGAGATTCATAATGAGATGTTGGTCAAGGAAATAATGTCAAAGCACGTTTTTGGCATTGATGTCACTGCTAGTGTCCTTGATGTTGCAAGGAAAATGGCGGAAAAAGATACAGGTAGCATCATCGTAAATGAAGACGGTGATAGTACCGGCATCATAACTGAACGTGACATAATAATCAAAACGGTTGTCAGAAATGTACTCCCTGCAAAGATGACTGCCAGAGAGATCATGTCGACTCCTATTATAGCAACAAAACCGGCGACGAACATAATCGAAGCTGCTGAAATGATGGTGAGATCCAACATTCGCAGGCTTGCTGTGATGGAAGGTGACCAAATAATTGGAATGGTAACTGACAGGGATATAATAGCTATTGCACCCGGTCTGAACACTATTCTGGAAGGTCTGATCGAACTACATCATGAGAATAACTATACTCAGGAACCGGAGCTTGAACGTGGCATATGCCAACGTTGCGGAGCTTTTGTTGACAGCCTGACGAATGTTAATGAATTGATGCTGTGTGAAGATTGTAAAGAAGAAGAAGGTTACTATGACTAGTCCTTTGACTTGGTATCTATTAAGAACGCTTCAAGTTGGTGAAATAAATGTCTGTCCCGATATATCTTAAAAGAAGAAATGTATCGACTTTCAAAGCAACGCCTGGATTTAAGCTGGGAACAGTGATTAAAAACCGGGATATTGTGTTTGCTGGATCTACTGTTGCTATAAACAGGCATTGTACATTATCTGAGTTTTGAAAGTGCGATCTTGCACTTACATGCAGAGTGTAATCAACCATGAGGCATGGATATCGTTCGCAAAACTTATTGAGATTATAAGAACATATCCTCAGTAATTTTGTTATGTTGTGGAATATAGTGGTTTAGATTGATAATAAAATATCAGGTCAATGAACTGGAAATGAAGATAATGGGATTCCAGAGAAAAGACCCCGGATTGCTGACAACTTCAGTGCTTACTATGATCAAATCAGATGATACAACCATATCAACTGATATTATGACTTAATTAGGAGGTGGAAAAGAAAACCCGATTGCAAACGGGAATTGTCACAAATGTGGCTTTCATGAAAAAATGATAGATGGATCTGTTTTCATGAAACATAAACAGATTCACAGACAAGTATATGATTAGAAACAAAAAGAGCACATCGATCCGCTGAAACTGGAAATGATGAGTTCTTTGATGGATAATAGATTAAATATATCCTGCAGGCTTGTCCTGATGAAAGGTCAAGCTTCCAAAATGGAGGAACAACATGAATGTTGGAGACATTATGAGTTCACCGGTCTATACCATAGAACCGGAAGAAAACGTGGCACATGCAAGAAGACTAATGCTGAAGCACAAGATAAGTACGCTTGTGGTCATCAGAAATGACAAAATGGCCGGCATAGTGACAAAGACCGACCTGAGCAAAAGACTTGCGCAGGCCGAGCCCATGTGGCGCAGAAGACCGATCGACAAGATCCCGGTAAACATGGTGATGCATGAAAACCCCATCACAATATACCCAGGTGCTTCTGTGACCCAGGCAATCGATCTGATGATGGAGAATGGTATAAACTCACTGGCCGTAGTGAACAGGGAAGTTGTAGGGATTATCACAGGAACAGACATAATGAGGTACATATCTCAGCAGGACATCAACACAAAGGTTTCAGAGGTGATCGGCGACGATATCGTATTCGTACACAGACATCACACAATAAACCATGTGATACAGGAAATGGAAAAAAATGAGGTCAACAGGGTTATTGTGACCGACGATTCCGATGAAGCTGTGGGCATCATAACCACAAGCAATGTAGCGCTCAGCGCTATGGTTGACAATGAAGGAAAACTACCATCCAAGAGTATAAAAATGACCAGGCGTTCAACTCCTGCTGGTCAGAAGGAATATCGCTACGTAAAAGAAGTTCCTCTTGTTTCCGAAGATATAATGTCAGAGCTCCCACCAGCTGTAGATATCAAGAACAAGGCAGTGTATGCAGCAAAGATGATGCTATCAGAACACACTATTGCCCTACCGGTTGTTAATGATGGGAAAATTATTGGCCTTATCAGCAGGAGAGACATACTTAAAGCAGTACAGTAAGCATCGAATAACCAGAAAAGTGAAATAAAGATCAGAGGAATGACAATGGAAGTAAAGGATATAATGGCAGAACCACTGGTAGTAGATAAATCAGACACTATTTCCCATGCACTTGACATTATGGACAAGAAAGGGACAAGACGTCTTCTGGTAAGACACGATGATAAGCTGCTTGGCGTACTTACCATGAGAAACCTTACAAGGGAACTCGGAACTCGTAAAAAAGGAAGTAAGCCAGCTTCTTCCCTGCATGTAGCAACAGCAATATCAGATAATTTCACAAAAGTACTGCCGGATACGAAGGCAACCGATGCTATCACGCTGATGGTAAAGAACGGAGGAGTGATAGTTGTTATGGAGAATGACAAGATTCTTGGTTGGGTGACTCCTAACGAGATACTCAAGAACAACATTTTCAGCGGGTATGCCGGAGAGATAATGCAACCGGATCCTATTGTAGCAAGTCCTGCAGACCGTGTCAGCCATGTAAGAAGACTTATGCTTGACAACAATGTTGGAAGAATACCTATCATAGAAGGTGACAAACTTGTTGGAATGGTAACGGAAACGGATATTGCAACAGCCATGCGCTCTTTCCGTGACCTGGTCGAAGGCAGTAAACAGGATTCCCGTATAAAGAATCTTATTGTCGAGGATATTATAAAGATGAGTGTAAAAACAGTCTACACAAACACCTCAACAACTGATGCAGCAAAAATGATGCTAGAAGAGAATCTTGGAGGACTGCCCGTTATCAACCTTGAAGGTCAGATGGTTGGGCTAATAACCAGAAGAAGCATTATCAGAGGAATGGCACAGTAAAGAACCAGGTGTCTGGGGATGAAATATTACCCGAAGATAGAACTTGATATTGAGAAGGCGGCAGACTGTTTGGAACTTCCGCCTTCCAGACTTCAAGAACTTGTTGAGAAGAAAAACCTGCAACAAAACTGGGATGAATACAACAATATTTACAGATTTGAAGGACACGTACCAAATTTTGAAGACGGGACCGTGTTGATCGATAAATCTGGCTCTTTTGAACTCATAAGGGGTTTTCCTAAGATTAAAAGAGCAATGCTTCTTGAACCTGCAGTAAAGAAAAATTTCGGTGAAATAGATTCTGTAGCTGTTGAAGAGAAAATGAACGGATATAATGTCCGTGTTATCGACTACAACAGTAAACTCATTGCTTTTACCCGTAGCGGCCATGTTTGCCCTTATTCTACGGAAAGGGTACGGAAATTCCTCAAAAGGGATTTCTTCATAGATCACCCTGATATCATTGTATATGGAGAAATGGTGGGCCCTGATAATCCATATGTGCAAAAATATGTCTACAATATAGAGTCCCTGAAATTTTTTGTTTTTGACTTGAGGTATAAGAATTCAGGAGAAGCCCTGACAGTCCACAAAAGGAGAGAATTGGCAGAGGAATATACTTTCGATAATGTTAGGTTATTTGGTAAATTCAACATCAGTGAAGCACCTGGCGAGATTACAAAAATTATCAAAGAACTTGGAAAAAAGGGACACGAAGGCGTTGTTATCAAAGATCCTGAGATGGTATTGCAACCAATGAAATACACATGTTCAGAAAGTAATTGTTCTGACCTGCACCATGCATTCAAATTCTACAATGAAACCGGACGGGATTTCCTCTTCTCCAGAGTAGTACGTGAGGGGTTCCAGTCTTACGAATGGAAAGAAAATGAGGAAGATTTCCAGAAAAGATGCCTCAGGCTTGGAGAAAGTTTACTCAACCCGATGAAAAAGACGATAGCTCAGGTCCAGGCAGGCCAGCGGATCTCCGATGATTTCAAGATCAGAGTAGGGGACAAGGAAACCATCCACAAATTCAGATCATATCTGCAGAGATTTGGTCTTTATGTTGCGTTCGAGATACAGGAGAAAAAAGGTGATGAATATATCATCAACATCAGGAAGGTAAACAAGAGCACAAATGATAAGACCCTTGCAATGTTAGAAGGACAGTTGTGGTCGTGAAAAAGACATATATCCAAATAGATTAATTCGTGAACCACAAAAAGGGTGCCCATATGACAAAGATTACCATCATCGGAAGTGAGCAAAGCGGTAAGACCACGCTTGCCGGAAAACTTGGAAAGAGAAGTAACGTTACAGATGTCACAATGTATGATTATGCCAAGAACAACAGGATACTCACAACCATTGATGCTACCGGTTATCCGGCATCTGTAAAAGCGTTGGTTACAGCACTTAACCTTTCTGATGTTGCTCTTTTATGTATACCTCCAACAGGACTTGATCCACTGGCTGCAGAGTGTATCATTGCACTTGACCTGATGAAATATAAACATGGTATTGTTGTTCTCACAAAATCTGATGCTTCATATCCTCTTGCACAGGAAGAGCTACAGGCCAAGTTACAGAAAATTACAACAGGAACTGCACTTGAGAACTGGGATTACATTTCCATATCCACTACTTCTTTTGAAGGCATGGAAGAGCTAAAAGAACTCATATTCACAGTTGGTGACAGGGCAGCTGAAGATTTAAAAGAACTTGACAGCCTGCGCCCACGTATAATAATAGACCAGTCTTTCAACGTTACCGGTATCGGATGTGTAGTGCTTGGAGTTACGACACAGGGAACCATTAACGCAAAGGACAAGATGATAGCATACCCAACCAAAAAGGAACTGGAGATCAGATCCATACAGATGCATGATGTAGATGTCAAATCTGCCCCTGCGGGTGCCAGAGTTGGACTTGCCCTCAAAGGTATCCAGTCAAAGGACATTGACAGAGGCTTTATAGTTTCACAGGAAGAAACTGTTGCTACGGATTTTATATTAAAATGCACTCTTTCACCACTGGCAAAAGAATTCAATCTCGGTGATATGCTACATCTTTATGTTGGACTCCAGTCTTCACCTGTAAAAGTTACAGAAATAACTGAAGGTGAGAATAAAGTTGAAAAGGCAAGTCCGGGAAAAGAATATATCTTTAAATTAACCGGCTCAAAGGAAGTTGCCTACAGCAAAAATGACAGATTTATCTTTGCAAATCTTGATGAAAAACAGAGGTTCATTGCTTTTGGCTATGAACAATGATACCTTTTCAATAAAAATCCCTATTTCTTTTTAGGTGTCAGATGTCTGGCACCATCCAAAAAAGAAGGCCTATCTATAGATTTAGGACGTTCTACATTTTCCGGCAGGTCCACAAGACCTGGTTGACGGATCATATCAGATGAACCGGAAAATACAACATTGGAACTTTTGTAGCCGGAACCGATATTTGAAGTTGTACGGTCTTTTTTCGTACGGTCAATTGAGATAGCAGAAGGTTGCTCAACTTCATTTGATGAGCTTTTTTGGGAAAGTCCTGATTTTGTATCTCTTTCCTTTACTTTAGAACCTTCTTCTTTGCCACCATTGTATTGCTCTTTTACAAAATCCCTGAGTTCATATTCTTCAGCAAACTTGTATATTTGCGATAGTTTTTCCTGGACCCAGCCAATTTCAGAGTGGCGATGGTAACCTACTTCAAAACCTAACCTGCGGGATGCATCTGCAAGCTGCACCTTGCCTTCTTCAGGAAGAATTTTTTTTTCTTCCTTTTTCTTAAAGATCTTTACCATAAGAAACAACCATTATTCAAGATAGCCCTCTACTTTCAGCCCTTTTTCAGTGAATGAAACGCTATGCATGTTACAATCATGTTTTGTACCGCGCATCTTAATCACCTGAATAGCACGGGTCATGGTCTTACCATAAAGGAAATTATGCATGAAAACAACACCATGAGCAGCAAACTGCTCTGTGGAATAAGCACCTGGATCAGTCATTTCAGATAGTAGCACTGTTGTACATCCTAATTTCTTAAGATTACGTATGAACCTACTCATCTCTTTTTCCTGCAGGGATAGATCTTTAGAAGTGAACCGGATTGCAGATACTGAATCAATGACCAGGCGTTTTACCTCATATTCTGAAACATAAGCAGCTATTTCCTTAAAAACAACTGAAGGAGATGGAGCCTCACTTTCAGTCGAACTTTTGCTAATGTTATAATCCGTTGTTATAAACTCATTGATCTCATCCATATATCCATATTCCATACGTGGGCCAAGATCTGCAAACAAAAGTTTCTTCATTTTTATCAGTGTCATGACATTCATAGCATAGTTAGACATGTCATTGATAATGTTCTGTGGGCATTCAAGTAAAGTTACGTATAATCCCACTTCTCCTATCGCCGCTCCTTGAGCAAGAAACTGAACTCCAAATGTTGTTTTTCCACTTCCCGGCGGACCGCTCAGCACATAAACCCTCTCTGAAAGAAAGCCGCCCTGGACCAAATCGTCAAATCCCTCAATCCCTGTAGGTATTCGCATTGATAATACTTCCCATAAATAATGAATAGTAATATAGTATTATAATTATACTATACCTAAAGTATTTCAATCCATCGATGTATAAAAACTAACCAAACGTGTGCTTTACATGAACAATATGAAAAATAGAAATAGATTCGATATCAGTGCCAATGATTTGAAATGGTCTGCCAGAGTATTCATGTTATCAGTGGCTTCTGCATTTATTATAGGCATATTTGCCTATATACTGATGCTAGTATTTGCAGAACCAGAACCTGTGAGTGAAGTTATTATAAACACAGCTTCTGCCGCAACGGCCAAAGTAGCTGTAACTTCAAATTACATAAATCCAATGTGGGCCATATTTATTTTTAACAGCATTGCAGCTTCATGTGCCGTTGTAGGTACAGGACTTTTCATGATGGTCCATCAAATGTTGATAAGTGATATCAATATCCGACCAGGACATCATCTTTATGCACGCTTTTCTCTTTTTTTCGAAAAGATGATTATGCCTGTAAACATGTTACTTATCAAAATAACAAGTATGGTGGACAAGGATTTCTCTTCTATCAAAAGGAATAGTGAGGAAAAACAAGGCACTATATGGCAATACTGTGGTTATGGAAAAGATGAGTACAGAATGTTTGCCTACATGATACCATATATTGTGCCGCTCATGATACTGATGGTAAATGGTTTTTTGATGGGTATCCTTCTTGCATTCTTCACTTTTAACGGGGCTATGACAGGCTTCCAGTTATTTGGAATGAAAGGTATCCTCATTGGCCTGTTCTACAATGTGATCTACTTCTTCATTTCCATAGTTCCTCATGGGATTATTGAAATTCCTGCAATCCTTGTGGCGGTAGCCCTTGGATACCGCTTCGCACACATCCAGGCCCACGATGTAATTGACAAAGAATTGTTCAACGGAAATGACATAGAGAGTCTGAAAGAAGATTCTGCATACATCCTTGCTACTTCAAAGGATTACATCCTGTCAAAATATACATGGAAAATGCTAGGGATTATTATTCTGACTCTGCTGGTTGCGGCATATATTGAAACTTATGTGACATTGGGCATTGTTGACAGGGTTATGCAGATGCTTGACAATAGTTTGCCGTCAATCATAAATCTGGAATGATGAAAAAGAAAAAAAGTGGTGATCTTACAGCCCTTTCTTAAAATCAGCCATACCTTCTGCAACATTACTTAATAGCTGTGCAGCGATTTCCTGGGATGGCCATGCCCCAAGGCCACAATCCGGACCTGCATATTTGATGCCTTCTCCAAACATGGAATATGCCTTTGAAAGCCTCTTCGAGATGACTGCCGGAGTTTCCAGATCATTTATGATCTCAGGGAAATATTGAGTCTCTTTCCAGACATTGGTATTGTACTTCTCGTTAAGCACTGCAACAAGATTGAAGATATCCGTTCTTGCAATTCCCACCCTCAGGAAGGAATCGCTATCCTCAATTTCCTTTTTCTCTATCAGGTCGAGGTATGAAGGAGTTGCTGCGGATTCCACACCAATAACACTGATATTCTCAGCCTGGCAGGCGAGCTTGTAATGTAAGGGTGAATGCAGATGTATTTCCACATCAAGACCGGCCTTTTTTGCAGAACTGCATGCAACATCCATAGCTTTCACAAGGTCGTTATCAGAGAACATGACCTGGGGATTTATACCGATGCTTGGCTCATCAATAGAAATAGTCCTTATGTTGAAATCCTTCGCGTTGGAAAGCGAATTTTTCACAAAACGATCGACACTTTCTGCAAGTACGTTCAATATGTCAACGTATTCAGTACCTCCAAATTCTTTGAGATAAAGTTCAAGAGGACCTGTGACACAGACACGTACATCGAGTTTTTCCCCGTACTCTTCCCTGTAGAGCTTTGCAACGGATTCAATTGCTTCGAGCTCAATGATACGGGCATTGGCAAGTTTCACTTTGAATGGTTCTTCAGTGCAATCCGAATCTCTAATGATTGACAGGAACTGTTCATTCATATCCTGATATTGCGGATAGGTGGGGACTTCCACGCCGGCTTCTACCTTCTTCATAAAAGCATCGTTTATGATCCTGAAGAGGCCTGCATCGTTCTTTTTTTCTGAGAACTTATCTACCATCCATTCTTTGGACGTCCCTGCCGGAAGAGGAAAACTGCCAATATCATCAAAGATAATCTCTGCCATGGCAGCATTATTATCTTATATTTCACTTATAAGTTTTGAGTGAAGAAAGGGTACGAATCTTCCCAAAGCTGAAATGAATAAAATATGAAAAAAGAAAGAAATCAAAAAGAAATGGTACAAAGTGCCGGTTTACTTCTTCACAGCAGAAGCGATCTTTGTAATATAATAATTGATACACAACTGGGAATAATCCAGAGACCTGGGAGACATATGGGAAATTATCTCATTTGCATCCCTTTCAGTTTTCTGCTCGTTCTTTGGTATCCCATACGTCTCACGGTGATAGGATACTTTTTGAAGCATAATGTTCTGGAGTTCCACAACATCAAACTTCTCTTCAGAGCTCAGATTTTCAAAACCTTCTTTTAAGGATTGAATTTTTGCTCTATTCTCTTCATTCACGTCAATGTCTAAAATAGGGTTTTTCAATTCCATATGTACCACAAATATACATGGATTTTAGAATAGATATAGTTTCTGAAAATTATTTTTATATAATATATAAGAAGTGAATAAAGATGTAAAATTTGAGATTATATTAACACAAAAATAAGAAGTAAAAATAAAAATTTAGATTACTCTGGATTTTACTCCAGAGTAGACTTATATGCTCAATAATTGTCACCGGATGGCAGGGTCAGGAGTATACCGATATTTTCCAGAGCCTGCGAAACCTGTTTGAAAGCACTGAAGAACTCCTTTCCATGATTTTCCAAATCCTGTGCCATCGGTTCGGAAGCAAACCATATTTCCTTTTCAGTTTCTCCACGGCTGAGGGATACACAGGCAAGCATATCACCCTTTGTCAACCTGTAAACTGAATTTACGCCTGTAGGTGTTACCCAGGAAGGATGAATGGTTTTGAGCTCACCTACGAACTTGTCCCAGTTAACCGTTGCAGATGCCTCCAGGTTAAGCTTGAAGATAGCACGGTCACCTGTAACTTCTCTTTCAAGGCTGCCAATCAGTTTCTTGTAATCTGGATCAGACTCGTCAACTACAGTAACCTCTTCCTCAAGCTTCTTTGCTTCGTCGGCAAAGAACGGAGCCAGATTTACAGTACTGGATGGTTTTGTTGCAAGGGATACACCGAAAAAGGCTATTCCGCTGAGCAGCATTCCTACGATGACACCGTGGTTTGAAAGTATAGGGTGAATCATATCAAGATAAGCTGGTGCAAACGGAGCAGTATTTGCAAGGTCAACAACTGTCAGTCCTATCTGTGCTATCGCACCGACTATAAGTCCTGCAAGAGCACCTTCCTTTGTTGCACGCTTCCAGTACAGACCTCCCATAAGAGGGAAGAAATATGATGCGCTTGCAATGAAAGTAGCTATGTGGATAGCCTCGATGATACCCTGAATGTAAAAGGACAGTACAGTTGCAGCAGCGATGATTATCAGTACGCTTATCCTGTTGATAGCCATCATTTCTTTCATGGTTGCATCAGGTTTTATGTACCTCTGGTATATGTCACGGGAAAGACATGAAGCACCGGATGTTGCAAACGTGTCAGCAGAAGACATTGCAGCTGCGGCCAGGCCTACAGCACAGAGACCGATTGCTATTGGCGAAAGGTTACTCACTATGTAGACCAGCAATGCAGGTTCTGCCTCTGCCATTGCACCCATTCCTATATCTGCAAAAGAAGCGGGTATGGAGGGATATATATGGTTTAGACTTATGGCAATTACCGTACATACAACACCAAAGATAAGGAAAATACAGAAAGAACCAAGTATCATACCTGTCCTTGCAGACTTTTCATCTTTTGCTGCCCATACCCTCTGCCACGGGTCCTGCTCCGTAACCCATCCGGGAATTATCGCAATTATGGCTATCATTACAGCAGGAACACCAACTATGAATGGATTCCACCATCCTGGAGAAACATCACCGAAAAGCTCGGATGTACTTATAGCAGGGACATCAGCAGAGCCTGTTGTAGCTGCATTGACAACCACAAGGGCAATTATAAGTGAGAAGGTAGCCAGCAGGATGAATTGCAACATGTCGGTCCATATTACAGCTGAGAATCCTCCAAGAGTCACATACAGGGAAATGGCAATAGCTACTATAGCAGCAGCATAAACCGGATCAAGGCCAAAGAAGATACTAAGCACAAGTGAAAAACCGATTATATCGGCTACCGCAAAAAGAATCATAACAATAGCAATGATAATTGCAACCGGAGCTCGAATAGAACTGCTGTATCTCTGCTCCAGTAATTCCGGCTGAGTGATAGCAGGCAGATGTTTGATTTTACCTACAAGCAGGGCAATGAGCAACAGGGCCAGGACATTCGGAGCAACGAATCCCCAGACAGAACCCATACCAAGCAACATATAAAGACCAATGACAGCAAGAATTCCTCCGGCTGTCATCCATGAAGATGCGGCTGAAAAACCAATGCCTAATGTACCGATCTTGCGGCCTGCAAGCCAGAAATCAGTGACAGATTTCTGACGTTTTGTAAAATACAATCCTATACCTATCAGTCCAAGCACGTAGACTGCCATTAATAACAAGAATATTTGATAACTTTCCATAACTACAACCTCTTAAATAAGTAACAACATGACTTCAGGAGACTAACTGCCGAAGACCTTTATATATGTAATATAGTTCATATTATGGTTACTATTTAAGGGTTTTTAAAAAATTAGCTTTACCTGTAATCAATTTCATTTAAGTTAAGCATGTGAAACACTTTCTTCCAGCACACATTTGTTTTTGGATATGATTTGAAAGGCAAAATCAGATTGATTTTTACAAATGGAAGGGTTCAAAATAAACAGAATCCAATCCAAAATAATATTATCATTCAGATACTATTCTACCCCATGACCCTTGAGCCTATTCACATAAAAGAGATACATGAGATAGTTGACCGCATTGACAACTGTTTCAAAAAAGATGAGAATGAATGTGATGACTCTGAAAATGTAAAAAATATCCTTGAGCGGCTCAGAAAACTTGAATATAACGGAAAGATAGTTCTAAGATCCATAGGACCGGTCAGGCGTGGAAAAGCAAGTATTGAAAGGATGCTACAAGTTGAAGATCCTTACCCAAAAACATACTCGTGTGACAGCGGGAGTACCACTGCAAAAACATTTGATAACGGCCTTTATGTTGATCTTTGCCACTGTGCAATGGCAAGCACCCCTACTGACCTTGACATCCACAGCAAACGAACTATAGTGGCAGCAGCTTACACAGCAAGTAAAAAAATATACCTGAATACCAGCAACGACTGGGAATCATTTGACAATAATATGGGACGGAAAAAGATAATCCGTATTCAACCCGGTTTGCTGAATAAGAAGGTCACGGATATACTGCACGATGTAGCTCTTTATCTTTGTGAATCCGAACATATACTCTGGATGCTTGACAGTATTGAAAATGAGGATTTTTTCATAATGGATGGTCCTATCTATCCAAAAAGAGTCATGTACTGGATGGTTATTGATTCCGGGGATGTGAACATACGCCTCGATGAAAGCAGCACTAAAATAATTCAGAACTACATTGATATCATGGACCATCATATCGGCACACAGAAACCTCTTGTGGGTTTTGTTAAGAACCCCGAGGATATGCAGATAATGCAGATCCTGAAAAAGAAGGAAAGTGACCTTGATCTGCCCTGGATGCTGGATGCCCAGTTCTTCAAGAATGCTCTCTCTCCTGAGAAGGCAGGGATCAAAAGTAAAGATGCTAGAAAGTACATAACGTATACCAACTGGTTTTTGCAGCCAAACCAGTTCTATGAAAAAATGATCAATACCACCTCTCCACTGGTTGCAGAACTGGCCAACGGGATATTTGAGGCGGAAGATTATGCCCTCTGTTTCTTTATGGCATACGTCCCGAAACTGAATACTATTTTCAAGATAGAGTCGCCTTATGGCCTTGTAAAAAACGAAGATATGAGAAAACTGATAACAAGAAAAGTGCTCTATGACATAGCACTCAATGGCATACCGAAAACCCTGTCAAAGGCTGATTCAGTGGCAAAGATACAGTTGTCTGAGCGGCGCCAGATAATTGACAGGTTCAAAAATTCAAGGATCGACACCAATTATAACGACATCAGATGGGGTGAAATGGATGAGAGATGAGGACATACTGGCTTTTGCAAAAGACAGGAACGATGAGGCTGACAAGAATAATGAGGAACTCAAAACTGAGATTTCTGGCAGCGGAGATGGAACAGATGAATTATTTGAGGATTTCGAACCTGAGACAGCAGCCCTCAAAAAAGGACAGAACGGTGTTTCAGATGGAGCCTTTGGTATAATCACAACAGGTATCGACCCACTGGAGATTACAGAATCCGGTGCAAGAATCACCGGATACATTACAACATCAAGTCGTGGGGACATACGCCTGGGAACCTATGTCCTTGTACCCTACGGAGATGAGGACCTTTTTGCCAGGATATGGAAACTGCAATATCTGCAGGAATATGCAGTTGACGATGCTACAGAGATCCACTCACGCAGGATGCTACAGTTCAATCACACGGATGAAGTGGACTACAAATTCCTTGCATACCTGGACCCCATTTGTATACTCTACGAACAAAAGACAGCAAATGGAAGCTTCCTTGCCAGGAGAATGGGAGACAGGATTCCACGTCCTAACACACCAATACTGCCGGTCACTGAGAAGATGAAGATACAGACCGGTCTCAACATACCCAAAGAAGGCATCTTCCTTGGACACTTAAGTGTCGGGGGAGAACTTGTGAAGACACATGCAGTACCCCCTACGGTTCCGTATTACCTTAGAAACGACTACTCCATGGGCGATCCCCTGATTTTCAGGCACATGCTGGTATGTGGAAGTACAGGTACCGGAAAGACTTTCCTTACAAAGAATATCCTCCGCCAGTTCATGAACGAGGAGAACAGGTATAACCTGCGAGGTTCCCCGGAGAAGAAGAATCCCTGCCTTGTGGTGATGGACCCCCAGGATGAATATTCGCAACTGTTCGAGAACAATCCCGAGCTTACGTCTGACGATGATTTCACATTCAGGGCCGAGAAAGTTAACTACGGAGCCTGTAAGAATACAAAAACCTTTGTTGCAAAAATTGACGGGGAAGCCTATAAAGGAAGGTCAAGGGCCGAACAAATCGAGTTTACCATACCCTTTGAGATGGTACGCAACAATTCCTGGCTTATAGCACCCGTGGGCATGACCGAACTGCAGTACGTGGGTGTGGACCTGCTGCTTGATGACTATTTCAAGAGAGGAGGACAGCATACATATAGCGGCTTTATTGACTTCGTGGGTGATGATGCCGCAAGGGATCACTACGTAGAGAGTGGAAAGATACACGAGTCATCCTACGATGGTATCGTACGCAGGGTAAAGAATCGTGCTCTTTCAAGAGTATTTGACCAGCCTGCAAGACCTATCACCGAGATTCTGGGCCAGATATTCAAGCCTGGACAGGTCAGCGTCTTCCCAACCGAGTACATTACCAGTTCCCGAATACGCGACCTGATAACCCTCACTTTGATGAGCATGATTGTGGACAACAAGCTCAACACCTCGGGAGAAACTGCGGTGAAGGAAACACCCATCATCCTGGGTCTTGATGAAGCACACCGCTACCTTGCAAAAGCAGGTGGAGAGCACTCAAGGATGCTCATTTCCAAGTTTGCAGATGCTGCACGCCAAGGCAGAAAAGAAGGTCTTGGACTTTTCCTTATTACCCAGGACCCTCAGGATATCGATGAGACAGTCTTCAAGCAAATCAACACACGCATCATTCTCAACCTCAGCAACGATGCAGCCATAAGTACCATGAAAGTGAAAAAAGAGTTCGAAAAGCGCATTCCATACCTAAAGAAAGGTCAGATGATAATCCAGAGTCCTGATAACAGTGACATGGTGGAGATTGTCGGGCTGTCAAAATGTGTTGTGAAGCATGTTTGAGTTCACCCCTCAAACACCTTTAACCGAAACCTATATATGAAGCAATTACGTATGGGAGTCTCGCTCACTCAGCGCGGGCCGGTAGCTTAGCCAGGAAGAGCGACGGACTCTTAATCCGTAGGCCAGGGGTTCAAATCCCTTCCGGCTCGCATCTTACAATCACTTTTTCTATAAAAGGTTAAATCTCATTAGATTAATCTATCTTTGTTTTTAAAAGGTGAAACCATGCCAAAAGTGAGTGTTGACATTCCACAGGAACTCCTCAATGATCTTAACGAACACGTAGGGGATAACAAGAAATTCGTTACGCAGGCAGATGCTATAAGAACTGCCATCCGCAAAATGCTGGACCAGATGGACAGCATAGACCGCAGGCATGGCAGGCTTGAAGAATAAAACAAAAATACATTTTTTACTTAATCACAGGCTTTTCAAAAACTCAACACACTGCCTACCTTCCTCTAGATCACCCATCTCCGTAACCATGAAGCCTTTGTAGCCTGAAAGACTCTCCATAAGTTTTTTCCAGTTGATATTGCCCTGTCCAAGGGGAAGATGCTCGTCATGTGCACCATAGTTGTCGTGGATATGCATGTGTGAGAGCTTGCTTTTGCACTTTTCCACAAATTCATTCACCAGGCCCATTGTGTTTGCATGTCCTACATCCAGGGTCATGCCTACGTTATCCCTGTCCACCTGTTTTAGTATGTCCAGCATCTCACCTGGATAGCGACCAAATATTTTAGGGAAATTTGGCATATTCTCAACAGCTATTGTAATGCCCATATCAGCTGAGTGGTCACACAATATCTGAATGGACTCTATACACGTGTCCCATGCCTTCTCAGGAAGCTTTGCACCGTATGGAGAAAGATAACCCGGATGCAGTACCGCAACCTCTACAAGACCCGAAGCCATCTGGAGGTAATGCTCCATTTGCCGCAGGACCTCGTTGTGTATTCCCGGATTGAGGCTTGCAAGGTTCATATCAGAGAACGGCAGGTGCATACTCAGTTTAAGATTTGTTGTCTCCTTGATCTCCCTGACCTGTGGGAGATTCTCATCTGTCAGGCATTGGGAACCTTCCTGTACGATCTCCCATCCCTTGTATCCAATATCCTCAAGTTCGTACGCCCACAAAAACGGGTCATCTAAAACTGCGCGTGATGAAAAACTCAGGTTCCTGATCCTCATAAACAAAGCTCCTTAAACGCTATCAATGTTGATTTCAAAGTCTGGAATTCCGTTTTCTGTGGGAGGGGTCAGCCAGTCGAAGAATCTTTCCATCTCTTTTTCGGAATCTGCGACTACCTCTATATTTATAGAACCAAGAGGCTCTTCCTTTGCAGGGTAGTTCAGGCGACCGACAGTTGCTACCTGCTTGCTGATGATAAATGAAGTGGACAGACCATCCTCCGACAAACCTACATTTAACCGGGTGCGGGATGTATCGATGATCTCCTCTTCCCTGATTAGATAGTGGAGATGTTCGAGAGTATAAACGTCACCTTCAGCTGAGAATTTCCCACTATGCTCCGGCAGTTCTTCATATTCGAAATCTGTGTCAGGAAATATCTGTATCAGTGCAGAGTGTACTTTGTCCTTGCTCTCCGTGGGGTTCACATTCGCAGAAACTGTAACCTTTATCATTGCATCTATTCCAGAAGTGCTGTTATCTTTTCCGTAAACTCTTCAAGGGTTGAATTATTGGTGATAACGATATCCGCCACTTTCATAGCTTCACCCATCCCCCAGCCAAGCTCCCTCTCATCCCTGACCTTAAGGGCATCGATGTCCTGCATATCGTCGCTTCTTCCACGGGCCATCACTCTTGCAAAGCGGACCTCAAGGGGAGAATCAATGGATACGAGGGTGAAGTCATCTCCAAATGCCTCTTTAAAGAGCTCGACCTCAGGAACGCTACGCACACCATCGATACCGATGAAGTCTTCGTTTGCTTCCCTGATCTTAGGGATACATCTCTTTGCAACGGCATCCCTGCCTTCCTTTTCACGAAGATCTGTACCGACGCCGCCGGTATTGGCATCAGTGGGCTCCAGTCCCCTGCGGACAACTTCTTCCCTGATGACATCACCCATGTTTATAACTGCAATCCCCTTGCGGTGCAGGACCGCAGAAGCCTCTGATTTACCCGAGGCCGGCATACCTACAAAAGCTAGTATTCTGGTCATTGATTAACCTGTCGAAATTTGTAAAAGAACACTGTTATTATAGCTCTTTTTCCATACATTCTACTTATATATTAGTATCCCCTTCGATAGAATACTTCAAATCACACTTTCATATTTATAAGATTACAAAAATCAGGTGGCATTGAACTTTCAATACCACCAATAAAACGATTAACATGAAGATTGCAGATCTTAAGATTCCGGGAAACATTCTTCTGGCTCCAATGTCCAATGTCACAAACCTGCCTTTTCGCCTGATGTGCAGGAAATACGGAGCTTCCATGACCTATTCAGAGATGATAAGCTCTGATGCCGTCATCTATGAAAATGCTAAGACTTTCAATCGTGGCAAAAGTTCCAGAGACGAGAGACCCTTTGGGATACAGGTATTCGGCAATTCGCCTGAAACAATGATAAAAGCGGCTCTTAGAATTGAAGAGATATACAAGCCTGAAATCATTGACATTAATTTTGGATGCCCTGCAAAAACCCTGACAAAGGATGGCTGTGGATCCGCCCTTCTCAGCTCACCTGAGCTTATTCATGATATCGTAAAAGAACTATCAGAAAATCTGTCCACTCCTGTTACTGCCAAAATACGAATTTTGCAGGATATGGAAAATACTCTGGAAATAGCCCATCTGATAGAAAGTGCCGGAGCCTCTGCGATAACGGTGCATGGCAGGACAAGGCAACAACAGTATTCAGGAAAAGCCAATCATGACTATGTGCGGAAAATAAACAGGAACTTTCCATTCCTGTCATTGCTAACGGGGATGTCGTTGATGAGTCCTCCGCAGAGCGTATCCTGGAATATACCGGCTGTGACGGGATAATGATAGGAAGAGCTGCAATGGGGAATCCATTTCTTTTTAAACGGATATCGCACTATCTTGAAACAGGAGAACTGCTTGAGTACAAGCAGTGCAGCCAGAGAGTTGCCGATATTCGGGAGTATTTTAGTCTTCTTGAGGAACATGAACTGATGCATACGGTTCACGTAAAGGCGCAAGCACAATGGTTCACCCGCGGGATGAAGAATGGCAGGCATGTAAGAAAGAATATTGATGTGGCAAAGAACATTGATGAGATACTTCTAAGTTTGGACAGAATGTGCAAGGATGCCAATTGACATTGTTTTTATAATTCTTTTTCTTTTTTAATTTTATAATATTTTATAAAAATTCAGCAAATTAACGGCGTAAATCACCGAAAGACTAAATACTAATTAACCGATTCTACACAATTAAACATTGCATTTTACGACAGATGACGAAATCCTGATACTTTTTAAGTATCATTGTTCGACACTAGACATGTGCAATGTTACCCAACTAAAAACGTTTGGTCGAATATCTGAATAAATTGTTATATCTATTGTTATCTCACATGGTTTATGGAGAATTTTAGATGAAAGAAATAAGAATACACGGCAGAGGCGGTCAGGGTTCGGTAACTGCTGCCGAACTCTTGGCTGTTGCTGCTTTTGCTGACAGCAAGTTCAGCCAGGCTTTCCCCGCTTTTGGAGTGGAAAGAAGGGGGGCACCAGTCCAGGCTTTCACCAGAATAAGCGACGCTCCGATAAGACTTAGAAGCCAGATCTACAAACCGGACTATGTAATAGTCCAGGATCCTACATTACTTGAGGTTGTTGATGTTGCCAGCGGCCTGCAGGATGATGGAATCCTTATTGTGAATAGTGATTTCGATCCTGAAAAATTCAACCTCGATACAAAGGCCAGGATCATGACTGTCAATGCTACTAAGATTGCACTCGACATCATCGGAAGGCCAATCGTAAACACCGTACTGCTCGGTGCTTTCGCAGGAGCCACAGGTGAGATCAGACCTGAGTCCATCATGGAAGCAGTCAAGGAAAGATTCCCGGGCAAGGTTGGAGAAAGGAATGCAGAAGCTATCATGGAAGCATACAAGATGATGGAGGCTAACAAATGAAGATCCTACCGGGAGGCGTCTGTGAGGGAGGTACCACCAGGGTCAACAAGACCGGCGGATGGAGAACCTTCAAGCCTGTTTACGATTACGACAAATGCATCAAATGCAAGTTATGCGAACTCCTGTGTCCGGACATGTCCGTACTCCCAAGAGAAGACGGATTCTTTGAGTTCGATTACGATTTCTGCAAAGGATGCGGAATCTGTGCAAATGAATGTCCGAAGGACGCAATTACCATGGTGCTGGAGGAGAAATAAATGGCACATGAAATGCAAATAGACAAGAGTAAGATGGTCGTTGTTGAGGGTTCATATGCAGTTGCACATTCTGTAAAGGTGTCCAGGCCAAATGTTATATCTGCTTACCCTATCACACCCCAGACACATATTGTCGAGGACCTCTCACAATTCATGGCAGACGGTGAGATACCAAACTGTGAATACATCAACGTAGAATCTGAGTTTTCAGCACTTTCAGCACTGGTCGGATCATCTGCTGCCGGAGCAAGGTGCTACTCAGCCACAACCTCACAGGGTCTTGAACTCATGCACGAGGTACTGTTCAACATCTCAGGTATGAGACTGCCTGTTGTGATGACAATCGCAAACAGGGCTGTCAGTGCACCTATCAGCATATGGAACGATCAGCAGGATGCAATCTCCCAGAGAGATACCGGCTGGATACAGCTCTACGCCGAGAACATACAGGAAGTCTCGGACATGACAGCACAGGCCTACAAGATTTCCGAGGACAAGGACATACTTATGCCTTCAATGACATGTATGGACGGTTTTATCCTCTCACACGTTTACGAACCTGTCGTACTGCTTGAGCAGGACCTGACGGATGATTTCCTGCCAACCTATGAACCCGAGCATGTGCTTGATCCAAAGCACCCATTGACCTTCGGTGCATTTGCAGATCCTAACTATTACACAGAGTTCAGGTATATCCAGGAGCAGTCAATGCAAAAAGCTCTTAAGAAAATAGAGGATGTTGCAGATGAGTTCTACGATGTATACGGAAGACACTTTGGAGGACTTATCGATGAGTACCAGACAGATGATGCAGAAATCATCATCATGGCAATGGGATCCATTGTTGGAACCATTAAGGACGTCATTGATAAACTCAGGGACAGGAATGTGAAGGTAGGACTTTTGAAGGTCAGGGCATTCAGACCATTCCCTGCAGAAGCTATCAAGAACGTTGTAAAGGATGCAAAGGTCGTTGTTGTCCTCGACAAGAACATCTCACTGGGACTTAACGAAGGAGCTCTCTTTACCGAAACCAAATCCGCACTCTACAACACCGATATCCGCGTACCTACAGTCGGTTACATGATCGGCCACGGTGGACGTGACATTAAGGTGGACACGATCGAGAAGATAATCGATGAGGCAAAGGAAGTCATGAAGACAGGTATCAAGATCGAAAGCCAGTTTACCGATGTGAAGGAGGAACTATTATGAAAACATTGTTTGCCTCGGGACACAGAGGTTGTGCAGGTTGCTGTGATGCAATGGCTGCAAAGTTCACACTTATGGGCGCCGGAGAGGACTGTATAGTTGTCAATCCTACCGGATGTCTTGAAGTTATGACAACTCCGTTCCCTGAGACTGCATGGAATGTACCATGGATTCACTCACTTTTCGAGAATGCCGCTGCTGTAGGATCAGGTATTGAGGCAGCCCTTAAGGCCCTTGGAAAGAAGGGAGATACAAAGGTCATTGTTATGGGAGGAGACGGTGCAACTCTTGATATAGGCATGCGTTCTGTTTCAGGTGTCTTTGAGAGAGGCCATGACATCACTTACGTCTGTATTGACAATGAGGCTTACATGAACACCGGTGTGCAGAGAAGTGGTGCAACACCATTCTATGCATCAACCACTACAAGTCCTGCAGGTAAGGAGTCTTTCGGAAACCCAAGACCAAAGAAGAACATGCCTGCGATTATGATTGCACACGGTTCACCATACGTTGCTACAACATCCCTTGCATACCCAAGAGACATGATCAACAAGGTGAAAAAGGCAACGGAAATTGAAGGTCCGACTTATGTCCACTGCCACGCACCATGTACTACAGGATGGGGATTCGATACATCCAAGACTGTGGAGGTAGCAAGGCTGGCTGTACAGACCGGTCTCTGGCCACTTTATGAGGTAGAGAACGGCGAAGTCACCAAGGTCAGGAAGATCGGCAAGAACAAGAAGCCTGTTGAAGAATATCTCAAGATGCAGCGCCGTTTCAAGCACCTTTTCACTAAGGAAGGCGGCGATGAAGAGATCGTAAAGATCCAGGCACTTGCAAATAAGAACATTGAAGAATTCGGGCTCTAAAACCCGTAACTTTTATTCTTTTCTTTTTAGTAGTTACATTTGCCTATATTTTTTATATTAATAGTTATTATTTTTAGTTCGAGTCGAAATGATGGGGTATTGAATAAACATAAGAAGTAACAAATACCTATCTATCCTCATGACCACGCAATCTCGATCACCTGATAACAGTAAAAATTTTAACCAGATTTTCAAACTACTGCAGAATGAGTATCCCAATGCTGCTCCTATGCTTCATTTCAGTAATCCCCTGGAGCTGATGGTGGCCACGATTCTCTCGGCCCAGTGCACGGACAGGCAGGTCAATCTGGTTACAAAAGTGCTGTTCAAGAAATACCGCAGTGTGGAGGATTACGCCAGTGCTGACCTTGAAGAGCTCGGAAAAGACATTTACACAACAGGCTTTTACCACCAGAAGGCAAAGCATATCATCCGCAGCGCCCGGATCATTCTGGAAGATTATGATGGAAAAGTCCCCAACACTATGGAAGACCTGCTGAAACTCCCGGGTGTGGGCAGGAAGACAGCCAACATAGTTCTTGCAAGAGGTTTTGGCATCATCGAGGGTATTGCAGTTGACACGCATGTAACCCGCCTCTCACAAAGGCTTGGATTCACCCAGCACCATGACCCTGTAAAGATCGAAAAAGACCTCATGGCAATTGCAAAAAAACAGGAACTTGAAAACCTTTCTATGACATTGATACTGCACGGACGCAATGTCTGCATTGCACGAAAACCCAAATGCGGGATATGTGTAGTTAATGAGTTGTGTCCTTCCAGTGAAGTCTGATATTAAGCTAGCAATTATCATATTAATAATAGGAAGAGAGAAACGGGAATTGTAAGATAATTGCCAGGCTCAAAGTTATTTTTGGAAAGCATTATACCCTTTGAAAATGAGGATAAGGCTTTATAATCACTTTTTTGAAGTTTATTTTGATATTTTAATTCAACAGACAATAATTCATTGTCTTTTGACTTTAATACATAATCAACTTCTTTTCCACCTTTGCCTCTCCAGTAGAAAAGATGTTCTTCGGGAGAAAAAATATCACTTGGAAATGTATTGTACATGAACCTTACAAAATGGCTTTGGACAACAGATTCAACTAGTTTGCTTTTATTTTCCGGACTAGAGAGATATTCAAGACTGGATTCAAAGTAATTCACTGAAGCAGAAGTCCATGATCTTAGAGAATGAAAAATAAACGGATCTTGCGGATATATCTTTTTTTCTTTTCTAAAACTTGGAACCTTCTTGTTAAGGTCAAGAGCATATAATATATTTAATACGAATGAACTTTCAAGACTTTGCACATATTTTGATATCGTATTATGCGAGGAAATATCAGTCTCATTAACTAAGCTCTGCCAGCTAACATTTGTAGTGAGCTTTTTAAATAAAGAACTTAGAATTTGCTTCACAGCAATTTCCGGAATTTGCCATCTTGCAAGATCACCCATAAGAGAGCGCACATATAATTCATAGGTACTATTGTTGATAGTTCCATTAGAAAAAAACTCATTTACCGGTCTTGGAATACCTCCGGTCATGAGATACTGATCAAATAGAGTGTTTATATCATCCTGATAAAGTTGCAAAATATTGAGAATAGGATCGATCTCTCCCTCAAATAATCCATGAATTATTTCCTGCCTTTTAGAATTATGGAAAAGACCATGTTCTTCAAATAGAGCCTTTATTTCAGGGCTTACACTTTCAGCAAATTCGGCAAATTTCATTGGTAAAAGAATTTTGTCAATGGTCTCATTAGCTTCACCTCTTCTTCCTGGAAGCCTTTCAATGCTCTTTTTTATGTCTATGGAGTGAGAGCCTGTTAGCATAATAGAAGTATTTTTTAAAACAGCTGTATCTATCAGGTGTTTCAAACCTTTTTCCCAGTTTTTCACAGAGGAAATTTCATCAAGGAAGAGATATTTCCGATCAAGGTCAAAAGCTGATGACCAGTCCATATATTGATGAATTACATCAAATAATTCTTTTTCATTGGATACCAGATCACAACTGTAATAAAAAATACTTTTTGGATCATTCTCTGTCAGTAAATCCTGTATCAATGTCTTGCATAATGTTGTTTTGCCTACCTGTCTTGGACCACGGAGAGTATAGACTTTATCACGGTCAAATTTAAGATAATATTTCAGGCGTGGTTTCCACTGGATATCAGATGCATCTAATTGCTTTATTTTTTCATCATTAAATATTTCAGACGCATTTTTCCACCAGGGATTCTGCCGGGATACCTCCAAAAAGTCCATATATATAAATATATGTTTTTACTATATAAGCATACTTAATTACATATAAATAACTGGTCAAACGTTTGACTAGCTATTTATATACACATGGTCACGAGCTTGACTAGCACTTTATATCCAAACAAGTAAAGTTAAAATTTATGATGGGAATTTTACGATAAATATAAATCAATTTGTATCCATACCATCGATGAAAGTATCAACAAAATCCTTTATTCTTGTCAATATTCTAGCACCTATCTTTTTGCGCTTCAGAACAGATGGTTGTGCACCTTCTATTAATTCCAATATCTCATCTAATATTGGTTCTTGTTCAGCGTAGAGGTAGTTTTCTATGAGTTTTTGGGTTCGCTCTTCTGATAGAACTTCATCTTTTACCAGTTGCTCAAAAGCTTTTTCCTGTTCATTATTCCAGAATTGCTCAAATTCCTCTGAAACACTATCACTAGTGTGGATATCAGGGAGATTTTCTTGTATGAATTTCTCTATCAATTCTTTTTTGCTTCTAAGAGTTGATTTAGAATTTAGTACTCTGGATATTTCCTTTTAAAATATTTGCAACTATAGATCTGAAGCTGTGAGTTTCTGGAGCTAATTAGATATCCTCTTGAAATAAGCACCAACAATCGATAATATTTATATCCTACTCTCCCATAGACTACAATGTCATTTTTTTAGGAGTGAATATTAGGGGGTATTAGCATGGATGAAACTTTGATCAAGGATATAACAGCAAACCCAGCTCCATTGGGATTGATGGGTTTTGGGATGACTACGGTACTGCTTAATTTACATAATGCAGGATTTTTTGGACTGGGATCAATGATCTTAGCTATGGGTTTGTTTTATGGAGGTTTTGCTCAAATTATAGCAGGGATTATGGAATGGAAAAAAGGCAATACCTTCGGGACAACAGCGTTCACTTCATACGGTGTATTCTGGCTCACTTTGGTCTTCATACTGATCGCACCAGAATTTGGCTTGGGAGACGCTCCAAGTGCAATCGAAATGTCAGCATATCTGTTTATGTGGGGACTGTTCACCTTTGGAATGTTCATAGGAACTTTCAAAGCTAACCGGGCATTGCAAATCGTTTTCGGAACATTAGCATTGTTATTCGTGTTGCTGGCAATATCCGATTTTACAGGAAGTGAAATGTTAAAGCAGCTCGCTGGCTATGAAGGAATCCTTTGTGGTCTTAGTGCAATCTATTTGGCTCTGGCTGAAGTATTAAATGAAAAATATGGTAAAACAATTTTGCCACTAGGTGCATGAGAAGTTGTTTGCATCTACTTTATTTAAAAGTAGTTTCTGTAATTGAATAGCTGGTATTACCACGAATATTCTGATTATTGATCAGAATAATAATGCCAGCCAAAGTTTTTGTACCCTTCTACTGAGTTCCTGAAATATGGATGGATAAGAAGGGTGGATGAATGTGCAAGAATATAATAGCATTCTGCCCGGTAACAACCGGCTCAACAATCAGTGAAGGATTAGAATAATTAGAAACAGAGTCACTGGAAGAAACACGCATAGCAACTTCACTAAACAGCTCAGAAATCATTTTTCCATAGCTTTAGTCCTCAAATCCTTCGGCATTTTCTCGATAGCATACCTCAGTGCAGTACAGGGCATTACCTTCTTATTTTGCATGACGTAGTCGAAAATCTCCTGCTGATGTTCCCTGCTTGCTTCCTTGAGCATCCAGCCGTACCCTTTCCTGACAAGATCATCTTCGTCCGTCAGCAGGAGGTCGGCGATCTCCAGTACATCATCCAGATAATCTCCCCGTCGGGCGGGCAATATCAGTGTAACGGCAGCAGCCCGCCTGTACCAGCGGTTATCAGAAGCCGTCCAGGTTTTGAGTGATTCGATATACTCGGGATACATGTCGATAAAAGTCCCCACTGCATGATTACAAAGGGTGTCACATTTTGCCCAATTGTTTATGTACTCCCCGATCCATCTCTCAAAAACTGCAAAATCCTTGGGCTCGTAGTGAGGATTAAGATAGTCAGCCCATTTGAGCGCAATGAAGGCTTCCTCGTTGTAATCTGAACTCAAGAGTTCCTCACAAAGCGCAAAAATGTCTTCCTTACTTTCGGAGGATATGCTTTTGAAGTACTGTTTTGACATTTTCGTAACTATGGCTGTTTTCACGCCGTAAGATTTCGTTTCCTCTTTGAAAAAACGGGCGGAACTGATCTTTGTTTTTTCATCGGCGTTTTGTTCCAGGTCTTTTCTAATTTGGGAGATGATGGGGTTCATATGATTTTATTGGGAGGATTGAGAGATAATTATGATGGATGAAAGATTCCGGAACATAGTCATCCTTAGGCCTCTTAAAGAACACAAACTTCCCAAAAAAGTCCTTCTTGACCTTTATTTCTTTAATTTCATGTTCGAAAAATGAATAAAATGAGCTTTCTCATAACTTCTCATAACATTTATAACTTTTTTTCATTATCAATTTGTTTTATATATCTAAGCACTGTTCTACGCATTCATTAGAACAATTCTTGACTCGGGTCAGCTGGCTTCTATATGAAAACGGAAAACAAAGTTACACAATATTTCAGAGAATCGTTTACGAGCGACTTAAAGGCTGGATTTATCACGGCCATTGTGGCGCTGCCGCTGGCTATTGCTTTTGCCATTGCTTCAGGTGTAGAGCCTCAGATGGGGCTGTACACAGCTATCATTGCGGGTATGTTAGTATCAGCAACAGGGGGATCGAAATACTCTATTTCCGGACCCACCGGGGCAATGACTGTCATCATTCTTTCAACACTGCACGGCTTCGGGCTTGAAGGACTACTTCTTGCAGGCTTCTTTGCCGGTGCATTTCAGATACTGTTCGGGGTCCTGAAACTTGGTAAGGTTGTTAAATACATCCCCCTCCCCGTCATATCAGGATTCACGAGCGGTATCGGTGCTATCATTCTTATCGGCCAGATACCAAATGCTCTTGGAATGATAATTCCTGCAAAGGAACACGTATGGGAAACGCTATACACCATCATCTCCAATCTGAGTCTTCTTGACACAACTGCCATAACGGTATGTTTTGCCACCATTCTGCTTCTGTTATATCTGCCGGGAATGCTGGCAAGAATCAGATACATCAACAGCCTTCCAGCTTCCATTATCGCACTAATACTATCGGTAATGCTGGTCTTTTTCTACAAGATAGACATCCCCATCGTTGGCAGCATCCCTGCCGGGCTTCCACAGATACAGATGTTAAACTTCAACCTTGGACTACTCATGGCAATCTTGCCAGCTGCCCTTACAATCGCACTTCTGGGAACTATTGAATCACTACTCTGTGCCGTGGTCTGTGATGGTATGACCAACACAAAACACAACAGCAACAAGGAACTCATTGGTCATGGAATTGCGAACATGATTCTGCCCTTCTTCTCAGGAATTCCCTGTACAGCAGCCATTGCAAGAAGTGCCGTGAACATCAGGGAAGGTGCAAAGACGCAGATGTCAGGTATCTTCCATGCCATTATACTGCTGATCATATTACTCTTCCTGGGTCCGATTGCTGCTTTCATCCCCAAAGCATACCTCGCAGGTGTGCTCATTCTCGTCTCCGTGAGGATGATCAATCTAACAGAACTCAAAACCACAATGCATATCAGCAAGATGGACAGCGCTGTCCTGCTTGTCACTTTCCTGCTCACAGTGCTCACTGACCTTGTGTTTGCCGTACAAATGGGTATGTTCCTTTCAATTATCCTGCTCTTCATCAGACTGACAAATGTAATAGACATTCATACAATTGAGAACTACGATAAGACAAAAGGCATCAACGCCACCATTTTTGCCGACTCCTACCTTGAAAAGAACGTCTCGGTCTACACCATCAACGGCCCCTTCTTCTTTGGAGCCATGAACGTTTTCGAGGGCAAACTAAACGAACACATAACCATTAGCAAACCTCACATAATTATGCGTATGCGTTATGTTCCCTTCATAGACACAACAGGCATCGAACGACTTAAGAGTTTCATCAAATCAAGCAAAAAACTCCACCAGAAGGTCTACCTAACTTCAATACAGCCCGAAGTCATGAAGAGAATGAAAAGCGACAGAGAGCTAACAGAGCTCATGGAAAAGCAGCATGTGCACGTTTGTGATAGCACCCAGGAAGCACTGGCTTATTTGAAGCAAGAGAATGAGAGTGGAAAAAAATGATTATTAGAGAAAAAGGTTCAATACTAAATTATTAGTAACTATTCAGCCTGATAAAAACACTATCAATAGCAATCTTGACAAAAAGTTGAGACCTACATTTTATTAGGATCATTAATTTTGATTGTTGTCATTGATTGCTTTTTTGATTCTTAGGTTGTTAGTGAGCAAACATCTCCGTTTTGATTAAATCAGTATCAATAGGCTAATTGTGGTAGGCTGAATAGTTACAATTATTAATTTGCATCATGTGAGTTGAAATAATACTCACATTTTATAAAATATTCGGATTATTGAAAAGGTAGGCCCACAGACCACCAATTGCCAGAGTTTCGACCAATGGCAGACTAGAGTGAAGGGAATTCGTCATCGCATAGATGAAAAAACTTACCAGAACACCAATAGCAAGAGTACAGAGAACAAGATCTTCCATTTCCATTTTTACACCTCATTAATTTATGAGAGTTAGAGATAATTATGATTTTATTACTGTTTTTAAGAAGGGACAGTAAGATGGTAAAACCCATTAACCATATTTATATTTTTTGGAGAACACATTCCGAATTATCATATTTAAATATTGTGGAAAGAATCAGTCACAAGATACTAAAATATAAATAGAAATGCTATTGAATGTGTTTTTGTGTTGACTACAAAAACACTTAATTATTTTTTTCATCCGTATCAAAATGTATAGTCGTGAACTTTGACTTTATTCTTGGCTTAAAAGAAGCGTGTCATAAAAGCAAACTTCACAAATAGTATTTATATTTTTCGGGAACCTTTTCAAATTACAGGAACCAAGAGGAACTGTAAGTAGATTAAATTAAGCTGAATAAAATAGAAAAATAATTCAAGAAGATAACATACTTGCCCAATATATCTTACACTGCCAGATTCCTTAAAAGCCTTATTTTAAAGTTCAACCATCATCCCATAACCATGCTCATCCGTAGGCCTTTTGAAAAAGCCGAATTTTTCGTAAAAGTTCTCTCTTCCTTTTGCTGACATCAGGGTAATGTACGAATATTCCTGAACGTTCTCTTTCAACCCAAGTTTGACAGTTTCGTATCTTTTCGAAAGAGAATCTCTTCTATTTCAGCCCATATTTTTAGTTTTTTTGTCCAGAAAACCTATTTGACAGTTTTAATAAATTCACTTAAAATATCATGAAATTCCCCATTTACGCTCCAAAAACAGAGTATTTATCGCATCAAAATTTGAGTAAATGTACTTTTTTGATTTTCTCTGCCATGAATCCACAGTAACTGTCAAATTCGAAATGGATTTTTGGCTTTGGTAATTAAACATCGTTATATAATATGATGGCCTCTTTTTATATATGAATTGTCCAAAGTGTAAGAGTTCCAGTCATAAGAAGAACGGTAGGATTGATGGTCGACAACGCTACAAATGCCATGATTGTGGATACAACTATTCAGTAGATATAAAATCCACCGCTAGCCCCGTATCTGTTAAGCGACAGGCTTTACAACTCTATCTGGAGGGGTTGGGATTTCGTTCAATTGGACGTTTTTTGGGCGTTAGTCATGTTTCTGTTCAAAAATGGATTCGAAAATTTGGTAGTGAATTAGAGGATCTAAAAAGTGAAAATGAGATTTCTGTTGTGGAATTGGACGAGATGCATACTTATATTGGGAATAAAAAAACTACTGCTGGATATGGATTGCTGTTGATAGATATGGGAAGAAATTCATCGATTGCTCTTTTGGCAGCAGAGGAACAAAAACAGGACAAAAACTCTGGAAAAAGTTAAAGACAAAAGAGGTTGGGGAAGTAATGACGGATTATTGGAGGGCATATGCCAAGTTAGTCCCCAGAAACATCCATACTCGATCAAAAGCAGAAACATATACTGTTGAAGGATACAACAGCATATTTAGGCATTTCCTGGCAAGACTAAGGAGAAAGTCAAAGTGTTATACTAAAAGTCTTGAAATGCTAAAAATCTCCGTTTTGCTCTTGATGAAATATAGGAATAAAGAACTAGCTATGTTTAATTAACAATGCCGGATTTTTTAATGAATTTTGTTGACATATGTTTCAGTTCTGTAAATTCATATCGCATCACCGATATGAACAACTGTGCAATGAATCCAATGATTATAGCACCATAAATGCTATCATCCGTCCACACTCTCAAAGGTTTGATCTCAATCTCGTTCTTCAGGGAATGAAATATCTTCTCAATTGAATCTTTTTTTCGATATGTTAGAATAGCTTGTTTTAATGTCAAATTCTTGCTTGATTTTAGGCAGAAAAATCCTTCTCTTCCAGTGATGAGCTTATCTTCAAGAAGTTTAATCGCTTCATTTTCACTGAGTTCGATAAGTTTCGTCTGAAATGAATAACTTACATCAATCAGTACATTATTGATCCTGAAACGTTTTGGAATCTTTTTATTCTTGTCAATAATCTCCTGTAATTCTCTCGCCTCATGAATTTGTCTTAGAACTTTTCTTCCCTTTGATTCCAGTTGTTCTTTTTGAAGCTTCTCTGAGAAGTAAATATAGTTTACACTACTGGGTTTAGTAATCTTAATTCCATAGATTCCATTCTCCTGATCAACTATCTCAGGATAATATCCAGCAAAATCTGCGATGATCTTATCATCGCTTTTATTAAGCTTTTTTGCAGTTATGTACTGCATCTCATCTGCTCTGACCAAGGCAATATTCTCTATACTGTTTGCACCTTTATCAAACACAACAAGAGAACCTTTTCTAAGTCTCTTATTTACCTGATGATATGTCCTCTTAAAATGAGTATGATCATTCAAATTCCCTTTCTCTACAGTGATTCCAATAGGAAGGTTGATGGGATCAGCGAGTTCGCTGATACCTATGGTTATTTGCTTCTTATCTGGCCTATGATCACGACTATATCCATATTTACCAAGTGGAGCTTTATCGCCATACAATACAACACTTGTCCAATCCATGTTGATATTGGTATGTTCAAAATCATACCTCGCAAACAGTCGATCCTGAATATCTGAAATAATCGTTTCACGATTATTTCCCAGGGTTTCAAGAACCCTGTACAGAGTTCTTTCACTAAATTCCTTAAGATTAAAGATATCAAGGACTTCATTACGGTTAATCCATGTATGTGCTTTTTTGATGCTAAAATTATCTGTGAGCTTATAGCTCACAAGAGCTTTCAATAGCTCGTTGATGTCAATACCATGTTTTTTGTGTTTGCCAAAAACAGTGGAAAAGTCAAGGAGTTCGTAAAGTTGGTTTACTGCCAGAATGGTTCCGATGGGAAAGCATATATTCTCGTTAGGAATAATCTCGTATGTTCTTAGTTTTGTTTGCATTTTTGGTCGAATACAACAAAATTAAGAACACATTTATTACTTTTGACTGTCAAACTTGGGTTTCAAGTAAAACATTATTCTTTCCATAAGTGCAGTGCCAATTCCCTGATTCTGGTATCTTGGCAGAACGATGACATCAGCAACAAAAAAGATGAAACTGTAATCTCCTACTACACGGGACATGCCTATGACCTTGCCATCTTCAATAGCACAAACGCAGTAATTAGAATTTTTCAGACTCTTGCAAATGTATTTATCTTCCGGGAAAGACCAGTCAACCGATTCTCGTAGCTCTTTATACTCTTCAACTGAAGGAAGCTTTTCTTCGATTATGTAATTAATCATATTCAACCTAAATTTGTCACCAGAAATAAACAAATATCAAAGAGAATTAATCCCACTTTAATTAAATTACTCTTTTTGCCAGAAAAAGAAACATAAAAAATTATATTTCAGTTATCAGCTTTGCATCTTTAAGGTAATAATCATAAAGATCCTTACCCCACTTGCGCCCTTCTGGGCTGGAGCATGTCACCTGCTTATTACTAAATTCATTATCTTTGGAAAGTAGCCTTAAAAGAAAACCAGTGTCACAAACCGTGAGTGATGAAATTTCTACATCTTTTTCATAAGTATATATCTTAACATTTTCAAGTCCAAGAGCAGATTTAGATTCATCATACATTTCATCAATTATAGTTACTAACTTAACATTTTTAACTTATCATCCAGAAATGTCTCAATCCATTTTCTTGCGAAGCTAATCTTTGATGAACAATCAATAAACGCCTCAGCAATCAGATTTTTCATATGATCCAGATCTTTCACAAAATTGCGAGAAATAATTCTTTTGACACTTTTCCAGATGAATTCGATTGGATTCAAGTCGGGTGAATATGGAGGTAAATAGACCAATTCAATATCATTTGCCTGTGCAAATTCCACTGTATATTTTGCTCGATGTGATCTAAAATTGTCGAGAATAATTACGATTCTCTCTCCCATGTTATTGTTTTTAACAGCTGATAAAAACGAACATACATCCTCCTTGGTTGAATGTTCTTTGAAATCAATAACAGAATTACCATTCAATGCATAAAAACCGAAGGAGTTTGCTTTTATCCTGGTTGTGTTTTTGAAGATGGCAGGTTTATTGAAAGACCATAAACGAACCGTATTTGATGTTGTTTGGGGAGATGATTCATCAAGAAATCCGATAACGCAATCATCATCGATTAACGGTAAGTTTTTTTTAAACAATCTTCTGCATTTTGTGGTCTTCGATAATCATGCGCATATGGTTTGGCATGATGCATGCCAAACTTCTTCAAGATCACTAGTATTTGCTTAATGGTGTATTGAACCTTAAATTCATTATAAATGAGTTCCTGAACTTCTTTTGTAGACCAATCATCTCTTTCATGTAACATGTCCCTTAGTTTTTCTTTTTGATCATCAGTGAGTTTGGAAGGACATCCTCCTGAAAACCTAGGCTTTAATCCTTCATATCCGTCTTGATTCCACCGCTCTTGCCATTGATATGCAACGGGTTTTGATATCCCTACAAGTTTAGCTGCTTCATTAACAGAAGCTCCTTCATAACGATGTTTAACAAAATATAAACGTTGTAGAACTCGTGTGTCTTTCTCTAATGACTTAATATGTTTAAGCAATTCTTCTGATGAAAGATGATGCTTTATCGGAATTTGTTCGGGTTTAGCCATACAGTATTGTTATACTCAATTAGTATTAATAGTTTGGTTAATAACTATAATTTAGAGATAAGTTCTTTGGAAAAGATCATCGAAACCTCTATGCCTTTATTGACCAGCTGATCCAAAACAGATAGGGCTCCTGGATGCATAAAAGTATAAACAAAGTAAACAGCTTTAGATTCAAGGCAGTCTGTAAGATAATCTGCATTCAGTTCAATTGAATTAACATATCCGGGTTCTACAAGAGTTAAACCCCTGATATCATTTATCCTTCTCAGGAGATGTTTTGGAATAGCATCTAGTTTGTGTTGCGCGAAGTAGCGACTGCTTTCATCCAGCATTTCAATAGTATCCAGAAAGGGTTTCATTTCATTGACTATCAACTTTCCAATACTTGTCAACCCGTAACTGTCATCCGATTGATAAATAAGATTATGCTCTTTCAAGATCTTCATCTGCGGAAGTAATGCCTGCCTTGAAGTATTGAGATTAACAAGCAGAAAACTCATTTCCTGATGGCTATCTTTCAGTAATAAAATCACATTCTTTCTTTTTTCAGAAGCAAACAGAACATCAAGTAATGTCTTTTTCATAAAATACAACTCGTTTTAGTTGATAGAGGAAACACTCTACAAAAAAATGTAGAATAACCGTATAATTAACAAACCCAATTATAGTATTTAATCAATTTGTTATTTGTATTTTATAAAATTTCAATGTAAATAAATATCATACCTTCTACCTGCTAACTTAACAAAACTCCTTTTCAGCACAGGAGTAAATGCCGGTATCAGCACACAGATTCAAGCGCAAGATGAGACTTCAGTTGTGCAAGGAAAAGCATTCTCAACACCTCCCTCACTATAACTGAAACCCAGCTGATCTTTTAAAACATTCTTTACGTTATCAAATTTCCCTATCTATAATCATTGTATTATTCTAACGATCTAACAGCTATCGTTAACAAACAACTGCTTGACAAAACCCCTTCTCTCTTCCATACCAGGACCTTCGAACTCCTCTGCAACCTTCTCCAGCATGTCAGGAATGGCAATATGCTGCGGACATGCATCAAGGCATTTTCCACACTGTATGCACTGCGAAGCAAAACTCTTCTCGGGTCCTCCCAGGATACCACCCAGTCTTGCAGCATACATCAGCATCAGCATATCATCTGAGCCGAACATTTGCAGGTTATTGTACATTTCAAAACACGAAGGGATATCAACACCCTCAGGACATGGCATACAGTACCTGCATCCCGTACAACCAATCTTCATAAGTTCGCCGTACTTCTCAGCTACCCTGCTCACAAGCCCGAGCTCTTTTTCCGTCAGCGAATTTGGCAAACCTTCCTTTGCAAACCTCAGGTTCTCTTCAACCTGGGAGGGTTCACTCATACCGGAGAGTATAACTGTAACCTCAGGATGGTTCCATATCCAGCGCAATGCCCATTCCACAGGGCTGCGTTTTACATCTGCCTCATTCCAGATATCCATCACCTGGGAAGGAACAGGATTTACCAAGTTGCCACCTCTCAGGGGTTCCATTATCACAACACCAAGCCCTTTAGATGCAGCATATTCAAGCCCTTTTTTTCCTGCCTGCACATTCTCATCCAGGAAATTGTACTGTATCTGGCAGAAATCCCAGTCGTAGCCATCAACTACCTCACTGAAATCCTCACTTGCACCGTGGTATGAAAAACCTGCATTAATGATTCGCCCGTCAGCCTTCGCCCTGTCAAGGAACTCAATAACACCAAGGTCCTGAATAGTCTTCCAGCTCTCACCGGCAAGACTATGGATCAGGTAATAGTCGATATGATCGGTATTCAGCTTCTCAAGCTGGGCATTCAGGAACCTGTCCATATCCTCAGGCTTTTTCACCATCCACTGGGGCTGTTTCGTAGCAATCTTCACCTTTTCCCTGTATCCGTCTGCAAGTGCACGGCCAAGGAAAGGCTCACTCTGTCCCATATGGTAGGGCCATGCAGTATCGATATAGTTCACGCCATTATCAATTGCATAACGGACCATCTGCGTAGCCTTTTCCTCATCGATACTATGATCTTCCTTAACCGGCAGGCGCATGGCACCAAAGCCAAGTATTGAAAGTTCATCTCCGTTTTTTGGCATTTTCCTGTATAACATTGAATTCCTCCTCTTATTCAATAACTAATTGCAATTATAATTGTACTCTTTCAGCATTTGTTCTTCCATAGTCTACTTCTGAAATTGACTAATCAGTCATTTGGTTGCTACATTATATAAAAGTTCTTCCAAAGAATATATAAAGTAGAAAATAGTCCAGCTTTTTACATGTCTTCCGCAAACCCTCCAGGAAACAAAACGCCTCATCTACCCGAAGATTATGATACCAAGATAAAATCTGTCCTTCCCTACTACTCATCTTTCCATCTTGAAACAATCAACTTTGTAAAGTCACTTCCTTCTACCCCAAAGATCTGGATGGATACGGGCTGCGGGACAGGCTCACTCATTTCAGAGGCAATTGAACAATTCCCGGACACGAAATTTCTGATGCTCGACCCATCAGAAAAAATGCTGGAGCTGGCAAAGGATAAATTCCCCTCATACAATCACAAAAGAGTTGAATTTCTGAAAGCTTCACCAACCCAGGAGTTCTCCCAAAAACTCGAAAAAAAGCCGGATGCTATTACTGCAATCCAGTGCCACCATTACCTTGATCGTGAGAATCGTACAAAAGCTTTGAAGAAGTGCTATGAACTGCTGAAAAAAGGCGGCATTTTCATCACCTTTGAAAACATCAGTCCGCTCACTGAGGAAGGGATCTCTGTCGGGAAAAGATATTGGGGAGAATTCCAATCTGTACATGGAAGAAGTGAGGATGAAGTGGAAGCCCACCTTAAGCGCTTTGGAGCCGAATATTTCCCCATAAATGTTGAAGAACACCTGAAACTGTTAAGGGAAACGGGATTCAGGACAGTGGAACTCTTCTGGTACTCCTACATGCAGGCTGGTTTTTACTGCATCAAATGATCAGAAAGAATCATTGAAAAACTGAGAGATAATTATCTCTCAGTATCTCAGCAGCGCACCCACCGCATCATCAGAATCAAGGAAATCCCTTTGTTCAATGAACTCCACTTCTGCACCCGTGCGCTGGGCAAGTTCATAGAGTTCTTCCACTATATTTACAGATGATGTCGGTCCTCCACACCTGTCGCATTGTTCCGGTGGCCGGGTGTTTGCCTGCAGGTTCTGGCATCTCTCACATATCCATCCCGGGACTGAAGAGCCTTTAACAATCAAGAGTACGTTTACCCTTGCCTGCTCCAGGGCATTCCGGACGTCTTCCACACCGGCTACAGCCAGACCACCTTTTAAGATTGCGTTTTTCAACTCATCCGCTTTTTTCTTTGATGTGGAAAGTTCATTTTCATGCAGGACAGAGTCGCTTTCCTCTACCAGTTCATCGCGGGAAATATCCATTGCTACGTCAATAACACCCAGTACGCTCTGCCGGACATCCTGCGAGAGCAAGTCCATAAGTTCCTGCTTTGCCTCACCAGGTCCGGCAATTACCAGTCCCCTTGTCTGCAACTCATCACATGTACCCTGAACATTCTCTACCACCTCTGAGAAAAATGATTTGATCGCCTCCTTTCTCAAATGGTTGAAACGCATCTGGCTCCATCCTCCCTTCTTGTGCTTTTTCATAAGGTCTGTAGACAGGTGCTTTTTCTCTTCTGCAATATCCGAACGTATGCAAACAAATCTGGCTTCCCTTGAATCCACAAGGAGCATGCCGTAGTCTTCATAATCTGCCCTCAGTCTTGCCAGAGGCAGTAAAAATGGAGACGTATCAAGAACCAGAGACTTTTCCGGCTCCACAGCCAATCTATAAACATGCAGGAAAGAATCGGGTGCAGATGCAAAAATTATCCTTCCCCTCTCACCTGAAACCGCAGGTTCAAAAAGTAGCTCTTCTGCCATGTCAAATGTCTTCTCGAACTCCGGTCGAAGATCCGCAGGCAAAACTTTCTTTATCGCCCCAACCCTGGAATTCACAAATACCCTGTTCACATGCTCATTTTCCCTGCTCACAGGCAGATAAACTGAAAGGTAAACATTCTCCTCAGCATATATCTCAGCCAGTGCCCTTATATCAATTTCAGTTACAGGCATCAGGTCTTCACTTATGATCTTCAGCAGACTTCCGGAAGGTTTCATAAAAGATTTAACGTTGCCTGGTATTTAAAGTTGTTTAAGTTCACTAAGAAGCAGATGAAAGATGTTCCCGTCCTAGATTCCAGACTCTCAATTTTAGAGTGGTATTTCTGTAACTTCAAAGCTTTTAAATCTCATTGTTTTCAATCATTATACGGGAGTGCTGAAAGTAGACTATTAATTAATTTCCGACAGACATGTTGCCGGAAAATGAGTAATACATACTGCTTCGATTCTTCAAAGCATAATCTGCATTCACACTGTTAACAATTCAAACTAATCAAAAACAGGTGGGGGTTAACTATGGATAAAAAATCACCAGCGCAAAAGCAAAGATGCGTGATACTGGATTCTATGATCGATAATGAATACCGGTCAGAAATTCCTGGAATTGTGGACATGGTCATAAACAGTTGCTCTGAAAAGGGGTGCTTTGACCATCTTGATGCTGCAGTAATACCATCAAAAGAATCGCTTATAGAAATAATTGATCTGATAAAGGACATTCTCTTTCCTGGTTATTTTGGGGACCAGACCGTTGACAGGAACACACTTTCATATCACATCGGGAACGAGATTACCGAACTCTTTAGCAAACTCTCAAAACAAATAACCAACAGCATCATACACGAATGTAATCGTTTTGAAGAAGAGTGCACCGAATGTATTGACCGCGGACATGAGGAAACATTGAAGTTCCTGAAAAAGATTCCTGAAATAAGATCCATGCTGGCAGCGGATATTATCGCCGCATACGAAGGAGACCCTGCAGCTAAAAATTATGATGAGATTATTTTCAGTTACCCCGGCCTACTTGCCATGACGGTTTACAGGTCAGCCCATGAACTACACAAACAGGGAATTACCATAGTTCCGCGAATAATGACAGAATATGCTCACAGTATCGTTGGAATTGATATTCACCCTGGAGCCAGGATAGGAAATGGATTCTTCATCGACCATGGAACCGGTGTCGTCATAGGCGAGACCTGTGAAATTGGAAACAATGTCCGTATCTATCAGGGTGTTACCCTTGGTTCCCTTAGTTTTCCAAAAGATGAAACCGGTGAGCTCATTCGTGGAGAAAAGAGACACCCTACCATAGAAAATGATGTTGTCATCTATTCAAATGCAACTATCCTTGGCGGAGAAACTACAATCGGAGCTCGTTCGGTTATCGGTGGTAGTGTGTGGCTAACCAGATCCGTTCCACCGGATACGAAGGTTGTCATTGAGGAACCAAGGCTCATTATTAAGGAAAAAAAGTGAGGACATAAATTCCAAGGAGGATTTCGATAAACTACCATCAATACCCATACAATTTAATAAAATATAAATAATAGCAAAGCAAATTTACTATTATGGATTCTTTTACTGATTTTGCCTTAAATGAAGAATATAAGCGTCTCCAATCTGTCGGAGATAAGCTTGCTGAAATTGAATATTTAGTAGATTGGAAGCCTTTTCGCCCTATTCTGGAGTCAATGTACATAAACAGAACAGCTTCAGGCGGACGGCCTGAAGCTGATGTTATTGTAATGTTCAAGATGCTTGTTCTGCAACAATGGCATGGTCTTTCTGATGCTGAGCTTGAAAAGCAGTGTATTGACAGGATATCCTTTAGGAAATTCCTGGGATTTCCTGAATATGTACCAGACAGTACAACTGTCTGGTCATTCAGGAAGAGAATTATCGACAATGGTAAAGAAAAAGCGGTGTGGGATGAAATGCAGAATCAGCTTGATGCTCTTGGTTTGAAGATTAAAAAAGGAATGATCCAGGATGCAACTTTTATTCACTCAGATCCAGGACATGCAAAAGCAGATGTACTCAGAGGAAAAGATGCGAAAACAAGAAGAAGCAAAGATGGAACCTGGACTAAGAAAAATGGTAAATCTCACTTTGGATACAAACTTCATACAATTATTGATAAGGATTATGAACTAATCAGAAGATTTGAGACAACAACTGCATCACTTCACGATTCACAGGTTGATCTGTCTGAAAAGGGTGAAGTGGTGTATAGAGATAAAGGATATTTTGGAGCAATAGCAAAAGGTTTTGCAGCAACAATGCAACGAGCTGTAAGAGGACATCCTTTAGGAATAATGGATATCCTCAGAAATGAAAGAATAAGTGTGAAAAGAGTCCCTTGCGAAAGAGTGTATGCAGTGACAAAAGAAATATTTAAAACCAGAAAGGTTCTTGTTACAACTGTAGAAAGAGTGAATGCAAAAATGTTGATGACAGCTTTTTGTTTTAATCTGCATCAATTGAGGACACTAAAAACCAAAGGAGTAATTTAGGATAGCGGGAGCTATACTAAAAATAAGGATTAATGAAGAGAAATAAACAAAATGATAAAAAATGAGAGGATATAATTGAGTTTGAATACTTTAATGATCTAAAATGAGGGAATATCGAAATCCTCCAAGGTATTTTCATAATATTTTGGAACATCAAGAGCTGACTAATATAAGGAGTTGGGAAAATCCAAATCTACGAAGACATTACTAAAACCGTTGGGAATACACCACTTGTGCGCTTGAACAGAATAACTGAGGGATGTTATGCAACTGTGATTGCAAAAGTAGAATCTTTCAACCCTTTAAGTTCTGTTAAGGACCGTATTGCCCTGAACATGATAGAGACTGCAGAAAAAGATGAGTGTCTCAATAAAGATACGGTCATTATTGAACCAACTTCGGGAAATACGGGTATTGGTCTTGCATTCGTCTGTGCAGCAAAAGGCTACCGTCTCATTCTGACCATGCCTGACACAATGAGTATCGAAAGAAGGAAAATACTGAGATTGCTAGGTGCTGAGATAGTGCTCACACCTGGTAGCAAAGGCATGAAAGGTGCCATAGAAGAAGCCAATGAAATGGCAAAGAAAACTGCAAACTCTTTTGTCCCTCACCAGTTCATGAACCCTGCAAATCCTGATATTCACCGCCGAACAACGGCAGAGGAAATATGGAATGATACAGATGGAAAAATAGATTATCTCGTGGCAGGCGTCGGTACAGGAGGAACAATTACCGGAATCTCAGAAGTTATCAAGTCCCGGAAACCATCTTTTAAGGCAATAGCAGTTGAACCGGAAGATTCAGCTGTTCTTTCTGGAGGAAAGCCTGGTCCTCATAAAATACAGGGAATCGGTGCCGGCTTTATTCCTGATGTACTGAATATGGAGATGATTGATGAGGTTGTCAGTGTCAGCAATGACGATGCTTTCGAAACTGCAAGGCAGCTTGCGAAAATGGAAGGAATACTTGCAGGAATTTCATGTGGAGCGGCTCTACATGCGACTTTACAGGTGGCAAGAAGAGCAGAGAATGCCGAAAAAATGATAGTTGTAATATTACCTGATACCGGTGAGAGATACCTCAGTACAGCACTCGCTGAGTTTGAAAATTAAGCACTCCTAAGAATAGAAATGCTCAGGAAGGCAGACACTATTGTGAATAATTCACCAGCTGCCTTTTACTATTTTTATTGTTTTTGATTAATTTATATCCAAAACTTATATATCCAATCAACTTCAAGATTTATTTGGGAGTATTTAAACACGGAGAACTTGTGACATTGAGTTGCAGCTTTGCTTTTACGGTGTTTTTGTATCGGAAAATCAACACATAAACAAGATGGTTTGGGGTGATCAAATGGTAAATATCAGGGCTTTTAAAGAAGAAGACAACAAAACCCTGCTGAATATTGAAAGAATGTGTCCTCAGGGAAATGAAGAATGTGCAATGATGGTTGACAAAGGACCAGACATAACCGCAAGGTATGAGCTTTACGATAACTGGGAAATTCGTGTTGCAGAAGAAAACGAGAAAACTGCAGGCTGGATAGGCTGGACTGTAAAACAGGGTTCCAAACAAAAATATGTTTATGTAGCTGAAGTAATGGTTCATCCGGATTATCGGAGGCAGGGAATAGCGGTCAAACTCCTGAGAGAAGCAGAGAAAGCTGCGCACGAAGCTAAGGCTTCATATATCTACAGCTATGTATACGAACCAAATGAACCTTCAATGAAGCTTTTTGAAAAGCTGGGATACATTCAGGAAAAGGATGTCAGAATCGTTGCAATGTCCGCATATAAGAAAGAACATGCAGAAAGAGAGTATGAACTTTCAAGAGTAGACGGGAAGGACCTGCCCGAAGCTGTAAGACTTATTAATAGTTATTACAATGGAAAGACTCAGTTTTCTTCATTTACTGCTCCAGGTTTCAGGACATACGCAAATCGTATACTTGGATACGGACTTGAAAATTTCATTGTGGCAAAGTGGAAAGGTAATATAGTGGCCTGTGCCGGCTTCTGGGATTCTTCGGTTCTCATGGAAATGGCATATACGAAAGAACCAATGGTATGGAAGATCATGGCAAATGCCTACGGAATACTCAGGCATTTCGTCAGTATGCCAAGAATACCACCTGAAGGAGAGTTCTTCAAATTCCATTCCATAGTAGACCACGCATTTAAGCCCGAACATGCACTTGCAATGGAAGAGATACTTAATTACTGCAATAACCTCATGTTCGACACCAAATGCGAATTCTTCGGAACCTATATAGACCCTGATGACCCGATACTTGAAGTTATGAAGAAATTCAAACCACTTTCTGAGACAATGTACCTCTACGCAAAACCAATCTCAGGAAGACTGCCAGATTTCAGCAGCATCTATGTGGATTGCAGGGACCCGATACTCTGAGAAAATAAAAGTGTCAGTTAACAATAAAAAGCACCCGAACCTTCTTACCTACTAATGGAACGTGTGATAATCCATGTGGATATGGACTACTTCTACGCTGCTATAGAAGAGAGGGAAGACCCTTCCCTTAAAGGAAAGGCCGTTGTAGTCTGCATGTATTCGAACAGAGGGGAATCGGGTGGAGCTGTAAGCACATCTAACTATGTTGCCAGGGAAGCTGGTATACGCTCGGCTATGCCCTGCAAACTGGCAAAATCCAAAAAACCTGATGCCGTTTTCCTGCCGGTGCGCAAGCTGTTCTACGAGGAAGTTTCTGCAAATGTAATGGAAATATTGAAAGCCAATTCCGACAGCGAAGAAGCCTTCGAGAAGATCAGCATTGATGAGGCTTTCCTTGATATTACTGAATCCTGTAAAGGCAATTATGAATTTGCAAAGGAAATTGGCCTGAGAATTAAAGAGGAAGTAAAGTCACAGGAAAGAATAACATGTTCTGTGGGAATAGGTCCAAACAAGCTTATCGCCAAGATGACATCGTCTTTCCAGAAACCTGATGGAATCACCATTGTCAAACCAGAAGATGCACAGGAATTCCTTAAACCCATGCCTGTGAAGAAATTATGGGGAATCGGAAAGGTCACTGAAGATAAATTAGCTGAAATAGGTATCAGGACCATTGAAGAACTTGCTGCCTATGATGCCATGGAACTGATTTCTGTTTTTGGGAAGAAAAAAGGTATTTGGCTCAAGCAAGCAGCAACCGGCATTGATGAAACTCCTGTAAAAGAAAAGACAACAAGTGACCAGATAGGCAGGATGGCATCACTTAAACATGACAGCAGAAATGAGAATATGATATTTTCATTGCTGGACGAACTCATGGATGATGTCATAAACAAAGTTAATGTAAGAAAAGTGTCTTTTCGTTCTGTAACAGTAACAGTTATATTCTCTAACTTCAAAACTTCAACAAAAAGCCGCACATTAAACCATGTTGTAAATGACAGGGCTATTCTCAATGAGAATGCAAAGGAACTGATGAACCAGTTCCTTGAGGAAAGTGAGATGAATTTCAGACGTATAGGTGTCAGAGTAGATAGCCTGCAGCAAAACACCGGTCAAAAGAGCCTGTTTGATTTTTGAGGTAAAGATAATGGCTGCATATGAGAATATATATTCTAGCAACAGACCCGATGACAATAACTGGAGAAGCCGGCTCTATGATGTCATATTTGAGGCAGATAAACCTATAGGAAAATATTTCGATCTCTTGCTTATAGTAAGCATCCTGTTGAGTGTCCTTGCAGTTATGCTGGACAGCGTCAGGTCCTTTCGGATTGGAAACGAAGAATTGCTCTATAATATAGAATGGTTTTTCACAATACTTTTTACGATTGAATACATTCTTCGCCTTATATCCGTTAAAAGCAAGATCCAATATTCAACAAGTCTTTTTGGAATAGTTGATCTGCTGGCAATAGTCCCGACCTATCTGAGCCTGTTCCTTCCAGGAAGCCAGTTTCTGCTGGTTATAAGGATACTCAGGGTTTTAAGGATATTTCGTATTCTCAAGCTGGTTAAGTACCTTAATGAAGCTGAATTACTAATCGATGCTTTGAAGGCCAGCAGCCGGAAGATAACTGTTTTTCTTTTTACAGTGCTAACGCTTGTCATTGTCCTGGGATCACTCATGTACCTGATCGAAGGAGAGGAAAACGGATTCACAAGTATACCAATGAGCATATACTGGGCTATTGTAACCCTGACAACTGTAGGTTTTGGTGACCTTGTGCCACAGACATCACTTGGAAGAGCTCTGGCTTCTGTTGTTATGATAATGGGTTACAGTATTATTGCTGTTCCCACCGGTATTGTAACAGCTGAGATGAGCCTGGCCTCTATTGATGCACGGGATAGGGCAAGACCTAAAATTATCTGCAATAATTGTGGTAATCAGAATAATGATGTAGATGCCCGATTCTGCAAACATTGTGGAATAAAATTATGAATATTATATCAAATATTGCTGTTCATTAAATATATGATATTGAATATAATAATTTCTTATTTTTTTATCAGACCTCTTCATATAGATTTTAGATTTATTTTTACAGAGCAGTTCGGAAAATATAAGCATATATCAACATCATCCTCATTATGATATCCAGTCATGCCGGATACATATAAATATGAGAATCCAAGACACCTTTCACTTGTAAATGAATGCTATAAAATTATACTATTGGCATAAGCAGTTTACAGAATAATCTTGTTACTTTCAATGAACGGGGAATCTATATTTCAATCTGCGAACCAAAAAACGATGAGCTAAAGAATCAACAGCTCAAGCTTCTGAAAAAGGCCTTTGCATCAATACAAGACCTCATAGTCGTGATAGACCGTGACCTGAAAATCGTAACAAGCAACTGGAAGGATTGTGACTCAATACCTGCAAATGAAAAACAGGGGCATCCTTACTGTTATAACTGCCTTATGAAGCGCAGCACCCCATGTGAGCCATGCCATTTGCTTGAGGTCTTTACCACCGGCAAATGCAAGAGATTTGAAATTGAGGACCCTCTGGATAATAAAACGAAGCTTGTTGAACTATCCCCTGTTTTTGATGATTATGGCAATGTCACAATGGTCGTGCGACATTCAAAGGATATCAGTGAGCGTAAATCTGTAGAAAGAGTCCTTCAGATGAGGGAAAAACAACAGGCTGCTGTAGCTAAACTTGGACAGGACGGACTTGCCGGGGCAGACCTTGATACTCTGATGCTGGAATCTGTCATACTTGTAGCACAGACACTGGATGTGGAATATTGCAGGATAATGAAACACGAGGATTCCAATTCTGTCATGATTGCAGGTGTCGGCTGGGGAGAAGAATGCCACAGTGATTCTGAAACAGAGAATGATGGGAAAAATATAATCTTTTGCTACACTCTCTATTCAGGTGAAAGAGCTATAGTTCATGAGAACAAGACACAGAAAAAATTCAGTGGTTTATCCTTATTGAAAGATCATGGTATGGTAAGCGGTATGGATGTGCTCATTGGTTGCAAAGACAAGCCTTTCGGAACTATGAATGTCCATACGACCCAGAAACGAATGTTCACAGAAGACGATATACATTTTGTCCAGTCCGTAGCCAACGTGCTTGCCGAGTCCCTGAGCAGAAAGGAGACTGAAGAGAACCTCAAGGAGTATGCAAAAGAGCTTGAAGATGCAAATTATCTCAAAGTATTGTTCACTGATATTCTCACCCATGACCTTCTCAATCCTGCCAACATCATTCGTGGATTCACTGAGGAACTAATCATCCTTGAGGATGATTCGGGCAAAAAGAAACTACTCAATAAGGTCCACAAGAACAATGAGAAACTAATTGAGATGATGAAATCGGCTGCAAAGTTCATTAAACTGGAATCTGTGGATGATATCAGATTTGAAGAACAGGATATCGTACCCATTCTGGAGAAAGTTATCAGGAACTTTGGCCCTGAAATGAATAAAATGGATATTGAACTTGATTTTAAATCTGCAAGAGAATGCCCTTCACTTATCAATCCTCTGATAGAAGAAGTATTCCTGAATCTGCTTTCCAATGCCATTAAATTCAGCCCTCCAAAAGGAAAAATAACAATTGATATCTCAGATATAGGGGACGAATGCAGAATTCAGATCACTGATTTTGGTCCCGGTATCAGTAACGAAGATAAGCCGAGGATATTCGAGCGATTCAAGCAGGCAGATAAAGGCAGCGTTAAAGGAAGTGGCCTTGGACTTGCTATCGTAAAAAGAATCGTTGACCTTCATAAGGGAAATGTCGGGGTCGATGACAATCCGCTCGGCAGCGGAAGTATCTTCTGGGTCAATCTGAAAAAAGCATTGTGAACCGAACTAAGTAAAAAGGAGACAGCTATCTCTTTTTCTTTTTACTGATCTCAACATCCACCTGGACCTTCCTGACAGCAAGGTCTGTTGCCAGTCCCCGCAGCATCCATCTCAATGCAGAAGCCTGATGAGTGAGATTTTTTGGAAACTCTTTCTGGACGATGGATGACACTTTTTCCCCGGCTTCTTTCTGCAGCTCAGCAAGTCTTTTTCTGGAAAAAGAATCCATACCACCTGTTTTCAGTTGGGCGAATGATTTAAAACCGGGGGATGGACTGGTATTCAATTCATTTATTCCCAGTTTTAACTGAGGAGAAACAGATATTGAATTAACATTCGCAATGAACTTCCTGTCTGCCGGTTTAACGGATGAAGATTTTGATGAGGTCTTAGATGAATTCTTTGATGAGGATGTTGGCATTGCCAGTCTGTCAGCCGTGCTGTTCTGTTCCCTCGGGACCCAGTCGAATTTAACCTTCAGATCATGTTTTTTGATTATGGAGGCTGTTTCCTCTTTTATCACTCCAAGGTTCTGGTTCTTAACCTTCCATTTACCTGACATCTGGCTTATCACAAGCTTGCTATCCCCGTAAACCTGGAGAGGACCTTTTCCTCCAAGATTCAGATAATTAAGTATTCCTTCTTTAAGTGCGGTATATTCAGCAACATTATTGGTATTGCTGGGAGTCGGTTTTTTTTCCTTGCTTCCTTCTGTTGGAGCTTTCCCACTGCTCCAGTTGATTACCCAGCCAAATCCCATTATTCCTCCCGGATTTGGATCGCAGGAGCCATCAAAGTTCATCGTGTCCATGTTACATTTAAAAGTGGGTCATTGCTTTTGTATCTTTAGGTGAAGAGACAAAAAAGAACTTATGAGCTTCTGGTTGTTTTTTTAAAGCTCAGTGCATCCTTCGGACATATATCAATACATCTTCCGCATTTGATGCAGTCTGGATTGTGCGTTATCTCTACTATATTCAGATGCATAGGGCACACTTTTTCGCATTTGTAACATTTTATGCATTTATCAATATCAACCTGTAACGGGTATTTATTCACTCCGACAATGCTCTGCAAAGTTCCCATTGGACAAAAAGTACACCAGGTTCTTGGAGCAATCGTTACTCCCAGTATAATTGCAATGGATGATGTTGTCAGGCACATAACAACCAGAACCATACCTATCTGGTTCACAAGTCCGTGAGTATTCATTAGCCTGTAACTCATAAAGACCATCATCAACAGGAAAAGAGGAACTCTTATCCAGTAACTTTTGAGCACCTTTGGTATCTTTTTCTTCTCAGATACCCGACCGACCCAGAAGTCCATGAAACTTCCTCTGGGGCATAGATTCCCGCAGAACCAGCGTCCTCTGAATGGTGCTATCAGAAAAATAGCGGCAAACACCAACAGCATAAAATAACCAAGTATCGGGAACCATAATCCTGCAATTGAAACGATTATGACAAGCGGTCCCATATATGGTGTTATCTTTAACATAATTTCACCTTATAGATATTTTTATATTCTTGTTTTGTAACTATTCAGCCTAGCTCACTTCCACCAAGCTGATTTCTTCATCCACGATCAATTCTGCAACTTTGGAACAAATGAATTGCCATAAAATATTGCACTAATTGCATCGATAACAGATTCAGAATTCTTATTAACAGTAGACACGTATCCTCTTATACGGCAGAAATTTTTTGCACCCTGTTTACTGCGGAAAGTACCTGATATCTTCTGCTGTACTTTCGTCATTCTGATATCTCTTTCAGCCTGATTGTTATCAAACGGAACGTTTTGGTCGTACATAAATCGCAAGATATCCTCTTTATGGCCAATAAACCTATCCAGCAAATTCTTTACCGTGGTCTGCTTCTTACGTCCTCGTTTTTTAGACCGCACATTTGATTCCGGATCAGGAGGATTTTCATTCACTCCTAAACAAGTTATGTGATCATAATCCTCACTGAACCTTTGAATTAGCTCAGTATCTAAAAGATCATTATCAACATGATGTTTAATGCATATCAAGAGATCACTCATTATCTTTGGCCACTGTTGATCCCTGTTTTCGGAAGCTCCAGTTAACTCTCGTAATAAATGTGCATTACATAATGAATGTTGACATTCATATTTGTTGTACGGTTTCCAAAAATCATGTGTTGCAACACCAGTGTAACCTGGTAATATGCCCATAGCATCCATTGCTTCTGAGCCCCTTTTGCGATGTGCAAAATAATAGGTCAGTTTGTCTGTACCTGCCACATGAAGCCAATTACGAACTGCATTTATTCTCATTCCTGTTTCATCCAGATTGATGACAGGAGATTCTTTCAGGAGATGTTTCACTGTATTTTCAAAAGCTCCAAGCTTCTCAAAACAACTACGTTCCGTGTTCACCAAAGTAGCAGGACTTATCTTGCATCCCAAAATATCAGAGAACAACTTGGTAACACGCTGATAAGGAAGTAATTGGTAAGTGTGCAAATAAACTGCAAATGACTTAACTCGATGACCGTATTGAGTCGGCTGAGTTACACCATCTGGAAAAAGAGCTTTGTTTACATGAGAACATTTGGGACATGTTTTAATCTCGCAACGATGTTCAATGCAATTGATAGTTATAGGAGGAATGTCAAAGACCTGTCTTCTTTCATAGTCAGAGGGAACAGAAGCTAACGATCTCCCACAATTGACGCATTGATTAACAGGATGAACAATAACTTCATCCGGATCATCATTTATTCTTAATGTAGTACCAGGATGACCGTTTTGACCACCTACATGCTTATTGGTCTTTTTTCTTTGACTTTTAACGGTTGGTTTATTCCGTGCATAAGAATCAGTAGAAGGTGGTTTGCTACTGTTGCGACTATTCTTTTCAAGCATTTCTTCCAAATGCCTGACACGCTCTTCAAGTTGTGCAATTTGGAGAGATTGATGTTCAATTATCCCAAGTAATCGAGTTACAAGTTCTACTACTGCTTCTGGACCAGCTTCATAAACTGCAAGTATTTCTTCGCGGTCTATACAAATCCCCTCAGATTGATAGACGTTTTTTATGATATTTTACTGAATATTTTTTAACACATAGAATGAAGCCATAGTATATTGTTTTTTGCATCATTAAAACAGTTAGGCTGAATAGTTACCTTGTTTTTATTAATGGTTGTTGGTTTCAAAGAATAAAAAAAGTAAAAATAACTCCATTAGCTTTAATGAGTAAAAATTAGTTTTCAAACTGGATTAGTATACATTGCCTGTTGATAAAAAGTGAGGATAATGTCACCGCACATAATCCTCAATTTATATGTTCTATATTTTGTTTATTGGTGATGTTTCAAATCTCTAAATTCACTTGTTGTACACAGCTGCAAACTCCACAAAATCATCAAAATCGACATCATTGTCTTCGTCAAAATCGAATATTGAAGAGTATCTTACATCACCTGAACTTGAATTATATACTTCGGCTAATTCCACGAAATCATCAAAATCAACATCATTGTCTCCATCAAAGTCCCCTTTTATAGATTCTGGAGGCAACACTTCCGGTATCACTTCTAACAGCCAGCTAACAGAATCACTTCCTTTAGCAGCCACAACAGTTGCTTCAATATCATATATACCCTCTGAAAGTGATTGTGTATTGTAGTAAGATTGTGTTACATCTTCATCAGTTTTAACAACGGTACCAGCCACAGACCAGCTTACATCACATACATCGTTTGTCTGTATGCTAAAAATCTGTTCAGCGCCATTTGAGAATATGCTATTTGAAGCAGGTTGGGAAGAACTTATAGAAAAGAGAGCTACCACATTCGGATTCCATCCAAAGTCCTGAGTATACATGGCAGTGTTCGAATATGAAGAATATTCTCCAACCCATATTCCAATGCCCATCTCGTTATAATTGGAACTCAGGATATTTGCCCTGTGCCCAGCTGAGTTCATCAAATTTTCGTGAGCCTTTACAACATCAGGAGGATATTTCATAGCAATGTTCTCACCAACACGGTAGAGCGAATAGCCTGCATCACTTAGCCTTTCCGAGAAAAGAGTACCATCAAATGAATCGTGAGAGAAGTAATCATTTTCTATCATCTCTTTACTATGATCTCTTGCAACCTGGGTAAGAACAGGATTCAGAGTTAATGACTCAAGTCCATAACTCAGCCTTTCGTCGTTGATCAGATCCAGCATCTGTTGTTCCTCCAGTACATAAGTCTCTTCTGCGTAGACAACGCTTGTGAAAAAGGTCAACAGAAAGATAAATACAAAAAAATATCCTGGCAAATAATACGTTTTATTCATGGTAAGATCCCTCATAGGAACGTTTTGCGGGAGTGTTCCTTAAGGGCAGAGGTATTCAATATTTTATATACATTCTTATATAATAAATTGTAATTGATAACTTTATTGAACAAATAAAACAATAAATGTAAAACGTTTATACAATCTTCAAAAGTACTTTCCTAAAGAGTTTTTGTTCTCTGTTCACCCACCTATATATTGGGTTTAGGCTACAATTTAAAACAAGGGAAAGCCCATGAGGAAAATGACAGAATATCATATCATGATTCAGTGCGAATAATGTACATGCGGAGTTATGAATGTGGAAAACGGTGCTGCAAAGGAAGTGGAACTTATGCTCGAACATATCGGGAACAATCGTAAGAAACTGGGCATCTGAACCTGAAGTGGAGAGGGAGTAAAGCATGGTGCATAAAAATACAGGATATCATAGCGATGAGCATGCAATGAATTGACATGAGAATGAGCATGAAGAACACATGGAACATCAAGGGCATCAGGGACATTCCAATCACCATGCAAAGATGGTTCATGATTTCAGGAACAGGTTCTGGATATCGCTTGCATTGACCATATCGATTCTTCTCTTATCATCCTTCAATTATTTGCAGGGGTTCTTCCAGAAAAAAAGCTTCCAGAATTAAGGAAGTTCAGGAGAGAGGACTTACTGTGGCAATGGTCGGGACGGTATCAATGATGCGCCTGCACTGGCACAGGCAGACATCGGAATAGCCATTGGGGCGGGGACTGATGTTGCAGTGGAAACCGCGGACATCGTACTTGTAAAGAGCAATCCTCTTGATGTTATGACAATCATCGATCTTTCCCGCACAACATACGGCAAGATTATACAGAATCCTTTCTGGGCTACAGGCTACAATGCCCTGGCAATTCCACTTGCAGCAGGGGTGCTTTTCCAGCATGAAATATTGTTATCACCTGCTGCCGGAGCAGTACTTATGTCATTGAGCACGATTATAGTCGCTATAAATGCCAGATTGCTGACCATTGACAGGGACAGAAGTGCCGTATAATTTCAATATATATATAAATAAACATGTACAATATATTCTCATGCAGATCCTGATACCAGATATCATTGACACAGCCCTAATAAGTGGTGTAATATCAATTTTTCTTTTTGCAAACATCCTTATAAAGAATTACCTGAAAATAAACCTCAGGGATGTAGGTGCTGATCTTGCTATTGGAGCACTGGTAATCCAGCTTGCTTTCATCGCAACTTTACTCATTGACCAGCAAATGGACTTTTTCTGGAACAATATCGTTCTTGTAATCTGTTTTGCACTTTTCTGGATCGCATCCCTCTGGCTGGCCGGTAAGAAAGATGCTTTGACTGACATGTTTTCCTATACTATCGGAACATTTGCTCTTGCAGCATCGATCATGCATTTTCTGGGAACGTTCAGGCCAACAGGTATGGTAATTCTCCTTACATATTGTTTTATCCTGTCAGTATTAGCTTTCCTTTTAGCTGACTACCTTAGGACAGAAACTGTCAAACTTGATTTTGAAAAGTTTACCAGAGACCTGCAAATATATGATATGAATGAAAGCTACAGAAAACTGGAAACCGGGACAGGAAATATCGACCCTCTACAACCTGTTATCGATCTTATACGTGGGGCCATTCGGAACAAGGATAACTTTGTTTCAACCGTAGGTATCAGAAAGATACCTGAAATATGTACAAAAGTTTTGGCATCAAGCGGGAACAAAGCTCTCATCATAAAACACTTGAATGCGCACCTGTACCAGCTTGCAATCCTTGCAGGGGATGAAAAGGATAGATTTGCACTGATAGAAGTTATCGATGCTTTTGGTTCTATTGGAAAACAGTGTTCAAAGGCAGATATAGAGAGTTTCACGTTGCATACCATAAACAGTATGACCAGTTTTTTTGAAATGTACAGGGAAAGAGAACATTTCTCACAGCTGGATAAACTGGCATTGATCAAACGTTCAAAAAGCCCAAAAGACCTTGTTAATATCGTTACCAATAAGGTAGTATCCACCCCCATGCATCAACTTTCGATTGCAACCGGTGACATCGGAATCTCATCTGCGAAAAAAGAGATGTCGGAGCCCACCGAGAATTCAGTGGTCCTCTTGAAGAAGATAGCTCTTGATGCTGCAGTAAACAGGGATACTGCTACTCTTGAGAATATCAGGAAAGTCCTTATTGATTTTGCAAGAACTGTTGATAGTAAGGATCAGGACCATCTGAAAAAACTAATCATCTATACACTAAGAGACATTGGAATAAAAACGATTCACGAATATCCTAATCTGAAAAGGCATGATTGTCTTGATAAAGTAATAGAGACATTGAAAGAAATTGGAGAAATATTTGGAAAGAGTTCTGTAGTCGATGTAACAGCAGCTTTAAAAGATATCGGAATTGTTGCCGCAAGAAAACATTCTGATGATAATGTTTCAAGGATCATTCCGGTTATGGAATATTTCTGCACGGTTGCGGCAGATAATAATCTTGAAGAACAGGCATCAAATGCTGTTAATTCAATACTCGCAGTTTGTGAGATATCCATCAAGGAACAGATGGTTGAATCCACTGCAAGTTCTTCAAAGAGCTTTGCGAAACTTTCAAATATTGATTCTATTTCCATTTTTGTGAACGAAGCTGTTTTAGAACTTGGAAAATACAGAGAAATGGACAGGGAAATGTTCGCACTGTTCGAGAAGACCTATAATAACTCCGGCGGCAAGTAAAACCGGCTTTTCGAAGATTATATGTACTGTCATTGTATTCTAATATTGCTATAGTTAGGTGGCATGTAATATGTTCACAACTATAATTTTAATTTAAACCAAGGGATTATCATGGAAATCAACGGAGTAGAAATTGAAGATACTTTCGCAGAAGCGTTTCCGATCAAGATTGCAAGGGTTCTCATAACCGCAGCTACAAAACGCTGGGCAGAGATAGCCGCCCTGGAAGCAACAGGATTCGGTACATCTGTTATCATGTGCCCTGCAGAAGCAGGTATTGAAAAGTTCGTGGGTCCTGATGAGACACCTGACGGAAGACCTGGTGTTTACATCCAGATCTGCACCTTCGGATACGAATCACTTGAACACCAGTTACTTGAGCGCCTCGGACAGTGTGTGCTTACGGCACCAACCACAGCTGTCTTCAATGGTCTTCCAGATGCAGAGAAGCAGTTTAACGTAGGTTTCAAACTCAAATTCTTCGGTGACGGTATGGAATCCGAGACTGAAGTTGGTGGCCGCAAGATGTACAGCATCCCAATCATGGAAGGCGATTTCCTCGTAGAAGAGAACATCGGTGCTGTTGCAGGTATCGCAGGTGGTAACTTCTTCATCTTCGGTGACAGCCAGATGACAGCACTCACAGCAGCAGAGGTTGCAGTGGACGCTATCAAGGACCTTGAAGGCACCATCACTCCATTCCCAGGCGGAATCGTCGCCAGTGGTTCCAAGGCAGGTTTCAACAACTACAAGTTCATGAAAGCAACAGCAAACGAGAAGTTCTGCCCATCCATCAGGGACAAGGTTGAAGACACCCAGATACCTGAAGGTGTAAAAGCAGTATACGAACTTGTCATCAACGGCCTTGACGAGGATTCTATCCAGAAAGCTACAAAAGCAGGTATTGAAGCAGCTATCGCAGTTCCTGGCGTTTCAAAGATAACAGCAGGAAACTATGGCGGAAAGCTCGGTAAATACCAGTTCCACCTGAAAGACCTCGTGTGAGGGTCTTTTCTTTTTCTTTTTTTTTCCTTATCTTAGTCTATTCCGTATTTCCGGCAGAATCTTTGAATTCCATAGGTTTATATCTTTCACATTTACTAATGTGCTGTTAGATATGTATCCATTGGAACTTGTAGAAAACTGGATTGAAGCATTTAATAATACAGATTATAGTTGATTCTATAGATTGTTATAGTGAAGCAGCCATAAATCATCAAGTTCCCAATTCCAGATGAATAACTTAGTTTAATTAGGATTCATTCAAAAATCATTAAGGCAGATTGCTATGGAACCAATAGACAAACTAAGCAAGCTTCTAAAGAACACAGCTCTTAATGCATTAGCTGGTTGGTCAATGGTACTACTGCTTTCACTGCTGTGTATCGGGAATTTTATCTACGGCAGGTTCATGTGGACCATACTTATTGCTTTTGTGATCTGCATAATAATAGCTCCTGCAATTATAATGCGCAAGCTCTCAATTATGCCTTCGTGGTACTTTATAGTATTAGCAATCATACCCATTGTCGGAAGTACGACGGCTTATTATTTCTTTTCCACCAGCATACCATTCTATCTTTCAGTAGCTACCATCGCTCTGCTGCTGGCGGCTGAGATTAATTGGTTCACTGCTGTAAAAATGAATTACAAATTTGCCATACTCCTTGTGCTTATCGTGACACTTGCAATGTCAGGCCTCTGGCACTTGATACAGTGGCTTTTAGACATGAATTTGGGTACCAGTTATATCCTCAACAATCAGACATCTGATGCCATAAATAGTGCTATGATGCATGAGTTCATCTATGCTGCAATAGCGGGTATTGTTGCTGGACTCATATTCGGTTGGTACTTCAGGCCAGGTGGATCTATCGGTAATGTAGAGATTCCTATCCAAATGTCTGAAGAAGCATCTAATTACATTACATCCAGGCCGCCTGCACCTATCCGCAAGTTACTCGGCATCTCTAGCAATAAACAAAAACTTGCAGCAAAAATCATGCAGATATGCCTTTTCATATTACTGATAGCAGGAATCCTTCTAAAGGATCTATCCACAACCATAAATGCAGCCGCAGGTTTGGCTATCACATTTATACCGTATTTTATCACACGCAAATTTGATATTCCACATTATACAGGACTGACACTGTGGATAACACTCGCCATTTTCCTGCATTCCATCGGGACTTTTGCGTTCTATGAGAGCATTGCAAGATGGGATAATATAACCCATGTCCTCTCAGCCAGCATTGTAGCAACTGCGGGGTACACAATTATAAGGGCTATAGATATCTATTCCAATGATATTTTTATACCACCAAAAGTGCTGTTCCTTTTCATCCTGCTTTTTGTGCTGGCAACCGGTGTCCTGTGGGAAATTTTTGAATTCCTTAGCGGAGGAATTAGCTCAGAATTAGGCTACGAAGCAGTACTGGCTCAACATGGTATTAACGACACAATGGTAGACCTGTTATTCAACCTGCTGGGAGCTATCCTTGCAGCTGCATGGGCAACTGTTTATCTTTCCGATATATCTTACCGGCTTGCGGACAAGTTTGAGGAAATTGGTATTAAAAAAAATAAGTAACTATTCAGCCTACCACAATTAGCCTATTGATACTGATTTAATCAAAACGGAGATGTTTGCTCACTAACAACCTAAGAATCAAAAAAGCAATCAATGGCAACAATCAAAATTAATGATCCTAATAAAATGTAGGTCTCAACTTTTTGTCAAGATTGCTATTGATAGTGTTTTTATCAGGCTGAATAGTTACAAAAATAATTGAGTGTACGTATCCAAAAAAGAAAAATGGATTGAGATTTAAGAACTAAGATTTATCCCATTCCAATAGCCATAAGTCCTGCACTAATACCATTCTGAATGATTTCTTGTGGATTAGCACCTGTGACCTGAAGCATGACATGTATACCAATGAATGTTCCAAGCATGCTACCCAGATTAGCCAGAGATGCTACCAATACGACACGGAAGAGATTATTGTTCATCATGTCTTTAGTGGTCTCGATCTCAACCAGTTCCTTGAAATCATCGGTAGTAGGTTTTCGGTATTTGGCTTCTGTAAGACCCGCAAACCATCCGGCTGCTATCATTGGGTTCAGTGATGTGAGCCATGCAACCAAGAATGCAGTAAGTACTGAATAAGGATGTCCTCTTGCGATTATCGCTCCGGCGGCGCTGAGCACCCCATTGATTATGAACCACCATGCAAAAGCAATAGCTAGGCTCTCAAGAGAAACTCCGGATAGAATAAGAAGAGCAAATGTTCCAAGGGCAAGTGCTACAACTGCGGCACCAAATATTTTCATTATATTGAATCGCTTCTTTGGAGCTTCTACTGCATAATTAGTCGTGGGGATGGTCTTGGGATTCTCAAGATAACGCTGGATACCTGCCCTGTGGCCCGCACCTACAACAGCAACTATCTTTTTATTACCACCAACTGCGGCTCGCACAAGATTGTTAGCCATGTATGCGTCCCTTTCATCAATAAGAACCTTGACAGCATTTGGTGATGATTCCCTGAACTCTTCCACAAGCATGGAAACCATGTCCTGGTTTGTGATCGTATCTATATCAATATCCTTGGTACCACCTATGCCAAGAACTGCAGCTATAAGGCCTGCAAGCATCTTCAGTTTCTCAATGAAACCCATCTTGCCCCAGAAACGCTGCAAAGTAATCTGAATATCCCTGTCAATAAGAAGAATCTGTGCACCACTTGCTTCTGCAGCCTCAATAGCACTTATCATTTCAGCACCAGGTTGCACACCCATGTCATCAGCGAATTTCTTCTGGATATGAGCCAGCAGCATGTGTACAAGATAGAAATAGACCTTTCCTTCTTTGAGAAGTTCTTTTACAGGTATGTCACTATTTTGAACATTGCCTTTGATGGCCTCATACCTTGGTCTGCAAAGTTCCACGGCAACAATATCCGGTTTTTCCCTATCTATTGCCGCATTTACTTCCCTGACACTCTTCTCAGATACGTGGGCTGTTCCCACAAGTATAATCTCAGTGGGCTTTTTAATATCTTCAGAATCTGAACCTGAAATTGCTTCTTCAGGCTCTATTAATTCTTTTATCACTTCGATCTCAGTTGGGCCTGAGCTTGAAAATGATGATTCTCCAGAATCCTCTCCCGAGTACAAATTACCGCCACTGGTATTGTAATTGTAGGTGGAAACATTTTCCTGTGAATCACTCAAATTATCATTTTTCAATGTAGATCCTCTTTTAAGACTACTAAAACTATTCACTCTCTAACATTAACAATCGCATAAGATCTGTTCTAGAAAGGATACCTTTTACATCATCATCGTCTGCTATCAGAACACGCCCTATATTATTGACAGTCATTATTTTGAAAGCTTCTGCCGCATTGGCACCTGAAGATAATGAGATCACATCCTTTGTCATAATATCAGATACAAGGGTCGCAAAACGATCATTTGGAAGAATGTTGCGTATATCTGTAAATGTCACAATCCCTTTTAAAGAGTTGCCCTGAATTACAGGATAACCCAGATGTTTGTTCTCGAACATGAAATGTGAGAGATCCTCTACTGTCATTTCAGGGAGAACGGAGACCACTTCCTTTGACATTACATCTTCAACCTTGTGCTTCTCAAGACCTATTGTCACAGTTGTTTGTTTGTCCTCCTCGGAAGCACCGATATAGACAAAAAGTGCTATAAGAATCAACCAGGGATTGAAGAACAGGCCAAACAATCCCATCATAACCGCAAATATCTTCCCGAAACTGGCTGCATAATGAGTGGCCTTGATGTAACTCATTCTTTTTGCATACCATGCCCTGAGAAGACGTCCGCCATCCATCGGAAATGCAGGCAGGAGATTAAAAAGCCCAAGTACTATATTAATAGAAGCCAGGATTCCCACCATCAGATAAATAGAAGTACCACTGTACGATGGAATGAATGAAATTGCCATTATGTGCAATGCGAGAAGACCAAAACCAATTACAAAACTCACGAAAGGACCTGCGAACGCCATTCTCAGCTCCTGGGAAGGTTCTCTGGGAATCTCTTCCATAGAAGAGACACCACCAAACAACAGCAAAGTAATGTCCTTGATCTCAACACCATAACTCTTTGCGATATAAGAATGCCCGAGTTCGTGCAAAAGTATACAGACAAAAAGCAGAATTGTTGTCAGAAGAGAGAGTGCATAATTCAGGATCAATGGAGTCGTTCCTGCAAAACCAAGAGGTGGCTCATTGATAGAAAATACTAAAGCAAAAACAGGAAGAATCAGCAAAAAAGTAATGTGGAGTTTTACAGGTATACCCATAATGCTTCCAATCTTCAATGAAGTATTCATGACAACATGTTAGATGGATTCATATTTATCTTTATCTAATTTTTATTTGAAGTTAAATCCATAGAATGATATGTATAGAATACTTTCACCCTGCTTGGCTTAAGAGTATATATAAAAATGATCTATTTTAGCTTAAGACGGGCAAGATGCACACACGCCTTACACGTTTCAAGGCATGGTGTCATCAGCCTTTTCCCCTCTCAATTTTTATTTTTCAAATATCCGGTTTTTACTTTAAGTTTCAAGCAGATTAAATTGTTTGAAGAACCTGTTTTAGATCCTGCACAAAAGAATCTATCATTTCAAAAGTTACATGAGGCATTATCACAAGACGTAAACCATGAGGATTCTGGGTTATCGAAACCTGCCAGTTGAATTCATTTGCCAGCCTGCTTCTGACAATATCTGATTTTGGAACTTCCAGTGCAACTACATTCATTACAGGTTCTATTAATGGATGGACATCCATGTCTGCAAGTTTTTTCAGGAGATAATGGGTTAAGTCCATACACTCTGAAACCATTTTTCTGTAACCTTCTTTTCCAAGGAATTTCATAACCGCATAAGTCGCTGCAACAGCCGCCCCGCTTCGGGTTCCTGTAAGAGTATATTGGGTCGAAACTGTCAGGTAAGGAGTATCTGCCTTGAGACTTTCAAGAAAATCAGAACTTCTGAATAGAAGAACACCGGATGGTATTGTACTCAAACCCATTTTATGTGGGTCAATTGCTATTGATGTTACACCTGGTAATAGGAAATCAAATTTATATACCTCCTCAAGAAATGGAAGTACAAATCCACCAAAAGCAGCATCAATATGCAGAAAAATATTATTTTTTAGTGCAATTTCAGAGAGTTTATCAATGGGATCGACCTGACCAAATTCCGTTGACCCTGCTATGCCAACAAGACCTATAGTATTCTCATCTATAAGAGAGTTAACCGAGTCAATAGATACTCTCAGATGTTCATCAAGACTGGCTTTTCTTAATTCTACATCAAGAATATCAGATACTTTATCGAAAGAAAAATGAGCTGAATCCGGAACAACAAGATTGGGTTTATCGCATTTTGATCTTTGAAGGAAAAGGTTTCGCATGGAACGTATGGCCTGGATATTCGATTCAGTTCCACCTGTAGTTGTATAGCCTGATGCATCAGGATGATGCAAAAGATGACTTAACATACTAAGTACTTCTTTTTCCAAATTATAAGTACCTTGAAAAAGACCAAAATCACCCATATTTGATTCTATGAACTGCATATGAGCTTCTACTGCTATTCTATGTGGGTAAGTACACATGGAACTCAATACGTGTTCATATTTGAGGTCTTGCCTTTTTGAATCGTCTAAAATATTTCTTATTTTCTCTTCAGATAGGCCGGTTTCTTTCATTTGCTATATGAATAATAGAAGATGTTTAAAAGAATTGTGTTACGAAATAACCAGATAACTTTTATTGCAATAAATTTTAAAACTTTTTTAAGTTTTTATTTTGAAATGTGATTAGCTTAGGGTCAATAAGATATGTTGTATTAGAATTGTTGAGCTATATGATATTAGAATTCAAATAATTGATTCTACATTATTTTAACTTGATAAAGGATTAAAAATTTGTTTCTAATTTGGTAGTCTGACCCCATCATTTCAAGTGGAACTTTTAAATACTAAATTTAATTAGGTTGTAATTGGGTTATACATTCTTAAAAAATGTAGTAATATGTGCTACCCCATTGTTTCAACTGGAACATGCATAAAAAAAGGACTAAAATCTATTTTTATTAAAAAACTCATCTTTTTGAGAGACAATTATATATATGATTATTGAGATAGTAACACTGAAATCTTTTTTTTTGAAATTTTTAAAAAAGTGTTCAACATCTTTTTTTCGTCTTCCAATTGAAATCATAGGGTCACTCTGGTTTATAAACACTCCAGTAGAAACAAAGGGGTTATTTCCATGAGAAACATAATTGTTTATATACACCTTTTATTATATTTTTTTAAATGTTTTTGTGCATACTGATTATTTAACATCATATCTTTTTTATATCTAGTTCCATTTGAAGTAAAGGGGTCTTCACCATAACCATTAATAACCTACTCTTCCTATGTATCCTTTGGAACAGAGAGAATAAAACCAATCACATTATTGATTGTTATCTTCTACATAGATGCGTTATAAAATCTTTAAATTTTTAGGATAGGGTGAAATAAGCAAATGCAGAATAAGTCGTTGGATGGTTTATTTCAGGAATTATTGGAGAGCGAGCCAATCTTCAAGAACAAGGAGGTTTTGAGGCATTCCTATACACCGGATTCTTTAGTCCATAGGGATGACCAGATAAACGGTCTTGCTTCAATTCTGGTTTCCGCTTTAAGAGGAGATACTCCCTCAAATATTCTTATTTATGGTAAGACTGGTACGGGAAAAACAGCTGTTACCCGACATGTGGGTATTGAACTGGAGAGAAAAGGGGAATCTCTTGGTACTTCCTGTAAAGTTGTATATTTGAATTGTGAGGTTATAGATACTCAGTATAGGTTGCTTGCCAATCTTTCAAGGCAGTTCGGGGAAGATGTCCCGATGACCGGATGGCCTACAGATCAGGTTTTTGCAAAGTTCAAGGAAGCTATTGATTCTGAAAAACAGGTAATTATCATAATTCTTGACGAGATAGACAAGTTGATCAAAAAAGGTGATGATGTTCTTTACAATCTTTCCCGTATAAACACAGATCTTGAGCAGGCAAAAGTAAGCATGATAGGTGTTTCAAACGATCTGAAATTCACCGAATTCCTGGATCCAAGAGTTAAAAGTTCTCTCGGTGAAGAAGAGATTATTTTCCCTCCGTATGATGCTGATCAGATAAGTGATATCCTTCATGAAAGAGCACAGATAGCGTATAAAGAAGACGCACTTGATGAACTGGTAATTCCCCTCTGCGCTGCATTTGCTGCTCAGGAACATGGTGATGCAAGACGCGCACTGGATCTTCTGAGAGTTGCAGGCGAGATCGCAGAACGCGAAAACAGGTCTCAGGTTGAGGAGCAGCATGTCAAGAATGCTCAGGAAAAAATCGAGATTGACCGTGTTGTTGAAGTTGTGCGTACACTTCCTACCCAGTCAAAACTTGCTCTCTATAGTGTCATGCTCTTAAGGAACAATGGTTACAGAAACGTCACTACAGGTGAAGTCTATAATGTTTATCGTCAGTTCTGCATTCATGTAGATATGGATATTCTTACCCAGCGCAGGGTAACTGACCTGATGTCGGAGCTTGACATGTTGGGTATCGTCAATGCAGTGGTAGTAAGTAAGGGAAGATATGGCAGGACAAAGGAAATTGTCCTGAGTGTGCCCATAACAAGTACGAAAAAAGTTTTGTTTGAAGATTACAGGTTAAAACCGCTGGATGGTTTTAAACCTGTAATGACGACTCAACTTCATTTATGATCAAAAGCTTGGGAGCATCAGTCTCAGATATCCAAGATAGGGTATTCTGTACTCTGCAACACCTATCACCCATTCTTCTTTCACGGGCAAAAGGTAACTTACCTGACCTTGCTGGTCATAGTATTTGTTCGTTACTTCATTGTCACCTTTTGTGATATAACCGGAATGTGGTGCGCTTGGTCCTCCTTCCCACATGGGTTCTCCCTCTTCAACATAATACATTGCCCTGTGGATAATAGGCGTGACTCCCTCCTGTCCATAGGGTTTGTACAATATTACGTTTCCATAACTTTCAAAGGAGCTGAAATCGTTCATACCTTCCTCATAGGTTACGACCTCTGTGCGGTCAATACTTTTGATGAAAATGATATCACCGACATTCATATGGGGCTCCATGCTTCCGGATTCAACGGCAACCATGGGTGTCCACATTCCAAAGACTATTTGTGAAAAAGAGGCAAATATCAAGACGGCTAACAGGACAGTTAGAATGTCCCTAGCAAGTGAAACAAAGAAGTTATCACTTTCTTTGAAATTATGAAAAGTGTCTTTTAAGTTCATTGTTTTTACCTATATTCTGGCCAAATGAAAGAATGTATTTATGATTTAAGGAGTATATTTGCAAAAAATAAAATGTTTATGGTTTAAAATCATTTTGTAAGTTATTTTATTGTAATATGATCTACATTTTAACCTGTTATTATTATGAATGAAGTTGATGTCCTTACGGTTTTTGTCGAAGAAGGCTATCAGATAAGTTCCGAAGCAGTGGAACTCATATGCTCCCACTGTTCTCCTAAGGAACTTGTTGCATACATACTGGAGAATATCGATCTTTCCGTGCTTGTAATTGATGTTGACCATATTGACCTTGAAGGATTTAGTGATATGCCTTCTGAGGGAGAAGAAAGTTTCAAATCATCTTCGGAACTAAGTTCACAGAATGAGGTATTCAAAAATGCTTATGATCCTTCTTATCAGATACTAAGCAGCTCAACAGATGCTTCCAGTAATGTTTGCTATCTGATAATCCTGTATCTATCGTTTCAGACATCTCTGACAATTCCACCTGCGTTGGGGAATACATGGAATTTGTCCAGTTTTTCAGGAATCGTTACAGCAGGCTAAGTGAAATAATTCGAGGTAGAGTAAATGCCCGTCCTATAGAGAGTCTGAAAACAGGTAAAAGAAGCAATTTCAGGGGAAGTAAGGAAGCTGGAGAGATCTCTGTAATCGGTATGATATCAAATATTAAAAGTACCAGTAATGGCCATAAGATCCTGGAGGTCGAGGACCCCACTGGTTTGTTTTCGGTGCTTGTGCGCATGGCGGATAAGGAGCTTTATGAACAGGCCACACATCTCGTACTGGACGAGGTAGTGGGCTTTTCAGGAATCCTCACAAATGATGGGAAACTCATGATAGCTCAGAAGATAATTCTTCCCGACCTGCCAAACAGCATGGCCAAAAAGAGTGTCAGCTTTGGGAAAGCAGTGCTCACTTCCGATGTACATGTGGGTAGCTCTACTTTCATGGATGAGCCGTGGGAACGTTTCATAGATTTTTTAAGAGGAGATACTGACAATGAAGCTCTTGCCTCAATTTCCAGGGAAGTGCGATACCTTGTAGTTGCAGGTGACCTTGTCGACGGAGTTGGTATTTACCCCGGACAGGATAATGAGCTCAATATTCCTGATGTATATGACCAGTACAAAAGGGCTGCCGAATATTTTGACGAGATCCCAAAGCACATAAGGATCATCATTTCTCCTGGAAACCATGATGCTGTACGCCAGGCAGAACCCCAGCCCAAATTACCTGAGTGCATAAGAGCTGATTTTTCTTCCAATGTAACCTTCGTGGGCAATCCTGCAATGGTGGATCTGGACGGTGCGAAGATACTGATTTATCACGGTCGATCCATCGATGACCTGGTAGCTGCTGTACCTGGTGTATCATATCACGCGCCTACCAAGGGCATGGTCGAGATGATGAAATTCAGGCATCTCTCACCTATGTACGGGAGCCGTGTTTCCATTGCACCTGAAAAGAATGATCATTTCGTACTAAACCAGGTACCTGATATACTACACTGCGGTCACGTTCATACTGTGGGTATAGAATGGTACAAGAATGTACTGCTCATAAACTCAGGCACATGGCAGGACCAGACTGAGTTTCAGAAAAGGATGAATGTCGTTCCCACTCCTGCACAGGTTCCAGTGGTTGATTTGGCAACCCTCAAAACAACAATTTTGAAATTTGATGAGTGATTATCTTTAGTTTCCAGTAGAACTAAATACTGAAAATAGAAAATCAGTAAACTCTCACTTTTTACTTCTTTTCCTGTATTTTCAGTATATTATGGTTTATGGTCTGCTCGGGACAGATGGCGACACATCGTCTGCAACTGGTTCCCAGGCAATGCTGGCTGTCGATATTGGCAAATCTCTTTCCTTCCTTTTCAACAATTATGACTGCATCCTCGGGACATTCCTCTTCACATTTGTGGCAAAGTATGCATTTTTCCACCGGAGCTTCAAGTATTATTCCAATATTTGCTACAATATCAAGACCAAAAGTCCCAACATCATCAATGTCCCTGATGACCCTCTTTTCAATTTCCACATCTTCGCGGTCCTCCGGGAAAGGTGTGATATTATACATTTGCAGCATTTGGTTGTACATTTCATGTGGCATACCATGCTGCCATGTTGAAAGTTCACAGACATATATGTCCTTGAATGTCTCGCTGGTTGCCATCATTAAATGGTCGGCCTTTATCTTTTCCGCAACATCTTTAACTTCCTCAAGCCTGGAGCTGTCGATGGCAAGCTTTCTTGCGAGCCCTATAGAAGTGTTACCGAACTGGATGATTCCTTTGGAAAAACCAGGAACAGAGCCTATATGTCTTGCTTTTTCAGCGTCTACATATGTGCCGGTTGCTCCGGACATGTATGAGTACTTAAGGTCCTCGTATTCCATGCCTGCCTCAACCATCAAAGTCATATGTGCCGCCCTGATGGCCCCGATTGCTTTTCCAACTTCTTCTACATCTTTTTCTGTTATTACTATACCGTCGCCGAGTATTAATTTCCCATTGGGCAGTTCAGGTAGCTTTGTTATGAGCCCCTCTTTCAATGCAAGTGCTATTGTTGAGATAACTCCTGTACCGGTGATCCCTTTGGGTATTATCATGCAGCCTTCAATGGTATCTCCCACAATAGGATCTACGAGAGGTCCTTTTACAGGGTTCATGGTATCATCGAGAACAGTTAGTCGCCACAGCTTCCCTTCGCTGTTGACATCGCTTATAGCCCCTGGGCCTGCAAGCATTCCACAGTCTATTCCCTGACCTTCGATTGCAGGACCTGCAGCCGCACTTGCAGTCATTATCCGGTCACCTATCTTTAATGCCATTTCTGCATTGGTACCGTAGTCTGTTACAAGACATGTCTCTTCCTGGTGGATGAAATCAGTTTCCAGCATCATGGCAAGGGCATCGGCCCCGATCTCATGTTTGATCGCAGGCGGTACAACGATCTCACAGTTGTCCATTTCGAAGATATCCTTGAAAATCTCGTTTGCGGGAAAAATCCTTGCCTCCCTCTTGACGTCTTCGACACCCAGGGCAGCCAGTTTGTTCTTTCCTGCGTATGCAAGATCCCTGATTTCCAGGTTCTGGAAGATTGAGAGCTGGATGGGGTTTCCGCAGATCGCTATTCTTGCTATCTCTTCAGGCTTGACTGCAAATTTTTTCAGTATTTCTTTCACTGTCTCAATCATAAGCCTGTGTGCCACATCTGCACCGGTAGTGATAGCAAAATCCAGATGGTCCATCACATTCCCTCCGGGAAGAGGATGACCCATAGTTATAACTGTTTTGACGGTTTCCTGCTTTTCAAGATCGATTAGCTGTGATCTGAAACCGCTAGTTCCAAGGTCCAGTGCAATTACGTACATTTTCTTGACACTCCGTTAGTTTTGAATTACGGAATATAACATTGAAGCAACTCCTATCACAAGGGGTTCCATAACAAGGTCAACACGATATTTACTTCCTATTTGGGGAGGTAAGCCGCAGGGTATCCCGGGAGTCGAGACCAGGCATCTTTCCTCAATCATGCCTTCGGAAATGGTATCGGCATTTGGTGTAGCTTCAAGTACCATAGAGAATTTCTTGCGGTCATCACTGCAGTAGGGTTTTATGCCTAATTCGTCGACAGCTTTCCTGAGGAATTCCTTGTTAGGATCACAGGCATAAACATTGAAACCCTTATTCACAAGATGGCTTGCTCCTGCATAACCTACTCTTCCGAGGCCAATGACAAGTATATCTTTTGAAGAAGCTTCTTTGAATTTTGATGCAATCTCAGCATATATCACTCCGGTTGCAACATGATTGCTAACTATCTTCTCGTTGCGTAGGTTATGTGCAACAAAGATATGGTCATCTGCCATCAGTAAAATGTCAGCACCCTGGGAAACAGCTTCATGATAGCCTGTAATGTCAGGATGTTCTGTAATAAAACCTTCAAGCCCGAAATACTGCACTATGAAAAGCAATGATGAAGTAAAGTTGCTGATTATCCCGTTTCCTGCTGTTATGGGGATAATTCCGATTTTAGGGGAATTAAGTTTTGTTTCGTACAGTTCCTCGCATATTTCTTTGATATTAAGGCCGGTGACTCTTTTTATTATTTCATCGTTTTCCTCAATTTGTACCGACAGGTTTTCGAGGTCCTCTGGTGTTAAAAGTGCCATTTTTATTCCTCCTGTGGTTTCATCTGGAAATGTTCAACTATCATTTCCATTCCGCTCTGTTTCATTTTTTCAGTTTCTTCCCTGTCAGTTCCCCAGCTTATAAGAGTGAAAACACTGTTCTTTCCCTTTGACTCGAATATTTCAAGCCCCTCAGAAGCATGGAACTGTACGTATTCGTAGCCCTGTGAGAGCACATGTTCACCAACAGGTTTCAGGTTTCCACCATCAAGGAGCAGGTGCTCATAGATGCAGTAATTCTTCTCAGGAGTTATTTCCATCTCTTGAACTTCTTCTGAAAACGCTTGCATGAGCATCTCTACCAGATTAATTCCTGTAGAATAGTAGACAGCAGTAGGCGTCTGGCTGGGAAATCTTGCATCTATCTCCAGCACTTTAGGCCCGTCGGGACTGTCTATTGCTTCGATGTCCATTATTCCCCGAAGTTTCAGGTTTTTTGCCAGTTCATAACTTATTTTTCTGAACTCAGGATAGTTATCGACGGGAGTCACCATTTGGCAATCGTACGTATCATCGATATGTATCTTCGTTTCCTTTAGAACTGCGTAGTTTCTGCCGTCACCTATGACTTCGAGAGAGACAACATCTCCTTCTACATACTCTTCCACCAGCATGGAAGGGTCAAGTCCTTCCAGCTCTGTGTCATCGTATATTATAGAAGTACCCACGCTGCTGCTTTCACACGGAGGTTTGACGAAATACGGAGGTGATCCGGGATTGTCAGCAGGTGTGGGTATGTCAATTGAATAAAAGAAATCCTTCGAGCGCTTCTTATCCATGCTGGTATAGTAGGAAGTAAAATCAAACAGCAGGGGGCAAGATAGTCCATCTTTCAGGTTTTTCAGGGATTCGATGGTCTCCAGGTTTTCATTTACGGGTATTATAGCATCCACATTCTCTGAAATTTCCCTGAGTTTTTCAGGTTCCCTGATTATGTCAAAACATTGAAAATCGTCCACAACATTTTGTATCAAGGGTTTTTCCTTGCGGTCCACCAAGACTACTTTCATTCCTGCCTTATGTGCAAGGTATGTTACCTCAAATCCCTGCAGTTTGCCACCTATGATGCAGATTTTCCTCATAGTGGTACCGCCGGGATTTCATGTTTCCTTTCCAGAATTTTGTTAAAATCATCCTGGCTTGCAGGTTCCATGCCCATGGCTTTGAGACTCTTAATAACACTTTTCGGGTCCCTGTCCCTTTCTTCGAGGTCCCTGTCATAGTTGACAACACCTTCAAGGGTTGAGTTTGAAGGAATTATGGATGTAACTACATTTGCTCCGGCATTTAACCTGTGTACCATGCCGGGAATACCTTCAAGGTCGAGAGATGCCGGTATGAGCCTGTCAGGGAACATGAGTCTCAGTATTGCTATTATTTTGAGTTCTTCGATGCTTGACTCCGGGTCCTTCTTTCCAAGAGGGGTTCCTTCCTGTGGAACAAAAGTCATGACCCTTACCATGTCAGGTCTGTTGTTTTCCATACCTCTAAGGGACTTAATGGTCGATTCTATGTCGTTACCGACACCTGTCAGTATACCGTCCTCGACGCAGTAACCTATGCTTTTTGCGAAACTGCGTGCATTGACCCTGTCTTCAAAGGACTGTCCTACTCTCAGTTTTCCGTAGAGTTCCCTGTCATGTGTCTCCTGGTACAGTGCAAGGAAATCAGCTCCGCTTTCATGAAGTCTGCTTAGTGTTCCATCATTCATGACTCCTGGTGAGATCATAATTGGAAGACCGGTTTCTTCTTTGACTGCTTTGACAACATCAGTGAATCTTTCAGGGTGCTCATGGAAATAAGGGTCTTCTCCCATGGTCAGGTCTACCATGTGAATGCTTTCGTTTTTCAGTGTCCTGCAAATATTGCGTATCTCATCCATACCAAGGCGGTATCGCTGTATATCGTTGCATCTGTTGTAATAGCAGAATGTGCATTTATTCTTGCAATATGTTGAAAAATAAACGAAACTGTAGAGGAAGACCTTATTTTCGAAAAAGTGGTCTCTGACTTTCCTTGAAACATAGTGCAATTTTAGGAGGTCTTCTTCTTCTGTAAGGGAGAGCAGTTCTCTTAGGTTAGCATCTGTGAGCTGAAGGCCATTTACAATATCCTGTGCGAATATGTCAAGGCCATGGTAGTCAATATTTTTAATCATGCTACCACCTCACAGGTTTATGCTGACCCCGTTGTAGTAGGACTCAGACCTTGCGGCACGCTTTATGTTCTTGAAATTGTGTTTTGCCTTCAACAGTCTTTCAAGACCAAAGCCAGCTCCTATCCAGGGTTTATCGATACCCCAGTCCATATCCATGGGTATGGGTCCGACCACTGCGGATGAGAGCTCCATTTTCTTATGCATCACATCCATGGTCTCTCCGTAGACCATGCAGCTATCAGCAACGATCTCATACTCAATTCCCAGAAATTCCAGGAATTCATCAATCAGAAACTCGAGGTTCTTTCTTGTGCAGTTTGATCCCATCTGGCAGAAGTTAAGCATGGTGAATTCTTCAAGATGGCTGCTGCCGTCCGATTCTTTACGATAACATGGTCCGATCTCGAAAATCCTGACCGGGTCCGGAAGTACATTATCCAATTTGCGCAGATGATTGTACAGGCCGGGTGCAAGCATGGGACGCAGGCACATATTGTCATCGACCCTGAATATCTGCTCGGAGAGCTTCTTATCTTCCCCGACTCCCATTCTTTCCATATACTCGAATGGGATGAGTATGGGTGATTTTACCTCAAGGAAACCCATATCCACGAAGAACTCTGTTATTGTTCTCTCAAGTTTTCCAAGCAGGTTTTCCCTGCTGTTTTCATAGATTTCCCTGATGTCTTTTTTCCTTTCTGTTACCATTGCGGATTCCATTTCTGCAAAGGAACGCTTTTCCTTTGAAAATGATATCATTTCCCCTGGTCCGAGCAATGATAGAATTCTGTTCTTTTGCGAGGGTGTGAACTCGGTCTTTTTGGATTTGGATTGTGACTGTGAAGTCTTATTTGGATTTTTGGAAGGGCTGGAATCGCTCCTTTTTGGTTTTGGAGCTGATTTGTGGTTGTTGGTATTGTTGTTAGGTAATGTCCCAGCCCTTTGTTCATCCTGGGGATGAGAAGAAGGGTTTGCTTTTATTTCCTCTGTCTGTTTTGTTTCGGAAATTTGTTCCTGAACTGGTTTTTCAGGAGCTAAGCGAAAAGAGCGGATGATTTTGATATCTGCATCATTTTTTCTTGCGATTTTCTTTGAAAATTCCTGAACCCTATCGTCTGCAAGGCGACATCGTTTGCAGGGTTTCTGGAATTTATGATTCCTAAGTGATCTTGCGGATCGGCTTGATTTTGAATTGCGTACAGTGATAATTTCTCCACAATCCATTTCGATTCTGATGTATTTCTGGGATGTTTCACACGCTTTTATCCCGTGGAGGTTTCCGTTACGTGAAACCCATAATCCGTTTTTACTAATAAGTGCATCAAGTGGCTTTTTTTCCATGCTAACAGCTCCTGGATCTTAACCTTTTTCCGTACCAATTCCTAGAATCCTAGGTACGTAAGTATCCAATCGTGGTTTTTGTTGTTCAATCTCATATCTTCGCTTCCTTTGGTTTTGGTATATTGATAGATTCTTATGTCGCTGACTTGTATCGACTAAAGAAACACGTTAATGTTGGTCATCGACATATATATATATTGTCCATAATCAGCAGTACTTATAGTTTTTGTATATGATGGTATATACCCATCATATATACTTATCTCATAACCAGGAATATTTTTGGGAAGTACAGGGATACTGACCCATATCCCCGCCTATGGATTAGACCCTTATATTAAGGGATACTTTGTTCTAGAACAGAATAATATATAGCATAATTTGGTGTTATTATTTGTATGGAATGTGAATTGTCATAGGGTATGATAATTTGTAATATCTAAATGAATCCTCATAAAAGTTCCCAGATGAATTCAAATATTGCTCATTTTGTAGAAGAATTTTCTACTTGATATTTATAAAGTGCTATTTCGATTGCAGTTCGCAGGTCGTCTTCTTCAAAAGGCTTTAGTATATATCCTTCGGGAGCTGTCTGTTTTGCCCTTTTAAGCGTTTCTTCATCCGAGTGGGCGGTAAGGTAGATCACGGGGGTACCGAACTGCTTCCTGATCTCATTTGCAGCTTCAATACCATCCATTTCCCCTTTGAGCCTGATATCCATAAGCACTAGGTCAGGAAGAAAGCCTTTTGCTTTGCTGATGGCATCTTTTCCAGATGCAGCCACACTGGGTACCACGTATCCAAGTTTTACCAGTCTCTTCTTTATTTCCAATGCTACAACGTTTTCATCTTCGACAACCAATATTTTCGGCTTCTCCATCTCTCCACCTCTAATTCACTTCTTTAAAATCTATGGTAAATTCAGTTCCTTTCTCAGTATTCAGTTTGATAGTACCATCAATTTGATCCACCAGGGTAATCACAAGTTGTAAACCTAAGGATTCTGTATTCCTGAAGTCCATATCAGATGGAAATCCGATACCGTTATCCTTGATTTTAAGGACAAAACGATCATCCCGGACTCTCAGTCCTACATTGATTGTCCCTTGTTCACCATTGAGGAAAGCATGTTTCAATGAGTTTGAAACAAGTTCGTTGATAATCATTCCAAGTGGAACAGCAGTATCAACATTCAGATAAACATTCTCAATATTCGAACTCAGTTTAATGTTTTTGTTTCCAGTCCCGTAAGATTTGGATAAATAATCCATCAATTTTTCCGTGTAATCAGAAAAATCGATATTGGACATATCTTTTGACTGGTAAAGCTCTTCGTGTATCAGGGCCATTGATCTTACACGATTGCGGCTATCCAGAAAAGCTTCTATGACATCCTTGTCCTTGAAATTATCAGATGCAAGGTAAAGCAGGCTTGATATTACCTGCAGATTATTCTTAACACGATGATGGATTTCCTTCTTACGTATTTTCTCGTTTTGCAACAGTGCTTCTTCGGCCATTTTACGCTCGGTGATGTCAAGTATGATACCCTGTAGTGTGATTCTGCCGGAATGATCACGCCTTGAGAAAGTCCTTTCATCTACCCATCTTATGTCGCCTGATTTTGTGATTATTCTATACTCATAGTTCAGTTCTGCATCCTTTTTCATATAATAATTGGAAATATGCAAATGCGTTCTTTCACTGTCATCCGGGTGTATGATATCAGCATAGTTTATGCGATTGGATGTGAAATCTTCAACTGTATACCCGATCTGTTCTACGTTACTAGATACGAATTCCACAGGCCAGTTTCTTTTTGATCTCCATTTAAAAACGATAACAGGACTGTGATTGATAATGTTTTCCATTTCTTCTTTTAATTCATTGGAGCGCTTGAGTTCTTCTGCATAATCTTTCAGGGCTCTCTCAGTCTGCTTTCTTTTGCTGATATCACGTGCAATTGTAATTACTGCGGTACTTCCGTTATACTTGACAATTCGACTGCTAAGTTCCACAGGAAAAGTCGAACCATCTTTTCTCATATGGACTGTTTCTAATAGGTTGCTTTTGATCTTACATAACTCTTTGATAAGTCTAAGGAAATCCATTCCACGGTTGGAAGCATCAATATCCATGTGCTTCAGGGAAAGGAATTCATCGCGGGTATATCCCATTCTTGAACATGCGATCTCATTTACTTCCAGGATATTTCCTTGCATATCAGTAAGGTATATCGCATCATTAGGGCTTTCAAACAATGTCCTGAACTTTTTTTCAGAATCTCTCAGGGCCTTCTCGGCTTTTTTCTGCTCTGAAACGGCCATGCTTAAGGAATTTCTGGTCTCTTCAATTCCATCGGTCAGTATTTTGAAATCTCCTTCACCATGTACCCGTACACCACGTGAAAAATCGTCATTCTGTATGGCAGTAAGCACTTTATTGGAGTCTGCAACAATGTCATTCAGAGAATCTGCAAAATTGTTAAGCGTATCTCCCAGTTGTTTGAACTCGCCTTTCAGTTCCAGCTCAGTACGTGCCTCCAGTTCACCCTTTGCAAGGGCATTTGTCACTCTGATAGATTCACGGATTGGTGCTATTACAGCATTCAATATCATATTGAGTCCGATTGGAATTTCCTTGAAGTCTCTCTCTACATTGGTTTGTGCTTTTGTATCCAGGTTTCCGTCAACTACATCCTGAGCGATGGTCCTGAAGTTATTGACTATTTCATTTATAGGTGAAGTTATTGATGTTGCTATCAGATAAGCGACTAAACCCATAAAACAGATCGATATCACAGATATGATGATAAGTGTGTTCCTGAGCTTAGTGACCCCTGCATACATTTCTTCTTTTGGGACTACCAGCACGAAGGAATAATTTCCGGTCTTAACAGGCTCATAGAACATGATAACTTCTTTACCACTGGCTGGATCAATGGTTTCCAGGCTTCCTCCTTTTCCATGCTTGATATCGTCAGCAGCTTCTGAAATTGAAGGTATGTCAAAATCATAAAGTGTCTGGGTGCCCATCCTGTCTTTATATTCAGGATGAGATACGATAATTCCGGTGTTTCCGGTTACAAACGCATAGCCCGTGTCAAAGGCCTTTATGTCGCTTACTTCCTCGTCGATATACTCTAACGATACATCTACACCTGCAATTCCCACAAATTCCTCATCCCGGAAAATCGGTGCATCAAAACTGACCATGAAAATACCCTGATAAAAGTAAGGCTCGGTGACAACATCGTCATGTGTTGTTTTTGGAATTTGATAGTAATCCTGTGTATCATAATTTACCAGGGGTTCCACTCCTATTTGCCCCTGAATAGTGTTCCAGTAAGGTACGAATCTCCCGGTGGAATCGTGAAATGGAGCATTCACATATTCATCGTCCCTGCCATCAAATGCATTTTCCTCATATCCTACATAGACTCCGGTGAGAGAAGGATACTCCTCAAGTACGTTTTGAAGGATATCGTTGACTTCTTCCCTGTCTGCTGACTGGTATCTTTCCATAGTGCGGGCAAGAGTATTTGCAATTGCCATGTTTGCTTTCATGTCCCCGTCAAATTGGTTTGCATAGTGTCTTGCCATTTCTACGGATTGAAGATATGCAAGTTCTCTTTGTTGTATGGTCACGTTTGTAATACTGACGGCAGTTGAAACAACAAGTACCAAAAAAACACTAATCACTATGTAAATAATCAACTTGGTTTTTATTGACATCTCATTATTTTTCATTCATACACACCTTCTCATCAGTATCTATTTGATATTGCTGCAGAATCAATTTCATCATACTTTGTGAATCTCATTTGCCATTTTTTGGTAATATCCGAACAGTTCCTCTCCCCATTTTCGAGATTTTTGGGAAAAACTCATGATATCTCTATGGTCATACATTCCTTTGTCATTGAAAAAACTGGCAGAAAATAAATTATCCGTAACTACAATTGGTGGAGGACACACTTCTTTTTCGTATAAGAACAAGTTTATATTTTCGAGATGTTGCATTTTTTTCAGTTCTTCCTGGCTGTCTTCGCGCAATCTTTCAAGTACAGCCTCAGTTAGAATGATTGATATTTCAGTTCCCTTTTCTGCAAGTTTATTGTAAAGTGACGGATACAATGGATGATATATTGAAAAAATAAAATGTACATGTTTTGAATTCATAAGATGTTCAGTAAATTCCCTTGTAGGTTCAAACATATCGTTCAATTCTGGCTCGGCTATTATAGAATCCTCTATTTCTCCGATACTTTCCAGCAGATGTCCCGGGATGGCATTCATGTCTCTTTTAACCCAGTAATCTGTATCTTTCCCAAAGAGATTCAAAATACCTTCTATTGGTTTTATGTTTTCTACGATAAGTTTCCCAATGTTTGATAGTTCATAAAATCCTTCAGGGTTACGGACCAGTCCTTCTTCTTTTAACTCCTTTAGTGGAAGTATTAAAGAACGCCAATCCACGTTAAACTCCTTCTTCATTTCATCGGGACTCTTTGGTCCGCTTAGTAATAATAATAATACTTTTCTTCTTTTTTCAGAAAACCAAACGATTTCAGTTAGTGATGATTCCATTATCTGACCCCCCTACCCCAAAGAACATGTCTCTTATTCAACCTCTGTTATTTGACAGAGCTTTTGTGAATTTATCCTGTAATGCTCAAACAGGTCTTGACACCAGCTTAGGGCACTTTCATCAAAGCTTATTATGTCTCTGTGATCATACCTTCCTTCCTTGTTAAAAAGGCAGATGTAGCTGAACCAATCAGTTACCGTTACCATCGGGATTTTCGGGTTCTCTTTGCAAAGGAAAACAGTTATATTTGTTATTTTCATCAATTCATTGAATTGTTCAAAGTACTCTTTTTTTATTTTTTCCAAAGCTTTCTCTGAAACAAAAAGCGATATTTTCACACCTGAAAGGGATGCTTCTGAGTAAAGTGAAGGAAAAGCAGGATGAAGATATGAAACAAAAGTTGTAACATGCTTCGATTTTGGTATGTTTTCAATAAATTCCCTGGGAAGTTCGAATAAATGGTTTATGTCGGGCTCAATCAGAAAATAGTGCCCAAGTTTCCTGATATTGCTGAACAGGTGCGGGGGTATTGCATCAAAATTCCTGCTAGCCCAGAAATCTTTATTCTCTTCAACAATCCTTGATGTACAAAGAAATGGCAGCATACTCTTCACAATTGTTTTTCCTATAGTGGTCAAACTGAATTGGTCTTGTTCCTGCTTTATAAGGTTGTTATGCTTAAGTGTCTTTATCTGTGGCATTATAGACCTGCTTGTCACATTCAGGGATTTTTTTATCTGCTCGATATCCCTTTCCCCTTCATATAATAGTAGCAATACATTCTTTCTTTTTTCAGAAAACCAAACAGTATTTATCAGTGACGTTTTCATACCCATCATCTTCCCCGTTTCTGCTGCAATAGTCCTATTTTCAGGGACTTTTGATTGTGAGTTTCCTTAAATCCATTGGTCAAAATCCTTGTTTAGTATGACAAATACATTTTTGCGTTCCCCTAATCACGTTTTAATCTAACCTTATATTAATGTAATTTAGCTGTAAATTCATATAGGTTCTTACAAGTCACGAGGTATATGACAATTCACAAGGACTATGATAATTATGCCTCCTTTTTAATAATCAGTCAGAAACTGAAATCTTCATACCTATTTTAAAGTAATAATCGAGGAGCTATATACTGTAAATATTGAAAAATCGGGATGAATTATGCTATATGCTGTCAGTTAATTCTGTTACATGCAGTCGTTATCAATTGGATAACTTCTCTTAAGGCAGTTGTTTCTAAGAATAGTTGTACTGGTAGATGCAACTCTGTAAAAACAACTTCAAAAATAATATGAAAAATACAAAAGGTGGATTTAATGGGAAATCAAGAACTTTTAGACAAACTCAGAGACGCTATAGTCAATCAGGATATCAATGGCTGTGCCGCAGCTACCCAGGAAGCCCTGGATGCAGGTATCGGTGCAGTTGAAGCAATCGAAGGCGGTCTTTCCGTAGGAATGAAAATCGTCGGTGACAGGTTTGAAGCAGCCGAGATCTACCTTCCACAGATCATGATGTCTGCCAAGGCAATGAACGCAGCAATGGAAATTCTCACCCCTATCCTTGCAGAAGAAAAGACTGGAGAAGGTGTAGGAACCGCAATCACATATGTACAGGAAGGAGACATCCACGACATCGGTCACCGCTTAGTCTCAACCATGTTAGGTGCAAACGGATTCAACATCATCGACCTTGGTGTAGACATACCAAACGATGACATCATGGATGAGATCAAAAAGCTCGAGGGTAGCAAAGTACTCCTTGTGGGTTCAGCACTCATGACAACATCCATGCTCGGCCAGAAAGACACAGTAGAGATGCTCAAGGAAGAAGGTCTCAGGGACGACGTCAAGATCATGTTCGGCGGAGCACCTGTATCCGACTCATGGATCGAGGAAATCGGCGCAGACGCAACAGCAGAAAATGCAGCAGATGCAGCACGTGTAGCTCTTGAGATAATGAAATGAGGGAGAGTTCAAAGATGGCATTTTCAAGATCATTAGATTGTTTTGAATTCTATGAGCGTGCAAAGAAGGGAGAGAAAATGACCCAGGACGACTGGGACCTCATGACAATCCCTATGAAAGCAATGGAGCTCAAACAGAAATACAACCTTGACTTCAAGAACGAATTCGTTCCAACCGACAAGGACATGATGGCAAACCTGTTCAAGGCAGGTTTCGACATGCTTCTTGAGTGCGGTATCTTCTGTACCGACACAAGCCGTGTAGTAAAATACACCGAGGATGAAATCTGGGACTCAATCAACAACGTGCAGAAGGAATTCGTACTCGGAACCGGTCGTGACTCCGTAAATGTCAGGAAAAGAAACGTAGGCGACAAGAAAAAGCCAATCGTTCAGGGTGGTCCAACCGGTTCCCCTATCTCAGAAGACATGTTCATGCCTGTTCACATGAGTTACGCTCTTGAGAAAGAAGTCGACACTATTGTTGATGGTGTTATTATGTCTGTTCGTGGAAAGCCAACAATTCCAAAGAGCCCTTACGAGATCCTGGCTGCCAAGACAGAGACAAGACTTATCAAGGCTGCAACTGCAATGGCCGGAAGGCCAGGCATGGGCATATAGGGACCAGAGACTTCCCTGTCCGCTCAGGGAAATATCGCTTCAGACTGTGCCGGTGGCCAGACATGCAGCGACAGTCACGAAGTATCTCAGCTCAATGAGCTTAAGATCGACCTTGATGCTATCAGTGTAATTGCACATTATCAAGCTAACAGTGACATCATCATGGATGAGCAGATGCCAATCTTTGGTGGCTATGCCGGCGGCATAGAAGAGACTGCTATCGTTGATATCGCAACCCACATCAATGCTTTTGTTATGAGCAATGCCAGCTGGCACCTTGACGGTCCTGTGCACATCCGCTGGGGCTCTACCAACACCAGGGAAACTCTGATGATCGCAGGCTGGACCTGTGCAACCATCTCAGAGTTCACTGACATGCTTTCCGGTAACCAGTACTACCCATGTGCTGGTCCATGTACCGAGATGTGCCTGCTTGAAGCATCCGCACAGTCCATGACTGACACTGCATCCGGCCGTGAGATTCTGTCCGGTGTTGCAGCTGCAAAGGGTGTTGTTCAGGACAAGACAACAGGTATGGAAGCAAGGATGATGGGAGAGGTCGCAAGAGCAACATCCGGTATGGATATTGGAGAAGTCAACAAGATTCTCGACTCTCTTGTCAAACTCTACGAGAATGACTATGCAAGTGCACCAGAGGGTAAGACTTTCCAGGAATGTTACGACATCGCTACCGTAACACCAACCGATGAGTACGTGAAGGTCTACGAAGGTGCACGCAAGAAGCTCGAAGAGCTTGGACTTGTATTCTAAGCTACTTGGAACAGTTTGCCAGCGAAAGCTATCGCTGGCATTTTTTTTATCTAAATAAGTAATGAATAATCATGTAGAATATACTAAAAAGGAGGTTTTCCAATGGACACTTATTGGACAATCATTAACGGACTGATCTATTTGCTGGCTTTTGCATTGATAGCTTGGGTTCTACTGGACGCCAGCAAAGTATCCAAAAAGATAAAGAGGTGATTATGTGACTGATAAAGTTATAGAATCACCGGGATTTGTGAAGACCCTGCGTCCCTATCATGTATGGGCTCTGGGAGTAGGCATAGTTCTGGTGGGCGAGTATATGGGATGGAACTTCACCATAGCAAAGGGTGGGGTTCTTGGTGCGCTGCTGGCAATGCTTGTCGCGGGAACAATGTATATCATGATTTCTTTGTGTGCAAGCGAACTGGGAGCTGCAACCAAACTTGCAGGAGGACCCTATGACTGGGCAAGACTGTTTGTAGGGCCGGGAGCTGCGGGAAGTGTAGGACTTGCCGTGTATATGGAATTCATAGCTCTTGAAGCTGCGGATGCAATAGTTGTTGCTTTTATTGCGCAGGAGATTTTCCCCCAACTGGAGGTATTTCCGGTAACATTACTGGTAATTGCGACCCTGACATTCATTAATTATAGGGGTGTTGTGGCTGCTCTGACTCTTAACTTCTTCATGACTGCTATCGCATTTGTTGCTATTATAGCGTTTTTCTTCTCAGGAACACTAGGAGTATTTGAACTTCACCCTGAAAACCTGTTCCAGGGAGCAGTTCCGAATGGGTTGATAGGTCTTTTTGCAGCTTTGCAGTTTGGTCCCTGGTTCTTCCTGGGAATAGAGGGAGCCGCAATGTGTGCTGAGGAATGTAAGAGTCCTTCAAGGGCTGTACCTCTGGGACAACAGGCCGGAATGATTACACTGCTCGTCGGAGCAGCAATGACTCTCTTTGTATGTACAATGCTGCTTGATTCCAGTTTGCCTGGAGAAGGTCTTGGAGTATCTGTCTACCCGCTATTTGAAGCAGCGCAGTCAACTGGTGTATTCTTCCTGGTAGCTCTTCTTGCGCTTGGAACCCTGCTAACATGTCTGTCAAGTGCTAACGGTTGTGTATGTGATTCCTCAAGGTCATGGTTTGCACTATCAAGAGATCACTTCGTGTCCAACTGGTTCTCTTCAGTACACCCGAAATACCAGAGCCCTTACAAGGCTGTTATTTTCACCATGCCCATTGCCATAGCATTTGCTTTCAGTGGATATCTTGACCAGGTTATTACCTTCTCTATTGTATCGGGTCTGGTATGCTATGTTTTGATACCGTTCTCCCTGATACGCTTCAGAAAGATGTTCCCGTCACATATCAGCAAAGTACGTCCCTTTGCAAGTCCTTTGCAGCCCTGGATCGCCTGGTTTGCAATGGCAATCGCAATAGTGATCATGTCAACATTGTTCTGGGGTTACAGGTACAACCTGCTCTTTGCGCTCATATTCTATCTGATAGCATATTTCTACTTCCATTATAAGCATAAGAAGCACATGAAACATTTCGACTGGGAGAAAGAAATGGGCTGGCCGAATCCGAGCCATCATGAGGCAAAGGAGTGATATGAATGGTTGGAGTTAGCGAAACAAAATATAATGCAGCATTCGCAAAGGACACATATTTGATAGTAGGTGCAATAGCACTGTTGATAGTTGTGCAGGGTTATGTAGTCTTTACTATACTATCCGCAGCAGGTTCAGCGGTCTCTCCTGCAATCAGAGGAATCTATGTTGTGTTCTTTGTACTGGTAGTGGGAATTGAAACAATGGGTTACTGGCAGGTACGTCACTCAATTAAGCAACACATGTTCGATTTCAAATACTATGACTGAGGTGGGCAATATGGATGAAAACACACAGAAACAGAGTGCACTGAGGGAAGTATTTGATATAGTTTTCATATTCGTGCTTGCTTTTGTCTGTCTTGTGGTGCCCACAGAGATACAGGGTTCAGTACTGGTAGGATGGAGTGAGACAGGTTCCATAGTTTTCCTATGGGATCCTGTAGGCTACTTCAGCTTGCTAGCAGGAATACTGCTTTTCTTTGTGGTAATGTTGTACCATTCGGTTAGTCACTATAAGTTTTAGAGGGGTATGTCAGTGGGAGCACTGACATTTACTTTTTTTAAACGGAGAAGCCTATTTGTAAAACAGATAAATATCAGATGACAGGTGAAATTTATGAAATCAGATATCAATGTTCAACGAGCAAAAGATAATGAAAATCTCACTGACATGGAAAAAAAGCATCTTCCGCTAATTGAAGCTCCTGATGAAGTAATAGCCGGAGAACCTTTTGAAGTAAAAGTCAGCGTCGGAAGTCTTCCTTATGAGGTGGAAGAAAAACATTCCATACAATGGATAGAGTTACATATAAATGGTGATTTTGTCGAGAAAAAAGAATTGAAAGTAACAGACGGAAAAGCTGAGGTAGCCTTTACAGTAGTTGGAACTGAGGAGATGATTGCTGCACGTGAAATAATGAATTGTACCATACATGGATTCGGTGTATGTGGTACGTGTGGTACGAAGTCAGCCATTGTTAATCTAAAGGCGATCGAAGGTTGTAATGTACATGGTCTATGGGAAGGTTCAACGGGAATTGAAATAACTTCTGCGACTTCAAAACCTGGAAAAAAGTGTGGATGGGGTCCAGAATTGTAATTCTGGATTTCAATTTTATTTTTAGGAGCTTAATATTATGGTTGAATATACACCAAAAGAAAGATTAGCAAGAGCACTTAAAGGTGAGCCTGTTGACAGGATGCCTGCAATATCAGTCACTCAGACCGGAACCGTTGAACAGATGGAAGCCTGTGGAGCATTCTGGCCCGAGGCAAACTATGATGCTGAAAAGATGGCAACACTTGCAGAGGCAGGCCACACCGTAGTCGGTTTTGAAGCTGTGCGTGTTCCTTTTGACATCACCGCAGAAGCAGAATTCTTTGGCTGTGAGATCAAGGACGGTACACAGGAACAGCAGCCATCCGTTGTTGGTCACGTTGTCAAGACCATTGAGGACATCGACAAGCTCAAAGGCTATGACCTCAACGAGGGAAGAATTAACGTTGTCTGTGATGCTATCAAGATCCTTGCAGACAAGTACGGAGACGAACTTCCTATCATGGGCAGTATGATCGGTCCTTTCTCCCTTTCACAGCACATCAATGGTGATGACTGGTTCATGGCTATCATGACAAATGAGGAATTCGGTCTTGCACTCATGGAATTCACAACAGAATTTAATGTCGCATACGCAAAGAAAATGGTAGAGAACGGTGCTGACACAATGGTCATCATCGACCCGACAGCGAGTGCAATGCTCATTGGCGCTGAGTTCTACGAGAAATTTGTGGTACCTTATCACAAGAAGATCTGCGATGCTATGCGTGAACTCGATGTAACTACCGTACTGCATATCTGTGGCGATACTACCCAGGGTCTTGCACTCATGGAATCTTCAGGTGTTGACGCTATCAGTGTAGACCAGAATGTAGACGTGGCAACTGCTGTGGGTCTGGTTGGAAAGTCAGTCATAGTTGGAAACCTTGACCCGGTGAACATGCTCTGGAACAAGACACTTGAGGAGATCAAGAAAGAGTCAGAGAAGGTTCTGGACGCAGAAGTAGGATTGCTGGCTCCAGGATGCGGTATTGTAAGTAAGACGCCAAATGCCAATCTCCAGGCAATGGTCGAGATGGCAAAAAGCCACAAATATTGATATTGATTTGCTTCTCCGGGTCAAATCCTTCATGTGACTAGTCATCATCTTTCCACCCGGAGAAATTATTTTTTGTTATTTACAATATTTTTATTATTCTTAGTTTAATTGTTTTAATGATGACCTAAGATTACAACGCCGTTGTAATACTATCAAAGCAATAGATTATTTTCGTGAGGGTAGTGAATTCAAACACAGTAAGCACATTTGATTGAGTTTATGATATATACATTTTCTTCTTATGCTTTACTATAACTGATTGCTCTTCAAGTTTCATGTTCTATACCAACTGAAGGCAAAAAGTGATGGAGGTATTATTATTAGTAAAGAAGAAATGTTCAAAGAATTATCAGATGCAGTTATCACATGCAAGAATGATGTTGTAACAGCAGCTGTAGAGAAAGCAAGAAATGAAGGTATTTCAGCTCCTGAAATCATCGAAAAAGGTCTTGCAGCCGGAATGAACGAAGTGGGTATTCTCTTTGAAAGAGGTAAGTTATTCCTTCCACACGTTATGATGGCAGCCGGTGCAATGGAAGCTGGTGTAGCTCTTCTTGAAGAAGACATGCCAAAGGACGCTGCAAGCAGTAAACTCGGCGTAATCGTCAATGGTACAGTCGAGGGAGACGTTCACGACATCGGAAAATCCATTGTGTCCACAATGCTTCAGTCCGCAGGATTTGAAGTCCACGACATTGGCAGAGATGTTCCTCTCCAGGACTTTATTGACAAGATTAAGGAAACTGATGCTGACATGGTAGGAATGTCCGCACTCATGACCACAACCCTTCCAGGTCAGAAAGATGTCATCGAGATGCTCAAGGAGAATGGTCTTAGAGATGGTATAAAGGTCATGGTAGGTGGCGCACCTGCAACCCAGGCATGGGCTGAGAAGATCGGCGCAGACTGCTATGCAGAGAATGCAAGTGAAGCTGTTGCAAAAGCTAAAGAATTACTCATTTAAGTCAGGTGTTATTCATGACAACAGAATATGCATTGAGAATGGGAGACGGAAAAAGAATCTCCATGACAAAGGAGCAGATCATGGCAGACCTCAGGGAAGGTATGGCAGATGCTGCAGACCTTGGAGAAATCCCCAACCTTAGTGAAGATGAACTTGACAAGCTTGTTGAGATTATGACAATGCCAGCTAGAATGGTTGGTGTTGAAGCAGGTAAGGAAGTTCCTGTAACCCACGATATCGGTACCATCAGAATCGATGGTGACCAGGGTAACAGTGGTGTAGGTATTCCATCCAGCAGGCTCGTTGGTGCAATGATGCACGAGAGGGCATTTGGTGCTGACACAATGGAACTGGGCCATATTGACTACAGTTTCAAGCCAGTAAAACCTGTCATTGCACAGGAAATGCAGACCATGGAAGTTTGCCAGCAGAACATGATAGTTCCTCTTCTCTACGGTGCAATGCCAAACATGGGTCTTTACTACACTCCTGATGGTCCTTTCGAGAACCCAGGAGATCTGATGAAGGCTTTCAAGATCAGAGAAGCACAGGAATCCATGGAACATTCAGCTGAGCACCTTACAAGGGACATTGTCTGGATCATGCAGAGACTCATGGCATCCGGTGCAGACGGTGTTAACTTCGATACAATTGGTGCTGCAGGAGACGGTGACATGTTCGCATCCCTCCATGCAATCGAGGCATTGAGAGAGCAGTACCCTGACATCTACATTGAAGCAGGTATGGCAGGAGAACTTCTGCTCGGTCTTCACGGTGAGATGGAATACGACGGTACAGTACTTGCAGGTCTGTGGCCACACCAGCAGGCTCCATTGGCAGCAAAGGCCGGTGCAAACGTATTCGGTCCTGTTGTGAACACAAATACCAGCAAAAGTGCAGCATGGAACCTTGGAAGAGCTGTTACATTCATCAAGGCAGCTGTTGAAGCTTCACCACTTCCATGTCATGTAGACATGGGTATGGGTGTAGGCGGTATTCCAATGTTCGAGACCCCTCCAATTGACGCTGTTTCAAGGGCCAGCAAGGCGATGGTCGAAATTGCTGGCGTCGATGGTATATAGATAGGGGTCGGCGACCCAGTGGGTATGCCGATCTCTCACATAATGGCTTCCGGAATGAGCGGTATCAGGGCAGCAGGAGACCTTGTTGCAAGGATGCAGTTCGAGAAGAACATGAGAATTGGAGAAGCAAAGGAATACGTTGCAAAGAAACTGGAAGTTTCAACTCTTGACCTCAGTGACGAGTATGTCATGAGGGAACTCAGAGAAGAGCTTGGTATCGGTGTAATCACTTCTGTTGCAGGAGCTCCAAAGGGAATTGCAGCAAAGATGAACATCGAGAAGATCTTGGATATTAAGATCAACAGTTGTGACAAATTCAGAGGACAGTTGAAGTAAATGGGGTTTATGCTGCCTTATCAACCAGTGGTTGATAAGGCAGCATAAATGGCATCTGCAATTTTCTTTTTTTGGGAGTTGCAGGTGTCACATTTTACCTAAAACAAGGGGTGAATATAAATGGATAAAGAAGAAGGAATAGACTGGCACCATGCAGAACAGTGCTCCAAAGTGGTTTGCGAAACCGGTGACGATAGCGGACTTGAACGTTCGATAGACTGGAAACAGGGTCTTGCAATTGCTGTGGGTGTGCCTCTGCTTATCTTGCCATCAATCGGATACTTTGCTAGCTGGCTATGGTCGGCTGCTATTATTGTATGGGGACTCTCTGTGTTCCAGGGTTTCATGCAGAATCTGGCCTACGGTGAACTTGCAACAACTTTCCCGAAGGCATCTGGTCTTCCCGGATTTGCACAAAATGTCTTCAAAACACCAAACTTCAAGGGAAAGTATGACAAAAGTAAACTAATAGGTGGATTCAGTGCATGGAGTTACTGGTTTGCCTGGAATCCCGTGCTTGCTATCTTTGCCATTCTTGTAGGTTTTTACCTGCACAGCTTGTTCCCTTCATTGGCAAATACTTTCAGTGAATACCAGCTTTCATTGGCTGCAGGTATTGTTATATTCGGAGCTCTTATACTTATTAACTACCGTGGTGTCTCAAGCGGCGCATTGGTAGGTTATATCCTCGCAGCATTGGCATTTGTTCCATTGATTATTATTGCACTGGCACCATATGCAACAGGTGATTTCGTACTTACAAATATCACCAGCACCTGGTTGCCAACCGACTGGGTATGGAATTTGAACAGCATTCTGATCCTGTTGGGTATCTTTGCAATGGCACAATGGAGTGCATGCGCATGGGAAACAGCAGCTATCTATGGTCCTGAGTACAAAAATCCAGGCAAGGATGTACCAAAAGCACTCTTTACCTGTGGTGCAATTTGTCTTCTGGCATTTGTAATCGTACAGACCACAGTTACCGGTGTACTCGGTATTGATGGAATTGCTAATGCACCAATCGACCCTATGCTTCCTGTTGCACAGATCGCTCTTGGTGACATGGGTTCAACGATTGCTATCGTAATGCTCATTGCTGCAATGGTCCTCATCATCCAGACTGCATACCTTGGTTCTGCAAGGGCAATGCACTCAATGGCAGTTGAAGGAAACCTTCCAAGAGTATTCGGTAGAGTTAATTCCCACGGTACTCCTATACTGGCAATGGTTGTTATCGGTATCTTCAACCTGGCACTCATTTCAATGGGTACTCCAACAGCTATCCTCGCAGCATCCGCTATAGGATACGTTTGTGCAAACGGTATCAGTCTTTTTGCATACGTAAAAGCAAAGGCAGATCCACATCTTGTAGGTCTTGAAAGGCCTTTCAAAGCACCTTCTGGCTGGAAGAATGTTGCATTGATGTTTGGTCTGTTCAACCTTCCTCTCTGTTTGATCGGTATTATTTACCTCAACAGTATCGAAGGAAGTTGGTTCTCTACTGGTGTAGGAATTCTTGTACTGGGTCTGTACATACCCATGTGGTATTACTCACAACATGAGAACCATGTTACAAAACAGGTGGAACCGCAGAGTGTATAAAATCAGAAAATCGTGGCAGTGGCATTGAAAAGTTCACTGCAATATTTTTTTAATTCGCATAACCTCCAATTATGCAAAGTAGTTAATTTGGCAGTTGCTAAGAAACAGTAGCAAGCTGCCAGATACTTTTTAGTTATTATGGAACTCATTTTAAAACTTAAAATACTATTTCTTAAATGATTGTGCTAAGGGTTTGCCTGGAGTTCAGATAACTCTCTGATGAACAATGGAAATATATTATACGTTTTTTGCCACCATAACCAATAACTGGAAGAAAGAGAACTGATGGCCGTAAGTTAATCACTGGTTTCCTCTTTGTTCTGATAACTGGCTGTAGATAAAGCCATGCCGGATCATTATGCTTCAAACTTAGCGTATGAGATGATTAAAGAGGCGGTATAAGGAAGGTATTTAGAATCCGATCATAGAATAGTGTGATTCCACGATATCAAAAAGGCGAAATTTTAATGGACACTGTGCATGTTGATATCAGTTCCATCGAAACTAAAAAGAGGAGAGGACACGGCTTATAGCGGCCACAAGAAATGAAAAGGAATAAAGATCCATGCGTGTGAAATCCATGAAGTTTTTCCTTTGAGGATTCAATAGCTTCTGGAAAAAGTACAATCCATTTTTTTAATTATATTCGTTTTTAAGAAATTTTTTCTGCTTTAGTTTTAAAAGAGGAGAACAATTCCTTACTCCATTGGAGCGCATTACTGTTAAAGCTCATAAGAATAGTATGGTCATATTGTTCCTGGTTGTTAAAGAAACAAAGGAAAAGGAAGCGATCTGTGCTGACCAATGTCGCAAGTCCTGTCTTTTCACCTGATACAAGCATCTCAGTATTTTCAAAATCCATGAATTTTTTCATATCTTCCGAATAGTCTTTTTTCATTCTTTCATGGACGGAACTTGTTACAATAAGGGAGACATTGATTCCCTTCTCGGCAAGACTTGAGTAGAGGGCAGGATATTCGGGATGGAAATAAGCATTAAATGCCATCACATAGCTGGATTTGGCTATATTTTCCGTAAACTCCTTCGGAAACTCAAAAAGGTAGTTAAGATCAGGCTCAATAATAACGCAGTTGCCAAGCTCACCGAATCTTTTTAACAGTGGTTCGGGAATTCCTTTGAGATCACGATTCAACCAATAACCGCTGTTCTCTTCAAAAACATCCACTGCATTCAAAAGAGGCATCATGTTTGCTACGAGCACTTTTCCCATATTGGTTAAGATGTAATAGTCTCCATTCTGGATTACAAGGCCATGTTCTTTGAGTTTCTTGATCTGGGGAATAAGAGCTGTAGATGTAACGTTTAGACTTGTTTTTATTTCTTCACGGCTTTTTTCTCCTTCTACTAGAAGAAGCAGAACATTTTTCCTTTTTTCAGAATTGAGAATTATGTCTATTAGTGAACCGTTCATTCATACCAACTGTTCTGATTTTATTGCAATAGTGTCTGAATTTTATGAATATCGTTATTCAAAGATTTCATATGCTGTTACTACATACTTTTTCTTGCGCACTCTTTTCTGTTTTATGTCTGTATAATGCCATTTCAATATTGCTACGCAGGTCATTTGCCTTGAAAGGTTTGACAATGTATCCGTAAGGTTTTGTTTTTTTTGCTTTTTCAAGTACTTCATCATCCGAATATGCAGTGAGATAGATTATCGGGATGTCAAATTTTTTGCGGATTTCCTCAGCAGTTTCCACTCCGTTCATATTCCCCTTCAACCTCACATCCATTAAAATGAGGTCAGGAAAAGTTATCTCTGCCATCTTGATAGCTTCTTCTCCGGTTGCTACTATAGCTGGTACAGTGTATCCGAAACTTTTCAGTTTTTTCTTTATATTAAGACCAATGATGCTTTCGTCCTCTACTACAAGAATTTTTACATCTTCCATGAGTTCACCTTAATTCTCCGTTATTTCAAAATTATTTTGAATTTTGTGCCTTTGCTTCTGTCGAGTTCAATGGTACCATCGATTTGGGATGTCAGGGTTGTGACCAATTGTAACCCCAGGGATTCAGTCTCTTTGAAATCGATATCATCAGGGAAACCTACGCCATTGTCCCCAACTGTCAATGTCAGTTTTCTGTTTTCAAGATTCAAGTAAACGTATATCTCTCCTTTTTCCCCGGGCTTAAATGCATGTTTGAATGAATTCGAGACAAGTTCATTTACAATCATACCCAGAGGAATGGCAGTATCCATGTCAAGGAAAGTGGGATCAACGTTCATTTTAACTTTAATGCACTCTTTGTTAATTGCATATGAATATAATAGCTCGTTAACAAGTTTTACGAGATAATCGGAAAAATCTATGCTCTCCATATCCTGTGACCTGTAAAGTTCTTCGTGTACCAGAGCCATAGATATCACACGGTTCTGGCTTTCCTTGAAAGCTTCGATAATTTCTTCATCTTCAAATTTATCAGATTCAAGATCTAGCAGGCTTGAGATGACTTGAAGATTATTTTTTATCCGGTGATGTATCTCTTTTTTGCGTATTTCCTCGATTTTCTCACGCTCATCCATCATTCTTGACAGTGTTTCTCTCGTTTTCTCGATTCCTTCTGTCAGTATCCGGAAATCACCTCCTCCATATACCTGTACTTCTCTTGAAAAATCGTTTTTCTGTACTGATGTAAGCACCTGGCTTAAGTCTTTAATTATAGTATCGAGTAATTCGGCAAAATTATCCAGTGTATCTGCAAGTTGTCTGAATTCTCCCTTTACATTCAAATGGGATCTTTCGCTAAGATTTCCTTTAGCAAGTGCGTTTGTAAGTCTTATAGTATCACGGATAGGTGTTATTACAGCATCAAGAATTTCATTGAGACCCATTGGTATTTCCTTGAAGTCGCTTTCCACATCTGTTTCAGCCCTTGAGTCAAGTTTTCCTCTCACTGCATCATTTGATATACTCTTAAAATCACTAACAATTTCTTTGATAGGTCTTGTGAAGGACAGTGCTATGAGGTATGAGATTCCGGCCATGAAAATTATGGCGACAAAAGATATATGCAAAAGTTTGTCACTGAGGGTATGTACGCCTGCGAGCATCTCATCTTTCGGAATTACCAAAATAAATGAAAAATTGCCTGTTTCTATTGGCTCGTAAAACATTACCACTTCTTTACCTGTAATAGGATCGATGGTTTCAACATGGCCGCTTTTTCCCTCTTTAATATCATCTGCAGCTTTTGAGAATTCTTCAATTCCAAGATCATAGAGTGTTTTTTCTCCAATCCCTTCTTTTCTGGTAGGATGTGAGACAAGGATGCCGGTGTTACCGGTCATGAAGGCATAGCCAGTATCGAATGCTTTTATTTCACTGGTAATTTCGTCCAGGTAATTTAGTGAAACATCAACTCCGCCGATTCCGACAAATTCACCATTTTTCATTATCGGGGAAACATAACTTACGAGGAAGACCCCTTCATAATAGTAGGGCTCTGTTATTACTTCATTTTTTGTGCTTTTTGGCAGTTGATAGTAATCAAGTGTTTCATAATTCAGAAGAGGATCGATTTCTATGGGCCCGTCTATCTTGTTCCAGTAAGGAATGAATCTTCCGGTGGAATCGTGCCCAATAGAGTTCACATATAAATGATCATTACCGTCAAAAGCGTCAGGTTCGTAGGCAACATATGTGCCGAGCAGGTGAGGATGTTCGACTAACAGGTTGTGAAGCATGTTGCTTGCTTCCTCCCTACTCATAGAATCATAGCTGCCCATGCTCACAGCTATGGTTTCTGCAATAGCAAAGTTTGTTTCCATATCACCATTGAACTCATTTGCATAGTTTCTGGCCATTTCTATGGATTGCTGGTAGGCAAGTTCCTCTTCCTGGGTGGTCACAGTAGAAATGGTCATTGCAGTGCTTGCTGCAAGCACAAGTAGGGTACCTGTTACTATGTACAGAATGAGTCTGAATTTCAGTGACATATTTTTCAATTTGTTTTGTAAAATCTGTAATTTATTTGGCATTGCATTTATCCGCAATGTTTTATTGTGTTAACAATAGGTTAGACGCATTCTACTTTAAAATATACCCATATTAAAATTACAATGGCTTTGTAATAATGCAATGTTATTACAATCATTCTGATTGGTACGAATATTTTTTTCTATTTTACAAATTCAAAATCAATAGCATGTTTTGCTGAGTTTATGATTTATACCATTTTTTATATTTGGCACATGTAGTCCTTATTCCTACCCGTAATTTCAAAAGCGAATAAAGGAATATTTAGGAGGTAAAACATGTCCAATCAAGAACTTTTAGACAAACTCAGAGACGCTATAGTCAATCAGGATATCAATGGCTGTGCCGCAGCTACCCAGGAAGCCCTGGATGCTGGTATCGGTGCAGTTGAAGCAATCGAAGGCGGTCTTTCCGTCGGAATGAAGATCGTCGGTGACAGGTTCGAAGCAGCCGAGATCTACCTTCCACAGATCATGATGTCCGCTAAGGCCATGAACGCAGCAATGGAAATTCTCACCCCTATCCTTGCAGAAGAAAAGACCGGAGAAGGTGCAGGAACAGCAATCACATATGTACAGGAAGGCGACATCCACGATATCGGTCACCGTTTAGTCACAACCATGCTCGGTGCAAACGGATTCAACATCATCGACCTTGGTGTAGACATACCAAACGACTCAATTGTTGAAGAAGTAGCAAAGAACAAGGGCCAGAAGCTCATCCTTGTGGGTTCAGCACTCATGACAACATCCATGCTCGGCCAGAAAGACACAGTAGAGATGCTCAAGGAAGAAGGTCTCAGGGACGACGTCAAGATCATGTTCGGTGGAGCACCTGTATCCGACTCATGGATCGAGGAAATCGGCGCAGACGCAACAGCAGAAAATGCAGCAGATGCAGCACGTGTAGCTCTTGAGATAATGAAATAAGGGAGAGTTCAAAGATGGCATTTTCAAGATCATTAGATTGTTTTGAATTCTATGAGCGTGCAAAGAAGGGAGAGAAAATGACCCAGGACGACTGGGACCTCATGACAATCCCTATGAAAGCAATGGAGCTCAAACAGAAATACAACCTTGACTTCAAGAACGAATTCGTTCCAACCGACAAGGACATGATGGCAAACCTGTTCAAGGCAGGTTTCGACATGCTTCTTGAGTGCGGTATCTTCTGTACCGACACAAGCCGTGTAGTAAAATACACCGAGGATGAAATCTGGGACTCAATCAACAACGTGCAGAAGGAATTCGTACTCGGAACCGGTCGTGACTCCGTAAACGTCAGGAAAAGAAACGTAGGCGACAAGAAAAAGCCAATCGTTCAGGGTGGTCCAACCGGTTCCCCTATCTCAGAAGACATGTTCATGCCTGTTCACATGAGCTACGCTCTTGAGAAGGAAATCGACACCATCGTTAACGGTGTCATGATGACTGTCCGTGGCAAGCCTCCAATTCCAAAGACTCCTTACGAAGTACTCGCTGCCAAGACCGAGACAAGGCTTATCAAGACTGCAGCAGCAATGGCCGGAAGGCCAGGAATAGGCATATAGGGACCAGAGACTTCCCTGTCCGCTCAGGGAAATATCGCTTCAGACTGCGTCGGTGGCCAGGTCTGCAGTGATAGTCACGAAGTATCCCAGCTCAATGAACTTAAGATCGACCTTGACGCAGTTTGTGTCATGGCACACTATCAGGGTAACAGCGACATCATCATGGATGAGCAGATGCCAATCTTTGGTGGCTATGCCGGCGGCATAGAAGAGACTGCTATCGTTGATATCGCAACCCACATCAATGCTTTTGTTATGAGCAATGCCAGCTGGCACCTTGACGGTCCTGTGCACATCCGCTGGGGCTCTACCAACACCAGGGAAACTCTGATGATCGCAGGCTGGACCTGTGCAACCATCTCAGAGTTCACTGACATGCTTTCCGGTAACCAGTACTACCCATGTGCCGGTCCATGTACCGAGATGTGTCTGCTTGAAGCATCCGCACAGTCCATGACTGACACTGCATCCGGCCGTGAGATTCTGTCCGGTGTTGCAGCTGCAAAGGGTGTTGTTCAGGACAAGACCACAGGTATGGAAGCAAGGATGATGGGAGAAGTCGCAAGAGCAACATCCGGTATGGATATTGGAGAAGTCAACAAGATTCTCGACTCTCTTGTCAAACTCTACGAGAATGACTATGCAAGTGCACCAGAGGGTAAGACTTTCCAGGAATGTTACGACATCGCTACCGTAACACCAACCGATGAGTATGTGAAGGTCTACGAAGGCGCACGCAAGAAGCTCGAAGAGCTTGGACTTGTATTCTAAGTCCTAAATCCTCGTGATAAACTAGTTTATCACTTCCCTAATGGCCAGCGTCTAATCACCGCTGGCTAACTTTGTTTCAGGAGCTTACATTTATGACAGAATATACTCCAAAAGAACGATTAGCAAGAGCGCTTAAAGGCGAGCCTATTGACAGGATGCCTGCAATATCGGTCACCCAGACCGGAACCGTTGAGCAGATGGAAGCCTGTGGAGCGTTCTGGCCCGAGGCTAACAACGATGCTGAAAAGATGGCAACACTTGCGGAAGCAGGCCACACCGTAGTCGGCTTTGAAGCTGTGCGTGTTCCTTTTGACATCACCGCAGAAGCAGAATTCTTTGGCTGTGAGATCAAGGACGGTACAAGAGAACAGCAGCCATCCGTTGTAGGTCATGTAGTAAAGAACACAGAAGAGATCGACAAGCTCAAAGGTTATGACCTCAACGAGGGAAGGATCGGTGTTGTATGTGATGCTATCAAGATTCTTGCTGACAAGTACGGTGATGAACTTCCTATCATGGGAAGTATGATCGGTCCTTTCTCCCTTGCCCAGCACCTCAATGGCGATGACTGGTTCATGGCAATCTTTACAGACGAGGAATTCGGTCTTGCTCTTATGGAATTCACAACCGAATTCAATGTAGCTTATGCCAAAAAGATGGTCGAGAACGGTGCAGACACAATGGTCATCATTGACCCAACCGCAAGTGCACAGCTCATTGGCGCTGAGTTCTACGAGAAATTTGTGGTACCTTATCACAAGAAGATCTGCGATGCTATGCGTGAACTCGATGTAACTACCGTACTGCATATCTGTGGCGATACTACCCAGGGTCTTGCACTCATGGAATCATCAGGTGTGGACGGTATCAGTGTTGACCAGAACGTGGATGTTGCAACTGCTGTTGCAAGCGTTGAGAAGGCTATCATAGTCGGTAACCTCGATCCTGTTAACATGCTTTGGAACCAGACACCTGAGGCTATCAAGGAAGAGTCACAGAAGGTACTGGATGCAGGAGTAGGTCTCCTTGGTCCTGGCTGTGGTATTGTGAGCAAGACTCCTACCGAAAACCTCCAGGCAATGGTCGAGATGGCAAAAAGCCACAAATATTGATATCGATATTAATTTTTTACCTCCGGGTCAAATCATTCACGTGAGTAGTCATCACTTTTCCCGGGATTCTTTCTCTTTTTATTATAAAGTTACAACATTAAGTATCCTGAGAATCTCTTATCTACTATGGTGCTAAAAACAAAAGATAAAAGATCTTGTCATTACGTGATATCTCACACAATGAAACGCTATGTAGAAAACTAGGTTCAAAGCCCGTTGCAAAAATGAATTCGCATGGGCATCATGAGAAAGATGGTAAATATGGTAAATATGGATTATATCAGTGATTTTTTTGGATTTATGAAAAAAGCGACGACAGCAGTTCAGACAGTAGATGCCATAAGGGAGCGTCTGGATGCTGAAGGTTTTTTGGAATTGAATATGAATGAGCCGTGGACATTGAATGCTTCAGGGAAATACTATCTGACACCTTATCCTTCCATGTTGCTGGGCTTTACTATTGGAAGCGGTCAATATCTGACAACAGGTGTGAAGATGATTGTTGCGCATACGGATAATCCCGGGTTCAGGATAAAACCCAGTCCTGAGATGAACAGTGAAGGAATGTTGACATTGAATGTGGAACGCTACGGCGGACCTATTCTGAATACATGGTTTGACCGTCCTTTATCTATCGCCGGAAGGATAGCGGTGAAGTCCGATGAGGTGTTGAAGCCTAAAGTCATTCATCTGGATTTTCAAAAACCGATACTTACCATTCCTAATCTGGCCATCCACATGAACCGCGAGGTCAATAAAGGTGTGGAAATTAAAGTGCAAAAAGAAATGCAACCTCTCTTAACCCAGTTGATCGAAGATGAGATCAAGGACAATTATCTGTTGGATCTGGTCGCGGAGGAAGTTGGAGTCGATCGTGAGAATATTCTGGACATGGACCTGAGTATCTATTGCAGTGAAGAAGGTATGTTGGTGGGAGTCAGAGAGGAATTCATCTCTTGTCCGAGAATCGATGATCTGTCCATGGTGTATGCTGCTATGGAAGCTCTTGTAGGATCAAAGCATAAAAATGGAATCAATATGGTGGCATTCATGGACAATGAAGAGATAGGTTCCATGACCAAACAAGGTGCTGACTCCTTGATGCTGAGAACTATTTTGGAAAGAATCCATATATCAACGGCGAAAACGGAACAGCAGTTCACCCGTCAATTGATGGACACCTTTGTGATCTCAGCTGATGGCGCTCATGGATTGCATCCCAATTACGGTGAAATGAATGATATTACCAACAAGCCTGTAATGAACAAAGGGATGACCATCAAGATTAGTGGCAATCGTTCCTATGCATCGGAAGTTGAAACTATTGCAGCTTTTCAGCAACTGTGTGACAAGGCCGGTGTGAAATATCAAAAATTTGTAAATCATTCGGATCAACCGGGAGGAACGACCTTGGGTCCATTGCTCAGCAAATATATACCTGTTCACGTGGTGGATGCGGGATTGCCGATGTTGGCAATGCATTCAACCAGGGAGCTGATGGGCAAAAAGGACTTCCTGGATTCCATCGAGATATTCAAGACATTTTTCCAATTGGAGGAATGATACAAAAAAGCCGTTTATTTCTCCGGGCTGAATCCTTCTGATGAATTGTAGCTTTTCCCGGAGAATGTTTTTATTTTTCCTGTCACTCATTTTTTCTGTGGAGAACTGAATATGAGAAAGTTCAATGGAATATCATGTACACTAAAAGGGTGTAAGGTTTAGTAAATCCAATTAAAATCTGAGATAAGACATTAAAAGAAAACAAAAAAGATTTCGTCATTATGTGACTTTGCACATAATGAAACACAGATTGGCGGAAACCCCGGGAATTTAACCCGACTGAACGGATTTAGAGTCCATTCGATCAACCTGATCTGATTTCCATGATGATTGGAGTTTTGTATCCACTTCTAAGTGTGAATTAATACTATTTATATTTTACGTACAATGGTATATGCAAAATATGATAATTGTTGCTTGTTGCCGCTTAATAACATTTTATCATCCAGTTAAACGCAAATTATATAGTAAAGGAAAAATGAAGGCTGATGCCTTTTTCATTTTTCCGCTTGTGGAATTCCTGTTCCAAGGAACATGAGTTTTGTTTCAACAGGAGCTCCGCCTTTTTCCATCATTGTGATGTCTTCTCTCTTGATTTCGATACTTACATCTTCTGCTTTGATACCCGAGTTTTCCATATAATCAAGTATTAGCTTATTCCCACGCTCCGTAGCGTATTCGATAGCTTCTGAGTAAAGTGAGAACTCCTTTCTTTCCATTGGAGAGAACACCAGAATAGTCCTCTTCGTTTTCTGGTAGAATGACTTGATAAGTATCTCTACGGTCTTGACACCTTTTCCAACAAGTGCTCCCACTGCATTTCCCACATCTGCATGTTCGGGAACTATAATAGTTGCATCTATCAGCTTGTTAAGTTCTTCCACATAGGCATGCACAGGTCCTCCAAGTAAGACCACCGGTACATTCACTTTGAATTGCGAGAAGAACTCGCCGCGGATTATTTTTTCTATCTCTGATTTTTCAACACCTTTGAACATGAAACTCATAAGGTCCAGTGCCATGTTGATGGCCACTTCTTTTTTGATGTGGATGCAAAGCTCATTTTCGTCCATGGTTGTAAGCCTTGCAAGTATCTTTGCACCTGTAAGTGAGGCTTCCCGGCTCCATATTGTGTACTCTCCAAGCACATGCAGTACATCTGTAGGGGTAAATCCGATGGCCTGGACAAGCCTTTTTTGTATCAATGCATCTATCTGGTCTGCAGATATCGGAGTTTTCATATTCCAGAAGATATCATTAATTGAAACAGGTTCCGTCCCTATTGTTCCAAGAAGCTTTTTTTCAAATTCACTAAGGTTTGGTGCTTCTTTTCCTGTTCTTACAAAGAATTTTGTGGGCTGGATATTCTCTGCAAGAGGAACCCTTGAAGGTGTTCTGCCTGATTTGAGTTGTTCCATGAACCCGGGATATTTTACAGCAGCAAGGCAGAGTGGTATCACCCTGCGAGGTCCGATATTGATATTGCGGTTCTTTATCCATATATGGCTATCTCCACCCATTGCGGAAGTTTCCATACGTATGGCTTTGACTTTTGTGTGCCATCCACCTACCACGGCTCCTGTATCAACAAGTTCGGGTAGACCGTTGTGATTTAGCGAAACATCGGTGCTTGTCCCGCCTACATCAATAACAGCACATGTATCGTTTTTAGAGAGGAAGGATGCTCCCATCAGGCTGGCAGCAGGTCCAGAAAATATTGATTCTATTGGTCTTTCCATGGCTTCATGGATTCCGATGACCGAGCCGTCACATTTGAGCATCATTAATTTTGCATCGATTCCTCTTTTTTCAATATCGGTAATAATAGCATTTATGAATTGGTCCGCTATGGGGAGAAGTTGAGCATTAAGGTATGCAGTAACACCCCTTTCATAGGCTCCAAGATCCTGCGACAGTTCATGACCGCAGACTACCGGAAGGCCTGTAAGTTCGGTTATTAGTTTCTTTACTTTTAGTTCATGGTCAGGGTTTCGAATACTGAAATATGAGGAAATAGCAAATGCGGACACTCTGTCTTTCATTTTCAGGGCATATTCTTTGACAGCTTCAATATCAAGCACTTCGTCTTCGGTTCCTACTACATTGTGTCCTCCATTCACTACAACATAGTCAGTGATAGGCATATTTGCAGGCAGGGTGTGTTTTCCTATAAGGATAAGAGCTACAGGATACCCTGTTTTCTCAAGTATTGTATTGGTGGCAAGAGTTGTGGATACTGATACAAGTTTAATGTCATTCAGGTATTTGCTGTTCAGTCCGTCCATTGCATTCTCTATACCGGTCAGCAGATCAGGATAGGTTGTGAGTGCCTTGTTCGAGTCGATAACTGTTCTGTCCTCATTCCTGATTATCACTGCATCAGTGTAAGTTCCACCGGCATCGATTCCCAGACTATATTGCATTTAATCTACCTCCATTGTTGCCCTATTCTTCCTTGCCTGACCTGTACCCGAAAAAGCGAGTCTTGTTTCCACAGGAAGTCCTCCTTCGTGTGTAATAATATCATTTCGATGCATATCAATGTTTACTCCATCGTTGTCCATTCCTGAATTGATCATATACTTCATGATGAGTTTGGTTCCCATCTCTTCTCCAAATTCCAGAGCTTCGTGGTATGATGAGACCTCTTCCCTTCCTCCAGGGAAAAAAACCACAAAAGATGATGTTTTCAGATTATATTTTGACTCTGTGTAATTTGCTTTTATCAGCACTTCAAGTTTTTTGGAGCCTTTTCCTGCAACCGCACCGACAGCATTTCCAACACTACAATTATCTGGTACAATTATCTGTGCATCTATGAATCTGGCAAGCTCTTTTGAATAGGCACCGACAGGCCCCCCAAGCAGAACAACAGGCAGTTCTACCTTAAATCTTGCAAAGAATTTACCCATAAGGACTTTTTCGATCTCTTCTTTACTGATGCCCTCAAGTAGAAAAGAAATTAGATTCAATGCCATGTTCCTGGCTACATCCTCTTTTATTTGCAGACAAAGCTCGTCCTCATCAATTCCGGCAAGTGTAGCCAGTATACTTGCTCCAAGTAAAGATGCATCTTTGTTCCACTGCGTATATTCTTGAAGAACATGCAGGGCGTCGGTGGGAGTAAATCCAATGGTTTTGATAAGCCTCTTTTGTATCAACAGGTCAAGTGTTCCTGGATTTGGAAGCCTGTTCTCATTCCAGTATATTTCACTGACAGTCAGTGGCCTATCTCCAATCCTTGATAGTAGCTCTTTTTCTGCAGAACTGATATCTGAAGCTTCAAGTCCTGACCTGATGAAGAACTTAGTAGGCTGCAGGTTCTCACCGATCTGGTTACGTAAGATTACCTGGTTTTGTTTGAGCTTTTCAACGATCTCAGGATATTCCACAGCAGCTAAGCAGAGTGGTATAACCCTTCTTGGGCCAATACTGATGACATGGTTCTTGATCCAAACATGGCTGTCTCCTCCCATGGCTGATGTTTCCATGCGTATGGCTTTAACCTTCGTATGCCATCCACCAACCACAGCACCTGCTTCGCTAAGTTGTGGTATTCCACGATATATCAGTGAAACGTCTGTACTTGTTCCTCCTACATCTATGACGGCGCAATCTTCATTTCCTGAAAGATATGCTGCTCCCACAAGACTTGCTGCAGGCCCCGAAAACACTGATTCGATCGGTTTTTTCAAAGCTTCATTGATAGCTACCACAGATCCATCACATTTGAGCATCATCAGTTTGGCATCTATACCTCTTTTCTTAATATCAGACTGGATAGCATCTATGAAGTGGCTTGCTATGGGAATCAGTTGAGCATTCAGGTAAGCAGTTACTCCACGCTCATATGCACCTAAGTCCTGAGAAAGCTCATGTCCACATACAACCGGAAGACCTGTAAGTTCAGTTACGATCTCTTTTACTTTAAGTTCATGATCTGGATTTCTCACGCTGAAATAGGAAGATACAGCAAAGGCAGAAACTTTGTTTTTGATGCTGAGAACAAAGTTTCGTGCAGAATCCAGGTCAAGGGGGCATACTTCATTTCCTGCACTGTTATGCCCTCCTTTTACAAGAACAAAATTTTCTATCTTTGCTCTGTTTGGAATGTCTGCATCATTAACAAGGATTAGTCCTACTGGATAACCAGTCTTCTCCAGAACGCTGTTAGTTGCCAGAGTAGTTGATACTGATACATAGTGAACGTTTTCAAGATAGTGTGGGTCCAGTTGATCCAAAGTGTTCCTGATACCTATTAACAGGTCGGGATAAGTTGTAAGAGATTTGTTGGATTTTACTATGCTCCCATCGGAATCCCTGATTATCGCAACATCAGTGTAGGTGCCTCCGGCATCTATTCCAAGACTGTAATGCATCAGAAGTCCTCCAGGGAACTTTCAGCATTTAGGATATTATTCTTGAAAACAGTAGATGTGGTCTTTAAGGGTAGGGTACCCATAAAACTAAAAATTTCAATATATGTTGTTTTTGATAAAGTCATTTATAACCCTCAAAAAACGGATTGGTTTGTAGAAATATTTGCTCCTTTCTGTTTTAGTGGAGGTAAAACAAAGGAGCAATTGAAAGAGGTAGAATTTCTACAGAGATCATCTGCCAGGATATAGACCCAATTTAAATCAAGGCAACTTGTTTAATCTCCATTTCCTATTATAGCATATCTCCTATTTATATTTTTGCATTAAGCTGAATCTGTATAGCAACTTATGCATGACATGAATACATCTTCTGATATTGTTTATGCTTATGCTCCTCTGGCACATTGTTTTTAAAATTAAGAAGAAAGATATATATGCATAAAAAACAACATGATAAATTGGGTGTGACTTTGTTCAGGATTGAAACTAAAACAGTATGCATATATATATTTTGTGAGTAGGTGCATGAACTTTCATTTGAAAATAAGCATTATATGCCTTTTTTTAGTGAATGATTGCATTTTTTGTCTTAAATCACAACTTTTATGTAACATTGATTAAAACACTCACCGTTATTACTATATGGCAGCACAAGACTCCCATGATAAAACTTAAATAATGGCTAACATTAGGCAAGTTTCACGAGATTATGAGTTTCATTCCATTAAAAAAGTTATTTAAATCAATTGATTTTATTTAGGAAGTGATTGATATTTCAGTTGTTAAAGATTCGGGTAAAAATAAAATGCATGGGGCAACGTCGTCTGCTCTTGATCCTGTTGACAAAAAACTGGAAGCTGTTTACAATAGTAGCCCGGTTATATCTTTTCTGTGGAATGCAGAAGGTAAATGGCCTGTTGAATCTATATCCGCAAACATTACCCGGTTAGGGTATACACCTGAAGACTTTACCACAGGGAAGTTGGTTTACGGTGATATTGTCCATCCTGATGATATTGACAGAATCCTTCTAGAGGTGAAGAAACATTCTGAGAAAAAGAATACCTCTTATTTTTCTCTTAATTATCGCATACTGACAAAATCAGGTGAAGTGCGCTGGGTGACCGAGAGGTCATTTATAAACAGGGATATAAAAGGCAATATCACTCATTTCCAGGGTATACTTATTGATAATACCGAGCTTGAGAAAACTGAGAGAGAACTGCTGGAAACCGGACAAAAATATCAGATAATAATTGAAAGGTCTCCTGTGGGTCTCCTCTATTTTGACGAAAATGGCCTTATTACCCACTGTAATAAGAGCTGTTCGGATGTTATTGGTGCACCTGCGGAGAAGATAATTGGTTTCAATGTTCTTTCATCGTTAAATGATGAAAAATTAAGGAGTGCTATTGATGTTGTTTTCCTGGGAAATCCTGGTTATTATGAAGGTGAGTATGTTTCCAGCATAAGTGGGAAAACAATGATGATCAAGGCAAGTTTTTCTCCTGTGATGGATGATGACGGATCTTTGATGGGGGGCATCGGAATAATGGAAGACGTTGCATCCAGAAAGAAAGCCCAGGAAACTATCCATCTGAATGAGATGCGTCTTGAAGCTCTCCTGAAATTATATCAGATGCAGGATTCCCCGTTGCACGAGATTGCTGAGTATGCCATCCAGAATGCTGCAGAGCTTACCAATAGCAAAATAGGTTATCTTGAATTTTTGAATGAAGAAAAGAATATGCTTGAAACATATCAGTGGCCTAGCGATCTTAATGATTATTTTGGTGAAGAACCTTTTATGCATCCTGTAAAATCTACAGGTTTTTGGGGTGAAGCTATACGTGAACGCAAAGCTGTTATTGTCAATAAGGATTATGATTCTGAACGTGTTGATGATATATATCCTGGAACAAATGATGAAATATTGCGACACATAACGATTCCTGTATTTGACAAAGAGCAGATAGTTGCAGCGGTAGGGGTGGCTAATAAGGATTCGGATTATGATGAATCAGATGTCCGGCAGTTGACACTATTGATGGAGGGTATGTGGAAACTTGTCCAGTACAAACAGGCGGATGATCTGCTGATCGAAACCTTAAAAATGCGCAGGGTCTTGGAATCTGTGATGAGCTCAAGTCCTGCTGTTGTTTTTCTATGGAAGGCTGAAAAGGATTGGCCAGTAGAGTTTGTTTCGGAAAATATTTCACAATTCGGTTACGATGTTAAAGATTTCCTTACAGGCAAGCTGATTTACGGAGATATTATACACCCTTCGGATCTTGAAAGGGTTCGCCAGGAAGTCGCCAGGGCTTCAAAGGAAGGCTTTTCTGATTTCAGCCAGGAGTATAGAGTACTTACGAAATCCGGGGAAGTTAGATGGGTTGATGAGAGGACGATGCTCCATTATGATATACATGGAAAGGTTGATTATCTGCAGGGTATTGTGGTAGATGTTACTGAACGAAAGCAGGCAAGCAGTTTCATGCGCCTGGAATGTGATTTTGATAATGTTATTGGTGCAACAGGCAATCTTCAAGATACATTTGAAAAGTTGCTTGATTTTACCCTTGAGGCCAAAGCAATAGATTCCGGTATCATCTACATGATCGACCAGATAACTGGTGATTTTAATGCAGTTGCTCATCAGAATCTTTCAGAAAAATTCGTGGCTTCATTATCTCATTTTGGTTCGAACACTCTAATAGCCCGCCTTTTTACGACAGGATATCCTGTTTACAAGTATTTTTCGGAGATCAACACGATGGTGCATGGCGAGGACCATGATTCTGAAGGGTTGCAGGCAATGGCGTTCATACCTGTCAAATTTAATGATAAAATGGTTGCAGCTATTGTTCTTGGTTCGCATACAGAACTTGAGATACCGGCAAATTCAAGGAATCTTATAGAAACAGTTGCAAATCAGGTAGGCATCATAATATCCAGAATAAAAATGGATTCAGGTTCCCAGAAAAGTAAGAATTATCTGAGATCATTGCTTGATGCACTTGATGAGATAGTATTTATCATGGATCTCGAGGGAAAGGTGCTTCATACTAATGATTCACTACGCAAACAGCTTAACTATTCGGATAAGGAGCTTTTCATGAAAGATTTTCTTAAACTTTATCCGAGTGGATGGGAAGATGACGTCCTGTCAAACCTTGATGAAATAATGGAGGGTAAATCTTCCTCTTGCGAGATTCCGCTTATAAGTAAAGAAGGAATACTGGTTCCAGTCAAGTCAAAGTTTAAAATTAGTGATTGGGGAGGACAGGATGTCCTCATAGCCATTTCTTCCATTACAAAGGAGCTAGGTTCTTAACAACAATCCTGTTCGGTGTTCCTGTTACCAACTCCAAGGACAACAAGTTTTGTCTCCATTGGTTTTACCCATCCTTCCGGGATTATTTCTTCCTTTTTAACGTCTATCTGGATGTGTTCTGACCCCAATCCTGCATCCTTCATGTAATCAATTATCATAGTTTCCCCGAGATTGATTGCATATTCAAGGGCTTCCTCATATTGATAGAAACTGTCTTTCCCTCTTTCGGAGAAGACCAGGAATTCCCAATCAGGAGCAGCCATTGATGCTGGTCGGATGAGTATCTCTGCACGGCGAATTCCTTTTGCAGCAAGTGCACCGGCAGCGTTTCCTACATTTGAAAAAGTAGGCAAGATTATTTCTGCGTCCAGTATTTTACGTAAGTCTTCTGCAAAAGGAGCAACAGGTCCTCCTATGAGAACTATGGGAACATCTACTTTGAACTTAGCCGGAGAATCAATGTCAAATATTCTTCTGACCTCGTTTTTAGGAATGCCTTCCAGGAAGAAGGAAACAAGATTAGATGCCATATTTTTGGTAAATTCTCTCTTTACATGATTTGCAAATTCATATCTGTCCATATCTGCAAGTGATGCCAGCATGTCAGCACCGGTGTTTGCAGCTTCAACATTCCTTTCGGTGTAGTCTCCGAGCACATGAAGCGCATCCGTAGGAGTGAAACCGATTGCCTGTATGAGTCTTTTCTGTATGAGACGATCTATCAATTCGCTTGATGGGTACTTTTTTATCCTGTTGAATATTTCCGTAATAGATGTAGGTTCTTTTTTGACCGAGTCCAGTATCTCCTTTTCACCATCACTTATTTCAATGGCCTCATAATCGGTTCTCACATAGAATTTTGTAGGTTGATGGTTTATTCCAAGTATTCGTTTTGAAGGAATAGGATTTACTTTCAGATGTTTCAGGAAATCAGGATAAAGGACTGCTGCACGGCAAAGTGGTATGACTCTTCTGGGTCCGATGCTGATTTTTTTAGCTTTGACCCATATATGGCTGTCTCCTCCCATTGCAGATGTTTCCATTCTAATGGCCTTGACTCTGGTCTGCCAGCCACCTACGACGGCTCCCGCATCACTCATTTCGGGAACACCATTGTAGATTACTGAGACATCCGTGCTGGTTCCTCCCACATCTATAACGGCACAAGTTCCTTTTTCTGCAAGGAATGAAGCTCCTACAAGGCTTCCTGCAGGTCCTGAGAATATGGATTCAATTGGTTTTCTGAGAGCTTCCTGTATTCCTACTACTGAACCGTCACATTTGAGCATGAACACCTTTGCATCCATTCCCCTTGACTTAATCTCTGATTTTACTGTGCCCATGAATCTTTCTGTCACCGGTATTAATTGAGCATTCAAAAAAGCAGTAACTGCTCTTTCATATGCACCCAGGTCCTGGGAAAGTTCATGTCCACAGACTACAGGTAATCCTGTAAGTTCCCCTATTATTTTCTTTGCTTCAAGTTCATGATCATGGTTTCTTATACTGAAGTATGATGAGATAGCAAAAGCTGAAACCCTGTCTTTAACCTTAAGTGCGAACTCTTCTATGGAACGAAGGTCTACTGCCTCGGTTTCAATGCCATTATGATCGTGTCCTCCAGCTACCTGTATATGGTGTTTTGTGGGGAGTTCTTTTGTAATTTCATACTTGCCGATAAGTATCAAAGCTACCGGAAATCCTGTTCCCTCAAGGATACTGTTAGTGGAAAGTGTGGTTGAAACTGATACGACCTTAACCTTATCCAAATAACTCTGATCAAGTCCGTTAATAGCGTTCCTGATTCCTTCGAGAGGGTCAGGATAACTTGTCAATGCTTTGCTTGAGTCGATTATCTCTTCATCAGTATCTCTCAAAAGCACTGCATCTGTATACGTTCCACCTGCATCGATTCCAAGGCTGTATTTCATATTTTGTAAACTCCTTTTTTATTGTATTATTTGTTTGTTGAATTGTTGCAAAAACAAGCTACATATATTTATTGGTTGATTTTTAACACTGTGAACTCAAAAAACACCATCAATCGATGGCATACATAATTTAATGTATATGTGTTCATAATACAAATTAACAGGATTTATGTACGATTATTAAATTTTATTTCCTAAAGTTGTCATCAAAAACCCTAATTCTTGTATATGTTGTTTATTTGTATGCTAATCACAATTTTATAGGAATCATTATATTATATTGTTCTCAACTAACTACTCGTAAAATTTATATACTACAGGACGGTCATTGGGGGTGTACTTAGTAATATTTTTTAAATACAATTTAGCAAAAACGATTTCAATCTCGTTTTAATGTTTATTTTATCCTTGTGTGGGGTGGGATATCTTTATATCTTATGGCTGATTTGCAGCAAATGCCAAAATATATATACTAGTTCCATAAGCAACGTTTATATACTACTTCATTCTACACTTTAGCAGGAACATATTGCTACAATGCATGTTCACTTATCCAAGATTATCTTTACGATGTCTTGAATTTAAATTGCATAAATTGGAGGTTAAGAAATGGTAAAACAATATTTCCCAGGTAGAACTCCATTAGATGGTGTAAAGCTGGAGCTTTTCTCTGAGGACGATCTCAGAGCTCTTCACTATGCTACAATGGATGTCTTTATTAACACTGGTATCCAGGTTTCAGACGCTGAAGCAAGAGCTATCTTTAAAGAAGGTGGCTGTTTAGTCGATGAAAAAACACAAATCGTCAGGATTCCTGAGTTTGTAGTTAACAGAGCATTACGCGACTGTCCTTCTAAGTTTGTCCTCTGGGGCCGTGACAAGAAGAACAATGTCAAGCAGGAGCACAAAGGAAAGGTACACTGGACCTGCTTCGGTACCGGTGTCAAGATGTGCAACTACGAGGCTCCTGGTAAGTACGTAACTGTTGATTCAACAGACAAGGACCTCGCTGACACAGCAAAACTCTGTGACTGGGCAGAGAACATCAACTACTTCTCACTTTCAGTTTCCGCAAGGGACTGGGCAGGAAAAGGTGCACAGGATGTCCACGAGACACTGACACCATTGATGAACACAACAAAGCACTTCCACCACATCGACCCTGTAGGCGAGAACGTGGAATACTATCAGCAAATAGCTACCGCATACTATGGCGGAGATGATGAGGAAGCACGCAAGAAGCCTATATTCTCAACACTGCTCTGTCCTACAAGCCCACTTGAACTCGGTGACAATGCATGTCAGGTTATCATAAAGGGTGCAAGATTCGGTACACCAGTTAACGTACTCAGTATGGCAATGGCCGGCGGTTCATCCCCAGTACACCTTGCAGGTACACTTGTAACACACAACGCTGAGGTACTCTCCGGTATCGTACTCGCACAGCTGGTCAAGCCAGGTGCAGCAGTATGGTACGGCAGTTCCACCACAACATTCGACCTGAAGAAGGGTACTGCTCCTGTAGGTTCCCCTGAGCTCGGTCTTATAAGTGCAGCTGTCGCAAAGCTTGGTCAGTACTATGGCCTCCCAACATTTGTGGCAGGCTCGTAGGCAGATGCCAAGATACCTGATGGCCAGGCTGGCCATGAGAAGACAATGACTACTCTTTTCCCCTCATTGGCTGGTGCAAACACCCTTTACGGCGCAGGTATGCTTGAGCTTGGTATGACCTTCTCACTTGAACAGCTCGTTCTTGACAACGACATGATCTCAATGACAAAGAAGGCAATGCAGGGAATCCCTGTGAACGAAGAGACCATGGCAGTTGACTCTATCGACCAGGTAGGTATTGGAAACAACTTCCTTGCACACAAGACTACAAGGAAGAACATTGATCTCCCATCCAGCCCAATGCTGATTGACAGGCTGATGTACGGAGACTGGGAAATGGCTGGTGCAAAGGATATCGCAACGGTTGCTCATGAAAAAGTCGTTGACGTCATGAAGAACCACGAAGTAGCACCAATAGATGCTGACCTGCTCAAGGACATGCAGGCAGTCGTAGAAAAGGCTGACAAAGCATTCAGAGCCAGTATGTAAATATGGAGGTTATAAAAATGGCAACTAAAGAAGAAATTATTGCGAAAGCAAAAGCAGCTATTCTCGATTTCGATGATGAAGAAGCAGCAGCAGCAGCCCAGGAAGGCCTTGATGCAAATGTAGATCCTGTAGACCTTATCCAGGACGGTTTCACTGCAGCTATGAACGAAGTTGGAGATCAGTTTGAAGCAGGTACATTATTCCTTCCTCACGTAATTGCAGCATCAGAAGCAATGAGTGCAGGAGTAGCTGTACTTACACCTGCACTTGAGAAGGCAGGAAGCGAGACAGAGAGCAAAGGTACAGTCGTTATCGGTACCATCGAGGGAGATATCCACTCAATTGGTAAGGATATCGTTGCAACAATGCTCAAGATCGCTGGTTTCAAGGTTGTAGACCTTGGAAGAGATGTAGCAATTAAAGACTACGTTGAGAAAGTAAAGGAAACCAATGCTCAGGTAGTTGCTTCATCTGCTCTTATGACCACAACAATGGTCAGCCAGATCCAGATCGAAGAGCAGCTCAAGGAAGCAGGAGTTCGTGACTCAGTCAAGACAATGGTCGGCGGCGCACCTGTAACCCAGGACTGGGCTGACAAGATTGGTGCAGACATCTATGGCGAAAATGCAACCGATGCTGTAGCCAAGATCACTGAACTCTTCTGATATCAGTATAGTTAGTTGTGAGGATGTACCTTTTAGTACATCCTTCGGCTACAATACAATGTTCAGAAGTTTTATCTTTCTTTTATGGGTGCTTTGGGAATATCCTTTATTTCCCGTTTTTAATGCACCCCGGAAGAAGATGATTATTTATCGGTTGGAGGACTGGTGCTGTATCATCTTTTTTGCGTATCCCCTTCCCAATTCCGGTTTTTCCGGAAAGACATAGGACTGTCATCTATTGGCAGATCATATTTATGAAGGTTTAAAAAGTTGGAGGTATTTGCGTGGATTTAAAACTATTAAAAAAACAGGAACACCAACGTCGAGTAAAGTTCGGTTATATGTGGGCCCTATTTTGTGCAGTGCTCTGGGGTCTGTGGTATATCCCCGGTACTGTCGTCTGGGTACTTAATCCTTTCGATGAGATGTATGGTGAAATAGCTGCAGGAAGTGGCGATGGGGTCGCACTGGTAATAGTGGCGGTTCTCATTACGGCGCTTAATGCATTAACAGTTATTATTGCTCTTGGAGTCTGGAATGGAGTTCTTGGAAAGTTCGGAGAAATGAAGAGAACGGTAAAAGAATTCAACCCGTGTTCCAAATGGTTCTTCCTTGCGTCTATTTTTGGTGGCCCTATGGCCATATTGGGTTCTTTCATTGCTATGGGTTTTGTAGGAGGAGCTTTTGCAGCAGTTGCAGCTCTTATGTATCCTGTAGTAGGTTCAATACTTGCTTCCAAATGGTATGGTGAAAAGATAACCAAGCGTGCATTTGTAGGTATTGGTTTCATCATTGTCGGTGGTATCACTATATTCGGTGGCGGTCTGCTTACAGAACTTGGTAACGGCAACGTTGCGTGGATCGGCTACGTTGGTGGACTTATGGCAGCTGCCGGCTGGGGTATTGAAGGTGCTGTTGCAGGTAAGGGTCTTGATATCGCAGAGCCTGATGTTGGTCTTACACTAAGGTTCCTTGGTGAAAATATCATCTGGTGGATCATTGCTATTCCTCTGCTTGTTATAGCTGGATTCCCAATGATCAAGTACGCACTCCTTGCATTCGAGCCACTTACAATTCTGGTATTGATGTTCGCAGGAATTACGTTTGGTTTCTGTTATGTTGCATGGTACAAATCCTTCCCGCTTATTGGTGTGGGCAGAGGACAGGGTATCGGAAACCTCTACGGTCTGATGGCAGTTGTCTTCATTGCACTTTTCTTCGGAGATATTCCTGGATGGACTATCCTGCTTGGAGGTGCTCTTTGTCTTGCCGGAAGTACTATAATGTTCTCAGAAGATACAGGTGAAATGGAATCTTTGAGAGGTGACTAAAATGGCGGAACTACGCCCGATAAAGTTCAGAATACTTGAGCTGTGTAGCGATAGTAAATGGAACTACGAAATCGTTCAGCAGATTCAGAAAGAGTACAATCTCAAAGGAGATTTCCGAAGAGATTCTATCAACTTCGATATAATCGAACTTGCTTCAGGTGGAATGCTCAAGGATGTTGAGGTCAAGGTTGATGAAGACGGAATCTACAAGAAAGGTTTCCTTCTTCATAGATATGTGCTCACCGACTTTGGAAGAGCAAGGGCCGCAGATGCTTGTTTGACGTATGTCTGATGGAGGATTTCAAATGGTACAATCAGAAGCCGCAATGGAAGCTTACAACGCTTACTGGGTAAATTCACCTTTGCCTGCTGCAGATGTGTTATGGATGGTAGTGATTCTTGTCGTTGCTTTACTTGCACTCTGGCAGGCACGAACTTTCGTTTCACAATTCTAAGCGGGTCTAAAAAGAGTATCGACAAATTAGTTGAGTAGTCCATAAGGCACAGAGATGTGCAAGTCATTATCCTATTTGTGGATTAGTGATCTTGCAATTGCTCTGTGCCTTTTAGTCTTTATTTAGTCATCTGTGTCCGAAGCTTCAATAAGAAAATATAATGGAAAAATATAAATACTAGATATAGAGGACGCATAAGGGTAATGTTTAAATACCCTTCTCAAAGGGAACATATATATCTATCCATTATGTATCTTATTTTGCTACGGGTTACATTCCCTACAAGCAAAGCATAATATCAAAATTGTTTAAATTATCAAAATTTAACGAGGTATAGTAATGAGTAACGAAGAAATGTACAAAGAACTGTCAGATGCCATCGTTTCCTGTAAAAACGATGCTGTCGAGGCAGCTGTAGAAAAAGCAAGAGGTCAGGGCATCGCTCCTGCAGATATTATTGAGAATGGTCTTGCAGCAGGAATGAACGAAGTAGGTATTCTCTTTGAGAGAGGTAAGTTATTCCTTCCACACGTTATGATGGCAGCCGGTGCAATGGAAGCTGGTGTAGCTCTCCTTGAAGCAGACATGCCAAAGGACGCTGCAAGCAAGAAGCTCGGCGTAATCGTCAACGGTACAGTCGAGGGAGACGTTCACGACATCGGTAAATCCATTGTGTCCACAATGCTTCAGTCCGCAGGATTTGAAGTCCACGACATTGGCAGAGATGTTCCTCTTCAGGTCTTTATTGACAAGATTAAGGAAACTGATGCTGACATGGTAGGAATGTCCGCACTCATGACCACAACCCTCCAGGGTCAGAAAGATGTCATCGAGATGCTCAAGGAACAGGGCATGCGTGACAACATAAAGGTCATGGTAGGTGGCGCACCTGCAACCCAGGCATGGGCTGAGAAGATCGGCGCAGACTGCTATGCAGAGAATGCAAGTGAAGCTGTTGCAAAAGCTAAAGAATTACTCATTTAAGTCAGGTGTTATTCATGACAACAGAATATGCATTGAGAATGGGAGACGGAAAAAGAATCTTCATGACAAAGGAGCAGATCATGGCAGACCTCAGGGAAGGTATGGCAGATGCTGCAGATCTTGGAGAAATCCCTGAACTTAGTGAAGATGAACTTGACAAGCTTGTTGAGATTATGACAATGCCAGCTAGAATGGTTGGTGTTGAAGCAGGTAAGGAAGTTCCTGTAACCCACGATATCGGTACCATCAGGATCGATGGTGACCAGGGTAACAGTGGTGTAGGTATTCCCGCCAGCAGGCTCGTTGGTGCAATGATGCACGAGAGGGCATTCGGTGCTGACACAATGGAACTGGGCCACATCGACTACAGTTACAAGCCAGTAAAACCTGTCATTGCACAGGAAATGCAGACAATGGAAGTTTGCCAGCAGAACATGATCGTTCCTCTTCTTTACGGTGCAATGCCAAACATGGGTCTTTACTACACTCCTGACGGTCCTTTCGAGAACCCAGGAGATTTGATGAAGGCTTTCAAGATCAGAGAAGCACAGGAATCCATGGAACATTCAGCTGAACACCTTACAAGGGACATTGTCTGGATCATGCAGAGACTCATGGCATCCGGTGCAGACGGTGTTAACTTCGATACAATTGGTGCTGCTGGAGACGGTGACATGTTTGCATCCCTCCACGCAATCGAGGCATTGAGAGAGCAGTACCCTGACATTTACATTGAAGCAGGTATGGCAGGAGAACTTCTGCTCGGTCTTCACGGTGAGATGGAATACGATGGTACAGTACTTGCAGGTCTGTGGCCACACCAGCAGGCTCCATTGGTAGCAAAGGCCGGTGCAAACGTATTCGGTCCTGTTGTGAACACAAATACCAGCAAAACTGCAGCATGGAACCTTGGAAGAGCTGTTACATTCATCAAGGCAGCTGTTGAAGCTTCATCACTTCCATGTCATGTAGATATGGGTATGGGTGTAGGCGGTATTCCAATGTTCGAGACCCCTCCAATTGATGCTGTTTCAAGGGCCAGCAAAGCGATGGTCGAAATTGCTGGCGTCGATGGTATATAGATAGGGGTCGGCGACCCAGTGGGTATGCCGATCTCTCACATAATGGCTTCCGGAATGAGCGGTATCAGAGCAGCAGGAGACCTTGTTGCAAGGATGCAGTTCGAGAAGAACATGAGAATTGGAGAAGCAAAGGAATACGTTGCAAAGAAACTGGAAGTTTCAACTCTTGACCTCAGTGACGAATATGTCATGAGGGAACTCAGAGAAGAGCTTGGTATCGGTGTAATCACCTCTGTTGCAGGAGCTCCAAAGGGAATTGCAGCAAAGATGAACATCGAGAAGATCTTGGATATTAAGATCAACAGCTGTGAGCAGTTCAGAGGACAGTTGAAGTAAATCAATTATTTGGTATTGCCTGATAAGTTCCATTATTAATGGGGCTTACGGCATTTTTCTTTTATACCAATATCGTATTAAACATAAAATATATATAGTAGTGATACGGTACATGGTTACCGTACACCTATAATTAAGGTGGGATGCAGGCAACACTCAGAAAGTCAAAACGTTGCTTTCTACCTTAATCAAAACTACTATCACATAAGGAGGTAAAACATGTCCAATCAAGAACTTTTAGACAAACTCAGAGACGCTATAGTCAATCAGGATATCAACGGCTGTGCAGCAGCTACCCAGGAAGCCCTGGATGCTGGTATCGGTGCAGTTGAAGCAATCGAAGGCGGTCTTTCCGTCGGAATGAAGATCGTCGGTGACAGGTTCGAAGCAGCCGAGATCTACCTTCCACAGATCATGATGTCCGCTAAGGCCATGAACGCAGCAATGGAAATTCTCACCCCTATCCTTGCAGAAGAAAAGACCGGAGAAGGTGCAGGAACAGCAATCACATATGTACAGGAAGGCGACATCCACGATATCGGTCACCGTTTAGTCACAACCATGCTCGGTGCAAACGGATTCAACATCATCGATCTTGGTGTAGACATAACAAACGATGCTGTCGTTGAAGAAGTAGCAAAGAACAAGGGCCAGAAGCTCATCCTTGTAGGTTCAGCACTCATGACAACATCCATGCTTGGTCAGAAAGACACAGTAGAGATGCTCAAGGAAGAAGGTCTCAGGGACGACGTCAAGATCATGTTCGGTGGAGCACCTGTATCCGACTCATGGATCGAGGAAATCGGCGCAGACGCAACAGCAGAAAATGCAGCAGATGCAGCACGTGTAGCTCTTGAGATAATGAAATAAGGGAGAGTTCAAAGATGGCATTTTCAAGATCATTAGATTGTTTTGAATTCTATGAGCGTGCAAAGAAGGGAGAGAAAATGACCCAGGACGACTGGGACCTCATGACAATCCCTATGAAAGCAATGGAGCTCAAACAGAAATACAACCTTGACTTCAAGAACGAATTCGTTCCAACCGACAAGGACATGATGGCAAACCTGTTCAAGGCAGGTTTCGACATGCTTCTTGAGTGTGGTATCTTCTGTACCGACACAAGCCGTGTAGTAAAATACACCGAGGATGAAATCTGGGACGCAATCAACAACGTGCAGAAGGAATTCGTACTCGGAACCGGTCGTGACTCCGTAAACGTCAGGAAAAGAAACGTAGGCGACAAGAAAAAACCAATCGTTCAGGGTGGTCCAACCGGTTCCCCTATCTCCGAGGACATGTTCATGCCTGTTCACATGAGCTACGCTCTTGAGAAGGAAATCGACACCATCGTTAACGGTGTCATGATGACTGTCCGTGGCAAGCCTCCAATTCCAAAGACTCCTTACGAAGTACTCGCTGCCAAGACCGAGACAAGGCTCATCAAGACCGCAGCAGCAATGGCCGGAAGGCCAGGAATAGGCATATAGGGACCAGAGACTTCCCTGTCCGCTCAGGGAAATATCGCTTCAGACTGCGTCGGTGGCCAGGTCTGCAGTGATAGTCACGAAGTATCCCAGCTCAATGAACTTAAGATCGACCTTGACGCAGTTTGTGTCATGGCACACTATCAGGGTAACAGCGACATCATCATGGATGAGCAGATGCCAATCTTTGGTGGCTATGCCGGCGGCATAGAAGAGACTGCTATCGTTGATATCGCAACCCACATCAATGCTTTTGTTATGAGCAATGCCAGCTGGCACCTTGACGGTCCTGTGCACATCCGCTGGGGCTCTACCAACACCAGGGAAACCCTGATGATCGCAGGATGGACCTGTGCAACCATCTCAGAGTTCACCAACATGCTTTCCGGTAACCAGTACTACCCATGTGCCGGTCCATGTACCGAGATGTGCCTGCTTGAAGCATCCGCACAGTCCATGACTGACACTGCATCCGGCCGTGAGATTCTCTCCGGTGTTGCAGCTGCAAAGGGTGTTGTCCAGGACAAGACCACAGGTATGGAAGCAAGGATGATGGGAGAGGTCGCAAGAGCAACATCCGGTATGGATATTGGAGAAGTCAACAAGATTCTCGACTCTCTTGTCAAACTCTACGAGAATGACTATGCAAGTGCACCAGAGGGTAAGACTTTCCAGGAATGTTACGACATCGCTACCGTAACACCAACCGACGAGTATGTGAAGGTCTACGAAGGCGCACGCAAGAAGCTCGAAGAGCTTGGACTTGTATTCTAAGTCCTAAATCCCTGTGATAACTAGTTTATCACTTCCCTAATGGCCAGCGTCTAATCACCGCTGGCTCAACCTATTTTTTGAATTCATATTCATTTGTTGTCCAAAAGACATTATCCTATCAGTACTGTTTATTTAGATAGTAAATATCTAAGGATAGAGTGGAATGGTTAGTGAAGATTTAGAATTGTTCAACGATAATTTATCCGCAGACCGAATTTTACCTTTTGTTAATATTCTTAAAATAGTATCGAAAACAGATGATTTTCAGGAATGGATGAATACTTATCATCATATTGAAGTTGATGAGGATATTTTTCTAGGCTATAAATTTTTCATGTCGGTATGTAGAAATCCTCTATTTTTTGGTGATAATTAAAGTCAACAATTATTCGGAATGTGCTGCATGACACTGATTAAATTTGTGAATTTAATTCTATTGATGTTGATTTCAATAGGTTTTCTACAGAGCCCCGAATTTGGTGATTTATATGCAACGCCCTCGTAGAGACAAAAATGAGCTGTAACTATTCAGCCTACCACAATTAGCCTATTGATACTGATTTAATCAAAACGGAGATGTTTGCTCACTAACAACCTAAGAATCAAAAAAGCAATCAATGGCAACAATCAAAATTAATGATCCTAATAAAATGTAGGTCTCAACTTTTTGTCAAGATTGCTATTGATAGTGTTTTTATCAGGCTGAATAGTTACAATGAGCTTAAAAAAGCAGAGATACGTGTTTATGACGATTTTAAAGTGAATATCTTTGAGAGGCTAAATCAGGAAAGTAAGAAAAAGTTATCTTCTGTACTTGAATTTAAAGTAAATCAAATAACAGAAAAGAAATTTCATAATCGTTTTTGAAAAGAATTCATGGTATTACTTTTTTCTCAAACTGGCTCCCCGGGGAAGTCTCCCAATATATCGTAAGATATCTTCCTGTAAAGTGCCAGATACTCCTCGGTAGGTTCCATATCGTATTCAGAACGGATGTTGTAACATTTCTCGAAGGGTTTCCCTTGTGGTGGGGATTTGAGGCGATCAGCATATTTTGCATATATCTTTGCCACGAGCTTATTAGCTTCAGAGAGGGTCAGGTGGGTTGCCATCTGAGAAATTTCTCCCATGAATCTTGATTCCAGGCCGGATGAGTGGTCTGGTACTCCTCCCCGCGCTCCTACCGGTCCAAGAAGTATGTCCCTTCCGCAGACAGTATCTCCTATTGCCTGGGCGGCAGTCTCATAGAACATCATTTCCGTGCATATGCCAGCTGTATTCCAGTAATATCTTGCGGTGTAATAGTTCATATTGCGGGAGATTGCAAGAGATGAAAGGTTGGAGGCCCACATTACTTCCTTTGTCGAAGATGAACCGGAATCCACATGTACGGCCCCGGAAGCATGGATGCTGGAGTGTGCAAGCACCTTTGATTGAAGTGTCTCTGCCACATCGACGATTGCCAGTCCTTCAGGTGTGCCAATACATGGCCCTCCGAAAACAGGCACCTGGCCGGAAATGTAATGATTGCCATGTTCCTGATGGAAGATACATTTGGAGAGCGTTTCATAATCAATTTTAAGATCATCCATGTAGACTTCCTGAGGATCAGCACTTGAGTATAGTTCGCCGGACGAAAGAAGCAGGTAAGATGTTGGAAGAGTAGGTGTGCTCGGTCCCATAAGTGCAAGCCCTTCACGTCCTGCTATTTTTGTAGCAAGTCTTTCATTTCTTGCTGCCTTCAGGACAGCTAACATCTCCAGAGGGCTCTTTGGCTGAATATATTCCCCACAGAACTGTTTCATTGCTCCACTGTAGATTCCCTGGACAACATTTTCCATCGCTGCACTTAAATTGGTGTATATAAACATCTTCTCGGAGACGCTTCCGCCCATCGGCCCGCCTATGATAATCGGTGGGATTGAAACCATAGGGTAACGATTTGCTACTATTACTTTTTCTTTGAGTCTTCCAATCTCAAGAGGGTTTGTGGTATTCAAAGCCTTCAAAATATCTTCTTCGTCAATATTAATAACTCTCTGGGTGCTTCTACAGAATATCCCTACAGAATGGAGAAGTTCAATACCGGCTTCAAATACAGAATCTGCAGCTTCAAGATCATCAGGCACAAAAATTCTAGGATCATACTCTATCCCATATTTAAGAGCTAATTCTTCTGATTTTTTGAAAACTTTTATGTCATGCTCCCTTTCGGTTCTTTTTTCTCCTCCAATTGCATATTTGAGGTATTTGTAGATATTTTGCATGATAATTCTCCTATTTAGACAAAATAGCCCTATCAGAAGTGAAAGGGGGTATACATTACAGTTTTTTAATTAAGACAGATTTGTTTCTTGTATTTATATATTTCTGTTAAACCCATGATGTATGCTTGATTTTGTATTGTATATTAGCATACTATTATTATTGTAGACATTTATTATAGACATTTGGATTTAGTATCCAGTCCAATTATTTTGCAGTAATTCTTAATACAGATTTCTTTTCAAAAGGAATATAATGAATGTAACTATTCAGCCTGGCACGATTTGCCTATTGGTACTGATTTCATCGAAATAGAGATGTCTACTCACTAATAATCTAACAATCAAAAAAGCAATCAATAGCAACAATCAAAATAAATGATCCTAATGAAATTTACGTTTCAACTTTTTGTCAAGATTGTTATTGATAGCGTTTTTATCAGGCTGAATAGTTACTAATGAATAATCAATTATGTTTTGCTTAATTTTCGATATGTGCATTATATTGGATTATTCTGGAATTCTAACGAAAGTGTCTTTTTTTTGTCTCATCGAGATATTAAATCACACATGTGCAAAATATCATATTTATATTTTATGTATCTTTGCGTTTTGATATTAGCGTCTGTATTTTTGATTATTCTAAAATATATTGTGTAAGTATTTGTTTATGCAAAGCTGTTTTCTTTTGCCTTCATGGTTCAAAAACAGGTGCATAAGCAGTCATTATTTTTTTCATTGTTTTTGAAAATCAGCTTTTGTAAGAATGATCTCATCTCGTATTTATGTCTTTCCAGACACATTCTTTTTCTTTATGTATTTAAACTTATCGAGTGCTTAATCGAAAAATATATATCTAAGTGAACACCATTTGACAATATTACACTATAGGAGTTCACTTCAATGGATGAATATACACCTAAAGAGAGATTGGCACGCGCATTAAGAGGAGAAACAGTTGACAGAATGCCAGCCATCTCTGTTACGCAGACAGGAACCCTGGAACAGATGGAAGCCTGTGGTGCTTTCTGGCCTGAAGCTAACGATGATGCAGAAACAATGGCAAAACTTGCAGAAGCCGGCCACACGGCAGTAGGCTTTGAAGCTGTACGTGTCCCGTTCGACATCAGCGCAGAAGCTGAATTCTTCGGATGTGGTATCAAGGCAGGTACAAAAGAACAGCAGCCATCCGTTGTTGGTCACGTTGTCAAGACCATTGAAGACATCGACAAGCTCAAAGGCTATGACCTCAACGAAGGAAGAATTAACGTTGTTTGTGATGCTATCAAGATCCTTGCAGACAAGTACGGAGACGAACTTCCTATCATGGGTAGTATGATCGGTCCTTTCTCCCTTTCACAGCACATCAATGGTGATGACTGGTTCATGGCTATCATGACAAATGAGGAATTCGGTCTTGCACTCATGGAATTCTCAACTGATTTCAGTGTTGCATATGCCAAGAAGATGGTCGAGAACGGTGCAGACACAATGGTCATCATTGACCCAACCGCAAGTGCACAGCTTATCGGTAATGAATTCTACGAGAAGTTCGTTGTACCTTTCCACAAGAGAATCTGCGACGCAATGCGTGAGCTCGGTGTAACTACCGTACTGCATATCTGTGGTGACACAACCCAGGGTCTTGCACTCATGGAAACATGTGGTGTAGACGGTATCAGTGTTGACCAGAATGTAGATGCTGCAACAGCTGTAGGAAATGTAGAGAGAGCTGTCATAGTAGGTAACCTCGATCCTGTTAACATGCTCTGGAACCAGACACCTGAAGCTATCAGGGAAGAGTCACAGAAGGTACTGGATGCAGGAATTGGCCTCCTCGGCCCTGGATGTGGTATTGTGAGCAAGACTCCTACCGAGAACCTCCAGGCAATGGTCGAGATGGCAAAGAATCACAAATATTAATATCATAGATAGAAAAATAATGGAAAGGGAATAAAGCTGATTTTCCCTTTCATTTTTTAGTAACTATTCAGCCTGGCACGATTTGCCTATTGGTACTGATTTCATCGAAATAGAGATGTCTGCTCACTAACAATCTAACAATCAAAAAAGCAATCAATAGCAACAATCAAAATAAATGATTCTAATGAAATTTACGTTTCAACTTTTTGTCAAGATTGTTATTGATAGCGTTTTTATCAGGCTGAATAGTTACATTTTTTGTAACTATTCAGCCTAACTGTTTTAATGATGCAAAAAACAATATACTATGGCTTCATTCTATGTGTTAAAAAATATTCAGTAAAATATCATAAAAAACGTCTATCAATCTGAGGGGATTTGTATAGACCGCGAAGAAATACTTGCAGTTTATGAAGCTGGTCCAGAAGCAGTAGTAGAACTTGTAACTCGATTACTTGGGATAATTGAACATCAATCTCTCCAAATTGCACAACTTGAAGAGCGTGTCAGGCATTTGGAAGAAATGCTTGAAAAGAATAGTCGCAACAGTAGCAAACCACCTTCTACTGATTCTTATGCACGGAATAAACCAACCGTTAAAAGTCAAAGAAAAAAGACCAATAAGCATGTAGGTGGTCAAAACGGTCATCCTGGTACTACATTAAGAATAAATGATGATCCGGATGAAGTTATTGTTCATCCTGTTAATCAATGCGTCAATTGTGGGAGATCGTTAGCTTCTGTTCCCTCTGACTATGAAAGAAGACAGGTCTTTGACATTCCTCCTATAACTATCAATTGCATTGAACATCGTTGCGAGATTAAAACATGTCCCAAATGTTCTCATGTAAACAAAGCTCTTTTTCCAGATGGTGTAACTCAGCCGACTCAATACGGTCATCGAGTTAAGTCATTTGCAGTTTATTTGCACACTTACCAATTACTTCCTTATCAGCGTGTTACCAAGTTGTTCTCTGATATTTTGGGATGCAAGATAAGTCCTGCTACTTTGGTGAACACGGAACGTAGTTGTTTTGAGAAGCTTGGAGCTTTTGAAAATACAGTGAAACATCTCCTGAAAGAATCTCCTGTCATCAATCTGGATGAAACAGGAATGAGAATAAATGCAGTTCGTAATTGGCTTCATGTGGCAGGTACAGACAAACTGACCTATTATTTTGCACATCGCAAAAGGGGCTCAGAAGCAATGGATGCTATGGGCATATTACCAGGTTACACTGGTGTTGCAACACATGATTTTTGGAAACCGTACAACAAATATGAATGTCAACATTCATTATGTAATGCACATTTATTACGAGAGTTAACTGGAGCTTCCGAAAACAGGGATCAACAGTGGCCAAAGATAATGAGTGATCTCTTGATATGCATTAAACATCATGTTGATAATGATCTTTTAGATACTGAGCTAATTCAAAGGTTCAGTGAGGATTATGATCACATAACTTGTTTAGGAGTGAATGAAAATCCTCCTGATCCGGAATCAAATGTGCGGTCTAAAAAACGAGGACGTAAGAAGCAGACCACGGTAAAGAATTTGCTGGATAGGTTTATTGGCCATAAAGAGGATATCTTGCGATTTATGTACGACCAAAACGTTCCGTTTGATAACAATCAGGCTGAAAGAGATATCAGAATGACGAAAGTACAGCAGAAGATATCAGGTACTTTCCGCAGTAAACAGGGTGCAAAAAATTTCTGCCGTATAAGAGGATACGTGTCTACTGTTAATAAGAATTCTGAATCTGTTATCGATGCAATTAGTGCAATATTTTATGGCAATTCATTTGTTCCAAAGTTGCAGAATTAATCGTGGATGAAGAAATCAGCTTGGTGGAAGTGAGCTAGGCTGAATAGTTACCATTTTTTATTACTATTTTTTATTTTGATCCGATTCTATTTTTGATTTTTTGGAACAAAGTTTCCTGAGTTCTATTGCATTCTCAAACTCCGGTTCTATTTCTAGCAGATTTCCAAGTGCTTTTTTGGCTTCATCATATCTTTTAAGTTCGAAAAGGGCGACACCCTTACAATACCATGCCTGTGCAGAATCTGGCAGAATCTGTGAGGAGGAACTCCTTGATATCCAGGCAAAACGGGGGAACTGAAAAGCCTGAGGATTTGACAATTCTATGGATCTGTCATATGCTTCCAATGCCTCATCGTACCTGCCAAGTTTGCATAAAGTGTTACCTTTGTAGCACCAGGCACCTGGGTCTTCAACGCTTAGGTCCAAGGCATTCTCAAGGCACTTAAGAGCATCTTCATATTTCTTATTTTCAAAGAGTATCAGTGCTTTACTGCAAAAAACTTTAGGGTTACTTGCCTGTTTCTCAAGGGTCCTGTCTATAAGTTCTAATGCCTCTTCATTTTTGCCCATTTTATAAAGTACAAAACTTCTGTCAAACCATGTCTCAACTGCCTTTACATATGCCCTTGAGGCTTCTTTATCCATCCCCTGCACAGAAAATATATCTCCCAGGGAATTCCACAGTTCTTCAGCTTTGATGTAAGAGTCAATGGCTTCTTCACAGTATCCTAACTTTAGATGGACATGTCCTTTGCTATAAGCTTCGACAGCGTTTTTTTCAGTGTTCCTTATTTTTTTCTTATCCAGAGAATCGTCATAGAGTTTTCGCAGCAGGCTCATATCTAAAAGTAGTCTCGTATGCATATATATTTTTGTTAAATAGCACTCTGATCATTTTTCTGTTAATCACATTCAAGACCTTTCCATTCATTATATATATCAAAATTTTAACTACACCAAAATGTCCAGAAGAAAGCAAAAGGTCCGGGATATTACGGATTTCAAGAGCCTTTTGAAGAAACAGGGATATAGTCTTGCAGGTAAGCATTCGGCAGTGAAGACATGTCTCTGGCTTGGAAGAGCCATCAAGGATGAAGGCGAATGCTATAAATCCGTTTTTTACGGTATACAGTCACATCGTTGTTTACAGATGACGCCTACTCTTATGTGTAATCAGAAATGTCTTCACTGTTGGAGGCCTACAGAAATCGATGTGCCTATTCCTGCAGACTGGAATTCTCCAGTGGAAATAGTGGGGTCATGTATTGATTCTCAGCGAAAGTTAATTTCCGGCTTTGGAGGCTCAGCTCCCCGGGAACTCTGGGCGGAGGGCAACGAACCACGTCATGTAGCAATATCCCTTTCAGGGGAACCCACACTTTTCCCACAACTTCCGGAACTTATCGGAGAGTTTAAAAAACAGGGTTTTACTACCTTTGTAGTAAGCAATGGTACGGTACCCCTGATGATTGAAAAAATAAACCCCTCACAGCTTTACATGAGCCTGGATGCACCGGACCTGCAAACTTATGAAAAAGTCTGTGTTCCAAAGTCTCCTGAACTCTGGGACAGGATAAACGAATCCCTGGATATACTTCGGAGCAAAGATACAAGAACTGTCATACGTATAACTTTGATCAAGGGTGTAAATATGTTCAAGCCGGAAGCTTATGCTGAACTTATTAAAAAAGCAGAGCCTGATTATATAGAAGTCAAAGCTTACATGCACCTTGGCTTTTCCAGGAAAAGGTTGCCACGTGAAGCTATGCCTTCTCATGGTGAAGTAATGGATTTCTCAGTAAAGCTGGCCGGACACCTTGATTATAAGGTTGCAGAAGACGTAGAAGTTAGCAGGGTCGTCCTGCTCTCTAAAGATGGTTCTGTTTCTCATCTTATGTAGTATAATATATTACATAAGTTCTATGATTTTTTAGTAGAAGAGTTACAATGCCTACCTGTTACAACTTCTGTCACAATCTATATTTATAGTTAGAAGTACATATGGCATCACAATCGAATCGAAGATAGGAAATAATCATAGTTCACTTCAATCGCGGAGTATTTTCAATATGTCAGAACAATCTGCTCATTCTAAGTACGAATTCAAGAAACAGTTAGAGGAACTGCGAAGCAAGAAGGGTCGTGGTACCGAACTGATATCACTTTATATTCCTCCCGGAAAGCAAATATCCGATATCACCTCCCAGCTCAGGACAGAGCACGGCCAGGCTTCCAACATTAAATCAAAGGTTACAAAAGATAATGTCCAGGGTGCGTTGGAATCCCTGCTTTCGAGGCTCAGGTATGTGGAAGTCCCTGAGAATGGTATCGTTTTCTTTACCGGTGCCGTAGACATAGGTGCCAACAAGACAAATATGGAGTCTATGATAGTCGAGCCTCCACAGCCTATAGTTACCTACAGGTACCATTGTGACTCATCGTTCTTCCTTGAACCGCTTGAGGAAATGCTAAGGGACGCAAAAACATTCGGCCTGCTTGTGCTTGACAGAAGAGAGGCAACAGTTGGTCTGCTGGTAGGCAAACATATCGAGTCATACAGGCATCTCACATCTGCAGTTCCTGGAAAACAGAGAAAAGGTGGTCAGAGTGCTCACAGGTTCCAGCAATTGAGACTTATTGCCATCCATGACTTCTATAAACGAATCGGTGATGCTGCAAGCGAAGTATTCCTTACGGTAGATCATAAGGACTTTGAGGGTGTTCTCATAGGTGGTCCTTCACCAACTAAGGAAGAATTCGAATCAGGAGAATTCCTGCACCATGAATTGCAGAAGAAAATGCTGGGACTTTTTGATGTCGCTTATACGGATGAATCAGGTCTTGCCGAACTGGTCAATGCTGCCAGTGAGAGGCTTTCAGATATTGATCTGATGGTTGAGAAAAAACTCATGCAGCGTTTCCTCACTGAGCTAGTATCTGATTCCGGAAAGGCCGGTTATGGTGAGATTCAGGTTCGTAATAATCTGGATATTGGCGCAGTGGAAATTCTGATGATATCCGAAGATCTGAGGGCAGAAAGACTTACTTTGAGATGTCCCAATGGAGATTACGAGGATAAGGTCACCCGTAATTTCAAACCAGGAGAGCAGGATGCTTCTGGTGGAGCTTGTCCTGTATGTGGAACTAACGTTGAGATAGTTGAAAGAGTTGATACAGTGGATGAGTTGTCTGAACTTGCAGACCAGATGGCAACTGATGTACAGTTCATATCAACTGACTTTGACGAGGGTTCACAGTTGCTCAATGCCTTTGGTGGAATAGTTGCTATACTGCGCTTCAATACAGGTGTATAAACTCATTTTGAGGTGTTATCTTGTTCCTTGAATTTAAAAAACAGGTTACTTCAGCTCTGGGAGATGCCCTTGCATCACTGGGTTTTCAGGTAGATGATCTGGGATTGGAAGCTTCCCAGCATGCCGATATTGCTTCAAAGGTTGCTTTCCGGCTTGCAGCACAGGCAAAGCAGAATCCCAAAGAACTTGCCGATAAAATAGTCGCAGCTATTGAATTGCCCGATGGATCCATGATAGGCGATATCAAGACAGTTGGTCCTTACATAAATATAACTGCAGGACGCAATTATGTTGACAATACGGTACTTGCTATACTTGATGAAAAAGAAGCCTTTGGTGGCAATTTCTGTCAGGGTAAAATATTGCTGGAGCATACATCCGCAAATCCCAACGGTCCCCTTCACGTGGGCCATATCCGTAATTCCATAATAGGTGATACCCTCAAGCGTGTGCTCATGCGTGCAGGCTACGATGTGGAGACTCAATACTATGTCAACGACATGGGTCGCCAGATTGCTATTGTTTCATGGGCTCTTTCGCAGTTTGAGTTTGACACCACGAAAAAACCCGATCATGCAATCGCAGATGTTTACATAAAGGCCAATGCAGAGCTAACTGAAAATCCTGATAAAGTATCTGAGATTGACAGTCGTATGCAGCTGGTAGAAAAAGGTGATGAGGCGACCATTAAGAGCTTTGATGAGGCTGTTTCTTTTGCAGTGGATGGTATCAAGGAAACCCTCTTACGCATGAATGTTGAGCATGACAGTTTCCCATATGAATCCGGTTTTATTCATTCAGGTGCGGTTTCCCGTATAGTTGAGGAAATAAAGGCAACTGGCAGGACTGAAATTGATAAAGGTGCCCTTGTTGTAGACCTCTCAGATTATGGCTTTGAAAAGACACTTGTTATCCAACGTTCCGATGGAACATCTCTCTATACCACACGTGACCTCGCATACCATGAATGGAAGGGTGAGAGGGCTGACAGAATGATAGATGTCTTAGGTGCGGATCACAAGCTGATATCCGGACAGCTCAAGGCAACATTGAATGCTATAGGCAAACGTGAACCGGAGATAGTTATATTCGAATTCGTTTCCCTTCCTGAAGGTTCCATGAGCACTCGCAGAGGAAAGTTCATCTCTGCTGACGAATTGCTTGACCAGATAGAGAAGCAGGCATATACTGAAGTGGATAAACGCCGGCCTGAGATGCCGGATGAGTTCAAAAAAGAAGTTGCCAGAAACGTAGGTATAGGTGCTGTAAGGTATGATATAGTTAAAGTCTCCCCTGAAAAGTCCACGGTTTTCAATTGGGAGGAAGCCCTTGACTTTGAGAAACAGGGAGGTCCCTTCATACAATATTCACATGCTCGCGCATGCAATATTCTCAAGAAAGCAGAAGAAGACGGTCTCTGGGATTCTTCCAGGCCAATTGATCCGTCCTTGCTTGTAGAGGATACTGAAGTGGACCTGATAAAGAAGATGGCTTCCTTTGACAGTGTCATTGAAGCATCTGCAAGGGAATTGAAACCTAATTCAATTGCAATTTATGCAAGGGAACTTGCAGAGTCCTTCAATCAGTTCTATCGTTTTGTGCCTGTAATAAATGCCGAAGAGGAAGAGCTTAGGGATGTCAGGCTCGGTCTTGTGGACTGTGCAAGGATAGTTCTTGCAAGTGTTCTCGATACACTGGGTATCGGTGCACCGGAATCGATGTAATTGGGTTTACACTTCCTTTGAACCCAATTTTTCCAATTCCCTTTTTTTTACGTTTTCATTCTTTATGAGTTAACAATTAAGCATATGATTTTTTGAATCTCATGTTTATGGTTTACTTTTTTTGTATTTGGAAATAACAATTTATTAGAAATCATATTTTGGTTCCGTATAAAAAGAATTAGAATATACCGGAAAATCCAGTTCAATATTATCAGCATACATGGTTTAACATTAATAAGCATCCGAGAATATTATTAAATATGAATAATATGTTCCCGGAAATCATAATGCATAAGTAACTATTCAGCCTGGCACGATTTGCCTATTGGTACTGATTTCATCGAAATAGAGATGTCTGCTCACTAACAATCTAACAATCAAAAAATCAATCAATAGCAACAATCAAAATAAATGATCCTAATGAAATTTACGTTTCAACTTTTTGTCAAGATTGTTATTGATAGCGTTTTTATCAGGCTGAATAGTTACATGCATAATACAATAAGTCTTGATGGAGCAATAAATGAATTTGATATTGATCTGGAATTGCATTATCAGATATTGAGTTCATTCAAACCTGATGCAACACTAGTGGGATCGGTTACAGCTAAAACCGGAATTGAGAGTTTTATAGAGGAAGTACCACCGGAAGAGAGCACAGACTTCAGCAAACCCTCGATAAAATCAAATGATGGCGCCCCACTTTGCAATCCTTACTGGATAATAGTGGATACCTCTGGAATTCTTGAAGGCTTACTGCATGTCTTAAGAAGATCAGAGTACTGTAAGGACGTAATATTGTTAGTCTCTGAAAAAACATCACTTTCGTACCTCAACTATCTTAATGAAAGAAATTATGAATATGTTGTTACTGGAGAGGAATACGTAGATTATAAAAAAGCTCTGGAAATTTGCACTAAGAGATACGGCTTCGAAAAAATAGTCATGGATAGTGGAAGCACCCTTTGCGATATAATGCTGGATGAAGGCTTAATTGACAAAATCGATCTGATCATAACTCCTGTTATAGTAGGGCACAACAGTGAAAATATGTGTGGGGAGGTACTGAAGTCGGGACAAATGCTCAAGATGTTAGATCATGAAGTGCTTAAAGAAGATTTCTTACATGTGCAGTATAAAGTTATGAAATAATGGCTTTGTAGAAATCTTACTTTGCAGATGATTCTGACACAATAAATTAAAGAAGATAAGTCCTTTGGATATTGCTTACCATCCATCAAACCAAACGTATAAATCTCCCAAACACAAAGTCAATATGGGAATTGATTATATGGCAGCATGTGTTCAACTAGTAGGGGAGTAATAGGCAAATGAAACAGAGGATATTGCCACCCGGCTATTTCTTTTTGTTATTGCTCTTGGCCATAACATCACATTTTTTATTTTCGTCCTGGACTTTCATTCGTCCACCATACTCATATTCAGGTATCGTTCCTGTTATTTTTGGTATTGTATTGAACCTGTGGACTGACAGTGCCTTCAAAAACAATAGCACAACTGTAAAACCGTTTGAAAAGCCTTCTTCATTCATTGTATCTGGTCCTTTTCGAATCAGTCGACATCCCATGTATCTCGGAATGACTTCCATATTGCTTGGAGTATCATTGTTGTTGGGGTCGGTAATTAGTCTCATGTCGTTGGTAATCTTTGTATTCCTGATGGAAAAATTGTTCATTTCCGTGGAAGAAAGAAATATGGAAGAGATTTTCGGTGAACAATACCTTGTCTACAAAAGAAATGTAAGGCGCTGGATTTGATTATTTTAATCATTATCCTAAACATTACTCAATAACATAATATATTTCATCAAAGCCAATATACTTCACCAATCTGGAAAATAACCATGACCAAGATAGCTTATCTTTATGTCTTTAACACCATGGCCGACTGGGAGCCAAGCTTCCTGATAGCTGAAATGAATACGGGTCGCTACTTCCAAAAGGATGCTACAAAATACACTGTCAGGACAGTTGGTATCACAAAAGAACCTGTTGTCACCATGGGAGGAGTACGTATTACACCAGATATGAGCCTTGAAAGATGCACAACTGATGATGCAGGAGTATTGATTCTATCTGGTGGTAATACCTGGCTGGAAGATACCCATGCTCCTGTGCTGGATAGAGTAAAGGAGTTCCTGAATGCGGGTGTTCTTGTGGGTGCCATTTGTGGTGCAACAATGGGCCTTGCCAAGGCAGGGCTGCTGGACAACCGTCCTCACACCAGCAATGATTTGGGATATCTGAAAGCAGTCTGTCCCACTTACGCCGGAGATAAGTTCTATCGCCATGAATCTGTGGTTCATGATGATGATCTGATAACCGCATCAGGTGTTGCTCCTCTGGAGTTTGCGCGTGAAGTTCTCAGAGAGCTCGGCGTGTTCTCAGCCCAAACTCTCGAAGCATGGTATCAGTTGTATGTTACACACGAAGCACAGCATTTCTATTCACTTATGGGGTCGCTGGAGGATTGAGATATATTATGGCTATTTTTTGAAAAACTATCAAACCTTTTTTTCTCAGATCAAACACCCATCTGCTGACTCCGGGTGCTACATTACCACATCTTCGATAGAATTCGGTCTCGAATCCCATATTTTCATAAACTTCGACAAGCTCCGGTATCTGTTCTTTGACCTTGAAAGTGTAAAAATGTAAATGTCCGCCAGCTTTCACGAGTCCAGAAATTGTTTCCAGAAAATGATCCATCCCATAAGGAGTGGGAATGATAGCCCTGTCAAATCGTTTTTTGATCATGTTGGGGAGGCGGGTTGCATCAGCATTGATTATGTGGATGTTTTCTTCGACCTTATTGAGTTTGCAGTTGCGTACGAAAGATTTGCATGCTTCGCCGTTCATTTCCACTGCAACTACCCTTGCCCCTGCTGCTGCAGAGGGAATTGCGAAGGGACCTACTCCCGAAAAAGGAACAAGTACATTTTCTCCGGGCTTCACCAGAGAAGCAATCCGCTTTCTCTCAAATGCAAGCCGTCCGTTGAAAAAAGATTTTTGAAGATCAATCCTGTAAGAAAAGCCGAATTCCCTGTGAATAGTTTCGGTGCTGTTACCCACAATGATCTCAAATTCGGCAATCCTTCTGTCACCTTCAAGTTTTGAGATTTTGTTGAGTACCATTCTTATGTTCTTCATCCTTTCCATGATAGCTGAAGCTATGTCCTGCTTGTAATTGCCCATACTTCCGGGAATTGATACTACGGCGATATCACCGATAATATCAAAGCGATTTGGTAGCTGTTCGAGTTCCTTTTCAGGTATAATCCCTTTCAGTTCATCCTTAAGGCTCATTTTTTCAGTCCGTTTTTGCTCTAACGCAACGAAGGATTAAAAGGATTGGTGTATGCCTTTTTTATTCTTTCATATATCCAGGAGTGACCTTTTTCTCAAGTATTGTGAAAGAAAGATCAATTAGTATCGCAAGCATAATCGCAGGTATAGCACCTGCCAGGAGGGTGCGGGTGTTGTAACCAATGAGACCCTGGAATATTATTTCTCCCAGCCCACCACTTCCGATAAAAGCTGTTAATACTGCAATACTGTTCGCAAGGATACCGGCAAATTTAATTCCTGCAAACATTGCCGGATATGCATTTGGAAGTCTTATGTGCATGTTAATTTGCCACTGACTCAGTCCGATACCTTCCGCATAATCTATTAGTGCAGGGTCGACATTGCTCAGACCGATGTAAGTATTTTTGATAATTGGAAGCAGTGCACGCAGCATTATAGCAACCACAGCAGGGGTGAAACCAATTCCAAGGAATGGAACCATAATTGCTACAACGGCAAAGCTGGGAACCGCTTGTACCAGATTTGCAAATTTCATCACGGCAAATTCCAGTTTCTTACTGTAAAGTGCTGCAAAGGCAAGTGGTATTGAAACGGCTATACTCACAAATAGTGTAGTATATACCAGGACAATGTGTTCCCAGGTCGCCTCAAGTACCGTTTCAAGGATTACCATGTTCCATACCTCTCATGGAGTTTTTTCTCAACAATGCCTGCAAAACCGTCAAGAAAAACTGCAAGTAATCCTGTCCACAATCCTGCAATGAGGATCACATCTTTCTGGTAGAGCTGGATCCCGTTCTGCAGTACTGTTCCAAGTCCTCCTGCAGCAACCAGTCCTCCAAGAGTCACAACACCCATGCAGAATACAAGTGCTATTCTGATACCACCTGCTATTAGTGGCAGTGACATAGGGATTCTCACTTTAAACAATGCTTCGCGTGGAGAAAGACCTATAGCATGAGCAACGTAGGTGTATTGCTCATCCACACCTTTTAGCCCCGTGTAAGTGTTCCTTGCAATTGGAAGTATCGAATAGAGCACGCATGCTGCGATGGTTGGACCGGCACCAAGTTTGAGTATTGGAAGAAGCAGTACAATGAGTGCAAGATCCGGTATTGTCTCCACAATGTTAAGGAAATTAAGTACGGTATTTGCAGTCTTAGGTCTCATATATATGAAAACACCAACGGTAACGCCTATTACTATGGACAGCAGTAGAGCTATACTGAACATCTGCAAATGCTCAATGGTACGCATTGTCATAAGGTGCTTATCCCAGACATTCGCTATGATCTGTAATGTTGACATAAGGTTTCCTTCAGATAAGTTTTAGCAATACCTCGTCAGATACAAGGATACCAATAGGATGTTTTGAATCCATGACGATCGCAAGGTGTTCTCCACTTTTCTTAATTTCGGAAAGTGCAAGTGCAACAGAATCCAGCGGCTGGAAAGTTTTCATGGGTTTTGCTATATCAGCCAGTTTCTGAGATTGAGTCCTGCATTTCATAAGGTCCATCATTGTGACCTGTCCCAGGAGTTCATCCCCATCAAATATGAACGCATTTTCGATATCTTTATTTGTCATCTCCTCAACGGCATCACATGCTTCCATTTTTCCTTCAAAGGCATATTTATCTTCAAATGGAGACATCAGATCTTTAACGTTAAGAGTATCCATATGTTTGAATTTACGCTGGGTATCAACAATATCTGCAACAAGATCGTTTACAGGATTAAAAATGAGTTCTTCAGGGGGACCTACCTGCACAAGTTTTGCCTGGTCCATTATAGCTATCCTGTCACCGAGTATTAGTGCTTCTTCAATGTCATGGGTCACAAATACAATTGTCCGGTTGATTTCGTTTTTGACCTTAAGAAACTCTTTTTGGAGTTGTTTGCGCAATATCGGATCCAGTGCACCAAAAGGTTCGTCCATCAGGAACAGAGGTGGGTCCATCACCATGGCCCTTGCAAGTCCGATTCTTTGTTGCTGTCCTCCACTCAATTGTCTTGGATACCTGTTCATAAACATTTCAGGTGGAAGAGATACGAAATCCAGCAGTTCTCGTACTCGTTCTTCTATTCTGTTCTTATCCCAGCCTTCAAGTTTTGGGACAAGGCCTATATTTTCCCCAATAGTCATGTGAGGGAAAAGGCCTATATTCTGGATAACATATCCCATATTACGGCGCAGACGAACCGGATCTGTTTCCCGCGTGTCAAGACCATTGATGGTGACACTTCCAAAATCCTGTTCTATCATCCTGTTCATCATTCTCAGCGTGGTAGTTTTTCCTGAACCGCTGGGTCCGATAAGAATCAACAGTTCTCCACCATGTATTTCCAGGTCAAGATCTTTTACTGCAAATCCTGATCCGTATTTTTTTGTGATTCCCTTGAACTGGATCGAATCGATTCGGTCAAATAGCCTTTCAGTTTGCATATCTGCTCCCTGGGAATTATGCTGTATTTCAAAAAATAGTAAGGGAGAATTAGATTTCCCTTATTCTCCTATCAGTCCTTCATCGACAAGGAACTGATATGCGATATCTCGTGGTTCCTTCTGTTCAATATCGAACTGGTAGTTCAATTGTCTCATTGCATCGGTGTCAATTGCACCGTCGAGTTTCTGCATTGCAGCAACAGCTTCAGGATTTTCCTCTGCGAACTGCTCCGTTACTATAAGGATAGCATCGTAAGGTGGCAGTGCATTTTTATCATCCTGAAGGACCCTGAGTTCGAAAACTTCGTTCCTTGTATCAGTTGTGTAAGCAGAAATGACTTCTACCTCATCACTCTTGATAGCTTCATACATTACGGTAGCAACTGCCTGCTTGTAATCCATGAAATCAATGCCGTATACATCATTTATGCGTGGAAGACCATCCTCACGGGTCGCAAATTCAGGGTCAGTTCCAATTGTCAGTTCTGCAGCATATGGTTCAAGGTCACTTATCTTCGTGACATTATTTTCTGCAGCCCAGTCCTCTTTTACTGCAATGGCATACGCATCCTCGAATCCAAGGTTGCTGATTACAATCACTCCGTCCTGTTCCATCAGACCAGTTTCTGTTGCGTCGTAAACTACCTGCCTGTCCCAGTCATCAAGCTGGCTCAGGTTGAGTATTTGACTGTAAGCAGTACCTGTATATTCAGCATATACATGTATCTGACCGGCTTTCAATGCTTCATAATTGACAAATGTGCCGCCAAGTCCCTGTTTGACATCGGTATCATACCCAGCATCTTCAAGAACAAGAGCTGTCATATGTGCCAGAATATAGGACTCCTGGAATAGTTTAGATCCTATTACAACAGTTTCTTTCATTTCTTCAGTATCAGCAGGCTCCTCAGTGCATCCACTGGCAAACAAAGCCATAATTACAACTAACAATATTAAAATAGTCTTTCTCATAATTCAACACCCCGAAATCGCTTTTTGTTCTAACTGTATTTCGACAACGACTTCCCTTTAATACAGATTAAGTCCACTTTTTATAAATGTATGTATTTTGAAGGAAGTTGGCTAAGAGTCTGAACACTAATTTTTTAAACTATATGAAATGAATTACATATTGGTATTTTAGGAGTGGTCATTATGGCAAAAGCTACATGGAACAAAACTATTCTTGCGCAGAGCAGTGAAACGATAATGATTGAAGGTAACCATTATTTTCCACCGGATTCGGTGAATATGGAATACTTCAAAAAAAGTGACTATCATACAACATGCCCCTGGAAAGGAGTTTCAAATTATTATGACGTTGTCGTTGATGGAAAGGTCAACACAGATGCTGCATGGTACTATCCTGAGCCAAAAGAGGGTTCATCCGAAAAGGTAGGCAAGGACTTCAGCAACTACGTTGCATTCTGGAAAGATGTAGAAGTGAGGGATTAACCCTCATTTCCGACTTCACAGAAACTGCTTTTCAATTTTTCAGTCAGCTTGATGTTTTCCGAGTAATCCACCGGTACATCGAGCAGCCAGACACCACCGGTGTTAAGTGCTTCAATTAGCTTTGGCTTTAAGTCTTCTGCTCTTTCGATCTTCACACCTTTTGCACCGAAGCTATGAGCCAGCATAACAAAGTCGGGATTTGTAAAGTCAATACCCATGGTCTGGTCGAAAGTCTTCTTCTCATGCCATTCGATAAGTCCGTATTTTGAGTCATTGAAAATGACAACAACGAAATTACACCCAAGTCTGACAGCTGTTTCAAGATCCTGGAGGTTCATTAGGAAACCACCATCTCCTGCAATGGCAACAACTTTCTTATCAGGTTTTATCATACTTGCTGCAATGGCACCGGGAAGTGCAAATCCCATTGTTGCAAGTCCATTGGATATAAAGACAGTATTTGGTTCGTATGCAGGAAAAAGCCGTCCAACCCATAATTTATGAGCACCTACATCACTTATGAGCAGGTCACTCCTTTCAAGAGATTCTCTCACATCATAGATTATCTTCTGTGGTTTCATGGGGAACGACAGATTCTCTCTGTAATCCTCAATTTCTGCTTTCATCCTTGAGCGAACGTTAGAAAATCTATCAGGCATCTCTCTTTTGAAATCGCATTGCTGTCTCATATTGAAAAGTGCCTGCCTTATATTGCCGATAAGCATAATGTCCGGAATGTAGCTTTCATCTATCTCCGGGTGGTCGATATGAATGTGGATTATTTTCTTTGAGTTATCAGGGTTCCAGAATTTAGGACTGTATTCCACATAGTCGTATCCTATACAGATAACAAGGTCAGCCATTTCAAACCCACACATAATGTGATCATGGTCTTTAATACCCATTGAACCAAGATAGTGCTCATCATCAGCAGGCAATGCACCCTTGCCCATGAACGTGGTTACGACCGGCAGGCCAGTGAATTCAACAAGTTTTCTCAATTCAGTGGAAGCGTCTCCCCTAAAGATACCGTTTCCTGCAAGAATAACAGGCATTGAGCTCTCTTTAATCATGCCAGCAGCTTTCTTGAGTTCTCTTTCATCATGAATACTGATGTGTGTATATGCCTTTTTTGAAATTGGTTCTTTTGTTGTTTCTTCCTTAGCCACATCTTCAGGAAGCTCTATGTGTGTAGCTCCCGGACGGTCTGAAGCAATATCAAAGGCCTTGCGAATTATCTCAGGGATAAAACTAGGTCTTGTAACCTTTGAATTCCATGTCGTGAACTGTTTGAAAGCAGTCACAATGTCGATATATTGATGTGATTCCTTATGGGTTTTCTCAAGTGCTGACTGGCCTGTGATAGCCACAAGGGGTGCCCTGTCAAGTTGTGCATCGGCAACGCCTGTGATCAGGTTTGTGGCACCTGGTCCCAGTGTTGCAAGGCATACACCTGGTCGGTGTGTAAGTCTTCCATAGACATCTGCCATAAAAGCGGCACTCTGCTCGTGTCTTGTAGGGATGAATTTGATCTTGGATTTCCTGAGGGATTCTGTGAGGTCAATTGTCTCTTCACCTGGCACACCGAATATATATTCAACACCCTCATTTTCAAGACATTTCACAAAGAGGTCGCTACCTTTCATTCTTAATACACCTTCATGGATTTAACAGTCATAAACTCCAGCATTCCAACACGGTATAATTCTCTTCCGACACCGCTTTTTTTCATACCCCCAAATGGCAGTCGTGGATCTGAGCCTACAATATTATTGACAGTGATAAGACCGGCTTCTATATGCCTTGTCATTCTCATGGCTTTCTCAGTTTCCCTGCTCCAGATACTTGCACCAAGTCCGAATTCCGTGCTGTTAGCTATTTCAATAGCTTCTTCCTCATTCTTAAAAGTAATAATAGGGGCTACAGGTCCGAAAGTCTCATCCCGGACAACAGGAGCATCTTTGTTTATATTATCGAGGACTGTTGGCAGGTAGAATGATCCTTCTCCATTTTTGGACCCACCTTCGAGCAGTACGTTAGCTCCCATTTTCAGGGTTTCTGATACCTGATGGCTCAAAAATTCCCTTTGCTTTTCGCTTACCATGGGTCCCATATCGGTCTTCGGATCCATTGGGTCTCCTACATTGAGATTGCTTGTGTTGTCTGTGAACAGGTCTGTGAAGTTTTCTGCGATCGTCTCGTCAACTAGTAAACGTTTGGCTGCAATACAGCTTTGTCCACAGTTCTGGAATCTAGCTGAAACTGCTGCTTTTGCCACTTTTTCGATATCTGCATCTTCCAGCACAATCAAAGGGTCGCTGCCTCCAAGCTCAAGAACGAACTTTTTTATATTCCTACCTGCGGCTTCTGCAACCTTTTCTCCTGCAGGACGGCTGCCGGTGAAAGTAACAGCATTTATTTCGTCTCTTGATATCAGTGAGGATGCTGTAGGTCCATCTACCAGTAGGGTCTGATAAACTCCTTCAGGTAATCCTGCTTCGATAAAGATCTTCTCAATTTCAAGGGCACACATAGGCACATTGCTTGCATGTTTTAACAGTACTGTATTTCCACCTGCAAGAGCAGGTATTCCAAACCTTAATGCCTGCCAGAAAGGAAAGTTCCATGGCATGATGCTCAGAACAACACCAGCAGGTTCATAGACAAAGCCAGATGTTTCAGCATCAGTTTCCACAAATTCTGCTGCAAGGAACTGATCTGCATTCTCTGCAAAATAATCGCATGTCCAGGCACATTTCTCTATTTCTGCAAGAGATTCTTTGATTGGCTTACCCATTTCCTTTGTGATTATCTCTGCAAGTTCCTGTTCCCTGTTTCTCAGAACTTCAGCTACACATTCAATGGAAAATGTTCTTTCAACAATAAGTTCTTTTTTCCATTCAGCTAATGCTTTTCTTGAGTCCTCTATCTTTTGATCGACCACTTGCTGAGAATAGAGATTGAATTCTCCATTCAATTCCCCGGTTGCAGGATTAACAGAACTTATTTTCACCAATTGTAATTCCCCTTTAGTTATTTATAATGTAACTATTCAGCCTAGCTCACTTCCACCAAGCTGATTTCTTCATCCACGATCAATTCTGCAACTTTGGAACAAATGAATTGCCATAAAATATTGCACTAATTGCATCGATAACAGATTCAGAATTCTTATTAACAGTAGACACGTATCCTCTTATACGGCAGAAATTTTTTGCACCCTGTTCACTGCGGAAAGTACCTGATATCTTCTGCTGTACTTTCGTCATTCTGATATCTCTTTCAGCCTGATTGTTATCAAACGGAACGTTTTGGTCGTACATAAATCGCAAGATATCCTCTTTATGGCCAATAAACCTATCCAGCAAATTCTTTACCGTGGTCTGCTTCTTACGTCCTCGTTTTTTAGACCGCACATTTGATTCCGGATCAGGAGGATTTTCATTCACTCCTAAACAAGTTATGTGATCATAATCCTCACTGAACCTTTGAATTAGCTCAGTATCTAAAAGATCATTATCAACATGATGTTTAATGCATATCAAGAGATCACTCATTATCTTTGGCCACTGTTGATCCCTGTTTTCGGAAGCTCCAGTTAACTCTCGTAATAAATGTGCATTACATAATGAATGTTGACATTCATATTTGTTGTACGGTTTCCAAAAATCATGTGTTGCAACACCAGTGTAACCTGGTAATATGCCCATAGCATCCATTGCTTCTGAGCCCCTTTTGCGATGTGCAAAATAATAGGTCAGTTTGTCTGTACCTGCCACATGAAGCCAATTACGAACTGCATTTATTCTCATTCCTGTTTCATCCAGATTGATGACAGGAGATTCTTTCAGGAGATTCTTTCAGGAGATGTTTCACTGTATTTTCAAAAGCTCCAAGCTTCTCAAAACAACTACGTTCCGTGTTCACCAAAGTAGCAGGACTTATCTTGCATCCCAAAATATCAGAGAACAACTTGGTAACACGCTGATAAGGAAGTAATTGGTAAGTGTGCAAATAAACTGCAAATGACTTAACTCGATGACCGTATTGAGTCGGCTGAGTTACACCATCTGGAAAAAGAGCTTTGTTTACATGAGAACATTTGGGACATGTTTTAATCTCGCAACGATGTTCAATGCAATTGATAGTTATAGGAGGAATGTCAAAGACCTGTCTTCTTTCATAGTCAGAGGGAACAGAAGCTAACGATCTCCCACAATTGACGCATTGATTAACAGGATGAACAATAACTTCATCCGGATCATCATTTATTCTTAATGTAGTACCAGGATGACCGTTTTGACCACCTACATGCTTATTGGTCTTTTTTCTTTGACTTTTAACGGTTGGTTTATTCCGTGCATAAGAATCAGTAGAAGGTGGTTTGCTACTGTTGCGACTATTCTTTTCAAGCATTTCTTCCAAATGCCTGACACGCTCTTCAAGTTGTGCAATTTGGAGAGATTGATGTTCAATTATCCCAAGTAATCGAGTTACAAGTTCTACTACTGCTTCTGGACCAGCTTCATAAACTGCAAGTATTTCTTCGCGGTCTATACAAATCCCCTCAGATTGATAGACGTTTTTTATGATATTTTACTGAATATTTTTTAACACATAGAATGAAGCCATAGTATAGAGGATTTCGATATTCCCTCATTTTAGATCATTAAAGTATTCAAACTCAATTATATCCTCTCATTTTTTATCATTTTGTTTAATTTCTCTTCATTAATCCTTATTTTTAGTATAGCTCCCGCTATCCTAAATTACTCCTTTGGTTTTTAGTGTCCTCAATTGATGCAGATTAAAACAAAAAGCTGTCATCAACATTTTTGCATTCACTCTTTCTACAGTTGTAACAAGAACCTTTCTGGTTTTAAATATTTCTTTTGTCACTGCATACACTCTTTCGCAAGGGACTCTTTTCACACTTATTCTTTCATTTCTGAGGATATCCATTATTCCTAAAGGATGTCCTCTTACAGCTCGTTGCATTGTTGCTGCAAAACCTTTTGCTATTGCTCCAAAATATCCTTTATCTCTATACACCACTTCACCCTTTTCAGACAGATCAACCTGTGAATCGTGAAGTGATGCAGTTGTTGTCTCAAATCTTCTGATTAGTTCATAATCCTTATCAATAATTGTATGAAGTTTGTATCCAAAGTGAGATTTACCATTTTTCTTAGTCCAGGTTCCATCTTTGCTTCTTCTTGTTTTCGCATCTTTTCCTCTGAGTACATCTGCTTTTGCATGTCCTGGATCTGAGTGAATAAAAGTTGCATCCTGGATCATTCCTTTTTTAATCTTCAAACCAAGAGCATCAAGCTGATTCTGCATTTCATCCCACACCGCTTTTTCTTTACCATTGTCGATAATTCTCTTCCTGAATGACCAGACAGTTGTACTGTCTGGTACATATTCAGGAAATCCCAGGAATTTCCTAAAGGATATCCTGTCAATACACTGCTTTTCAAGCTCAGCATCAGAAAGACCATGCCATTGTTGCAGAACAAGCATCTTGAACATTACAATAACATCAGCTTCAGGCCGTCCGCCTGAAGCTGTTCTGTTTATGTACATTGACTCCAGAATAGGGCGAAAAGGCTTCCAATCTACTAAATATTCAATTTCAGCAAGCTTATCTCCGACAGATTGGAGACGCTTATATTCTTCATTTAAGGCAAAATCAGTAAAAGAATCCATAATAGTAAATTTGCTTTGCTATTATTTAAATTTTATTAAATTGTATGAGTATTGATGGTAGTTTATCGAAATCCTCTATATTGTTTTTTGCATCATTAAAACAGTCAGGCTGAATAGTTACTTTATAATAAAGATGGGATTTTTCACTCCCTTCTTATATTTAATAGTTGATGTGATATATAATTGATTTAAGATTTTTCCAAAAAGATTTTTGCTTATCGGAACAGCTTTGAAAAATAAAAATAATATGTTATATGCTATGGCAAATTCTAACAAAACATTGCTTATTGCTCCATGTGGCATGAATTGTAGCATTTGTATGGCATATCTGCGAGAAAGAAACAAATGTCATGGGTGCCGGGCATCAGACCTTAATAAACCTGTTACCCGCACGAAATGTAAAATCAAAAACTGCACAACCTTTCAAAAAGGCGATGCACTCTTTTGTTTTGAATGCACTGATTTTCCATGTGATAAACTGAAACATCTGGATAAAAGGTATCGAACGAAATACAATATGAGTATGATCGAAAACCTTGAAAACATTCAAAAACTTGGTCTCACAGCTTTTTTAGAAAATGAGAGAACAAAGTGGACGTGTTCCAAATGTGGTAGTACTATTTGTGTCCATAAAGGCTGCTGTTATAGTTGTGGTGAGCAGCAAAATAAACAATTCAAACTATTTCCTGAAAAGTCTCAGGGTTGATGTTTGCAGTGGCAAAATAAATAAATAAATAAATAAATAAATAAATAAATAAATAAATAAATTGAACACACAATACATAAACATTAAAATTTATTCAAAAAAGTTGCCATAAAAAAGTCGATTCGGAAGATGAGTGTTGAAGCTTCAAAGCTGGCAGTGCCTTTTTTTAAGAAAATGGGTTTTTGCATTTTGAATGAAAACCATATCCTCAGAAACGGGCAGATACTGGTGAATTATACGATGGAAAAAGAAATATGATCCTGCTATCAGGGCAGGAATCATGATGGCAATTATCACATCATCTTTATTGACTTAATGTTCATGAATTCATAGAACCCATGCCATGAAAGTTCCCTGCCTATGCCACTTTTCTTTACTCCTCCAAATGGAAGGCAGGCTTCAGGTTTGCAGAAGGCATTGATTCCAACCATGCCTGTCTCAAGTTCAGATGCAATTCTCATGGCTTGATTTCTGTCCTGACTCCATACGCTGGCACCCAGCCCGAATTCGGAATCATTTGCAACTTCAATAGCTTCGCTCTCATCCTTCACGGTAATTATCGGTGCGAGGGGTCCGAATGTCTCTTCCCTCATAACCTTCATATCCCTGCTAACATCTCCCAGAACTGTTGGGGAATACATATAACCCTCATTTTCCATTCTTCCACCGGGAATGAGAACTTTTGCACCCTTTGATATTGCATCACTGACCTGCTTTTCCAGTATCTTAACCTGTTCTTCCCTTACCATCGGCCCGATATCCGTTTCAGGGTCCATAGGGTCACCGACTTTCAGGTTTTGTGTCTCTTCAACAAACATTTCTGTAAATTCCTCTGCCACGTCTTCCGCAACAATGAAACGCTTGGCAGCTATGCAGGTTTGTCCGGTATTGATGAAACGACTCGCAACTCCGACCTTTGCAGCCATCCCAACATTTGCGTCATCAAGAATAATGAAAGGGTCACTGCCTCCGAGTTCCAGCACAAACTTCTTCATGTTACGAGCAGCAATTTCGGCAACCTTCTGGCCGGCATCATATCCACCTGTGAAGGATACGGCCTTGATTTCATTTCTTGAGATGAGTGAGGATGCTGTTTCCCCATCTATGAGCAGTGTCTGGAAGACACCTTCTGGAAATCCTGCCTCAACAAAGATGTTTTCAATTTCCAGTGCGCACATGGGCACATAGCTGGAATGCTTGAGCAGCATGACATTCCCACCTGCCAGCACATGGGCTGCTGCACTTAGCACCTGCCAGAACGGGAAGTTCCAGGGTTTTATGGCAAGTACGGTGCCCATAGGTTCGTAATGTATCATGGAGTCACATGAGTTTTCTTTCGCAGGCTCGGGTTCAAGCATTCTTTCCGATTTGTCAGCAAAATAATCGAACATGTCAGCACATTTGGTGACCTCTGGAACAGCCTGTTTGATGACTTTTCCCATTTCAGCTGTGATGAGTTTTCCATATTGCTGCTTATTTTCACGTAAAAGATCGGCGAACTTGTGCAGAAGTTCATTCCGCTCGGAAACATCGGTGCTTTTCCATTCCCTGAACGTATCAGCGGACCTTTTGAGCGTCCGGCTGACCTGCTCATCAGAGTGCATTTCCACTTCGCCGATCATTTTTCCTGTTGCAGGGTTGACGGATGAAATAGTATTCATGATAAATCCTCGAAATCAATGATATAATTGAACTGTCCCATATTTGCTATTATTGATTGCGTTTAAAAGTGAGAGTTGTTCTCTAATATTTAATTATCTCATAGCAATCTGTACAACAGTAGGATGCTTTTTCATGATAGTATAAGCAATGGACTTCTCAACCCATAGTTTTCCCTGTTGCATGCGGCGCATATTACTGAGTTCTCCAAGTATCTGTAATGCTTCAAGAGCCAGAGGATCATTGAGATAACAACTGTCAGGAACCTTTATATCCGAAAAGAAAATCATGGGCAGCTTTAGCTTTTCATGCAGGTCTGGAGGCAGTTTTTCGCTGAGATTTAGCAGCACAGCTGTGTCAAAAATGTGTTCTTTTCCTGTTTTCGTTCTGGACTCTGGTCTTTCTTCTGTTAGAAGCTGGACAAGGGTTTTGCGCTCTGAAACAATGCCATCATTTATTTTTCCTATTTCCAGTCTCATCCATCGAGTGAGGATTGAGTCATCGGCAATTGGATGTCTTCCTGACATATTCGCACTTCTTGTGTGAGGATAAAGATACTATCTCGTTTTTCTACATTTTTGTATGTTGTTTTCTCTAAAAAGACTTACATATCAGGCACCGTGTAATTTGGTATTTTATTTGATTGATACCTCATTCTCATTTTTTTGGGGTTAACGATTTAAACTTTGTGGACCAGTATTTACTATGGATCCTCTTAAGCTTTTGAAGCAGCATGAAAACGTTATCAAAGGATGGTTTGGTGTTAAGAGAATAGGTCTTTTTGGATCATTTGCCAGAGGTGAATCACTGGATAAGAGTGATGTAGACGTGCTTGTAGAGTTTGCTGAAGGCAAAAAAACATTTGATAATTTCATGGAATTAAAATTCTATCTTGAAGAGCTTTTTGGAAGAGATGTTGATTTGGTCATTGAAACAGCTATTAAACCCAGATTGAAGAATTACATCATGAGGGAAGCTGTTTATGCCTAAGGATTATGAGTTTGGCAGGTCTTGTCAATGAACAATTCATCTTCTGTTTTTGAAGCATCCATTCAAAAAGTAAAGACAGCAGTTCTTGAAGTTTTTGAAAATGAGGATGTAAGGATAATTCTTTTCGGTTCAAGGGCAAGGGGAAATGCTCACTACACGTCGGATATAGATATTGGCATTCTGCCATCTGGCAAGTGTGATAGAAAAAAGATAACTGTCTTAAGAGCAGATTTAGAGGAAATGAACATTCCCTATACAGTGGATCTGGTGGACCTGTCCATCGTTTCCGAAGACTTCAGACAGAAAGTGCTTGATGAGGGTGAAGTATGGAAAGACAGAATAAACTGCAAATGAAAGCAAGAGTTGCAAAAAGAGCTCTGGGTACCCTGCAGGAGATCATGGATGAGTCATACTCTGTCATAATCAGGGATGCTGCAATCCAGCGATTTGAGTACACATTTGAGGCGATATGGAAACTCGTCAAGGAGTATCTTATTGAAAGAGAGGGTATCGTGTGCAATTCTCCGAAATCGTGCTTCCGTGAAGCTTTCAAAATGCATCTCCTAAATGAGAATGAGAGTATGCAGTCGTTGTACATGACCGATGACAGGAACATGACAACTCACACATATCATGAAGATGTGGCAGAGGAGATATACAAGGAACTTTCAGGATATTACAGTTTGATGAACAGGATATACACGAATATTATCAAGGATTCAGGACTGGATTAATTCCATGATTTCCGCTTGCTATCCTTTTATCAGATCAACTCATCCAGGTGGTCGTACCTGAGTTTATAATAAGTTCCACGTCCTGTTTTTCCCACCTGTACAAAGATCTTTTTCTTAACAAGTTCATGAAGGTCCCGTTTTGATGTTGAAACTCCCAGATCGCAAAGTTTCTGGTATTCCTGATTCGTGATCTTTCCCATCTCACGTGCAAATTTTATTCCTTTGATCTGTCTGTCTTTTAATCCTATCTGAAGATATTTTCCTACATTCCCGTGGTCACGGCTTATGTTCAGCACGGCATTTTCAACCCTTGAGACCTTTAATGCAAGAGCGTAGAGATAGTACTCCAGCCATTCATTGATGTCAGGTTCTTTTCCATTGCTGCCTTCAAGGCTCTCAAAATAGTCTTTTTTTCTCTGGTTGAAGAACTCCTCAATGGTGAACAATTTCTTTGCTTCTTTGAAGTTTTTTCCCAGAATATAGGCAGATATGCTTCTGGCAATAGTCCCACTCGCTTTTTCAAAAGGATGCATGCGATAAAGTTCATAGTGAACTATCCCGGCCTTTAGTGCAGGTAACATTTCGGCAGCTTCGTCACTGTAGATCCAATCGATCAAGTCCCTAACACAATATCTCACTCTTTCAGGTTCCATAAATCCTTTAGCTATAGTTGTTCGGTAACGACCAATCTCATCTTCCGGACCAATTCCTTTCATAGCAATTTTATGAAGTGTGAGTATCATATCCTCGGATATTTCCTCGTTTTCAAGGCTCTGAAGATACTCATTCAGTTCCAGAAAATTAAGGACCTGTTTCTTATCCGTTTCATCCCCGAATATATCCTGTCCGTTTACGAGTTTTGTAACCTGTCTTATGGATAGTCCATTTTCATCAAGGCTGGTTGCATGATAGGCGAGCCTGAAAAGGTTGTTGATCTGCAGTCTTCTTTCCCATGCGGGAGGTACGTGGGTATTGAGAATTATCTCCCTGGCTGCCTGTGTCCTTGCAAGCAGGCGTACCATTCTGTCATTATAGTAAAAATCCGGCTGGTACATATTTCAGGTATTCTCCAGAAGGCCAATGCCCCGATTATTTATTATTTGTTCCGGTCAAAGCTTTTTGATATTAATTGACAGGCTAGATATAAATTCTTTAAGTCCAACTTATAGTCATGGATGATCTACAAAACATAGCGGAAAAGATATGCACAATGGAGATCCGTGGCGCGGGAAGGATAGCTGTTGCAGCTTCAGCTGCACTCAGGGATTATGCAAGAACCCTCAGTTCACTGAACATAGATGAGTTCAATGCAAAAATCGAGAAAGCTTCAAAAACACTTGTGGACACCCGGCCTACGGCTGTTTCTCTTCCCAATGCTGTTACCCTGACAAAAAGACATAGTGCTACAAATGTCTATGATGCTATCGATGAAATTGTAAAGAACTCGGAGAGTTTCATCAAGAATGCAGAGGAAGCACTGGACAAGATCGGCAGGATCGGTGCCCAGAGAATTCATGATGGAGATGTGATTATGACCCATTGTAATTCCCATGCTGCCCTCTCTATTATCAAGACTGCTTTTGATCAGGGCAAGGATATCTCGGTGGTAGCTACGGAATCACGTCCAAGAAGGCAGGGTTTCATTACAATTCGTGAACTGAATGATTATGGAATTCCCACTACACTGATTGTGGATTCTGCTGTCAGGCTTACCATGAAGAAAGTAGATCTTGTGGTAGTTGGTGCGGATTCTATTTCTGTCAACGGTGCCCTCATAAACAAGATAGGTACCTCTCAGCTTGCACTGGCGGCACAGGAAGCCCGTAAAAATGTGATTGTGGCGGCTGAAACCTACAAGTTCAGTCCCAGAACCCTACTCGGGGAAATAGTCGAGATAGAAGACCGTGCAAGTGAGGAAGTCATTGATCCTGAGATATTGACAGAGCTTCCGAATGTAAAGGTCAGTAATCCGGCATTCGATGTTACACCTGCCGAATACATCGATCTTATGGTCACCGAGGCCGGAGCCTTCCCTCCGGCTATGGCCTATATGATAATAAAAGAATACCTGGGGATTGAAATTGTTGAAAATGAGAGTTAATGTTCAATCCTTTCTTTTTTCCATATTCTTATCGGACCAGTTCCACCATTTGAGCAGTTGCGGGTCGTGGTTTTTATGGGATGCATAATAGACCGCTTCCCTGAAACCATATAATACACATCTATCTACGTGTTTGCCTCTCAGTTCAATTAATTCAAGGTACATTAACTCGGGATCTTTACCTTTGAGCTGTGCGATCGAGTGTATCCCCAGTTCCCATAGTTGTTCAGCCGATTTCCTCCCAAATCCTGGCATCTGCATTATTTCTTCCAATCCTTTTTCTTTTTCAGAGTTTTTCATTTTTTACCCACGGTTGCAACATATATGACGAACTCATTTTCTCCATCAAGTCCAAGTGCAGGATTAATTTCCTCGTCAAGGAATGCTGCAATAGCACAAACTCCACAGCCCACTGACTCTGCGCTTAGGTAGAGGTTCTGGCAGGCATGTCCTGCGTCCAGATGCAGATACCTGTATCCCCTCTGCCCGTATCTCCATTCCATCCTGTAGGGTACGGCTGTCCAAATGAATGTAACAGCACTGGTCTTAACGAATGCCTGATCAAGACATCCCCGCATTATCTTATCTGCGATGTCCTTTCCCATATCAATTTCCACAAGTTTATGTTCAATGGGGAGGAATCTGTACAGACCATTTTCCACTCCGTGAACATTATTTACAAGAATATAGGTCTCCAGGGCGTGTCTTGCTCCGGCTGAAGGAACTGTCCTGAAACTGACAACATCCCGGACAACTTCCTTGACTCCCTGTGTGCACCAGAGCAGGTATGAAAGTTCTTCAATCAAAAGTGGCTCAGAGCTGTAATTTCTGACACTTGTTCTGTTTTCTATGGCCTGTCTCAGGCCGATCTCATTTACCTGTATATCTTTTGGTTTGGGGAGGTCTATGATCCTGTTGTTATCCTTTGCTCCCAGTTCCAGAGGTGGCTGAGGATACCCCATTGCCTGGTCTGATCTGTCAAGATATCTATACTGTGTCTTTTCCATGAAATCTTTGCCAATTTCCTTCATTTATTACCCCCACACGTATATTCGTTGCAGCATTGAAATTATTTATGAGTTGTAACTATTCAGCCTACCACAATTAGCCTATTGATACTGATTTAATCAAAACGGAGATGTTTGCTCACTAACAACCTAAGAATCAAAAAAGCAATCAATGGCAACAATCAAAATTAATGATCCTAATAAAATGTAGGTCTCAACTTTTTGTCAAGATTGCTATTGATAGTGTTTTTATCAGGCTGAATAGTTACTATGAGTTTTATCATTCATCATTTTCATCATTCATCATTTTTCTTCAGGTTCTTGCCTGCACTTATCACCACAAATCCACCTTCACCATGACTCCATATTGCCGGTTCTGCAATCGTAATCTCTTCCAAAGGCTTGAAAAGCGTCTGGCAGACGCCGTACTCACTGAGCCCTGCTTCATGAAGGAATGTAAGCGTTTCATCCACTGTCCTGAAGTTCATAGTCTTGTGAGAAGTCCTGCTCTTTTCCTTCTCATCGTAAGCTTTTCCAAGATGGCTATTCCGGTCTATCATTCCGATTACGACCACACCAGAATTTCTGAGTATTCTTGCTGCTTCGTTGAACGCTTGCTGAACATCATCCAAAAAACAAATCACTGTGACCATCAGGATCATATCGAAAGTTTCATCCTTGAATGGTAGTTTTTCAGCCACTGCCTCAACGCATTTGATATTCCTCTGACGTGCCAGTTGAAGCATTCCAGTTGATGGGTCCAATCCATAGCCGAGATGCAACTTGCTGGCAAACCTTCCGGTTCCTACACCTATCTCGATTCCTCTGAGATTCGGTTGCATATTAGCAAGTATTTTTACGATGGCAGAAAGTTCCGAATCGAATACTGCCATGTTTTTATCGTACCAGGCATCGTATTCATTTGCGTGCTGATCGAAATATGTTCTCATTCAGGTTACCTGCCACTATTATGTGGATAGGATATGTAGAGGTATAATTCTCATTTTAATGTCTATATTCTGGTGCCGATGAGTCCCATTACTTTTTCCAGCATATCGGTCACTGTTATGCCTGTCAGGTCTTCCAGTAGGGTTATTGAAGGTATCAGGAACGAACCCGTGAAAGCATATATGGCTTTTTTACTCGAATTTTTATCGTGTACGTCTCTTATCTTTTTCTCTTCCTTCTCCAGCAGGTCAAGGACAAGCTGCAGTTTTTGGAGTTCTTCCTCTTCCCATTCGTATTCTTTTTTAGAGGCAAGTTCAAGCAGTTTTTCGTAGTTCATCCTGTACATATCATCGATTCTGTCCAGCTCGGTTCCTACACCTCTATTTACCAGTGACCCCGTGGTGTTCATCGTAATGAAGAATAGACGTATTCCCAATAGTAGCAATATAAGCAGGAATATTGTCTCGTATGACACCACAGACCTGGGTGAAACGAAGGCTATCATTGCAAGTGCAATGATAATGAAGTAATTACTAACGGCCATAAGCATGAAATGCTGTACTGGTTTGAGACCGCCCATTCCGTCAGAATGGAACACATCTGTTAGAATGCCATTTTTCTTTCCCAGTGAAGCAATGGTATTTGTCAGACCGATCATAAACCATACGATAATTGCCAGCATACTGTACATAAGGTATGCAAGGATGTGGTTTATCACGTCAAGCAGTAAAGCCAAGGTGCTGCCCGGGTCGAAAAGAGAAAAGTAAAGAGGTATCTCACCGCCTGAATATCTCCATTGCCAGAATCTTATTATTTCCAGCGCCATGAACGGTATTATCACCAGCAGGATCGTACGGCTTAAAACGCTTGAATCCTCCAGCCATGTTTTCAGATGATCCTGAAAAGCTGTGAAGTTCCCTTCCTTAAAAAGTGGTATTATACGGTTAAAGGTACCTTCAACACCAGAAAAAAGGTAAACTATGATTGCGAATTGGTATCCTATCAACAGGCTCAGGGCCGATATTGATAGCAGGTTATAGAAGGTCAGGTGCAGGAACTTTACCTCCGAAGAGATAAGCACATACACAGAGAATACAGCCAGAGCTATTGCAAATGAGTAAGTGAGACTATTTTCTGTAAATTTACAAAAGAAATTCCTTGCCCACATATGTATCGTGTTAAAGCTGTCTTTTTTTCTTCCTAATGAGGCCGTATCCACAGATCACGGCCACAGCAGCGATGGTTGCCAGGAATCCAGGTACAACCTCTGGTTCTGTATCGCTGGCGACATCGGAAGTCTCGATATCAGTTGATGGCATTGTTTTTTTCCGCTCACTGTTATCCGTCAGTTGCTCGTTTTCCTCCTCCTCGGATTTCATGAGCTCATTTACCTCCATCTCGGAACTGATCAGCTGTATCTCCTTATTTATCTGGGCTTCTTCTCCCGGTGTGAATCTTATGGTTTCCTCATGGACGCGGTATCCCTCAAGTTTCAGTTGTATTTCATGTTCATCGAAATCCGTAAGGACTATGTCCTGACTGGGACTGGAATCTACCATATTTCCGTCAATGAATATTTCAGCTCCAGATGGCTGTGACACCACTGTCAGAAGCAGATATGGCACGACAAGCATTATGACATGTGTATCTGTTGGCATAGCACCCATGTTTATGTCCTCTACCACGATGTGTATATTCTCTCCTGTGAATTTGGGCAGCAGATAATCCTCACCCTTCAGCAATATCTTTTCCTCAATGACCTTTCCATCCTGTTCAACCAGTACCTGGACTTCACCGGCTCCACTAACCTCACTTATGAGCATTACATATCCATCACCCAGGTCGAAAGTATCTCCTGTCTTCTTTTCCATAGTCTTGACTGGGGTAGCTACACGTAATGGTTTTTCTATCACCTGTATTCTATTCAGTTCCGGGGTCATGAGCGGAATATCTGTAAATGCGGGTGTTTCTACCCCACTGATCTTCTCAGGTTGTGTTTCAAGGCCACTCATATAAGCTACAGTGTTGATAAAAAGTGCTTTTCCGTTATCTGTCATACTTTCAGGAGAAGCTGTAAAACCCCACAAAAAGTATCTGTTCTCTTCAAACAGCAGAGGATAGTGCTCTTTATTCTCAGGTTCCCTGCCTAGCATCAATATTTCTTCCGTCATGGAGGGAATGTAGATACCAATGTGATTTGTAGAAGAGTACAGCTGCAATATGCCATCTCTTGAAATCTTTATAACATTGGGTTCCTGAAAAACAGTATTTGAAGCATCAACTACATAGATGCTGTTTACACTGCCATGCCACCCGTTCGGGTGTCCGCAAACAAGACCGATCTGTCCGAAAAGGGAATATCCTCCCTCTCCGATTCCAATTACCGGTCGACCACTTTTTCTGATGGCAGTTACAGTATCAATATCAATCCATTCTGTGTCTGTTCCTGTAATTATAACATTGTACTGCGAAAGGTCGGTATCCTCCACCTTACTTACGGGTATCATGTTTACTCTATAGCCATTATCTTCAAGCAACGAAACGTAGGATTTTGCATTCGTCGTATCTGCAGAATATATGTAGATAATCCCTGTGTTAGTTTCTGCGCTTGCCACTGTTACCAATGCAAAGATGATTGCCAGTGCTACCACTAAGCTTGTAAAAGATGTAATGACGTATCTCACGTCCCCTTGCATATAATTGCCCCCAATATAAATTATGAGCTCTTCTTATATAATTATCATCTTCTGGAAAGTATAATTCTCAGTTTGCAGGGAAGATTTAATAATTCTCAGTCACACAATTATTTTCATGAAAGTACGATGCGAATGGGCTGAGGTCAATGAATTTGAAATAGAGTATCATGATACCGAATGGGGTGTGCCTGAACATGATGACCGAAAACTGTTCGAGTTTCTGATACTTGAAGGAGCACAGGCAGGGCTTAGCTGGGATACTATTCTGAAAAGAAGAGAGAACTACCGGAAAGCCTTTGATAATTTTGATTACGATGCAATTGCCAGCTATGGTGAAGAGAAGATAGAGGAACTTTTACAGGATAGCGGTATTATCAGGAACAAGCTGAAGGTGCGTTCCGCAGTTCGCAATGCTCAATCATTAATCGAGGTCAGAAATGAGTTCGGCTCATTTGACAATTATCTTCGGGGATTTTTGAAAAAAGGAAAAACTATACAGAATTCATGGAAATCAATGGAAGAGCTACCTGCAAAAACAGAGTTGTCCGAAAAGATAAGCAAGGACATGAAGAAAAGAGGATTCAACTTCGTGGGCCCCACGATAATCTATGCCTTCATGCAGGCTATGGGAATGGTCAATGACCATGTTGTGACATGTTTCAGACACGAAGAATGCAGAAAACTTCAGTGAAAGATCCACAGGAATTCTTATTCAATCTGCAATCAGTCCGTCCTTTAAATTGATGACCCTATCCACATAATCAAGATGCCACTCTTCGTGAGTTACCATCACAATGGTCTGCTCATTTTCTTTATTGAACCTGCTGAACAGTTCAAGGATCTGTCTGGAGGCTTCACTGTCAAGATTGGCGCAGGGCTCATCGGCAAAGAGTATTTTTGGTTCGTGTACCAATGCTCTGGCGATAGATATTCTTTGTTGCTGTCCACCACTCATTTCTGATGGCAGGTGATGCATCCTGTCAGCAAGTCCTACAGCTTCAAGTATAGCAGTAGCTTTTTTCATAACATCCTCTTGTTTTAGTCCCTGCATCATCAGGGGCAGGTAGACATTCTCAAGACCTGTCAGGGTGGGAATCAGCGCATAATCCTGGAAGACGTAACCCAGATTGTCCAGTCGGAATCTTATTTTTTGTTTGTCAGTAAGTTCTGATGCATTGGTCGAGTCAATGAACACCTGCCCGGATGTTGGTGTATCCAGTAATCCGAGTTGGTTGAGCAGGGTGGTTTTCCCACTTCCGCTTGAGCCTACGATGGCAACGAATTCCCCTTTATCTATATTGAGACTGATACCCCTGAGTGCGTTTACTTCCACTTTACCCATGAGGAAAGTTCTTGTGACCTCTTTTGCTTCAATCATCAGTTCGAACCCCATATAAGATCGAGCAGACTTCTCTTTGTCATCCTGTAGGAAGGAATTAAAGATCCTATGACAGCCGCCATGAACAGCATCATTGCACGGATGGCAGCCTCAGAGTTACTAAGGTTCAGGCTCACTTTGCCAATTGGTGCATTGATGGGATGTGATTGCGTATAAGGTGTGAAAACGAACTGCATCAGGCTGTAGCCTATGACCATTGCCACAAAAGCATAGAACATCGCTTGAAACACAAAGGATGAAATTATCACTTCCTCTTCTATACCGATGGCTTTCTGGACGCCTATCTGTCTTTTCTGGCTTACGATGTTGACAAAGATAACCACAAAAATGATAACAAAGGCTACAATGAGACCAACTGCTGTGAATACGTTTCTTATCATTGAAAGTGTGCCTTCTATTATTTTGAGTATTCCGGCAAATTCCTGCCAGGTGCGCACTTCCTCCTGCACTCCCAGGGAAAGTATCTCTTCCCTGACGTATTGCTCATCTGCTTCGTCCTTAATCTTTATGGCGATCTCATGAGCCTTATTCTCAGCGTCAAGCGCTTCCTCAAGGTCTTCCTTGTTTACAAAGGCTGAAGAATCTGACATGAAGAACAAAGTATTGTAGATACCCTTTACCCTGAATTCCATTGCCTGGCCGTTTATCATAACAGTAACAACGTCCCCCACAGACACGTCTTCAAGAGACCTGCTTTGCATTACTGCTCCGTATCCGCCGGACAGTTCTCTTCCAAGTACTATTTCTCCCCTGTCCAGCTTGCTTATGAATTCCCCCTCGACCATCGCGGATTGAAATTTAGTGACGAGCTCCTCTTCATTTGCATCAATACCATAAATTGTTGCACCAACCTCTTTTTCTTTGAAAGATATGGAACTCTTCAGTCGCAAACGCGGAGAGACACCCACCACTTCAGGAAGGTGTTCTATCTTTTTTGTAAGCGAGTCAACATCTGATATGTAAAGTTCATCCTGGCCGGGTTCTACAACAAGGTCTCCTGTCTGGTAGTCCACAAGCACATCATTGAACTTCAGCGTCACTCCGCCTATCATACTGGAAAAGAATACAAGTTGGAGATACACAAGTGTCAGGACTATGATAGTAAAGAAAGTGATACCTTTGTTTCCTCTAAGTATCGACCGTGATGCCAGGAAAAATGAGACCTTTGTTCTCTCAAACATATTCTCCTCATTTATCAGTCTCTTTTTTGAAATGCTTTCTGAGAGTGAAAACCCCAAAGATCAGCAAAACCAATACAATAGCTCCTACTAATAAACGATATGGTGATGTACCTTTCACATTCATGGTCAATTTGTGTTCAATCGAATGGTTCCCGAAATCATCTTCGTATTCGATGAGTGCAGTGTACTCCTGATCACCGCTTTTGCGGGGAATGAAGAAGAACGTTGCAGGAGCATCATCGTTGGCATCAAGCTTTCCGATAAAAGCTTCTTTTGTTCCGGAGATATCAAGTTCTACAAGGCTGACCTTCACGGATCTTGCTTCGCCTTCTCCTACATTCTCTATCCTTATCATCTGGGTGAGCTCTTTACCCTTTTCAGGCATAGTAGGGTCATTCTTTATGTTCGCGATATCGATCTTTGCCCTTCCCTTTGCCTCAAAACCAATGGTCTCTACTGAGTCGATGTTCAGACTTTCAGTATCATCAACTGCAGTTACTGAGATGGGTATGTTGTATGACGTTATCTCTGCGTCCTTTCCAAGGCTTAGCTCGAAAGCTATATGTTCTTCTTCTCCCGCATCAAGGGTGTGGATAAATGCAGTATTATCTTTTACAGCTACAAGGGACGTGACATCATCTATCAGAAGAGTGATACGTATATTCTTGGCATTACCACTTCCAACGCTTGCAACAGTGGTGTACAGATAAAACGTATCTCCGGGAGATATTCCGGATTGTGAAAACGAAGAGTTCATCAGGGCAATTGAAGGAGTCCCTTCAACTTTAACAGATATTGTTCTTGTAACAAACACGTCATTGCTATCAGAAAGCCTGAATGTCACATGGTATGTTCCTGTTCTGGCTTCAGGATCGATGAGAAAATTATAGTTGACCTCCACATTTCCATTGGAGCTTATCCTGTCAATCCTGAAACTGTTGTTGGAGATACTTTTCACACCATATTCCTTTTCCGAGAATCTCAATATCAGGGGGAACTGGTTCTCGACTTCAAGGACTATATTGTTGGCTGTGGTATCATCATAGTTTGCTACACTTACTTTAACAAGCAGTTCCTGTCCGGGTCTTACGGGTTGTGGTGATATCTCTACTGCAAGTATGTCCAGTTTATCAGTTCTTACCTGGTCCCGGCCAAGTACCGGGGATGACATGCATAAAATTAAGATCACTGTTACAAGTGCAAACAATCTATAATGTCTTTTACTGACTATTGTAACTCCCCCACCAGCAATACAAATCTAATTTTTTATAATATGAGTTGAGCACAGGCTAACTTATACTTTTTGTTTCACTGTCAATGAGAATCAGTGCCGTTTCAAGTACTTGTAGCAGTAAATTCCTGTTGCAGGCAGAAATGAGAGAAGGCATATCAAATATATTGCTCCTGAACTTACCAGTCCAAGAAGTGGGTTGTTTGGCAGAGGCCATAATGGCCTGATGTCCGTGTAAAGAAAAGAATCAAGAAACACATGGCTCCAGGTTCCTATGAGAGAACCTGCCAGTAAAGACATGAATGAATATTTCTGTTCTATCTTCAATTTATCAGTGATTCTTTGCAGCCATTTCCTTTGCGAAAACAGCAGCAATGATAGTAGAAAAGCAACTGTGGTTGCACCCAAAAATGTATGCAGTGGTCCGTGAAGGGGCCGGCATCCGGCAAAGAGACAGTATGTTGCTCTCAGGTCTACAACGGTGCTTCCCAGAAGAATTGAAATGAGGGAAATTTTCTTTTCGAATATCTCCCCCAGAAGAAAGGCGGGTCCGAGATGGAATGGTGTGAAAGGCATTTTATCTCAGATTAACTGGCCATATGGGCTCTCTTCGTAATAGCTCAGGAATTCTTCTGCAGTGACCGTTCCTTCGGACTCTGAACCAAAGAGCAGGCTTGAAATGGATGGTTTGTTCATGTAAACGATAGTTGGATCACCTTCGATCTCTCCCATCTCTGCTGCTATGTCAATTGCGTCATAAAGGTTGCCGAATTCATCCACAAGACCCAGATCCTTTGCTTGCCTTCCGGTGTATATCCTGCCATCTGCAAGGCCTTTTACCTCACTGGTGCTCATATCCCTGCCTTCTGCCACATCCCTTACAAAGTTTCCGTAAACTTCTGCAACAACCTTGTTGGCATATTCCTTTTCATCATCTGAGAGACCTCTCCATGCTCCTCCCATATCCTTGAATTCTCCGGATTTTACTATGTAGAATTCAACTCCTTCTTCATCATAGAATGCAGAAAGGTTCTGGAATGTCCATATGGTTCCTATGCTTCCGGTCATGGTTGAAGGGTTAGCAACTATAAGGTCTGCAGGTGCTGACAGGTGATAGGCTGCACTTGCTGCCACATCTCCCATTGAGATTATAACAGGTATTCCACTATCACTCGCTTTTTTGACCTCGGTATATACCTCTTCTCCTGCAGTGGAGGACCCTCCTCCACTATTTACTCTCAGGACAATGGCTTTTACATGATCATCCCTGAGAGCTCTTCTAATGTTGTCTGATATCTCTTCAGAGCTCACATAACCAAGTCCGCCTGGTATGCTGCTTGTAATAAGAGTTCCCTGAACGTAGATAACAGCTACCTTGTCATTTGAAGAGTAAAGGTCACCGTTAAAGCTCTGGTAAATGAGTGCAAAGCTTGCACCAATGATGAACACAAGAACGGCAACAATGGTAATATATTGCCATTTGCGGCTTTTCTTCTTAACAACAGGAGTTTCCCGGGATGGGCTGGTATAACTTGTTGTTGCATTTGTTGTTTTTTCCTGTTCATACTCAGTTTCCTCTTTCTTTCCTTCAACTGGTACTTTGTTAACAGGTGTATCGTTAGTTATGTTGTTTGCTGCAGTTTGGTAACTATCAACTTCGGCAGTTTTCTCTGCAGCTTCGTTTGCTACAGGAGTTTCCTCTGTATCTACGACTTCTGATTTTGCATCATCAGATTCAGCACTGTTCTGGATGTCACCCATGTGGTCCTCTTCATAACTATACGGGTAACGATGATATTCGACATCATCCTCTGTTTTTTTATCTGAATTATCTTCGTTCATCTCTGGATTCCATCCCGGTTGTAAAATGTATGTGAACATTCAAAAACCTTGCCTTATGCTATATGAGCGAAATATATTTTATAATTGCAGGCAATCAACATCAGATATACTGACCATAGCCATAACGGAGAAAATACATGCCAGATATTCCTTCCGAAAAGGCCGTACTTGTGACATGCGGTCTTCCATATGCCAACGGGAAAGCACACGTTGGCCATCTAAGAACATATATTCCCGCTGATATCTATGTGAGATCCCTTAAAAAGAACTCACAGGAAGTAACTTTTGTCTGTGGTTCCGATACTCACGGAACTCCGATCGTTGTGAATGCCGAAGAGCTCGGGATTACACCTAAAGAACTTGTCCAGAAGTACCACGTCCATTTCGACGAGGTATTCAAGAAAATGGAAGTGGAATTCGATGCTTTCGGGACTACAGATGATGAAACAAACCACAAGCGTACACTGGATATTGTTGATAGGCTTATCGAGAAAGGCTATGTTTACCCCAAGATAATAGAGATAGCATATTGCCCTCAATGTGACCGTTTCCTGCCTGACAGGTATGTTGCAGGTACATGTCCCCACTGCGGAGAGCAGGCCCGTGGTGACGAATGTGATCAGGGATGCGGCAAGCACTTAGAACCCGGGGAGCTCAAGGAACCTGTATGTACTATATGCAGAGGCCCTGCTGAGTATAAGGAACAGGAACATTTCTTCTTCAAGCTTTCGGAATTCAATGACTTCCTGCTTGATCACCTGGAACACCTTGGCGGAACCCTGAATGCGCGTAATTATGCACTTGGATGGGTAAAACAGGAGCTTACGGACTGGTGCATTACAAGAAATCTTGAATGGGGTGTGAAATTCCCCGGACATGACGATCTTGTTGTGTACGTATGGGTGGATGCTCCCATCGGTTACATTGCATTTACGGAAGAATGGGCAGAGGCTACCGGTGGAGACTGGGAGAAGTTCTGGAAGGGTGACTGCCCGATAGTTCACTTCATTGGAGGTGACATCATCTACCATCACTGTATTTTCTGGCCGGCAATGCTCAAGGGAGCTGACTACAGCCAGGCATCTGCAGTTGTTGCATCAGGCATGGTGAAGATCGAGGACAAGACTTTCTCAAAGAGCCGCGGTTATGTGGTATGGGTAGAAGAGGATTACCTGGATCATGGTTTCCATCCTGACCTTCTGAGATACTACCTTGTAAGTTATACTTCACATACAAAGGAAGTCAATTTCTCCTGGAAGATATTCCAGGACAAGATCAACACCGAGCTTGTGGGTGTATTGGGCAATTTCCTGTACAGGAACCTGCTCTTTGCTTTCAAGAATTTCGGTGAAATCCCTGAAGGTGACATTGACCCTGAGGTAATGGAAAAGATCAGTTCCACTGTAGAAGAAGTGGTAAAGGCAAATGCGGACTATGAGTTCAAGAAGGCTGCTGATACGGCAATGGCCCTTGCATCATACGGTAATTCATACTTCCAGTCAAACGAACCCTGGAAGCTTATCAAGGAAGACAAAGAGGCCTGTGGCAGGGTCATCAAGAACTGCGTACAGCTCGCCAAGGCATTGATACTGCTTTTCGAACCCATGACCCCGGGTAGCATGGAGAAAGCCTGGAAGCAGATTGGCATGGAATCCGATGTCCACACGGCGACTTACGAGGAAGCAACTATTCCTGTAGTAAGCGGTACAAAACTGGCAAAGCCCGATATCCTGTTCACCAAGCTTGAGGACGACAAGATTGCGGAGATGGAAAAGATATCTGCAAAGCGCATAAAGGATGCAATGGCAAAGGAAGCAGGCATTGAGGAAGTAGAAATTATGGAATACAAAAACGAAATTGAATACGATGACTTCGCTAAACTTGATATCAGGGTCGGCAAGATCGTGACAGCTGAGAAGATCAAGAAATCCAAGAAACTACTACGCCTGGAAGTCGATATCGGTGATGAGGAGCCAAGACAGGTAGTTGCAGGTCTTGCAGAATACTACGAACCTGAAGAGATGGTAGGTAAGATCGTGAACGTGCTTGTCAACCTAAAGCCTGTGAAACTCTGCGGTGTCGAGTCCAGGGGAATGCTTCTGGCAGCGGATGCAGGTGAGCGGGTGTCTTTGCTGACTACCGATAAGGAAATGGGTCCGGGTTCCTGTATTATGTGATTTTTTGGGATGCAGGTGCTGAGTTTGTAGTCCCCTCATTTCCTTCATTTTTTATATTTAACGTCACTGAAGCCCAACTCTTTTATTTATATGGGCTATCTTGGTTGCATAAAAAGATTAATATATACTCAATTATTATATTATTCTTGATACACAAGAAACATTGTTATAGATAACAAAGCGAAATGAAGCCGCATTTGTCGGTTTTCTCTCCAATCTGAAGTATTAGGTATGTGCGTGAAATATGAATCTGCAAAAAAAAGACACTATTCTACATGGCAGTATCTATATCTTAATGGTAGCTTTGATGGTACTTTCAAGCTACTTTATCTTTTCATTGAATATTACTAATTTTGAAGAGCAAGAGAGGCTGATAATAATAATCAGTCTGACTTTGGCATTTTTAATTTTGGGTGCGACCGGTTTCATCGCTCATCTGGTCGTAGCAAATAAAACGACGTATGCAAGATTCAGAGTTCTCATAGATGAACTCGGGTATATACAAAAAAGTGGTGACTTATCTTCCAGAATAATGATTGCCGGAAGCGATGAGGTAAACTGGATTGCTGATAACGTAAATAACATGCTGGACTCCCTTCAGGAAAAAGAAGGAAAATACCATTCTCTTTTTGAACAATCCAATGATGCCATTATGATCCTAGACTCAAATGGCTCGATACTTGAAGCTAACGAAGGTACTTCCAAATTGCTTGGATATGAACAATCCATGTTATCTGAGCTGGATCTTACTTCCTTATCACCTGATGGTTTTTCTTCTAACATGGCTTATATTTTTCAGGAGAGCCTCGAAAAAGGTTCATATCAGTCAGAGGCTAAAGTTAAACTTTATGAAGGAGGTATAATTCATGCAGATATCAGTTCATCGGTAATTGATAGAGAAAAAGGTACAGTTCAGGTTATTATACGTGATGTAACTGAAAAAAAACTTTATGAAGAAATGTTGTTGAAGGCAAAGAACGAAGCTGAATCTGCCAATCGTGCAAAAAGTGAGTTCCTTGCCAATATGAGTCATGAACTGCGTACACCTCTTAACTCTATAATTGGTTTTTCAGACATGTTGCTTTTGGAAACATTTGGAGGACTGAACGAAAGCAGAAACGCCATGTCAGTAACGTATCAAATAGTGGTAAACATCTATTAACTCTTATAAATGACATTCTTGATCTGTCCAAGGTTGAAGCAGGGAAGATGGAATTTTATGTTGAAAATATAATAATCGCTGACCTTCTGAATGATGTCATGAAAATAGCTTCTTCACTTGCATCAAAAAAGAACATAATTCTGATATCCAACATTGATCCACAATTGGTTTCAATCAAAGCCGATAGAAAAAAGCTCAAGCAGGTTCTTTTAAACCTTTTGAGCAACGCCATAAAGTTCACTCCAGAACATGGCAAGGTGACAATCGAGGCAAAAAGGGATGTTGAAAATGTCCGGTTTGAAGTAAAGGACACAGGAATTGGAATATCTAAGAAAGATCAGGCTCTTCTATTTCATGAATTCACTCAGATTGATTCTGCCCAGAATCGTGAGTATGAAGGAACTGGGCTAGGACTTGCCCTGACAAGAAGGTTCGTGGAAATGCATGGGGGCAATGTCTGGGTGGAGAGTAAAGTGGGGAAAGGTTCAAATTTCTATTTTGAGGTTCCTTTGGCTTAAGGAGAAAATATCACATACGAATCAATGTGAATTTGATGGTTATTAGGTATTGTTCGATCGGTTAAATAAAAAGCGTAATATATATTAGAATATAAATTAACTTTCAGTAAATGGGAGATGAATAGGAAACTATTTTTCATCTCCCTTCGTTTGTGGGATTATATGGGATTAGGTTGTCGGAAATGAATCTAGGAAAAAAAGACACTATTTTGCATAGCAGCACATTTATATTGATGATAGTTTTGATGTTACTTTCAAGTTACATTATCTTTTCATCAAGCTTTACTGAGCTTGAAGAACAGTATGCTCTTCATAATACACATATGCTTACTGATACAATTCAAGATGATATGAGTTCTCTCAGTTCAAGTGCATCATATATGGCATTATATGCAGAATTTGACAATATGGATACAGATTCAGGGAAGGGATATGATAAAATATTCCAGGATGAGGAACTTCTTAATAATCATGATATTGACAATCTCCTTATTTATGATCCTTCCAGTGAACTCTTACTTTTCAATTCCGAAGCATTTGATGAGGGAAATGATGTAACCTCAGTAAATGGAATTAAAGCGTACATTGCATCCCACCCGGAGATTCTGCCAAGATGTCAGGAGGAAGTTTGCCTTTCAGGTCTCATTTTTCTTCCCGACAGAACCCTTGTAGTTGCTATGAATTCTTTTGCATCAGGGGGCATATCTGAGCAGGATACATCTATTGTGGTTGCCTCCCGCCTGCTGGACCTAAAAGGGATGAGTGCCATGCAGGAAGGGTCAGGATTTGCGGTCCATCTGGAAAATGCAAGTATTTATCCGAATGATAAGGAAGAGTCCATGACGGGCCAGTTTGCAGGCAATGTGTTTCTTAGTTCGTAACTATTCAGCCTAGCTCACTTCCACCAAGCTGATTTCTTCATCCACGATCAATTCTGCAACTTTGGAACAAATGAATTGCCATAAAATATTGCACTAATTGCATCGATAACAGATTCAGAATTCTTATTAACAGTAGACACGTATCCTCTTATACGGCAGAAATTTTTTGCACCCTGTTCACTGCGGAAAGTACCTGATATCTTCTGCTGTACTTTCGTCATTCTGATCTCTCTTTCAGCCTGATTGTTATCAAACGGAACGTTTTGGTCGTACATAAATCGCAAGATATCCTCTTTATGGCCAATAAACCTATCCAGCAAATTCTTTACCGTGGTCTGCTTCTTACGTCCTCGTTTTTTAGACCGCACATTTGATTCCGGATCAGGAGGATTTTCATTCACTCCTAAACAAGTTATGTGATCATAATCCTCACTGAACCTTTGAATTAGCTCAGTATCTAAAAGATCATTATCAACATGATGTTTAATGCATATCAAGAGATCACTCATTATCTTTGGCCACTGTTGATCCCTGTTTTCGGAAGCTCCAGTTAACTCTCGTAATAAATGTGCATTACATAATGAATGTTGACATTCATATTTGTTGTACGGTTTCCAAAAATCATGTGTTGCAACACCAGTGTAACCTGGTAATATGCCCATAGCATCCATTGCTTCTGAGCCCCTTTTGCGATGTGCAAAATAATAGGTCAGTTTGTCTGTACCTGCCACATGAAGCCAATTACGAACTGCATTTATTCTCATTCCTGTTTCATCCAGATTGATGACAGGAGATTCTTTCAGGAGATGTTTCACTGTATTTTCAAAAGCTCCAAGCTTCTCAAAACAACTACGTTCCGTGTTCACCAAAGTAGCAGGACTTATCTTGCATCCCAAAATATCAGAGAACAACTTGGTAACACGCTGATAAGGAAGTAATTGGTAAGTGTGCAAATAAACTGCAAATGACTTAACTCGATGACCGTATTGAGTCGGCTGAGTTACACCATCTGGAAAAAGAGCTTTGTTTACATGAGAACATTTGGGACATGTTTTAATCTCGCAACGATGTTCAATGCAATTGATAGTTATAGGAGGAATGTCAAAGACCTGTCTTCTTTCATAGTCAGAGGGAACAGAAGCTAACGATCTCCCACAATTGACGCATTGATTAACAGGATGAACAATAACTTCATCCGGATCATCATTTATTCTTAATGTAGTACCAGGATGACCGTTTTGACCACCTACATGCTTATTGGTCTTTTTTCTTTGACTTTTAACGGTTGGTTTATTCCGTGCATAAGAATCAGTAGAAGGTGGTTTGCTACTGTTGCGACTATTCTTTTCAAGCATTTCTTCCAAATGCCTGACACGCTCTTCAAGTTGTGCAATTTGGAGAGATTGATGTTCAATTATCCCAAGTAATCGAGTTACAAGTTCTACTACTGCTTCTGGACCAGCTTCATAAACTGCAAGTATTTCTTCGCGGTCTATACAAATCCCCTCAGATTGATAGACGTTTTTTATGATATTTTACTGAATATTTTTTAACACATAGAATGAAGCCATAGTATATTGTTTTTTGCATCATTAAAACAGTCAGGCTGAATAGTTACCTACATTTTATTAGGATCATTAATTTTGATTGTTGCCATTGATTGTTGCCATTGATTGCTTTTTTGATTCTTAGGTTGTTAGTGAGCAAACATCTCCGTTTTGATTAAATCAGTATCAATAGGCTAATTGTGGTAGGCTGAATAGTTACCTTAGTTCTTTCGATAATGGGAATCCAGCAGGCTCAGTGCAGTTATATGATATCATGGGTAAGCCTGGTAAATTACTCAAGGTCGGTACAATGGGACAAACCGGTGCATCAGGGTTTAAGATGTTATCACATTTGGCCCTTGCATTATTAGTCATAAGCATTCTTGCTTTCTTTGGTCACATATCCATAGCAAAGAACGTGATGCTTGCAAGATTACAAAATTTTATTGGTCAGGTAGGGTATGTACAGAAAAGTGGTGATCTCTCTTCCAGAATAACAATAGATGGTAACGACGACATAAACTTGATCGCTGATAACATAAACGATATGTTTGGATCACTTCAGGAAAAAGAAGGAAATTATCGTTCCCTTTTCGAACAATCAAATGATGCCATTATGATCTTTGATTCAAATGGTTTAGTTCTTGATGCCAATGGTCGAACTTCCGAATTACTTGGATACGAAAAATCCATATTACAGGGACAGCATATTGCTTATTTATCTCCCAAGGGCTATGCTCCCGTTGCACTGGATGTTTTTAAGGAAACACTCAAAAAAGGCTCTGTTCATTCAGAGGTCAAGATGAAACTTTTCGATGGCAATGTAATCGATGCAGATGTAAGCTCTTCGGTGATTGACAAGGAAAAAAACACAGTCCAGGCAATTGTACGTGATGTAACTGAAAAGAAGCGTTCAGAGAAAGCCTTGCTGGACGCAAAGATGGCAGCTGAAATAGCCAGTCGCACAAAAAGCGAATTTATTTCCATTATGAGTCATGAGTTGAGAACACCACTGACTTCTATCATAGGCTTCTCGGATATTCTGCTTGAAGGAATGACAGGAGACCTGACTGAAAAGCAGGATGCATATCTCAAAAATATATCTTCCAGTGGAAAGTGCTTGCTCGATATCATAAATAATATCCTTGATATATCGAAAATTGAATCAGACGGTGTGGAATTGGACTTTGAGATATTCAATGTTTCCGCAGTATTTGAGGAAATAGGGGATATTATAATGCCACTTACTGCAAAGAAAAATCTTTCGCTGAACATGCATAATGATAGCAAACTTTCGGTAATAAATGCTGACAGGCAGGTATTCAAACAGATTATTTACAATCTGATAAGCAATGCCATTAAGTTCACACCAGAAGGGGGTAATATCGCTGTCAATGCAGAATTACATGACAATATAGCAAAGTTCTCAGTAAAGGATAATGGACCTGGTATAGCAAAAGAAGATTATGATAGAGGATTTCGATAAACTACCATCAATACTCATACAATTCAATAAAATTTAAATAATAGCAAAGCAAATTTACTATTATGGATTCTTTTACTGATTTTGCCTTAAATGAAGAATATAAGCGTCTCCAATCTGTCGGAGATAAGCTTGCTGAAATTGAATATTTAGTAGATTGGAAGCCTTTTCGCCCTATTCTGGAGTCAATGTACATAAACAGAACAGCTTCAGGCGGACGGCCTGAAGCTGATGTTATTGTAATGTTCAAGATGCTTGTTCTGCAACAATGGCATGGTCTTTCTGATGCTGAGCTTGAAAAGCAGTGTATTGACAGGATATCCTTTAGGAAATTCCTGGGATTTCCTGAATATGTACCAGACAGTACAACTGTCTGGTCATTCAGGAAGAGAATTATCGACAATGGTAAAGAAAAAGCGGTGTGGGATGAAATGCAGAATCAGCTTGATGCTCTTGGTTTGAAGATTAAAAAAGGAATGATCCAGGATGCAACTTTTATTCACTCAGATCCAGGACATGCAAAAGCAGATGTACTCAGAGGAAAAGATGCGAAAACAAGAAGAAGCAAAGATGGAACCTGGACTAAGAAAAATGGTAAATCTCACTTTGGATACAAACTTCATACAATTATTGATAAGGATTATGAACTAATCAGAAGATTTGAGACAACAACTGCATCACTTCACGATTCACAGGTTGATCTGTCTGAAAAGGGTGAAGTGGTGTATAGAGATAAAGGATATTTTGGAGCAATAGCAAAAGGTTTTGCAGCAACAATGCAACGAGCTGTAAGAGGACATCCTTTAGGAATAATGGATATCCTCAGAAATGAAAGAATAAGTGTGAAAAGAGTCCCTTGCGAAAGAGTGTATGCAGTGACAAAAGAAATATTTAAAACCAGAAAGGTTCTTGTTACAACTGTAGAAAGAGTGAATGCAAAAATGTTGATGACAGCTTTTTGTTTTAATCTGCATCAATTGAGGACACTAAAAACCAAAGGAGTAATTTAGGATAGCGGGAGCTATACTAAAAATAAGGATTAATGAAGAGAAATTAAACAAAATGATAAAAAATGAGAGGATATAATTGAGTTTGAATACTTTAATGATCTAAAATGAGGGAATATCGAAATCCTCGATAATGTATTCCAGGCTTTTACACAATTGGATTCCTCGCATAATCGCTTTTATGGAGGAACAGGTCTTGGACTTTTTCTGGTAAAGAAGTTCGTAGAAATGCATGGTGGCAGGGTCTGGCTGGAAAGCGAATTAGGAAAAGGTTCAAATTTCTATTTTGAACTTCCTATTAGTGGTGAATAAAAAATACTATAACCCAAAATATGATACTAGAATGAGTGAATCATTTGCCTTCTTTCTTTCCAAGCATCATCTCAAGATAAGAAGTCCTGATAGAATCCTCTTCCCCTATCCCGAATTTTTCCAGGAAGGCGAATATCCTTTTTGTATGCAATTCAACGTCCGATTCGGCGGTGATTTCAACCTCGATGAACTCGCCGATGTCTTTTACGTTGTCAAGGCAGATGGTCATATCTTTATATTTTAATATTTCTCTTGTCTTTTTGACCACCCCTGATTCATAGAACCCGAGAGCCAGAAGAATACTGCGGGCATTTCCACCGTCGACATCGGTTTCGAATTCCTCGCGTGTTTTGGATATGGTATCCAGTTTCTTACCCTTGTAAGTCATTACGGACCTGCCGTTGACAGAGCGTATTCTCAGGGCTTCGTCTGTGCTTGCAAAATCCCTGTGCGGGGCATTAAAGTAGGTGTCACAGTGGTGCTGGACACCCAAAAACTCAGCACCCATGCCAAAGAGCAACTCTTTTGCCTGCTCGTGATCGGCACGGGCTTTTACTTCTATTTCTATCATTTATGCCGGGACGAATTTTGTACCATAGTATATCATGCCGCGCTCACCGCTCTGACCGAGCTTCCTGAACACAGGCTTGACTTTCATGCCTATGTGCATATCTTTTGCTTCGCCTACTACCTGGGTAGTAAGCCTTGGACCCTCTTCAAGCTGGACAATGGCAAGTACATAGGGTGTCATTCCCTCGAAACCTTCTGCTGCGGTATGGATCACTGTATATGTCACAAGCTCTCCGTTTCCGCTGAACTTGAAATCCTCGATTTCTCCTTCACGCCTGCATCCGGGACACATGTTGCGTGGCGGGTAAAAATATTCATCGCATTGTTTGCAGTGCGTACCTACCAGATTATACCTGGCGATTTGCTTTCTCCAAAATCTTGGTACTGACATCGTGATCACCTGTTCCTCGAGAAAATGTGCACAACAGCAGTTGCACCTGATCCACCCACATTGTGGGTCATTCCTACTTCTGCTCCTTCAACCTGGCGCTTACCTGCCTCTCCGCGAAGCTGTTCTACTATCTCAACAGCCTGCTTCACACCGGTGGCTCCCACGGGGTGTCCGCATGACTTGAGTCCTCCGGAAGTGTTCACGGGTATCCTTGCACCGATGGCTGTCTCGCCGTTCTGTGTAACAGTCCCGCCTTCTCCCTTCTTTGCAAATCCAAGATCTTCAATAGCACATATTTCCGCAATAGTGAAACAGTCATGGACCTCCACAAGGTCAATGTCCTTTGGTCCCATCTTAGCCATCTCGTATGCACGCTTGCCTGCCATCACAGATGCGTCCAGAGTTGTAATATCTCTCCTGTCATGCAGTGCAATGGTATCGCTTGCCTGGCCGGTACCTTTGACATATATAGGTGTGTCCGTGTACTCATGGGCTATATCCGCAGGTGCAAGTATGACTGCGGATGCACCATCAGTAATTGGTGAACAGTCAAATATATGCAGAGGATCTGCGACCATTATAGAATTGAGTACGGATTCGATCGTGATTTTGTTCTTGTACTGTGCTATCGGATTGAACTGGCCATTGTGGTGATTCTTGACTGCAACGGCTGCAAGCTGTTCGCTGGTAGTGCCGTACTTGTGCATGTGCATCCTTGCTATCATAGCATACAGTCCGGGGAAAGTTGCTCCCATGATACCTTCCCATTCCCTGTCAGCTGCAGCAGCCAGAGCGGAAGAGGCCTTATTTGAGGGCACATCTGTCATCTTTTCTACACCGGCCGCAATGACAATATCATCCATGCCGGATGCCACCGAATAGATTCCCTGTCTCAGTGCCAGCCCGCCGGAAGCACATGCAGCTTCCACACGGGTAGAAGGTACATGCAAGTTCTTCGCGAGACCTGAATAATCTGCAATAAGCGCACCTATGTGCTCCTGCTCCACAAACTGTCCACCGCTCATGTTACCGACGAACATGGAGTCTATCTCATCACCGGTAATACCGGCATCTTCAACGGCACCGACACCTGCCTTCACAACAAGGTCCCTGAAGGAGCGGTCCCACTGTTCTCCATACTTAGTGTTTTTCACACCGATGATTGCAACATCTCTCATTTTCTCACCTCACGCCAGCCTGATCTTTCCTTTATATCTTGCATATGTTGCATAGTCAACGTATATCGGATCTGCAAGCAATTCCTCTACTTTGGGAGCATTGTCGCGTATCTCATCGATCTTGTCGGTGACTGTGATGCTGAAAGCATCGGCACCTGCACCTGATCCAAAGGCTGTTGCAAAGATTCTGTCTCCCGGTTTTGCCTGGTCCAGAGTCGCTGCGATACCCATCATGCAGGAGCCGGAATATGTATTTCCGAGCCTTGGGACGACCAGCCCTGGCTTGATCTGCTCTTTACTGAATCCAAGCATTGAAGCTGCACGTGACGGAAACTTGCCGTTTGGCTGGTGGAATACTGCATAATCGTAATCTTCAGGTTTTGTGTCTATCTTCTGCATAAGTCCCTTTGCAGCATTCGTCACATGCTTGAAGTATCCTGGCTCCCCTGTAAAGCGTCCTCCGTGTTCCGGATACGGCATTCCCTCACGCCTCCAGAAGTCCGGGGTATCTGTTGTAAATGAATATGTATCTTCAATAATAGCTGCAAGTTCTGATTCCTTATTACCGATAACATATGCCACACCGCCGGCAGCAGCTGTATATTCAAGCGCGTCCCCGGGTGCTCCCTGGGCTACATCAGCTCCGATGGCAAGTCCCAGGTCTATCATACCTGAGGATACCAATCCCATACATGTCTGGATTGCGGCGGTACCTGCCTTGCACGCAAATTCATAATCTGCAGCAGTTAACACCGGTGTAGCACCTACTGCCTCGGCAACTATTGTACTTGTGGGCTTTACTGCATACGGATGGCTCTCCGAACCTGTATACGCCGCACCCACTCTCTGTGCATCGATCCCGGCTCTGTTAACTGCAGATCTTGCAGCCTCAACTGCAATGGTAGCTGCATCTTCATCAACATCCGGAACTGATTTTTCATTAACCATTAATCCCGCTTTTAAAATTTCAGCATCGTCTCCCCATACGCGGGCGATATCTTCTATTTTGATCCTATATTTAGGAATATAGGCACCGTATGAGACTATCCCTACACTCATATTAACACCGTTCTGATCTGTTTTAGTCTTAGAACTATTCCATAATTTGGTAATCACTGTATTTTTTCAGTGCTTCTACCATTTCATCGATGTCCATCGTTGTTGCAAGAAGAGGAATCCTGTCTATTTCTGCCATTTTTTTTGCCATAAGGTCTACTTCACTTCCACGCAGGCCGTGTATAACAACGGCTCCTGGCTTCAGGTTTGTGACTCGAATGGCAACCATCGGCGATTTTCCGGTGGTTACTTTTGTAAATATCAATGCTCGTTCTGTGCTCCATCCGTAAAGTTTCTGGAATTCATGGGATGAAAGTTCAAGAATTGCTTTTTTACTGTCGACGACCGTGAACCCGTACAGTGGCTTTTCAATGCCTTTATGAACGACATCAGCTTCAACAAGGCTTGCAAGCTTTGCCATCTGCATGGGAAAGGTGTATTCGTACGTAGCGTAAATGGCTTTTGATGTTTTCTCTGTGAAAAGCATCCCCTCATAAGCATGAATTTTCTGTCCTCCTCGCTGTGCGTCTATTTCGAGAAGAGCCTCGACGATCCTGCTAACAATAAGCGTACCGGGAGATTTCCTCCTGCCGCTTTCGTAATCACTGATGACCGAAGGTGAAACACCCAGGTAACCTGAAAGGTCTGTCTGGGCAATCTCGAAGTTCAACCGCCATTTCTTCAATGCCTCGCCAGGCTTTTCAGACAGGGTAATCTCGCCTGCCATCTTTTCTGCAAGACGCCGGCGAATCATTTCATGCGATTCGTCTTCCTTCATGCTTTATTTTCCTAAGGATAGATTCACATATATATTTAACGAATACAAGTTCGTTAATTGACGATCATGTAATAACCGGATTTGTTACTAATCATTCGGTTATATATACTATGTTCTGTATCCACTATAAAAATATGTTTCTCAAAAGTGCAAAAACAAAAATAACGGTTTCTGAATTATCCGTTTATTTTTCCTGTGCGAGGAAATTATATTATTCATGCCGCGGCCACAATCCAGTAAATCCTTCTTCAATATCCTATATGAAGTATCTTATATTAAAGGAAATGGCCATGTCGTATCCTTACATCTTGAAGTGTTCTTCGTCAAAAGACGATGTATCATTTGAAGACCTCGAAAGTTTGCTTACGCAGGTAATTGATGATATAAACCTGATATATCCGGATGAAGTAGGGCAAGTTACAGCAGAACTCGTCGATGGAGCATCGGAGACTATAAGGGCATACTTTGGCGAGATACAACAAAACCTATCTGCATAGGCAAAAGATCCTGAATTATCAGTTCTGGCTGAAAACCTTTCAGATTCAGATGAAGAGCCGTTCCTTCATTCTGAAAAGCTCAATGTAACAGGTATTCCGTACAGATTGGTGGAAATTGGGGGGTCGTTTGTTCCTGTGCTCATTAAAACAGGCAAAGTTCCCGAAAATGGTGTGTGGATGAATGACAGGTTACACCTTACATCTTTTGCAATGCTTGCTGAGGATATGTATGGTAGCATTATCAAGTCCGGCTTTGTTCTGTATGCAAGGTCAGGTCTTTACAGGAATGTTAACATCCATGCAAATGACCGCAGACAGGTTCTAAAGGCAATCGGACGTGTAAGGAAGATAAAAGAAGGCAGTATGCCTGATAAAAAAGAAAGCTCTCTTTGTGCTGATTGCAGTTATTCTGAGATGTGTAACGTGAAATCATCTCTTGCTTCAAAATTCTTTTAAGTATTTGATTGCCAAAAGTTATTTAATCATTGACTCTTGAGGTCGTACAATGTCAAAACCTCTGTATCTTGGTGAATTGCTCCTTTACTGGTGTCCTTCCTGTAACGTCCCTGTACTTGGAAAAGAATGTTCCTGCGGAAAAGCTACAAAGCATGTGACAATAACTCCTCCGGGGGACATCCGTCCTGCATTCAAGTATGAGATAGACTTGATAAATTCTGTTGCATTAGAACAGTTCAATGCTCCTCTCATAGCAGACGATCGTCTGGTGGTGTTGAACAAGTCTCCATATGATGACCGTATGGACGAAATTATCGTTGATGGTGAGGTTATAGGGACTATCCGTTTTGAACTCGAACAGTTGAAGTGGGTTCTGCTCCTGAGGTTAAATGGTGCGCGTCGTATATTCGATAATGCTGATCACAATACCCTTAAAAGCTGGGTGTCTGTCGATGAAGGTGCTGAAAAATTTATCCTCGGCGGTGCAAGTTTACTTGCCCCTGGAGTTAAAGATGCCGATCCATCTATCAGGGAATTGAATGAGGTAGTGGTCCTGACCCATGATGGAAAAGTTCTTGGTACGGGCCGTTCCCGTATGACCGGGGAAAAAATGCTTGAAAGGGGCAAAGGTGTTGCCGTAAAGTGCGCTCTAAGGAAGAGCCTAAAGCTATTGTTATCCCCTCTGGCGGACAGACCTGGAATGACGTTGTAAAGGCCAATGAGAATTATTTGCAGGAATTTGTCAGGCGTTCCCATAAGTTCATAAAAAATGTCGCTTCCTCAATTGATCGCCCTGTAACTGTATCATATTCCGGGGGTAAGGACAGCCTTGCTGTGCTGCATCTTGTAAGTGAATGTCTTGATGACTATGAGCTCCTGTTCGCAGATACGGGTATCGAATTCCCTGAAACAGTGCAAAACGCAACTGATGTTGCCAATCATTATGACAAACCGCTTAAGTCTATCAGCTCGGGAGAAGCATTCTGGAACTCCATTGATAATTTCGGTCCTCCAAGCGTTGAAGTCCGCTGGTGTTGTAAAGTATGTAAGCTGGGTCCCATAACACAGCTCATAAATGATAACTACGATGACGGATGCCTTACTTTCATAGGCCAGAGAAAATACGAGTCTAATACGCGTGCCAAAAGTGAGAGCGTATGGAAAAATCCCTGGGTTGGTAATCAGGTTGCAGCAGCGCCTATACAGAATTGGACAGCTATGCACGTATGGTTGTACATCTTCAAGCACAAGCTTCTCTACAATCCGATGTATGAGAATGGTTTTGACCGCATAGGTTGCTGGCTCTGTCCTTCGTGTTCGGTGGCTGATCTGATCCGGCTAAAAGAAACTCATCCGGAAATGGAAAAAAGGCTCAATGATTACCTGCTTTCCTATGCAGAGCGTATGGGCCTGTCAGATGAATGGGTTAAACATGGCTTCTGGCGCTGGAAAAAACTTCCTCCACAGTTGCAGGAGATTGCGAAGAAAAAGGGAATAAACCTTGTTCCAAAAAGCAGTGGTACCGGGAAATTGAGTTTCAGTGTTACTTCAGGTTACCGCCCATGTAAACAGGGTGGTATCTCCGCAGAAGGTGGATTTGATACCGCTATCGATCTGGAAAAGCTGGAGTACACAGGAATGCTGGAAGCTGTTGGCAAGACCGCATATATGGAAGGTGTGGCTATGGTAAGCCTTGAAGAGGACCGTGCACAGATATTTGCCTCAGGCAGTGTTACTGCGAGAAGTGATTCTGACAAAGATGCAAGGAAACTGATGAAAAAAGTGGAACTCTCTGTAAGAAGAGCCCTGCTTTGCAGTGGTTGTGGTGTCTGCGTGGGTAATTGCAGTCATAGATCCATAAAAATGAAGAAAGGACTTGCTATTATTAATGAAGGATGTGTACATTGTGGAAAATGCATCGACGTCTGTCCCGTTGTCAAATTCAATTCCTGATGTTGACCAGAAGCCTTATAGTGTATATTCCCCAATTTCGTACGGTGATTTTTTGGTAAAAAGAGCACTGCTCAGCGTTTCTGATAAGACCGGTATTGTGGATTTTGCTCGTGGACTCGAAAAACTTGACATACAGATTATCTCAACCGGTGGCACGGCACGTATTCTTCGTGAAGCTGGTTTGGAGGTAACAGATGTTGCAGAAGTTACCGGTTTTCCGGAAATGATGGGCGGGAGAGTAAAGACTCTTCACCCTATGATACATGGTGGCATTCTTTGTGTTCGAGACGATCACGACCATATGGGGGAAGCTGAAAAAGTAAATGTCGAACTAATCGACCTCGTTGCAGTGAACCTGTATCCCTTTGAAATAACAGTTTCGAAAGAAGGTGTCCTCCTTGAAGATGCCATCGAGAACATTGACATCGGCGGACCTGCCATGCTGCGGTCGGCTGCAAAGAATTATCGCTCTGTATCAGTGGTCTGTGACCCTGAAGATTATGGTTCCCTCCTAAAGGAAATACGTTCAAGTGGTATCGTTTCCCAGAAGACAAGGGAAAAACTTGCTGTCAAGGCTTTCAGGCATACCGCAGATTATGATGCAAACATCGATACCTATCTTAGCAAAGTGTTGCTTGGTGAGGAAGTCCTTCGCATGAATTTCAATGACGGTGTAACTCTCAGATACGGGGAGAACTGGCACCAGGATGCTAAATTCTACAAAGAGGTAGGTGTTTCCGGTCCAAGTCTTGCAAATACGAAGCAGCTCCATGGAAAAGAACTTTCTTATAATAATTATATTGACGCTGATAATGCTCTGCAGACAGTCAAGGAACTGGGTCATAATAAACCTGCAGTTGTAATTGTAAAACACAATAATCCATGCGGACTTGCAACAGGAAATTCGCTTCTCCAGGCACTCGGATCGGCATGGGATGGTGATCCAATATCTGCCTATGGCAGTATAATATGTACGAACACCGTATTTGACCTTGAATCTGCACAGTTCCTCAACGGAAAATTCGTCGAGATTATCCTTGCACCGGGCTTTGAGCATGATGCTCTTGAATACCTGAAAAATAAGAGTGCGAACCTTCGTATTCTTGAGCTTCCTGAGTTCAATGAACCTTTTAGTATGGATGACACCTACAAGTATGTTAACGGTGGTATACTGAAGCAGTCCCGAAACGTAGGTATCTATGATAAATGGGAATGTGTAACAGATATTGAATATCCTGAGGACATGCGAGCGGTCTCTGAATTTTCAATGCATGCATGTAAGTGTGTTAAATCGAATGCTGTTACCATTGCCTTTGAGTATGCCGATGGATGCTACATGATGCTCTCCATGGGAGCCGGACAACCCAACAGGGTGGATTCTATCAGGAAACTTGCTGTGACAAAAGCCCGTGAGAACCTTCAGGTCATATATGATCGGGAGACGTCTGATGTTTCTTTTGATGAATACTGCAATGATGTCTTTTCGAAATGCGCCATGGCTTCAGATGCTTTCTTCCCCTTTGATGATAGTATTGTACATGCCGCTGAAAATGGTATTATGTATATTCTTTCACCAGGCGGTTCCATCAGGGATGATGAAGTGATATCAACGGCTAACCGGCTGGGTGTTTCTCTGGTGTTCACCGGAATGAGGCATTTCCTTCATTGAAGTGCTTTCTCTTTTTATTTTGTATATTTTTTAATGATATTATCAAGTAGATTTGGCGTGACTATTCATAAATTTTGGACGTTTTTGTATATTATTTCATCATCGTCCGTGCCTGATTAGAAAACACTTATAAGTCATCAAATAAGCTTTATATTATTAAATAAGTTTTACTCGCTGGTTGTTTGGGCATATAACTCACGAAAAATGAAGGTATTTATTGTGAAATCAAAGGGGATTCTAAGTATACTGACCTTTTCAGAAAAAAGGAAAGACATTTTGTTCTTACTTGAGGAAAAGCCTTGCACGCTATCTGATATAAAAGAATATTTTGATGTATCTTCGCCCGAGATATTCCCAAGACTTAAAGAGATGGAGAACTACAATCTTATAAAGAAAGCTGATAAACACTATCAAATCACTCCTATAGGCCTAGCCATGATCAGGCACTTCAGGCCGTTTCTGGATATATTGAGCACTATAGAGAAGAATGAGACTTTCTGGAAAGAACACATGCTTGATGATATTCCACAAAGCATGATCGACAATCTCATGGAACTGAAGAACAGTGAACTTGTCTCGGATAGTATTGAGAATATTTATGAATCTCATAAGACTTTCACCGAAAACATTTCAAAGTCATCTTTCCTCAAAGGTGTATCTTCTATTTTTATTCCTACTTATCCTGATTTTGTAGTGGGGATGGCTGAAAGGAATGTTCCTACATCTCTGATACTAACAGAAAAGGTGTTTTCTAAGGTTCGGGATGAACATCGCGAGAAACTTGAATACTATTTGAATGCTTCTCAAACGGAGTTATTTGTTGTTGATGATATCAAAGTAGCATTTGTGGTTACTGATTATTTCTTTTCCCTGTCGCTCTTCTTTTCCAATGGTTCCTATGATCCCCGTAGTGATCTGGTTGGTTATGATACTTCGGCTATTAAATGGGGAAATGACCTTTTCGAGCACTACAGAAAGCTGTCTCGTCGAGTCACTTCAATTTGATAATGGATCAGACTATAAGACCATTTACAATGGTTCTCAGTCCGACAATTGAGGTTGATTCTCCGTCTATCATGAATAGCCTCTTTGTCAGCCTTTTGTTTGTCTCTATTTCGACCTGTTCGGCAAAGTTTTTGATATATAATAATCCGATGATGAAGCTGTAACCCAGTATTATTGGTTCAAAAGCAATCATTTCTGTCATTATGAACATCAACAGCATTGAGTGAGCCAACAAATGCAGAGTGAACAGAAGTATTTTTGCTCTTTTTTCTCCCAGTGTGACAGGTAATGTCTTAATTCCTGCCAGGAAATCACCTTTGACATCTTTGAAATCATATATTGCAGAATTGACGAAAAGCTTGGTTCCAAAGAAAAGGAATACTAAAAGGGTTGGCAGAACATTTCCAGACGATGCACCTGCAATTCCTGCAATAAATGCTCCCCATGTAAGTCCTACGATTGTGTTCTTGACTCCCATGCTACCTTTGAGCCTTAATTTGAATTTTCCCACTGTTAGTCCTTTGGTATAAAGATAACCTGTAACAAGTGGGAGAAAAGCTATCATGATCAATCCATTTGCGCTGAGTATGGCTGCTCCTATTAAAAAACAGATAAGTGAAACAATCAGTGCCGTTTTTTTTGACGCACCTTTTAATTCAGGCCTATTGGCCGCATCCTCTTCTACATCCATCGCTCGGTCAAGGGTGTAGACTGCGTAAATGATAAGTCCTCCTGCAAGGCAGTTATAAAAAACAGAGCTAATGTGCATAAGAAGAAATGCTATGTGTATTCTGAGGGCACCTGAAAAAGAAACCAGTACAGAACTTTTTAAAAGGTTGAGCGTTGGTGCAAGACTACTACCAAGTTCACTGTAATTGTAATCGTATTTATTTGCTGAATGACCTGGATGGTTAATGGTGCAATTCGAACTCATAACCTTAAAAGCCACTAGCTTTCAGATATTATTTTTTAAGTATAATGTTATACTAATAAACTAATATTATACTACAGATATAACTACCCAGACACTTAGTTCAAAAAAGGATGTAACTATTCAGCCTGATAAAAACACTATCAATAGCAATCTTGACAAAAAGTTGAGACCTACATTTTATTAGGATCATTAATTTTGATTGTTGCCATTGATTGCTTTTTTGATTCTTAGGTTGTTAGTGAGCAAACATCTCCGTTTTGATTAAATCAGTATCAATAGGCTAATTGTGGTAGGCTAAATAGTTACAAAAGGATTTTCTTTTGCCTGTACCCTTCAATTTAATTTCCAGCTTCACATGCTATATGTTCTGCTAACTTCTATAATTATGTTTTCCTATTATTATTTGTCCATATATAATTATTGTCCACTACTATTATATAGTTATTAATAATTATATCATTGAATTATTCGGTTGAAAGTTACTATATCTGCGGTTACATTTTTATAAAGCATTAGAACTCCGGAACCGAAGCTATAGTTTTCTATCAGGCAGAAAAATGGTGAATTTGAACTATGAATTATTTGCAATACTTATTTTGTCTTCAATTTGCAATACTTATTTTGTCTTCAAATATTTCCTTTTCTGCAGATGTAGTGCTGCATGATAATTCAAAAAAGTAGAGTATTCATTTATGAATACTGTTTTACGGGTTTATGCTGTATTTATTTTTCTTTTATCTGTCTGAAGTAACAGGTATCCGAATGCTATAAAAAATAACGGGGCTACAGGCAAGGTTTTGAAATCCGAATTCCATATTGCAACTGAACTGATGAATGTGAGTATTCCACAGGAAATAAGGGCAATAGCAGTTGTTCTGGTTCCATAGTCTTTTTTGATTTCTTCCTTCAAAAGTTCGTAGATTGCCAAAACTATACAAAATATTGCTCCTGTGATCCAGGCAAGGGTCCTTATGGATGGATAAAATCCTCCATAGGAAAGCAGTGTCATTTGCTTCACAATATCTACAAAAAGAGTCCCATACTGGCTGTCGAAATTTGCATAAAGGACAGAGAATTTGATTCCCCACCCGGTTGAGTAAAAATAGACTTCCCATGGTATGGTCAGGCATATAAGTGGCATTATTTTTCTTAACAGATTTGTGTCGGTGTGTGTAATTTTCATCTCTTGCATACACATAATTTAAATATTATCATTTATATATTTTCTCTTGCAAGGAAACACCTATATATTACTTTTATGTTCTATATATTCGGTTATGATTTAAACATAAATGAGGGATTACAATAGAAACAAGAAAAGTTCAGCAGACAGGTGGTTCTACATATATAATTTCTCTTCCGAAACCCTGGGCGGATAAAGTTGGAATTAAAACAGGAAGCAGGATCACCTTGCACCCGCAACCTGACGGTAAACTTGTTATAGATCCCATTCATGATTCTCCTCCTATCAAGAGATGCACAATCGATGTCAGTGGAAGGATGGATGCCGTCCTTAAAAGAGATATCATTGCAGCTTATCTTGTAGGTTCCGATATAATTGAGATCAAGGCTGATCGCATACTTGCAGATCAAAAGAATATAATCCGGGAAATGTGCTATAAACTGATAGGACCGGAAATTATTGAGGAGACTGCAAAAAAGGTTGTCATTCAGGATTTGCTTAATCCTGATGAGATATCCATTAAGAAAAGCGTTCGTCGCATGTTCCTGATCTCAAACTCCATGCATATGGATGCGATAAGGGCAATTAAAACTCTTGATAATGACCTTGCACTTGATATAGACCACAGGGATGACGATGTTGACCGCTTGTTCCTGTTGATTGCCAAGCAGTACAGGGCCGTGCTGCGGGGGGCCAAATTGCCGGATGCAGCAGATACGTCTATAGATGAATATCACGATCTAAGAATGGCTGCAGGTCCAATTGAGCGTATCGCAGATCACGCACGTAAAATAGCAAGGGTCACAACGACCCTTGATGCTCCAATTCCCGATGATATCATGGAAATGATAGAGGTAACTTCTGAGATGTCAAGAAAGATAGTCGAGGATGCAATAGATGCTCTATATAATTTCGATGTCGAGCTCGCTAATCAGGTAATTGGTAGAGTTAGTAAGATGTCTCCAATGATCCATAAACTCAATGAAGCTATTTTGAAAATAAATTCCTATGGATCAGTTGTTGCTCTTGGTACAGTGGTTGATAGTATTGATCGAACAGGTGACTACGGTTCCAACATTGCAGAGATTGCAATAAATTGTGCAATGTCAAGGATTGTATGAGTTTTTATAAGCGATTTACATGTTTGGATAATAAAAAATATATGTTAATGAGTGTTTATACTACTAAAATTATCCAATATTTAATATAATGATACTTTACGGAGGGAATGAATGGGCGTAATAAAAAGGTTTAAAAAGAATTTTGCAGACCTCTTCAAAAAACTGTTTAATAAACAGAATGCACGTATTGGAATATATGGTCCTCCAAATGCCGGGAAGACTACTCTGGCAAACAGGATTCTAAGGGACTGGACAGGTGATGCGATGGGTTCTGTCTCCCATGTTGCACACGAGACTAGGCGGGCAAGGCGAAGGGAAGGTGTGACCATAAAGACCAATGGCAACTCTATTACCCTCGATATTATTGATACTCCGGGACTCGCTACAAAGATCGATTTCCATGAGTTCATGGAGCAGGGTATGGATGAAGCCGAGTCCAAAAGGCGTGCAAAAGAGGCCACCGAAGGTGTCATAGAAGCCGTAAAGTGGCTTGAAAACCTGGATGGTGTTATTCTTGTTATGGATGCGACCGAAGATCCCTTCACTCAGGTTAATGTGACAGTTATTGGCAATATGGAGGCTCGCAGTCTTCCTCTTCTGATAGTCGCCAATAAAGTGGACCTGCCTGAATCATCTCCTTCTACTATCAGGGATGCCTTCCCACAACACCCCATGGTTGCTATATCCGCTCTTGAAGGAAAGAACATAGATACCTTCTACGAAGAAATTGGAAAGAGGTTTGGGTGATCATGATGCAAGGTTTCCAGATGGATTTGATATCGGAACACAGGCTTGCTGAAATGACTCCTGTTGAAAAGGTCAGATTCATTATTGATGAGGTCAAAGAGGGTAAGATACTGGTCCTTGAGAAGGGTCTGAGTCCCGAAGAAGAAGCCAGTCTTATTGAAATGACAATGACACTTATCGAACCTGACGGTTTTTCGGGTATTGAGATGGAGAGCTACCCATCAGAGGTAGATACCTCTTTCCTGGGTAAGTTATTGAAAAAGAATACTACCAAGTCGAGACTTACGGTTATCGGTCCTGCGGATCAGTTGAGGACTCTGAAGAAAGATCGTAACATGATAAGTGCTCTCGTTTCTAACCACAAATAATTGCGTGAACCTTAATGAGGACAAAAGAAAGTAAAGAAAGTCTGATATCTCCTCACCTCCCCCTTTCATCCTTTGAGATGGGAAGGGATGATGTGAATGTAGTGTGTACATACGGCAAAATCTCCATATGGTTTGGGCGCCAGGTTCCTGATGTTGTCATAGGCCAGATATTCCTTGGTATTGCCAAGATAGATCAGGCTGCTGTCCATGAACTGGAGATGGTTTGTGCTTTTGATGAGATCACGGATTTCGAAAGTAATGGTTACGTGTTGGTATCCTATGCAAGGTCTGAGGATGGTTACAGGACTACTTTCAATGTTCCTTTTTCAAGCAAAAAAGCTCTTTTTACTCTTGCGAACTCAGTAACCAGAGAACTTAAGAATGAGAACGCAGTTCTGGATTGCTATTGGACCGGCGATGGCTCTGATATCATGCGTCTGCATGAAGAACTTAGTAACATCAAGGGCTGGAAAATCAAGAACATCAATTATAAAGAAGATTCAAAAGAAAAACATAGTGGCACTATAATTTTCGATTGACCCCAAGAGGAAATCCGATGAAAGAAATCCATTTATCCGAATGTAAATTTTTAAAATCCTCTATTCTTTTGATGGCGGTACATCTTGAAAAATTAGCAGAGGAGCTTGACAACGATTCGATAAAAGAGATGCTAACAGAGATTCTTAATGCCAGGCGTGTTTTTGTATTAGGGGCAGGAAGGTCGGGTCTTGTGGGCAGGGCTTTTGCCATGAGACTTATGCACCTTGGTCTCTCTTCTCATGTAGTGGGAGAGACAACGACTCCAGCCGTAAGTGATGAAGATGCGGTGATCGCCATATCCGGTTCCGGACAGACACGTTCAGTTGCTGATCTGGGAAAGGTTGCAAAGGATATCGGTGCTACTGTGATAGCAATAACTTCTAACAAAGAATCGAAACTTGGCAATCTTGCAGATGTCGTGGCCGAATTGCCCGGAAGGACAAAGGAAGATGCAGGAGGCTATCTGGAACGTCATATGCGTGGTGAATACAGTTACCTTACACCTCTGGGTACTTCATTTGAGACTTCTGCAAGTGTATTCCTTGACGCTGTTATCGCAGAACTGATCTATATAACAGGTGCTTCTGAAGCTGATCTGAAATCAAGACATACTAATATTGAGTAACGGTGATAAATGATGGCCAGTCCGAAGTTTGCACAAAGGGTTCTGGATATAGATATTTCCGGTATCCGGAAAATGTTTGAGGCCGCAGGGTCGGATGCTGTAAATCTGGGCCTGGGTCAGCCGGATTTTGATACTTCTGAACACATAAAGCAGGCTGCAATTGAAGCTATAAATGATGGTTTTACTGCTTATACTTACGGAGCAGGTATCCAGGAACTTCGCCAGGCCATCAGTTCCAAGTTCAAAAGAGAGAACAGTTTCGATGTTGCACCTGAAGAAGTTATTGTTACATCCGGTGCTTCTGAAGCGCTGGAAATAGCCATAGCTTCTCTCGTAGGCCCCGGGGATGAGGTAATGATCGCAAATCCGGGTTTTGTTTCTTACAATGCACTTGTGGAGTTGATGGGTGGAAAGGTATCATCACTTCCTCTTGGGGATGACCTCACAATCAGGCCCGAAGATGTTGTTGAACGGATCACTCCGAAAACCAAGGCATTAATCGTTAATTCTCCTGCAAACCCTACCGGTGCTGTCCAGAGCAAGAGTGACATGAAAGCATTCGCTGAGATTGCTGATGATCAGGGTATCGCATTGATCTCTGATGAAGTCTACGAACATTTCATTTACGAAGGAGAGCACATAAGCCCGGCTCGTTATTCGGATAATGTGGTCACTGTGAATGCCGTATCCAAGACTTATTCTATGACTGGCTGGAGGCTTGGTTATGTTGCTGCTAGAAGTGAATATACCGAGCAGATGATAAAGGTGCACCAGTATGTCCAGGCATGTGCCAATTCAATTGCCCAGAAAGCTGCACTTGCGGCTATTGAAGGGCCAATGGATTCAGTGTTTGCCATGCGCGATGAGTTCAAAGCCCGCAGGGATATGCTTGTGGATGGCCTGAACTCAATTGGCTTGAACTGTGCTTCTCCAAAAGGCGCATTCTATGCTTTTCCGGAAGTTCCCGAAGGTTCAAAATCCGGAGAAATTGCAGGGAAATTGATTTCCAATGGTGTGATAGTTGTTCCGGGAACAGCTTTCGGGGACCTTGGGGATGGTTATATTCGCCTTTCATATGCTTCATCGATGGAGAACCTAAAAAATGCGCTTGATATAATGAAAAAAGTGTTGTGATGATGACCTTACTGGTCATCTGTCATTATTTTCTTCTCTTCTTTAATTCTCTCTTTCTCTTTGATCTCTTTTTTAACCATCTCAATAAGGGTTGAGGTTACTTCACTGACACCTTCATTTGTTGCAGTAGACATTTTCATATCTACATAATCAAGTTCCCTGAATTGTGGCAGATCTGCCTTGTTTGCAACAACAAGTACCGGTAATTTAAATTCACTGCGGACCTCTTCAAGCATACGCTTCTGGTCTTCGATCTCGTATCCGCATGTTTCACTTGCATCAATGATAAAAAGAACCACAGCATCCAGGTTCCTTAGTGCAGTTATTGCCTGCAATTCAATTTCATTGCGATCTGACATTGGTCTGTCAAGAAGGCCGGGCGTGTCCAGTACCTGATACCTGTCATGGCCAACGAAGAAATGTCCGATAGAAACACCTTTGGTGGTAAATGGATATGGTGCTATCTCAGGCGTTGCTCCTGTGACCTTTGTGACATAACTTGATTTTCCTATGTTTGGGTATCCTGCAACCACAATGGTTGGCTCGTCATGTACTGAAGGAAGTTTTCGGAGTTTGTTCCTGGACTCATTCAGGAAAAGCAGGTCCTTATCGATTGAGCCTATAATGGATGAAAGACGCCCAAAACACTGTTTTCTAACAGGCAGGGGATCTCTGGTCTTTCTCATCTTTCCGACGTGATCCCTTGCAACCTCATGTATCTTTGCACTGGCCCAATCAAGCCTGCTAAGGGATTGTCTCATATCATCGACACCTACCATCACATCTGCAAGTTCATAATAGAATGGGGGCAGGTTCTCAAAAGTAGGGAATCTTCTAACTATATTCTTTAGGTTATCTGTAAGTATGTTAGCAGCTGTCAGTACCATAGACTCGTTCGCTTGAAGAGCGGTCTTTCTTCCTGTGATCTTTTTTCCGGACATTGCCCGGGTTGCTCTCCTGAATGACTTGTCCACCAATTCGTCAGATGTCGGGACAGTGTGGATTTTTTCAAATATCATATTCTCTTTACCTGCCGGGCTCAATCACCTGAAGATATAAATTTGTATTCCTTATAGGTGTATTCTCCTCTTATATCCTTAGGGGGTAATACTATATTTTATATATCTTCTTTGAGTATGTATAAACTAGATTTTAGTTTAGGGAACGGTGATTTGATGGAGCTAGCTCCTATCCAAAAAGATATTCTCATAGCATTAATCAATCTTCAGAGGGAAAAAGACCGCGCAGTCAAAGGCGAGGAGATTGCTGAACTTATAAATCGCAATCCAGGCACTGTTAGAAACCAGATGCAGTCTCTCAAGGTACTAGGTCTTGTAGAAGGTGTTCCCGGTCCGAAAGGCGGGTATAAAGCCACAGGTGAGGCCTATGAGGCACTTAGCATTACGGCAATGGACCATGAGGCCCAGGTGCCGATCTTCCGTAATGATGAGATAGTGAACGGTGCAACAGTAGCAGAAATAAGTTTTACGACGGTCCGACATCCAGATCTCTGTCATGGTATAATTAAAGTACTTGGTAATATCAAGGGATTTGAACAGGGCGACCTTTTTCAGATTGGTCCCACACCTGTTAACAAATTAATAGTTCGTGGTGAGGTAGTGGGAAGGGATGACACAAAGAATACCCTGGTATTTTCAATAAACGAGATGATCTCTCTACCAAAGAAACCCGTAAAGAATTATGCACGCATGGACATCATTACTATCAATGCAAACGCAACAATCCAGGAAACTGCAAGGATACTTGTCGAAAATGGTATACACGGTGCACCGGTGAAAGATAATGAAGAGATAATCGGTATAGTTACCTTCACTGACATCGGGGATGCGGTAGCAAGTGGCAAGATGACTGCAAAGGTCAAGGACATTATGACAAAGGAATTGATCACGGTAGATTCTGAAACATCCTTATATGATGCCGTAAAGGTTTTCGATAAACACAATATAGGCTTCTTGCTAGTTGCTTTTGAAGGAGTCCCAAAGGGCATTCTCTCCAAGAAAGATATTTTCCATGAACTGACTGTTTATTAATACTATTTTCTTCTTTTCTGAAGCTCGGTGGCTATTTCGTCAAGGGTAATTCCTTTTGCCACAAACATTACCATGAGATGGAAAAGCAGGTCAGATGACTCATAAATCATCTCTTCTTTATTATTTCCCTTTACTGCAAGTATTGTCTCAATTGATTCTTCTCCCACTTTTTCGAGTATTTTATCAATACCCTTTCTGTGACTTAGCAGGGAGCATACATAGGAATTCTCAACCGGGTTGCTCTTTCCTGTCTTTTATGATCCCATATAATTCATTAAAAATTGAGATATCAGTATCTTGCATGATTAATCCTTTTCAAATATATGGTAATCATATTACATCTTTATGGTGCAAAGCCACTATTAAAGTTGAAAATCTTAAAAAGAAGTCTTAGTGACGTTGGCTGTAATCCTACACAATATGACGGGACTGTGTTGGTTATCCAACGCCTAAAGTATCATATTAATTTTGTCATATAATTGTTTTGGTCGCAGATCGAGGAAAGATGGAGCAGAAGAGGCTCAAATCTTTCTTGGGTCTGTGATTTCTCCGGTGAGGGCTGAAGCTGCTGCTGTTGCAGGTGAGCTCAGGTATACAAAGGATTGTGGGCTTCCTTCTCTTCCTTTGAAGTTACGATTGGATGTTGCAAGTCCTACCTCGCCATCTCCCAGAAGTCCGAATGAACCTCCCATACATGGTCCGCAACATGGTGATTCCACCATTGCCCCTGCCTCCATGAACTGCTCAATGTAACCTGCTTTCAGCACCTTCATGTATTCAGTCCTTGATGCAGGTATTATGAGAAGCCTTACATCTTTTGCAACAGGCTCGTCTCCCATCATCTTGGCGACAACTTCGATGTCTTCGAACCTTCCGTTGGTACAGGAACCTACGAAAACCTGGTCGACCTTTGTACCTTCCACTTCAGTTACCGGTTTGACATTGTCTACATTGTGCGGACATGCGACCTGTGGTTCAAGGTTACTGACGTCGTACTCATGAAGTTCGTATTCTGAATCTTCGTCAGATGCCCAGTAAGGATCGAATTCATAATCCGGCATACGCTCTTTGAGGTACTTCTCGGTGACCTTATCCGCTTCGATGATACCTGCCTTTCCTCCCATCTCGATGGCCATGTTAGAAACAGTCATGCGCTCGGACATTGGCATTGACCTGATGGTTGAACCTGCATACTCTGCTGCCTTGTATCTTGCACCTTCCGCTCCCACATCTCCTATGAGATGGAGAATGACATCCTTTGAATAGACATTCTTTGGGAGCTTTCCTTCAACTTCAAACCTGATAGTTTCGGGAACTTTGAACCAAAGTTTCCCGGATGCAAACACTGCAGCCATATCTGTTGATCCGATGCCTGTTGAGAATGCACCGAGTGCTCCGTAGGCACATGTATGTGAATCGGAACCCACGATAAGATCGCCGGGCTTGACGTGTCCCTTTTCAGGCATTACCTGATGGCAGACACCTTCGTATACATCATAATTGATTATGCCTTGCTCCTTCGCAAACTTCCTGAGCATTGTGTGGTTGGCAGCAGCGTTAAGGGAATCTGCCGGTACCTGGTGGTCAAAAAGGATGACTATTTTGCTTGGATCCCATACTTTTTTCTCTTCCTTGTCCTTCATTATTTCATAAAAACCTTCGACTGCAAGGGGTCCTGTGATGTCATGGGTCATTGCCCTGTCTATATTGGCCAGTACGAATTCTCCGGCTTTTACCGTTTTTCCGGAAGCTCTTGAAAAAATCTTCTCGGAGATTGTCATAGGTTCATTGTTAGTGGACATGTTTATTCCTGCATAATGTTTATTCATTATAAATCAATCGATAAGCTTAAATTCAAATATTTTTGTTATATTACAGGTTCCCTCACTATTATGAACGGCGTAATTTAAGTAGCCTTGCTTCATGTTAGATTCTGCGATAATCTGTCCATTTTCACCTTTTGTGAATCCATTATAGTTCTCATATGTAAGGATAGTATCCTGCAGTTCACACAGGTATCTTTTAAGCACCTGGTCAGCAATTTCTTTACTTTTTAGCCATGTGCTTTTCCTTCCCAGTCCTTCACATTCTGAAGTTTTGAGTTTGAGTCCTTCCATGTAGAATGGGTACGTGCTGCACAGGAGTGGTCTTAGTTTATATATTCTGCATCGGTTGTCCGTTTTTTCATCCGGGATAAAGGTGCAATCCCTGTTTTTTTTTCTGTGGAGCATCCATCCGAATGTATGGATATTGCCATCTTCATCTATCATGCCGGATTCTTTTTGAAAGCTGTATTCTTCTTCTGCAGAGTCCATTTCTATGTTTAATGGTTCTGCTATGTTATTCCATTCAATGTTGCTGCCGTTTTGTATGCTGCGGATCTCAGCAGGGACAACAGCAACCCGGTTATCTCCATGTTCCCGGCGGCAGCATTTCCCACACATCAGGCAATCAAATCCTATATTGTGGATCTCATCTGCAAGTTCATCGGTATCTATCTGTTTTGCAGTTTGCAACTCTTCTTCCAGCTGCATGATGAGGATATCTCTGAATCTGATGTTCATTTTCCGGTATCTCAAAATTAAGGATTTCTTAATGCAAAAAAGTAAGATTAGAAGAGGTTATTCATCTGCCTCTTCTACACCGACAGCACCCAGGAAGCGCTTGACTACAGCCTCATTGACCAGTCTGAGAAGAGTTTGCCTGTCCTTTGCAGAACTGAAAAGTCCTAGTTCTATCTGCGCTGCAGCTGCGTTGGCATGTCCTCCTCCGGCATCTTCGCCGAAAGCGCGTTTCATGACATCTCCCAGATTTACACGGATGTCATTGCTTCTTCCCGAAAGGAATATTTTGTCCTCACTCACTCCGAACACCAGCGATGTTGAAATGCCTTCAAGGTTTAGCAGGTAGTCTGCAGCCTGTGGCAATGTATCCCTGTCACGGACACTTCCAACATTGGAGAGTAAGTAACTTCCGGTAACCTGTCTGTTATTGATTGCTTCGCCCAATACGTCCAGAGTTTCTATTGACATAGAAGGACGTTCAAGCTGGTCTAGTATGTCATGGTCTGAAAGTGGATACAGGTATGATGCAGCCGAGAGATCAGCCGAATCCGTATTCCTCTTAAAGTCCATGGTATCGGTCCTGATGCCGTACAACAGGGCTGTTGCAAGCTTGCTGTCGATATCCACATTTAGTTCCTGCAGGTATTTTGTAACGATAGTTGACGATGCGCCAACGTTCGGGCGTATGTCAATAAACTCTGCATCGATTTCAGCGTCCGGAATGGGATGGTGGTCAATGATTATATTTACGCGTGTTTCAAGTGGCAGGGAATTATTTGCACCGGGTACTGAGCAGTCAACCAGTGCTAAATTCTCATATCCTGTGAATCCTACATCTTCCGCCCTGTAAAGGTCGATGTCCAGCAGATTTACAAAAGCCTTGTTTTCCTGATGTCCGATTTCTCCCTGGTATATAATATCAGCAAGCACATTGAAGGACGCTGCAATCGTCTTTAGCGCAAGGGCACTGGAAATTGCATCCGGGTCCGGATTATCATGGACTACAATTGCAAGTTTCCTTCCTTTGTTTGCCTCAAACCACTGGGTCAGTTTATTTCCCCTTCGCATCGCTTCTGCACGTTCCAGTGACCTTGAAAGGGATTTGGCAACCATTCTGGGTGGCATGATAACAAGGTCAGCACCCATTGTCTCCATTTCCTGCATATTAATAACATCAGGAGCCCTTGCAACACAATAAACATCCCTTGAGACCTTTTTTCTTACGTTTTCAAGAGCTGCCTTGTTTGCCTGCGGGTCGGAACTCAGAATGAGTATACCTGCAAGATTCTTCGTATTGATCCTGTCAAGAAGTGTGGGGTCACTTACATCTCCTACAATGGCTTCGTAAGCTTCATCACGTAAAGTTTCCACCTTCTGTGAATCCTTGTCGACAATAATCAGGTCCTTTTCAAGTTCCCTGAGTTCTTTGGCCAACGCAAAACCGAAGCTCCCACTGCCAAGTATGAGGTATGTGGGTTTGATCTTTGTTTTGTCAGTTGCGCTAATCTCCTTTGCAACGTTGTTAATAAAAACGACCTCCATTTCGTATAAGAGTTATATTAGCATAAAATAATTTTGAATATAATTATAGAAATAATACATCAACTGATAAATAGAATGCAAACTAAGGAATAAATAGGTAACCATGTTCTCTATCAGCTCTTTGAAAATGCGCTCTGTTGATTCTAACTGTGCATATCTTGGTCTCAGTCCGCTCCAATTGATGGAAAATGCAGGTGCTGCAATTGCCCGGGAAATAAGTTCCAGAATAAGTTCTGGAGAAGTTCTTTTTGTTTCAGGAAGGGGCAACAACGGGGGCGATACATTCGTTGCTGCAAGACACCTTGCGCTAAATGATGCTTACGATGTAAGGGTGATACTTCTGGGCCATTCTTCCCGTATCAGAACAGAAGAATCAATGCATAATTTTTCCCTTCTTACATACAGTGGTATAAAAGAACTAAGGGAAATTACTGACTCAAAAGAGCTGGAACAGTATTGCGGATGGAACAATGCTGATATTATTGTTGACGGGATTTTGGGTTCCGGGATAAAAGGTGCTCCAAGAGAGCCGGAATCTACTGCTATAGATCTGATAAATTCTTCCGGTTCGTATGTCCTCTCTATAGATTCCCCTTCAGGGTATGACCTTGATGGTGGAGAGATTGCAAAAAGTGTTTTTGCCGATATGACAATTACCTTTCATAGAATGAAAACCGGTCTGGAACTCCCTGGATGTGGCAAGTACACAGGTGCAGTGAAAGTGGTTCCTATCGGTGTCTGCATGGATGCAGAGGATTATGTGGGTCCCGGTGACCTGATGAACCTTGCTCACAGGGGACAACATTCTCATAAAGGGAACTCAGGTCGTGTTCTTGTGGTAGGTGGTGGTGCCTACTACGGGGCCCCGGGCCTTGCAGCCATGGCAGCACTTCGTACAGGTGCCGATATTGTGACAGTGGCAGTACCTGAGAACGTTGCAGACACAGTTGCCTCCTTCTCTTCTAATTTAATAGTTGTACCACTTTCAGGTAAGCGGCTGAACCCTGAAAATCTGCCTGTACTGAAGGGTCTTATAACATCTCATGATGTTGCTGTCATAGGACCTGGTATTGGCCGGGATGCAGAAACCCTTGAAACAGTGGAGCAACTCTTGACTTTCTGTAAAAAGGCAGTAGTTGATGCGGATGCACTTTTCAATCTGAATTTGCCTGTGAAAAGTGAGGGTGAATTCATTTTGACCCCTCATTCTGCGGAATTTTCCCGCTTATCGGGGATGGCAGTTCCTCACGCTCTTGATGAAATGAAAAATCTTGTAAACCAGTTTGCCGGGCAAAAAGAAGTCACACTGATCCTGAAAGGTGGAATTGATATAATTTCAAACGGGCAGATCATGCGGCTTAACAGAACAGGGAACGCAGGTATGACTGTAGGGGGTACAGGTGATGTACTAACAGGCATCACTGGAGCTTTGTTTGCAATCAATGATGCCATGGATGCCGCATCATGTGCGGTATTCATAAGTGGTGGCGCAGGCGACCTCGCTTTTGAAGAAAAGGGATCTGGTTTGCTTGCGACAGATATAATTGAACGGATTACAGATGTTATGTAGAGGTGTTTTGATATGGGGCAGGACAACAGAATAATAAACGTGGATATCGAAAGAAAGTGGGTACGAATAGCTATAAATCACGGAAAGGATGAGGAAATCCTTAAACTCAGCCTTACTGAGGCAAGGGACCTGGAAGAAAAACTAAATAGCACCATTGAGGATTACTTCCAGAGGCAGAATCTAAGGATCGATTAAAACGGTGATCTGTTGAAAAAAGAATTCACACACATTCAGGACGACCGGGCGGTCATGGTGGACATCAGCAGCAAAGATGTCATTGTAAGGAAAGCGATAGCTTCCGGAGAGATAGTTCTCAATGATGCAACCATAGAAAGGATACGCACAGGGACTGTTGAGAAAGGGAATGTTCTTTCAACTGCAAGGATCGCTGCTATACTGGCCGTCAAGAAAACACCGGAAATGATACCAATGTGCCATCAGATACCAATTACAAGTGTTGATGTGGATTTCTCCATTGGTGAAGAACATGTTTCCGCAATTGTTGAAGTACGTTCTTTAGGAAGAACCGGTGTTGAAATGGAAGCACTTACAGGTGTCTCTGTAGCACTTCTTACAGTGTGGGACATGGTTAAGTCTGCCGAAAAGGACAACACAGGTAACTATCCCCATACCTGTATACGTAACATAAAAGTCGTTGAGAAAATAAAAGGCGACCAAAACTAATGTATTGTATGATACATTACCAATACAAAAATGAAGTTCTAAAGAGGTAAATTATTTGAAGATTATAGGAGGACCCGCGTCTCAGGCTCTTTCATCACGTGTTGCAAGGGAACTTAATCTGGAACCTACGATAAGTGATTTCACCAGGTTTCCGGACGGCGAACTTTATACCCGCATACTTGATGAGGATGTTGATGAAGTAACCATCATACAGAGCACGATGACAGATTCTGATTTTGTAGCACTGCTACAGCTCATAGATGCATGTGAGGATTCACCTGTCATCAATGTTGTCATCCCTTACATGGGGTATGCAAGACAGGATAAGAAATTCAAAACAGGCGAGCCTATCAGTGCAAGGGCTATTGCAAGAACAATAAATGCAGACAGGGTCTTTACCGTGAATGTACATGAGGCCAATGTATTGGACTATTTCAATGCTGATGCCTTTGATCTGGATGCATCCCGTTTGATCGGTTACCACATAAGGTCTCTTAATCTCAGCGATCCCCTGATAGTATCACCTGACAAGGGTGCAATAAGCCTTGCAGAAAATACTGCAGATGACGTGGGTTTTGAATTTGATTATCTGGAAAAGGTCCGTCATTCAGGTGACACCGTTTCTATCAAGGCCAAGCATGTTGACGTAATGGACAGGGATATCATCATCATTGATGATATGATCGCGACCGGAGGGACGATGGTTGAGTCAATAAAGCTTCTCAAAAGCCAGGGTGCAAAAGATGTGTATCTGGCATGTGTGCATCCGGTGCTGGCAAGAAATGCTGTGTTGCGCTTATTCAATGCGGGGGTAAAAGATATCATTGCAACAGATACAATAGAAAAAGCACAGAGTTGTGTCAGTGTTGCGCCTCTCATAGCCAATGCTTTAAGAAGTATATAATCATTATTATATTGAGGATTGATCATGACGTTACCCGATGTTTGCCCCAGGGACGGAGTTTCCCACTGTAAGAAGAAAGACTGCCACCTTTACGTAGTCGAATGGCGTACAGGGGACGAGCAATGCGTAATAGGGTATAGTTCAACTCATAAAGAGCTTTCAAAGTCCATGCCAATGGAAGACACCTATGCCCAAAGTACACGCACAAGGCTTGGCAAACAAACAGGGCGTGAAAGCAGATCCTGGCCGGAACCTGGTGTTGGTAAGGCAGCTGAAAGGAAGCATCTTGAAAGACCTGTATATGATAATGTTGAAACCATTGTTGCAAAGCCTGAAATGAAGCCGGTTTTTGTTGAGGGCCAGGAAGAAGTGGTTGTCAACAACAAAGATACTACGGTTATTGAATCAAGGCACAGTGATGAGAAAAAGGAAAAAGATAGCAGGAAAATCAAGTCTCTGGATGAGGTGATGGACCTGGATCTTCCTGAGAACTATGAGAAAGAATTTTGGGAATAGTTCTTCTTTATAATTATGGAAAATGGAACATTTTGCAGAGTCTACGATTTGCTTCTGGATGAACTGGGGCCACAATACTGGTGGCCTGCAGACACGGCATTTGAGGTTGTTATAGGGGCTTTGCTTACCCAACAGACAAAATGGACAAATGTAGAAAAAGCTATTATTGGCCTGAAAGGAAATAATCTTCTTGAAGTCCAGGCTCTTGCAGATGCCGATATTGAATTGCTGGAAGAGCTTGTGAAATGTTGCGGTTTTTACCGGCAGAAGGCTTCTCGTCTTAAGGAAATAGCAACTTTTTTTGCACAGCAGGGGATAGAGAATGTTTTTTCCATGCCTGTGGAGGAACTTCGCAAGATAATGTTGTCCCTTAAAGGTATTGGAAATGAAACTGCAGATAGTATTGTACTCTACGCTGCCAATAAACCCAAATTCGTCATAGATGCCTATACAACCCGCATGATGAAATGTATCGGTATCCAGGGCAATTATATGCAATTACAACGGATGTTTGAGGCAGAACTTCCTGAAGATATCGAAATATATAAGGAATACCATGCTCTCATAGTTGAGTACTCAAAAGTCTATTGTGGCAGAAACCGATGTGATGAATGTATTCTGAAGGAATTGAATGAGAATGGACATTGAAACCTATAAAATGATATATGACCGCCTGGAAAGTGTCAATGACATAGAATGCGTTGCTCAACAGTTTGCGCAGCCTCTTGGTACTATCCATTCCATACTTAATCAGAAGATCGTTACAAAGGTAAAGAGGATTTTCTCAAAGGTTAAGAACAAGGGCCACAGGCATTACAGGCAGTGGAAAAAAGGCAACAGTATATCAGATATCGCAAAGAAAAATGATATACCTGCAACTCTCATGGTTTCAATGCTCCTGAAAGAGATGGGAATTCCCAAGAAAGGTTTCCTAAGGAACCTGGATGATTATCCGGATGGCCGCCTCAAAAAGGAAGTTCTGGAAGCAATGGAATTCGATTACTTCTTTTCCCCGAAGGCACATGATCTGTATGCGGAAAAGGGAGAACTGGGGGAATCTGTTCTTGCTACATGGCTTACTGAAAAAGGATTGACTTACAGATCAGAAAATGACTTGAGAGCCGAGGGCTTCACAAAAACTCCTGACTTTCTGCTGGATGAAGAACTTGAGGTCGATGGTGTACAGGTTTCCTGGATAGAAAGTAAAGCTTTATTTGGTGATGAAAAAGAACACCAGTATTATGTAAAAAAACAATTCACCGATTATGAAGAAAATTATGGTACCGGTATGGTTGTATACTGGTACGGTTTCATTGATGACATCAGTTATAATGGTAATCTCATAAAGGATTACGAGTTCTTCGGTGAGGACTGGGATATGGTCGAAGAACTTCTGAACTTCAAGACTTATTGGTAGAATTTGCTACTCTTATTCATTCAGTTCTTTTTTTGACATGACATTTTTTGTATATACTTGATATACACCTTCCTCGTCATATACAACCACTTCTTTATTGATGGTGGCATGGTTTCCGTGAACAACTAAAAAAGGCCATAGCTCGTTTGTCTCAGGATCTCGTTGGTTTTTCATATTGAAGATATCCTCTGAAGTGCTTATCGACATCCTGTGTAAACTCTGGGTAATACGAGTCATATTTATCAGAATACTACCTGTTTATTAATATCTTTCGAGTTGCATTTGTATTAGGTCACCATCTGTCCGTAAGGGGACAATAACTTCTTACTCGAATCCTGATTGTATTTTCTTCTTAAGCAAAGATTATAATAGTAACAATCATCTAAGGTTACTGGCTTTCAAACAGCTAAACATTCAATATTCTTATTCATAGATCGGTGAAATAATGGCAGAGATTACACATTGGGCAGATGTCATAGCAGACGAGGTGTTAGCAAAGGGCAAAAAACATCTTGTTGCAACAGGCATCACTCCCTCAGGTCACATTCATATTGGTAACATGCGCGAGGTCGTAACCGCAGATGTAGCATACAGGGCTCTTATTGACAAAGGTGCAGAGGCTGAGTTCATCTACATTGCAGATACCTACGACCCACTTAGAAAAGTCTATCCTTTTCTGGATGAAAGTTATGCAGAACATGTTGGTAAACCTCTTTCGGAGGTTCCATGTCCATGCGGCGAACACAAGAATTATTCGGAACACTTCCTTGAACCTTTCCTGGAAGCTCTTGATCATCTGGGAATCCATCCGAAAGTCTACAGGGCAGATGAGCTCTACAAAGAGGGGGTCTATGTTGAAGCTATAAAACAGGCTCTTGCAAAGAAGGATGAGATCGCAGAAATCCTGCAGAAGAGATCTGGCAAGGTTCCGGTCGAGACCTGGAATCCTTTCAATCCGATTTGCCTTGAATGTGGTAAGGTCAACACGACAATTGTAACTGGTTTTGATCTGGATGCAGAGACTGTGGGTTATGATTGTTCATGCGGACACAGTGGAACAGTATCTATGAAGGGTGGCGGTAAACTCACATGGCGTGTGGACTGGCCAGCCAGGTGGAAGGCACTTGGGGTTTCAGTAGAGCCTTTCGGAAAAGATCATGCATCAAGGGGCGGTTCATATGATACGGGGCAGGATATAGTCAAAGATATATTCGGATATGAGGCTCCGCATCCAATAGTCTATGAATGGATCATGCTTGGTCAAAAAGGTGCCATGTCATCATCAACAGGTGTTGTTGTTTCCATTTCAGATATGCTTAAGGTAGTCCCTCCTGAGGTACTGCGTTACCTTATCATCCGCACAAAGCCTGAAAAGCATATAAGGTTCGACCCGGCATTACCGCTGCTCACACTTGTTGATGAGTTCGAACGCCTGCAATCAAGTGACAAGGCTACATCATACGATAAAAGGATGATAGAGCTCTCACACGCAGCAGGGCTTTGCCATACGGATATCCCCTTTAAGCACATGACTACGATATATCAGGTTGCAGCAGGCGATTTTGATAGAATAATGAACATTGTCAAAAGAGCAGGCTATGATACTTCAAATGAAAAGTGCATACGTGAACTTACTGATAATGTAGGAAACTGGCTTGAGATGTATGCTCCTGACAATGCAAAGTTCAGTGTACAAGAAGGAATATCTGTAAATGCTGCAAATCTCACTCCCTTCCAGAGAGCATTCCTGAACTCATTCTCAGACATGCTGGAAAAAAGTGGTGAATTGACAGGTGAGGACTATCATAATCTGGTATATTCCTCAAAGGAAGCTGGCTCCGAATTAAATACAATGATAGCGGCTGCAGTGGATGTAAGCCCGGAGTCATTGGAAGTAAATCCTAAGGAACTCTTCAAGGCAATATACATCTCTGTACTCGACCAGGCATCAGGTCCAAAGGCAGGCTGGTTCCTTTCCTCACTCGAGAAGGACTTCCTTATCAAACGCTTCAGGGATGCAGCAGCATACAGACCCTGATCATGGAAAACAGTTCTTTCCCGGGCAATAGTTCAAAGTCTCATTTCTTTGCCTGGGATGAAGAATACAAACATGTGACATGGGGGGGTCCCAGGTCGATATCAATGCTTGAGGGGTTGATAATCCCTTCATCCCGTGTGCTTGATCTTGGTTGTGGAAATGGCAGATTCCTTCTTCCTCTATCCCGTAAATATGAGTCAGTGGGTACTGATGTATCAGCAACTGCTGTTAGCAGGGCTCGCTCTTACATTTCCAAGAACAATAGCAATGATAATTCGCAGGCTGAATGCCTTGTATCAAGCATAACCTCCCTTCCTTTTTCTGATAATTCTTTTGATGCTGTCCTTTGTCTTGGTGTCGTCCAGCATCTGATGGAAGAGGAAAGACAGATGGCAATAAGTGAGATTAAGAGAATCATGAAAAGCGGAGCTATTCTTGTCATTGAAGTTTTCGGGACCGGGGATATGAGATACGGTGGCGAAGAGATCGAAAAAAACACCTTCTGCAGGAAAAGCGGTATTATATACCACTACTTTACGAAAGAGGAGCTTTCATCTCTGCTCTGCGGATTTGAAATTATAGAAATGAAAGATAATATCTCAGAGAAAATATTTGATGGCAAGCCACACAGGCGCCATCAGCTAAGGGCAATAGTCCGCCTTTAGAATGCAATTCCAAGATAGCTTAATGCAATTATCAGCAATGCACCTACGATGCCTGCAATTGCACAGACCAAAATGACTATCCAGTCGTAAGCAATTTCCAGTCCAAATACCAGATTTGCGACAACGAGCACTATAAGTCCCATGATAGTGTTAATTACCATGTTTTTTACAGTCTTTAATACCTTCCAGAGAAGAATTGCAGCTACGATAGCTACGATAAGAATCACTATTTCAGTTACCATGATCACCACTTTTATATTACGATGATAAGTATTTAATGATTACTAAAAAATTAAGGTTTGTTGGAAGCTTTAAGGAATAGGTCAATTTCTTCCTTCATGGCATTGATACTATCATATTCTTTGGTGATGATTCTTTTATCTCCAAGTATCATCGCAGAAACGTTTGAATCAGGCGTGTGCAAACACAGGACCGGAAGTTCCCTGTGTAGTGCGCTGGAAATTTCATAACCAACGCCAATAGAAGGAATGCTCACTTCAGCTATAACGCAGTGGCTTTTTTCAAGGAACTCCATGTCACGTATGTATATCTCCCGCTCTGTTAGCAGAGATTCGGTTTTTTCAAGTTCCGGGTCAGCTACATGCCAGCTAAGTACATCATGTCCATTCTCTTGAAGATAGCTACACATCTCAATATAAGTGGACAGCATATCCCTGCCTCCTCTGATTGATGCTGAAAGGAATACGTTCATAGTACCCCTCTGTGGTAATGTCCTCTTGTGGGATATTCACTAATATCACTGGATTCCCATGCTTGCCTTTTGTTTTTACTGAGGTGAGAATCGATTCCATCCCTGTAGGCACGTGTAGCTTTTTCCACATGTTCGTTCTTCATCGTTCTTGCATCTATTCTGAGTCTTGAAAGACCTGCATTGATAAGGTGTGGTACGTCTTCCAGCAGGCAGAGCTCCCTTGAATTATATACATGTGTTCTGCAATCTGAATCAGTTCGTACCAGGAATTCATAACCTTTCTCATCAACTAACTCGAATTTGCCACTCTTACAATGGGAACCGCAATCTTCCTTGTTGCCCAGTATGCCACCTATAAGACAATGTTCAGATTCCATTACCTGAATGCCGCCGTGTACGATGTATTCACAATTGCCGTATTTTGCTATCTTTGTTATCTGTCCGAGATTCATTTCCGCTGAAAGAACCACAGTGTCTGCGCCTTTCTCTGTCAGGAATTCAAGAGTATTCCGGTTGAATACATTCATGGGACTGTCAGTTATAATTTTCATATCGGATGCTGCTGATTCCAAAATCCTTCTGAAAACTCCCGCATTTGCGACTACAACTCCACTAAAGCCGAGCTTTTTTGCCAGTTCTATCCTGTCCGTAAGTTTTCCCATTTCCGCATCTTTTACGATCACAGGGGTATGAAGGTACAATGGTATTTCTTTTTCTGTAGCAAAAGCAATGGCTGAGCTCCACTCTTCATTTTCAAGCATCTTTCCATCGCTATCAAGATATACGATATCTGCTCCACCCTTGATTGCAGATTTGAGGGCTTTGGAATTGTTAACACTGACAGAAAGCAGTATTCTTTCTTCACTGCTCTCCGGTTCATGCTCTTCTTTTTCTTCCACTGCTGTTGGGGCACTATCAGTGGCAGGCTTGATGTGTGGCTGTCTTCTGTACTTGTCTATTCTCAATTTTTCAAGTTCTGATATTGCTTCAGTCCTTGCGTTGTTCAGTTCCTTTATGGGTATGAATGCGTCTTCAGGGATATCTATCTTGATATCAGCAGGCTCAAAAACTGTGTTTCCTGTCTTGGAAAGTTGTTTTTTCACATCTTCTGCAGTTGTTGGCCTCTTCTGGGATTTTTCAACCACATAATCTGAAATAACCTTTGAGCTGTTATTTTCATCATCAGAAACTGAGAGTTCCATTTTCTCTCCGATGTGTGCCTTCATACTAACGGATACAGGGATTTTGCGTATTGGTGAAGGTGAGCTAAATGAACTCTGTAGCTCTTTCATCAAGGAATCATCCAGTGTTTTGTAAACGATTGTTCCGGCCTTAAGTTTCTCTTCAAAATTAGTGGAGATGATGTCACCATTTCCTGCATTCTTTACCGGCTCGTTATCAACGAACATCCCTCTTATTATGGTTCCTGACTCACGGTAGCCTTCAAAACCAATTCCATCTCCGAGTTCAAGTTCTCCGGTGAGTTCTATTAGCAGGCTGCTGCGTTTCTGGTTGTATCCACTCACTTTTCCAATTATGATGCCCTGGTTATGTGGTCTTTGGCGGCTCATAAGGTCACCTGCCGGGTCACCTTCGAAATAAGCTGTTGTGAATTCCCTGTTGAAGAGCTGCTCAAGTTGTGTGGATTCTTCTTGAGTTACGAAGTAATTGTCGGGGTCCGCTGCAAACCTATCTATCAGGCGACGGTATATGCTTACAACCCCGGCAACGTATTCGGGGCGTTTCATACGACCTTCTATTTTGAAGGAATCAATTCCTGAATTTACGAGTTCAGGTAGTAACTCTGATGTGTTTAGATCTTTTGGACTTAAAAGATATTTTCCTTCTGTTTTTGTTTCCAGTCCGTTATTCAGTAATTTGTATTGTTTGCGGCATGGTTGGGCGCAGTAGCCACGGTTACCACTCCTGCCTCCTATCAAACTGCTCATGAGACACTGACCTGAGTAGCAGATACAGAGTGCTCCGTGAACGAAAGCCTCAATTTCTACTCCTGTTTCTGATTTGATAATTTTTATCTCTTCAAGTGAGAGTTCCCTTGCAAGGACTGCTCTTTTGACACCCATTTCCTTCAGTAAAAGGACTCCTTCGGTGTTGTGTGTGGTCATCTGGGTGCTTGCGTGCACCGGAAGTGTGAGGACCATTTCTCTGGCAAGTGCCAATAAGCCCATGTCCTGCACAATAATGGCATCTGTTCCCAGCTCATCAAGGGTGTACATGAGTCTAAGGGCCATTTTCATCTCACTGTCCTTGATGAGTGTGTTCATGGTAACGTAGACCTTAACTCCCCGAAGGTGGGCGAAGTCAAGCGCCTCTTTAAATTCCTCTATGGTGAAATTGCCTGCGTATGCCCTGGCGCTGAAATCCTTGATTCCAAGATATACTGCATCTGCACCGTTCTCTACGGCAGCTACGAGGGATTCCATATTTCCGGCAGGGGCTAAAAGTTCAGGAGTTCTAAGCATGATATTTGCTCAGATGAGGTTAGAGTATATAAAAGATAGCCAAAAAAGCGGGTTAAAAAATGAGTTAAAAAGTTAAAGCTGGAAAAGAAATTAATTCTTTTCCTTTTTCAGAATGTATGCTTTGAGTATGTAAAGGCCAATACCTATCACTGCCAGATTATAAAATGCTCTGACAAGGGGAACGTATTGTGATTTGAACCATGTGTAGATAACATCATTCACTATAAAATAGAACTGGAATGACGCAATGGCAATGATAATTCCCACCAGTAGCAGCATTCCTCCCCTGAAGTACTCCTCTTGTGTTCTTTCTTTCTTCTCTTTTTTCTTGTCAGCCGAAGTAAATGTCAATTTTTCCCCAGTTGTGTCCTTGATCTCCTTTTCTTCGTTCATTGCAATCTCCTCCTTGCTATGTATAGTGCTGAGATGAGGGCTATCGATGCCAATGTTCCTGTAAAGCCCGGACTTTCGGATTGCATATCTTCAGACTCGGGACTTTCTTCTGTCGGATAATCCCAGCCGTAGTCATCTTCGACTATAAAGTCAGTGGTGTCTATATTCTTATTTTGAACCAACTGGTCCCTGTCTATGGTCTTTTCAGGGTTCAGTTGTACATAGTCTTCACCGGTCTTGACAATGGTGTTGCCGTTCCATATACTGACCTCGACTACGTAATTGTAGTTGTCAGGAACAGTTAGATTTACAGATCTGATTATTGTCTCTTCAGGGTCTATCTCACCTATATTGATCCATTTTTTATCGGCGATGAGTCTGGCATCCATTTCCCTGGCTTTTACGAGTATCTTGTAGTCTCCGGTGGTTTCTGCCCCTTCGTTTTTCAGATAGATATCATTTTCAATGACGACACCCTTGGAGCTAACTCCCCTTACGATGAAATCAATTCCATCTATCTGGATTCCAGTTTCTTGCAGGTCCGTTGGCAGGTTCTCAATACCTGAAAGAATGACCTGTCTATTGTATGTGATCTTTTCGTCATGGATTATCGCTGCATTGATACGATAATTTCCATTTTTTGGAAGGTGGATCGTCTGGGTTATGATCTTTGTTTCATCTTTTTCCACTGATCCAATCTCTTTTTCCTGTTTTAGTTCAAGCAAGCCTGTTTGACTGTTGAATACTTTGATCATAATAGTAGAATTATTGCTGCTGTCTGATCCATAGTTCTCTATGTATGTTGTTACATTGAGCCAAGCATATGTGCTTTTGACACTATCTGCAGACATTTCAATATCAGTGATAATAAGCTTTGTTCCTTCATCAACCACATCAAAATCACGCAGGCATCCGCTGGATGCTGCGGAAAATAGAATGATGAGCAATATTAAAAAGGAACTTATTTTTAAACGCACATGTTTCATAGTATCCCTTCTTTTCAGAAGATGAGGTAACTATATAAACATTATTATGTGTTTTTTCGTTCCATTAATTTAATGTACAAAGTTTGGTGCAAAAGAGATTAGTCCGTACAGATACAGGGCTTTTTACCACAGGTGGGGCACTTATCGGGATATTTCTCGAGAAATGCTGCTTCAAGGTCTATGTCGTAAAGGTTTGCCAGGGCTCCCACCCAGGCAAAGCAGTCTGCAAGCTCTTCCCTGATGTTTTCTTTGTCGTCCCTGCGGATTGCTTCTGCAAGTTCGCCTACCTCTTCCACCAACCAGAGCATGGTTGCAGTGGGTCCTCGCCTTTTATCGTTATGTGCGTACAGGTCAGACATGAGTTGCTGGAACTCTGCGATCTCCACTTTATCACCTTCAAAGCCTGACTGGTATGCTTTTATCTTTGAGGTATTCTTTGGTGTCGTTGACGGTGTATTCTCCGAAGTGGAAAATACTTGCTGCCAGGGCAGCATCGGCTTTTCCATTTACAAATCCCTCATACATGTGCTCAGGATTGCCTACTCCACCGGATGCAATGATGGGTATTTCCAGTTCTTCGGAAAGCTTCTTTGTAATGGGTATGTCGAAACCGTCATAGGTGCCGTCCCTGTCCATACTGGTGAGCAGAATTTCCCCTGATCCCAGCTCTTCGACCTTTTTAGCCCATTGCACGGCATCGAGACCAGTGGGCTGGCGTCCGCCGTAGATGACAACCTCGTACCATGCAAGGGTGCCGTCTTCCAGCTCAAGGATGGTCTTGTCGGAATTGTCCTCAATATTGGTGTTTCTTTTGCAGTCGATGGCTGTGACAATGCACTGGGCGCCGAATATTTCAGAAGCTTCCTTGATTAGCTGCGGGTTTTTCACGGCTGCCGTGTTGATGGATACTTTGTCGGCACCGGCACGCAGTATCTGGCGGACGTCCTCAATGGAGTTTATGCCTCCTCCCACGGTGAGAGGAATGAATACCTCGTCAGCGGTTCTCTCGATGACATTGATCATAGTGGAGCGTCCTTCATGGGATGCTGTGATATCCAGGAAGACAAGTTCGTCTGCTCCCTGCTCGTTGTATTGCTTGGCAAGCTCTACAGGGTCACCTGCCTTTCTGAGGTCTACGAATTCTATTCCCTTGACTACAGTCCCGCCTTCCTCATCAAGCGTAACATCAAGACACGGTATGATCCTTTTTGTAAGCATGTATGATTTTATCCCTTTCACTGCATTTGATTATTCGTCCCTGCCAGCAAAGCTGACAGGTGGTATATTTAATAAGAAGACATCAATTCTTTATTTAATACTTGTTGTGTCCTCATATTGAATGGTAATGATTAAGATATTATTCAGAGCTTCATGCAAGTAGAATAGATATGAAAAGGTGCATGTATTTCTCTGTAAATAGTAATTTGTATGTAGTTTCCGCCAAAAAAACGTTTCTTATAGCATATTCTCGTGTCTTGTATGTGAGCTCATTGGACTTTTTAAGTTTTTTTAGAATTTAAGTTTTGATAAGTTCGAGATTTTGTTCAAATATTTTTGAATAAATCCTAATAAGTCTGAGTTCTTCGCATGTTTTTTTGAGTTTATGTTCAAGCTCAAGGATATCATGTTCAAGGATTTTGATATAATCTAATTGTTGCTCTATTCTGGCATCCTTTTTCCTTATGCCAATGTGTTGCTTCTGGATGGTTACCTGTTTTCCTATTTCTTCCTCGTTTTTTTGTTTTAGTTCTGCAAGCTCATTATCTCGGGATTCGATTTCCTTCTCCCTGAAGGATAAGGTCTCATTAAGGTGCTTGACATATTCGCGTCTGCGCTCAATTTTTTCATTTTCAATCTCGTTGTCGATTTCATGGGATGCTATCTCATCTTTTTGCGCTGCAATCTTCTCGACCTTTCTATCAAGCCTGGTCTTGGTTTTTGTAAGTCTCTTTTGTCTTTTACTAACAGTTAATTCTTCTTCGTATTGGGAGCGAATTATCCTGTAATTTTCTGCTTTTCTTTTTTGAAGGGAATCATTATCCACTTCATATTTTTTCATCTGATATTCAAGTTCTCTTTCATTTTTTGAGAATTCCTCTCTTTTTCTCTCGTATTCCTTCTTTGCAAACTTCAGTTCATCGGTTTTGATAATAAGTTTTTCATATTCAAGGGAAATCAGTTTTTTTGCTTCACGGATTTTATGATATTCTTCGATAAGCAGTGATTCATCGGCTTTTATTTGCTCTTTTTTCAAAGCAATCTCAGCACGCTTTTTATCAACTTCATCAAGCTGACTGAAATATGTGGTTTTAATGTCTTCCAGATTCTGTAATTGATTCTGGTAAAATAGTTCTTCACTCATATTACGACTTGATCCTGATTTTTTATTATCCTGAAGTTTTAATATGTGTTTTGGTTTTGAATCTATGATACATGTCCGGTTCATAACAAATTGGTTTCAGAGATACCTATGTCGATAATAAAATACATTTATGTATCTATATAAAAGAATCATGTTCATACTTTTGAAAAATGAATACAAATCAGTCATTTTGATTAATTATTATGTACATTTAAAAAATAAATGTTTTTCAGAATAGGACTAAATATGGTTCAGTAAAACATCATAAAACTCACAAACATTTTAAATCGAGGCGCGTTCATGAATTCGCTAATAGTGTGGGGAGTGGGATTTAATAGCTATCTAAAAACGGGTTGTGCAAATCATAGCGCCTCAATAATCACCTTCTATATAGGTGTTGTCATATTATTTTGGGGCATATGTACCGCTAAAAAAATAACTATTTTTCTATTATTATCTAAAGCGCAAGCTATGTGGTAAGTGATTTAAAATGCACGTGCTCCTCTCTAATCAATTATGGTTGGTATGCGAGTTTCAGCCAAAGCCACACATTTTATGCATGTCACCGTGCCTTATTTGTCAGATTATTTAGCAAGTATTTATGTTTTGTTAAATTATTCTGTCACTTAGGTTAAGGGTGAAAGGAATGTGTGTTTGGTTTGAAATTAGGGGCTTGAGGTTTTTTTAAGTCAAAAATCAACTCGTGATGATTTTTAATCTAAAGTAAAATAATGGGATAAATTACATTTTTTGCAATCATTGCATTTTTAATCCAAAAAAGGCTTTTCTCCCTATTTCAAACCAACAACACCGCAATAACTCCAGCCAAAAACACACCGTCAAAAGTTCCTGCGCCGCCGATACTCACAACTGGAGCTCCCAGTTTGGTAATTGCGCGCATGTTCAGCAGGTCGGCGCCTATCAGGGTGCCCAGAGTGCCGCTGGTGTAGGCTATAGCGAAGATGAGTTCGTGCTGGACATTGGTTGTGTAGACGATGATGATGGAGCTCAGAGCTGCGGCTATTGGTGGGAGTAGTGCAGGGGAAACGATGCCCACGCCTCTGACCGGTCTGGCAACAGCTTTTGTGATCAGGGCAACGAACAGGGTGGCGTAGAGGGCGTAGATAACGGCATTGGGGAATAGGGTTAGCAGGTAGAAGGAGACAATGGTTGGGATGAGTGCTCCGCCTACGTTAATGGCTACGGTTGTCCTTGTGGTATGTGTCTTCCTGAATGGGACACGGTATGAGACTCCGAAGACCTTTATGTATCTCTGCTCCTCAATTGGGGTCTTAGACTCGATAGTTTTCAGGGGTATATTGATATTGCTTCCGATAAGTGAGGCAAGAAGCAGGATAAGTGCATCTTCCCATGAGAAACCTATCTTTGCAAAGGCACTGCTCACAAAACCGAAGAAAAGCACGGAAATACTGAAAGCAAGGATTAAAGTGAGTATCAGCGTAAAAATAAACGTAAAAGGATTATAAAATATCCGGTGCCTCATAGCATATTGTCCTTGTTAACAATATATAGAGGATTTCGATATTCCCTCATTTTAGATCATTAAAGTATTCAAACTCAATTATATCCTCTCATTTTTTATCATTTTGTTTAATTTCTCTTCATTAATCCTTATTTTTAGTATAGCTCCCGCTATCCTAAATTACTCCTTTGGTTTTTAGTGTCCTCAATTGATGCAGATTAAAACAAAAAGCTGTCATCAACATTTTTGCATTCACTCTTTCTACAGTTGTAACAAGAACCTTTCTGGTTTTAAATATTTCTTTTGTCACTGCATACACTCTTTCGCAAGGGACTCTTTTCACACTTATTCTTTCATTTCTGAGGATATCCATTATTCCTAAAGGATGTCCTCTTACAGCTCGTTGCATTGTTGCTGCAAAACCTTTTGCTATTGCTCCAAAATATCCTTTATCTCTATACACCACTTCACCCTTTTCAGACAGATCAACCTGTGAATCGTGAAGTGATGCAGTTGTTGTCTCAAATCTTCTGATTAGTTCATAATCCTTATCAATAATTGTATGAAGTTTGTATCCAAAGTGAGATTTACCATTTTTCTTAGTCCAGGTTCCATCTTTGCTTCTTCTTGTTTTCGCATCTTTTCCTCTGAGTACATCTGCTTTTGCATGTCCTGGATCTGAGTGAATAAAAGTTGCATCCTGGATCATTCCTTTTTTAATCTTCAAACCAAGAGCATCAAGCTGATTCTGCATTTCATCCCACACCGCTTTTTCTTTACCATTGTCGATAATTCTCTTCCTGAATGACCAGACAGTTGTACTGTCTGGTACATATTCAGGAAATCCCAGGAATTTCCTAAAGGATATCCTGTCAATACACTGCTTTTCAAGCTCAGCATCAGAAAGACCATGCCATTGTTGCAGAACAAGCATCTTGAACATTACAATAACATCAGCTTCAGGCCGTCCGCCTGAAGCTGTTCTGTTTATGTACATTGACTCCAGAATAGGGCGAAAAGGCTTCCAATCTACTAAATATTCAATTTCAGCAAGCTTATCTCCGACAGATTGGAGACGCTTATATTCTTCATTTAAGGCAAAATCAGTAAAAGAATCCATAATAGTAAATTTGCTTTGCTATTATTTAAATTTTATTAAATTGTATGGGTATTGATGGTAGTTTATCGAAATCCTCTATACTTTTTTGGGTAAGGCGGGTCTAAACAATTCCCGTAATTGCCTTAGATCCCTGGAAATTTTCCTTAGAGATGGAATCGTCGTTAAAAACATCCTCGTTTATCATAATGACTGCATCATTTCTCAGGGCAATAGCAATACAATCACTTGGCCTTGCATCAAACTCCATGCTAACGCCGTCCACTTTCAGCGTTATCCTGGCATAGTAGATATTATCGACCTTCTCATCAATCAGTACTCTATCAACCTTTGCACCCAGTCTTTCAAGTATAGACACGATAAGATCATGCGTCATAGGTCTTGGCATGGTCTCGTTCTTCATCACTGAATTAATTGACAGCGCTTCTGACTGGCCTATATGTATTGGCATAAGGAGGCCATCTTCATCTTCAAGCATAAGAGCAGGAACAGCCTTCCCGAAGATGTTGATCATGAACACCCCTTTAACAGTAACTTTTTTTATATTATTCTCAGAGTTCATTGACACCGGCCTTTTCCTTCTTTCTTTTTAGTTTATAAGATGCACAGCTGCTTTATCAGTATCATTACTTAACTCTTTCTTTTTTACCAAACCCACCTGCTCCGGGGGTCTCCACCACAAACAAGTCTCCTTTTCTCATATCAACAAGAGCTCTTCCTCCAAGTTCCTCAATATCTCCGTCCATATCTTCATTTCCACCTGCCCGCAAAACATAGTTGTGCCCGACCTTCCCATTCTCTCCGCCATTCAAACCCGCCGGAGGGAATTTCCTGTGGCTCGAAATGACGGCCGCTCTCATTGGTCTGAGGAACCGTATCTTCCGAACAACTCCGCACCCTCCGTTATATTCTCCTTCACCACCACTGCCTTCCCTGACAGAGAACTCCTCAAGCCTCACAGGGAATCTCCATTCCAGCACCTCCGGGTCGGTAATCCTGGAATTGGTCATATGGGTCTGTACAGCGTCAGTGCCATCAAATCCATTTCCTGCTCCAGAACCACCGCAAATGGTCTCGTAATACTGGAATTCATCATCTCCAAAAGTGAAATTGTTCATGGTGCCCTGTGATCCTGCCATCACTCCAAGCGCCCCGAAAAGCGCATCAACGATATACTGAGAAGTCTCAACATTCCCCGCCACCACAGCTGCAGGGTATTCAGGGTTCAGTATGCTCTTTTCAGGGATACTTATCTCAAGAGGACGCAGGCAGCCTTCATTAAGTGGAATATCCTTCTCCACCAGTGACCTGAACACATAAAGCACCGCAGCCTTACACACAGCCACCGGAGCATTCAAATTTCCAGGATGCTGCCCGGAAGTTCCGGCAAAGTCGATGTGTGCTGCTCTCTTCTTGTGGTCAATACTGACCTTCACGTGTATAGCCGTCCCATCATCAAAGGAAAGTGAGAAATTCCCGTTCTTCAGTACTTCGATAACTCTTCTCACAGATTCTTCGGCATTGTCCATGACATGTCTCGTGTATGCCTGCACCGTTTCCATAGAAAAGTGCTCCACAAGCTTTTCCAGTTCCCTGACTCCTTTCTCATTAGCAGCTACCTGTGCCTTCAGATCCGCAATATTCTGGAAAGGATTACGTGCCGGGTATTTGCCGGAAAGCAACCATTCTTGGACCTCATCTTCAAGGAACTTTCCACAGGATACGATTATCTGTCCTTTTGTCAGCACTCCTTCCTCCTCTATGTGCCTGCTCTCAGGTGGTATGGACCCCGGAGTCACTCCACCAATATCAGCATGATGTCCTCTGGAAGCCACAAAGAATGCAAGCTCATTTTCATGAAACACAGGGGTAATAACTGTAATGTCAGGTAGATGCGTCCCGCCTTCAAAGGGAGAATTGAGCATGAAAACATCTCCTGATTTCATATCAGGGAACTTCCTGAAAATCGATTTGACACTCTCACCCATGGAACCGAGATGGACAGGTATATGAGGCGCGTTGGCTATGAGATTTCCCTCCCCATCAAAAAGCGCACATGAAAAGTCAAGCCTTTCTTTGATATTGACTGAATAAGATGTATTCTGGAGTGTGTACCCCATCTGCTGTGCAATGGACATGAATCTGTTATTGAATATCTCAAGCATCACAGGCTCAGCTTCAGTACCAATCGACTCCCTCTTTGGCAGAGCACTCACTCTTTCAAGCACCAGTTCCTGGTTCTCTGTAAGCTCAGCCTCCCAGCCCGGTTCGATTACAACAGTAGTATTTGTTTCCACAATAATGGAAGGTCCTTTAATTTTAGTTTCTGACACAAGTTTTTCTCTTCTGTAAATAGGCGTTTTATGTGGTTCGCCGCAAGTGTACATAATCATATCAGGCAACCTGTCTCCCTCTTCTGAAGCAACATTGGGGATGGTGGATTTCCGCATAGTTTCCCCTGAACCGATTATCTCTGTGGAAACCGCTTCTATAACCAGTTCCTTGTTATCCATGATAAAGCCGAAACGGTTCTTATGCTCATTCTCAAAAGACCTTTTAATCTTTTTTTCATTATCAAGGTCAACAATAATGGAAGTCCCAGCATCACGGTATTTGACATGGACTTTATGCAGTGCACTGATGTCATCCTCCGAAACACCCTGAATCCGCATTTCTTCCTTGCCGCTCATTTCCATTTCAGTGGCAATGCCCCGGAGTTCTGCTATAAGTTTTCTCTCAAGCTTTTTCTCTACAGCATGCTCTTTCATAATACGCTGGTCTGCAAGTCCCATTCCGTATGCGGAAAGCACTCCTGCAAACGGGTGTATCAGTATTTTCTTAATATTCAGTGCATCCGCAACACCACATGCATGCTGGGCACCTGCTCCGCCAAAGCAGCAAAGGACGTAATCCTTTGTGTCATACCCGCGCTGGATTGATATTTTTTTGATAGCGTTTGCCATATTTTCAATGGCTATTTTCAAAAAACCTTCAGCCACCTGCTCAGCACTGTGTTCCTCTCCTGTAAATGAACTGACATCTTCTGCAAGGGCTGAAAATTTATCTATCACAACATCAGAATTAAGTGGCATGTCTGCACTGTGGCCGAATACATGTGGGAAATGTTGTGGGTCTATCTTGCCAAGCATCAGGTTACAATCGGTAATTGTGAGTGGACCTCCCTTGCGATAACATGCAGGCCCCGGCTCGGAACCTGCAGAATCCGGCCCGACCGTGAATCTTCCGGCATCGAAATGAAGTATTGATCCTCCACCTGCTGCCACGGTGTGAATATAGAGCATTGGAGAGCGCAGGTGAACTCCGGCAATCTCCGTTTCAAAACTTCTCTCATATTCTCCGTTGTAATGGGCCACATCTGTGGAAGTTCCACCCATGTCGAAAGTGACCACTTTCTCAAAACCTGCCATGCCGGATGTTTCCACAGCTCCTACAATTCCGCCGGCAGGTCCGGACAGAATGCAGTCCTTGCCCCTGAATTGAGTAGCTTCGATCAGTCCGCCGTTGGACTGCATGAACATGAGTTTGGTATTGTCTCCTCCAGTTTCAAGGGTGCTTGCTATCATGTCGATATATCTTCGTAGCACAGGGGAAAGGTAAGCATCCACAACAGTTGTTTCCCCGCTGCTTATGAGTTTCATAAGAGGGCTCACTTCGTGTGAAAGTGATATCTGCGTAAAACCGATTTCCTTTGCAATCTCCTTAAGCTGCAGCTCATGTTCCGGGTAACGATATGCATGCATCAGTACAATGGCAATCGAACGAATTCCCTGAGAATATATTCTCTCTAGTTCCCTGCACGAGTTCTCCGTATCAAGGCTAATCAACTCCTCACCTGATGCATTGTAACGTTCCTTAACCTCGATGATCTTGTCATAGAGCAGCTCCGGTAGTTCTATCTTCAAAGCGAAGATATCAGGTCTGTTCTGGTATCCAATTCTCAAAGCATCCATGAAACCTTCTGTGATTACCAGTGCAGTAGTTTCTCCCTTTCGTTCAAGCAATGCATTCGTCCCAACAGTTGTTCCCATCTTGATGGATGATATCATTTCCGTTGGCAGGTTGGACTTTGGGTCTATCCTGAGTATGGTCCTTATTCCATGCATTGCAGCATCTGTATAGTGTTCCGGGTCTACTGACAGTAGTTTGTGTGCAAGCAACTGTCCATCAGGTTTCCGGGCAACAATATCTGTGAATGTGCCGCCTCTGTCTATCCAGAATTGCCAGTTTTCTTTTTTTGAGGACATCGTTCTTTCATACCATAATCTGATTATTATAAAATATGCTCTGCTAAATAAGCATAAAATATTAAAAATGTTTTTGCGGTAAAAATGAATTATCTATGGCTTGTGAATAGATTGTAACCGTGGTCACCAACAAGTGGTACGAATATCACTCCGCCTCTGTTTTCCTTTGTAATTTCACCATTCATGGATTTCCTGACAAGGTATAGGTTTTGGTAGGTATCACCTTCAGGCAGGACCATGATACCGCCGGGGTTTAGCTGCTCCAAAAGAGGTTTTGGCGTTTCAGGTGCTGATGCAGTTACACATATCCTGTTATAGGGTGCATGCTCAGGATAGCCCAGCGAACCATCGGCCAGTATAACTTCCACATTGGAATATCCGGCTCTTTCCAGATTCTCCCTTGCAAATCTGGCTAGCGGTTCACGACGCTCAATAGAATAGACTTGTCCATTTTTACCAATTATCTCCGCCATGACTGCTGCATTGTAACCTGAGCCTGCACCGATCTCAAGTATTGTCTGCCCTTCCTGAAGCTCAAGAAGGTCACACATCATGGCAACCATGTGGGGTGCTGATATTGTCTGCGCGTGTCCTATGGGTAATGGACTGTCAACATAGGCACGTGATACATGTATAGAAGGTACAAAATGATGTCTTGGTACCTTCTTCATCGCTCTTAGAGTTCTTTCACTGGTTCCTTGTTTTTTGAGAGATTTTACCAGGAGCGACCTTTCCCTTTCATACTCCATGCAGTTTTTCCTTCTCCCCAGTTCGGTCTCACAATTTCTTCTGCAAATATCCTTTTAATGAACTTTGCCTCAACTGCCATGCCGGTACTAGATTCAAGACTACTGTCTCTTATTTTTATCTTCTTGATCCTCACTTTAGTCTTGTCAACGATTTCCTCTTTACCGATAATGAATTCGTATCCTCCGGGTACTCTTTTTATAAGAGCTTCTGTGCTTTTTCCCCGGTGGATGGCGATTTTAACAGCAACTTCATCGATAGCCCTGCCCCATATCGTACTTATCTCTGCGGCATTTGCTTTTTCCAGTCTTTTATCTCCTGACTCGATGGAAGTTATCAGGACCGGAAATACTTCATCAGATTCTCCGTCATCGACAATTATCTCATCATCGATGTTGACATCTTCTTCTGATGTCATTTTGGTCATCTGTGTAAAAGATTTATCGCCTTTACTGATTATTACTTTTATGTTGAATGTCTTTGGTTTTTCAAATTTGGTTGGGTGGACATTCCCGCATTCCTGGCACTGTACGATAATGTTCTGGCCTGACTTCAATACATCATGAGGCACCTCTATTTTAGGTGAACATGACGGACATACAACTTCTACTTCTTCGTTCATAATCTCAATAATATCATTGTCCGGTGGATGTAAATAATTAACTGCATAGTATGTTGTTTTAGTGTTGTTTCATGATACTGCGAATATAATTTTTCCTGTTTTGAATTTGTCTTGATTATCTATTTTTTTAGCATTATTCGATTGTTCGAAGTTTGTATTAATATTCGATGACTGTACCAGAATCGTTAATATAAGACACAACAAAGATTGAATTGAAAACCTTTGATCTGTCCGGAGGAGAAAAGGGAGGTTTAATATGAAACGAAAACTGGTAAGAAATATCGTGGTGCTTTTTTTGGGAGTGGTACTTGTAATGGTATCCGGGTGTACTGATACCTCGTACTCTGAAGATGCATCTGAAGAAGGATTGGAAGATCCTTATAATCCAGAAATAGACCCTGCGAATTTTGTAGAAGAAATCGACAATCCCTATCTGCCGTTTGAACCCGGTACTACCTTTGTCTATGAAGGAGAGTCTGATGGAGAAACTATAGATGTTGAAATCTATGTCACCAACCAGACAAAGGAAGTTATGGGTGTGACTACCACTGTTATCAGGGAACGCGAGTGGGAGGATGGAGAACTGGTAGAGGATACTTTTGATTGGTTTGCGCAGGATAAAGATGGAAATGTCTGGTATTTCGGTGAGGATTCAAAAGAAATTGAAGATGGTGAGGTTGTTAGTACCGCAGGTTCCTGGGAAGCTGGTGTAGACGGTGCACAGCCTGGAATCATAATGAAAGCTGACCCACAGCCAGGTGATGTCTACAGGCAGGAATACTATGAAGGTGAAGCCGAGGATATGGCAGAAGTACTCAGCCTTGAAGCATCTGTAACGGTTCCATATGGTTCATTTGAGAACAGTCTTCAAACAAGGGAATGGACTCCTCTTGAGCCCGGAGTCGAGGAAAACAAGTATTATGCCAGTGGTGTCGGCCTGCTTCTTGAAGAAGCTGTAGAGGGCGGAGATGGAAGGCTGGAGCTTGTTGAGATAACTACCGAATGAAAGGAAGACAATTGTCTTTCTTTTTATTTTTATCAGGAGGTGACATTCTTATATGGAAATTGACAATATGATAGTCTTGCTATCAAGCATACTTGCTCTGCTGCTTTTTACAATCTCACTTTTTGCCTATCTCAGGGAGCGAAGAAAGAAACTGCTAATGGTCACTGCAGCCTTTTTCTTCTATTTCCTTATGGGATTTCTTGATGCTTCGGAATCTTTTTTCCCTGTAATTGGCGAGAAGCTTGAGATATGGAGCAGTATCCTCAACTTTGTCGTACTGTTATTGTTCTTCTCTGCGATGCTGACAAAAGAGTAGGTTCCAATGGAATTAGATCTCGATACCAGGAAAAGGATTTTTGAAGCAATAAGGGCCTCGCCGGGAATACATCTGCGTGAGCTTGAAAGATGTCTTAGCATGGCGGTTGGTAGTCTTCAGTATCATCTACATTACCTGGAGAAGAGAAACTTGATTTTACAGATAAAGGATGAACAATTTGTTCGCTATTTTATCAAAGATAAAGAACTGGATGCTAACGACCGGAAGGTACTGTCATTTTTAAGAAAGAAGGCTTGCAGGCATATTCTGATGAGCCTTATAGAAGAGCCGGGTATGAACAATAAAGACCTGTCTTCAGCTATTTCTCTTTCTCCGTCAACTGTTTCCTGGCATCTTAATAAGTTAGTTGCTTCAGGAATTGTACAAAAGACTGTTAATGGAAGAGAAAGCAACTTTGAGGTTGTTGACGCTGATAATGTTGCAGGGCTTATGATTACTTATAAAGGGAGTTTCTTCGACAAACTGCTTGATAATTTCATTGAGATGTGGGAACTGGAAAGAAAAAAGAGTGAATGATCAAACGCATGTGATATGTTTTTACTTCTATTTCTCACTTGCAGCATGGGCTGCGATGAATTCCCTGAGAAGCTTAGTGCCTAGCAGGGCGCTTTGTCCGTTATCATATTCGGGTGCAATTTCTACAATATCAAAGCCCACTGACCGTGGTGCAAGGGCGTGTATGATCTCCCTTACCTCAATATCGCTGAGCCCGAAGGGTTCGGGTGTGCCGAGGCCGGGAGCATATGCAGGATCAAGCGCATCCATATCTAGCGAGAGGTATATCTTCGAGTATCCCAGGTAATCGATAACTTCTGAGAGCACTTTTCTGATTCCCTTTTCACGGACGTCGTCGGGAGTGTAGTATTTGATATCGTTCTCCCTTGCAAAGTCCCACTCTTCCCTGGAACCACTGCGAACGCCGATGGTAACATATTTGTCTGTTACCTCGTTCAGGACATGTCGTGAGACGCATGCGTGGCTATATTTTACACCACTGTACTCTTCGCGTAGGTCGAAGTGTGCATCCAGTACCACAAAGCCGATATCCTCATCTGCATGTCTGGCACATGCCTTCACACATGGGAGAGTGAGTGAGTGTTCCCCGCCAAGCATGATGGGTAGCTTTCCATCCGTAACTATTGGTTCCACGGCGGGAAAAAGCTCTTCCAGGGTTTCATCTACTGTTGTGTAGTGCTCAAGGTTACCTGCATCATGTATCAGCAGATCTTCATAATCAATATCAAAATAAGCGTTGTAGGTCTCGAAGTTTGCAGACGCCTGCCTCATGGCATCAGGTGCCCAGCGGCTTCCTGACCTGTAGGATGAGGTTCCGTCAAAAGGGACGCCGAATATCACATATCTTGCAGATTCATAGTCTGCAAGGGCGTCCATCATTTCAGGTTTGTAAAACATAATAGAAAAAGCAGGAAATGGGAACGATCATCTCAGATCGATCTTCATCTTGCCCATTGCAGTAAGGTAGGTAATCTCTTCTCCCTCGTTAACCCTGTCCTTGTATTCTTCGGGGACGGTTATTTCAAAGGTGGAAAAGTCACCCATGTCCATAAGCTGGGCAATGTTGCCTGATACGCTAAGAACCTGTGCGGTCTTCCTTTCGACTATAGGTACGTATACTTTGTCTGAGATCGGGCCTACAATGGATCTTTTTTGTCCGTCAAAGAGACCGATTACATCAATTCTTGCTTTTGCAGAACCGTGCTTTCCTGGTTTTGACTTGGATATACTTTTGATTGTACAGGGTTCATCGTCAACGATGACGTATTTTCCTTCTTTAAGCTCTTTTACTTCAACTTGCACTTTCATTTTATAATCCTCCATAATTGTAATAATAATTTATGAGCTTAAACGGTATATTGGTATAATTCTTAATGCTATATATGAACTTAACCTTTGATTCTGCATAAATTGAGGGAAATAATGGCAAATACGTAAAAAAGATGAACATATTTTGTTCTTTTTTTGTCATCTGCCTCTGACAATGTTAAGTTCGCTCAGTTTTTCCTCTTCCGGTATGCCAGCATCATCCCATCCTCTGAAGTGATAGTAATCTGAGATTGATTCTTCAAATTCTTCCCGGTCTATTCCGTCCTTTGCAAAGAATCTTTCAGGAAGGATGTCATCCTTTGTGGAAAATCCTGCCTTCAAATTGAACAGTCTTTCAAGGTTGTAGATTCTCTCTCCAGCAAGTAGCATTTCCTCTGCAGAATATTTTTTTCCGGTAACATGACTGAGCAGTGCAGCAAGTTCAACCTCTCCGATGGCAAGCATGGAGAAAGGACACATAACCAGTGAATCAATTGCCGCTGTGAGGTTCTGGAAATGCTGCACAAGAGCAGCCTTACCGTTAAATGAATTTCTGTCAAGCAACACCGGCTTTCCCATTATCTCGGGAGCTGCCATAAAAGCGCTAAGATGAGATCCTCCGGTGTTGGATGTTGCGTAGGCTATGGCCATACCTGCCATTTCTCTGGGGTCGTATCCAGGAAGTTCAAGTCCCTTGACTGCGGTGCTGTATTCCTCTTTTTCCACAGAACACAAATATGCTTGTGAGCCCTTGCAGACATCATGTCTTCCATTTCCTATTTCCAGTATGAGTCCTTTTAATTCATCCATTTTCATCCATAGATTTACTTCCATGTATGCTGCAATGGATGCACTACAGGAGATCGGGTCCAGCCCGTAATCAAAACAGAGGCTGTCCATTTCTCTTATAATTTCCATGTCATCGTTACCAATATTTGGTCCGAAAGCCCATATGGAATCATAATCAGGTACCGGTTGGCCATCTTCTGAAGTTCTCCTGCAGCTAACAGGACATGCATAACAGGGTGCCTGGAGCATTTTGTATTTTTTGTTGATGACTTCGCCTGAGAGTTTCTCTGCACCGGAGAAATTCTTTTTTCCGAAATTGTGTGCGGGAAGAATTCCCATGTAGTCAAAAAGGTCAGTAAATGCGGAACTTCCATATTTTTGAAGGCCTTTGGAAGCCGGTGGATTTGCCACAAGCAATTTATTTGTTTTTTCGACAACTTCTTCAAAGGCAACAGGCTCTGCTATCTGGACAACGTTGGTTCCCTTTACAACTATTGCCTTGAGGTTTTTTGAGCCTGCCACGGCACCATGCCCGCCACGTCCACTGGAGTACATGCGGTCGTTGATGATATTTGCCATACTGACAAGTTTCTCTCCTGCTTTTCCTATGCATGCAACCTTACCTTTCATTTCAAGCAATGCAGTGGTCTCTGCGGTATTTTTTCCCAAGAGATGCCCGGCAGGTAGTATTTCAACTTCCTCATCATAAATATTGAGATAAACAGGTCTTTCAGCTTTTCCTTTTATTACAAGGGCATCGATGCCTGCAAATTTTAGCTCGGCGCCAAAGTGTCCTCCGCCATTGGAGCTGAAGATCGTGGATGTAAGTGGAGATTTGCATGTGACAGTGAAGTGTCCCGACATAGGGCTTGAAGTCCCTGTAAGTGGTCCGGTAGTAAAAATAAGAGGATTATCAGGACTGAAAGGGTCAAGTTCAGCATCTGCAAACTCTTCCATCAACCTGCAACCGAGCCCACGTCCGCCGATGAACTGTTCAACATATGACTTCTTCGTTTTCGTTTCTGCGACCGAGTTGTTCCCCAGGTCCACGATTACTGTTCTTCCTGTCCATCCAAACATTTTCTTCACCAGAAGTTATTTTCTTCTACACTTTTAATATAAACTTTCTTTTTCTTTATAATCATCTTCCATCTTTAGCATCTTCTTCTTCAGCTCAACCTTTTCGCCGCAGGTCTCTCCACAAAAACCGCCTATTCCTGAAGATGATACTACACGGTGACAGGGTATGATTATAGGATATGGATTTTTGGCAACTGCACCACCAACAGCCCTGGCAGCACCTTCGTTTCCGATTCTGCAGGCAAGTTCCTGATAAGTTACTGTTTCGCCATAAGGTATCTTTCTTACTTCCTCCAGGACCTTGCGCTGGAATTCCGTAAGTTCATAGAGGTCAAGCTCATAATCTGAGAAGTCGATATTTTCGCCACCAAAATACCTCAATATTGCCTGGAATACTGTTTTATCTCTCATTTTTGTCATTGGTGAAAACCTCCTTCTCGAGCTCTTTTCTCTTTTTCTTGTAGTGAAGCCATCCGGTTCCGTGGTATGAGACTACAAGAATGGCGATAATTACCATCAGCAGAAGCAGAGGCCATGTGGAATGGAGTAGCAGAGGGTTGACATCCTGCTTGATGTCATAGGTAGGGAACATGATATCATTTCTATCATTACTGTGCCCAAGTCCAAGTGCGTGGCCCAGTTCATGTGTTGCTATATCTTTCATGGTGCTGTCTCCGTATTGGACCCATGAATATCCTTTGTAATTTCCGGTTTCCAGTACGATATCAGCACGCTCAAACTTGCCATTCACCACATATGGTCTTGTAAACCCGGCAACACCATTCTCAACCCCTGCATCCTTTTCGAGATTCTCTACCCACATTATCAGTATATCAGCATTGTCAACATCAACGATCTCAAAAACAGGCTGGTAGTCCAGCTGTCCGTTTCCACCGCTTTCCCAGTATTCCAATGCATTCTCCACATCTGTCCTGTAACTTGGGCTGTAATGCTCAGGAATCTCGCTGTCGTCAATATAAACGGTGATTGGACTGTGATTCCAAGGATCAGGGTTCAATATAACTATCTCTGTATCCGAATTGTTAAAACTCTCTGAGACAAAAGCCAGTGCAATAAATATTATCAGGACAATTATTATCCGGTTCATTTTCGTCATGGCAGTTATCCTGAAAATTGTTGCTGCTTGCATATTAGTCATTTGGCACTTTTCCTGCCTGATCTGGAAGTCTATAAGCAAACGTATATTTGATAAATACAATCAGAATCTATGAAAAAACGTGTTGCTGTTGTCTTCGATAGTGCCGGGACACTGTTGCATATGTATCGTGTTGCAAAGGAAATGAGCACCGGTTCTATTCTTGAAGATATACAGACCACACTTCTTGTGGCTGAGAAGGCCAATCAGGCACTTGTCGTTATACGCACATGCTTTGATGATATCAGACGGTGTGATCCTGATATGGAGCTGCATGATTTTATTGACCAATATGATATCGACCTTGGTATAAGTTGCTCAAGCAGTCCTTTCAGGCTGGATGATGTATACGGTATAATAAAGGAGAACCAAACGAAGGTAAGTGATCTTAGTGATGTGGTCTCTCTTGTAAAAGGTCGTTGTCCAAATGTGTTTTACATTGCAGCAGGGCTTATTGTGGATTCTCGGGAAAATCTGGTACCTTATGTTCTTAGCACTGGTGGGCAGATGTATTCCAAAACATCTGTGGCAATCAAACTCCTGAAGGAACTTGGTACTGATATTTACATCGCTTCGGGGGACGATGCGCAGAACCTCAAAGGACTTGCCTCATCTCTGGATATTCCCATGCGGGATGTTTTTGCAGTTGCCACAACGCACGACAAAGAAACAATTGTTGAAAATCTTAAGATAAACATATGATCTTGTGGTGATGGTGGGGGACGGAATGAACGATATTCTTGCGTTGAAGGCCGCTGATGTAGGTATTCTCTCATTACAACAAGGAGATGAAAGGCCGCCGGTCCTTGTGGATGCAGCGGATATTATCATAGGCAATATAATCGATGTGGTTGACATTGTAAAAAACATGGGCGGGCATGCAACATTAGAAAATCAGTATCAATATACGGTTTTTAGAAGTTAACAGCGCTAAATATATGCGTTATGTTTATGTAGTGAGTTCAATAATCCAAGTGTAATCTATTTAAAAAAATCATTAAAATGTTGCCACCTGGATTATGTGGAATTTATCCATCTAGTTTTGTATGCACTATGCAAAACCGTTAAGTAATTTGTGCATATATGCATAGAAACATATAATGGACAGTAGACCCCATGCATCCAGTAGGCGGAGGTAATCGTATGGCAGTATTTATCGAGGTCAAAGACCTTTCACTGGAATTCGACGGTGTTAAAGTTCTGAAAAATATCAACCTGAATATCAATGAAGGCGAAGTACTGGGTATTCTGGGAAGAAGCGGTTCAGGCAAAACTGTGCTGATGCACGTTCTGCGTGGAGTCGAGGAGTATGAAGGCATTAGTGGTGAGGTTATCTATCATCTTGCCAGGTGTGAAAAATGTGGTCATGTAGAGCCTCCGAGCAAGGTGGGACAGGAATGCCCCCATTGCAGTGGCGAAACTTTAAAATCGTTCGATGCTGATTTTGTTAAACTCTCACTTCATGATTCCAAAAGAAGAGATATCACCAAAAGGATCGCTATCATGCTCCAGCGTACCTTCGCTCTTTATGGTGATGACAGGGTCATTGCCAATGTGGTGAATTCTCTCACGGAAATCGGTGTAAACAGTGAGGATGCACTTGGCAAGGCAGTGGATTTGCTGGAGAAAGTGGAACTTTCCCATCGTATGATGCATGTTGCCCGTGATCTGAGCGGTGGTGAGAAACAGAGGGTCGTACTGGCACGCCAGCTTGTAAGGGATCCCATGCTTCTGATTGCGGATGAGCCCACAGGAACCCTTGATCCCCGGACTGCAAGGGTTGTACATGACGTTATCGAGAAGGCTGTAAAGGACTACAATATGACTATGGTGATCACATCCCATTGGTCCGATGTTGTAGAGGACCTTGCAGACAAGGCCATAATACTGGAAGAAGGTGCCATAGTCAGTGAGGGCTCCCCCGCAGATGTTGCAAAGGAATTCATGCAGCGTGTATGTGTTGTGGAAAAGAATTGTGATGTCAGGGTAGGTGACCCGCTTATCAAGGTCGAGAACCTGGTCAAAAAATATATCTCCGTTACCAGAGGTGTAGTCTACGCTGTTGATGATGTCTCTTTCGAGGTAAATGAAAGTGAGATTTTCGGGCTCGCAGGTACGAGTGGTGCAGGAAAGACGACAACTTCTGAAATACTCATGGGAATCGTACAGCCGACAAGTGGCGAGGTCCAGGTAAGAGTAGGTGATGAATGGGTAGATATGAAGAAGCCAGGACCTGAATGCAGGGGCCGCGCATTACAGTACATGGGTATATTGCACCAGGAATATGGCCTGTACAATCACAGGACTATTATTGATAATCTTACGGAGTCCATCGGCATTGACCTGCCTTATGAGCTTGCCGTCAGGAAAGCCATTAATACTTTGATGTCGACCGGTTTTACTGAAGAGAAAGCAAAATCTATATTATCAAAGATGTCAGATGAGATCAGTGAAGGAGAAAGGCACAGGGTAGCCCTTGCCCAGATACTGATGAAAGAGCCGGTTATAGTTGTGATGGATGAACCGACAGGTACCATGGATCCAATTACAAAGAAAGAAGTAACAAAATCTATCCTGATGGCACGTGAAAATATGGGTGACACATTTGTCATAGTTTCCCACGATATGGATTTCCTTCAGGAGATATGTGACCGTGTTGCTCTTATGAGAAACGGCAAAATCGTAGATGTCGGTGAGCCTGATGTTGTCCTTGCAGAGCTTACTGATGAAGAACGTATGGAAGCAGCTGCACCAGAACCATGACATTTTGAGAATATTACGGAGGTGTTTGACACGAGTGATGAAATTAAGGTGGAGATCAATGGTTACGAAATCAAGTTGCTGGAAGGTTCAACCCTTGAAGATGCGATTAAGGTGTCAAATGCCCCTCACAGAAAAGGTACGGCAGTAGGAATACTTATCGAGAAAGAGGACTTGAAGTCACAGGCTTCTGTTGAATACCTTGTGAAGACATCCAAAGGTGAGTTCAAGATAGAACTCCTGGATGTTTCCTCTCTTTCTTCAAAAAGATGGGTGTCTATTTTTAACGATTTTATTGACATACCTGTTCGCTGGACGAGCAAAGATGCTCTGGCATTCGGGCCATTTAGTACGGATATGGAACCTGTCCGTGGTAGTACTGATATGGAACGGTTCACTTTGCTTTTCGGTGCAGGCGGCGGCGATGCCGCTAATACTCATATCATTATTAGCAAGACAAAACACTCATCAGAATATGGTGCTCCCGAAGGTGGTACATTTGCAAGACTTATAAGCGGAAAACACGTTCTTTCTGACCTTGACAAGGGCGACAGAATATTGTCAATAGAACCTGTTGTCGAATGGGAGAAAGCAGGTGAACACATCAGTACCACAGACCTTTCGGTTAAACTGGAGAGTGGCTCTAAAATATTCACATATGTTGAAATTGAGATCGATTCCCTGGCACCTGAGGGCGCAGAGTTCTTTTTTGCTGTAACCCGGGACGGTACTTTCAACATAGATTTTGTATCAAGTTCCTTTATATCCGATCATCGGTTCCAGGGTGAGCTAGTGACTTACGAGAACTTTGAATCCCGGTCAACTGGGTCTGTTTTTGTGAGGACTGTGGGATATGGCGCAGGAAAGCTATACATTTCCATAGATGATCGTACATCCTCTATTATGCACTCTGTAATAGGTCATGTTACCAAGGGCATTGAATTTGTAAGGATGGCACAGAGTGGTCAGAAAATAATGATAGACTCGGCTCCAGAGCCAATAATGTTGCTTGGTATGACCAATAAGGATGCTAAAGAGGAAATGATCTCTCTTGGAATTGGGATCACCGTGGAAGGTTATACGGAAGATGACGGGTTTATTGTTAAACAAACACCTGCAACAACGATTGGGATCATGCAGGGCACAGAGGTCACTGTACAGGGTGTCGATCCGGAAATGCTTGTGACAATCGAGCTTTATGATGATCTTGCTCCAAAAACACTTGACTTCTTCAGACATGCCGTGGGTCTCCAGTATAATCCGGTTGGTGTCCTCCCTATAATGATGACGTATGAGAATACTTACATCTTCAAAGCCGAGAAGCCAGCTGAAAAATATAAGGAGATATTCCCCGAGAACATCCCTAAAAAGACTCTTTCAGGTGAGATCGGTGTCACGAACCAGGTTGCAAAGCGCGCCGGTATGGTGGGTGTCAAAACTACAGATGATGATCTTTTCGGACCTACAGGGGAGAGGTTTGCAAACACTAATATTATCGGGAAGATACTTGAAATTGATAAACTCAAGCATTTCAAGGACGGAGATGTAATGTATATCCTTGAACGCAGCAGGGAGGAATAAAATGGGTGAAGGTAATGGAGATATCATAACGAAACTCGTTGTCATGAGCTCAGACAATGTACTGCCGATAGACGCTGCTATGCATATATACGAATCTAATACTGATATTGTCATAAAGGAAACATGTTTTGGCACCATGGTCACAGGTCCCAGAGATGCTGTGGATAAAGTGGTGAACGAGGTTGTGGATCTTGATAAGAATCGTATCTTTGTAAAAGAGAGAGGTTTCCCTCCGGGAGATGAAAGGCGCTGCCGTGCTTCCCGTGGTGGTGGTGCAAGGCCTGGATTCTATTTCCTGAAGGAAGAGTCAATGATGCTTCCAATGATTGGAAAAGCCCTCGATAAATATGACAAAAACGTTCCTCTCAAGGAGACCGAACACAAGAAAAGGCTTGAAGTGAAAGATCTTCAGGACATAATCGAATCTACTCAATGAGGCATTATAATGGCAAAAGTTATCATATACCCTACAAACAGTCTGATCCTTTCTGACCTGGTCCAGAGGTTCGGTCACACACCTATTGCAATGATGGAAAAGATCAAGGAAAAGATATCAACTGTTGGTGTGGATTCACCTCCCCTGAATATCACTGCGGAAGAACCAAAAACAGGTCTGAAGTATGCGGCTGTAGAGGTTCCGGCAGGTGTCAGGGGAAGAATGGCTCTCGTTGGACCTATGATCGAGCAGGCTGAGGCTGGTATCATTGTCGGTGAGACACCCATGGCTTTTGGCTGTATGGGTTGTGCACGCACCAATGAATTGACGAAGTTCCTTATCAGGGAACGTGATATGCCTGTCCTTGAGCTTGATTTTCCGGAATCTGATGACGGGGGTCAGGAATTCGTGTACAAGATCGGTGAGTTCCTCAAATCCCTGCCTAAAAATGAAAAGGAAGGTCAACAGAATGAGTGACGAAGCAGTTGTAAAAGTGGCCTTGGTGTCCTGTGGTTCTGAGTATGCCGGAGTGCACGGTGAACTTGAATCTGTTGCAAAATCTGTCAACGCCAAGCTTGTATATCCCGAAATAGATGTTTCTTCCCTGGACACAATTGGGAAGGAATTCGGTATCGAGGCGGCAAGTCCTGATCTGCGTCTTATGATGTCAAGGGCAAAGGCTGTTGTAGAGGGCATTGCAGATGTGGATGGTGTTTTCATTACATCATGTTTCAGGTGTGCAGAGGCTGCCATAGTCAGGAACGAGGTAAGACGCTATATTCACAAACATTCGGATCTACCTGTTATCAGCTATTCTTTCACCGAACGTACCACAGCCGCGACCCTGATGACACGTATGGAAGCCCTGACTACCATTGCAAGGCGCAGGCATCTGCTTGCAAGGGAACACCAGACGGGTCTTACCGCAGGAATTGATTCGGGTTCCACTACGACCAAGGCAGTGATAATGAAAGATGATAAGATCCTTGGTTCCGGCTGGGTGCCAACTATAAAGGTAATTGAAAGTGCCACTGAAGCCTTCGACCATGCACTTGAGGAAGCAGGTGTCAAACGTGAGGATATACAGGCTTTAGGGACAACCGGGTACGGTCGCTTCCTGATAGGCGAACATTTCAATGCCCAGCTTGTACAGGAAGAAATCACTGTGAACTCCAAGGGAGCTGTATACCTGGCCGATAAACAAAAGGGTTCAGCTACTGTTATTGATATTGGTGGTATGGACAACAAGGCCATATCCATAGAGGATGGCATACCGGGCATGTTTACCATGGGAGGTATCTGTGCCGGTGCATCAGGCCGTTTCCTGGATATGACTGCCAAGAGACTGGGTGTAGATATCACCGAACTCGGGGCACTTGCGGTAAAAGGTATGCAGGATAAAGTAGACATGAACAGTTACTGTATTGTTTTCGGAATCCAGTCACTGGTAAATTCTCTTGCCAAAGGTGCAACACCTGAGGATGTTGCTGCTGCTGCCTGTCATAGTGTTGTTGAACAGATTTTCGAACAGCAGTTGCAGGAAGTGGATGTCAAGGAACCACTTATTCTTGTGGGCGGTTCATCCCTTATTGAAGGTGTTCCCAAGGCACTTAGCGAACTGCTTAAGATAAAAGTGCTTGTTCCTCCGAACTCTCACCTTATCGGTGCGGTGGGAAGTGCTTTGCTTGCATCAGGATATGTGGAGGAATAACTCCTATGGAAGCTCTTGAGACCTTCATTGTGGAATCACCTGTGCCGGAAGAAGGTGCAGCTTACAGGAGCATCATTTCGGATGTAATCTCAGAGCTTGTGCTGGGAGGAGCTATAGGGCGGATAAAGGTTGTTATCAGGCCCGAAGATTCCCTTTTTCAGATGGCCATTATTTTAAGAGGCAGCCAGCCCACTGTAAAAGTATCTGATATTGGCAGTGTTGAAGCCGGTAACCTTGCGAAAAAAGAGGTAAAGATCTCTCTCACGGAGGAAAAATATTTGCCTGAATTACTTGAACTGCTCTGGGCAAGATATGGACGTGCAAAGGTCTTCCAGCCCGAGAGAAGGACACTGATAATGAATGCTGAAGACACATCTGCTGAGATCGAGTTCCTTAAGGAGATGATAGTTGCTGATCCTAAACAAACTCTGCTTTCAAGACTGGTGGAAATGGCAATAAGGTCAACTCCTGAGGGCTTCAGGGTTCGTTATCATTCCATGAAAGAGAATCATTTCATTTTCGTTGCCAGTGAAGATACCCTGAAACCCGAATGGATAGAGGAAGGGCATAAAATTCTTGCGGAAATACTGGAGGAAAAATAATGGCTGCAGTGCTTGAACCGTATATCTATGAAGGTGGTATCCATAAGCACACACTGATAACCGAGCTTCTGGAAGACCTGGGAGGTTATCTTATCCAAAAGGTCCCGGCTGCAACTGAAGTTACACTGACTATGCTTATTCCCCGCGATGACGTTCATCTTATAGATGAGCTTGGAAAGAAGCTTTTAGGTAAGCTCACAAAGGCTCCGCTAACAGGCACGGAAATAGCCGTGGTGTCTCCTACCCTGGCTTCCCATCACCTGCCTCATTCCGCGTGTGATGTTGCAGAACATCTCCGCAGGGACGGTGCTAACACGAATATGATTGGCCTTGCCAGGGGAATGGGCAGAAGGGTTGCTCTTTCTGCAGATTATGAGCGGAAACTTATCAATGAACATGATATTGCAGTTTTTTCCTTCGGGACCTTCAGTGACTGTATCAAGAATAAGAAACCAAAACTTCTCGAAGGTGTAATCGTTCCCAAGATCGTTACAGGTGGACCCCGTGACCTTAAGACCGAAGACATTGCAAATGCTGACATGTATGTCGGAGGTATTGGCAGGGTTGCCCATCGTCTGAGGAAAAGTGGTGAACTTGACTCACTTGATATTATGAACCAGAAAGTTGGCGAGGTCGTAGAAGGTATGCGTGAGGAAATTGCGAAGGATCCTCTTGCAGTATTGCCGCCAAGGGTCATGAAAGAGATACATGAGCAGGTCCCTCAGATAGAAGACGTGCTCTCACCTGCTCCGATAACCCTGCAGCTTGACGGCCTTCGGGTAAAACTTCCATATGAGGAGTTCCATAAAAAGATAGAAGACCTTGAATTCGATGAAGGAATAAAGCTTTCTGATCTTGCACGGATAACTCCTTCTAAAATGAAAAATTATATATTGGTCAAAATCAAACGTGAGTCCGAGGTAGGGTTTACTGCTTAATATCTATTCATGTGGTTATTATGGATTTGAAAAAAATAAAAGAAATTCTTGACAAAGAGCCTGACGAAGCTGTGGAAGATATTCTCACAGATGTGGAAAAACGCTACGGTGAAATTCCCTATATCGTGAATTTCATGAAGGACATGCCGGAACTGTTCATCCCACGAATGATATACGAGAACAGTGTCATGCGTGAGTTTAAGCGCATGGACCCGAAAACAGTCGAACTGATATGCATAGCTGTTTCCTCTGCACTCAGGTGTGAATACTGTCTCAAAACTCATGTAAGGGTTGCCAAGAGACTTGGCGTATCAAAAGAAGAGATATTCGACTCCATCCTCATAGCATCCACAATTTCCAATGCTGCTGTTCTTGCAGAGGGTACGCGTTCAGTAGATACAGTGTTCAACGAATCCAACACAAGAATGGCTGATTCCAAATGTACTATATGCAATATAAATTCTGAATTTCCTGAAGACTAATAAAAAAAGAGATTAATAGAAGGGTGTTCCTCCTATCAGGACGCCTGCAATGTAACCCAGGATTACGCCGCCGTTCAAAAATGGTAATCCTGCCTGTGGTTTTCCTCTCATTACCAGTACTGTCAGCGCAATAAATCCTACAATGGTGCCTATCATGGCTCCCAATGCCGGGATATTTATGAATCCTCCTATTCGGTATACATCGGTCAGGAAAACGTTTGCCGATACTACAAGTATGGTTGGCATTATAGCATCACCCAGACCCATGAAGAAAGCTTCCCGTTCCTCACCTTCGTTCTTTTTGAAAGAGTCCTCAATAAAGGAATATTTCATGTGTTTTGGCATCACAAACAGTATGGGTAAGCGCAGGTCCATTACTCCTTCGGCAAGGTCAATCATATGTTTTGTTTTGTATACGGCTATTGCATCGTATATTGCCAGGAGTGAAAGAAGAATTACTACGGGTATTATGGAAAGAGAAATACCAAATATGGCACTGGCTCCCGCACCGATAATAAGTCCGATAGTATTTATGACGTACCATTCCGGGAATTTATAGAGTAACAGCGTCAGTATCGCAGCAACGGCCATAGATATTGCGTTGTTGGCCAGAGCTGATAACCCGGTAAGTGATAGCAAGGCGAAGAACACATAATACATTGTAGAGGCCACTGCAAGCAGTATAGTAAGCTGTATGATCCACTGCATTCCTCTTTTTATGGCTATTAATAACAGAAATGTGAATACAAGGATAACTCCTATGTAATAGATGCTATTTGCAGTTGAGTCCGGGTCCTCGAATGCCTGCATATCATTTGCACTCATAGGCGTGGCTAAAAGCAGTGCTGTAATCTGTACTACCAGTATGATGCCTGCCATTACAAGCATTGGTGCATAATCTTTTAAAACTGTCTTTTCAGAACTCAAATCTGCAACTCCAAATATATAAATAGTCAAATATTATTTAAATATACTAAATGGTTATTCAGTATTTAAGGTATTCTCTTTTAAAAAAATAGTGTTAAATAATATAAATAGTAAAAAAGCACATATTATTATGAGGGAACAATAATGGAAAGCCGAGATATAATATTCTCAATCGTAATGGTAGTGTCTGCGTTTGTTCTGACTTATGAGTGGCTTGGAAGATTCAAATACAGTCCGGCAAATGCTCTGATCGTGCTATCTGCCATCGTTATGGTGGGATCTTTGGCTGCTATGATTCTTTCGGTCGATATGCGCCTTAGAAAAATAGACAGTATGCTTGAAGCAAAAGAACGTTCGTTGAGGATAAATATCCAGAGTGTTGAAAATAACCTGGATTCCAGAGTTAATGAGGTTCTTTTCAGGATGGATGATATAATAGCTTCTATGGACAGGACTAGATATAGGTGATAAGTATATTTAGCGACCGTGCTATAATCCGAAAACCATATTAATAAGGTATTACGTACAGGAATTCAATGTTTTCCATTCTAACCAGAGGTGCGTAAATGCGCATTAATTTAGAACCGGTAGGAATAATTAAAAAGGCTGGGAAATGTTCTGAAATTCTGATTTACTCCGAGTTTGAACAGTTGATTAAGAATATCGCTACAAAACTGGGAAAAAATGAATCCTCAGAACAAAGTCTTCTCATTGTTCACAAGAACAATGACAACAGCGACATTCATCAGGTACAGATTACGAAGACAAATCTTATTGATCGGGTGGGGAACATCTTAAGAGTGGGGAAGATAGATGCTAACGATGATTCGGTCATCGATGTAAGACTTGAATGCAATGGACTTCTAACAAGCGAACTCTGAATCAGGGTTTTTGCTGACTCAATTTTGATTTTACATGGGTGTCGATATAGGAGATCTCCTTAAGAGGAGCACGATCGAGGTATCTGACCTTTCTTTAGATATAGTAGCGATAGACGCTTTTAACACACTTTATCAATTCTTAAGCATTATACGTCAGAGGGATGGTACTCCCCTGAAAGATTCCAACGGAAATATCACTTCCCATCTTTCAGGAATACTATACCGGCTCACGAGTCTTATGGAAGCCGGAGTAAAGCCGGTATTTGTTTTTGACGGCAAGCCTCCTGAAATGAAATCCCGGACAATTGAAAAACGTGCTGAAATCCGCGAGAGTGCACGGATAAAATCGACTGAGGCCCGGGAAAAGGGGCATGCTGAAGAGGCGTACAAGTATGCTCAGGCTTCCTCAAAGGTTGATGCCACAATAGTCGGGGACTCAAAGAAACTACTTGGTGCAATGGGTATTCCTTTCGTGGATGCACCTTCTGAAGGTGAGGCCCAGGCGGCCTACATGGTCCGAAAAGGGGATGCAGACCTGATTGGCTCTCAGGATTATGATTCCTTGCTGTTTGGTGCTCCTTCTGTAGTAAGAAATCTGACAGTTTCAGGGAAAAGGAAACTTCCGGGGAAGAATATCTATGTTGATGTCAAACCCGAAATTATAAATCTGGATGAATCACTTGCCGAGCTTGGGATAAATCATGAGCAACTTATTGATATTGCTCTTTGTGTTGGTACTGACTACAACGATGGACTTGAGAGAATCGGCCCTAAAAAAGCCCTCAAACTCATCAGGGAGCATGAAAGCATAGAAAATATTCTAAAGGCAAAGGATCTGGAGATTCCTCACCTTGAGGATATCAAGGAGTTCTTCAAATCTCCTGATGTGACTGATGATTATTCTCTGAAATGGAGCAAACCAGATCCCGAAGCAGTAATCTCCTTCCTCTGTGGTGAACATGATTTTTCTAATGACAGGGTGGTAAAGGCTCTGGAACGCCTGGAAACTTCTTCTGGAGGCGGCCAGAGCACTCTGGATAAATGGTTTTAGTTCTTTGAATCCTGTTTTTTAATGAGTGAGACGCCTGTCATCTGTTCAGGTTTTTCTATGCCAAGTATATCCAGCATTGTGGGAGCTATGTCTGAAAGTTTTCCATCCTGTAATGTCATTTTTTCCTCACTGCTTACCAGAAGGCACCTTACAGGATTGGATGTATGTGCAGTATGTGGCTTTCCTGTGTTGTAATCTATCATCTTCTCAGCGTTGCCATGGTCAGCGGTTATGATGGCGGAACCGCCTTTTTCCATAATGGCATCGACAATCTTTCCTACACACTGATCAACGGTCTCAATGGCTTTTATTGCTGCATCGACGATTCCTGTATGTCCTACCATGTCCATATTGGCAAAATTGAGGACTATGGCATCATAATTGTCGTTGAATATTTTATTCACAAGCTCGTCAGTTACTTCATAGGCACTCATTTCCGGTTTCAGGTCGTATGTCGATACCTTTGGGGATGGTACAAGGCATCTTTCTTCTCCTTTACTCTGCCTTTCTTCCCCCCCATTGAAAAAGAAGGTTACATGGGCGTATTTCTCGGTTTCAGCTATACGAAGCTGTTTCATGTTGGCTTTGCTGAGTACTTCTCCAAGAGTGTTACTTATGCGCTCAGGCGGGAACGCGATAGGTACGTCCAGCTCTTCATCATACTCGGTCATGCATACATAGAACACATCAGGTTTTGCCTTTCTCTCAAAGCCTTCAAAGTCCTTTTGTACAAAGGAATATGTCAACTGACGCGCCCTGTCCGGCCTGAAATTGAAGAATATTAACGAATCTCCTTCTTTCACTGTTGCAACAGGTTTTCCTTCTTCATCCACAACAACGGTAGGTTTGACGAATTCGTCATTTTCTTCCCTGTCATATGCCTGGCTGACTGCTGATACTGCATCTTCTGCAAAGACTCCCTCGCCGTTTGTGAGTGCGTTGTATGCCAATTCTATTCGATCCCAGCGTTTGTTGCGGTCCATTGCATAATACCTACCGGAAACCGTTGCAGTCTTTGCTATGCCGGTGCTATGGCAGAACTCCTCATGGGCTTTCATGTCCTCAAGCGCATTCTGTGGTGGCACATCTCTTCCGTCAAGGAATGCATGGATATACACGTTTTCAAGGCCTTCTCTTTTTCCCATCTCTACGAGTGCTCTCATGTGACTCATATGACTGTGTACGCCACCGTATGAGAACAATCCCATAACATGAAGTGATGAATTGCTCTTTTTAACATTGTTAATAGCCTGAAGAAGGACTGGATTTTCAAAAAAAGATCCGTCTTCTATTGCTTTGTTTATCCTGGTATAGTCCTGGTAAACTATCCTCCCGGCTCCAATGTTAAGGTGTCCGACTTCCGAGTTTCCCATCTGGCCTTCGGGAAGTCCTACAGAGTTGCCTGAAGCTCCAAGCAGGCAGGAAGGATACTTTTTAACAAGGTTGTCAAGTACCGGTGTTCTCGCAGCGAGAACCGCATTTCCAGTTTTTTCATCCGTGTAGCCCCATCCATCAAGTATCATCAGCAAAAGGGGCCTTTCTCATGTGACATGCGTTGAGAATTGTCCTGATGGTTTTTAAATGCGTTGTATTGTGAGTTCAGGATGAGGTGATATTCTCATCCATAATCGTCAATATTTTGAACTCTTTTATCACCATCACAAAGGTAAGTAAGAACGCAAGACCATCTGATAATGGGAAAGCCATCCATACACCTGTCAGCTGGAAAAAACGTGGCAGGATTATCACAAGGGGTATCAGGAACAATAACTGTCGACTCATGGCTAATAAAAATGAAGGGCGTGCTTTTCCTATCGCCTGATATAGTGATGTTCCAACTACCTGAAAGCCTACAAGCGGGAGTGCCAATACTATTATACGTGTTGCATATTTCCCCGATGAAATAAGTTGCTGGTCAGTGGTGAATATACTGAACAACTGTTCAGGAAAGGCCAGAAACACTATGAAACCCACAATTGCCATAGCGGTTGTAACAAACATTGAGAGCTTAACAGAGTCCATAACCCGGGAAAAGTTCCTTGCACCATAATTGAATCCGACTATCGGTTGTAATCCCTGTACGATCCCGTACATTGGCATGAAAGTGAACATGAACAGACGGTTGATTACGCCGAAAACTGCTATGGCAACATCTCCTCCGCCGTAAGCCAGAAGTATGTTGTTCAAAACAATTACGACAAGACTGCCGGATGCATTTCTTGTAAGGGGTCCCATTCCAATTGAAATGGTTTCCCTGGTAATGTCCCATTTTGGTATCAGATTTTTAGTATGGAATCGCAGGCTGGAATTGCCTGAGGCAAAATACCACACAAGGAAGATAGCTCCTGTAGTCTGGGCAATAACAGTTGCAATAGCTGCTCCTTTTACCCCCATTCCAAAACCATACATGTATAAGGGCTCGATTATGATTCCCAGTTTGTCAGCAAGAAAATTGAATTCTATGTATCCTGACCCGAAGATGAAAAACGGGTCAAGTATGATGTTTACAAGAGCTGATACCAGCATGGTGTACATTGCAACTTTGGCATTCCCTTCTGCGCGCACCACATTGTTCATGGCCAGTGCGAACATGAAGAATATGGATCCGTAGAGTATCACTCTAAGGTATTCTGTGGCATATGGAAGAATGGTGTCAGTAGCCCCGAACAATTGCAGTATGGGTGTGATGAATATGCTTCCTAGTATACAGATGAATGCACTTGTTATCAGGACAAGGGAGAGCACGTTTCCCATTACATTTTCAGCTCTGTCAATATTCCTCTCACCAAGGCTTCGTGAGATCATGGAAGAACCACCGATGCCAATGGCAAGTGCAATGGCCATGACTACCATCATTATAGGGAATGCAACTGCAATTCCTGCGATACCCTGTACGCTGTTCTCTCCAAGTGCCTGACCTACAAAAACAGTATCTACCACGTTATACAGAGCCATGACTAACATCCCTATGGTGGCAGGTGCGGATAACTTGAAAAGGAGCTTGCCTATACTTTCATCAGCTAAGAGTCTACTTCGTTCGTGCAATGATCAGCCTTCTTTCCCGGAAAAAGGGATGGGACTAATAGACTGGATTGTTGTATTTATCCTTTTCTTTCATTGTGTCTGGAACACTTTTTTTCCGTTTAATTGAAAGTGTTTTATCTTTCTGATCTTATGCTGTCCTGATGTGCCGGAGCATAATGTTAAACAGAAGCAAAAGATTGCTTTCAAAAAGTATGATGTCAGTATTGTTCCTGTCTTTGCTGGTTGCAGTAAGCAGTGTGAACTCAAGGTCCTTCTCAGCTTCCATGCGTATTTTTGAAAAAGGGTCCTGAGTTTCATTTCTTGCGATCGATATACTCTTTGCAACTGAAAAAGGGTCAAGGTATTTGTTGACCCAGCAACCCAGTTCTTTGCTATATCTTGTAGAAAGAGTCATGTTCTTGATTCTCTTCAACGAACTCTGTTTGTTTTCCTGATAGTATGTGATCCAATCCGACATGCTATTACCCCGTTCATTTTACTCAAAATGATGAACTATTCCCATGTGTTTATTTGTTAGTTCAACAATATTAAATTTCTCCAAAACAATATTTATATTTATCTGTTTATATTTGTTTAATGATGTCTGGCTTACAAATTGTCTGCCAATCACGTTATCTATTTATGCTAATATGGTCACTTTTTCATAGGGGGTTAAAAATGGAAGAACCTATAAAGAAATCCGATGAGCAATGGAAAGAAGCACTCACGAACGATCAGTTTCTTGTATTGCGACAAAAGGGGACAGAAGCGCCTTTTACCGGCAAATATTATGCGAACAAGGAGGAAGGTATCTACCTATGTGCAGCATGTGGACAGAAGCTATTCACTTCGGACACAAAGTTTGATTCAGGAACCGGATGGCCCAGCTTTTTCAAACCCATATCTGAAGAGAAGGTTATGCGCAAAAAAGATAAAAGCCTCTTCATGGAGAGAACCGAAGTCCTCTGCAGCAGATGTGGAAGCCATTTGGGTCATGTTTTTAATGACGGACCTAAACCCACAGGTGAGCGGTTTTGTATGAATTCCATATCACTTGATTTTGAAAAAGAGGAATAAGGGCATTTGATTAAATATTGATTTGAGGCAAAAAGCCTCAAATTTATCTTATTGTAACACTAAGTGTCATGTCGGGAACATCTGTTACACTGAATGTGTAGGTCCCACTTTCCATGAATGTATAGGTATAGACGTCGTTGGAATCCATTTCCTGATCGTCAAAGAGGCCGTCATCACTGACAAGCACATATGTGTTCTGTGGTTTGTAGTTTCTCCACGCTATGGAGTCGCCCCTGTTTATTTCAAGTTCAGAGGGTTTCATCATTCCGTAGTATTCCATCCTTACAGCGTAGTCCTGAGCTTCACCAATTATAGGTTCAAAGTCTTCAACAACATCTTCTGATGCTTCTTCTACTTCATCTACAACGGTGTCTTCTGCATTGTCGGCACATCCGCTAACGAATACTCCTGCAAGCATTAATAGTATGATACATATCAGCCATTTTTTTGTCATATTTTACCACCCAATTCTATTTTCTTAAATTAGAAATTTTCCTATTTGTCTTTCCCGGCAAACAGCTTATTTTATTTTGTAATTGCTTTCCGGGATAAATTTATACGGCATATCGTGAAATAAAGGCTATGAACACATCCCTTATATTTTTTATGTATTTGCTACTGGTAAACATAGTAGCATTTTCCCTAATGGGGATAGACAAAAGAAAAGCAAAAAAAAATAAATACAGGATACCTGAAAAAAATCTCTTCCTGTGGGCGATTGCCGGTGGCAGTGTCGGTTCTATTGCAGGGATGTACTTTTTCCATCACAAGACCAGACATCCCAGTTTTCAGATTGGAATGCCTTTGATCCTTCTGGTCCAGATATACGTGTTTATTCGTTTTCTGATCCCACTTTATGTTCTGAGCTGATACGTGGGGTGGAGTTCAGAACTCCAGCCTTTTCATCTCTTCCAGTATCTTTGGGGTGAAAGTGGTAAAATTCTGTATTCCACCGGTCCATGCGGCCAGCATCATGACATCCTTGATCTCCTGGGCAGTCACACCGTATTTTTTCAATCTCTGAAGTATCTTCACGGCACTACTTGTTTTTTGATTGGCGCAGGCAATGGCGAATACCATCAAATGCTTATTTCTCTTGGAAAGACCGCCTTCCCTTTCGTCCCATACTGAACTGTAGAATCCTGCCACAGCTTCTGAGAAGTCCTCATCCAGTCTCTTTGCATAGACAACGGCTCTTGGCTGGAATCCTTTCACGTCTTTTGCATTTTTTGTTTCTTCTGCCATATTATCAATGAAGATTTGGCAGGAAATGATTTAATGCTTTCTTTGAGGATTCTGGTAATATAGCTGATGATGAATATTTCGTTGAAACTTACGAAGACGAAGGAATCTCATAATGAAGGAAATATTACTATTTTCTTCTACCTTTTGGTTCACTATTGTTCCTATCCTTGTTTTTAGATTCATCCGATATTTTATGTTTAGTTGAGATGCTTGAATATCCCGATAGTAAAATAGAGAGAATCGTAAGTGCTCCTACAAATATTCCCAAGTTTTTAACCCATTCTTGTTCATACCTAGATTTTACATGCACTGTTACGCTTTCTTGTGTAGAATACCACACATTGTCATGCTCATAGAACACATAACTTCATAATTACCAGGATTCGCATTATCTGCTATTTGAAATTCGAGAGATAGAGGAGTTACCAATTGTCCGCCATTTTCTTGCCACGGAGCTACCCTTGAAGTATTATTAAAGGACTGCCATGGTTTTCCCCCATAATTAAAAAAGGGAGCTAAATTATCATCGTCCTTTGTAAAATAATACGCTGGCAAAGCTCCTGCTAATTGAGATCCTTCTTTAAAGGAACGTGTCTCATACTGACTTTTTTCTTTACCCTGCTCAATATCTGACCAATTGGCTTGAATTGTATAGACACTAACACTTTTTTCCTTGCTAATATCAGAAGGAATCGATATTCTTATTTTATTAGTATCAACTTGTCCAACACCTGTGATGAAATAATTTATTTTTATACCTTCATTTACATTTTTTTCTATATATTTAGTGTCAGAATAAATTTCATAAACAGGGACACCAACAGAATAATTGGCTGTGGCATTAGATACGTTATAAAAACAAGGGAAATCTGCAGATACATTGCCGCAGAAAACAATGCACAAACAAAGCGCGAAAATCCAACATGCATTTTTTTGATAACGCATTAACAATTACCTCTTGTTCTAAATAAGAACTCACTATGTTGTTAGAATATAAATGTGTTTAAATTTATTTATATTAAGCTGAGATATGATAGGTATTGCTTCCATTAAATATCGTAAATAAGATATTTAAACTGCCAAGTAAAGGAAAAATTTCCAACAGCATTCTTGAAAACCCTTTTTTATTTATATGCAAAATCTGTATTTTCATGTTTGAAAAGGGTGAAAGAAGAAATCTTTCTATTATGGTGGCTAATCGGAAATTTTAATTCGGGCATTTGCTAAATGCCCCTGTTCTGCATCCGGCACATAGCGCAGCTTGTTCAGTAGCAACCCATCAGTCCCGGTACTCTCTTCCTATTAATAGATAATGTACGTGTGTCATCAAAAATGACGACAAAGTATAACATTATAAATTTCACCTACAATTTCCCATTCATAATAGAAAACTTTTAATTCTGGTGCAGAGTAAGTTCCATCATGTCTCTTGAAAACTACGGGGTTTTAAAAGGAAAGCCAAAGGACTGTAAATGTGGAAAAGGTACAAGCTCTCATTTTCAGGTACTAGTACATGATGGCAAACATGAGCATCGTGTTGCTGTTAATGTCAGTTCTAAGGTTTCTCCTTCTGAGATACTGTATTTTGTAGATGACAACTTCAGTCATCCAATCACTGAAAAACTTGAGAACCTTGGAATGGGATATAAAAGACTTGATAATACCTCAAGGGCTATACGTCTGGATTATGTTCGTGGCGGACTCTTTGATGTGTCAAAGATGCTGCCTTTGAAATGCGATATTCCAGGTCCTTCCAATGACCTTAATGAGCTCATACAGAAATACGTGAAGCAAGCCATCAGTATGAACGGCAGCATGATCTATGCTTTTGGTGAAAGATGGGGGCCAGAATCTTTCCTTTCTGATAGTTTCTTTGGTTTCAGGCCCGGTAGTGGTATCCATGATATTCACATGAATCAGGGCAATTCTCCTAAGTGGACAGGTGATGATGCTCCTGATCAGGATGGAGGCCTGCTCATACATTTGACGGAAGAGGACAGGTGGATTGCTATTTTCCTTGCATTCCAGTCCCAGTGTTTCAATACAGATGAGTCAACTGGTCACTGTCTGCCTGATGGGAAAAAGATTACTTCAGAACCATGTAAAGAATCCAAAATAGAGCCTGAAAACATAGTTCATGCAGGCTCGGTCAAAATAATTGCTGCACTTGTCAATCCCATAGGTGTTGATATGGGCAAAGAGGCCATAACTCTGTTCAATGCCTCTCCTGATGATATTGATCTCGATGGCTGGTTCATTCAGGATGGACCGGGAAGAAAATCCTTGCTGAAAGGCGATATCAGTGCAGGCTCAGGTACGCGTATACTTCTGTCCGGAAAAGGTGTTATTCTTGCGAATAGTGGAGGGCAGATCAGCTTGTACGATAATAAGGGCACATTGATGGATGAGGTTAAGTATGCCGGCAGGAAAGTACGGTCTGGCTGGAGTCTTGTTTTTTGATTCCAATCTTCCTTTTCCCATTTTTATTTACTGTCAAAACTCGATAAATTGATAAGTTCTCACGTTGTCAGTCTCTTATACAACAAAGGCAACGTCTCCGGTAGCATAAGAGCATCATCGATTATCGTGTATCCGACATCGGAAAATATGTTGTCAAGGTACTCTCCGGGATTCCTGTCAACAGTTATGCAGAAGAAGTGCATACCCTGGTTTTTTCCTTCACTGATGGCAACTCTTGTATCTTCCTGTGCGAGGTCGCCCTGATATGAATCCTCTCCCTTTGACCTATCATAGGGTTCGCCATCAGAGAGCAGCACCAGCATTTTTGTCCTTGCACCAGCCTGTTCCAGTTTCTTTATGGAATGGCGGATTGCAGGTCCCAGGCGTGTATTGGATTCAGGTTGCAGGAGGCTTATCCTGCGTGCCACATTATCCGAGAGTCCTTCATCGAATTCCTTTATCACAAAATACTCAACATCTTCGCGGCTCTTTCCTGAAAATGCGTAGATGGCGTACTTGTCTCCGATGCTCTCAAGCGCCTGGCTCATGATTATGAGTGCATCTTTTTCAACATCCAGTATGCTCCTGCCATCAGCTCCAAGTATCTTGCGTGTTGAGGCACTGACATCCACAAGAAAGAGGGTTGCAACATCCCTTTCATGCTTATCCCACCTGATATACAGCCCATCATCTGGGTTGATTCCGCACCTTTTTGCGATGAGTGATTCTGTAAAAGCATCGATATCTATTTCGGTTCCATCATTCTGCTGCTTCATCCGGTGGAAAGCTTCAGGTTTCATCAAACTGAAAGTGTGTTTAAGGAGTGCTATCTCATTCCCGTAGCGTTCCATTGCTTTGGTATAGTAATATGTGGAACCGCCTATAGGTTCAATTTCATTTATCGTACTCCACTCTGATCTGTAGTCATTGATTAATGAGTCCCACTCGTCGTATTTGTAGCTTCCAAGCACTCTCCAATTCTTATTCAGGGCTTGAGTGGGTTTCTTGGTGGCCTGCTCCTTCGGTCTTTCTTCCTGGGCGGTCAGGTCTGACTCAGTTTCAGGTATGAAATTCTTAATGACATTCTCACAGGATTTAGTCATCATCGGGTCCGCAGAACCAGTGGCACCGATATCCATTCCCCGGTAACCGATGTTCTCCAGCATTTCATATTCCGTTTGTCCAAGAGGGCCAAAGTATTCTTCAAGCAGGTCATAGATGTCTAAAGCAAGCTCAAGGGATGAGAATGTGCTTGAATCTTCCCTGAATATGTTCTCTTCCAGCTTTTTCTGGGTTTTCTTCAGGATTCCTTTGTTAGGCTCACTAATCTCAAACGCAGGTTCATGTCCGGTGGAAATCCACAGCAATGCCTCCATGAATTCATCAAGTCTATCTTCTGGTGCAGGTCTTGTCACAAGCATCCTGTGGCGCACATCCTCAAGGTCAGAGCGCACTCCTTTGAAGTGGTCCATTATCATGTACTCGACACGTGCATCCTCCAGTATCCCCAATATGGTTGCAGCCAGTATCTGATTAGGAAAAAGTGAGAGTATGTCAATTATATCGGGATGGTCGTTATTTTCCCTGTCCTGTGAAAGAGTATCTCCCTCATTTTCAAGCGAGTACTTCCCCTTTATCTTCTCTGTCATTGCAGCGGCTTTTTCAAAAGGGATGTCCACCGAACTGAACCGAACGTGTCCAACCTCATGCATTACACTCAACTTGTATATCTTGAAATTATCTTCAATATCCTCATAAACTTCCATTTTAGGTGCGAGGTAGATTGTATTTCCTGCTATGATGGGGTTCATGCCATGTACATCTACCTGAAGTGGCAATGTTGCCATGGAGCGTATTATGAAATTGGTGCCTGAAAGTCCCAGAGCATAATATCTCAACACATTTGCCACTTTCTTAAGAGTGATTGCACCTGTGAGTTCTTCAACCAGTTCTCTGGAACTTTTGGATTCGAGTGAGAAATAGGCTTTTCCAGCAGGTTTTTTCTCATCAGCAGCTTCCAGACCCTTCAGTGTCCAATCTTCCAGGTCGTCCATGTTAAGTTTTTCAAGGATCGAAGGTGAATGGAAAAAGAAATTCAATGCCAGTTTCCTGTCTTTCTCATATACCTTCAGTCCGATCTCTATCCATTTCCCTGCATTTTCTGGTTTTGTTCTATCAACAAATGGGCTGAGATTCTCAAAAAAAGCACTGGAAAGAGCGCCCTCTTTTGCAAGGAGTGCATTTGCAATCCTGAATATCTCTTCATGCTGTTGCGGGGGTATTTTGCTTAATGCCTGTATGGATGTTTTGAAATAATCCATGGCCAGTTCAAGGTTCTGTATTGCGATTCCTTCTCCCGTTCCTGCCCATTCATCAAACATCTCTTTACTTAGCAGTTTGTATGCCCCGGAAGTATTTTCAAAATAACTTTCAAGACATTCAGATTGGATATCTGCCAGAAGGATACCTCTGTCTATGAGTATTGACCTGATATCCCTGTCTGTATCTTCCAGGTGTTTTCCAAGTGCAAGGCTTGTTCTGATGAAATTCCTGAGTGTCTGTTTGTTACCCGAAAAGGAGGATATTGCTTTATCTTTCCATCCTTCTACTTCATTCAGTTTCAGGTTACCAAGGTAATGTGGGATAGTATTCAAAAAGGATTTAGCACTCTTATTATCTGTATCAGCAAGGTCAATTGCGATGTTCATGAGGAATGCAAACTCTTCCTCATCAGCCTTTTCCATAATGGTTCCTGCATTCCTCAATAATGTCATTGCAGGGACTTCACCAAATTGCAGCATACGGTCCATGGAAGCAAGAACTTCTCTTCTCCTTTGTGGCCGGACATTTGGAAGCACCTTTTCTATCAGGTTTATGAGCTCTATGGCAGTGAGCCAGTGGCTTTTGATGACACGCTCTGTGACGTGGCAGAATAAAGTAAAATTCTCCGGTGTGAGCAATAAGTGCAGGTGGATGAGGTGTTCAAAGTAGGCTTCTGCAACCTTTGCGTTGAAATTTCCAAGTTTTCTTCCTTTTTCCACAAGCTCCTGAAACATTTCAGGTTTTGTGGATACAATTACCTGTCCGGTATGTTTGAAGTAGGCTATTGCTATCCATTTATTCTGTTTGGAGAGCGAAATTCCTGTGCTGGTCCAGTTTTCAAGAAGTTCAAGACCGCCTTTTTTTATGATTGCCAGCGAGGAATCAAAGAATCCTTCACAACATGAAACACTCAGTTTCGAGATTTCTCTTGCAAGGGAGAGCCAGCTCTCAAATTCATATTTTTCAAGGGATCCATAAACATGTGGCGCAGCACCAAGAAAGGCTATAAGTACTCTCATGCCACGCTTGAGTGCGCCTTTTCCGGCATGAAGGACTGCTTCCAGCTCATCATCATCTAAGTTTTCAAACCCTGCTGCTAATCTGGAAATTTCAGAACTTTCAAGTTTTGGAAAATAGGCTGCTATCAGTTCATTGGTCTTTCCAGTTGTGGCAGGCTTTTGTGTATCTGTACCTTCTGCCACGTATTCACTCACTCCATAATGGCAGCGATGATCTCATCAATGCTTCTCTGCAGATCAGGATTGTCAGTTATGGGTTTTGCCATGGCTATCCTGCAGGCTTCTTTGGATTCTATACCTTCGCGGATTAGTTTGCCTGCATATATCAACAGGCGGGTGCTCACTCCCTCTTCGAGTCCATGATGTTTGAAGTTCCTGATGCTCTTTCCAATTTCCACGAGCAGGCCCGCGGTCTTCTCATCGACTTTACTTTCATGCGCAACGATCTGCTTTTCAAGCTCTGCGGGGGGATAATCAAAATCAATTGCAACAAATCTCTGCCTTGTGCTCTGTTTCATGTCCTTGACAATGCTCTGGTAACCGGGGTTGTACGAAACACAAAGCATGAACTCTTCCGGCGCTTTGACTATTACTCCGAGCTTGTCGATAGGTATTATGCGTCTGTCATCGGTGAGCGGGTGTATGACTACTATGGTATCCTTCCTGGCTTCCACCACTTCATCAAGATAACATATTGCTCCACATTTCACAGCTTTTATGAGAGGTCCGTCACTCCATTCTACGTTGTCTCCTTTTATCAGAAACCGTCCCACAAGGTCTGTTGCAGTGAGGTCCTCATGGCAGGCAATTGTTATCAGAGGACGTTGTAATTTGTAAGCCATATATTCCATGAACCGTGTCTTCCCACAACCAGTAGGTCCTTTCAGGTTCACCGGCAGCAGGTTTTTGTACGCGGCTGTGAATATCTCAACTTCGTTACCCACAGGTACGTAGTAAGGTTCTTCTGTTACCAGATATTCATCAACAGGCAGCTCTTCAGATAAAGCACATTTTGTTGGCATCGTACTATTCCTCTTATGATAGTATTCTACTGTCTTGCTTTATATCTGCTGTGCAGGAGGACTTTTACTTATGTTTTATCAATTTGATGGAAATTGATAGGTTTTGATAGATGTATCAGTTACAAGTGATTTGTTAATGGCTAATGAAGTTCTGAATATTGCGAACTGAACATATTGTTGAATAGGTAGTTTACTTTTACATCCCTGGTGAATTGATGTTGATTCCCTTCAAAATCATGCTTTAATTTAATGCATTGGTAAAAAGAAACGGTTAAATAATGTAAAAACTTCCCTTTAATACAGTTACTTATAATGAGGGATGTTGTTTGTTATCAGAAAAATTATCCATAATAATCATTTTTGTACTCTATCTCCTCTTCATGGTGGGTATCGGTGCGATTTACTATAGGAAAACAGCCAATCTGTCAGACTACATCCTTGGTGGAAGAAAGCTGAACAGTTGGGTGACTGCCCTGAGTTCTCAAGCATCGGATATGAGTGGATGGTTATTGCTTGGACTTCCCGGATATGCCTACGTAGCAGGAATGGAATCCATATGGATAGCTGTGGGGCTTGCGCTGGGAACTTACCTTAACTGGAAATTTGTAGCCAGGCGCCTGCGTAAATATACTCAGGTAGCGGGGGATGCTATTACCATTCCGGTTTACCTTGAGAATAGATTCAGGGATCAGAGCAAGGCACTCAGGATCATCTCTGCTTTGCTTATTTTGGTATTCTTCTTGTTCTATACATCATCAGGACTCGTTGCCGGTGGAAAGCTTTTCAGCACGGTTTTTGATATGCCTTATACTACAGCACTGACCATCGGTACTTTTGTGGTCATAACCTACACATTCCTTGGCGGGTTTATGGCTGTATGCTGGACTGATTTCTTCCAGGGAATGTTGATGCTATTTGCCATTGCAGTTGTACCAATTACAGCTATGCGCAATGCAGGAGGATATAGTTCCACTGTGGATATCATCAGGTCAATAGACCCGCAGCTTCTGAATCCATTTACATCATCTGGTGGAGACCTTATCTCTCTGGTAGCTATTGTTTCTCTGCTTGCCTGGGGACTGGGATACTTTGGTCAGCCTCATATACTTGTAAGGTTCATGGCTATCCAGCATTCTGACCAGATTAAGCAGGCAAGGCTTATTGCTATGATCTGGGTGGTCATATCTCTGGCTTTTTCCGTCTTTGTTGGAATAACAGGAATGGCATTGTTCCCGGGAGTACTCGACGGTGCATCAAGCGAGACGATATTCATGTTGATGGTTAACGAACTTTTCCATCCTTTGCTTGCAGGTCTTTTGCTTGCAGCAATTCTTGCAGCCATAATGAGTACTGCGGATTCACAGTTGCTTGTTTCAGCTTCTGCATTCACCGAAGATATATACAGGCTGCTTTTCAAACAGGATGCCAGTGAAAAGGAACTTGTATGGATGGGAAGACTTGCTGTTGTTCTAGTATCTGTTGTAGCATACTACCTTGCATTGGATCCAGAAAGTTCAGTATTGGATCTTGTGTCATATGCATGGGCAGGGTTTGGAGCTGCTTTTGGACCTACGATTCTTTTCTCTTTGTTCTGGAAGAAAATGACAAAGAACGCTGCACTGGGGGGACTCATCTCCGGTGGGCTTATGGTTATCATCTGGAAACAGCTTTCTGGGGGAATATTCGATCTGTATGAGATAGTACCTGGTTTTGCACTTTCATGCATCGTGATCATCCTCATAACGATGCTGGAAAAGGAACCTTCTAATGAGATAATGGAAGAGTTTGACAGGGTCGCAATTGCAGATGTATAATTTTACCGGCAGAATATGCCGGTCATTTTTTTAACAATGGAATTGGTTTTGAGGATGCTGAATATGAAATGATGGATTCCTGGATTCCATAATTATGAAAATTACACTGAGGCAGAATGCCCGGTGTGGTAAATCGTTTCCTCTCAATTTGATTTGACAAAATTAAGGACGAGTGTATATGTCAAGAAAACATTTTCAACCTAATAATGAAAAATTAAAGATTAGAAAGATAGATGAAAATGATTTTAACAAAATATGGCCGATGATAAAAGAAATAATAATGGAAGGGACTACTTATGAATATCCTGTTGATATGGGTAAAGAAGAAGCTTTGCATGTTTGGATGAAGAAACCAGAACACACATATTTGGCAGAAAAAGATGGAGAAACTTTAGGTACTTATTTTATCAAAGCAAATCATAGCGGGCAAGGAAATCATGTTTGTAACTGTGGGTATATGGTTGCTCCCAATGCACAAGGGCAAGGGATTGGAACTTTTTTATGTAAACATTCTCAACAAGAAGCAACTAAACTTGGCTATAGAGCTATGCAGTTTAATTTTGTAGCTTCCACGAATTTAAAAGCGATCAATCTTTGGTTAAAGTTAGGTTATAAAATTGTAGGCAGGTTGCCAGAAGCTTTCAATCACCCTGAAAAAGGATTTGTAGATGCTTATGTAATGTATAAATTTTTAAATGATAGTTGATCTAACAGTTTGAAGAGTTTGATTTGAAATTCCTTTTGGTTTTTTTAGGAATCCTGTGGTTTTATGTTAGTGATGGGATGGGTATATGGATCAAAGTTATCCGGATTAGAAACATAACACAAATGTACTTGATTTAATATCAAATATTCAAAAAATATATATGCTATCAGAACAATTATGAATGTGAGGATGATTTACAATTAACAAGTCTATCTGATTATTACCTGGGACATGTTTAAGCATTTCTTCTGCATAGGAAATATTTCCAAGTGCATTCATCCTCAAGCCTCCAACTTTTTCGAAATTAACTAATCTGTTTTTGCTAAACATACAGACAAAGCAGCATTGACGTGTAGTTTCTAATGTTATATTGGCAAATCTTTATTTGTAACTATTCAGCCTGATAAAAACGCTATCAATAACAATCTTGACAAAAAGTTGAAACGTAAATTTCATTAGAATCATTTATTTTGATTGTTGCTATTGATTGCTTTTTTGATTGTTAGATTGTTAGTGAGCAGACATCTCTATTTCGATGAAATCAGTACCAATAGGCAAATCGTGCCAGGCTGAATAGTTACCTTTATTTTTAGTATCTGTTGATGAAGATTTCAATGAAGACTCTGTAGGTGTGCAACCAAAAAGTGAGTTAAATCTAGAATCAAGGCTTAAAAAAATAGAGAAATATCTAGGAATCTCTCAAGAACCAGTAACAAGAGCATCAATAGGATTTTTAAAAAAGATAGTCCCGGCCGGATTCGAACCAGCGTCTTCGGCTCCAAAGGCCGGAAGGATTGACCACTACCCTACGGGACTACGCAGGCTTAGCAGAATAAATGCATTATGGTACTTAATTTTTATGCAGAAAAGGATATTTTTCACTTTGCGATGATAAGTGTCAAAAGGTCCTTATCGTGCAACTCATGGTCAAGACCTGCTCTCTGGCCCGGGTGCTTGGCTGATGTTCCCCATACCAGTGAATACCTGAATTTTCTCCTGAAATCGCGGTGGAGGTGGTCACAGATTTCTCCAACCGTGACACCTTTGCGTACAATGAGTGGCTCTTCCATGTCAGCGGGGCCACCCTGGGGTTTCAGGTAAACGCGAATAAAGTCCAGTGATTCGTATATCAGGTCCTTGACGGCATCAAGGTTCAGCTCCTTATCGGCTGAGATGTATGTCGCATCAGGGTAATCCTCCCTGCATTTATCCAGTACATATTCATCTGCCATGTCCACCTTGTTGACAACAACAACCGAAGGGATATACACCCTGTTACCCATGATGGCGTCTATCAGCTGGTCAACGTTGATATTGTCCCTGATGAGCACATGGGCATTGTGTATTTTATACTCTGCAAGTATTGCCTTGATAAGATCATCTGACAGGTCGAGGTCAAGAGTGCTGCTGACCGTGACACCGCCTCTGTCATGCCTCTTTATGACGACATCAGGTGCTTTCTGGTTCAGGCGGATCCCTGCATCATACAATTCCTGGGTAAGAACATTATGGTGGTAATTCTGGAACACATCCAGTATAAAAAGCACAAGGTCGCAGTTCCTTACGACAGAGATTACTTCTCTTCCACGGCCTCTTCCGCTTGCAGCTCCCTTCACCAGCCCGGGAACATCAAGTATCTGGATAGTTGCATTGTTGTATTCAAGCACTCCCGGAATCACATCCAGGGTTGTAAACTCATAGGCTCCGACCTCTGAATTTGCACCGGTCAGCTTGTTAAGTAGTGTGGATTTTCCCACTGACGGGAATCCTACAAGCGTGACGGTGGCATCTCCTGACTTTCTCACGGAGTATCCTTCACCGCCTCCCTTGCTTGCAGCTTTCTTGACAACTTCATCACGCAGACGTGCAAGCTTAGCCTTCAGCTTACCAATGTGATGTGATGTTGCCTTATTGTAAGGAGTCTTTTTGATCTCCTCTTCTACTTCCTGTATATCCTCGTGTATGCCCATTTGAACCTACCATAACGTCAAAATAAAAAAGATTTTCCCGATTTTAGACTTGCCATATCGTCAAAAGGGGGATATTATACTACCGGTCATTTCATACGTATGAATTCCGGCCGGAAGTCTTCTTGAGAATTCTTCGGAGCGGAGAGCATTCAGGAAAACCTGTATCTCCCTGATATCCAGAAGATCCTTTCGTATGACAAAATCAAATTCGTCCTCTGTAACAGGAACAAACCCAAGCCCGGATTCCTCTGCCGCAGCCCTGATTCCAAAGCCAACATCTGCCTTTCCACTTTTTACAGCATCGCAGACAGACCGGTGGGTCTTTGAACCTGAATTGTAACCCTTTATGTTTTTGATAAATTCACTCTTCGTCATCCCTTTTGCTTCTGCCAGTGTTCCAAGCTCTCTTTCCAGAATTGCTCTTGTTCCGGATCCCCGGTTCCTGTTTATGAGTTGCAGGCTGGTTATTTCCTCAAGTCCGTCCACATGGTTGTCAGGGGTGAATATAAGCCCTAGCTCTCGCCTGTATCCCTTGACAAGAACTATGTTCTCAAGATTCATTTTTGATATGGTTGATGAATTGTAATTTCCCTCTGCGTCCACCATATTCACACATGCAATGTCAGTAGTGCCGCTGGATATGGCTGCAAATCCTGCACTGGAACCCCTATTCAATGTCCTGAACACAAGTCCTGTCATCTCTTCAAGCAGATCTATGCCCGGGCACTGCCCACCTACATACATCAGGTCCGGGATTCTCACATTACCAAACATAGTAACCTCAACCGGGCTTCCTGCGTCGATATACTCAGTCTCTGCGTTGATCTCGATAATCCCGTCAGCATCTGAAAGAGTTGTGATTGCTCCTGAGGTCTTGTCTGCGGGGTATGCTCTCCCGCGGATCACTCCCACAGGGAATAACTCCTCACGTCCTCCTGAACGTATGCCTGTTCCCATGACAGCCTGAACCTTTGTCCTGAAGGATGGTGCGGTTCCAAGTGAATTATGGATTATCGGTGCCACAAACTCATTGAATATACTGAGTGCAGAGGTTGGGTTTCCCGGAAGGCCGATAGTAGGTATGCCATCTATCATCCCGATGACGACCGGTTTGCCGGGTTTAATGGCGATTCCGTGGGTAAGTGTTTTTCCCTTATCCTCAATTATCTTGTACATTATATCCCCGACACCCGCAGAAGTGCTGCCCGAGGTGAGAACCATATGACATTCTCTGATCGCCCTGTCCAGGCCTTCTTCCATCATTTTTCCGTCGTCGGGAATTATGCCATACATTTTCGGAATAGCGCCTGCCTCTTCCACGCTTGCAGCTATTGCATAGGAGTTTGCATCGAATATAAGTCCTTTTCCAAGTGAGTTGCCGGGTTCTATGAGTTCATTGCCCGTTGAGATTATGCCCACCAACAGTTTTCTGACAGGTACTTCTTTCATGCCGACTGATGCAAGAACACCGATCTCCCTGGATCCGATACGTGTATTCTTCCTGAGTACACGTTCTCCCTTCATGATGTCGCTGCCGGCTTTCATGATGTTCTCATTGATGTGGACCGGCTGGTAAACAAGTATATTATCATCTACCCCCTTTGTTTGTTCAACCATCACCACAGCATCTGCTCCGTCGGGGATGGGTGCTCCTGTGGATATCTCAATAGCTTCCCCTTCACCTGCAAAAAAAGTGTCAGAGCACCCGGCAGGTATGGAACCTGTCATTTTGAGCTTCACAGGCTCAGGTTCACTTGCCTGATAGGTATCCTTTGCATGTATTGCATAACCGTCTTTGACAGAGCGGTTGAATGCAGGCACATCCACACCCGAAGGTATGTCATCTGCTATGATGTGTCCTACAGCTTTTTCAATAGCTAAAGTAATAATTTCTGGCTGGACTCTGATCTGTTCGATCAGCTTCCTTGCTTCTTCTACGGGGGTGAGTTCCCTGAATTCCTTGCGTTCCATTATGCTCGCTTATTCATCGTCAAGATACGCTATAAGCGTTTTGTTGAGCTTGAATACTCTTGAAGCAACATACCACAGACCCATGAGATACACGATCCATGTAGCAAGGGAAAGTATCTTCAGGTTGTGGGTGGAATCCAGGGCTTCGAAAGTGATCACAAGGGTCACAGGCATGAGCAGCAATATTGCCATTACCGAATCATTGAGGTATTTGAGGTTCTGCATTACCACTTTGCCTTTTTCTCCCTCTAGTTCCATTCTAAAACCTCATTTATTCTATATTATATTATAATAGCATTTGAATACAATAGGTTACTGGAGTAATGCCTAATTAATGTTTTGAAGAAATAAAAAAGAAGAAAAGATAATGAAGAGTCAACTCTTCATTTTAAGGAAAAATAGGTGTTCCTGTGGTTGTTGTGACTCTGTCAAAGCTGCAACCATCTTCTTTGTAATAGGTCCTGGCTTTCCGTCACCGATATCACGGCCGTCCACCTTGACAAGAGGGGCAGCTTCAGCAGCCGTACCTGTCACGAATATCTCATCAGCAGTATAAAGGTCGAAAAGTCCCATGTTCTCTACAATAACCTCGATATTCATTTCCTTCAATAATTCGATTGCAGTAGCTCTTGTAATGCCTTTTAGGTTGTTTATTGTCGGAGGGGTGTAGACTTTTCCGTTCTTAATTATGAAGATATTGTCGCCTGAACCTTCGGAAAGATAGCCGTTCCCGTCAAAGAAAATAGCTTCATCTCCACCTTTCTCATTTGCCTCGATCTTTGCAAGGATGTTGTTCAGGTAGTTGAGTGATTTGATATTCGGGGAAAGAGCATCAGCCGAGTTCCTCCTGATTGCAACAGTAACTCCTGTGAGCCCGACTTCATAGAGGTCTCCGTACATTGCACCCCATTCCTGGCTTATGATGAAAATATTGGGGTTTGGGCATTTTCTGGGGTCAAGTCCAAGGTCTCCTACACCCCTTGATACAATAGGCCTTATATATGCGTCTTTCAGATTGTTTTTCCTGAGTGTTTCCAGGACAGCTTCTTCCATCTCTTCCTTGGACAGGGGGATTTTCAGAGCTATTGCCCTTGCTGAGTCATAAAGCCTGTCAATATGTTCCCGTAACTTAAAGACACGTCCGTTGTAGGCCCTTATGCCTTCGAATACACCATCACCGTACAGGAATCCATGGTCGTATATCGAAGTCGTGGCCTTCGATTTGGGGACATATTCGCCGTTGTAATATATCAAAAGTTCACTCATAATGAAGCCTCATCAAATTGATGGTAGGTTTGATGTCAAACTATTATATATTTGTATTCACATTCACATTGTTTGCAATTTAGGAATGTGCCTGGATTCTTACAAAAGGCTTTTATGCTAGAAAACCTATTTCAGACTCCAGTCAATCATTAGCGGTCCCGTGGCTTAGCCAGGATATAGCATCGGGCTTCTAACCCGAGGGTCAGGGGTTCAAATCCCTTCGGGATCGCTCAATTTTTGTAATCATTGTTTTTTTTATTGAGAAGTTGTTCAAGTCGACCGAAAAAAACTTATCCTATGAGTCATATAGTAAGTATTGCTGAGAATGTAATGTTCGAAGTTTGAAACACTGCGACACTATGTTTCGGCTTTCGATTGGATCAATTCAGGGAAATACCCTGCAACATGTATGCTTGCCAATCGGAATATTTAAGACGTCAAGAGGGCGATAGGGTATTATAGTTTTCTCTGTTGCCCTCGCATTACTTCCTTTTTCTCATAATTTATTAATCCATACAAGTAGATTATTCGTAACTATTCAGCCTGATAAAAACGCTATCAATAACAATCTTGACAAAAAGTTGAAACGTAAATTTCATTAGGATCATTTATTTTGATTGTTGCTATTGATTGCTTTTTTGATTGTTAGATTGTTAGTGAGCAGACATCTCTATTTCGATGAAATCAGTACCAATAGGCAAATCGTGCCAGGCTGAATAGTTACGATTATTCTATTAATATTGTGAGTTCATATTCCTGGAACCACAGTTTTACATGTGTGTAACAAAAGAAATACGATTATAATTACGCAGTAGATTTTACCGAAATAGAACAAATTGTAAAAAAATAATAGATGTCTTTAATCATTAAGCCCCAGAATATTCCTTTTCTCTTTCTTTTTTTCTTCCTTCTTTTCATTTTGACTTGTCTTAACGAATTCAGTGACTTCCTTCAATCTGTGGATATTTGTTTCATCATGTCCCATGTTATTACTCCTTTCCTATGTTCAGGTACGTTCCCCATATTCTATCATTGCCTCTTTCCCGAAAACATGCCTTACATCTGAAAGAAGCACTGACTTTCCTCTTTCCATTTCTTCTTTAAGGTTTTCCAGTTGTCTTCTTTCTAAGTCAATGTCATGGTTTGTAGATCTTACCAGAACATGATGTCTTTCAATCTCTTTTTCAATCTCTTCTTTTTGCTGATAGATACTAAGACCGTTTAATTCCACTTCTAGCTTCTCTTTCTCTGAAAGATACTTTTTTCTTTGCTCAACAAGGGATAATATTATTTTTTTATCGTCCAGCACTTGTATTTGCTTTAGGGTTTTGTCACACATTTGGTCCTTCAGGCCAAGTTCTCCACTTTCGACCCTGCTCTTGAGTTGTGAAAGAAAAGGATTAAGGTCATGTTCAATTGCAAATGCAGGTTCTTCTTTAATGGTCCTGAGTATTTCCCTGTTCTCAGGGGAAAGTACACATCTCTCATTCTCATCCTGTTTTTCCATTCTGGAAATGGCCTTTGAAAGTGGTGTGAAGAGTCTTCTTGCTTCGGATCCTGCGTCTGCTATCTTTGTATCAAGAAGTCGAATCTCAGTTTCCAGTTGTTTTGCTCTTTCAAATTCGCTACTATTCTCAAGTTCCGTAAGTCTGGAGTCATCCACAGAAAGTTTGTCCTTTGCAGATTCGTACTTAGAATCCAATTCCACCATTTTTTTAGTACTATTTTCTATTTCTTTTCCGGTCCTGCTAACATTCTCCGCTTCCGTAGAAATCTTCTGTAATTCTCCTATCCTTTCGTTTCCCTTCATTGTCGAGGAGTAGAGTTCGTCAAGCGCATCTTCAAGATCTGCCAGGCCCTGATTTATTTTCTGGTGTTCCCTGGGGTAAAGTGCCTTTATATACATCAGGCTTTTACGGGTATTATCTAAAACAGTTTTCAGGGTGGATTTTGAATCTGTATAGAATTCAGAAGCAGCTACAGGTGAGGTATCTCCGGGAACTTTCAACTTATCATCGATGAGCTTCAGGTTATTGGCTACATTGTCCCTGTTTGAGTCTCCAAGTTTTTCTCCTCTTTTACTTGCACCCTCAATAGGTTCAGCAGTTAGTAGTTCTTTCTTTAATTGTTCCAGGTCTCTGAGTGCATTTTTGATTCCATCATATTTTCCCTTTACAACAGGTCGAAGTTCTTCTTCCTGCTTTTTAGACTCGTCTCTCACAATACCGGCAAGTTCCATGAGCTTAAAAACAGTTGGCTGAGATTCTTCTTTTTCCTGCTTTTTTCCAAAAAGCCTTTCAATGAATTTCATCTCTGCTATAAAATGATGTAATCTAACTTTAAAAGATTATTGGGCACAAACCTGTCTGATAACCTATGCTTAACACCTTAGAAAAAAGCGTTTCAGAAAATGACTATCTTGCTTTTTTCGATCCTCGCAAAACAGTCATCGCCTACTTTAAGGTCCATATCCTCAAAGAACTGGTTTGCCAGCTCAGCAATCAGTATATTTTCATGTTCTGTTATCTCAAGAGCCAGAATTTTACTTGCTCCCTTATTGACAATGCTCTTCACGCTGGCAGTAAATGTATTTTCTCCGGCATTCTCCCTTTTATCTATAAGGGGCAATATACGGAGATTTTCAGGCCTTATACCCCATGCCATTTTATCGTTTACTTTATTATCTGGCTTATTTGCGATCACCTGCAAGTTTCCACATTTAAGTGTCAGTGTTCTGGATGTTTCATCCTCGTCTAAGGCAAGCGAATCCTCGAAGATGTTGGACATACCTACAAGTTCTGCAACATGCCTGTTCTTCGGATGATAAAAGACTTCTTCGGGTGTTCCCAGCTGCTGCACGCGTCCGTCGTGGAAAATTATTATCTTGTCAGCAATCGTGAAGGCTTCTACATGATTGTGGGTTATGAAGAGCACCGGAATGCTAAGCTCCCTCTGTATCTCCTTGATCTTCTCCCGAAGTTTCATACGCACTACCATGTCCAGTGCTGAGAATGGTTCGTCCAGCAAGAGGATATCAGGCTTGGGTGCAAGGGCCCGTGCAAGTGCTACCCTTTGTTTCTGTCCACCTGAAAGCTGTGAAGGATAATTGTTCTCCAGGCCTTCTATATGGAGTAGCTGCAACATTTCCTGAATTCTCTTTTCTTTCTCTTCTTTGCTCCATCCTTTCAGTCCGTAGGCAATGTTCTTTTTCACATCCATGTGGGGAAACAGGGCATAGTTCTGGAATACGTATCCGAGGCTTCTCTGCTGTACCGGAAGGTTTATTCTTTTATGGCAATCGAAATACACTTTGTTATTAACGATTATCTTTCCACCGTTGGGTTCAAGAAGTCCGGAAATGCATTGGAGTGCTGTAGTCTTCCCTGACCCCGAACGTCCGAAAAGTACTACCAGCTCATTTTCAATCTCAAATTTGGCATCAAGTGTAAAAGAAGGCTCTATGCCTTTTTTCTTGTCGCTTTTTTTCTTGTAATATCGTTTTCTGAAATCCACTTTGATGCCTATACTAACACCTCAGACCTTCCATGTGTCGACAAGTTTTGCAGTTATGGCCATAGAGAGTAGTGACATTGCTATCAATATTATTACCAGCGTATTGGCAAGTTCGTTATTCCCTGTCTGGAATGCGCTGTATATCGAAAGTGACATAGTGTTAGTTCTTCCGGGTATATTCCCTGCGACCATGAGTGTTGCTCCGAACTCTCCCACCGACCTGGCAAAACTCAGGACTATTCCTGCGAGTATCCCTTTTTTTGCAAGTGGAAGTGTGATGAAAAGCGCAGTTTCCAGTTCTTTTCTTCCAAGGGTGAATGCGGCATATTCGAAATCTCTGTCCACTGCTTCGATTGCAGCAGCAGTAGTTTTTACCATAAGTGGAAGCGATACGATAAAAGCTGCAATGACTGCTGCCTCCCATGTGAAAAGTATGGTCCACCCTGTCAGGTTGTAAATGATATTTCCGAGGGCTCCGTTTTTTCCCAGTAATACTACCAGAATGTATCCTGTTACAGTGGGGGGGAGTACAAGAGGTAAAGTAACGAGGACATCTGCGAACCATTTTCCCCTGAAATCACGTCTTGCGAGCACATATGATATTATCACACCTACCACTGCTACTACAAGGGTGGATAATATTGCTATTTTCAGCGTGATCCCAAGGGGAAACCATATCTGGTCCAGCATTTCTTTTTAATCCTTATTATGCCGTGAATCCATGTGATTCTAATATTGATCTTCCTTTTTGGCCTGTAACAAAATCTACGAACATTTGTGACTCTTTTTTATGTTCTGATGATTCAAGGACTGTTATTGGATAACTAATGTCTGTGCTGGTAGGAATGGTGGATATGATTTTGATGGTGTCTTTTTTTGCAATTTTTGCATCAGTCATGAATACAAATCCTGCATCAACTTCGCCTCTTTCAACATAGACCAGCACCTGCTTGACGGTTTCGGCAAGCACTGCTTTTCCTTCTAATTCATTCCATAGTCCAGATTCTACAAGGGATTGCTTTGAATAAGTTCCGGCTGGTGATATTTCCGGGTCGCTGATGACAAATCTTTTAACGCTATCATTTAACAAGCTATCTACGCTTGTAATCTCCAGCTCACTGGTTATTGGGACGATAAGGACCATTGAATTTTGAGCAAAGTCAGTCCTTGAATCTTTAACTATCATTTCCTTTTCATCAAGTAGATTCATATGTTGCTGAGATGCTGATGCAAAGACATCAATGGGGGCACCTGCTTCAATTTGCATACGTAGCGCTCCCGAGCTTGCAAGGTTAAGCTGAACATCTATTTCAGGATTCTCTATCTTGAACTGTTCTACAATCTCTTCAAAAGATTCGGTAAGTGTTGAGGCAGCAGATACTGTGATTTGTGTAGGTTCTGTTTGTTCAGATGGTTTGTTTACACATCCGCTTGCCAGCATCATTATTATCAGTATGGCTGTAATTCCTACAATGAAGTTTCTATTTTGTTTCATATGGACCACCTTTGTAATTTGAACATGTCTCTTTCTGATAATGGTAGCTTATTCCAAGCGCCGTTATGTTCTCTGGGACATATCGATTATTCTTGTTAGGACTAATATAAATATCTATCTGGATATTGCTTGTAAAAAGTATGACTTATGTTGTAAATAAAAAGCCGAACTATGTAGGTATACATATAAATTACAAGATAGGGCAACGAGCAGTTATACTTGCCCACTATGGATACAAAAAAGTAAGTTTGCAGTATCGTGGGTAGTGGACACTGCAGAAATGAGTTTATTCTTCTACAACAGTAACTTTTTTCATCACATCATTTGGCTTAATCTTGTTGACAACGTCCATACCTTCGACTACCTGGCCGAAAACGGTATGTACATTATCAAGGTGTGGCTGTGGTGAGTGTGTGATGAAGAACTGGCTGCCTCCGGTGTCCTTTCCAGCATGTGCCATTGAAAGTGCGCCTTTGCCGTGTTTGCGTGGGTTACCTTTTGTCTCACATTTGATGGAGTATCCTGGTCCACCTGTACCGTCTCCTTTAGGACATCCGCCCTGGATGACAAAGTTTGGTATGACCCTGTGGAAAGTAAGGCCGTCGTAGAATCCCTGCTTAATGAGTTTCTCGAAGTTTGCTACGGTTTTTGGTGCATCCTTCTCGAAAAGTTCCAGTACAATGTTACCTTTATCGGTTTCTATTATTGCTTTCTTCATGAGTTTCACCTTAATGAGATTTGTTAATGGGTGTGCCGGATTTAAGGTTTTCTGTAAGGCTGTTCGGATTTGCCAAAGCACTTAATCGATGGTAGCTTCAAGCTCGTTTCTCGTCACGTGGAGGAAAGAAATAAGGTTGCCTCCTCCATCATATAGGAGAGTGTATTCGGAATCTATTTCCTCCACTTTATTATTTTGTTTTTCCTCCCATGTACAGTCAATGGTTCCTTCCAGTGCCATGAGCTTGAAGTAGTGCATGGTTATGTTGTATAACGACTGCGTATCACCATCTACGATTGTCATGTTTGGTATCATTGTTGTGGGGCTGGTCACATTCCAGGAGTACTCTTCAATTTCTCCATCGGAATATTCCATAAGATAAGTTTCATTTAAGAAGTCGAAGGTACAATTTGCATGCTTCTTGTTGTCAGGGTCTTCATATTTTGTAAATTCACTGCCTGCATCTACCCATGTCTCCCAATTGGTACTGACAGCAGAATCCCTGTATTTGACATGTTGTATGGTTGTCTTATCGGTCTCATATTCTATCTCTTTTGTTCCAGATGAGGCCCTGAGCCAAAATTGTGCGGAATTAAAATTTGATGCATCTTTTGATACTGCTTCAAGGTAGTATGAAAAATTGTATATGGGTTCGGGATTTGATTCATTCAGTTGAACTATCTTAAAATTGTAGGCCAATGGATATGTTCCCATCTCTGGTACGGTATCAAGGTCCAGAATTGCTGTTTTGTTTTCGTCATCAAGGGTTGCTGTGGTGGTTATTAGTGTTTCCGCATATTCTGCCCATCCATCATAATAATCACTCTGGATGTAGATGATTATCTTGTCAGCCTTGAGAGGATTGACAAAAAGGCTGTTCTTGGTACTATTCGGGAACAGTATATCTGGATCGCTGGTTGATGCAACGGAAATCGCTGCATTTGTACTTCCTGAAACTGAAGTATTTCCTGTTATTTTCATAATAGGAATTGTTAGTGTTTCACCATTGAAATGAAACTCTGGTGGTGAAATCATTACCGTCCCACCGGTGGGATATTTAGACCACACGCCACCGCCTTCATAGGCAATGATCCTTTCTCCTGAAGTATAAACTATCTTTCCCATGGATGCGTTGAATCCTGCAAAGTCTGGTTCGTTCTCATAGCTTTTCCATGCATCCCAATAACTACGATTCTGGTAAAAATCATCATACCATGTTGAATTTGATGAAAGTCCTATGATCATTATCTGGCTTTCATTGTAGGCATCATCGTCCCCCATAATTTCGACATCTCCTCCCATAAGGGAAAGGCCCGTCGTCTGAAGAGGAGCTTCTCCGAGGGCTGTCTTGCTGGTTCTGGAGTCAAAAACTGTGAATCCCTGCTCAATTTTTTGAGCCTGGGCCATATCTTCCATGCTTTCTATTGCGGGTAGTGTGTAGAGGACCATTATACCTATTGATAGGAGCGTGATTGCAAACATGATTGTAATTCCCACAACCGATGAAACTGCAGCTTTATTCCCTGACAGATCCTTTCCCATTTTTTAACTCCATATGATTATTAATCGATAGTAACGTCCATGGCCGCCTTGACGATGTATACATCTATATTTTCGGTATAAATCTTACCTGCTAAAACAGTTTGAGTCGTCTCGTTAAGCTCTATGGTTGACATGCCAAGGTGTTCATTCAGGTATTTTTCCCATGCTTTAAAATAATCACTCGTTATGCTTATGTTTACATGTGAGACGTTTTGATAGCTGTTTATGGACCTTGTCCCGGCATCAGTTGTCACACGCACAAGTCCTGAACCGGAAATGGAGTCTGCACCCGAAACACTTCCGTCAGGGATCACCAGAACGTTATTTGCATAGGTAAAACGTGGCTCAGATGCCATAATTGCTTCTCCTGTGCTGTATTTGATCCACACTCCGGTGTTCTCATAACCCGTAGAAGTATCTTGAAAATCATTCTCTATCTTTCTCATCTGTTTTCCATAAAATGATGAGCTAAACGAATCTGATGAACTGTTCCATGTCTGCATAGTTATGCCAATCTGGCTGTTTCCCGTAACAGACAAAGACCCCCCGTACATTTTCAATTCGACTGATTGTGTAGGAGCATTTCCGAATACTACCTTATTGATATTGAGGGCCAGTACCTGGAAACTTTGTTTTATATTTTCGGTATGATGGGCATCCTGCATGTCTTCCAGAATCGGTACGCCAGCAACTATGATTATCCCGGTTGCAAAGAGTATGATGGCTAAAATGATGCTGTAATCAACAATTTCCGATACTGCATCATTCGAATATTTAAATGATTTTTCCATATACATCTTCCGGTTTAATCGATTTCTATCATGTTCGTGTCAGGATCATAGTATAATATGAAATCATCAGATCCGCTGAAAAGTTTTACCGACGCGACTTCGGTTTCATGTACCTTGTAGGGTACTTTTACCCGGGTAGCATACTTCCCGTGGGACTCGAATATGATCTCACTAGTCTGGTTCGATATCTCCATTGAATACTGTTGGCCTGCGATCTCATCAGGAAGTGGTAATTCAAAGAAAAAACTACCTACTTCCCCTCCTGCATTCTTGGTTATCTGTACGGCAGTATCGATGTTCGATATCTGTAATGCCATATCGTTACCGTGTATCTCAAATTCGTCTCTCATTATTGTATGTTCGGCCCTGTCTATCATATCGTAAAAAGAGCTGATCACAACTACCATAGTTATTACTGTAATAGCCAGGGTTAACACGAAACCAACGGAAACGGATATCGCTCTCTCATCATCTTTGAATTGCCGGATCATATCTGCCCCTTTGGTAACGTAATAGGTATTGTCGAATTAATCTCAAGATGTCCGTTCTTGTTCAGTTTCATGGTGCTATTGACGATATGTACTCGTTCAATGTAGAATTGCTCTCCGTTAACTAGATCGCCTGATGTCAGAAATGTACCCATTGCCTGACTTCCATTTATGAATTTGATGCTGTAAGTTTCTCCTATAGTCTGGTTGCTGAAATAATAATTGAAGTCAGCTGTATCGGCCTTATTTGATGTAATGTTAATTTCGCTGAATGAATCATCTTTAGAATTCAGTATGGAACTGCTGTCGTACACAGTGAGGTTGATGTCACCACTTGAATTGAACAGACTGGCTGACCAGATTGTACCTGACTGATTATTAATTTCTATTACAAACTTGTTTGATTCATTCCCCAGAGTGGATGCATTAAGCCTGGATAAGGAAAATGAATCTGTATAATTAACCCTTTCGACAACTATCCAGTCATCGTTTCCGTCACTCAGACCATTTTGCGTAAAATAAGCATCCTGCAGTGTTCCTGAATCAAGGGAAAATATGAATCCTGAGAATGAATAGCTCTTTACAACTTTTTCTGAGTAGTTTGCCAGGTAAGCATTGAATTTGGCATTGTCTGATCCGCCATTTGAGTCTGCATAAGCTTTCTCATAGGCTTCGACGGTGATTTGTACAACGTTGGAATAATCAAAGACGTTTGTCTCGATACTGGAATCTGAGGCTGTGTTACTTGCATAAACGATGTTGTTAAGCATGACAGTCAGAACTACGATGCCTATTCCGACAATAAAACCGGCAATCAATATCATCTGACCGGATTCGTTCAGTCTTTTCATGTTAACACCTGTTTCACATTCGCCATAATGTCATCTTCACATCAACAAGATTATAGAAATCCGTACTTGTATCGGCATCAGGTATGCCTGTATCGGATCTGAATTGGGAAGTATCAGCTATATCTGAGTTAGACAACAGCACTCTCCTCGAAACTATTACCGCATTATCCGAAGGTTCGCCGTTGTATATGTAAGGCAGGGTCATAATTGTCCCTGTGCTACCGATCACAGCAAATTCTACATTGTGTGCTATGCCTTTGGAAACGATCACACTCTCCAATAGGTCAGCTGTCGAGCTGTTTTCGAGGTTGTTATTGTTTTTAGATACGTAATCGATAGAGTTCCAGGTATATTTCTCTCCGTCCCAGTTCAGTATGTCTTCTTTGAGGCTGGAATTCTGCCCGTAGTGGGAATGGTCAAGCACATTCAACATATCCCGGCCCATTGTCTGAAGCTGTGCTTCTATGTGGGCATTTGCCGTTGAGGATGTAAGGGGAGTGAGAGAAGTTGCCTGGACAGTGAAAATTATTATTCCCGTAATGATTATGAGAGTCATGAGAGCTTCTAGGGTGTGTAGCTGGGCCGATGTATCGAATTTAACATTAAATGGACATTTCTCATCGATCATATTACCACACTCTCACAGATAGCATTCTCTGAGTTTCATTCCCGGTATTTTCATCCCGGACAATGACTATTCTTTTAGTCTGGCCTATGTTTCCCTGTGTAGGCAACGTTTTCCCTGTGGAATGTATCAGTAAACCAGATGAGATGCTTTCCATTGTGATGTTGAGATTGTAACTCAGGAACGAGCTATTCATACCATAGTAATCGATGGTGCCTTCATAATTTGCATTCACCTGACTGAAGAAATTATCAACCTTTGTACCGTTCAGCAGGTTTGGGGTCCGGGGATTCCCTGCGCTCATGCTTTGCTCGATTATGCTTGTCGATATCCTGTCAGCGACTAATGTAACTTCGTCTGAGTTGGACTGGAATGGAGTGAAAAGACCTGTTGTATATGAAAATACAAAAATTATACTTACCAGAAATATTGCAATACCGATGAGGTAATCTATGTGCATTTGGCCACGGGTATCGATCATAATTCCTCAACATATATATGTTGTCTATTATATAAAAGGATAATTGTAAATTAATTATATTTCCTGCACTTCATTTAAGGGTAGCTGTAAGATCGTTCCTGCTCACATGCAGGTAAGTTATACTGCCCGGCATGCCGTCATAGTAAAGGGTCAGGGTGGATTCATCATAATCTACAGGGTCTGATCCTCCTCCTTTGCCTTTTCCACTGCCGGGATGATCTAGAACGAAAATCACTGATCCTTCCATTGTGATGAGCTTCATGTAATGCTGGGTAAGGTTGTAGAGTGATGTCGTATCACCGTTGGTATAGGCGATATCCGGATCAATACCTAACGAACTATTATTGTCCCATGAAAAATCACTGCTCTCGTCGTACTCAAAGGTAAATGTCTGACTTAAGAGGTCTACTTCAGCAGCCTGATCATCTTGTTTGCCACTTACAGGGAAAATATCCATTCCATCCCATGTTTCAACTCCTCCTCCGGTGGCTGTGTCTTCGTAGATGACACTCATGATTAGCTGGTTTGCACCTCCTTTCTTCGCAAGTGTATAGGTTAGTTTCCTTGTGCCTGAGGATGCAGTTATCCTGTAGTTGCTGGGATTCAGCCCTGCAGAAGCCCTTGCTTCAAGGTCAAGAGAGAAATTGTATATTGGTGCAGGGTTTGACTGGTTTACTGCCCCTACCTTGAAAGCCTGTTTCAGTCTATCTTTTCCCATTGCAGGGATTACTTCCAGCTCTACAATGGCAGTCTCATTTGCATCATCTGTTTCAGCACTAGTATACGCAAGGGAATTTGCATAGTCCGCCCATGCGTTATAGAACTCACTCTTTATATAGATGAGAACTTTATCTGATGTCAGAGGATTTGTTCTTCTTGAATCTAAAGGATCCGGATACAATATTGTTGGCATGTTGTCAGAGCTGACGGTGATATCGACATCAGATCTTCCATCGTATGCGGTATTTCCTTCTATACTCATTATTGGAAGTGTCAAAGTTTCCCCATTGTAATGGAATTCAGGTGGGGATATCATAACCGATTTTCCATTAGGATATTTGGACCACACTCCTCCTCCTTCATATCCGATAACTCTGTCTTTGTCACTGTACACAATACTTCCCATTGACGCATTGAACTCGTTCATCTCAGGATTACTGGTATAGTCCTCCCAGGATCTCCACTTATCCTTGTTCTGTTTGAAAGCATCATACCATGAAGCATCAATATCTACAGAGATGATAACTATCTGGCTTTCTTCATAGGATTGGTTATCACCATTAACTTTTATGTCACCTCCTGTCATAGAAAAGGAAGTGCTCTGGCTTGGCGATTCTCCGAGTGCGACTTTGCTTGTACGTGAATCAAATATCGTGAATGCCTGTTCCACCTTCTGGGCATTTGCCATATCCTGCATTTCGTATATTGTTGGCACACCATAAAGAAAAATCATACTTACAGATGTAATTGTAAGTGCCAATAGCATTATCATTCCCACAACGGATGAAACGGCTTTTTCAGATCGTATTAATTTTTTCATTCTACACCCACCCATTTTACTTCTTAATTTCACTCTACAGTCACGCTCATAGGAGAAACTGTTATGAAAACATCGATATTTGGATTGTAATCCTTTCTTACCTGAATCGTCATGTTGCTTGCGTTTACATATGTTGTCTGCATTCCGATCGATTCATTAAGATATTTTTCCCATGCTTCGTAATAATCGCTTGATAGTGTAATCTCAACCTGTGACACATTGTTATAACTTTCAACTAAAAGCTGACCACCGTTTGATACCACACGGATCAATCCCGATCCTGATATTCCTTCATTGCCTGTGATCGTTACCATGGGTATTAACAGTGAACTGTTGTCATATGCAAATACAGGTTTTGATATTGCAATTGCACTTCCCTGTGGATATCTGGCCCATGCGCCGGTATTCTCATAGGCGAACGATGTGTCCATGTATTCATTTTCTATCGCACGTAATTGCCTTTCAAACGAGATCGATTCAATTGAGGACGTGGATTCATTCCACATGTCCATGCTTACATTCATGTAGCTATTACCCGTGACGGAAACTATACCACCATGCATCTTTAGTTCTACAGACTGGGAGGGAGCTTTACCTGCCGCTATTTTATTCATGTTTGGGGTAAGTACTGAGAAACTCTGTCGGATGTTCTCCTGATATCCTGATTCTTTCATATGCTCAACCAAAGGGTACCCTACAACAGCTATGATTCCAATTGCCAGAAGCATCATTCCAAGTGTTATGATGAAGTCCAGAACTTCCGTAACCGCATCATCAGAAAAGACTGATCTTTTTCTTCTTGTCATTTTGTTTTGTTCCCATGTGCTCAGAATATTATGATGGCATCTTTATCGGGTTCGTATGTCATTACATACTCATTTTTCTGACTATATAGTGTAGTTGAATAGACTACTGCGTTATCGGCATAATATGGAACTTTTACTATCGTTTCATCTCTGTCATCTGATGTGAGCACAATATCCTTGGTGCTGTTAACAAACTCTAATGAATATGTTTTTCCTGCGATCTTGCTAGGCAGGGACAGCTCATATCTTATTTCTCCGATCTGCGATCCGGAGTTCTCTGCAGCACCAATCATGGTGTCCATAGATGCAATACGCACAGCGATATCACTTCCATGTATCTCAAATTCGTCACGCATCACGGTTTGTTCTGCCTGATCCATCAGGCTGTAGAATGAACTGAGAACCATGACAAGCATTAGGACTGTTATCGAAAAAGTAAGTATGAATCCAATTGAAACTGAAACCGCATTCTCATCGCTACATATGTTCCGTAGTGTCATATGTTTCTCCCTGGCAACGATACCGGTAAATTACGGACCATATTCATTTCACTAGAGCTCATGGTGAAAGTCGGATTGATCACCCGGTGCCTTGCATATGCAAAATCCTCTCCTGAACTGAGTTTTCCTGAAAATGTGAAGTATCCCACTGCATTGCCGCCATGGAGGATATTTATTGAATAATCATTTCCATCTGTATTATCTGAAAAAAAGAATGACCCTGAAGGGTTGGAGTCAATTTTATTTCCGGTTATGTTGATCAGGGTGGCTGCTGTATATGTTCCTATTACTGATGACTGATCTGAAACAGTGGCGTTTATAATGCCGCTTGAGTTGTAAAGTTCAATGGACCATAGGGTAGCGGAACTATTCGTAATTGTTATTGTCAGGCTGTCAGAGCTATCTCCTAGTTTTGATGTGTCGGGGATTTCCAGCAAAAACACATCTGTGGTGTTGATGTTACTGGCAACTGTCCAATTATCTCTTCCATCCACGAGTCCAGTTTGGGTGAAAAAAGGTTGATGCAATGTAGTATTCTCACAATTAAAAGTAAATCCTGAGATCGCGTAGTTTCTGGAAGCTATCTCTATGTACATATCTATGTACTGTTCAAAGGACGTATTATTGAAACTTCCATCTTTCATAGCATACTTGTAAGCATCTTCATAGCTTTCTGATGTCATCTGGACAGCATTTGAAATCTCGTAACGCGAAGTATCAATACTTGATTCTGAGGCAACGTTACTGGCATATATGACATTGTTCAGCATGATGGTAAGCACAACTATGCCGATTCCCAGTGCAAACCCTGTAACAAGGAGTAATTGCCCACATTCATCCAGTTTTTTCATTCCATCACTTTCCAATGTTCTTACATTCTCCAGAGTGTCATTTTGATATTGACAATATTGTAAAAATCACTACTTGTATCAGCATCAGGTATTCCTGTATTTGTCATAAAAACAGATGTGTTCCCAACCTCATAATCTGAAAGGACTACTTTTTTAGAGATGATCACAGCATTGTTGGATGGATCGCCATTATATATGTAGGGACTCGACATCTCAATGCCATTTTCATTTATCCGGGCGAAATGGACATTGTGTGCAATTCCTCTGGGGATTGCAATAAATAGGAACATATCACCAAGGGAACTGTTTGAAAGGGTCGTGTTGCTGGAATCTCTTGATCGGTATGCTGTTCCGTTCCATACATATTCTGTTCCGTCCCAACTCAGTACGTCATTCTTAAGATCGGAGTTGTGGCCAGATGGTGTGTAGGAAAGTGCATTTAGCATATCCTGGCCAATGGTCTGCAGCTGGGCTTCGATATGTGCATTTGCAGTTGATGATGTGAGTGGTGTCAGAGAGGTTGCTTCTACTGCGAACACAATCACTCCAACCATTATCAGTGCTGCCATTACCGCCTCAAGTGTATGCATCTGGGCGTGTGAATTCTTTTTCATATAAAAGATATTCCAGTTCATATTACCACACCCTAAATGACATTATGGTTGCTTCTGTATTTCCTGAATTTATATCTTTCAACAAGACTATTCTTTTTGTCTGGCCAACATTGACACCGGTTGGTATTACTTTCCCAGAAGTGTTGATAATCCCTGTTTTGTTTTCCAGTGTGACATTAAGGTCGTATCTAAGATATGATCCGTTCAAGCCAAGGTAGTCAACAGTATGGGTGTAATTTCCATCCAGTTCTGCAAATAACAGATCGACTTTTGCCTTATTCACCATGTTAGGAACAGTTTCATCACCTTCGTTCAGGATATTCTCAACCAGGGCTGTTGAAGTCCTGTCAGCAATCAACGTAGTTTCATCAGAATTTGAGATGAAAGGGGTGAATATTCCGGAAGTGTAGTTGAATACAAAGATGACTACGAACAAGAAAATAGTGATGCTGATGAGGTAATCTATAGTTATCTGGCCTTTTTTGTCCATATTGCCCTTTGTATAATTAGTAGCTAATTATATAAAAAACAATTGTAATATATTAGTTGTATTTATTTCACATGTTCGAGGCATTGGCTTCTATACCCCAAACAATTAAAAACAGCAAATACATATCATAATCCCTGATGGATGAAATAAGGATAGTCCACACAGGGGACACACATCTTGGATACCGGCAATATCATAGTGATGTACGCCGGCAGGATTTTTTCAATGCTTTTTCCACTGTGGTGGACGATGCTATTAGTATGAGCGTGGACGCTGTAGTACATGCAGGTGACCTGTTTGATTCCAGGAATCCCACACTTGATGATATTCTTGATGCCATGGGTCTGTTCTCAAAACTGAAAAGTGCAGGAATTTCGCTCCTTGCAATCGTTGGTAATCATGAGAGCAAACAGAGTACGCAGTGGCTTGACCTTTACAGCAGCCTTGGTCTTGTAATTCGTCTTGGTACAGAGCCTTACAGGCTGGGTGAGCTTGCCTTATATGGTATTGACAGTGTTCCAAAGACAAAGATACCCTTATTTGATTATTCCATATTTGATGACAAGGCAACCGATGCAAAGTATAACCTGTTTGTAATGCACCAGCTCGTAAAACCCTTCGCCTTTGGTGACTGGGACATAAAAGAGGTAATTGACTCTATTCCTTTTGATGTGCATGCAGTACTTCTTGGAGATAACCACAAGCAAGAAATAACCACAGTCAATGATGCATGGGTCACCTACTGTGGCAGTACCGAGAGGAACAGTACTTCAGAACGCGAACCACGCTCCTACAATATAGTCACCATCGGGGGAACTGGTATTGAGATAAGTAAGCGTGCAATTAAGACGCGTGAATTTGTATTCATACCTGTCAATCTCACGGAAGATTCGGATTCTCACGAGGATGTATTTTCCGCAGTAATGGAACATGACATTGAAGAGAAAGTTGCCTTCGTGGAAATATCAGGCGATGTCAGGGTAAAGCTGGATTTCAGTGAAATAGAGAAGTTCCTTTTGTCAAGAGGTGCACTGGTTCCGGGGATAAAGGATCTTCGCAGTGGAGTCGATACACTGGAAGATTCCTCTTTGAAAGTCTCTTTCTCAGATCCGGACGATGTCGTCAAAGAAGAGATTAAGAAAATGGACCTTACGTCTGGCGGTCTATTGCTTGATGATATAATAAGGGATCCACGTATAGTGAAGACAAGAGTCGGTGATGAGGCCGAGTCTAAATTAGGACAGTTGCTTGAAAATATCGATTTTACGAAATATGTTCCTGTTAACGCTTCCTATGTACTTTCCGATGATGCAGCGATGGTGGTATCCGAGTCTGCGATGACTGAATATGGTCATGCAGTTGAAACAGTGACCGAATCTGAAAAGAAAACATCGGATGATACTCTAATAGATGTGGTTCAGAAGTCCGACGGTTCTGAAAAAACAGATATGCCCGTTTCTGATAATTCTAACGATATAGTGCCTGTTAAAAAATCTAAGGAAACAGGAGCTACTGAAAAAATGGACATGTCTGAGGACTCAGTAGTAGTGGATGATGCTGAGCATAGTGATAAAAAGCAGGTCAAAGCTAAAAAAACAGAGCCTGAAACTGTAAAACCCCGGCAGTACAATCTTGGTGACTACCTATGATGATAAAAAGGCTGAAAATCCAAAACATAAGGAGTTATGAAAACCTGGATTTATCCTTCGAAGATGGTGTGACAGTAGTCTCGGGGGTTAACGGCAGTGGAAAATCCAGCCTGCTTGAAGCCTGTTTTACCTGTCTTTTCGGGAGCAAAACGCTTGATAAGGAATTTGTTCTCTCTGATATCATACGCAAGGGTGCTACAAAGGCATCCATTTTACTTGAATTCGAGCAGAACGGGCATGATTATTACATTGAACAGACTTTCAGGAACGACCCGGAAAAAGGCCGTGCCTCCAATACCGGTGCAATCCTCAAAAAGAACGGGGAGATAATTTTCGACCAGGCATCACGCACCTATGAAGCTGTCAGGTCACTGTTGAATATGGATGAGGAAGCCTACAGGAACTGCGTTTACATCAGGCAGGGTGAGATTGATGTCCTGATCAATTCAAAGCCCAAGGACAGGCAGAAGATGATCGATGACCTGCTAAGGCTTGGTAAACTGGAAGAATACCGGGAACGATCTTCAAGTGCCAGGGTTGGAGTTGGGCGGCATCAACGTGATAATGAAAGACGTATCAAGGAATTTGGCGCGGAGATAAAGCTCGTAGAGGATACTGATCCCAGTGGTAGGCTGGCAACTCTGAAGACCAGAGCCGGGCAAATTGATTCTGAAATGGCTTCGTTCAATGAAAAGAGGGACCGCACACGTTCCCTGATAGATGAGGTCACGAAAAAACTTTCGGAGTTAAGTGAACTCTCCGACAGGAAAAAGTCGGTGGAACAACAGATAAAAGAGCTTACTGACAGAAAATCAAAATCATTCCAATCCATTGATTCATTTTCAAAAGACATTCGTTCTCATAAGGAACTTCTTGAATCCAGACAGGTGAGAGTTTCTGAAATAGAGTCTCAGTTGAAGGCTAACTCAAAAGATATTGAATCCCTGATCGTTCAGATGGATGAAGCTGAACGTTCTTTACGGGACGCTCTTAGCGAGCTGAAAAGTAAAAAAGCAGTTTCTGAAAAAGATCTTCTCAGCATTGCTCAGTCTGTGAAAGATTCGGAAAAACAGATAAAGTCCATTGAGGATACGGCAAAAGATGCTGACTCCAAAATAAAAGGCGTTTATTCTGAGATCGAGAAACACAAAGTCAGCATTGCAGGACTTGAGGATAAACACAAGAATATTTTGTCTAAAATAGTTTCTCTGGGTTTCATTCTTGAAAAACTTGAAAACATCGATGAGGTTCTCGACCTTGTAAATGACCAGCAAAAAAGGTTCTATGGCAGGGAATCTAAACTCAAGGTGAAGATATCTGAACTTAAAAGCAGGATTGAAAAATCAAAACAACTTCTGGCAGCTGGAAAGTGCCCCACATGTGGGCAGGAACTCAAAGGTTCATGTGTGGAGCAGTCCAGTGTTTCAGATAATGAAACAATAAAGCAACTGGAAGCAGAACTATCTGAACTTAAGGTCAAGCAGGCCGAAGCTGAAGCAAGGGTTGATAAGGTCAAATCAGCTCGCGCTTGTAAATCAGACATTGATGTTGTTCTCAGGGATATCGAGTCTGCGAAAGAGGCTATTGACAGGGATAACAAGAGGATTGAAGAGTATAAGCTGCACCTCAGGGAAGATGAGCTGAAAATAAAGGAACTTCTGTCCGGGAAGGAAGTACTGGAAAAGACCATCGACGGGACAAAAATAAAGGTAGAAGGGTTAAGGCAGGAAGAGGAATTAACCTTAAAAGAGCATTCAAAGTCCCTGGAACGCCTTGGTCTTGCCCGGGAAATGCAGAAAATAATGGGAGAGTTCGAGAAGATAACTTCCGAAATAAGGCAGATGAATGAGAAAATCAAAGGTATTCAGGAAATGATCTCACTCTTTGAAGGGCAGATAGGGGAGAAAAAAGAATCTGTAAAGGATATTGATGAGAAGATTGGAAAATTCGATAAGAAAGAGCTCGAATCTTTTAGCAAAGATTATAGTTTTGCTTTTAGCAAGATCAATTCGGAAATTGATAGGCTGAAGCTTGAAAAAGGCGAGGTAATGAAGAAAGAGGGAATGGCTGAAAATGACAGGACCCGACTTTCAGGCCTCAAAAAGAATCTGGATATGCTAAAGAACCGGGCTGATTATCTCAATGCTGTTTATTCTGATGCTGAGAACCTTGAAAGTATGTACATGCGAATACGTGCGCAACTGCGTTCCAGCAATATACAGACGCTTGACCGGCTGATAAACGAAATATTCTCGTTCATGTATTCAAATAATGCTTATTCTCATGTAATGCTGGACGCAGATTATAATCTCACGGTGTTCGAAAAGGATGGCACTGCTCTTGAACCCAAGCTTCTCAGCGGCGGAGAGCGTGCTTTATTCAATCTGGTACTTCGCTGTGCAATATATCGCCTGCTCTCACTTGGTACTTCATCTCATGATGGTGCCGGGCTTCCGCCGCTTATAATGGATGAACCTACAGTTTTCCTGGACCGGGGCCATGTTCAACAGCTTATAAAACTGATAGATATGATGCGTGATATCGGTGTGGGGCAGATTCTTGTGGTGTCCCATGATGACTCACTAATTGATTCGGCAGATCATGTTTTTATGGTAGAGAAAGACCCAGTGACAAATAATTCAGCCATATATGCAAGATAATTGACAGTAAATACTTATTTATTGCTTGAATAAAATACATCTGGCGACCAGAAGGTATATTATACTTTTACCCATATATTAACACAAGATTTTTGAAACACTTAATGAGGGACTGAATGGATTTGCGAGGTATTTAATGAATTCTGAAAACAGGGACTTTATAATTGAGCGTCTCGAACGCCAGTTAAAGGAAAAAGAGGCGGAAATTGAGGACATAAAAACGACTCTCCGCGATTCTATTCTCCGGGAAATAAGAAGTGATCTGAAAAGTGACCTTGATATTAATAATCGCATTGTCCAACTTGAGCAGAAAGTTCAGGCAATGACGAGCAACCTGAATGGAATAATGGATGAACTTCTTGACCAGAAATCAATGATACGTTCTATGAAAGAGTTACCCGTTCCTTGCGAAAAGAAAGTAGAGCAAAAATCACCGGTTGAGCCTGTAAAGGAACCATCAAACGCAAAGGTATATAGGCCGGAACCTAAACCTGTAGCACCTTCAGCAACTCCGTCACAATCACAGCCTGTACCTCCATCTTCAGCAATTCCTTCTTCTGTACGCTCAGCTCCAACTGAACCATCACCTTCAGCAAAACCATTCAATTCAAAGGTTTCCATAAGGTCTGATGAATCTGAATCTTCTTCGGGAACTGTCCAGCCATCCTCATCTCCAAACATGCGTTTCAATGTAAGGGAAGTTCCTTCTGTAAAACAACCTGAAATGCCTGAACCTGAATGCCGGTCTGAATATATTATCGCAGAAACCGATGATGAGCGCAAGGTTCGACTCGACAAGGACTCACGACAGGATATGGCTTCGTGCAAATATATTGTTGCAGAAGAAGGTCAATCCTCATGTGAAGAAGAAGAGGAATCCTCTAACTATGAGACAATCGAGGCGCGCGAAGATGAAGATGCTGTGGTAATCGTCACACGAAGAAAATAATCTTTTTTATAAAAAAAGGGGAATCACGTGCATATCAAGGAAATTGAGTTCGTTAACTTCAAATCCTTCGGTAAAAAGGTAAAGATCCCGTTCTTTGAAGGTTTTACCACTATTTCCGGACCTAATGGTAGTGGCAAGTCCAATATCATAGACGGTGTCCTTTTTGTTCTGGGACTTTCCAGCTCCAGGACCATGAGGGCTGAAAAGCTCACTGACCTAATCTATAACGGTGAAAGTTCCAAGAAACCTGATTTTGCCCAGGTCACCATCAAATTCGATAATACAGACCGCAAAATGCCGGTTGCAAGTGATGAGGTTTCCATCACTAGAAAAATACGCGAAACAGACTCCGGTTATTACAGCTACTTCTACTTCAATGGCAAGGCTGTCAGCCTCACGGATGTACACAACAATCTTGCAAAAGCAGGGGTCACTCCCGAAGGTTATAATGTTGTGATGCAGGGTGATGTTACCCGTATAATCAACATGACGGCGGGGGAGAGGCGTAAGATTATAGATGAGATTGCCGGTGTCGCGGAGTTTGACAACAAAAAAGACAGGGCAATAAACGAGCTTGAGATCGTGCGTGAAAGGGTCGAAAGAGTCGATATAATCATTGAAGAAGTCGGCCAGCAACTCCAAAAGCTCAAAGCTGAACGGGATCAGGCACTTAAGTATCAGTCTCTCAAGGAAGAGAAGATGAAGTTCGAAGGCTTTGTGCTCCTTGCCAAGCTCAAGGATGCAAAGGTAGAGCTATTATCTGTTGCTGATGACATCCAGGCCAAGGATGAGGTTCTTGGTAAACTGGGACTGGATCTTGATGCCAAAAAGATCAATGTTGAAAAGCTTGAGAAGGCTCTGGAAGAGATGACATCCACCATTCATAAGATGGGAGAGGATGAGCAAATCCGGATAAAGAAGGATATTGAAGAGATCAGGGGTGAAATATCCCGCTGCAATGACAGTATTGAGCTTGCAGATAATGAGATGGAGGATATCGAATCCAGAAGAAGGAAGACCTTTGTGGAGATCGATGAGATCAAAGGTAAGCTTGAAGAGCTGGATTTAAAAATATCCGAAGAATCCATGCGCAAGGATGGTATTCTTGCCGAGATGTCGGAACGTAAGACCGAGAGGATGATCCTGCAGAGCAAGATAGCTGATGTGGATGCCGAATTTGCGGAGACCAGGGATGAGGTTTCCGGATTGAAATCCAAGCTTGAACTTGCAAAAAATGAGAAAAACGAACTTATGCGCCAGGAGGATCGGCTACTGGATGCTCTCAGGAGAAAGTCTGCTGAGGTTAGGGATATTGAAAGTGAGATAGAGGATGCGAAATCCAAAGCTCAGTCCTCTGACAGTGATACTCTCTCCGTAAAATATGATATTGAAAAACTTAATGAGAAAATCGATGCCCTGACAAAGGACATTGATGACCTTGAACGTAACCGTGCCCAGATTCAGTCTGTTATTAAGGACCTTGAGGATGAACTGCGCACCTATGAAAAGGATTATGCACGCATTGAAGTGCGTGTAAGGGCTTCCGAGGACCATAGTAACTATTCTAAGGCCGTTGAAATGGTCATGAATGAGAAAAAGCATCATGGATTGCCTGGTATATACGGCACAATCGCCGAGCTTGGAAGTGTGGACCAGAAGTATTCCACAGCTCTTGAGATAGCTGCAGGCGGAAGGATGCAGGCTGTTGTTGTTGAGAATGACGAGGATGGTGCCCGTGCGATTGATTTCCTTAAGCGCAGGCAGGGTGGAAGAGCCACTTTCCTGCCCCTGAACAAGATGGATCAACGCAGGCCGTATAAGAACCTCTCTGACAGGGAAGGGGTGATAGGTTATGCTCTGGACCTTATTGATTTTGACCCGAAATTCGAGCCTGCTTTCTGGTATGTGTTCAGGGATACGCTGATTGTTGACACCATGACCAATGCCCGGCGCCTGATGGGTGGCTTAAGAATGGTAACCCTTGATGGCGATGTTATTGAGAAAAGCGGTGCTATGGTGGGAGGTTCAAGACAACGTTCAAGTGGTCTGTCATTTGCAGCTTCCGAGAAAGATAAGCTCGTTAAGCTTGCGGAAAAGATCACCGAGTATGATTCCAGGCGAAGCACTGCCATAAAGAAACTTGATCAGATCGAGGGTCATATTTCACAGGTGAATCGTGAAATCCATGAGCATGATAAGGAAATTTCCAAGAAGGAGATGCATATCGAGGAGATTGCAGGACGCGGCGAACGTCTCTCTCAGCTCATTGAATCAAAGGCTCAGGAACTTGCAGATATAGAAGAGTCACGCAAGGAGCTCAGAGATGAAATGGAGCGAACTGTTACCCTGAAACAGGAAAAGGAAGAACTCGTCCTGTCTTTAGAAGCGGATATCGGGGAGCTTGAAGAAAAACTTGCAGGTTCTGAAGTTCCTGAACTCAACCGTCAGGCAGAGCAGCTTGACGGGGAAATAAGGCGTCTTGACGGCAGGGTGAGAGATATAGAATCGGATGTTAATGCGTTGAATCTTGATCGGGATTATGCAGCTTCTAAGATTGAAGAAAACCGTGAACTCATTAAGACCATGGATGAGAAGAAAGCTACGCACAAACAACGCGTGGCCGACCTCAGGAATAAGATCACTGAACTTGAGGCATCTCTTTTGGAAAAACAGCAGCGTGAAACTGAACTTGCTGATAAGTTAAAAGAATTACAGCAAGAACGTGCTCAACTGCACGAGAAGCATGCTTCTGTGAAGAAGGAATTTGAGAAGATAAAGCTCAGAGTTGATGACGGTAATCGTCATATGATGGCTCTGAAAGCCACAAAGGCTGCACTTGAAGAGCAGGTTGGAGAACTTGGTGAGGAACTGCTCAGGCGGGGTATTGAGGAAAGCGAAGAAGTTCCGAATTATGAGACCGTGCGCACAAGGATAGCTTCCATTGAAAGAGCAATGGAAAAACTAGAACCTGTAAATATGCGTGCCATTGACGAGTATGACGAAGTGGATTTGAGGCTGAATGAGCTTGTAACACGGCGTGACACTCTATCTTCCGAAAGAGAGCAGATTCTTGAAAGAATTAAGCAGTATGAAGAGCTCAAAAAAGATACTTTCATGGCAACATTCGACGGGATCAACGAGCCTTTCAAGGAGATATTCAACGAACTTTCCGATGGTATTGGGGAACTTGTGCTTGATAATTATGATGATCCCTTTGCAGGCGGCCTCACACTCAAAGCCCAACCTAAGGAAAAGACACTCCAGCGCCTTGAGGCAATGTCCGGAGGGGAGAAAAGTCTTACAGCTCTCTCCTTTGTCTTCGCAATCCAGCAGTACCGACCTGCTCCATTTTATGCCTTTGATGAAATCGATATGTTCCTGGACGGTGCCAATGCAGGAAGGGTTGCCCAGCGCGTGAAAACGGCTGTCAGGAATGCTCAGTTCATTGTAGTCTCTCTTAGGAAACCGATGATTGAGGCTGCGGAAAGGACTATAGGAGTCGCCATGCAGGAAAATAACATAACAAGTATCACAGGAGTGAAGTTGCGTTGAGCGAAATAGCAGAAGATATGGAGCTGGTTCAAGCAGCCGAAATTGTTCCGATTGCTGGTGTTTCGTTACCATGCACTATTGATCCCGGATTCATGGAAACTCTCCGGGGACTTGGTGTAGATGAATCCCTGCTGGAGTTTTCTGATGATGTGCTTAGCGAGCCTGTCGAGATTCTCATGAACCTTGCGAAGAACGGGGATATTAATCCCTGGGATATCGATATCGTTAATGTGACTGATATGTTCCTTGAGCGCATAGAGCAGATGCAGATGACAGATCTCAGGATATCCGGCAGGACTCTGCTGTATGCATCAATCCTTCTGCGCATGAAATCCACGGGAATTGTGCAGGAGGAAGAAGAGGAAGGCGATTTCGACATGTTCGATGATGAACTGGACTTCTATGATGTTGAAGAATACCCGGTTCCCAAACTTCCTATTCGGCGCCGTGCCACCCGCCCGGTAACACTGCAGGAACTCATTCTGGAACTTCAGAAAGCAGAAAAGGTCGAGACCCGGAGGAAAGACCGTAAGGTCCGCCGCAAACTTGAAGAAAGGTCTGCGGTAACTACGGATGAAGTACTCGGAATAGCTCACGAGGAAGACATACTGGGGCGTGTCAGGGATATGGCTGCAATGTTAAAGGAATCATTTACTGAGCATGAGTTTGTCCAGCTTTCTGATCTGATGACCGATGACCGATCTGAGAACATAATGACTTACGTGTCCCTTTTATTCCTTGCTACTGAAAAAAAGGTATGGCTGACACAAAAAGAATTGTTCGGCGAACTATATGTGTATCCAGCCAGGGCAAATTATGAGGCTGTTTAAGAGGTGTGTTTACAGTTATGAGTGACCGGGAAGTTATGGAGGCAGCTCTTTTTGCTGCCGGAGGGGCACTTGATGCGGCAACCCTTGGAAAACTGATAGGCAAGCCAAAGAAACATGTTATCTCTATCGCAGTTGATCTTGTGAAAGAATATTCTTCCAGGGAAACTGGTATTGAGGTAATTGACCTTGGTGAACGCTATGTGATGCAGGTCAAACCTGAATATGCCGAGCTTGTACGGCCACTGGCTCCAAAGGAGTTGAGTGCTCCTATGCTTCGTACTCTTTCTATGATTGCCTATCACCAACCTCTTGTCCAGTCCGAGTTGATTGACATGAGGGGTAACTCGGCCTATGATCATATACGTGAACTCAAGGAGAGGGGTCTTGTGGAGGCAACTCCTCACGGAAGGACCAAACTTCTTCATACAACTTCTCTATTCGCAGACTATTTCGGGCTTGAGTCCAATGATCCTGAGCTGGTAAAGAAAAAGATAGTTGAACTATCAAAAGTGCAGAGCGGTCAGAGTGGTCTTAATAAGTGGCTTGGGCGCAGGTTTATTGGAGTGACTCCTATGTATGAATCTCTGATGGGGATGTGCGGCATCAAGGATTATAAGGTAATCAATGCCTATGAGCCTACAGAAGAGGAACTGGAGGAGCTGGCAGATGTCTATAAGCTTGTGATCTCCAAAGGTTACATTGAAAAAGTGAGTAAATATTATGACGGAGAAATAATTGAGGTTAGTTCAACCACGTTTGATGATATTATTGATTCTATCAAACTCCTTGAGAATGTGGCTGACCCTGAGAGGTCAAAGTCAAGTATTGAAGCAATAAATGAGCTCAAGGAAAGGTATGCTTCAAAAGCTCTTGTTTTCAGTAAAAAAGTGAGGCCTGCAACTGATATGGTTGCGCGCATCGTGAGTGACTTGCGTCTTGGCGTATCAGCAGATGGATTTGTCATAGCTCCTGATTACGGCACATCAACAGATGGTGTTGAAGTTTCAGAAGGTGCCGAGATTCTTGTACCAACTCACAAAGCCATGGATGGCAGCTTGCTGGAAAGGGTTTGTAGCAAATATGACGCTGTTATAGATGGACTTAAAAAGTTTGAGAACAGTTGAAAATAAGCAGTTTGATCTAAAGATCTTTCCAAAATGTCATTTTTTATGGTTTATTTAAAAAGATATATAAACGAGAGGGTATAAGTTTATATAGTCAATTGCTGAATATAACTCCGCTTTAAATACGAGGATATACCATGTCAGATTATAACATAAAGATTGAAAATGTAGTAGCATCTACTAAGCTTGCAGAAGAATTCGATCTTACTAAGATCGAGGCAGAATTCGAGGGTGCCGAATATAACAAGCAAAAGTTCCCCGGACTTGTATACAGGGTTTCTGACCCAAAGGCTGCATTTTTGGTTTTCACATCTGGAAAAGTGGTATGTACAGGGGCAAAGAATGTTGATGACGTTCATACTGTCATAGGCAACATGGCAAAGAAGCTCAACGATATAGGTATAAAAACCATAGACAACCCTGAGATCACAGTACAGAACATAGTTGCTTCTGCTGATCTCCAGGCAGTTCTCAATCTGAATGCTATTGCTATTGGTCTTGGTCTTGAGAATATTGAATATGAACCCGAACAGTTCCCGGGACTTGTCTACCGCATCGATGACCCGAAGGTCGTAGTACTCATTTTCAGTTCAGGTAAACTTGTGGTCACAGGCGGTAAATCACCGGAGAACTGTGAGCAAGGTGTTGAGGTCGTAAGGCAGCAACTCGACAGTATGGGCCTGCTCTAAGACCACATCTTTTTATTTCTTTTAAAATGACAAACGAGAACGTCTGTATTTTATTGCCTGTCCTCAATGAAGAAGCCACAATCGGGCAGGTTATAAAAGATTTCCGTGCCGAGGGCTTCGACAATATCCTTGTTATGGATGGCCACAGCACCGACAGGACCCGTGATATTGCGGAGAGTGAAGGTGCAAAGGTTATTATTCAGCACGGTAAGGGCAAAGGCCAGGCTATTCAGGAAGCCTTTGAAATCATTGACAATGACTATATTGTCATGGTTGACGGGGATGGCACGAACCTTGCAAAGGACGCTCATGTGGTTCTTGCTCCTGTTCTTGAGGGTAAGGCCGACCATGTGATGGGTAACCGGCTGGTTGACTATGAAGATGGAGCATTTACCCGTCTCAATCTAATCGGGAATAAGCTAATCAATAAAATGTTCGGAATGGCCTATGGGGTGTGGCTTGAGGATATTTTAACCGGTTACAGGGCTTTTAACAAAAAAGCTTTCAAATCCTTTGAATTAAAAAAACTGGGATTCGAGATCGAGTCCGAGATCACTATTGAAAGTGTTGCAAAGGATCTGCGGATTGAAGAAGTTCCGACTACCTATCTTGCACGGCACTCTAAGGGTGCTACTAAACTGAATCCTCTTAAGGATGGTTGGAGGATCGGTTCCACTATTTACAAAATGGCAAAATTGCATAACCCGATGTTCTATTTTGGCATAATTGGTGGGATTTTCATTGTATCTGGACTGATAGTTGGTACTTATGTTGTAATACAGTGGTTCCAGGGAGTTACCCGCATACCTATGAGCATTCTTACTGCTCTTCTCATCATTGCAGGATTCCAGATGTTTGTTTTTGGAATGTTGAGCGATCTTGTAGTTACCCTTCATAGGGAAAATTTGCGCATGCTCAGGGCGCTGAGTGAAGATAAGAAGAAATAACTGTTGTTTAGTTTATGCTTTTCTTCTTTCTTCCTTCTCAACAATACATATTTTCCAGTAGATTTGCTTTCATATTTTAAATTCTGACCTGATTCATATACTCTTGGTTTTGCAGCAAAAAATAAATAAATACAAGTGTAAAACAAAACAATTGAGCTTGTTTTGAATTAAAGCAAATCTTCTCACAGCATGTGCTTATTCCGTGCAATGTATTTATTGTGTCTGTTTTTAGCCATTTGTTGCGGTCCGTATTTCCATATATTTAAATGTAATTAATCCTTTGATAAAGTAAACTTGACTTTATCTAAAGTTTGATTTTTGACAAGCCTTTTATACAATTTGATTCTTCTAAGGTACATCGAACACTGAGGTATAAACAATGACAATTGTAACAGATGCAAAAAATGGTAAGATCACAGAAGAGATGAAGATCGTTGCCGAGGCAGAAGGCAAAGATCCTGAATTTATCAGACGTGGAATTGCCGCAGGCAGAATTGTAATCCCCATGACCCCATACAGGGATATCAAAATCTGTGGTATGGGTGAAGGACTCAAGACAAAGGTCAATGCATCCATTGGTGCATCATCAGACATCGTTGATCTTGACATGGAAGTAAAGAAAGCAAAGGCTGCTGAAGCTGCTGGTGCAGACACACTTATGGAGCTCGGAACAGGTGGAGACTTCCTTGGAATCAGGAAAGCTGTCTGTGACGCAATCTCCCTGCCAGTAGGTTCAGTACCACTCTATCAGGCATTCATTACAGCAGCAAAGAGGGATGGTTCCATTGTCCACATGACCGAGGATGACCTCTGGTATGCAACCGAGGAGCAGGCAAAGCTCGGTACGAATTTCATGGCTATCCACACAGGCATCAACCAAATTGTCCTTGACAGATTGAAGGCACACGGCAGATACGGTGGTCTCTGTTCCCGTGGCGGTGCATTCATGAGCACATGGATGCTGCACAACGAGAAGGAAAACCCACTTTACGCAGACTTCGACTACCTCTGTGAGATTCTCAAGGAGCACGAAGTTACTCTTTCAACTGGTAACGGAATGCGAGCAGGTGCAGTTCACGACGCAACAGACAGGGCACAGGTTCAGGAGCTCATCATCAACTCAGAATGTGCACAGAAAGCACACGACAAATACGACCTTCAGGTTATCGTAGAAGGACCAGGTCACGTACCACTTGATCAGGTAGAGATGAACGTCAAGCTTATGAAGGCAATGAGTGGCGGAAAACCATTCTACATGCTTGGTCCACTCGTATCAGACATCGGTGCAGGCCGCGACCACATCGTAACAGCTATCGGTGCATCAGCTTCAGCAGCAGCAGGCTGTGACTTCCTCTGCTATGTAACACCAGCAGAACACCTTGCACTTCCAAACCTTGAAGATGTAGTTGAGGGTGTCAAGACCTCAAAGATTGCTGCTCACGTTGGTGACATGGTCAAGTACCCGGAAACAGCCCGTGAAGTTGACCTTGCAATGGGCAGGGCACGCAGAGATCTTGACTGGGAGAAGCAGTTCGGTCTTGCACTCGATCCGGAACTCGCAAGAAAGATAAGAACCGAGAGAGCTTCAGCAGACGAAGACGCATGTACCATGTGCGGTGACTTCTGCGCACTCAAAATCGTAAACCAGAACTACGATCTTTGTAAGTAATGCTTCCGGCATTACTTTCTCTCATTTTCTTTTTTTAGTTTCTCTATTTTTGAGTGGCAACCATTATTCCTAAGTGGTAACTTTAGTTTTTTTCTTTATTTCACAATAGAGTATTTCTGTGCTGTATTAAAAAAGAGAATTGTTTTGGCAAGACAATACTTTTATACTTTTATGTCGCAATATTTTACGGGGTATCATATGGTTTATAATGCACAAAGGATTCCTGGTGTACTGAGAAATGCTGGATAGCCACTTAATCAGGGGGATGTGGTAGCATGATCGAGACAAATGCCAAAAATGTGCACAATATAGCTCATGGGATTCTTCCAATCCGTAAATTCTTAGCACCTGAGATTATTTTCGGTGATGGTTCCCGAAATCTCATAAGCCAGTACGTTCTCAGTTTATCTGGCAGGAATGTATTTTTGGTCAGCGATCCTGGTATTTTTAGAGCTGGTTGGGCTGGGGAAGTAGCGGATAATCTGAAGTCAGCAGGCATAGATGTTGTGATCTATGACAAAGTTTCTCCAAATCCTCTGTCTGCGGAGGTTATGCGAGGGGCAGAGCTTTACATGGAGAAAGGTTGTGACCTTATCGTGGCTGTGGGTGGTGGTAGTTCTATGGATTGTGCAAGGCGATAGGTGCGGTTGCCTCTAATCGGTGCAGCGTTCTGGGGCTGGAAGGGGTAGACGAAGTAGCTCTGCCTGCTTCTCCTATAATATGCATTCCTACGACAGCCGGTTCTTCTGCCGATGTGTCTCAATTCGCTATAATCACTGATGAGCAGAAGAAACGCAAGTTCGCTATAATTAGCAAAACCATGTTGCCAGATCTTGCACTTATAGATCCTGAGACAACCATGACTATGAATCTAGAACTGACAGCTGCCACTGGATTGGATGCTCTTAGTCACGCTTTTGAGTCCTATGTTTCTAATGCCTCCTCTGCGATAACAGATATGTTTGCTTTAGAGGCTACTAAAATATTAGCGGAATATCTGCCAAAAGTGTATGATGATCCTGGAAATATCATGTTCAGGAATGAGGTCATGATGGGGAGTATGTATGCTGGCCTGGCATTTTCCAATGCTAGTCTGGGTTTAGTGCATGCTATGGCACATAGTCTGGGAGGTAACTTGGATTCTCCTCACGGTGAATGCAACGCCCAGCTTTTGGAACATGTAGTTGCTTTTAATTATTCTCACGCACCAGACAAATACAGGGCCCTTGAGGCTATTATTTCTGGTAAGAAACCATCAAATAAAAGTGGACCTGATGGCCTGATACTCGAACTAAGAAATATTAACGACCATCTGGGTATAAAGCCTGGATTATCAAATATGGGAGTGAAAGAGGAGGACATTAAGTGCCTCTGCGAGAATGCATTCCTTGATCCATGTCTGGCCACCAATCCTCGTTCCGCCACGATAAAGGACATAGAGGTACTTTACCATGGGGCTCTCTAAGGACGATAGTAGGCAGGATATTCTCCGAAAGAAAATCATCGGATTAGGTGATACCTCTCATCGGAAGAGTTATTATCCTCAGCTAAAGGAGCAGATTAGCGAGCTGAATCTGGCTATGCATGCATTGCAGGAGAGTGAGAACAAGTACCGCACCCTGGTAGAAAATGTCAACATCGGTATTATCAGAAGTGAACCATGGAAGCGCGGCCATATAATTCAGGCGAATCCGGTTTTTTGCGAGATGCTGGGTTTCAATGATGAAAATGAGCTCCTTACTATATATGCGACAGACATCTATCTTCATCCTGAGGACCGGCTTGAATTAATGAGGGAGCTGAGGCAGACAGGTAAGATAAAGGATCGCAAGGTGGTGTTCAAGGTCATGGACGGAACAACTATCTTATGTTCTCTAACTCTTTCGGCACAGTACGATTCCAAAGGCAACATGATTTTCATGGACGGTGTGGTTGAGGATATAACCGAGAAAGAGAAGAGGGCGGAAGCTCTCAAGCAGGCAAACAATAAACTCAATCTGCTTAGCTCCATCACCCGGCATGATATAATCAATCAGATAATGGTTCTGGAGGGATACCTGTACCTGATGATTGAACAAGTGAAGGATCCTGAAGAGTTAGGATTGCTACGGAGGATGAAGGAGAGTGTGAGGTCTATTGATAGGCATATTATGTTCACAAAAGATTACCAGGAGATTGGCATCCAGGCTCCTGGGTGGGTCAATCTCCGAAGTGTTCTGACCGAGGCTATAGTTCCACTGGATAAAACATTGGTAAATTTCCATATAGATGTAAGGGATTATTTGATTTTCACTGACCCACTGATAAGTAAAGTGTTCTATAATCTGGCTCACAATGTCATAAAGCACAGCAATGCCACCACCCTCACCATCACCACTGTTGAGGAAGAAGATCACTTATTGGTCGTATTTCAGGATAACGGTATTGGGATCGAAGAGAAGAGCAAATTGTTCAAGAAAGGCAGTTCTAGCTCAGGATACGGACTTTTCCTTTCTAAAGAGATTTTGTCTATAACTAGTATTGGAATCAGGGAGACTGGTATATCGGGTAACGGGGCGCGATTCGAGCTGTTTTTTTCTCGTGGACAGTACAAAAACCCGGTATGATGGAAAATTAATCGCAACCTGAATTTCTCGATGGTCTAAAAAAAGAGGTTGACTAGAATTTCCAGAGTATCTATTTATATCTAGGCTTACAAAATTAATCTTATGACAGTAATTACGCTTACAACTGACTTTGGATCTCTGTATCCTGCATCTATGAAAGGTGTTATACTCAGTATAATCCCTGATGTAACAATAGTTGATATTACTCACTCAATACCATCTGTTGATATCAGGGCGGGTGCATTTGCCCTGTATTCCGTTGTCCGGCATTTTCCCCATGGAACCATTCATGTTGCTGTTATCGACCCTGGTGTCGGTACTGAAAGAAAAGCTATAGTCGTACGTTCTGGTGGTCATTATTTAATAGGTCCGGATAATGGTGTTCTTATTCCCGCTGCATCTTTGCTTGGGGATATGGAGGTCTTTGAAATTAAGAATCAAGGGATTCTGGGGGATGTTTCTTCTACTTTCCACGGCAGGGATATTTTTGCCCCGGCGGCCGCACATATCTCCCGAGGAATGGACCTTCAGGACATTGGTCAGAGCACAGATGAATATGTTGATCTTGATTTCTCAGGCTATGTAATACAAAAGGATTTCATTGAGGCAAAAGTGATATATGTCGATAAATTTGGCAATATAGTTACTAATATTCCCGGGGAAGAGATTCATAAAAATGTACCGCATGGAAGTATCCTGTCGATTTCAGGACGACAGATGCCATTTTTGAGTACTTATGGTGAGGTGCCAAAAGGAAGAGTACTATCGCTTATAGGAAGTCACGGATTTTTCGAGATAGCAGTAAATCAGGGAAGTGCTTCAAAATTACTACATTTGAGCAATGGAAATGAAATAAAGATAGGGGTCCTGAATAACCCTTGATTTCTCTAAACTCCTATTGTCCAGTACTTAGTTTTATTTTCTCTTTACAAAATAGAGGCACATTATTGCACATACAAGAGGTATCAGTGTGTTCTGTCCTGATTGCTGACTCTGTGAAGTTTCTTCATTAACATCCTCAACTTCCACATCACCGACGTTCACCTTTGCATTGTTAACAGTCACTTCCAGGCTGTCTCCGGCTGAATTGGTGATCACAACGTTATTTATCTCTATAACTGCGATTCCGGAATTGTTTTTTGAAGCGAGCGTGATATTCAAAAAAGTTCCTGATTCAAGTGACATGTCATCTCCCATTATAACAGAATATATGCCGGTGACAGTTCCAAGTTCATTGTCAATATTCCCTTTTGAGAATATTGTATTCTTTCCACCTTGCTTGAAAAAATTTCCTTCAGTGATGGATGTTATATTAATAAGTGAAGGCTCATATGAAAGTTCAAGTTCTACTCCTGATACGTTGGTATCGGGTTCTATTATTATTGCAATTGTAAAACTTTCATTCTCTTCAACATTGATTTGTGCCGGTGAAAACCCTACATTTATTTCGGCACCTGCAAGTCCTGTGAAGGATATGACAATCAATGCGAATAAAGAAATAGTTGAAAATATGCTGCAGTTCTTATCACTCGTCATGTTACACCACCTTTTATATTATTCATGGCGTTATTATATTAAAAGAATTGTCGTAACTATTCAGCCTGATAAAAACGCTATCAATAACAATCTTGACAAAAAGTTGAAACGTAAATTTCATTAGGATCATTTATTTTGATTGTTGCTATTGATTGCTTTTTTGATTGTTAGATTGTTAGTGAGCAGACATCTCTATTTCGATGAAATCAGTACCAATAGGCAAATCGTGCCAGGCTGAATAGTTACGAATTGTCTATCAATTTAATTAATTCAAATATTACATCCATTCATAATGTTGTGCCACTTCCAGATCAAAATTATACATGAGACTGTTTTCAACATAGCCGAAGAAAAGGCATTTCTGGCAATTGCGTGCAGTGTCCTTTCTGAGTTTTTTTGTACTTTCCCATACATTTCCAATACCTTCACTTATATGGCCTATGGGACTTCGGTGGACTCTGCAATTTTCAATGCTTCCATCGGCTGTAACGTCCAGTATGATGTCATTGGCATGACAGGTAAATTCAGTCTTCAGATCCCTTACCATTTTCAGGTATGTGTAGGAATTAATGATTGGATAACCCTCTTTTTTCATTTCGATGATTCTGTCAACTACCGTGCGATACTTTTGCATGTCCCTTATGCCAAGCTTTTCCCATGTGTCATTCCCGATCCCTCCGAATTCGTAAAGTGGTTCAAAGGATATTTTTACATCCAGTTCTCTTGTGAGTTGGATTAGTTCTTCTATGTCGTCGAGATTTTTCCCGCTGATGACACAGTTCAGGAGCAGGGAATTTTTCATGCTCTCCTTTGCCTTGACAATGCCCGGGAGAATCCTGTCAAATTCCATGCCTCTTATCTCCCTGTAACTTGATATGCCGTCCACTGAGACTGAAAGATAGTCAAGGTTCTGAAGCTCATCTACCCTCTTTTCCAGTAGTAGTCCGTTGGTTATTAGTGAGGTTATCATTCCCAGGTCTTTAGCATGTGCAAGTATTTCAGGGAGATCTTCTCTGAGTAGTGGCTCAACAGTCCATGCATTGTAAGCAAGTATTCCAAAGGCTCTTGCTTCTTCAAGTAGTCTGAATACGTCTTCGAGTTCCATTTGTGACCCGCTTTCTTTCCAGTATTCGCAGAAACTGCATTTCATGTTGCATCTGGAATTGATTGCGTGTGAGAGAACAAAAGGTCTTCTTTTTACCCGCATCTGCCAGAGGGCCTTTGCGGCAATTACAGGTGAGAATGTGTTCATGATGTTATCATCCGTTTTACTTGTCTTATCACTTTCTCTTTTATATATCTTGGTTTTGTAAATTTATAGTTGTGTAATACTATTTTCCTGGATATTAGTTCATTAAGTATATATAGCTCTTATTACGTATCCATTAGTGTTACTAAATTCAATAATTTTCATAACACGAATTATAACATTATGAGGAACTAGAATGCATATACCAGATTCATTTATGCCTCTAAGTCAGGCAATAATTTATTGGGTCATCGCCCTTCCCTTTATATTTATGTCCGTTAAATGGGCACGAAAAGAACTTGACGATACAAAAGTACCGATTCTGGCAGCCCTCGCCGCCGGAATATTTGCAATACAGGCATTGAACATTCCTATTGGTATGGGTACCAGTGGCCATATGGTCGGAGCAGTCCTTGTAGCTATTATCTTTGGTAGCCCTATGGCAGGTGTTCTTGTGCTCACCCTTGTCCTGCTTGTTCAGGGTTTTGTTTTTGCTGACGGTGGAATCACTGTAATGGGTGCAAATATCCTGAATATGGGCGTTATCTCAGGATTCGCAGGATACTACACATTCGTGGCTTTAAAGAATAAGGCAGGAATAAAAGGCGCATCCTTTATCGGTGCATGGTTCGGATTGTTCATGTCTTCAATTGTATGTGCGGTTCAACTATCTGTTGCAGGTACTTTTCCTCTGGTGGCAGGACTTGCAGCAATGGGAACTTTTCATCTGATAATAGGGTTCGTAGGCGAAGGTCTTATCACTGCTATAGTTATAACGGCAATACAGAAATCAAGGCCCGACCTGCTGGACTCATCTGTTACAGGTACTAATGGGGTGGGGGTATGAATATGAGTGTCAGCAAAGGTATTAATATGAAGTTCCTTTACGCAGGAATAGCCATTGCATTGCTGATATCTGTTCTTGCTCCTTTCCTTGCATCTTCTGATCCGGATGGTCTTGAAAGTGCAGCAATGGGTGTGATCGATGAAGCAAAAATGACTGCCATTGAAGAGATGGCTCCTGTATTTGAATCTCCAATGCCTGACTATGCTATTGAAGGTCAGGGCAAGATGGGAGAAGTGCTTGCTGTTGTGATAGGCACTCTTCTTGTGCTGGGAATCAGTTTTGCACTTGGAAAAGTTGCAAAGAAATAAATTCTCCTTCCCTTTTTTTCTTTCATCTATTTTTACTTCAGGCTACAAAAGCCAGTAGTAATGTCCCTACAGTTATTACAAAGAATAGAATATCTGTAGCTTTTATCTTGTTCTTATGCACATAGACTTTGTTTACACTGGAATAGCCTCTGCATAACATACTGGTGTATGTTCGCTCTCCTTGTTCATAAGAACGGATGAACAACGAGCTAATGGTATATCCTACCTGCTCAAGTATCCACCTGCGTGGTGCATTTTTGTTCCAGATGTCAAAAAGGCGGGTCTTTTGGGCTGTTCTGATGCGTTTGAGCATTATCCAGAATACAAATAGGTACCTGACCATCATTGTCAGCAGAAGTGTGAATTCCCTGGGAATTCCAAGACGTCTGGCGGATACGACCATGTCATTCATCTTCATTGTGGATGAAAGAAGTACGATGGAAGTCACGCAGACGGTGTACTTTGCAAGGAGCACCGCACCAAAAAATATCCCTTCATATGTCAGGGTAATTCCAAGTGGTAGATAAATTGGATATACTGTAAAAGTTTCAATGAATGGCTGCCTGACAAATGGCTGTATAATAACAATCGTAAGTCCAAAAGGCAATATGGAAAGGAATCTCATGATAGTATATGCAGGATTAAGTCTTGCGATTAGCATTAGTGAAATCAGGTAAAGCTCAAGAATCGCAAGTTTCATGAAATTTCCTTCGTCTATACGCGGAAGGCTTACAGCAAAGACTATTATCGCTATCGTTGCAAGTATCTTGATCCTGCCGTCAAGCCTGTGGACAGGACTGTTCTTATAGGATTCTCTTTCGATGTCAGTAAGTGTGATCTCCATGGGCAGACCTTTTTAGTTATTATTTTCTACCAATCGTATGATCTCATTCCTGGCATCCATGGGTGTTATCTTTATGTCTGCATCCAGACCAGATTCCTGCAGGAGCTCGAAAAGTTCTGCAATTCGTGGCATCCTGAGATGTGCATTTTCCAGAATATCATGTTTTTTGAATATTTCCCTGGCAGTCCCCTCTGCTTCGATCTTTCCGTGATGTATAACATAGACTCTGTCAGCGAAAAGTGGCACAATGTCTACATCATGCGTGGAAAGTATTACAGTAATCCCAAGTTCCCTGTTCATTTTCTCTATTACACTGATTACCTGATTGGCTGTCAGAGGGTCCAGTCCGGCAGTGGGTTCGTCAAGTACGACTACCTGAGGTCGCATGGCAAGTATACCGGCGATGGCAACGAGTTTTTTCTGCCCCCCGCTAAGGTGATGAGGTGAACGTTCCTCAAAACCGGACATATGTACAAGTTCAAGAGCTTCAGCAACCCTGCTTTCAACTACATTTTCCGACAGACCCATATTCATTGGTCCGAAGGCGACATCCTGTTCAACTGTGGGAGCCAGTATCTGGTCATCGGGATTCTGGAAAACAATTCCCACTGTCTGCCTAACATCTCTTATGTTTTTTCTGGAGATCTCCTGTCCATTAACAAAAACCTGTCCTGAGCTTGGTTTGATTATGCCGTTCAGGTGTTTGAATAGTGTTGATTTTCCAGCACCATTTGCTCCTAGGAGTGCTATTTTCTCTCCGGGATAAATTTTGAGGCTGACATTGTCAAGAGCTCTTGTTTTGCTGCTTGCATAAAAATAGGATACTCCTTTTAGCTGGACGATAGGTTTTTCGGTCATTATAGTCACACGCTGAATTTACAACCGGCCAAAAAGCCTGTTTTTGACAGGGAGAGTTTTTATTTTACATAAGGATGCTATTATAAATAGTTGTTTAGTGTTACCAAACCCACATATTTTTTTATTTCATGAAATTTGCTGATTTTTTGGAATGCTAAATCATCTTGCTTCTTAGTGAAAAGAAGTAATATTTAAATGACACCAATCTATATCTAGTAACAGGACAAATAATAAAATGATGTTCAAAAAACTCCGCAGGTACCTTATTATTTTTCGTGTTTTTTTGAAATACAATCTTTTCAGTCTCGTATACTCAGAAGTCAATAATTATTATGTTTCCAATAAGCGCAACCTCTGTGTGCTGGATGTCAAGAATAGGAAAAAAGCCAAAAATTTAAGGATGGCTCTGGAAGAACTTGGCCCGACATTTATCAAGTTGGGGCAAATTTTGAGCAAAAGACCTGATATCGTCTCTCCGGTATCTATATCGAGGAACTTGGGAACCTTCAGGACAATGTCAATCCACTTGAATTCGATGTGATGAAAGTGGCATTTGAAGGGTTCAGGTGTAATATTGGGGAGACTGAACAATCTGAAGGTCTTGAAAAGTCCGATTTCGATGTACTTGAGATATTCGATGAATTCAACACCAAACCATTGGCATGTGCTTCAATTGCCCAGGTCTATGAAGCTGTGCTTGACGGAAAGAAAGTTGCTGTAAAGATAACACGACCTAATCTTATAAACACTATCAACCTTGACCTTGCTATACTCGATGACCTGAAATCTATTATTGTAAAAGCCATTGGTCTTGGAAACAATTTTGATATTGATGCTTTCCTTTTTGAGTTCAGAGACCTCCTGAACAGGGAAATTGATCTCAGGAATGAAGCCAGGAACATTAAGCGTTTCAGAGATAATTTTGAGGATATTAAGGACGTGCATGTCCCTGCTGTCTATGATGAATATTCCAATGAAGGTGTGCTGGTCATGGATTACATGGAAGGCATTCCTGTCAGGAAACTTCCACAAACGTCTGCTGAAAAAAGTAAGTGGTATGCAAAGATTATCAGCCAGAGCTACCTGAAGCAGGTCTATCTTGATGGCTTCTATCATGCCGATCCTCACAGTTCTAACATCCTCATTCGGGAAGACGGCATTGCCTACATTGATTTTGGGGCTGTAGGAACTCTTGATGATGAACTACGTCGCAATATGCTTAACCTATTTTATGGCATCTATAAGAAAAAAGTGGACATAGTTTTTGAGGCATTCCTGAAGATATCTGGAACCTACAAGGAAGATATCGATGTGCGTCGCTTCAAGATAGATCTTGATGATATCATTTCGAAGCAGAATTATTCCGTAGGAGAGAGGCAAAGTGATAACTATGCGACGCTTGGTTTGAAGTACAACCTCTCACTTCCCAGTGAGTTCTCGACCCTGGAGAGAGCATTAATACTCATCGAAGCCAACTGCTTTGAACTTGATCCGAAGTTCAACCTGCTGGAAAATGCAAAACCAGTTATCACAAGGGTTTTGATGAAACGCTATTCACCCTTTGAGGCATTTGAATACCTGCAACTTGAAGGAGATAGGTATCTGGAGATAGTGAAGAACCTTCCTGAGGGTGTAAATGACGTTATTGAAACTATCAGGGGTTACCGGATAGAAAGGCTTGAAAAGAAGACTGATGAAATAAGGAAGTACAGAACTATAGATTCCATTACAAAGTACATTTTTCTGTTGGCTATCTTGCTTTCGTCCTCATATCTGGCTGTAAATGGTGAAGGTTATCTGCCAACGATGGGTATCATAGGTTTCATCAGTGCAATCTTCCTTTTTGGAGTAATGTTTCTGAAGAGGTCTTAGAATGGGTTTAATGGCAGTTTGTTCACCTGATTTTTGACTATTAACAGTCATTTTTGGAAAAAAGACGTATGTTGCAGTTAATAATATCTTAAATCGGGGGGTTTGGAGATAAATCATAAAAAAGGAAATAATTTCGGTTGGTTCTTTGGGGGCAGACATTATGATTTTTTTGCGACAATTCTTGGTTTTGGACATTATTATTATAAACAAGTAGCGTCTGCTCTTCCTTTGAAGAATGGAATGTCTGTACTTGATTTGGGATGTGGGACAGAATCAGTGGGAATTGCAATTTCAGAACTTATGGGTGGAGATATAGAGATGCATGGTCTGGACCTTTCCAGTGTTCAGTTAGGGTATGCAACTGATAAGGGGGAGGACGCAGGTATACCTTTGAATCTCTATAAGGGTTCTATGGATCTGCTGCCATTCACAAATGGGGTATTTGATATTGTTGTAACATCAGTGGCGTTTTGTGAAACTACATCTGAAGTGCGCAAGGGTGCTATCAAGGAAGTATCTCGTGTATTGAAGAACAATGCTTATTTTGCGATAGTGGATTGTGCAAAACCGCTGGTTGGGTTGGATACTGTAATGATGCTTCCTTTTTTCATGTTTAAGGAAAATGCGGATAGCTGGAATAATCATTACCCTGACATTTGCAGGGACAATAATCTGATTCTTGAAAAAGATGTATACTTAAAATCTTATGTCAAGTGCCAGCTTTTCAGAAAAGCTGATTAAAAAAAGAATGTTTGTCCGCCGAACTGGCGGACAGGAAATTTATTCTTATCCGAAGAGTGCTCCGAGGCCGGCCATTCCGTCCTCTTCTGCTTCTTCCTCAGCTTCTTCTTCTGCAGCTGCCTCTTCCTCGGCAGGTGCTGCTTCTGCTGCTGCTGCAGGTGCGCCTGCTGCTGCTGGTGCTGCAACTGCTGCGGTTGCCATTGCCTCTTCGATGTCTACATCTTCAAGAGCTGCAACGAGTGCCTTGGCACGTGCGTCGTTAACTTCTATACCTGCTGCCTGAAGTACGGCAACAATTGCTTCTTCTGTAATGTCTTTACCAGCTTTGTGCAATAAAAGTGCTGCATATATGTATTCCATGTGAAATCACCTTTTGTTTATCAATGTAATTTATGTGTAAATGTCTAAAACTTATTCTTATCCGAAGAGTGCTCCAAGGCCGGCCATTCCGTCCTCTTCTGACTCCTCTTTTTCTTCTTCCTTCTCTTCAGCTGCTTCCTCTTCTTCAACAGCTTCGGATACTTCTGCTGTCACAGCAGCAGCTGTAGCCCTTGCGCCAAGAGCCTCTTTCAGTTCATCGTCAACAGCTTCTTCATCATTGGCAGATGCTGCTGATGCAACTGAAAGCATCTGGGACTGTGCCTTTCCAAGCAATGCGTCGATTACTCCTGGTTCCAGAACAACTGCATTGACACCGAGGTTGCGTGATTCTGTTGTTGCCTTTGCAATGAGTGTCTTTATATTGTCTGAGGTTGGGTACGCTGCAAACACTGACAGGTTGAATGCCTGCTGAGTTGCCAGAACGATATCTGAGAAGTACTTGCTCTCATCGATTGCCAGTACATCTGGTGTGAAAACAGATCCAGCTTCCATAACTGCCCTGAGATCAAGACCAACTTCTACAGGGTAGATTTCAAGCCTTGTGAGCATAGATGCAAGTTTCTGTGAAACGACTTCTCCTGCTTTTGCAACGACTTTTGTCTCCCTGACAACTACTTTTCCACCGTCGATCGCTGCAGGTATTCCTACGCTTTGCAGATCACCCAGTATTGGTCCGGGTGGGAAGCTTGTTGGCCCTTCCTCGACAACAATATCATTGGGTGCGATTGCTCCACCTTTGATCGGGGATGGGCTTTTACTCTGCTCTAACGTCTTATAAAGCTTGAAAGGATTGTTCTCGGTGAACACCAGAGCGGTCTGGACATCGATGTATTCATCCATCTTTTTGATGTCATCGTCTGATTCGTCAAATGCTCTTTTAATGAGAGTGTTCCTTGCCACCTTTAAAACAGCTGTTCCCTGAAGACCTCTTCTCATCTTCTGGAGCTGCTTTGCCGGAATTCCGCCGATACCTACTACTCCGAGCAGGGGATAGTTGTTTATGAGCTCCTTTATGTCCTCAACTTCTTTTTTCTTCCATTGAGGTACATGCTCTGTGTGGTGAACTTCTTCCATTTACATCACCTTCACGGACTTACCCATAGTAGTCGTAACATAGATCGATTTTATGTTGTGCTTTCCCTTTTCGAGAGATTGCTCGACCCTATTCAAAACAGTCTCGACATTATCTGCCAGTTTGTTGACTTCCATGTCCTTGCGTCCGACTGCTACGTGGAAAGTGAGCTTATCTTTGGATCTTATCCTGATAGAGCTCCTTGCATTGTTCACAAGATCTGCAACGTTCTTGCCAGGTGGCAGAGGCGTTGGCATTTTACCTCTCGGGCCCAAAATAGCACCCAGGTTCTTACCTATCTGGGCCATGTACTGGACCTCTGCAATGAAGAAGTCGCATTCATTGGCAATGCTTCTGGCACGTGCTTTGTCTGAACCCAGTTCAGAAAGGTCTTCTTCTCCGAAGACATACTCGACACCTGCTTCCTTTGCCTGGAGGCTTACTTCTCCTTTTGCAAAAACAGCAATCCGGAGGTCTTTTCCAAGGCCATGTGGCAATAGAATTTCCTCATCGACACGATTTTTAGGTTGACTCATGTCAAGATTCTTTAAGTTAATTGCCAGGTCTACGCTTTCTGCGAATTTACGCTCCGAAGATTCCTGAAATAACTCGTTAATTGCATCTATTATATTTTGTTCTGCCATTCTTTACCTCCCGTAGTTTGAACATAATGTTCAGGCAGGACCATTTCGGTCTACTACGGCTTTTTTAGAGTCTTAGATCTTAGAGATCTTTACTCTCTCTCTGATAGTGGGCACACCAATAATATGTATTTATTTTAAACTTATCGGTTAAAGCTGAATCTCGCCTGGAATTACCAAGCTTCATTTGCAAGCACTTCGTCAAATTTGCCTTCATCTATCTCTTTCTGGCATTCTCTTGCATCCATTCCTTCAGCAGTTACACCCATTGGCACGCATGCTCCAAGGACTTCTTTTACGGCTGCCTTCAATGTATAGGCAAGAATGTCGTCCTTTTTCATACGGGCTATCTTCGCAGCCTGTGGTAATTTTAGATCGCCTACGACTTCTGTGCCGGCAAGGCCGGACCCCTTCTGGATACCAACTTCCTGAAGGATCAGTGCTGCGGTAGGGGGAGTACCGACTTCTATCTCGAAGTTTTTGTTCGAATCAACTATTACTTTGACAGGGACCTGCATCCCATTGAAATCTTTTGTTTTCTCATTGATCTTATCGATCACGTCTTTGACGTTAATCCCGAGGGGGCCAAGAGCCGGACCAAGTGGTGGTCCGGGATTTGCCTTTCCTCCAGGCACCAGTGCTTCAACAACATCTGCCATTTGACTATCACCGTTGGATTTTAATTATTGATAAAATGTATCAGGAATTTTCCTCTTCCTCTTTCCTGAGGACTCTTACAGTATCACCACGAATAGTTATAGGTATCGGTACGACTGCATCAAAGAGTTCCACTGTAATTTCTTCATGACCTTCATCCACTCTTTTTACACGTGCCCTTTCTCCCTTGAAAGGTCCGGATGTTACTTCGATTATTGCACCCTCTGTGATGCCTGTAACAGTTGGTTTTGGTGTAAGGAAATGGGATATTTCTTCGATGCTTGATTTTCCTTTCACTACTGCCCTTGCATGTGGAACTGTCTGGATTGCCTGTTCCACCTCTCCGGGGTCTGGGGCTTCAATAAGAACGTACCCTTTTAGTTCGTCAGGTGCAATTATTGCCCTGATGTCCAGATGATCTTTCCGTGCAACTAAGGTAATCAGATTTGCAACAGAACGTTCCTGATTTGCAGTGGTTTTTACAACAAATATTGCAGACTCTTCGACCATACTCACACCAATTGTGGTATCTCTACCAGCAATACATATATAAGGAATCCGACAAACCCGATTGCAAGAATTCCAAGTCCTGCGACCTTGGCAATCATCTGGAATTCCTCGCGTGAAGGTTTCTTTGTCAGTTTGAGAACCCTGAGATATGTCTTCAAGGATTGGTTTATGCTAGTGCTATTGATTTTACTTAGATCAAATAAATCTTCTGCCAAAGTTCTTCACAACCGGTTATGATCGATAATATACCTGTGTATATTTTATGTTAACTATATCATAGCTTATTGTCTGCTATATATAGCGCTATTCACACTACGTCTTTAATAAAATACCTTTCGATTGGATTACACTAATATGTAACCCAACCAAGAGGTATTTGTTAAAAAAAAGGGGTTCTACTTTACGAAATCAATTCCGTATCTTCTGGTCACGTTCTTCGCGCCGCCGTGGCCGTATATCTGTGGAGATTTTACACCTGTAACAACAATCATTGTGCGCACTGTCTGCTCAAGTGAATTGTCGATCTGTGCTCCCCAGATGAGTCTTGCGTCAGGGTCAATTCGACTGTACACTTCCTGTACAACACTCTCTGCTTCTGCAATTGTCATGTCAGGTCCACCGACAACATTTACAAGAGCTGAAGTTGCACCCGAAATATCAACATCGAGTAATGGACTGCGAAGTGCTTTTTGTACTGATTCAACAGCTTTCATCTCGCCATCGGCTTCACCAAGCCCGATCATGGCGACACCACCGTTCTGCATTACTGTTCTCACATCTGCAAAGTCAAGGTTTACAAGACCTGGTTTTGTAATAAGCTCCGTAATACCCTTAACAGCTCTCATCAGTACCTCGTCGGATACCTTAAAGGCTGCCTGAAGTGGAAGTCTTGGAACTACTTCAAGAAGCTTGTCGTTGGGCACAACAATAACAGTGTCAGCTACTTCTCTCAGCCTTTCAAGTCCTGCTTCTGCATTTGTGCGTCGGACATGTCCTTCAACACCGAATGGAAGTGTCACGACAGCAATTGTCAATGCGCCCGCATCTCTTGCAGCTTCGGCAACCACCGGTGCAGATCCTGTTCCGGTTCCTCCGCCCAAGCCTGCAGTAATGAACACCATGTCACTGCCGGTTACGGCATCTGCAATATCATCTACGCTTTCAAGGGCTGCATCTTCTCCTATTTGTGGAAGGCTGCCTGCACCAAGTCCTCTTGTCTTTTTCTTTCCGATGAGTATCTTCCTGTCGGCGCTAATATCCAGAAGATGTTGTGCATCGGTGTTAAGGGCAATAAGCTCAGCACCCTTTATTCCTTCGTCTGCCATTCTCTGGGTACTGTTGGATCCGCCGCCGCCGCAACCGATTACTTTAATATTGGTTTGCAACTCACGTAACAGGTCTTCAAGCTCGGCATTGATTTCTTTATGGTCAGGATTTGCAGCCGAACTACGAAGATGTGACTCCTGTTCAGATCTCGCCAGTGCCTCTTCTACTATGGATTTCATCTTTTTTCCCTCAAGTGAAAATCGTATGTTGGATTACAGGTATGATCATTTATGTTTAATTGGACAGTAGGATCTTCTTAGTTTTCCTTATGTGTACCATTTCTGGCTCGATCGTCCTTCCTTCCACAACAACAGACTTCCCATTTGCCAGTTCTCCCAACATTGGTCCTGGGGAGATGCCAAATTCTTTTGCTGCTTTTGGATCGAATTTATTACTTATAATGTATAGTATATTCTCATCAAGAATATATTTAACTTCATAATGCTCTTTTAGTATTTTAATGCATTCATTTATGACGTTCTGCATAGCAGTTTCAGTGTCTTCACCCATTCCCAGTATGTAATTTGATATCGTCCCGTTCTTCATCTCAATATAGATGGGGGCATACTGATTAAACGCACATATTGTTTTATCCCTGTCAGCTTTGATAGTTTCCTTGAGAAGTTCTTCATTGATCATACATGTGGATAGTTCTATATCCTCCTCATTTTCGATGGATGCATATATGCTTTCAAATGCTTCTATGGGGGAATCAGTGATTTTCAATTTTCCTTCTGGGCATAGTTCATCACACATCTTTTTGATCTTGGTGAAAAGCTTCCATGGGATTCCTTTTATTTCTCTTATTTCACTTTCTCTTAAGTGGACGTATCCAAGTTCTTCTACGATTTTGTAAAGTCGTTCTCTTTCCTTGGAACTCATGGATTTCCTGTCAAAATAAACGAAATTTGCTTTTGATTTTTCATAGGCCTGCAAAACCATACTTTTGTCTACATGGGGTAGTTGGTAATCTGGAAAATTATGCCCAAATGTTACTTCTGTTTCCAATATGAGCTCTGTTTGTCTTGAAGCATAGTGTCCTCCTCCAAAACCAATGGCAACAGGTACTTCTTCTGATCGTGCTTTCATTATGGCTTTTGCAATGATATCTCCTGCAACCGGGTCTGGCCATTGTTCTTCTCCACTACCAATCTCTACGTATACCATTGGCGTTTTCATGTCAGTTGGGCCATGATGGGTTGACTCCATGTTGATAGAATAATGTGTGTTTTTTGCCATTCGTTCCATGTTCTTTAGCACGGATCGCATAATTTGAGTTGCAGGAATTGACAGTTCCCGTGGTCTTCCTCCAAAAGATGCGTCGTTTGAGTTTCCTGTGAAATGTGCTGTAAGTACTGACCTTCCATCATTGCTCTTATGCTTTGAGGCTACTATTATTAAGTCGGTTTCAAACCCAAAACATTTCATTTTTTCATCTATTCTATCCTGATAGATATGATGTTCTTTTATCTCGATAATTCTATATTTTGGATTTTCATATACTGATTCAAGATTTTCCCACTTATCTGGGAGTTCATCGACTTGTTTCCATTGTTCGTTCTGGAGCAAATGTTCCTTTATATTCTGGCTGGCCCTGTCTACAACTGAGCAAAGTATATTGATCTTTTTACCTGTCATGCTTTCATCATCTGATTTTCTGGCGTACTTTTCTTTTTTCCATTCCACTATATATCTACTACCTTTTCCTGTCTTTGTATTCTTGTTTCTTTCAGTAGTTTTAATGCCTATTATGTTGTCATCTGGTATTTAGAAATGAGATTATTAGGTATTAGGTCAATAATTAGAGGTGTGATATTTTGGATGGTATAATAATTGATGGCGTTTTAATCAAATGGTTGGGTAACTCTGGTTTTATGATAAAAGGGAATGGCATGGTTATCTACATAGATCCAACTAATATATCCGCGAGAGTTCCTGAAGAAGACATGGCAGACTTACTTCTTATTACGCATGAACACTTCGGGCATTGTGATCCGGAATCTATTCGTAACGTCCGTAGATTCGACTGCACTACTTTAATTCCTGAGAAAATAAGTTTACAGTTCAGAGGAGATGCAAGAAGGGTCATTGAAGGTGATTCCCTTAGCGGAGAATTAAATATTAAAGGAGTGGACATCGAGGTTGTCTCTGCATATGACTCATGTGATAGCAGCAGTTCTTCCGGGGATGGTGTGGGCTACTTCTTTGTATTCGCAGGTTTGAAGATTTATCATGCAGGACATACGTGCGCGGTTCCAGAAATGGAAATAACTAATTCTGATATTGCTTTTTTGCCAATTGGTGGCCATGAGGTTATGGATGAAGTTAAGGCGGCTAATGCAGTATTACTGCTTTCTCCAAAGACTGTGGTGCCAATGATTTATGATTCGGATGATTTTGATGGCGCAAGCCCTGATGTATTCATAGATATGGTCAAAAAAAAGTCTCCTTCTACAAAAGTAGTGATTCTTTGATTTTCATGTAGGTGTCGTAAAATGGCAAGATCAAGAAAGAAAAACAAGGCTATATCCAAAATCATTGCACAAGAGCGTATTCAGTATCTCTTTGAACTCGCTAAAAATGAGCTTTGCTTAAACCCTGATAAGAGCGAACGGTACGTTTCGTTAGCAAGAAAAATAGGCATGCGTCATCGTGTAAGCATACCTGCAGAACTTAAACGCAATTTCTGCAAGCAATGTGGTTCCTTGCTTGTTACAGGTCAAAACTCAAGACGCCGCCTTAAAGATGGCAATATTATTATCACCTGCCTTAAATGCGGCGGAGTAACAAGATATCCCTTTAAATGTATAAAATCAAAATGATTATCCGTTGATCAGGGTCATAACTTTCATTGCCAGATATGCCACGGTGAATATTATAATTCCCATGGTCATATACATGAATATATTCCTGAAAACAACGTCTTTTTCAGAACCTGCCTTTATGCCAAAACCACCGCAGCAGCCTCCAGCTCCGCAGGATGTGCATGCACTCTCACTTTGCTTGTCGGATTCCTGACTATTTAATACCGGGATAATAGTTTTTTCAGACATTATTATGCTCTTTGTCCTTTATATTATTAGTTTCTCTACCACTGTGGGTATATTTGTAATTGCTAAAAAAAAGTACGACGAGAGGGGGATTCGAACCCCCGAGGCGCATAGCACCACAGGATTAGCAATCCTGCGCCATACCGGGCTTGGCTATCTCGTCAAAAAGCGAGTTCATTCCTTAATGCAATTCATCTATTTAATGCTTTCCGGCTTTATTAAAGTGACAGGCATGCCGCAAGTCGTTGTTTTTCCCATTTCCAAGTAGTCTATAATCTCTTCTCCACCCCGCAGCCCTACAAGCGATAGCTGTCCACGGTAGGTCTGCTCCCTTCCGGGCCTGGACTGGTTCCCGCAGTTAAGATATAAAAACAAGTTCTCCAACAAGCTCTTATATCAACACCATCCAAGCAGGACGGGGTTTCTCAGTTGAGATCACAGGTTTGAAAATGATCCGAACATCTCCTATTGGCTTCGTCTCCCGCATATCGGCGATTTCGGGTTACAGGTAACGCCGGCCTACCCAGACTAGCCCGCCACCACCTACATATGCATAACTGTTTATAAATGTATCCTTTGTACTGGTATGTGGTAAAAAATGTTTATGTTTGCGAGAATGATAAATTATGTAAAAGTAATTATATCATGTAACTCAATAATGTATTGGAGGATGAAAATGGAAGACTTGATCGGATTTGTAAGCGGTAATAAAAATCGTCAGAAATTACTTACTCTATTGGGGTCAAAACATAGCCTGGATGCAGGAAAAATGGCCAAGAACATGCATGTAGCTTCTCCTTCGGTCGATAAGATCGTAGAAGAGCTCATTGATAAAGAATTAATCGAACAGGAATGCGATGTATATAAGCTTACTGAACTGGGGGAAACTTTGGAGCGCAAAGTCCATAATATCTAATTATTTTTTTCATTTTTAGATTAAAGTGTCAGTTCTGAGTTTTATCCCGTTTTCTGTAATTGCATATTCTTTTATTGAGCGTTTGTGTTTTGTCCCTCTTGATTTGGTAACACACATATATCTTCGATCTCTTGCTCGGGAATTATGCAAAACGAGCACTGAATCCATGATGGATGCTGCATCTATTTTCTCATTACCTGGGCATTCCGAAGGTGCGGTATCTGTTGTAAATAAGGATGTAATGTTCCGGCTTTTCAGGTAATTTGTCATTGAATAAAGGTAGCCTCTAAGTTCTAAATTATCAGGCATTGATAACTCAAGGTGATTGGTTCCGTCAAAGAATACTCTGTTAATATTATTCGTTTCAATATTTTCTTTTATGTTTGCAGCATGTTCCCCAGGGTATATCTCACTTGGATTGTTGCAGATAAAAAATAAAAGTCCGTCATCAATATATCTTTCCAGATCCCATCCCATTCTTTTAGCATCAAGTATCATCTGGTGCGGTGTATCTTCGAATGTGACTACTATTCCCGCTTCATTATTTTTAAGTCCCTGCATTATGAATTGCAATCCGAATATTTTTTTTCCGGTTCCCGGGGTTCCAGCTACAAGAAGGCTGTTGTATTTTAAAAGTCCTCCATCGAACATACCATCCAGTCCGGGTATCCCTGTTCCAACTCTGGTATCGTCCAACGTTATCTTTTTTTCCGGTTTCAGGTGTGGGTACACGGCAAAGCCAGTTGAATTGATGTTATACAGATACTTACGGGAGGTAATCTCTGAGCGTATTCCCGGATCGAGCCCTCTCATTTTAATAAACTCCATTCGATGGTCTGCTTTGGAGTTACTGTCTTCTCTTGTGAGGTAAATAATACCATCTGAGAGGTGGCTGACTACGGAATTATGTAACTCTGTCTTTAAAAGTTCTCCGACAAGCAAGGTTAGCATATCTCTTTCCTGAAGCATTGAGTCCAGAGTGTAAAAAAACCGTCTCCTTTCCTGTTCAACGAATCCGAATCCCAGAGGAGTGATGGGATCAATGACCAGTCTGTCGGGCTTGACCGATTCAATTACATTTCCTATGTCGATCAATGTTGTCAGGGGATCTTTCTCAGAAAGTTGTCGGTTTATAGCATGCACTTCAAAGGAGTCGTCGAAGAAATCAAGAGTGGAATGGTACATTTTCAGTTTTTCAGTACTTTCTGTCGTAATAGGTATGTAGAGTGCTTTCTCCCCTTTTTTGGAAGCATTTGAAAGCATCTGCAGTGACATAATCGTCTTGCCCACTCCTGCTGTTCCTGCGACCAGGATTGTAGAGGGGGACATCATTCCACCCAAAATTTCGTCAAGCCCTTTGATACCACACGATATGCTTTTTAACCCGTCCATTCTATCTTCTTTCTGAGTTTGGTTCGATTATTTTTCTATTCGTTAATTTAATATATACTTTTATATAATTACTTGTTGGTGAATAATGTGAACTACAGATGTCCGCTTTGTGAAGGAAAAATGAACAGGTGGAGATTTCCGGTTCTTAAAAGGCATGATCACTTCGGCCGTGCCCTTGCAATTTATAAATGTGTGGAGTGCGGTCATGAGGAAATGTATCCGGATATTTAGAACATTGAGTATACTTCTTCATGCGGATGTATGACAAAACCTTCGGGTGTAATGTCGTACGGATGGATTTTTTTGCTATGGTCTGAACCGCGCATTTTAAAGATCTCCATGCTTCTCATACGCACGTTCTCATGTCTTTTGTAATATAATACTATGGTCCCATCTGTCACGAAGTTTTCAACACCGAATCGTGAGGGGTTTTCCTCGTCTATAAGCTCACATGTCATCATGGAAGTCAGGCCGATAACTTCGAGCGTAGTACTCAATTTAAGGAGTTCTATCCTTATCTTGGCCGGGTCCTGAAGATAGAAACTTACCGAAGTTGTTGAATCTACAAGTGCACGTCTGGCGTTAATTTCTTCCTGGGTGGCAATGATCTGATCCATCATTGAACGTATGTCAAAAGGACGGACATCCACATATTTCTCCTGTGAAGGGATGCCTATTTTCGTCGAACATGCGTCAATAATCACCAGTTTGTTCTCTTCTTCAAGTGCTTCTAGGTCCCAACCGAATTTCATGACATTTTCCCTGATTTGTTCAGGTCTTTCTTCTGTGGCCACTATGACTCCGTTTTCACCGTACTTGGTAATTCCGTTGTAGATAAACTGAATTGAGAAGTTGGTTTTTCCAGCTCCCGATGTGCCGGATATCAGGTATGTTCTGTCTCGGATGAGCCCGCCTCCGCACAACTCATCAAATCCGGGTATCCCTGTTTTTACCCGGTTAGCCTCATCTTCCATTGAGATTTCCTCAGAAACTGCACCATCGAACATTTTACTTTTTCACTCCTTGTGATAATTGCGTGATAAAGTGAATTGAAAAGGTTATACATATATTAGTTTTATTTTATGTTTATTTTATGTTATCATATATATAAATATGTTGAATTATGATTATTGTAGTGGCCGTGAATATAGCTTTCTTTCTTAAAAAACTATATGGCAATCTGTGAACATTATCGGTGTGTTCCTTTGTATTTTCCCTGCAGTTTATCTGCTAACTTCGACATTTCCCGTTAAATGCATCGATATTTGCCAATGCAACGTGATAATTACTCGAATTTAGACCACAAAAGATTTAAAACGGCAATTGATTAATAGAACACTTGTAATCCAATATGACGGGATTAGGAGGGTGATGAAGTCTCCTTCGGCAATTAACGAATCTTTGTGTTTGTTTTTTTGTCTGAAGTTAATATGGCGATAATACGCTTTATTTCTGATTCTCACTCTTATATCATAGAATAAATACGGAGGAAAAAAATGAACAGATTTACAACAATTGCACTCGTTGCTCTCTTAGCAATTGCAGCACTTATTGTGCCAGCAAGCGCTGTAGACGCAACAATAGAAGTGCGCAGTGAAGTTTTCAGTGGTGACAACTTCAGTGACATTTTCGACACAGTAGGCGGAAACATTGAAATTAATTCAACAAACTTTGCAGGTTTCTGGTATGACATTGATGATAACCTTGCAAGTGAAACTCTTACAATCTTAAACAACTCTGCGCTGGTATCAGGCGAGACTATTGATGAGGAAGGTCTATGGTACAATGCAACTATTGTACAGGCAGACTATACAGCAGAATTCGCTAACGAGACTCCAGATGATGACAACAGCACATTCCCACTTATCGGACTCTTCGCTGAGTCATATGTTGCAACAGCTGATGATGATGCAGGCGAACTTATGAAGTTGCTTCTCGACAACGATGACAAGTACACACTCAGGACCGGTTCCGCACTTGAGCTGCCAAACGGCTACGAACTTACCGCAAAGCAGATCGATGTAGAGGGTGACAAGGTCTGGATGGAACTCTCCAGGGATGGCGAGTTCATCGAGGATGAAGTTATCGATGTAATAGGTGGCGAAGCAACATGGACCTATGACACAGATGTAGGCGACACAGACGATGTAATCGTCTTCAGGGCACTCATCACCGATGTGTTCCAGGGTCAGGTCGACAGTCTTGCAGTAGTCGAGGGTCTCTGGCTCCTTGACTACGAGAACATTCTCGAGATAGACTCTGCTGATGAATTCGGAGAATTTGAAGTCAATGCTGTATCCAGCACCATTTCAATGTTCAACTCCGGTACACTTACACTTTCAGATGACAAGGACATTGATCTTGCAGAAGGCCTAATGATCACCACTGCAGACTCTGATCTTAGATTTGCTCTTGTGAAGGAATACACCGAGCCAGGAACCTACGAGGTTAGAGGATCTGTTGCAGTAGCTACTGATTCATGGACCGCAAATGATTTTGCAGGTTTCTGGTATGACCTTGATGACGATGAATCTTCAGAAACACTTTCAATCACTGTTGATGGCGAAACCGTTGACGAAGAAGACCTCTGGTATAACACAACCATTGTACAGACTTCATACACAGCAGACTTCGCTAACGAGACTCCAGATGATGACAACAGCACATTCCCAATTATTGGACTCTTTGCACAGGAATATGTTGCAACAGCTGATGATGATGCAGGTGAGCTTATGGAGCTGCTCCTTGACAACGACGACAAGTACACACTCAGGACCGGTTCCGCACTCGAGATGCCAAACGGTTATGAACTTACCGCAAAGCAGATCGATGTAGAGGGTGACAAGGTCTGGATGGAACTCTCCAAGGATGGCGAATTCGTCGAGGATGAAGTTATCGATGTAATAGGTGGCGAAGCAACATGGACCTATGACACAGATGTAGGTGACACAGACGATGTAATTGTCTTCAGGGCACTCATCACCGATGTGTTCCAGGGTCAGGTTGACAGTCTTGCAGTGGTCGAGGGTCTCTGGCTCCTTGACTACGAGAACATTCTCGAGATAGACTCTGCTGATGAATTCGGGGAACTTGAAGTCGACGCTGTAGCCAGCACCATTTCAATGTTCAACTCTGGCACACTCACTTTGTCACAAGACAAGGAAATCGAACTCGCAGAAGGCTTCATGCTCAAGACCGCAGACTCAACTGATCTCAGATACTACCCATTCGTCGAGAGAACAATCGGTGAAGGAATGGAAGTAGTTGAAGGCGATGGTGACGAAGGCGTAGATGAAGAAATGCCTGGTGATGAAGTAGTCGAAGGCGAGGGTGACGAAGTCGTAGAAGAAACCCCAGCTGAAGATGAAACACCTGTAGAAGATGATACTGAAGTAGAAGAAGAAGACACTGAAGAACCTGCAGAATCCCCTGGATTTGAAGCAGTCTTCGCAGTTGCAGGTCTTCTTGCAGTCGCATACCTTGTCAGAAGGAACTAAATATCTAAACTAAAGAAGGGTTAATCCCTTCTTTTAACCTTTTTTTTATGATTGATTTTTTTAAAGAGGTGTAACCATGCTTAAAAAAGTCTTTTTGGTTCTAATAATTAGTATTTTAATGTTATCAATCTCCGGTTGCACGGACAAGGTTGTTGAAGAAAGTCTTGTAGACACAGGTGTTGTCACAAATACTATCTCAGACGATGCCAGTAGTCAGAGTCTTATGCCTATTGATGATCTATCCGAAAACTACGAGTTTCTTGGTTCCCGTGACCTATCTGCTGAAAAAGTAGGGAGTGAATACATTTCAGTAGAAGGTATCGAAGGTGGTTCAGAAGGTCTTTATATATATCTGAATTCCACAGATCTTTATATCGATGTTATAGAAATGAACAGCTCATCTTCGGCTGAAGAGTTTATAGTCCAGTATAAGGCAGGGTTCAGAGAATTATCTTCAGGATCACGCTTTACAGAAGAATCCATTAGTGATCATTCTACTGTAAGAATACTTGAATATGTTACAATTGATAAGGCCAATATTCCCAGATACACTTACATCTGGAGCAACGATAAGTTTGTCTTTGTTGTAGGTGGTGCAACAGATGATTATGTTGTTTTGAGTGAGTTGGCTGAAGCAACGGGATATTAACCCGTGCCATTTTTTTTTGATTTTTCTGTTAACTGTTGGCTTTTTCAATCGACATGTTTTAATACAACTTTCCCCTTCTAGATGCTGCATTGCCCGGATAGCCTAGTTGGTTGGGGCGCCAGACTCATAGGGAATATTAACCGTGCGTCCAAATCTCCTGAGACATCTGGAGGTCGCGTGTTCGAGTCACGCTCCGGGCATTCATTTTTTTTATCTTTTTACATTTCAACGCAAAGCATATATGCTGCAAACCTGTAAGGTAATTCATGAATTTCCAGATACTTGATGCCGATTATATCCGTGAGGACAAAGGGCCTGTCATTCGCCTTTTTGGAAGGGGTGAGGATGGTAAAAGTGTCTGCTGTTTTGTACCGGGCTTTGAGCCATATTTCTATATCAGTGCTGAAGGGGAGCTCGATGAACTCTCCACTATGCTCAAGGAACGGTTCGATGTGATAAGAAAAGTAGACATCATTCCTAAATTAGAACCTGTTGGATACCAGGTATCCAAAAAACCCATGCTCAAGGTCATTACATATGAACCCGGGAATGTTCCTGAGATACGTGATGATATTGTAAATATACCTGCTGTAAAAGAGATATATGAAACTGATATCCTTTTCAGGAACCGTTTTCTGATTGATAAGGAATTGCATGGTATGGGCTGGGTGACAGCATCCTCATTTTCCAAAGAAACATTTTCAGGTGGAACGGCCAAATACTGCGATGAGGTATTCACTGCCTCTTCTCTGGAAGAGATCGAAAAGCTCTCTAACGCTCCTCTAAAGCATTTGGCCTTTGATATTGAATGTCTTCCTCTGGGGGGTTCGATGCCTGTTCCGGAGACCTCTCCTGTCATTATGATTAGTTTTTCCTTCAGCCCTGCTTATGAAGGATATGATACTAAGGTCCTTGTTGCCAAGGAAGTTGAAGGAGTAAGTGCTGATGTTGAATGTTTCGATTCGGAAACTTTAATGTTGAATCGCTTTTTTGAGATATTTCAGGAATACGATGCAGATGTCGTATCTGGCTATAATATTAATGGATTTGACATTCCTTACATTGCAGATAGGGTGACTATGCTTGCAGGTTCTGGGAAAAATGTAAGATCATCAGTGGGTCGTGATGGCAGGATACTTAGTTATCGTAAGATCGGCAATCGTACCATGGTGTCAATACCCGGTCGTGTTGTTGTCGATGCTCTTCCTCTCATCAGAAGCCAATATAGTCTCAAACGATACACACTAAGAAATGTCGCGAAAGAGTTACTTGACAGAGAAAAGCTGGATGTAGCTCCTTCTGAGATGGAAGAATACTGGAATGATACTGGAGAAAAGATACTTCATTTTATAGATTATGCACAACGTGATTCCGAACTGGCACTGGAGCTTTTTATGAAACTCAGGCTTCTCGACAAACATGTCGCAGTAGCCCAGGTAAGTGGTTCCTTGCTTCAGGAAGTTGTGGATGGTGGGCAGACCTCTATGGTTGAGAACCTGCTGTTGCGTGAGTATGGCAAAAGAGATCGTGTAATCCCTCCTAAACCCTCTGATGACCTTGTTAGTTTCCGTAATCGCAGCAGTGAAGGTCTCAAGGGTGGCGAGGTACTCGAGCCCAAAAAAGGTCTTCTTGAGAATATTGTTATACTTGACTACAAATCTCTTTATCCTACCATCATGATGGCCCATAACCTTTGTTATACTACTGTTGTTGAACATGATCGTCCGGAAAGTGAGACTATAAAGCCTCCTTCCGGGGGAGAGTTTGTGTCCTCAGAGGTATCAAAGGGTATAATGCCTTCTATTCTTGAGAACCTGCTCAACAGAAGGGTGGAAACAAAGAAACGCATGAAAAGTGCTGCAAGTGAGGATGAGTATCGTGTCCTTGACGCAACACAACTTGCCCTGAAAATACTCCTGAACAGTTTTTATGGTTACTCTGGTTACACAAGAGCAAGGCTTTACAGCCTTGCACTTGCAAATGCGGTGACTAGCTTTGGGAGAGAGAACATCCTGAATACCCGTGCAATTGTCAATGGCAGCATAAATAAGGTGGTATTAAGGGATAGTACTGTCTATTTCACAGAAGAGGTCGATGCCATCAAGCCCGATGATCGTATTGTTTCACTTTCGGTTGTGTATGGGGATACGGACAGTGTATTCGTGCAGTGCAGCTCAGAAGATTCTATTTCTCTTGAGGATGCTGAACTTGTAGGTAACAAAATTGCAGGAACTGTTTCATCATCCCTTCCTGATCCTATGGAACTTGAGTTTGAGTCTATTGCCCGCAGGGGTCTTTTCATAGCAAAGAAGCGTTATGCTATCTGGGTCTTCGAACGTGCCGGTGATGAATGGAAGGATTCCATAAAGGTCAAGGGCATGGAGACTGTAAGGCGAGACTGGTGTGAATTGACTTCCAAGACGCTTAACAGGGTTTTGGAACTTGTTCTCAAAGAAGGTAATGTCGATGCTGCTGTATTGCATGTCAGGAAAGTCGTTGATGGTGTGAGAAATATTGATGTCCGCAAAGATGAGGATGTAATCGATGATCTCACAATGACAAGAATGTTCTCTAAAAGTGCTTCACGTTATAAGAACAAGCAGCCACATCTTACGGTTGTAGAGAAAATCGAGAAAAGGACAGGTAATCCTCCTCCTGTGGGGGAACGCATACCCTTTGTCATAGTAGCTGGTAAGGACCTGTTTGTCAATCGTGCCGAAGATCCGGAATACGTCAGGGAACACAATGTGCCTATTGATGTAGATTATTATATCAAGAAGCAGGTACTTCCTCCGGTAGAGAGAATACTGGGTGTATTCGGTGTGGATATTGCCAACCTGGATTATGATTCAAAGCAAAAGGGTCTTTTCGATTTCTCGGATAAGCCACAGGATTCTCCCATCAAACGCATTAACAAAAAAGAGGTGGAGGTTCAATCTCCACAGCCATCAGAAGAAAAGAAATCCCAAAGCTCCCTGTTTGATTTTTAGTTGAGGTCTACTCTTTCACCGGATGCCATGTAGACAACACTTTCACAAATATTGCATGCATGGTCTCCTATCCTCTCCAGGTATCGAAGAACGAAGAGCAGATATGAGGCATTGGTTATTATGGTGTCATCCTTTATCATCATCTCAATAAGTTCTTTTTCTGTAGCATAGAATGTTCTGTCGATTTTATCATCTCTTTTTGCAGTGGACGTTGCTAACTCAACATCATTACTTGCGAATGCTATCATTGCCTGCTCAAGCATATTTTCGGCGGTCTCTGCCATTTTAGGTATGTTAATGAGTGGTTTGATGTGTTCGCCTTCAATTCTTTCTGCGACTTCAGCAACATTGACTGCAAGGTCACTCATTCTCTCCAGATCAATAGCTATTTTGAAGCAGGCGGTGACAAGTCTCATGTCTCCTGCTGTTGGGCTCTGGCGTGCTATGATATGAGAAATGCATTTCTCTATTTTCATTTCGTAATCGTCAATTGCCTGATCTCCATCTATAACACTTTTTGCAAGCTCCATGTCAAGCTCTTTCAGAGCTTTCATAGAGTTATTTATGGCATCCTGGGATAGTTTTCCCATCTGTGTTACATTATTTTTCAGAATACCAAGCATTTCATGGTACTTTGTACGTGTCATTTTTCTTCACCCGAATCTTCCGGTGATATAATCTTCGGTTTCCTTTTCTCTGGGACTCTCGAATATCTGTTCGGTTTTCCCGAATTCAATCAAATCTCCCAGAAGGAAGAATGCTGTGTAGTCGGATATTCTAGCAGCCTGTTGCATATTGTGAGTTACTATGACTATAGTATAGTTCTTTTTCAACTCAAATATAAGGTCTTCGATTTTGCCGGTGGATATGGGGTCAAGAGCACTGCATGGTTCGTCGAAGAGTATTACTTCGGGTTTTACGGCAAGTGTCCTTGCAATACAAAGTCTCTGTTGCTGACCACCGCTTAAGTCCAAGGCCGAAATGCTCAGCCTGTCTGAAACCTCTTCCCACAGGGCTCCGGATTTGAGGGCTCCCTCTACGATTCCATCTATCTCTTTTTTCTTTACTCCGTGAATACGTGGGCCATATGCAATATTATCATGTATTGACATAGGGAAAGGATTCGGTTTCTGGAAAACCATGCCTACTCTTTTTCTGAGGTCGACAACATCTACATTTTTTGAGTAGATATCTTCCCCGTCAATATTAACGTCTCCTTCTATCCGGCAACTTGGGATAAGATCGTTCATCCTGTTCAAGCATCTCAGGAAAGTGGATTTACCGCAACCTGATGGCCCGATAAAAGCCGTAACACTATTTTTTGGAATATCGATAGATATGTCATGGAGGGCGTGGTTATCGCCGTACCAGAGGTTCAGGTCCTTAACTGCTATCTCTGTTCCGTTATCGTAAGTTTCTGGCATGTATTATCCTCTTAAATATATGTGTGATTTTAGGATGTGGCAAAATTCATCTCTGTAATTTTTTCCTGTAGTGTGATCTCAGGCTTACTGCAACAAGGTTCACACCAAGTACTATTATCAGCAATACAAGTGCGGTGCCGTACTGGGTTGGTCTTGTTTTTGCGATATTGGTGCCTGCAGTGGCGAGTACAAACAGGTGGTAAGGAAGTGCCATGAACTGTGAGTATACCGAGTCCGGCAATCTTGGTAAAAAGTAAGCTGCGCCTGTAAGCAAAATGGGTGCGGTTTCTCCGGCTACTCTTCCGACACTAAGTATAGCTCCGGTAACCATCCCGGGGATTGCTGCCGGGAGTACAACCTTGCGTATTGTCTGCCATTTAGTGACTCCTAAAGCAAGTGAAGCTTCCCGGTATTCCTTTGGCACCGTGATGAGAGCTTCCTGGCTTGCTCTTATTATTACTGGTAAGATGAGCAATGCAAGTGTTAAAGAGGCTGCCAATAATGAAGGGCCAAAACCCAGATATTTTACAAACATTGCAAGCCCGAACAGTCCGAAGACCACTGATGGTGTTCCTGCAAGGTTGTTGATTGCCATTTCTATTGTCCAGGTGGTTCTTCCGGGTTTTGCATATTCATTCAGGTAAATCGCTGCAAGAATTCCCACTGGAAGAGCAACTGCCATGGACATTATTATCAGGTAGATCGTCCCCATAAGAGCAGGATATATGCCACCTTCTGTCATTCTATTTCGTGGCATCTCGGTAATGAATTCAATGCTGAGTGCACCGATTCCATTGTAAATTATGTAAGCAAGTATGGCAACAACAAAGAAGACAACCAGTGCAGCGGCTAATCTCAGCAGTGTAAATGCTATTTTTTCATTTATTTTTGGATTGAATAACATCGCTATCACAGGTTGAACTTGTATTTCTTTTTAATATGGCTGGCTATTATGTTAATGATGAATGTTATTATGAAAAGCACGGAACCAACTGCGAAAAGTGCATGAAAGTGAGCGCTTCCCTGAGGCACCTCTCCCATTTCAAGGGCTATGGTGGCTGTCATCGTCCTGACGGGTGAAAATAATCCTGAAGGGAATCCTGGTATCACTGCTGCATTTCCTGTGACCATCATAACAGTCATGGTCTCTCCGATCGCACGTCCTATTCCGAGCATTACTGCAGCTGATATCCCTGAGAGGGCAGCAGGTATTGTAACTTTATAGATGGTTTGCCATTTAGTAGAGCCCAGTGCAAGGGAACCTTCTTTTATTGAGCGTGGTACCGAACTTATGGCGTCCTCTGAAATTGATATGATTGTAGGCAATGCCATTATTCCAAGCATTATTGATCCTGTGAGTGCTGTTTGCCCGGTGGTAAGGTCCAGACTATTTCGAATAATCGGTACAAGAACAACAAGACCAAAGAATCCGAAAACGACTGATGGGATGCCCGCCAGTATTTCTGTGAAGGGTTTCAATACTCTCGCAACTCTTGGGTTCGCGAGTTCTGCGATATAAACCGCCGCAGCTATTCCGAGAGGGACTGAAAATATGATTGCTCCTATAGTTACTATGACCGATCCCAGGAACAAAGGTACAAGTCCGAATAGAGGTGGTCTTGCGGTAGGGTACCATAATTTTCCTGTAAGAAATTCTAATAGTGTCGTGTCACTTTTTGTAAAAAGAAGTATTCCATCCCTGAATAAAAAAAGACAAAGAAGGAAAAGGGTTACAACTGCCACTGCTCCTGATAGGAAGAGCATTGATTCAATTGCCTTTTCCTTTTTATTCCTGTTTGTCATTTGTTTCCCTTTTAGGAATCACTTAAGCTACGGGGAAATATCCCACTTCTGAGACTATTGCCTGTCCTGTTGGGCTCATTACAAAGTCGATATATTCCTTTGTAAGACCTTCAGGTTCACCGTTAGTGTAGTACTGAAGTGGCCTTGCGAGTGGATAGTCGCCGCTGATGATGTTCTCTTCGGTAGCTTCTACGAATCCTTCTCCAGAATCAAGTGAAATTGCCTTTGTACTTTCATCGAGATATGCAAATCCGATGTAACCGATTGCACCTTCATTCTGAGATACTTCCTGTACGATGGCACCGGTGCTTGGCTGGGTGAGAGCATCCTGGCGGTAAGCTTCGTCCTCAAGGATCTCTTCTTTGAAGTATTCGTAGGTCCCTGAACTGCTGTCACGACTCATGACTGCTATCTTACGGTCATCTCCGCCAACATCTGCCCAGTTGCTGATGCTTCCGTCGTAGATTCCCTTAAGCTGGTCGTAGGTGAGTTCATTTACGGGATTTTCCGGGTTGACTATGACTGCAATACCGTCGATTGCAATTTCATGTCTGAGAGGTGTTACACCGTTTGCTTCTGCTTCCTCTACTTCGGATTCTTTCATAAGTCTTGAAGTCATTGCGATCTCTACTTCATCGTCAATAAGTGCTGCAACACCTACTCCTGATCCTCCACCGATGATGGTTACACTTGTTTCAGGATTTTCAATCATGAAATCTTCGGCTTCTGCCTGGGACAGAGGGAGTACTGTGTCAGAACCTTTTACTATGATTGCTTCTGAGTCTGTGGTCCCTTCCTTATCTACACAACCGATGCCTATGAAGACAGTTGCAATAATTAACAGTACAGCAGAACATATTGTTATGTTCTTCAATAATTTTCCTGATATCATATCTGATTCACCATTTTTAGAGGTTTATTAATTGTCAGTGAATCATAACAAAATCGATACATAAGGGTTATGTCTGTACAATATATATTCGTACGGAATATGCCATTGTGTATTGTTTCTATGTATTCATATCGTTTCTATATATATTGTGTATTATGTGTTTCATTTACTCTTGTCATAAAAGGCATATACTTATACTGAAATATAGGACACTATGCCTGATATTCTGATAAAGAACACAAAAGTTTTCTTTAATAATTATCTTCAGCCGGCCGAAGTCCTGATAGAGGATGGCAAGATCATTCAAATATCTAAAAAAATAGATGCCCAGAGATTGAACCAAACAATTGATGCAAAAGGTTCATTGACATTACCTGCGGGGATAGATGTCCATGTTCATTTCAGGGATCCTGGACTGACTGAAAAAGAAGACTGGTACACTGGTTCGTGTTCGGCAGCAGCAGGTGGAATCACAACGGTTATCGATCATCCAAACACTATTCCTCCGACCATCGACAGAAAATCTTTCAAGGAAAAACTGAAGATTGCAAATCGAAATTCTGTTGTGGATTTCGGGATTTATGGGGGAGTTACGGGCAACATTGAAAAACTTCCTGAGCTTTGGAAGCTTGGGGCAAGTGCCTTTGGGGAGATATTTATGGCCGAATCCACAGGTGCTTTGAATATAGATGAGAAATGTCTTGATGAAGCACTGGCTGTACTTAAGCAGCTTGATGCACTTGCGTGTATTCATGCTGAGGATGATAAGATAAGGCTTGAATGTGAGGCTTTCCTGAAAAATGACATGTCGCCCGCTTCTCACTCAAGGGCGCGCCCTAATCACTGCGAGGCATTTGCTGTTGAAAAAGCTATACAGTTGATTAAGAAAAATGATGCTAAGGCACATTTTTGTCATATAAGTGCTCTTGAATCAATTGGACTTTTGCGCAAGGAGCGATATTTGGCTACTAAAAGTGGTATATCTCCAACTATTACAAGTGAAGCTGCGCCACATCACTTGTTCCTTTCAACTAAGGATTGGGAAAGACTAGGTTCTTTTGGCAGGATGAATCCTCCTCTCAGGGATCGCAGGAGCGTCAAGATGCTTCTAAACTCACTTAATGATGGCAATATAGATATAGTGGCCTCTGACCACGCGCCGCACACAGAAGCTGAAAAGGATGTGGATATCAAGAGTGCTCCTTCTGGTGTTCCGGGTGTTGAAACATTAATACCTCTGATGCTTGTTGCGGTTAAAAGGAACCTTATTCCTCTTGGGCGCATGATAGATGTGACCAGCAGGAACCCTGCAAGGATATTCGGCCTTGATCGGTATTCTAAGGGCGTTTTTGCCGAAGGTAGTGATGCTGATATTATAATAGTTGACCCGGGGAATGTCACTGAAATAAAGGGTGATGATCTTCATAGTAAAGCTGGATGGACGCCCTATGAAGGCATGGATGGTATTTTCCCGGAATTCACGATAGCACGGGGCGAAGTGGTATGGGATGGGGAGTTAATGGCATCAAGAGGGCGCGGAAATTTCCTTCCAGGTGAAGGTTTTGTTTCAGATTGACGTGTTCATAATATTTTATGTATGTCCACATTACCATAACACTTTAAATATATAATGGCGTATTATGTGCATATGGTGGTGTGATGAAAACCAAATTCCCAATTCATACTACATTGAGCGCCGATGCAATAAAAGTTCTCGAAAGATATGAGAAAGAACTTGGCGCAAAAAATGTAGTGCTGGAAAAAGCACTTCTTAATCTTGATTCTACACGTTTCAAAGCAAAGCTTGATACTCAGAATATCGATCGTTTGATCAAAAGAGTGACTACTGGTGTTCCTGGAATGGATGATTTTCTAGAGGGAGGCTTTCCGAAAGGATTTTCTGTAGTTGTGACTGGTCCTCCGGGTACTGGTAAGACTACTCTATCCATGCAGTATTTAATGGAAGGCGCCAAAAACGGTGAAAGGTGTATTTTCTTTTCATTCGAAGAAAGGGCACAACAGCTTGTCCAACATTTTGCACGATTTGGGTGGGATGTTGGCAAGTATATTGATGATGGTTATCTTGAGATATTCGGGATATCTATGCTTACTTCTGAAGAAATGATGGAAATACTGGATTCGCATAAACCTGATCGTGTAGTCTTTGATTCTATGAATGTCCTTACTGCGCCCAGTGATTTTAGAACTTCTACTTCATGGCGTGGTCTTCACAGATTGCTGAAAAAGAATATGACAACTGCGATTCTTGTGACTGAAAAGTCTCATGGGATTGAAACAAAACAATATGACGATTTTGATTTCCTGGGTGATGGCGTTATCTTTCTCGATTTCATTCAAACAAATGATATTGACACGACTCCTATGCCTGTAATGGCAGTTCAGAAAATGAGGGCCACTCGTGTGGATCATACTCCTCAGCCATTCCGCTTTACAAACAATGGCATAGCTAAATACAGAGCTCTTAATATTCCTTCAAAAGTCTTACAGGATAGGATTGAAAAGCGTCGGGCAGAGAGGCTGGGCATGTCAATGGATGAAATATGATATCAAACTGGCAATTATTGTTGTGATGTATATGGGTTTGAAAGCCCCGACTCCTCCAATACTTATAAAAGCACTACCTGTTTTTTCCTTATTGAATGTCACAACTGATATCACATTGCCAATAATTATGCCTCCTACTCCTGCAATGAAGGTTATTGATGCTGCATTTTCCGGTGCAACGATTAGTGCAAATGGGAGTGCTATTATCCCGATGTAGTCGGGTATTATTGTTCCAACTCCGCCCATTAGTTCTGATAGCAGGATAACTGAAACCACTACAATTAGCATAATTTCAAGAGCTGTGTTGTTAGGTTGCGTTAGCAATAGGTAAATTGATGCAAGGGCTGGTACAATTGCTCCTCCCACATTTATGGTTAGTTTTGTATCAAAAACTCTCTGTTTTCCAATGCTTAGTTCTTTTACTACTGGGACAGAGTAGATATCTTCAAGAATAGGTGCGTATTTGAAAAGCTGCTCTGGTTTTTTAGAGCGTATTGTTGTTATTGGTATCTCTATTACAGATCCAATGATCATTGTGGAAATAAGTATAATAAGTGGTGCAGGGCCGATAGTTCCGAGGGATAGCTGCCCTTTGTAGCAAAGTGCTGCTGTAGGGAGTAATATTAGCATGAACGCTGCATAGGTTCTTATTTCGGAACTATTGGTATATCCTCTCATCTGTCCACCTCTAATAAATTACGACCCAGAAGTATTAATATTTTTGGTGAGATATACTACTGTGGCATATCTCTTAGTAATAGTCAAGCTGGGACTGAATCAAATCCTGTCTCTTTTTCTCGAGGTAGCTGTATACGCTTCCATGGTTTGCTCCTTCTATGAGCATTTCAATGGATGTTCTTGCAATTTGGTTCTGTTCAGGTGTTCCGATCACACTTACGGTCTTTCCATAGACTGACATCTTTATGCCTATCAGTCTCTCAGTTATTTCCCTTGTCTTTCCGCCTTTTCCTATTATCCTTCCTTTAAGGCGAAGCAGGTCCTTTTGTGTATGTGCCTGTTTTGAAATGTCAATTACTTCGAGCATTAACATGTCATCATCGAACATTGTAAATGTCTTGTCCGGATTGAAGCCTCTGGCAATGGCGTTAACTACATCTGCAGCTTTCATTGCGCCAACTGGGTCATCTCCAGGGATGATCTCTACAGCTCCGCTTTCACTGTCTATTTCCAGTTTAGCTGTTGATTTGCTTTCTATTATCTGTTTGACGCGGCCTTTTGGCCCAATTATGGCGCCAACTCTCTCTTTAGGAACTTTAATATGTGTCATCTAAATCTACCTTTGATAATTATAAATCCATAATTCGTATCTTTATTCTTTGTTCCTGATTGATGAATATAATTGCTGTGAATCTTCATCAATGCCGTATTTTTTGAAGTAACGTATGATGTTCTCTATATCTCTTAGCAGGAATTCCCTTGAACGGGGGTGTTCACTAGTTACCGATTGTCCCATGTCTATGAATACAGGTTCGCCTGTTTCAGGAATTATTAAAATGTTATATTCGCTTAGATCTCCATGTACAAGATTTGCTTCGTTGTATAGAAGGTCTATGTAATTTACAATTGTATCATATACTGTTCTTGCCATTTCTTTTTCAAGACGGACATCTTTTAGCTGAGGGTATGGCTTTTCATCTTCTCCCATAAATTCCATTACCAGTATATTACGTTCAGCCACAATGGGTTCGGGGACTCGAATACCTGCTTCCTTTGCACGTATAAGGTTTCTTTGCTCTTTTTTTGTCCATGCAAAAATAATATCACGTTTGGAATGTCTCACGTTCCTGAAACGTGGGTCTCCTAAAATGTAGTCTTCCATTGAGTTGAACGTGCTTGATGATATTCTATATATCTTAATTGCGATGTCTTTGTCTTCTCCCTCTGCAAGGAAGACATTTGCCTCTTTTCCGGTGCTTATGGGACCTCCCATGGCTCGGAGTATTCCTTTATTGGATAGTGTGTAAAGAGTTTTCAGGGTGGGATCGTCAAATACATTGTCTGTTACTTTGAGCGTATCTGTGTCCTTGCGCTTTATGCGTAGTTTATCGACTTCTGTGTCTATACGCTTCACTTTCTTGGTTACTTCTTTTTTCATGTTTCCTGTCTATCCTTCCAGGTATTCTTTAAGATCCCTAGATTTTACCTGTGAGTGGATATAATATAACATCGTTCTTCTCATTCTAGGATGTCCTGATGGCCAGTTAATCATCTGTCGTATCTGCATTACTGTTCTTCTTTTTCTATTGCAGGCAGACACCTTGTTCTTCATATATGATTTAGAGTACTGCTATGTCACTTATATTGTTAAAGTTTGCGTATCTCTGCTTGTGTTTTGGTTTATATTTTCAAATCAGGGAGTTAGTTGTTTAAATAAAAACGAAATGTAACTATTCAGCCTGATAAAAACGCTATCAATAACAATCTTGACAAAAAGTTGAAACGTAAATTTCATTAGGATCATTTATTTTGATTGTTGCTATTGATTGCTTTTTTGATTGTTAGATTGTTAGTGAGCAGACATCTCTATTTCGATGAAATCAGTACCAATAGGCAAATCGTGCCAGGCTGAATAGTTACAACGAAATTAATTAAATACGTTATGTTTATATCATATGGTGTGCATCTATGAAATCCCTCCGATGCGGGTGGATGCTTGCCTAGGTAAGTTGTCTATTCAGTTGGTGTGAATTTGTATCTACCGCAAATCCCATATAAGATTAAAATATAATGTTATAATCCGAGTGGGTAGTGGATGGGTGACTTATTCGTCAAAGGTTCCTTCTTTGCTTTCGAATCTCTTGATTCGGAAGGTATATATACGATTGCGTCTTTTAGGGGTCCTCGCGAAATGCGAGAAACACTTACAATCACCGCCTTATTATGTGGAGGCAGGAGTTATTTCCTGTCTGACGTTGGATTTGGCAGTTCGGTTAATTCTGACCGGTAGTGTATTATATACTACAATAAGGAATTAACCAAACTATGTGCATAGGAAATTCTCTAATAGAATTCTCCAATCGATTCCTTAAAATGACTTCCAAAACATTAAACTTTGTGTGTGATCAACAATTCTGGTTGATCCTGCCAGAGGTTACTGCTATCGGTGTGCGATTAAGCCATGCGAGTCAAATGTTCTTCGTGAACATGGCGTACTGCTCAGTAACACGTGGATAACCTGCCCTAAGGTCCGGCATAACCCCGGGAAACTGGGGATAATTCCGGATAAATCATAGATACTGGAATGTTCTGTGGTTAAAAGCTCCGGTGCCTTAGGATGGATCTGCGGCCTATCAGGTAGTAGTGGGTGTAATGTACCTACTAGCCGACGACGGGTACGGGTTGTGAGAGCAAGAGCCCGGAGATGGATTCTGAGACATGAATCCAGGCCCTACGGGGCGCAGCAGGCGCGAAATCTTTACAATGCGGGAAACCGCGATAAGGGGACACCGAGTGCCAGCATATTATGTTGGCTGTCCATATGTATAAATAACATGTGATAGCAAGGGCCGGGCAAGACCGGTGCCAGCCGCCGCGGTAACACCGGCGGCCCGAGTGGTAATCACTATTATTGGGTCTAAAGGGTCCGTAGCCGGTTTGATCAGTCTTCCGGGAAATCTGACAGCTTAACTGTTAGGCTTCTGGGGGATACTGTCAGACTTGGAACCGGGAGAGGTAAGAGGTACTACAGGGGTAGGAGTGAAATCTTGTAATCCTTGTGGGACCACCAGTGGCGAAGGCGTCTTACCAGAACGGGTTCGACGGTGAGGGACGAAAGCTGGGGGCACGAACCGGATTAGATACCCGGGTAGTCCCAGCCGTAAACGATGCTCGCTAGGTGTCTGGGATGGTGCGACCGTTTCAGGTGCCGCAGGGAAGCCGTGAAGCGAGCCACCTGGGAAGTACGGCCGCAAGGCTGAAACTTAAAGGAATTGGCGGGGGAGCACTACAACGGGTGGAGCCTGCGGTTTAATTGGACTCAACGCCGGAAAACTCACCTGGGGCGACAGCAATATGTAGGTCAGGCTGAAGGTCTTACCTGAATCGCTGAGAGGAGGTGCATGGCCGTCGTCAGTTCGTACTGTGAAGCATCCTGTTAAGTCAGGCAACGAGCGAGACCCGTGCCCACTGTTGCCAGCATATCCTTCGGGATGATGGGTACTCTGTGGGGACCGCCGCTGCTAAAGCGGAGGAAGGTGCGGGCTACGGTAGGTCAGTATGCCCCGAATCTCCAGGGCTACACGCGGGCTACAATGACCGGGACAATGGGCTCCTACCCCGAAAGGGGTTGGTAATCTCATAAACCCGGCCTTAGTTCGGATCGAGGGCTGCAACTCGCCCTCGTGAAGCTGGAATCCGTAGTAATCGCGTTTCAATATAGCGCGGTGAATACGTCCCTGCTCCTTGCACACACCGCCCGTCAAACCACCCGAGTGAGGTATGGGTGAGGGCACGGATTTTGTGCCGTGTTCGAACCTAAATTTCGCAAGGGGGGTTAAGTCGTAACAAGGTAGCCGTAGGGGAATCTGCGGCTGGATCACCTCCTAAGCAAGATAGGCACAAAGTCTATCACCACTAACCGGTCAGAAATCGAATAACTGTCAAATCCAATCAAACAAGCATCAAGAATCGGGACGCTCAAGGGCTTGTAGATCAGTTGGAAGATCGTCGCCTTTGCAAGGCGAAGGCCCTGGGTTCGAATCCCAGCAAGTCCATTTAAGTGCACCAGGCAAGTAATTTTGCCCGGGAAGGATGAAGTGTTCAACAACCCCATGTTGAACATAATGAGATCATGTATAAGCATGCATATATCAGACGCTCACTGGATAAAGTGAGGTGGACTCTGGTAATTATGCTTTCAGGTGGATGGCTCGGCTCAAGGGCTGATGAGGGACGTGCCAAGCTGCGATAAGCTCAGGGTAGGTGCATGGAACCGATGAACCTGAGATTTCCTAATGGGTCTTCCTAATGCGTTTTGCGCATTGATCAGTAATGATCGGGAACGCCCCGAACTGAAACATCTTAGTAGGGGCAGGAAAAGAAATCGAAGAGATGCCGTTAGTAATGGCGAATGAACACGGTAAAGTTCAAACTGAATCCCACTGGTAACATGTGGGAGATGTGGTGTTATAGGCTTTTCCTAAAGATCCCACTTGATTATAATCAAACTTTTCTGGAACGTTAGACCAAAGAGTGTGAAAGTCACGTAGGTATTAATCAAAGGATCTGGGATGTAGCCTGAGTAGCGTGGGTCGGAATTCTCGCGCGAATTTGGGAGGCACCAACTTCCAAAACTAAATACTTCTTGAGACCGATAGCGAACTAGTAGGGTGACCGAAAACTGAAAAGTACCCCAAAAAGGGAGGTTAAAAGTGCCTGAAACCTGGAAGCGATGGAGCGATATGGCATGAAAGGATCTTTGACACGAAGGAAACAGTCGCGAGGCTGCAGTACGAGTGTCATTGCCGATGTCATATCTTACGTTTTGAAGAACGGGCCAGGGAGTGTATCAAAATGGCGATGGCTAACTTTTTACTTAGGAAGCCGAAGCGAAAGCAACATGCTCGCAACCGCAAGGTGAGGAGCGGCGTATACAAGTGCGTGGAGTCATTATGATACGACCCGAAGCCGGGTGATCTAGGCGTGGGCAGGTTGAAGCGTGGCGAAAGCTACGTGGAGGACCGCAAGCGGTATTGATCTGCAAATCATTCGTGTGACCTGCGTCTCGGAGTGAAAGGCTAATCTAACCCGGCATCAGCTGGTTCCTTCCGAAACATGTCGTAGCATGACCTGACTGGAGATAGTCGGTGGGGTAGAGCACTGATTGGAGATCCTGGGGAAGAAATTCCTCACTCTCTTGTCAAACTCCAAAACCACCGTCGTCATAGAAAGTCGGAGTCCGGACTACCGGGGTAAGCTTGTAGTCCGTAAGGGAGACAACCCAGCCCGTGGTTAAGGTCCCCAAGTGTCGACTAAGTGTTAATACTAAAGGGCGTCCTAAGCCCTAGACAGCTGGAAGGTTAGCTTAGAAGCAGCTATCCTTTAAAGAGTGCGTAACAGCCCACCAGTCGAGGTTTAGGGCCCCGAAAATGGACGGGGCTCAAGTCGACCACCGATACCACGGAGCACCGAAAGGTGATCTTGTAGGAAGGCGTTGCGTTCGGGCAGAAGCAGGGCTGTGAAGTCCTGTGGACCGTGCGGAAACGAAAATCCTGGTAATAGTAGCAGCATAGATAGGTGAGAATCCTATCCGCCGAAGGGGCTAGGTTTCCTCGGCAATGATCGTCAGCCGAGGGTTAGTCGGTCCTAAGTTGTACCGTAATCCGAGTACATCAAAAGGGAAACAGGTTAATATTCCTGTACCATCTGACATTAAAACCGACGTTTTTGGGCAGGTTGAGCGGCGTCGTCGCGCCGTCTAAGCACCTAAATCTGTGGAGAGCCGTAATGGCGAGAAGCAGACGAATGTGTTATGGTGAAAATCAACTGCACCCGGGAACCCGTGAAAAGGGAGTCAGATGTCCGTACCGAGAACTGACACAGGTGCCCCTAGCTGAAAAGGCTAAGGCGTGTCGGAATATTTTGGCTAAGGGAATTCGGCAAATTAGCTCCGTAACTTCGGGAGAAGGAGTGCCTGCTGTGAAGACAGCAGGTCGCAGTGACAAGAGAGCTCTAACTGTCTAATATCAACATAGGAGATCGCAAACCTGAAAAGGCTAGTACGATCTCTGAATCCTGCTCAGTGCAGGTACCTGAAAACCCGGTTCAACGGGACGAAGGGCCTGTAAACAGCGGGGGTAACTATGACCCTCTTAAGGTAGCGTAGTACCTTGTCGCTTAATTGGCGACTTGCATGAATGGATCAATGAGAGCTCTACTGTCCCTAGCCAGAGTCCGGTGAAGCTTACTTTCTAGTGCACAGTCTAGAGACCTCTAGGGGGAAGTGAAGACCCCGTAGAGCTTTACTGCAGCCTGTCGTTGGGTTGTGATCTTGGATGTACAGTGTAGGTAGGAGACATCGAAGTCGGTGCGCCAGCATCGATGGAGTCGCCATTGGGACACTACCCTTCTGAGATTACGATCCTAACTCCGCGAGGAGGACCCCGATAGGTAGGCAGTTTGCCTGGGGCGGGACGCCCTTGAAAAGATATCAAGGGCGCACAAAGGTTGACTCAAGTGGGTCGGAAACCCACTGAAGAGTGCAAGAGCATAAGTCAGCCTGACGTTATTCAGCACAGTAGTGGATGACGAGACGAAAGTCGGTTCTAGCGAACTTTTGTGTCCCGCTTGGTGCGGGCCAAAAATGACAGAAAAGTTACCTCGGGGATAATTGAGTTGTTGCCGGCAAGAGCACATATCGACCCGGCAGCTTGCTACTTCGATGTCGGTTCTTTCCATCCTGGCCGTGCAGCAGCGGCCAAGGGTGAGGTTGTTCGCCTATTAAAGGAGATCGTGAGCTGGGTTTAGACCGTCGTGAGACAGGTCGGTTACTATCTACTAGAGGTGTACGTGGTCTGAGGGTAAGCTACCTTTAGTACGAGAGGAACAGGGTAGCGGCGCCTCTGGTGTATCGGTTGTCTGACAAGGCATCGCCGAGCAGCTACGCGCTAAGGAATAAGAGCTGAATGCATCTAAGCTCGAAATCTGACCTGAAAAGAGACTGCATTAAGGGTTCCGATAGAAGATCGGTTTGATAGGGTCGGGATGTAAGCACCAAGGCAACGAGGTGTTCAGTCCGCGGCTACTAACCATCCGTGCCTATCTACCTTACTTTGTCCAGGCGAAATCTGATATGTACATGCAAATTATACAAGATCAAAAGGTAAAGTATTTAACATAATGGTCCCAATAATTTATCGCTCAATACGCCAAGGTGGCGGAGCGGCTACGCAATCGCCTGCAGAGCGATTCCATTCCGGTTCGAATCCGGACCTTGGCTTTACCTATAAAAAAAATTCATCGTAAGTGAGTCTGGCGGCCATAGCGGCAGGGCAATTCCTGTACCCTTTCCGAACACAGAAGATAAGTCTGCCAGCGTTCCATATTGTACTGAAGTACGCGAGTCTTCGGGAACTATGGATCGCTGCCAACTCACTCAACACTAACTACTACTTTCTTTTTTCTAAATTGATTTTAACATTAACTAATCTATTTGTTATTCTGATATTATTGATTCTTACAATCTTTTATTGTTATTTTGATTGTGCATGCATATGGTGATGGGAATCATTGACCCTGATTTAGTCTGGAAACAAATTTCATATATCTCCATTATCTCCATTGGTCAATCTAAAAAAAGCAATTTTAAATTCTGATTTTAAGTTCCTGAAAGGAAGTTACATATATCTTCACTTTTATCTACCCCCTACATGTCATCAAGATTCGATATTATTCATAAGGATGCGGCAGGCCGCATCGGAAGGCTGGCAACTTCGCACGGTGTAGTTGAAACACCAACTGTCATGCCTGTTATCAATCCCAATCTCCAGACTATCAAACCTTCCGAAATGAAGGATTTCGGGGCAGAGATACTCATTACTAATTCATACATTATCTTCCGTAAGGATGAGCTGCGCGAAAAAGCACTCAAAGATGGTTTACATGCTCTTCTCGACTATGACGGCCCGATCATGACCGATTCCGGTTCATTCCAGCTATCAGTTTACGGTGAGGTTGAGGTCACAAACGAGATGATCATTGATTTCCAGAAAAAGATAGGCACCGATATAGGTGTTCCCCTGGATATTCCTACTCCTCCTGATGTGCCCTATGAAAAGGCAAAGGAAGATATGGATATCACAATACAGCGCCTTAAGGAAGCAAAGGAACTTGTAAAAGGTGATATGCTTTTGGCAGGTCCGGTGCAGGGCGCTATTTACAAGGATCTCCGTGAGGAGTGTGCCCGGGAGCTTTCTGAAGTCGGTTTCGATGTCTATCCTTTCGGGGCTGTTGTCCCACTCATGGAGTCCTATCGCTATGCAGACCTGGTGGATGTCATAGCATCTTCCAAGAAAGGACTTGATCCGACTGCTCCGGTGCATCTCTTCGGTGCAGGCCATCCAATGATGTTTGCTTTAGCCGTGGCCCTTGGCTGTGATCTCTTTGACTCGGCAGCCTATGCCCTATATGCTAAAGACAGGCGCTACATCACCTCCAGAGGCACCTACCATGTTGACGATCTGAAATACCTGCCCTGCTCCTGCCCTGTGTGCATGAACCACACGGCTGAGGAATTGAAGAAAGCCCACAACTGCACCGAACTGCTGGCAAGGCACAACCTCTATGTTACCTTCGAAGAGGTACGTGAGGTCAAGCAGGCTATATGGGAGGGCAATCTCCTGGAACTAGTTGAGCAACGATGCCGTTCTCACCCACGCATGCTTGAAGCCCTCAAGCAGATGTACACTTATTCTCCGTGGCTGGAACAGTGTGACCCGTCATCAAAATCCACACTATTCTACTGTGGTCCGGAGTCTGCCAGGCGTCCTGAAGTTCTGCGTTTCAACAAACAGCTTGAAAGACTTACCATAGAAGGTTCTGTGCTCATAAGGGCATACCCGACAAAGAAGGACAGTGACTATGACAATGTCATGATATTCAAACCACCATTCGGCTCTTATCCCCAGGAACTTGCAGAGATATATCCGCTCAATGCAGAGGTTGTGAGAACTCCTGATTATGAATCACTTGAAACTGCCTATCAGAACACCATCAAGCTTGTGGAACTGAACCCTAAGGCAACCTTCACGTTCCTGATGAATGACAGGTTCGATCATCCTCTGGTGGAGAAACTTGCAGAATTTGATAATTTTACAATTGTTCCTCCGAAGAATGAGTGATCTGTATTTTTGAGAATACATCTGAATATCTTTAATTTATGCTGTGGATATTCAGATAGTTTCTATTTTTTCATCTTAAGCACAATCCTATTTTTTAATCCACACTACCCTAATACTAATATACAATACCGAAAATTAGGAGGCTATAACTTACTGGTGATAACGTGGTTTCCACTTCCGAATCAAAAACTAGGAATCCTTATGTCGAGCTTCTCAGGCCTGAGATTGCCGACATGGATCTTGCTCTTCCTGCGGCCAGTGCCCTGCTGGCAGCCTACCTTGCTACAGGGGCTTTCCCTCCGTTGATACCTTTCATAATCGCGATCATCGGTGGTTACGCAGCGATCACGAGTTCTTATGTGTATAATGACTGCTGTGATATGGACATCGATGAGATTAACCTTCCAAATCGTCCACTGGTATCCAACCGGCTTTCGCGGGATCAGGCGCTCAAATATGCGCTTTTCCTGTTCCTGGTTGCAGGTGCGGCTGCGCTTTACCTGAATCCCGAGTCCTTCGTGGTGCTTCTGATAGCTGTCGCAACAATCAGTGTCTATTCGGCCATAGCTAAAAGGGCCACATTCCTGAGTTTTGTGCCTGTAGGTATTGCCTACGGCCTTGTTCCAATAGGTATCTGGCTTGCATTCGACCCCGCCGGTATTCTCAAGGAACCGTCCTATGGTTCAATACTACCACTTTCTGCCATCTTTTTATTTTTGATGATGTGCTTTACCGATTGGGGCTTTACACTCTCAGGAGTTGCCAGGGATGTAGAAGGAGATCGTGCAAGAGGTGCTCCAACATTTCCAGTAACATTCGGTGTCCCTGCGACAGCTAAATTCGTAACCCTCATGTGGATTATAGGAGTAATTGCCTCCATTGCAATCGGAATCACAGCACAGCTTGGCCCGATATTTTTTGCCGGTGCACTGCTTGCAGGTGGGTGGATACTCATACAATCATTCGATTTCATAAAGAACCCGACACCTGATCGTGGGGGAAGATTGTTCCTTCAGGGTTCCAGATACAGGGGTGTCATGTTCGGTTCACTCATAATTGATGTAATACTCCTGGTACTTGTCCCGGCATATTCCGGCATACTCTGGTAAATGATAATAATGAATGACAAATTTGAATGAGGCTCAACATGGACGCGGATATCATTGTAATAGGGGCTTCCCCTGCGGGAGTCATGGCTGCAAGGAATGCGTCAGCCAAAGGTTGCAAGGTCATACTACTCGACAGGAAGGAAGCAGCAGGCGTTCCAACCCACCCGGCAAACACCTTCTTCAAGGGAATGTTTGACCGTACAGGAGAAGAAGTTGACCAGAGCTATATAATCAAGAACCTCAAAGGAGCCTACATAATAACACCCTCTGGAAGGAACGTTATTTTCGAGGGAGAAGCTTACTTCCTTGATCGCAGGAAATTCGATGAATTCTACATAAAACAGGCTGAAGATGCAGGCGCAGACGTTCGCTTCGGAATAGAAGTTCTCAACGTCCTCAGGTCTGAAGGCAGTTTTTTGCTAAGCACCTCAAAGGGAAAGATGAAGTGCAAACTTGTCATAGTCTCGGACGGCATAAACTCAAGAATCAGTGGACTTCTTGGTCTTAAGCCCATAAAATATCCGGATGACATAGCCTGGTCCCTGGAAGCCGAGATCGAAGCTGAAGGTATCGGTGAACCTGATTATTTCGAATACTATGTAGGAAACCATGCCCCTGGCTGGAAATCAACCTATTCTCCCTGCGGTGGCAACAGGGCAACACTCGGTATGTATGTTAGAAGGCACGGAATGGACGTTTCCGACTTCTTCGATGACTGGCTTGAAAGGTTTAAGAAAATTAAGGGACTCGATGATGTGAAGATCATCAGCAAATCTACAGGTGGTGATCCAATAGCTGCCATTCCGGGTGATATTGTTGCAGATGGTGTAATGATAGTAGGTGGTTCCGCCGCACAGTCAGGCATAGGATATGGTATGCATGCAGGGCAAATGTGCGGTGATGTCGCGGCCGATGCCATTAAAAAAGGTGACACTTCAAAGGGCTTTTTATCAGAATACAGGAAGCGCTGGAATGAAGCTTACAGGACAGAATATTATCTTGGAAGATTTGCACTTGAGACTCTCAGGAAGATGTCTGATATGGAAATCAACGAAATGATGAAAGTTTTTGAAGGTGAGGATCTCAAGGTACTCGGTGGAAGTCCTTTTAATCAGGCAATCCAGATATCAAAGATGATATTGAAAAATAACCCATCTTCAATATTCTCATACAGGGCTATCTTCAGGAACAAATGAGATGAAGAACAAATACTACTTTTACAGGAACCCTCTTTTCAAAGTCTACGCACAGATAGAAAATGATCGGGTCAGGATGAAGACTTCTGGTCTTGCTTCCCCTTTCATGGGTTCTTTTGTTTCTGAGATGATGGAGATATTCGAGGGTACAAAACCATCCAAAGTAGATGGTGACCGGCTTATATACTCCACCTGGATGCCTCCCATACCCAGCAAAGCATTCGACAGGCTTGTCTCAAGCCAGATGAGTGCAATGAGGGGCAAATACGTCCCGGAACAGATCACGATATCTATCACTGAAGAGTGTCCGAACAAGTGCCTACACTGTGCCCTGCCGGATACTAAGAACAAGGCAAGGCTCAGCCCGGATGTTGTCAGGAGAATCATTGACCAGACCCAGGATCTGGGTACGACCCTGGTTATCTTCGATGGGGGAGAACCCTTGCTCTATGATGGTCTTGAGGATCTCATAAGTTATGTCGATCAGGCACGTACAATTCCCGGTCTGTTTACATCCGGTGTGGGCCTGACTTCAGAGCGTGCATTGAGTCTGAAGAATGCAGGTCTTTCCATGCTCAGTATAAGCCTTGACAGTGCAAATGAAGCAGGTCATGACTTCATGCGTGGAAGACCCGGAGTTTTCAAAGAAGCAGTCAACGCCATAAAAAATGGTCTGGAAGCCGGGCTCCTGGTTGGTATTTATGTAGTCCTTTCACCCAGGAATATCGATGAACTCGATGACTTCTACGAGCTCGCAAAAGAATTAGGTGTACACGAACTTTCCTTTTACGAGATAGTTCCCACAGGCAGGTGGCAGGGTCATGAAAAAGAAGTTCTTTCCCCGGAAGATTTGAAAAAGTTCGATGATTTTGTGGAGCGAACTTCCCATGCCGAAGGACCACGAGTGTTCCCCATACCTCAGATAATCAGGAAGATGGGCTGCTTTGCAGGCAGAAAGTGGCTTCACGTAACCCCCGAAGGTGACGTGCTCCCATGTGCATGCATGCCGAAACCATACGGTAACATCCATGAGGAGTCCCTGGGTTCTGTCTGGAAGAAGATATACAAAGACCCTGTTTTCAATTCCGGTCCGTGTCTTATGCGTGACAGTGAGTTTAGAAAAGTCCATTTAGGACTCGAAAAATAATTTATTATAAAACAGTTGAAAAAAGGGTGAAAGATCACCCTTTTCATTTTGATTATTTCAAGAAACCTGATCTCTGTAGAGCCATAAGGTTCTCGGTAGTAAGCTTGCCACCGGACTTGAATTTATCGAAAATATCCTCGGCATCCTTACGTGCATCTGCTTTTGCAGCCTCTTTCTTACCATCGACATCGCCTTTCTTGATCTTACGGATCTCTTTATCGATGTCACGGATCTCTTTCTGGGCTGCGATGAAGAGTTTGTGCTGCTCATCGGCGCTTTCCTGGAATTTAACAAAATCCTTGTGGGCAGCGTCGGACTCGGCACGAACTTTATCAGCTTCCTTGAAAGTGGTAATCATCTTATCGTGATAATCCTGTGCTTTCTGGGCATAATCGGAAAGTACCTTGTGGTGCTCGGAAGCCTCATCCCTTATTTCCTGGGCTTTTGTCAAAAGGTCTTTTAGTTCCTGATTGCCTTCAAGCTGTTCCTTCTTTGCAACGTAGAGCTTCTGAAGTTCGGTAATCCTGTTGACAAGTTCTCTTTCCTTGCTTGTCGTAAGAACTTCGGTCTGCTGTGTGAATTCCAGTCTGTCAATCTCTTTGCGTATGTCCTTAATGGAAGGACCGCCAAGATTGTTAACATTACGGATCTGGTCTATCTGTGCAAAGATGTCATTTGCCCTTGTATTGACCTCATCACGAAGTACCTTATACTCTTTTACCTTCTCGTTGTTCTCGTCACGGAGTTTCTTGTATTCCTGTGCTTCGTTGATAAGGTCCTTGGTCTTCTTGTTGAGTTCGTTACGCTTTGCGGCCAAAGTGCTTGCTTCTGCGTTGAGTTCGTTTCTTTTTGTCTTGTATTCTTCAGACTGCTTCTTAAGCTCAGTCTTCTTGTCGTTTAATTCTTTCAACATATCCTTTTTATCCTCCCGATCCAGCAAAAAAGCTGGCATTTCATGCATTCCTAATGCACGATTCTGGCTTTACGAGTCCAGTGCCTGGATCACTGGTATTACTGCTTCAAGGTTTTTTTCTGTTATGACAATGTCGGCGTGCTCATGTAATATAGGTTTTGAATTGAATGCTATAGCATACCTGGCTCTTTTGAAGATACAGATATCATTAGCCCCATCACCTATTACAATACACTCTTCGGGTTTTATTCCATATTCACTGGCGATCTCTTCCAGGACAAGTTCCTTTGATCCTTCTCCTGTAAGAGGGCCTGTGACCTCTCCTGTTATGCATCCGTTGTCTATCAGAAGCTCGTTGGAAACCACATGATCCATGCCCAGTGTTTCACCCACACGTTCTGCGGCAAGGGTGAAGCCACCGGATATCATTGCAGTTTTATATCCCTGGGATTTTAAATATTTGATCAGCTCTTTTGCGCCAGGCATGAAAGGCATTTTGTCAAGCGCATCATGCGCGTTATCGAGTGAAAGTCCTTTTAGTAGTCTTACTCTCTCAAAAAGTGCATGGGAAAAATCAAGTTCTCCATGCATAGCCATTTCGGTTATCATGGCCACCTTCTCTCCTACTCCGGCCGCCTCCGCAAGTTCGTCAATGGTTTCAGCATCTATCAGGGTACTGTCCATATCAAAAACAACTAACTTGATCCTCTTTTCAGAATTGTCAGTATTATTCACTTGATCAAACCTAGATTTTAAATCCCGTCATGAAACAGCATTTAAGTGCCGAGATTGATGTGAAATAAGTTACATTGCTTTTAAGGTTTTCGGGCAGAACCACTATATATGTAATCATTTTTTCAGGATGATATATTCCATTAGCTCCATTCCAAAAGTAATATATGCTACACCGCACATTGCAATACTGTGATTTTACATGGCAAAGATTGGATTTATAAAACTAGGTAACCTTGGTATGAGCCAGGTTGTTGATTTGGTACAGGACGAAATCGCAGCAAGAGAAGGAATCACCATCCGTTCTTTTGGAACCGGTCCTAAAATGGGCAAAGATGAAGCTGCTGCAACAGAGGAGCTTAAAAAATTCGATGCTGACTTTTACGTTATGATCAGCCCTAACTCAAGTGCACCAGGTCCAACCGCAGCTCGTGAGATCTACAAGGATGTACCATGCATCATTATTTCAGACGGTCCTACCAAGAAGGATGACCGTGCAGCACTCCAGGAAGCAGGCTTTGGTTACATTATCATGACCGTTGACCCACTCATCGGTGCAAAGACAGAGTTCCTTGACCCTGTAGAGATGGCATCATTCAACTCCGATGCAATGAAGGTCCTCTCAACCTGTGGTGTAGTAAGACTTATCCAGGAAGAACTTGACAAGGTTGCTGCAATGGTAGACGAAGGTAAGGAGCTTGAGCTTCCACATATCCTTGCAAAGCCAGAGAAATGTGTCGAAAGGGCAGGATTCAACAACCCATACGCAAAGGCAAAGGGTCTTGCAGCACTCCATATGGCTGACATGGTCGCAAAGATCAACTTCCCTGCATGCTTCATGATGAAAGAACTCGAACAGGTTGCACTCACAACAGCAGCAGGTCACGAGATGATGCGTGCAGCAGCACAGCTGGCAATCGAAGCAAGAGAGATCGAGAAAGCAAACGACAGTGTCTTCAGGCAGCCACACTCCAAGAAGGGCAACCTGATGACCAAGACAGCTCTCTACGAGAAACCACAGTAAAGTACCTTAATCGGTACTTTTCCTTACTTTTTTTATGGACTTACTTACTGTCATTTTAATTGCTGTAGCAGCTTTTGTTATCTTCGTTCTTTTAACAGCCTATTTCATGAAATCTACATTGTACATGAATAAAGAGGCAAGCAAAGCTGAATTGATGAATGAGATTGAAGACAAAGATAATGATACTACAAAAAAAGACGATGGGAATTAGTTCCCATTAATAATAAAAAACGATTATAGATTACTTAGGTTCTTCCTTTGCCCTTGGCATTGCAATTATTTCTCTGACCTGAAGGCTGAAGAAATCAAAGGAATGTGCAGGCCTCAGTACTACTGAAACATCAGCTCCCCATCGGGTTCCACCAATTGCGATTATCTCCGTATCTTTTGAAACTGGTATGTGTCCCGAGTCTGCTGCCATCATAGCACATTCAATTGCTACCTTGAATCCTTTTCCAAAAACAGCACGAAGAGTATCAGAAATCACGTCTGCCCTGCTGGCACCACCAATACGCTTCTGGATGGCACGTTCCACGCCTGAGAACATGTGTGACTGGGTCGTCATAACGACTCCAAGTTCATTCAATTTCTTGAGATTCTCCTCATCAACTTCCCATTTGCCGCTCTCTTTCAGGCCGTACTGGTGTGTGATTGCGATTATCTTTACATCCTGGTCCTTAAATGCCTCTGCCGCCATGAGTGCGGTCTCTCCGCTTGTACTGGAAAGCACCACATATTCTATTCCAAGCTCAGCTGCTCTTTTTGCAGATAATTTCATTACTTCTTCGGTGTTTGCTTTTCCTACTTCGTTAAAGTATGTGATCGTCTTTTCCATATTATCACCTTTGATCATGATTTCAAGTTTAAGAATAAAACAGTGCTCCTCTTTTATATATGTTTATGGAGTTAGCGGCAAATTCCAATTGCTTTGGAGTTGTTTATTTTGTTAATTTAATGTCATAAGAATATTTGTGGGGGGATTATTTTGCTTTCCATGAAGTATTCTGGTGATTCGTGGTTCGAACTAAGTCATTCGAATGGCGGGGGTAATATCAATAACCAAAAAATGTAGCGGTGGTTAAAATACAGGATTTACTCATGGTGTGACGTTTAGAAATACTCATATAGTTGTCCATTGATTTTTTTATTATGTACGAAAAAAGAACCTTAAGTGATTTACCTTTTTTAAAATAGTTCAGGAAATATTTTCGCACTATTCATGGCCATGTACGTGTCCTGCGATTTGCTGCAAAATAGTAGATATCAATCTGGATGAATATGATATAAAAATATTAGGGCAAGTACCAAAGGATAAGACCGATAAGATCGAATCCTTCATTGAAGGCGGAGAACTTCATTACAAACTATCTCCTCCTTGCCCCTTTTTGGAATCTGGTAAGTGCACCGTATATGATAGGAGACCAACTATGTGCCGATTGTTTCCGTTTAATCTCACAACTATGCCAGATGCGTTGCTTTTATTTCCATGTGATATGAGGGCAAATATATTCGAAGACTATATCGAATATTCAGACCATATGCTAAAGCAACCTTTTCCTGCAAAAACGATTGATGCCTTCGAACAATTGCATTGTTCTTTTGACAGCAAGCTGAATGAAGGTTTGCCCATTCCTATGCTAGTTATGAAAATTAATGATCTAATACCTTTTAACGAATATTTCAAATCAAGATTAAAGTAGAATCAACTAATAGAAATGAGGACAGCAAACGGCGATGAAGCTTATGTTATATTCACGAAGGGCATGTTTGCTTTAAAATAAGAGTATATTTGTAAAAGTATCCATTAATGCAAGCATGTTTGGGATTTTTGATGTACTCCGGGCTGCCTTCACAAATTTAACACTGTATCAGTGATGGCAGTTTTTTATCTTCTTTAAATCTCATGTACCAGATAAGGAAATTACCTCTTATCGTCCGCATATATGTTTAATTTATGCAGCAAACGATGCTCTTATCTATGTAGTATGTGTAATATCTTTATCAGGGAGTTGACTTAGTTCCTTTTGGAAGGTGATTTTTTGTCAGAAACAGATTACGATGATAACGATGTAAAGATAATCACAAGTGAAATAAAGTCTGAAAATCCTGTTCTAATAGAAGGCTTTCCGGGGATAGGCCTGGTCGGTAATATCGCAAGCCAGCAGATTATCGATGAATTGGAGATGGAATACAAAGGTTCTATGGACTCAAGACATTTTCCACCTATTGCCGTCCTCTATGAAGGGCTTATAAATATGCCTGTAAGAATCTACGAAAGTGTCGAACATAATATTGTCATGGTAGTGTCCGACATTCCTGTAAATCCGGTGGTAGCCTATGATATCAGCAAGGCTTTTCTTGACTGGGCAAAAGCTATCAACGTCAAGGAGGTTGTTTCTCTTGCAGGAATCGCCACAATGAGCGAGGACCATGAAGTCTTCGGTGCGGCAACAAACAATGATATGCTGGAGAAAATTAAGGATAAGGTAGAACTTTTCAAAATGGGCACGATATCCGGTATTTCAGGAAGTATAATGTCTGAATGTCTTGTGCGGAACATGTCTGCCATAAGCCTGCTGGGGTCGACAAGGAGTCAGAATCCTGACCCAAGAGCTGCTGCTGTCGTGATCGATGTGCTTAACGTTCTCTATGACCTGAAAGTCGATACAGAAAGCCTGATTGAACAGGCTGAGAAGATTGAGGTAGAGATGCAAAGGCTTGCCGAAGATATTAGAACAAGTGAACAGCCTCCTGGTCCGAGAAAGGAATTCCCGATGTATGGGTGATAACATGGAATACGTTGCATTAACCGGTTTATCTGAACGTGTAATTGCAGAGCTAAAACAGAACAGGCTACTTACGATCGAGATTCGAAACCCTCATAATTTCATGGCTGCCCTGCATTCAAGTGTAGGTGATATGTTATTACTTACCCACACAAGTCCCGAAGACGTCACAGGCGGAAGTATGGGAATAATTGCGAAATTGGTCAAGCATCAGATATCAACCCACCGAATAACACAGAGCAATGAACTTCATTATGAAGAACGTGAGACTACATGCCTAAGGTTGCAGCTTGACCCAAAGTGCACTGCACGTGTGCGTAAAGTTCTGAACAACAGAATAGGTGAAACTACAAAGGTCGATGCGGAAGAGATTCCGCTCTACAATGCCAGATAAAATAAAAACTCATTCAAATGTTGCAGGGATGTTTTTTAATCCCTCTTCTATTGTTTTTACAAATTCCCATCTGATGCCTAAAGGTACTTCTTCATTAGCATAGTTGCTATGTTTTCTGGAACCTTTGCAGCCATAAGAAATACCAATTCCTTCCTGAAGTGGTTTTGCAGTGCAATCACCGCATATGGATGCTGCACCAATTGATCTTGATTCTATGCCCTCACCAAAATGATATGCATATGCCTGTATAATCCTCATGGCACTTTCCGGCTTGAGGTAGAGTAAAAGTACATCGAATTTTCCTTTGTTCCCTTTCAAAGGCTCAATCCTTAAGGATTTGAATTCTCTTTTTATCCTGGGAAGATTGCTTGCTGCTTTTTCGGCGGTTTTAGCATTTTTGTATCTGCCGGATTTCAAATAGTAATCTGCAGGGCTGTTCTCGCTGATTCCAAGTACGTAATCTCCAGGCCTGCATCGTTGATGACTTATGAGGGATGCTTCTCCATGTCTTGCATTGTGGACAAGTTCGCAATAAAGAAGGTCCGATGTGTCACTATCCTCTTCGGATAGTGTAATGCACACCGGCTCTCCATTGTCCATAAGTGATTCAATATTGGGGAATTTACATGAGTTCATTCAGGCACCAGCATCGAATATTTAGTTCAATTCACTCTACTCAATAATTGCTCTTACAGTCGTGAAAACAGGTCCGCGAATGTCTATCTTCTTTTTGTTGCTGGTGATGAAGCGCTGTGCGAGAGGTTCAAGACGAATGTTGATCTCAGAAGGTACCTTGACTATCCTTACTCTTGTTTCAACTTCACTTTCACCATTTGCAACGGCATCCTCTATATCCTTTGCAGCCTGGCAGGCAAATGCGTCCAGGAACCTGACACCTGTCCTTGCAGAGTGATTTTCAAGTACCTTTCTCCATTTCTTGTTGTCAGGTACTCCCAGAATGTCACTCTCATAGGCAACTACTTCGTTGAACACAGCAGGTCCACAGAGCTTTGTCTCTTCCTCAGGTTCGATGACAGCCACTTTTACCGTCTTTCCGTTGATGCTTCCTTCCCATGCAGGGAATTCACATGGACTTGGGGTTGCCGCATATTCCTCACAAACCGCTACAATTGCTTTAACGATATCTTTGCCCTGGGCAGTTTCAGGTACATTCTCTACATATGTCGTCCTTGCAAGCTCATTATCGGTCATCTTCCACTCAGAATATTGTGGTATCTGTGGATATGTAAGTGAGCGGATGTCAGTTGCATCATGGAGTATCATTGCCAGTCTTTCAACTCCAAGGCCGAGGTTCATCACAGGACAGGGTATATTGTACTGAGAAAGGGCTGTAGGCGAGTAAATACCAAAGGTTGCTATCTCTATCCATCCGTCGGAGTACTTTGTGTTAGAACCCACCAGATTTGGATGATAGGCAAAGACCTCTATCTGTGTGTCAGGCACATAGTATTTGCTGCGTTTGTCGTCAGGTCTGAACATGAACTTTTCAAAACCGAACTGTGAAAGTAAACCCTGTGCAACTGCTTTCCCATGGTCGACGGTCACATTTTCATCCATTATAACGCAGGATGCAGAGTAGTATGTCATGAGACGTGCCGCATCTTCAGCCTGCTCTCTCCTGAAGCAACGATCAATGGAGAAAAAATTGAATGGTGGATTTGCACGTTCGATGACAGATGCAAGGCTGATGAACCAGCCTGATGTCATGTGACTTCTAAGTGTCTTTTTTGTTGCCTGGGGGATGAGTTCCTTGAACTCAGGAAATACCTGGTCTATCATTTCAACAACCAGTGAATCAGAAACACTGATTCCGGCAGCGATCTCAGGAACAAGGTCGTCTCCTTCCACATCTCCTTTCTTGTATGCGTGAAGTATCTTCCTTATGGTCTCAATGGCTTCATCATCGATATCACCAAGAATCTGCCTGATACTACTGATACGTTCGTCGGATATTCCTACATTGGGGCGTGGAAGTCCTGAAAGATAGAAACACCTGTCAAGAACAGCAAGTGCTTCATGGCTGAATTGCTTGTGAACCTCTCTCTCATCTACTATGAGTGGGTTCATCATTTCCTCGAATCCCATTCTCATATATGCATCACGAAGTTTTGAGATGGTGTCATATACAGGGTGTGGTTTCCCGTATTTGAGGGTCATATGTGGGTATTGGTCATTCAGTTTTGTTTCACTGATATAATCCTTCCCTGTATTCCATGCAGCGTCAAAATCTTCGCTTGCTGCTTTCTTAATATCATCAGGATTGAATTTCATGTATTTTCCTCTAAAAGTAATAATATGAATTTAATTTATCCTATTTTCAAAGTCCTTCATAGCTTTTTCCAGCTTTTGCTGGCGTATTGCGTTTGTAAGGTCTCCCCGCGTTCTTTCTATAATGGATCTTGTAGTATCCGTTTTGTGACGGAGTCCATGTGTCATAGCATCCGGATAGTCGAACATCATAAGGCAATTATGGATCTCTTCCATAAATTGAAGGTGGGATTCTCCTTCTTCAGGTGATCCTTTTCTGATAAGGTCAAGTATATGTCTTCTGAGTTCCCCGCTCACATCTCCCAGTCCGTTCAGGTATGCCACATCACTTACATTGAGTTCTTCAGGTCCGGGTATGGCTTTATCCTCATTGTCCTTGTTGAGTATCCCGTAAACTATCGTACATTCCACAAATTCCTGTTGTGCATGTTCCAGAAATCCGGCAAAATATATGTCAGGATAAGTTTGGAGTAAAGTGTTTATTTTTTCAAGCATCTCTGCGGCCTTTTTAATGAGTGAACTGGCTTTTTTGAAATCCTTGTTATGTATGCTGTACATTGCAGTCCTGCAATTACGTACGACATCTCTGGAAATCGATAAGGTACTCTCTCTTGCTTTATCTTTTTCCTCGAAATTATCCTTGATCCTGCTGGAAATTTTATTGATCATTACAATCCTTTAGTTCATTCGCAGCCTTGTATAAACACTTTTTCGAAAGCTTGCGTGAAAACGAACAATTATGTATGCAAAATATATTACTGCACGTGTTGTAATAAAAGTCAAAAACAAAAAAGATTAAAAAAGGAAATAATAATTATTACTTCCTGTGCTTGCCTACTCGTCAACAGGTATTGTTTCAAGCTGGCTGGCTACGTCCCAGATAAGGGTTCTGGTATGAACGGGAATATTAGGATCATTGCTTATATCTTCAAGCACTGATATGCTGGATGAAGTCCTCAGGAACAGTGGTTCATCTTTTTTGTTCAACGTTTCCAGAACTTCGTTTGCAGAACGCCTGATGTTTCTCGGGACTGAATTGTCGTTAGCTATGTATTCCAGCTTCTGCTTGCATTCCTCAATGACTTGCTCAAAATCTGACATATGATCACCTTGATAATTTTAGAATGAAAATAAGAGTTACCTCAGTTATTCCTAAATAGTTACGTTCTATAAAAAGACTTTCATTGGTATATATGTTTTGAAAAACGAGGAGATAAAATGTCAAATACTAATGATGATAATGTAATAAAAATATCTAAGATGCTTGAGATTGGAGGTACAATGCTGGCCCAACAGTGTGATAATTGTGGTGCTCCTCTCTTCCGTTATCAGGGGCGTGTCCTTTGTCCAGTTTGTGAGGATATTCGTGACCCACGCAGGGCCATGCAATCACCTCCAACTGCAGATACCTCTTCATCTCCAATAACCGGACCTTCTTCTATAAAAGAAAAGGAAACTCCGGTTGCGGCAATCTCTGACCAATCTTCCTGCTCAGATATGCAGGAAAAAAAACCGGTGAAGGCCGTTGCTCCGGTACAACTATCTGTTCCTGAACTTGAGTCCCTGATGATTAAAAAGATGATCTCCCTGGCAAGTGAGATGCAGGATGAAAAAGATGTCAGGAAAATCATTGATTATCTTGACATGATTGACCGTTGTATGGATACAGTGGCTAAAATGCGTGGCTTGCTGTAATGCAGATTTAAGATTGAATTAATCCTTTTTTATTTTTTATATTCGCTGCCCACAATCTCTCTGATCTTGGCTGCGGTCTTTGGTCCGATATTATCTACTTTTAGCAGTTCTTCATAATCTGCTTTCATAATATTCTCTACTGAACTGAAATGTTGTAAAAGATTGCGTGCAGCCTTTGGTCCGATATCTGATATCGATGAGATAACATATTCCTGTTGTTGCGGCAACATGAGTGCAGATTTCTTCCCGTGCATGTTCACTTCTCTTTTTTCATCCACTTGCTCACGTTTTGCTATCTGTGACAAGAGGGCTGCGGTGTCTTCTGCATCCCTGGTGTAGAATAAAGAAACACCGAAATCAAGGGTTATTGAGGCCAATGTTCCATGAATTGCATTGGGACTTATTCCTCTGCAGTTGAACAGGCTTTCGCCTTCAACAATAAGCACTGGTTTTTCATATGCTCTGGAGAGGTTTGCAATTTGTTCGAAGAGCTTTTTATCTATGAGAGAACTGACAAAATCCTGGGATTCCTTCCTTTCAACAGCTATGCGATCGCTAAGGATGTAATCACCGACTTCTAATGTTTTGACGATTATCTCAGTACCATTTCTGTCAAGGTTGCGGGCAACTGAACTGCGTATCTCTCTCTGGTCAACGACTATTTTGATGTTCTTGTTTTCACCATCATACTCAAGCAGTGTCTTCTGATCCTCATCAGGAATGTCGGCTGCAAAATCCTCTGTAATAGAATTATTTTTCCTTGCAGGCATAGCTTCCTGAAGCATCTGCATATTGCTTTGCATTTTTTTCTCTTTTGACAGGCTGCTCCAGTAATATCCTTCATCCCTTGTTCCCTTGGTGACAAGGACCACAACACGTCCTTCGTGCTTCCTTCCGGTTCTTCCTTTTCTCTGAATGCTTCGTATCTCCGAAGGGACGGGTTCATAGAAGAGTACCAGGTCTGTGGAGGGGATGTCCAGGCCTTCCTCTGCAACCGACGTGGCTACAAGAGTGTTATATTCTCCTGCCTTGAACCTGTTAATAATCTCTACCTGCTGTTTCTGTGTAAGTCCCTTGTCCTTGTACTTGGAAGCCTGTCCTACAAAGCGAACAGGTCTTATTTCTTCAATCTCTTCAAGCGTTTTTGTTATCATCTCAGCAGTGTCACGATAATTAGCGAAGACTATAACTCTTGACTCCGGCTTGTTGCTAAGCTGTTCAAGTACTATTTTCTTCACATGCTCCATTTTTGGATGCTCACAATCACAGTCTCTGAGACGATGTGCCACTTGCCTTATATATAGGTCTTCTGCCAGTCGCTTGGATGCCTTACTTCCTTTACTGGAACCAGCCTCATTGTCAAGCCTTTCCATATACATACGCAGGGCGCCAAGCCCCTGTGTTTCTGTGACCTCTACTGCATGGTTCACTTTCATTATCTCTGCGAGTATTGATATTGCTCCGTAGACGGAAGGGTCCGGAAGCCCTCTTAGTTCTCCCTGAAGTTTTGCCTGCAGACCTAAAAGGTCCTTTTTAGAAACATACCTATGGTTGTGTATGGGATATCCTGCATCTGTGAGTCTTTTGTACCTGTCGTCAAGAACCTTCTGAAGCAGGTCCTTTATCTCCTTCATCTCCGAAGGAAGATTGATTCGTTTCCACTCGATATCTTTCTTCTGGATATAGGAAGCCACATCTTTGTCAGACTCGGTTTTTACAGCAACAGATTCAATATGCAGGGCCTGGCATACCTCGGCTATCCTTTCATCTGAGCTTCCGGGGCTTGCCGTTATGCCCAGGCAGAGTGCATCCCTTGCAGTTTCAAAATACTTTTCAGCAATATAGGTGTAGGCGTAATTGCCAACGGCTCTGTGGGCTTCATCAAAAGTTATGTGGGTGACATCCTCAAGACTTATTCTCTTTGTCAGTATGTCATTTTCGATCACCTGGGGTGTGGAAATGATGACCTTTCCCCTTTTCCACATGTCCGCTCTTTTGGCCGGGCCGACACTGCCTGTGAATGTCAGAATCTCTTCTTCCGGCAGTTTGAAAACATTTTTGAAAAAAGATGCGTGTTGCTCTACAAGGGGTTTTGTAGGAGAAAGTACCAGTACCTTTCCTCCTGCTTTTTCCAAGCGTGATGCGATGACAAGAAGAGATACTATCGTCTTTCCGAGTCCGGTGGGAAGGACTACAAGCGTAGAAGCTGCAAGGGCCTTACCGGCCAGATCAAGCTGGTAAAGCCGCTGCTCAACAGCATCCTGTTTGATCAGTGGGTGTCTGATATATTCTGGCATATTTTCAAGTTTAAAGTTTGTCAGATATACAATCTTTAAACTTTTAAACCTGTGGCAAGCATTGTGAAAGTATTAGAGTACATCTCCGGCACTCTCAAAATCCCTGTCTTTATACATAAGATCGTAAAGTATCTCCTCTATACCTTCAATAGATGTACGGACCTGCTTCATGCTGTCACGTTCGCGAATTGTCACAGTATTGTCTTCGAGTGTGTCGTAGTCGATGGTTATTGAGTACGGTGTACCTATCTCATCGTTTCTCCTGTAACGACGTCCGATAGTACCTGAATCATCGTATGACACAAGCAGTCCCTTCTGTTTCAACTGTACTTCAATGCTCTTTGCCGGACCGATGAGTTCTTCTCTTGTAAGAAGCGGAAGGATTGCTACCTGCACTGGAGCTACCTCTTTCTTGAGTCTCATCACTATCCTTGCTTCCTCTTCGGTATCTTCCTTTGCAGGCACAGTTTCTTCATCGAAGGAGTGTTCCATTACAGTATAGAATATCCTGTCTATTCCGAAGGAGGGCTCAATTACGTGAGGTACTATGTTCTCACCACTGACCTTGACAGTCTCTTCTGCAAATTCAACGACATCCCTTGGCACTGTGAACTCTTCACCGTCTATGATGACTGTGATGTTGTCCTGCTCCAGTTCTTCCTGGCTCAGGGCCTTCAATGCTTCAGCCACATTTTTTGCTTTTCCCTTGAAGAGTGGTCCGAGTTTTCCCATATTCGGTTTCACGACAAACTGTGTAACCATCTTAGGTTCAGGGTATTCCCTGTAAATAGAAAGCTCGGTTTTGCTAACTGTTGCGTGTGCAGAAAGGTCGTAATCTGTCCTGTCGGCAATCCCTACAACCTCTACCCAGCCGAATCTGTCAGTGTTGACTTCTGCATCCCAGCAATCTATAGCATAATGTGCCATCTCATCTTTCTTGTGCTGCCTGAATCTCATCATGTCAGGTGAGACGCCTACACGCTGCAGGAACAGGTTGGTAAGGCCGATCTGGTATGCGAGGAATTCGTGGGCAATGATGCCTTTCTCAACAGCTTCACCAAGTGTCATTTTCTCTACTGCACCCTTGTCCTGGGCTTCATCTGAATATAGATTGACTGCGGTATCAGCAAACCTGCTAAAGTTGGAATGACTTTTATCCTGGGGATCTATGAAGATTTCAGCTTCTGCCTGTGTAAACTCTCTCAACCTGATAACTCCCTGTCTTGGAGATATCTCATTACGATATGATTTTCCGATCTGGGTAGCACCAAAGGGCAATTTTTCCCGGTAAAAGCGCGCTAATCTCAGAAAGTCTACGAACATTCCCTGGGCCGTCTCCGGACGCATATATCCCTGTCTTCCTGATCCGGGGCCGATTTGGGTCTTAAACATAAGATTGAATTCATATGTCTCACCAAGCTCTCCTTCACACTCAGGGCATTTTACCTGGCTTTCCCTGATTATCTCGTCAAGCTCTTCATTACTGAGTGCATCTGCAACAGGAACAATCTTGTCTACCAGATGGTCAGCCCTGAAGGCTTCACCACATGCTTTGCATTCGCACAGGGGGTCTGAGAAACCGCCGACATGGCCAGATGCCACAAAAACATTTTCAATGCCTACTGTGGGAGTCTCTATTTCCATGAATCCTTCCTGGATTACAAATAGCTCCCGCCATATTTGTTCGATCCTGCGCTTGAGGGTGCTGCCAAGGGGTCCATAATCATAAAATCCTGCTGTTCCTCCGTAGAGCTCAAACGAGTTCCATAAGAAGCCTCTACGCTTCGCCAGCTCAATAACCTGTTCGTATTTATCCATAAAATGTCCTCTAAGTTGTAAATGATTATTATGAATCTCTCGATATGCCCATTGCATTTAATAGTAACGAAAGTGCTTTGAAAACATGATGTTCACAAATGCCTAAACCATGTCGTAATATCTATAAATCAGGTTCATTAAGATTATATATATGTTCATATATTTTTTGCTTTGAGCAAGGTCAACAATACAATCATATTTCATATCGTACCACCACTTAATATGATTCAATTGGTCATTCTACACTTTGGCCTTGCTTTTCTTATCCTTTTGTATTTTTTAAATCCTGGTATTTAGATGTAGTTTCTCTTATTTACCTGTGGTAATTTCCTGATCATACTTTGGGTGAATGTGGATTTTTATAATATCAACTTAAAAAAAAGGTATATGTGGAAAACAAACAAAACCCCTTTGTTTCCACTGGAATAATAAAAATAAAAGTTCACTCTTATTCGAGTGCTTCTTCTACTGTCATTCCTTTGTGTGCAATTTTTGAAATATCTGCTACCAGTTTTGTCGGATCATCAGACTGGAACACATTCCTTCCAATTGCGACACCTTTTCCGCCTGCTTCCAGAGAATCATGAATCATCTCAAGAAGTTCCTTATCTGTCTCCATTCTCGGACCGCCGGCAATGACTACAGGTACGGGACATCCCTGGACTACCTCCCTGAAAGAATCGATGTCTCCTGTGTAGTTTGTCTTTACAATGTCAGCACCAAGCTCAGCTCCTATTCTTGCAGCGTGCTTAACATATTCGACATCATGCTCGGATGCTACTTTTGCTCCTCTGGGGTACATCATCGCAAGCAATGGCATTCCCCATTCGTCGCACTTGCGTGCTATGTGTCCCAGGTCCTGTAGCATCTTTGCCTCATCTTCAGCACCGACATTAATGTGTACTGAGACTGCATCAGCTCCTACCTTGATAGCTTCTTCTACTGTTGTTGCAAGTACCTTGTGGTTAGGATCAGGCCCAAGGGATGTGGAAGCTGAGAGGTGAATGATAAGTCCCACGTCTCTTCCGTATCCTCTGTGTCCGTATTTCGGAAGTCCCATATGTCCGAGAACGGCGTTTGCTCCTCCTTCTGCAATCTTGTTAACAGTTGAAGGCATGTCTATTAATCCTTTTATGGGTCCAGCCCCTACTCCGTGGTCCATAGGGATTATTATCGCATTATGTGTATTACGGTCAAATATCCTTTCCATCCTGACGGATTTGCCAATTTCGCTCATGCTTGGGTCATTGCTTTAATTATAGATAATCCTAACGTGAACCTGGGAACAATGTCACAGGTTCTCATGCTGGTATTTGCCACAATATCCTTCCGTAAGTTCACTATGGAGGTTAAAGAATAACAGTTGCATTACCCTGGCATTCCTTTTAAGCTTGAATCCATGAGGATTATGGACTACTAACATTGATTCGCTTCTTCCCCTGTATCCGGAATCCCACACCGCCGTTCCAATATTGGCTCCGCACCTGAGCAGAGTAGACCTTGGCCTTGCGATAGCTGCAAGATCAAGGGGAATGTTCACTATTTCGTTGAATGTGATCTTGTATGTGCCCTGTGCAAGGTGCGCCCATCCGTTTTCATCAAAATCCATTGGTTCTGTTGAAGGTGTTTCTCTTTCGCTATTGTCAAAATCCACAGCTCCTGCTCCGGTGTATGTTTCTATATTCTTGAGTGTGAGTTCTACGCTGTTTGGTTGAAGCTGTGTCTCAATGTCTGTCATATTCTCAACCAGCGGTGTCTCACTGCTGATCATCGCTCTGAGCTCATTTTTAGATAGAAGGGCCATGGATGTAGGTTTGTTTGATAAGATATATTTTTTTGGACCAATATGCCGATTGATGTAAACTCATGTTATCTCAAAAACACATTATTGTAAACCAATTAGTTTATATTTATTAGTGTGCATGTGTATTGTGGTGAGTTTGAAAATGTTTCCTTAATCTTTCGTTCCTGATATTTATCTGGGAGTTAGATTTGGAAACATGTGCATAAAACAGAATGAATCGTAATTAAAAGGAGTGAATGATGTGAGTAGTACGGATCTTGTTAAAAATGGGAACAGACCTGAGATTCTGTTCCGTGTGAGTTTGAGTCCAGATGGAACCGCCTATCAGAAGGAAGTTTCTCTTGTCTTCCCTAAATATGCAAGTGCAGACCTTCCTCATTACAAAGAGGAATATATGCCGGAAATTCAGTACAAGGCTTTAACTCAGAACAAGGCTTTAACTCAGAACAAGGCCTCTGACGATTGTCAGTGGCATTTTGATAAAGAGGATTAATCTTTAATCCTCTTATTTTTTTAGATAAATATGACTTTATTATTTTTGTATTATAATATTTTTTGTACCAATGCTTAATTTTCCTTTTTCACATTTTAAGACTATAATTTCAGATATCTTTCTATTTCATTATGCTGTTTATTTTACTAGATCCACATCTGTTCCACAAAGACATATTTAATTTACTATGGTACCATTATTCTTGCATAAAATGGAAATCTCAAAAATGTATATATAGGTATTCATAGCTGCTTTAATTGTCTCTATTGTCATTTGGCTTTACAGGGTATTACTTTGTCAAAATCATCATATTATCATGAAGTTAGGTATTTCACATGGAAAAAGAAGCATCTGATTCTGAAAAATATGCAAATATTGCGAATGTGACCATCATGAATTCAAAAGTATCTGAATTTGATGGTTATTTGCGTATATCTGCCAGTGGGCAAATACTGGAGGCAAATGATGCATACTGTCATCTTAGTGGGTATACGAAAGATGAACTTTTTGGGATGATGTTGAAAGATCTTGGTGCAGGTGTTTCCTGGCATGCTCTTATTGATGATTTACCTGATGTCATAGAAAGAAGCAAAGGTCACTTTGAGATTAGTCATCATACAAAAGATGGCCAACTTCTTGATCTGGAAGTAAGCGCTACATATGCAGAATTCCCTGATCCGTCTTTCATCTTCATTTTAAAGGATATTACCGCTCTTAACCAGAATGATAAATTCTTTTTGGATAAAGGGGATATTTACAAATCTTTATTTAAACACAGTAAGGCAGTCATGTTGTTGATTGACCCTGAAAGTTCAGATATAATTGACGCTAATATTGCAGCGTGCGAATACTATGGTTGGTCACTGGAAAAACTCACGCACATGAACATCCATGATATTAACACCATGTCCCTGGAAAAAGTACAGGCTGAGATGAAAGTTGCTGTAAACGAAAAGAGAAATTACTTCATTTTCAAGCACATGCTCGCAAACGGGGAAATCCGTGATGTTGAAGTATACAGCAGTCCGGTCATGGTCAATTCACAAAATCGATTGTATTCTGTTATCCATGACATTACTGAGCGTAAGCTGGCGGAAGAGGAGCTGAATACCAGGGAAATGCAACTGCGAACTGCGCAAAAAATAGGGCATATTGGAAGTTGGGAGTTTGATCTGAATTCCGGTAAAATTGTTACTTCTGAGGAAACCCTCAGGATATATGGGCTGGATGAAAAAAGTTTCACAATTTTTGAAGTACAGAAAGTACCGTTGCCTGATTATCGGCCAATGCTGGATGAGGCTCTAAAAAATCTCATTAGAGATCAGGTGCCATACAACGTTCAGTTTAAGGTAAAAAGAGTAATAGATGGTGCTATACGTGATGTTCATTCTGTTGCAGAGTACTATGCTGAAAGAAATGCGGTCATAGGAACTATTGAGGATATTACTGAGCGTAAACTAGCGGAAGACGCGCTGCTGCATGCCAAGATAATTGCCGAGGCTGCAAACCAAAGTAAGGATGAATTCATGGCAAGCATGAGCCATGAACTAAGAACTCCATTAACATCAGTTATAGGTTTTTCAGATATATTGCTTGATGAAACCTTTGGCAGTCTGAATGGCAGGCAAACACAGTATGTAAATCATATTTCTCAGGCTGGAAAGCATTTACTCAGCCTTATAAATGACATACTTGACCTTTCAAAGGTTGAAGCAGGTAAAATGGAACTTACGTATGAACTTTTCTCTGTTTCTAATGCTATTGACGAGGTGAAATCATTAATATTCCCTCTTGCCATGAAAAAGAATATTCGGCTGGATGTTGAGGTTGATCAACAACTTGAAAGAATCAATGCCGACAAAAGTAAGATCAGACAAATATTCTATAATCTTGTAAGCAATGCCATAAAGTTCACTTCTATCAAAGGTTCAGTAACGATAAATGCACGATGTACAGGCGACATGGTTCAGGTCAGTGTAAAGGACACAGGAATTGGTATTTCTGAAGAGGATGTTGAAAAACTCTTCCAGCCTTTCAGGCAATTAAATTCGTATCTCACACATGAACATTCTGGGACGGGGCTTGGCCTTGCTCTTGTTAAGAAATTTGTTGAGCTTCATGATGGCAGGATATGGGTTGAGAGTGAAGTTGGTAAGGGGAGTATGTTTGTTTTTTCGATTCCCGTGGGTTCAATGCAGAAAACGATATAATATACTAAAATCTCAAATTTATCTGATTATTCCGATGCCAGAAACGACAGTATCTCGTTTGCATATTCTTCTGGGAGGTACTGCTCCCCTAAATGTCCTCCACCATCAAATCGAACAAATTTTGCATCAGGAATATTTTGTGCCATTTTTATGGAAATATCGGGTGGAGTGAGTGCATCCTTGTTGGCTGAGAGAAGCAGGACTTTGTTTTGAATTTCAGGCAGGCGTTCATATGTGCCGTTCCACTTCAGATTTGCTTGGGCATACTTTCTGAGGATCTGGTTTGTATCAGGGTCTGTGGAACGGTATTGAAGTTTGCTCTTCAGAATATTTGCCTCCGGGGCATCAAGGCTATAGGTTGTTGATGAAAGGATTAGCCGGTTCACTTTTTCAGGGTGAGCAAGAGTCAATTCCTGAGCAATTACCGATCCCATTGAGGAGCCGAATATATGTACGGAATCCAGTCCAAGTGTATCCATCAGGCCTGCAGTATCGTTGACTAACAGTGAGATTGAGAGTGGTTCGTTATTGTCAGATGAATATCCCATTCCCCGGTTATCAAAGAGGATAACTCTGTAACCACTCGATAGCTGCTTTACAAAGGAAGCATTACACATGTCCATTTTTGTGGCAAATGGCATAATCATCAACAGTGGCTCACCTGATCCAAATTCCCGGTATCCTGTCTCAATGCCATTGACAGAAACATATTTTACCGGTGAATCAACGATTGAAAAATTACTAGCATTGCAATTTGTGCTTCTGTTGTATATTGAATAATCATGCTGTATGTTCTCGCTTTCTATTCCAATACAGCCTGATAATGCAAGGGTTATGAGGATTGAGGTCAGAATCAGATTTGGTCTTAGTTTCATGTAATCGTAGAAAAGCAGCTTTCAGCACTCTTAGAATCGCAAAATAAGCATGATGGGCCCGGGGAGATTCGAACACCCGACCTCTGCCGTGTGAAGGCAACGTCATAACCAGCTAGACCACGAGCCCAGACTTAGATACATTATGTTCCCTGTCTATAAAGTTATCGTTAATTTTTTTGTTATTCTAATGTCAGCTCTTTTTTTTTACCAGAAGGTAAGTGGCAAGAGCTACAATGATGGTTCCTATAAAAATAGTAAGCAACGCTGTTGTAGATTGTAATGTCTTATGCGCTATGATTGCCAATAGAGTTCCAAGAATCACTGCAACAGGTATGAGCAAAGCAGTTTTCTTCATTGATTTTTCATCAAGGTCTAATTGTGCCATTTTAATCCCGTTTAAAGTGTTTTACTATAAGTGGTATAATATATATACAATTATATGAACATAGTCACTATAAATAGCTATTCCTTCATATTTTGTTGTTTCAAACATTGTGGCTATGAAAAAGATGTTTCACTGGATACTTGCCAGCGTCGTCAATGTAATGTATGCCAGTGCTGCGTATCTTGCCGTTTTCCCTATGAACACGTAAATAGAAAATGACTTAAAATCAAGTTTTAATAGTCCACCAGTCGCTGCAATAGCATCTCCTATCAGTGGCAACCACGTTAAAAGAAGCAGAAAGGTTCCGTATTTTGCAAAAAGCTGGTCTGCTTTTTCAAGTTGTTTTTTGGATATCGAAAAGAATCTTTCTATTATGTCCATTCGTCCCCTTAGTCCTATGTAATACGTAGTACACGCTCCAAGATAGTTGCCTATTGAAGCTACCATTATGACCGATGGGGTATCAAAGCCCTTGCTGATAAGTAATACGACAAGTGCTTCAGAACCAAGTGGTAAAATTGTGGAAGCAAGAAAGCTTGTTATGAACAGTCCAAGAAATGCATGGTCTTCTATTGATCCAAAAAGAGATTCTATCATTTTTAGTTCCTTATGTTTTGATCTTTTAAGAAAATCGAAAATCCAGTGAATGATATTTATATATTAACAAGTATATATGATTGATATGCAACAATTGAACATTTCCTTAAATCCACATTATCATATTAACAATTACCGAATCTCTATAATCTCAACTTATATTTTATCATAACACCACCCAAGGTTTACAGTATTATGGACAAAAAATTCGAATATACCATATTGGTCGTTGATGATGACCCTCTCAACGTCAAGCTTCTAGAAGTTTTCCTTTCAAGGGATTATGTTGTACGAGCAGCTTATAGTGGTTCAGAAGCTCTTGATATCATAGGATCTGAACATATTGATCTTGTGCTGCTCGACATAATGATGCCAGGTATGAATGGCTATGAAGTGTGTCATAGGATAAAGACTTCTGAGGCAACACGTTTTATTCCGGTCATTATGATAACTGCCCTGTCATCGAAGGACGACAGAATTGAGGGACTTGAGGCCGGAGCAGACGAATTTCTTGTCAAACCCATTGACAGGGTTGAGGTTCTTACAAGGGCACGTAGCCTCTTAAAGAACAAGCAGCTATATGATAAGCTTACCTTCGAAAGGGACAGGGCACAGAATTATCTTGATACTGCAGGTTGTATGATTATTGCTTTTAACAAGGATGGTACTGTACAACTTGCCAACAATAAATGCTGTCAGGTTGTCGGATGCGAAGAATCTGATCTGATTGGCAAAAATTGGATAGAAATGTTTGTACCTCCTGATGAGAAAGATGTTGTTCTCTTTGTTTTTAACAGTATAATTCAAGGTAACATCGATGAAGTAAGGGTGTTCGAAAACAGTATCCTCACAAAGAATAAAGGAAAAAGGATAATCCATTGGAACAATTCACCTTTTAAGGATCTGGACGGGAATATTTCGGGAATACTCAGTTCCGGCTCAGATGTGACGGAGGAGCGACTGGCTTCAATGAAATTGAAAGCATCTGAAGAAAAATCCAGGGTGCTGTTTGAAAACGCTGCAGATGCAATTATTATTTTTGACTTTGATTGCAATGTTATCGATGCAAATTTAGTTGCATCTGATATGCTTGGTTATGAAATTGAAGAATTGCTGATGATGACAAGGCATGATCTTGTAGCCCAGGAACATCAGGGAACCTGTGATGAAAAGGTGGCAGCAGTAATTAAAAATAAATATGATAGATTTGAGCTCACATATTTGAAAAAAGACAGCACCCGTGTTCCTGTTGAAATGGGTGTAAGGGTAATTGAATATAATGGGTCGAATGCTCTTTTGAGCAACTTAAGGGATGTAAGTGAGCGCAAATTCGCAGAAAAGATCTTAAAAGAAAGTGAACAAAAGTTCCGCCTTCTTGCTGAAAATGCAAATGATGTGATATGGACTCTGAGTCCCGAAGGTAAATTCACATATGTCAGTCCATCTGTTTTCAAATTACGAGGATATACGCCTGAAGAAGTTATCAACCAGACATTTGATGAAATCTTCCCTCCCGAGCATAAGAACACAATAGTTGGCGCAATTAACAGGTTCTATGAGAAATTGAAGGCTGGTGAAGATCACTATTCAGAGACTTTTGAGCTAGAACAATTTCATAAGAATGGATCTCGCGTGTGGACAGAAGTAGTTGCAAACCCTGTTTATGATGGCGATGGCAATTTCCAGTTCTTCCTTGGTGTGACCCGTGATATTTCTGAGCGCAAAAAAGCTGATGAGGAAATCAGTTTGTATACTGAGGAATTATCTCAAAAGAATGAGGAACTCAAATCTCTTGAGAAGATGAAAAACGAGTTCATTTCCAACCTGAGTCATGAACTCAAGACTCCTCTCATCTCTATTAAGGGGTACAGTGAACTTGTACACGACGAGGTACTGGGTCCGCTGAATGAAAAGCAGAAAAATGCCATGCAAATAGTACTGGATAAGTACGATCACCTGAGCTTTCTGCTGGATTCTCTCATCTATATGAGCATCGTGAAGTCCGGAAATGTCAATTACAGGTTCGATCCCATCAGGATTGAGGAAAGTTTGAAGAAAGTGGTAGAATATTTTTCATTCCGATCCCAGGATAAGGATATGATACTTCTCCTTGATTTTGAAGAGAATCTGCCGTTAATAAAAGGGGATGTAGGGTACATGCCTTATCTTTTCAGATCCATAATTGATAATGCCGTAAAATTCAGTCCCAACGGTTCAAAGGTTCTTATTCGTGCGTTTAAGGAAGAAGACGATGTTCATATAATGATCAAAGATTCCGGAATAGGTATCCCAAAGAATGAATTCTCAAATATCTTTAAGCGCTTTTACCAGATCGATGGTTCAATGGCAAGAAAGTATGGCGGCAGCGGACTTGGATTGTACGTGAGCAAAATGATTACGGATGTCCATGACGGAGAGATATGGATCGAGAGTGAAGAAGGCTCCGGAACAACCGTTCATGTATCTTTCCCTTCGTACTCTAAAAGCAAAAATCAATGTATAAGCAAATAACCCAGCAGCGCTTCTTTTACATTGAAAAAACCGCTTGTTTGCATTTCATCCTTTTTGAAGCACTGTTCACAAAGCATTTTATATTCCGGTGCCAGTCAATATTCTGATGTATGTGGAAGAAGTGCTCTCTCGCCTGAAAGAGCTTTATCCTGATGGATATTTTCATGTGAACCGGGATCCTTTCTATCTTCTTATCTCAACCGTCCTTTCCCAGCGAACCCGTGATGATGTTACCATTCCTACAACACAGAAGCTTTTCAAAGTATTCGGTAGTGTCCGGGAAATGGCAGAAGCAGATGTGGATGAAATACAGGAACTGATAAAGAACGTAGGTTTCTACAGGGTGAAAGCCCAGCGCATAATAGACATTTCCAGAATCATTTTACAGGATTACGGGGGAGTTGTCCCAAACAATATGGATGAACTTCTAAAACTTCCCGGTGTTGGCAGAAAAACTGCTAACTGTGTGCTTGGATATGGATTTGAACAGGACGTAATAGCAGTAGATACACATGTACATAGGATTTCCAATCGTATGGGACTGGTTGACACATCGGAGCCTGATGAAACAGAAAAAGAGCTTGAGAAGGTAGTCTCTAAGCAGGACTGGAAAGATATCAACGGGCTTATGGTGCTGTTCGGACAGAATGTTTGCCGTCCCGTGGGTCCGAAATGTAATGAATGTATAATGAACAATATATGTCCTAAGATTATTTAATATTTTTCAAACAAAAAAGGGAAGTTTCAACAAACTATTTATTGATCTATATTATATAAGGCACAAATCTGGTGTCATGCCGCAACTATAATATAAAAAGCGCTGGTTTTGCACGAGAAATGATAATTTCCATACTTACACTAGCATTAATTAACTAATAAACGACATAATATTTATCTTGTACATACGTAGGTGAATCATGTTACTAATCGGAGAAGCATTAATTGGCGAGAACCCAGAACTCGCACACGTTGACCTTATGATCGGAAATAAAGACGGTCCTGTAGGTCAGGCATTCGCAAACGGCTTAACACAGTTGTCAGCAGGTCACACACCTCTGCTTTCGGTTATCCGTCCAAATCTTCCGGCAAAGCCAGCTACACTTATTGTGCCAAAGGTTACGGTAAAGAATATGGATCAGGCTGCCCAGATATTTGGTCCTGCACAGGCTGCAGTTGCAAAGGCTGTTGCAGATGCTCTTGAAGAGGGAGCATTCGGTGACCTCGATATTGAGGACCTCGTTGTAGTAGCAAGTGTTTTCATCCACCCTGAGGCAAAGGACTACAACAGGATCTACAGATACAATTACGGAGCTACTAAATTGGCAGTAAAACGTGCAGTAGATGGCTTCCCTGACATTGATACGGTACTCAAGGAGAAGGATAGAATGGGTCACGCAATCATGGGATTCAAGGTATCCAGACTCTGGAACCCACCATACCTGCAGGTTGCACTTGACAACCCGAACCTCCCGGTTATCCAGGAAATTGTCAGACAGATTCCAAAGAGCGATCACGTAATCCTGGAAGCAGGTACACCTCTTATCAAGCGCTATGGTGTCGACGTTGTCACCAAGCTCAGGGAGATCCGTCCGGATGCATTCATAGTTGCTGACCTCAAGACTCTTGATACAGGAAACCTCGAGGCACGTATGGTAGCAGACGCAACAGCAGATGCAATTGTTGTTTCAGCTCTTGCACCAATCGCAACTCTGAACAAAGCAATCGAGGAAGCCCACAAGACCGGTATCTATGCTATCATGGACACCCTCAACTGCGATGATCCTGTAGCTGTACTTAAGGAGCTTGATGTACTGCCTGATGTGGTTGAACTCCACCGTGGAATTGACATAGAAGAAACTGCGCATGCATGGGGCAACATCGAAGACATCAAGGCACTCTCACCAAAACTCCTTGTAGCAGTGGCTGGTGGCGTACGTATCGACACAATGCCTGACGCACTCAAAGCAGGCGCTGATGTCCTTGTAGTCGGAAGAGCAATCACCAATGCAAAGGATGTAAGGCAGGTTGCAGAGAAATTCATTGAAGGTCTTAACAACCCTGAAATCGACCAGTTCAGAGTAATGACTGACTTCTAAGCGTGTGGTTTTCCACACGTCCTTTCTTCTTTTTAGTTTTTCAGCTTTTTTTGCTTTTCTTCACTTTTATATTTATAGTTGGAGTTACATCTATAATGCTGCGTACATTATACGTATACTGGTTATTCATATTGGAGTGATCGAATTTGAGTTCTACATTAATAGTCCTGAATCTTAAGACATATCTTGAGGGTACAGGAGAAGGCGCCGTAAAGGTTGCACAGGCATGTAAGGAAGTTGCAGATGATTCTGGAATCGAAATTGGTGTTGCACCGCAGTTCTGTGATATCTATCGTGTAGCATCACAGGTTGACCTGCCGGTATATGCACAGAGTCTTGATCCGGTAGGTGCAGGCAGCTTTACAGGACATGCTTTTGTCCAGTCTATCAAAAATGCAGGTGCAGTAGGAACCCTAATCAACCACTCCGAATGTCGCCTTACCCTGGCAAACATCGATGCATCCATAACAATTGCAAAGGATGCTGGTCTTAAGACAATAGTATGTACCAACAATGTAGCAACATCAGCCGCAGCAGCAGCTCTTGACCCTGATTATGTGGCAGTGGAACCCCCAGAACTCATTGGTTCTGGCATCCCTGTATCAAAAGCAGACCCGGGAGTTGTCACAGGTTCAGTTGAAGCGGTAAAGAAGATCAATCCGGCAGTACAGGTTCTCTGTGGTGCAGGTATCTCAAAGGGAGAAGATCTTGCAGCGGCTCTTGAACTTGGTTCGGTGGGTGTCCTGCTGGCATCGGGTATTGTGAAGGCTGCCGATCCGAAAGCAGCACTGAAAGACCTTGTGAGTAAGGTCTGAATCTTTTTTACTTTTTTAGGGCAGACTCAGCCATGCAATAAGCAATAGCAGAGTTGTAGCTATTATCCTTACACCCATCGAAATATCAACATTGAATTTTTCTTTAAGCATTCCGTATATGCCTACCGGAGGAGGTGCGATCAAAAGTGCGGCAACAAATAGTGGGATACCAGCTATGAAATTGTTTTCCACAATTATAAGGTAAAGTCCGTGGATTCCCAGATATATTCCAAAAGCTGCGGTAAAAAAGACACCTATTTTGTAGAAACGGATGTATTGTTGGGGATTTTGGGTAGAAGCATTCACATTATCACTTCTTTGAAGTAAGTTCAGATGCCTGATAACGTTTACCCTGATAACTTGTCAGAATAGTGTGAGCGATTAACCGGTAATTCAATTGCAATGCGTATTATGTTCTGAGTTTGCAGCCTATGCCGCAAAGCTGTTCCACAATCTCGTCATTCACTCTTGTTGCATCGGAATCTCCGGTTATATTGATGCGGTAAGTTACACTGGTTCTGTCCGTTCCTTTTACTCCTATGTACGTATCGATTTTCCTGACGGAAATAATATTGTCATTGCAGGCAATTACATTGCAAATAGCTTCAGGTTTTGACCCTTGTGGTATAAGTACTGAGATATCTCTTGTGTGATGCCTCAAAATCTTATTTTTCCATGCTTTTAGCTCTTCTGTGGAAAGGAGGCGTACATTCTCCATTTTAAGGGGCACTAATCTGTTACCTACAAAAAGGATAACGCTTCTCGGAGTAACCTTTTTTACTATTCCTACATGCACAATATTGGAATATATGTGCCTGACTCCAATTTCCTGGCCAATGGAAGCCAGCAATCTGTCAAACTCAGCTATCTTTGAGTTGATGAGTTTGTCCGAACGGCGCAGTGCCGATGCCGTATCCCCGAAATGCACCGCTGCATCTTTCATTTTTGCGGTAAAGGCTTCAACATCTTTTTTTCTGACGATGGAAGACATTTCGCTGCACTGCTCCATGAAAGCATCATGTACCTTGAGTACTTCCGGGTTCTCCATCTGGATATATGCATAGAGATATGGATTTTGTCCGATTATCCTACCAACGAAATCAAGCATAATGTCGTAAACCGGACTCATGAAGCGTCGGGACTCGTTCACACTGAAATCAAGGCTGTCAAAGGTCGTGCCAATGGTTATGTATGCAAAATGTGTCAGTCCCTGCACAATGGACACGAACCTGTCATGTTCTGTCGGATTGATGACTTCGATGTGTGCCCCGTTATCCTCAAAAAGCGATCTCATCACAGGGAACCATTTATCACAGCGTCCATTGATAGGTGTAAGTATGAATATCTGGCCGTGCAGGCTTGGAATGGATGGTCCGAACATAGGGTGAGTACCAAGAATCTCAACATCTTCAGGAGCGTATTTTTTCATGGCCTCCGTGGGTCCTACCTTAAGAGATGTAAAATCCATTAACAGGCTTCCACTCTTCATTTTAGGTGCAGTTTCGCTGATGACCTTTTCAGTTATATTGATGGGTACAGTAACGATTACTATGTCGCTTGTACTTATGGCCGCATCAAGGTCATGGGCAAATTCAACTCCCATTTGCTCTGCGACATCAACCTTTCCACTGCTGCCCCATACGGTAACCTCATAGCCGTGTTTTTTGAAGAAAGGGGTGAACCACTGTCCCATTTCTCCGGTACCGCCTATGATAAGGACTTTCAAATTCAGAGTCCCTCCAATACTGCTTTTTTCATCACGTCAATCGGGGGCTCCACTCCTGTCCATATTCTGAATGCTTCGGCACCCTGGTAGATGAGCATCATTTCACCGGTGACAGCTTTTGCACCTGCCTTCTTTGCTTCCTTCAAAAGTCTGGTTTCAAGGGGATTGTAAACGATATCAAAAACTGTGAGTTCAGGATGCATGTCCTCTGCTGTAGCTATCGTTCCATCGGTATTGGGATGCATTCCAAGGGTAGTGCAGTTAATAAGTATATCACTGTCAGCTATCACTTTTTTAATGTCTTCAAGACCACATCCGGTGGCATTACCAACTGCTGAAACCTCAGAAGCCAGGTTAACCGCCTTACTTTCGGTTCTGTTGGCTATGTTTATATTTGCCCCTTCCTTTGCAAACTGGAATGCAATTGCCCTAGAAGCGCCGCCTGCACCCACAATAAGAGCATTTGATCCTTTTATTTCAACATCCTTTTCTTCAAGAGTGCGTTTTGCACCTAGTCCGTCGGTGTTGTAACCTTTCATTCCGTCTTTGAAATCCACAGTGTTCACTGCACCAATACCTTCAGCAAGCGGATCGGCATCAACGATCTTCAATGCTTCCTGTTTAAGGGGGACTGTGAGATTCACTCCTCCAAAACCCATTGCTTTTGCTCCGAGAAGTGCATTTTTAAGATTCTCTGGTTTAACTCTGAATGCATGGTATGTACATTCCATATTGAGCTCCCTGAAAGCTGCATTATGCATGTCAGGGGATTTTGAATGCGCTATGGGGTCTCCGAATACACCGAAAACTGTTCTCAAAAGAGTATCTCCAGGGCTGATTTTAATTCATGTATCTTGATCTGTCCGGGCGCGACAGCTTTTGCTATTGCTCCGTATGTAAGAAGTGATCCGTAGCATGGGGCAACTATGCGGCTATGCTTCCCGACTTCACCCATTGCAATGGTGCACACAGGCTTTTCCATGTCTGCAGTTGCCTGTAATACATTAAGCACGTCCTGCTTTGATTGCGCCATAACTGCAAGTTTAGCAATATCTGCTCCTGATTCATGAGCTATGCTAAGTATTTTTTCCATTTCTTCAACGGAAGGCGTGACATTGAAATCATGAGCAGAAACAATAACTGTGACTCCAATTGCTTTTGCCGCCTCTATTACTTTATTTCGTTGCTCTTCATCTGCACTGAGCTCGATATCAACAGCTTCTACAAAGGGGAGTATGTCGATCAGGACTTTGATTCTTTCGCCCTCGCTACCTTCCCACTTGCCACCATCAGATTGTAATCTATTGGTTGCAATACATGGAAGGTTAGTGTTCGCTTTAATTCTTTCAATGGTTTTTTTAGTTTCATCAAGGTCTGAAAAATTGAGGAGATCAAGTCTCAGCTCAAGTACGTCAGCACCCAGCCAGTTTGCAGCCTTTGCGTTCTCTGCCGGATCATCGTCTATCACTGAAACGATCGCAGGCTTCTTATCAAGATCGAAGGTCCCTATCTTAACCATAAGCAACACCCCGGTGTTTACTTTTCGATAATTGTCTCTTCTATCTTCATTCCGAAGTGGCGGCCAATGTCTTCTGAATGGACAAGTATCTCATCGCCAACTTTGAGATCCGTAACAGCTATAGGTTCTTTATCCTTTGTAACGAGTTTAATGGTTTCAGCATTCTGCAGGATATTTTTGATGATCTTGCCGTTGAGGTCTGCCTCAACAAGGATCAGCGGCCTTCTTTCTATTTTCACCCTGCCGACTACTCCCGTTCTCTGCTTTCCTTCGCCGTCTACTATTGTGACTTCGTCACCTGCTTTAAGTTCGGAGAGGTAGCGGGTCTTTTCTCCTACCTTTATGTAAGCATGTACTGCACCGGCATTAACCCTGAAAGGACGGGATGCAACGTAAGGACTTTCTTCAGATTCCGAATGCACAAGGAACATCCCGTTTGCCTGGGAGCCCACAAGCATGCCCTCGCCCCTGATCATGAGGTTGCATGTATCTACGCAGACCCTGTCGCCCATACCGATGGACTCGACCCTTGTAACAACGGCAGTCTGAATTGGAAGGCTCTTGACACCTGCACTTTCAGCAATTTCCGCTGTTTTCTTGATCTGGCTCAGGTCCTTTGTATCAAGCAGGACACCGTCTGTTCCATGCTCCATCGTCTCGAACGCAAGTTTAGCCTCTTCTGAGGTCTGGACTCCGGACAAGAGCTTGACATCCTTTTTCTGAAGTCCTGCGATAAGGTTCTCCAGGGGAATTACCTGCCAGTCCGTACCTATGGTGATGAGATAATCACAAACGTTTCCCATCTCTGCTGCAAAGTTCTCATAATTCTTGTTGCGAATGATAACATAACCTGCAACCTTCAATCCTTTTTCCTTCAGACGAAGGGCTGTTGTTACATCAAGAGAACCACTGTAATCGGGTGGTAATGGCTTTGTACCGTCACCTTCTCCGCCTTTGCCTACTACAATTATGTCTGCTCCCTCTACGGGCTCTGAAGCAAAGGCAGCTACTTTAGTATTTCCAAGTTCCTTTACTCTCTCAACATCAGCAGCATCGACCAGTGTGGCATCCACGCCGGATTCCATCCCGGTGGTGATCACTGCCTTACGTTCATCCCAGTCGCCTTCATCGGCCTTGATCCAGATTATCTTATTATTCATATGAGCACGTCCGCAAACACAGAAAGCCGGCTGAGTTCATTTAAGCATTTCCAGTGCTTCTTCAACTGACTTTTTATGGTGCACTATCTCTGTTATTGCTCTTGTAATTTTTGTAGGGTTGTCGTGCTGGAATACGTTCCTGCCGATAGCAACACCTCTTGAACCACCTTCCATTGCACCTTCTATCATTTCAAGGAATTCCTTGTCAGTGTTTGTCTTCGGTCCGCCTGCAATTACGATTGGTACAGGGCATCCGTTCACGACTTCCCTGAAAGTATCAGGGTCCCCGGTGTATACGGTTTTTACGATGTCTGCGCCAAGTTCCGCACCTGCCCTTGCTGCATGTGCCACAAGTTCAGGATCATGTGGGTTTGTTATCTTCTTTCCGCGGGGGTACATCATAGCCAATAATGGCATTCCCCAGAAATTGCATTGTTCGGCAACAGTTCCCAGTTTCTGCAACTGGCCGGCTTCTGTTTCGGAACCTATGTTTACATGGATGGAAACCGCATCAGCTCCCATTTTCATGACCTCTTCAACAGTGCAGACCTGCACTTTGTTATTCGGGTCAGGTCCGAGGGACGTGGATGCGCTCATGTGGACGATGAGTCCTACGTCATGCCCGTATCCCCTGTGGCCGTGTTTTACTATTCCCTTCTGCATTAGTACGGCATCTGCTCCTCCTTCCGCAACCTTGTTTATAGAACCGGCTACGTCTATGAGTCCTTTTATGGGCCCGTCAGATAATCCATGGTCCATAGGTATGATGACCATGTTCCTGCTGTCTCTGTGCATGATTCTTTCTATACGAATACTTTTTCCGATATCTGTCATTTGCTTTCACCCTCATTTAATGTATGTATATGTACGTTAATGCACTTTATTGAACGTTAGTATATTTATTAATTCTTTGTTACTATGTCACATAGTAGCACGGTTTATTATTTAAGTTTTTTGTAGGGCTAAGTAAAAAAATAGGTAACTATTCAGCCTGATAAAAACGCTATCAATAACAATCTTGACAAAAAGTTGAAACGTAAATTTCATTAGAATCATTTATTTTGATTGTTGCTATTGATTGCTTTTTTGATTGTTAGATTGTTAGTGAGCAGACATCTCTATTTCGATGAAATCAGTACCAATAGGCAAATCGTGCCAGGCTGAATAGTTACAAAAAGGTTACAAATCCTTAAGGAACTTGCCGATTTGTATTCCGTCAGAATTGATGTTATATCCAATAAGATGTTTCTCATGGTCACTGCCATGCATCTTCATAATTGACATGGTTTTCCTGATCTCCTTCTCGATCTCTACGTGTTTTAGAAGTATCAGAACGTCCACAAGTGAGGAGACTGGTATTTCACTTGTAAGTACATTGTTGCCAGCTGCCCTGTTGCCACTGATCAGCATGGATGTGAGTCCCATATCCTTAAATATCCTCATCATGTTGGCGATATGCTCTCTTTTGGCAACCGGATCACTAAAGACATAGTCAAATCCGGATATGTCATCCAGAAGTATTCTTTTTGCTCCCATATTTTCAATAGTACTCTTGAGCTTTACTGTATGCTTGCAGGCATTTATCTCTGGGGGAGGCGTATAAATGATTTTGACCAGCTCTTTCTGTTCTAATTCTTCAAGCTCAAGTCCAAGACTTGCAGCATAACGACGTAATTCCGCAGGGGTATCCTCAAAGGTACTTATTATTCCAGGTTCTCCATTCCTGGCACCCTGAATTATAAAATAAAGTCCAAATAATGTTTTCCCTGTGCCTGTATTTCCTGCTATCAATGTGGATGATAGTTCAAAGAATCCACCACTTATCAACTCATTGAATCCGGGAATGCCTGTATCGACTCTTGTTTCCGGTGATAATTGCTCGGTGACCTGGGTGGTTATTCTTGGGTAGATACTGATTCCGTCGTTTGAAATATCAAAAGTGTGTTCCCCTTCAATGTAATTGGGAAGGTTCATTTTCACGATCTTTATCGTACGGTTGCTTCCCCTTCTTTCGATATTTTGCGAAAGGTATACTATTCCTTCAACCACGTCACTAACGACTGATCTGCACACATCAGTCTGTGACATTGTTCCTGTCAGATACACAATGGCATCCCATTCTCCAATTGCGGACATGAGGGAATACATGAATCTTCTTCTTTCAGCTTCAGGAAAACCAAACCCTATTGGGGTGACGGGGTCTATCAATATCCTGTCTGGTTTAAGGGATGCTACGATGTTCCCAAGGTCAACCAGCATGGTAAGTGGGTCTCTTTCCACGGAACTGGCGTTGAATGTATGTATGGTCAATGACTCCTCGTAAAAATCATAGTTAGAGAGGGCTTCTCTTACGGAAATCTCTGATTTAGAAGTCATGCATATATACAGTACATTTTCTCCGCTCCTTGCCGCTTCACACAAACCCTGGACTCCAAGTACAGTCCGCCCACTACCTGGGTTACCTGCTATCAATATTGTCGAAGGGGCCATTATGCCTCCACCGAGTATTTCGTCAAATCCTGGTATTCCTGTGGGTTTACTTTCCAATGTGGTACCTCATCTAAGCATTGTTATGATGGTAAAGAGAACATTCATACTCTAAGTTTGTATGAAATTACCTCTCCCTTATTTAGTTTACTTTGTACTTTTACTTAACATTATTCATTAGTATGTGTGGTAATGATTTTATACAGTCTCTTTTGAGCACAAAATATTATAACGGTATTATAAGTGTGAAAACATCTTATATGGTTAATTACTATTATGGCAATATTGCTACACTTATTAATACAAATAAATTCAGGAAACAATCTATGAGAGAATTAAAGATTCTTGTTATCAATAACTATGGGCAGTTTTGCCATCTGATTCACCGTGCTGTCCGTGATCTGGACATGGAAACAAAGATTGTTGCCAACACAAGCTCCGTCGAAGATATACTTGACGAAGAACCTGACGGGCTTATACTAAGTGGTGGTCCCACAATGGAGCGGGCTGGTATATGCTCGGAATATATTGAAAGCATTGACCGTCCTATTCTGGGTATCTGTCTCGGGCACCAGCTCATCGCAAAGACTTTCGGTGGGGAAGTAGGTTCGGGTTCATCAGGTGGATATGCGGACATCGAGATTGAGATCGTTGATGAAGACGAGCTCCTGAAAGGATTGGGTCCGAGGACCTCTGTGTGGGCATCACATGCGGATGAAGTTGTAAAGCTACCCGAGGACTTCATACAGCTTGCAAAGTCAAGTATTTGTGAATTCGAAGCAATGAGGCACGTAGATCGCCCAATATTCGGTGTCCAATGGCACCCGGAAGTGGCACATACGGAAAAAGGAGAACAGCTTTTGATGAATTTCTTTGAGATATGTGAGAACTACTGCTCTCACATACCCATTTTCTTCATCATTTTTTGCATATTGAATTTTCCACCACGGAATCCTTTCATGGCGGTTTGCATCATTTTGTGATATTTCAGTAATTCTCTGACGTCGTCGGCGCTGCATCCTGATCCCATGGCAATCCTTTTGATACGAGAACTGCCGATAAGCCTCGGATTGAGCATTTCTTCTTCTGTCATCGAATCCATGAGTACCCTGTAGCGCTGCATCTTGTCGCCGGTAACCTGGTACGCATCTTCCGGTATCTTGGCACCCATGCCTCCCAGAGGCAGCATCTGCATTATCTGCTTCATAGGCCCCATCTTGTTGAGACTTTCAAGCTGCTTGTACATATCTTTGAGGGTGAAACGCCCGGTCATCATTGCTTGGACGTCGATTTCTTCTTCACCCATTACCTCTTCTGCCTTTTCAATGAGACTCTTTATATCGCCCATTCCCAGAAGCCTGGAAATGAATCTGTCCGGCTCGAATTTTTCAAGGTCATCAGGTGTTTCCCCGACACCGATAAAAGCTATCGAAGAGTTTGTTTCGGATACAGCGGAAAGCGCACCACCACCCTTTGCGGTACCGTCAAGTTTAGAGATTACTACTCCGGATATTCCTACCGACTCGTTGAAAGCACGGGCTTGTTCGCTTGCCTGCTGTCCGATCGCACCGTCGAGTACAAGCAACTTGTAATCAGGTTCTGCGATTGCATGTATGTTTTCCATCTCAACAATAAGGTCGCTTTCAAGAGAGTGACGTCCGGCTGTGTCCACGATTATGACATCGTTCTTCTGGACCTCTTTAAGACCTCTTTCAACTATTCCCACGGCATCAGGGTTGCCTTCTTCTCCGTAGAACGCAACATTAAGTTTGTCACACAAGGTCTTTAGCTGCTGGTAAGCACCGGGACGGAATGTATCGGCACAGATAACCGCAGGCTTAAGTCCTTTTTTCTGGAAATAACGGGCAAGTTTGGAAGAGGTTGTTGTCTTACCGCTACCCTGCAACCCTATCATCATTATTTTCTGGGGTTTGAGAGGAATATCCGTACTCTTTCCGATGATGTTGGTCAGTTCCTGGTATACTATCCTGATCACATGTTCCCTGGGGTTCATTCCCGAGGGTACTTCTTCCTTGAGAGCACGCTCTTTGATGTGCTTTGACATCTCCATGACCAGTTTGACATTCACGTCGGCCTGAAGCAAAGCTCTCTGGATATCCTTCACAACTTCGTTTACAGTGCGTTCGTCAATACGTCCGGATTTTACCAGTTTTTTGAGGGCATCCTGCAAGGAACTTCCTAATTTATCCATAACCATTTAAGGATCGTCCTGTTCATCTTTTTGCTTTAATAAATGGGCAGTTCGTATTTAATCCTAGTGGGAATATGATTTTTTGCATACATTTTTCTGACCTTTTGTAATCTATATGGTAATACTACTGTAAGGGTGGTATTGAATGTCGCATATTCTGGACAACTTTGAATGTGGGTAAATAAAGCACTCCTCTTTCCATTTATGCTATCAGCACAACAGCTGCCATTGTAAAGATAATCCCTGCCCATTGTCTGTATACAAGCTTCTCTTTCAGGAACATCCATGCAAGCAGTACAGTTACGGCAGGGTAAAGCGATGTAAGGACTGCTGCGATATCCAGTCTTCCTGCCTGGGCTGCCAGCGCGTAGAACAGGTTTCCTCCGGTATCAAATATGCCTGCAAGCAGAATAATTGGAAGGTACCTGATGTCGGGTACTTTTGTCTGCTTCATGAAATAAGCAACAATTATGAATGTTGGAATAGTTGCCATCCTGGCTCCCACAAGAGGCCAGAATATTCCTTCGGCCTGTACCTGATCAATAAGTATCATAAACATCCCGAATCCAGTACCTGCAAGGCAGGGCAGTTTGAGTTTCTGCAGTTCTATTTTCGAACTCTCATGATCTCTGGATATAAGCCATACGCCGATGAGTGCAAAAAGAAAACCTATAAGCTGGCTTGTGTCAGGCAGTCCCTCTGTTATCATTCCAAAAACCACGGGAATGAGGGCACTCATAACAGCTGTGACCGGTGCTACAATTCCCATTTTCTCAACGGATAATGCATGGTACAGTGCAAGAACTCCCATTCCTCCGGCAAGTCCCGCAGATGCACCCCATAGCATGTCTGTCGTGGATGGTACGCTTTCAGAAAAAGCAAGTGCTGCTGCAATGAGGAGGATTATTCCAGTTGCCTGTGAAATGATGGCAACTGTCAGCACACCACTACGTTTTGTGGCAAAACCTCCACTAAAATCTGCGGTTCCCCAGCAAAGTGCTGCAGTAAGCCCGAATATAATAACAAACAGTTCCATCTATGTCCTCTTCAGTTTATTGAAAAAAGTAGTTCATGAATCATTAATAAGGTTGCTATTTGAGTAGCATCAAAAAGTTAGACATTTTGAACTCAAGAGCACAATAATAATTTAGAAAAGTAGCGGGGGATGGATTCGAACCATCGGTCTACGGGTTATGAGCCCGTCGGGATCTCCTGGCTACCCCACCCCGCTTCGAGGGTTGATGTTTAATTTGGAAGGATAATCTTCCTATGTCTGCATGCTATATATGTATATTTCCAAAATACGTCTCTAACACACTAATTGATAATTAAATCAAAATTGTAATATTAGTAAAGTAGCGGGGGATGGATTCGAACCATCGGTCTACGGGTTATGAGCCCGTCGGGATCTCCTGGCTACCCCACCCCGCTTCCTTGATTGATGTTTATTTTGGAAGGGTACTCCTCTTTCAACATCTACATCGTATATACATGTTTCGTATGGCAGTATTTTCAATATTGAAAAAATATATATCTTATCTTTTTAAATATAGTGTCTCGGAGAGAATACAAATGGTGTTACCTGATAAATTCAAATGTGTTGTTACTAACTGGGATTACATTTACGACCTTTGCAGGGAAGTTGCAAATGATGTGAAAGCTTCAGGATATGAACCTGACATGATAATAGCCCTCGCAAGAGGTGGATGGTTCGCAGGGCGCGTACTGTGTGATTTCCTCGGTCTTGATGACTTGACAAGCCTGAAAATCGAACACTACCTGGGTACTGCACTCGCAGGTGACGAACCCAAAATCAAGTATCCTCTCGCTGACAATGTCGTTGAAGGAAAGAACATTCTCATAGTTGACGATATCACAGATACCGGCAAGAGTCTGGTGCATTCTATTGAATATGTGAATCAAAGGGGCCCCAAAGAAGTAAGGACTGCAACCCTCCAGTACCTTGACTCATCTGAGCATGATCCTGATTATTGTGGTGAACGTCTCGAGGAATGGGCATGGGTTGTCTTCCCCTGGAATTTTATTGAGGATATGATCGAGCTGATATCGACCCTCATGGAAAAGGAGGACAGAAGCACATGGGATATACCTGCTATCCGGCATGGTCTTTATGTTTATCATTCACTTGACTCCTTTGCATTTGAGATTGCACAACCAGGCCGACTTCCTGAGGTTATGGCAGAGATGAACCGCAGGGGAATTGCAAGTTCTGTGAACGAAGATGGAAAACAATACTGGAAACTTGTCTAATAAAATGAGGGATAAAATGCAAGAAAATGTTGATATTGCGATAATTGGCGGAAGCGGCATATATGATGGTAATCTTCTGGACAGAGTTCGTGAAGTTGATATTGATACCCCCTTCGGAAAGCCTTCCGATTCTATCACCATAGGTGAACACGGTGACAAAACCATATGCTTTCTCCCCAGACACGGTGTAGGTCACAGGATTTCACCTTCCGAGCTGAATTCAAGGGCAAACATCTTTGCACTTAAGAAACTGGGTGTCAAACGTATTATTGCCGTATCTGCGGTGGGAAGTCTTAAGAAAGAACTGGCTCCGCTGGACATTGTTATTCCCGACCAGATATATGATCGCACCAGGTCAAGACCAAGCACTTTTTTTGAGGACGGTATCGTTGTTCACATAGGATTTGCAGATCCTTTCTGTCCTGAAATGTCGGAGACTGTAACGAACGTTGCAAACTCGAAAGGGTACAATGTCAGGCAGGGAGGCACTTATGTATGCATGGAGGGCCCCCAATTTTCAACACGTGCAGAATCCTGTGTCTACAAGGCACTTGGTTTTGATATAATAGGTATGACTGCTATCCCTGAGGCAAAACTAGCAAGGGAGGCTGAGATATGCTATTCCATGATAGCCACGGTTACGGATTATGACGTGTGGCATGATGAGGATGTCACCATTGAGACTGTCATTGCAAATGCAATGAAGAACGAAGAGGCTGTAAAGGATATTCTAATGGATGCCCTGGAGAAAGTAAGCATTGAGCAAAACTGCATGTGCAAAGATGCCCTGGCAGGTGCTATTACTACAACTCCTGACATGATACCGCACGAAACAAAAAGACGACTCGATCCTCTGATCGGCAAATACCTTAAAGAGTGATGAGCCTGCTGTCTATTACATGCTTGTCGTAAGTGTTTTAATATATCATTATGCTTATATAATTCGGTGAATCATGCCTCACAAATGTACCAGATGTGAATCTATCTTTGATGACGGTGCTTCTGTCATATTGAGCGGATGTCCTAATTGTGGCTGGAACAAATTCCTTTACGTAAAGGAAGATGAGCTTGAGAAGTCAGTTACCAAAAGTACTGAAGAATCTGAACACGAGGAAGTGCACAATGTTATTGACGAAACCTCCTCTGCAAAAACAGATGATAAACCATCTGAGCCTATCGTCCGTGAGATCGATGATATCATTGGTGATGATAAGGACATGGACAGTGTTACCGAGGAGGAAGGTGATCGTGTGGAATCCGTACGTATCCTTGGTCCTGGTTCATATGAACTCAATCTTGATTCTCTTCTCGACCGCAAGGAAATAGTCATGGCGATAAAGGAAGATGGAGCCTATGCACTGCACCTTGGCTCTGTTTTCAAGGATAATAAAGATAAGAATCGGGATAAGAAAAAGAAGAGAAAGTGATATTTTTCTTTCAGGGCCAGACAATGGATAAGATCCAGAAAAAACGATTCTTTGAAGTTGACGCTTTCCGCGGAATGGCCATCTTTCTGATGGTTATCTATCATTTCTTTTTTGACCTGGATTTTCTCGGAATCTATGAATTTAACACACATTCCGGCATTCTACTTGTTATCGGACGCAGTGCCGCAATTCTATTCATTTTCCTTGTGGGCGTTTCCCTAACACTAAGTTATTCCCGTGCGTTATCCTTACACGGCACACAGAACCAGTTCTCTCATTTTCTCAAAAGAGGTGCAGGTGTCTTTTCATGGGGTCTTGTAATCACAGTTTTCACAGCTGTTTTTCTTGCACGAGGAACAATCTATTTTGGAATACTGCACCTAATAGGTGTTTCTATTATCCTTTCATATCCATTTCTAAAATACAGGAACTTCAGTCTGATTGCAGGTATTCTAATCCTGTTTGCAGGTATTTTCATGGAAACTGCCTATGCAGATTTCTCCTGGCTGCTCTGGCTTGGAATAAAACCCTACGGTTTCTATACTCTTGACTACTTCCCACTGATTCCATGGTTTGGTGTTGTGTTGTTGGGAGTTTTTGCAGGGAACCGCCTGTATCCTGATTATCAGCGGAGTTTCAGGATGTGTGAGTGCGAGAACAATTCTGTTGTGAGATTGCTGGGATATTTGGGGAAAAAGTCGCTGCTGATATATTTGGTGCATCAGCCGGTGATTGTTGGGATTTTGTTATTGTTTCTAATACATATGTAATATTTTTAAGCATATTTATAATGGATGTATGTGTATTCATCTCTTGAATTAATATGTCGATGAAAGAACTAGAATTTGAAACCTGGTTGCTTAATGAATTGAAAGAGAGAAGATTTCATGAATTAATTGATAACTTCGATGAAATCAAGAATTTAGCAAAAGCCTATGAAAAAGATTCATTCATATCCAATTTGCATGGTTCTTTCAATCAACTACTAGTTCAAAATTGGTCCCAAGGAATTCTATTGATGGAACAATTGAAATTGGTAGATAATCAAATCGATATTATTAAAGGAAAAGGAAAGCCAAGTCAAATAGACATACTATTTCGAATCGAAGAAAAAGGTCTTTTTTCGATTGTAGAATTGAAAAGGCCGTTATCTCAAAAGAGTAAGAATAAATCAACAATAAGGGAAGCAGTTTCCGAAATATTAGGGTATGCAAATGGATTATCCACTGTATTTCCTGGGTTGCCTAGTAAAAGTCACTTGCTTATAATCGTATCTTCGGAATGGCCACAAATTATTTCAAATGCTATTTCTTTGCTATCTTCATTCCATGGATTTTCTATAATTGAAGTCAATGCAGAATACAAGAGTCCAGATGAAATTAGGCTGACTATAAGAAATCCTACTGATTTGTATTTGTCCAAAAAAGGGGGAATCAGCGCCGACATAGTCGAGTGTTTTAGCTTTGAATTTTCTGATGAAAATATTAAGCTTCAACTTTTACTAGATATGATTAAGCAGCAGCTACAAGGTTCTGATTTAAATGGATTTTTAATTTTATCTCAACCTTTAAAAAAGTCAAATGTAGATAACTTTATTTTGTCCTTTTGCATTATCAACCCATATTTACTATTACATAGCACGCTTGATGAAAGTGCTATTTCGTTAGTCAAGCAGAGTTTGGGATTACCATTTGAGTGTAGTATAGACGATGTAAAACTGGAATTGAATAATATTGCAAGAGAATGGAATTCAGGAATTGAATCAACTCTTTTAGAGAGCTTTAGTTTATTAAAATTATTCGGTATAGAAATAACCCCCTCGTTCAAAAAATCAAATTTGGGTTATTTTGTTAGTTATGGGCACAATGAAGAACTGATTTTCCACATTGATTTTATTGGTTTTATGACTGATTATTTTGTTCTTTGGTTCAAAAATGAAAAAAACAGAACTTTGATACAGAAATTCTGTTCGAATTTAGAAGGATGGGCGTATTATGAACAAATCCAAAGAAATCCTTTAACGAAATTATTTGCTATATCTGAATTATTTCAGATATCGGAGTTCAGAAGGGAAATCATAACTGCACATGATGTTTTTCTGCATGGAAGAAAATGGGGTAGAATTACAAATATTGCACTAATGGGTAGTAGTGAGGAATATGATTCGGAATTCCCTTTTTTCTTTATAGGTTTTGCTAGGTCTCCTTTTAAGATACCTATTACTATGGGGAAAAAAGGTATTGCAGAAAATGGTGAGAAATTTGTTGAAAGTATGTGTGAATTGTTATCTGATAGAGGAAATCCTGTTTATGGCTATCTTTTATTGATAGGTTATCTTTTGGAATCCAAGCTTTATATTCCCGAATCTTTGAGTATAAATACGTTTGTGCTTACTAATTTAGAAGAGCGCATTACTAATTTAATAAGATTAGTGGAAGAATCTGGCTACGATGATTTTTCCAATGAACTATCTAATTTGATAAAACATATTGATTTTAGTAACTATTGTATAGGATTATCAGATGACGTAAAGAACAGTATTGCTACATTTGAGACATTTTTAATAAATGACAATAGCATTGATTCTATTGGTTGGCAATATCTCGCAGGCCCAACGGTATGGACTTCTGATTTTAAAAAAATTAGTAACTATTCAGCCTACCACAATTAGCCTATTGATACTGATTTAATCAAAACGGAGATGTTTGCTCACTAACAACCTAAGAATCAAAAAAGCAATCAATGGCAACAATCAAAATTAATGATCCTAATAAAATGTAGGTCTCAACTTTTTGTCAAGATTGCTATTGATAGTGTTTTTATCAGGCTGAATAGTTACCAAAAATTATTAAATCTGATATTAAGAAGCCTTCATTTATCTATCCAATAGTTGTTGTATTGCCGAATGGAGATTTCGGTTACAATGGTTTGGAAAAAATTCCAGACACAATGCATCTTATAGATATCTGGAAAAAAACGGATATAGATTCTGAATTCCTAGCTATAGATTTAGGAGAAAATGCGGGTGTTGTAAGGAGAATCCCATTTGGAGATGACAATAATCCCGGTGTGGTTATAGATGAACGCTATGTTGAATATAATTCAAAAACAGAAGTAATAATTTGTCCAAAAAGTACCAATGATGTTGATGGTCCAAAATGCGTCTTATCATGTCAAATTTGTCCCATAAAAGGTTTGATTGATGTGCCAATGTTCAAGTCATTTTTATCAAAGTGCACCCTTCCAATGGATGAGAGAAAAAAAATGATACTGACAATTTATGAAAATATGTAATTTTTCACTTCACAAAAGTCCCGTTTCTGTAATCCTCAAACGCCTGCTGCAATTTGTCCCCTGTGGTGACAGTCTCCCCGATGGGCTTGCTGTTCATCAACAGGACACGTACGCCACTCTTTCCGGCATATCAATAAAAAAAGAATGTGATGCCGTTTATCCCGACAAACATCACTATGTTATTTTTTTGTCAGTGAATAGTCTACCATGACCTGCAGGAATTCACTGTCCACTTCCATGAGGACTGTCTGGAACATGGCGGCATGTACTTTTTCTTCTCTGGCTATGTCAAGCAGGATGATCTTGAGGTCCTCGTCGTCGGTAAGGTTTGCCATCTGTTCATACATGTTTATTGCATCGAACTCTGCCATGATGGCAACTCTCATGATCTCCTTGTCAAGGTCTTCTTTACTTACTTTTTCAATATCGATTGGAACTTCTGAGAACAAACTATCATCTCCCGGAGTTATTTTTCCAATTCTTCATCTACTTCTTCTCTGCCGGCTTCAAGTTCTTCTACCTGCTCCTCGTCCATTCTTAACAGGAGTGTCTGGAACTCTCCGATGTGGGTCTTTTCTTCTTTTGCAACATCAAGCAGAACTCTTCTTACTTCATCGTTCTCGGTCATATCTGCCATCTGCTCGTAAAGATTGATTGCATCCAATTCTGCGATAAGTGCAGCCCTGAGCATTTCTTTATTTATGTCTTCCTTGCTCATCTTCGTAATATCTATGGGTACTTTTGAAAACACTCTTTCACTCCCTGTTTACCATTTCTCTAACTGTGGATTGATTGGTTCTTCGAATATTTACTATTCAAACGTCTGAACCTACTCCCATTTATTCATGAGCGGCCTGATTACTTATATCTGCCGAGACTTGTCAAAAAAGATATTACAAAAAATCACTCAGAAATGTCTGTCTTTCATCAAGTTTCTCAAGTTTTGTGACTCCCACGCCAAGTAATCTGAACCTTCCCTTTCCAATGAACTCCTCCATCAGATTCAAAGCAGCCTTTGTTATAGCTTCCTTATCAGTGGTTGCTGCATGCAGGGTCTTTGCCCGTGTGTAAGTTCTGAAATCTTCAAAGCGGACTTTTATTGTCACTGTCCTGAATCGGAAATGCTTTTTGATAAGTGATACATGCACCTTCTCTGAAAGCTCGCTAAAGGATCTCTCAATTTCCAGAGGGTCATATATGTCTTCGTCAAAAGTATCCTCGGTACTTATTGATTTGACTACATCGCGTTCCTTCACTTCGCGCGTGTCGATACCGTTTGCAAGCTGATGCATCAGGACTCCTGATTTCCCGAAACGTGCAATAAGAAGCTGTACATCAATGGTAGCAAGTTGTCCTACCGTTTCTATACCCATTTCCTTCAGGATGGGCCGGGTCTTTTTCCCTATGCCGGGTATTTTCGAGACAGAAAGAGGAAACAGAAAATCTTCAACCTCTTCAGGCCTTACGACTGTCAGACCATCGGGTTTGTTGAAATCAGAGGCTATCTTGGCTATTATTTTGTTAGGCGCCACTCCGATGGAACATGTGAGTCTCTGCAAGCGCTTGACTTCACTTTTTATCTTTTCTGCAAGCAGTATTGCAGACTCGTAATCACTTATTGAATCTCCGATATCTATGTATGCCTCATCCACGCTAACCTGCTGGAACCTGTCTGCAAAGATGCGTATCAGGTCCATTATGTTTGCTGAAACTTCCTTGTAGAGTTTCATATTCACAGGCAGGTAGACTGCATCAGAGCAGAGCTTGTATGCTTTGGATATGGGCATTGCTGAATGTATCCCGAATTCTCTTGCTTCATATGAACATGTGCTGACAACACCTCTCCCTTTTCCTTTTCTTGGATCCGAGCCAACGACCACCGGAAGTCCTTTTAGTTCCGGCTTCTCCCTGGCCTCCACTGATGAGTAGAAACTGTCCATGTCCACATGGAGTGTTATTCGTTCTCTGGATGAGTTTTCCATTCAACACCTATTATATTCAGGGATTTAATTAAATTATGCATCTATTTTCTTCCTGCAAGATTCATTGCTGACGGAATCCTGATATAATATCACAGACCTTGAACAGATAACAGGTGCAAACATGTATACATATATAGCAATTCTGGCTTATGTTGTGGTTCTCTTCCTTACTTTGCGGGATGTTCGCATATATAAAAGAACCCGACTAGACTCTTATCGTAAGGGTGCTATGAAAGGTATATTTGCATCAGCTCTCGTTATGCTCGGTGTACTGTTCTCTTTCTCTAATCCTAATCTCGGGCTTTTGGTGGTACTCGTTGCTCTTTTTTTCAATCAAAAAGGCACAAGAGAACCTGTTTTTAAAAATGCAAAAGCAATTGACCGCCTTCTGGGAAAGACAGATATATAATAAAGTTCTCTGGTGCAGTTCCAGTATTCCAAAAGATATAAATGTAAGAGTCTTTATTATAAGCCGATACACACTTAGTGTCATAACTTTAAGTCCAATTTACAATTTCATCATACTAATGGAGAATTTTCATGGGAAATATTAGACAGACTAATATCAAGAACATTGCATTACGCTTAGTTGATAATTATGGTAACAGTTTTACAACAGACTTCGACACGAACAAGCACCTTGTAACAAAGTACACAACTATCGAGAGCAAGGTTATCAGGAATCGTGTTGCAGGCTACGTAACAAGAAAGATGACCCACAAGCCTAAAGAATAACCTTTGAGGGGACGATCCCATGTTCGAAGGAGTTCTACCCGCGCTTGTAACCCCGTTTTCTAAGGATAATACAATTGATTCTGAAAGTCTGAGGAATATTGTCTCTTTTGTTGAAGACGGCGGTGTTTCAGGTATAGTTGCCTGTGGTACGACCGGTGAATCGGCAACTCTCTCAATGGCTGAGCACAAAGAGTTGATCGACATTGCGATGGATTGTGCCAGTGTACCGGTAGTAGCTGGTACAGGGTCCAACAATACGGTTGAGGCGGTGGAACTTACCAAACATGCGGCTGATGTGGGAGCTGATGCAGCTCTTGTTATTTCTCCTTACTATAATAAGTCCAATAAGGCCGGGCTCATGGCCCATTTCAAGGCTATAGCCGAAGCTGCGGACATTCCAATTATTTTATACAATGTACCTTCCCGTACAGGGCAGGACATACCTTTGGAAGTCATTGTTGAGCTTTCAAAAGTAGAGAACATTGTCGCTGTAAAAGAGGCAAGTGGCAACCTTGTAAAAGTATCTGAGATACTTGAACAGACCGTGGATGAAGATTTTGCCGTTCTTTCTGGAGAGGACGGACTTACATTTCCAATACTTGCCATGGGCGGAGCAGGTGTAATATCCGTTGTTGCAAACGTAGTCCCTGAAATGATGGTAAAGCTTTACGATGCCGTAAACGCCGGTGACCTTGAAACAGCAAGAAAGCTTCACTTTGAAATGGCACCCTTGATCCGTGAATTATTCACAGAGACCAATCCTATTCCTGTGAAGCGTGCCGTAGAACTTCTCGGTCTGTCAAGCGGGACAATGAGACTTCCTCTTGCACCTCTTAGTGAAGAGAACAGTGTTGAACTTGAAAATGTTCTCCGCAGCATGGGGTGTATTGCATGATAAATGTTGGAGTCACAGGTGCTTCAGGACGGATGGGTAGGCTCATCATTGACAATATACTCAGGTCTGAAGATGTCTGCTTAACGGCCGCATTTGATCTTATGAACATTGGTAAGGACGTTGGTGAGGTGGCCCAGATCGGAACTTTGAGTGTGCCGATATCTGATGTAAGTGACATGGAATCCGTTCTAAAGGAAACCGGCACAAAGGTACTTATTGATTTTACAATTGCAAATGCTACAGTTGTCAATGCCCCAAGGGCGGCAGCAGCCGGTGTGAACCTTGTCATAGGTACGACCGGTTTTACTCCTGAACAGAAAAAAACAATTGAGGACTCAATTGTAGATAATAACGTTGCAGGAATAATCTCACCTAATTACTCAGTTGGTGTAAATGTGTTCTTCAGGATTCTCCATGAAGCTGCAAAATATCTTCCTGATACAGACATTGAGATAATAGAAGCCCACCATAACCAGAAGAAAGATGCTCCAAGTGGTACTGCAAAAGGTGCTGCTGAAGTTATCAGTGAAGCACTGGGTGGTAAGGACTATGTCTATGGTCGTGAAGGTCTTGCTCCCCGTGGAAAAGAAATAGGTATACATGCTGTTCGAGGTGGGGATATTGCAGGTGACCACACAGTTCTCTTTGCCGGTGACGGTGAAAGAATTGAGATAAAACACCAAGCCCACTCAAGGCAATCATTTGCAGGCGGTGCAGTAAAAGCAGCTGCATGGATTGGCAATGCTGAACCTGGGCTTTATACTATGCGGGATATTCTTGGCCTTTAATGGCAAAACCTTTTTTTTGGCTTGTTCATGTGTGGCACATTTCTCTTTCTCTGTGGGCACAAAACATAACAATAAATCATGAACAATGGCCAATCATATTATATATGTGCTAATATATAATTGAAGGTGTAACATGCGTATTTTAATGCCATGGTTACTACCTCCAAACGTTTCTTCTTTTTTATTTTTTTAACTTGCCCTAGAGTAGATTCTCTGCAATATTTTCTGATATAACCCTGGCACAATAAAAGCATCTGAGTTTCAGGCCTGTGTCTTCAGTAGTTACTTTGAATTTTGAAGTGATTGGTTCGTTGCTGTTGGAAATACAATTGGGGTTTATGCACCCTACAACACCTTCTACAAAAGATGGGATATGTACTTTGTTCTTGCGTGTTACATTGAAGTTACGTATGATGTTGATCGTTGCATTGGGTGCAATAAGTGCTATCCTGTCGACCTCTTCAGCCTTAAGTTCACGGTTCTCGATTTTGACAACATCTTTTTTCCCATATATTCCATGGGAATTTATCAGGACACTTACAACTCCATGGGATGAATCCGGCAGTCCGAGTATTTTCAGCACAATTAACGCTTTACCTGAAGTTATGTGGTCGATCACAGTCCCATTCTCTATTCTGCGCACTCTCAGTTCTGTTTCAATTTCAGTCATTCTATTGCCCCCAGAACCAGCCCTAAAAGCGCCATCCTCACAGGCACTCCGTAGAATGCCTGCTTGAAGTAACAAGCGTGGGGTGTATCGTCAATTCTGGTATCTATCTCATTAACTCTTGGAAGGGGGTGCATGATCTTCAATTCCGGTTTCACCCCTTTCAATGTTTCCATTGTGACCTTCAGTCTGTTGGCAACCTTTTGGTATTCAGCCGGGTCCGGGAACCTTTCCTTCTGTATGCGTGTCATGTAAAGCACATCAACATCATTGATGGCATCCTCAATAGAATCCGTTTCAACGATTTTTGCACCTCGCGCTACGATGTCACTGATTATTTCTTCTGGCATGCTCAGTTCTTTTGGTGATATCAGTGTTATATGGGCACCGTAATGGGATAATGCATAGCAGAGGGAGTGAACTGTCCTTCCATATTTCAAATCCCCGGCCAGTGCAATTTTAATTCCTTCAAGGTGGCTTTCACGTTTTATGGTATAAAGGTCAAGCAATGTTTGTGTTGGATGATGGCCTGCACCGTCTCCTGCATTAAGAATAGGCACTCTTGAAAACTCAGATGCAAGTTGTGCTGCCCCTTCTTTTGGGTGACGCAACACAATAGCATCGACGTACCCATCAACAACTCTCACGGTATCTGCTAGTGTTTCTCCTTTGGCTATGGAACTTGCATCCACGGAACCCAAATTCAGTACGTCTCCTCCCAGTCTTATCATTGCAGTTTCAAAGGACATCCTGGTCCTTGTACTTGGTTCAAAAAAGAGGACTGCAAGAACTTTTCCGGCAAGAAGATCTGATTTATGTTTCCCATGTGCAATGGGCTCCATTTTTTCAGCAGCATTGAGGATATGATCGATCATTTCTCTTGAGAATTCCCTCATGGAAATGATATGTTGGTCCTTGAATTTCATTTACTACTAAAGGCATTACATGGGATATAATAGTTGCCTGATATCCAGCTTTCATTTTTCTATTATATCTTCTGTCAATGAATTCCAATCATCTGTATTCACATCGTTGCATATATGCCTGTTTTTGAAAATGACTTTTCTCTTAGAGGATATTGTCAGTTCCTTGAGGTCCATGACAGCCCGCATAACACCTGCAGCCCTATCAAAGGTTTCTTTTGCCTCCTCGCGGCTCAGATGCTCATGTTCAAGACATTCCTCATATTCTTTTTCTTTGTCACTTAAAAGTTCCAGAAAGCGCTCTATGTTTCCCAGGTCAGCCTCTTCAAGTTTGGCTTTATTGACGATTTCCCAGACAACTTCATGAAGATTTACATTTTTTCCTTCGATACATACTTTATTTGGTATCTGTTCTCCTACCCAGAAAAGACATTTATGAAGTCTGTTAAGCAATTTTTGTCGTTCCTTATCAGATAATTCTTCGCTTTCAGTCATTTTTCCCCCAATTATTTCATAATATACCATTTTTGCGTGATTAAATTTATAGGTTTTCAAGTATTTTGGTAGTGTAAGTATTTCCAAAGGTGATCAGATTAAACCTATAATTCAGGTTGCCCTGGATCTTCTGGAAACAGATCGTGCTATCCAGATAGGGCATGAGGCTATTGAGGGCGGTGGCGACTGGATAGAAGCCGGCACACCCCTTATCAAAAGTGAGGGCATGGATGCCATCAGAAAATTAAGGGAAGCATTTTCCGGAAAAGTCATCGTAGCCGACATGAAGATTGCAGACACCGGTTCCATGGAAGTCGAAATGGCTGCGAAAGCAGGTGCTGATGTTGTTGTAATACTTGGAAGTGCGGATGATTCCACGGTTCTTGAGGCTGTCAGGGCAGCAAAGAAATATGGTGCGAGAATCATGGCTGATTTGATATCGACCTCAGATCCGGTATCCCGCTCAAAGGAGCTGGAAGAGATGGGTGTCGATATTATCAACGTGCATGCCGGAATAGACCAGCAGATGATGGGTAAAGATTCACTTTCCATCATGAAGGAAGTTGTGGCGCAGGTAAGTATCCCCGTTGCAATAGCAGGTGGACTTGATGCGGCATCGTGCTCTGAAGCCGTTTTTGCTGGTGCGAACATTGTAATAGTTGGCGGGAATATTGTTCGCTCATCCAATGTAACTGAATCATCAAAGGCTATTCGGCAAAGTGTTGACTCTCCTTGCGCAGCACCTATATTGAAAAGCTCTCCCGACGAAGAGATTCGAAAGATACTGGAAGGTGTTTCAACTCCCAATATTTCGGATGCAATGCATCGTAAAGGTGCTATGCAGGACATATTTTCTATGGTTTCCGGGAGGAGGATGATTGGCACTGCAGTCACCGTCCAGACCTTCAAAGGTGACTGGGCAAAGGCTGTGGAGGCTATAGATGTGGCCGGCAAGGGAGATGTTATTGTTATCTACAATGGCAGCAGGCATGTGGCCCCATGGGGTGGTCTTGCGACCCAGAGCTGCCTTAATAAGGGAATTGCAGGTGTGGTCATAGACGGAGCAGTAAGGGACATTGACGATATACGTTCCATGGGCCTGCCTGTCTTTGCGACCTGTAACGTCCCCAATGCAGGAGAACCCAAGGGATTCGGTGAAATAAATGCTGAAATCGTATGTGGAAACCAGACCGTAAGGCCGGGAGACTATATTATAGGAGATGACAATGGTGTCGTGGTCATACCCCGCGAGCGTGCATACGAAATCGCAAGGCGTGCAAAGGAGGTCGAGAAGACCGAACAGCGCCTTTTCGAGGAGATAAGCAGGGGATCAACCCTGTCAGAGGTAATGAAACTTAAAAAATGGGAGAAACACTGAAATGATGGAAATACTGAAAGTGCTTGCATGCATGCCTTTTTTACTTTACGCCTGCTACTCGGATATAAAAACACGCAGGGTTGTTAATGAGGTATGGGTGGTGATGTTCGGCGTCGGTTATGTCTTCATCCTCTACGACCTTATGAGACTCGGCCTGCCTTACCTTGTCAGGAATGTGCTTACGTTCATCTTCATTTTCATCTTCGTGTATATCCTTTTCCAGCTCGGAGCTTTCGGGGGTGCCGATGCGAAGGTCCTTATGGTCATATCACTGATAGTCCCAACTTTCCCGGCAATAATGATAGGTTCGACTTCACTTCCGCTTGATGGAATTCCGCTTATCAATTTGTTTGCCTTTAGTGTATTTGGCAACTCTATAATACTTACAATAATAGTTCCAATTGGGCTGTTCCTGTACAATCTGATAAAAAGTCCATCGGAATCTCTAAGGCGTCCCTTCTACATGTTCATTGGTTACATCATGCCGATATCAAAGCTGGAAAAAGGACACTTCCGTATGATCGAGTCATATGGCAAGACAAAGGAAGGAATTGAATTCAAATTCTCCAGATCAGGTACTGAACTTAGTTCTGATGTTATATCCGAACTGAAAGGTTACCGCAAGGAAGGCAAAGTAAAGGAGGGTGTGTGGATAACCCCTGGGCTCCCATTCATGATTCCGATAACTGCAGGTTTTATCACTGCAGTGGTTTTTGGAGATCTTATATTTTATCTTACAATGCAGTTCATGATGATGTGAACTGTTTTTTTCTTTTTCATTAACTTTTAATATTCCAAACTCTAATCTATAATTGGAGGTGGGTTATATAGAAGAAAAAACCCCTGAAGATAAAAAGCAGAAAAAGGAAGATGTAAAAGAGGCAAAAATCAGTCCAATTCATCCTGGCGATTCCAGGGTTCGCCCAAAAAGACATTTGTTGGATACCTGCGAATAATTGGACGTGAGCATTGGTTTGTATCATTTTCCCATTATAAGGGATTGATACACGTTTTTTATTTCATCATCAGAAAAAACGCCGCCTAGTTTGTCTTTTATCATTTTGACAACATCTTCTTCCAGGGCATCCATTGTCCTTACCAGTAGTTCCTTTTCAAGCTTCGGTTTTGAACTTGCCAGAGGCGCAGATGCAACAGGTTTTACAGTTTTCTTTTGCACTTCATTATCCGAAATTTTCAGTTCATGTTCTGCCTGCTTATTTCCTTCCAGTTCATCACGATGTTTTGCAATCTCTTTCAGGAAGAATTTGCCGTATTTCTTGAGTTTGTACTCGCCGACACCTGTGATCTTCAACAGCTCTTCATTATTTTCAGGTTTTTTAGTGGCCATTTGGCGAAGACTTGTATCAGCAAATATGATATATGGTGGCACATCCTGCATCTGGGCCATGGATATACGCAATTCTTTGAGTTTCTCAAAAAGGTCTTTGTCGGGATCATTACTTACCTTCCTGTGTATCACAGAAGGTGACTGTTCAGATATTTCATCTCTTTCAGGAGATTGTGTCACTGGTTCATAATCGGCCTGATTCTCTTCGTCTACTTTTCGCGTAAAGGTCACCATTCTTTTGCCGGACAGGACTTCCTCACTCTTCCTGTTGAGTTTGAGGAGTGGGTAACGTGCGCCTTCCACTTTGATGACATCCTGACGTACCATATCCCGGGCCATGTCCATCCAGTCAGCTTTAGGATACATATCGCCCTGACCAAAATTCTTGAGAAGCTGGTGTTTCTTATCTGTGATCTTTTTTGCCCTGCTACCTGTAAGCACATCAATTACATGGGTCATGCCAAAGCGCTGGTCAAGTTCATTGATACAATTAATCAGCAGCTTTGCATCTTCTGTACAATCGATTTTCTGTCTTGGTTTAAGGCAGACATCGCATTTGCCGCAATTGTCTTCTGCAAGTTCTTCTCCAAAATAGCCAAGAAGGACCTTCCTGCGGCATGTAGTACTTTCACAATATGCAACCATTTCCTGGACTTGTTTAAGGGCGATATCCCTCTCTTCTTTCTTCCCTTTTTGCTTTATGAAATATTCAATCCTGTACCTGTCTCCGCGGCTGAAAAAAAGGATACATTCACATTCAAGTCCGTCACGTCCGCCCCTTCCTGTCTCCTGATAGTATCCTTCCAGGTTTTTTGGAAGGTCATGATGGATAACAAAGCGGACATTGGACTTGTCAATCCCCATCCCGAAGGCGATAGTTGCCACAATGATGTCCACGTTGTCCTTGATGAACATTTCCTGATTCTTTTCTCGCCGGGAATCGCTAAGTCCTGCATGGTAGGGAAGTGCATTAAAGCCATCCTTCCTGAGTTTGGCAGCTAAGGTGTCTACATTCCTGCGGCTCTGGCAATAAATTATCCCGCTTTCTCTCCTGTGCTTTCTCAGATATTTCAGGATTTGGTTATAGGTGTCCTTCTTTGGCTTGATTTCGTAAAGCAGGTTCTGCCGGTTAAAACTGGCAACATAGGTCTTGCAGTTCCCGATGCCCAGTTGGACTATCGTGTCTTCCCGCACCTTGGGAGTAGCGGTGGCTGTCAAGGCAATAATGGGTACATCAGGGAACTTTTTCTTAAGAAAACTGAGCTTGCGATATTCCGGTCTGAAGTCATGCCCCCATTCGGATATGCAGTGGCTCTCATCAATGGCAAAAAGACTCACCTTTGCCTTCTGTATCAATGATATAGTATGGGACATAGTGAGTCTTTCAGGTGCCACATACAGTATCTTGATTTCATTATTCTCGATTTCCCTGTAGATTCTCTTTGATTCGGCTTGATTCAGGGTGCTGTTCAGGTATGCGGCACTTATTCCGCTTGCCTGCAAACTGTCAACCTGATCCTTCATAAGAGAAATAAGTGGAGATACAACAACAGTCAGTCCATCCAGCATAAGAGCAGGTAACTGATAGCACAGGGACTTTCCTCCTCCCGTAGGCATCAGTACAAAAGTATCCCTGCCTTCAAGTACATCCCTGATAATGTCTTCCTGAAGGGGACGAAAACATGAGTAACCAAAGTACTTCTGGAGAGTTTGATGCATCTTTTGACCATACTTGTTTTCCTGCATATATGTAACCGCTGTATTTAATTGTCTGCTAAGCAGGGTGAAAGTATTCTGTGGATTTTTGTTTTTTCTCTCTGGTAAGTCTCTTATGTTCGGGAGAGCATTAATATGTACGAAATACTATTTCAGGGTAAATCCCATTTTGGAGTTCTCATTCATGGTTAAAGTAGAAAAATTCATTCCAAAAGCAGTAGATAAGATCAGCCAGCAGGTCGATGGCAAAGCCATCATAGCACTCTCCGGAGGTGTTGACAGTTCAGTCTGTGCAATCCTGGCCCACCGTGCCATAGGTGACAGGCTGACACCTATCTACATTGACACAGGCCTGATGAGGAAAGGAGAAACCGAAAGGATAAAAGAGATTTTTTCCGACATGAACCTCCAGGTCGTTGACGCAAAGGATCGCTTCCTCGGAGCCCTTGCAGGTATCGAGGATCCTGAAGATAAACGTAAGGCTGTGGGCGAGACTTTTATACGTGTTTTTGAAGAAGAAGCAAGATTACTGAAAGCTGAATATCTCATACAGGGAACTATTTATCCTGACAGGATCGAATCAGAAGGCGGAATAAAGTCACACCATAACGTAGGTGGTCTTCCTTCTGTAATGGATTTCAAGTCAATAGTGGAACCTATAGAGGACCTGTACAAGGATGAGGTAAGGGAAGTAGCACGTGCCCTTGAACTTCCGCATGAGATTTCCGAAAGGATGCCGTTCCCTGGCCCTGGACTGTCGGTAAGGATAGTAGGCAAGGTGACCGAGGAACTGGTGGATATTGTAAGGGAAGCTAACGCCATCGTTGAAGAGGAGCTCGTAGAGCAGTTCCATCCGTGGCAGACCTTCGCGGCTATCATCGGTAAAGGGACCGGTGTAAAAGGTGATGTCAGGGTCCACGGCTGGATTGTTGCGGTGAGGGCTGTAGGTTCAAGAGATGGCATGACTGCAGAGGCTATGGAACTGCCCTGGGATGTCCTGAGCAGGATCGAATCCAGGATAACTGCACAGATACCCTCTGTTGCCAGGGTCCTGTATGATATTACTCCAAAGCCACCTGCTACAATAGAGTTCGAGTGAATAATTGATTTATGGAAGAGTTCAGGCAAATGTCCCTCAATAAAGCAGTCCTTGAGATAAGGAACAGGCAGAGGGTTAAACCCTCTTCTCCTGACAGGCCCTGTGCGGCATGGACAGGCACCGACCTGCTTGATGACCGGAAAGTCGACACTCTGACTGTTATTTTCAGGACATCAGGATGCTGGTGGGGTAAGGCAGGAGGCTGTACAATGTGCGGTTATGTCTATGACAGTGCCCAGACCGTTCCTTCTGATGATGACTTGATGGCTCAGCTTTCCCGGGCAATGAGGAAAGCTTCGGATTTTGATAAGTTCATGGTCAAGATATTCACTTCAGGCAGTTTCCTCGATACAAAAGAGATACCTCTTGAGGTACGGCACAAGATGCTGGCTGAGCTTGATGTGGATGAAAGGGTCGTAAAAGTGCTGGCTGAAACACGCCCTGAGTTTATAACTGAGGAAAGTGTAAAAGATTGTGTAAGCATTCTCAAAAACACGGATTTTGAAGTTGCAACGGGTCTTGAAACAAGTTCGGATGCCATTCGCAAACAATCTATCAACAAAGGTTTTACTTTTAAGAATTTCACCGATGCCGCCACTGCGGCAAGAGCAAATGGTGCAACAGTAAAAACCTATCTAATGCTAAAACCGCTGTTCCTGTCGGAGAAAGAGGCATTGGAGGATATTGTAAAGACCGTACGTGATGCGGCACAGTATTCTGATACATATTCTATCAATCTCTGTAACATCCAGAATGGCACATTTGTGGAGAAGCTATGGCAGAGGGGACAGTATCGTCCTCCGTGGTTGTGGAGTATTATTGATATTCTGAAAAGGACTAAGGAAGAGTTTCCCAATGTGGTAATAACTTCAGACCCGGTAGGTGCAGGTTCAAAGAGAGGCCCTCATAATTGCAAGAAATGCAGCAGGGACGTTGCAGATGCCATACGGCAGTTCTCGCTCACTCAGGATCTTTCATGCTTTGAGCATCTTTCCTGTGATTGCAAAGATCTATGGGAGCAGGTCTTAGAACTCGATGATCACACATTTGGCAGTCCGATAACGGATTAAAATGAATTAAGATGAGTTCTTACTCATCTTCTTTTTTGTATACCATTGTTCCTATTCCGGAGTCTGTGAATAGTTCCAGTAGTATGGAATGAGATATGCTTCCGTCGATAATGTGAACTTTCTCAACTCCACTTGTTACTGAACCTGCGGCACTTCTTATCTTAGGTATCATCCCACCTGAGATTAGCCCGCTGTCGACCATGTCATCAATTTCATCAATGGCAACCCTTGATATGCGTGAGCTTCTGTCATTGATATCTCTCAATAGTCCGGGCACATCGGTCATAAGGACAAGTTTCTTGGCTCCTATTGCAGCTGCAATATCGCCGGCTATTGTATCTGCATTGAGATTCAGGGCCTTTCCGGCCAGATCCGTGGCAATTGGTGATATTACTGGAATATAGCCTTCTTTTATGACAATGTTCAGTATCTCCGGGTTTATTATCTCAGTATCTCCGACCCATCCAAGATCAACTTCATGCTCGACACTTTCGATGACCACTTTCTGGGATGGTTTTTTCTTTGCGATAATCATCCTGCCATCTTTGCCGGAAAGTCCTATACCTTTGCCACCATGGCTGCCTATGAGTGAGACGATTTCAGTATTGATGTTACCGACAAGGACCATTCTTGCTATCTCCAGGGTTTCGTCGTCGGTTATGCGTAAACCACCTACGAATTCCGGTTTCTTGCCCATGCGTTCCATCTTTTCCGTGATCTCAGGTCCTCCTCCATGAACAATTATAGGATGGATGCCTACGTACCTGAGTAAGACAATATCCTGTACGATGTCGCTCATTATTTCAGGGTTGACCATGGCATGGCCACCTACTTTGATTACCATTGCGGAGTCATGGAATTCACGTATATAAGGAAGCGCTTCTATTAGCACGTTCTCTCTTTTGAGTGTCATGATATTTCACCTGCTATCATTTATTATAAGCCCGGTATCTGCATGGCTATAACTTCGGAGCTTACTATTAATAGGGTTAAATGATTTAAAAGTTATTTCTGCTACAGGCAGCAGATATGTAAAAAAAGATGTTTAAAACAAAAAGACCCATGAAATGGGTCCCTCATGAAATTCAGATCTTGTCCAGTTTTTCAATGCCTACTTTCTTTACGAATGGCTTGTTGATCTTGTCAGGCATCCAGTCAGGCTTGTTCTTTGGAGCTGCAACCATCTCTCTCCATCCCTTGAATATGTGGATCTTCTTTGTTCCACGCTCACGAAGCCTGATATCTTCTGGCTTTGATTTTGTTCCTTTTCCTCTGTTAGCTACCTTCAATGCTGCCTGACGTGGCTGCTTTCCGGTGAACACCCCATGTTCATTTCCTTTCTTGTCTCTTAACACAAAGTTTCTTGTTTCAGACATCTTGTCACCTCGTAATCATTATGCGATTACCACTGCTTATCGTATTTAGTAGATCAAGTATATATATTTTTCTTCTAATGTCGTCCTTTGTTCTTGATTTAACACATCTACCACAATTTTGACCATTTATTACCTGTCACTATGGCCTGATTTTTATAATATTTGTGCTGGGTTATCGTTCATTAGAGAGCGGCATGCCGCAACATGTCAAGTATACTTGATTTATTAATTGGCTATTTATCTCATATGTATCAGGTCGCAGTTACTTGTTTTGTATCTTGTATCTTCTTCTGTATCCATTTTGTTTTCTTTTAGTCGTGGGCTCTTAACACAACATTTACATGCAATGAGTCCCTTGAGCATGATATAATTTCTATCCATCATTATAAGGTGGTTTGCCATCTTTTAATTTGAGGTAATATCATGGAAGTTCCAGTTGTCAAACTACCGGATATACAGGCTAATAAGCCTCAAATCCCAATCAACCTTACCCGTGTAGGGGTTACTAACGTAAAGAAACTTGTTGAGGTCAAGAGAAAAGAAAAACGTCCTGTTGTTCTTATAGCTACGTTCGATATTTTCGTAGACCTTCCTTCTCATTTAAAAGGGGCAAACCTGTCGCGTAACTTCGAAGCAGTTGACGAGGTTCTTGAAAAAGCAGTCAATCTACCTGTTTATGAGATTGAGCAGCTGTGCAGCGATGTGGCGCAGAGTCTGCTGACGCGTCATGAATATGCAACCCGTGCAGAAGTGATCCTGAAAAGTGAATATGTTATAAAAAGAGAATCCCCTTCTACAAAAATGGAATGTCAGGAAGTAGTGGATATCTTTGCGGAAGCAATTGCATTGCGTGGGGAAGGGGAAAATATGGTTGTCAAAAAACTCATAGGTGCTGAAGTAGTCGGAATGACTGCTTGCCCCTGCGCGCAGGAAATAATGAGAGATAACGCCAAACAGGAGCTTGAAGCTATGGGGATCGACAATCAGAAGATTGCCGAATTCCTTCACAGGGTACCCATGGCAACCCATAACCAGCGTGGACGTGGCATAATCTCAATCGAAGTAGAAAATAATCAGTTCGTTTCCCTGGAAAAGATCATTGAGATCATTGAAAATTCCATGAGCTCAAGTGTTTTTGAGCTCCTCAAGCGTTCCGATGAGGCAATGGTTGTTCAGAGGGCCCATAACAATCCCAAGTTCGTGGAGGATTGTGTACGTACGATGGCGAAAAATGTCGTAAGGGAGTTCCCTTCGTTGGCTGACGAGGCCATCATAACTATAAAACAGGTTAACGAAGAAAGTATTCACAGGCACAATGCCTTTGCTGAAAGAGTTGCAAAGATTGGTGACCTGCGTCTTGAAATCTCTCAGGATGCTTAAACTTTTAAACTGCCCATGTTCATTGTACACTAAGTGAATTACAGGAGTTGCGCTATGACAGATTCTGAAATGATCGAAGCTCTGGACGTTGATGGAAATCCAATTGTAATTGACTCTGTGGTAAGGTACCTAAATACTGGTACCGTAGGCAGGGTTCTCGAGCTTAAGGAAGATGAAGACGGTGTCTGGGTATTGATGGATACCACAGGTCTTTACTATAAGCCGGAAACACTTGTTCTTGCAGATGCAAGCGAGATCATCAAAGAAAAAATAGAACGTAGTTCTGTTAAAGATGCTGAATCCTATCTAGACGATTATTCTAGTGTAGATGACATTGGCGCTGACATTGAACAGGTAACTGGCGGAGGTTAATCCGCCAAATGAATTTTTTTTAAATATGTTAAATAAGACCTTCTTTTTCAAGCAGTGTCAGGGAACGTATCCATTCTCCTTTTGGTTCTCTTGACGTGCCCACTACAAGTCTTTTGAGGTTTCCTACCTGCTCTACCGTGCCGCTGGCTTCTATTACTTCGCCGGCAAGAGCCTGGCCTGCATAGGTATGTGTATAGGAAAGTACATGGTCAATTTCCTCATGCTCAACTATGTATACTGAAGGGCTGTCAAATGCGAGATCCGCATTCACGACCTTTGCTTCGATTTTCATTTTTCCAATATCTTCTCCCCTCTGAATGGACTCATTTATCTGTTCCCAGTCGCGCACAAAGAGAAGATCAAAATATGTTCCTTCAACCATTCCACGGTTGCCTTTTCTTTTCTCATGGGCAATGAATTCCTTAAATGAAATCTCAGGGATGCGTTTGTTGTATATTTTCTTCCACATCGTTTCGTCAATATCTTCAATAGGCCCGCTTTCTGACTTTGCTTTTGCTATTGCGTCCCTTGCAATGAACCACTGTGCACCATAGACTACAAAATCTATATCTGAGCCTTCATTCTGAAGCCCCGGTAAAAGTGAACCGGTAACGCCCATCATTTCTCTGCTGATGCCTGCTTCTTCAAGGGTGTCAACAACCACGGCAACTCTTTTGTCAGAATCATACAGTTCTTCAATCACATCGTTTGGTCTAAGGACTTTTTTAATACTGTCTTCGGGAACCACATGTACATCCTCTACCCATTCGGGCCGGTTCTCGCGCATAAAATCAAAAGATACGTCAAAATCATATTTTTTGTAACGGATACCATTGAGTTCTCTTTCTCCGTTCTCATCCGGCACGTACCTTAAAGTTGACCTGATGCCGTGGGGATGGAAATAATCGGAAACTGCGAAAATCCAGTCATCTTCTGTTATAAGGAAGTCCCTTATCCTTGTTTTTATCATCTTTAGCCTTCCTGGTAATTTTCCGGTGTTTTTCCGGCAGTTATTTGTACAGGTAAAATGCCTCTTAACATAAAAATAGTGCTGACATAATTCTTGTATCAAATACGATACATACTTTTGATTACATAGTTTGTTTTGTATAATTTATGTTAATAGTCTGTGTGAGGTGAAATAATTTGCAATCCTTTGAAAAATGGGTACAGCATACTCGCCGTGAGTTTCACAGGAATCCAGAACTAAGTTTTCATGAATACGAAACACAGTCCCGGATAATGTCAATTCTGGAAGAGCTTGGAATTGATTACAGAAAGATTGCTGATACAGGTGTGCTTGCAGAGGTCCGCGGCAAGGGTCTTGGTCCATGTATAGTCATCCGTTCGGACATTGACGCACTTGCAGCACATGAGTCTCTTACTAAGTTAAATGAAACCTATATCTCCGGGAATCCGGGAGTTATGCATGCCTGCGGTCACGATGGTCATATGGCTATCGTGCTTGGGGTTTCCCGGCTTTTTCAGGAACAAAGGGATAAGTTCAATGGGACCGTTCGGTTGATATTCCAGCCTGCTGAGGAAGTTCCTCCCGGCGGAGCTGTAAGGGTTATAGAAGAAGGAGGCATTGAAGATGTGGATGCCATTATCGGTCTTCATATATTCGGTGACGTCGATTCGGGCAAAATAAACATACGCCCGGGTCCTTTCATGGCAAGCTCGAATCGCTTCACCGTTAAGATATTCGGGAAAGGCGGGCACCACTCAACACCTGAGTACTGCATCGATCCCATAAAAATGGCTTCTGAATTCATATGTTCTCTTAATTCCTTGATATCCCGGAAAGTACCTTCTTCGGACTATGTGCTTGGTTTTGGTACTATCAACAGCGGTAAGCAGTTCAACAGGACGCCGGATGAGATCGAACTAGTGGGCAGTTTCAGGACATTTGATGATGGGGATACTGATGTCATAGAACAAACGATGTCTTATATTCTTGATTCCTTAATGGTTTCCTATTCACGAGAAGACTTTGATGGAGTTCCTTCTTATGAACTTGAAGTTTATCGTGGTTATCCTGTACTTTTCAATGATCCTCTTTTTACAGAAGCAGCTTCAAAATTATTAAAAATGAAGTTCCCCATTGTTAACACTCATGTAAATGCAATATTCGGTGCGGAGGATTTTGCATATTACCTGAGAGAAGTGCCGGGAATGTATGCCATCATTGGAACAAGAAATCTGGAAAAGGGTATTGTGGAAGGGAATCACTCTTCCAGTTTTGATATCGATGAAGATGTACTAATCATTGGTGTTGAGTTGCTATCTTCAATAGCACTCGATTTTTTGAAAAATTCCGGAGCATATCTGGAATGAACATAATCTCATTTTCATCAGACCTTTCTTCAAAAACAAAGTCATTTGTACTTGGTGTACTTGCAGATGAAGGATTCGCGTATGATCCTCTGAAGGACTTTGACCTCGATGACATAGGAGGCAATTATCTCCGTGCAGGTGGTGCATTTTTCATATCATTGCACGATGGTAAGGTCGTTGGGACATCTGCTGTGAGGTGTTTGGATTCGGATTCCTGTGAAATCAAGCGGTTATATGTAAAAAACGAATGTCGTGGAAAAGGCCTTGGTCTGGCTCTTTTCCGAAAGGCACTGGATTTTGCAGAACGGAACTATTCATCTATACAATTAAAGACAGACAGTTCTCTTGAAAAAGCTATATCGATGTATCTAAGGCATGATTTTATTGTTATAAAAGAAGAGAACGGAACAGTTTATTTTGAAAGATCCGTGTAGCTGCTCAGATAGTTTTCATCATTGCGACTTCGTCACAATTAGGGAACTTGGGACATTTTATACATCCTGTCCAGACTTTGTGTGGAAGTAGCTGTTTGTCTATCTTTTCAAATCCCTGCTTCTCAAAAAAAGGAATTGCATAAGTCAGTGTGAATACATTTTTGATACCAAGGTCCCTTGCTTCTTCAAGGCAGGCCTTTATCAGATCTGTGCCGATTCCCTGTTCTCTGTACTCTTCCTTCACAGCAAAGGACATCACTTCAGCCATATGCTCCCAGCTAACCTGAAGAGCACAGCATCCCACGATTTCATCATCTATCTCACAAATATAAAAACTACGAGTGAATTCATACAACTCGCTCAAAGAGCGCTGAAGCATCATTTCCTGTTTTGCATAATGGTCTATGATGCTTTTGATTTCTGGTATATCACTGACAGTAGCCTTTCTGATTGTCAATTATCGTTCTCCGGTAGTTATATAAAAGAAAAATAGCGAGCGTGAAGGGATTTGAACCCCCGGCTTGCAGCTTAGGAGGCTGCCGCCATATCCTGACTAGGCCACACGCTCATAACGCGGTACACTGTAATAGCATTCAGTATCTTAAACTTATTGGTGAAATACATTTCCGATCTATATATTTCTACAACATGTGAGGAATGTATTTTTAAGATTCCATTCCTGCGTCCAGTAAATTCATAAACTTCTTGTTCTTCTCGATGTCTGTATCAATCCCGAGCATTTCCGGGGGGAATCCCAGAGCAAGTCCCAGAAGTTGAGTGTAATGAAGTACAGGTATGTTGTAATCTACTCCTGTTCTCTGTTTAATTTCATCCTGCCCGGCATCAAGCTGCATATGACAGAAAGGACATGCATTGACTATGCAATCTACTTCTGCTTCCTTGATTCTTGAGAGTTTGTGGTCAGCCATTTTCAGGGAATCATCCTTCAATGCAGAGCGTACCCCTCCGCCAGCTCCGCAGCATTCCATCTTGTCCGGGTAATCCACGCTTGTGGCTCCAAGTGCAGTGACCAGCTCGTCAAAGAATGTTGGTCTTTCAAAATTACCCAGTCCTCTGTCCTTTGTGGGTTTGATGAGGTGGCATCCATAGTGTACTGCGACCCGGATGTCCAGTTGTCTTTCAACATAAGAAGCAATCTTTTCAGGTCCGTATTCTTCATACAGGAATTCTATAATGTGCCGGACGTCAATGTTGCCTTTTACTTCCTTTCCGATTTTTTCCAGATGCTCGTTAACCTTTTCTTTTGCAGAGTCATCTTCTTTTATACTGTGGTTTGCATCTGCAAGAGTACTGAAGCATCCGTTGCAGATGGTGAGCATGTCTCTTTCCATTTGTTCTGACAGTACTATATTGCGGCTTGCAAGCGTCAGCCATGTTGTTCTGTCAAATGATCGGAACACCCCGGGAGCCGGACAGCAGGATGCACCGGGCAGATCTGTACAGTCAATGTCAAGCTTTGCAAGACATAGTTTTGTTGCCAGTTCGATTCCTGGGTAGCGGTTGGGTACAAGACATCCTAAAAAGAGTGATAGTCCTTTCATGTTTTATCTTCCGTTACTCCACTTTCAGTATGTTCTATGAGTTTTCCAAAACCACAGGATGCAAGCAGTGACTTCACTTCTTCAAGCCCGTCCACGTACTTGTGTACGGTCTCGGGAAGCTCTTCCAGTCCGAGATTCACCCTTTTTTTCCTGTTCTTTTCATTAATGGGTACTGCATGTCCATATTCGAGCAACATTTCGCAGACCGCCCTATGTTCGGGATGTATGAATCCCTGATGCACGGAAATAGCCCTGATGTCCAGTAGTATATCTACAATATTTATATTCCTTGGACATCTTTCCTGGCAATTGTAACATGTGGTGCACATCCAGAGTTCTTCACTGCTGAGAATGTCGGTCGTCTTGCCTGCAATCCTTACAAGTTTCCTTATATTCAGGGTTGTATGTCTTCCAGAGGGGCAGCTGGCACTGCAGACTCCACATTGCATGCATTTGGATGCATCAATGGATGTATTTTTCAGTTCATCCAAAATTCCAGTTTCAACCTCTTTTATGTCTTTCATATCCCATCTCGCTTATCTTAAAATCAATATTTTTGCAAGAATAATAAACCTTCCGTAAGTATCCCTGTAAGGTTGCGGCAACCTCAGACATAGACATCCTTTTTCCTTTGTTTTAACTTTTTGCAGAGAATGGAATTTTGATATGAAACTGGTTTTGTACTATCTCTAAAAATGTTGATTTATTTTTCAGAATCCTGTTTTTTGTTATTTTGTATCATTTTAGAGGCAAGTTTTAATTATTGTAAGGTTTTGTTTTTATTTAGTAAGTGGTCAGTTTTATTCTTCCAATTATGCAAAGATATATATAGGTGGGGATAGGTAATGGGTTACTTATAACCTCTAGTGAATAAAGGAGTAATCAAAATGGTAAAAGCAAATCCAGTAACAAAGGAAGACGTGTTACAGGCTGTAACCGAGTGTGATGTTAAGTTTATAAGAACCCAATTCACCGATACCCTCGGCATGATAAAAAGCTGGGCAATCCCTGCAGAAGATCTTGAGGGTGCATTTGAAGACGGTGTAATGTTCGATGGTTCATCAATCGAAGGATTCACGAGGATCGAAGAATCCGACATGATTCTCAAACCGGACCCAACTACCTTCAGAGTACTCCCATGGAGACCAAAGGAAGGTGCAGTTGCACGTATTATTGGTGATGTATACAGGCCTAACTGTAAGCCATTCGAAGGCGACCCAAGATATGTCCTGAAGAAGGCTATAGCAAAAGCAGCAGAAATGGGATTCACAATGAACACAGGTCCCGAACTTGAGTTCTTCCTTTTCGAACTAGATGAGAAAGGCCATCCGACAACAAACCTCACAGACAAAGGGGGATATTTTGATTTTGCACCTCTTGACAAGGCACAGGATGTCAGAAGGGCTATCGACTTTGCTCTTGAGGAGATGGGTTTCAAACTGGAAGCTTCCCACCACGAGGTTGCTCCGTCACAACACGAAATCAACTTTAGATTCGGTGATGTTCTCACCACATGTGACAACATTGTGACATTCAAGTACGTTGTAAAGTCCATAGCAGCACACATGGGCTATTATGCAACATTCATGCCAAAGCCACTCTTCGGTGTAAACGGTTCAGGAATGCACTCCAACCAGTCACTCATGAGTAATGGGGAGAATGCATTCTACGATGAAAGCACCCCGGACCAGCTCTCAACAACTGCAAAACAGTACATTGCAGGTATCCTTGCACATATCCGTGAGTTTGCTGCAATCACAAACTCAACTGTCAACTCATACAAGAGGCTTGTTCCGGGATACGAGGCACCTATCTACTGTACCTGGTCCGCATCCAACCGCAGTTCCCTTATCAGGATCCCTGCATCAAGAGGTCTTGGTACAAGGGTAGAACTAAGATGTCCTGACCCGGCATGTAACCCATATCTTGCATTTGCAGCAATGCTCAGTTCAGGTCTTGACGGTATCCAGAATGAGATGGAAGCACCAGCACCTACTAATGTCAACATCTTCAACCTTACTGAAGAAGACAGGGCAGAAAGAGGTATTGAGTCTCTTCCAGGCAACCTTAAGGAGGCAATCGATCTCATGGCGGGTAGTGAGTTCATTAAGGAAGTAGTTGGAGATCACGTATTCGAAAACTATCTCAAAGCAAAGAATGCCCAGTGGGATGACTACAAGGCTCAGGTCCACCAGTGGGAGCTTGATACCTACCTTAGTACATTGTAAGGAGAAATTCCTTACTCCCAATTTATGAAAAATTCAATATATTAAATTGTATCTTTAGCCGGCAGTATTTTCCGGCTGCTAAAACGTGAATTAAGTTGTTCATGAAATTCGGGCTTTCCCTTTGTGAATTTTTGCATGGTTAAATTCATACCGGGTATATATCATGGCCCCCAGAATAAAATACTTATAGTGATCAACATGTGCGGAATTATAGGCGTAATCGATCGGAACATGGGCAGAATGGATGGCTCCAGCATTAAAAAGGCCCTTAGTCTGATGGATGAAAGAGGAAGTGGAGAAGGAGCCGGATATGTAGCCTATGGCATATATCCCGACTATGCAGATTGCTACGCTATCCACGTATTTTTTGATAATCTGCTTGAACCGAAGTCCCAGGTGGACAATATTCTGCAAAAATGGGGCAGAATAGTCCATCAGGAAGAGATCCCGACATATGAACAGCCGGATCTCAAAAGAGAACATATTCCCTGGAGATATTTTTTCAAACCTTATACTGATCTGATGGTGGGTACCACAGACCCTGATGATGATAACGTAAACCATCTCGTGATGACCATAAATTCAACTGTGGAAGGTGCTCTGGTCTTTTCATCCGGGATGAATCTTGGAGTCTTCAAGGCTTCAGGATGGCCTGAGGATGTGGCTAACTTCTACAGGATAGAGGACTACAAGGGCTACATCTGGCTTGCACACAACCGTTATCCTACCAATACATCCGGATGGTGGGGTGGAGCTCACCCGTTCAACCTGCTTGACTGGTCGGTTGTCCACAACGGTGAGATCACATCCTATGGTACTAACCGCCGCTATGTGGAAAGCAACGGTTACAAGTGTACGATGCTGACTGATACGGAAGTTGTGGCTTACCTTTTCGACCTTATCGGAAGAAGGCACGGTCTTCCTTCTGAGATGGTGGTTGAAGCTCTTGCTCCTCCTTTCTGGGATGAGATCGACGAGATGCCCGAGAAGAAGGAAGAATTCATGCGCACACTACGCCTTACATATGGCCCTGCACTGATGAATGGTCCCTTTGCAATAATTGTTGCCACAAAGGACGGAATTGTCGGTTTCACTGACAGGATAAAGCTGCGTCCGCTTATCGTAGGAGAGAACGGCTCACGCCTTTACATCTCCAGTGAAGAGGCAGCAATTCGTATAATGGACCCGGATGTGGAATCAATATACATGCCAAGAGCTGGTGAACCGGTTATCGGGAGGGTTTCACAATGAGTCTCGGAAGTGTTCCTCTCAAGTACAAGATAAGCATTGACCGTGACCAGTGTATGAAGTGTATGCGTTGTGTCGATAACTGCTCCTATGGTGTTTACCGGATTGAAGAAGACAAGATCATCATTGACTCCAGAAAGTGTACTGCATGCCACCGCTGTATCTCTATGTGTCCAAGGGACGCTATTATGCTTCAGGAAAGGCCAGTGGATTATCGCAGCCATCCACTCTGGACAGTAGAGGCACGTGAAGATGTCATTAACCAGGCACGTTCCGGAAAGATCATCCTGGCTGGAATGGGTAATGCGATTGATTATCCCATCATATTTGACAGGCTAGTACTGGATGCATGTCAGGTTACCAATCCAAGTATCGATCCTCTCAGGGAGCCAATGGAGCTGAGGACTTACATTGGAAAGAAACCTGCAAAACTCGAATTTACAAAAAACAATGGTGATATCGATCTTAAGACGAAGCTGACTCCCAACCTTAAGCTTGACACCCCGATTATGATCGGCCACATGAGTTATGGTGCCATTAGCCTTAACGCACAACTCAGTCTTGCAAAGGCAGTTGCAAAGACCGGAACTTTCATGGGAACCGGTGAGGGAGGAATGCATGAAGCAATCTATCCTTATCAGGACCATACGATTGTGCAGATCGCATCAGGACGTTTTGGTGTTGACATTAACTACCTTGAGCGTGGTGCGGCAATTGAGATTAAAGTAGGTCAGGGTGCAAAACCCGGAATAGGTGGTCACCTTCCGGGAGAGAAAGTATGTGACGATGTGTCCTGTACCCGTATGATTCCATTGGGTTCGGATGCTATCAGTCCTGCACCTCATCATGATATTTACAGTATAGAAGACCTTGCCCAGCTTGTGCGCAGTCTCAAGGAAGCGACAAATTGGGAGAAACCGGTCTTCGTGAAAATCGCCGCAGTGCATAACGTAGCCGCGATTGCCGCAGGTATCGCAAGATCATCGGCTGATGCTGTGGTAATTGACGGATTCCGTGGCGGTACTGGTGCGGCACCAAAGGTATTCAGGGACAATGTAGGTATTCCTATTGAAGCCGCTATTGCCGCAGTTGACCAGAAGCTCAACGACCAGGGAATCAGGAATGAGGTCTCTATCATAGCCAGTGGAGGTATCCGCAATAGTGGTGATCTGGCAAAGTCAATAGCACTCGGTGCCGATGCAGTCTATATTGGAACTGCATCGCTCATAGCACTGGGATGTCGCGTGTGTGGAAACTGTTATCGTGGGCTCTGTCCGTGGGGAATTGCTACCCAGAAGCCTGAACTTGTCGAGCGTATCGATCCTGAGACTGGCTCTGAACATGTTGCAAACCTCATCCACGCCTGGACGCTTGAACTGAGTGAACTTATGGGTGCTGCGGGTCTTAACAGCATTGAAAGTCTTCGCGGTAACCGTGAACGTCTGCGTGGCTACATGCTTGATGAAGGTCTGCTTGATGTGCTCAAAGTAGAATCCGTGGGGGCCTGATGATGGCGGAACCTTTAGTAATTGATGTAAAAGGTATGCATTACACTCCACTGAACAGGAAAATTCGTGAAGTAGTAGCTTCAGGTACAAAGGAGATAGTGCTCAATAACGTTCTGGGACAGCGTTTCATAGGTAACGGATTAAGAGGGGATGCGAAGATAACTATCAACGGAGTTCCCGGAGGAGACCTCGGAATGTTCATGAGTGGTCCGGAATTCGAGATTTTCGGCGATGCTGAACATGCTCCCGGCAATACAATGGATAGCGGAGCTTTGATCATTCACGGAAGTGCGGGTGATGCGGTGGCACACAGTATGCGTGGAGGAAAAGTTTTCGTAAAAGGAAATATCGGCTATCGTGGTGGCATTCACATGAAGGAGTATGAAGACAAGCGTCCCATACTTGCAGTAGGTGGTACATCCCACGCATTCCTCGGGGAATATATGGCTGGTGGTCTCATCCTTGTGCTTGGCATTGGTCAGGAACCAGCGGTCCTGGATCGTGGAATAGGAAGTGGCATACACGGTGGAGAGATTGTGATCAGAGGTGATGTCAGCGATAAACTGCTGGGTGTCGGAGCCATGAAAGTTAAATTTACTGAAGAAGACTTGGAAAGGTTAACTCCTGTAATTAAAGAATTCTGTGAAAAGTTTGGCATAGATGCTTCCGATTTCCTGGATACGAATTATTCAAGAATAATTCCTGCTAGCAGCAGGCCCTTTGCAGGTAAATACACATGGGAGTGATCAAAATGGCAGGTAAAAATTATCTAGATCTTAAGGCAGAAGTCTGGGATACCGGAAAGTGCGCAGCATGTGGTGCCTGCGTTGCTGTATGCCCGGCTGATGCTATATACTTTAAAACCGGTGAAGAATCAACCCGTCCTTTCAACAGTGGATATTGTAAGGATGTGAATGACGATGTACCCTGCGGTGCATGTTATGAAGTGTGTCCCAGACTCGATAGACAACCTTCTGAGGTCCTTGGCAATTATCTCGATATAGTGTCAGCAAAGGCATCATTTGAGATACCGGGAAAACAGAGTGGTGGTGCAGTCACGGCAATTCTTTCAAACGCATTGGAGCAGGGAATGATAGATGCGGTTGTAACTGTCGTGGAAGACCCATGGAGCCGGAAACCTTCCTCAGCAGTAATAACATCAGAAGAGGCACTTATACACCATGCGGGAAGCCGCTACAACTGGTGGGTACCTCTGGTAGCTTCTCTTAAAGAAGCGGTCATCGCTCGTAAGTACACTAACATAGCAGTTGTTGGTGTTCCATGTGTCATGCAGGCTGTAAGTAAGATGAGAAGCAGTGAAATGGATCTTTTACGTCCCTTCAGGAAATATATTCGTCTTGTTGTGGGTCTATTCTGTACGGAAACTTTTGACTATGAGAAGCTTGTACAGGACAAGCTGATCTCGGAGAAGCATATCGATCCCTTGGACATCATCCATTTCGATGTGAAAGGGCAAGCTTGAGATCACACTGAAGGACGGAAGCATGACGGTCATCTCACTGAAAGATGTTGAGGATTGTGTGCGTCCCGGATGCCATATATGCACAGATCTCACAGCACTGGCTGCTGACATATCAGCAGGTTCCATTGGCAGTGCCAAAGGTTACACAACCCTGATAATACGCAATCCGGTTGGCAAGCAATTTGTTGACAATGCAGTAAGAAAGGGTAAACTTTCACTTGCAAATGATGTAAATCTGGAATCCATTGAAAAGCTTTCTGCAAAGAAAATTGAGAGGATGCCAGAGGAGTAATCTGAAAAGAAATCACATTTATGGGCACGATACCTATACACTTCCTCTATTCTTCCTAACCATGCGATAGGTATCGTGTCCGGACTTTTTTCAACCAATGCGATCAAAATCTTTGAGGATGAAATATCCTGCAAAGCTTCACGCAATGATAGTAATTTTTCAGGAAAAGACAATGTTATCGAGAATCTTATCGTATATTATTGTTTTGGATAATGTGATCCTATATTTTCTTCTTGTAATATATTGTATCTATTCCTTTTCCCCTGTCATTGAGAATGACTGAATATGCACAATATCCAATATTTTCATAGAATTTCATCGCAGCTGGATTACTTGACCAGGTGCAAAGATATATCTTTTTGATACCCTGTTTCGTCAGAATCTCTTCCAGTCTCAGGCAGAGAGCTTTGCTAATTCCATAGTTTCTGTGGTCTGGATGTGTTGCAAGAAAATTGATGTAAGCACTGTCGTTACCTTTCCAGTTCCTTGTGCAACCCAGCATCCCTACAAATCCGTTAAGAGTGTCATATGGATCTCTTTCTTCTAATCTGGCAACAAGGAAATTTGCTTCAGGCGTGTCCAGATTTCCATCTACTCTTTCAGGAATACCACCTCCCCTTTTACTCAGGGGAGGGTAAAAATCATTATCTACAAGTTCAATGAACCTTTTGACCTGCAGATAATCCGCTTTTCTTGATTCCTTAATAGAATATGCCCGATTCATGCTTCAGATAGTATTCAGGTAACGCTGTACTTCCCAGTCGTGGACCTGTGTTCTGTATGCATCCCATTCTGCTCTTGCAATTCTCAGTATATTATTGTGGACGTGTTCTCCAAGAGCGTCTTTAAGGACTTCATCATTTTCAAGATGATTGACACTTTCATTAATGGTTGATGGCAGTGTTTCAATTCCTCTCTCGGCAAGTTCCTTTACTGTAAGGTCAAAGACATTGTTTTCCATCATTCTTCCCGGGTCCATCTGATTCTTTATCCCGTCCAGGCCGGCAGCAAGGATAGCTGCAAACGTCAGGTATGGGTTACATGATGGGTCCGGACTTCTGAGCTCTACCCTTGTGCTCTTTCCTCTGGCAGAAGGTATGCGTATGAGTGAGCTTCGGTTTGCACCTGACCATGTGATATATACAGGTGCCTCATATCCGGGGATGAGTCTCTTGTATGAGTTTACAAGTGGGTTTGCAATGCAGGTTATGGCTTTGACGTGTTTCAGGACACCTGCGATGAAATATTTTGAGGCGTCACTGATCTCCATTTCACCTTTAGGGTCATAAAATGCATTTTCGTCTCCCTTGGATAGTGAAAGATTCACATGCATACCTGATCCATTCTCAACAGCAATGGGCTTTGGCATGAAAGTTGCATGCAGTCCGTGCAGTTTTGCAATGGTTCTTGTAACATACTTGAATGTCATTACATTGTCAGCTGTTGTCAGTGCATTACCGTATTTAAAATCTATTTCATGCTGTCCAAAAGCGACCTCGTGATGTGATGCCTCTATATCGAAGTTAAGTTCAGTGAGGGTCAGGACTATATCTCTTCTGATATCCTCGCCAATGTCAGTAGGTGCAAACTCAAAATATCTTCCATAATCATGGGGTATTGTAGTTGCCTTTCCTTCTTTCTTTTCGAAAAGGAAAAACTCAAGTTCAGGGCCTACATTCAGGGTATATCCCATATCTCCAGCTTCTTTCATGACCTTTTTAAGGACATAACGAGGGTCAGCTTCGAACTCTTCTCCGTTTGGCAGGTGAATATCGCATATAATTCTTGCAACCACACCTTTATCCTTGTTCCATGGAAGGATAGCAAAGGTCTTGATATCCGGTTTTAGCACCATGTCCGATTCATCGATCCTTACAAAACCTTCTATAGATGATCCATCAAAGGATATTCCTATGGTCAAAGCCTTTTCGATCTGCGTCACAGGGATCTCAACATCCTTAACTACTCCCTGAATATCCGTAAACTGCAAACGTATGAACTTTACGTTGTTCGTCTCGATGGCTTTGATAACGTCTTCCTTATTTTCAATTATCATTAAATCGCCTGCTATTCTTCCTCTATATTCTGCACATGCAATGCAAAATTATTTCTGGTTATCTAACTCCATGCAATTATAGATTGCCATGAAAGTGACATTTAAAGTTCAAAAATAATAAGATAAATAAAAAAAAGTAAGAAAGCAGGTGCAAAATTCAAACGAATTTCAGACTGATATCCTTCATTTCATTCCTTGCTGCAACATTGATCAACAAAGGTGTTAGGGATTCGATCATTCCTGCAGTTTCAAGTGGTCCAATGTCAAGAGGTCTCATGTTGGATATATCCCTTACAAGATCGAATACTATATTTTTTGAATGCATGGAATTTCCGCAAACACCGATGTCATAGTCAAGTTCCATCTCAAGGTTTGCCAGTTTCTTTGCAGGTACAGTATGGAATGCAGCTACAAGTTCTGTATTATCGGGTAGCATCATTTGTATTTCCTGGGCAGCGCTTCCAGCTTCAGGCATTGAAAAACAGAAGTATTCTGTATTGAAATCATCACTATTTATTGGAACTGTCAGGTGTTCAGCACCGGAATCTATGTAGCACATGTTCTTTTCCATTGGAACGACTACACTGACAATTATCTTGTTCTCTATGACCGGGTGTATCAGTTCCATTACAGGCTTAAGCTGATTGTATCTGATGGCAACGACGATTATCTCTGCATTTTCGGCAGCTGTTTTGTTATCAGTACCTGTTATGTGTGCAGTGTGGCCGAACTTGCCAAGTACTTCATTATATTCTGCAGCGACTGCTTCGGCTTTTTCTATTTCCCTGGAGCCTATGATTATTTCGTGTTTCTGGCCCCAACGAAGCGCAAAGCCCTTGCCTATTTTGCCTGTGCCTCCAAGTATTGCGATCTTCATGAAGTTTCTCCTGCTTTGGTCGGAAATGTAATCATATTTTATTATTTGTTAACGTTTTTAGTATCCTCATAAAGGGATTATTTGACTGTGTTAATCATTGTCATGGTATATATATTAATTCCTCATTTACTATAATCACCGACAGTATTTATCTGCTACTAATGCCGACAGTAAAAATAAGCAAAAAAAGAGTGACCTGATATTGGATAATCCATTGTTCCATTCAGGTAAATATAGGGGGATAATGCAAGAATAAATAGCTTAAAAGAATCCTTTGATCATATTGATAAGACTGCTTAGCAACCCGGTGCTTTCTTTTGATACTCCTTCGTTGCTGACTTCATCAGTTGGGGCATTACCATTATCTGTTTTATCTATTGTTTTTTCCTCACCCATACTTCCATTTCCTGGGAAGTCACCCTCGAAAGATTCTGTATTCGCAGTGTCTCTCTCTGGTCTTTCACCATCCATGGCGACCTGACCTTCTCTTTCCATCGGGTTGTTTTGCATCAATGTCTCACGCAGTTCTTCAGGTGCTTCTTCAATTGAGCTCCTGAGTTCATTCATAATCTCCACAATTGCCGCTTGATCATCAGTAGTCTCAAGTTCCGTTTTCAGTGATTCCATCTGCTCGAGCAGACTAGCAACAGAATCCAGAAGTTCTTCATCGTCACTCTCTGACTGGAGGCTGGTAAGTGAATCAATGTTACTATCTATCATTTCCATATTCATTTCTTTCATCTGTTCAGCATTTATCTCTGGCATTCCCATGCTTTCCTCATCTTGCATGGCATATACTCCTGGTATTGAAGTGCTGAAGAGTATCATCATTAAAGCAAATGTAATCGTGATCTTTCTCATCATAATAAAACTCCTTATAAGTTGGTAAATTAAATTTTTGTGAGATAGGAGATGTCCTATCTCATAGTTGGTGGTACTAATTATTTCACGGTCGATCGATTTGGTCCTATTCTGCGGTTACTTTTTCCTTAAAACCAGGGTTCATAGGTCCGTATTCTCTTCCGTGTCCACATGCTTGTGGATTGTTATCTCTTGCTTCTTCCATTATCTCCTTTAGTTCATCCAGTGTTGTTGCACTTTCGATGTCTTCCAGGAGTGCTTCCATTTCAGTTATGTGCTCTTCAATTGACTCTTCAGTGATGTTTTCATTGTCTATTTCATCAATGTTTTCGAGCATTTCGTTCAATCTTTCAATTCTATCGTTGATTGATTCTGTCTGCTTCTCTACATGGAATTCTATCTCTTCTTCTTCGGTTTCAAACTCCATTTCTTCGATTTGTGTTTTTTCACCCATCATTCCATGCTTTTCCATCATCATGGTTTTTCTTGCTTCTTCCATGGTCTCTTTGAGTTCGTCCAGTGTTGTTGCACTTTCGATGTCTTCAAGAAGTGCTTCCAGTTCAGCGATTTGCTCTTCAATTGATTCCTCAGTGATGTCCTCGTTATCTATCTCATCAATGTTTTCGAGCATTTCGTTCAATCTTTCAATTCTGTTATTGATCGATTCTGTCTGCTTTTCTACATGGAATTCCAATTCTTCTTCTTCAGTATCAAAGACGAGTGCTTCCATGGGTTCCTCTTCATTCATCTCAGGATTTCCACGTGGTGAGTGCATCATCTTATGATCTTTCAATTCTTTTGTTTCTTCAGCGGTTCCTGTTTCATCAGCAAAGGCGCCTGGTGCCATAGCACTAAACACCATAAGTACTAATGAAAGACAGGCAATTGCTTTTATGAATCTGTGTTTCATTTTTTTCCTCCTTTATTATGTCTGTCAGATTCAGTGCCGGATAATTAGCAGTGCTTTTCTGACATTCCCATGATTAGCAGACTTGAATATAAGTATACTTAGCGAAAAAACGTGTAATTAGGCCTTTAAATTCAAAAATAAAGCTTTAATAAAGGTTTAGGGTCATGCACAAACTTTAAAAAACTCTAATGAACAATTATGCTTCTTCAGAATTATTCCATGCCATGAAATTCTCAGGTATTTGTGAATCAAGGTTCAATTCCAATTCTATTATGGCATTATTCTTACATATTCATAATTATACAGTTAAATCAGCAAAAAACTCTTATGGTGAGCAATTTGCCTGTTTATACCAAAAATATGTTATTATTTAACAATCCATGCTGTGAAAAAGCTTCATAAAGAGTAAGATACTAATAAATTACTTTGTTTTTTTCAAAACATATCTTCCAGCTAAAGTATGTTTATATTTAAATCTTTCTTTTTTGTGTAATATGAGAAAAACGTTAAGATTTATTGCAATCTGTTTATTCATATTGATAAATAGAATTATATGGAAGCGTTTGAGTAAGGTGTAATATCCAATGAAAAAGCTGCCACTTACAATGATAATATTCCTTATATCTATCGTATTGATATCTGGTTTTATTGAATCAGAACGTTTCTCTGATATTCGTGAGGATCACCGTGGTTTATCGTCCTCACATCCTGCTTTTATCAACGAAGAACTCTTAGATGAAAGATTTCTTATCGAGTCTGATAATCGCAAACCTCCAAGAGATGAAGGTATTATTTTTGCAGATAATATTAAAAAATCAGATGGAATGGTAGAACGTCTCGAGGGTGCAATTCTTGATTTGAAAGAAAAAGGGAATGATGTTCGGGAACTTGAACAAATGGTTGAGAATTACTCTTTTCTAGTGTCCGAGGCAAAAAACAATCTTTCAAAGGCTGATGCTTCTTCCTCACTTTTAGATAAGCAAACATATCTCGCTTTGTCAAAAGATAATATAATTCTTGCAAATTCGGAGCTAAAGGACATTTTCGATAAGATGCAAACATATTTTCCCAAACCTGTCAGTATAGCCGGGAATGATAGTCTGACTGCTCAGGGAAGTGGTATCATCATTTTGTCAGGTGACCTTAACATTGAACTTAGTCTGTATATGGGTAAGTTTTCAGTAGTTGATTTTGCAGGAGACCTGAATATTGATACAGAAGGCATGTACAGCCCTGAAATAATCACAGAGAAAGTAATTCCATCCAATGATTCCAAATTTCCACAAACGATGCTTTCCTATAGGGATATAGAAGGCAATGTAAATCTGTCCGGTTCAGTGCTTACTGTGGTTATTATGGGTGATAATGCAAGTCTTTTTGTAAAAGGAAATGGAGAAGCTGAATTATACGGTAACGGAACCTATTATCTTAGCAATGGAAACGTGGAGCGGGAAGGTACCTGGTCCTCCTCGATATTTGATATTGACTAAAACAATACTGTTAACGTCTTAATGTGGTATGAGGAGTTATTTCAAAATAAATCGTAACTATTCAGCCTGGCACGATTTGCCTATTGGTACTGATTTCATCGAAATAGAGATGTCTGCTCACTAACAATCTAACAATCAAAAAAGCAATCAATAGCAACAATCAAAATAAATGATCCTAATGAAATTT